>NZ_JAVIWH010000002.1:0-2200000 GCF_034314155.1 Pseudomonas sp. 5C2 | reverse complement strand
CGTAATAGCTCACTAGTCGAGTCGGCCTGCGCGGAAGATGTAACGGGGCTCAAACCATACACCGAAGCTACGGGTATCACTTAGGTGATGCGGTAGAGGAGCGTTCTGTAAGCCTGTGAAGGTGAGTTGAGAAGCTTGCTGGAGGTATCAGAAGTGCGAATGCTGACATGAGTAACGATAATGGGTGTGAAAAACACCCACGCCGAAAGACCAAGGTTTCCTGCGCAACGTTAATCGACGCAGGGTTAGTCGGTCCCTAAGGCGAGGCTGAAAAGCGTAGTCGATGGAAAACAGGTTAATATTCCTGTACTTCTGGTTATTGCGATGGAGGGACGGAGAAGGCTAGGCCAGCTTGGCGTTGGTTGTCCAAGTTTAAGGTGGTAGGCTGAGATCTTAGGTAAATCCGGGATCTTAAGGCCGAGAGCTGATGACGAGTGTGCTTAGGCACACGAAGTGGTTGATGCCATGCTTCCAAGAAAAGCTTCTAAGCTTCAGGTAACCAGGAACCGTACCCCAAACCGACACAGGTGGTTGGGTAGAGAATACCAAGGCGCTTGAGAGAACTCGGGTGAAGGAACTAGGCAAAATGGCACCGTAACTTCGGGAGAAGGTGCGCCGGTGAGGGTGAAGCATTTACTGCGTAAGCCCATGCCGGTCGAAGATACCAGGCCGCTGCGACTGTTTATTAAAAACACAGCACTCTGCAAACACGAAAGTGGACGTATAGGGTGTGACGCCTGCCCGGTGCCGGAAGGTTAATTGATGGGGTTAGCTAACGCGAAGCTCTTGATCGAAGCCCCGGTAAACGGCGGCCGTAACTATAACGGTCCTAAGGTAGCGAAATTCCTTGTCGGGTAAGTTCCGACCTGCACGAATGGCGTAACGATGGCGGCGCTGTCTCCACCCGAGACTCAGTGAAATTGAAATCGCTGTGAAGATGCAGTGTATCCGCGGCTAGACGGAAAGACCCCGTGAACCTTTACTATAGCTTTGCACTGGACTTTGAATTTGCTTGTGTAGGATAGGTGGGAGGCTTTGAAGCGTGGACGCCAGTCTGCGTGGAGCCAACCTTGAAATACCACCCTGGCAACTTTGAGGTTCTAACTCAGGTCCGTTATCCGGATCGAGGACAGTGTATGGTGGGTAGTTTGACTGGGGCGGTCTCCTCCTAAAGAGTAACGGAGGAGTACGAAGGTGCGCTCAGACCGGTCGGAAATCGGTCGTAGAGTATAAAGGCAAAAGCGCGCTTGACTGCGAGACAGACACGTCGAGCAGGTACGAAAGTAGGTCTTAGTGATCCGGTGGTTCTGTATGGAAGGGCCATCGCTCAACGGATAAAAGGTACTCCGGGGATAACAGGCTGATACCGCCCAAGAGTTCATATCGACGGCGGTGTTTGGCACCTCGATGTCGGCTCATCACATCCTGGGGCTGAAGCCGGTCCCAAGGGTATGGCTGTTCGCCATTTAAAGTGGTACGCGAGCTGGGTTTAGAACGTCGTGAGACAGTTCGGTCCCTATCTGCCGTGGACGTTTGAGATTTGAGAGGGGCTGCTCCTAGTACGAGAGGACCGGAGTGGACGAACCTCTGGTGTTCCGGTTGTCACGCCAGTGGCATTGCCGGGTAGCTACGTTCGGAATAGATAACCGCTGAAAGCATCTAAGCGGGAAACTAGCCTCAAGATGAGATCTCACTGGGACCTTGAGTCCCCTGAAGGGCCGTCGAAGACTACGACGTTGATAGGTTGGGTGTGTAAGCGCTGTGAGGCGTTGAGCTAACCAATACTAATTGCCCGTGAGGCTTGACCATATAACACCCAAGCAATTTGCGTCGAAAGAGCAGATTGCGGTGTGTGAAGACGACACAAACCGAAAATTGGCAACAACCCACAGATCTATCACATCCCCATTAGTTGGCCCGTTGCGCGCAAGCACGACGATCCGGCAGCCGAATTTCTTGACGACCATAGAGCATTGGAACCACCTGATCCCATCCCGAACTCAGCAGTGAAACGATGCATCGCCGATGGTAGTGTGGGGTTTCCCCATGTGAGAGTAGGTCATCGTCAAGATTAAATTCCGAAACCCCTGTTTGCTTACGCAAACAGGGGTTTTGTTTGTGTGCGAGGAAAATAGGGCTCAAGAGTTGCTTACGGCGACCATCGAAAAGCTTCAGTCCGCTCGCATCGAGAGCCTGCACTTGCATGCGGTACAAAATCGATAGCCATAAAAAAACCACCTATCTGGTGGTTTTTTTATGGCTGAATTCAGCTCAGTCGCCGCGGTATTCACAACCGCTTGTACAGGTCTCATGAATACGAATGGCTGAGAGTTCTGGTAGCAAAGGCTTCAGCTGATCCCAAATCCATTTTGCCAAGACTTCGCTGGTTGGATTTTCAAGGCCCGGAATGTCGTTCAAATAGTTGTGATCGAGACGCTCATAGAGAGGCTTGAAGATCGCTTTGATTTCGGAAAAGTCACGAATCCAACCGGTATGAGGGTCGACTTTTCCCGCCAAATAGATGGCCACGCGAAATGAATGCCCATGCAGACGTCCGCACTTATGGCCCTCAGGAACGTGGGGCAGGCGGTGTGCGGATTCGAAGGTGAACTCTTTGAAAATTTCCACAGTGTATTCGACTCTAGAAAGTGGCTATCGCCAGGGCGATAAAAGCAGGCGAGCAGTTTAGCAGCAATGGTTTGTCCTATGCGCTAAAACAAACCGCAGGCCAGTACGCTGTAAGCTGCTTGCATGAACGCCTGATGGATGATGGCACCTGGCCAGATAAATTCAGCTTCAATTAAGTTGAGTTGTTTATCTTTGTAGTCGTGCAAAGCATTTATTTCTAAGGAGGCCTGATATGAAAGCCGTCACAGCACTGCTCACTGTCGCAGCTCTTACGTTTACCGCAGGTATCGCCCTGGCTCGGGATTTAGGCCCGGGTGAGGCGTTGAAGTTAAGAGATGCGGGTACTATTCAGTCATTCGAAAAGCTTGATGCTGACGCGTTGGCTAAACACCCTGGCTCAGCGATTACCGATACCGGGCTTGAAGAGGAATACGGCAAGCATGTCTATCAGGTCGAACTGCGTGACCTGCAGGGCGTTGATTGGGATGTGGAAGTGGACGCCGCCAGCGGCCAGGTTCTCAAGGACCATCAGGACACGTAATGAAAGTAAGCGAGCATCCTTACAGGTTTTTCGCATTGCTCCTGGCTCTGTTCTGCTCTGAGCTGTGCGCGCGGGACCTGGATCAGGACGAAGCGCTGAAATTACGCCAGCAAGGAGTGATCCAGCCGCTCGATCAACTGATAGGGCTAGCTCTGGGGCGTTACCCAGGCTCAAAGCTGTTGGAGGCTGAGCTTGAGGAGAAACACGGCGTATACCTCTATGACATAGAGTTGCTGACTGTGGAAGGTGTGGTTCGGGAGTTGAAGTTCGACGCTCGCGACAGTCGATTATTAAAGGACAAGGAAGATGATTGATGCGGCTGTTACTGGTTGAAGACCATGTGCCGCTGGCAGATGAACTGGTCGCCGGGCTTAAACGCCAGGGCTATGCAGTAGACTGGCTTGCCGATGGACGTGACGCGGTGTATCAGGGGGGCAGTGAACCCTATGATTTGATTATCCTGGACCTGGGGCTTCCCGGTTTGCCGGGTCTCGACGTACTTCAGCAATGGCGTGCCAGTGGTTTGGCTACCCCGGTCTTGATTCTGACCGCCCGAGGCTCATGGGCTGAGCGCATTGAAGGGCTCAAGGCGGGTGCCGATGACTACCTGAGCAAACCTTTTCACCCTGAAGAGCTACAGCTGCGAATTCAAGCATTGCTGCGGCGGTCACATGGCCTGGCCAATAAGCCCAGGCTAGAGGCAGCGGGTTTGCATCTGGATGAGGGCCGTCAATGCGTGGCCCAGGGCAGCGTTGAAATTCAGCTGACCGCAGCTGAATTTCGTTTGCTGCGCTACTTCATGCTGCATCCCGAGCAGATATTGTCCAAAAGCCATTTGGCCGAGCATCTCTACGACGGTGAAAGCGAACGCGACTCAAATGTGATCGAAGTTCATGTCAATCACCTGCGGCGCAAACTTGGCCGCACGGTGATCGAGACGCGTCGTGGTCAAGGCTATCGCTTCGGTGAGGAAGTCGAGTGAGGTCCATACAGGCTCGTCTCAGTCTGGGATTGATCAGTGTGCTGCTTATCATAGGGCTGGTATTGGCTCAGACCAGCTTGTGGTTGTTTGAGCTGGGATTGCAGCGCTACCTGGAATCAGGGCTGCGCAATGAAAGCCAGAACCTGTTGGTAGCACTTGCGCGGGGTCCAGAAGGCCTTCAGCTGGATGAGCGTCACCTGACACCTGCCTACCAGCAGCCTTATTCGGGCCATTATTTCCAGGTCGACTTTCCGGGAGGGCATTGGCGCTCCCGCTCGCTGTGGGATATTGAGTTCCCCACCCCGGAAACGCCGGGCCTGCACACCAATTTCGAGCTGGGACAAAGCGGTCAGTCATTGCTGGTTCTGCGTGCGGACTACCGTCGATTCGGACAGGTGATTTCCATTACCGTGGCTCAAGACTACACGCCGGTGGAAGCCAGCTTTCAGCGTGTGCAGCAAATTGGCCTGGGTTTGGGGGGTGCGGCGTTGATTTTGATCCTCGTCCTGCAGCGCCTCACAGTATGTCGTGCGCTGAGGCCACTGGAGAATGCGCGAGAGCAGATCGCCCAGTTGCAGCAGGGGCTGCGCTCACAGCTTGATGATCAAGTGCCGGTAGAGCTTGAGCCGTTGGTTGCGCAGATCAACCACTTACTCGCTCATACCGAGGACAGCCTCAAGCGTTCACGCAATGCTCTCGGCAACATGGGGCATGCATTGAAAACGCCTCTCGCGGTGCTGGTGAGTCTGGCTGCCAGTGAAACGCTTGATGCTTACCCAGCCTTGCGCAGTACGTTGCGCGAACAACTGGAGCAGATTCAACAGCGCCTGACCCGTGAATTGAACCGTGCACGCCTGTCTGGAGACGCCTTGCCCGGTGCGCAGTTCGATTGTGACGCCGAGTTGCCGGGGCTGTTCGCAACACTGGGTATGATCCATGGCGATCACTTGGAAATGAGCTGGGTGGTTACGCCCGGCCTGCGTTTGCCATGGGATAGGGAGGATCTTCTTGAATTGATGGGTAATCTGCTGGACAACGCCTGCAAGTGGGCCGACAGCGTGGTGCGCCTGAGTATTACGCACCGGTCGAAGAGTTATTGTTTGCTGATCGATGATGACGGCCCTGGTATTCCTGAGACTCGTCGCGACGAGGTGCTCGGCCGTGGGTCACGGCTGGATGAACAGGTCAACGGCCACGGCTTGGGACTAGGTATCGTGCGTGACATTGTCGATGCATGGGGCGGTCAGCTGAAGTTGCTGTCCAGCCCTCTGGGCGGGCTTCAGGTACACATTGATCTTCCCGAGCGAACGATGCTCGATCACTCGGGTACCACCGTTAATTTCCATTGAATGGAACGCTGACTGAGCGACATGGGGATGTCTTTCCAGCGGATAGAGCGGGAGATTTTATCGCTATCTGCGATTCACATTGTTTCTTCATCCCGACAATAAAAGACGCTTTTGGCTACAAAGCTGACGGACGCTTCTCAACTTTTTAGGTTTGGGGCCGCTAACCAATAAAACGTTGCGACCTAAACATTGGAATACCAATAAGAGTGGAAACTTATGCGTCTTAATTTGAAGACCAAAGTACTGTCATTGGCAGTCCTGCCGGTGTTGATTTTTGCTCTGGTAATCAGCGCTACCACGGTGTTGATGTTGCAGGGACAGGCAAAAAAGGAGGTCGAGGACACCCGACAGCGTCTGCTCAACGAAACCAAAGCCACGCTGCAAAGCTACGTCGCCGTCGCGCTGGGTACCATCAAGCCTTTGTATGACGCGGCGGCCCCTGGGGACGTGGCCGTGCGAGCGCAGGTGGTGAAAATGCTTTCCACTATTACCTATGGCAAGGACGGTTACTTCTTCGGTTACGACTCGGAAGCGGTACGTCTGTTTAAGGGAAGCAGCCCGGAAGACATTGGTAAAAGCTTCAAAGACGCCCGCGATCCCAATGGGGTCTATGTCAACCGCGAACTGGTCGCGGTCGGCAAGGCAGCCACCCATTACGTACAATACTCGTCGTCGTTGCCCGGCAACTCTCAAGTATTGATTCCCAAGCTCGCTTACACCGAATACCTGCCCAAGTGGGATATGGTCATTGGTACCGCCGTCAATCTGGACGGGATCGAAGCTCAGGTCATGGAGGTCAAGAAGAACGTTGATGCGCGCCTGGAGGAGATATTGCTGAGCATCATCGGCGTTGCTCTGCTGCTGCTGGTGTTGATTGCCATTGTTGGGGCGGTCCTGGCGGGCACCATTGTGCGTCCATTGAGTTTGATGAAAGCCAATCTAGACGATATTGCCGCTGGCGAAGGCGATCTGACTCGTCGCCTGGTGGTCACTAGCGGGGATGAGTTAGGCGATCTGGCCAGCTCATTTAACCGCTTCGTCGACAAAATTCATGGGATGGTCCGTCAAATTACCGAAATGACCACGCAACTGACTGGATTGGTCAGCGAAGTATCCGACCAGGCCCATCGCTCTGAGCAAGCGATGGAGCGTCAGCGTCACGAAACCGATCAAGTAGCTACCGCGATCAACGAAATGTCCGCAGCGGCTCATGAGGTGGCTAAAAGTGCACAAGGCGCCGCAGTAGCTGCCCAACAGACCGACGTGGAAGGCCAGGCGGCCAAGCGTGTGGTGGATGGCAGTATCAAGCAGATCCATGCGTTGGTTGATGACATCCGTAGCAGCGGCACGTCCTTGGACAGCCTACAGAATGATGTGTCTTCGATTGTGAGTGTGCTCGGAGTGATTCGCTCGATTGCTGATCAGACCAATTTGCTGGCGCTTAACGCGGCGATTGAGGCCGCGAGGGCAGGGGAGGCCGGACGAGGCTTTGCCGTGGTAGCAGATGAGGTGCGTGCGTTGGCCAGCCGGACCCAGCAGAGTACCCAACAGATTCAGGGCATGATCGATCGTCTGCAACTGGGCACGCAGGGCGCCGTAGACTCCATGCCTCGCTCCAGTGAGGCGGGCGATGGTACGTCGGCGCGAGCCAATGAAGCAGGTGTCTCGCTGGACACGATTGCGGCGCTGATCGGTACGATTAACTCAATGAACGCGCAGATTGCCAGCGCCGCCGAAGAGCAGACCGCAGTGGCTGAAGAGATCAACCGCAGCGTGCATCAGATAGCCCAATCGGTGGACAGTGTCGCCGACCAAACCCAGCAAAGCGCACAGACTTCGCGCAGTCTGGCAGACCTGGGTCAACGCTTGGGCAAACTGGTTGGGCAGTTCCGCATCTGACCTGCTCGGGATAAGGCCGCAACGGCCTTATCCCGCTTTCGCGATACCCCATGACCTGGTTGATCGAACGGCGGCTTACATCCTGCTCAGCGGCATGATTTGGCAAGGCGTTCGGGGTGTTCGGGTTTGTCATCGCGCCAGTGGTGGCCGCTGGGGTTTGTTTGTCGGGCCAAGTGGGCCATGCGTTTGCCTGGCTAGATTTCTCGCAAAAAAAAACCCTGCGTGAGCAGGGTTTTTTGTACTTCAACGTATCAGCTGACCAGTTGCAGGCCTGCGTGTTGCACCATGTCCAGCAATGGTTGTGGGTAGACACCCAGAACGAAGGCCAGGACTGCAATCACCAGCAGCATCACACCGCCGGCACGTTGTGCCCAGTTGAATGGAGCATCGTGACGGTGCAGCTTGGGCTCGACCAGGTACAGTGTGACCATCACTCGCAGGTAATAGAACACGCCAATGGCGCTGCCGATGACCAGCGAACCCAACAACCACCACAGGTGCGACTCGACGCCCGTGGTGATGATGTAGAACTTACCGATGAAGCCGGCCGTCAGCGGGATACCCGCCAGCGATAGCATCATCAAGGTCATCACTGCAGTCAGGTACGGACGACGCCAGAACAGGCCACGGTATTCGAACAGAGCGTCTGCGTCACGACCGCTGTAAGGCGAGGACATCAGGGTGACGACACCGAAAGCGCCGAGTGTGGTGATCACGTAGGTCACCAGGTACACGCCGATCGCCTCGACTGCGATGCCATTGCTGGCAACCAGTGCGATCATCAGGTAGCCGAAGTGGGCGATAGACGAATAACCGAGCAGACGCTTGAGGTTGGTCTGAGTCAGCGCCAGCAGGTTGCCGATCAGAATCGAAGCGACTGCAATGACCGCCAGCACATCGTGGAGCACGCCACTGCTGGCCGCCGGGGATATCTGGAACAGTCGCACCAGGACAGCGAACACTGCAACTTTACTCGCGGTGGCCAGGAAAGCCGCCACCGGTGCAGGGGCACCCTCGTAAACGTCCGGGGTCCACAGGTGGAATGGCACCAGTGACAGCTTGAATGCCAGGCCCACCAACATCATGCCCAGGCCCAATGTCGCAATCGGACTAGGCAGGCCGGTCGCCGCCAGGGCCAAACCGATACCGCTGAAGCTCAAGCTGCCAGCTTCGGCATACAGAAGCGCCATACCGAACAACAGGAATGCAGACCCTGCGGCCGACAGCACCATGTACTTGATGCCGCCTTCGAGTGAGCGCTTGTTGAAAAAGGCGTAAGCCACCAGACCGTAGACCGGCACCGACAGCAGTTCCAGACCGATGAACAGGCCTGCCAGGTGTTGCGCGCTGACCAATACCAGACCACCGGCAGACGCCAGCAGAATCAGCAGGTAAAGCTCTTCGCGGTTACCGGGGTAGCCCGAAGCCTTCTCGCCGAGATAGGCGTGCGCCAAGGTCACGCACGCCAAGGTCGAGGCCAGAATCAGCGCCATGTACAAGCAGGCGAAATTATCGATTTTCAGCAGAGGTGTCACCACCAGTGGCGCAACTTTAAGCGCCGGGTAGATCGACAGGAGTGCCAGGTTGAGTCCGGCCACGGTGAGCAGGAATGTTTGCGAATGATTGCGACGCCAAGCGATACCCAGCATCACCACGACAATCGTGGCGCTGGTAATCAGCAGCGGCGCAAGCGCAATAAAGTGTTGAATCGTCAGGTCCATAATGCTCTACCGGGCCGAAGCAAGTTGAGTGAAGGCGGTGCCGAGCCATTGCTGCACGCCATGCATCGTAGCGGCAGAGGTATCGAGGAACGGTTGCGGGTAAATGCCGATCCAGACCAGCAGTGCCGCCAGCCCCAGCACCATGATCAATTCACGTGCATCCATCCCGGCCAGAACTGCATCCGACTTGGAAGGGCCGAAGTAGGCGCGGTGGATCATGATCAACGAGTAGACCGAGCCGAGTACCAGGCCAGACGTTGCAATCGCGGTGATCCAGGGCGCGCTGACAAAAGTGCCCATCAGAATCAGGAACTCGCCAACGAAGTTACCGGTGCCAGGCAAGCCGAGGGACGCGGCCGCGAAGAACAGGCTGATCGCTGGCAGGTAAGCGATGCGTGACCACAACCCTCCCATTTCGCGCATATCACGGGTGTGCATGCGTTCGTACAATTGGCCGCTGAGGATGAACAGTGCGGCTGCCGAGATGCCGTGAGCGAGCATCTGAATCACGGCACCCTGCAGGGCTTGCTGGCTACCGGAGTAGATACCGATCAACACGAACCCCATGTGCGAGACGCTGGAGAACGCGACCAGGCGCTTGATATCGGTCTGGGCGAACGCGAGGAACGCACCATAGAAGATACCGATCAGGCCCAGGGTCATGGCAATGGGCGCGAACTCTGCCGATGCGTTGGGGAACAGCGGCAGGGCGAAGCGTAGCAAGCCATAAGCAGCTGTTTTCAGCAGGATACCGGCCAAATCGACGGAACCTGCGGTCGGTGCTTGAGCGTGAGCGTCCGGCAGCCAGGAGTGGAACGGCACGACTGGCAGCTTCACCGCGAAGGCGACGAAAAAGCCCAGCATTAGAATGTATTCAGTGCCGGGTGCCAGCTTCGTCTTGAGTAGCTCGGTGTAGTCGAACGTGATCACACCGGTGGTGTTGAAGTTGACCAGCACCAGACCCAGGATCGCCACCAACATGATCAGGCCGCTGGCTTGAGTGAAGATGAAGAACTTGGTCGCCGCGTAGATCCGGGTCTTCTTGCCGTCCGATGAACTATGACCCCAGAGCGCGATGAGGAAGTACATCGGCACCAGCATCACTTCCCAGAAGAAGAAGAACATGAACAGGTCGATAGCGAGGAACACGCCAACCACGCCGCCCAGGATCCACATCAGGTTGAGGTGGAAGAAGCCAACGTTACGCTGGATCTCTTTCCACGAACACAACACCGACAGCACGCCGAGCAGGCCGGTCAGCAACACCATCAGCAGCGACAGGCCGTCTAGGGCCAGGTGCACACTGATGCCGAAGCGTTCGATCCACTGATGCTTGAATTCGACAACCCATGTGGGGTCGACGCCAGGCGCCGGAGCAAAGTGGAAGTCTCCATGGGTCCACAGCCAGAGGCCGAGGGCAAGTTCCAGAGACATGGTCAACAGCGCAATCCAGCGTGGCAGGGTAGAGCTGAAGCGCTCACCCAGCCAGCACAGCAGGCCGCCGATAAAGGGGATCAGGATTAGCCAAGGCAGAATCATGACGGGCTCAATTCCTTTCGCAAATTCGCAAGGTTCATGTCAGACCGCAACCAGCACGATGGCGCCTAGCACCAATACAGCGCCTGCAGCCATTGAGGCAGCGTACCAACGCAGTTGGCCGGTCTCGGTGCGGCTCAGGGCGTTATGACTGCCCTTGACCAGACGCGGGATCAAACCAATGGTGTGGTCGAGTGGGTCTTTGCGCAGCACATGGCTGATCATCAGATAAGGTTTGACGAACAGCTTGTCGTACAGCCAGTCGAAGCCCCATGCCGCGAACCACCAGGTCGTAAGGAACCGCCCCGGAGCGCTGTTGGCGACAGCAGTAGCAAAGCGACGCTTGCCGAGAAACAGCATGGCCGCGAGCAGGATACCGGCCATGGCAATGGCCCCCGAGGCGATTTCCAGACTGTGCTTGGCTTCACCACCGGCATGGCCGACGCTCTGCGGCAAGACACCGGCCAAGGGTGGGGTGATCAGTGCGCCGATAAAGGTCGACAGAATGATCAGCACCGACAGCGGCAGCCAGTGAGCAATACCGTGACCGGCGTGCGCTTCGGTCTTCGCTTCACCGTGGAAGGTGATGAAGATCAGGCGGAAGGTATACAGGGACGTCATGAACGCGCCGACCAGGCCTGCATACAGCAGCGCATGGTTACCGCTGGCGAAGGCTTCCCAAAGAATCTCATCCTTGGAGTAGAAACCGGCGGTCAGCAGTGGCAGGGCAGACAACGCAGCGCCACCGACGATGAAGCTGGCGTAGGCCAGTGGCAGTTTTTTCCACAGACCGCCCATCTTGAAGATGTTCTGCTCGTGGTGGCAGGCAACGATCACCGCACCGGACGCGAGGAACAGCAGCGCCTTGAAGAAGGCGTGAGTCATCAAGTGGAAAATCGCGCCTTCCCAGGCACCCACACCCAGCGCCAGGAACATGTAGCCGATCTGGCTCATCGTCGAGTAGGCAAGGATACGTTTGATGTCGGTTTGCACCAATGCCGCGAAACCTGCCAACACCAGCGTTACGCCACCGACGATACCGACCAGATGCAGGACATCGGGTGCCAGTTCGAACAGACCGTGGGTCCGTGCGATCAGGTAGACACCGGCGGTCACCATGGTCGCGGCGTGGATCAATGCCGACACAGGCGTTGGGCCCGCCATTGCATCTGCCAGCCAGGTTTGCAGCGGCAGTTGCGCGGATTTACCGACCGCACCACCGAGCAGCATCAAGGTTGCCAGCACAATCCAGAAATCACCGGCACTGAAATGCTCCGGTGCACGCACCAGAAGCTCCTGGATATTTAGCGTACCCAGTTGCTGGAACAGGATGAACAGGCCAATGGCCATGAACACGTCGCCGATGCGGGTGACGACAAAGGCCTTGAGCGCGGCGTTACCGTTGTTGCGGTTGCTGTAGTAGAAACCGATCAACAGATAGCTGCACAGGCCCACGCCTTCCCAACCCAGGTACAGGAACAACAGGTTATCGCCGAGGATCAGGAACAGCATGCTGGCGATGAACAGGTTGGTGTAGGCGAAGAAGCGCGAGTAACCGGCCTCACCGCGCATGTACCAGGAAGCGAACAGGTGGATCAGGAAGCCTACACCCACCACCACACCCATCATGGTCACGGACAGACCATCAAGGTACAGGGCGAAGTTCGGTTCGAAGCCGTCCACTGACATCCAGCGCCACAGCAGTTGGGTGTAGTGACCACCCTCAGGCGGTGCGACGTTGAATTGCCAGATGATCCAGGCTGTCACGATGGCCGACAGTCCGATGGAGCCAACGCCGATCAGCGCGGCAAGGTTTTCCGAGATGCGTCCACGGGAGAACGCGAGCAACAGGAAACCGATCAGGGGGAATACGAAAGTCAGAAAGAGAAGGTTCATCCGCGCATCTCGCTGGCAGCGTCGATATCGAGAGTGTGGAAGCGGCGATACAGCTGCATCAGGATCGCCAGGCCGATACTGGCCTCGGCGGCTGCAAGGCTGATCACCAGGATGAACATGATTTGTCCATCCGGCTGCGCCCAACGGCTACCGGCAACGACGAACGCCAGAGCAGACGCGTTCATCATGATCTCCAGGCTCATCAGCACGAAGAGGATGTTGCGCCGTACCATCAGGCCGACCAGACCGAGGCAGAACAGGATGCCGGCGACCGCCAGACCGTGTTCAAGAGGGATTGCATTCATGGCTTTACTCCTTCGCCTCGTTGCGGCCGAGATGGAATGCCGTTACCGCTGCTGCGAGGAGCAGCATCGAGGCAAGTTCCACCACCAGCAGATAAGGACCAAACAGGCTGATACCTACCGCTTTGGCATCCACCGTGGTGTGACCGATGGCAGCGCCGCTCGGATTGGCGAACAGCACGTAGAGCAGCTCGGCGAGCAGCACTACGCCCAGCGCCATCGGGCCGATCCAGATACCGGGTTTGAGCCAGGTACGTTCTTGCTGCACCGAGGCAGGGCCCAGATTCAACATCATCACCACAAACACGAACAGGACCATGATGGCGCCTGCGTAAGCGATGACTTCCAGTACGCCGGCAAAGGGAGCACCGAGGCTGAAAAAGGTCATGGCGACGGCGATCAACGAAATGATCAGGTAGAGCAGGGCGTGCACCGGGTTCGTGTTGGTGATCACCCGAAGGGTGGACACAACAGCGATGCCGGATGCGAAATAGAAAGCGAATTCCATCTTTCTTCCTTAAGGCAGCAAGCTCTTCACATTGATCGGTTCGGCTTCATTCTGCGCGGAGCCTTTAGGCTTACCGGCGATGGCCATACCGGCAACGCGATAGAAGTTGTAATCAGGGTTTTTACCAGGGCCGGAGATCAGCAGATCTTCCTTCTCGTAAACCAGATCCTGACGTTTGAACTCGGCCATTTCGAAATCCGGTGTCAGCTGGATCGCGGTGGTCGGGCAGGCTTCCTCGCAGAGGCCACAGAAAATGCAGCGCGAGAAGTTGATGCGGAAAAACTCCGGGTACCAACGACCGTCGTCGGTTTCGGCTTTCTGCAACGAGATGCAGCCAACCGGGCAGGCCACGGCGCACAGGTTGCAGGCTACGCAACGCTCTTCACCGTCAGGGTCGCGGGTCAGGACAATACGGCCGCGGTAGCGCGGCGGCAGGTACACCGGCTCTTCCGGGTACTGCAGCGTGTCGCGCTTGCGAAATGCATGGGAGAACACCATCACCAGGCTGCGAAGCTGGGTGTAGGTGCCATGCACGATGTCAAACAGATACTTGAGCATGGGTCTTTATCCTCACTGAGCCGCGACAGCGGGCGTGTTCAACAACACGATCGCAGCGGTCACCAGCAAATTGATCAGGGTCAGCGGCAGGCAGAATTTCCAGCTGAAATCCATCACCTGGTCATACCGTGGACGCGGGATAGAGGCGCGCAACAGAATGAAGAGCATGATGAAGAACGCGGTCTTCAGGGCGAACCAGAAGAACGACAGCGAAGGCAGGATGTCGAACGGGCCATGCCAGCCGCCGAAGAACAAGGTCACCAGCAGCGCCGAGATCAGCACGATACCGATGTACTCGCCGACGAAGAACATGCCCCACTTCATGCCGGCATATTCGATGTGGTAACCATCGGCCAACTCTTGTTCTGCTTCCGGTTGGTCGAATGGGTGACGGTGAGTCACCGCAACGCCTGCGATAAAGAACGTACAAAAGCCGAAGAACTGCGGAATGATGAACCACAGATTCTGTGCCTGGTACTCGACGATATCGCGCATGTTGAACGAGCCAACCTGCACCACGATGCCCATCAGCGCCAGGCCCATGAACACTTCATAGGACACGGTCTGAGCTGAAGCCCGCAGACTGCCGAGCAGGGCGAACTTGTTGTTGCTCGACCAGCCGGCGAACAGCACCGCATAGACCGACAAGCCGGCCATGGCGAAGAAGAACAGCAAGCCGATGTTCAGATCCGCCACGCCCCAGGTCGGGGTGATCGGGATGATTGCGAACGCAATCAGCAAGGCGCTCATGGCCACGACCGGTGCCAGGGTGAAAATCACCTTGTCGGCGAACGGTGGTGTCCAGTCTTCCTTGAAGAACATCTTGATCATGTCGGCAGCGATCTGGAAAGCACCGAAAGGGCCAACCCGGTTCGGACCATAACGGTCCTGCCAAAGGGCGAGCAAACGACGCTCGACCCAGCTCAGCAGCGCGCCGCAGACCACGACGGCCAGCAGAATCACAATGGCTTTGACGACCGAGATGATCGAGTCGATCACTTCAGGGGTAAACCAGGTCATAGCGCTGCCTCCTGCAGACCATCAACGGTTTTGCCGAACACCGCAGGCGGGATTCCAGTCAGACCGGCAGGCAGGGCCACGAGACCGGCGCCCAACTCTTCATTGATCCGCAGCGGCAGACGCAGGGTATGACCGGCAACACTCAGATTGAGCATGGCGCCATCATTGACACCCAGACGATCCGCTTCGGATTTGGCCAGCGCCACGTAGGCTTCTGGAATGCGTTCCTGAACCGGTGCGGCTTTGGACGATGTTTCGTCGCTGCCGAACAGGTGATAGAACGGCACTACTTGCCATGTACCGCGAGCCGGGGAAAATGCGCCCGGTATGCTGGCGAACCAGGACAGACCATCACCCTTGCTTTCGATCAAGCGAGTTCCCGGATCACCTGCACGCAGGTGACCGCCGACTTCGTCTTGGAACTTGTTCCAGGCTTGTGGCGAGTTCCAGCCCGGCGACCAGGCGAAAGGCACCTGCTGACGAGGTTCTGCCGAACCCGAATAACCTTCCATGGAGAAGGAGAACGCGGTGTCGTTGTCTTGTGAAGTACGCGGTTCATGCACGCTGATGTTGGCGCGCATGGCCGTGCGGCCGCTGTAACGCAATGGTTCACGCGCCAGTTTCAAACCTTTGATCCGGAACGCCGCAGACGGTGCCGCGTTGACGATCCCGGCCAATTGCGCGGTGCTGGCTGCGCAGGCTTCGGTGACGTGATCGAGCAACGTCCAGTCCACTGCCTTGTTCAGCAGGGTGCTGCGCAGGGCGTGCAACCAGCGCCAGCCTTCGTGGACCAGAATGCTGGCGTCCAGATAAGTCGGGTCATACACCTGGAAGAAGCGCTGGGCGCGACCTTCCTGACTGACCAGGGTACCGTCGCCTTCAGCAAAGCTGGCGGCCGGCAGTACCAGATCAGCGCGATCGCTGGTCGGGGTTTTCTGATGGTCAGCGACGATCACGACTTTCGCAGCGTTGAACGCAGCATCGACCGTGGCAGCGTCGACGCGGTGGTACAGATCGTTTTCCAACACCACGATGGCGTCAGCTTTGCCGGAAATCACAGCCTGCAACGCGTCGTCGAGGGAATCACCGCCGAACATTGCCAGGCCCATGCTGTTGGCTTCCGGGACGATCAGGCTGATTGAGCCTTGCTTGTCGCGCAGCTTCAATGCCTTGGCGATGTTGGCTGCGGCCTCGATCAGTGCGGTCGAGCCCAGGGAGCTGCCAGAGATGATCAGCGGACGTTTGGCTGCGAGCAGGGCAGCGGCGATGCGCTGGGCCAGTTCGAGGGCTTGGGTGTCCAGGCCTTCGACTGCGGGCGCGCTGGCGTCCAGGGCGTGGGCGACGGCAAAGCCGATTCGCGCCAGGTCGTCGGGGGCTGCGTGAACGCACTCTTCGGCGATGTCATCGAGACGGGTCTCGGCGAGGCTCGCGATGAACAGCGGGTTCAATTCATGCTGACCGATGTTCTTCACTGCGGCATCGAGCCACGGCTGGACTTTCATCGCCGCAGCCATGTCTTCGGCCTTGCCCTTGACGGCTTGACGCAGGCCCAGGGCCATACGTGCTGCAGTTTGGGTCAGGTCTTCGCCGAGGACGAAAATCGCATCGTGATCTTCAATGTCACGCATTGTCGGGGTCGGCAGCGGGCTCTCATTGAGCACCTTGACGATCAGACGCAGGCGTTCCAGCTCACCGGCTTCGATACCCGAGTAGAAGTGCTCGGCACCGACTAGTTCGCGCAGGGCGAAGTTGCTTTCCAGGCTGGCGCGGGGTGAGCCGATACCGACGATGTTACGGCCGCGGAGCAAATCTGCAGCCTTGTCCAACGCAGTGTCGAGGCTCAGTTTGACGTGGCCATCAGCCAACAGTGGCTGGCGTGGACGGTCTTCACGGTTGACGTAGCCATAACCGAAACGACCACGGTCACACAGGAAGTACTGGTTGACCGAACCGTTGTAGCGGTTTTCGATACGACGGATCTCACCGTAGCGCTCGCCAGGGCTGATGTTGCAGCCGCTGGAGCAACCATGGCAGATGCTTGGCGAAAACTGCATGTCCCACTTGCGGTTGTAGCGCTCGGAGTGAGTCTTGTCGGTGAACACACCGGTCGGGCAGACTTCGGTGAGGTTACCGGAGAACTCGCTTTCCAGTGCGCCATCTTCGACCCGGCCGAAGTACACGTTGTCGTGGGCGCCGAATACACCCAGGTCAGTGCCGCCAGCGTAGTCTTTATAGAAGCGCACGCAACGGTAGCAGGCGATGCAGCGGTTCATCTCGTGAGCGATGAACGGGCCGAGTTCCTGGTTCTGGTGAGTCCGTTTGGTGAAGCGATAACGACGCTCGTTGTGACCGGTCATTACGGTCATGTCTTGCAGGTGGCAATGACCGCCTTCTTCGCAGACCGGGCAGTCGTGCGGGTGGTTGGTCATCAGCCATTCGACGACGCTGGCGCGGAAGACCTTGGCCTCCTCGTCGTCGATGGAAATCCAGCTGCCGTCAGTGGCGGGGGTCATGCAGGACATGACGATACGACCACGTTTGTCGTTCTCGTCACTGTACTGCTTGACTGCGCATTGGCGACAAGCGCCAACACTGCCAAGGGCGGGGTGCCAGCAGAAATAAGGAATATCGAGGCCCAGCGACAGACATGCCTGTAACAGGTTGTCTGCGCCATCGACCTCGAGCGCTTTGCCGTCTACGTGGATAGTGGCCATGGTTCAAAGTTCTTCGTTGGCCCGTTGTCAGCGGGCGTGGCTAATGGAATCTCGGTGCTACCCGTATCAAACAGCCTGTAAGGCGTCATCGGGTATGAGGTCGGCGGCTTTATGGGCTACCGACCTTTTCTGTCTTGTTATGCGCCAACCACAATCGGGCGTTGGGCCAGGGTCGCGTTGGCATCACGCTGTGGCGCGATACCCGCCTCGAATTCCGGCCGGAAGTATTTGATTGCGCTGCCCAGAGGTTCCACTGCGCCCGGTGCGTGGGCACAGAAGGTCTTGCCAGGGCCCAGGAAGTTGACCAACCCCAACAGCGTTTCGATATCGCCCGGTTGGCCTTCGCCGTGTTCGATAGCGCGCAGGATCTTCACGCTCCACGGCAGGCCGTCGCGGCAGGGGGTGCAGAATCCACAGGACTCCTGGGCGAAGAATTCTTCCATGTTGCGCAGCAGGGAAACCATGTTGACGCTGTCGTCGACGGCCATGGCCAGACCCGTACCCATCCGCGTGCCGACCTTGGCAATGCCACCGGCGTACATTTGGGCGTCGAGGTGCTCAGGGAGCAGGAAGCCAGTACCGGCGCCACCTGGCTGCCAGCACTTGAGCTTGAAGCCATCGCGCATGCCGCCTGCGTAGTCTTCGAACAACTCGCGTGCGGGCAGGCCGAAAGGCAGTTCCCACAGGCCAGGGTTCTTAACCTTGCCGGAGAAGCCCATCAGCTTGGTGCCTTGGTCTTCGCTGCCCGCACGGGCCAGGGATTTGTACCAGTCGTTGCCGTTGCCGACGATGGCTGGCACGTTGCACAAAGTCTCGACGTTATTGACACACGTCGGCTTGCCCCAGACGCCGACAGCGGCCGGGAAGGGCGGTTTGGAGCGTGGGTTGGCGCGGCGGCCTTCCAGGGAATTGATCAGTGCGGTTTCTTCGCCGCAGATATAACGCCCGGCGCCGGTGTGGACGATCAGTTCGAAATCAAAACCGGTGCCCAGAATGTTCTTGCCCAACAAACCGGCCGCTTCTGCTTCTTTCACGGCGCGTCTGAGGTTCTTGGCCGCAGTGGTGTACTCGCCGCGCAGGAAGATGTAGCCACGATAGGCTTTCAACGCCCGGGCGCTGATCAGCATGCCCTCGACCAGCAAATGGGGCAGTTGCTCCATCAGCATCCGGTCTTTCCAGGTGTTGGGCTCCATTTCATCCGCGTTGCACAGCAGGTAGCGGATGTTCATGGACTCATCTTTGGGCATCAGGCCCCACTTCACCCCCGTGGGAAAGCCTGCGCCGCCCCGACCCTTGAGGCCGGAGTCCTTGACTGCCTGAACGATTTCGTCAGGCGACTGCTCGGCGAAAGCCTTGCGTGCGGCGGCGTAACCGTTTTTGGTTTGATATTCATCAAGCCAGACCGGTTCGCCGTCATCGCGCAAGCGCCAGGTCAGCGGGTGAGTTTCTGCCGTACGCGCGATGCGGTTGGCGGGGCCGAAAGACGTGATGGTCATAGGTAACCCTCCAGCATTTTGGCTACGCCAGCAGGCTGCACGTCGCCGAAAGTATCGTCATCGATCATCACGGCCGGAGCCTTGTCACAGTTGCCCAAACAGCAGACGGGCAGCAAGGTGAAGCGGTTGTCAGCGGTGGTCTGACCCAAGCCGATACCCAGTGAAGTCTGGATTTCGCTGAGCACTGACTCGTGGCCACCGATGAAGCAAACCATGCTGTTGCAGACGCGAATGATGTGACGGCCGACAGGCTGACGGAAGATCTGGCTATAGAACGTCGCCACCCCTTCAACGTCGCTGGCCGGAATGCCAAGGATTTCGCCAATAGCATAAACAGCGCCATCAGGCACCCAGCCGCGTTCCTTCTGGACGATCTTCAGTGCTTCGATAGACGCCGCGCGCGGGTCTTCGTAGTGATGCATCTCGTGCTCGATGGCCGAGCGCTCTGTTTCGCTCAATGCGAAACGGTCTGTCTGGATAAGCGTGCTGTTCATGCTTAGCGGTCCACGTCGGCCATAACGAAATCGATACTACCCAGGTACGCAATCAAGTCCGCGACCATGCTGCCTTTGATCACCGAAGGGATCTGTTGCAGATGCGGGAAGCTTGGGGTGCGAATCCGGGTACGGTAGCTCATGGTGCCGCCGTCGCTCGTCAGGTAATAGCTGTTGATACCCTTGGTCGCTTCGATCATCTGGAAGGATTCGTTGGCCGGCATGACCGGGCCCCACGAAACTTGCAGGAAGTGCGTGATCAGGGTTTCGATGTGCTGCAAGGTGCGTTCTTTCGGCGGCGGCGTGGTCAGCGGGTGATCCGCCTTGTACGGCCCTTCCGGCATGTTGCGCATGCACTGGTCGATGATCCGGATACTCTGGCGCATCTCTTCGACACGCACGATGCAGCGGTCATAGGCATCGCCATTGACGGCCAGCGGTATTTCGAACTCGAAGTTTTCGTAGCCCGAGTAAGGGCGTGCCTTGCGCAGGTCGAAGTCCAGACCGGTGGAACGCAAGCCGGCGCCAGTGACGCCCCATTCCAGCGCTTCCTTGGTGTTGTATGCCGCAACGCCGATGGTCCGGCCGCGCAGGATGCTGTTGTCCAAAGCGGCTTTCTGGTATTCGTCCAGGCGCTTGGGCAGCCATTCAACGAAGTCTTTGACCAGTTTTTCCCAGCCGCGTGGCAGGTCGTGAGCGACACCACCAATGCGGTACCAGGCCGGGTGCAGACGGAAGCCGGTGATGGCTTCGATCACGGTATAAGCGCGCTGGCGGTCGGTGAAGGTGAAGAACACCGGGGTCATTGCGCCCACATCCTGAATGTATGTCCCCAGGAATAGCAGGTGGCTGGTGATACGGAAGAACTCGGCCATCATGATGCGGATGGTGTCGACTTTTTCCGGCACCTTGATACCGGCCAGCTTCTCGACCGCAAGGACATACGGCAGGTTGTTCATCACGCCGCCGAGGTAGTCGATACGGTCGGTGTACGGAATGAAACTGTGCCATGACTGACGCTCGGCCATCTTCTCGGCGCCACGGTGGTGGTAACCGACGTCCGGAACGCAGTCGACGATCTCTTCACCGTCGAGTTGCAGGATGATGCGGAATGCGCCGTGAGCCGAAGGGTGGTTCGGGCCGAGGTTGAGGAACATATAGTCCTCATTCGCGCCCGAACGCTTCATGCCCCAGTCTTCAGGGCGGAAACGTGCGGCTTCCTCTTCGAGCTGTTGTTTGGCCAGAGTCAGGCTGAACGGATCGAATTCGGTAGCGCGAGCCGGGAAGTCCTTGCGCAGCGGATGACCTTCCCAAGTCGGCGGCATCATGATCCGGGTCAGGTGCGGGTGGCCGGCAAAGTCGATGCCGAACATGTCCCACACTTCACGCTCGTACCAGTTGGCGTTAGGCCAGATGCCGGTGATGGTCGGCAAGCTGAGGTCGCCCTCAGACAAGGCCACCTTGATCATTACGTCACTATTACGCTCGATCGACAGCAGGTGGTAGAACACGCTGAAGTCGGCACCCGGCAAGCCGTGGCGATGAGTGCGCAGGCGTTCGTCGACACCGTGCAGGTCATACAGCATGACGTAGGGTTTTGGCAGCTGGCGCAGAAAGGTCAGCACTTCGACCAGTTTGGCACGCGCAACCCATAGCACCGGCATGCCGGTACGGGTTGACTGGACGGTGAACGTCTCAGGGCCAAAACGGGTATTCAATTCAACGACGACGTCTTGGTCGTCAGCCTTGTAAGGCGGGATGTACAGAGCGGTGCCTGCAGTCATGGTCTCGATCGCTTTCGGTCAACGTAAAGAATGAACCCAGAGTCTTGTCTCTTTTGTAAAAAGAAAGAGTGGGATCAGACTTCGTCGGGGCTGCGCAGGTTAGTAACCTGGATACGCTGTTCGCGGCGCTGTTCCTTTTGCGACGGCATCTCGGCGCGATAGACGCCTTGATCACCGACGACCCAGGAAAGGGGGCGACGCTCCTGGCCGATAGACTCCTGCAACAGCATCAATCCTTGCAGGAAAGCCTCGGGGCGTGGCGGGCAGCCAGGCACGTAGACATCCACGGGAAGGAACTTGTCGACCCCCTGGACCACTGAATAGATGTCGTACATGCCACCGGAGTTAGCACACGAACCCATGGAGATGACCCACTTGGGCTCGAGCATTTGCTCGTAGAGGCGCTGGATGATCGGCGCCATCTTGATGAAGCAGGTCCCGGCAATAACCATGAAATCCGCCTGGCGCGGTGATGCCCGGATAACCTCGGCACCGAAGCGGGCGATGTCATGGGGCGCCGTGAAGGCGGTGGTCATTTCCACATAGCAGCACGACAAGCCGAAGTTGTACGGCCACAGGGAGTTTTTACGCCCCCAGTTGACCGCACCGTTCAGCACGTCTTCAAGCTTGCCCATGTAGATGTTTTTGTGGACTTGATCTTCTAACGGATCGGAAACGGTTTCCCGTTCACCGATTGGATACTCCTCATTAGGCGCATCCGGGTCGATCCTGGTGAGAGTGTATTGCATCGACAAAGCCTCATTGTTTTAGCTTCGCTTGCCGCTTACGACGACCTTCAGGAGCCCAATCGAGCGCCCCAACCCGCCATAGGTAGACAAGACCTGCCAACAGAATTGCTATGAAAACGAGTGCTTCGACGAATCCGGTCCAGCCGCTTTCGCGGACGGACACAGACCAGGCAAAGAGAAAGAGGGCTTCAATGTCGAAGATCACGAAAAGCATCGCGACCAGATAGAATTTTGCCGAAAGCCGCAGACGGGCGCCGCCCGTGGGCAGCATGCCGGATTCAAACGGTTCGTTTTTGCTGCGCCCCCAGGCTTTGCTGCCCAGGAGGCTGGATACGCCGAGCATGAAGGCGCAGAGGCCGACAACACCCAAAAGGAAAATGGCGAAGCCCCAGTTATGGGCGATCAGACCTGTCGATTCGGGCATTCTGGTAATCCTTGGCAGAGAGCAAAGGTCTCTGAGCTTGATAAAGAAATAAAGCAGTGACGATATGTCGCATCGAAATCTATCGCGATGATTTTATGGGTAAACAGGTAGCAAGTAAATTTTCTATAGCGAAATTATTCTAATACTTTAGGACATTGAGACCTTAAAAACAGGCGCAGGCCATACGCTGCGGGCATTAGCCGGAGTTTTGTTGAATGTGTTTTGTCAGGGGTGTAATGAAGGTCGACACGCACAAATGATAATTGATGTCATCTGCGGGGGTTTTTAAACTGTTGCTCATGGTTAAAGCGGAGAAGTTGTCTTTATATGCCGTGTATCGCAGTTGCGAGATTCGCTGTTTTACTCTTTTTTAGGCGTTAAATACCGCTCTGGATCAATGTTTAAGGACTCACGTGATGCCTCGTGCGAGTGCTGCACCTCCTGGGGAGGTCAGGACCTGCTTCAACGATTGGGCCGGTATCACGCTCGGCTGAGGCTGCCACAAAAGCTTCAGCAAAAAAAAACGCCCCGAACCAGTCGGGGCGTTAGTCATGTGGCATTCCAGTTGCTCTTTAAACGGTCTGGAATGGCCGCTTGCTTAGGTGGCTAAGCGGTATCAGTGGAACTGTTCTTCTTCAGTCGAGCCGGTCAGCGCGGTCACGGAGGACGCGCCACCCTGAATCACGGTGGTGACGTCGTCAAAGTAGCCAGTGCCGACTTCTTGCTGGTGAGCCACGAAGGTGTAACCCTTGGCGGCGTCAGCGAACTCTTGCTCTTGCAGTTTCACGTAGGCAGTCATGTCGTTGCGGGCGTAGTCGTGCGCCAGGTTGAACATGCTGTGCCACATGTTGTGGATGCCAGCCAGAGTAATGAACTGGTGCTTGTAGCCCATGGCCGACAGTTCGCGCTGGAACTTGGCGATGGTCGCGTCGTCCAGGTTTTTCTTCCAGTTGAAGG
The DNA here is from genome assembly GCF_034314155.1 of Pseudomonas sp. 5C2. Lineage (NCBI taxonomy): Bacteria > Pseudomonadati > Pseudomonadota > Gammaproteobacteria > Pseudomonadales > Pseudomonadaceae > Pseudomonas > Pseudomonas sp. 5C2. The sequence continues at coordinate 2,176,442 of NZ_JAVIWH010000002.1, read as the reverse complement.
AAGGCGAGCAGTTGTAGGACAGCAGTTGGTCCGGGTATTCCTTTTTGATCGCTTCGGCAAAGCGACGTGCTTCGGCCAAATCCGGCTTGGCGGTTTCGCACCAGATCAGGTCGGCGTACGGTGCGTAAGCCAGGCCGCGGGAGATAGCCTGGTCCAGACCGGCGCGAACCTTGTAGAAGCCTTCTGGAGTACGTTCGCCAAGCACGAATTCCTTATCGTAAGGGTCGCAATCGGAGGTCAGCAGGTCAGCAGCGTTAGCGTCGGTACGGGCCAGGATGATGGTCGGTACGCCAGCAACGTCCGCAGCCAGACGGGCAGCGGTCAGCTTCTGTACGGCTTCCTGGGTTGGCACAAGAACCTTGCCGCCCATGTGGCCGCATTTCTTCACGGATGCCAGTTGGTCTTCGAAGTGAACGCCAGCAGCGCCAGCTTCGATCATGCTTTTCATCAGCTCGTAAGCGTTCAGTACGCCGCCGAAACCGGCTTCAGCGTCTGCAACGATTGGTGCGAAGTAGTCGATGTAGCCTTCGTCACCTGGGTTCTTGCCGGCTTTCCACTGGATCTGGTCAGCACGACGGAACGAATTGTTGATGCGCTTGACCACGGTTGGAACCGAATCCACTGGGTACAGCGATTGGTCAGGGTACATCGATTCGGCGGAGTTGTTGTCCGCAGCTACTTGCCAGCCAGACAGGTAGATCGCCTGGATGCCAGCCTTGACTTGTTGCACTGCTTGGCCGCCAGTCAGGGCGCCCATGCAGTTGACGAAATCTTTGTCGGGACGGAAGGAAGGCTTGGCACCTTGGGTGACCAGATTCCATAGCTTTTCAGCGCCCAGCTTGGCGAGCGTGTGTTCAGGCTGAACCGAGCCACGCAGGCGGACAACGTCAGCGGCCGAGTAATTGCGGGTCACGTGTTTCCAGCGTGGATTTTCAGCCCAGTCTTTTTCAAGAGCTGCAATTTGCTGTTCGCGTGTCAGTGCCATGGAGATAAACCTCGTCGCATAGGTTTTGGGTGGAAAATTCTTGCTCCGCCAAAACGCCCTGGTTTTCAGAGGGCGCGTTGCTGGCTGCTCGCTTGTCAGAAACTTAAGCGGTCGAGCTGGGGTTTGGCAGGGCGCGACAGAAGGTCGAGAAGCTCGAGAGGGGAAGAGTGTGAGGCTGAGGGCATGTCTGATGTTCGCAGTTTGGCTCGTGGATGCCTTGATGCGATCATGCAGAGGTATTGCCGATCTACCGTATTACGCTTCCGTCCCTCGGGACAACTTCGATCCAGTCGCAACCTCGTCAAACTGCCTTGTGGGCGGTCCAGACACGAATCGGCTCAGGTGTGTAAGTTAGAGCGGCGATTCGAAAGCTCTTTGCAGAGCCTCTGATAAGCGGGAGCGGGGCAATCATGCCTCGTGAATTTTGACCCGTCAAATGTTTTGTAGTGCTTTTTGTAGAGCACTACATCTTTGGTCTAATACGACCAGGCAGTCAGTTTGGGGTGCTTTGGTCTCGGTGTTCAGTCTAGAGTATCAGTCCAGTGTCTCGACTTTCACGCGCAACGTCATATCGCTCCGGCCTTGTGTGATATAGCGCTGCACCTGTCCCTGTTGATCTGCCCGGGATTGCTCGCTGACGCTGGCAAGGGTAATCCACTCGCCCAACCGACCGCTGACCTGGGTGTCGGTGCTTTGCACGTTAACGACATCAGGCTGTTCCTGGTTCATGCGATCGTGGTTGGTGCTAATGCTCAGGTGCACAGTCTCGCCCGTCAGACTGGCAGTGACGTAGAAGCCTTGGGTGACATTGCGGTATTGGGTTTGGCTTTGCGTGTACCCATAGGCGTCGGTCTGGGTCGTCGTCAGGGGGACGGACTGGCCTACCTGAATAAGCGCAGGCGTGCCTTCGCTGGCTTGAACCTGTTGCACGCCGCCGTCACGGCTGTCAGTGCCGCTATGGATGATACGGGTCTGGCTGCGGACGCTGACATCGCCGTTTTGCGTCTGCACGGTGCCATTGGTGGCGTAGCCCTGGTCGTTTTGGGCGTTGCTGTCGCTGGTGTCGACGCTGATCAGCAGCCGTCTGGGCGCCTTGTCCAATTGCGAGAGCAGGCTGCGCAACGCCTGAATTTTTTCTGGCTCGGCATTAACGATCAGTTGGTTGTTGTAAGCGTTGACCGTGCCTTCATTGCCCAGAAAAGACCTGACCACCGGCAGCAGGTCGTCACTGGTGCGATAGTTCAGGGGGACGACTTCCGTCGCGGCAATGGCGTTAAAGCTGCAGGCCAGCAGCAGTGACGTGAACAGGGTGCGTAGGAACATGTCCGTTATCTCCGCAATTGAGCGCGTAAAGGCGTGAGTTTGACAGTTATCGGCCCGGGTTGGGCCAGGTTGAATCGCAGGCAAAAAAACGCCCCGACATCTTCGACCTCAGCATAGTTAGCCTAGGGTGAAGCGGGCGGGGCGTCAGGGATGCATCTTCGCTAAGTCTAGCGATTACGCTGCGCCGCGCACCATGTCGACGTGAGGGATCCCGGCTTCGAGAAACTCTCCGCTGACAATGACAAAGCCCAGGCGCTCATAGAAGCGTGTGGCCTGGACCTGTGCGCTGAGCATCTGTTGCTTCAGGCCGCGGCGCTCGGCTTCGCCAATCACTGCTTCCATCAGTGCATCACCGACTTTCAGGCCGCGCCAGTCTTTGAGCACCGATAGGCGCCCGATTTCACCGTCAGGCAGCAAGCGGGCAGTGCCAATGGGAAAGTCACCCTCAAATGCCAGAAAGTGCACTGCACTGGCGTCTTCGGCATCCCATTCCAGTTCAGGTGGTACGCATTGTTCTGCGATAAAAACGGCTTCCCGGATACGCCGAATGTCGGCGTTATCTTTCTGCCAATCGGCGACACGTACGGAGATCTTATTCATCGGCAAACCCCAGACTTCCTTGTTTGACCAGCTCGCAGAGCAGGTTGCGTCCATATTCATCGGCCAGCCATGGGTCGAGGTTTTCGCTGTGCAATGCGTCGGCAGCGCAGATCAGTTTGAGCAGTTCGCGCAGATTACCCGGCAACAGCCGACTCTGACCGCTGGCAAATAACAGAAGGTCGTCATCGACTTCAGACCAGGCGAGGCGCGCGCTCGGGTTACGGATCAGTATCGCCCCTTGCTCCAGGCTGAGGAACAGGTCTTCTTCTTCCAGTTCGGGGCCGACGACCAGCTCGGGATAGCGTGGCTCGGTCATGAATTGGCCAAACCAGGTCAACAGCAACCGCTCGTCGCTCATGTGCTCGGCCAACAAGCTTTTCAGACGGTCGAGGGCGTCACGCTGGATCTGGTGCGGATCGCTGACCGGCTGTACGTCAGCGTCGGTGTAGCGTTCTTCGTCCGGCAGGAACTGGCTGAGGAAGTCGGTGAAGTGCGTTAGCACCTCAGCTGCGCTTGGCGCGCGGAAACCGACCGAATAGGTCATGCAGTCATCCACGGCGACGCCACAATGGGCCAGGCGCGGCGGCAAATACAGCATGTCGCCCGGTTCCAGGGTCCACTCATCAGTGACTTCGAAGCCCGAGAGGATGCGCAGGTCTGCGTGTTTCAGCAGTGGGGTCTCGGAATCGCACATTTGGCCTATCTGCCAGTGGCGTTTGCCCTGGCCCTGCAGCAGAAACACATCGTAGTTATCAAAGTGCGGGCCAACGCTTCCGCCTGGCACGGCGAAGCTGATCATGACGTCGTCAATGCGCCAGCTGGGCAGGAATCGGAAGTTCTCCAGCAGCTCACTGACTTCGGGTACGAACTGATCAACCGCTTGCACCAGCAGGGTCCAGTCGCGTTCTGGCAGCTTGCTGAACTCGTCTTCGGTAAACGGACCGCGACGCAGTTCCCAAGGGCGCTCGCCATTCTCGAGAACTATACGGGACTCAACCTCTTCTTCCAGGGCGAGGCCGGCCAGTTCGTCGGCGTCGATCGGGCTCTGGAAGTCCGGCAGCGCCTGACGGATCAGGAGCGGTTTTTTCTGCCAGTAGTCACGCAGGAATTCACGCGCGCTGATGCCGCCCAGAAGTTGAAGAGGAATATCAGGATTCATTTGTAAGCCCTTGAAATGAAAACGCCCGGCACAGCCGGGCGTGTGCAAAAGTTGTTGCGGGTCAAATGCGCTTGGCTTGAGCCACGGCATTGCCGATGTAATTGGCCGGGGTGAGCTTTTTCAGCTCAGCCTTGGCTTGCGCAGGCATTTCCAGGTCGTCGATGAAAGTTTGCAGTGCTTCAGCGCTGATGCCCTTGCCCCGCGTCAGCTCTTTCAGCTTTTCGTACGGGTTCTCGATGTTGTAGCGACGCATGACCGTTTGAATCGGTTCGGCCAGCACTTCCCAGCACGCATCCAGTTCGGCGGCGATTTTTTGCGCGTTGAGTTCCAGTTTGCTGATGCCTTTAAGGCTGGCTTCATACGCGATGATGCTATGGGCGAAGCCCACGCCCAGGTTACGCAAAACGGTGGAGTCGGTCAGGTCGCGCTGCCAGCGGGAAATCGGCAACTTGCTGGCCAGGTGCTGAAACAGAGCGTTGGCGATACCCAGATTGCCTTCGGAGTTTTCGAAGTCGATAGGGTTGACCTTGTGCGGCATGGTCGATGAGCCGATTTCGCCAGCGATGGTGCGCTGCTTGAAATACCCCAGGGAGATATAGCCCCATATGTCGCGGTCGAAGTCGATCAGGATGGTATTGAAACGAGCGATCGCGTCAAACAGCTCGGCGATGTAGTCGTGCGGTTCGATCTGCGTGGTGTAGGGGTTGAAGCCCAGACCCAGCTCGTCTTCGATGAACGCGCGTGCGTTCTCTTCCCAGTCGATGTCCGGGTAAGCCGAGATGTGCGCGTTGTAGTTGCCGACTGCGCCGTTGATCTTGCCCAGCAGCGGAACAGCAGCCACCTGAGCGATCTGGCGCTCCAGGCGATAGACCACGTTTGCCAGCTCTTTGCCCAGAGTGGTCGGAGATGCTGGTTGGCCGTGGGTGCGCGACAACATCGGTACGTCAGCGAAGCGTACGGCCAGCTCGCGAATGGATTCGGCGATCTGGCGCATCAGTGGCAGCAACACACCGTCGCGACCTTCGCGCAGCATCAGCGCGTGGGACAGGTTGTTGATGTCTTCACTGGTACAGGCAAAGTGGATGAACTCACTGACATTGGCCAGCTCAGGCAGCTTGGCGGCCTGTTCCTTGAGCAGGTACTCAATGGCCTTGACGTCGTGATTGGTGGTGCGCTCGATCTCTTTGACGCGTTCGGCGTGGACGGTGGAGAAGTCCTCGGCCAGCGTATTGAGGATCGCGTTGGCTTCAGCCGAAAAGGCCGGAACTTCAGTGATTTGCGGGTGAGCAGCCAGGCGCTGAAGCCAGCGTACTTCAACCATGACGCGAAAACGGATCAAGCCGTATTCACTGAAAATCGGGCGCAGGGCCTGGGTTCTGCCGGCGTAGCGGCCGTCAACAGGGGAAACCGCAGTGAGCGAAGAAAGCTGCATGGGGTGCTCTCGGACAGTCGGACAACGAAAAGGGGCGCATATCATACATGAAATGCTGGTCAGTTCTGTTCGGACTGACCAGCGTAGAGCGCGCAATAATTAATAGAGTCGGTGTTCAAGGGGTAGCCGTACAGCGTTGCGAATCAGCCGCGCAACATTGGGTAAAGCTCTTTAAGTAGCTTGCGGCGGCTGATGACCAATTGCCAGCGATGACCGCCCAGCTGTCGCCATAATCGCGCGGAGCGAATACCGGCCAGCAGCAGGGCGCGAATTTTCGACGCATTGTTGGGTTGTTGCAGATTGCGCATGTCGCCATGAACCTGAATTCGTTGGCGCAATGTGCTCAGTGTGTCCTGATAAAGCGCGCCGCTCGCGGCAATTACGTTGTCGTGAACCAGGCCGAAATGCTCGACCTGGGACTTGATCTGCGGCAAGCGTTTGCCGATTACTTCTAGCAGGTCGTCACGCTTGGCCAATTGCCGCTCCAGGCCCAGCATCGACAGGGCATAACGCAGTGGTTCGCGTTGCAGGCTGGTCGGGTCCCTTTCCAGTGCGCTGACCAACGAACGATAACCCTCGCGCAGGTTCAGGTCGTCACCGCCGTAGACTTCCAGTGTGTCTTTGGGGTCCATGACCAGCAGGCTACCCAGCATGCAGCCGAGCGCCGCTTCACTGACCTGGCCAGTCTTGGCAATCTTGTCGACCAGCACGGCCGCCTGGAATACACCGCCCAAGGCGACCAGTTGCTCTTGCATCGGAGTCATCAGCGCTTGTCCTTGCTGTGCCAAGGCTCGGCCACTTCGATGACGCCGCCTCCCAGGCAGATTTCGCCCTCGTAAAACACCACGGACTGGCCTGGTGTGACTGCGCGCTGGGGTTCTTCGAACGTGACGCGGTAGCCGGTGGCTGTCTGTTCAAGCGTGCATTTCTGGTCGCTTTGGCGATAACGCACTTTAGCGGTCAGTTGACGTGGGGTGCTCAGATCGATCGGGTTGACCCAATAAATTTCCGACGCCGTCAGTGCCTGGGAGAACAGCCACGGATGATCATTGCCCTGACCGACGATCAGCTCGTTGTTTTCTAGGTCCTTGGCCAGTACGTACCACGGGTCGTCGCTCGCGTCTTTCAAACCGCCGATGCCGAGCCCTTGGCGCTGGCCGATGGTGTGATACATCAGTCCATGATGGTGGCCGATGACTTCGCCTTCGGTCGTCTTGATCTCGCCGGGCTGGGCGGGCAGGTACTGCTTGAGAAAGTCGCTGAAGCGACGCTCACCGATGAAGCAGATGCCGGTGGAGTCTTTTTTCTTTGCTGTGGCCAGTTCGTGTTTTTCCGCGATGGCGCGCACGGCAGGTTTTTCCAGCTCGCCGACCGGGAACAGGGTCTTGGCGATCTGCTCGCCGCCCACAGCATGCAGGAAGTAACTCTGGTCCTTGTTCGGGTCCAGGCCTTTGAGCAGTTCGGTGCGGCCGTCGATGTCGCGACGACGGACGTAATGGCCTGTAGCGATCAGGTCTGCGCCGAGCATCATGGCGTAATCGAGAAATGCCTTGAACTTGATCTCGCGGTTGCAAAGGATGTCCGGGTTGGGCGTACGTCCGGCTTTGTATTCAGCCAGGAAATGCTCGAACACGTTGTCCCAGTACTCGGCGGCAAAGTTGGCGGTGTGCAGTTTGATGCCGATTTTGTCGCACACGGCCTGCGCATCGGCCAGGTCTTCGCGGGCGGTGCAATAGTCGGTTCCGTCGTCTTCCTCCCAGTTCTTCATGAACAGGCCTTCCACCTGATAGCCCTGCTCAATCAGCAGGAGGGCAGAGACGGAAGAGTCCACGCCGCCGGACATACCGACAATGACGCGGGTCCTTTCTGGATCATGAGGAGCTGGATCGTGGGGGGCTGGATCACGCATAGGAATTCAATGGGTGGCTTCAAAAAGGACGCAATTCTAACAGGCCGTGATCAAGCAGTCTCACGCAGTAAGCCTAAACCGAAGCGTTCGCCGGTCAAATAATCGTCGATGCAGCGCATCACCAGTTCGCTGCGCCAGCGGTCGCGCTGCTCCATAAGCGCTTCTCGAGTGAGCCAGCGTGGTCCAATGATGCCCTCGTCGAGCGTGTAATCGGGTCGTTGGTGCAATGGCTTGCCGGCGAAGCAGACGCGTTGGTAAGTCACGCCGTTGCTGGGGGCGGTGTACAGGTAGATGCCGATCACGCCGGTCAGCTCCACATCCCAGCCGGTTTCTTCCAGTGTTTCGCGTAGAGCGGCCTGGATCAGACTTTCGTCGGCTTCCAAATGCCCGGCAGGCTGATTAAATACGGCTCGGCCCTCAGCGACTTCCTCGACCATCAGGAAACGGCCCTCGTCTTCGATGACGGTTGCCACGGTCACGTGCGGAATAAAACGCATGAAAGGTGGATCTCCTTTAATTAAGCGGCGTCGCTTGGCCGCGAGAGGAGCCATAATAGCTGTTCGCCCTGTTTTTCAGCGAACCGACGTTTGGTTCTGGAGTGATGTCAGCTCATCCAAAGCAGCGATGTAGTCGCTTTGTAGTGTGGCTACATGCCCTGCATTCAGGGGGTTGTAGCAGGTGAGGGTGACATCGGACGATGGAAAAGTGCGTGACTTTCTGTAGAAAAGCTACAAGAATGATGCGCCTTTTCGCGACCCAAATATCCATCCGTTGCGCTATCCGCGCAGCAGATGTCAGACCACGAAAGAAACGGAGTCCAGCATGGGATACCAGAAGATTCAGGTTCCAGCAGTCGGCGACAAAATCACCGTCAACGCAGACCATTCTCTTAATGTGCCGAACAACCCGATCATCCCTTTCATTGAAGGTGATGGTATCGGCGTCGACATCAGCCCGGTCATGATGAAAGTTGTTGATGCTGCAGTTAAAAAGGCTTACGGCGGCGAGCGCAAAATCTCCTGGATGGAAGTCTACGCTGGCGAGAAGGCCACTCAAGTCTACGATCAGGATACCTGGCTGCCTCAGGAAACCCTGGACGCTGTTAAAGACTACGTCGTTTCTATCAAGGGCCCGCTGACCACTCCAGTCGGCGGCGGCATTCGTTCCCTGAACGTTGCCATGCGTCAGCAGTTGGACCTGTACGTCTGCCTGCGCCCAGTGCGTTGGTTCGAAGGCGTGCCTAGCCCGGTCAAGAAGCCAGGCGACGTCGACATGACTATCTTCCGTGAAAACTCCGAAGATATTTATGCTGGCATCGAGTGGAAAGCCGGTTCGCCGGAAGCGATCAAGATCATCAAGTTCCTCAAAGAGGAAATGGGTGTTACCAAGATCCGCTTTGATCAAAACTGCGGTATCGGCATCAAGCCGGTTTCTCTGGAAGGCACCAAGCGTCTGGTACGCAAGGCTCTGCAGTACATCGTCGACAACGACCGTGACTCGCTGACCATTGTGCACAAAGGCAACATCATGAAGTTCACCGAAGGTGCCTTCAAAGAATGGGCCTACGAAGTGGCTGCTGAAGAATTCGGCGCTACCTTGCTTGACGGCGGTCCTTGGATGCAGTTCAAGAACCCTAAAACCGGCAAGAACGTTATCGTTAAAGACGCCATCGCCGACGCCATGCTTCAGCAGATCCTGCTGCGCCCGGCCGAATACGACGTGATCGCGACCCTGAACCTCAACGGTGACTACCTGTCCGACGCACTGGCTGCTGAAGTTGGCGGTATCGGCATCGCTCCGGGCGCTAACCTGTCCGACACCATTGCGATGTTCGAAGCGACCCACGGTACTGCACCGAAGTACGCTGGCAAAGATCAGGTGAACCCAGGTTCGTTGATCCTGTCTGCTGAAATGATGCTGCGCCACATGGGTTGGGTCGAAGCTGCTGACCTGATCATCAAAGGCACCAACGGCGCAATCTCGGCCAAGACAGTGACCTATGACTTCGAACGTCTGATGGATGGCGCTAAACTGCTGTCTTCTTCTGCGTTCGGCGATGCCCTGATCTCTCACATGTGAGCTGATCGGCGCTAAGCAAAACCGGCCAGTTCAATTAACTTGAACTGGCCGGTTTTTTTTCGGCTGGTTTTTGGTTTAGCGGCCTGATTGCTGACGAATCAGGCAGTTACATCCAGCGGTTGATGGGTCAGATTTGGAACGTCGACAGGGGAGGAGGTTTGGGTCTCGCTCGCAGCTGCAATCTCTACAGCGTGCAAACCTTTGGGCCCCTGAATGATGTCAAAATTAACGGCCTGACCTGCTTTCAAGGTCTTGTAGCCGTCCATCTTTATCGCCGAGTAATGGGCGAACAAATCCTCGCTCTGGCCGTCTTCAATAATGAATCCGTAGCCTTTTGCGTTGTTGAACCACTTAACCTTGCCGCGCTTGGGGTTACTGCTTGCCATGCTCACATCCCTCTGCAAAGGACTCCGTCTGGAGTATGATCCACCTCATCCGCCGGACCGAAAAAAATTTGGTTGACTGCACGGACCCTTTTTACCCAATGTGGGTTCTATTCTTTGTAACACCGTTTTGCCGATAGTCAAGGTCATGCGGCGGTCCACTTGAAAACCGGTCAGACTGCGACTAATTACTGAACCCGCCCACCTACGAACCTTTCTTTCCATGCATGCATTCAGCCAGATTCGACTAACATTCAATCAGGACCGTCCGACACACGAGGATGGTGCTGCTGGAGTGGTGCTACAGGAGGCCAAGCCAGCACTGCAGGCGCCACCGATGTACAAGGTGGTTATATTTAATGATGATTACACACCGATGGATTTCGTCGTCGAAGTGCTCGAGGTGTTTTTTAACCTGAATCGCGAGCTGGCGACCAAGGTCATGCTGGCCGTCCATACAGAGGGACGGGCAGTATGTGGATTGTTTACCCGCGATATCGCCGAGACCAAGGCAATGCAGGTCAACCAATACGCCAGGGAAAGCCAGCATCCGCTACTCTGTGAGATCGAGAAGGACGGTTAACGCCGACCACTTGGGTATGAGGTGAAGCTATGTTGAACCGTGAGCTCGAAGTCACCCTCAATCTTGCCTTCAAGGAGGCACGTTCCAAGCGTCATGAATTCATGACGGTTGAACATCTCTTGCTGGCTCTTTTGGATAATGAGGCTGCCGCGACCGTCTTGCGCGCTTGTGGCGCAAACCTCGACAAACTCAAGCATGATCTGCAGGAGTTCATCGACTCCACGACACCGTTGATTCCTGTCCATGACGAGGATCGCGAAACCCAGCCGACCCTGGGCTTTCAGCGGGTACTGCAACGTGCTGTCTTTCACGTCCAAAGCTCGGGCAAGCGTGAAGTCACTGGCGCTAACGTTCTGGTTGCCATTTTCAGCGAGCAGGAAAGCCAGGCAGTGTTTCTGCTCAAACAGCAGAGCGTTGCACGGATTGATGTCGTCAATTACATCGCTCATGGTATTTCCAAAGTGCCAGGGCATGGCGATCACTCGGAAGGTGAGCAAGATATGCAGGATGACGAGGGCGGCGAGTCTTCTTCTTCAGGCAATCCTCTGGATGCCTACGCCAGCAACCTGAATGAATTGGCGCGTCAGGGCCGGATTGATCCATTGGTCGGACGTGAGATGGAAGTCGAGCGTGTGGCGCAGATTCTGGCGCGTCGTCGCAAAAACAACCCGCTGCTTGTCGGTGAGGCCGGGGTGGGTAAAACCGCCATCGCCGAAGGTCTGGCTAAGCGTATCGTCGACAATCAAGTGCCTGACCTGCTCGCCAATAGCGTGGTGTATTCCCTCGACCTGGGTGCGCTCTTGGCCGGGACCAAATACCGTGGCGACTTCGAGAAGCGCTTCAAAGCGTTGCTCAATGAGCTGAAAAAGCGTCCGCAGGCGATTTTGTTCATTGACGAAATTCATACCATCATCGGCGCAGGTGCTGCTTCTGGTGGTGTGATGGATGCATCGAATCTGCTCAAGCCGCTGCTGTCTTCGGGGGATATCCGCTGCATCGGCTCGACAACGTTCCAGGAATTTCGCGGGATCTTCGAAAAAGATCGGGCTTTGGCGCGGCGTTTCCAGAAGGTTGATGTGTCCGAACCGTCCGTGGAAGACACCATTGGCATCCTGAGAGGGCTCAAGGGGCGTTTCGAGCAGCATCATGGTATCGAGTATAGCGACGAGGCATTGCGCGCCGCTGCCGAGCTAGCATCGCGCTACATCAATGATCGGCACATGCCGGACAAGGCCATTGATGTTATCGACGAAGCCGGGGCTTATCAGCGCTTGCAGCCCATCGAGAAGCGCGTGAAGCGTATCGAAGTGGCTCAGGTTGAAGATATCGTTGCCAAGATTGCGCGTATTCCGCCTAAGCATGTCAACAGCTCCGACAAGGAACTGCTGCGTAATCTTGAGCGCGACCTCAAAATGACCGTGTTTGGTCAGGATGCAGCGATTGATTCGCTGTCGACCGCGATCAAGTTGTCGCGCGCCGGTCTGAAATCGCCGGATAAACCGGTCGGTTCGTTCCTGTTTGCAGGTCCTACGGGGGTCGGCAAGACCGAAGCGGCTAGGCAGTTGGCCAAAGCCTTGGGCATTGAACTTGTGCGTTTCGATATGTCCGAGTACATGGAGCGTCATACCGTTTCGCGCTTGATCGGTGCACCGCCGGGTTATGTTGGCTTCGATCAGGGTGGTTTGCTGACCGAGGCGATTACCAAGCAGCCGCATTGCGTACTGCTGCTCGATGAAATCGAGAAGGCGCATCCGGAAGTCTTCAACCTGCTGCTGCAGGTCATGGACCACGGTACGCTGACTGATAACAACGGGCGCAAGGCGGACTTCCGCAACGTGATCGTGATCATGACCACCAACGCTGGCGCAGAAACTGCTGCGCGTGCCTCGATTGGCTTCACGCATCAGGATCACTCTTCCGATGCAATGGAAGTGATCAAGAAAAGTTTCACGCCGGAATTCCGTAACCGTTTGGACACCATTATCCAGTTTGGTCGCCTCAATCATGAGGTCATCAAAAGTGTGGTGGACAAGTTCCTTACCGAACTGCAGGCGCAGCTGGAAGACAAGCGTGTGCTGCTTGAAGTGACTGACGCCGCCAGAACCTGGTTGGCTGAAAGTGGCTACGATGCGCAGATGGGTGCAAGACCCATGGCTCGTTTGATCCAAGACAAGATCAAGCGTCCGCTGGCTGAAGAGATTCTCTTCGGTGAGTTGGCCGAGCACGGTGGCGTGGTGCATATCGACGTCAAGGACGGAGAAATGACCTTCGACTTCGAAACAACGGCAGAAATGGCTTAAGCCAAAACCAAAAAGCCCTGTATCTCACCTTTGATCGGGTGGTACGGGGCTTTTCATGGGCGAAATCTGTGTTGCGCGACAGTGCGGGAAGCCAAATCCCGCTCACACAAAAACGCCCGGCACAGGCCGGGCGTTTTTGTTAAGACCTGTTAGCGGGCGCGGTAAGTGATACGCCCTTTGCTCAAGTCGTAGGGCGTCAACTCGACGCGGACCTTGTCGCCGGTAAGAATACGGATGTAATTCTTACGCATTTTGCCGGAAATATGCGCGGTGACAATGTGCCCATTTTCCAACTCCACACGGAACATGGTGTTGGGCAGGGTGTCGACGACCGTGCCTTCCAGTTCAAAAGCTTCTTCTTTCGCCATGTAGTAAAAGGCCTCGGTATCCGATGAGTGGCCTGGTGCAACTGCTCCAGGCAAAAGCGGCGTGCATTGTGCCCGAAAAATAGGGGTTAAGCCAAGTGCTTCAATAAAGAGTGACCCATCTCTGGTTCGTAAGCAGCTCAATGGGCCGATATTGGGTTTTGTAATTCATCTTTTTACAGTTCTTTATCCAGTAGCCCAGGTAGACCGCATGGAGCTGCAATCTGGTCGCCTCGGCGATCTGCCAGAGAATCGCGTAGCGGCCCAGACTGCGGCGCTCTTCGCCTGGTTCATAGAATGTATAAACCGCCGAAAGGCCGGTGGGTAAAAGGTCAGTAACGGCGACTGCCAAGAGGCGTTCGTCGAGGCGAAATTCGTAGAATGTCGAGAAAGGCAGGTCGCGTACCAGAAATGTTGAAAACTGGTCACGACTAGGGGGGTACATGTCGCCATCAGCATGCCGCTGCTCGATATAGCGCTGATACAGGTCGAAGTACTCTTCGCTGAATCGTGGCTGAGTCGGGGTCACCTGCAGATCGGCATTGCGCTTGAAAATGCGCTTTTGCTGACGATCTGGAACAAACAGTCCCACAGGAATGCGAGCAGGAACGCACGCGCTGCAATTCTGGCAGTGAGGCCGGTAAAGATGGTCTCCGCTGCGGCGAAAACCCATGTCGGAAAGATCGGCGTACACCTGAACATCCATCGGCTGGCTAGGGTCCAGAAACAGCGTCGTCGCTTGTTCCTCAGGCAAATAGCTGCAGGAATGGGGTTGAGTGGCATAAAACTTAAGCCGCGCCAGCTCTGTCATGATCAACCCTCGGATAAAATCTCTAGTTAAGAGTGTATGTCAGGCTATGAAACTCGCCTAGGCAGCCAGTCGGCGATATTAGGTTGATCCAGGTGCTGGCGAAGGTAGTCGGCAAATGTGGTGCGGGTAATCGCTCTGGCGCCGAAGCTGTGCAGATGTTCGGTTGGCATCTGGCAGTCGATCAGTACGAAACCCCACGCCTTCAGGCGCTCGACCAGCGTGGCAAAGCCGACTTTCGAGGCGTTGTCCGCCCGACTGAACATGGACTCGCCAAAAAACAACTGGCCTATTGCCAAGCCATAAAGGCCTCCGACCAAGGCATCCTGCTCCCAAACCTCCACGCTGTGGGCATAGCCGCGTCGATGCAGTTCAAGGTAGGCCGATTGCATCGAGTCGGTGATCCAGGTGCCATCGGCGTAATCGCGCGGCGCGGCGCACGCTTGAATGACGGCTGTGAAATCCTGATCAAAGGTCACCTGGTAGCGCCCCTGGCGCAACACTTTGCCCAAGCTGCGAGAAATGTGCAGTTCCTCGGGAAATAATACCGTGCGCGGATCTGGTGACCACCACAGGATCGGCTGTCCCTCCTGAAACCAGGGAAAGCAGCCATGACGATAAGCCTGAATCAAGCGGTCGGCGGATAGATCACCGCCTGCGGCCAGCAAGCCGTTCGGCTCACGCATGGCTTTTTCCAGTGGAGGAAAGGTCAGGTCGTTACGTTGTAACCAAGTCAGCATGGTATCAAGACTTATCGAAGGGGGAGGGCGGTACACTCGACGGCTGCAACTCTATGGCGTCGGTGTGGTCGTAGACGGTCCCGTTGACGAAACCTGAGGCCGATGTGTGTAGCCAAACGATGCAATCAATGGCTTGAGTGTGCGACACGGCACGATCCGGATGTTTGATGTCGTTCATAAAAACACTCCATAAGCCTTTGTCACGAAAGACAATGCATGCTCAAATTGAGTCGTTCGTCCGGCGCTTGAAGATATGCTACACGCAAGCCAGACTAGCGTGGCAACGGCGGTGCAAACCCGTACAATGCCGCCCTTATTGGTGTTTTTTCAAGTGATTAGCCGAGTTGTAGATAAGCGTATCCATTTGTTTCATTTTTACCGAACGCTAGACAGCAGTATTTCGTAGTCAATCATCAGATGTTCGCGCTAAGGCGCAGGAAAAGAAGCGTTTTGAAGAAATCCACCGTAGCATCCAGTTCCATTCCGCTCTGGCGTCAACAGTTGCACTACCGGCTCAAGGAAGGTGCGCTGATCGCTATCGGCGCCCTGTGCCTGTATCTGATGATGGCGTTATTGACCTACGATCAGGCCGACCCCGGTTGGAGCCATACCAGTAGTGCCCGGCAGGTGCAGAATGCTGCGGGGCGCGCTGGCGCATTCTCGGCTGACATATTGTTCATGGTGTTGGGTTATTTTGCGTACATCTTCCCGCTGTTGTTGGCGGTCAAGACGTATCAAATCTTTCGTCAGCGTCATGAGCCGTGGCAGTGGAGCGGTTGGTTGTTCTCCTGGCGCCTGATCGGCCTGGTCTTCCTGGTATTGTCTGGTGCGGCCTTGGCCCATATTCACTTTCACTTCACTGCGGGCCTGCCAGCATCGGCCGGTGGTGCGCTGGGCGAAAGTCTGGGCGATCTGGCAAAAAACGCGTTGAATATCCAGGGCAGCACCCTGATGTTCATTGCGCTGTTTCTGTTTGGCCTGACGGTTTTTACCGATCTTTCGTGGTTCAAGGTGATGGATGTCACCGGCAAGATCACGCTTGACCTGTTCGAGTTGTTTCAGGGCGCGGCCAATCGCTGGTGGACGGCCCGTGGCGAGCGCAAGCAGATGGTTGCGCAACTGCGTGAGGTTGATACCCGTGTCAGTGAAGTGGTGGCGCCTGTCGCCCCTGATCGCCGGGAGCAGGCCAAGGCCAAAGAGCGTTTGATCGAGCGCGAACAAGCCCTCAGCAAACACATGACCGAGCGCGCAAATCACGTACCCGCGGTGATTGCTCCGGCGCCGGCCAAAGTGGTGGAGCCGAGCAAGCGCGTGCAGAAAGAGAAACAGGCGCCATTGTTCATCGACAGCGCGGTGGAAGGTACCTTGCCGCCGATTTCGATCCTTGATCCGGCAGAGAAGAAAAAGCTCAACTACTCCCCCGAATCGCTGGCTGCCGTCGGTCATCTTCTGGAAATCAAACTCAAAGAGTTTGGTGTGGAAGTCACCGTTGACTCCATTCATCCGGGACCGGTGATCACGCGCTACGAAATTCAGCCCGCCGCCGGGGTCAAGGTCAGTCGAATCTCCAACCTGGCCAAGGATCTGGCGCGTTCGCTGGCCGTGACCAGTGTGCGTGTGGTTGAAGTCATCCCGGGCAAGACCACCGTCGGCATCGAGATTCCTAACGAAGACCGGCAGATCGTGCGCTTCTCCGAGGTGTTGTCCACTCCGGAATTCGATGACGCCAAGTCCCCGGTCACTCTGGCCCTGGGGCATGACATTGGCGGCAGGCCGGTGATTACCGACTTGGCGAAGATGCCGCACCTGCTGGTGGCCGGTACTACCGGTTCCGGTAAGTCGGTGGGGGTCAACGCGATGATCCTGTCGATCCTGTTCAAGTCGGGGCCGGAAGACGCCAAACTGATCATGATCGACCCGAAAATGCTTGAGCTGTCGATCTACGAAGGCATTCCGCATCTGCTGTGCCCTGTCGTCACCGACATGAAGGACGCGGCCAACGCCCTGCGCTGGAGCGTCGCCGAGATGGAGCGGCGTTACAAACTGATGGCGAAGATGGGGGTGCGTAACCTGTCGGGTTTCAATCACAAGGTCAAAGAAGCTCAAGACGCCGGCACGCCGCTCGAAGATCCGTTGTACAAACGCGAAAGCATGCACGACATAGCGCCGCTGCTGACCAAATTGCCGACCATCGTGGTAGTGGTCGACGAATTCGCCGACATGATGATGATCGTCGGCAAAAAGGTCGAAGAGCTGATCGCCCGAATCGCCCAGAAAGCCCGGGCAGCTGGTATTCACTTGATTCTCGCGACCCAGCGGCCATCGGTGGACGTGATCACTGGTTTGATCAAGGCCAACATTCCTACTCGCATGGCGTTTCAGGTATCGAGCAAGATCGATTCGCGGACCATCATCGATCAGGGCGGCGCCGAACAACTGCTCGGTCACGGTGACATGCTGTACATGCCGCCGGGTACCAGTCTGCCCATTCGTGTCCATGGTGCTTTTGTGTCTGACGAAGAGGTCCACCGCGTCGTGGAGGCCTGGAAGTTGCGTGGCTCACCTGACTACAACGAAGACATCCTTGCGGGCGTTGAAGAGCCCGGTAGTGGCTTTGATGGCGGCAGCGAAGGCTCGGATGACAGCGAAAGCGATGCTCTGTATGACGAAGCGGTACGTTTCGTCCTGGAAAGCCGCCGCGCTTCCATTTCTGCGGTGCAGCGCAAGCTGAAGATCGGTTACAACCGCGCCGCCCGAATGATCGAAGCAATGGAAATGGCGGGCGTTGTGACGTCCATGAACACCAACGGCTCGCGTGAGGTCATCGCACCGAGCCCAATGCGCGACTAACCCAGACAGCGCGACAGTGCGCTGTCTGGGCTCCACTGAATTCAATGAGGACTCCCATGCGTCTTATCCGCATGCTGTTGGTATCTGCACTGGCTTTTTCCGCTATCCCGGCCTATGCCGATAGCAAAGATGTCGCGCGACTCACTCAGTTGCTTGAAAAATCACAAACCCTGACCGCCCGGTTTTCTCAATTGACACTGGACGGCGGCGGTACCCAATTGCAGGAAACAGCCGGTGACATGGCGTTGCAGCGTCCAGGCCTGTTCTATTGGCATACAGACGCGCCTCAGGAACAGTTGATGGTATCCGACGGGAAAAAAGTCTCGTTGTGGGACCCGGATCTGGAACAGGTGACAATCAAGACCCTCGACCAGCGGCTGACCCAGACCCCTGCATTGCTGTTGTCCGGTGATGTGTCCAAGATCAGCGAAAGCTTTGACATCAGCGCGAAGGAAGCCGGCGGCGTGATCGACTTTGTGCTCAAACCCAAGACCAAGGACACACTGTTCGACAGCCTGCGGCTGTCTTTTCGCAATGGCGTCATCAATGACATGCAGTTGATTGACAGCGTCGGCCAGCGCACCAATATCCTGTTCACGGGCGTGAAAGCCAACGAGCCGATTGTTGCCGGCAAATTCAAATTCAATATCCCGAAAGGCGCTGATGTCATTCAGGAATAAGAGGTTTTAACCGCGGCCCATGGACTTGTTTCGTAGCGATCCGATAGCTCAGCCCTTGGCCGCGCGCTTGCGTGCGGCCAATCTGGATGAATACGTCGGTCAGGAACACCTGCTCGCTCATGGCAAGCCTCTGCGTGAGGCGCTTGAGCAGGGCGCTTTGCATTCGATGATCTTCTGGGGGCCGCCGGGCGTGGGTAAAACCACGCTGGCACGGCTGTTGGCGAAAGTCTCGGATGCGCATTTCGAAACGGTCTCGGCAGTGTTGGCCGGGGTCAAGGAAATCCGTCAAGCCGTCGAGATTGCCAAGCAGCAGGCGGGGCAATACGGTCGCCGAACCATTCTGTTCGTCGACGAAGTGCATCGTTTCAACAAGTCGCAGCAGGACGCCTTCCTGCCTTACGTAGAAGACGGCACTCTGATTTTTATCGGCGCGACCACTGAGAATCCGTCTTTTGAACTGAACAACGCCTTGCTTTCCCGTGCGCGGGTTTATGTCCTGAAAAGCCTCGACGAAGCGGCGTTGTACAAACTGGTGCAGCGTGCACTGACGGAAGAGCGTGGTCTGGGCAAACATCAACTGAGCCTGAGCGACGAAGGCTTCAAGATGCTCCTGGCTGCGGCTGATGGTGACGGCCGGCGTTTGCTCAACCTGCTGGAGAACGCTTCCGACCTCGCCGAAGATGGCACCGAGATCAGTGTCGAGCTGCTGCAAAGCCTGCTTGGCGACAGTCGTCGTCGGTTCGATAAGGGCGGCGAAGCGTTTTACGATCAGATTTCAGCGCTGCATAAGTCGATTCGCGGTTCCAACCCTGACGCGGCGTTGTACTGGTTCGCGCGGATGATCGATGGCGGTTGCGATCCGTTGTACCTGGCGCGCCGTGTTGTGCGCATGGCCAGTGAAGACATCGGCAATGCTGACCCTCGGGCGCTTACGTTATGCCTGTCGGCGTGGGATGTGCAGGAGCGTCTGGGCAGCCCCGAGGGTGAGCTGGCGGTGGCACAGGCCATCGTTTATCTGGCCTGCGCGCCAAAAAGTAACGCCGTGTACATGGGCTTCAAGGCAGCGATGCGCGAAGCGACCGAACATGGTTCGCTGGAGGTTCCGCTGCACCTGCGTAATGCGCCGACCAAGCTGATGAAGCAGCTGGGCTATGGCGAAGAATACCGTTACGCCCACGATGAGCCCGACGCTTATGCCGCTGGCGAAGACTACTTTCCGGACGATCTTGAGCCGCGCCAGTACTACCAGCCGGTACCGCGTGGCCTTGAGCTGAAGATCGGAGAAAAGCTTAATCACCTGGCGGCACTGGACAAAGCAAGCCCACGTAAGCGGAGAAAGTAGTGATTCGATTGATTCTTGCAGTATCCGCCGGGGGTATCGCTGGTACATTATTGCGCTTCGCCACCGCCAGCTGGATCTCGGCGAACTGGCCGCGACACTTCTACACCGCAACATTGGCCGTTAACATCGTCGGCTGCTTGCTGATTGGTTATCTGTACGGACTGTTCCTGTTGCGTCCCGAAGTACCGATCGAGCTTCGTGCAGGCCTGATGGTAGGTTTTTTGGGTGGCCTGACGACATTTTCATCTTTTTCACTGGATACGCTGCGCTTGCTGGAAAGCGGGCAGGTGCCGCTGGCACTGGGCTACGCGGCAATCACCGTATTCGGCGGGCTGCTCGCGACGTGGGCTGGCCTGTCCTTGACCAAACTTTGATAGACGAGAGAACGATATGCTCGATTCCAAACTGTTACGTACCCAACTTCAGGACGTAGCGGATCGCCTGGCGTCCCGTGGTTTTACCCTGGACGTGGCCCGCATCGAAGCGCTGGAAAACCAGCGCAAGACCGTCCAGACCCGCACAGAACAGTTGCAGGCCGAGCGTAATGCCCGCTCCAAATCCATCGGTCAGGCCAAGCAGCGCGGCGAAGACATCGCGCCGTTGATGGCCGACGTCGAGCGTATGGCTGACGAACTGAGCACCGGTAAAGTCGAACTGGATAATATTCAGGCCGAGCTGGACGGGATGCTGCTGAGCATGCCGAACCTGCCACACGAATCGGTTCCAGTCGGCGCGGATGAAGACGACAACGTTGAAGTTCGTCGTTGGGGCACACCTACCGTGTTTGACTTCGAGGTCAAGGACCACGTCGAGCTTGGCGAAAAGTACGGCTGGCTGGATTTCGAAACCGCCGCCAAGTTGTCTGGCGCCCGCTTCGCGTTGTTGCGGGGCCCTATTGCTCGCATGCATCGTGCATTGGCGCAGTTCATGATCAACCTGCACGTCACCGATCACGGCTACGAAGAGGCTTACACCCCGTACCTGGTACAGGCACCCGCGTTGCAGGGCACAGGCCAGTTGCCGAAGTTCGAGGAAGACCTGTTCAAGATCACTCGCGAAGGCGAGGCGGATCTGTACTTGATCCCGACTGCGGAAGTGTCGCTGACCAATATCGTTGCTGGCGAAATTCTCGATCCAAAGCAATTACCGCTGAAGTTTGTTGCGCATACCCCATGCTTTCGCAGCGAGGCCGGTGCATCGGGTCGCGATACACGCGGGATGATTCGTCAGCATCAGTTCGATAAAGTCGAAATGGTTCAGATCGTAGAGCCTGGCCAGTCGCAAGCGGCACTGGAAACACTCACCGGCAACGCTGAGCGCGTTCTGCAACTGCTGGAACTGCCTTACCGCGTACTGGCCTTGTGCACCGGTGATATGGGCTTCAGTGCGGTGAAGACGTACGACCTTGAAGTCTGGATCCCGAGCCAGGACAAATACCGCGAAATTTCCTCGTGCTCCAACTGTGGCGATTTCCAGGCGCGACGTATGCAAGCGCGCTGGCGTAATCCGGAAACCGGTAAGCCAGAATTGGTTCACACCCTGAACGGTTCCGGTCTGGCTGTAGGTCGGGCGCTGGTCGCCGTATTGGAAAACTATCAGCAGGCCGACGGTTCTATCCGTGTTCCTGAAGTACTCAAACCCTACATGGGTGGGCTTGAGGTTATAGGCTAAATGGAATTCCTGCCGCTGTTCCATAACCTGCGTGGCAGTCGCGTGCTGGTGGTCGGCGGGGGTGAAATTGCCTTGCGCAAATCACGCTTGCTCGCTGATGCCGGTGCGTTATTGCGGGTGGTTGCGCCCGAGATAGAAGCGCAATTGTGCGAGTTGGTGGAGCGCAGCGGCGGCGAACTAATTTTACGTGGCTATGCCCAAGGCGACCTTGTGGGGTGCGTGCTGATCATCGCCGCCACCGATGACGAGCCGCTTAACGCTCAGGTGTCGCAAGATGCCCGGCAGCGTTGTGTGCCGGTCAACGTGGTGGATTCGCCTGCGTTGTGCAGCGTTATATTCCCTGCAATCGTTGACCGTTCACCGTTGGTGATTGCGGTGTCCAGTGGCGGTGATGCGCCGGTGCTGGCGCGGTTGATTCGCGCCAAGCTTGAAACCTGGATTCCCTCGACGTATGGCCAATTGGCCGGCTTGGCGGCGCGATTCCGCAGTCAGGTGAAAAACCTGTTCCCCGATGTTCAGCAGCGCCGGGCATTTTGGGAAGAGGTGTTTCAGGGACCTGTCGCTGATCGCCAGTTGGCCGGGCAGGGCGCTGAAGCCGAGCGTCTGCTGATTGCTAAAATCAATGGTGAGGCGCCCAGCGCACCCGGCGAGGTGTATCTGGTGGGCGCAGGGCCGGGCGATCCGGATTTGCTGACCTTCCGCGCTTTACGTCTGATGCAGCAAGCCGATGTGGTGCTTTACGACCGCCTGGTGGCGCCGGCGATTCTGGAACTTTGCCGGCGCGATGCCGAGCGAGTCTATGTCGGTAAACAGCGTGCCGATCACGCTTTGCCGCAGGATCAGATCAATCAGCAGTTGGTTGTTCTGGCCAAGCAAGGCAAGCGTGTACTGCGTCTCAAAGGCGGCGATCCGTTCATCTTCGGGCGTGGTGGCGAAGAGATCGAAGAGCTGGCGGCCCACGGTATTCCGTTTCAGGTGGTGCCAGGCATTACTGCTGCCAGCGGTTGCGCAGCCTATGCCGGTATTCCGCTGACCCACCGTGATTACGCGCAATCAGTGCGCTTTGTTACCGGGCATTTGAAAGACGGCACCACGGACCTTCCCTGGAGCGATCTGGTCTCACCGGCGCAGACATTGGTGTTTTACATGGGCCTGGTCGGCTTGCCGATTATTTGTGAACAGTTGATCCAGCATGGCCGTTCCCCGGACACGCCTGCAGCGCTGATTCAGCAGGGCACCACCTCGAATCAACGGGTATTCACTGGCACATTGGCCAACTTGTCACAACTGGTCGCTGAGCATGAAGTGCATGCGCCAACGCTGGTGATCGTCGGCGAAGTGGTCCAGTTGCGAGAAAAACTGGCTTGGTTCGAAGGCGCTCAAGGACAGCTCTAGCGCATCTGCTTTAAGTGCATGCCTTGATGATCCGGGTTTACGGGTGATCAAGGCAGCACCTCATGCCTTATCCTCAAACTCCAGTTTTGTGCCAGATTCCACGGCCTGTAAGCCGTTCGCGGTCATGGCTGGCGTGGAGGTGCAGCGCTGGTCCTTTAGGTACGATCCCGGTCGGGTTGATGGTCCGGTGGCTCGCATAGTAGTGACCCTTGATGTGCTCAAAGTCCACCGTCTCAGCGATGCCCGGCCACTGATACAACTCGCGTAACCAGTTACTCAGGTTCGGATAATCGGCAATGCGGCGCAGGTTGCATTTGAAGTGGCTGTAATACACCGCGTCGAAGCGAGCGAGGGTGGTGAACAGGCGTACATCGGCCTCGGTCAGGTACTCACCGGCCAGGTAACGTTTCTCGCCAAGCAGCACCTCCAGCCAATCCAGTTCTGCAAACAATCCATCGAATGCTTGCTCGTAAGCGCCTTGCGAAGTGGCGAAGCCTGCGCGGTAAACGCCATTATTGACTGCTGGGTAGATCCGATCATTCAATCGATCAATCTGCTGTTGCAGCGGTTCAGGGTAGAAATCCAGGCGATCACCGGTCAGGCCATCGAACGCCGAGTTGAACATGCGGATGATCTCGGACGACTCATTGCTGACGATACGTTGTTGCTGTTTATCCCACAGCAATGGCACGGTCACGCGGCCAGTGTAGGCGGCGTCATCGGCGGTGTAGCGCTGATAAAGAAAGTCCAGGCCATCAAGCTTGTCACCGCTGGAGCCCTTTTGTTTATCGAAGGTCCAGCCATTTTCCAGCATCAGCCAACTGACCACGGACACGTCGATCAAGCTTTCCAGACCTTTGAGTTTGCGCAGAATCAGTGTGCGATGGGCCCATGGGCAGGCGAGGGAAACGTAGAGGTGATAGCGGCCAGCGTGTGCTGCAAAGCCACCTTCACCGCTGGGGCCGGGTTGGCCGTCAGCGGTGATCCAGTGACGGCGTTGCGCGTTTTCACGCTGGAAGGCGCCGTCTTTGCTGCTTTCGTACCACTGATCATGCCAGCGTCCGTCGACCAGAAGGCCCATGTCTGACTCCTAAGCTCTTTTGCATTGGAGGCCAGTCTAATTGCATTGGTTCGAACGAGTAGTGCAAAGCATGGGCGACTATGATCGATTAAATAGATCTGTCGCGATTATCCCAGTACTGCTGAGCCAATTCGAAGGCGGCATCGCGTGGGGTTCCAAGGCCGCGCAAGGCCAGAGCAATGGTCGAAATCAAGGCCAGCTGCGGGTAGCTGTCTTCGACTTCACCTCTCCAGAGTGCCGTTAACTGTGTCGGGTCGAGCGTCGCCGGTTTGACATGGCGTCTTGGTGACAGCGCAGGCCACTCCTCATCCCAGCTTTGCCCGGCTGTAGTGCCGTAAAGGTGACTGATGGTGTCCGGGTTTATTTCGACTTCACCGCCATCGCCCTTGATCACGATGGCGTTGTCACCCAGCAAACCACTGGCTTCGCGGTGCATGCCCTGATAACCGGGATGGAAGATACTTTGCAGGCCGCAACGAGCGCCCAGAGGATTGAGGGCTCGTGCCAGTGAGTGGATAGGGGAGCGCAGGCCGAGGATGTTGCGTAGGTCGATCATTCGCTGCAACTGCGGCGCCCAATCCCCTAGCGGGATGAACGCCAGGTTGTGTTGCTCGAGCGCCGTACCGACCTCCTGCCAGTTGCGGCACAGCGGGATGCCCAGCAGGTCTAGCAGTTGTTCGCTGTACAGGCGCCCTGCGGTATGCGCGCCGCCACCATGCATCAACACGCGCACACCGTTTTGCGCCAGGCACTTGGCCGCAAGCAAGTACCACGGCAGATGGCGCTTCTTGCCGGCGTAAGTCGGCCAGTCGATATCGACGTGCAATGCCGGGGTCTGCAAGCGTTCACGTACCGCCTCGGTGAAGCCTGCCAGTTCCTCCGCGCTTTCTTCCTTGTGCCGCAACAGCATCAGAAAGGCGCCAAGCTGGGTGTCTTCGACTTTCTCATCGAGCAGCATGCCCATGGCTTCACGCGCTTCTACGCGAGTAAGGTCGCGGGCGCCCCGTTTGCCCTTGCCCAGGATGCGCACGAACTGGGCGAACGGATGTTCGGCAGGTGTTTCTGTGATCAGCGGGGCAAATTCGGTCATATGCAATTCGTCGGTTTGGGCAGGCCCGCCAGCTTAGCGGCGAGTTTGGCGGGGGTGCCATTGAACAGGCGATTGAGGTGCATGCTGTTGCCCTTTTCAGGGCCTAGCTTCAACGCCGTGTATTTGATCAGCGGGCGAGTCGCGGGCGACAGCTGGAACTCGGTATAAAAAGCCCGCAGCAGTTGCAGAATCTCCCAGTGTTCCGGGCTGAGGGTGATTTCTTCCCGCAAGGCCAAGGCTGTTGCAACCTCTTCTGACCAGTCGTTCAGGTCTACCAGGAAACCATCCTTGTCCAGTGCAATGCTGTGTTCGGCAATCGTCAGCTGTTTCATAGCCAAGTGTTGACCTTGTCGAAGCAGATCGATAATGCGACGAACCCTGGGTAATCGACGCTTTCGACCCCGTGCGGAATCTCAAGGTTACGCGCCAGGATGTCCTCTTCAAGCACGAACAGCTTTAGCGACTCTATTTGTCTCTCCAATGCGTGGCGCGGCGCGGAATCAGGGCGCAAGGCATACGTCGCGTCACCGCAGAGCAGGATGGCGTCGTCCGGGCCGAGCACGCGCAGACAGCTGGTCAGGCGGCTGTCTGCAAAAGGGGAGTGAGACAAAACATGCAAGGTCGACATCAGAGCGTTATCACCTGGTCGTAACGGTCAATAATCGCGGAAATTTCTGACGCCTGAAGTAGCTGCAGCGTATCCAAATTTAACTCCTTAGGGGGAATTCCGCGTTCTACCAGGCTGTCGTTGCAGGCAAAAATGTCCTCTACACCGAACAGTGACAATGCCTTCAAATTGGCCGTCAAGTCCTTCTGTTGCACTTGAGCAGCCTGTTGCTCGGGCAAAAGCTGCAGCACGCCATCATCGAGAAACAGTAATCCGATGGGCAAATCGAACGCGCCGCCCGCTAATACGATATCCAGCGCTTCCCGCGCGCCCGGGCCGGACCAAGGCGCCTGACGGCTGATAATTAATAGTGATGCTGGCATCTCAAGGTCCTCCGAAGCAGATCAGTCGGTCGGCTGCCTGCACCGCATCATGCAGTTGGCCTAGCCCCGACAACTCCCACGGCGCTGAGACATTGGCTGCTGGTCGCTGATAGCGTTGAGCTTCTTCTTTATTAAGCACGCCACGTCGCAAGGCGGCGGCGATGCACACGACACCGTCGAGCTGATGGTGGGTGACGAACTCGCGCCATTGGCGTGGCAGATCCTGCTCATCCTGAGGCGTGACGATATTGCCCGACGCGATGTGCACGCCTTCCTGATAGAAAAACAGTCGGACAATCTCATGGCCGCCAGCCAGCACCGCCTGCGCAAACAGGAGGGCGCGGCGGGAGGAGGGCTCATGGGCCGCAGAAAAAAGGGCAATGGAGAACTTCATGGTCGGCTCAGTCAACGAATCTTGTGCAATGATAATAGAGTCAGACAGCAAAAAGCCCGCTAAGCGGGCTTTTTGTTGAAGCTCAACAGAGAATCAGTTTCTGCTGCCACCCATCAGGCCAAACAGCTGCAACAGGCTGACGAACAGGTTGTAGATCGATACATACAGGCTGATGGTCGCCATGATGTAGTTACGTTCGCCGCCCTGGATGATGGCGCTGGTCTGGAACAGGATGCAAACGGAGGAGAACAGCACGAAACCTGCGCTGATCGCCAATTGCAGCCCGCTGATCTGGAAGAACATGCTGGCCAGCACCGCGCCCAGCAGGACGAAGAAGCCAGCAGTGATGAAACCACCGAGGAAGCTCATGTCCTTGCGGGTGATCAGCACGTAGGCGGACAAGCCACCGAATACCAGCGCGGTCATCGCAAACGCCGAACTGACAACCTCAGCACCGCCCTGCATACCCAGGTAACGGTTGAGAATCGGGCCCAGCAGGTAACCCATGAAACCGGTCAGAGCGAAGGTCGATACCAGGCCCCACGCCGAGTCGCGTAATTTATTGGTAAGAAAGAAAAGGCCATAAAAACCGATCAGGACGACGAATACGTTCGGGTAGGGAACGTGATTCTGCTGAGCGATAAAAGCCATCAAGCCGCTGAAAGCAAGGGTGATAGCCAGAAGACCATATGTATTGCGCAGGACGCGGCTAACCTCTAGCTGCTCGGCCTGCACGCCGTTGTTCACTGCGTAATCCTGTTCGCGCATGGCGCAACTCCTGGTGATTGAAATGTTAAGACGCAAAGATCATAACAGACGCTTTGCCGCTAGTTATGAAGAGAGTTTGACAGTGTGTTTCATTCGGGTATTATGGCGCCCGCAACGCAACGGAGGTGTGGCCGAGTGGTTTAAGGCAGCAGTCTTGAAAACTGCCGACTGTAACAGGTCCATGAGTTCGAATCCCATCGCCTCCGCCATATTTGTACCTAAAGGCCCCGTATTCCGGGGCCTTTTTGCATTCTGCGTTTTGTGTTTTTCCCGCGCGCTGCGTGAGTGCTAGCTCATCCGTGGTCTCTGATCCGTAGTGCAGTCTCCGATGAGATCGCTCGGAGCGCGCTCAACGTGCGTGAGATTTCCGAGCAGGCGTCTGCGGTCAGTGAGGTGCCCCGTCCTCTTTGTCGATGTATTAACTCGTGAATTAGCTTGCCCTCAAGCAGGCTGCAGACTGCCTGCCCAAACCGGCCCAGGTCCGGTAAGACATTACAAGGATTCGCGTTATGGAGTTGTCACTGGAAACGGTTGCCCTTTTCTCCCTCAAGCTGGCTTACGAGAAGGAAGGGGATAGTCCGATTTTGCGTCAAGACACGATAATGAGTGGGTATCAGAGGGACGAGTTCGGCTTGCTTGTGTGCAAAGGTGATATCGAAGCTATCCGGCTTAAAATCGATGAGTGTCTGGGGTTGGCATTGAAAGCTTTAGGCGGCACCGCCACGCCGCTAGGGCGCGAGCTTCAAAAGCTGACAGCTTGCTTTAGTTGCGCCGAGACGATGGGCGCGCTTGATGCCCCGTTGGCTGCGCTCAAGGACTACTTGAAAGACGTTCAGTAACGGGGCGTCCTCTAGTCATTCGTGTGGTGCGAGGAGCGGGGAGGACGCTCAGGCCTGTCATCTGTAGCGAGAGTCACTGGTACTCTTTATATGTACACGTTCTGGAGGCCGCCCCCGGTAATCGTTGAAAGGCCTTGTCATGCAGTTCTGCCGCATCGTCCGCCAGTTCAATCACCGCAGGATGTTGTCTGCGGCATGCAGACTGCCTTGATGCAGGTATGCGCTTCGTAATGATGCTTGTCAGGGAGGTACTGCTGGGTGTGCTTGATAGCGTGGGGAAGGGCTTCTGATAGCGTCATCCTAATATGTTGTATCTGTGTAGAAAAAAATGGGAAAGGTGGTTGACCGCTGATTTTAATCCTGTAGAATTCGCCTCCCGCTAACGAGAGACGTGAAGTTGATCGAAGCGCAAGTGGTTGAAGTTGCAAAGGAAACTTTGAAACTTGTTAAAATAACCGCTTGACAGCAACAGGGGCTGCTGTAGAATGCGCGCCTCGGCTGAGACGAAAGATCTCAACCACCCGCTCTTTAACAATTGAATCAAGCAATTCGTGTGGGTGCTTGTGTTGTAAGACTGAAGTCAACTGATTATCAGCATCACAAGTTACTCCGCGAGAAATCAAAGATGTAACCAACGATTGCTGAGCTAAGTTTAGGGTTTTGTCAAAACCCAAAGATGTTTGAACTGAAGAGTTTGATCATGGCTCAGATTGAACGCTGGCGGCAGGCCTAACACATGCAAGTCGAGCGGCAGCACGGGTACTTGTACCTGGTGGCGAGCGGCGGACGGGTGAGTAATACCTAGGAATCTGCCTGGTAGTGGGGGATAACGTTCGGAAACGGACGCTAATACCGCATACGTCCTACGGGAGAAAGCAGGGGACCTTCGGGCCTTGCGCTATCAGATGAGCCTAGGTCGGATTAGCTAGTTGGTGAGGTAATGGCTCACCAAGGCTACGATCCGTAACTGGTCTGAGAGGATGATCAGTCACACTGGAACTGAGACACGGTCCAGACTCCTACGGGAGGCAGCAGTGGGGAATATTGGACAATGGGCGAAAGCCTGATCCAGCCATGCCGCGTGTGTGAAGAAGGTCTTCGGATTGTAAAGCACTTTAAGTTGGGAGGAAGGGCATTAACCTAATACGTTAGTGTTTTGACGTTACCGACAGAATAAGCACCGGCTAACTCTGTGCCAGCAGCCGCGGTAATACAGAGGGTGCAAGCGTTAATCGGAATTACTGGGCGTAAAGCGCGCGTAGGTGGTTCGTTAAGTTGGATGTGAAATCCCCGGGCTCAACCTGGGAACTGCATTCAAAACTGTCGAGCTAGAGTATGGTAGAGGGTGGTGGAATTTCCTGTGTAGCGGTGAAATGCGTAGATATAGGAAGGAACACCAGTGGCGAAGGCGACCACCTGGACTGATACTGACACTGAGGTGCGAAAGCGTGGGGAGCAAACAGGATTAGATACCCTGGTAGTCCACGCCGTAAACGATGTCAACTAGCCGTTGGGAGCCTTGAGCTCTTAGTGGCGCAGCTAACGCATTAAGTTGACCGCCTGGGGAGTACGGCCGCAAGGTTAAAACTCAAATGAATTGACGGGGGCCCGCACAAGCGGTGGAGCATGTGGTTTAATTCGAAGCAACGCGAAGAACCTTACCAGGCCTTGACATCCAATGAATCTGCTAGAGATAGCGGAGTGCCTTCGGGAGCATTGAGACAGGTGCTGCATGGCTGTCGTCAGCTCGTGTCGTGAGATGTTGGGTTAAGTCCCGTAACGAGCGCAACCCTTGTCCTTAGTTACCAGCGCGTAATGGCGGGCACTCTAAGGAGACTGCCGGTGACAAACCGGAGGAAGGTGGGGATGACGTCAAGTCATCATGGCCCTTACGGCCTGGGCTACACACGTGCTACAATGGTCGGTACAGAGGGTCGCCAAGCCGCGAGGTGGAGCTAATCCCAGAAAACCGATCGTAGTCCGGATCGCAGTCTGCAACTCGACTGCGTGAAGTCGGAATCGCTAGTAATCGCGAATCAGAATGTCGCGGTGAATACGTTCCCGGGCCTTGTACACACCGCCCGTCACACCATGGGAGTGGGTTGCACCAGAAGTAGCTAGTCTAACCTTCGGGAGGACGGTTACCACGGTGTGATTCATGACTGGGGTGAAGTCGTAACAAGGTAGCCGTAGGGGAACCTGCGGCTGGATCACCTCCTTAATCGAAGACATCAGCTTCTTCATAAGTTCCCACACGAATTGCTTGATTCATTGAAAAAGACGATTTAGAAGCAGCCCGAAATTGGGTCTGTAGCTCAGTTGGTTAGAGCGCACCCCTGATAAGGGTGAGGTCGGCAGTTCGAATCTGCCCAGACCCACCAATTTTGTGTGGGAAACGCCTGTAGAGATACGGGGCCATAGCTCAGCTGGGAGAGCGCCTGCCTTGCACGCAGGAGGTCAACGGTTCGATCCCGTTTGGCTCCACCACTTACTGCTTCTGTATTGTAGAGTTTAGAAATGAGCATTCCATCGATTGGATGGTGAATGTTGATTTCTAGTCTTTGATTAGATCGTTCTTTAAAAATTTGGGTATGTGATAGAAAGTTAGACCGGGCAGCACTTTCACTGGTGGTGTTACGGGCTAAGGTAAAATTTGTGAGTTAAATTGCGAATTTTCGGCGAATGTCGTCTTCATAGTATAACCAGATTGCTTGGGGTTATATGGTCAAGTGAAGAAGCGCATACGGTGGATGCCTTGGCAGTCAGAGGCGATGAAAGACGTGGTAGCCTGCGAAAAGCTTCGGGGAGTCGGCAAACAGACTTTGATCCGGAGATGTCTGAATGGGGGAACCCAGCGGTCATAAGACCGTTACCTTACACTGAATACATAGGTGTATGGAGCGAACCAGGGGAACTGAAACATCTAAGTACCCTGAGGAAAAGAAATCAACCGAGATTCCCTTAGTAGTGGCGAGCGAACGGGGACCAGCCCTTAAGCTGTATTGAGATTAGCGGAACGTTCTGGAAAGGACGGCCATAGTGGGTGATAGCCCTGTACGCGAAAATCTCTTTGCAGTGAAATCGAGTAGGACGGAGCACGAGAAACTTTGTCTGAATATGGGGGGACCATCCTCCAAGGCTAAATACTACTGACTGACCGATAGTGAACTAGTACCGTGAGGGAAAGGCGAAAAGAACCCCGGAGAGGGGAGTGAAATAGATCCTGAAACCGTATGCGTACAAGCAGTGGGAGCCCACTTTGTTGGGTGACTGCGTACCTTTTGTATAATGGGTCAGCGACTTATTTTCAGTGGCGAGCTTAACCGAATAGGGGAGGCGTAGCGAAAGCGAGTCTTAATAGGGCGTCTAGTCGCTGGGAATAGACCCGAAACCGGGCGATCTATCCATGGGCAGGTTGAAGGTTGGGTAACACTAACTGGAGGACCGAACCGACTACCGTTGAAAAGTTAGCGGATGACCTGTGGATCGGAGTGAAAGGCTAATCAAGCTCGGAGATAGCTGGTTCTCCTCGAAAGCTATTTAGGTAGCGCCTCATGTATCACTGTAGGGGGTAGAGCACTGTTTCGGCTAGGGGATCATCCCGATTTACCAACCCGATGCAAACTCCGAATACCTACAAGTGCCGAGCATGGGAGACACACGGCGGGTGCTAACGTCCGTCGTGAAAAGGGAAACAACCCAGACCGTCAGCTAAGGTCCCAAAGTTATGGTTAAGTGGGAAACGATGTGGGAAGGCTTAGACAGCTAGGAGGTTGGCTTAGAAGCAGCCACCCTTTAAAGAAAGCGTAATAGCTCACTAGTCGAGTCGGCCTGCGCGGAAGATGTAACGGGGCTCAAACCATACACCGAAGCTACGGGTATCACTTAGGTGATGCGGTAGAGGAGCGTTCTGTAAGCCTGTGAAGGTGAGTTGAGAAGCTTGCTGGAGGTATCAGAAGTGCGAATGCTGACATGAGTAACGATAATGGGTGTGAAAAACACCCACGCCGAAAGACCAAGGTTTCCTGCGCAACGTTAATCGACGCAGGGTTAGTCGGTCCCTAAGGCGAGGCTGAAAAGCGTAGTCGATGGAAAACAGGTTAATATTCCTGTACTTCTGGTTATTGCGATGGAGGGACGGAGAAGGCTAGGCCAGCTTGGCGTTGGTTGTCCAAGTTTAAGGTGGTAGGCTGAGATCTTAGGTAAATCCGGGATCTTAAGGCCGAGAGCTGATGACGAGTGTGCTTAGGCACACGAAGTGGTTGATGCCATGCTTCCAAGAAAAGCTTCTAAGCTTCAGGTAACCAGGAACCGTACCCCAAACCGACACAGGTGGTTGGGTAGAGAATACCAAGGCGCTTGAGAGAACTCGGGTGAAGGAACTAGGCAAAATGGCACCGTAACTTCGGGAGAAGGTGCGCCGGTGAGGGTGAAGCATTTACTGCGTAAGCCCATGCCGGTCGAAGATACCAGGCCGCTGCGACTGTTTATTAAAAACACAGCACTCTGCAAACACGAAAGTGGACGTATAGGGTGTGACGCCTGCCCGGTGCCGGAAGGTTAATTGATGGGGTTAGCTAACGCGAAGCTCTTGATCGAAGCCCCGGTAAACGGCGGCCGTAACTATAACGGTCCTAAGGTAGCGAAATTCCTTGTCGGGTAAGTTCCGACCTGCACGAATGGCGTAACGATGGCGGCGCTGTCTCCACCCGAGACTCAGTGAAATTGAAATCGCTGTGAAGATGCAGTGTATCCGCGGCTAGACGGAAAGACCCCGTGAACCTTTACTATAGCTTTGCACTGGACTTTGAATTTGCTTGTGTAGGATAGGTGGGAGGCTTTGAAGCGTGGACGCCAGTCTGCGTGGAGCCAACCTTGAAATACCACCCTGGCAACTTTGAGGTTCTAACTCAGGTCCGTTATCCGGATCGAGGACAGTGTATGGTGGGTAGTTTGACTGGGGCGGTCTCCTCCTAAAGAGTAACGGAGGAGTACGAAGGTGCGCTCAGACCGGTCGGAAATCGGTCGTAGAGTATAAAGGCAAAAGCGCGCTTGACTGCGAGACAGACACGTCGAGCAGGTACGAAAGTAGGTCTTAGTGATCCGGTGGTTCTGTATGGAAGGGCCATCGCTCAACGGATAAAAGGTACTCCGGGGATAACAGGCTGATACCGCCCAAGAGTTCATATCGACGGCGGTGTTTGGCACCTCGATGTCGGCTCATCACATCCTGGGGCTGAAGCCGGTCCCAAGGGTATGGCTGTTCGCCATTTAAAGTGGTACGCGAGCTGGGTTTAGAACGTCGTGAGACAGTTCGGTCCCTATCTGCCGTGGACGTTTGAGATTTGAGAGGGGCTGCTCCTAGTACGAGAGGACCGGAGTGGACGAACCTCTGGTGTTCCGGTTGTCACGCCAGTGGCATTGCCGGGTAGCTACGTTCGGAATAGATAACCGCTGAAAGCATCTAAGCGGGAAACTAGCCTCAAGATGAGATCTCACTGGGACCTTGAGTCCCCTGAAGGGCCGTCGAAGACTACGACGTTGATAGGTTGGGTGTGTAAGCGCTGTGAGGCGTTGAGCTAACCAATACTAATTGCCCGTGAGGCTTGACCATATAACACCCAAGCAATTTGCGTCGAAAGAGCAGATTGCGGTGTGTGAAGACGACACAAACCGAAAATTGGCAACAACCCACAGATCTATCACATCCCCATTAGTTGGCCCGTTGCGCGCAAGCACGACGATCCGGCAGCCGAATTTCTTGACGACCATAGAGCATTGGAACCACCTGATCCCATCCCGAACTCAGCAGTGAAACGATGCATCGCCGATGGTAGTGTGGGGTTTCCCCATGTGAGAGTAGGTCATCGTCAAGATTAAATTCCGAAACCCCTGTTTGCTTACGCAAACAGGGGTTTTGTTTGTGTGCGAGGAAAATAGGGCTCAAGAGTTGCGTGCGACGACTATAGCGCTCTGTTGCCAAGTTGAGCGGAGAGCCGCCTTAGTCCAGATCTCGGCGGATGGCGTCCAGGCGTTCGTCGAGTAATGGGGTGAGCAGGGCGTAGCACTCCGCAGGGGCGATGGACACGATTCGAGTATCAATAAGGCAGTGCTGCAACTGATCGAGAGCGCTATGCAGCGAGCGGGGGGCATGCCTGAGTAAGCGTTCGTGCAGGTATTGCAACTGGATAAGCATTTCCAAAGGGCAGGTTCGATGGGCGGCTGCGCGTACTGACAGACCCCGCAGCCGGCCAAGATCTTCCAGTTCCCAGCAGCGTTCGGCGATACTTGGGGGCTGCAGATTGAGCGCGCAACGGTGTAGCTCAAGGTGCTGGATAGTGGCCAGCAGGTCTTGCAGCAAACGGCAATGGCCATCGAAATCTGCGGGGGCACGGCGTAACGCTTGCCAGTTCTGCCGCTGTTCAGCATAGGGCCATTCCTTCCAGCGGTGGTCGAGCGAGGCGCCCAGCGTTTGGCAACGCTGCCGTGCTTCGCTGGTAGTTTGTCCGCCGAGACCGCGATGCTGCTGCAGGCCTTGCAGCAGGTCAATGCCCTGCAATAATGCCCGCCGCAGTGCTGGGTCGCCCTGCGGCGGCTGGATAGAATCGAATGCCACGGCGGCTTGTGGGTTCATGTTCGGTTTCCGGCGGTGAGCTGGTTGAGATAGCGGGTCAGGTCGTGCAGCGCATGAGTCTGTGTGCTCTGCACCTGCACGGCCCCATTGACCTGTTGCAGCTGTTCGCTGAGAGCATGATTGGCTTGTTGGTGTTCGCTGAGCGCCTGTTGCATGGCGCCGAGTTGTTGCAGATTGGTCTGGCTTCGTTGAGCGAGGTCTTCGAGGTTGGTGGCGAGGTGCTCACTCTGCCGGTTGCCGGCTTCCAACAAATGGCGGTGTTCTTTGACCTCGCCATCTACCTGGCGCACAGCCATGGCGATCGCTGTCGCGACCTTGGTGATTTCGTGGGTCGCTTGGTCGGTAGCCTGGGCCAGACTGCGGACTTCATCGGCTACTACGGCGAAACCACGGCCATGCTCGCCTGCGCGGGCGGCCTCTATGGATGCATTGAGTGCCAGCAACTGGGTCTGTTTGGCCAGCGCCTGGATGCTATTCACCGTTTTTTCGACTGCGGCCGTTCGCTGCAGCAAAGCTTCCACAGCCTGCGCGGTATTGCCCAGGCTGTGCTGGATGGCGAGCATGCTTCCGCCTACGGCGCGAGCCTCCAGACAGCCGGCGTCACTTCGGGCGTGGGCGTCGGCGAAGGCCGCCAATGCATCCTGGGCCAAGGCGTCGATGCTGTGCAGGGTCTGGTCGATCTGCTCGCTGGCAGCGGCGATCATGGCGATCCGTTGGCTCTGCTCCTCACCTTGGTCGCTGGTCTGCTGGGCCATCTGTTCCAAGGCGCGGCTGGCGAACTGCACTTCGCTACGCATGCGTTCGCTGTTGCGTAGCGAAGTGCTTGTGGTCACCAGCAGCGTCGCGAGGTCGGCATTCCGGGAGCTGCGCAGTAGTCGTGCCAGTTCGGTGTTCCAGAATGTCTGTAGATGGCGTTGATCGCGCTCGC
Source organism: Pseudomonas sp. 5C2 (assembly GCF_034314155.1). Lineage (NCBI taxonomy): Bacteria > Pseudomonadati > Pseudomonadota > Gammaproteobacteria > Pseudomonadales > Pseudomonadaceae > Pseudomonas > Pseudomonas sp. 5C2. The sequence continues at coordinate 2,141,114 of NZ_JAVIWH010000002.1, read as the reverse complement.
GCAATTGCCAGGCACAGCCTAGGTAGAGAACTCCAGGGATGAGGGTCAGTGCGCTGGCAGGCTGTTCGGCTAGTGCGAGACCACAGGCGCCGAGGGCCAATCCGAGCGGTAACCAGAGGTTGATCCCGCTGCGTTCCAGTAGGGCTATGCCCGGTTTGAACAATGCTTTGCCGAATGACGTGCCAGTAGGACGGCACTTGCCTGCGCCCCTGTGCAGCGTTGCGGTGGCATGGCCCATTGGGAGGACTCCTTGAGCAGGCATGAGGATTTCCTTTTGAACCAGTGTGAACGCAAAAACGGCGCACGCTCACTTTCCGCAATGCGGAGGTGAGCGGACGCCGTTGCCCGTAATAGTTGTGAAACCATCGTCGTTGATGGCTCAAGTGTGATCAGATCAAGCAAGTTGCTTGCCAGTCTTTGCCGTCGGCCGCAAGGAAACGTGTCAACCACGCAGTGAGAAGGGTGACTCTGTTCGATTGATATCGATGAACGATTGGCCTAGCACGGAACACGCTTGTTGGAAAACGCTGGTTAAGGATAGGAACTGGCTGACCTGTTTTCTCCTCAGGCTTTATTTCGATGTTTACGGCGAAGGCGGAAGAGGCGATCAACGCACCAGTCGTGGGAATTGCTGAGCCACAATGCTCTGTGATGGTTCGAATGACACATGATCGGGTTTTGGTGAGCTGCTTTCCGGTTTAAACGCAGAGGGGGGTCTTGCCCTCATTGATCTCGCGAATAGACTGTTTCCGACCAACGGCGAAAGTTGGGCGTGGTATTAAAGACTAAGGCATATAGCCATCTATATACTCAAAATCTCGCTTTTTTTGGCCTTGTCGATGAAGCACTTCTACCCATTTCTGCTCGTCCTTCTCTCCATCCTGGTCCCGACCCTGGCACAGGCTGGCGTTCAAACGCTACGTCTGCTTGCTTGGCCCGGCTATGCCGACAGCGACCTGGTCGCGGAGTTTGAGGCGCGTTACAAAGTGAAGGTCGAAGTCACTCTGGTTGGCAGCGACGAAGTGCTGCGTAGCAAGCTGGCGGAAAATCAGGGTGGCAACTACGACTTGATCGCTGCCAACACTGCGGAAGTCGAGTACTACATAGGTCAGCAACTGCTACAGCCATTGCAACCTGCGCGTATAACTAACACCTCGCGCCAACTCTTGCGCTTTCGCGACTACTCGAAGATCCCCGGGATCATGGCCGGCGGCAGCGTCTACGCGATCCCCTACACCTATTCGGACATGGGGCTGATCTATGACCGACAGCAGTTCAGTCAGCCGCCGCAGTCGATCACCAGTATGTGGGACCCCAAATTCCAAGGCCGTGTATTGGCGTTCAACACCAGCAGCCATAACTTCTCTCTGGCTAACCTGGCGCGCGGTGGCGACCCGTTCCACATCGCCGCCGCTGACTTCCCTTTGGTCACTGATCAGTTGATCGCTCTGCGCCGCAACGTGCTGACCTTCTATTCTCTACCGGAGGAAGCTGCCGAACTGTTCCGTGAGCACTCGGTGGCTCTACTATTTGCCAACTATGGCCGGCAGCAGCTCAAGCAGTTGCAGGACGCTGGCGCCGATGTCGGTTACGTGATTCCGCGAGAAGGTGCTTTGGCTTGGCTCGACTGTTGGGCGATCAGTCGCAACGCGCGCGATCCAGTGTTGGCCGAAGCCTGGATCAACTTCACCCTCGAGCCCCATGTCAGTCGCGCCTTGAGCGAGCGTCAGGGCTTGTCCAATACCTTGGTGGAGCCGGTTGGTATGGACCCGTCGGCACAACTGATCTGGCTGCGTCCTGTCGAGGATGATGCACATCGTACTGCGCTATGGCAGCGCATCATGTCCGGCGACCGGCCGCCCCTGCAGGAGGCGCGATGAGGTTCAGTATCGCCCTCAAACTCGGGTGCCTGATGGCTCTGTTCGGCATCCTGCCCACCGGTCTGGCCGGATATTATTCCTACATCAGTAGTCGCGACATTCTGCTCAAGGCCGCAGAACGTGACCTGCTCACTTCCGCCTAGGTGCTCGGACGCAACTTGCACGGCAACCTAGACGACATCGGTCTCGATGCGCAACTGCTGGCCAACGGCCCCGAGGTACGCGAGCTTTCGGACGCCGGTAGCCAGAGTACGCGTTTACATGCGCAAGATAACCTTGCCGAGTTGTTCCGCGCGATGTTGCAAGTGCACCCAGACTATATGCAGGTTCGCCTGATCAGCGCTGTCGACCATGGCCTCGAACTGGTGCGGGTGGATCGCGACGGTGAGCGCTTGTTACGCGTCAGCGGTGCCGATCTGCAGGAGAAGGCCCATTACGCTTACGTGTTCGACACCTTGCGCTTGGCGCCCGGTGAAACACGCTTGTCCCCGATAGTGATCAATCATGAGCAGGGCGCTCACTCCGGGTTGGGCAAGCCGACCCTGCACGTGTCCACACCCGTGGCTGACGCCAGCGGTAAAGTATTCGCCCTGATGGTGATCAACGTCGACCTCGACCAGCTCTTTAGCCAATTGCAGGGAGATTTGCCCGCGCAATACCAAGTGTATCTGAGCAATCGCTGGGGCGACCTGCTGGTCCACCCAGACCACCAACGCACTTTCGGATTTGACCAGGGACGTCGTCTGTTCATCCAGGACGAGTTCCCGGAAGTCGCCAGACTGCTGGGTGAGAGGCATAAGGACCACGTAATCAGTCGTAGCGTCGCGCAGGAGCAGCAAGATGGGCTGGTTGCAGCGTTTGTACGAATCTCAAACAATGCGCAGACCTCAGAACCTTTCATCGTCCTCGGCCTCGGCCAGTCACAAAGCCTCGTACTCGCCGAGGCCTCGCGTGTAGGCCAGAAGATCGTCCAGATTGTTCTGCTGTTCAGTCTGCTGGCCCTGCTCACGGCGATCATCACCTCGCGTGCGGTCATCCGGCCGCTGAAAAGCATGACCCGAGCCGTGCAGCTATTTTCCCGTGAACGCAAGATCAGCGAGCTGCCCTCGCGTCAGGACGAATTGGGCCAGTTGGCCCAGAGTTTTCGCGAAATGGAGGAAGAAATCCTCAGCCAACTGGACGACCTCACGCACAGCCGCACGGCCTTCGAACACCTGTCTCGACATGATCCGCTGACCGGTCTGCCGAACCGTCGGGTGTTCTTTGATCGCCTTGAGTGTGCCTTGATCAATTCACAGAGTAGCGGCAAGCACTTGGCGGTGCTGTTTGTCGATCTCGATCACTTCAAGAGCATCAACGACCGGTACGGCCACAGCCTCGGTGACCATGTGCTCAAGGCGGTGGCCAACCTGCTACGTTCTGCCACCTGCGAAAACGATTCGGTGGCACGTTTGGGGGGGGATGAATTCGTCATCTTCTTCGAGGCGGTTGAGGATACCCAGCATATTGTCACCATCCTGGAGAAGCTGCATAACCGCTTCCAGCTTCCCCTGTTCATTGATGGTCATGAAGTGAGAATCAATGCAAGCATGGGTGTCAGCATGTTCCCACGTGATGGCAACGATATCGAAGCCTTGGTCCAGCACGCGGACCATGCGATGTACGCAGCCAAGAAGTCGGGTCGCAACACCTACTCATTCGACCTCTCGGACGCGGGGGAAAACCGCTGCGAGTCGCCCTCCTGATTAAGCATCGCTGATCACTGCGGCAGGAACAATTTTGCCATTATCAATGTCCTTGGGCGATCAAACAAATGCCTCGGCCATTGACCGTGGATACTATTTAATCCAACTCTTTAAGCACTCTCCAGAGGGGCGGGTCAGAGAAAACTTCTCACGGTAAAGAGTGTTCGTTGCGTTTAGTGTATTAAGACAAAAAATTCCTATAAGTCACTCACTGTAATCAGGTGACAAACATGCATAATTTTTTCTGCCCTATTTGTCGTCTGATTACGGTCCTTGTCCACGCATGACTCCGAGTTCTGCTTGACTGTCTTGCACAGAAAGAGCGACATGGCTCTTGGGCAATTTATGGCGTTATGGGTATCGTGTTCATAGTCTTCTTCTTGCCGATTTCTACCAGTATTGATTTCCTGTTTTGGGTCGATAGGAGACTATCTTTCTGCTGTCCGAATTGACCAAAAATCCGGTTGCCGCTGAAGCTCTTATAGCGTTCGCCCGAGCGTCTGGAAACGCTTGGATCAAGGCCATTGCGATGCGGCAAGCAAGAAGGATAGCATTGCTATGTAAAGTCGCTTGATGACCTATTACGCTTAGCTATTATGTGCGCGCCGAAATGGGCAGCGAAGCTCAATCCGTCCTTGCATTGGTATTTGCTTTTGGGCTCCTACTCTTTACTTCCCATGACAGGAATCTCGATGCTGGCGTACAACCAAAAAAAGTTTCTTATCGTCGATGATTTCTCCGATTTTCGCAGTTCGGTCAGGTCCATGTTGCGCGAACTGGGCGTTGTGGAAGTAGACACCGCCGATACGGGTGAGCAGGCGCTACTCATGTGCGCGCAGAAACGCTACGACTTTATCCTGCATGATTTCAATTTCGGTGACGGTAAGAAAAATGGTCAGCAGGTGCTTGAAGACCTGATGACCGATAAGCTGATAAGCCATGAAGGTGTTTTCGTCATGGTCACCGCCGAGAACAGCCAGGCCATGGTGATGAGCGCCCTGGAATGGGAGCCGGATGCTTATCTGACCAAGCCGTTCAACCGAGCGGGCCTGGCCCAGCGCCTTGAAAAGCTTGACCAGCGCAAGACGTTGCTCAAACCGATTCTCCAGGCGCTTGATCGCGGCAAGCCTGCCGATGTGTTGGCCGCCTGCACCAGCCTCACCGAGAAGGACCAGCGCTTTGCCCCCCTCTGCCAGCGCTACAAGGCTGATGCCCTGCGCGATCTGAATCAGCATGATGCGCTGGAAAGCTTTCTCAAGATGATCCTGGCCGACCGCGCTACGCCTTGGGCTTACGCGGCGCTTGGCAAATTATTGTTCAAGCGCGGCAAGGCCAGCGAGGCTCAGGCTATTTACGAGCGGGCAATGATTGCCTTTCCGATGATCCCGACGCTCTACGATGGCCTGGCTGATGTGTTAGTTGCCCGTGGTGACGCGCGACGCGCCCAAAGCGTACTCGAGGATGCGGTACGTTTGTCGCCATTGGCGGTGCGTCGGCAAAGGTTGCTGGGCAAGCTGGCGATGGGTAACGAAGATTTTGAAAGCGCCTCCAAGGCTTATCGTCATGCCGTGTCCCAAGGGCAGTACTCGCGCTTCAAGGATCCAGAGAGCAACCTCGGCCTGGCACAAGCACTGATCAGCAAGAATGGTGATAAGGGCCTGGATGCCCGGGCCCGGGTGGAGATCAACCAGACGCTGGGCGAGGTCGCTAAGGAGTACGGCAACGATCAGGGGCTGCAATTGCGCACTCGTCTGATGAAGGCGACCAGTCTGCAACAGTCGGACCCTGAGACCGCCGCGAAGCTGACCGCGCAGGCGTTGGCAGTTCTTCAGGGCATGGAGAGCTTTCTCGGCGCCGACGCGGCACTGGCGGTTGCCGCCCAGCTTCAGCGCTTGGGTCAAGAGGAAGCTGGAGCAGGGGTATTGAAAAACTGCGCAGAAATCTACGGCGATGACCCCGCAGTCATGCAGGGCATCTCTCGCCTGACCGATGATCCTGCGATCCTTGGTGCGGGCAAGGCCGCCGCTGACCTCAACCTTCAAGGCGTACGCAGTTACAAGGCTGGCAATCTCGCCGAAGCGCAGGATTTTTTCCGCCGCGCGTTGGCGTTGCAATCGAAGAACATCAGTATCGCCCTGAACATGGTGCAATCGTTGTTGCCTGCGAAGGGCGTGACTCCAGATGCTGCACGGCTTGAAGAATGTCGGGTGTGCCTGAACATGATCGGCATGATGCCTGACACGGATCCCCGTTATGAGCGTTATCAGAAGTTGCAGAGTCGGGCGTTTGGCGCATGAATACTAACGATGAGGGCCTCGACTTCTCGATGGTGATCGCCTCCATCGTGCATGACATGAAGAACTCCCTGGCGACATTGATGCACGCTCATAGCCAGTGGCTGATGCGGCTGCCCGACGTGCAGCAAGGCACCCCCGAGCATGGGGCCATCGAATACGAATTCGCCCATCTCAACGGGATGTTGGTGCAGTTGCTCGGTTTGTATAAGTTGGGCGTCAACCAGTTGCCGCTGCGGCCTGACTATCATGAGCTCGATGATTTCATCGAAGCACAACTGGCGTGCCATCAGGATGTCTTGAACAGTCACGGGATCGTCGCGAGTTACGAACTCCAGGGCATTAATGTGCTCGGCTTTTTTGACCGTGAACTGATAGGTTCGGTGGTGGCGAACATTATTATCAATGCCATCCGTTATGCGCGCCATGCTGTGTTGATCAGCGCCCATGAGGAGGGAGACCAACTTGTGTTGACGATCAATGACGACGGACCCGGGTATCCAGCGCAGATGATCGAGCGTCAGTCAGACTATGTGCAGGGCATCAATCAAAGCAGCGGCAGTACCGGTCTAGGCCTCTATTTCGCAGCGCACATCGCCAAACGGCACGAGCGCAATGGCGTGCATGGACATATCGAACTGGCCAACGGCGGCAAGTTGGGGGGCGGTCAATTCATTATTTATCTTCCTTGAGTGCCGTCGCGATAAAAATGCCCCGACCCTTGTGGCGTTATTCAGTCGCCTTCCCGTCGTCGCTCGGCGCTTGCTCATCACTTTTGTTGTCCTGGAGAGGTTGCTCACCGGGCGGAGGAAGGTCTTGAGGTATCGGTTCTAATTCGACCGACGGGGTAAAGGTTTTGATGAGGCTTCCCTCGATGTGTCCTGACAAGTGATAGACCCCTGCCATTACCCCGGTGGTGGGATTGTCCATCAGGTTACGCCGCTCATCGTCCAGGGCGGCGCTCAGGATTACCCGAAGCTGCTCCACCATTTCTGACCGTTCTTTCTCGTGCGCAATGGCGCCGAAACCCGACACAGCAAGGGAAATCATCGTGCCTGCTACTCGGCCAACCGCCGCGGCGACAGCGCCTGCGACACCTCGGGTGGGGAGCGTGGCCTCCAGTTTTTCGCTGGTCCGTTGTGCCACTGACGATATGCTTGCGTCCGATGGACCGGCGCCCGCACCACTTGGCGTATTGCGGATCTGATTGACCAGAGCCACATACGCCGGCAGCTTGACGACAGGATCGATGTGGATGATCTGGTAGAGCGAAGCGTTACGATTGGGTGGTGGCGCCAGCTCGATTGCTGGAATGTCTTTGAATCGTCGGTCTAATTGGTCTAGAGGCACACCGTAGCGTGGCGCAATGCCCTGAAGTTGCGTGCCGAGAAGCTGGATGTACAGTTTCGTCGTCTGCTCCATGACCGCGCCGGGATCAATCTGCTTGGCAACAGGGTCCAGCACGCGATTGTGGTATTGCTCCTGCAGATAGTTAGCCATTCGTTTGGCCGGATCGGTCTCTTTCCCTGTGCTCACCTTGTACCAGGCCACCTTGAGCGTCAGCCATTGCTGAGTCCAGTAGCCGGTAAACCACGGAATGAAGTCTGCCTCGGTGCGCTGGTAGGCGAGGTCCCTCCAGTTTGCCATGGAGCTGCGCGCATAGTCCTTGGCCGATCCTTTCGCGGTCAGCGACGCGGTGACAATATCCCAGTCGACCTGTCGCCAGGTATCCTCCGAAACCAGAACCGGCGGAGTCTGATCGGGGGCGTGATTTTTGGAGGCGCACCCTACCAACGCCATCATCAAGGCGACGATAAGGGCGAGGATCAGGGAACGCAGATTCAAGATCGCAGTCCTCTAAATAGACTCGACCGCGTTAACCCATCCGGCATTGGATGAGCTTCAAACAAACACTCCACGCCTTTTTTGATTCGCAAGCCTCAGTGCGCGGCTATCCTTCTGATACCCGGCATGGAGTGCTTTTGCCGCTTTGCGCCTTCCCCATTGGAAGGGGCGTTCAGCGTCTCGGGTCATGGCCTTTTGAGTATAGGTGGTGAAAGGGGGGGCAAGAAAACCCAGCGATCTTATGAGTTAGCGCCGTTCCATGCGTGGCCGGGTAAGATGACGAAACTGCTCATTGGCCTTTAGCTGCCGCTTTCTCTGCTGTGGTGAAGGCGCTCGACCCCGGAGGATCTCACCGCAACGTTTGCTTTTCAGCCCGGTCGCCGGAGAAAATACCCGTCACGCGCGACTGCATTTGGCACTCACCCTCCTGATGCAACTGACCCTACCGGGCTCGGTGGCATCGATCTCAGGAACCTAGAATGGCCCCAAGACATGTAATTAACGCTTCGGTAAGCCCAAGGGGCAGCCTGGAGACTCTGTCCCAACGTGAAGTTCAGCAACTGAGCGAAGCCGGGGCTGGCAGCATCTACAAGCTGTTCCGCCAATGCGCCTTGGCAATCCTCAACACAGGCGCCCACATAGATAACGCCAAGACTATTCTTGAGGCCTACGAGAGCTTCGAGGTTCGCATCCACCAGCAGGATCGTGGCGTGCGCCTCGAACTGCTCAACGCGCCTGCGGACGCCTTCGTCGACGGTGAGATGATCGCCAGTACCCGCGAGATGCTGTTCAGCGCGCTACGTGACATCGTCTATACCGAGAGTGAGCTGGACAGCCAGCGCATCGACCTGAGCAGCTCGCAGGGGATCACTGACTACGTCTTCCACCTGCTGCGCAATGCCCGCACCCTGCGTCCCGGTCTGGAGCCGAAGATGGTGGTGTGTTGGGGCGGCCATTCGATCAACACCGAGGAATACAAGTACACCAAAAAGGTCGGCCACGAACTGGGCCTGCGCAGCCTGGACATCTGCACCGGTTGTGGGCCTGGCGTAATGAAAGGGCCGATGAAGGGTGCCACCATTGCTCACGCCAAGCAGCGAATCATCGGCGGCCGCTACTTGGGCCTGACCGAACCGGGAATCATCGCTGCCGAGGCGCCTAACCCGATCGTCAATGAGCTGGTGATCCTTCCTGACATAGAAAAACGCCTCGAGGCCTTCGTGCGCGTCGGCCACGGTGTAATCATTTTTCCAGGCGGCGCGGGCACAGCCGAGGAGTTCCTCTACCTGCTCGGGATCCTGATGCACCCTGACAACAAGGACCTGCCGCTCCCTGTCATCCTGACCGGGCCAAAGAGTGCCGCGCCCTACTTGCATCAGTTGCACGCGTTCGTCGGCGCTACGCTGGGGGAGGCCGCACAGACTCGTTACGAAATTATCATCGATGATCCTGTTCAAGTAGCAAGGCAAATGACCGTGGGACTAAAAGCGGTCAAGCAGTTCCGTCGAGACCGAAATGACGCTTTCCATTTCAACTGGATGCTAAGGATCGAGGAAGGCTTTCAGCGCCCGTTCGACCCCACCCACGCCAACATGGCCAGTCTCCAACTGAGCCTGGACCTGCCTCCTCACGAATTGGCGGCCAATCTGCGGCGTGCCTTTTCCGGCATCGTTGCCGGTAATGTGAAAGACAAGGGCATTCGCCTGATCGAGCAGCATGGCCCTTACCAGATCCGTGGCGACGCGGCGGTGATGCAGCCTCTGGACCGCTTATTGAAATCGTTCGTCGAGCAGCACCGCATGAAGCTGCCAGGCGGCGCGGCCTATGTGCCTTGTTATCAGGTGGTCACGTAAAAACCGGATGTGACCTGTCCGTAGTGATTGTCTGGGCGTCAAAAACAGCCTGAAAGGCTCGGGCGGTCATCGTTCCGGGCCTGGCCCCAACGCTCAGGTATCAACGTGTCGTTGGGGCGATACTGTATCGCGAGGGTGTTACTTCGCCTTCGCCGCACTGGCTTTCTTTGCCGCCGCAAGCCAGGCGGGATCCAGTCGATGCTGGTCGGTATCAATGCCGAGAGCTTCCATGCGCGCCTTGTGCAGGTCGGCCTCTCGCACTGTCTGGCTTGCTGCGCCGGAGTTGCCATCCAACTGGTGCATCTGCGTGAGCCCCAAGTGATAAAAGCGCAGCAGTTTCATGGCCGTCGGGTCACTGGCCTGCACGCCCTCGGTGACGTAATGCATGACGTTGGTAATGCTCATTAGGCTGCGTTTCAGCTGCCAGCCGTAGACGGCCGGTGCCATCCATGCCTGCGACCAGAACTGGAACCGCACCACGGTCACGGTCACTGCCAACGCGGCAATGACGCCCGCCGCATTCAAGCGGAAATTATCGCCACCGGGTTCGCCAAACAGCTTCACGGCAACGCTGGACAGCACCATGGCCAGCAGCGCGAAGATCACGATAATGATCAGCGTACTGCGTCGCGTTTGCCGTCGATAGGTTTCAGGATTGAATTGCTTGATCTCAAACATCACTGCTGCAGCGCCCCTTTGTTGAGTGGATAACACTATTGCGGGGCATTATCGCCTGTAAGAGGTGGGCACAGGCACGCTTAATGAGTCGGCTCACGTGTGTAGGTGCTTTTCGGTCGAAATCCAGCCCTGAGCAGGTGCCTTTCTCACCGGGCGTGAGGACCCGTTCGGCCCTGATCTTTTGCCGTATTAAAAACCACAACCGTTTGAACTCGGCCTTGGCTCCAGTCGACGTCGAGTACCAATTCATGGCGACCGGCAGCAGGGGAGAGCCATACTTCGCGCCCCCGTCCTACAACCTTGTCGTCGAGCATCCAGGTGAGTCGCTCCGCTGACAGTGGATACCCTGCGGAGTCAGTTGCATTGCCTGACGCCTGTATCGGTTGATCGGCTCGCAGCGTCTGCCCGTTCTGCGGGTAAAGAATCGCCACCTCAGGCGCACGTTCGGGCAAGTCGACGACCAACGCTGGCGATTCGGCGGTGAAAAATCCGTCATGTCCGAGTAAGCGCAACTGGACCTGTCCTGCGGGTAAACCGGTCAGCGGCAACTCCGCTTCGCCACCCCGCAGGCCAACGGCCAAGCCGTGCCATCGCTCGCCTTTATCGACAGTCCATTGCACCCAGACGTCGACATCGCTCTCGGCGTCGACCTGCCACCTCAGCGCCAGTTGTTGTGTCGACGTCACGTCGGCTGTGGCGCTGACGAACTGCGCAGGACGTGCAGGCGCCTGGCGTGTCCAGACTTGCTCTGCCGGACCTGCGATGCGCAGCGATGAGCCGGGCGCTCTGTCAGGCAGGTAGACTTTGAACATGAACGGTGGGCGGTCGGGGTCTTGGTTCGGGTGTCCGTGGCCCTGGCAACAGCCGCATCCACCCTGGAAGTCGGAGCGCACCAGCGATCCACTTGCAATCACGTGGCCCTGCTCGTTCATGAGTTGCGCAACCCAGTGTGTCTGCACGCCCGTGGGCAATGCTGTCACAGGGACACGTGCGACAGATTGAACCTGAATCTCCCCGTTTTCCTCGACATGACCCACGATGGAAATGACCGGATTCATCGTTCGCCCCTGCAGTTCGTCCTGTAGCCATGGTGGATCGGGCCACCAGAGGTGTTCGATGTCAAAAGCCCTTTCCAGAGGGTAATCATCGAAAATCGAACGCTCTCTCAACCACCGGGGCTCAAGTCGCGGGTGCTGAAGCAAGCGGTCGTGTTGATACAGAGACATCCAGCGTGGATTGCAATAGGACATGTAGTCCCGCGCCGTCGTCGGGTCGTACACCGCGCCGTTGCGAATATCGAGCCCGAATTCACCAATGGACGCGGAGGCATAGGGTTCGTAAGTCGGGTAGTTTGGATCGGTCGCCCCTGCGGCACCGCATGGGGTGTGCTGGAAGCCATAGCCATGGCCGATTTCATGCAGGAACGTCAGTTGATTACCCACGGCTCCAGCGCCCAGGCCATCCTGTCCACAGCCTGGCACGTTGAGCGGGATGCCAGCGGGGAGCAAACCGTAATACACAACGTCCGTGCGGTTGCCGTCGTTGTCCCGGAGTAGTGCAAGCCAGTTGAGCAGGGTGCCCCAATTGGTTGAACAGGCTCCTGGTCCAGAGCGTACGTCGTCCAGTGGGGTTGCCCAGTTCAAGGTGCCGCAACTGGCGAACGATCCGGTGGCCTGCACGGGCATGGCAGCGAACGCCATCGATGCATTGGTTTGCAAATCCGCGAGTGTCGGCGCGGGAAGCGTGAGTTGGGTAATGGCCGGTTGACCGGGTGCGGGTGTATTGGCGGAACTGGGACCGTTGTATGCGACGAGAATGGCACGCACGCGCAGGGTCTGAACCAGGTTCGTATTGATGATAATGCTGCTGTCTGAACTTTCAATGCCTTGCAGGCGCGCCGTCAGCCGTAACGTGCCATGACACTCCTGGGCAGGAATCAAAAAGTTCAAGGTACGGTTTATGTTGTTGCGCTCGGTTGCGTAATCAACGGTTTGCTCAGCCGTAACAGTCGCCGCACCTTGAGCGGCGTAAGTCGCGACGGCGTCATAGTTCAAGGCGTGGTTACGGCGCGCGAGGTCCAGCGAACCAGTGACATTGGCAACGGAGCTTAATAACCCGGAACGTACATAAACCCGAACCCAGGCCGCTTTGTACGCCACCAACTGGACCGAGTTATCCGGTCCACGGTCGGCGCTATCGGTTAAGTGTTCGGCAGCTCGGTAATACTGGATCGACTGTGTCACTTCAATGCCGTTAACGCGGGCGCGCCAAAGGCGATAGCGATCAATAAAGGACTCTTGCCACCAGCGCAAGGCCCCTGCGCGGATCTGATCAAGGAGAGTGGGTCGCACAGTCTGCTCCCTTCGTTATTCAATAGATGAAAAACAAGGCATGCATGGTGTTGCTGTTAGACGGCGTGCGCAGTGGAGTATAGGAGGGCCCCTGAAAAATACGGTTCATTCTGTCGGATTAGTGCGGGCACCTTTTTTGTGACGCAGGTGTATTGAATCATCGTGGAGGGCGTTTTCGCGGTCCAATGAGTAACAGTCAGATCTTCCATTTCCTTGCAGTGTTCGCCAGTTGCTGGCGCAGATCGTCGACGGTGGCGGCAAGTTGCAGGGTCAACAGTCGGTAGCCGTCCAGTGCCGAGTAGACCGGGGCACTCAACGCGGCCGTATTGTCTGCCCCGCCGACAGGGCGCTCGATCCGCTCCGAGACACCGGTTTGCAGTGCGCGCGCCATTGCAATCAGCTGTACGCGTATCTGTTTGTGTTCGGCGTTGAGGGACAGCTGCAACACGGCCATGGCCTGTTCGTCGTTGGCGGTGGGCCGGGTGTTGGCGAGGATCTCCAGGGTGCTGATGCACAGCCGCAGATTGCGCTGGATGGCGTCGAGTTTATTGAGTGATATCCGCACCTCCTTGGACACGGAGGGCATCAACGAACGCAGTTGCACCATGGCGCCGGTCAGTCGGTTCATCAGCTTGAGGTACTCGTCGTCGCTGACCGATTGGCCACTGATGATGCGGCTGTGGATCGCGGCACAGTCACGCAGTGCGCTCGCCAGGTTGTAGCGCCAGGAAAAGACCGCGTACAGGGGCAGCGCGAAAGAGAACGCCAGGGCCAGGACGATGCCAATGAGGATATCGACAGTGCGCCAAAGGCCATCGGATATCGGGTTATCGCCATGACCGGCGACGATGAACACGGTGATTGCCGACAGCAGCGCCGTGTAGCCGCCTTTGCCGATCGCGTGATAAGCAAAAAAGCCGCATACCGCAGACATGCCCAGGTACGTGAGCAACGGTATGCCCAAGTACGCTTGCTGGGCGACCAGCAACAGGCCAACGGCGGCGCCTATCAGCGTTCCATACGCCCGCTCGGCCGCTTTTTTGCCGATATTACCATGGTGCTGAAGTCCGCCGATTACCACCAGCATGGTGACCGAGGCCCATTCCCCGTGGGGCAGGTTGATGCCGGTGGTCAACAAGATCGACGCGAGCAACCCCAGCGATACGCGCACGGCGTGGATAAGCCTGGCGTTACGGTAGCGTCGATAGGGATCCAGCAGCGGTCGCAGGAATTTGCGTAGAAGCGGGGGGAGTCGCGATGATCGAAGGTCATACATCGGTTCAATGAGACTCTTGGTCTGTGGGTCGAGGCCGTTCAGTCACGGGCTGTCCGGCAGCTCGAACCCTATGATCAACAGATTCTAGGCAACTGCTCTCCGGTCAGCCAGTCTACTATTCTGCGCCCACCGAAACGGGTCTGCATTTGCACGAAGCCGTGCGAGTCATCCAATACGGTGCCGATGCGCACCGCGTCTTTCCCCTGCGGGTGTTGGCGCATGGCGTGCAGCAACGGTTCAGCGTCGGCCTCGGAACAGATGGCGATCAACTTGCCTTCGTTGGCGATGTACAGCGGGTCGAGGCCGAGCAGTTCGCACGCGGCTTCGACCTGTGGTAGCACCGGGATCATGGCTTCGTCGAGGAGCATGCCAACCCCGGATTGACCGGCAATCTCGTTCAGCGTTGTCGCCAAGCCACCACGTGTCGGGTCGCGGAGCACGCGCAAACCGGGGGCGGTCGCGAGCATATGGGCAACCAGTTCGTGCAGGGCGATGCTGTCGGAGATGATCTCGGTGTCGAATTCCAGCGCCTCACGCTTGGACATGATTGCCACGCCGTGTTCGCCAATGCTCCCGGACAGCAAAATGGCATCGCCAGGGCGAGCACGATGGCCGCTGGTATTCACCCCGGCGGCGACCACGCCAATCCCGGTGGTACTGATGAATACGCCGTCGCCCTTGCCGCGCTCGACCACCTTGGTGTCGCCGGTGACGATGGGGACGCCCGCCTGACGGGAGGCACGGGCCATGGAGTCGACAATGCGTTTCAGGTCTGCGAGTGGGAAACCTTCCTCAATGATGAAGCTGGCGGCGAGGTACAGCGGTCGCGCACCGGTCATGGCGACGTCGTTGACGGTGCCATGCACGGACAGGCTGCCGATGTCGCCGCCGGGGAAGAATAGCGGCGAAACCACATGCGCGTCCGTCGCCATAACCATGCGCTCGCCGGGGGCGAGTTCGGGTGTGAAGACCGCGCCGTCGTTGCCCTCACGCAGCCAGGTGTTATCGAAGGCGGCGACGAACAGTTCTTCGATCAATTGCGCCGAAGCACGGCCGCCAGCGCCGTGACTCATGTCGATGCGTCCTTCTCGCAGGTTCAGGGGGCGGACATAGCCGCGCTTGACGGGGGAACCAGCGTTCATAAAGCCACTACCTCAATGTCTTTGTAGCGCCCGTAGGCGTAATGCGCGGCGCAGGCGCCTTCGTTGGACACCATGCACGAGCCCATTGGATTTTCGGGTGTGCACACGGTGCCGAACAGGCGGCAATCCGTGGGTTTTTTCTGCCCGCGGAGGATGGCGCCACATTCGCAGGCCTTGTGATCCGGCACCGCCTGGTACTCCAAGTCGAAGCGCACTTCGGCGTCGTAGCGGGCGAAGGCCGGACGAATGCGCAGGGCGCTGAGGGGGACTTCACCGAGCCCGCGCCATTCGAAGCTGGGGCGCAACTCGAAGACCTCATCCATCAGCGCCTGGGCGCCCGTATTGCCATAGCGTCCGACAGCGCGGATGAACTCGTTCTCGACTTCAGCCCGACCTTCATTGACCTGGCGCACCAGCATCAAGATCGCCTGCATCACGTCCAGCGGCTCGAAACCGGCGATGACCACTGGCTTGTGGTATTGGCGGGCGAAGGCTTCGTAAGGCGCCGAGCCGATGACGATGCTGACATGCGCCGGGCCGACAAAACCATCCAGTTCCACCGCCGACGCGGCGTCCTTTTCCGGCGCGGCGAGGATGTGCGAAATCGCAGCCGGAGTCAGGACATGGCAGCAGAGCACGCTGAAATTATCCAGGCCACGTGCCGCCGCTTCGCGAATGATCAGTGCCGTGGGCGGTGTGGTGGTTTCGAAACCGATGGCGAAGAACACCACCTGCCGTTCCGGGTTCGCTTCGGCGATTTTCAGTGCATCCAGCGGCGAATAAATCATGCGGATATCGGCGCCGTGGGCCTTGGCGCGGAGCAAGGAAAGCCCTTCAGACGCGGGCACACGCAAGGTGTCGCCGTAGCTGCAAAGGATTGCTCCGTGTTCCAGGGCCAGCTTCACCGCCAGGTCGATACGTCCAATCGGCAGCACGCAGACCGGGCAGCCGGGGCCGTGGATCATGCGCACGTTGTCGGGCAGTAGCTCGCTGACGCCGTAGCGGGAAATCGCGTGGGTGTGGCCGCCGCAGAACTCCATAAACCGATAGGATCGGTCGGGATGGGCTTCTTCGCGGATGCGTGCGGCGATGCGTTGAGCCAGCTCGCCGTCGCGGTATTCGTCGATGTACTTCATGAGGCTTCCCGTTGCGTGCGGTTCAACTCGTCGAACATGTCCAGCGTGCGCTGGGCTTCTTCTGGATCAATCAGGCCCAGGGCATAGCCGACGTGGATAATCACGTAATCGCCGACCTGTGCCTCGGGCACCAGCGCTATAGAGATTTCTTTGCGGATGCCGCCGAGATCGACCAGTGCGGTGTCGCCACTGCGCAGTTCGACCACACGGGCGGGAATAGCTAGGCACATGACAGAGGTTCCTCCAGCGGCAACGCCGCTTGGCTTTCAAGTTCGGGCCAGTGGGCGGCGATCCAGCCTTGGCCGAGGGCCAGTCCGGCATCGCCGCAGGACACGCTCTGTGCGCTGAAGACCGGCACGCCGTGGGTGCCGAGCAGATGGCTGAGGCGCGCACTGAGCAGACGGTTGGCGAAGCAGCCACCGCCGAGCAGTACCGGCAGTTTTGCAGGCTGTTGCAGCACCCAGTCAGTCAGGGCCGCCGCGAGTGTCAGGTGGAACAGTGCGGCACCTTCGGCGCTACGGCCATGATCGGCCAAGTCGAATAGACGTGTGAGCAGCGGCCGTAGATCAAGCACGCCGTCAGCGCGGATGCGCCATAGGCCTTCGACCGTTGGCTCGGCATTCGCTGCCAGATAGTCGCTGGCCAGACGTTCCAGGGCGATGGCGGCTTCTGCCTCGGCTTGCTGGCGCACACTGATCCCGAGAATACCGGCGGCGGCATCGAACCAGCGTCCCGCGCCACTGCTGGGTGGGCAGTTGAGGTTACGGCGGAGCATGCCTGCAACGGTGCCAGCGCTTTGCTCGCCGACCAGCGCGCCGAGGCGAGTAATGATTTCTTCATTGCGGCCCAGTAGATGCAACGCGGCTGCGGCCAGACGCCAAGGCTCACGGGCGGCGATGTCGCCGCCCGGCAGTGGCAGTGGCAGCAGATGCCCGAGTCGGCGCCAGGCGTGGGGCGCGACCCATAGCAACTCACCCCCCCAGGCGGCGCCGTCACTGCCGAGGCCGACGCCGTCCAGCGCCAGACCCAGCACCGGGCCGTCGAGCCCATGTTCGGCCATGAGTGCGCCGATATGCGCATGGTGGTGCTGGACCGCCAGCGCGGGCACGTCCAGCCGAGCGGCCAGGCTCACGGCCAGTTGGGAGCTGTAGAAGTCCGGGTGCAGGTCATGGACGATTGCCTGCGGGGTAGCGTCGGCATGCGCGAGCAAACGCTCCAGCGAGGCTTCGAGGTCCAGACAACTTTGTGGATCGCCCAAATCGCCATGCACTGGGGACCACAGCACTTGATCGCGTTGCAGCAGACAGGCTGCGTTTTTCAGCCAGGCACCGCAGGCCAGTACGGGCGGCCAGACGTTCGCGTTGGGGAGTTTTTGGCTATGCACGTCAGGCCCCCTTGGCCGGCGCTTTCAGCGCTGCCAGTTCGGCTTCGAGTGCGGCGATGCGTGCAGCCTTGCGGTCACTCTCCGGCGCACCCGCCAGTAGCCAGTCGAGCCAGGCGTCCAGGCCGGTGCCGTCACGGGCACTGAGCTGAATGATCTGCAACTGCGGATTGACCTGATGGGCATAGTCCAGGCAGCGCTGCACGTCGAAGTCCAGATGAGGCAGCAGGTCGATCTTGTTGAGGATCATCAGCTTTGCAGCGGCGAACATGTCCGGGTATTTGAGCGGCTTGTCCTCGCCCTCGGTGACTGACAGGATCGCCACTTTACCGGCCTCGCCGAGGTCCCAAAGTGCCGGGCACACCAGGTTGCCGACGTTCTCGATAAACAGAATGCCCGCCGGTTCGCCTGCGCCGTGTGCATGATGATCGTGGGCGGCGTGGTGATGATGGTGGTTGGAGAGCAGCGGGGCCTTTGGGTGGTGATGCTCATGCCCTGCGGCATGCAATGCGTCGTGCAGCGGCAGGCGCGCGTAAGCTTCGGTGATCATCCGTGCGTCCAGGTGGCAACCCTTGCCGGTGTTTATCTGGATCGCCGGCACCCCTGTTGCGCGGATGCGCTCGGCGTCGTTGCGGGTCTGCTGGTCGCCTTCAATCACCGCGATTGGCAACCCGGCTCGGCGCTCGCGCAGGGCGAGGAGGGTGGCACACAGCAGGGTGGTTTTGCCGGAGCCGGGGCTGGACACCAGATTGAGGGCCAGCACGCCGTGGGCGATGAAATTCTCTCGGTTGCGTGCGGCGTGGCGGTCGTTCTCGCCGAGCACATCTTGCTCGATGCGGATCGTCCTTGCCTGGCTCAGGCCGGGCACCGAGACCCGCGCTTCGCCCGCGCCGTAATGCAGATCGCCCGTGGCGTCGACCCGCGCTTCGCTATCGGTGGTTGACTCGTTGCTTGGGTGTTGCTCGTGTGAATGGCCGGTACCGCAGCCGCAAACGACGCACATGGCGTTCCTCCAGATTTCAAATCAGAAATCAACTATCAGTGATCCTCGACCTGCAGGTCGAGGATGCGTAATTCGGTGCCGCCGGTAGGTTGCAGCCAGAAACCGCCGCAGGTCGGGCACGGTGCGCCGCGCTCGACTAATGGCACAGTGGCGGCGCAGTCCAGGCACCAGGCCTGTCCGTGCGGTTCTTCGATGTCGATCTGCGCACCGGCCAGCAAGGT
Source organism: Pseudomonas sp. 5C2 (assembly GCF_034314155.1). Lineage (NCBI taxonomy): Bacteria > Pseudomonadati > Pseudomonadota > Gammaproteobacteria > Pseudomonadales > Pseudomonadaceae > Pseudomonas > Pseudomonas sp. 5C2. Next base: position 2,122,309 of record NZ_JAVIWH010000002.1, on the reverse strand, counting down.
GCCCGGTGCCAGCGCTTCCAAGGCGAAACGCAGCGCGTGTACCTCGACCCCTGCCAACTTTCCGGCTTCCAGGCGCAAACGGCTGACGCGCACGAACGGATCAGCGGCAGCCGCTGCTTCCACGGCGCTGAGAATTCCGCCCGCCAGACTCAGTTCATGCATGGCTTGATTGTCCTTGGTGGTTGTCTTTGTCTGTTTCCAGCGTAAAAGCGATGCAGGGATCGAAGGCTGCCATCAACAGTTCAGCCTGGCGCTGGCTGCGTGGATCGGCGCTCGGCAGCGATGACAGCGCCAGGGCCAGAGCACCCTGCGGATGAAGGTTCCACTCGGTGGGGGCGACGATCTGATAGTCGGCTATCTGCACGGTGCCGCCGCTGCGTTCCAGACATACCCGATGCAGCAACAGACCGCGAGCGGTTTCGCTCCAGGCCAGGGCTTCGTTCTGACCCAACGCTATCACCCCAAGCGCCGGTGGGCGGGCATCGGGCAGTGACAGTCGTGCCAATTCGGCGACCCGCGCCCCCAACCTCAGCCAGGCGCTGGTGTAGCGTTCCGGATGTGTTTCGCCGAACCGGGTCCAACTGCCGGTTTCGCACGGCTGTCCATTCAGCTCAGGGCGCAGGGCAAAGTCGGTGGAACGGCGCAGGTGATCTGCCACGGCGTGCAGCGCCGGGGTATCGGTGATCAGTTGCAGTGCATGCACCGGCAATTGCAGGGCGTCTGCGTCTCTGCGGCAGTTGGCAAGTATGCGGCTCAGCCAGTGTTCGTTGCGCTGGGTCCATTCCAGCAACGCGTGATGAGGGTCGTCTTCCCACTGCTGTAGCCAGGCGCGTACCGGGCCGCCAAGCCAGAAAGTCATGGCCGCTTCGGGTGCCTGATCCCACGCGCGCATTTCCCCTGGAGAGGGGCGCGGAGCGCCTGGGTCGAGTAGCGGCGGCCAGTCCAGCAAGACGCGTCGCAAGTGTTCACGGCGAGTTTCGGCCAGCAACGCCTGGCTGGCGGCCACGAGGGTGTTCGTCTGGCCCTGCAGTGCTGCGCGGATGGCCAGTTGTGCAGTCAAACGATGGGCCTGACCGCACAGGCTGTAGAGCAGGGGCAGTCGTTGCGCGGCGGCCTCGGGTGGCTGGCCTCGCAATATCCGAGCCGCCAGTAATGGCCGACCGCCAATGATCGCCGGTTGCTGACCGGGACGCACTCTCAGCGATCCACCGAGTGGCGACAAACTGCTTGAGGCATTCATTCCGAGGCACCAGGCCGACGCCCGAACAGCAGGGCGCGACGACTGAGCGCCGGGTGTTGCGGCTCTTCCTCTTTGGGGGTGTCGCGCAACAGGCTGAGCACCTGTTCGGCGGTAGCGCGGGCCGCCGCTTGATCGGCGAACTCGAACATCGGGGAAAACAACGAACAGCTTTGGTAAACGCCGAACGCCTCGTCGACTGCGCCTATGAATGTCAGACGCTGGCCACCGAAAAAATGCTCTCGGGAGGCACCTTGGGCCAGCGGTGCACTCAAGGCGGGCGCGAGCCACATCAGGTTCATGAACCAGGGCGTGATCAGAATGCCGAGTACGCCAGAGGTCGCATCTTCACCCGCAATCTGCACGGCGAAGCCTACCGCCTCGACGTCCAGCCTTGGGTTGAGAAAGGGCAGGCCGCGCATGCGGGTGTCGGCGATGTCTCTGAAGTGGGCAGCCAGCGCCTCACCCCGCAGGGTCGGGGAGGGTGGCGATTCAGACTGTGTCATTGATCACCATGAACTGCTCGGCGGCACCATCGCAGTTCGGGCAGCACCAATGGTCCGGCAGCGCTGAAAACGGCGTGCCGGGCTCGATTTGCCAGACCGGGTCGCCCTCGCTCGGGTCGTACACCCACCAGCAGATTTTGCACTCCAGACGGGTGGTATCGCTGATGCGCGCGGAGTCGCCCCTGTAGCTGCCTTCGAAGCTGGGTCTGTCGGTCATGTTACTGCCCTTCGAACCATTGGATGACATCCTCGAAGCGTTCCAGCGAATCGCTGAGGTCTTCCGGCGCAGCACAAATCACTTCTGGCAAGTCGGTGATCTCGATGGTGTCGAGGATTTGCGCGTCCTGGGAATTGAAGTAGGTGACGCGCCAGCAATTGTGCACCAGTGTGCTGCTGATCCGGCAATTGCCGTAACCGCGAGCCAGTGCCCGCACCGGGCCGACCGGCAAATAAGCGTCGAGGAAGGCAATGTCTTGTTCGGACAGCGGCAGCAGTGTCAGGTTGATCACGTGCGCGGGGCTACCGGTTTGCCAGTGCCGGGTCTGGTCTTCCACCTCGGTGAGAATCGCCGGAGCGTTCATCACGCCAGGCGGTAGTTGTGACGGCAGGTCAAACGCGGCTGGTCGGGCCGCGGCATGGGCGGTAGTGCGCAGTTGCACAGGTGCGGCGCCGACTTCGACATAGTCGTGGCCCTCACCGTAAATTCGCCAGACCCCGGCGAAGATCGATTCCTGGATGCGCAACGGGGTTTGCACGACAACGCGTACGCTGACTTCGCCCTCACCGAGCAGTTGATCGAGCAGCGTGCGGTCGCCGGCTTCAAGTCCGCTGAGGTCGAGGCTCCGGGTCACTTCACCGCGATTGCAGGTGTGGAGCATTTGCAGCAGGTCCTGCAAGGCTTGGCGGGCGCCTGGCAGCGTGTCCAGTTCTTCCGGTTCGGGCAGTATCGGGGCGCTGTGGGTGTACATACCTTGCGGCATGCTGATGTATTCGAGGACCTCGTCTTCCACTTGAGAGCCTGGGCCTAGATCGACCACCGGGATGTACATTTGCGGGGCCATGGGCGTTCCTCTGTTCACTGGCAGCCGCCGGTAGCGCCGCTGGGCGTTTCGGCGAACAAGGGGATGCGGGCGTTGCTCAGGTTCAAGGCCTTGTCGGCCAGGCTGAGGTATTCGTCCCAGTCATGCATGCCGTCGATGGTGGTGACGTAGCCACCGTCGCGCAGCCAGACTAGGGTTGGCCAGCGACGCAGGGCAAAGCGTGCCGCGATGGCTTCTTCCTCGGCGCGATGAACCACGCCCAACCGCAGGGTGCAGCCATGGCGCCTGGCAACTTCCTGGCGCAGTTCGGGCAACACCACCGCCACATCCAGGGATTCAGGGTGGCGCACCGGGTCACCGCACAGCAGTAACAGACAGTCACCGCTTTCAGCGAGCCAGGCGTCGAGGTTGTCGCTGCCAATCCAGGTGGCATCGAATTGCTCTACCAGACGGGTGATCAGTGGCGGGATAGCAGGGGTGGCGGGAATGGGCGCCATGAAGGCGGCGGATTCACTCATATGGGTTCCTTGAGGTTAGGCCGCGTACGCGCAGCAACGGGTGGCATCTGGCCCAGCAGGGCGGCGAGCTGTTCGGCGTTCATCGCGGAGGGCAGACTGAAACCGGGCGCGCTGTCGGGTGTTGGCGGGGTGCCGTACAGTGCGGCTTCGAGCATGGCGAGGGTCGAGTCGATCTCCGCTGCCCGTCGTGCATCGAGGTGTTCGCGCGCTGCGTCGAGGAAGATCAGCAACCAGTCACCGACGGTGCAGGTATCGACCAGCGCCGTATCGATGAGCCGTTCCTCGCCGTGTCGGTCACGGCACAGCGCTGAGCCAGGGTTTACGGCAACCACTTGCATGGGCAGTCCGATGCACATATCAGGCGCGCCTGGCGAGGATGCGTTCGTCACCGATCCGGCAGGCGGTCTGCGCGGACGGGCGTTCGCCTTCGTAGCGTTGCAATTCCAGGTGCGGCAGGGTCACAGCGTCGTCCCCGTTAAGCGGCGAAGCACGTTTGCGCGGCTCGGCACCCCAGGTTTCAAGCACCCGAACGGCTTCGTCCAGCGCGCCTTCCATGGCTGCCTTGACGCTGGGTCGTAAGCTGCCGCCATAGTCCATCATCTGCTCTGGCTGGCAACCAATCAGCAGGACTCGTTGAGGATAGTGAGCAGTCAGTTGGGCCAGCATCAGCACTTCCTGAAAGCCGGTCTGGTGCAGACTGAGCTTTTTGATCCCGAGAAACTTGGGCACTTCGTCATCGGCGATGAATTTCAATTCACCGGGGGCGAGGTTGTAGTCGACGGCGTCGAAAATCAGCAGGTAATCGGCTTCCTGTACATGCTGGATCAGGTACAGACCCTGGGTTCCGCCATCGATCAGCGCGACGTTGTCGGCGAACTCATAGCGTTGTTGCAAGGCCTCGACACAGCGCACGCCGAAGCCTTCGTCGGCCCACAGCAGGTTGCCGATTCCCAATACGGTGATGCGCGGACGGGGCGATTCTGAGGTGATCATGTGCGACTCTGTCGGTGTGTTCATTTTTTGAAGGTCTTGTAGCCGGAGATCATCCCGCCTATTAGGCTGAGGCGACCGTTGATTTCTTCGCGCACAGCGGCGTACACATGCAGGATGATGAACACCACGATGACCCACATGCCCACGTGATGCAGGGTGTGGACTTGTTGGGATTGCCCGAGCAATGGCAGTACCCAGCCGAACATCCGTTCCTGCCATGAGCCCATTTGCGAGCCTTCGCCGTAGAGGGCGAAACCGGTCAGTACCATGAACAGCGAGCTCAGCAGGAAGACAAAAAACATTGCAAAGCGCGACAGTGGGTTGTGCCCGAATGTGGGCTCCGGCGTAGGGCCAATGAACAGGTAATAGCGCAGCCAACTGAGGAAATCGGTCCAGTAGGCTTTGCTCAACACCGGAACCGAGAACAGCTCGCGGGCGTGATGGTTGCCCACCAGCGCCCAATAGGCGCGGCCCAGGATGCCAATGGCAAACACATACCCTGCGCTGAAGTGCGCAAAACGGATGTAGCCCATCAGGAAGTGTGCGCTGGCCTCGCCTGGCTGGGTAGCCAATGGGGAGCCGATCAAGTACCCGGTTACCGCCAGTACCAGAATGCAGGCGGCGTTGATCCAATGCCACAGGCGCACCGGTGCCTCGTAAACGTACTCCGGCAGGCCCATGGGTGTTTCGGTCTGGAGGGTCATATCTTCACCTTTGGAAGGGCAGGTGCCTTTTCGCACCTGCCGGATGCCTTGATTACTCAGCTCACCTTGACGGTGCTCAGCTCTGCGCCGTCCTCGCTCATCACGTGGGTCGCGCAGGCCATGCAAGGGTCGAAGGAGTGCAGGGTGCGCAGGATTTCCACTGGCTGATCGGGAATGGCCACGGGGGTGTTCATCAAGGCGGCTTCGAAAGCCCCGATCTGTCCCTTGGCGTCACGCGGGCTGCCGTTCCAGGTGCTCGGCACGACGCACTGGTAGTTTTCGATGCGACCGTCCTTGATGCGTATCCAGTGGCCCAGCGCGCCACGCGGTGCGGCGACGATGCCGACACCTTTGGCTTCGGACGGCCAGGTGGCAGGGTCCCATTTCTCGACGTTGGCGGTGGAACGGTCGCCGTTGCGGATGTTGGTCATCAGCTCGTTCCAGTCGTCGACCATCATCTCCGCGCAGTATTCGGCCTCCAGCGCGCGGGTCAGGGTGCGGCCGATGGTACTCGGCAACAATATCTTGGCGCTGTAGTCGGTCTCAGGCATGCCGAGGGTCTTGGGCAGGCTGTGGTTGACCGCCTGCAACGCGCCCTCAAGTTGCTCTTTGACTCGCTGACAGTGCGGGTTGCCTTTGAGTGCGTGGGCATACCCAAGGATGTAGCGAGCCAGTGGCCCGACCTCCATGGCATGCCCACGCCAGCGAGGCGATTTGACCCAAGAGTACTTCGCGCTTTCGTCGACTTCTTCGATGGCAGTCCGTGTGCCCTTGGTCTTCGCCCCCAGCTCGTAATTGGCTTCGGTGATGCCGTCCCACGGGTGCAGGCCTTTATCGTTGTCCGGGTAGTTGTACCAAGAGTGGGTGACGAACTCCTGCACTTGCTCCGGATCGCGAGGATCAACCGGAAGGATCTCGTCCCAGTTGCCATTGAGAATCGCGCCGCCCGGCAACTGGTTGGTACTGTCGTCGTAATTGACCTTGGCGTAAGTGCCATAGTCCATCACGTTGGTCGCGGCCAGACCGCCGCCATGCAGCCAGCCTTTCTGTTTGTAGATGGTGCCGATGGCCAGCACGTCCGGTACATAAACGTTGCGGCAGAAGGTCAGCGCTTCATCGATGCGGGCGCGGACGAAGTTCAGCCGTTCCATGTTCAGCGGGGCACCGGCGGCCAGGTCGCCGTCGATATTGATCGCGCAGGGCACGCCGCCCACCAGGTAGTTCGGGTGCGGGTTCTTGCCACCGAAAATGGTGTGGATCTTCACCCATTCTTTTTGCAGGTCGAGGGCTTCGAGGTAATGGGTGACCGCCATCAGGTTGGCTTCAGGCGGCAATTGGTAGGCAGGGTTGCCCCAATAGCCATTCATGAACGGCCCGAGCTGGCCGCTTTCGAAAAACTTCTTCAGCCGATTCTGTACGTCGCGGAAATAGCCGGGCGACGACAACGGGTGAGACGGCGAGACTTGTTGCTGCAATTCCGAAGTACGCTTGGGGTCCGCCTTGAGTGCGGACACCACGTCCACCCAGTCCAGCGCATGCAGGTGATAGAAGTGCACTGCGTGGTCGTGGATCTGCAGGGTCTTGGCCATCATTTCGCGTATCAGGTGCGCGTTCGGCGGAATGCGGATGCCCAGTGCATCTTCGACTGAACGTACCGAGGCCAGCGCGTGGCAGCCGGTGCACACGCCGCAGATGCGCTCGACGAACGCCCAGGCGTCACGCGGGTCGCGGCCCTTGAGAATGACTTCGAGGCCGCGCCACATGGTGCCGGTGGAGACCGCGTTGCGAATGATGTTGTTGGCGTCGAGGTTGACCTCTACGCGCATATGGCCTTCGATGCGAGTGACAGGGTCAACGACGATGCGTCGGCCAGTGTTGTTCAGGTCGAAACCCTGGGTCGAATAGTTGCTCATCGATGGTTATTCCTGTCTTGTCGCTGGGGCGTCATGCGGTGCAGTGGGCGTTTTGCCGTTGCTGGCGCGTTTGAGGGCGGTCACTGCGGCATGGGCAGTGACCGCAGCGCCGACCGTGACACCTGCGGCAAGACCGATTTGATCGGCATTGGCCTCCACACCAAAGGCGTTGACGTCAGTCAGGTGTTGGTAGAACGAACCTTTGTCCCAGAACCCTTCCTCGGAACAGCCAATACAGCCGTGCCCGGATTGAATCGGGAAGCTGGTGCCGCCATTCCAGCGCACGGTCGAGCAGGCGTTGTAGGTGGTCGGGCCCTTGCAGCCTACTTTGTAAAGGCAGTAGCCCTTGCGTGCGGCATCATCGTCCCAGGCCTCGACGAACTGGCCGGCGTCGAAGTTCGGACGGCGATAGCACTTGTCGTGGATACGCTGGCTGTAAAACATTTTCGGCCGACCCTGACGGTCCAGTTCAGGCAAACGGTCGAAGGTCAGCATGTAGGTGATCACCCCGGTCATGACTTCGGCGATCGGCGGGCAACCCGGCACTTTGATAATCGGTTTGTCGGTGATGACCTTGTGGATCGGCACCGCTTGGGTCGGGTTGGGTTTGGCCGCTTGCACGCAGCCCCAACTGGCGCAGGAGCCCCAGGAAATGATCGCCTTGGCATCGCGGGAAACGCGCTTCAATTGTTCGATGAACGGCTTGCCACCGATGATGCAGCTCATGCCGTCCTGATTCAGCGGCGGGTTGCCCTCAACGGCGAGGATGTAGTTGCCTTTGTATTTGGTCATGACCTCGTCGAGGATGGCTTCGGCCTGGTGCCCGGCAGCAGCCATCAGGGTGTCGTCGTAATCCAGGGAGATCATCGACAGCACCACGTCCTTGGCCAGCGGGTGCGCGGAGCGGATGAACGACTCGGAACAACAGGTGCATTCCAGGCCATGCAGCCAGAGCACCGGCGTGCGCGGCTTGTTCTCCATCGCCCAGGCGATTTTGGGCATGAACGCCGGGCCGAGCCCCAGTGACGTCGCGGTTAGGGAGCAGAACTTGAGAAAGCTCCGACGTGAGATGCCCTGTCTGCGCATCACTTCATAAAATGTTTCGGTCACCTGTTTTCTCCTCCCCAGGAATATTCTTCGAGTGGGGTTGCACGCCACGTACTGAAAGTAATGCCTGGTAACTACAAGACCTGTGCCATTTCGTCGCGGCCTTGCCGGGTAGCGCTTAATTTCATGTATATGGTTGTTTTTTAAGGAGTTTTTAATCGTATTCGAGCGTTGCGCTTTAGGGTCGAACGCGCAGTAGTGGATACTTGGTTTCCACTGGTCTTCTTTACTGGTAACGGGCTGATCGGTGAGGGCAGCGCTGTCGCTCAGCCAACGCTGCCCCGAAGGCTCCGACCTGTTTGTCAGGCGGGGACCCGCTTTAAGCCGCGGGGTAGTCGAGGTCCAGCCGGTCGTAGCCTTTAAGGCGGTAGAACAGCAGGGAGAGGGTCCACGTGAGGATGAAGAGCCCGATGATCAGGTAGCCGATCAAGCCGAAGTCGTCGTTCAGGGACGCGATAACGTCCCATGCGCCACCTTCCAGACCCAGGCGCGAGGCAATCAGGTGCAGCACTTCCAGGCCACCCACCAGCAGCGCCACCAACACCGAGACCGAGGTGATGGTCAGGTTGTAGTAGAGCTTGCGCGCAGGTTTGATCAGCGCCCAGTGGTAGGCGCCGGTCATCATCACGCTGTCGGCGGTATCGACCAGCGCCATGCCAGCGGTGAACAGCGCGGGGAAGACCAGGATCGACCAGATGGGCAAGTCCTGCGAAGCCTGTGCCGCTGAAATGCCCAGCAAACCTATTTCCGTGGCGGTATCGAAGCCCAGGCCAAACAGAAAGCCCAGTGGGTAAAGGTGCCAGCTGCGGCTGATCAGGCCGAACAGTGGGCGTACCAGTCGCGCAATCAGGCCGCCGCCCGCCAGCATTGCATTCATCTCTTGTTCGCCGACCCGCTCGCCGCGCCGAACCCGGCGAAAAGCCAGGTACACCGAGCGCAGGATGATCAGGTTGATCAGCGCCACCAATAGCAGGAAGACGGCGGAAACCGAGGTGCCAATCAGGCCACCGATACCGTGGAACGCCTCAATGTCCGCCTTGAACGTCGAGGCGGTCAAGGCGATGACCAAGGTCGCGAGGATCACGATGGTGCTGTGTCCCAAGGAAAAGAACAGGCCCACGGTGGCGGTCTGTTGACCCTCTTGAATCAGCTTGCGAGTGACATTATCGATGGCGGCGATATGGTCCGCATCGACGGCATGACGCAGGCCGAAGCTGTAGGCGAGGAACGCGGTGCCGAGCAGCAACGGGTAGTCGCGGAAGGCAATGAAGGCCCAGAGCCAGGCCATAAGATTGACGGCGAGCAGGCCACCGAAAATCATCACCACGTGGCGCTTGAAGATCAAAGGTGCCGCGCTTTTGGCGGTTCCGGCGGCGTTGGATACAGGCATGGGTACTCCGCAAGGAAGGGGGGCTGGCTGGAAATCAAAGAGAATGTCATACAAACCCTGTGCCAGCCCTGTTCGAACGCGCTGCAGCCGTGTTTGTGTGCCGTGCGCTGGACACTGTTCTTGCACTGTTCGTGGGTAAACGGATACTCGCTTTGCAGTGGCGCTAGGCGCGTCTGCGCTTAGTCAGCGGACTGGCTGGGGATGATCAGGGTGAACTCGGCCCCGCCTTTAGGATGATTGCCTGCGATCAGACGGCCACCGCAGCGTTCGACAATGCTGTAGCTGATCGACAGCCCCAGGCCTGTGCCCTTGCCAACCGGTTTGGTGCTGAAGAAGGGGTCGAACACTTGGGTCAGATGTTCTGCGGCAATGCCGCTGCCGTTGTCGCGCAGGCGCAGGGTGACCCAGCCGGGTTCCTGTTCGACGCTTATCCACACTTCCGGTGTTTCGCGCTCGGCAGCCTGGGCGGCGTCGTAGGCGTTTTGCATCAGGTTCATCAGCACTTGCAGCAACTGCCCGCTGTTGCCGTGCACACAAGGTGCACCTTCGGGGTGCCAGTGCACGCGCAGATCTGGTGCGATGCCGCGGGTGATCCAGTGAATGGCCCGCTCGATTACTTCGTTCAGCGCAACCTCGCCCAGCGTCTCGCGATCCACCGCCGAAAAGCGCTTCAGCGCGCTGACAATGTCGGCGGTCCGTTGCGCGCCTTCCAGCGTACCTTCGATCAGCGACGGCAGGTCGGCCAGCAGTGGGTCAATGCGCAACTGTCGGCGCAGGGCTTCACGTATCTCCCGTGGTTCGTCGGCGTTGACCGCCTCCAGATACTGCTCAAGACGCTCTCGGTAACCCCCCAAAACATGGGCATTGGCGAGTACGAAGCTGATTGGGTTGTTCAGTTCGTGGGCGACCCCGGCGACCAACCGACCGAGGGAGGCCATTTTCTCCGCATGCAGCAGTTGTTGCTGGGTGCGCTTAAGGGCTTCGTGGGCTTCGTGCAACTGGCGGTAGGCGTGTTTCAGCTCACCCAGCGGGCGCCCCACCAGCACGTGACCGATGCAGCGTCCGTTGCCAGTACTGCGCACGGTGCAACTGATATCCACTGGCACCGGCGCGCCGAGGCTGTCTTTGAAATTCAGTTCGAGGCTGGCGCTGGCATTGGGTCTGCGCAGGCCGGCCAATGTCTTGCGCAGCTGTTCGTCACTTCGCGCGTCGGCCAGCAAGGCGTAGACCGGGCTGCCGAGGAGTGTCTGTTCGTCGCGTCCTACCAGTGTGCGCAGGGCATTGTTGGATTCTTCGATGCGTCCGTCCGGGTCGCAGGCCAGTAGCACGTCGGACATGGACGACAGCAGCCCGGCGATGAATTGCTGCGACTGCTCCAGCTCGGCATTTTTTTCTTCCAGGGCGATTTCGTCCTGCACCAGCTGTGAATAGACTTCATCCATCTTGCCGATCACTTCCAGCCAGGCGTCCTCGTCGAGGTTGCCTGGCGCTGCTTTGCGCGCCATGACGTTCTCCAGGTTCAATGCACCGTGCAAACCATGCACGGGTCGAAAGAACGAACGATATGCTGCACCGCAACCGGCGTTTTCTCGCCGGGCAGCACGGGTGCGCCCTCCAGGGCTTGCTCCAGTGCACCGGGCCGACCCTGAGCGTCACGCGGGGAAAAATTCCAGGTGGTCGGCGCGATGATCTGGTAGCTGGCGATGCGTCCGTGCTCGACCCGAAGCCAATGGCCGAGGGCGCCGCGCGCCGCTTCAGTGAGGCCCACGGCGCTGCCGTTGTCGGGCAGTTCTGCGGCGCGATAATAGGGTTCGCCGGGGCGCAGGGCCATCAGCCACTGCTCCATCAGCGGCACTACACGGGCCAGTTCCACCAGCCGAGCCAGTACACGGGTGTAGACGGTTGCCCCGCAGCGGGCGACAGCGTCGCGCAGCAACGGTTGACCCGCGATCAGTTGACGGGCCAAGGCGCCGGTTTCGAGCACGGCGCCTGCCAGTCGTGGGGCCTTGTTCCAGGTATAGGCGGCAAGTTTTTCTGCCAGCGGCTCGGTTTGGCCTTGGGCCGGATGCAGCGGGCCGCCGCTGTCATCCAGCCAGGCGTGGGCGGCGTCCTCGCTGATATCCGCCAGCTCCAGGCTTTCTACCCGCTGCTTAGCAGCGTTCCACAGGCCTTGTGGGAACACCATATGTCCGTCGGGCTGCGGATAGGCGCCATAGGACAGGTAGAGCCCCGGTCCCGGACCGAGATGCTCCAGACCGCTGTCCAGCGTGATATCGAGGAACTGGCGCAGATCGCCTTGGCCTGGCGCTTCTGCCTGCCAGGCCCAAAGTTCGTTTTCGCTGCCAAGCCCGACGATGCGCTCCAGTGGGGTGGCGAACAGCTCGGTTTCGAGAAATTGGCGGAACTCGCGCACCCGTGTCAGCAAACGCAGGCGTTCGGCCGCATCAATGGCACGGGTCGAGCCGCCGGGCTGGATGGAGCCAGTGTGCGGCCACTTTCCGCCCAGGGTGCCGATCAGATCCAGCCAGCGTTTGCGGGCGGACACCGCCAGACGTTGCTGGCTGCCCTGGCCCGGCGTAAAGCGCGCCTGAGCCGCCGCGTACCACGGTCGTTCTGCATACGCCGGGCGCACGAAGTCGGGCATGAAAAATAAATAGAAATGAGTCAGGTGGTCAGCGAGATTCTCTGTCGCCGCCATGAGATTAATCGTCAGCAGACCGTTGTCAGGCGGTTGCACGCCAGCCAGTGAGGCCAGTGCACGGGCGGCGGCAATCGACTGCGATACCGAGCAAATCCCACAGATACGTGGGGCATAGACCAGCGCATCAAGCGGGGCGTGTTGTAGCAGTATTTGCTCGAAGCCGCGAAACATGGTGGCGTTGACCTGCGCCGAACGCACGCGGCCGTCTTCCACCTCAAGCTGCACTTCGAGGTCACCTTCGACACGATTGAAAGGACCCACCACCAGACGTGACATAAGGCTTTCCTAACGCCGTGGGATAAGCACAACGGGCGCGATGAGTTGATGGTCGGACGTAGCGTTCTGCTTGACCCGCTTGGGCGTTGCCGATTTGGACAGCGCTGACAGGGCGACAAACCAGGCTTTGGGCATGTCGGTTGGCAGGCCGATGGGAATGCCTGCCACCTTGGGCGTGAGGTTGAACGCATGCCCCGGTTCTTCGAAACCAGGGGCGGTGCAGTTGATGCAGGCATAGCCGCCACGGGTGCAGGAGCCTTCGCCGTTCCACAAGCGCGTATTGCAATCAGCGTGGGCCTGGGTGCCCTTGCAGCCGAGGTTTTCCATCATGCAGCCGAGGTCCGAAGGTTTCTCGGCGCTGGCCTTGTATTCGTAGAACTCGTTACGCGTGCAGCCGTGGTGAACCAACTGATCGGCGTAGAAGCGCGGCCGCCCCAGGATGTCCAGGTCGGGCTCGGCGAACAGGCCGGCGGCCAGTGACATGAGGGTGTCGGTGACCCAGCCAGGGTGAGTCGGGCATCCGGCAACGTTGATCACCGGCAGGCCGCGACGTGAATGGTAATCGGCACCCAGCAAGCCGCCCAGGCGATGGCCGTCGTATTGCAAGCCGCAGGCGTCCGTCGGGTTATTACCGGCAGCGGTGATGCCGCCATACGCGGCGCAGGTACCGATGCCCAAGGTGTATTCGGCTACTTCGGCCAGGTCCCGAACCCAGTCGATCATTGCCCGACCCGTGCCGGCCAGCATGTGAAAGCGCCCGGTGCCGTTGGGGCCGCGAAGCATGGAGCCTTCGATACACAGCGCGTCGAGACGGGTACGTCCCTGCAAGCAGTCGTTGAGGATACTGACCATTTCGTCGCCGGTTTCCAGCGACAGCGACGGGTGCCAGAGCAGTTCGATTCCGGCACTGCGCCACATGCCTGCGAAGTCCTGAGTGTCGGCGCACAGCAGCGACATCGTGCAGCCCCCACAGCCACCCGATTGCAGCCAAAGCACGTTGAACGCGTTGTCTTTCATCAGGACTCCTCCAAACCGAAGCGGCGCAGTTTCTGCCGCAAGCCTACGCGGGACAGGCCCAACTCACGGGCCGCGTGGGTCTTGTTCCAGCGATGACGCAACAGCGACTCTTTTAACAGGGTTGCCTCGATGGCGTCGAGTTGCTCTTGCAATGTCCCGCTTGGGCTTGAGGTCGGTGTACTGGTGGACAGGGCAAGTCTGGCCTGGCCTTGCAATACGCGCCAGGAGAAGGCCCGCGCGTTGATTTGCGCGCCATCGGACAAGGCGGCGGCGCGGTAAATCTCGTTGCGCAGTTCGCGGATATTACCGGGCCAGGAATAGCCGATCAGGCTGGCCAAGGCATCGTTGGCGAAGTTCAATTCGGGCAGATCGAGTTCCTGGCGGGCGTCATCCAGCAACTTGTTGGCAATCGGTAATACGTCAGCGCTGCGTTCGCGCAGTGGCGGCAGCGCCAGGCTGACGCCCGCCAGCCGGTAATAAAGATCGCTACGGAAACGTCCGGCGCGCACGTCCTCTTCAAGGTCGCGGTGGGTCGCGGCAATGACCCGAACGTCGACTCGCACTGTGCTGGACGCGCCGACCGGACGCAGCTCGCCTTCTTGCAGAACCCGCAATAACTTGACCTGAAACGCCGGTGAAGTATCACCGATCTCGTCGAGCAGCAGGGTGCCGCCGTTTGCCCTCTGGAACAGGCCGATGTGATCCTGGTGGGCGCCGGTGAAGGCGCCACGCTTGTGACCGAAAAGCTCGGACTCAAGCAGGGTGTCGGGCAGCGCCGCGCAGTTCTCCATGACAAACGCGTTGGCCGCTCGCGGGCTGGCATAGTGAATGCCGCGAGCGAGCAGTTCCTTGCCGGTGCCCGACTCACCCAGCAGCAGCACTGGAAGGTCGTAGCGGGCAACGCGCGCGGCCATTTCACAGAGCGCATCCAGCGGTCCGCCAACGGCGCGCACAATGCGTGAAAAGTCGAAGGTTTCACGGACCCTGGAAAGGGTCTCCTGGTTGCGCCGTCGCAACACTGGCGTGCCGGCGCGCAGCTCCAGATCCAGTCGTTGCATATGATTTTGTAGGGCCTGGCTTTCCACCGCGTTGCGTACGGTGCTCAGCAAGTGCTCCGGTAACCAGGGTTTGAGCAGATACTGATAGATCCCGGCGAGGTTGATGCCGTTGATGATGTCTTCCGAATCGGTGTAGCCGGAAAGAACAATACGCACGACTTCCGGCCAGCGCTCGCGAGCTTCCTGGAGGAACTCGATGCCACTCATGCCGGGCATGCGCTGGTCGCAGATAATCACCGAGACCGGGTGCTCTTCGAGCAGCTTGCGGGCCTCGATCGCCGAGTCGGCCAGGAGCACTTCAAACTCTTGATTCAGCACCCGACACAGCGACTCCCGCGAGCGCAACTCGTCATCGACAACAAGAATTGTCGGCAAGTCGGGTTGGGTATCGGACGTCGAGGTCATGGGCAAAAAAAGAAGAGAAGAGAAGATTTCACGACGATGCCAGACGGCTGCGAATGAGGGGCGATAGTAACACGGCCGTGGCTGACGGGCGGTTCGTTTGCAGCGGGTCAGACGCTGACAAGCGTCCGTACCAGGCTCACTAACGCTCCAGACTCAGCCCATTGGCTGGCAATGGCAACGCCGTTTTGTAGCGCACCTGCTTGAGCGCGAAGTTGGAGCGAATGTTGGCCACTCCTGGCACTTTGGTCAGGAAATCCAGCAAAAAACGCTCCAGTGCCTGAATGGTCGGCACCAGCACCCGGATCAAATAATCTGGGTCGCCCGCCATCAAATAGCACTCCATCACTTCGGGACGATTGGCGATGGCCTCTTCGAACTCGTGCAAGGCTTCCTCAACCTGCTTTTCCAGGCTGACATGGATAAACACGTTGACGTGCAGTCCTAATAGTTCCGGGTCCAGCAGGGTGACTTGTTGCCGGATGAGCCCCAGGTCTTCCATTGCCTTGACCCGATTGAAGCAGGGGGTAGGGGAGAGATTGACGGAGCGTGCGAGGTCGGCATTGGTGATTCTGGCATTCTCTTGAAGACTGTTGAGAATCCCTATGTCAGTACGATCAAGCTTTCTCATGAGACAAATACGCCTGTTTATTCTATTTATTCAGAATAAATATCTTTAAATGGCTCTGCACGCAACGAAGTTGAGAAAAATATTCTCCACGCTCAGGCCTATGATTTGTGTAGGACAAGATTTTCCAAAGGGGATATCGGCGTCCAATGATTGAACAAGCTCCAGCGCCCAACAAAAACACATGACAAAAGCGAGCGTAGAGAAAGCCCATGAACGAATACGAACCCCTGCGCCTGCACGTTCCTGAACCTTCTGGCCGTCCAGGCTGTAAAACCGATTTTTCGTACCTGCATCTGAACGATGCCGGTCTCGTCCGCAAGCCCCCGATTGATGTCGAACCCTCCGATACCGCTGACCTCGCCAAAGGCCTGATTCGGGTGCTCGACGATCAAGGTCAGGCACTCGGCCCATGGGCTGAAGGCGTTTCTGTCGAAATCCTGCGTAAAGGCATGCGTGCCATGCTCAAGACGCGGATTTTCGACAACCGCATGGTCGTTGCCCAGCGCCAGAAGAAAATGTCGTTCTACATGCAGAGTCTTGGCGAAGAGGCCATTGGCAGCGCCCAGGCTTTGGCATTGAACGTAACCGACATGTGTTTTCCAACCTATCGTCAGCAAAGCATCCTGATGGCCCGCGAAGTGCCGTTGGTGGATCTGATTTGCCAACTGCTGTCCAACGAACGCGACCCCCTCAAAGGACGGCAGCTGCCGATCATGTACTCAGTACGTGACTTCGGATTTTTCTCCATCTCCGGCAATCTGGCCACCCAATTCGTCCAGGCGGTTGGCTGGGGCATGGCGTCGGCGATCAAGGGCGATACTAAAATCGCGTCGGCCTGGATCGGCGATGGCGCCACCGCCGAATCGGATTTCCACACCGCCCTCACGTTCGCCCACGTCTACCGTGCGCCAGTAATCCTCAACGTGGTCAACAATCAATGGGCCATCTCTACCTTCCAGGCCATTGCCGGCGGCGAAGCAACGACTTTTGCCGGTCGCGGTGTGGGCTGCGGTATTGCCTCGTTGCGGGTGGATGGCAACGATTTCGTGGCGGTCTACGCGGCCTCGGCCTGGGCGGCTGAACGCGCACGACGCAACCTGGGCCCGACTCTGATCGAGTGGGTGACCTACCGTGCCGGCCCGCACTCGACGTCGGATGATCCGTCCAAATACCGTCCGGCCGATGACTGGAGTCACTTCCCGTTGGGCGACCCGATCATGCGCCTCAAGCAACACCTGATCCGCATCGGCCAATGGTCCGAAGAGGAGCACGCGGCCACCAGCGCCGAGCTCGAAGCCGAAATCATCGCTGCGCAGAAAGAAGCCGAACGCTACGGCACCTTGGCGGGCGGGCAAATGCCCAGCGCCGCGACCATCTTCGAAGACGTCTATAAAGAGATGCCGGAGCACCTACGCCTGCAGCGCCAGCAACTGGGGATCTGACATGAACGATCACAACAATAATATTCAGTTGGAAACCGCCATGACCACAACCACCATGACCATGATCCAGGCCTTGCGCTCGGCCATGGACATCATGCTTGAGCGTGACAATAACGTGGTTGTGTTCGGCCAGGACGTGGGCTATTTCGGCGGCGTTTTTCGCTGCACCGAAGGCCTGCAAGGCAAATATGGCACCTCGCGAGTGTTCGATGCGCCGATCTCCGAAAGCGGGATCGTCGGCGTCGCGGTGGGCATGGGGGCTTACGGATTGCGGCCAGTGGTCGAGATTCAGTTCGCCGATTACGTTTACCCGGCGTCGGATCAGATCATTTCTGAAGCCGCACGTTTGCGCTATCGCTCGGCCGGCGAGTTCACCGCCCCATTGACCCTGCGCATGCCCTGCGGTGGCGGCATTTATGGCGGTCAGACTCACAGCCAAAGCATTGAGGCGATGTTCACCCAAGTCTGCGGTTTGCGCACGGTCATGCCGTCCAACCCCTATGACGCCAAGGGCCTGTTGATCGCCTCCATCGAGAATGATGATCCGGTGATTTTTCTTGAACCCAAACGCCTGTATAACGGCCCGTTCGATGGTCACCACGACCGCCCGGTAACGCCGTGGTCGAAACACCCGGCGAGTGCCGTGCCTGACGGTTATTACAAAGTGCCGCTGGACGTGGCGGCGATTGCCCACCCCGGCAACGACGTCACCGTGCTGACCTATGGCACCACTGTGTATGTGTCTCAAGTGGCGGCCGAGGAAACCGGCATTGACGCTGAAGTCATCGATCTGCGCAGCCTCTGGCCGCTGGACCTGGAAACCATTGTCAATTCGGTGAAGAAAACCGGTCGCTGTGTGGTGGTTCACGAAGCCACGCGCACCTGCGGCTTTGGCGCTGAACTGGTGGCGTTGGTGCAAGAACACTGCTTCCACTATCTGGAAGCACCTATCGAGCGCGTCACCGGATGGGATACCCCTTATCCTCATGCTCAAGAGTGGGCGTATTTCCCCGGTCCATCCCGAGTGGGTGCGGCTTTGAAACGGGTCATGGAGGTCTGAATGGGCACGCACGTTATTAAAATGCCGGACATTGGTGAAGGCATTGCAGAAGTTGAATTGTCTCAGTGGCACGTCAAGGTCGGCGATATGGTCGTTGAAGACCAGGTGCTGGCCGATGTCATGACCGACAAGGCGATGGTCGATATCCCGTCCCCGGTACATGGCAAGGTGATCGCCCTCGGCGGGCAGCCCGGTGAAGTCATGGCCGTAGGCAGTGAGCTGATTCGGATCGAAGTCGAAGGCGCCGGTAACCTCAAGGAGACCGCCTCGGGTGCCGTGGCCGAATCCGCCCGTGAGCCCGTGCTTGTCGCCCCGCCCAAGGTCGATGTCAGCGTCGTGGCTGAAGCCAAACCTCAAGCCGCGCCTGTCCCCGGTGTAAAACGCTCGCTGGAAGCCCGGTCTACTCGGCAGGCCAATGATCGTCCGTTAGCCTCGCCAGCCGTGCGCAAGCGTGCCCTGGATGCCGGTATTGAATTGCGTTTTGTGCAGGGCAGTGGTCCGGCCGGCATTATTCGGCATGAAGATCTGGACGCGTATATCGAGCAGAGCCAGCAGGCCAGTGCAGCCCCCGCAGCCGCTTACGCCGAGCGCAATGACGAACAGCAGATCCCGGTGATCGGCCTGCGGCGCAAAATCGCCCAACGTATGCAAGACGCCACCCGCCGTGCGGCGCACTTCAGTTATGTCGAAGAAGTGGACGTCACCGCGCTCGAAGAACTGCGTGTCCACCTCAACGAAAAATGGGGCGCCAGTCGCGGCAAACTGACGTTGTTGCCATTTCTTGTACGCGCCATGGTGGTGGCCCTGCGCGACTTCCCGCAGATCAACGCTCGCTACGACGATGAAGCGCAAATCATCACTCGTCACGGCGCGGTGCATGTCGGTGTTGCGACCCAAAGCGATAACGGTCTGATGGTGCCGGTAATCCGTCACGCCGAAGCCCGGAGTCTGTGGGCCAACGCTGAGGAGATCTCCCGGCTCGCCAGCGCTGCACGTACAGGCAAAGCCAGTCGCGACGAGATGTCCGGCTCCACGATTACCTTGACCAGTCTCGGCGCATTGGGCGGCATCGTCAGTACGCCGGTACTTAATCTGCCGGAAGTGGCCATCGTCGGGGTTAATCGCATCGTCGAGCGGCCGATGGTGATTAAAGGCCAGATCGTGATTCGAAAAATGATGAATCTCTCCAGCTCCTTCGACCATCGCGTGGTCGATGGCATGGACGCGGCGCAATTCATCCAGGCCATTCGCGGCTTGCTCGAACAACCCGCCACCCTGTTTGTGGAGTAATCATGCAGCAGACTCTGAGCACCACCTTGCTGATCATCGGCGGCGGCCCCGGCGGTTATGTCGCGGCGATCCGTGCCGGGCAGTTGGGCATACCGACTATTTTGATCGAAGGCCAGACACTGGGTGGCACCTGCCTGAACGTCGGCTGCATACCGTCCAAGGCGCTGATCCACGTCGCGGAACAGTTCCATCAGACCACGCGCTTCAGTCAAGGCTCGGCGCTGGGTATCAGTGTCCAGCCGCCCACCCTGGACATTGGCCAAAGCGTGAACTGGAAGAACGGCATCGTTGACCGCTTGACCGCTTGACCTCGGGCGTCGCGGCGTTGCTGAAGAAAAACAAGGTTCAGGTCATTCACGGCTGGGCGCGGATCATTGACGGCAAGACCGTCGAGGTTGAAGGCGCTGGCATGCGTATTCAGTGCGAGCACCTGCTGCTGGCCACCGGATCGACCTCGGTCAATCTGCCGATGCTGCCCCTCGGTGGGCCGATCATTTCGTCCACTGAAGCGCTGACACCCAGCGCCATCCCCAAGCGTTTGATCGTGGTCGGTGCCGGTTATATTGGCCTGGAGTTGGGCATTGCCTACAGCAAGCTGGGCGCGGACGTCAGCGTGGTCGAGGCTCGCGACCGGATCTTGCCGGCTTACGATCAGGAACTGACCCAGCCGATTGCCGAGACCCTGAAAACCCTGGGTGTGAAGCTGTACCTGCAACACAGCGTCGAAGGTTTCGACCCCGTCACGCAGACCTTGCAGGTGCGTAATCCAGAGGGCGAGACCCTCGAGCTGGAAGCTGATCAGGTGTTGGTCGCTGTCGGTCGTCGTCCGCACACCCAAGGCTGGAACCTTGAAGCCCTGGCGTTGGACATGCACGGCGCGGCGATCAAGATCGACGAGCGTTGTCAGACCAGAATGCGTAATGTCTGGGCCATTGGCGACTTGGCGGGGGAGCCGATGCTCGCTCACCGCGCCATGGCTCAAGGCGAAATGGTCGCGGAGCTGGTCGCGGGCAAACACCGAGAGTTCAATCCGCTGGCGATTGCCGCCGTGTGCTTTACCGACCCGGAGCTGGTGGTGGTCGGCAAGACGCCTCAGGAGGCCAAGGCCGAAGGACTGGACGTGCTGGTCGCCAACTTCCCGTTCGCTGCCAACGGCCGGGCGATGACCCTGGAATCGAAAAGCGGTTTCGTGCGGGTGGTCGCGCGAAGTGACAATCACCTGATTCTCGGCTGGCAAGCCGTCGGGGTCGGCGTGTCGGAACTGTCTACGGCCTTTGCCCAATCCCTGGAAATGGGCGCTCGCCTGGAAGACATCGCAGGCACCATCCACGCCCACCCGACACTCGGCGAAGCGGTTCAGGAAGCGGCGCTACGTGCGCTGGGGCATGCGTTGCATTTCTGACGATCTGAACCTGTGGGGCACCCCGGCACGCGCAGTGTAGTGCGCGAAGGCATTCGAGCCGGGCGCCCCTCATGTTCCGGACGGGTCAATGCGCTGATCAGCCAGCGATGACAGCGTCGCGCCGTTCGCCTGACGCGTCTTTCAGAAAACTGAGCAACGCAACCACCGGGAACGCGCTGCCGGCAACGACGATCCATAGCCAGCCGCCGCGGTCGTACAGCACGCTGGCAATCGCCGAACCGAAGGCTCCTCCGATGAAAATACTGGTCATGTACAGCGCGTTCAGGCGGCTGCGGCTGGCGGCATCCAGGGCGTAGACCGCACGCTGCCCCAACACCATGTTCATCTGCACGCAGAAGTCCAGGACCACACCGGTCACGGCCAGTCCGATCACGCTGTAAATCGGGTGAATCAGCGCCGGCAAGAAACTCAGCGCAGCCAGAACCAATGCCCCGAGGCTGGCAATGCGGGTGTGTCCGGCATCGGCCAGACGCCCACTGATGGGCGCTGCGATCGCGCCGATGGCACCGACCAGCGCGAACAAGGCGATCTGTGTCTGCGACAGGCCATGGTTGCGTGCCAGCTCCAGCGGTACGGCGGTCCAGAACAAGCTGAACGCAGCAAACATCAGCCCTTGGTAGAACGCCCGCTGACGTAACACGGGTTGCGTACGCAGCAAGGTCCACAGTGAAAACAGCAGTTGCCCGTACGAGGCGCTATGGTCAGGTTGGCGTTTGGGCATGGTGGTGGCAAGCACCACACTGATGATCATCATTAGTACCGATGCCGAGACAAACACCGCGCGCCAGCCGAAGTGGTCGGCGATCACGCTGGACAGTGGCCGTGCCAGCAGAATCCCCAGCAGTAACCCGCCCATGATCCCGCCAACGACCCGCCCCCGAGATTCCTCAGGTGCTAGATGCGCCGCCAGCGGAATCAGGATTTGCACCGACACTGAACTGAACCCCACCAACAACGACGCGAGCAAAAACACATTCGGTTGTTGACTGAACGCTGCGCCCAACAAGCTGATGATGGCCAACAGGGAGGTCATGATCATCAACCGTCGGTTCTCCAGCAGGTCGCCCAACGGCACCAGGAAGAACAGCCCAAGCGCGTAGCCGATCTGAGTCAGCGACACGATCACGCTGGCCATGGTGCTGGACAGGCCGATGTCGGGCGCAATCAGCTCGATGATTGGCTGGGCGTAATAGATATTGCCGACAATAGCGCCACAGCAAAACGCGAACAGCATTACCATGCCTCGCGTCATCGTGGGGGCCTCGGCGTGGCGGGTTTGGGTCGTGGTACTCATAAGAAAAGCGTTCTCGGGCGGACAAGTGAACCAAACACGCCTGCAACATGCGCGCGAAAGGCTGTCTGGTAATAGATTGCGCGCAGGCTAATTGTTCTGCCGCGAGGTGAGAAGGGGGGTGAGGGTGATAGCGACTATTCCTGAAAATAATGATGGGGTGCTTACCCTTTATTTCCGCCTTCCAACTCAATGTCCAACCGCTTCAACCTTGAAGCCAGGGTTGTAGGTTTAAGCCCCAACAGCTCCGCCGCGCCGCCTTTGCCGAACAGTTTTCCGTTGGCGGCGTTGAGGCGCGACGCTCCGTTTCCAGATAGGCGCGCGCTCTTATCCGCGCTTTATCTCTTCATTCTTGTGTTTGTCAGGCTGACCCAGGTCCTTGCTTCCTCGTTGCTTGGGTGGACCGCTTTCGCTGCGGATTTGGGCATGGCTGATCAGGGCGAAAATAAAACTGCCGCCGATAATGTTGCCAGCCAGGGTCGGCCCGGCAAAGGTCAGCCAGAAGTCTTTCCACGGCAGTTGGCCGGCGAACACCAGGTATGAAACCTCGGCCGAACCGACGACGATGTGGGTGAAATCGCCCAGCGCCATCAGGTAGGTGATGAGGAGGATGATCCAGATTTTTGCGCTCTCCATGGACGGGATCATCCAGACCATGGTGGCGATCATCCAGCCGGAAATGATGCCCTTGGAGAACATCTGGCTGACGTTGTTTTCCATGACCTTACGGCCAATATCGAGAAACGCTGCATCGGTTTTTGCATCGAAAATCGGCAAGTGCAGCATGACGTAGGCCACCAACAGGGTGCCGGTCAGGTTGCCGATCAATACCACGCCCCACAAACGCAAGAGCCGGCCGAAGTTGCCCAGCGTTGGTTTGGTCATCACCGGCAGCACGGCGGTCAGGGTGTTTTCGGTGAACAACTGCTGACGTGCCAGAATTACCGCAAGAAACCCCGCCGAATAACCCAGGCTGGCGATTACTTTGCTGGTATCGCCTTCGGGCAGTCGAGCATCGAGCAGGCCCATGGCCATCAGCGATAAGCCCATGGTCAGACCAGCAGCGAGGGCCGACCACCAAAGAGCGGCGATGCTGCGCTCAAGCTCCTGATCACCCTGGAGGCGAATGGTTTCGTGCAGCACGGCGGCACGTGGGGGCTGGTTTTTGTCGACCTCTCTTTCTTCTTCAGCGGACAGACCAGGGGTCTTGCCATCTTTTTCACTGTCCATAAGCGCCTCGGGTCGAATTTAGTAATGTCGCTAAGTCGTGCATCGAATGCTGCACGGCACTGATGGTTGAGACACAATTCGCTGCTGAGCGTTCGCCCTCCGGGGTGAGAGCATTTCGTTAAGTAAAACCGTTCAAATTCAGGAGCGTGACCGTGAGCATCCATATCCGCGAAGCGACCAGGGCCGATGCCAGGGTTATTCTGGGTTTTATCACCGAACTGGCGATCTACGAAAAGGCCGAGCATGAAGTGTTGGCCAGTGTGGCGGACATCGAGCGCAGCCTGTTCGACGAGCCGTCGCCAGCACGGGCGCTGATCTGCCTGCAGAATGATGAACCGATTGGTTTCGCCGTGTACTTCTTGAGCTATTCCACCTGGCAGGGGCGCAAGGGTTTGTACCTGGAAGACCTGTTCATCTCGGCCAGCCATCGCGGCGGCGGGGCGGGCAAGAAAATGCTCCGGCATCTGGCGAAGCTGGCATACGACAGCGGTTGTGGTCGTTTCGAATGGAGCGTGCTGGACTGGAACACACCGGCTATCGATTTTTATAAAGCCATCGGCGCCGCGCCGCAGGATGAGTGGGTGCGCTACCGGCTGGACGGCGAAACCCTGAAGAGCTTTGCGTTAGGCGAGTAGGTGCTGCGCACGCTTGCCCCGCCGGTCATGATCAGCCAAGCACCCGAATCGGTGTGCCACCGTGCCATGCCTGGATGTCTTCGATCATTTGGCTGAAGAATGTCCGGTAGTTGTTCTCGGTGACATAACCGATGTGTGGTGTCGCCAGCACGTTGTCCATGTGCCGGAATGGATGGTCAGCGGGCAGGGGTTCAGGTTCGTAGACATCCAGAGCCGCTCCGGCGATTCGGCGTTGTTGCAGTGCATTGATCAATGCCGCTTCGTCGATGATCGGGCCGCGTGCGGTGTTGATCAGGTACGCGGAGGGCTTCATCCAGCTCAGTGCCTGTGCATCGACCATCCCGCGACTGCGGTCGCTGAGCACCAGGTGCACCGACAATACATCCGCCTGTTCAAACAGCGCTTGCTTGCTGACGTACGTCACGCCCGATTCCGCGGCACGCTCGGGCGTGAGGTTTTCGCTCCAGGCGATCACCCGCATGCCAAAGGCCTGGCCATAGCGTGCAATCCAATTACCAATGCTGCCCAGACCGAGAATCCCCAAGGTCTTGCCGTATAAATCGCCGCCCAGGCCGACCTGCCAGCCGCCATTGCGCAACGAGTTGGCTTCGCCTACCAGATTGCGGGTAATCCCCATGATCAGGGCCCAGGTCATTTCCGGGGCGGCATGCTTGTAGCTGTCAGTGCCGCACACCTGAATGCCTAGTCGTGCAGCCGCCGGAAGGTCGATTGCGGCATTGCGCATGCCACCGGTGACCAACAATTTCAGGCGCGGCAACTGGCTCAATAAGGCTTCGTTGAACAGGGTGCGCTCACGCATGACACACACCACGTCAAACGACTCCAGGCGCGCCACCATGCTGGCGGTATCTGCCGGGAACTCGTGCAGAAAACTGACTTCGCCGATCAGGTCGAGAACGGTCCAGTCCACCACGTTACTCGCCACCGACTGCCAGTCATCGAGCACGGCGATCTGTAAGAGGGAATGTTCAGCCATTGTGGTTTTCCTCGCCAAAAACACAGTGAAATTATTCGTGAGACTAACAGTGCCGCCAGGTAGCTTGCGATTGAAGCAGGGTCCCGCTCAACCAAACAGCCCCGCAGCGATGTTGATCGAGAACCCCAGGATCGCGGTGTTGAACACAAAACCAATCAGTGATTGGGCCAGTACGGTTTTGCGCAGGTCTCGGCTTGCGACCCCTACGTCTGCTGTCTGTACCGCGACACTGATGGTGAATGAGAAGTAAAGAAAGTCCCAATAGTTCGGGTTCTTCTCGCCATCGGCGAAGCGCAGAGGGGGTTTACTGGTAGTGGCGGTGTAGAACAGGCGAGCGTAATGCAGGCTGAATATTACACCGGTGAGCAGCCAGGAACCGACAATGGTCAGGCCGGTAAAACCGTAATGCAGCAACCTGATGTGGACGCTCAGGTCTTTACTGCCAGCCAGTTCCAGGGTAATCGCTGCAAGGCTGGCAATCGCCGCCACGCATACTGTCGCCAACACCAGTCCGGCATTTTCGTCCTCGATCATAGCGAAGCGTTTGACGTCCTCGGCTTGTGCGCGAAACGTCAGCCAGATCATCAGGATCAGGTAGGTCCACACCCCAACGTTCCAGCCAATCAATATTTGGGTGGTGGGCGCGAGATCGGGAACAACGTAGCTGGAAAGAAAACCACCGACACAACCGAGCAGTGCCGCAGCGGTCAGGCGAGGGTGGGTGTGGGCGAGATGGGGCATTTGAGGGCATCGTGGTCAGAGTCTTGGCGAACCTTAGCACGGCCTCTGCGCCAGAAGAAAAAACGGCGCGGAAGTGATTCCGCGCCGCGCGCCACGTTGGGAATAGCCTTACCGCATTTGCAACTTATAGGCTCTGCAACTTACCGAACCAGGCAGACTCCTCACCATCTAATTTAAAAGTGTTTCTATAAACACCTTCACCGCAACCCACCTTCTCCGGAGTCCACCATGTTTGCTCTTGATCACGACCTTGCGCAGGACATCGTCGACCGTGCCATGGCGATCCTGCCGTGCAACGTCAATGTGATGGACTGTCTGGGCATCATTATTGGTAGTGGCGAGGCTGATCGGTTGTATACCCGGCATGAAGGTGCTCAGTTGGTGTTGGCCAACAGCCGGGTGGTGGAGATTGATTCGCAGACGGCCAAGCATCTGAATGGTGTGCGTCCGGGGGTCAATCTGCCGCTGATGCTTGACCAGAAATTGATGGGCGTACTGGGGATTACCGGTGAGCCGGACGAGGTCCGGGTCTATGGCGAGCTGGTGAAGATGACCGCCGAGATGCTCATGGAGCACCGGCGCCAGCAGGCGGATCAACAGTGGAGGCATCAGCGCAGCGAGGACCTGCTTTCGCGGTTGTTGCTGGTCGACTGCCCCGACAGCCAGGTCGACGAAGCCGAGCATTTGGGGCTGCAACCGCAATTGCCGCGTCAGTCGGTATTGATCGAGCTGCCTGCGCAAACGCCTGCGGCCAGCCAGATTGCCACTTGGTTGAACGCCCGTTATGCCCATAGTTGGTGTGTGGTGCGCGAGCCGACGTTGTTGCACTGGTGCCGCGCCGCAGGCAAGGAACGCGACGATACGCTGCTGCTGGAGCAGTTCGACGAGCAGGGCTGGCCCGTGGTGCGGATGGTCACGGTCGAGCAATCGGCCGATCTGGCGACGTTGCAACAGGCCTGTGCTGCGGGGCGTGATTTGCTCGATTACGCCCGCCATGTCCATCCGCAGCGGCGGCTGTTGCGTCTGGCCGTTCATCGTCCGGCCGTGCTGTTCTGGCGTTATCGCAACGATTGGCTCGCCCAAGGCGTGGCCGCCCCGATCATCCGGCTGCAAGAAAGCAACAGCGGGCAGTTGCTGGAAACCCTGCGCAGCTGGTTCGACTACAGCGGCGAAAGTCAGGCCTGTGCAGACGCGCTGGGCATTCACCGCAACAGCCTGCGTTATCGACTGGAAAAGGTCGCGGAGCTCAGCGGTTGCGACCCCTACAAAACTGACGACTTGTTGCGCCTGTATCTGGGCGTACAAATGACGCCTCGAATCACTGCGGACTAAAATCCAGTATGTTGTTTTGGTCCAATGACCAATAACTGCCTACGTTTCTTGGGCGAAGGTCAGGCGGAAAACGTCGATTAGGGTGAGAACATCTACTCATTACGGATAGGAGCCTCCATGAAAATCGTCATCGCACCCGACTCTTTCAAGGACAGCCTGAGTGCCCAGGCTGTCGCCAATGCTATTGCCGGGGGCCTGGCCGAAGTCTGGCCTGACGCCGAGTTAGTTCAATGCCCGATGGCCGATGGCGGTGAGGGCACCATCGAAGCGGTTCTGGCCGCCTGTGATGGGCAGTGGATGAGCACCACTGTCAGCGGACCGTTGGGCGTTGCGGTCGAGGCTCAGTGGGGCTGGCTGGAACAGACCCGGACCGCAATCATTGAAATGGCCATGGCCAGCGGCTTGCAGTTACTGACCCTTGAGCAAAGGGACGCTTGCCTGAGTAGCACGCATGGCACGGGCGAGTTGATTCGTGCGGCGCTGGACGCTGGCGCGCAACGTATCATCCTGGCGATTGGCGGCAGCGCGACCAATGATGCGGGCAGTGGCATGCTGTCGGCGTTGGGTGCGCGTTTTCTCGACGGTAATGATCAGCCTCTGATTCCGAGTGGTCAGGCTTTGGCGCAGGTACAGCGGATCGAACTGGGCGGTCTTGATGCACGTTTGCGTGACGTGCGCTTTGAGGTTGCGGCGGATGTCGACAACCCATTGTGCGGTCCGCAGGGTGCCTCTCATATTTTTGGCCCACAAAAGGGGGCATCTCCGCAGCAAGTTCTGGAGCTGGACGCCGCGTTGGGGCATTTCGCCGACCATTCGGCTCAGGTTCTGGGTCATGACGTGCGCGACCAACCCGGTTGCGGGGCGGCAGGGGGCATGGGCTTCGCTGCCAAGGCTTACCTGAACGCGACTTTTCGCCCTGGCGTAGAGGTGGTGGCCGACCTTGTGGGCCTGGCCTATGCACTGGACGGTGCCGATTTGGTGATCACCGGCGAAGGCTGTTTTGATGCTCAGACGCTGCGTGGCAAAACGCCGTTCGGTGTCGCCCGCATTGCCCGGCGCAAGGGGGTGCCGGTGATCGTGTTGGCCGGGACGTTGGGTGAGGGCTATGCCGATCTGTACGCGCATGGCATCAGTGCGGCGTTTGCGTTGACCAGTGGCCCAATGACGCTCGGTTATGCCTGTCGCAACGCCGCGAGCTTGTTGCATGATCGAGCTCGTGATCTGGCGCGGGTCTGGCGGCTGGCTGTGTCGCGCTGATGCGTGTTCCTTCCCCGACCGAGTTCGCTGCGCGACAGAGTGGTGTCATGAGGGTTTATGCAGCACTCAACTGAACCGCGGGTATCGGGTTGCGCATAAGGGTGCCCACCAGCAGGGCTCCAAGCAGCGCCATCAATCCGGCCACCCACAGGACCGTGCTGAAGCCTGAAACAAATGCCTGTTGCGCCAGCGGCTGGACGATCAGCCGCGCATTCTCCGTCAGCGGCTGCATCGCCGCGACCATGTCACCGGCTACCACGCGGGACACGATGTGATCAGTCTGAGCCAGCCAGCCGGGAGCATTGAGTTGCAGGCTACGGGTCAAGACCTGTTGTGAGTGGCTGGCCAACAAGGCGCCGAACACACCGATGGCGAGCATGATCGCGCTGAAACGCATCGTGGTGCTCATTCCTGACGCCATGCCTGCGCGGTCACGCGGTACGCACGCCATGATGTTCTTCTGGGTATCGCCATTGAGTAGTCCTGCGCCAGCCCCGGTGACGGCGATGGCGCAGGCAAAGCTCAGGTAGCCGCCCATCGACACCGCCCAGGCGCTTAGCAGGTTGCCGCAACCGACCAGAATCAGCCCGAGGGCCATCATGCTGGCTGGCGATAACAGGCGAGATAACCGCGTGCCGATCTTCGGGAAGGTGAGCATGGTCAGCGCGAACGGCAACATGCCCAGCCCGGAGGCGATGGCAGTGAACCCTAGGCCATTCTGCAAGTAGAACGGTAATAGCGTCATCATCACTTGGGCACAACCTGCGTAAGCGAACATGCCCAGGAGCGCACCAACGAACCGCGGGTGTTTGAACAATTGCAGATCGACCATAGGCCGAAGCTGTAGCCGCTGAACCACCACGAACAGGACCATCAACAGTACGCCGGCCAGCAAGCGCAGTGTGGTCAATGAAGTGTCCCAGCCAATGCGATTGGCCTCGATCAGGCCCCAGATAAGACACAGCAGACTGCCGCTAAACGCCAGACTGCCCCAAGGGTCGAGCCGCGCTGATTGTTCGTTGCGCGACTCGTCGATGTTGCGCCATACCATGCTCACCAGCAGCAAGCCCAGCGGCAGGTTCAGGTAGAAAATCCAGCGCCAGCCCACGAATGAGGCAATCAGACCACCCACGGTGGGCGCGGCGGTCATGGCTACGCCCATGCAGGCCCCCCAGAACGCCCAGGCTTTGGCCCGTTCGGTCTCGTCATGGAACGCATGGCCGATAGTCGCCAGTGCCGAGGTCAATAACAGCGCGGCCCCTACACCTTTGATCGCTCGAGCAATGTCGAGGAAGAGGATGTTTGGCGCCGCGCCACAGCCCAGTGAGGCCAGAATGAACAGCGCCAGGCCGCAGAGTAGGGTCTTCTTCCTGCCAAAACGATCAGCAATGCTGCCTGCGGGCAATAGCAGTGCGGCGAAGGCCAGCATGTAGGCGCTGACCACCCATTCGATGTCGGCGAAATTGGCCCCCAGGTCACGGGCAATACTGGGCAAGGTCACGGCGACAATATTGGTGTCAAGAACGATAAGCGAGCAGACCGCCGAGGCGGCCAACAGAGTCATGCGCGGGCTGGGCGTTTTCATGTCATTCCTCGCAGATACACGATTGCTTTATGGGTAACGTGCTAGCAAGCTTATTGCAATGCCTTAGGCGCTTTGTTACTTGGGCTTGAGCACTTCATTACCTTTGAGCTAATGCAGTCATGGAAATACGCCACTTTCGTTACTTTCTGGCTGTCGCCAAGCACAGGAATTTCAGCCGTGCCGCAGCACAACTGGGCATTGCTCCGCCGACGCTTACCCGACAGATTCAGGACATGGAAAGCGCCTTGGGCACGCGCTTGTTCCTGCGCCTGCAACGCGAGGTCAGCCTGACGGATGCGGGCAGGGCCTTGCAGGCAGAGGCGGAGCCGACCGTGCGTCAGTTCGAAGCCGCGCAGCTCAATGCGCAACGTGCGGGGCGCGGTGAGACGGGTCACATCGAGCTGGGTTATGTGGCTTCGGCGGTGTTTTCCGGGGTGCTGCAAAAACAGGTCAGCAGCTTTCGCCTGCGTTATCCGGACATTGGCTTCACCATCAGCGAGAACCTGATGTCGGCCTTGCCAGAAATGATCGAGGAGGGGCGGCTGGATGTCGGTTATGTTCGCTCGCCCATGCATTTACCCGAAGCCCTGAGCACCGTCAGTCTGTTGGTAGAAGGCTTTGCGCTGGCGCTGCCAGGCAGCTCATGGCTGTGTCGTCTGAAAGAAATCAATGCGGCGCATTTGCAGAATGAAATCTTCATTCTCCCCGAACAGATCTCTGGCACCTTGCAGGTCGCCGCGCAAGGCGGCTATGCGCCAACGCTTGGGCCTCAACCGGGTGGGTTAGTTGCTGTTGTGGCGCTGGTGTCTCTCGGCCAGGGTGTGGCCGTGGTGCCGGAGTCAATGGTGGACCACATCAAGTTGCCCAATGTGGTGTACCGGCGTATTCAAGACTGCCAACCTTCGTCATTCTTGTCGCTGGTTTATCGCCGTTTTGAAAAGGCTCCGGCGGTGGCGCGCTTCATCGAACACGTAAAGGATTTCAGCGAGAAACCCACTCTGTAACATGAAGATTGATCATGGACTTTAGTAAATGAAGAAATACCAGCCACCGTTGACACTGACTTCACGGATGCTCGCCCTCGTCGCAGATATCAGCGAAGAGGTCGGTCGCTTGTCGTCGTTGCGGGAAACGACAAACCGACCCGGTAAAAAAACTACTCAAGGTTCTCGCAAGCCATCCTTCGTTCAAGTCCGGCGAGCTGATGGATCAATTGGGCCTCGCGCATCGGCAATCATTTCGTCGCACGTACCTCAACCCGGCATTGGCGGCAGGGCTGGTAGAAATGACCGATCCCGACTCGCCCCGCAGCCCTGTGCAGATGTATCGGTTGACTGAGCGTGGCCATTCAATGCTTAAACATCCCTAA
Organism: Pseudomonas sp. 5C2; assembly: GCF_034314155.1. Classification (NCBI taxonomy): domain Bacteria; kingdom Pseudomonadati; phylum Pseudomonadota; class Gammaproteobacteria; order Pseudomonadales; family Pseudomonadaceae; genus Pseudomonas; species Pseudomonas sp. 5C2. The sequence goes on along the minus strand of NZ_JAVIWH010000002.1, from coordinate 2,091,164 downwards.
AGTCGTCAGTCGACTTCGCCAGCCTCTGCAAGGCATTCGGGACATTGTGCTCGGGCACCTGATTCCCGCCCGTGTCACTGGCATGCACCAGCAAGTGCCTTCGACCCTATTCAAGGAGCTCACCCCATGATCGATCATCTTGACCATTTGGTCCTGACCGCCAGCGATGCCGATGCCACCCGGGATTTCTACACCCGCGTGCTCGGCATGCAACTGGAGACCTTTGGTGCCGGACGTATGGCGTTCACGTTTGGCAACCAGAAAATCAACCTGCACATTCGCGGGCACGAATTCGAGCCCAAGGCGCATCTGCCGGTTCCGGGCGCGCTGGACTTGTGCTTTATTGCGTCGATCCCGCTGGAACAGGTGATTGAGCGCCTGGCTGAGGCCCGCTGGCCAATTGTCGAAGGCCCGATCATGCGCACGTGCGCCACCGGGCCGATTCGCTCGGTATACGTGCGTGACCCGGACCTGAACTTGATCGAGATTTCCGAACAGACCTGAGCGGGTACAGCCGTCGCTACAGGCCTGCTGTTCTCTCAAGGGTGATGTCGACCTTCTAGGTATTGAGCGTTTCCACGGGCACGCGACCATAAACGTCGGTGAAACGAACAATGTCGTCTTCACCCAGGTATTCGCCGCTCTGTACTTCGATCATGACCAAATCGACCACGCCGGGGTTGATCAGACGATGAGTGCGGCCAGGTTTGATAAACGTCGACTCATTGGTATCGAGTAGAAACTCACTGTCGCCGTTGGTCACCCGCGCCATGCCGCTGACCACAATCCAGTGTTCGCTGCGGTGATGGTGCATTTGCAGTGACAACGATGCCTGAGGGCGGACCATGATGCGTTTGATCTTGAAGCGCTTGCCTTCTTCGAGCACGGTGTAGGTCCCCCACGGGCGGGTGACGGTACGGTGCAGGCGATAAGCATCATGTCCCTGGCGCTTGAGCTCCTTGGCAATGATTCTGACGTCCTGGCTACGATTGGCGTCGGCAATCAGCAGCGCGTCGGGGGTATCGATGATGATCAGGTTATCCAGGCCGACGCCGCCCACCAGGCGTCGTGGCGAGTCGATGTAGCAATTGGTCACCTCATGCAAGACGGTCTGGCCGTTGCATTGGTTGCCATCGGTGTCGGCCGGGCTCAGTTCGCGCATGGCCTGCCATGAGCCGATGTCGCTCCAGCCCAGCTGGCATGGCACCACCGCGACTTTTTGCGAGGGTTCCATCACGGCGTAGTCGATGGAAATGTCCGGGGCCAGCGCAAACAGTTCACTGTCCAGTTCCAGCTGCAATTCGTGATTGCCTTCCTTACTCGGGCTTCGCTCCAGGCAAGCTTTGACCGAGGCCAATACCTGCGGCGCGTGCTCTTGCAGCTCGCGCAAGATCGTGTCGGCGCGCATGCAGAACATGCCGCCGTTCCACAGGTGCAATCCACCGTCGAGGTAACCCTGAGCAGTATCAGCGTCTGGTTTTTCGACAAAACGGGCCACTTGATAGGCTGTGGCTGTCGAATTCAAGGACTGACCTTTTTCGATATAACCAAACCCGGTTTCAGCCTTGGTCGGCACAATGCCGAATGTCACAATCCAGCCTTGGTCGGCCAGTTCTCGAGCGGTGCTCACGGCTTGAGCGAACGCCTCCACATCCTTGATCAAATGATCGGCTGGAAGAATCAATAGGTGAGCATCGTCGCCGTACAAACGAGCGACATGCAGCGCCGCAGCCGCGATGGCCGGGGCAGTATTGCGCCCGAACGGTTCGAGGATAAAGTCCAGGCTTACGTGGTTCTTATTGAGTTGGCGGTAGTCGTCCACCGTCCGGAAATACACGTCACGGTTGGTCACGGTCAAGATTCGGTCGACGTCGGCCAACCCGACGGCCCGAACGAAGGTTTTTTGCAGCAGGCTTTCTCCATCGGGAAGACGCATGAAGGGCTTGGGCATGGCTTCGCGGGAAACCGGCCACAGTCGGGTGCCAGCGCCGCCAGCGATAATGCAAGGGATGAGAGTGCTCATCAATAGGCCTCACGAGTGAACAGCACTGCAGGAGCAGTGCGGAAAAGGATGTACAAATCGAACCAGACCGACCAGTTTTCTATGTATTCAAGGTCGAATTCGACGCGCTTTTCGATTTTTTCCAACGTGTCCGTTTCACCACGATAGCCGTTGATTTGCGCCAAGCCAGTAATGCCTGGTTTGACCCGATGGCGAGCCGTGTATTCTTTGACCGCTTCTTCAAAAAGAATGCCCGCAGCTTTGGTTGCCGTGGCGCGGGGGGGGCGCGGCACGACCATGGACATACTGCCGGTGAAGACGTTGAGCAGTTGTGGCGGCTCGTCAAGGCTGGTCTTGCGTTAGGCATGCGTCCGATACGGTCGTTGATAAGCTCGGAAACGCCGGAACGGATGTCCTGACTCTTCGCCAGGTACTCGGCCAGGCGCTGACCGTTTTCAGTTGCACCGGGAATGATCGCGTTCTGCAGGAAAAAGCCTTTTTGCATGAGACGCTGGAACATCAGCACCGTTAAATAGCTCTGCAGTGCAATGGGGCGGTCAGTTTGCCAGAGCGCCAGAATCAATAATCCCGGGAAAATGCAGGTCATACCGTGCACGAGGCGAATATCGAACAAAAAATATTCGACCAAGCTGGAACGCGTAAGCAGAAGACTGTCAACAGGTTGCAAGCGCATAACTGTCCATTCCTCGAGCCATGAATTCAGTGCCAAATCCCGCGGTACTGAGATGGATATTCATGAGTAAAGTCAATAAAATGACTTATGTGAATTCCTTTTTCGATATAGCCAATATTCTGTCGAATTAAACACAGCCCTTGATAGCATTTCAATGGCAATTTGTATTTAGGCAGTGTTTTTTCTACAAAATATTTCAGACCTCTCTGTTTTATCTCCAGGGTCAATTCAACTGGATTGATTTTATGGCGTAAGGCGGCTGAAACAGAGGGTGTCGTTTTGTGATGGCGTTAAGGGATTAACCATTTTTTTTGGTCGAAGGAGCCTTTTTGCCTGCCGCATGGTCAATAGTCTGCGCAAGCCACATGGGTATTGAGTCCCGAGAGGGAGAAGACAGTAATGAGATTGCGCAAGACATCTTGGTTTTGCGCGGTAAGCAGGCCCTCAACGAAGAGGTTCGTTCCGCTGTGAGGGCTGCGCTCGTCAAGGCTCGGTACGGCGGAGACGAATCAGTCGTCGAGGCTGATGATCCGCTCTCGTACGCAGAACAACACCAGGCCAGCGACATCGTAAATGTGCAAGCGTTTCATGATTTGCGAGCGATGGGCCTCCACCGTCTTGATACTCAGGCCCAGACCGCCAGCGATCTCGCGCGTGGATTTACCGCGCACTATCAACCTCAGAATTTCCAGTTGGCGTGCTGTCAGGTTGTGATTTTCAATCCGCTCGGGTCTGTTCGCCTGTACGCTGATCAGGGCCTGATCGATCACGGTGTGGGCGATTGCGGGGCTCAGGTAGCGTTCATTATTGTGTAGCGCATTCAGGGCCTGCTCCAGCTCAGTGCCGGTGGCGTCCTTGAGCAGATAGCCATGGGCGCCCATCTCAAGCGCTCGCATGATCAGTTCGGGGTCTGTGTGCATCGACAGGATAAGCACTTTGCTGTGGGGCAGCTTCAGGAGCAGCGTTTCTAGTGCGTCCAGGCCACTGGTCTCCTTCATGGAGATATCCAGAAGAATGATGTCAGGGCGCAGTTGCTGTGCAAGATCGAGCAACTGCGCGCCATCGTTGGCCTCGCCGATCACGGCATAACCAGGGATGTCTGAGACCAGTGCACGTACGCCGGCCCTGATGAGCGCGTGGTCATCGACCAGAAGCAGGTTGATCATAAGCCCTTACTTTTGTTGGCTCGTTCGCGGACACGTGGTGCCCAAGGGAAAAGTGCTTCTATCTGGGTGCCTTTGCCGGGTTCGCTATGGACTGTCAGTGCGCCTCCCAGCAATGCTATCCGTTCGGCCATGCCAGCCATACCACGCTGGCCTTCCTGGCCCGGATTTTCTGCCGGAGTAAAGCCAAGGCCATCGTCTGCGATATGCAGCAGCAAGCCCTCGGACGAGCGTTCCAGACGCACTAATACATTATCGGCCTGAGCATGACGCAACATGTTGGTGACGGCTTCCTGAGTGATCCGATACGCGGCGACTGCCATGTCGTCCGGGATACCCGCCAGGCGTTGATGGCATTCCATACTCCAGCTCACTGTTGTGTTCCCCAGTGTGCGCACTAAATGCGCACGCAAGCTGGCTTCCAGCCCCAGGCTGGCCAATTGGCGAGGATTGAGAATGGCAGACACGTCGCGCACTTTGGCCAGGGTTTCATCCAGCGTGCTGCACAGTACCGCGCATTGCTTATGCCACTCGGGCGCCACGCGACGCTGGAGCCAGTCACTTTGCATCTTGGCGGCGGTGAGCATCTGGCCGATGTCGTCGTGCAATTCACGACTGAGCCGATGGCGCTCGGTTTCTTGCACCTCAAGCATGCGTTCGGCCAGCTCTCGAGGCTGGAATTTGATCGAGTTGCCAGATTGTCGCTGAACGTGCCAAACGCTGGCGATGGTTGCAAGGTTCAGTGCAAGCAAGCCGGCTGGTAATGCCATGCCGTTGAAATAGACCGTAAGGTTGCCCGCGACTGAACCCATGCAAAGTAAGGCGGTAAGCCGACGGGTGCTTTTTTTGCTGAGGGGCCAAAGTTTGAATGACTTGATGCTGGCATGCATAGCTGATGGAGCTATTGGATGTTCGCTGCGGATAACCTGTTTCGGCTGCTATCAGGTCAGTGTGAGGGAGCTCGACGGTGCCGACGCATCACCTTCGGATCATCATTCGTCCAGCCAGTGGCTGGTCAGGTGACGATGGAGTTTATGCCTCTCTGGATAAAAAACTTCGACCGTCAATTCGAACGCGTGGAGCTTACCTCAATTGTTTGAATAATTAATTGTTTTGGGTGTTGTCGGCAGAAAAACCCGGTCAATGCATGTCTGGCTGGTCAGTAATATGCCTGTCGAACGCAGTCGCTCAGTTCGTCCTTCAGCGGGAAGACAGGCAATCAGTGCAGCGCTTGAAACATCGTGGTGCACGACGAAGTTGATGCTTTTATGTGGCTAATTGATCCACAGGGTTGTTATTGATACAGGCAACCCTGTGTCGCACCGCAGGGGACCGTACAGTTGACCAGGCGCTTATTTCCAGCTCGCGGCGTCAGGCAATCCTTGAGGCGGCGATGCTTTCTGGTGCTACTTCGGATTTCAGTGTCAGGGCAGCAGGCCAGCGCGTGGGCGATATAGCACTTGCCAATTGATCTTCAAATCCTACGATAGTCGCGAATGTGTTCAGTAGTTCCAATTGTTCGCTGTCGTCGAGTAATAGTATTCCTGTGTCGGTATCGACCAGTTCCAGTTGCCAGGCGAGAAGAGCGAAACAGTCCCTGAGGGTGGACAATGCATCGCCCTGAAGGCTGGTGTGTGGGGAGGCGAGAGCCAGGAGGTGACGAATCTGCCGGGAGAAGTCAGCAATACTCTCAAGGGACAGCGCGTCAGCCTCGTGGGAGAGGGTGAACAGGGTGCTGAGCAGGCATTCGATAGCGTCCTTATCGTTAATGAACAGCTCCAGATGACACAGGCACTCTTCGGACTTGGCGAGAAGCGCCTGCGATGTGATCAAAAAATCAGGGAGCGAATGTTGCCACTCGTTGCCGTTCAACATGTTTTATCTCCACAACTCATGGACAGCGATCGTAGGTCGCGCTCGGCGAGTGGCTTCAAGTTAATGTTGAAAGCAAACAGATGTCTGTAGTCTATTTCCGAATATTGTTTTTTGATCGCGTTCTGCGACACCGCCTCCCGCTTTTGCGAATGCGTTGCAAAGTACCGGGCGAGTTGTTTTTGGCCTGTGACATACCTTGATACGCGATCAAGGAAGGCCGAGACCCTTATGGTGTTGTCTGAACGTGGTCCTGCGATAGCAAACAAGAGCCTGACTCCATTCATGCAATGAGAATGGCGTCACAATAATGGCTATTAGATATTACTCATATCAGGTTGGGCCTGATTGCCACTCAGGGTTTCCCCTAGAGAATGATTTGGGAGTCAGTTGCCATCGCTGGATAAGCACCGTCGTGACCGAAAGTTCGATCGTTGGAAATGCAAATTGAGTAAACCATGATATCAATATGACATCAATTGCTTTGCGCCTCATTTTGTTGCAATTAAGGTCCTGCTCACTTCGGCCGATAACGGGTTGAGCGCTCTCAATACGAACTATCCCCCAGGAGTCATTAATGGCTGGCATTCTCGACACGGTAGATCAACGCACGCAGCTGGTGGGTGAGAATCGCCTGGAAATTCTGATGTTTCGTCTGGCCGGGCGACAACTGTTCGCGATCAACGTTTTCAAAGTTCAGGAGGTTTTGCAACTGCCCAAACTGACCTTGATGCCGCAGCGTCATCCCTTTGTCTGTGGTGTGGTCAACCTGCGTGGTCAGACGCTCCCGGTCATCGATCTTTCCCAGGCAATTGGTATGCGTCCGCTGATACCAGGGCCCACCAGTACAATCATCGTCACTGAGTACAATCGGTCGGTGCAGGCGTTTTTGGTCGGGGGGGTGGATCGCATCGTCAACATGAACTGGGAGGCGATCCTGCCACCGCCTGCCAGTGCTGGCCGCCAGCATTACCTGACCGCCATCAGCAAGGTCGATGATCAGTTGGTGGAGATTATCGACGTCGAAAAAGTCCTTGCTGAAATCGTGCCTTACAACGCCAAAGTGTCTCGTGACAAATTGCAGGATCCCGTCCTGGAGCTTGCCCGTGGTCGCGAAGTGCTGTTGGTGGATGATTCGAATGTGGCATTGGCGCAACTGCGTGACACCTTGTCCCAGCTTGGGGTGAAGATGCACATCGCTCGTGATGGTCTGAAGGCGTTGAATATGCTCAAGGCATGGGCTGATACCGGCGAAGTCATGACTGACAAACTGTTGATGGTATTCACCGACGCCGAGATGCCGGAGATGGATGGTTATCGCCTGACCACCGAGATCCGCAACGATCCGCGCTTGCGCGGTCTGTATGTGGTGCTGCACACCTCGTTGTCGGGCAGCTTCAACGAATCAATGGTGAAGAAGGTCGGTTGCGACAATTTCCTCTCCAAGTTCCAGCCGGACAAATTGGTCGACGTGGTGCGTGAGCGTCTGATGCTGGATCAGGCCTGACGGATTTTTGGTTTCGAGGTGGGTTTGGGGTGTCGTACGGGGTGTTAACTCGTATAGATTAACGCTTTGCCCATTACGGAGCTGACCATGTTGCGTCTCAGCGCGCTTTATCGATTTCCACTCAAATCTGGCATGGCCGAACCTCTGCAACAAGCCCGGTTCGATGGGCTGGGCCTGGCTGGGGATCGACGCTGGATGTTGGTGGAAGAGGCTTCTGGGCGTTTCTTTACTCAGCGAGCCATGCCGCACATGTCACAGTTGTCGGTGTTGTGGAATGCCGACGGTGGGGTGACCCTCAATGCTCCTGGCTTCCAGGCCCTTGATGTGCCCCTGCCTGAAGACACTGAGGCGTCGCTGCGTGGCGTGACCGTGTGGCGCGACACCCTGCGTGTGCCCGATGCGGGGGATGAGGCGGCCCGCTGGCTCAGCGAGTTCATGGGCAAGCCTACGCGCATGGTTCACGTGCCCGACAACCGGGCTCGCTGGTTGCCCAGCGGTTACGGCACGGTTGAAGACAGGGTGGGTTTTGCCGACGGCTTCCCCTTGCTGCTGATCGGTCAGGCTTCGCTGGATGATTTGTCGGCAAAGGTCGGCTGGCCACTGGAGATGCTCCGGTTCAGGCCCAATCTGGTGGTCGAGGGCAGTGAAGCGTTTGCCGAGGATGGCTGGAAGCGCATCCGTATAGGCGACATCGAGTTTCGTCTGCTAAAGGGCTGCTCGCGTTGCATACTCACGACCATCGACCCCAAGACCGGTGAGCGCACCCAGGATCGCGAACCACTGACCACCCTCAAGACCTATCGCGAGCGCGAAGGGGAGGTGTGGTTTGGACAGAACATGGTCAGCGACGGTCTTGGCACTCTCGACGTCGGGATGCCGGTGACAGTGTTGGAGTAGGGCGAAAGCGGGTGCGCATATCTACTGTGTGCCCATCATTCACACGCGCGCGAAGAGAAGATAAGGTGTCAGGCAGCGAAGAGCCGCCTGACACCATCAGTGCTCACTGATCGTCGAAAAACCGCTCATGCCAATCCACTAGAGGCTGCGGGGAGTTGAGTTTTTCGCCGTAGATCACCGAATAAGACAGTACGTTCTGCACATACTGGCGGGTCTCATCGAAGGGGATGCTTTCAACCCACACATCGAATGCCAGGTGGTTCGCGCCCTTGAGCCATTGGCGAACGCGGGCGGGGCCTGCGTTATAGGCGGCCGATGCGAGTACGCGGTTGCCGTTGAACTGGCTGTGTACCTGGCTCAGATAGGCAGCGCCCAGCTGGATGTTTTTATCCGGATCGAGCACTTGCTGGGGCGATGCCAGCGGGATGCTGAACTTGCGAGCGGTCTCCTTGGCAGTGGTTGGCATAAGTTGCATCAGGCCACTGGCGCCGACGCCGGAACGCGCGTCGTCCATGAAGGCGCTTTCCTGACGCGTAATGGCAAACACCCAGCTGGAGTGCAGGCCGCGGACATTGGCTTCACGTACCAACGTGTCGCGGTGGGCCATCGGGAAGCGAATATCCAGATCGTCCCAGTATTGCGCCTGACTGATGGTGCGGATGGCCGGAAAGTACCAGTGCATGTCGTAGGCCAGTTTGGCCTGAGCGACCATTTCATCGCGGCTGAACAGGCGGCTGACGTGGTACCACTCGCGCCGACCGTCGACCACCTGACCACGATCGTGAAACTCCAGTGCCCGACGTACGCCAGGCGTGGTGCGGACCTTGTTGATGAGCTGCTGACTGAGCATCAGCGGCTTGTTGTTCAGCTGATAAGCGGTCTGCGTACGATCGGCGGCAAGGAAGCCATAGAAGTCGCGCTCCTTGGCGACCGCTTTGTAGAGCGTTGGCACCAGCGGGCTAGTCGGTTGTGACAGCTCCAGAGAGCGCGCTTGCCAGTAACGCCAGCGATTGGTGATCGCCAGGTCCTGCGGCAGTTTGCGGGTCAACTGGTACGCATCGTCCCAACGGCCCAGGCGCAGCAGCAGGCGCAAACGCCATTCGGTGACCGTGTTGTCGCGCAAGTCCGGGTCATATTTGGTCATGACCTCGAGCGCCCGGCCATCGAAGCGGCGGGCCAGCGTCAGACCGATCTCCTTGGCGATTTCCACTTGCTCATCGCGTGAGAAATGCATCTTCGCCGAGTAGCTGTCGAGCATGTCCATGGCTTTCTGCGGGTCCAGCTTGGCCAGACGTCGCAGGCCAAGACCGACCACATCGGACATGGCTTCATCGACCGGCATGAAGCGGGAAGGGTCGTTGAGCAGTTCGGGTTTCTGTGCGACCGCGATTAGCAGCTTGCCTTGCGGGGCCAGTGTAACGAGGCTGTCGACCAGGGAATTGGCCAGGTTGTAATTGCGTGCTTGTGCGGCCAGCTTGGCACGCTGCCAGCGTTTCTCTTCCGGTAACTGGCCCTCTGCTGCCCAGCGCGAGAATAATGCATCGCACGCGGCAGGCTGAGTCTTACCAGTCATCCACAGCTTCTCGGCGTTGGCATAGCCTTCTGCGCGCAGGTTATGGCTCAGTTGGTATTGGCCGTAGAGGCAGTCGAGTTCGGTGAAATTGAGCTTTGGGTCGTAATACTGGGCGAATGTCTGCCAATCGCCACGTTCTGCCAGCCAGCGCAACCAGCGTAGCTTCATCCAGTTGGCCTGAGGCAGGTCGCCGTGAGCCGAGAGAAATCGTTCAATTTCCGGGTTGGTCGCGGTCTTGAGTCGTGCGGTCAGCTCGTCATAGGCCAGATAAGGTTCCAGCGGATAATCGGCGAGCGCCTGGCTATAACGCACGTAGGGGCCGGAATCACCTTTGGCCAGTGCGCGCTTTGCCTCGTCGTAATACTGACGCTGAAGGGTGAGATCTGCTGCTTGGGCCGACTGCGCAGCGGTCGCAGAGAGAAGCAGGCAGGATAAAAAACTGAACAAACGACTGCGCATGAGACTTCCGTGCAGATGAACCGTGAAAGGTACTACTAGCTTAGCCCTTTGCCAGCTCTGGGTGAAAGCATTGCCGACTATGCGACGTGCGACAGAAATATTCATCCGCGTCTGTTCCAGGGCGAAAATCAGGAATTTGCGTTCAGCCGCGGCGGGTTGTTCGTCATTGAATGCCGACATAGCCTGGGTATCTCAGGTAGAATGCGCGCCCAGTTTTTGGAGAAACTCATGACCCTGCTCAAATTCAGCGATGTGTCCCTTGCTTTCGGCGCTATGCCGTTGTTGGACAAGGTGTCCTGGCAGATCGCCCGTGGTGAGCGGGTGTGCATCATCGGCCGCAATGGCACTGGCAAGTCCAGTATGTTGAAACTCGTCAAGGGCGTGCAAAAGCCTGACGATGGTTCTGTGTGGCGTGCCCCGGGCCTGAAAATCGGCGAGTTGCCGCAGGAATTGCCGGTGGCCGACGATCGGACAGTATTCGATGTGGTTGCTGAAGGCCTGGATGGCGTCGGCGCATTGCTTGCCGAATACCACCACCTGAGCCAGAACATCGTCACCGCCGAGGATCTGGACAAGCTGATGCATGTCCAGCACGACCTTGAGTCCCGCGACGGCTGGCGTCTGCAGCAATTGGTCGACAGCACCTTGAGCCGCCTGCAATTGCCGGCCGACAAAACCCTGGCTGAGCTGTCCGGTGGCTGGCGTCGTCGGGTCTTGCTGGCCCAGGCGTTGGTCTCCGAGCCCGATCTGCTGCTGCTCGACGAACCGACCAACCACTTGGATATCGGCGCGATCGCTTGGCTCGAAGAGGCCTTGATGGGCTTCCAGGGCGCGGTTCTGTTCATTACCCACGACCGGTCCTTTTTGCAGAACCTGGCCACTCGCATTCTTGAGCTGGACCGTGGCGGTCTGATCGACTGGGATGGCGACTACGCCAGCTTCCTGGTCCATAAGGAAGCCCAGTTGTCGGCTGAAGAAACCGCCAACGCGTTGTTCGACAAGCGCCTGGCGCAAGAAGAAGTCTGGATTCGTCAGGGCATCAAGGCTCGTCGTACCCGTAACGAAGGTCGCGTACGCGCCTTGAAAGAGTTGCGTGTGGAACGTGGCGAGCGTCGTGAGCGCACGGGCAAGGCCAACATTCAGCTGGATACATCCGACAAGTCCGGCAAGCAAGTGATGGTTCTGGACAACGTCAGCTTCGCTCACCCGGGCGGCCCGTTCCTGATCAAGGATTTTTCCATGGTCCTGCAGCGCGAGGACCGTATCGGACTGTTGGGCGCCAACGGTACCGGCAAGACCACCTTGCTCAAGCTGATGCTCGATAACCTGCAACCCTCCAGCGGCACCGTGGAAGTGGGGACGCGTCTGGAAGTGGCCTATTTCGACCAGTTGCGTCACCAGCTCGATCTGGAAAAAACCGTTATCGACAACGTGGCCGAAGGTCGGGACTTCATCGATATCGACGGTCAAAGCCGGCATGTACTGAGCTATCTGGGCGACTTCCTGTTCAGCCCGCAACGTGCCCGTACGCCAGTGAAGGCATTGTCCGGTGGCGAGCGTGCGCGTCTGTTGCTGGCCAAACTGTTCAGCAAGCCAGCCAACCTGCTGGTACTCGACGAACCTACCAACGACCTCGATGTGGAAACCCTCGAGTTGCTTGAAGAAGTGCTGTTGACCTTCAAAGGCACCGTGTTGATGGTCAGTCACGACCGGGCATTCCTCGATAACGTCGTGACCAGCACCTTGGTGTTCGAAGGTGAAGGCAAGGTTCGTGAGTACGTCGGTGGTTATCAGGACTGGCTGCGTCAGGGCGGCTCGCCGCGCCTGCTGGGTGTGACCGAGAATAAATCCGGTAAAGCCGAACTGGCGACTGCGGTTGTTGCTGCGACGCCGGTGGCTGCGCAGGAAATGCCAGTGGCCAAGAAGAAGCTCAGCTATAAGCTGCAACGCGAGCTGGAAGGGCTGCCTGCGCAAATCGACGAAGTCGAGGCGCAGATGGCTGCTCTGACGGCTGAAATGGCTCATGCCGGTTTCTATCAGCGTCCAGCCGAACAGACTGCGGCAGTGCTGGCGCAAATGGAAAACCAGCAAGCGCAACTCGATGCATTGCTGGAGCGCTGGGCCGAGCTGGACGCGTAATGCGTTTTGCTTTGCTGAGCTGAATAAAAAAGCCCGGGCCATTTTGCAAATGGCCCGGGCTTTTTACTGAAGGCTGGTCGCACCGGCCTTCAATTTACATCCCGGTTACTCAGGGCGCTTCAGGCGCACGGCAAGAACGTCGCACGGCGCACCGTGGAGGACGTCGTTGGCGGTCGAGCCGAGCAGCAACGCCAAGCCATGCCGGCCATGGCTGCCGACAACGATCAGGTCGCAGCCCTGTGTCTTGGCCAGTTGATGGATCTCCTGTCGTGGCTGGCCATAGGTGAGATGGCTGTCGCCGATCCGGACTTCCGGGTACTTCAGCTTCAAGGCTTCGAGTTTCTCTTTGGCCTGGTCGAACTGCTGCTGTTGCAGTTGGGAAAGGTCCATCGGTACATCGCCACCAAAGGCCATGGCCATGGGTTCAACGATATGCACCAGGGACAATTTGGCGCCATTGCTGACGGCGAGTTCGCGAGCGCGGCGGATAACAGGATCGCACTCTTCAGTGAGGTCTATAGCGACCAAAATGTGTTCGTATGGCATGAGGAGTTCCTCTTTAGGATTGCGATAACTGTAAGTATGGCTCTTTTCACCCTGGGCTGGGTGCGCGGTTAAATTGATAATTACTTCTGGGAATAAGAAATATGACGGTCTGGATAGTGTTGTCAATCCTTGCGCTGGTCCTGAGCCCTTTGGCGTGGCTGCGACCTTCGCGCCACCAGAGCGGCAAGATGGCCCTGCGCATGGAGGCACGGCGTATTGGACTTGGCATGCAGCTGGCCCCTCAAGAATGGCCGCACTGGCTGCCAGAAGAGCCGCCAAGCCCCTGCGCGCAATACCACCGACCGCGCCGTAGCGAACGGGCCGCGTGCTGGGTCTATTGGCAAACCACGCCGGGCGTCTGGCTCAACCAATGGCGTGAGCCCTGCGAGGATGCGCAACTGATGGCCCAGTTCAGTACGCTTCCAGCCAACGTGTTCAAGGTCGAGGCGGGTCAGCAGATGATCGCCTTGTACTGGGGCGAGCGCGGCGAACCCGAAATACTGCAACGCATTTCCGTCGTGCTTAAGGCGCTGGCTTGATGATTCTGCCGGTATTGGTAATCAGCCACACCTCAAAATTCAGGCAATAAAAAGCCCGACAACAACATCGGGCTGGGGGTGGCCAGGCAGGCCGATAATCTGTAGCGATCCCTGTGACGAGACTGGGAAGGCACTGTGCTGCGCGATGTTTCGGCCGGACGTGTTTGGCCTGAAACGTTCGGTGCGCTGAATGTAGTCGCTCCCGAAGCGTTTGTCGCTGTCGCTTCCATCATTTTATTCGCAAAAGATGCCCGTCACCTCAAGCGTGCAGGGTTTGCCTGACACTTTGCGTCAGTCTGTTCGTCATAACGGGCATGAATACTTCCCCATTAAGCATGCATCAAACCTGTGATGGGTGCTGATGAATGATCATGTGCCCCCATAATTCGCCGTTTTTATTGGTGTTTTGTTGATTTGACAATTGCCAGGATTTCCGTGAAGGTGTGTTACCCAAATCAAACGGGCGTATGAATTGAGCGTTTGCATTGTCAGAAGGCTCTTACAGAATCCCGACTAACACGTCGGCGGGTGTGTCTGGCGGTTTGGCGTTAGCATTGACGGAAACGTCGTAGTCACGCCGGCCTCCAGTGTCCGACGTGTATTGTTCAGCTTCCATATCGTGGAGATCAGTTGATGATTTACGAAGGTAAAGCCATCACGGTTAAGGCTCTTGAAAGTGGCATCGTCGAATTGAATTTCGATCTCAAGGGTGAGTCCGTCAACAAGTTCAACCGTCTAACCCTCAACGACCTGCGTCAGGCCGTTGACACCATCAAGGCAGATGGTTCGATCAAGGGCGTGATTGTCACCAGCGGCAAGGACGTCTTCATCGTCGGCGCCGACATCACCGAGTTCGTCGACAACTTCAAGTTGCCGGATGCAGAGCTGGTGGCGGGTAACCTCGAAGCCAACAAAATCTTCAGCGATTTTGAAGACCTCAGCGTTCCAACCGTCGTGGCCATCAATGGCATCGCCCTGGGCGGTGGTTTCGAGATGTGCCTGGCAGCGGATTTCCGCGTGATGTCCAGCAGCGCCAAGGTCGGTCTGCCTGAAGTCAAACTGGGCCTCTACCCAGGTTTCGGCGGCACCGTGCGTCTGCCACGCATCATCGGTGCCGACAACGCTATAGAGTGGATCGCGTCAGGCAAAGAAAACCGTGCTGAAGATGCTCTGAAAGTCGGTGCTGTCGATGCGGTGGTTGCCCCTGAAAAACTGCGTGAAGCCGCGCTGGATCTGATCAAACGCGCCATTTCCGGCGAGTTCGATTTCAAGGTCAAGCGTCAGCCGAAACTGGACAAGCTCAAGCTCAATGCCATCGAACAGATGATGGCATTCGAAACCGCCAAGGGCTTCGTTGCAGGCCAGGCTGGCCCGAACTACCCGGCGCCGGTCGAAGCGATCAAGACCATCCAGAAAGCCGCCAACTTTGGCCGGGACAAAGCGCTGGAAATCGAAGCTGCCGGCTTCGTCAAAATGGCCAAAACCTCGGCTGCGCATAGTCTGATCGGTCTGTTCCTGAATGATCAGGAACTGAAGAAAAAAGCCAAGATCTACGATGAAGTCGCAAAAGACGTGAAGCAGGCGGCGGTACTCGGTGCAGGCATCATGGGCGGCGGCATTGCCTATCAGTCGGCGGTAAAAGGCACGCCGATCCTGATGAAGGACATCCGCGAAGACGCCATTCAACTGGGTCTGAACGAAGCGTCCAAGCTGCTGGGCAACCGTGTCGACAAAGGTCGCCTGACCTCGGCGAAGATGGCTGTGGCCCTCAACGCAATTCGTCCGACCCTGTCCTACGGTGATTTCGGCACCGTCGACTTCGTCGTCGAAGCCGTGGTCGAAAACCCTAAGGTCAAGCAAGCTGTACTGGCTGAAGTCGAAGCTCAGGTCAAGGAAGGCACCATTCTGGCGTCTAACACCTCGACCATTTCCATCAGTTTGTTGGCCAAGGCCCTCAAGCGTCCGGAAGACTTCGTCGGTATGCACTTCTTCAACCCGGTGCACATGATGCCGCTGGTCGAAGTGATTCGTGGTGAGAAATCCAGTGAAGTCGCGGTTGCGACGGCTGTGGCTTATGCCAAGAAAATCGGCAAGAACCCGATCGTGGTCAATGACTGCCCGGGCTTCCTGGTCAACCGTGTCCTGTTCCCGTACTTCGGCGGTTTTGCCAAATTGGTCAGCGCCGGTGTGGACTTCGTTCGCATCGACAAGGTCATGGAAAAATTCGGTTGGCCAATGGGCCCGGCCTACCTGATGGACGTAGTCGGTATCGACACCGGCCACCACGGCCGCGATGTCATGGCTGAAGGTTTCCCTGATCGCATGAAGGATGATCGTCGTTCGGCTATAGACGTGCTTTACGAAGCCAATCGTCTGGGGCAGAAGAACGGCAAGGGTTTCTACGCCTACGAAATGGACAAGAAGGGCAAGCCGAAGAAAGTCGCCGATGCCGCCGTGCTTGAAGTACTCAAGCCGATTGTCTACGAGCAGCGCGAAGTGTCCGACGACGACATCATCAACTGGTTGATGATTCCGTTGTGCCTGGAAACCGTACGCTGCCTGGAAGACGGCATTGTTGAAACGGCCGCCGAAGCTGATATGGGCTTGATTTACGGCATCGGTTTCCCTCCATTCCGTGGCGGTGCGCTGCGTTACATCGACTCCGTGGGTGTCGCTGAATTCGTCGCGCTGGCTGACAAGTACGCTTATCTGGGCGCCTTGTACCAACCCACCGCGAAGCTGCGTGAGATGGCCAAGAATGGCCAGAGCTTCTTCGGTTAAGCGCCCAACGATTGAGAGGAATTTATGAGCTTGAATCCGAGAGATGTCGTGATTGTTGACTTCGGTCGCACTCCGATGGGCCGCTCCAAGGGTGGCATGCACCGTAATACCCGCGCTGAAGATATGTCCGCGCACCTGATCACCAAGCTGCTGGAACGTAACGTCAAGGTCGATCCTGCGGAAGTCGAAGACGTAATCTGGGGGTGTGTGAACCAGACCCTGGAGCAGGGCTGGAACATCGCTCGCATGGTGTCGCTGCTGACGCCGATCCCGCACACCTCGGCGGCACAGACAGTCAGCCGCCTGTGTGGCTCGTCCATGAGCGCTCTGCACACTGCTGCGCAAGCGATCATGACCGGCAACGGTGATGTGTTCGTGATCGGCGGTGTCGAGCACATGGGCCACGTCAGCATGATGCATGGCGTGGATCCGAACCCGCATATGTCACTGCACGCGGCCAAGGCTTCCGGCATGATGGGCCTGACTGCAGAAATGCTCGGCAAAATGCACGGCATCACCCGCGAAGCGCAAGACGCTTTCGGTGTGCGCTCGCATCAGCTGGCACACAAGGCCACGATTGAAGGCAAGTTCAAGGACGAAATCATCCCGATGCAAGGGTATGACGAGAACGGCTTCCTGAAAATGTTCGACTACGACGAGACCATTCGTCCAGAAACGACATTGGAAAGCCTGGCCGCCTTGAAGCCTGCGTTCAACCCGAAAGGCGGTACCGTGACGGCGGGGACTTCCTCGCAAATCACCGACGGTGCATCGTGCATGATCGTCATGTCCGCACAACGCGCTCAAGACCTTGGCATCCAGCCTATGGCGGTTATCCGCTCGATGGCAGTGGCAGGTGTTGATCCGGCGATCATGGGCTATGGTCCAGTACCGGCAACGCAAAAAGCGTTGAAACGTGCCGGTCTGAGCATTGCCGATATCGACTTCTTCGAGCTCAACGAAGCTTTCGCTGCACAGGCCCTGCCAGTGCTGAAAGATTTGAAAGTTCTCGACAAGATGAACGAGAAGGTTAACCTGCACGGCGGCGCGATCGCTCTGGGTCATCCATTTGGGTGTTCTGGCGCGCGGATCTCCGGCACGTTGCTGAACGTCATGAAGCAAAATGGCGGTAACCTTGGGGTTGCTACCATGTGCATCGGCCTCGGTCAGGGCATTGCCACCGTCTTCGAACGCGTCTAAACGGTTCGAGTGATGGACGCCGGGGCCTTGTGCCCCGGCTTTTGTTTTTCTGAAAAATTGTTTTTGAAATCTTTTATTTCGGATTTTTTACGAGGGCAGCAGCATGCAGTTACAGCCAGGACTCTATCGCCATTACAAGGGCCCTGAGTACCGTGTATTCAGCGTTGCCCGACACTCTGAAACCGAAGAGGAAGTGGTGTTCTACCAAGCACTCTATGGCGATTACGGCCTGTGGGTGCGGCCTTTGAGCATGTTCCTTGAATCCGTCGAAGTTGACGGTGAACAGGTGCCTCGCTTTGCTTTGGTTCAGGTTGAACCCAGTCTGTTTTCAAGGCCTTGAGCTGAGATCGCGCAGTAACCTGTGCTTGACCTCACCTGATTGCCACTATATATAGCGGGCCTCGACAGGCACCAACCGCCTTTCATTTCTAGAATTCAGGAATTTTCTGATCCATGGGCAAATCGCTGGTCATTGTGGAATCCCCGGCTAAGGCCAAGACCATCAACAAGTACTTGGGTAACCAATACGTGGTGAAGTCGAGTATCGGCCATATCCGAGACTTGCCCACTAGCGGTTCCGCTAGCGCCAGCAAAGAGCCCGCTGCCAAGCGTGGCAAGGCTGCCGCTGGTGATGCGCCTGTGCTTACGCCAAAGGAAAAAGCCAAGCGCCAGCTCGTCTCGCGCATGGGTGTCGATCCTGATCATGGCTGGAAAGCCAAGTACGAAATCCTTCCTGGTAAAGAGAAGGTGGTCGAGGAGCTGCGCCGGCTCGCCAAGGATGCTGACATCATCTATCTCGCAACCGACTTGGACCGCGAGGGGGAAGCCATTGCCTGGCACCTGCGCGAAGCCATCGGTGGTGACGACAGCCGCTACAAGCGCGTGGTGTTTAACGAAATCACCAAGAAAGCGATTCAGGAAGCGTTCTCCAAGCCGGGCGAGCTGGATATCAATCGGGTCAATGCCCAGCAGGCACGTCGCTTCCTCGATCGTGTCGTGGGTTACATGGTGTCGCCGCTGCTCTGGCAGAAAGTCGCCCGTGGCTTGTCGGCAGGCCGTGTGCAATCGGTTGCCGTGAAGCTGGTGGTGGAGCGTGAGCGCGAGATTCGTGCGTTCAACCCCGAAGAATATTGGGAAATCCACGCTGATCTGGGCACCACCAAAGGCGCCAACGTACGCTTTGAAGTGGCTCGCGAAAACGGCGAAGCTTTTAAGCCGTTGAATGAAACCCATGCCATGGCTGCGCTGGAGAAGCTTAAAGCGTCCAGCTATAGCATCGTCAAGCGTGAAGACAAGCCGACCAGCAGCAAACCTTCTGCGCCGTTCATCACGTCGACCCTGCAACAGGCGGGGAGCAACCGCCTGGGCTTTGGCGTGAAAAAAACCATGATGATGGCCCAGCGTTTGTATGAAGCGGGCTATATCACGTACATGCGTACCGATTCGACTAACTTGTCAGTCGATGCGGTCACCATGGCGCGCAGCTACATCGAAACCGAGTTCGGCAAGAAGTACCTGCCTGAATCGCCAAACGTCTACAGCAGCAAAGAAGGCGCACAAGAGGCGCACGAAGCGATTCGTCCGTCCGATGTCAACACCCACCCGAGCAAGTTGACGGGTATGGAGCGTGACGCTGAGCGCCTCTACGAGCTGATCTGGCGTCAATTCGTCGCGTGCCAGATGCCACCGGCGCAATACCTGTCGACTACCGTCAGCGTCGCTGCTGGCACCTTTGAGCTGCGCGCCAAAGGCCGCATCCTCAAGTTCGACGGTTACACCCGTGTCATGCCGCAGATGGCCAAGCCGGGTGACGACGATGTGTTGCCGGACATGGCTCAGGGCGACAATCTGAAGCTGAACAAGCTCGATCCAAGCCAGCACTTCACCAAGCCGCCTGCGCGCTACTCTGAAGCGAGCCTGGTCAAGGAAATGGAAAAACGCGGTATCGGTCGTCCATCGACGTACGCCGCGATTATTTCGACTATTCAGGATCGTGGTTACGTCGCGTTGCATAACCGCCGTTTCTACTCCGAAAAAATGGGCGATATCGTCACCGGGCGCTTGTCTGAAAGCTTCTCGAACCTGATGGACTACGGCTTCACCGCCGGCATGGAAGAGAACCTCGATGACGTCGCTCAAGGTCAGCGCGACTGGAAAAACGTGCTCGACGAGTTCTACGGTGACTTCAAGAAGAAGCTCGAAGTAGCCGAAGCGCCAGACAGCGGCATGCGTTCCAACCAGCCGGTGATGACGGACATCCCCTGCAAGCTCTGCGGTCGCCCGATGCAGATTCGTACGGCGTCGACCGGAGTGTTTCTCGGTTGCTCCGGGTACAGCCTGCCGCCTAAAGAGCGCTGCAAGGCGACCGTCAACCTCACACCCGGCGACGAAATTGCCGAGGATGACGAGGGTGAGTCCGAGTCGCGCGTATTGCGTGGCAAGCACCGTTGCCATATTTGCAGTACGGCCATGGATGCGTACTTGCTGGACGAGAAGCACAAGCTGCACATCTGCGGCAATAACCCCGATTGCGTGGGTTATGAGATCGAAGAGGGCACCTACCGGATCAAGGGTTATGAAGGCCCGAGCCTGGAGTGCGACAAGTGTGGTTCCGAGATGCAGCTCAAGACGGGTCGTTTCGGCAAGTTCTTCGGTTGCACCAACCCTGACTGCAAGAACACCCGCAAGCTGCTGAAAAGCGGTGAAGCGGCCGGGCCGAAAATGGACCCGGTGAAAATGCCCGAACTCAAATGCGAGAAGGTCACCGACACGTACATTCTGCGTGACGGTGCTTCCGGCCTGTTTCTGGCGGCCAGTCAGTTCCCGAAAAACCGCGAGACCCGCGCTCCGCTGGTGATCGAGATCGTGCCGCACAAGGATGAAATCGATCCGAAGTACCACTTCCTCTGCGAAGCACCGAAGAAAGATCCCGACGGGCACCCTGCGGTGATTCGTTACAGCCGCAAAACCAAAGAGCAATATGTGCAGACCGAAGTGGAAGGCAAGCCGACAGGCTGGCGCGCGTTCTACGATGGCAAGGCCTGGAAGGTCGAAGACAAACGTTGATCTATTGCGCCTGACGCTACGCGTCAGGCGCCCATCGATTGTCTGATGCTGGCTCGCCCGGTGCGCCCAAAGCGTATTGCGCGAGCCAGATTTGCTTTGAGTCGAGCCGTTCTTTTTTGTTTGTGATGGAGAATGCCACCATGGCCCATGAACTCTATACCCGTACCAACCAGAAAATTTACTTTGCAGGGCTCGCTCTTGAGGCGCTGGGCAAGGCCCAGGAGAGCCGGGCTATGAATGCTATCGCGCTGGTTCAGGCTGAGCGTGAGTCCGTACTGTTTCACCTGTATGGCGCGTTGCTCGGTTTGTGCCATGAAATCGCAGGATTTTACCGTTTGCCCCAAGCCAATGCGCCGCGCGCAGAGCTGCTGCTGACCAAGGACGTGCTGGACGCTATCGCGATCCCTGAAATGGCCGAGCTGATCGAGCTGGCACAAAACCGGGAAACCTGGCTTGCGCAGTTGCTAGCAGCCTACAACGCGCTGTTCCTGCCGCCACGTGCGCCAAGGAAAGCCAAGGGTGACGTTACGCAGCCAATG
The DNA here is from genome assembly GCF_034314155.1 of Pseudomonas sp. 5C2. Lineage (NCBI taxonomy): Bacteria > Pseudomonadati > Pseudomonadota > Gammaproteobacteria > Pseudomonadales > Pseudomonadaceae > Pseudomonas > Pseudomonas sp. 5C2. The sequence goes on along the minus strand of NZ_JAVIWH010000002.1, from coordinate 2,070,187 downwards.
ATTATCGCTGTCAGCCTGGATGACGAGCCTGAGCCTGAGTTGGGCCGCGAGGAAATGGAAAGTTGGCGTCAGCAGCTCAAGAGCTTGACGATTCGTTTTCGCGAAGGGCTGAGCGAGTGCTGATTGATCGATGGGCTAGGGGCTGAGTCGACAGGCTGATACAATGCTGGCCTTTCGTGGAGAACAGATCCTATGCCAACGTCCTTTTTAGAAATTGTCGAGTTGCCCGACGGCCGTATCGAACTGCGCCGTGCTGAGGACGAGGGCTCCTTGGTTACCCTGGATTTCTCCGCTGATGCCAAAGTTTTTTTGCAAGGTCAGCACGTAGAAATCGCTAAAGCCATGCTGAGCGTCGGCGTTCAGATGGCTGGGCGCCTTGCGGAAGGCGACCTTGATAAGCACGATGGCCCGCGCGTTCTTCATTGATCACGGGCTGATTTCAGCCCAGCCGAATATTCAAACTTTGTGCATCACCCGTTCTGGCAGCGCTGACCAGCTGTTGGCGCGCCCCGGTATTAATCGGGTTGAGCCAGCTGACAACCGTGTGGCTGCGACCCAGTCGCAGAGCTTCGCAGGTCAATTGCAACGCGCTTTGTGTGCCGCGTGGTTGCAGTAGAAGAATCCGTTCACGATTAAGCCCCGCATCACGCAGCCAGGTCTGAGTCAGGCTCGCAGGCGGCGCGATCAATGTCAGCCAGCGTGCATCCTGGTCCTGACTCAGCTCCCGCAAAATCGGCGCCAGAAGGTTCAGACAGTTCCCGGCTGCGCCGCGCAATGACAGTTCACTAAAAGCGTCTGGCTCTGTGTTCCAGGGCGTGTCGACCACTTCTTTAAGGAGCGGGGCGATGGGCTGAGCCATGAATGCCTCGAACAGTGGTAGTTGTGCTTGCTGTGGTGTTTGGGGGAACTGCATAACGTCTCCTTTAGCGGCGAATGACGCCGACACTCAAGCCTTCGATCACCAATTCCTGATCTTTGAGGTTCACTTCAATAGGGGCGAAATCCGGGTTCTCGGCGAGTAGCCAGACCTTGCTGCCTTCACGCTTGAAGCGTTTAACCGTCACTTCATCACCAATTCGCGCCACGACGATTTGACCGTTGCGGGCTTCGCGGCAGGTGTGAACGGCAATCAAGTCGCCATCGAGGATGCCGACGTCTTTCATGCTCATGCCATGTACGCGCAACAAATAGTCTGCGCTCGGATGGAAGAAAGACGGGTTGATGTTGCAGGACTCTTCGACATGTTGCTGCGCCAGAATCGGTGCGCCAGCGGCAACGCGACCGATGATTGGCAGGCTGCGCTCTTCGGACTTGGCCTCGAAGCCTGGAATACGAATACCCCGCGAGGCGCCTGGCGTCATTTCGATAGCGCCTTTGCGCGCCAGAGCCTTGAGGTGTTCTTCCGCCGCATTGGGCGACTTGAAGCCCAGTTCCTGAGCGATTTCCGCACGGGTCGGCGGGTAGCCGTTGTCTTCAAGGCAGCGTTTGATGAAACCCAGAATCTCAGCTTGGCGTGGCGTCAGTTTTATCATGATGATCGCTCTGTCTTTTTATACAGTGACTGGGATTATATACAGTGATTGCGTCTTGGCAATCGTCCTTTTTACTCAGGCCGCTGGACGGTGTGCAGAAGGGTGTTGGCAGGTGATCCGAGGCAATAAATCACGCAATGGCTACAGGCCCCGGGTTATATGATTAAATGCATGACTGGTCAGCCAGAAAACGAACGGACAGACTTGACAAATAGCCCGGCTGAAACGTATGTTTCAAACGAGTGTTTGTCAGGCAGAAAAACCATGGCCCAGTCGGAAACAGTTGAACGTATCCTTGATGCTGCTGAGCAGCTGTTCGCGGAAAAAGGCTTTGCCGAAACATCGTTGCGGTTGATCACCAGCAAAGCCTCGGTCAACCTGGCCGCGGTGAATTATCACTTTGGTTCGAAGAAGGCCCTGATTCAGGCGGTTTTCTCGCGCTTCCTCGGTCCGTTCTGTATCAGTCTCGATCGAGAGCTGGAGCGTCGTCAGGCCAAGCCTGAACACAAGCCGACACTTGAAGAGCTGCTGGAAATCCTCGTCGAACAAGCGTTGGTGGTGCAGCCGCGGAGCGGTAACGACCTGTCGATTTTTATGCGCTTGCTGGGCCTGGCCTTTAGTCAGAGCCAAGGGCACCTGCGTCGTTACCTGGAAGACATGTACGGCAAGGTGTTTCGCCGCTACATGCTACTGGTCAATGAAGCCGCCCCGAATATTCCACCGATCGAACTGTTCTGGCGCGTGCATTTCATGCTCGGCGCTGCGGCGTTCAGCATGTCCGGGATCAAAGCGTTGCGAGCGATCGCCGAGACTGATTTCGGGGTCAATACCTCCATTGAACAAGTCATGCGTCTGATGGTGCCGTTCCTGGCAGCCGGCATGCGCGCCGAAACAGGCGTGACCGACGCGGCCATGGTTTCTGCACAACTCAAGCCACGTAGCAAAAGTACGGTCGCCGTCGCCAAGGTTTGACTGTTGATGGGTGGGCGCGGCAGCTTTCATCGGCTAAGCTAGCCGCCCATGCGTACCCTCGATTTATTCATGTCTCCCACGCCACTCCGTATGTGTCCGGCTTCGCCGATGGGCAGCGGTGTGTGCGTCTGGCTGTCTTCACTGCGCTTTGATGCCACGCCCGGATCGGGTGTCGGCTGCGTTGAGTTAAGGAATTGCATATGAGTTCTGGCCTGCAAGGCTCGTTGATGGTGGATGTCGCCGGTACTTGGCTGACCGCTGAGGATCGCCAGTTTTTGCGTCAGCCCGAAGTTGGTGGCCTGATTATTTTCGCGCGCAATATTGAGCATCCACGCCAGGTTCGTGAACTCAGTGCCGCTGTCCGTGCGATACGGCCTGAGTTGTTGTTGGCGGTCGATCAGGAGGGCGGGCGGGTACAGCGCCTGCGTCAGGGATTCGTCCGATTGCCCGCAATGCGGGCGATTGCCGACAACCTGAATGCCGAATCTCTGGCCGAGCATTGCGGATGGCTGATGGCCACTGAAGTGTTGGCGGTCGGGCTGGATTTGAGTTTTGCGCCAGTCCTCGATCTGGATTATCAGCGCAGTGCCGTGGTCGGCAGCCGGGCTTTTGACGGTGATCCTGAACGTGTGGCGTTGCTGGCGGGCGCCTTTATTCGTGGCATGAACGCCGCGGGCATGGCGGCAACCGGGAAACATTTTCCTGGCCATGGCTGGGCTGAAGCCGACTCCCATGTCGCGATTCCAACGGACGAGCGCAGCCTGGATGAAATCCGCGCCAAGGACCTTGTGCCGTTCGCTCGCCTGAGCAAGCAACTGGCTGCCGTGATGCCGGCCCACGTCATTTATCCGCAAGTCGATGCCCAGCCTGCTGGTTTCTCCCGGCGTTGGTTGCAAGATATCCTGCGCGGCGAGTTGCAGTTCGATGGGGTGATTTTCAGCGATGATCTGTCCATGGCCGGCGCACATGTGGTCGGTGATGCTGCAAGTCGTATCGAGGCTGCTTTGAGCGCCGGGTGTGACATGGGCCTGGTCTGCAATGATCGGGCTGCTGCCGAGCTGGCACTCGGTGCTGCGCAACGGCTGAAGGTTAAGCCGTCGCCACGCATTGCGAGGATGCGAGGCCAGGCGTACGCCACTACTGAATATCGTCAGCACCCACGCTGGCTGGCGGCCCTTGATGCACTGCGTGCCGCCCAACTGATCGACTGAAGGATGTATTAATGACTGTTTACGCGATTATCGGCGGCACTGGCCTGACCCAACTTGAGGGCTTGAATATCCGTCAGTCCCTGCCGATGAATACGCCTTATGGTGCGCCGTCGGCCGAGATTCAGATTGGCGAATATGCAGGCCGCGAGGTGCTGTTTCTGGCGCGCCATGGTCACCCCCATCGCCTACCGCCGCATCAGGTCAACTACCGCGCTAATCTGTGGGCATTGAAGCAGGCCGGGGCAGAGGCGATTCTGGCCGTGAATGCTGTGGGCGGGATTCATCCGGCGATGGGCACTGGGCATTTCTGCGTACCGCATCAGTTAATCGACTACACCAGCGGTCGCGAGCACACCTATTTTGCCGATGATCTGGAGCAGGTGACCCACATCGACTTCAGCTACCCCTACAGCGAAGTGCTACGCACGCGACTTATTGCAGCGCTGGCGGCTGAAGGCTGTGCTTACAGCGACCAGGGCGTGTATGCCTGTACTCAGGGCCCGCGCCTTGAAACCGTGGCGGAGATCATCCGCCTGGAGCGTGATGGTTGCGATATCGTCGGTATGACCGGTATGCCTGAAGCGGCACTGGCCCGCGAAATAGAACTGGATTACGCCTGTCTGGCGCTGGTGGTCAACCCTGCGGCAGGCAAGTCGTCGGCAGTGATTACCATGGCCGAAATTGAACAGGCACTGCATGACGGAATGGGCAAGGTGAAGGCAACTTTGGCGCGGGTGCTTGCTGCTGGCTGAAGGCTGCGCTGGGGACGGACATGGGCAAGCCCGCTCCTGCATCTATTGTTACCCCTCGCTTACCCAGTGAACGCTCACTCAGCTTTCACAGGGTAAGTTAGGGGTGGCTGACTCAATGCTTTATCTTTTTGACCGGCGCTGGCAATGGCGCGAACAGGGCGGCGATGTCTTCGCTTCCCAGCTTCCAGTCACCTGCGGTCCTGCCATCCAGTACGCCTGACGCCAGCGCTGATTTTTCCTGCTGTAAACGCTGGATTTTCTCTTCCACGGTGCCGCGCGCGATCATCTTGTAGACGAACACCGGTTTCTCCTGGCCGATGCGGTACGCGCGGTCGGTGGCCTGATTTTCGGCCGCCGGGTTCCACCAGGGATCGTAATGGATCACCGTGTCGGCTGCGGTCAGGTTCAGGCCGGTGCCACCGGCTTTGAGGCTGATCAGGAAAACCGGAAGCTTGCCGCTCTGAAAATCCTGCACCGGTGTGCGACGGTCTCTGGTTGCCCCGGTGAGCAATGCGTATTCGATGCCGCGCTGTTTCAGCTCGGCTTCGATCAGGGTCAGCATTGAGGTGAACTGCGAGAACAACAGGATTTTTCGACCTTCTGCCAGCAACTCTTCAAACATTTCCATCAGACTGTGCAGCTTGGCCGAGCTGCCATGGCGCCCCGTTGCAGGTGCGCTGTTGACCAGCCGTAAATCACAGCAGACCTGGCGCAGTTTGAGCAGCGCCTCAAGTACGATGATCTGACTGCGACCAACGCCTTTGCGGGCGATTTCGTCGCGCACCTTTTTGTCCATGGCTAGGCGCACCGTCTCATACACATCGCGCTGGGCGTCGTTGAGCTCGACCCAATGGATGATTTCGGTCTTGGGCGGCAGTTCGGTTGCGACTTGCTCCTTGGTACGGCGCAGCAAAAACGGCTTGATTCGCGCGTTCAAGTGCTGCAGGCGTTCTTCGTTGCCCTGCTTCTCGATGGCGGTGCGGTAGTTGCTGTTGAACTGCTTGCTGTCGCCCAGCCAGCCGGGCATCAGGAAGTGGAACAGCGACCAGAGTTCGCCCAGATGGTTTTCCAGCGGCGTACCACTCAGGCACAGGCGCTGTCGGGCGTTTAGACTGCGCGCGGCCTCAGCGGCCTTGCTGTTGGGGTTCTTGATGTACTGCGCTTCGTCGAGGATCAGCACATGCAGCGGTTGCTGCGCCAACAATTCTACATCGCGCGGCAGCAATGCATAGGTGGTGAGAATCAGGTCGTAATCCTGCAGGTTGGCAAAGTCCTGGCGCCGACCTGGCCCATACAACGCCAATACACGTAGTTGAGGTGCGAAGCGTTCAGCTTCATCCATCCAGTTGGGAATCAGGCTGGTGGGCATCACGGCCAGGGACGGGCGATCAAGGCGACCGGCCTGTTTTTCCACCAGCAGGTGGGCCAGGGTTTGCAGGGTTTTACCCAGGCCCATGTCATCGGCCAGGATGCCGCCCACTTCCAGTTCGCGCAGCGATTGCATCCAGCTCAGGCCTTCGAGCTGATAGGGTCGCAGGGTCGCATTCAAGCCATCGGGGACACTTACTGAAAAATTCTTGATGTCCGCCAGGCGCTCGCCGAATTGGCGCAGGCGTTCACCGCCTTCCCATGTCAGCGGCATATCGTCCAGCTGGGTCAAGCGTGCGGCGTCTGCAGTATTGAGGCGCAGCGCGGTATTGCCGTCTTCGCGCCAATAGAAGTCACCCAGGGTTGCCAGTACTGGTTTTAGACGGCCGTAGGGCAGGGCGACTTGCACCGGGCCGCCACCTCGCTGGGTGAAGTGGTTGAGCTGGACCAAGAGTTGCTCATCATCCCGACGCTTGGCGATCCCGGCCGGGCTCATCAGTTCGGGGTGGCTGCGCAGTAGATTGATCAGAATCGGCAGCAGGCTCAGGCGCTCACCATTGACGATGATGCCCAGCTCCAGGTCGAACCAGTCGTGCTCAGGCTGCTCATCAATGACTGCATACCAGTCGTCTACGGGGGTGACGTCAAACGCGAAATCCTCCGCGACGTCGATCTCCCAGCCTTGCTCACGCAACTGCGGCAGGTCGTGGGTCATGAAATTCAGCCAGGCCTTGTCGCTCGGCAGTTCGAACATGTCCCCAGCGCTATCGGGCAAGGCCTTGCTTTGCCGAGTCGCCAGCCTGAAACCGAGGTCCTGAATAACCTGTCGCCAGTGCTTTTCTGCCTCTGGATAGCGGCGTATGCGCACGGTTTCAGTATCGAAGTGCTCCAGGACGTCGGTGGTTTTGCTTCCCGTCGCGTAATACTCACCGTAGCCAAACGCCAGCGCGGCGCGATGCTGGATATGGCGCTGCATACGGCCATTGCGCGGTTCGTAAGCGCTGAACTCGAAGCTGGCGAGAATCAGCCGAGGCCGAGGCTGGGTGTCGATCAAGCGTTCTGGCAATGCGGGCTTGGGCTCGGCTCGTACTGGCGCAGGCGCACGGTCTGGCGCACCCAGCGCGGTGAGGATCGAGGCCTTGTTTTCCGGGTCCTGCAGAAAGAAAAGAGCGGCAGCGCAATGTTTGCAATTGTTGCGCACGGGGCAGGTGCATTTACACGCCACGAATTGTTTATGCTCGGCTGGGTCCTTGAGGGTGAGGGTTTGCGTGTAGATTTCCAGGCCCGAGCCTTTGCACACTGTCCTGACCAGCTCGGGACTCAGGTGCTGCAACTTGATGCGTTGCTGCTGGGCGTAGTCGCGCCCTCGCTCAAGGCTTTGAGCTTTGAAGACTTGTGCCCATGAAGAGGCTAGAACTTTTTCAAGAATGGACGACACAGTTCAGTACAGCCCGACGCCGCAGCGATGCTCAAAGGGCAAGGAGCGCAACGCGCTCCCTGGATGCTTAAAGAGGTGAAACCTTGATCAGCATGGCCAGGCTGCCATTGTCCATATAGGTCAATTCGCCATTCTTCACCCGGGTCGTCTGGGTCATTCGCTCGCTGGTGCGCACCACGCCATAGGCATCGAGCTGATTGACCCAAAAGTCTGCCGTGATATCAGTAAACCGCGCCAGGCTCAAGGTGACGGTGCCTTCAATGGGAAAGTGACCAAACTGCTCCTGACCACTGCTGACCGCCATTTTGCTCGGGTCAGCGCTCAGGTTTTGCTGCCAGGCCCGATGCAGCAGCACGTTATAGTTGCCGCTCGCCTCCAGTTTGCTGGCCATTCCGGTCAGCGCCGGGCTGCGTTCATTCTCGGGGCTGATTTTCTGCGCCCCGGCGGCCCAGGCTTCGGGGGAGGGCTGGTTGGTCGTGGCTGGTTGGCCAATCTGCCGGAACAGGATCATTTCGACCTGATACAGGCCGTCGGCAAACGCTGCCGGTGTGACCAGTGTCAGCAGCAGAATCAATGAGTGGAGCACACGCATGGGTGAATCCTTAAGCCGTTTTTGGAGTCAGGCGCTCGAACAGCGCTTCTAAAATATTGAATCGCTCTTCCGGGCGCTCCATCGGCACCATAAACTTGAACAGCGTGGCACCCTCGAACTTGTAGCGGTTGGGCTGGCCCTGAATCAGTTTGATCAGCACCAGCGGATCAACTTGGGTATCGGCGCTGAACTCAATTCGTCCACCCTGCGGTCCGGCGTCGACTTTTTTGATGCCCAGCTGCTCGGCCTGCAATTTGAGCAGCGTCAGGCGTACCAGGTTTTTGGTCGGTTCGGGCAGCAGGCCGAAGCGGTCGATCATCTCGACCTGGAGGTCCTTGAGGCCCTCTTCGTCGGCGGCATTGGCGATGCGTTTGTACAGAATCAGGCGGGTATGAACATCGGGCAGGTAGGCTTCAGGGATCAACGCTGGCAAGCGCAGGTTGATTTCCGGGCCGCCGCCCAGGGGTTGGTCGAGGTTTGGCTGCTCGCCCTTGCGAATGGCCTTGACCGCGCGTTCAAGCATTTCCATGTACAGGGTGAAGCCCACGGCCTGGATCTGTCCGCTCTGCCCGTCGCCCAGCAGTTCGCCAGCACCACGGATCTCCAGATCGTTGGTCGCGAGCACGAAGCCCGCACCGAGGTCCTGGGTGTTGGCGATGGCTTCCAGGCGCTTCTCTGCGTCTGGAGTGATCTGTTTCCGGGGTGGGGTCAGCAGGTAGGCGTAAGCCTGGTGGTGACTGCGGCCGACCCGGCCACGTAATTGGTGCAATTGCGCCAGACCGAATTTGTCGGCACGTTCGATGATGATGGTGTTCGCGCTGGGCACGTCAATACCCGTCTCGATGATGGTCGAGGCGATCAGGACGTTGAAGCGCTTGTGATAGAAGTCGCTCATCACCTGTTCGAGATCGCGTTCGCGCATCTGTCCATGGCCGATGCCGATACGGGCTTCAGGCACCAGTTCGGCCAGGTCGGCGGCGCATTTCTCGATGGTTTTCACGTCGTTGTGCAGGTAGTAAACCTGGCCACCACGCAGCAGTTCACGGAGCAGTGCTTCCTTGACCGTACTTTTGTTCTCTTCCATGACAAAAGTGCGCACGGACAAGCGGCGAGCTGGCGGTGTGGCAATGATCGATAAATCACGCATGCCCGAAACCGCCATATTCAGCGTGCGCGGGATCGGGGTCGCGGTCAGGGTGAGAATGTCGACTTCACTGCGCAGGGCCTTGAGTTGCTCCTTCTGACGCACGCCGAAACGGTGCTCTTCGTCGATGATGACCAGGCCCAGATTCTTGATCTTCACATCGTCCTGCAACAGCTTGTGCGTGCCGATGACGATATCAATCTTGCCTTCTGCCAGGTCCGCGACTGCTGCGTTGATTTCTTTGGCAGACTTGAAGCGGCTCATGACTTCCACGCTTACTGGCCAATCGGCAAAGCGATCGCGGAAACTGTTGTAGTGCTGCTGGGCGAGGAGGGTGGTCGGCACCAGAATGGCCACCTGACGTCCGCCATGTACGGCAATAAAGGCTGCGCGCATTGCCACTTCGGTTTTGCCGAAGCCCACGTCGCCGCACACCAGGCGGTCCATCGGCTTGGGCGCGAGCATGTCGGCACGTACGGCATCAATGGTGGTTTGCTGGTCCGGGGTTTCTTCGAATGGGAAGCCGGCGCTGAACGTCGCGTAGTCGGCTTTTGGGTCGGCGAAGGCATACCCTTCACGGGCGGCCCGTCGCGCGTAGATGTCCAATAGCTCGGCGGCGACATCGCGCACTTGCTCGGCCGCTTTGCGTTTGGCTTTCTGCCAGGTTTCCGAACCCAGTCGGTGCAGCGGCGCAAGGGCGTCATCGCTGCCAGTGTAGCGGGCGATCAGGTGCAGGTTGGCAACCGGGACATATAGCTTGGCGTCTTCGGCATAGGCCAGCATCAGGAATTCGGCGACCTGATTCTCCACTTCCAGCGTGGCCAGGCCCAGGTAGCGGCCAACGCCATGGTCGATATGCACCACCGGTGCGCCTTCGCGCAGTTCAGTGAGGTTTTTGATGACTGCGTCATTGTTGCCGCCGTCGGTGCGTTTTTCCCGGCGCCGGCGCTGCATGACCCGCTGACCGAACAGTGGGCTTTCGGCTACCAGTGCCAGGGAGGGGTGTTCCAGCAGCAGACCCTCATCCAGTGGTGCGATGGTGATCGACAGGCGCTCGCTGCCACTGACGAAGTCCGGCCAGTTGTCCACGGTTTTCGGCCGCAGCTTCAGGCGTTCAAGCAGTTCCAGCAGGACTTCCCGGCGCCCGGCGGATTCAGCAGTGAACAGCACACGGCCCGGGAATCCTTCGAGAAATGTCGACAGCGCCGCCAACGGTTGCGTGGCCTTGGATTGAATCGCCAAGTCCGGCAACGGCAGCGCCGGGAAGCGCTCGCGACCAGCGCTGGGCTCGACGTCCTGCTGGCTGACAACCACGCGTGGCCAGCTTTTCAGGCGAGCAAAGCAGTCTTCCACCGGCAGGAACAATTCATTGGGCGGTAATAAAGGTCGCTCAGGGTCGACGCGACGCTCCTCATAACGGTTGCGGACGTCGTTCCAGAAATTTTCCGCCGCTTGTTCGATGCCGGGCAGGGAGAACACCTGGGTGTCCTGGGGCAGATAATCGAACAGGGTTGAGGTTTCGTCGAAGAACAACGGCAGGTAGTACTCGATACCGGCCGGTGTGATGCCGCTGCTCAGGTCCTGAAAGATCGGGCAGCGACGGAAGTCCACGTCGAAGCGCTCGCGAAAGCGGGCCTTGAAGCGGGTGACAGCATCTTTTTGCAGCGGAAACTCTCGCGCCGGCAGCAGGCGAACCGATTCGACCTTGTCGATGGAGCGCTGGTTTTCCGGGTCGAAGGTGCGCAGGGTTTCGATTTCGTCGTCGAACAGGTCGATCCGGTACGGCAGTTTGCTGCCCATCGGGAACAGATCGATCAGGGCGCCACGGACCGCGAACTCGCCGTGCTCATACACCGTATCGACGCAGCGATAGCCGCTGGCCTCAAGCCGGGTACGCATCTGCTCGACATCAAGCTTCTGGCCGATGTCCAGCACCAGGCTGCTGCCGAGCAGGAATTTGGTGGGTGCCAGTCTGTGTAGCGCCGTCGTGATCGGTACTACCAAAACGCCATGCGCGAGTTCCGGCAACCGATAAAGGCTGGCGATGCGCTGGGAAATAATGTCCTGGTGCGGCGAGAACAAATCGTAGGGCAGGGTTTCCCAATCCGGAAAATGCAGAACCGGCAGGGTGGGCGCAAAGAAGCTAAGCTCTTGCTCAAGACGTTCGGCACTCTGGCTGTCGGCGGTCAACAGCAGCGTGAAGCGCTTGGCGGCGCTGGCAGCCTCGGCGATGGCCAGGCTCAGGGCGGCACCAGGCAAATTGCCCCAGTGTTGTTTACCTGCAGCGGCAGGGAGTAGCGGTAGGCGCAGGACAGGCACGGGAGGTTGAGCTCCAAGCGTTGCAACAGGGGGTGCGATTGTAGCGGGAGGAGGTAGGTGCTGTCAGTTTTCAGCGCGCCGGGAAATGTAGTGCCATGTAATCTGATAGCCGTGCATTGCTCATAAACAAAGGCGGCGGCATAATGTAGCCCCTTTTTTCAGCCCCTACATGTGGAAGGTTCCCGTGACTCAGAAGCCCGACCAGTGTCTTGGTGAATGGATCGATCGTGAAGCCCTCGCCGAGGCGATGATCCCCCTCATCGGTCAGCTCTACCGCAATAACAATGTGGTGAGCTCGATCTATGGCCGCAGTCTGATCAACCGTTCAGTCATCGCGATTCTCAAAGCCCATCGCTTTGCTCGTCATCGCCAGGCCGATGGCAGTGAGCTGTCCGTACACGAAACATTCCCGCTTATAAAAGCGATGAGCGAACTCAAGCTGGGTGCCGCTTCGGTGGACCTGGGCAAGTTGGCCGTGAAATTCAAGGCAGAAGGCCAAGGCCGTACTGCCGAGCAGTTCGTGCGTGCAGAGCTGGCTGACGTCGTCGGTCAACAAAGCGCCACTGCTCGTAAAGGCAAGGACGTCGTGCTGTACGGTTTCGGCCGGATCGGTCGCCTGCTGGCGCGGATTCTGATCGAGAAAACCGGTGGGGGCGATGGCCTGCGTCTGCGCGCCATTGTCGTGCGCAAAGGCGCCGACAATGACTTGGTCAAGCGTGCCAGTCTGCTGCGTCGTGACTCGGTACATGGCCCGTTCAATGGCACCATCACTATCGATGAAGCCAACAGCACCATCACCGCCAACGGCAACATGATCAAGGTGATCTACGCGAAGAACCCGACCGAGGTGGATTACACCCAGTACGGCATCAAGGACGCATTGCTGGTGGATAACACCGGCGTATGGCGTGATGCCGAGGGTCTGGGCCAGCATTTGACCTGCGCAGGCATCGAGCGTGTGGTTCTCACCGCGCCAGGCAAAGGCAAACTGAAGAATATCGTGCATGGCATCAACCATGATCAGATCACGGCTGAAGACCTGATCGTTTCGGCGGCCTCCTGCACCACCAACGCCATCGTGCCGGTGTTGAAAGCCGTCAACGACAAGTTCGGTATCGTCAATGGTCACGTTGAAACAGTTCACTCGTACACCAACGACCAGAACCTGATCGACAACTTCCACAAGGGTGATCGTCGTGGCCGTAGCGCTGCGTTGAACATGGTTATCACTGAAACCGGTGCTGCCACCGCCGCTGCCAAGGCCCTGCCTGAACTGGCTGGCAAATTGACCGGCAACGCGATCCGTGTTCCAACGCCAAACGTGTCCATGGCTATTCTCAACCTGACCCTTGAGAAGCCAACCAGCCGCGACGAAATCAACGAGTACCTGCGCTACATGGCCATGCACTCGGACCTGCACAAGCAGATCGATTTCGTGCATTCGCAGGAGGTGGTTTCCACCGACTTCGTGGGTTCGCGTCACGCCGGTGTAGTGGATGCTGAAGCGACCATCTGCAATGACAACCGTGTTGTTCTGTACGTCTGGTATGACAACGAATTCGGTTACAGCTGCCAGGTTGTTCGCGTGATGGAAGACATGTCCGGGGTCAACCCGCCTGCTTTCCCGCGTTAAGTAACCACTAGGCCAAGTAAAAGGTAGAAAGGTGCCCCGACTCAGTTCGGGGCATTTTTTGGACGCGATTTGGCTATCAGCCGTTTACCGGCGCCGCCAGAGGTGACTGCCAGTGTGGTGGCGGTCGGTTTCACACCTGCAGAACAATCCATACGACTACCGATATCGAAAGCTTATTCAGGCATCACTACTTATGTATGTCACTCGGCTCAGAGGCGCACCCTTAACTCACTCGGCCGTGCCCCCTCAAACATAGCAATGGCTACGTTTGGGGGCGAACAACCCAACTGAGTGAGTAAACCTGCGAGATGACAATCAAAATCGATGTGGTCGAACAATTTTTGACCCGCCCAACACTGCGTGACGTGGCAACCGCAATGCTCCGTGACGCCCTAAGCGAAAAATACCCTGCGCTGAGCATTGAACCCGAGGTGGCGGTTGTGTCCGAACCGCCATTGAGTCGCGAGTACGCAAACACGGCAGGCCGCCTCATGACACTGACGGACTGTCTGCTGGATAATTTCTCTAGCCAGAGACCGTGGCACTTCACGCAAGGACAGCATGTGCTTGTGGCTCAGCCATCGGCTGGCGAATGGATGCCGCTGGCCGTCGATATGGCAGACATCAGCGCCCTGCTCGACAGGTTGTCGCTGGTGTTGATCGAAGGTTTTGAACAGGCTACTGCGGACTATTGGTGTCAGCCAAGCACCACGGGTATCAGTCGCTGGGAATGGTTGTCCAGCAGGCTGAAGCAGCAGCTCAGCGACAAGGTCATAGCGGGGGCTTTTCCGCAGCAGACTGACGCGCAACGCTCAGCCCTGAGTGCTGTTGCCATGTTTGCGGATAAGGCTCAACGCAACGCCTTGCTCGGTGCGATCCCTGGCAAGGCCGACGATGACCTGCGCGCGTGCATCGCTTACCTCAATATGGGCAAAGAGGGCGAATCCAACGACGAGCCACTGCCTGCGATTGTGTTGGTCGGGCACACGGCTGGAGACGAGATCGTGATGGTGTGCTGGCCTTCGGGGAAGGTCGAATCCTGTTCATCCCAGGATCAGTTAGGCGTAAGCCTGGGTGCGAGGCTCGGCAGAGAGTGGGACGTCGATCAGCTCCAATGGACGCTGTATGAGCCCGAGGGCAATATTTTCGAGGCGTTGACTCAGGTCCTTCTGGAGACGCAGTTGAACACCCTGCAGGCGCTGAAAGGTGCTGATTCGTATGACCTTGAGTCTCTAGAGCAACACCTGGCCTCGGTCACAGACCTGTGCAGCATGTTCGACGCGCCGGCCTCTGCCGATACCCGGGTTCCGACACTGGCCCTCGAGACGCTTCCCGAATGGCTTCAGCATGCCTCGATAACTGACCGTTTGGATTACAGCCGATATCTGACTGCGTTAGCGGTAGAGCAGAAACACTCGAACGGCCAATCGTTTAATGACGATTTGCCGTCGATCACCGATTTTACGCTTCAGACCTTGCGCCTGAATGTGCTGGAAGACCATCCCGGTGCCAGCGACTTGTCGCTGGACGACATCGAGATCGTGATCGACAAAGTGACGGCTGCAGCGTTGCCATCGGGCGGGCAGATCGTGTCGGTAGGCGGGGTTGAACGGGTGCGTATGACACTGAGCGAGTTCGCACTGGAAAACCTGTCGAGTCTGCCCTATGGAAGCATTACCCTGCATCGTGCCGGCGCTCAGCCAATACCCGACTGGTTCTCGGTGGACTACCTTAAAGCGCTGACTGCACGCGCGAACATTGGCCAGGCCTATCCTCATCTGCTTGAGCGGTCTCTGATTACCGATACCGAGGAAGCCGGGCGGCGTCAGGTATTGTTTGCCCGACAATTGCGGATTCAGTTGCCGCTCAAGGCGCTGGAACAGAAGATCAAGGGAGAGGGCGGGTTCAGCGAGGCGGGTTATCGCAATGTCGCCGCGCTCATGAAAGCGTCAGGCGAACGAAAGGTCGGGACTCACGGCATCGTCATCCGGCCCTTGGCATTCTTCTCGCACCCAGGCGCAAGCGCTGACGTGGTCAGCAATATGTTCGTGATTGGCCCTGAAAAAGTGGCTGCCGGGCCGCATGTGCTTTACCGGCCGTTCGCCAGTCAGTCGTTGACTGAATTTGGCTCATGGTCAGCGCTGCTGGCTGCCATACAACAACCGGGCGACATGCAGGAGACCGTTCTGGTTTGGCTGGGTGACCGGGCGCGATTGAACTACGCCAACGGCGGCTTTCAGGAACCGCATAGTGTGCGCTTCGGTCTGGGCTCCGAGTTTGCGCCGCTGGAGCGCCCGCAACCAGCTGTGCTGAGTGTCGACACGGTTGATGGCGACCCATTGCTCGTCCTTTTTGCCGCCAATGCCCGGGCGCTGGTTGATCTGGCTGACCGAAACTCAGTCTCTAACACCGAAAGTCGCTGGGCGAGGCTCAAGCAAGGTGGCTGGTTGCTGCTCAATGTCCTGCTGCCTTTTGTCAGTGGTCCGGTGGCCAATGCCGTGTGGCTTGCACAGTTGATGGTCAGCGTTGATCAGGCGCTGAAGGCTCAAGGCAGCACTGATGCCAGCGTCCAGGCCACCGCGCTGGCCGATTTTTTGCTGAATATTTCTCTGATTCTCATGCACCAAGGTCTCTCTGTCAGCGGGTCAGCCATTCGTACATCAGGGCTGAGCCGCAGAGACGAGGCAGCCCCATCGGTTGTGGCTGAAATGGTTATTCGGCAATCCGAGCCGCTGGCGATGCAGCCGATTGGCGCCGGACGAACTGTGCTCGATTTCACTTGGTCGAATCCGAGGAATCAATTGACCGCGACTCAACGAGGGATTTTGGACACCTTTAAGGTCTCGCTTGCGTCGACCCTGGGGGCTCCTGCGGCTGCCGGTCCTCATGAGGGTTTGTATGAGGTTGAGGGAGCATGGTATGCCAGGGTCGATTCAGACCTTTACCGGGTGATGCTTGAGGAGGACGGCGTCGTCGTTGTCGACTTGAATGATTCACTGCGAACCGGGCCATGGCTCAAGCATGATGGTCCGGTCTGGGATCTGGACCTGAGGCTGAGATTACGCGGTGGAGGCCCCAAGAAAAAAGCTGGAAAAATGATTGAGGAAAACGCCGCCAAGCTCAAACAAATCACGGAAAGCAGGATGCAGTCACAGTCGCGTTTAGACGCACTGTATAAAAAAATCATGGCTTACGACACGCAGCTCCGGACCGCGACCGGCGAGCTTCGCTCATTGTTTTTCCTGCGTTATGAAAAAGATTTGCAGGAAGTCGTTGAAGTTGTCGAGCAAAAAATCAAGCAGGGCCAAGCGTTGAGGTCCGCAGATCGTCCTTTAGAGCAGGTGACTGCGGCTGATCTTCGGGGCGCTGCCAGGCACGTGTGTTATTTCGAAGGGCTTTTGCTTCAGGATATTCAACGCATGACGCGGCATGACATCGCGATCCTGCAAGAATCATCCTCGGATGGTGTGGTGGTCCCCGCTAATGTCGATGCATACCTGAATTTATTCAGGAAGCTTCTGGTGCAGCAGGAAATGGGCGCGAAATGGGCAGATGCCAGGGAATTACTTTGGCAGCAGTTGCGTGCGGTTCCCAAGGTGGGAGAGTCGCTTTGGCGCGTCGAGGTATTGGAATTGCACAAGAATAATATGTTCACCCGTCTGGAGTGGAAAGTGACGCGCCTGTTCTCTTTGCTTGAACTGTGTTTCAGCAAAGAACAAATGCTCATGGATCAAAGCTTGAAGCAGCTCAAGGCGTTGCGTAACGACGACGGCCTTCACGGTGCACTCAGTTCTCACGCCGAGCTGGACAAGCCTAACGACTACTCGCTGATCGAGCAGATCAACGTGCTTGAAAGTGCATTTCGCGAATATGGCAGGGCCGTTGATATTGCGGTTTATGCGCAGTCCTTTGAAATTGACTCTGTTCAGAGTGAGTACCTGAAGCGATTTTTGGCTGAGATGGTTGCCATACGTGACAGCGCGGAAACCCGTTTGTCTGCGCTGATTCAAGAGGAAACAGACTCGTCTGCACTGCCGTCTGAATATGTACCCAAGGTTGAGCAGCCCAGGAAAAAAATAATCAGGACACGAGGTCAGCGCTCGCTGGTGGGGCAGGTTCGCTCGGAAGAACCGGATTTTCCCGGCGAGGTTGTAGATGTGACCGACCTGATCACCCATCGAGTCATCGGCTCCTATCACCAGCATGCCGACGGGGAATGGGTGGGCATCGAGACTGCTCAGCCACCCACGCCCACCCCGAAAGTCAAAAACGTGCCATTGAATGAGTTGCAACGCGATGCGCTTGAGTCGCTCAGTCAAGTGGAGCGAACAGTCAGCAGCGCCTGGCGTCAGTCCAAGAGGGCCAGTGAACCTGAAGATATGCAAGATATTCTGGTGCAAAAGGCCGGAAAGCTGAGCGAGCTTGCGGACCGGCTCGACGTGTACAGCAATGATGCAATGCTGGCTGAATCGGTTTATGCGCAGGTGGTCAGCGTGCTCAAAGACCTTCGGGCGGCAGCGGCCCGATTGACCAAAGAGGGGCGCAGCATTCGTATCAGTATGATCAAGGCTCGGCCGCCGACGGCGGCACGAATCAACTACCTGGATAGGCAAGGGGAGGTCAATATTTCACGCTTCGACGGTAGAAAGAACTTGTCGGGTGCCCGGCGTGACGACTTTCTGCAGGAGTACGCGATTCGCGACAAGGACAACCAGATCTTATGGTGGGCGCATTTTCATTACGCCACAGAAAGCGCCAGTTCCGAGGCCTTCACGGCTGCACATCTGAAGTTACCTGAACAGAGACGTCTGGGTTATAAGGCTTTGCTTAGAGCCGCCAGTGACAATAAAGAAGTCGTGAGCATTTACCGCAGTGTAATTGGCAAGGAGCTGGCGCAACGCTTGTTCCTGGTGTTAGCTCGCTGATACGAAGCACAACAGCCTTGCTCAATTCTGCGTGAGCAAGGCTTCTCGCAAGTCGTCTGAGACCCCCTGAGTCCCCAGCCAGATCGAGAAATATACCTGGGCCAATTCGCTGTCCCGGCTGCTGAAGATGACCTTGCTGTTGCATTCCATCTTCAGTCCCTGGCCAGGCTGCCAGGTCAAGGCGTACCTGTCTCCGCGACGAATACTCTGGATGCTCTGATTGATCTGATCCAGTTGTGGTTGCAGGCGGGCGAGGGTTGCGGTGTTTTGCTGGCGTTCGAGCGTAGCACTGGCGGCTTTGATCACGTCCTGACGATCAATGTCGCGAAAATAATACAATTCGAGGCGCTGCGTTTTTTGGGCGGAAACCGCCTGTTGGACGCTGGTCGAAGGTTCAGCAAACAGGGCTGCAGCGTATACGTCGACCCATAAATACGTCAGTACCGCCTGGCTCTTGCGTTCAAGCACAGGTGAGTGGTCGCTGAGTTGCGCGGGGAAGTTTGCTTCCTTGAGGCGCTCTGCTTGATTAGCCAGTGCCAATGGACTGAATGTCAGCAGCAGGTAAATCATCAGATGTCGCATAATGGCCGCGCTTCGTTGAATGCCTACTGACAGGTTAAGTCAATTTTTGCTCGATGCCGGGCTTGCGAGGAATAAATGTGTTCCGATTGGATAGCAGAATCGCGCGCGCTCAATTGCAGCGTTTGGCTCGTCAAGTTTTGGATGCCCTTACTGCTGATGGGCTCCATGGCCGCATGCGGTTCGGGTGATGGCCTGGAACGCTTTGGCGGTCCGACCATGGGCAGTACGTATTCGGTGAAATACATCCGCGGCCCCTCCGGGCCAGACGTTGCGCACGTCCAGCCGGAGGTGGAAGCGATTCTGGCTGAAGTCGATCAGCAGATGTCGACCTACCGCAGTGATTCCGACATTGAGCGGTTCAATGGGCTGCCAGCGAACAGTTGTCAGACGATGCCCGCAGGGGTGTTGGCGTTGGTGCGGGTGGGGGAGCAATTGTCCATCGACAGCGACGGCTCATATGATCTGACGGTGGAACCCTTGCTCGATTTGTGGGGTTTTGGCCCGCAGGCCCGGGTCGAGCAAGTGCCGACGCCTGAGCAGTTGGCCGTGGTGCGCCAGCGGGTGGGGTATGGTCACTTGCATATCGACGGCGATCAGTTGTGCAAGGATGCGCCGGTGGAGGTGGACTTCAATAGCATCGCAGCCGGTTATGCGGTGGACCGCATCAGCGCGCGGATGCAGGCGTTGGGTATCGGCAGTTTTTTGGTCGAGGCGACAGGTGAACTCAAGGCGGTTGGGAAAAAAGCTGATGGTTCGCCCTGGCGTGTAGCGCTCGAAGCGCCCCGGGACGATGAGCGGGTCGTCGAAAAAACCATCGAACTCGATGGTTATGGCGTCTCCACCTCTGGCGACTACCGTAACTATTTCGAACAGGATGGGCACCGTTACTCCCATACCCTTGATGCGTTGACCGGTGCGCCCATTGATCATGCGCTGGCATCGGTCACCGTTATTGATCACTCGACGTTGATGGCTGATGGTTTATCCACTCTGCTGCTGATTCTCGGACCGGAACGGGGTTGGGCTTTTGCAGAGCAGCATAAAATTGCCGCTTTTTTTGTGATTCGTGTCGACAAGCGTTTTATCATCCGCAGCAATCCGGAGTTTGACAGGCTGTTTGCCGGGAAATCGCAGTAGTCCGACAGCGATTTATCACCCAGGCGTGTGATGTAGTGCAGACAGTATTAGCCTACGACGCGACCAAGGGTTAATGTTCGCCGCTTGCGCGCTTGGTTAGACTGCGCACCAGTTTCGATCCTTCATGCCGCTGGCCGCGGCATGATTTAGCCAGAGACGCCAGAGTGGTGCCTCGGCCTGTTCTAAAGGAGTACGCATGGCTGTCTACAACTACGACGTAGTAGTGCTGGGTTCAGGCCCGGCGGGAGAAGGCGCGGCAATGAACGCCGCTAAAGCAGGACGCAAAGTAGCGATGGTCGATAGCCGTCGTCAGGTCGGCGGCAACTGCACTCACCTTGGCACCATCCCGTCCAAGGCGCTGCGTCACTCGGTCAAGCAAATCATCCACTTCAACACCAACCCTATGTTCAGGGCCATTGGTGAGCCGCGCTGGTTCTCGTTCCCGGACGTACTTAAAAACGCTGAAAAAGTCATCGCCAAGCAAGTGACATCGCGTACCGGCTATTACGCCCGTAACCGTGTCGACGTGTTTTTAGGCACGGGCAGTTTTGCCGATGAGCACAGCATCGACGTGGTGTGCCCCAACGGTACGCTGGAAAAGTTGGTGGCCAATCAGATCATCATCGCCACCGGCTCGCGTCCCTATCGCCCGGTCGATATCGATTTCACCCACCAACGAATTTATGACAGCGACACCATCCTCAGCCTCGGGCATACCCCGCGCAAGCTGATCATCTACGGTGCCGGTGTTATCGGTTGCGAATACGCCTCGATCTTCAGCGGTCTTGGGGTGATGGTCGAACTGGTGGACAACCGTGAGCAACTGCTGAGCTTCCTTGATTCGGAAATCTCTCAGGCGTTGAGCTATCACTTCAGCAACAACAACGTAATGGTTCGCCACAACGAAGATTACGAGAAGGTCGAAGGCCTGGATCATGGTGTGATCCTGCACCTCAAGTCCGGTAAAAAGATCAAGGCCGACGCCTTGCTCTGGTGTAACGGCCGGACCGGCAACACCGACAAACTCGGGTTGGAAAACGTCGGGATCAAGGCCAACAGCCGTGGTCAGATTGAAGTCGACGAGAGCTACCGCACCAGCGTACCGACCATCTATGGTGCGGGCGATGTGATCGGTTGGCCTAGCCTGGCCAGTGCGGCTTATGACCAGGGTCGTTCAGCGGCGGGCAGTCTCGTCGACAATGGCAGCTGGCGTTTCGTCAACGATGTACCAACCGGGATCTACACCATTCCGGAGATTAGTTCGATCGGCAAGAATGAACACGAACTGACCCAGGCGAAAATACCGTACGAAGTTGGCAAGGCGTTCTTCAAGGGCATGGCCCGGGCGCAGATCTCCGGCGAGCCGGTCGGCATGCTGAAGATCCTGTTCCATCGCGAGACGCTGCAAGTGCTGGGCGTGCATTGCTTTGGTGACCAGGCGTCAGAGATCGTGCATATCGGTCAGGCAATCATGAACCAGCCGGGTGAGGCCAATACCCTCAAGTACTTCGTCAACACCACCTTTAACTACCCGACCATGGCAGAAGCTTATCGGGTAGCTGCTTACGATGGCCTCAACCGGCTTTTTTGAGCGGCTCCGGCCGGTGGCCTGAGCCGGCCGGGGAGACCGATTTCAGCAATTCCCGAGAGTGGCAGTGGCCAAACCGGGAAAGTCTGTAATCAGGCTATCTACGCCGAAGTCGGCGAGCCTGCGCATCAGCGCGGGTTCGTTGACGGTCCAAACAGATACGTGCAATCCCTGACGCTGGGCTTTCTGCAAGCGCTCGGGGGTGCACAGTGTCCAGTTCAACGCCAGAATCTTGCAGTCATAACTTTGCGCGACCTTCAGTGGGTCGAGCCAGGCGTATTCAGCCACCAGTCCGCGTGACAGGTCGGGTGTCAGGTCCAGCGCTGCGCGCAATACTTCCCGCGAACTCGACGTAACGGTGACCTTGTCCAGCAAGCCGTGACGCTGGGCCAACTCCCGAATTGCCAGCACGGTGGTCGCAGCGCGTGTGCGTGATGCGCTTTTGACTTCCAGTTGCCAATGATCGAAGGCGCATTGCTCGAACAATTCTTCCAGGCGTGGAATCGGGCAGGGATGAATCCAGCCGGGGCCGCCTTTGCGCGCATCAAAAGTCACCAAGTCAGCAGCGTCTTGCTCAATGACTTTGCCGCGCCGATCCGTGGTGCGTTTTAGCGTCGGGTCATGGATCACCATCAATTCGCCATCACGGGACAGGTGCAGATCCAACTCGCAGCGGCGAACGCCGTGCTTGAGGCATTCCTGGAAGCTGGTCAGGGTGTTTTCCGGTGCTTCGCCTTTAGCGCCGCGGTGGCCGTAAATAAGGGTCACGTTTACTCCTTGTGGGTTTTTGCGCTGCTTATTGCCTAAGCGTCTTCGTTACCTGGGTTCAGATGTTTTCACGGGATAGCCGAATTTGTCAGGTATCAAGTCTCTGAGCCATTGTTTTGCTCTCGCGCCAGGCGGCGTTGCTGGGATTGTCGTTGCAAAATATAACGGGCGAGCAGCTGTCGCTGGGCATCCGGCAGGTCCTCGAACTCAGTGCCGATTTCGAAATTTCCGATTTCGCGAGCGTCGCAGTGCGTGACCTTGGCGTTCATCATCAAGCCCAGTGCTTGTGGCATCAGCACCATCTTGATGGACAGTTTTGTGCCTGTGGGAATCGGCAGTGGATGATGAAACAGCACGCCGCCTTCGGAGAGAATCACCAGCTGTGGCTCGCCGATCTTGCCCAGGACGGTGTGTGCCACGACTTGGCCGAGCAAATCGATACGCTTGTTCAGGGCCTTTAGATAACTGCCTAGCGCGCGGTCGTGATCGCCTAACTGGCGTAGCAGATGTTGAGACTCGAACTCGCTGATGTGCAGCTCGCTGAGCAGGTTGAACAGCGTGGACGTGTCCTGCGCTGGCGCCTGATGGGGCGCGTGAGTGTCGGACAAGTGGTTAATTTCCAGTGCGATCGTGTCCTCGATACGGTAGTATTCGCGGCGATCTTCTTCATTTAATGTCGACATGGCGAACCCATGGTAGCGGCGGTGTTCTGAGTGTAAAGCTGCTCGCTGAGCCCCGCCACAAGGACGTTCCCTTTCCTCCGAACAAGCCCCGACATGTTCAGACCTCTTTTTGTATTTATTGGCACGCGTTATACCCGTGCAAAACGCCGCAATCACTTTGTCTCCTTCATTTCCCTGACGTCGATGATCGGCCTCGCCCTTGGCGTCGTCGTGATGATCGTCGTGTTATCGGTCATGAATGGTTTCGATCATGAGATGCGCACCCGTGTGCTGGGCATGGTGCCCCACGCGACCATCGAGTCCGATCAGCCGATCAGTGACTGGCAAAGCCTGGGCGACAAGGTCAAGGCGAACCCCAAGGTTGTCGCGGTTGCGCCGTTTACCCAGATGCAGGGTTTGCTGACCAGCAACGGTCAGGTGCAGAAGGTGCTGCTCAACGCGATTGATCCGGCGCAGGAGCGCAAGGTTTCGATCATCGATAACTTCATGCTGAAGGGGCGTCTGGATGATCTGGCACCCGGTAGCTTTGGGATCGTTATCGGCGACAAGGCCGCCACGAAACTGGGTGTAGGCCTCGGTGACAAACTGACCTTCGTCGCTCCGGAAGTGACGGTCACCCCCGCCGGAATATTTCCGCGGATGAAGCGCTTTACCGTCGTCGGCATCTTTCACGTCGGCGCTGGCGAGCTGGACGGCTACCTCGGCCTGACCAATCTTACCGATCTGGCGCGTCTGCATCGCTGGAAACCGGATCAGGTGCAAGGGCTGCGTCTGAAGTTCGACGACCTGTTCGAGGCGCCCCGGGTGTCGTGGGAAATCGCGCAGACGTTGGGTGATCATAATTTCTATGCCCGTGACTGGACCCGGACCCAAGGCAATCTGTATCAGGCGATCCGTATGGAAAAAGCCATGATCGGCTTGCTGTTGTTACTGATCGTTGCGGTCGCTGCCTTCAATATCATTTCCACGTTGGTGATGGTGGTCAACGACAAGAAGGGCGATATCGCGATCCTGCGGACCCTGGGCGCTACACCTGGGCAGATCATGGCTATCTTTATGGTGCAGGGCACTGTCATCGGTGTGGTCGGGACGCTGATCGGTGCCGTGGTGGGGATTTTCGCCGCGCTCAACGTCAGCGCTGCGATCTCCGCGCTGGAAGGTTTGCTCGGGCACAAGTTTCTCAATGCGGACGTCTACTTCATCGACTACCTGCCGTCGCAATTGATGGCCGAAGACGTACTGCTGGTCTGCGGTGCTGCATTGATTCTGAGTTTTCTCGCCACCCTGTATCCAGCCTGGCGTGCTGCGCGCACCCAGCCTGCGGAGGCGCTACGTTATGAGTGAGTCGGGCATGAGTGATAAAGCAGTACTGAGTTGCCGCAATCTGGGCAAATCCTACGAGGAAGGCCCAGAATCGGTGGTGGTCCTTTCGGGCTTGCAACTGGAGTTGCACCCCGGCGAGCGCGTCGCCATTGTCGGCAGTTCCGGTTCCGGTAAAAGTACCTTGCTCAATCTGCTTGGCGGTCTGGATACGCCTTCGCAAGGCAGCGTGTGGCTGGCGGGTGAAGAATTGTCGGCGTTGGGCGAAAAAGCCCGGGGTCTGTTGCGTAACCGGGCGCTGGGGTTTGTGTATCAATTCCACCACCTGTTGCCTGAGTTCACCGCTCTGGAGAACGTCTGCATGCCGCTGTTGATCGGCCGGACGGCGATCCCGGAAGCCCGTCAGCGTGCCACCGAGTTGCTGCAGCGGGTAGGGCTGGGGCATCGCCTGGCGCATAAGCCATCGGAATTGTCTGGCGGCGAGCGTCAGCGCGTGGCGATTGCCCGGGCGCTGGTCAACCGGCCGGGACTGGTGATGCTCGACGAACCTACCGGTAATCTCGATCATCACACGGCGCAGGGCATTCAGGATTTGATGCTGGAGCTCAGTACCTCATCGCAAACGGCGTTTCTGGTCGTGACCCACGACATGGCTCTGGCCCGGCAGATGAATCGGGTGTTGCGTCTAGAAGATGGTCATTTGGTCGCTGATTGATTCAATCAACCCGGCGCCGGTTGTCACAGCGTCGGGGTTTTCATTTTTTCTACGGTGCTCCGCGAATGTTCAGACCGTTATCAATTTTTATTGGCGCGCGCTATACCCGCGCCAAGCGCCGTAATCACTTTATTTCGTTTATTTCGATGACCTCGATGATTGGCCTCGCGCTGGGCGTGTTGGCGATGATCGTGGTGCTGTCGGTGATGAATGGTTTTCAGCGTGAAATGAGTTCGCGGATTCTGGGCATGGTGCCCCACGCCGTTATCGCTGGCGTAACGCCGCTTGACGACTGGAAGCCCGCAGCCGCTGCGGCGATGAAGAACCCCGAGGTGACCGCTGCCGTTCCGTTCACTGAAATGGAGGGCATGTTCTCCTATAAGGGTTCGATGCAGCCGATCCAGATCAGCGGCGTTGACCCCGCGCTGGAGCACAAGGTTTCGATTGTTGCTCAGCACATCACTCAGGGGCGCCTGGAAGACCTCAAGGCTGGCGAATTCGGTGTGGTGGTCGGTGAGATCACCGCTCGACGTTTTCGCCTGAACGTCGGCGACAAGCTGACCCTGATCGTCCCGGAAGCCAGTAACGCGCCCGGCGGCATTACCCCGCGCCTGCAGCGGCTGACGGTGGTCGGCGTGTTCAAGGTGGGTGCCGAACTGGACGGTTCCATGGCTCTGATCAACGTCGCCGACGCTGCGCAAATGCAGCGCTGGCAGCCTGATCAAGTGCAAGGCGTACGTCTGGCGCTGAAGGATCTGTACACCGCGCCGCAAGTCTCGGCTGCCATTGTTGCCGGCCTCGGTGCTGATTACCGCGCCGATGACTGGACTCACACTCAGGGCAGCCTGTTCAGTGCGATGAAAATGGAAAAAACCATGATCGGCCTGCTGCTGTTGATGATTGTCGCGGTGGCGGCGTTCAACATCATTGCCACCTTGATCATGGTGGTTAACGACAAAGGTGCTGACATCGCCATCTTGCGCACCATTGGTGCCACGCCAGGGCAGATCATGATGATTTTCATGGTTCAAGGCACAGTCATCGGGATCGTCGGTACCCTTATCGGCGGCGTTCTCGGTGTGATCGCGGCGTTCAATGTCAGCGAGATGGTGGGTTGGCTGGAGCGCGTCACGGGGCAGCACATCTTCAGTTCCGATGTGTACTTCGTCAACAATCTGCCATCCCAGCTGCAGTGGGCAGACGTTGCGCTGATCTGCAGCGCCGGGTTTATCCTGAGTTTTCTCGCGACGCTCTACCCAGCCTGGCGTGCGGCACAGATTCAGCCGGCGTATGCGCTGCGTTACGAGTGATTGCTGTGCAGTGATTCACGCTTGAACTCAAGCCGGCAACTCAATCACAAAGCGCGTCCAGTCGTCCGCCGATTCGCAGCGAATCTGTCCGCCGTGGGCGCGGATGATTGACTGAGTGATCGCCAGCCCCAATCCCGCGTGCTCACTGCTGCCTTCGCTGCGTGCAGGGTCCGCACGAAAAAACCGATCGAACACATGGGGTAACGCTCGTGCCGGAATAGTTGCGCCGTTGTTTTCGATGCTCAGTTGCACCCCTTGATCCGAGTGGGATATGCGCATTGCGACCTGTCCGCCCGCCGGGGTGAAGCGCAGCGCGTTGTCCAGTAGGTTGGAGATAGCGCGGCGCAGCATGTTGCGATCACCGGCCAGTGTGGCGTTGCCTTCGCGTGACAGCCGCACCTGTGCGTCCTCGGCCAAGGGTGCGAAGAACTCCAGCACTGCGTCCGCTTCGTCTTCCAGTTGCAGGGTTTCCCGCATCGGGTTGAGCAAACCGTGTTCGGCCTTGGCCAGATACAGCATGTCGTTGATCATCTGCGCCATCCATTGCAGCTCCTCAAGATTACCGAGCAAGGCTTCGCGATAATCTTCGGTCGAGCGCGGGCGGGTGAGGGTGACTTGGGTGTGGGTCAGCAGGTTGGACAGCGGTGTGCGCAGCTCATGGGCGATGTCCGCAGAGAATGCCGAGAGCCGCTGAAAGGCGTCGTCGAGGCGCCCAAGCATGGCGTTGAAGGCGTGCGTCAGTTCCGCCAGTTCAGCGGGCATTTCCGTCTGCGGCAGCCGTGTGGTCAGCGAACTGGCTGAGACGCTGGCGGCGATTTCGCTCATCTGTCTGAGTGGGCGCAGGCCACTGCGTGCCGCCCATGCGCCCAGCAGTGCGGTGGCCAGAGCGGAAAAACCGACCGTGAGCCAGATCAAGTGCTGCATGCGCTGAAGAAAGTGTTGGTGATGAGTCACGTCCAGCAACAGCGTCAGCTGCGGTGAATTAACGGCCTCTGGCTCCAGCAAGGCGTGATACGTTCGATACTCAGTCTCTGCGCTGTGCAAGGTGTGCAGGCCGTGCGGAACGGACAATGTTGCCGGGAGCGTCGGCAGGCTGTCGAACCAGATGCCTCCGTCACTGCCGCTGATACGCAGCGCCAAGTCAGGCTGACGGCCGAGTTCGCTTTGCAGCGCCGCTTGTCGACCGATGAGATCGGTTTGGCTTGCAACACCCTTCAATACCGAGCGAAATGTCTGCAACTTGCTGTCGAGTGATTGTTGGTCCAGCTCGATGAAGTGTGCTTCGCTGGCTCGATTGAACAGTACGCCCGCGGTCAACGAAACCACGGCAGTGCAGGCTGCGAACAGCAGTGCCAAACGACTGCTGAGGGACAGGCGAGCCATCACAGGGGGCGCTCTTCAAGGACATAGCCCATGCCGCGCACGGTATGGATCAGTTTGTTTGGGTAATCATCATCGACCTTCAAGCGCAAGCGGCGGATGGCGACTTCGATCACGTTGGTGTCGCTGTCGAAATTCATGTCCCAGACCTGTGATGCGATCAGCGATTTAGGTAGCACTTCACCCTGGCGCCGCAACAGCAGTTCCAGCAGCGAAAACTCCTTGGCCGTCAGGTCGATGCGGTGTCCATTGCGCTCGACACGTCGACGCAGCAGGTCAAGGCGCAAATCCGCCAGTTGCAGATGGGTTTCCTGCGCGACGCTGCTGCCACGACGAAGCAGGCTGCGGACCCGGGCGAGCAGTTCAGAGAAGGCGAAGGGTTTGACCAGGTAATCATCTGCACCCAGCTCAAGGCCTCGAACCCGATCCTCCACTGCATCACGGGCTGTGAGAAATAGCACAGGCGTCTCCAGTCCGGCGCTGCGCACGGCCTGGAGTATCTGCCAGCCGTCGCGGCCGGGCAGCATCACATCGAGGATCAGCAGCGCGTAGTCACCGCTCAACGCCAAGTGCTGGCCCGTGGTGCCATCGGCCACCAGTTCAGTGATGAAACCGGCCTCGTTCAGGCCTTGGCGCAGGTAATGGCCGGTTTTCGGTTGATCTTCGACAATTAGTAATTTCATGGGCGACTCGTGGCGACCGAGGAGGAGCTTATGCAGCGGTACTTTATAACGCGAACCGCAGGTTCAAGGCCGAAGCTGACAAAGTTGTAATCTCTCGGTCAGCTAACTGCCAGCGCAGCCTCTCTACAGTAGGGTGATTGATTGTCGCTTATTTGGAGAAGTCTTATGGTTTCGCTTGTTCGTATTGCTGTTATCGCCGGGTTGTTGGGGTTGAGCCTGCCGCTAATGGCGTCGTCTGCCCATACACTTAGCTTCGGTCACGCTGCGCCGGCGTCTC
The DNA here is from genome assembly GCF_034314155.1 of Pseudomonas sp. 5C2. Lineage (NCBI taxonomy): Bacteria > Pseudomonadati > Pseudomonadota > Gammaproteobacteria > Pseudomonadales > Pseudomonadaceae > Pseudomonas > Pseudomonas sp. 5C2. The sequence continues at coordinate 2,041,858 of NZ_JAVIWH010000002.1, read as the reverse complement.
AGGCTACCCGCACAGTCGAGTTGACCTTGGGCGATATGTTTTTCGAAGACAAGACTATTCAGGTCAAAGCGGGCGAGACGGTGCGCTTCGTCCTCGTCAATAAGGGGCAACTGCTGCACGAGTTCAACCTTGGCGACGCAGCCATGCGCGCTGAGCATCAGAAGGAAATGCTCGCTATGCAGCAAGGCGGCATGCTCTCGCCGACGGGTATGAGTCATGAGGCGATGGATCACGGCAGCATGATGCAAGGCGCCATGAGCAATGATAAACCCATGAAACACGACGCCCCCAACAGCGTGCTGGTCGAGCCGGGCAAAACCGCCGAATTGACCTGGACCTTCAGCAAGGCCAGCAACCTGGAATTTGCCTGCAACATTCCCGGGCATTATCAGGCGGGTATGGTCGGCAAGATCAACGTCGTCGACTAGGCGCTGAAAGCTGCGGGCAAACCCTATAAACTTGCGGGGATTATTTAGCCAGGTCCCCGCCATGCATCCCGCAGCCGAACATTCGCCGCTGGGCAAGTCCAGTGAATACATTGCTACCTACACGCCGTCCCTGCTGTTCCCGATCCCGCGCGCGGCGAAATGGGCCGAGCTTGGGCTCACAGCTGAAACGCTGCCCTATCAAGGTGTAGACTTCTGGAACTGTTTCGAGTTGTCCTGGTTGCTGCCGTCGGGCAAGCCGGTGGTAGCTATTGGTGAATTCACCATCCCGGCAGACTCGCCGAATATTATTGAGTCTAAATCTTTCAAGCTCTACCTTAACTCGCTGAACCAGACCGAGTTCCCGGATCGCGCCAGCCTGGTCTCGACGTTGCAGGCGGATCTGTCTGCCGCCGCTGGCAAGCCGGTGGGCGTACGCATTCGCAGCCTGAGTGACGTTGAAGCAGAGGGTGTCGCGGCATTGCCGGGCGTTTGCATCGATGAGCTGGACGTGAGCATCAACAGCTATGAAACGCCGCGCCCAGAGCTGCTGCGTTGCGATGAATCGCGGGTGATCGAAGAAAGCCTGCACAGCCATCTGCTCAAGTCTAATTGTCCGGTCACTAGCCAACCTGACTGGGGTAGCGTTGCTGTGGAATATCGCGGTTCCGCTCTGGATCACGCCAGTTTGTTGGCCTATATCGTCAGCTTTCGTCAGCACTCCGATTTTCACGAGCAATGCGTCGAGCGGATTTTTCTCGATCTGCAACGCTTGCTCAAGCCAGAGAAGTTAACGGTCTACGCACGTTACGTGCGACGCGGCGGGTTGGACATCAACCCTTATCGCAGTACCGAGGCGATCAGTCTGGAAAACCGCAGGCTGGCACGTCAGTAAACGAAAAAACCCGTCTAAATCAGACGGGTTTTTGTGGTGCGTAACCGATGTGTTTCGCGGGTGGGCTTAAATCCCGATATTACCCAAGGTCTGAACAATGCTACGCAATGTTCCGGCAATGGCTGGATGTTCCAGCTCAAAGCGTTCGACGGCAAGATTGACGTTGTCAGCCAAGCTCGAATCCTGAGTCACGGTTTCCAGTTGCAGCTCCAGTTCGATCTTCTGCATCAGATCATGCAGGTGCTCGCGTTCCGATTCGGACAGCGGCGGGTTCTGCTCCAGTTGCTCGCGCAGGGTATTGAGTTGTTCTTGCAGTTCGCGGGCAGGCATAGCGTGCTCCCTTTATGGATAGTCTCTGGCATGGACCTTAGCGCTGAGCTAAAGGTCCTTGATAAGTATAAGACTAATCCACTCCGAAGCTGCATGCATGATCTTGATCAACGGGTCGCGATCAGGGTTTCTCACCCTTGGTGCGGCGCAAGCTGATATCGGCGAGGCAGGAAGCGAGTTCCCCAAGGTGATCGATCACTGAATGCACACCAAGGCCATACAGTTGTAGGGTCGCTTGGCCGCGTCGGTATTCGCGTTCAGTACTGTTCAGCGCTCGCCATTCACTAGGCGACAATCCGCAGAGGGGGCCGCAAGATGCCAGGCCGACGGTCCAGAGTCCGGCATTGAGCCCGGACTGCAGCAGGCGTGGTTCACCGCTGACGAGCACGCAGCCATCGAGTTGTTTCACCTTCAAGGCCATTAACGCCTGCCAGCAGGCATCGGGTGCGGGCCAGGCTGCGCAGGAGGGAGTGGCATGATCGGCCGGTTGAACCCATTCCAGCAGTGGCGCCGCCAAGCGCTGGCTGACCGTGGAGGGGAGATCATCCAGCCATACGCAAGGTACGCCTTGTCGGCTTAGAGTTTGCAGAATATCCAGAGCGCCCGGTGTGACGCGGGCCTGCTCGCTCATCTCGAATTGAATATCCTGCGGCTGTGCGTCGAGTGCGTTTCGGGCCGACACCGCTCGGGCGCGAGCACCAAAGTCGACCAGGCAGCCACTGAGGCCAAAGAGCAGGGCAGTGAAGGTCGGCGAAGGAGAGGGGGCTGGTGTGGCGCGTGGCGCAGGCATGGTGACGTCCCTGAAGTATCCTCACACGCTACGGGTGATAGATGACAGTCGCATGACGACTTAGTCACGAGGGTGGGCCGTTGATTTTGTGCTTTGTCAGCCTCTGGATCCACTAAGCTGCCTAAATAGTCGTGGAAGGCTTTATACTGCGCGTCTTGAGTTGCAGGGCGTAGCGCCCGTCCCATTACTGTCTCTAGGAGTGTCTGCTATGCCCGTGACTGGTGCAGGCTTTATCGATCGTCTGGCTCAATTGTGTATTTGTGCCGGTGTTGCGCTGGTTCCCATGGTTGCTCAGGCCGCTGATGAAGACCCTTGGGAAGGCGTCAACCGAGTCATTTTCCGCTTCAATGACACGCTCGATACCTATGCGCTGAAGCCATTGGCGCAGGGTTATCAGTACATCACGCCGCAGTTCCTTGAAGACGGCATCCACAACATGTTCAATAACATCGGTGACGTTCGCAACTTCGCCAATGATGTATTGCAGGCCAAGCCGTACGCTGCGGGCGTCGACACAACGCGTCTGCTCTTGAATACCACGCTTGGTGTGGCCGGCTTCTTCGACGTCGGTACCAAAATGGGTTTGCAGCGTAACGATGAAGACTTTGGTCAGACCTTGGGTTATTGGGGTTTGCCGAGCGGCCCATATGTGGTGCTGCCGTTGCTCGGTCCTAGCAACGTGCGCGATGGCCTCGCCCTGTACCCTGATACTTACGATGCACCGTACCATTACATGAATGACATACCGGCCCGTAACACCACGTGGGGTGTGGATATTATTGACACCCGTGCGAGCCTGCTGTCAGCTGAGAAGTTGATCCGCGGCGACAAATACACGTTCATCCGTAACGCCTACTTGCAAAACCGTGAGTTCAAGGTGAAAGACGGCAAGGTCAAAGACGATTTCTAGTCTTCCGGCCAGTAAAAAAGGCGACCTTCTGGTCGCCTTTTTTGTTTGATTTTCCCTTCGAAAAAAATCGATTCAATTCATTGAGAGAATAGTCAGGCCTAGCTTCTGACCCCCTTCTTCTTGATCGGTTAGCCACACGACTTCGGTATCTGCTTCCAGCCCCTTGAGCGCCGTATGGTCGGAATCGATCCGCACACTCAGCTTGTCTCCGACCTTGAACACGCGAGGCGTCTCCACTTGCATGCCCGAGCTTGACAGGTCCACGCAGACTGCTGGAATGATCTGGCCGGCGTACAACAGGGTCACGTCGGCATCCACACGCATGCGGATGTAATCTCTCTTTTCCGCGTAGTTCCGATCATTTTGGCTCATGACATGTCCTTCGATTTCGTTGCTGATTTACCTGTTCTTATAACTCCGGGTGATTTGCGATGTAAAGACATCCAGTGACCATCGGCGTGAGCTTGAAACGCCCGGCGTATGGGAGTACCGTCTGCGCCTTGAAGGGCACCTTTGAACAGCGCTGCGCACGACCAAAAGTCTGTCGTTACTGTTCAGAGAGGCTAGAAGCGAATCCAGTACGCGAGTCCGGTAAAAACCGAGCCGCCTACGCCAACCTACTCTGGCGCCGTTTGCCCACATGCAGAAAACCAGTGCCACGCTGCTGATAATCGATGACGACGAAGTAGTGCGAGCTAGCATCGCCGCCTATTTGGAAGACAGTGGTTTCAGCGTCCTGCAAGCGAGCAATGGCTTGCAGGGTCTTCAGGTCTTTGAGCAAAAAAAGCCCGACCTTGTGATCTGCGACCTGCGTATGCCTCAGGTGGGCGGCCTCGAGCTGATCCGTCAGGTAACTACCCTCTCGCCTGAAACGCCAGTGATAGTCGTATCCGGGGCAGGAGTCATGAGCGACGCCGTCGAGGCCTTGCGCCTGGGTGCTGCCGATTACTTGGTCAAGCCTCTAGAAGATCTAGCGGTGCTTGAGCACTCAGTGCGTCGAGCCCTGGATCGTGCGCGGCTGCTTCTGGAAAACCAGCGCTATCGTCAGAAGCTCGAAACGGCCAACCGCGAACTCGAAGCCAGCCTGCATTTGCTCCAGGAAGACCAGAACGCCGGTCGACAGGTGCAGATGAACATGTTGCCGGTCAATCCATGGGCGGTCGATCAGTTCCAGTTCGCTCACGAGATCATCCCGTCGCTATACCTGTCGGGCGACTTCGTGGATTACTTTCGGGTCGACGAGCGCCGCGTGGCGTTTTACCTCGCCGACGTGTCCGGGCATGGTGCTTCTTCAGCCTTTGTCACGGTGCTGCTGAAGTTCATGACCACGCGCCTGTTGTTCGAATTCAAACGTAGCGGTACATTGCCGGAGTTCAAACCTTCGGAGGTGCTGGGTCATATCAACCGTGGACTGATCAACTGCAACCTGGGCAAGCATGTGACCATGGTGGGTGGTGTGATCGACGAAGAAACCGGGAAATTGACCTACAGCATCGGTGGCCATTTACCGCTACCGATCTTGTACACGCCCACGGATGTCCATTATCTGGAAGGCCGTGGCCTGCCGGTCGGGCTGTTCAATGAGGCGACCTATCAGGATCACGTACTGGACTTGCCTGAGACCTTCAGCCTGACTTTACTCTCCGATGGGATTTTGGACCTTTTGCCCGGTGATACACTCAAAGAGAAAGAGGCCATTTTACCTCAGCTGGTAAAAAAGGCCGGCGGCAGCCTGGATGGTCTGCGTCAAGTTTTTGGATTGGCCACGCTAGGAGAGATGCCGGATGATATCGCCTTGTTGGTGTTGAGCAGGAACCTTTAATGAGTACCGGTAGAATCCAGTTCGCTGAGCAAGCAGGCACTTTTGTCCTCAAGTTTGTTGGCGAAGTGCGCCTTACGCTCTGTTCGGCTTTGGATGCAACTATTGAACGTATCTTCACTGCGCGGAATTTTTCGGCAATCGTCATCGATTTGACCGAAACCCGTAGCATTGACAGCACGACGCTCGGCTTGCTGGCCAAGTTGTCCATCTTGTCGCGCCAAAAAGTGGGGTTATTGCCGACGGTCGTCACCACCCACGAAGACATCACTCGACTGTTGCAGTCGATGGGCTTTGATCAAGTGTTCAACATAGTAGATCGGCCGATCCCATGTCCTGAGTGCCTGACCGACTTACCGTCGCAGGATCAGTCCGAAGAAGTAGTGAAGGCCAAAGTGCTGGAAGCGCACAAGATACTGATGGGCTTGAACGACTCTAATCGCGAAGCGTTTCACGACTTGGTCAATGCGCTAGAGCGGCACTGATAGCGGCACTGTTGCGCGGGAATTAAAAAGGGCGGACCTGTGAAGGTGCCGCCCTTTGATGTATTCAGGCCTTGGCGGCGAGTAATGCTTCGAGTTTTTCCTGATCCCGTGCGAACTGACGAATGCCTTCTGCCAGTTTTTCGGTGGCCATCGCATCTTCGTTCGAGGCCCAGCGGAACTGGTTCTCGCTCAAGCTCTGACGTTTCTCACCGGCATTGCCCGGTGCCAGTTTTCGCTCCAGCTTACCGTTGTCATTCGACAGCTGCTCCAGCAAGTCCGGGCTGATGGTCAGACGATCACACCCGGCCAGTAGCTCGATCTGGCTGAGGTTGCGGAAGCTCGCGCCCATGACCACGGTCTTGTAGTCATTGGACTTGTAGTAGTTGTAGATCCGGGTGACCGATTGCACGCCTGGGTCTTCAGCGCCAAAAAAATCACGACCAGCCGATTTTTTGTACCAGTCGTAAATCCGCCCTACGAACGGCGAAATCAAGAACACGCCAGCCTCGGCGCAGGCAATTGCTTGAGCAAACGAGAACAGCAGCGTGAGGTTGGTCTGAATGCCATCGCGTTCGAGCTTCTCGGCGGCACGAATGCCTTCCCAGGTCGACGCCAGTTTGATCAGTATCCGGTCGCGGCCAATGCCGGCATCATCGTAAAGGCCAACCAGACGCTCGGCGCGATTGATCATGGCATCAGTGTCGAATGACAACCGGGAGTCCACTTCAGTGGAAACGCGGCCAGGTACCACGTTGAGAATTTTTTGCCCGATCGCGACGGCAAACCGGTCGCAAGCGAGTCCAATATCGTTTTTGCTACCGCTAAACGCATCGGCGAGCAGTTCGGCGTTGTTCGAACTGGACGCGGCCTTGAGCAGCAGGGAAGGGTTGGTCGTCGCATCCACCGGCTTGAGGCGGGCGATGGCATCAAAATCGCCAGTATCAGCGACCACAGTAGTCATTTGCTTGAGTTGATCCAGCTTGGAAGTCATGAGCGTGCTCTGTCCTGTGCGGTTAGAAGACATTACCCGAGCGCTGCCAGCCACTCAAGGGCGCATCCTTATCGGCACTCCAAGAGGCGGATAAGCGATCCAGAATCCTTTGAACCCGATCCGTACCGGTTGTTCCCCAAGCGACGCGGTAACTACCGACCTTCGAGTAGCTGCGCCGCCTGATCCAGCAACGCCAGCGGGTCTTTCGCCTTATGGATATCGACCGACAGCAATTGCCGAAACCGCCGAGCTCCCGGAAAACCCGTACCCAGCCCCAGCACATGCCGAGTGATGTGATGCATCGAACCGCCGTTGGCAATATGAGCCGCTATATAAGGCCGTAACGTCGCCAGCGACTCCGCCCGGGAAATCACCGGCGCGGTACTGCCAAATAGCTGCTGATCGACCTCGGCCAACACATAAGGGTTGTGATAAGCCTCACGCCCCAACATCACGCCATCGAACACCTGCAAATGTTCACGGCATTGCTCGAGCGTCTTGATCCCTCCGTTGAGAATGATTTCCAGGTCAGGAAAATCCGCCTTCAACTGCGCAGCTATGTCATAGCGCAGCGGCGGAATATCGCGGTTCTCCTTAGGCGACAACCCCTCAAGAATCGCAATCCGCGCATGCACGGTAAAACTCGTGCAACCCGCCTCACTCACCTGTCCGACAAAGTCACACAACTGCGCGTAACTGTCCCGACCATTGATCCCTATCCGATGCTTCACCGTCACCGGTATCGACACTGCATCCAGCATCGCCTTGACACAATCCGCCACCAACCCCGGATGCGCCATCAACACCGCGCCAATCAAATTGTTCTGCACCCGATCACTCGGACAGCCCACATTCAGATTGACCTCGTCATAGCCTAGGGCTTCAGCCATACGCGCGCAGGCCGCCAAGTCGGCAGGAACGCTCCCGCCCAGTTGAAGAGCCAGTGGGTGCTCTGCTTCATCGTGCTGCAGGAAACGAGCGTGATCCCCATTGAGAAGCGCGCCGGTCGTGACCATTTCCGTGTAGAGCAGCGCGTTTTTCGACAACAGCCGCAGGAAAAAGCGGCAATGGTGATCGGTCCAATCCATCATCGGCGCAACGCTGAAGCGGCGGGAGAAGGATTGGGGTGGTGCCGTGGCGAGATTTAGGGGCATTGGGTATCTAGGTGGGTGAGGCGGGAGATGAAAGTTTATCAGGAATGGCGTCGGAAGGTGGGTAGGCAGATCCGTGCAGCCGGGTAGCTATCTATACAAACGGGCCCACTGCATTTAAACAATCAATCCAACCCGAAGATTTCGTAGGCATCAAGGTTTAGGGCTGGCCAACGGAATACCGGCAGCGCTCAGTCTCTTGAGTATTTCAAAGAGGAGGTCACTCTTGGTCGCGCTAACAATTCTAGGGCTACTGACATAACCGGTGATGGTTAGCGTGATGCCATCAGGTGTCAGTTTGCTGAATCTTACCCTGGCGCTACACATAACTTGGTTATTTCCTTGCTCAGTCAAACGTACTGTTTATAGCGCTGTCGGTCATGGGCCATTGATTCAGATCAGCTTAAAAGCGAATTTGAAAAACTATAGGCGCCTCTATCTCACACCCGTGCTCGCCCTGGAATTTGGCTACTGACCGAGTCTGCCTAGTGTGTCGCGTATAGGCTCAAGTGATACACCGATCAAACCATCGAGCGGCCTGTTCAGTTCCTCGACCAGAAGAATCGCCGCGGAGGTTGATAGTGCGCACATCATTAGCACGGCCAAAATGGTGCCGTTACGAGGCGCGAACAAGCCAAAGGTGCCGAAGATAATGCACAGCCACGACACCAGAATCGCAAGCATCGTAAGCGGGATCGAGCCATTTGCCTGAAGGAGTGCCAGCCAGCGGGTAGCAAACACTTCATCCATAACCAGCAAGGCACGTGCCTTGAGCGCGCTCTGAGCATCATTGCCAGGGGAAAGGGCTTCCACCTTGCGCTGCAGCTCTTCAGACCGGTTTATTGCCTCGGGGCTGTCGAGCTTTGCGATCTGTGTCGCATCGCGTGATGCAAGCACTTGCATGACGCCTGCGTAGTTATGCTTGAGCAGGCTGCGGATTTCTTGGGTGTCCGGCCCATATCGGGACAACACTCGGTCGAATTGAACGACCTTGGCCGCCGTTCCCACGAGCTCGGCGCTGGTCGTATCGAAAGTGCCTTTGGCTGACGAGACAAGAAGACCAAGCACCAGGGCGGCCATTGTCGCGATCAGGCCTGTGGCGAGTTTCACTACGCTGATGGATTCATCGCTCAGGTGTTGAGAGGGCAGCCGCCCGCGTAGATACGAACCCAGCAGCGCGCTACCGAACAGACAGATGAAAACGACTGCCGCGATCACCAGATGATTCAAGTTCAACCTCCGTTGTCGTTGTCTTCAGGCTGTTTGGTAGATTCATGATAGTAGACGGCCTGGCTGTTAAGGCGTCGGATAGCGTTTGAATATTCAGCCACCGACAGCCCCGACAGCCACAGCTCAGCGATACCGCCAGCGCTAGAGCGGGGTGCTATTCTCGGTTTTTCGGGGTGAAGGTCGAATTTCTTCTGCTGCTCGGGTGTCTGTCTTGTCAGTGTTGGCTTTTCGCGGCGCGCGAGCCTTATCGAAGCCTCTTTTTTGGAGAATTGCTCAATGAAAGCTATCAAGATCACGCTGCCTGCGTCACTGAAAAACCTTCAACTGGTTGAGCTGCCCGATCCTGGAAAACCCGCTGCCGGGCAGATTCGTGTGCGCATTCATGCGTGCTCATTGAATTTTCACGATTACGCGGTAGTGACCGGCATGATGCCGACCGCCGATGGGCGTATCCCTATGGCCGATGGCGCGGGTGTGGTGGAAGCAGTGGGTGAGGGTGTCAGTGAGTTCAAGGTCGGCGACCATGTCGTCTCGTGTTTTTTTCCGCACTGGGAAACCGGCGGTGCCGTGATCGCTGACTTCAGCACGACACCCGGCGATGGCGTGGATGGTTATGCCCGCGAGGTAGTGGTCAAGCCAAGTCACTGGTTCACGCTGGCGCCTGCGGGTTACAGCCATGTGCAAGCCGCCACATTGACCACGGCAGGGCTTACCGCCTGGCGGGCACTTGTCGTCGATGGCGGGCTCAAAGCGGGTGACAGTGTGTTGGTGTTGGGGACCGGAGGCGTGTCGATTTTCGCCTTGCAAATAGCTAAGGCGATGGGCGCGACAGTGATTGCCACCTCGTCATCGGACGCCAAGCTGGCCAAGGTTCGAGAGCTGGGTGCAGACCACACGATCAACTACCGCCAACAGCCCGAGTGGGGCAACGAAGTGCTCAAACTGACCGGCGGCCGAGGAGTTGACCACGTCATCGAAGTCGGCGGTCCGGGCACGCTGCCTCAATCAATAATCGCGTGCCGTATCGGTGGGCATATCGCCCTGATCGGCGTCCTTACAGGATGGGAAGGTCCGGTGCCGACGGCGGCATTGATGGCCAAACAACAACGTCTGCAGGGGTTGATCGTGGGTAGCCGGCAGAACCAGCGGGACATGGTGCGCGGGCTTGAAGCGACGGGCATCAAACCGGTGATCGACAGTACCTTCGTGCTGACTGATATCGGTAGGGCCTTTGCCCATGAAGCGTCGGGTGCTCACCTGGGGAAAATCTGTCTCGCGTTCTAAGTACCGCTGATCTGACGCGAAAATTCGGGAGAGCCACCCTGGCAGGTGGTCTTTTCGGATATACATATTGAGATATATCAATATGCAGATTATAGTGGCCGCTGTCATTAATCAGTACCCGTGATCCACAAGGATTCTACGTTGAAACACTCGACTCTATTCAGCAGCACCGAACTCGGCCCCTATACCCTGAAAAACCGGGTGGTCCTGCCACCATTGACCCGCTCTCGTAGCTCGCAGCCAGGCAATGTACCGAATGACCTCATGGCGACCTACTATTCCCAGCGCAGTGGTGCGGGCTTCATGGTCACTGAAGGTACCCAGATTGAACCAAGAGGGCAGGGTTACGCCTGGACACCGGGTATCCACACTGCAGAGCAAATCGAGGGCTGGCGCAAGGTGACAACCAAAGTGCACGCCGATGGCGGAGTCATCTTCGCCCAACTCTGGCATGTCGGCAGGGTCTCGCATGTTTCGCTACAACCTGATGGTGGCGCGCCGGTAGCGCCCTCGGCAATTGCCGCACAAGGGGTCAGCGTATTCATCGAAACAGGACCGGGCACGGGTGAGTTAAGCGCGCCGTCCCAGCCACGAGCGCTGACACGCGAAGAGATCGCAGAGCTGGTTTCGTTCTATGCGCAAGCTGCACAGAACGCGATGGATGCGGGCTTTGATGGCGTTGAGATCCACAGCGCCAATGGCTATCTGATCAACCAGTTCATCTCTCGGCACAGCAACCAGCGTGAGGATGAATACGGCGGCAGCCTGGACAACCGCTTGCGCTTTCTCAGGGAAGTGACCCAGGCTGTAGCTGATCGCGTGGGCAAAGATCGTGTAGGGGTGCGTTTCTCGCCGCTGTTTCAAAGCACCGACGAAGCGCGCGTCTACCTCGGGCTGGTTGAAGACGACCCCCATGCAACCTACATCGCAGCGATCAAGGTTCTGGAGGACATCGGTATCGCCTACTTGTCGCTGGCCGAGGCTGACTGGGACGACGCACCGCAGCTGCCGGAGAGTTTTCGTCACGCTGCTCGCGCTGCGTTCAGTGGGCGCATCATCTACGCAGGCAAATACACGGCAGTGCGCGGTGAGAAAGCCATTGGCGAGGGCTGGAGTGATCTGATCGCATTCGGACGCCCCTTCATCGCCAACCCGGATTTGCCGCAACGCATCGCCAACGGCTGGCCACTGAATCTGGCTGATCCCGCCAGTCTTTATGGCGGCACTGCGATGGGGTATACCGACTATCCTTTCCACGGCATCTAAGCATCGGATGCGCCACGAGGGGCGGCGCGCTGTATTTTCGGCGTAGATATCGTAATATCTCGAAAAGCAGATGCGAATGACCTATGAGTATTGATATCAGCGAAGCCCTGAAGGCCTTGGACAACCCCACTCGGTTGTCCATTCTTGCGTGGCTCAAAGAGCCTCGTAAAAATTTCCCCGAACAAGAGGTCAATGCCGATGAGGTTGGTGTTTGCGTGAGCATTATCCAGGCGCGGGCCAACTTGTCGCAATCAACGGTTTCGCTTTACCTCGCCGCGCTGCAAAGGGCTCAACTGGTAACGTCGCAGCGCATTGGCCCGTGGACGTATTACAAACGCCACGAGCAGAACATCGAACAATTCCAGCAAGCACTTAAAGCGCTTATTTGAGTGTGCTCTTGGGCCGTTGATATTACCTGTAATTGGCCCTGGAGCGTTCAGCGAACACTGTGGAGCTCCGCGCATCGCTTCAATGGATTCGACCTTGATTCGCCGCGACGGTGGCAACATGCTATTGCGCACTTCCTTCATTGAGGCCTGGTCGATATGAACACCGCCAAACTCCCTCCTGAAACCGATAGTGCTGTTTATAAAACCCTGCTTGAGTCGACCAAGGCAATCCCTTGGCGGATTGACTGGAAAACAATGACGTTCAGCTACATAGGACCGCAGATCGAAGGGCTGCTCGGGTGGACGCCGGACAGCTGGATCGGGGTTGATGACTGGGTTGCGCGCATGCACCCGGATGATCGTGACTATGTGGTTAACTTCTGCGTATCGCAGTCCAGGGCCGGCGTTGATCATGAGGCGGATTATCGAGCATTGACCAAGGATGGCGGCTACGTCTGGATACGCGATGTGGTGCACGTTGTGCGCAAGGGTAGTGAAGTTGAAGCCTTGGTCGGCTTCATGTTTGACATTAGCGAACGCAAGAGGACCGAAGATCATCTGATTCGTCTGCAAAAACAACTTGAAGAATTTTCCTTCCAGGATGGGCTGACCGGGATAGCCAACCGACGCATGTTCGACAGGGTGCTCGAACGCGAGTGGAGCAGTGCACAACGGGATCAACGCCCGCTGTCTTTGATTATTTTGGATATCGATTACTTCAAGCAGTACAACGATCACTACGGGCATGTGAAGGGCGATGAAGCCTTGCGGCGAGTAGCCCAGACCTTGTCGCAGGCAGCGAACCGTCCAGGGGATTTCATTGCGCGTATCGGGGGCGAAGAGTTCGTTTGGTTACTGCCTGAAACCACTGCTGAAAAGGCCAGGGATGTGGCGGAGAAATGCCTGCAACTGATCCGCCAACAGCAGATCAGCCATCCAACGTCCGAAGTTTCAGCACTCTTGACCCTGAGCCTCGGAGTTGGCACCACGACCCCCAAGCATGATGACACTGCGCTGCAATTTGTCGAGAAAGTCGACGGGCTGCTCTATCAAGTCAAGCGTAGCGGCAGGATGGGAGCCGAGTACGCTGACTTCAGTGATTGATGCCGCCTTTTGGAGATGGCCGTCCTGTTCCTCGCGGATGTCCATCTTGACCAAGGCCGTTTGAATCCATCGGGTCGTTGAAGAAGCACCAATGCCGCGACACATCCTGTTGTCGGAGTCGGACAATTTCTATTGTTTGAGGGTTGACAGGCGAGCGGGTGAAAAGAAGTCTGGTCGTATCCCGGCCTTACATAGGTCGGCTGGCGGCGCACCCTCCAGAAACAAGCCGGCAGCCCATGCGGAAAGGGCTGGAGACGTTAGAATTCCACTACCGCCTTGGCCTGCCAGCCAGAAGAAATCCGCGTCCTGCGGACTAAAACCGACGACCTGCCGTTTGTCTGGGGCAAAGCTGCGCAGCCCCGCCCATTTGTGAGTGATTCGGTTGACGGGTAGCGTCGTCGACTCTGACAGAAAGTGTGCGGCGTAGGCGACGTCCAGTTCATCGGGCTGTGCGTCGCAAGCCTCGCTCGGCGTTGCATCTGCGGGTGAGACCATGATCCGCCCAGATTCAGGTTTGAAGTAAAACGCCTCTTCGACTTCGTTCACACCTGGCATGGCGGAAATGTCCATGCCTTCAGGCCCATCGACAGTGATTGCCGTGCGGCGGTAGGGCACGATGCCCAGCCGTTCAAGGCCTGCCAGCGCGGCGAAATCATCCGCCCAGGCGCCCGCCGCATTGACGATTTTTCGGCAGAGTATCTCGCCACCCGGCGTTTGCAGACGATAGACACCGTGCTCACGATGGACCGAGGTGACCGGGCTTGCGACCTGCACCTGCGCCCCGGCTTGTCGTGCCAGGCGAAGGTAGCCTTGCAGCAGGCTGTCTACCTCCATATCCCAACTCAACGGATCGTAGAAGGCAGCAGCAACATAGTCCGCCTTCAAAAACGGCACCATCGCCAAAGCGTCGTCTGGATGCAACATGCGTGACTCGGGTGAAGTAGACAGGGCGTGACGAAATGCTGACTCGATCAAAGGCGCCCGCGCGCTCGCCGCAATGATGAGGTTGCCGCGCGGGATTAGAAGATCGATATCTGTGAAGCCGGTTGGGGGGTTGACCAGGAAGTCGTAGGAGTTTTCGGCGAGGGTGCCGACCCATGGACTTTGGAACTGACTGGAAAACTCCGCAGCCGAGCGGCCAGTGGAGTGATAGCCGACATGATTTTCGCGTTCGAGCAGGATCAGCGAGCGCTGACCCGCAACCCGATAGGCGAAAGAAGCACCGGCAATTCCGCCACCGATGACGGCAACGTCAAAAATCTGAGACATATTAAACTCCGGAGCGCGGTGGTGTAGTGCGGATCATTTCGCGGTCTAGCGGGTAGATCGGACGCGGTATTTTGCTGAAGGGCAGGCGTCCATAATCCAATGTGCAGAGTGCACCGCTGTCGCAGATCAGCACGCTGCTGGCAATCGGCTCAAAAGCGGCTCGGAAATGCTGCATCGACTTCAGCGCGACGACACGCTTTGCTGCCGGGTCGATGCCAAAGGCGCGAAATTGCTGGAGATCCAGCATTTGCAATGCAGCACTGGTGACCAGAATTTCGATGCCGTCGACCACCAGCACCGCGCTCGGTCCGAAGCTCTGTTCCAGGCCGCCGATCATCGGTCCATCGCCGATGAAATCACCATTGCTGACCAGCAGGATACGTCCGGTCACGGTCAGCGGTTCGCCGCCGAAACGGGCATCGCTCTTTCCTCCGACTGTTACCGTGACCGTGGTTCCTACACCCTTTTCGCACAGAGTCGCGGCGACCTCTGGATCGACCATCGGGCCGAAGCAGGCGTCCTCTACCCCGGCAGCCAGCAGGGCACGCAGCAGCTCAGTGGAGTCGCCATAAGCACCCGCTCCCGGATTGTCGGCATAGTCAGCGACAATCAATGGACCGTTTTGACGGGGGTAAGCGTGGGCGATCTTCGCCACTTCGTCCACGGTGTAATAGGTATTGATCACTTCGTCGCGGCGGTTCCAGATGTCATCTGCCAGGTTTTGGGCAAAGGCGCGATGCAGGCGCTCATTGCCTTCATAGGTGACGAGCACGGTAGGCCCGACTTCGGCAATATCGGCTTCTGGAAATGCGCCGTTTATGCTGACTGCGAACGCCCCAGGCTGTTCTGCTTCCCAGGCTCGGGCCTTGGCGATGCGCTCGACCATCGGTCCCGTGTCAGTACGCCCGCCATTGGCCTCTTCGAGCATTGGCAGATGAATACGCAGAGTCCGCGGCTTGATTTCGCCCGTCATGGTTCGCTGCAGCAGGTTTCCAGCGTGGCAGGCGGTCTCCTTAAGGTCGATATGCGGATAAGTCTTGTAGGAAACGAGAATTTGCGCCAATGCGCACATGCGTTCGGTCACATTGGCGTGCAGGTCCAGTGTAAGAGCAATAGGTAGATCAGGGCCGACCACTGCGCGCAATCGCGCCAGAAGCTCACCGTCGCCATCGTCGGTATGTTCGGCAACCATGGCGCCATGCAGGCACAACAGAATACCGTCGAATTTTTGCGCCCTGGAGGCGTCGACAATCAACCTCGTCAGGTATTCATAAGCCTCGACTGTTACCGGGCCTGAGGGCTCGCTCCAGGCGCTGACGACATGGTGCATGTCCCAATTGAATTCGGCAGCGCAACTAAGCGCACCCGCCAGTCCGGTATTGGATTCGCCACGTTTCTTCACAGCTTCCTCGCCCAGCATCAAGGTCTCGCGCCGAAACTCTGGCAGACCGGTCTTACGGGTGCTGAAGGTGTTCGATTCGTGCATGAATTCGGCGGTGAGGACTTTGAATGACATTTAGAGCTCCGGGGCAAGGAAAGTCGATTCATGAACGTGGCACGCCACGGCATGGTCGCCAGTCTGGGTTCGAAGGATGGGCAGGCTTTCTCGGCAACGCGGTTGTACTTTTGGACAGCGCCCAGCAAAGGCGCAACCGAGTGGTACATCGTAGCCACTCGGGATTTCGCCGGTGATCCGCACGATCTCGTGTCGCTGGTGCGGGTCGGGAACCAGAACGCTGGCCATCAGCGCCTTGGTATAGGGGTGGATCGGTGTGGCGCCCCGAGGGAGGACCTCGACCACGCGGCCGAGGTACATCACCAGGGTGCGATCGCAGAAATACTGCACCAGCGCCAGGTCATGGGAAATGAACATGTAGGTGAGATCGAGTCGATCGCGCAGATCCTGCAGTAGACGGATCACTTGCGCCTGGATCGACACGTCAAGGGAGGCTGTCGACTCATCGAGCACGATCAGCGATGGATCGAGCGCCAGCGCCCGGGCGATGCCTACCCGTTGCTTCTGTCCACCGGACATCTGATGTTGATAGCTGCCAGCCAGGTGCAGCGGCAGGGCGACCATCGTCAAGAGCGCATCGACTTTGGCGCTGGCCTGTGCAGACGACAGGTGGATGCCCTGCACCTGAAACGGTTCAAGCAACGTATCGCGCACTTTCTGGCGTGGGTCGATCGAGGAATAAGGGTCCTGGAAAACCATCTGGAATTGACGCCGCAGTGGCCGTAAGGCCCGTACCGTAAGGCTGGCGATATCCGTGCCGTCAAACAGCACTTCGCCGCAGGTGGGCGTCAAAAGTCGCATGATGAGGCGGGCAAGGGTCGACTTTCCACAACCGGACTCGCCGACGACGCCCAGGATTTCCCCGCGTTGCACGTCGAACGAGACATCGCTGACGGCGCGAAAGTGACGTCGGGGCTTGAGAATGCCTCCGCCGCTGGTAAAGGTTCGTCCGAGACCGCGTACTGAGAGGATCGGCTTCATGGCAACTGTCCTGCGGTGTGCAGGAAGCAAGAGACGCTGCGTCCGGCCTCATTCATGGGTGTGGGCATTGATTGGCGACATACATCCATAACCCTGTTACAGCGGGTATTAAAGCGGCAACCATTAGGCATGTTGCCGGCCGAAGGCACCACGCCAGGGATTCCCGTCAGGGTTCCAGGCAGCATGCCTGGCCGAGGAATACAGCCGATCAACGCGCCGGTGTAAGGGTGTCGCGGGTGATCGAAAATGGTCGTCACCGCGCCGTATTCGATCACTTGCCCGCAGTACATCACGGCGACCCGGTCGCAGGTTTGCGCCACGACTCCCATGTCGTGGGTGATCAACACCAGCCCAAGGCCGCGTTCGCGAACGAGCTGGACCAGAAGCTGGATGATCTGGGCCTGGACGGTCACATCCAGCGCGGTGGTCGGCTCATCGGCGATCAGCAGCTCTGGATCACCGGCCAAGGCCATGGCGATTACGATTCTCTGGCGCATTCCGCCAGACAGTTGGTGTGGAAACAAATCGTAGGCAAGCGCCGGGTCCGGGATGCGCATGCGCTCCATCAACTCGACCGATCGGGCTTTGGCTTCTTTACGGTCGAGGTGCAGATGCAGTTGCGCCACTTGGTCGATTTGCCTGCCGACGCGAACCACGGGGTCTAGTGAAGTCATGGGGTTTTGCGTGATGAGGGCGATCCGCCCGCCACGCAATGCGCGATAGCTACGTTCGTCCAGGGTAGTGAGTTCCGTGCCATCAAACCGGATACTGCCGGCCTTGACCCGTCCCCCCATCAGCGGCAATAGCCCCATGATGCTCATCGCAGTCATCGATTTGCCAGAGCCGGATTCACCGACGAGCCCAAGAATCTCACCTTTGTCGAGGTCCAGGTCTACTCCAGACAGCGGTTCGAACGGACCGAAACCAATTTTCAGATTTTCAATGGTCAATAGCATGGGCCTAGTGACTCCTCGCTTGAGCCTTGATATCCAAGGCATGCAAGACACCCTCTCCAAAAAGATTGATGAAAATGACAGAGAGGGCGATGAACGCACCGGGCAACAGAATGACCCACGGCGCGCTAAACAATTGCGCCGATCCAGTGCTCATCATGGCTCCCCAGCTGGGCACCGGCGGTTGAACGCCCATGCCGAAAAAGCCAAGGGTCGCTTCCAGGAGAATGGCGTTGCCGGTCGACAACATGGCTACGACGATGACCGGGGCCACCACGTTCGGCAGCAGCCGACGCAGGATGATATGCGTCGGTCCCGCGCCCAGACTCAAGCTTGCCTCCACGAACGTTTGACGTTTCAGGCTTCTGATCTGGGTGCGGGTAAGACGTGTGAACTGCGCCAGGTAGGCGATGCTGATGGCAAGGATCGTACTGGACGAGCCGGGACCGATGATTGCAACGATCAAAAGTGCCAGCACGATTTCTGGAAAGCTCCACGTCAGGTCGACGACAGACATCACCGCGCGATCCACTCGCCCGCCTACGTAGCCGCAAATGGCGCCGATCAGAATGCCAACCGTCACCGAAAGACTAATGGCAATCAGTGACACGCTGAGTGAGGTCCGGGCGCCGAAGATGACGCGCGACAGTACGTCCCGGCCGAACTCGTCGGTGCCGAACCAATGGGCGGTAGACGGAGCCTGGGTGGCGATGGCGAGATGTTGCAGGTCGTAGGGGTAGGGCGCCACCCAGGGCGCAGCGCAGGCAATGAGGATCAGAATCAGCAGAGCGACAGCCGAGATGGCCGAGCTGAACGTCGGCATCAACACCGTGATGCTCCTCCAGACGGCGGAAGAATGGGCGGTCATTGGGCGGCTTCCTCACGTTGACGCGGGTCCATCGCCGCTTGCAGCAGATCACCCAGCAGCGTGCCCAGCATGACGGCGATGGCGAGGAACAGCAGGCAGCCCTGTATCAGCGGGTAGTCGCGCTGCGCCAGGGCCCGGATTAAAAGTGAGCCCAGCCCTGGCCGGGCAAATACATACTCCACTGTCACCGAGCCGCCGACGATCAGACCGATGCGTAAACTCAGGATCGTGACCACTGGAATGAGGGCGTGACGCAGGATGTGGCGTATCTGGATCGTCCAGCGAGACAGGCCCTTGGCATGTAGCAGCATTACGAAGTCCTCGCGGGCAATTTCAATCATGGAAATGCGTGTCACCCTCGCAACCAGCGCCATGCCGCTTAGCCCAACGGTAATCGCGGGCAAAATCAACGAGGTCCAGTGACGTGCGCCAGACACCGGCACCCAACCGAGTTCGACGGCAAACAGCATGATCATCAAGAGGCCAAGCCAGAAAGTGGGCATCGTCGAACCCAGCAACGACACCCCCATCAGGCTGTGATCAATCCAGCGATTCTGAAAAGATGCGGCAATCGTTCCCGCCAGCACTCCTGCCACTGCCGAGAACATTAATGCCCAGCCACCCAGCGCCAGGCTGTAGCCGAGATTGCTCATGATGAGGTCGGCCACCGGGCGACGCATGACGATTGCCATCCCCAGGTCGCCGTGAACGATATTGTTCAGCCAGGTGAAGTATTGCTCGGTCAGACTGCGGTCCAGGCCGTAGCGAGCGATGATTTCCGCTCGCTGGGTTACCGACGCTCCCACGCTCATCATGTTGTCGACCGGGTCTCCCGGCACCAGATGAACGATCAGGAAGACGATGCCGGAAACGATGAAAAAGACCGGAATCATCGCCAGCAGCCTCCGAATGAAATAGCTCACCATGTCAGTCGTCTCTGCACCGTCATGTTCTGATCCTTATTTCTTGATGGCGATATCAAGCACGCTCTGGGCTGAAAATTGTGGCCCATCGATCTTCCCCGGCAGTACCAAGTGTTCCTTGTCGAAGACCAAACTCTGTTCCGGCTCGTAGATAGGGGCGAAGGGATATTGGCTGAGCACATATTCGTGATAAGCAAGAAAATTAGCGGTTCGCTCTTCTTGTGTGCGCGAACCGGTCAACGCCTTGGTTCGCAGCTCCTCCGCCTTGGCGTCCTTCCACATCGAAACATTGGGGTAGCCGAGGCGTTCGGCGCTGAAGAACCAATCGAGGATGTCTGCGTTGTTCCAGCCATAGCTGCGCACCGCCAGTTGTTGTGTGCCCTTCTTGTATTCGGCGCGAATCGAACTGGTATCGAAAACCGAGATTTTTGCGTTGATGCCTACGGCTTTCAGTTGTGCCTGGATGACTTCTGTCAGGCGTTTGAACTCGGTATCGCTTTGCGTCACTAACGTCACGCTCAAGGGCGTGCCATTTTTTATACGGATTCCGTCAGATCCGACCTTCCAGCCTGCCTCTTCGAGCAAGGCCTTGGCTTGTGCAGGCTCATGGGAAATATTGAACTTGGGATCGACCTTTGATTCCGGCAGTGAAGAAATCAGAAAGTTGTGCGCGGCTCGTCCCTTGCCGCCGAACAGATTGTCGACGATCTCCTGTTGGTTGATGGCGAGGGCCGCAGCCTTGCGTACCCTGAGATCGGTAAAAGGCTCGACGGTGGTGTTGATTGGCATGTAGTAAATGCCGAAGCCGGACTGGCTTTCAATCGTTGCGTTGTCCAATGTTTTGTACTGCGCCAGGATGTCACTTGGGACATCAATCACCAGGTCAACTCCTCCGGTCTTGAACTCGAGGAAGGCCGTCGAGGAGTCGGCAATTTCACGCAAGGTCAGTTTGTCTATTTTTGCCGGTCCTTTGTTCGCGGAAAGGGCGCCGCCCCACGTGTAGGCGGGGTTACGAACCACTACCGCTTCGGAACCGATAGCAAAACTTTCAAGCCTGTACGGACCCGTGCCGACGGCAACCGTCACGCCGTAATCAGTGCCCGCCTTGTCATAGGCCTTGGGGCTGGGAACCCCCATAAAACCGCTCGACAGGTTGTAGAGGAGGTTGGCGTCGGGATGCTTCATGACGAAATGCACAGTGTGGTCATCGACGACTTCAACTTTGTCGATGGCGCTGACCAGGTAAGCATTTTCGGTTCCGGAAAATTTCGGAATCCACCAGGCAATGGTCTGAGCGTTGAAGGGCTCACCGTCGTGGAACGTGACGCCCTCGCGCAAGTGGAAGACCCAACTCATGCCATCTGCCGTGGTTTCCCAACTTGTCGCCAGATGCGGATGAAATTGCTGATCCGCGCCCTGGTCCACTAAACGGTCATAGATCAGGCCATCGACCAGCGTTACCAGGGAGCTCCGGATCGGGTCCAGAGATGGCGCACCCGCTTGGGAAGATGGCAGCACAAAGGTCGCTTCGGTGTCTGCCGAAGCGGCATTTGATAGCAGTCCTCCGGCGCAGATGAAGCTGAGAGCGAACAGCGACCCGTAAAACTTGCCTTTGATTACATTCATGATGTGCGCTCCCCGCGTTGACCCGTCGGTGGGTTGGTTTACTCGGTATTAGTCTTCCTGAGGCGTTCCTACGTATCCGGTGAACGTGTTGTAGCAGGTAAAAATCTGGCTCAAGCGATCCTCGACGGTGGCGCCCAATTGCCCGAAGACACCATTTATCGCCAACTGCACCAGAGAGACGAGTGGGCCCAGAGAGTCCCAAAAGTGGTTGAGCTCAGTCGGTACGGCGAAAACCTCGCTGGCAACCGACGGCCCCCAATCGCAAAAGGTGTCGGTAATGATGGTCACCGGTATGCCGCGAGCCTGAGCTGCAGTCGCCAATAAAAGGCTTTGGCGCGAATATCGACGAGTGTCGATGATGACCAACATGATTTTGGAAGGATCGGTTAGCAGCACGTCGACGAAATTGCCAGCGGCCTGATCGACCAGATGCACGCCGTCGCGTAGATATTGCAACTGATGTGCAAGAATCGATGCAACGCCCCGCTCTGTTTGAAATCCCGCGCAGTAGACGGTTTCTTGGGTCGCCAGACGCTTTACGAAGCGTTCGAACTCGGGGCTTTGAGCCATCTCGTAAACGCGAACCATTGTGCTGATTTCAAACTCCAGGCTGGAGGCGAGCTGGTCGTTCCCTGACTGTGCTCGTGTGGCGAACTCTCTGAGCCGATCACCAACCAGCCAAGGGCTGTCGCCGATATTGCCTTTAAGATCGGCTTTCAGCTCTTTGAAGTGGATATAGCCGATATAGCGACAAAACCGGCCCACAGACATTTCGCCGACGCCAACCTTGGTCGCGATGCTCGCGGCCGTCTCGAATGGCAACTCGTTTAAATTAGCCAGCATGTAGTTGGCGATAGCTCGCCCGGAGGCGGTTGATTGTTCGAGGCTATCGAGCAAACGTTGTTTCACTGTCTTCATTGAGCAATCCGTAAAAATGGTACATTTCTATCTGTACTCACGATGATAATATTTTTATATCATGGATTGGCGGGCAGCTGTCAATTTATTGCGCAATCCATTTGTGGGCGGGAATTTGGTCTTGCCAGTGCTCATGTGCAACGCAGGTACTCATAGAGACTTTCTACCCCCGACACACACGTCAGCCCTGGCCGGGTGGCCTGGAATTTCTGTGTCGAAGATCGGTGTCAGGGTTTCATCCGTTCAAGTCGTCTTGGTGTGGATCTGTCGCTGAGGGAAATGGTCTATGGTTGTTTCACACATTAAGGGAGATTTGAAATGCATAAAATTCTGGTTGCTTTTGATGGCTCGGAGCCTTCGAAACGTGCTCTGCAGTACGTGATTGATCTCTTTCGCGACAGTGCTCGGCCCTTGGAGATTCATGTTCTTAACGCACAATATGGGCCGGTTATCTACGGGGACTACTTTACGAGCCGAATGGTCGAAGACGTCAACGAAGGGCTCTTGACCCAGGCCAACAGTGTGCTTGACGAGGCCGCGATTTTACTGTCGGCTGCTGGCGTTGCCCATGAAACCCACGCGGCCCTCGGCAATGTGGCGGAGCAGGTCAATGAGGCAGTCAAACAGTTGGGGTGCGATACCGTGGTCATGGGGACGCGAGGCTTGGGCAGCTTCGGCGGATTGCTGCTGGGTTCGGTAGCGAACCGGGTCATTCACGAGGTATCGGTTCCGGTGGTGCTGGTGAAGTAGCACGCAGGCTGTTGTGGCATACGCGGGGTAGGGCGGGGATGGCAGTACTGTCCCACGCTGTCCCGCGTCAACTTATTGAAACGTTCTAACCGGTTTTGACGCTTCCGCCACGGTGGCGTTATCGCAATTGATAAACAAGGACGAGTTAAGCCAGCGCGGATCGGGGTAATAAGAAAATAGTAACTGGCCATCTTTCATCGAGTCGATGAGTTGATGAGCAATCGCTGGCCGCACGGCCGGGCAACCTAAGCTTCTGCCAATACGGCCGTTCGAACGCGCCAGATCGCCGCTGACATACGGTGCCCCATGAATCACAATCGCTCGGTCAAGGGCATTATCATTGAAGCCGGGTTCTAACCCTTCCATGCGCAATGAGTAACCGTTATGGCCGAGGTAGGTCGCACGCGTTCTGTACAGCCCCAGGCTGGTGGCCATGCTTTGATTCTGGTTGGAAAATTGACGGGCCATGTTTTCGCCGCTGTTTCGGCCGTGCGCAACCAGTTCATGAAACAGTAATGTGCGGCGTTGCAGGTCAAACACCCACAGTCGCTGTTCGGTGGAGGGCAGCGAGTAATCTATGACGGCGAGTCTTTGCGCAGGCGATTCGCCTTGTGCCCGTCTGCACTGAGAGGCATGGACAGCCAACGCAATAACCTTGGCGTTAGCGTCGGGCGCGGCTTTGACCAGCGCGACCTCAAGCGAATCGGCGTACGCTACCTCGGCAGAGAGGGATATCAGAAGCATGAAGGCCATTAAACAGCCAAAGCGGTCGAGCGTCATGTGGGTTGTCTCATGGCTATTTATACGAGCCTAGCAGTGTTAGGAATGCTAGCTTTCCATTGATACGAGAAACTAAGGACGTCCATGCTGCAACTATCAAACTTATCCATGTTAAGCCGCGTCTTTTTTATGGGAGTCCTGATAAGCAACTCAGCGACGGCAGAGCCTTTGCCTGTTTCGGCGACAACCTTAGCACACAGCGTCAGTGACGTTGCGCCAGCCGACGAGGTGGCACAGACGATCCAGGCCGCGCTCGCCCCGTCGGGCGTAACGCCTTCTTCCCCTCTGCCCGTCACCCCACCCCGTCACCAACGGCTGGAGGTCGGTCGTGCGGTCATCGATTTTTATGCTCAACGAAGCTTTCGTGCGGCCTGGACGAACGTTAGCGACGTCGCGCAGCTGTTGAAAAGTCTGAACGACATTCAGGCAGACGGCCTGGATCCCCGTGATTTCCGTATTGATGAGCTATCCAGGGCAGCCGCGTCGATGCATGCAGCGACGCCGTCCCCAACGCAACGCGCGATGTTTGATATTGCGGCTACCCGTGCCTACATCGCAGCGCTGCTCCAGTTGCGGCGCGGCAAAGTCGACCCCTCGCGTTTGGAAATACACTGGAACTTCGACCCGGTCGGTGTCGACCCTCGTGACGATCTCAAAGAGTTGTTTGTTGCCGTCGAAAACCATGACGTTGCACGCGCATTCAAACAGGCGCCGCCACAAAATGCGATTTACAGCCGGCTGCGAGAGGGGTTGGCGCAACTGCGCCGGCTTCGAGACTCAGGTGGCTGGTCACTGATTCCTGTCGGGCAGGCACTTAAGCCAGGCGTTGCCGGTGCTTCAGTCTTGGCGTTGCGGGCCCGTTTGGCGGCAGGGGGTTATCTGGACAAGCAAGTGGCAACCCGGACTGACTACGACGACGTCGTTAAAGCGGCGGTTAAACGGTTTCAGTCCGAGCACTACCTTCCCGTGGATGGCATTGCCGGTGCGGCGACACTTGCGGCGCTGAATATACCCATAGGTGCGCGTATAGACCAAGTCCGCGTGAACATGGAACGCGCGCGTTGGCTATTGTATAAACTTCAGGGCACGTTCGTCGTTGTTGATATCGCCGGGTACAAGATTGCATTCTACCGTGACGGCAAGGTTATCTGGCGTTCTCGTGTGCAGGTCGGTAAACCCTTCCGCAGCACGCCGGTATTTCAATCCGAAATTACGCACATAACGTTTAACCCCACCTGGACAGTTCCACCGACCATTCTCACTAATGATGTTCTTCCCAAGATTCTAAAGGACCCTCATTACCTTGACGCAAACCGTATTCGTGTCCTTGACCGTCAAGGGACTGTCTTGAATCCATCAACCGTTGATTGGCATAACCCTGGCGGCATCACACTGCGCCAGGATGCAGGCCCGGACAGCTCTCTTGGTCAGGTTGCCATACGGTTTCCAAATGAGTATTCGGTGTATCTCCACGACACGCCGCATCGCGAGTTATTTGCCCAGGCACGCCGCGCGACGAGTTCAGGCTGTATCCGGGTTGAAAACCCGCTTCAGTTGGTCGAGTTGTTGTTTAACGACCCGGGTCGCTGGAACGCCGCCGGTATTCAGGCTCAACTGGCCAACGGCATTACAGAAAATATCAGGCTCCCCGTGAAGGTGCCTGTGCTGCTGGCCTATTGGACAGTGGGCCTGAGTGATGATGGTCGAGTGACGTTTAAACCTGACGTATACGGGTACGACTCTCCAGTGCTGCGGGCGCTGAATCAACCTGTAGATCCGTCCGTTTTGGCGTTGCCCCGTGTAGGGTTTTCTGAGGCGGCGACGTTGCAAAACGAAGCCCCGAAGCCCTCTCGATAACCGTCGGCACGGCCTTGACTGAAGTCGGTGCATGATCTAGGTCAGGTCTCGGTGTTGGTGTGGCGCATTGTCGACAATAGTCTAATGACATTTGACATTTATGGGGATTGGTCGTAGTTTTCCGCCATCTAATTGCCAATGTGTCGACAATGTAATGGAAGTTCTTGCAGAAACCCAGGTTGTAGGCGAGGAGTCCGGTACCCTCTCCGAGCATGTGTTCCGGCGTATCCAGTCGGCCATCGTGCGTGGAGAGATCGCACCCGGCAGCAAGATTTCCGAGCCAGAGCTGGCGCGCGCCTACGGCATCAGCCGCGGACCGCTGCGTGAAGCGATCCATCGCCTCGAAGGGCAACGCTTGTTGGTGCGTATCCCCCATGTGGGCGCTCGTGTGGTTTCCCTGAGCCACGCCGAGCTCATCGAGTTGTATGAAATTCGCGAATCGCTGGAGGGCATGGCTTGTCGTCTGGCCGCCGAACGCATGACCGTCGAAGAGATCGACGAATTGCGCCGCGTCCTCGATACCCATGAACAAGATGCCGCTTTTAAGGCCGGTGTGGGCTACTACCAGCAAGAAGGCGATTTCGATTTCCATTACAGGATCATTCAAGGCAGCGGCAACCGCACGCTGACCCAAATGCTCTGTGGCGAGCTTTATCAACTGGTGCGCATGTACCGCATCCAGTTCTCTGCGACGCCCAATCGTCCGCGTCAGGCGTTTGCCGAACACCACCGTATTCTTGATGCCATTGCCGAGCGTGACGGCGAACTGGCCGAACTGTTAATGCGCCGCCATATCAGCGCATCCAAACGCAACATCGAGCGCCATTATCAGGCCGCTCCCCAACCGACAGCCCGAGGTGAAAAATGAGTACCGCCAAAACTACTCCCGGTCAACGTTTCCGTGATGCCGTCGCCAGCGAACATCCATTGCAAGTGGTAGGCGCGATCAATGCCAACCACGCACTGCTGGCCAAGCGCGCCGGTTTCAAAGCCATCTATCTCTCGGGTGGCGGCGTGGCAGCAGGTTCGCTCGGCTTGCCGGACCTGGGCATCACTGGCCTGGATGACGTGCTGACCGACGTGCGTCGTATCACCGACGTCTGCGACCTGCCATTGCTGGTGGACGTAGACACCGGTTTCGGCTCTTCCGCGTTCAACGTGGCGCGTACGGTCAAGTCGATGATCAAGTTCGGCGCAGCGGCGATCCATATCGAAGATCAGGTCGGCGCCAAGCGTTGCGGCCATCGCCCGAACAAAGAAATCGTGTCCCTGCAAGAGATGGTCGACCGTATCAAGGCCGCCGTCGATGCGCGCACCGATGATAGCTTCGTGATCATGGCGCGTACCGATGCACTGGCCGTCGAAGGGCTGGAGTCGGCACTGGAAAGGGCTGCGGCCTGCGTTGAAGCGGGCGCTGACATGGTGTTCCCGGAAGCTATCACCGAGCTGGCGATGTACAAGCTGTTTGCTGCCCAAGTTGGCGCGCCGATCCTGGCCAACATCACCGAGTTCGGTGCTACACCGTTGTATACCACTGATGAGCTGGCGTCGGCCGATGTCTCTCTGGTGCTCTACCCGTTGTCAGCGTTCCGCGCCATGAACAAGGCTGCAGA
This sequence comes from Pseudomonas sp. 5C2, assembly GCF_034314155.1. Classification (NCBI taxonomy): domain Bacteria; kingdom Pseudomonadati; phylum Pseudomonadota; class Gammaproteobacteria; order Pseudomonadales; family Pseudomonadaceae; genus Pseudomonas; species Pseudomonas sp. 5C2. Next base: position 2,014,735 of record NZ_JAVIWH010000002.1, on the reverse strand, counting down.
GAACGTCTACACCGCGATTCGCCGCGACGGCACGCAGAAGAATGTCATCGACACCATGCAGACCCGTATGGAGCTCTACGACGCCATTGATTACCACATCTTCGAGCAGAAACTCGATGCGTTGTTCGCGCAGAAGAAGTGATTCTGGGTGCCGGTCCAGGCGTAACGTCGTCTGGACCGGATTGCCGATTCCCAAATAAATTCAAGATTGGAGAAAGCAATGGCTGAAGCAAAAGTGTTGAGTGGGGCTGGCCTGCGAGGCCAGGTGGCGGGGCAGACCGCATTGTCCACTGTTGGGCAGGCCGGAGCCGGCCTGACCTACCGTGGTTACGACGTGCGTGAATTGGCCGCCGAGGCGCGTTTTGAAGAAGTGGCTTACCTGCTGCTTTACGGCGAGCTGCCGACCAAGACCGAACTTTCGGCGTACATGAACAAGCTGCAAGGCTTGCGTGATCTGCCGCAAGCCTTGAAGGAAGTGCTTGAGCGCATTCCTGCCGAGACCCACCCAATGGACGTCATGCGTACCGGTGCTTCGATGCTCGGCACCCTGGAGCCAGAAGCGAGTTTTGCGCAGCAGCATGACGTCACGGATCGCCTGCTGGCGGCGTTCCCAGCCATCATGTGCTACTGGTATCGGTTCAGTCATGACGGCGTACGCCTTAATTGCGTGACGGACGAAGAGTCCATCGGCGGGCATTTCCTGCACCTGCTGCTGGATAAAAAACCGAGCGAACTGCACCGCAAGGTGATGGACGTTTCGTTGATTTTGTACGCCGAGCATGAATTCAATGCCTCGACTTTTACCGCACGGGTTTGTGCCTCGACGCTGTCGGACCTGTATTCCTGCATCACCGCAGCCATTGGTTCATTGCGCGGCCCGCTGCATGGCGGCGCCAACGAAGCAGCGATGGAAATGATCGAGCGCTTCGGTTCTGCCGAAGAAGCCGTTAAAGGCACGCTGGGCATGCTTGAGCGCAAGGACAAGATCATGGGCTTCGGTCACGCGATCTATAAAGAGTCCGACCCGCGTAACGAAGTGATCAAGGGTTGGTCGAAAAAACTGGCCGATGAGGTGGGCGACACCGTGCTGTACCCCGTGTCCGAAGCCATCGACAAAACCATGTGGGAACAGAAAAAACTGTTTCCGAACGCTGACTTCTACCATGCCTCGGCCTACCACTTCATGGGTATCCCGACCAAGCTGTTCACGCCGATCTTTGTTTGCTCACGCCTGACCGGCTGGGCCGCTCACGTGTTCGAACAGCGTGGCAATAACCGCATCATCCGCCCGAGTGCCGAATACATCGGCGTCGAACAGCGCAAGTTCGTGCCCATCGAACAACGCTGATTGGGAAAAGGGGAGTGGACCGTGATCTTCGGTGCTCCCCGCCCATCCCTGAACATTCCGTGATTGAGTCCCAACGCCATGAACACTGAATACCGCAAATCTTTACCCGGCACCCGATTGGATTATTTCGACACGCGCGCGGCGGTGGACGGAATCAAGCCTGGGGCCTTCGACACACTTCCTTATACATCGCGCGTGCTGGCCGAGAACCTGGTACGCCGTTGCGACCCGGCTACGTTGACCGCATCGCTGAACCAGCTTATCGAGCGCAAGCGCGATCTCGACTTTCCGTGGTTCCCGGCCCGTGTGGTGTGTCACGACATTCTCGGTCAGACGGCGCTGGTCGACCTCGCCGGCCTGCGTGATGCGATCGCCTCCCAAGGCGGCGATCCCGCGCTGGTCAACCCGGTCGTGCCGACCCAATTGATCGTCGACCACTCCCTGGCCGTTGAGTCCGGCGGCTTCGATCCCAAGGCGTTCGAAAAGAACCGCGCCATCGAAGATCGTCGCAATGAAGACCGCTTCCACTTCATCAACTGGACCAAAAAAGCCTTCAAGAATGTCGACGTGATCCCGCCGGGCAATGGGATCATGCACCAGATCAACCTGGAGAAAATGTCTCCAGTGATCCAAGTGCGTGATGGCGTGGCGTTCCCCGACACCTGCGTCGGCACCGACAGCCACACCCCGCACGTCGATGCGTTGGGCGTGATCGCCATCGGTGTCGGTGGCCTTGAAGCCGAAAGCGTCATGCTCGGCCGTGCCTCCTGGATGCGCCTGCCTGAAATTGTCGGCGTCGAACTCACCGGCAAATTGCAACCGGGCATCACCGCCACTGACATGGTGCTGGCGTTGACTCAGTTCCTGCGCCAGCAAAAGGTAGTCGGCGCCTGGCTGGAGTTCTTCGGTGAAGGGGCATCAAAGCTGACTCTTGGTGATCGCGCGACCATCTCCAACATGGCCCCGGAATACGGCGCCACCGCAGCGATGTTCTATATTGACCAGCAGACCATTGACTACCTCAAGCTCACCGGCCGTGAAGACGAGCAGGTGAAACTGGTCGAGAGTTACGCAAAACTGACCGGCCTTTGGGGCGACAGCCTGAAGGGCGCCCAATACGAACGTGGGCTGACCTTTGATCTGTCCTCGGTGGTTCGCAACATGGCGGGCCCGAGCAACCCCCACGCCCGTGTGGCCACCTCGGACCTCGCGGCCCGAGGCATCGCCGGCCATTGGGATGAGGTGCCTGGGCAAATGCCGGATGGTGCGGTAATCATCGCGGCGATCACCAGTTGCACCAACACCAGCAACCCACGCAACGTCATCGCCGCTGGCCTGCTGGCGCGTAACGCCAACAAGCTGGGGCTGACCCGTAAACCTTGGGTCAAGTCTTCCCTGGCGCCCGGTTCGAAGACCGTTGCGTTGTACCTGGATGAAGCCGGCCTGACTAGCGAACTGGAGCAATTAGGCTTCGGTATCGTGGCTTTCGCTTGCACCACCTGTAACGGCATGTCTGGCGCGCTGGATCCGGTGATCCAGCAGGAAATCATCGATCGCGACCTGTATGCCACCGCGGTACTCTCGGGTAACCGTAACTTTGACGGGCGGATCCATCCGTACGCCAAGCAGGCATTCTTGGCTTCGCCGCCGCTGGTGGTGGCTTACGCGATTGCCGGGACCATCCGCTTTGACATCGAGAAGGATGTGCTGGGCCTGGATGCCAACGGCAAGGAAATTCGCCTGAAGGACATTTGGCCGACCGACGAAGAGATCGACGCAGTGGTCAAGGCCTCGGTAAAACCGGAGCAGTTCCGCCAGGTCTACATCCCGATGTTCGCTATCCAGGAAGACACCGGTCCCAAAGTAAAACCGCTGTACGACTGGCGCGAAATGAGCACCTATATCCGCCGTCCGCCGTACTGGGAAGGTGCGTTGGCTGGCGCTCGTCCACTCAAGGGTATGCGCCCGCTGGCGGTGCTGCCGGACAACATCACCACCGACCACTTGTCGCCGTCGAACGCCATCATGCTCGACAGCGCGGCCGGTGAGTACCTGGCCAAGATGGGCCTGCCAGAGGTGGACTTCAACTCCTACGCGACTCATAGGGGTGACCACTTGACCGCGCAACGCGCCACGTTCGCCAACCCGAAGCTGTTCAACGAGATGGTTCAGGAAAACGGCAAGGTCAAACAGGGTTCGCTGGCCCGCGTCGAGCCAGAAGGCAAGGTCGTGCGCATGTGGGAAGCTATCGAGACCTACATGGAGCGCAAGCAGCCGCTGATCATCATCGCCGGTGCTGACTACGGTCAGGGCTCTTCCCGTGACTGGGCTGCCAAGGGCGTACGTCTGGCTGGCGTGGAAGCCATCGCGGCTGAAGGCTTCGAGCGCATTCACCGCACCAATCTGGTCGGCATGGGCGTGTTGCCACTGGAGTTCAAGGCGGGCGTTGATCGCAAGACACTGGGCATCGACGGCACCGAAACCTTCGACGTCATCGGCGAGCGTACCCCGCGTAACACGCTGACCCTGGTGATCAATCGCAAGAACGGCGAGCGTGTCGAGGTGCCGGTCACCTGCCGTCTCGACACCGCCGAAGAAGTGTCGATCTACGAGGCTGGCGGTGTCCTGCAGCGTTTCGCTCAGGACTTCCTTGAATCGACGGCGGCTGTCTAAGCAACATACTCAGGCGCGACGGCAACGTTGCGCCTGAGTCTTATCAGGACACTATTTCCATGGCTTACGTACCCCAGATCAAGATCCCCGCCACCTACATGCGTGGCGGTACCAGCAAAGGTGTGTTTTTCAACCTGCAAGACCTTCCCGTCTCCGCACAGGTCCCCGGCGCGGCGCGCGATGCACTGTTGTTGCGCGTGATTGGCAGCCCGGATCCTTACGGCAAACAGATCGACGGCATGGGCGGGGCAACCTCGAGCACCAGCAAAACGGTCATCCTGTCCAAGAGCAAAAAACCCGATCACGATGTCGATTACCTGTTCGGTCAGGTGTCCATCGATAAGCCGTTCGTTGACTGGAGCGGCAACTGCGGCAACCTGTCTGCCGCCGTCGGCGCGTTCGCCATCAGCAGCGGTCTGGTTGACGCCAGTCGCATCCCGCACAACGGCATGGCGACCGTGCGCATCTGGCAGGCCAATATCGGCAAGACCATCATCGCGCACCTGTCTATCACCGATGGTGCTGTCCAGGAAACCGGTGACTTCGAACTCGATGGCGTGACCTTTCCCGCTGCCGAAGTGCAGGTGGAATTCATGGACCCGGCAGCCGACGAAGAGGGCGCGGGCGGCTCGATGTTCCCCACCGGTAACCTCGTGGACGATCTTGAAGTGCCGGGTGTTGGCACATTCAAGGCCACGATGATCAATGCTGGCATCCCGACTATCTTCGTTAACGCGCAAGACATCGGCTATACGGGCACCGAGCTGCAGGACGCGATTAACGGCGATTCCAAGGCACTGGCGATGTTCGAGACGATTCGCGCTTATGGCGCGTTGCGTATGGGCCTCATTCAGGATATTGCTGAAGCCGCCAAGCGCCAGCACACACCGAAGATCGCCTTCGTCGCCAAGCCAGCCGAATACGTGTCGTCCAGCGGCAAACGGGTGACTGCCGGTGACGCCGACCTGCTCGTGCGTGCGCTCTCAATGGGCAAACTGCATCACGCCATGATGGGCACGGCCGCCGTGGCCATTGGTGCCGCTGCGGCGATTCCGGGCACGCTGGTGAACCTGGCAGCTGGCGGTGGTGCACGTAGCGCTGTGCGCTTCGGTCACCCCTCGGGCACCCTGCGCGTGGGTGCTGAAGCCAGCCAGGTCAATGGTGAGTGGACGGTGACCAAGGCCATCATGAGCCGCAGTGCTCGCGTATTGATGGAAGGATGGGTCCGTGTACCCGGTGATGCGTTCTAATGTGCGCCATCGCTGAATTCTGGGCACCTGTCAACGGTTGAACAATGCTATCGCGCCGGTTCTCTTTGGCGCGATACATTGCCACATCGCAGCCTCTGTTTTCGATCCAGGCCGTCATAGGGCATAAGTCCTGGATAGTTAATGGCGAACTGATAGCAAACTCTGCCTTTGCGCCTGTTCCAGTGCACAAAAAACGCGGCTCCTCGGGTAAACTCCCAAGATGCCAAAAAAATATTATGTGCGCACAAGCCTTCCCCGCATTTTCAATAGCATCGTTACTCGGCTGTTGGTACTGGCGCTGTGCATTGTGATCTCTGGTGCAGTCGTTCGCTATTTCGTGCTGACTCATTTTTTGCGTGAGGATTTGAGCGCGGTAGTGGAAAACCAACAATTAGCGTTGGCGACTTATGTTGCCCACGATATTGATGGGAAGATTGTTCAGCGCCAGGTCTTGCTTGGACGCCTTGCCGCCGCCTTGCCGACGCGTTTGCTTGCGCAGCCTGAGCAACTACATGCATGGCTGAAAGAGCACTTCGACTACCAAACGTTGTTCTCGGCAGGTCTATTCGTGGTAACGCCTAATGGCGTTCCAATCGCGGATTATCCTGTTCTGCGTGATCCACTGACGATCAACTATTCTGACCGTGACTATATTAAAGCTGGATTAGGCGGTGCTTCGTTTGTCGGTCGTCCTGTGGTTGGCCGTTCTGCAAAAGAACCGGTTCTGCCGATCTCTGCTCCGGTCAGAAGCGAAAGCGGTGAGGTTCAAGCTGTTTTGGTGGGCGTTACGGCACTGGCTGCCCCCGGGTTTCTTGATTCGTTACTCCAGAGTCGAATTGGTAATGCAACGGGTGGGTTCTTGCTTGTCTCCCCGAGAGATAAGTTATTTGTCGCCTCCTCTGAACTTGATAGTGTGCTCAAACCCACACCGCCCCCCGGCGTCAATGTGCTTCATGATCGGGCCATGGCGGGCTTTCGCGGTACCGGGATAACGGTCAACGAGCAGGGTGTTGAAGAGGTCGCTGCGATGGTGTCTGTCCCGAGCACGGGCTGGTTTGTCGTCGGCCGAGTGCCGAGCAGTGAGGCGTTTGCGACGGTGGGGCGGATGCAGCATTTTTTGATTAAAAATGCAGTCTTCGCTATTTTGGTATTCGCTATTCTCTCCACTACCGGGCTGTATTTCGTCCTCCGCCATTTGTTTTATGCGGCAGAGCATGCCGACCGCATGACGCGGGACGAGTTGCCGCTCGAACCCTTGCCTGTCGTCCGCGATGATGAAGTTGGGCACTTGATATCGGCGTTCAATCGTTTATTGATCAAACTCAACGACCATCAAACTGAACTTACCCGCATGGCTCATCACGACACGCTGACGGGGTTGCCCAATAGAGCGCATCTTTCTGAGCGGCTTCGTCAGGTATTAGCGCGCGCGCGCCGTGATGAAACACAGGTCGGCCTATTATTCATGGACCTTGATGGTTTCAAGAATATCAACGACACGCTCGGCCACGAGGCTGGTGACGAGGTGTTGCGGCAGGTTGCGAAGCGCTTCGCCAGTACTCTGCGAGAGTCCGATACCCTGGCGCGTATTGGTGGTGACGAGTTTTTTTTGCTGCTCAGTGACCTTGAGGACAATGCCGAAGAGGCTGTCAGCACCATCGCCGCTAAATGTATCGATGCACTGAAAACTCCATTTTTTATTTTCGGCACATCGTGCATCGTGGACGTTTCGATCGGGATAGCACTGTGGGACAGGGAAAGCTCTGCGGATAATCTCCTGCGCGCCGCAGACAGAGTGATGTATCAAGCTAAAAAGACCGGGCGCGGCAAATATATGATCTACAAACATTAGCCAATGATGACCTGAGGCCCAATACGGCTCTGTCGTCAGTTGGGTCCGGTTGTATTCTTTTTTGATCGGTCGGAATAACGGTCAGTTTAATGCCCGCGAATATACTGTTCCAGTTTCCGGATCAGGTCAGCCTGCTCGGCTATCGCCTCTTTAATCAAGTCACCAATGGACAGCAGGCCGAGCAGTTGTCCGTCTTCCACGACGGGTAAATGGCGCAGGTGGCTATCGGTCATAACCCCCATGCACGTCTCGATACTTTGGTGGGAGTTCACCGTCACCACGGGCGAGCTCATGATGGCTCTGACAGACGTGCCGATGGAGGAGCGGCCCTGGAGAACGATCTTGCGTGCGTAGTCTCGCTCGCTGATTACGCCCACCACTTGACCGTCTTCTATCACCGGTAGAGCGCCGATATTTTTCTCGGCCATCACCCGCAGCGCCTCTAGCACCATCTGGTTTGGAGCGATGGTATGGACATGTTGATTGTGGATGGCTTTTAACTTGAGCAGTTGCGCAACGGTCTTCATGCGGGTTTCTCCACTACCATTCTTATAGGTGGCCGCGAACCGCCCTGACGCTGCGGCACAGGTCGTAGGGTCAGGACTGTTTCCACTGTTTAAAGCTAGCGCGCTGCGCTTACTCCGATCTCTACGGCATCCCCGTTCAAACGCACGGGCCAGACACGCAGGCTCTGCTCTGGATATTCCAGGCAGCTGCCGTCTTCGAGACGAAAGTGCTGTTTGTACAGGGGTGAGGCAATCACCAACTCGCCCTTAAGGTTGCCGACGATGCCACGGCCAATGACGTTGGCGCCTGACTTTGGGTCGAGGTTGTCGATGGCGTAGAGGGTCTTGCCCAGACTGTCAGGCAGGTGAAATAACGCGACCTGGGCGCCATCGAGCCAGGCGACGACGCCGGAATTGGCCACCAGGTCTTGGCGGCTGCACAGCATCTGCCATTGCGCAGGGCTTTCAATAGCGTGGCGGGGTTCGATACGGACGACGTTTGACTGGCTCATCAGAGCACCTCCTGGGTAACGGGAATCAGGTGGAGTTCGTTAGCATGCACCGGGCGGCGCTGGCCTCGTTCTTTGACGAAATGGATATCCGGGTCACCGCGCTCATCGTTGACGAAGGTCCGGAAGCGCTTGAGCTTTTCCGGGTCATTGATAGCGTTTGCCCATTCGCATTCGTACCGGTCAATGACCAGTTGCATTTGCGATTCCAGCTCAGCCCCAAGCCCCAGACTGTCGTTGATGATGACGTCTTTGAGGTAGTCCAGGCCGCCGTCCAGGCTTTCGCGCCAGACAGAGGTGCGTTGCAGTTTGTCGGCAGTACGGATGTAGAACATCAGGAACCGGTCGACATAGCGCAATAGGGTTTGGTCATCCAGGTCCGTGGCTAGTAATTCGGCGTGACGCGGGCGCATGCCTCCGTTGCCACAGACATAGAGATTCCAGCCTTTCTCGGTAGCGATCACCCCAACGTCCTTGCTCTGCGCCTCGGCGCATTCGCGGGTGCAGCCGGAAACCGCAAGCTTGAATTTATGCGGTGCGCGCAGGCCCTTGTAGCGGTTCTCCAGGAGCAGCGCCATGCTCACGCTGTCCTGAACGCCATAACGACACCATGTGCTGCCGACGCAGGATTTGACCGTACGCAATGACTTGCCGTAGCCGTGTCCGGTCTCGAAACCGGCCTCGATCAGTTCGCCCCAGATGTCCGGCAACTGATGCAATTGAGCGCCGAACAGATCGATGCGCTGGCCGCCAGTGATCTTGGTGTAGAGGTCGTATTTCTTCGCGACAGCGCCCAGGGCGATCAACTTGTCCGGGGTGATTTCGCCGGCGGCGATGCGCGGGATGATCGAATAGGTGCCGTTCTTTTGCATGTTGGCCATGAATGTGTCGTTGGTGTCCTGCAGGTGCACCAACGATGGGTCCATGATCGGCTGGTTCCAGCATGAGGCGAGAATCGAGCCCACAGCGGGTTTGCAGATATCGCAGCCGGTGTGGCCGCGTCCATGTTTGGCGAGCATTTCGTCGAAGCTGATGATGCCTTCCACCCGTACCAGGGCGTACAGTTCCTGACGGGTATGGGCGAAGTGCTCGCAGAGGCTTTTGTCGACGGCGACGCCACGGGCACTGAGCTCGTGCTCGAAGACCTGCTTGAGCAGTGCGCTGCAACCGCCGCAGCCAGTGCCTGCCTTGGTCTTGCCCTTGAGTTCGCCGAGGTCGGTGCAACCTGCGTCGACCGCACAGCACACCGCGCCCTTGGTAACGTTATGGCAGGAGCAAATAGTGGCGGTGTCCGGCAGCGCATCGGCACCGAGTGTCGGTGCGCCGTCTGACAGCGGCAGGATCAGGCTGGACGGGTCCTTGGGCAGCGCTATGCCGTTCTGCGCGTATTGCAGCAAGGTGTCGTAATAGCTGTTATCGCCGATCAGTACCGCGCCCAGCACATGCTTGCCATCGGCAGAGACCACCAGGCGGCGATAGCTGGCGCTGGCCTCGTCGATAAAGCGGTAGCTCTTGGCGCCGGGAGTCGCCGCGTGAGCGTCGCCGATAGAACCGACATCAACGCCCAGCAGCTTGAGCTTGGTCGACATGTCTGCGCCGGTAAAGGGGTCGTAATGCTGACCCGCGAGTTGCGCGGCAACGTTACGCGCCATGCTGTAGCCCGGCGCGACCAGACCAAAGATGCTGCCGTTCCAGGACGCACACTCGCCGATGGCGAAGATGTAGGGGTCGCTGGTGCGGCAATGATTGTCCACGACCAGGCCGCCACGCGGTGCCACGTCCAGCCCGGCGCTACGGCCGATAGCGTCCTGCGGGCGGATCCCGGCAGAGAATACGATCAGGTCGGTTTCAAGGAATTCGCCACCGTTGAAGTTCATGCGGTAGGCATACTCTTCACCGATAACGATCTCCTGGGTCGCTCGCGAAAGGTGCACACCGACGCCCAGGGCCTCGATCCGTGCCCGCAGTGCTTCGCCACCTGAGGCGTCCAGTTGCACCGGCATCAGTTGTGGGGCGAATTCAACGACATGGGCTTCCAGCCCCAGGGACTTCAGTGCATTGGCGGCTTCAAGGCCGAGCAGGCCGCCACCTACCACCACGCCACGTCGGGCATTGGTAGCCGCCTCGCGGATGGCGTCTAGGTCGTCCAGAGTACGGTAGACCAACCGGGAGCGGCCTTCGGCACCGGGGATCGGCGGCACAAAGGGATAGGAGCCGGTGGCCAGCACCAATCGGTCATAAGCCTGGCGTCCGGCGCTGGTGACTACTTCCTTGCGCTCGCGGTCGATGTCGAGCACTTGCACGCCGAGGTGCAGCTGCACACCGTGGCGGGCATACAGATCGGCCTCACCAAGTGCGAGGGACTCTGCATCACGACCGCCGAAGTACTCTGAGAGGTGGACGCGGTCGTAGGCACGCTGCCGCTCCTCACCGAACACATGCACGTGATAGTGGGCGAGCGCGCCATGCTCGATCAACTGCTCGACGCAATGATGGCCGACCATGCCGTTGCCGATGACGACCAGTGTTTCGCTCTTGATCGGGGTGGCGGTTGCGTTCATAACCTTTCCTCAGTCGAAGCCGCTGCCGTGGCATGGCCAGAAAAAAAAGCAAAAAAAACGCCTGGAGCCGTGTGACGGCTCCAGGCGTCTTTGCCTGGTATTCATGGATGTGTGGTGGGGTGATTAACCGAAGCCGCGCTGCCTGGTTCACCCGTCCTGCGCCAGTACTGGCAGGTGGTCGTCGGTGACCACGCCTGGACGTCCTATAGGAGATTTCTACAGGTTTGTCAGGACTAAAGCAGGTTTCATGCCAGTGTCGGATGGACGTCTTTCGATCCAGGGATCGCTAAGCGGGGGAGGGTTGAAGCGCTACACAGCGGGTCTTTTTCAGGTGCTCTCTACGCACCGGGAAACATGATCGGGTCATATGCTAATGAGTACATTGAACCAGAAGGGTGCGGATAAGTTTCCCGGTTCCCTTATTTGGGGCAATGTAGGTCGTGGGCAATAGAGTCGTCATGGTATGACCATGCCCCCTGCAAGACTGCTGCGCAGTCTGGAAAAGCGGGGGGAGTGCTGATTACCCTTATTTAGGCATATAAGCCAGTTGCCAGCGGCGTGGGATTTTCAGTGCGGCAAACCCCAAAACGGCAGAAAGCAAGCCGCTGAACAATAGAGCTTTCATACCCAGTTGCTGCTCAAGCAGGGCGCCGATCACCGCACCTGCAAACATGCCGGTCCAGGGTATCAACTGAACTCGCCATCCATTTCTTCGCTCTCCCAGCATCCACCGGCCTAATCCTCTGCCGAATCGTGAGAGTGCGCCTGTCACGTAAGTCAGGCCAATAGGGAAGCCATTGACCTCTTCGACGGCGGCGTTGAGCATGCCCATGGCGATAATAGCGGCCAACAGTGCTGGCAGTTGAGCGGTCAATGGCAAGGCTGCCGCAGCGGATAACAACGCAGCGATGCACAGCAGCAAGGGAAGGGCGCGTCGCCCCGTCATTCGGCTTACGACAATGCCCAGTGTATTGCCGCCGATAAACGTGGCAACGACGATAAGCAGTCGCAGCATAAGCCCGAAGTCGCCTTCGCTTATGGCCACGGCCAGGCGGGTGGTGTTGCCGCTCATGAACGATACGAAGTCACCGGTTGCCATAAAACCGATCGCATCCGTCATGCCTGCCAATACCGAGAGACCGGCAACCAGGCACAGGCCAACGCGCCCACGCCATTTCTGTGTGTGCAGCCGCGCGGGATTGGTAAGGATTTTAAGGGGGGAAGGCAGCATCAGCGTATCGGGCTCCTTGGGGGGATTCGTGAGGTCAAGGTGCTGGTATCGTCATATCTCAGCGCAGAGTATGAGGCAAAGCCCAGTGGATTTGAATTCGACGAATGCCTCTTCAAGGATTCCTTGCTTTTCGAGCGGGAGTTTTCGCGGTTGCGCCAACAGTCAACCTGTTCATTTTAAGGCGGCTTACCCACGCGAAGCATGGGTAAGCCGGATTACGTCGCCTTGACAGCGTTCATGCCTGGCTGTGTATTACCACAGCGGTACGATATAGCTCACGTAGAAGCGATTTTCGTCCTGCAGGGTCTGCCCGGTAATACTCGGGTTGGCCCTGGCGTTCTTCCAGGTAACACCCAGGCCCTTCAGTTTCCCCTCAGGCACTTGGTAGCTCAACGCAAGGTTGCGTTCCCATTCGCTGTCACCACCGCTGGCCACTCTGATCTGATCACCATGGGCATAAGTGGCTGCGAAGCCCAATCCTTTGACGCCCAACTGGCCAAAATCATACTTGTACTGCGCAAGCCAAGTACGCTCGCCGGCGTGTTGGAACTTGTTCAATTGCATGTTGGTCAGCGCTGGGGTGTCAGCGCCCGCACCCGGTCCCTGACGGGCGTCACCGCTGTTCAGGCCTGAGTCCAGGTAAGGGAAGTCGCTGTCGCCGGTGTTTTTCTGAAGGCCCAAACCTAAGGTGTGGCCTGCCAGGCTATAGCTTTCCATCAAGCTAATAGTCGACTGGTTGATCCGCCCTTTGCTCAGGCCATTACCGTAGTAGCCATTGGTTGCAAAGTCACTGTCGCCATTGGCGTTGCCGCCTATGCCCAGGCTGCGGTAACCACGGAAATCACTGGCGAGGCTACCGACGGGTAGTTGAGTGATGTGCTTGGCACCGATAAAGGCTTGCTGATAGTAATCCTGCAGGTTGGAGTACCACAGGCTCAATGTGGTGTCGGCAATGCCCGTGTAATCGGCGCCGCCATAGAGGAAGCGATCACTGAGTTTGGCGCCGCCACCGGTGATCATGCCACTGTCGTTGGTTTCGTTGCGGATTTTCGTCCGAATTATATCGCCACCGGTAAAGGTGAAGTCTGACAAATCCTTGGAAACCAACTGCGCCCCGGTATTGGTCTGGTGGTACAGACGCCCATCGGTATTGGCCAGCATCGGGTTGTTTTGATACAGCCCGCCCACACGCAACTCATCTTTAAGGAAGCGCATTTTGAGGGTAGGGGTCAGCACGGCGAAGTCGTTGGCGGACTTGCCGTTATCCAGCGGGAACATGCTACCAGGGTAACGGCTTTGATTGCTCTTGTCGTTCAGGTCGCCGCCGGAGTCGAGTTTGAGGCCATAGAAGCCCTCAACATCCAGACCAACGCCAACGGCGCCTTCGGTGTAGCCAGACTTGAAGTTGAGCTGAAAGCCCTGCCCCCAGTCACGGTAGCTTTTGGCTGCTTTACTAGGATTGTTATTGCCATCTATACCGCGACCCTGCTGATTAAGGTAGCGATTGAGCAACGTAAGGTCGGCATGGCTGTCGTCGATAAAATCCGCTTGAGCAGACATCACTACGCTGCCCAATATGGCGCCGACAATGGGTTTGTGCAGTTTCTTGATCATCATGGGTCTCGTTCACAGGGGTATTCAAACTGCCGATCAGCTACTCAAACGGCAGTATTGCGATGCTGGCGGTCAACGCCTTTATCTGTGCAATATTTTGAAACGCATTAGGAAACAATGACATGACAATCATGTGACAGGACGCTAAGAGGAATGTCGCATTGACCGATGCCTGAAAATCGAGGTTGGTAGGGGTAAAGCGGAGGGCGTTCTTTTAATTTTTCTTGCAGGGGATCTGATGTAACTAAATCCCCTTTAACCTGACGTCAATGTTTAGAGGCAGGTCGCCAGCGCGCTAAGCCTGCGCTCTGCAATCGAATTACTCAGTGCCTGGTAATAATTGACAGTTGTGCCGGACGCTCCACTGAGCACATCAACGAAGTACTCCGAACCCCTTGTGTAGACCGTGAGTTCTTTCTGGCTACCGGAATGTATAAACGCATCACCCTCTACGCCAAAAACTGACTCATCCTGCCAGGCGAACTGGATACATTGGGCGACGAGCTCGCCTGACTTCTGAGATAAAAACGTCTTGTACGGGCCTTGGGATCTGGCCTCATTCATGGCCGGCGCTGTACATCCCGCCAACATCCCCAAGGTCAGGGCAGCTATGAGCATCCGCATTATGCTTCCTCGTTCTGAAAGTGCCGACTTTAGCACTCCGCAGTCATGAGTCCACTTACTCCATGCACCCTTGCTTTTTTTGACCCAAATCAAGCCACTCACGGTCACCCGATATATGTTCACGTGACGCACGGACGCAAACTCTGAACACGAGTAGAGTCAAGCGGATGGTCAGATCAAGCACGACAACTACCCCCCACAGACACCCGCGTTTCGAGACCGCCGCACGGCTGACTTCGGGTGTGTTTATTGTCGTGAGTGTCGATCCGTGTTCCCGACCCGACCTTAATCATGAAAGGCCTGTTAAACAGGACATACGATGAAAGATTTCTCGCCTCTGGAGGCGAACGCCACTGCTGAGGTGGGCCTGAGCGAGTGTGAGGCCCAACTTCGTCTTGGCCGGGATGGCCCGAACGAGATGCCGGTTTCGCAACCACGAAGCGTGCTGCGTCTGGTTCGCCAGGTCGCGACTGAGCCGATGTTTCTGCTGTTGCTGGCGTGTGGGGCGCTCTACATGGTGCTGGGGGATGCCCAGGAAGCCTTGATGCTTCTGGGCTTCGTCTTTGTGGTCATGGGCATGAGCTTTGTCCAGCAGCGGCGCAGCGAGCGCTCGCTGGACGCTCTGCGCGATCTGTCCAGCCCGCAAGCCCAGGTCCAGCGCGACGGCCTAATACGCCGGATCGCGGCCAGAGAGCTGGTGCTGGGCGACATCGTGCTTCTCGCTGAAGGCGACCGGGTGCCTGCCGACCTGCAACTCATCGACGCACCGAACTTCGCGGTCGACGAGTCACTGCTGACAGGAGAGTCGGCATCGGTGGACAAGCATGCGTCGCCTTTGAACGTGATCGATGACGATAGGGCCATCGCACAGGATACAGCGGATCTGTCGCGGGCCTTTTCGGGCACGCTGGTCACGCGCGGCACTGCGCGTGGGCGGGTTATCGCTACTGGCGAGCGCAGCGCGCTGGGGCGCATCGGCCAATCGCTCGCGGGGATCGTAGTCGAGGCCACACCGATCCAGCAGGAGACGCGTTGGGTTGTCAAACGCGTGGCGCTCGTCGGCCTGGCACTGGCCGCTTCCCTCGCCGTTACCCACGCACTTATCCTCGGTAGCTGGTTGCAGGGTTTATTGGCCGGACTTACGTTGGCGATGGCCATCCTGCCCGAGGAGCTGCCGGTCGTGCTGACGCTCTTTCTGGGGCTGGGTGCCTGGCGTCTGGCTCGCGAGAAGGTACTGGCGCGTAGCATTCCCGCCATTGAATTGCTGGGGGCGACGACGGTGTTGTGCGTTGACAAGACTGGCACGCTGACCGAAAACCGAATGACGGTGCGGCGTCTGTGGTCCGAAGAGGCAATTTATGACACCTCGCAGGCGGGGGGAGCGGCACCGCTGCAGGACGAGTTGCATGGCCTGCTGGAGTACGCGGTGCTGGCGAGTCATCGCCGTGCGTTTGATCCGATGGAGTTGGCCATTGGTGAAGCCGGCCAGCGCCTGTTGGCGAATACCGAACACCTGCATGGCAACTGGACGCTCGTCGACGACTATCCGTTATCACCCGAAATGCTGGCAATGTCTCGGGTATGGCAAAGTCCGGACAAGGGCTCACCTGCCCGACTCATTGCGGCCAAAGGCGCGCCGGAGGCCATCGTCGATCTATGTCACCTGGATGCCACGCGCAGTGCTGTGATCGCCAGGCAGGTCTTGGCGATGGCGAGCGACGGCCTGCGCGTGCTGGGTGTCGCGCAGGCCACGTTTGATACAGAGGCGCTGCCGAAACTGCAGCACGACTTCGATTTCCAGTTCCTCGGGCTGGTTGCTCTGGAGGACCCGGTGCGGCCCGATGTGCCGCAGGCCATTGCGGAGTGCAAAGCCGCAGGCATACGCGTCGTGATGATGACGGGCGACCACCCGGCCACTGCGATCTCGATAGCGCGGCAGGCGGGCTTGAGTGCTGAGGCGCCAGTCATCACCGGGACTGAAATCGCTACATTGAGCGATGAGGCTCTGACTGCGCGCCTTGCCGACACGCACATCTTCTGCCGTGTGCAGCCCGATCAGAAGCTGCGCCTCGTGCGGGCATTCCGCGCTCGGGGCGATGTGGTCGCGATGACGGGCGACGGTGTCAACGACGCCCCGGCGCTGAAGGCCGCCGACATCGGCGTTGCCATGGGCGCGCGAGGCACCGAGGTCGCGCGCGAGGCCGCTGCACTGGTTTTATTGAACGACGACTTTGCCTCACTCGTGACGGCCGTTCGTTATGGTCGCCGGGTGTTCGCCAACCTGCGCAAAGCGATTGCCTTCGTGGTGGCGGCGCATGTCCCCATCGTCGGGTTGTCGATCCTGCCTGTATTGATCGGCTTGCCGATGCTGCTGATGCCGGTGCACATCCTCTTCCTGCAACTCATTATCGACCCCGCGTGTTCGGTAGTGTTCGAAGCCGAGGCGCTGGAGGCGGACGCGATGAAGGTTGCGCCACGGCGGACGGATCAGCGCCTGTTCGACAGGGCCTTGATGGTGCGTGGATTGTGGCAGGGGGGCGGTTTGCTGGTGTTGTTGCTGGGGACTTACGCGAGTGCGCACTTAATAGTGCCTTCTGATGCCGGTCGTGATGACATGGCGCGGGCGCTGACATTTGTCGTGCTGGTGCTATCGAACCTCGCCCTGATACAGGCCAATCGCTCTTGGGTCCATACCTCGTGGCACAGCAGCAGTGCCTCCAATCGGCAATTCGGCTGGATCGCGGCGGGAACGATCGCCATGTTGTGTGGGGTGCTTTTCGTACCCGCCATTAGCCGGCTGTTTTCGTTCGTGACGCCAACGCCTGTGTTGCTCGCGGCGGCACTCGGCGTCTCGATCGTGAGCCTGATCTGGTTCGAATGCGTCAAGTGGGGCCTTCGTGCCCGTTCAACCAACGCCGTTAAACCGAGCTGTCTGGATTGAGTATCAATACACTGCCGGGCATCTTGTAAAGAATGCGCTCTGCCGTGCTTCCGAGCAGATGCCCCAAGCTTCGGTGGTGTATCCGGCCCATAACGATAACGTCGATGTCTTGGCTCTCGGCAAAGCGGGCTAACACCTTGGAAGGGCTTCCCAACATAAAGTGACGGTTCTCCACCGGAACACCGTTGCGTTCAGCCAATGTATCGAAGGCTACGTTTTCCAGTTCGTACAATGTCGGTGTGGTCGGTGTCAGGTTTGAATCGAACATCATCGAGGCACTGGCGTAGCTATAATCCGCCGCATCAATCATCGACAGGTCATAGGCATACACCACATCAACTTGAGCGTTGCATTGAATGCCCAGTTTTAACGCTTCGTGAATGATCGTGTCATTGAACCCCGAATACTGATCATCGGGATGGAGTAGATCAACCGCTGCAACGATTCTGCGAGGCGTAGGGTTATGGCTCTTTGCAACGAAGTGCAAAGGGTAGGGACACTCGTGAAGCAACTGCAGGTCCAGGGTGGTAAATACAGCACGCTTTAATAACGACTCGTGTTGCAAATCCTTGATCACCAGATCAACAGGCATCTCGTGCAGGTATGTAAGCATTTCCTTCAGGGGATGTTCAGCCCACACCACTTCTGTCGTGACCTCTATGCCCAGATGACGTAGCGGATGCGCTTGCTCTTCCAGCCATTGACGATGGCGCTCGACATAGCTGTAGCGCATTTCTTCCAGTGCCCGTTCGTTGACCAGTCCGGCGGTCGCCAAGCCTTCCAGATAATCAAAGGCAACAATGTGCAGCGCAGCACCTTTAGCTTTTGCCAATGCTGTGGCGCGCTCAAACGCCGGGGTTTTATCCAGCAAAGGAGGAACAATGAGCATGAGTCGCTGTTGGTTGGTCATGATGCACCCCGGCGAAAAAGTCGTTAGTTGCCAGCGATAATAGCCGTTTAACGCAAGCATGTTCCGAGTCGTGGCGCAGTATTTGATGTGGATCAACCTTAATATAGCCAGTTGCGCAATCAACCTGATGTTCGCGGCGCTGATGATCCCGAACAGGCTCCAGGCCAACGGGCGCGTGGGCAGGCGAGGCTCGTCAGACATGCGCCAAGGGCAAGGCCCAATTTGGATAAGGCTGTATATCCATACAGATAAAGGTTGCTTCAACCCCCAACACTGCGCATGCTGCACCTCACCCCTCGACGCAATGAACGATGACGACCATGCGGCTCTTCCTGTGTGAAAAACCTTCCCAGGCCAAAGACATTGCCAAGGTGCTGGGCGCTAACAGGCGCGGCGATGGCTGCTGGGTGGGATCAAACGTCACGGTGACTTGGTGCATCGGTCATCTATTGGAGACCGCACCGCCAGACGCCTATGACGCCCGGTACAAACGTTGGGTCCTGGCCGATCTGCCGATCATACCCAAAGAGTGGAGAATGCTGGTCAAGCCGAAGACCGCAAGCCAGTTCAAGGCTGTCAAACGTTTGCTCGGTGAGGCCCGCGAGCTGGTCATTGCGACGGATGCCGATCGTGAAGGTGAAATGATTGCCCGCGAGTTGGTGGAGTACTGTCGGTATCGCGGGCCGATTCAACGGCTCTGGTTATCAGCCCTCGACGATGCGTCGATCCACAAGGCGCTGGCGGCGCTCAAGCCCGGTGCCGAGACATTTAGTCTCTATCATTCGGCGCTGGGCCGCTCGCGCGCTGACTGGTTGATTGGGATGAACATGAGTCGGTTATTCACCCTGCTTGGGCGCCAGTCCGGCTATCAGGGCGTGCTGCCGGTAGGGCGGGTACAGACACCGACCCTGCGTCTGGTGGTGGACCGCGACCGCAGCATTGCCGCTTTTGTGCCGGTTCCGTATTGGGCGATTGATGTGCAGCTACTCTGCGACGGCACGTATTTAACCGCCCAGTGGCGCGCGCACGAAGACACATGTGACGAGCACGGTCGCTGCTTGAACCAGGTACTGGCTCAAGAGGCTGCAGCCGCCATGACCAATGCCGCCAGCGCACGGGTGATCAAGTTGCGCACCGAGCGTATGCGCGAAGCACCGCCGTTGCTGTTCGATTTGGGTACTCTTCAGGAGGTGTGCTCCAAGAAACTGGGCTTTGGCGCTCAAGAAACCCTGGATATCGCCCAGGCACTTTATGAAACCCATAAAGTCATTACCTACCCGCGCAGTGATTGCGGCTATCTGCCGCTGAGCCAGCACAGCGAAGCGCCAGCGATCCTGGCAGCCTTGGGCCGTGCCGATCCGGGCTTGGTGGACCTGCTGAAACACGTAGACCCCAAGCGCCGCTCGCGGGCGTGGAACGACGCGAAGGTCAGTGCTCACCACGGCATCATCCCGACTGCCGCAACGATAGACCTTGGGCGCTTGGTAGGTAAGCATCGGGCGGTCTACTCCTTGATCCGGGCGCGCTATCTGGCGCAGTTTCTGCCGAACCACGCATACGACCGAACCCAAGCCGATTTTGATTGCGCCGAGCAGGCGTTGCGCGCGGTGGGCAAGGTGATCGTGGAGCCCGGTTGGCGGCGTGCACTTCCGCAAGCCGTGGCCCCCGCCAAAGGCCGCGAAGCGCCTCCCGCCCAAATTCTGCCGGCCCTGACCGAAGGGCAAGAGTGTGACGTAGCGGACGTGACGCTGAAAGACCTCTGGACCCAGCCGCCCAAGCCCTTCACCGAAGGCGATCTGATCAAGGGGATGAAGAACGTCGCCAAACTGGTAGACGATCCCCGTCTCAAGCAGAAACTCAAGGACACCACCGGCATCGGTACCGAGGCGACGCGCGCCGGGATCATTCAGGGATTGCTCAATCGGGGCTATCTGATCAAGCAGGGCAAGGCATTAGCCGCCACCCCGGCAGCCTTCAGCCTGATCGACGCCGTGCCCCGAGCCATCGCCGATCCCGGAACCACCGCCATCTGGGAGCAGGCGCTGGATATGGTTCAGAGCGGCGAGATGAGCCTGGAGGACTTTGTGGCCAAACAGTCAGCCTGGATGAGCAAACAAGTGGATCGTTGTGCTGGCTTGGGCCTGAGCATTGCCGGACCTGCGAGCCCGGCGGGTCGCGGCACTACGCCCTGGAAGAAGAAGCGCAGTGCAGCCGCACCCAAGACCGCGACCGCCAGTAAGCGCCGCAAAGCCAAATAGCCTGGCTTGATTGAGACGCGGGTCCCAAAAAACGGGTGATGGAGCGACCTCACCGAATCCACTGCGACGGGAGAAATAGGCAAAAGATGCAACGTTTGCCGCTGCAGGCGCTCATAGAAGTAGGCAACAGCGCAGACAGGATTGGTTCAAGGATGTTCATATCGCTTTAGGCATTCTTCTCCAATCCACCTTAAAGAGGGAGTGACTGAACAGATGACAACCCCGGACAAGCAGTATGTGGAGTGGCTGGTTGAGCAGTCGATGCTCAATGCCGCCAAGCAGCGCGCCAAATTGTATTCGGGGCAGGGCAGGCTCTGGCAGAGGCCTTATGCGCAGACTCGTCCCCGAGATGCTTCGGCCATTGCATCGGTCTGGTTCACCGCTTACCCGGCATCGATTGTGACCCGTGAGGGCGGCTCTGTGTTGGAGGCGCTTGCCGATGAGACGCTGTGGCACGCCTTGTCCGAAATCGGTATTGAAGGCATTCACAACGGCCCACTCAAAACCTCCGGTGGTTTGCAAGGGCGTCTTCGTACACCCAGCATTGATGGCAACTTCGACAGGATCAGTTTCGAGATCGATCCAGAGTTGGGCACCGACGCGCAATTTCAAAGTTTGAGCCGCATCGCCGCTGCGCACAACGCCGTCATCATCGACGATGTGATCCCCTCTCACACGGGCAAAGGCGCTGATTTTCGTCTGGCTGAAATGGCTTACGAAGACTATCCAGGCCTCTACCACATGGTCGAGATCAGGGAAGAGGACTGGCACCTGTTACCTGACATTCCGCAAGGTCGGGATGCGGTGAATCTCACGCCGGAAATCGTCGATTGTCTCAGAGACAAGCATTACATCGTGGGGCAATTGCAGCGGGTTATTTTCTTCGAGCCGGGTATCAAGGATACCGATTGGAGTGCCACGTCGGTGGTTCAGGGCGTGGACGGAAAGGACCGGCGCTGGGTGTATCTGCACTATTTCAAAGAAGGCCAGCCATCACTCAATTGGCTGGACCCAAGCTTTGCCGCACAACAGATGATCATCGGCGATGCGTTGCATGCCATCGATGTCATGGGCGCACGGGTCTTGCGTCTCGACGCCAATGGTTTTCTCGGGGTCGAGCGCAAGGCTGAAGGCAATGCCTGGTCAGAGAGTCACCCGTTGTCGATCACCGGTAATCAACTGCTGGGCGGGGCCATTCGCAAAGCCGGAGGGTTCAGCTTTCAGGAGCTGAACCTGACCCTGGATGACATCGCCGCCATGTCCCACGGCGGTGCCGATCTGTCCTACGACTTCATTACCCGACCGGCTTATCAGCACGCGTTACTGACCGGCAATACTGAGTTCTTGCGCCTGATGCTGCGTCAGGTCCATGTGTTCGGGATTGATCCTGCGTCGCTGATTCACGCGCTGCAAAACCATGATGAGTTGACCCTTGAACTGGTGCACTTCTGGACGCTGCACGCCCACGATACTTATCACTATCAGGGGCAGACCTTCCCCGGAAACATCTTGCGCGAACACATCCGCGAAGAAATGTACGAACGGCTGGCAGGGGAGCACGCGCCCTACAATCTCAAGTTCGTCACTAACGGCGTGTCCTGCACCACGGCCAGTATCATCACGGCCGCCTTGGGCATTCGGGACCTTGAGGCCATCACTGAGGCAGACATTCAGCGGATCCAGCACATTCATGTGCTGTTGGTGATGTACAACGCGATGCAGCCGGGGGTTTTCGCCTTGTCCGGCTGGGACTTGGTGGGCGCGCTGACACTGCCGGCCGAACAGGTTCAACATTTGATGCAGGACGGCGATACGCGCTGGATTCATCGGGGGGCTTACGATCTGGTCGACCTCGACCCTGACGCGGAGTTTTCGGCCGGCAACATGCCGCGTCCGAAGACCCTATACGGCAGCCTGGTCGATCAATTGCAGCGGCCGGACTCCTTTGTTTCTCTGCTCAAGAAAATACTGGCTGTGCGGCGCGCGTATGACATCGCCGCCAGTCGCCAGATTTTGATCCCTGACGTGCAGCATCCAGGTCTGCTGATCATGGTTCACGAACTGCCAGCCGGGAAGGGCACCCAGATCACCGCACTGAACTTCAGTGCTGAACCCGTCGTCGAGACCTTGCATCTGCCCGACATCGCCCCCGGCCCGGTCGTTGACATCATCAATGAACGAGTCGAGGGGGATCTGACCGAGCAAGGCGAATTCACCATCACCCTGGACGCTTATGAAGGCCTCGCGTTACGGGTGGTGAGTACATCGCCGATGGTTTGAGGATAACCGGCTGGCTTCGCTCCTATGGTCCATAGGTTTACTGACCCTAGGGGCGCTCTGGGGCCGTTTGCCCAAACAGGATTTTCTTGCCGTCCTCGGTGACGGCAGGGCGGCTAGAGAAGGGTTCGCCTTTGGCGTAAGCCCGTATCGTCGCCGGACGGGCTTGCACGGCTTCAAACCAGCGACGCAGGTTGGGGAAGTCTTCAAGGTTCTGTTGCTGTTGTTTCCATGGGACAACCCAAGGGTAAGATGCCATGTCCGCGATGGTGTAGTGCTCGCCGGCAATAAACTCCCGACCGGCCAGCCGACGGTCGAGCACGCCGTACAGTCGCTTCGTCTCGTTGACGTAGCGATTGATCGCGTAAGGGATTTTTTCGGGCGCATAGAGGCCGAAGTGATGGTTTTGTCCAGCCATGGGGCCCAAGCCGCCTACTTGCCAGAACAGCCACTCAGACACGGTTTTACGACCGCGAACATCGCTGGGCAGGAATAGCCCGGTCTTCTCCGCGAGGTACATCAGGATGGCGCCAGATTCAAAAATCGTTATTGGCTCACCGCCGTCCGCCGGTGCAGTGTCGATGATGGCGGGCATTCTGTTGTTGGGCGAGAAAGCCAGAAACTCTGGTTTGAACTGATCGCCCGCACTGATATCGACCGGGTGGAGGGTGTAATCCAGCCCGGCCTCTTCGAGAAATAGGGTGATTTTATGGCCATTGGGGGTGGGCCAGTAATAGAGCTCAATCATGGCGGATGCTTCCCATTGCAGTGGTGTGATGGTCGAGTAGGGCGAGGGCTGGACGCACCAAGCCTTCCAGCAGGTCGCGCTCTGGCCGTGCGCGGGCGAGGACGCGAATGCCCAGTAGGACGCCCAGAAGAAGGCGCGCCAAGTCATCGGCAGGCTGTGAGGTGGAAATTGCCCCGGTGTGCTGACCCGTTACCACGCACCGGCGAAAAAAAGCCTCCATCTGTGTGAAGACTTCGGCAATGGCGCGTTGGAACTCCGGGTCAAGGGGGGAGGCTTCGAGCGCCCCGTTCACCAGCATGCAGCCTTTGTTCTGCGGGTCGTTCAGGGACCGTTCGATGATTTCGCTAAAGAATGCACCAATCGCTTCACGCGGGGGCAGCTTCTCCAGACGATTGATGCGCTCAACCAGGCGTTGCTCCAGATAGTGGTCCAGCGCGCGTCGATACAGTAAACGCTTATCACCGAACGCGTTGTAAAGGCTGGCGCCCGTGATCCCCATTTTCTGGGCAAGGTCGCGAATCGAGGTCGCTTCATACCCTCGTACCCAGAAGCATTGCACGGCTGCATCGAGCACTGCGGCTTCATCAAATTCTCTTGGTCGAGCCATCTCGCGGTTCCTCAGCATGCGGCAGACAAAGCTGTTGCCCCTTTGTCGTTTCCAAACTATTCTAAATCAATCGTTCTAGAACGCAAAGGCGAGCAGCACCCCCGAGTTCCGCGCCATCTTGCTCTACCTCAGTGAGAAAACCGGACGCTTTATCGGCACGCCTGTTGATCTTCCCGAGCTGCTGTCGTGGCTGTTGTTCATCTGCACGGGCCAGGCCTTGCATTTCCAATACGCAGCGCCAAGATGCTAGTCTCGGATTTAACCATGCATCCATGACCCTATTCCCTGTCGCGACGTATTCAACCTATTAATTGCCCCTTGGCGTGCGTTATCCATGGCTATCAATTTCGACCTGAACGATCTCCAGGCTTTCCGCGCCGTGGTGGAAAAAGGCAGCTTTGGAAAAGCTGCCGAAGCGATTCATATTTCTCAGCCCGCCCTGAGCCGACGTATCGAAAAGCTTGAGGGTGCATTGGGCGTCAAGCTGTTTGAACGCACCACTCGCCGTGTCAGTCTGACCATGGTCGGGCGTGCGTTCGCACCGCGTGCCGAACGTTTGCTCGACGACCTCGACGACGCATTACTGGGTATCAGCGATGTCGCGTCGACACGCCTGGGCCATGTCACGATCGCATGTGTGCCGTCGGCGGCCTATTACTTCATGCCGCGGGTGGTCGCTCGCTATCATCAGCTCTACCCAAAAATCAGAGTAAGGGTGCTTGATGCCAGCGCTCACGATGTACACGACGCGGTGGTCAGTGGCGAAGCCGATCTGGGCCTCAGTTTCATGGGTAATCTGGATGTCGGGCTTGAGTTTGAGTTATTGGTACAGGATACCTATGTGCTGGCCTGCCGCCGTGACCATGCACTGGCGAGTCGGGAGGCCGTGACGTGGAGCGAGTTTTTTGAGCACGACTACATTGCGGTAGATAAAACGTCAGGCAATCGCTTCCTGCTCGATCAGGCGCTGATTCACATTAAACCGGCGCGGCCGAGTGTCTGCGAAACACGGCATGTGGTGACGATGCTGGGGTTGGTCGAGGCGGGCCTGGGGATTGCTGCCGCGCCAGCGATGGCGGTGCCGACCGCCGGACATCCGATTTTAATGAGTGTGCCGCTGACCGCGCCGCAGGTGATACGTAGCGTTGGCTTGATCAAGCGCCGGGGGCGCACGTTGACGCCGGCGGCGCTGGAGCTGGAGCGACTGATTGTCGAGATGAAAGCGCTGCCGCCGTCAGTCCAGGGGCCGACGGCGGTGCATTAAGACTGCGTGCCGTCAGTTATGGCTGACGGAATCGAGTCCGGTCGCACGCACCTCCGATTGGACGCCAGGTGATGCAAGGTAATCGAGCAAGGCCTTTGCTTGCTGTGGATTCTGGGCATCGACAGGGATCCCTGCGGCGAAGCGCGTGACCGACTGCAGCGACTCCGGGATCTTGCCAATGAAGATTACGCCGGAAACCGGTAGCAGTTCGCTGACCTGCTGGAAGCCCAGTTCGTAGTCGCCTGTTGCGACCACGGAGGCGACTGGGGTTTTCACAATCATCTTGGATTTTGGCTGCAATTGGCTTTCGACTCCCAGGCGCTTGAACAGTTGATCCTGGATATATACTCCGCTGGCGCTGTCGGAGTAAGCGACTGAGCGAGCCTTGAGTAAGGCCGCTTTGAGTTGGTCTTCGGACGCGATTTTCGGCGTGTCCGCCCCTGCACGTACGACGGCACCGATTCTCGAATCTGCAAGCTCGACCCGTGAGCCAGGTATCACTTTGCCTTGCTTGATCAGATCGTCGAGTGCATACCCGACCATGATCACCACGTCAGCTTTTTCACCGCGCTCAAGCCTATTGGGAATGGCTTCAGGCGCCTTGCCCATGGATGGACCCAGCGTGGTATCCAGCGTATTGCCGGTGTCTGCGGCGAATTTTGGGCTAAGTGCCTTATAAGCAGCGGTAAAGCCGCCGGACGTCATCACGTGGATTTCGGCGGCGTGCACTGCCGCCGTCATGCTCAGGCTGCCGAGCAATACCCATGCGGCAAATCTCAAACATTGTGCTTTCATAAACTGTTTCTCCACGCCGGGAAGTAAGGCTTATTACACTGCAAGGCGCAGTTGCACGGCTTTGCTGCGGTACAGAAACAGAGTCGCGGACAACGCGCAGACGGCGGCAAAACTCATCCAGTAGCCGGGTGCTGCCTTGTCACCGGTGAGGTGGATAAGTGCCGTGGAAATGGCCGGTGTGAAACCGCCGAACACCGCAGTGGCAAGGCTGTAGGCCAAGGAAAAACCAGCGACGCGAACTTCAACGGGCATAATTTCGGTCAGGGCCGCGATCATTGCCCCGTTGTACATGCCGTATAGAAAGGACAACCACAACAGCGTTTCCAGCATATGGCCGAAGCTGGGTGCCTGGGCCAGAAATGACAGGGCAGGGTAGGACGTAACAATGGCCAGCGCGGCCATGGTCACAAGCACTGGTCGCCGCCCGACGCGGTCAGACAGCGCGCCGCCGATAGGCAGCCAGATGAAGTTAGAGACCCCCACCAACAGCGTCACCATCAAGGCATCGGCGGTGCTCAGGTTGAGTACGGTCTTGCCGAAAGTCGGCGCATAGACAGTGATCAGGTAAAAAGCCGTGGTGGTCATCGCGACCATCAGCATGCCTGCGACGACGATCCCCCAGTTCTGCATCAAGGTATTGAACACTTCACGCATGGTCGGGCGGTGCGTGCGCGCAGAAAACTCTTCGGTTTCCTCAAGTTTGCTGCGCAGGACGAAGATGAACGGGACGATCAGGCAACCTATCAGGAAGGGCACGCGCCAGCCCCAATCGGCGATCATCGATGAAGGCATCCACTGGTTCAAGGCGAAGCCTAGCCCGGCAGCGACGATGATCGCGACCTGCTGGCTTGCCGACTGCCAACTGGTGAAAAAGCCCTTTTTACCGGGAGTCGCCATCTCGGCCAGGTACACCGAAACGCCCCCCAATTCTGCGCCTGCAGAGAAACCTTGAAGCAAGCGCCCGATCAGCACCAGGGCCGGAGCCAGCAGGCCGATGCTCTCGTAGCCCGGTACCAACACGATCAGAATGGTGCCGCTGGCCATGATTGATAGCGTGACGATTAGTCCCTTGCGGCGGCCGACGTCATCGATATAGGCACCTAGAATGACTGCGCCCAGCGGGCGCATGAGAAACCCTGCACCGAACACGGCGAAGGTCATCATCAACGATGCAAATTCGCTGCTCGCCGGGAAAAAGGCGGCTGCGATATAGGTGGCATAAAAACCGAAGAGGAAGAAATCGAACTGCTCGAGAAAGTTACCTGACGTTACCCGGAAAACCGCACTTGCTTTGGAACGGGCGGACGCTGTTACGCTTTGAGTTGAGCCCATCTACTTGTCTCCCGACACTTTTATGCATGCACCTGGCGTGCACGATTGTTATAGGAGCGAATAGTGTCTGAGAGGGGCTGAGTTGAGAAATGCATAGTTCGCATTCATTGATGCGTCATACGTATAAATAATCGGGATAAGCTTGGCGCTGGCAGTCCGGTCCGGCATGCCTTGAGTGGCAGGGGGTGCAGTGTCGGCACGGCCCCGCACAATCAAAAAAATCTGCTCAAACCGCTGCTTTCATCAGTGCCGCACACGCGGTTTTATAGGCCTCGTGCTGATATTTGTTTAGCGAGGTGGCCAGTGCAAAGTCATGTTTTTTATGTTGAGCGCTGACGGTTTGCGGCGAAACGAGGGACACCTCGCACTGACTCAGGAGCTGTAAAATCCCTTCGATTTTGAAGGTGGTCGGGCCGCCCGCGAATTCGCCTTTTTTGCTGCGTTTCTTGATCGCGATGTGGTCGATACCGTGATCACGAACAAACGCCTCGACGAGGGCCGCGAACGCTTTGACGTTCGCCGACTCGTCATCGTCCTCAAGGGTGATTTTTTTTGTGGTCAGAGGCAGATGTTCAAACGCGTTATTTTGACGCGTGGCGACAGCGAAAATGGCTTCGCTGCCTTTGATTTCGATACCGCAGATTTTCATGTGGCTGCCTTGCGCAAGTTAAAAGGCAGTCATTTTCTTCTCTTTTTTCATCGATGGCTAACTGATAAACACTCCGCGCGCCATGCCTGCGGCTGCCACGAGTATGACGATGATCAGACCCACTTCGATGTGGCTGATTTTGGAGTACAGCTGGGCGCGCCGGGTATCGATCGGGGTGCCATTTTTAAACGCGTTGCGCCACTTGATCAGGGCAACCATAGGCGCGATTTCAAGCAGGATGATCGCAATGAACGCCGTCATCTTCAGGTGAAACAGCGGTTGATGCAGATAGTAGAAGGTTCCCTTCTCAAGCCCGCCAAATGCACGCAACACCCCGGTTACCAGCAGCACTGCTACAGCAATACCCCAGAAGTTGTCGGCCACAAACACATCCCTAAGCTTGGAGGGGTTGGTGCGGCTCAGCCGCCGCAAAGATCTTCCACGGCTGAGTACCGCCCCCAGTGCAACGCCGTATGCCAATAGATGCAGTGTTGCCAGGAACCATTTGAAGAGCATGGTTGTGAATCTCCATTCATGACGATAAAAAAACAATCTATCCAGCAGCCGGTATTCAAGTCGTAGTGTACTGTTCGACATTTTGCCCGAACCTCACACTGTTCCGGGCTTTCATTGACGAGCAGCTCTTGCTGCGGTTTGCAGGAACATTGCATCGGAGCGCCGTCCGTTGACCCGGGCTTTCAGGAGAGGAAACAAACACGGTCGGCAAGTCCGAAAGTATCCTTGATTACTCTTTCGGCTGAATCCCTGCCTGCCTCATGGTCAGGTTTTTCTGAATCTTGTATTGCACGGCAACTTGCGGGGCCGGGTTGCTTTTCCCTGTTTCCATCCAATTGCGCAAACGAGTCGCATCGGCGAAGTGAGTGTATTTGCCGAATGCATCGAGAATCACCACCGACACCGGCCGATTGGCCATCGTGGTCAACAACACCAGGCAGTGGCCCGCTTGATTGGTGAACCCGGTCTTGGTCAGGGTGATGTTCCAGTTGGATTTTCTGATCAGGTGGTCGGTGTTGCTAAAGCCCAGGCTGTAGGTGGGCTTATGGAATGTCACGGTTTTTTCGGGGGTGGTGCTCAGTTCGCTCAGCATGGGGTATTTGCGCGAGGCGAGTACCAGTTTGGTCAGGTCGCGGGCGGTGGACACGTTGTAGATGGACAAACCGGTGGGCTCGACATAGACCGTATGCTTCATACCCAGCGCCTTGGCCTTGGCATTCATCGCCAGGATGAACGCGTTATAGCCACCCGGATAACTGTGAGCGAGGCTCGCCGCGGCCCGGTTTTCCGAGGACATCAGGGAAATCAATAGCATGTTCTTGCGGTCTAGCTGACTGCCTAGCTTGACCCTGGAGAACACACCTTTCATTTCCTTGGTGTTGGTGATCGACACTGGAATCATTTCGTCCATGGGCAGTTTCGCGTCCAGCGTCACCATGGCCGTCATCAGCTTGGTCACCGAGGCGATAGGGACGACGATGTCCGGGTTGCTCGAATACAATACTTTGTCGGTTTGCAGGTCAACCACCATGGAGCTGCCCGAGGCCAGGTGAAGTTGTGAAGGGTCGCGATTAAGAGGGGCGGGTTCATTTGCCAACGCGCTCTGAGAGAGTGCGGCGCCTGTATATACAAATAATAGGCTCAGAATGGAATGACGAATTTTCACGAGCTGGGCTCACTAATAATGGAATATGCCGTTTAACACGGGGTCTCTACGCAAACACTTCATTTTATGAGCACGCTCCGGGCGCTGTCGATGGGTCTTGTCGGTTGAATTCAGGTTTAGAGCAGCAATGCGCTTTTATAGGTGAAAAAACCACGATTGCTAACCAAAACCAGCAATAGACATGGTGTCTGACGAGCACACCGATTAGCATCCTGTGCGGTTAATGCCACGTGTTCTCAAACGACTCAGGAGTCGCGCAATGCCCAAGAGTTTTATCAGCAAGGATTACCTCGCACTGGTAATAGTAGCGGCTGTGGTTGCAGTGCTCTTGCTTGGGGTTGGTTTTTTTCAGAAATCTGCGGATTGGGCGGGCTGGATTCAGGCGACCGGTCTTATTGTTGGCTTGATGGTCGCGATAGCGGTGCCGGGCATTCAGAAAAAGCAGGACGCTGCGAGCCAGCACAAACTAATGCGTGAGCGGGAGGTGGGGTACGCTCGCCGACTGCAATACTTGTGCGGTGAGCTCAATGAGCTGCTGGCAAAAATCAATATTAACCTGACGCATCTTCGCGCCACCGACAGGCATCGGCTGCAGCATACCCTTCAGGATTTCCTGCATCGCTTGTTCGAATCGCATAAGCGTGATCTGAATGATGACCGTGTGGTGATTGCTCACGAACTGCGGCAGGTGGCTAACGAGTTGGTCGATGAGCTTGAGAGCGGCCGTGCAGATCGAGTGGTCATGATGAATCTGGATAAGCGCCTGCAAAAACTGGCGCACCGGACTCAGGTCAATGCGGCAATGGCTGAGCGTCTCTGATCAGACTTTTTGCTGCGCATAAAAAAGCCCACATCAGAGATGCGGGCAAGGGGATGTGCGGAGCAACGCACGATGTCAGGGCAACACGATTCGCTAGAACGGGTATTTAATCAGTCAGCCCGCGTCAGGCGTTCATCTGGCACGTGTCGAACTTCTTGGACAAGGCCTGGGCCGCTGGCAGGGAGGCGAAGGGGCCGCTTATGGGCTCGCCTTCCTGTACCAGGTACCAGCAGGCAAGCAGGCCACACGCTCTGAGCTGGGCTGGAACTGCGCTACCGACTACCGACATGATCTGAACCTTGGTCATAAGTACCTCCATCAATCAATGCCGCTACTCTACGGCGCCCTGCGAGCGAGTGATAATCACTGCTCTCGATAGTGGATATTGATGATAATGGGGTTCGTTGCGGTTATTGCCGTTGCGTGTCCAGGGCTGATCAGTCGACGACCTGATCGAGCATTGCCATCACTTCATGATTGTTCAGAAGACCTTTTTCAACCAGGTTCTGTGCCAGCAAGGACAAAAACTTTGCGCTACGATGGCCTTCCAGACTCTTGAGTTCGGTCAGTGCGCGATACACTTTGTCCGATGTGCACAATCCCTCCGCATGGTGGGGATGCTGAGTCGGCATAGGGGCGTCCTTATTGTTATGAAGGCTGATGTCGTTGAGTAAGCGTTGCTGAAGAGCACCGTACTCACAACGATGACGTCAATAATGACGGACTCAAGCAAACACGCTGTCCCCCCAGCGACCTCCATCGAACTGATGTAGACGCTAAAAAAACAGCCCCGCCTTTTTGGGGGCAGGGCTATTTTTCAGAATGTTACCAGCGCCCAGGGCCGTCACCCCGGTAGCCTCGTTCATCCCTGTCATGACCATAATAGCCATGTGGACGACCGTAGTAGCCTGGCGGTGGGCCGTAATACCCAGGACGATAATAAACCGGGGCTGGAGCCACTACGACCGGCTGGTAGTACACCGGTGGCGGCGGTGCCTGATAGTAAACCGGTTGTGGTGCATAGACCGGTTGCGGTTCCACATAGACTGTCCGGGGTTGGTTGGATGACATCACGGCACCCGCCACGACGGCCCCGACCACGGCGCCTACCACTAGACCTGGACCACCCCAACCTCGCCCGTCTGCTGACGCTTGGCTTGCGATGGCTAGGGCACCTAACAACAAGGCAACCTTGGGGATGTGACGAATCATGAGTATTCCTCGGCTTTCAACCCCGTTGTCGCGAGCCTGCGTTACGCTCAGGCACTGCCACGGGATACTACTAAGACAGCGGTTTCGGAGAAATCTGCGAATCGCGTGAGTAAAGATTGTGTAAGTGTGTCCGGCGGCTATTATCGCGGACTTGGCCGCGTTGGCAAAGGCCATTCTGTGCGCCGCAGGGCGAGGTTATTCAAGCTTTGCCAAACGCTCTTCCAGCGCCGTAATCCGCGCTTCGAGTTCGTCCAGACGCTCTGTCGAGGCCGACCCGCCACCGGCGCGTTCGGGCTGATTTTGTCGGGCCGCGAGAATAGCCTCGATGTCTTCCGGGTCACCGAGTGAGTGCATATATCGATCTTCACGCTGGCCGGATTGACGCGGCAACAACGTCGCCAGCCCTCGGGCGATCAAGCGTTCCAGTTGATGGGCGACTTGCTCGATATCTTCAAAGTCGTGCATGCGGTTGCTTCGAGTGAGCAATTCATTGACCGTTTGCGGGCCTCGCAGGAACAACAAACCACTCAAGATAACTTGTGCAGGCACTAATTCCAGGGCTTTATCAGCGCGATGCTCCCAGCGATCAGCACGGCTGCCCATCACCAACCGTGTTAAGCCACGGCCTTCGAGGGCGCGTAGACTTTGGCCGACCTGGCCCTGAGTCAGGCTCGTCACCGGTTCGCGGCTGGTTTTTTGATTGCAGGCAGTGACCAGCGCATTAAGGGTCAAGGGATAGGTTTCGGGGTTGGTGGCCTTTTTTTCGATCAGGCAGCCGAGGATGCGAACTTCCACATTGTTGAGTTGCAGCTTATCGGCGGAGTCGGTAGACACGGGCTCGGTAGACATGGCGCTTTCCCTGGGCGTTTGAAGGCAACTAGCCTAGGGGCTCAGTGATATAAAAGACAAGCCGCTTTCGTGCGCCCTCCATGACTATAATCACGTCACCTTCAATTCAGGATCTGCCATGACTATTTCCTTGTACGCCGCTTCCGTCCCGGTTTTCAAACAAATGCTCACTGCTTTGAGTGACGTACTGGCCAAGGCTGAAGCCCATGCCACTTCAAAAAACATTGAACCTGACGCCTTGCTGCAAGCTCGCCTGTTCCCGGACATGTTCCAACTAATCCGTCAGGTACAAATCGCAGCTGATTTCGCCAAAGGCGTATCCGCCCGTCTGGCGGGTATAGAGCCACCGAAGTTTGACGACACCGAAAAAACCTTCGCCGACCTGCAAGCCTTGATCGCCAAGACCCTGGCCTTCATCGGTAGCATCAGCCCTGAGCTAATCAATGGCCAGGAAGGTCGCGAGATCGTCACGCGTCAGGGCACTCCTAAAGAGAAGCGCTTCGACGCTCAGACCTACCTGTTGGGTTATGGTCTGCCGCAGTTCTTCTTCCACATCACCACGACCTACGCCATCCTGCGCCACAACGGCGTTGAAGTCGGCAAGCGCGATTACATGGGCGCGTACTGATTCGTTGAGCGACCTGTTGGATTGACGCCAAGCCGTTGCACGAGATGTTTCGTGCAGCGGCTTTTTTATGCCCCGTGTCACGTGTAGATGTATTTACTGACAGATCGGTCCTTATGGCTTGATCTGCTTCGTTGTTCTGGAGTGTTCATGTTGTTGCCTATTTTGCTGTTGTCGGCTGCCGGTTTTACGGTACTGACCACAGAGTTCATCATCGTCGGCCTGTTGCCTGCGATAGCCCGTGACCTGGATATCTCGGTGTCTCAGGCCGGTTTGTTGGTGACGTTGTTTGCTTTCACCGTGGCCGCTTTCGGGCCCTTCCTCACGGCGTATTTTTCGCGCTTTGAGCGCAAACGTCTGTTTATCACCATTTTGATCATGTTCGGTTTTTCCAACCTGTTGGCGGCATTGGCACCCAACATTGCCGTGATGGCGGTGGCGCGACTGATTCCCGCGCTCGGGCTGCCAGTGTTTTGGGCGCTGGCCAGTGAGACAGCAGTGGATATTGTGGGTCCGGAATACGCCGGGCGAGCCATTTCAAAGATTGGTTTCGGCATCGTCTGTGCGACGGTATTCGGCATTCCGGTCGGGACATTGATTTCTGATGCCTGGGGGTGGCGTAGCGCGTTCGCCATCCTGGCGGTGGTAGCGTTCGCCAAAGCATTGCTGTTGTTGATCTACCTGCCCACGACGAATAAGCACAAAGAGCCGGTTTCATTGCTCGCGCAGTTCAAGATTTTACGTAGCCCATTGATGCTCGGTCATGTGCTGTTGTCGGTGCTGGTGTTCAGTGGCATGTTCACAGCCTATACCTATCTGGCGGACATGCTGGAACGTCTGGCCGGGTTCAATGGCACGGTGGTGGGCTGGTGTCTGATGGGATTTGGCGCGGTCGGCTTGCTGGGTAACTCGTTGGGTGGGCGCATGGTTGACCACCACCCATTGATTGCCAGCCTGTTCTTCAGTGCGTTCATGATCACCGGCATGGTGGCCGTGGTGCCTAGCATGCATTCGACGCTTGGTCTTGGTCTGGCGTTAGCCGTCTGGGGCATCACGCAGGCAGCGTTGTTCCTCGTCAGCCACGTTCGGTTGATGAAGGCGGCTCCCCATGCGCCCGCTTTTGCGGCTTCGTTGAACATTGCCGGGGCGAATCTGGGGATTGGCATTGGCGCGATCATCGGTGGGCAGGTAATCGACAACTTCGGTCTGGGCAGTCTGGGGGTTGCGGCGGCGGGGATTATCCTGCTGTCGATTCTGCTGGCGCTGCTGTTGATGTCCGCCAAGCCCGTACCTGTTTGGGCTTAATCAGACTGGATGAATAATCCGCGTCGAGCGCCCTCGGTAATGGCAACAATGCCTGGGTGCTTGACCTTGCGTTCGACTGAGATCGCGTAGAAAGACTCGGTTACGGCGTTGGTCTGACCGATCATTTGCACCCCGTACTGCACCTGAACTTCATCGGCAATCACGCTCGGGGCGATGAAAATCCCACTGCCGGATTTTCCGAAAGCCTTCATCAGCGCGCTGTCGTCGAACTCGCCGATAATCCGTGGTTGCACATTTTGCTCGGCAAACCAACGCATGAGGCGGTTGCGGATTACGGTTTCCTGTCCCGGAATCAATAGTGGCGCGCCTTGCAAGCCGTGAGGGAAATTCGGCCCATAGCGCTTGGCCAGCGCCTGAGTCGCGAAAAAGCTGATCCCGCATTCGCCCAGCTTCTGGCTATAGCCTTTGATGTCCATGTGCGAAGGCATTGGACTGTCGGAGATCACAAGGTCCAAGCGCTGAATGGCCAGATCGGCCAGCAAGCGCTCAAGTTTGTCTTCGCGGCAGGTGATGCGGATTGGCTCGGCCAGCTGCATGGTCGGCGAAATCAGGCGGTACACAATCGACTTGGGCACCACATCTGCAACCCCGATGCGAAACAGGATTTGCTGCTCATTGGGCTGGGCGCGAAGCAGCGCTTCCAGTTCACCTCCAAGCTGAAACATTTGCTCGGCATAGGGCAGGGTAAGGCGACCTGCCTCTGTTAACTCCAATTGCCTACCCACCCGGCGAAACAAGTCGATACCGAAGGTTTGCTCCAGCAAACTGATCTGTCCGCTGATGGTCTGCGGCGTCAGGTTCAACTGCTCGCTAGCCCTTACGATGCTGCCGGTTTTGGCCACGACCCAGAAGTAATGCAGCTGTCGATAATTAAGCATGAGCAGCCCGATTCGTAAAAACCGAAGTATACACGGTAAAAATACGAATTTTTCTGATGTGTTTGTCTCCCTAGAATGCAGCGCAATCGCCGGGTCTACTTACGCCCCGGAAATTCATTCAATTTTTCAGCCTGAATCAGGGTTCACTCACATGGAATATCTATTACAACTGGCTGCAAGCCCTACCGCCTGGATCGCTTTGGCGACGCTGGTGGTGATGGAAATCGTGCTGGGCATCGATAACCTGATCTTCATCTCGATCCTGACCAACAAGCTGCCAGAGCATCAACGTGCCAAAGCTCGGCGTCTGGGGATCGGCATGGCCCTGTTCCTGCGTCTGGGCTTGCTCAGCACCATCGCCTATATCGTGCAATTGACTGAGCCGGTGATCGAGCTGTTTGGGCAGGTGTTCTCCTGGAAAGACATGATTCTGATTGCCGGTGGTCTGTTCCTGTTGTGGAAAGCGACTACCGAAATTCACCACAACGTCGAAGCCAGGCATGAAGACGAGAAGGCGGCCTCTTCAGGCGTCACACTAGGCTTGGCTGCCGCCATCGGCCAGATTTTGATACTCGATATGGTGTTTTCCATCGACAGCATCATCACTGCCGTGGGCATGACCGAACACTTGCCAATCATGGTCATCGCTGTGGTGGCTGCCGTTGTGGTAATGCTGGTCGCTGCAGAGCCGTTGGCCAAGTTCATCAATGACAATCCGACCGTGGTGATGCTGGCGCTGGGCTTCTTGATCATGATCGGCATGACACTGATCGCCGAGGGCTTTGGTGCGCACGTTCCGAAGGGCTATGTCTACGCGGCGATGACGTTCTCAGCGGTAATCGAAGGTCTGAATATGCTGTCGCGCAGGTCGAAGCTCAAGGCGAAGTCGAAGGCCGTGGCTGTCTGAGAGTGAGGGTTTGTTGCGGGTGAAGTTCAAGGGGCGGTGTGGAGTTTTCCATTACCGGCCTTTTTCAACGCAAGCGGAAGGAGTTTGAAGTGGAGTGATCGTGCCGGGGCTCGATATTCACAGGGTTTTCGTGTTCGATTTCACGGTGATGATGCCGTCGAGAAATGCGCATCACCCCCCACAGCATGGCTGCGGCGACTGCCAGCCAAGCGGCTATCAGCATTGCAATTGTTATTTCCGGGCCCATACGTGCCTCTGCTGTTTTCAGCGTCTCTGTGCATCTGAGTGACAGTCTAGTACTGCGCATGTTTCCAACAATTGACTAATGGTCTGCAATGCATGATCGATTTGATCTATGTAAGGCAAAAGTCCGCACTAAATGAACTATGCTGAAGGCTTGAGCCGACCTATGATCAGGGTCCGAGCCGGGTCGCGGATTGCCCGGCGCTTGTTGAAGTGAGTGAAAATGCTGCTGGTATTACCTCGAATTCTTGCCGCTCGCTCGAAGCGGATGTACCTGGCCCTTGCCCTTCTATCGACCCTGACTGCCTGCGCTGGCAGCGTGGCCCCTGGGATCCAGCGTTTACCTGATCGGGTTGAGCTCAATTCGGTACCGTTCTTCAAAGGCAACGTTTACCAAAGCGGGCCAGGGGTATTGGCCAGCATGTTGTCGCAACAAGGGGTGATTATCACGCCTGGATTGCTGGACAAGCCCCTGCATTTGCCAGGTGGCGAAGCCAAGCTCGAGCAAAATATGCAGGCCGTGGCGCGTGGGTACGGATTTATGGTCTATCCCCTCGATGGGGAATTACAGGACCTGCTGACTCAGGTGTCGGCGGGATACCCCGTCATGCTGCGTTACACCGATGGCTCGGCCTGGTGGGCGGAGCCCCGTTACGCGGTGCTGATAGGCTACAACCGCAACAAACAGACGGTCCTGCTGCACTCGGGCATGAACCGTCGTCAGTTGATGAGTTTCAGCAGATTTACTTCTGCCTGGAAAGACGCAGGCAGTTGGGCTGTACTGGTGCAAGGTCCACGGCAGATCCCGGCGCAAGTCGACCAGCCGCGCTGGCTGAACGCGGCGAATGATTTGACCCAGGCTGGACAAGCGCAAGCGGCAGGCGAAGCGACCAAGGCATTAAAGGCGCGATAAATAGCACCGACTGAAATAATAAAACGGCGCCCTCGGCGCCGTTTTTATTGGAAGGCTGCTCAAAAGCCAAACTTGTCCCGCAGGGCGTAGTACCAAGCGCCCAGCGCCGTCAACGGTGTACGCAACAACTGGCCGCCAGGGAAGGGATAGTGGGGCAGGTCGGCAAAGGCATCAAAACGCTCTGCCTGCCCACGCAACGCTTCGGCCAATACCTTGCCGGCCAGGTGGGTATAGGTCACACCGTGACCGCTACAGCCTTGCGAGTAATAGATGTTGTCGCCCAGACGACCGACTTGTGGCAAACGCGACAGCGTCAGCAGGAAATTTCCGGTCCAGGCGTAATCAATTATTACGTCCTTAAGCTGCGGAAAGGCTTTAAGCATCTTCGGCCGGATGATCGCTTCAATATTGGCCGGGTCCCGCGCGCCGTACACCACGCCGCCGCCAAAAATAAGGCGTTTGTCAGCGGACAGTCGATAGTAGTCGAGCAGGTAATTACAGTCTTCAACACAATAGTCCTGCGGCAACAGCGTCCTCGCCAGCGCCTCACCCAGCGGCTCGGTGGTGATCACCTGAGTACCGCAAGGCATCGACTTGGCCGCCAGCTCCGGCACCAGATTACCCAGGTAAGCGTTGCCGGCTACGATGACAAACCTGGCTCGGACTCGACCGTGTTCGGTATACACGACTGGATTGGCGCCGCGCTCGATTCGAATCGCCGCCGACTGCTCATGAATCACACCGCCCAGCGACTCCACCGCAGCAGCCTCACCCAACGCGAGGTTCAAGGGATGGACATGACCGCCGCTCATGTCGAGCATGCCGCCGATATACTCATCACAGGCCACCACCTCGCGAATACGGCGCTTGTCCATCAGTTCCAGCTGAGTGTGTCCGTATCGCTCCCAGAGCTTCTTCTGTGCTTCCAGGTGGCCCATCTGCTTGTTGGTGATGGCTGCAAACACGCCGCCATCCTTCAGGTCGCATTGAATCTGATACTTGGCCACCCGATCACGAATGATCGCGGCACCTTCAAATGCCATTTGCCCCAGCAGTTGCGCCTGCTTGGGCCCGACTGTTCGCTCGATCACGTCGATGTCGCGGCTATAGCTGTTGACGAGCTGTCCGCCATTACGCCCCGATGCACCAAAGCCGACTTTGGCAGCCTCAAGCACCGTCACACGAAACCCGTGCTCCAGCAAAAACAGCGCACTGGAAAGCCCGGTATAACCTGCGCCAATCACGCAGACATCGGTTTCCACCTCACCTTCCAGTCGAGGGCGCTCAGGCACCGCGTTCGCAGACGCTGCGTAATAAGACTGTGGGTAAGGAGTGTTCGCCATCCTGCAACCTCTGTTTTATATTTTTTACGGATGCCGAGATGCTACCTGAGAAAAAAAACCTCGACCAGTGAGCGGTGAGATCACAGGCAGAGGACGATCCGTAAAAAATACGCATATTCATGGAGTTAGCGCGAAAAAGGTGTTGACACGAATCCATATATCCGTAGAATGCCGACCCACAGCAGGCGCGTAGCTCAGTTGGTTAGAGCACCACCTTGACATGGTGGGGGTCGCTGGTTCGAGTCCAGTCGCGCCTACCAAACAAAATCCGCTCCTGCTGGCGGTCTAGAAGGGTCAACCGAAAGGTTGGCCCTTTTTTGTTGTTGGCGTTTGGAAAAACTTTGGAAATATTTTGGAAAAACGAACCAGCGGTATCAGTATTTCAAGTCTGCTCCGACGGTCTGGTATTCGATAGTCTTCTCGGTGTGTCCCTCCTGATAATGCCGCGTCATCTTCGCATCCGAATGCCCTAGACGTGCCTGGACGTATTCCTCAGGAAACTCTTGCTGCTCGTAAAGCCATGAGCCCAAAGCGCGAACTTCGTGGAAAGTGGGTCGCTCAGCCGGCCCAATGTGATCGTAAGCATGCGCGGCGTCTCTTGCCTTGGTGAACTCCTTGGTCAGATAGTCAGGCGTGACTGATGACCAATGCTCCTTGGCTTCCACTTGTTCGCGCCGCCGGGACTTCGTTTTGTAATGGATGAGAAATGGAGAGACGATAGGAGATCGTAGGCACTCCAGTACAACCTCCCTCAACGACTGCCCCATTACAATTTCAAGGTGTATCGGGTTTTCGTAACCTTGGGTTTTACCGGGGGATATACGTGGCTCACGCGGGTGCGCTGCTTGTACGCAAGCTCGCTCGGCTCGTCTTTGTCGATCCAGACACCAGCGAATATCGATGGGGCAATTTCTACCAGGCGCTTGCTGAGCTTCTTCTCGATGCGGGCCTTCATCACTGCAATCCCGAGTAGATGCGCCATGCCATTCAGGCGAGGGCGATCACGGTGTCACTACCCAAGCAGCACGTCCTCGGCATCATTGAAGCTTTGAACCAGCTTCAGGATCGCCTTAGCCTTAGCCTCAACGCCAGCCTCGCTCAATGGAGAATCCTTCGACTCTCTCCAATCCTGATTCGATCAAACGCCCGGTTTAATGCGTCCAAGGCGTCGAGGAGAGCTTTCGCCTCAGCCTCTCGACCATCTCCCCAAAGGCGTTCCGCCATTTTGTTCAGGGCCTGGATAGAGCGCTCAATTTCAGCAGCAGTCGCTGCAACTTTACTTTCCGGTTGTTTCTTCGGCATTCAGTAACCCTTCTGCAGGGTATTGCTTTGTCTTTCAATTTTTAGCGCGAATACGTCGCCCACCAAAATGCTTGGGCTAGGATCGCGAGCTATTCAGCCTTCCCCCGCACAATCCTTCCCGCCTTCACCTCATCCGCAAGCGCCGCCAGCCGATCTGCTTCCTCATATAGCTTCGCAATTAGCTTTAGCGCAGCGACAACATCGGCATCCCCGCAGCTCTTGGTAATTTCGAGTACTTCAGACGCTGCCTGCTCCAGGCTCAGCGCTGCGTCTTTGAGTTCGCGATTCAGCTCTTGCGTTGGTCTGTTGAGTCCCATTTCGACCTCCTACAAATCCCCAGCGCGCCAACTACTCAGCCTTGCCCTGATCCTCGCTGCCCTTTTCGGCGGCATCAGCAAGAGCCCTCAGTTGGGAGGAGGTGTAAAGAAGTTGGTTTATCAGGTCTGTTGATTCTGTATCAATTAACCCTTCAGCTTTCCTTCGCTCGCTCAAGCCTTTTGCAGAAAACTCGAACTCTTCCGCGAGCCTAGAAAGCTCGGAAATCATGTGTACTCTGGCAATCTCGGTGCTCACAACCACGCTCCTGATTTTACAAATCGCCACACCGCTCGCGCTTATTTGAACAGGGCGCGCTGCCATTGGTGTTCGCCGATGATAGCTATAGGGGAGCCGGCTTGGCGTAGCTCTGCAGCTTTCATGATTTTCACCCCATAATTACTGTGACGCCACTGCTCATTCCCGATACTTCCGACAACCAGAGAGTGGATTTTCTTGCTAACGCCACCTCCAATAATTCCGCCGCGCTCCTCTACCAGTGTCTGACAGTCTTTCCGTGGACCGTAGCCCCCGGTGTCAGGCTAGTTGTCGCCTGAGCTGATTTATCAAAACGATAGATCGGGGGCGCCAAAGAGAGCTGTAATGTCGAGCTATTCACCTGAGCGTAAAGCGGCCCTTATCAACAAATTGCTGCCGCCTCAAAACATGTCCGTGGCCGAGTTGTCGCGTCAAGAAGGCATCTCTCAAGCCACCCTGTATGCTTGGCGAACCAAGCTCAAAGCAGGAGGCGCAGTGGTGCCCGGAGATAAAAGCAGTGCCGATAACTGGTCGGCTGAAGCCAAGTTCGCAGCGGTGTTGCACACGGCCACGTTGAGCGAGATCGAGCTTAGCGAATACTGTCGCAGCAAGGGTTTGTACCCCGAGCAAATCGGCGCTTGGCGACAGGCCTGCATCAGTGGCCAGCTAACAGCCCAGGCACAGCGCCAGGCCGAGCGAGAACAGGCGCGCGCCGACAAAAAACGCATCGCCGAGTTGGAGCGTGAACTGCGGCGCAAGGACAAGGCGCTCGCAGAAACCGCCGCGATTCTGGTGCTGCGAAAAAAGATGAATGCCTTCTGGGGAAACGACAGCGAGGACGTCTGACCTCGCTGCCAGAACGGCAACAACTCGTTGAACGTTTTAACCAAGCCGTTGCTTCTGGTGCACGCAAAACTATTGCCAGCGCGGAGATCGGGCTGTCGCTGCGCAGCCTGCAACGCTGGGCGCTGACGCCTGTGATGCAGGCCGACGTGCGCACCACCACGTCACGTCCGCGACCACTTAATGCCCTGAGTGAACAGGAGCGTTGCGCTATTTTAGAGGTCTGCAACAGTCCGCCATTCGTCAGCCTGCCGCCCAGCCAGATCGTCCCGATACTGGCCGATCAAGGTCGTTATCTGGCCTCAGAGGCAACCTTTTACCGCGTCCTGAAGGAAGCTGATCAGCAGCACCGACGTGGCCGCAGCCATGCACCGCACAAGCATGCTGCGCCGACAACTCACAGCGCAACCACAGCCAATAAGGTCTGGTCTTGGGACATCACCTACTTGCCATCGCCAGTGCGTGGGAAGTACTACTATCTGTATTTGATCGAGGACATCTACAGCCGAAAGGCCGTGGGCTGGGAAGTTTACGAGCAAGAAAGTGGCGAGCTGGCGGCCGAACTGATGCAGCGCACCGTGCTCACCGAACGCTGCGCCGGACGGCCCCTAGTGCTGCACTCGGACAACGGTGCACCGATGAAATCGGTGACGTTGCTGAGCAAACTGTACGAACTCGGCATCACCCCGTCACGCGGACGACCACGGGTGAGTAACGATAATCCCTACTCAGAATCGCTGTTTAGAACCCTGAAATATTGCCCGCAATGGCCTCCTGGTGGTTTTGCAGATTTGGACGCGGCACGCAGCTGGGTGCGCGATTTTATCCGCTGGTACAACCACCAACACCGCCACAGCCGCATCCGCTTCGTGACCCCGGCGCAGCGTCATCGAGGAGATGATCAAGAGATCTTGGCCAAGCGTCATGCCCTGTATCAGCAAGCTCGTAATCAACATCCACATCGCTGGTCAGGTGCGACACGCAATTGGCAGCCCATCGGCGCGGTCACACTCAATCCGGAAAGGGAGTTACCGACACTGAAAATAGCCGCATAAAACACAGCTGACGCGACAACTACCTTGCAAAACGCCGGTAGGCGCGGCGTTCAGGGAACGACCTAGATACCCATGCAGCATCTCACTACGAACCCTATACCGTTATAGGTGCTCCATTTCTTGGCTGCTCAACTGATCTGATATGTGCAGTTATTATTGCATTCAAATGGATATTTATTTTCTCTTGGTTAATCCAAATGGATATTGATCAGTGATGTCATTGCGCCACTATAATGGCGCCATTGTTATATCCAAGGGAATGGCGTTGATGAATCTGGGCATGCGATTAAAACTCGAGCGTGAAGCGTGTAGCCTGACCCAGAGCGCCGTTGCTGCCATTGGTGGCATACAACCCAATGCGCAATTACTCTATGAAAGCGGAATGAGGTGTCCGAGGGCTGACTACCTGAGCCGATTGTCTACTACGGCTATCGATGTGCTGTTCGTCGTGACGGGCAAACGAACGCCGTATGCTGTTGCTGAACTTTCTGTTGATGAATATGCACTTATTAAGTTTTTACGGACTGCGGACTTTTCCGATAAACACGCCGTAGAATATATTATAAATAGATTAGCCGTGACCTTGCGAAATAAGAGTCATGACTAATTTTAAGTTTCACATGTTCCTGGTGTTATTGGCTGGGTCGTTCCTGGCTTTGCTGTGGGCTATGGCCAATTTCCTTTAGAAACCCTCAGAACTGACTTCAAGGTCAGCGATGGGGCTCATTGATGGCTTTATGCGTTGGCGACACGGATTCAGATGCCCCGAACAGCATATCGGGCGTGGGCATCATGTTTCCGGCGCTTTGGATCTGTGTCATGCGCTTACAATAACCTTTTCCGAGTGCCTATAAAAAATAGGGGTTGTGTTCGGTCGGCAGAACGCCGGTGAGGGGCTACTACTGTATGAAAATACAACGCTAAGCTATTGATTCTTATAGCGTATATTTGGGCTTTTTAGCCAGTTGATACAATAGATATTTTCTTTTATATTCAATAGGTTAGGTGTTGCTAGAAGTCACCTTGACATGGTGGGGTCGCTGGTTCGAGTCCAGTCGTACCTACCAAACAAAATCCGCTCCTGCTGGCGGTCTAGAAGGGTCAACCGAAAGGTTGGCCCTTTTTTGTTGTTTGCGATTTGCAAAACTGTTGCAAAGCCCCGCCTCAAAATGCCAATCCGCGCCCACATAATCAATCACCTTGTCGGTATGGTCTTCCTGAACTCCTTCGTCAGGTAGTTCGGTGTAACGGACGTCCAATGAGGGGAGGCAGTAGGGGGCGCGCACTCGCTCACTGTCCACTTCCTGCAAGTCTAGGCCCATCTTTATGCGCAGGTGTGCCGGATTTCCGTACCCCTCTGCATCTTCCCAGTCGGCACCGAAGCCGCCGCACAGTTGCCGTGACAAATGTCGATCGTTGGGTGCTGGTTTGCTGGCATGAGTGATCCTCGGTGGTCGGTACCTGCAGCGTAAATTTTAAGGGAATGTCCCGCCGTGTTGGTAAGTGGCGTGTGGATAAGAGGAAGGAGCGGTAAGTGGTTATGACCGATTGTCACTTTAAGCATTGAACAATGCGTTGCTATTTGTATGGTATGCAAAAGGGGGGGTTAAATGCTGCTTTTGGAACCCAAACGAATTGTTTTGTTCGGGGGGTTTGTAAGGTGGTTCTGTAAGCCACTAAGGGAGCTGATATGACAATCCGATCAGAAAGCGTTTACGCGCAAACGCTTGTGGCAATATTCGGTGCGGCGTTTGAGCTCGGATTTGACCCATATGCCTTGGCTCTGCAAGCCAAACTCGATGTGGACACTTACGACAAGTGGGAGCCTTTAAGGCGCACTGAGAGCGTTCAGCAGGTTATCGACGAGTCCTTATTGGCGGCCAAGCTCCTTCGCAGTAGTTGAAGCAATGAAGGCCCATCCTGTAGGGGGCACGTGTTCTCTGTTTGAATTCGACGACCCAGCCCCGATTTTTATTGTTTACATTCCATGGAGTAATTTCCGGGCACAACTGCGTGATACATCGCGATCTGGGCTAGGCATTCTTCAAGCGTGGGCCATTGACTGAGCGGCTTGGTTTCGCAACCTTGGGCTGTGCAGTAGTGGATATACAAG
The DNA here is from genome assembly GCF_034314155.1 of Pseudomonas sp. 5C2. Classification (NCBI taxonomy): domain Bacteria; kingdom Pseudomonadati; phylum Pseudomonadota; class Gammaproteobacteria; order Pseudomonadales; family Pseudomonadaceae; genus Pseudomonas; species Pseudomonas sp. 5C2. Next base: position 1,970,103 of record NZ_JAVIWH010000002.1, on the reverse strand, counting down.
GTAAACAGGACGGCTACCATAGTCGACCTCCAGGAACGCTGAGTAAGCGAGCAGCTTGGCGATCAGGTGCCAAAAAGGTTAATTGTGCCGCCACCTACTGCTATTCCTGGCGCAGAGCCGACTGTATTGCTGCGATGATCCGGCACATATAACGGTAGTCAGGGTTTGATACCTCTGCACGACCTTTCGCAACCGTCCCGGTGTACAGATCAGTCAAAGCTATAGCCATATCGAAGATAGCCGCGTGTCCGGGGTTTGCATAGGACGTGCCTGGGCATATTCCTCTGGAAACTCTTTTTGCTCGTAAAACCATGAGTCGAATGCGCGACCTTCGCCGAAGGTGGGCCGCATCATGGGTGCGGGGCTGCATGGGGGTGAATTACTGGCGGATACGAATTTGATCGCAATGGCTTTCAACGATGACGGCACTGTGACGCTGAAGTGGATATAGCGACCGAAGATAACGAGGTGGTCGAGAAGAAGGCGGTTTATCCGCCTGATGACGCTCGCCATCTTGTGGTCCCGAGCACTGCGTAGCAGGTCCCTGAGACGGTCGCGCAAGCGATGCAGGCTCATCCTCGCCACCCTTAGCCTCGGCGGTTGATGCCAGCTCATCCCGTCGCCTCGGGACGCTCGGTAGTACAGTGGCAAACGTTCAGATATCCCAAGGTAATTTGCCTCGGGCTTCCTTCCGGTTCGCAATCGCCCGCGACACCCTTGCCTTTGGCTAACACTTCCCTTTGCCGGGTGTGTAGAGGACTTTCATCTCCAAGTCACCCGCGTGGTCACCACAGCCAAACTGGTTACGCTTGCGCGCAACGTGTCATGCCTGACGCACCCACAAAAAAGCCCGCGCTGGGCGGGCTCTCTATTTCACACATGGGTACTGATCCTTCAGTAGGATCAGTGTGCGCAGCGGGGTGACGCGAAATCAATGTCGAGGCGACGAAGGGGGGGGGCTAGTACAGACGGCCCGATCAATGGCGGGCCATCTAATCGTTTCGGAGTAGGTGAGGGTGATTCGTTGCGTACAGATAGCTCGAAAGCTACATTCAGTCATGAGCGAATTTTGGCGCAGTGGCCGCGGCCAGTAGAATGGGAAACTTTACAGTCCTGCGGTGGAAACTGATGCGAAGAGAAATAGGTTACTGGGATCGAGAGGGACGTGAGCTGTTTTACTACTTGGAATTCAGGGCAGAAACCGCAGAGTTCTTTATCACCTGCGAGCATACGCCTCTTGGTGGTGAGGGAAGCGTCAGGTCTATACCGCTAAGTGAGGCTCGCGGTGAGCGTTATTACGATGACGCGTTGCTGATTATCAAAGAGGAGCTTTTCAGGGATTATACAGTCTGAACATGCATCCAGATGCTCAACTATATTTCTGCGGCCATAGGTACCCGGGAGGCCTATGGATCATCCGGTGGAAGTGGAAGTCTCTCGGTTAACCCGACTGGCACCTACCCGGATTGCAGCCGCCAGAAGCCTTTGCGGGATACTGGGACGGACAGCAAAACGGGTTCGCGCTATTGGAGCAGCTTACCGGCGATAATCCTGGTCTCCACCATCGCGATCACGCCCGCGGTCATGGTCATATCCCCGATCATCGCCACGGTCATTACCACGTTCGTGATCATGACCGCGGTCATGATCACGACCACGTCCTCCTCCATCCTCCCAGTACGGCCAGCAGCCTCCTAGCAGAAGGGAGCCCGAAATCACCAAGATAAATATAGCTGTTCGTTTCATTTTATCGTCCGATAAAGCAAGGACAGAACCCCTGCGAAGAGTTGTCGCTGCCAGTGACTTTTAGTCATGGGGCGATCAACAAGTAATACGACCATTAAATAGATCAATGATTCACTGTGTGACACTGTCAGCCTGGAGGCTGCGCCCATCGCTTGTACCTGCGTCAGACAAGCTATGCATGTAATGCTGAGGTTTGCGCTAACCTCCTATGAATGTTTGCTTCGGCTTCAAAAGGAGGTCACATGAATGGCATTGGTTTGCGACTAAAAGAAGAACGAAAAAGACTCGGTCTTTCTCAAGCCGGCCTGGGCGCCGCTGGCGGAATTGAAGCCAATGCGCAAGGTGCGTACGAAAGAGGCAAGCGCTTCCCGAACGCGACCTATCTCTCCTTGATCGCAGCCGTGGGCGTAGACATATTGTTCGTGGTGACCGGCGTCAGGAAAGCCAGGTCGATCGACAGCATCACTGCGTTGGATGCCAAGGTTCTGGAAGAGTTGGACGGTTTGCCAGAAGACGTCCAGAACGACATCAATCGTTTGATTAGCACGCTTTTTGACTCCGATGAGAAAGAGACGAAAGGTAACGCCGAATCCTCCTGATCCATTCTGTTTACATCACCACCTGCCCTGTCCGCTCTATCATAGCGTCAGGCTTTTATTTTTGGTTGCCATCCCGAAAGCTTCACAGTCATTGGAGCCACATAGGTGAAAAATCAAGCCCAATGCAGTTGAACCATCAAGAGAGCATCACCGAGTAGCGGACTACCGGGAGGCCCCCTTAACGCAGGTGGCCACATCAAGCTTGGCTTATAGTGCCAGAGCATACGGATCAAATCCGAGCTCAAACGCCGCACCGAACACCACACGTCATCACTGCAGGGTATTCACTTACAATACGTGCAGCCGGTGCCGCCAGACGAGAATTCTCCATGCCCGATAATCAGCGCCCCATCCTTTGCATTTACCACGGTCACTGTGCAGACGGTTTTGGCGCCGCCTGGGTTGTCCGTAAAGCCTTGGGCGCCGACATCGAGTTTCATGCTGGCATTTACGGCAAGCCGGTGCCGGACGTTGCGGGCAAGCATGTCGTGATTGTGGATTTTTCGTACCCTGCCGAGGTATTGATAGCGATGGGCGAAGCTGCGGCTTCTGTTTTGATCCTGGATCATCACAAGACGGCACAGGACGATCTCAAGTCCCTACCGTTTGCTGGCAACACCTATGCGCAGTTCCAAACGGATTGCCGGAGCAAATGCATCAGCTCAGGTTCCCCCCACATAGGCGCACTGTTTGATATGAACCGCTCGGGCGCAGGCATTGCCTGGGACTTCTTTTTTCCAGAAACACCTCGCCCCGCGCTAATCAATCACATCGAGGATCGGGACTTGTGGCTGTTCAAGCTGGACGGCACCCGCGAGATACAGGCCAGCGTCTTCAGTTACCCCTATGACTTCGACGTCTGGGACAGGCTGATCGAGTCTGATCTAGCCATGCTTCGATCAGACGGCATCGCTATCGAGCGTAAGCTGCAAAAGGATGTCGCGGAATTGGTTGGCGTGACCAAGCGCCGGATGGTGATCGGCGGCCATGACGTGCCGGTGGCAAACCTCCCGTATACGCTGACCAGCGATGCAGGGCACCTGATGTGTGCGGGCGAGCCTTTCGCCGCCTGCTACTGGGACACCCCGGACGGCCGATTCTTCAGCCTGCGTAGCTCAGACGCAGGCGAGGATGTCTCGGTAATCGCTCAGCATTACGGTGGCGGTGGCCACCGTAATGCGGCTGGCTTCAGCGTTCCGTTCGGCCATCCGCTCACACGTTAATCCCCATGTGCAACAGCATCGCTGACATGAACGAATTCACTTTTTGTGCTTCTCAAGAGTGAGCATGACCCTTACTCGGTGTGCAGTCTGCGCACCTCTTGTCGATCTCTTTTTTTAAGCAACTTTGGCGCGACTTTATTTCTGTACCATGCAGAGGTTCAGACAAATATTATTAAGTGTATAAAATGGCTCAATAAGGTTCAGAAGTGTTTATATGTGTATGTGAGAGCGCAACTATCATGGCTCACGAGTAGGACTGCATAGAGGGGCGCGCGGTTTAAGCAGGGGCGAACAATGTACGAATCTGAAGATCCGATTAAAGCGCAGAGGCTGATTGAAATCGCCAGAGCCGCAGATACGGACTGTGAACTGTTCCTGTAGCAAGAATCCTCGATGGATACACGATGCAAGCAGGTAGAGCTCAAGCTTCTTCAGCGGAGGGCAAGCCTGGCAGATTCCAATGTCACCAGCTTCTGCATCAACCAGCGCAAGCGACATCCGATTTGAGCCTCCATTTGAGTCGTCGGGTATGCAGTCAATTGTCAGGTTGGAGCGTAGACCCCGGCGACATGCTGGGGTCGATCAATGGGCGCTGAATGTCTGGAATATCGAGCCTGAAAACGATGGACGCTCGTAAGTGAGGCAAGCGGGCTCCAACCCCGGAGAGGCCCGTGCGGCGGGACTATTTGTTTTTGGTTTTAACCTCGGCCACAAGACACTCAAGGGCGAACTGCTCTGTATAGGTCATCTGAATAGGGCTGGTTACCCCTTTGACGGTTCGTGAGCCATCAAGGATGTAGCGTATGCGCCTGTCGGTGACGCCGATGCGTTTTGCGATCCATGCAGGGGTCTGCCCGATGCGTGTGACCAGTTTGTCGGCATATTCGGTGGATGGATTGTAGAGTTCTGCGTTGGGGATCATTTGACGTCCAGATGAAAAAATTAGGCCGCGATGCGTTCGCGGTTGTGCAATAGATTGCGCGAATCATCGAAGGGTGTCGCGACATAATTTTCTTTTCGGCTTACTCACGGTACCGAGGTCTCAAAAAAAATTCGCATCATGCAGCTGATGGCCACACAAGCCTATAATTGATCCGGAATCAGGCGGGCTGGTTCCACTGTTACAGGCTTATTTTTCATTAAACGGCAACACCGTATTATCAGGATTAGTCAGTGCCGGCGTTTTGCAAGGTAGTTGTCGCGTCAGCTGTGTTTTATGCGGCTATTTTCAGTGTCGGTAACTCCCTTTCCGGATTGAGTGTGACCGCGCCGATGGGCTGCCAATTGCGTGTCGCACCTGACCAGCGATGTGGATGTTGATTACGAGCTTGCTGATACAGGGCATGACGCTTGGCCAAGATCTCTTGATCATCTCCTCGATGACGCTGCGCCGGGGTCACGAAGCGGATGCGGCTGTGGCGGTGTTGGTGGTTGTACCAGCGGATAAAATCGCGCACCCAGCTGCGTGCCGCGTCCAAATCTGCAAAACCACCAGGAGGCCATTGCGGGCAATATTTCAGGGTTCTAAACAGCGATTCTGAGTAGGGATTATCGTTACTCACCCGTGGTCGTCCGCGTGACGGGGTGATGCCGAGTTCGTACAGTTTGCTCAGCAACGTCACCGATTTCATCGGTGCACCGTTGTCCGAGTGCAGCACTAGGGGCCGTCCGGCGCAGCGTTCGGTGAGCACGGTGCGCTGCATCAGTTCGGCCGCCAGCTCGCCACTTTCTTGCTCGTAAACTTCCCAGCCCACGGCCTTTCGGCTGTAGATGTCCTCGATCAAATACAGATAGTAGTACTTCCCACGCACTGGCGATGGCAAGTAGGTGATGTCCCAAGACCAGACCTTATTGGCTGTGGTTGCGCTGTGAGTTGTCGGCGCAGCATGCTTGTGCGGTGCATGGCTGCGGCCACGTCGGTGCTGCTGATCAGCTTCCTTCAGGACGCGGTAAAAGGTTGCCTCTGAGGCCAGATAACGACCTTGATCGGCCAGTATCGGGACGATCTGGCTGGGCGGCAGGCTGACGAATGGCGGACTGTTGCAGACCTCTAAAATAGCGCAACGCTCCTGTTCACTCAGGGCATTAAGTGGTCGCGGACGTGACGTGGTGGTGCGCACGTCGGCCTGCATCACAGGCGTCAGCGCCCAGCGTTGCAGGCTGCGCAGCGACAGCCCGATCTCCGCGCTGGCAATAGTTTTGCGTGCACCAGAAGCAACGGCTTGGTTAAAACGTTCAACGAGTTGTTGCCGTTCTGGCAGCGAGGTCAGACGTCCTCGCTGTCGTTTCCCCAGAAGGCATTCATCTTTTTTCGCAGCACCAGAATCGCGGCGGTTTCTGCGAGCGCCTTGTCCTTGCGCCGCAGTTCACGCTCCAACTCGGCGATGCGTTTTTTGTCGGCGCGCGCCTGTTCTCGCTCGGCCTGGCGCTGTGCCTGGGCTGTTAGCTGGCCACTGATGCAGGCCTGTCGCCAAGCGCCGATTTGCTCGGGGTACAAACCCTTGCTGCGACAGTATTCGCTAAGCTCGATCTCGCTCAACGTGGCCGTGTGCAACACCGCTGCGAACTTGGCTTCAGCCGACCAGTTATCGGCACTGCTTTTATCTCCGGGCACCACTGCGCCTCCTGCTTTGAGCTTGGTTCGCCAAGCATACAGGGTGGCTTGAGAGATGCCTTCTTGACGCGACAACTCGGCCACGGACATGTTTTGAGGCGGCAGCAATTTGTTGATAAGGGCCGCTTTACGCTCAGGTGAATAGCTCGACATTACAGCTCTCTTTGGCGCCCCCGATCTATCGTTTTGATAAATCAGCTCAGGCGACAACTAGCCTGACACCGGGGGGTGCCTCCACTCATCAATGCTTTGCCCGCTGAAGAATTAAAACGCATACCTATGCTGAAATGCGCGGTGGTATTCATCATCGTGGTCTGTTCATCCATCATCGGTTTGTCTTTGCTTCAACTGCAGCAGTCCAAGGTCCACGAGCTGGCGCAAGCTGAGATATCTTCTTCAAACCTTGCGCGCTCGATGGCGCAGGAGGCGGAGGACACCTTTGACGAAGCCGATATTGTACTGGCCGGATTGGTAGGATGGCTGCAAGCTGACGGTTATGGCCCCGGTCAAATAGACCGTTTGCATGAGGTTTTTGTCGATCGTGTGAGTGCGATTGAACAGCTGCATGGACTATTCTTTTTTGATAAGCATGGTCAATGGGTCGTGACTTCGTTTACTGGCATCCCTGCTGAGATGAACAGCTCTGATCGAGACTATTTCATCTATCATCAAAATAATGATGATCCAAACCCGCGGATCGGCCATGCGATCCGCAGTCGAGCGACGGGCGAGTGGGTTGTTACTATCTCCCGTCGGGTGAATGACCGAGAAGGTCATTTTAACGGTGTGGTGTTGGCGGCCATCAAGATGTCTTATTTCGATAAGTTCTTTGAAGGTTTTGATATCAACAAAAACGGTGCGATGTTTATTGCGCTAACCGATGGGACGCTCTTGGCCAGACGTCCGTTCAACGACGCGTTGATCGGGACGTCTGTCGCGCAAGGGGATATATTTAAAAACTATCTGCCACGGTCCAGTTCCGGCACCGCAATGATAACGTCAGTGGTTGACCAGACCGTAAGGCTCTGTGGATACCAACAGTTGAAAACCTATCCGCTGGTAGTGGTAGCCGCCATCTCTAGAGATTCTATCCTTAACGAATGGCAAAAAAATGTGTACAAATCTGCCGCGATCATTGGGGCCGTGCTCATTATCAATTGCCTGTTCGGGGTGTTATTCATACAGCAGTTGCGGAACGGTCAGCGTGTCGAAACCGATTTACGCAGCGCGAAAGACGATTTGCAGATTATGGCAACGCACGACGGTCTGACAGGTCTTGCGAACCGTAGGCTTTTTCAGGAAACCTTAAACGCTGAGTTTAAGCGAGGCGCACGGACGACCCTCCCAATGAGCCTTATCATGTTAGATATCGATTATTTTAAAAGCTTCAATGATGCCTATGGTCACGTTGCTGGCGATCACTGCATTGCCGCAGTAGCACGTGTTGTCCGTGAGTCTTTGCAGCGGGAAGCAGACCTTGCTGTGCGCTATGGGGGCGAGGAAATCGCGGTGCTTCTGCCTGATACGGATTAGAAGGGCGCATTTGTCATCGCGGAAAAAATCAGACTGGGGGTTATGAGTGAACATATTATTCATCAACGTAACCCGCTCGGTAACCTCACCATAAGCCTTGGATGCTATACCTGCTTTCCAGGCGTCGATGGGAATATTGAGCAGTTTATTGAGCGTGCTGATTCAGCGCTTTATTCTGCTAAAGAATCGGGGCGCAATGTGTCAGTGTCTTTTGGCGAAGCGACGACCGTGGGTTCGTTCTATAGCGAGGTGCATATGAACACTGATCAAAAAAACAAAGAGGCGATCACTCTCCTGATTCCGGATCGGGAATGCCTGATCCGGACAACAGCCTCCCTGTCGAAGACGAAACTCCTCCTTCGCAAGACTGGAAGCATCCCGATGACGGGAAAAGCTTGTCAGAACAGGACGAAGAGTTTCCGCTTAAGCCCTGACCGGTCATTCTGAGCGTTGAGGAATTGCCTGGCGAAGAGGGCATTTTGATCGACGAAGGGGAGGGCGCGGCGTGAGCAGGTTCAAACACTTTGAAAGAAACACGCAGGGCCGTGACTTCGTCGTGGGTGATATCCATGGGCATTTCACTCGGTTGCAAGCCGCGTTAGAAGCAGTTGGTTTCGCTCCGGAGGTCGATCGCTTGTTTAGCGTGGGAGACGTGGTTGATCGTGGCCCTGAAAGTGAACGGGTTCTCGATTGGCTGGCCCAGCCTTGGTTTTTTGCGGTGCAGGGCAATCATGAAGCGTTGGCTATCAAGCATGTGCAGCACAGCGATCTTGATTATCCGATGTATCGGGCAAGCGGGGGCGCCTGGTTTCTCAGGCTTGCCCCTAGCGAGCAGCAGAAGTTCGTCGCATATTTTAAGCAGATGCCCATCGCTATTGAAGTCGATACCCCGTCAGGGTTGATAGGCATGGTGCATGCCGACTGTCCGACACCTACCTGGGCATTGCTTCGTGGCGCGCTTTTGGGGCATCTGCCGGATTCGGGGCGTCTCGAGGAATACTGCCAATGGTCACGTGAGCGCCTTCGCCTCAGAGATTCCAGTGGAATACCCGATGTGCGCGCCCTGTTTGTCGGTCATTCTCCCTTGAGCCGACCCGAACTGTTGGGCAACGTTTTCCACATTGATACGGGTGGCTGGCGTTTTAATGGCAGCGGTTATTTCACGCTGGTGAATCTGGCTACACTCGAAATTATTTCGCCGCGGCCCACGAAACCCGACGAAGACTTGGTCATGCGCTGACGAGTGAGCCTCCGTGTAGTCGCTTCAAAACGCCAGCGGCCCCGATAACACCTCTGAAAATTGATTATTGCCAGGCCTGAATTGTTCAGACCATGGAATTAGAATCTCCATTGGTCGGGCTGTTTTGATGGGGGTATTCGGGGGCTGACCGCACGCCGCTACCGAAGCGTCCAGCGATTGCCCTGTGTTCTGATGGAGGAAGGCGGCCGACTGCCAGGTAGCTGCATGCCGTGCTCGCCTGATTATTCAACGTCGCAAGTAAAGTGAGCGTATCGTTATGAGTGACATTCCTCTTTAGGTAAACCCAAATGAATCATCTTGGTTCGCGGTTGAAGGAAGAGCGAAAGACTCTAGGGCTTTCTCAGCAGGAATTTGCTGCAATTGGCGGTGTAGAGGCCAATGCACAAGGCAAGTATGAAAGTGGCGAGCGTACCCCGCGCTCGGACTATTTGGCGGCGCTGGGTGTCAAGGGTGTCGATGTGCTCTATCTCCTCTCCGGGTGCCGAACACCGTTGCGCATCGACAGTCTCAGTGATGCGGAACGAAATGTAATCATTCACTACCGCACACTGACCGACCTGGACCAGGATGCGATCAGCCAGTTGGCGCTGTCGCTATCGGAATGCCTGACTGAATAGCAGTGTCTCACTGTGTTGCTACATCCTGTTTCATCTGCAACGCGTCCTCTACCGCTCCTCGCTCTTGATCGTTGATATATGAATCGTATATGATTCATATATTATTTTCCTGAGGTGATCCTGTGGGCCTGGTAAAAATTTCGGAACACATGCATGCCAATGCTCGGACCGCGAGCGCAGCGTTAAGCCGCTCTATCAACGCTCAAGCTGAGCATTGGATGAAGATCGGCATGATGGCTGAACTGCATCCTGCACTCAATTACAGCGACATCTGCCAATTGCTCATTCGTGCCGAAAATGCTGGTGGCACGGTCCTGTCGGTAACCCCGTTCGGTCTCTCTCCGTCGATGGAAAATTTGCAGGAGGCGTTGTAATGAGTGCGGCTGTCAGCATTAAGACTGAAGATGATCTGGTCAGGCTTCGGGTTGCCGGAAGGTTGGCTGCAGATGTGCTCGCGATGATTGGCAGTCATGTCAAAGCGGGTGTCAGCACTGAAGCGCTGGATAAGATTTGTCACGCGTATATCGTTGATGAGTTAAAGGTTATTCCAGCGAACATCGGCTATCACGGCTTTACCAAATCCACCTGTATCTCGCCGAACACTGTGGTATGCCACGGAATCCCATCGGCGTCGGATATTCTCAAAGATGGGGATATCGTCAATATTGATGTGGCTGTGATCAAGGACGGTTGGTTTGGTGATACCAGTCGGATGTATTTCGTGGGAGACGTCAGCCCGACCGCGAAGCGCTTGGTGCATACCACTTATGAGGCAACCCTTGCCGGGATTCACGCTGTCCGACCGGGAGCGACCTTGGGCGATATCGGTCATGCCATTCAGACGGTAGCGCACCGCGAGGGCTTCAGTGTTGTGCGCGAATACTGCGGACACGGCATTGGTCGTAACTACCATGAAGAACCGCAGGTGCTGCATTACGGTAGCTCACGGCAAGGGCTCAAGCTCAAGGTGGGCATGGTGTTTACCATTGAGCCGATGATTAATGTCGGCAAGCCTGGGACCAAGGTGCTGCCCGATGGCTGGACCGTACTGACCCGCGATCAATCCCTCTCCGCTCAATGGGAGCATATGGTTGCTGTCACTGAGACCGGTTTTGAACTGCTGACACCATGGCCCGAGGGCACCGGTGAATATGCGCCTGTTTGACCGTCCTGCGGCTCCACGCACATGGGCAGACCAATAAAGTCACAGTTGTCGGGATGACGAGTATTAGACACCCGCTGTAACCTGCTTCCCGTTCCCCTGATGCGATGCAGTTCTGACCGGCTCATAGATGATCAGAGCACGCATCGTGCAGGGAGGACACCAAGTCTACGTGGCTCGCCGCCATTGAACTTCGGTTACACCAAGACCTTCAGCCTGGCGGAGTGCCAGCCGAACGGGTCCTGCCGCTACATTGTCGTTGACGCTTCCTACCCCCGCATGCAGCGTAGCGAAGTGCAATGCATCGCTTTCGCACAGGTGCAGGGCCTCATGAAAAAAATGCCGACACTGCCCCTTGAAATGATAATTAATCTCGAACGCTTTCAACTGATCCATATCGCCCCTCCGCTCGTTAGACGTATCACGTCTCTGAAAATATGCACGTTCCCTTGTACCCGTAGGGCATCCACGCAGAAGGCGTAATGCACTACTTTTCATTTCTACGTCGATGTAGGCATGCAAACAATTTCAAGCGGCTACGGCGCGGATGCCATTGCTTGGTGAAGTGTGTATCCCCGATATCGGGCTCAGGATTGCCGTACTTTAGTGGGGATTAACCCCGCAAAAATAATTACACCGTTTTGCACTACTTTGTATCAATTAGAATGCCTATCCGATCAGTGGCACTCTGCCTGCGCAAAGCTGAAACGGTTGAGTGGCTTATGGCTCTTGGTGATTCTGAGGGGAAGTCGGACGGTGAAGTCAGCATCTGGTGTTACAGTGCCGTCTACATTCAAATGAGGAAGTACACATGTCACTGCTTGATGATGAACAAGACATTTGGGATATGTTTGCGGCCTCTGCCTTGACCGGGTTGATCAGTCGTGGTGCCATCGAACCGCTTGATGCTGCCGAGCTGGCCGCTGATTACGCCTCGGAGTTGATGATCCAGCGTTCTCTGCGCATTCAGGCGGAAGAGGATGCGGCTGAGGCGCCATAAAATCTGGTCCAGCCGCGAAAAAAGCTCGACACTTTCACACGTGCCGGGCTTTTTTGCTGTTATGTGCAGGCTTTCAGGTTAACGGGGCCAACGAAGGCATTGCCTCGGCCCATCACACACGCCACGCGTTGATTGCGCTGAATTTCCCACGCATCGACAGGATAAGTCTTGTTCCAGGCCTCATAGAGTCGGCGATCCTGTTTGGACAAGGGCAGGCTGTATTGCTTGCTCATATAAAAATACGTTCTGGCGATCATTCCGCGAACTGACGGACGAGGCATCACTTTCTTTGCTTTGAAATCCACCTGCGTCAGGCAAGACCCGTACTGCCCTGCCTGAACCGGAAGCCAGCCGAAGCTGAAGTTATTTCGGTCACCGTTCACCTCGCCAATACTGGGCACCAGATTATGCAGATCAGCTTCGGCGCGTTGGTAAACAGGGTCGTTTTTTGTGCAGTTTCCCCGGCCGCCGTTTTGCCAACATTGACGTAAATGGCCAATTTGCCAGGCAGGTACAATGTGCTCCCATTCGATCCGCTTGGCGCGGTTGGCATTTTTGCGCGGAACATAACCGCAAGCGGCGAGATTGACCCGGTTACCGCTGTATTTACAGCCGCAATAGAACTCTGTCGACTGCGGGGCATACAGGCCCGAGGCGATCTTTTTTGCTTCACTGAAGGTGCGAGGTGCGTCGGCATGGGCAGCGATGCAGAAACTTAGGGTCAGCAGGGCAATTATTCGAACAATCATGCCGTTAATCTTCCTTCGGCACGGTCCAGAATATCTGCACGCCACCGTCATCGCGGTAGGCGAGGGTGACGTTGTCGTTCTCCGTTATTTCTTCAAGTAACTGATTCCACTCGTCTTCTACCTCGTCGGTCAATCGGTATATCAGTGCTGCCCGGGCCTTTTGCGCGGTTGGTGAGTTGATCACTTTCTGAACCCGGATGCCGAGTCGTTCGTAGGAGCTGGGGGCTGAAGGTGCTGCTGCAGAATTTTTTGCCACGGAGGAGATCCTTGGTTAGCTGTATGCGCATACAGTATTTCAGCGTAAGAATTTTCGCAACTGTTTGTCGAGTCTCTGTCTTGAAGTGTAGGAACAAAGCGCGCTAAGGTCTGGCGGCAAGATGCAGTCGCACCTGCCCGCTCTGCGCGGTGCCGCAGAGCGGGCAGGTGCAGGAATGATCAATACTCCCAGAAAATCCGTTGCAGCTCTTTGCTGTCGTTGGTCTTGGTCAGCGCGACCATTGCAAGAATGCGGGCTTTTTGAGGGTTCAGGTCGTGGGCGACGACCCAGTCGTATTTGTCATCAGGTTGTTCCGCATTGCGCAGTACGAAACCGCCAGCGTTAACGTGGGATGAGCGGATGATCTGGATCCCGTCTTTACGCAAGGCCTGCAAGGTCGGCACAACGTTGGACGATACTGAACCGTTGCCAGTGCCTGCGTGGATGATCGCTTTTGCGCCGGCCTGGGCCAGTGCCTTGTAAGCAGTGTCCGAGACATTTCCATAGGAGTAGGCAATATCGACTTTAGGCAGCGTGCTGATTTGCTTGATGTCGAATTCCGAATCCATGGTGTGACGCTTGGCGGGCAAGCGGAACCAGTAGGACTTGCCTTCGACTACCATGCCTAACGGACCCCATGCGCTTTTAAAGGCTTCGGTCTTGATATTGATCATTTTGCTGACGTCGCGACCCGACTGAATCTCGTCGTTCATCGTCACTAGAACACCCTTGCCACGTGCCTCTTTGCTGCCCGCAACGGCAACCGCGTTGTACAGGTTCAACATGCCATCCGCAGACATCGCTGTCCCTGGACGCATGGAGCCTACGACAACGATGGGCTTGTCGGTCTTCTCTACCAGATTGAGAAAATAGGCCGTTTCTTCCAGGGTATCGGTGCCGTGGGTGATTACGATGCCGTCCACATCTTTGCTGTCGGCCAGTTCGGCGACACGTCTACCCAGTTGCAGCAGGTTTTCGTTGGTGATGCTTTCCGAGGCGATTTGCATGACTTGTTCGCCGCGCACATTGGCCAGTGCGCTCAGCTCCGGCACACCCGCAATCAATTTATCAATACCGACCTTGGCCGCCTGGTAAGTCGCGCTGTTGGCAGCGCTCGCGCCAGCGCCAGCGATGGTGCCGCCAGTGGCAAGAATGACGACGTTAGCGAGCTTTTGTTGTTGTTCTGCTTCTTTGGCTGAAACGCCTGTCGGCAACAGCAGCATCAGCGCAAGGGCGCTCGGTACAAAGCTATGGAATATAGTTTTCAATTTTTATTTCTCTTGTTATGGGAGTGCTTGATTCATGAGCCTTGCGAACCTGATGCAGGCTCACCTGACCCGGGCCGCACTAGACAAGAGCATGATCTATACCAACAGAATTGATCATTATGTATTGATCTAAGATACTGATTTATAACTATTTATTTTTATAGGTGGGTGTGTTGGTATTCGGCTTTCCGAACATTGGAGACTTTGCTGTTCGGCTATCCGAAAGCAGAATGGAGGAATAGCGCTCTGCAACTTTATTATCCCGTATGGCGGCGCGCCGTGGCGGTTGACAAAAATGGCCGCCGTTCTCATAGTCCGGCAAAGCAAACGTTTGCGTGCGCGCAATCGATGCAAAAATAATCATAAGATCGGAGTGAACTCATGAAGCTGCCATTCGCTGCACGTCTTCTCGCTGTCGCTATGCTCACCGCAGCCTCTGCCATCCTGCCGCTTTCTGCTGCGCATGCTCAAACCACGGAAAAGCCCAAAGTCGCGCTGGTGATGAAGTCGTTGGCCAATGAGTTCTTCCTGACCATGGAAGACGGCGCCAAGGCCTACCAGAAAGAGCATTCGGCTGATTTTGATCTCATCTCCAATGGCATCAAAAATGAGTCGGACACCAGTGCCCAGATCGCTATCGTCGACCAGATGATCGTGCAGAAAGTCAATGCGCTGGTCATTGCTCCTGCGGACTCCAAGGCGCTGGTGACGGTGATCAAGAGGGCTAGGGATGCCGGTATTATCGTGGTTAACATTGATAACCAACTGGATGTCGATGTGCTGAAAAGCAAAGGCATCAGCGTGCCGTTCGTAGGCCCGGACAACCACAAAGGTGCACGTCTGGTGGGTGACTACCTGGCCAAGCAGTTAGCAGCTGGCGATGAAGTCGGCATTATCGAAGGCGTTTCGACCACCACTAATGCCCAGCAACGCACAGCGGGTTTCAAGGATGCCATGGATGCCGCGCAGATGAATATTGTCTCCACGCAATCGGGTAACTGGGAAATCGATAAAGGCAACGCCGTAGCTTCGGCCATGCTCAACGAGTACCCGAATCTCAAGGCATTGCTGGCCGGTAACGACAGCATGGCGCTGGGCGCGGTCTCGGCGATTCGGGCGGCAGGTAAGGCAGGTAAAGTAAAAGTGGTTGGTTACGACAACATCAACGCCATCAAGCCCATGCTGCAGGACGGCCGCATATTGGCCACTGCCGATCAGTTCGCGGCCAGACAGGCGGTGTTCGGTATCCAGACTGCGCTGAAAATGCTCAAGGGTGAAACTGTCGAGGGCGCCGCCAATGGCGTGATCGAAACGCCAGTTGAACTGATCACCAAGAAGTAGTTTCCCGCATGCAGCGTTCGCTCATCGTGGCGGGCGCGTGGAGAGTGTTATGTCTGTGTCTGCTCAGGCGGCTGTTCTATCTGTCAGCGGCGTCGGTAAAACCTACGCCCAACCGGTTCTCAGCGACATCGACCTGACGCTTCTGCGCGGGGAAGTGCTGGCCCTGACGGGCGAAAATGGCGCCGGTAAAAGTACCCTGTCGAAGATTATCGGCGGGCTGGTCTCGCCCACAACCGGGCAGATGCAATTTCAGGGACAGGCCTACGAACCCGGCAGTCGAACCCAGGCGGAAAAGCTGGGTATTCGCATGGTCATGCAGGAGTTGAATCTGCTGCCCACGTTGTCCGTGGCGGAAAATCTATTCTTGGACAACCTGCCGAGTCGCGCGGGCTGGATCAATCGCAAGCAACTGCGCGCTGATGCTATTCAGGCCATGGCTCAGGTCGGGCTGGATGCTATCGACCCAGACACTCTGGTCGGCGAGTTGGGGATTGGGCATCAACAGATGATCGAGATTGCCCGTAACCTGATCGGTGACTGCCATGTCCTGATTCTCGACGAACCCACCGCGATGTTGACGTCTCGAGAAGTCGAGATGCTGTTCGAGCAGATCACTCGCCTGCAAGCCCGCGGGGTGTCGATCATTTATATCTCTCATCGGCTGGAAGAACTGGCCCAGGTTGCACAGCGTATTGCCGTGCTGCGTGACGGCCGGTTGGTGTGTATCGAACCGATGGCTGACTACAGCAGCGAGCAACTGGTCACGCTGATGGTCGGGCGTGAACTGGGTGAGCAGATCGACCTCGGTCCACGTCAGATTGGCGACGTTGCCCTGGCGGTTAAAGGCCTGGGTCGCGCGGACAAGGTGCGTGATGTCTCTTTCGAGGTGCGTAGCGGCGAGATTTTCGGTATTTCCGGATTGATCGGCGCCGGGCGCACCGAGCTTCTGCGCCTGATCTACGGTGCTGACATCGCCGACACGGGCGGTATCGAGATTGGCAGTCCCCTGCAGTCGGTGACCATCCATTCGCCAGTCGATGCCGTCAAGCAGGGTATTGCGCTGATTACCGAGGATCGCAAGGGCGAAGGTCTGCTACTGACCCAATCGATCAGCGCCAATATCGCGCTGGGCAATATGCCGGCAATTTCCAAAGCCGGCGTGGTCAATCGTCATGATGAACTGCGTCTGGCCCAGCGTCAGGTCGATGCCATGCGCATTCGCAGCGCCAGTCCGATGCAATGTGTCTCCGAGTTGTCTGGTGGCAATCAGCAAAAAGTCGTCATCGGTCGCTGGCTTGAGCGTGACTGCACAGTGATGCTGTTCGATGAGCCGACCCGAGGCATTGATGTTGGCGCCAAATTCGATATCTATGCGTTGCTGGGAGAGTTGACACGCCAGGGCAGGGCGCTGGTCGTCGTGTCGAGTGATCTGCGTGAGTTGATGCTGATCTGTGATCGTATCGGGGTGCTATCGGCCGGGCGTTTGATCGATACCTTCGAACGCGACACTTGGACCCA
The DNA here is from genome assembly GCF_034314155.1 of Pseudomonas sp. 5C2. Taxonomy (NCBI): domain Bacteria; kingdom Pseudomonadati; phylum Pseudomonadota; class Gammaproteobacteria; order Pseudomonadales; family Pseudomonadaceae; genus Pseudomonas; species Pseudomonas sp. 5C2. The sequence continues at coordinate 1,953,216 of NZ_JAVIWH010000002.1, read as the reverse complement.
GGATGAATTGCTTGCCGCCGCGTTTGCCGGCTACCCAAAACGTGATACGCGGCTCACTGAAGTCGCTCCCAGGAATAACTGATGAAAACTTCAGCCGCACCCCAAACATTGCCTTCGTCGGGCAAGCGCAGCGGTCATTATTTCGGACTCGGCACCTACCTGGGACTGGCCGGTGCGTTATTCGCAATGATTGCGTTGTTTTCCGTGCTCAGTGATCACTTCCTGTCTTATGAGACTTTCAGCACCCTGGCCAACCAGATACCGGACTTGATGGTGCTGGCGGTGGGCATGACTTTCATCCTGATCATCGGCGGCATCGACTTGTCGGTGGGATCTGTTCTGGCACTTGCAGCTTCTGCAGTCAGTGTGGCAATCCTCGGCTGGGGCTGGGGCGTCGTGCCAGCAGCCTTGCTGGGCATGACCTGCGCGGCCGTCGCGGGCACCATCACCGGTTCGATCACGGTGGCTTGGCGCATTCCATCGTTTATCGTTTCCCTCGGCGTGCTGGAAATGGCCCGTGGTGTGGCCTACCAGATGACGGGGTCGCGAACCGCTTATATCGGTGATGCATTCGCGTGGCTATCGAACCCGGTCGCTTTCGGGATCTCTCCGTCCTTCATCATTGCGCTGCTGATCATCTTCATCGCCCAAGCCGTGCTGACCCGCACCGTGTTCGGCCGTTACCTGATCGGTATTGGCACTAATGAAGAAGCGGTTCGTCTGGCCGGCATCAATCCAAAACCCTACAAGATTATGGTGTTTTCGCTGATGGGGCTGCTGGCCGGGGTCGCAGCGTTGTTCCAGATCTCGCGTCTGGAAGCCGCAGACCCTAACGCTGGCTCCGGTCTGGAATTGCAGGTGATCGCGGCGGTCGTTATTGGGGGCACCAGCCTGATGGGTGGGCGCGGCTCCGTGATCAGTACGTTCTTCGGGGTCCTGATTATCTCGGTACTTGCTGCTGGATTGGCACAGATCGGAGTGACCCAACCGACCAAACGCATCATCACGGGCGCGGTAATCGTTGTCGCCGTGGTGCTTGATACTTATCGCAGCAATCGCGCACGTCGGAAGGCTTGATATGTCCACGATCAAAGATGTAGCCGCGCTGGCAGGAATTTCCTACACGACGGTGTCCCATGTGCTGAACAAGTCGCGCCCGGTCAGCGACGACGTCCGCCGGAAGGTCGAGGCGGCGATCATTCAACTCGACTATGTGCCGAGTGCCGTGGCTCGATCCCTTAAAGCCAGGGCGACGTCGACCATCGGCCTGCTGATTCCTAACGGTATCAACCCGTACTTTGCCGAGTTGGCGCGGGGGATTGAGGACTACTGCGAGCGCAACGGGTTTTGCGTGATCTTGTGCAACTCCGATGACAACCCGGAAAAACAACGCAGTTACCTGCGCGTACTCCTGGAAAAACGTGTCGATGGTTTGATTGTCTCGTCGGTGGGTGGCGATCCAGGATTGGCGGCTGGATTAGCCGCCGTGCGTACGCCGATGGTTATTGTCGACCGAGATCTGGAAGGCATTGTTGCCGATCTGGTGCGCATCGATCATGAGCTGGGCGCGTACCTGGCGACCTGCCACTTGCTTGAGCTCGGTCATCGGCATATTGCCTGCATTTGTGGGCCAGCGGAAACGAGCGTCGCCCAGATGCGCCTGGCGGGTTACCGTCGCGCCATGCATGAAGCTCAGGTGCCCATACCGAACGAGTGGGTGGTGGAAAGCGACTTCACCAGTCCCGCTGGTTATCAGGCTGCAGTGGGACTCCTGACGCAAAATTCGCCGACCGCGATATTTGCCGGTAACGACATGATTGGCATCGGCGTTTTGCGCGCTGCCGCCGAGCGCAACATTCGCGTCCCCTGTGATTTGTCGGTTATTGGGTTCGACGATATTCAGATGAGTCGCTACGTGTATCCAGCGCTGACCACTGTTGGGCAGTCGATCCTGAAATTGGGTGAAATGGCCGCCGAGATATTGTTGCGGCGTATCGCTGCGCCCGCTGCCACGGCTGTCGAGCATCGGATCGTGAAGCCCGACATTGTCCTTCGCGAGTCCACGGCACCCCCAGCCAATATCTTCAACGCCTTTCGCTGAAACAGATTAGAGAGTGCTGACGCATGCAAGCAAAAGTAGTGGTAGTGGGCAGCTTGAATATGGACCTGGTCACCCGTGCCGAGCGCCTGCCTCGTGCTGGGGAAACATTAGCGGGTGACTCGTTCGCGATTGTGCCGGGAGGCAAGGGCGCTAATCAAGCCGTAGCCGCTGCGCGCCTGGGGGCGAGTGTCGCCATGATAGGTTGCGTTGGCGATGACGCCTATGGCGAGCAACTGCGTGCAGTCCTGTTGGTCGAGCGCATCGATTGTCAGGCCGTAACCACGGTGACCGGCGTTTCCAGTGGTGTTGCGCTGATCGTGGTAGATGCCAGCAGTCAGAACGCCATTGTCATCGTGGCCGGGGGCAATGGTCGGCTCTCGCCGGATATCGTTGCAGCATTTGATGCGAAGCTGGCTGAAGCCGATGTGATCATCTGTCAGCTTGAAGTGCCGATGGACACGGTTGCCTACGCCCTCAAACGCGGCCGTGAGTTGGGCAAAATCGTCATCCTTAACCCTGCGCCGGCCAGCGCGCCGTTGCCTGCTGACTGGTATTCGCTGATCGATTATCTGATTCCCAACGAAAGCGAGGCGGCTGCGTTGAGCGGTTTACCGGTTGATTCGCTGGCATCGGCAGAAGCTGCCGCGACCCGGCTTCTGGCAGCTGGCGCCACAAAAGTCATCATTACGCTGGGCGCCCAAGGCTCACTGTTCGCCGACGGTCAGCACGTCGAGCATTTTCCTGCACCCAGAGTTCAAGCGGTGGATACCACCGCCGCTGGCGACACCTTTGTGGGTGGGTTTGCTGCGGCATTGGCGCAAGGAAAAAGCGAGGTCGAAGCGATTCGGTTTGGTCAGATTGCAGGGGCGTTATCGGTCACTCGTGCCGGTGCTCAGCCCTCTATTCCTACTCTTAATGACGTGCAGGGTTTCCATCAGTCATGAAAAAAACACCTTTGCTAAACATCGCCTTGTCGCGGTTGATTGCCTCCCTCGGCCATGGTGACATTGTCATGATCGTCGACGTCGGAATGCCGGTGCCGCCGGGTGTCGAGCTTATTGATCTTGCACTCACACAAGGAACCCCGGACTTTGTCAGCGTGTTGCGCGTCGTGCTGACGGAAATGCAGGTCGAGAGACATGTACTGGCTGAGGAAATGCTGCTCAAACAGCCACCGGCATTGGTGGTCATTGAAGGTTTGAGTTTGCAGGGCGAACTGGGCCAGCAGTGCCTTGTCAGCCATGACGAACTGAAGAACCTGAGTCGCAAGGCCCGGGCCATCGTCCGTACGGGCGAATGTCGGCCCTACACCAACATTGCTTTGGTCGCTGGCGTGACGTTCTAAGTGCATCACTTTCGGAACCGGAAGTTTCCTGTGCGCTGCGATGCCATTACCTGCACCTGCTTCGGAGCGTGATGTTCGTGTCTTTACTACGTGCCGCTGTCGTTCAAATTGTCGAAAGGCATGACCTGATTATTGACACCGATCCTGGGGCCGACGATGTGGTAGCGCTGCTGCTGGCCCTTGCATCGCCTGATGAGCTGAACGTACTGGCAATCACAACTGTGGCGGGTAATGTGCGTCTTGATAAAACCTCGCGCAATGCCCGGCTTGCGCGTGAATGGGCTGGGCGCGAAGAGGTGCCGGTATACGCCGGGGCGTCAAAACCGCTGGTGCGGACACCGATTTATGCCGAGAACATGCACGGTAAGGAGGGGTTGCCGGGTGTTGCTGTGCATGAGCCGAAGGTGGGCATGGCCAAGGGCAATGCGGTGGATTACCTGATCGAAACCTTGAGCAAGGCAGCCCCGCACAGCATCACCCTCGCAATGCTTGGACCGCAGACCAACATGGCGTTGGCTCTGATGCAGGCGCCGGAAATCACGCAAGGTATCAAAGAAATAGTGGTCATGGGGGGCGCGCATTTCAATGGCGGCAACATGAGTCCGGTGGCCGAGTTCAATATCTATGCCGACCCTCATGCCGCACAAATCGTACTTGCCAGCGGCGTAAAACTGACCTACATCCCGCTGGACGTGACCCATAAAATCCTCACCAGCGAACAAAGGCTCAATCAGATCGCGGGATTGAATAATCAGGCGGGCAAGCTGGTCTGCGGCATTCTCAATGAGTATGTCAAAGCGGACATGGCGCATTACGGTTTGCCCGGTGGGCCGGTACATGACGCCAGTGTGATCGCTTACTTGCTAAAACCGGAGTTGTTTACCGGGAAGCAGATCAATGTGGTCATCGATAATCGCGAAGGCATCACCTTCGGTCAGACGCTTGCCGATTGGTACGACACGCTCAAGCAAGATAAGAACGTGTTCTGGGTCAAAAATGGCGACGCCCAAGGGTTCTTCAACCTGCTGACCGCGCGTCTGGGTCGCTTGAAGTAAGTCCCGCTCAGGTCGCCGCAAGTCCTCACTCGCTGCTATCGGCAGCGGAATGGTCGTGCGGGTATTTTTCGAAGACCTGGCTGACGAATGCCTGGGCGGCTGCGGTGCCCAATGCTTTGAACAGCAAGTCTATCGCTATGATTGCCAGTTCTTCCGGGCTGCCCGGACTGTAAGAACATTGCCCTTGGGGCCATTTGGCCTTGATGTCAGCGTCGATTGATACGATTGCCATTTGTGTCCCGTATTGTCCGAAAAAAAGCCATTGCGCGTGTGGCACCCATCGGTGAGCTGTTGCGCAGCGGCGGGCAAGTAAACCATTTCCGACATCATTTGGCACTGCGACTTAGGCATGGGCCGACGCTCATGCCAAACTTGTCGACAAATTTCCGAGGACGCCGACGTGCAAATTGATCTGAACAACCCCGTTAGCTTTACCCTTGATGCTGTGCGCCAGCTTATTGCTGCAGCCAACGATGATGTCCACAACCAGCTGCGTGTGAGCAAGGCGGGTATTGCCTGGATTTCATCTTCCCATGTGGGTGGCGTAGCCATTGACGGGCTGCTGTTTCGTTTGGAGACCTGGTCGGCAGGCTCCGGGTGCGTTGGTCCGGTGGCGGCCAGTGATAGTGTCTGGGTCATGCAGATATTCAATGCACTCAAAGACAACTGGGCTAACCCACGTTTTGATTATGTAGACGTGTACTGAAAACGTTTTGACATGATTTGGCTGCGCGCCTGTTTGTCGACTGGGGCAGACTTCCACTGATCCACTGATCCACTGATCCACTGTCGGAGCGGGGTCGCGGGTAACCGTTGCAACAAACGCATCGCAACCGTTGTCGCACATGTTCTGGTTAATATTTATTTAGTGAGGAGGTCGCATATGCCTTGGAAGTTCGCATCATTGGGTTCCGTTATCGCTGCGCTCGTGCTGTCTGGGTGCAGCAGTATGTCCGAGCCCAAAGAGCCTGTGGTTTCGGCGGCTGAAGCAGGGGCTGGCCGATGCAATGCAGCTGCAGCAGAATTTGCCATTGGTCAGAAGGCCTCCGCGGAACTGCTGGAGCAGGCTCGCGTCAAGTCGGGTGCGCAGAATGCCCGCGTGCTTAAGCCCAGTGACATGGTCACGCTGGAATACAGGTCGGATCGCTTGAATCTGAACGCAGATGACCGCTCGATAATCACTCGAGTCAACTGCGGCTGAATGCACGAGACCTTTGTCTTGCCCATAAAAAACCCCGTCACATGGACGGGGTTTTTTTAGTCCGGGGAAATTACTCCGCGCGAACCTGAGCAGCTTGCATGCCCTTCTGGCCTTTTTCAGGTACGAAGGAAACGGCTTGGCCTTCTTTCAGGCTTTTGAAACCGTCGCTTTCGATAGCTTTGAAGTGTACGAACAGGTCGTCACCGCCGTTTGCAGGAGTGATAAAGCCGAAGCCTTTTTCATCGTTGAACCATTTTACGGTGCCGTTTTGGCGATTAGACATGGTGTATCTCCAAGAACATAATTTTTCAGTAGTGCTGTGCTGCTCAGGCCAACTGGGCACACCGGGCTATCATAGTCGAAATGTTTGGATGTAGAAGTCTTTCGCAAAACAGTTTGCGAAAGCAATACGCTCCGCTCATTGGCTAATGCGCCCGGAGGCCTTGATTTATCTTGCTTGCGGCCAATTTCAGTCACCCGTAAAAAAAATCCATTTTTGCTGTTTGGACTGTCGGGAAATGGCTGAAATTGGCCGGGGATTTCCAGTTTTGCCAAGCTGTCACGTTTATTTTTTGGCTGTGCAGGACGCATCGATTTCTTTTAGCAATCTCGCACGTAACGCCCCGCCTTCGGCAGTCTGGCTGTTTAACTCCTTCGTCTCTGCCGTACTGAATTTTTTCTCGATGACGTTCGCGCCGCAGGTGCAATGCGTCTGGGCGGTGGCCTTATCGACACTTTGAGTGGCGGTGGCGATGCACTCGTTCATGTACTGATCGCGCGCGCCAGGGGGCCAGGCGGCTTGGGCGCTCAGGGGCAACAACATGGCGATAGGGGCGGCGAGAGTGAGTAAGCGATAAAGACGCATGGTTGAATGCTCCTTGTAATGAGGGGGCTGTGTCACAACATCCACTCATTATTTGAGGGGTGTTGGTCGCCTCAAGTTCACCGGATCATTTCATTTGTTCGCGGCAACCGATTGGGCTCAAGTTGAAGTGCTGTTGTCAAACATGTGTGATAGCATGCGGCGCCTGAACATCCGCGACGTCTCAAGGGTTTCTCGACAGGTCGCACCTGTAGCTATTTTATTTTCACTCCAGTCACTCTGGTTCGGTTAAACGGTTGGCCCTAGGGCTCCTGCCACTGTGAGGCAGGCATACCACCGGATCTTGTACTGGCTCATCCCAACCCACGTGACCTTTGGTAGGGGTCACCACTAGGAGAGGAGGCGCCATGCCCACCATTACTCTTCCCGACGGCAGTCAGCGTTCATTCGATCATCCGGTTTCCGTAGCCGAAGTCGCGCTATCCATTGGCGCTGGCCTGGCTAAAGCCACCGTGGCTGGCAAGGTCAATGGCCAGCTGGTCGATGCCAGCGATCTAATCGACGGCGACGTCAGCCTGCAGATCATCACGCCCAAGGATCAAGAGGGGCTTGAGATCATTCGCCACTCTTGCGCTCACTTGGTCGGTCATGCAGTCAAGCAGTTGTTCCCGACGGCCAAAATGGTCATCGGTCCGGTAATCGACGAAGGCTTTTATTACGATATCGCTTATGAGCGTCCGTTCACGCTCGACGATTTGTCGGCGATTGAGCAGCGTATGCAGCAGCTGATCGAAAAAGATTACGACGTCATCAAGAAAGTCACTCCGCGCGCCGAAGTGATCGAAGTGTTCACTGCTCGCGATGAAGACTACAAGCTGCGTCTCATCGAAGACATGCCCGATCAACAGACCATGGGTCTGTACTATCACGAAGAATACGTCGACATGTGCCGTGGTCCGCACGTGCCGAATACGCGCTTCCTGAAATCGTTCAAGCTGACCAAGCTGTCTGGCGCCTACTGGCGCGGTGATGCCAAGAACGAGCAGTTGCAGCGAATCTATGGCACGGCCTGGGCAGACAAGAAGCAATTGGCTGCCTATGTCCAGCGGATCGAAGAAGCTGAAAAGCGCGATCATCGCAAGCTTGGCAAGCGTTTGGGGTTGTTCCACACCCAGGAAGAAGCGCCGGGTATGGTATTCTGGCATCCGAACGGCTGGACCCTGTACCAGGTTCTTGAGCAATACATGCGCAAGGTTCAGCACGAGAACGGTTATCTGGAGATCAAAACTCCACAAGTGGTCGATCGTTCCCTGTGGGAAAAGTCCGGTCACTGGGCTAACTATGCCGACAACATGTTCACCACCGAGTCCGAGAACCGCGACTACGCCATCAAACCGATGAACTGCCCGTGCCACGTACAGGTGTTCAATCAGGGCTTGAAAAGCTATCGCGAGTTGCCGATGCGTCTGGCGGAGTTCGGTGCTTGCCACCGCAATGAGCCATCAGGTGCATTGCACGGTATCATGCGTGTGCGTGCTTTCACTCAGGATGATGCTCACATCTTCTGTACTGAAGAGCAGATGCAGGCAGAATCCGCCGCGTTCATCAAATTGACGCTGGACGTGTACGCTGACTTTGGCTTCAAGGACATCGAGCTCAAGCTGTCCACGCGTCCCGAGAAGCGCGTAGGTTCCGACGAGTTGTGGGATCGCGCCGAAAGCGCATTGGCGGCCGCACTCGACAGCGCTGGTTTGCCGTATGATCTGCAGCCGGGCGAGGGTGCCTTTTATGGCCCCAAGATTGAATTTTCGCTAAAAGATTGTCTGGGTCGGGTATGGCAATGCGGTACATTGCAACTCGATTTCAACTTGCCGATCCGTTTGGGCGCCGAGTATGTCTCGGAAGATAACAGTCGCAAGCAGCCGGTCATGTTGCACCGTGCGATACTCGGTTCCTTCGAGCGTTTCATCGGTATTTTGATCGAGCATTACGAAGGCGCTTTCCCGGCCTGGTTGGCACCCACTCAAGCAGTGATCCTCAATATCACTGATAAACAGGCAGATTTTGCCCTTGAAGTGGAAAAAACTCTCGCTCAAAGCGGGTTTCGTGCCAAGTCTGACTTGAGAAATGAAAAGATCGGCTTTAAAATCCGCGAGCATACTTTGCTCAAGGTTCCTTATCTCTTGGTGATTGGAGATCGGGAAGTCGAAATGCAAACTGTCGCTGTGCGGACACGTGAAGGTGCTGACCTAGGCTCGATGCCGGTCGCACAATTCGCTGAATTTCTCGCTCAAGCGGTTTCCCGGCGTGGTCGCCATGATTCGGAGTAATTATTATTAAGCGTGAAATGAGACAAGATAAACGAGCTGCACCGAAGGCCCCGATCAACGAGAATATCTCGGCACGCGAGGTTCGGTTAATTGGGGCTGAGGGTGAGCAGCTTGGGATTGTGTCAATTGAAGACGCGCTTCTTAAGGCTGAAGAGGCCAAACTGGATTTGGTGGAAATTTCCGCCGATGCAGTACCCCCTGTTTGTAAGCTGATGGACTACGGCAAATCGATCTTCGAGAAGAAGAAACAGGTTGCCGCTGCGAAGAAAAACCAGAAGCAGATTCAGGTTAAAGAAATCAAGTTTCGTCCAGGGACGGAGGAAGGGGATTACCAGGTAAAACTGCGCAACCTGGTACGTTTCCTGAGTGATGGGGACAGGGCCAAGGTATCGTTAAGATTCCGTGGTCGTGAGATGGCCCACCAGGAGCTGGGGATGGAACTGTTGAAGCGGGTTGAAGGTGACTTGCTTGAATACGGTTCGGTCGAACAGCATCCTAAGATGGAAGGACGCCAACTGATCATGGTCATCGCCCCGAAAAAGAAGAAGTAACCACCAGGGCACGGCAGGCCTTGCGGTTATGTTTATCAACTGAATGCGGAGTACCGAACATGCCAAAGATGAAAACGAAGAGTGGTGCAGCTAAGCGGTTCTTGAAAACCGCTAATGGCATCAAGCACAAGCATGCTTTCAAAAGCCACATTCTGACCAAAATGTCCACCAAGCGTAAGCGTCAATTGCGCGGTAGCAGCTTGCTGCATCCGTCTGACGTGGCAAAAGTGAAGCGCATGCTGCGCCTTTGCTAATTTTGGTCAAGAATAGAGGAAATAGATCATGGCTCGTGTAAAGCGTGGCGTAGTCGCCCGTAAACGTCACAAAAAAATTCTGAAACTGGCTAAAGGTTACTACGGCGCGCGTTCACGCGTATTCCGTGTAGCCAAGCAAGCGGTAATCAAGGCAGGCCAGTACGCCTACCGTGACCGTCGTCAGAAAAAACGTCAGTTCCGCGCTTTGTGGATCGCTCGTATCAACGCTGGTGCTCGTATTAACGGTCTGTCCTACAGCCGTTTCATCGCCGGTCTGAAAAAAGCGTCCATTGAGATCGACCGTAAGGTTCTGGCTGATCTGGCAGTGAACGAAAAAGCGGCGTTTGCTGCGATTGTCGAGAAAGCTAAAGCCACTTTGGCCTAAGTCCCCGACAATCACCGGGCCCGGTTTCCGGGTTCGGTGTTAAACGTCATAAATAGGGGAAGAGCCTTTTAAGCTCTTCCCCTATTTCGTATCTGGAGTCTGTAAATGGAAAACCTGGATGCGCTGGTCTCTCAAGCACTTGAGGCCGTGCAACACGCTGAAGATATCAATGCCCTGGAGCAAATCCGGGTTCACTTCCTTGGTAAAAAGGGTGAGTTGACTCAGGTGATGAAGACCCTGGGTAATTTGCCTGCTGAAGAGCGTCCGCAAGTCGGCGCACTCATCAATCTCGCCAAGGAGCGTGTCACAGAGGTTCTCAATGCGCGTAAAGCGTCGTTGGAGCAGGCGGAACTGACCGCCAGGCTCGCGGCGGAGTGCATTGACGTGACCCTGCCGGGACGTGGTCAGACCTCGGGTGGGCTGCATCCGATTACCCGAACGCTGGAGCGGATCGAGCAATTCTTCACTCATATTGGCTACGGCATCGCCGAAGGCCCCGAGGTCGAAGACGATCACCACAATTTCGAAGCGCTCAACATCCCTGGCCACCATCCGGCGCGGGCGATGCATGACACCTTCTATTTCAATGCGAGCATGCTGCTGCGCACCCACACCTCTCCGGTGCAAGTGCGGACCATGGAAACGCAACAACCGCCTATTCGCATCGTTTGCCCGGGCCGGGTTTATCGCTGTGATTCGGATATCACCCATTCGCCGATGTTCCATCAGGTCGAAGGCTTGCTGATTGATCGCGATATCAACTTCGCTGATCTCAAGGGCACGATCGAAGAGTTCTTGCGAGTGTTCTTCGAAAAAGAACTGGCGGTGCGTTTCCGTCCGTCCTTTTTCCCGTTCACCGAGCCATCAGCTGAGGTCGATATCCAGTGCGTCATGTGCAGCGGCAAAGGCTGCCGTGTGTGCAAGCAAACTGGCTGGCTGGAAGTCCTGGGTTGCGGGATGGTCCATCCGAACGTACTGCGTATGTCCGGCATAGATCCTGAAGAATTCCAGGGATTCGCTTTCGGTATGGGTGTTGAACGTTTGGCCATGCTGCGTTACGGCGTCAATGATTTGCGTCTGTTCTTCGACAACGACTTGCGGTTCCTCGCGCAATTTCGCTAGGTCGCACGCCCGTAACGAATCTATTTGGAGAGCAGGATGAAATTCAGTGAACAATGGCTGCGTGGCTGGGTAAGCCCGCCAGTTTCCCGCGACGAGCTGGTCGCTCGTCTGTCTATGGCCGGTCTTGAGGTTGACAGCGTTACGCTGGCCGCCGGTGAATTCACTGGCGTGGTGGTAGGCGAGGTGCTGAGCACCGAACAGCATCCAGACGCCGACAAGCTGCGTGTGTGCCAAGTAAGCAATGGCGCAGAGACCTTTCAGGTCGTGTGTGGCGCGCCCAACGTGCGTCCTGGTTTGAAAATTCCGTTTGCCATGATTGGGGCTCAACTGCCCGGCGATTTCAAGATCAAGAAAGCCAAGCTGCGTGGCGTTGAGTCGAACGGCATGCTGTGCTCCGCAGCCGAGCTGCAAGTGGGCGAGGGCAACGATGGCTTGATGGAGCTGCCTGCCGATGCGCCAGTGGGTCAGGATATTCGTGTTTACCTTGAGTTGGACGATGCGAGCATTGAAGTCGATCTGACGCCTAATCGCGGCGATTGTCTGTCGGTAGCCGGTCTGGCACGGGAAGTGGGCGCGTTGTACGCCACTGAAGTCAAACGTCCTCAGGTGGCTGTAGTGCCGGTTGTGCACGACGAAGTGCGTCCTATCGAGGTGCTGGCGCCTGCTGCTTGCCCACGTTATCTGGGCCGCGTGGTGCGCAACGTGGATCTGTCCCGTCCGACGCCGCTGTGGATGGTGGAGCGTCTGCGTCGTTCCGATGTGCGCAGCATTGATGCCGCAGTCGATATCACTAACTATGTGATGCTCGAACTGGGTCAGCCGCTGCACGCATTCGACCTGGCTGAAATCAACGGCGGCATACGCGTCCGCATGGCAGAAGATGGCGAGAAGCTTGTTCTGCTCGACGGTCAGGAAGTCAGCCTGCGTGCCGACACCCTGGTGATCGCGGACCATCAGCGCGCTTTGGCCATTGCCGGCGTTATGGGGGGCGAACACAGTGGCGTCAGCGCCAAGACTCACGATATTTTTCTGGAGAGCGCGTTCTTCGACACCATTATGGTCGCTGGCAAAGCGCGCTCTTATGGCTTGCACACGGATGCTTCTCACCGTTACGAGCGCGGTGTGGACTGGCAGCTTGCACGCGAAGCCATGGAGCGGGCGACAGGCTTGTTGCTGGAAATAACTGGCGGCGAAGCGGGTCCGATCGTAGAAGCTGTCAGCGAACAGTATCTGCCTTCGGTTGCTCCGGTCATTCTTCGCGCTGAACGGATCAGCCAGATGCTGGGCATGGAAATGGATTCGGCTGAGGTCGAGCGCCTGCTCACCGGTCTTGATCTGAAGGTTTCCTCTGAATCAGCTGGGCAATGGCGGGTAGAAGTACCAAGCCATCGCTTCGATATCAGTCTGGAAGTCGACTTGATCGAAGAGCTGGCGCGGCTGTATGGCTACAACCGCCTGCCGGTTCGTTACCCGCAGGCACGCCTGGCGCCTCAAGCCAAGGCGGAAGCGCAGGGTGATCTGCCTGCGCTTCGTCGCTTGTTGGTTGCCCGTGGTTATCAGGAAGCGATCACCTACAGCTTTATTGATCCAAAATGGTTCGCGCTGTTCAATCCGGGCGTAGAGCCTCTGCTCTTGGCCAACCCGATTTCGGTCGACATGGCCGCCATGCGTTCTTCTTTGTGGCCAGGTCTGGTCAAGGCCCTGCAGTACAACCTCAATCGCCAGCAAGATCGTGTGCGCATGTTTGAAAGCGGTCTGCGGTTTGTCGGTCAATTGGAAGGTTTGAAGCAAGAGCCAATGCTTGCTGGTGTCATTTGTGGCAGCCGACTGCCTGAAGGTTGGGCACAAGGCCATGATGCGATTGATTTCTTTGATGTCAAAGCCGACGTCGAAGCAGTGCTCGGTTTCGCCGGTGCGCTGGAAGCGTTCAGCTTCACGCCGGGGCATCATCCCGCGCTGCACCCAGGCCAGACCGCTCGCATTGAGCGTGATGGTCGGGAAGTTGGGTATGTGGGTGCGCTCCATCCAGAATTGGTGAAAACCTTGGGTCTGGACCGTCCGGTTTTCGTTTTTGAGCTGGTGCTGGCGGAAGTGGCTCAAGGTCGTTTGCCGAAATTCCAGGAGCTTTCGCGCTTCCCGGAAGTTCGTCGGGACCTTGCTTTAGTAGCTGATCGTGATGTTCCGGCAGCGGCGGTGCTGGATGTTATTCGTGAAAACGCAGGCGAATGGCTCACGGACCTCAGGCTATTTGACGTGTATCAGGGTAAAGGCATTGATCCGCATAGAAAAAGCCTAGCAGTTGGCTTGACCTGGCAGCATCCATCGCGCACTCTTAATGACGATGAGGTAAATGCGACGACGCATAAAATCCTCACCTCGCTCGAGGAAAGGTTAAACGCCACGTTAAGGAAGTAGCGTATGGGGGCTCTGACGAAAGCTGAGATGGCCGAACGTCTGTATGAAGAGCTAGGCCTGAACAAACGAGAAGCCAAGGAACTGGTAGAGCTTTTCTTTGAGGAAATCAGGCACGCTCTGGAAGATAACGAGCAGGTCAAATTGTCCGGTTTTGGCAATTTCGATCTGCGCGATAAACGACAGCGGCCTGGTAGAAATCCAAAGACGGGAGAAGAAATCCCGATTACGGCTCGCCGTGTGGTCACCTTTCGTCCAGGGCAGAAGTTGAAGGCCCGAGTTGAGGCTTATGCTGGAACCAAGTCATAACGACGAGCTACCGCCCATTCCAGGCAAACGCTACTTCACCATCGGTGAAGTCAGTGAGCTCTGCGCGGTAAAACCGCACGTTCTGCGTTATTGGGAGCAGGAGTTTCCTCAACTCAATCCGGTCAAGCGACGCGGAAACCGCCGGTATTATCAGCGACAGGATGTGCTGATGATCCGACAGATCCGCGCTTTGCTCTATGAGCAGGGCTTCACCATCGGCGGTGCGCGTTTGCGCATGTCCAGTGATGAGGCAAAGGACGACACCACGCAATACAAGCAAATGATCCACCAGATGATTTCAGAGCTGGAAGATGTATTGGTGGTATTGCGCAAGTGAATCGGTTGTCCAGATACTTCCATAATTCAAACGGTTAGGGTATATTTCTAATCGTTTTTCGCAGGTTGCGATAATAGATTCACGCCTAGTCGGGGCGTAGCGCAGTCCGGTAGCGCACTAGCATGGGGTGCTAGGGGTCGAGTGTTCGAATCACTCCGTCCCGACCATATAATTCAAAGGGTTGCGAGATTTTATCTCGCGACCCTTTTTTATTTGCCTGCGTTTTTACCCCTACAAATCGGCTGGCTCTGGGTGGAATCCTCAGCTGATTCCAAGGTCGGTGTTTGTTCCGGGCAGGGCTTTGGTCCAGCTTGATAAGTGAGCTGGATCGACGATTTCGACCACGCTAATGCAGCGCGATCCAGCGGTAAGAGCCTCCTCAGAAGCGATGCTCATCGCTGTCCCGTTGCGTGGACACTCCGGTGCGCAGTGAGGCGTGGCGCAGGGCAATCTCAGGTCCTTCAGCGGGCCCTACTGGACCACGTAGCTCACGGTCAGGTTACGTTCCCACTCACTTTTGTCGCCAGTGGGAGTACGTATGTTTGAGTCGCTCTCGTACATGCCCAGGAAACTCAGGCCGGGAATCCCGACTTTCGCAAAGTCATAGTTATGGCGAGCCAGCCAAGTGGTTTCCCCGGCGCGCTGGAACTTGCCGATCTGAAGCAGGCGGTCGAGCCGTCGCCCTGGCTCAATCAGACTGCATCGCTGTCGCCGCTGACTTGTTGCAGGCCGGCGGCGAAGGTGGGGCCGTTCACCAGGTAGGTGAATTGCGCGCTGCTCAGGCGACTGTCGACCTTGCCTTTGGTGACGCCGTCGCCGTAGTAGTACTGCAAGGTCATGTCTTTGGTCGCTCTGTAATTCACGCACTGCGCGATTGCCTGTAAAGGGATCAGCTATCGATGGTGAATGCTGTGCCCATAAAAAGCAGAAATCTAAATCATCGGATTTCTGCTGTACACGGCCGCTATTCAAGGCGTGCAAACTATCGCCAATGCCCATCGCGGGTCAGTCTTCCGGCAGGTTATTGAATATTTTTTCCAGCGTTCCGTTCAGTTTGGTGATCTGGGCTTCGGTCAGGCCTTTGAAACTGGTGCGGAAGATATCGCTGGTGCCGTGCTGGATTTCTTCAATGGTATGGCGGCCGACATCGGTGAGTGAGACCTGAGTCACGCGTCCGTCGCTGGCGCTGGTGTTGGTTTCTACCAGGCCGTCGGCTTTCATGCGATAGACAATTTTGGTGATGGTCGAGAGCTTCGCGATGGCGTGGATGGAGATTTCCGAAATGCTCGACTCGCCATTTTCCTTGAGGATGAACAGAATCCGCCAGCGCGGTATGTCCATATCGATTTTTTTCAGCGCTTTCTCCATGGCCATGGAGTAGCGACCGTGCAGGCGAGCCAGCCAGTAGAAGGGAAACTCTTCCTTCTTGAAGTCTTCGCTGGCGGGGTTGTATCGGCTCAGGCGCTTTTTCGGGGTGGTCATAAAGGTTGGCGTAGTCTTTCAGGTGAGCGGGTTTGATAGCGGGCGTCATTGTCGCGCCGCCCGCGGCAAAAAACCAGCAGACACGCCGTAGCGTGCCTCAGGTGAGGACGTCAGGCCAGGCCTTCGTGTTTGAGGCTCTCACGGAAGTGGCGGCACCCCTTGATCAGCAAGAGCAGGGTGAGTGCGACGGCGAAGGCATTTAGCAGGGAAATCGATGAGCCGACCATGGCCGGATTTTTGAATAGCCGGTCGGTGAGCAGCGCGACCAGCGTGGTACCAAGACCCAGGCCGATCAGATTGGAAATCAGCAGGAACAGCGCGCTGATCTGCGCTCGCATCTGATTCGGCGGCAGGATTTGCATGGCCGCGGTCGAGGCCGGCATTGGGAACGAAGCGAAGAACATCGCCGGTGCCAGCAACGCCACGGACATCCACAGTTCGCTGACCTTGGTGAACGCGATGGCGGGCACGGCCATGCCGATCGCTCCGATGACTCCCGCACGGATCGGCGCATCGCTGTAGCCTTTTTTCGCCAGCCAGTCGATCAGCCAACCGCCACAAAACACGCCACTGGTATTGGCCAGCAGCACCACGATCCCGAGCATGTAGCCGGTATCGCTAGGGGCGAGGCCGAATTTGCGCATATAGAAGGCCGGGGTCCAGCTGAGCATGCAGAACAGTGTCATCGCGTAGAACGAAAACCCCAGGTAGTGGCAGAAAAAGGTCTTGCGGTGCACTGTCAGGAACTTGAATGCCTGTTTCATGCTGGGCGCGTGGACATTACCCGCCGCATCCAGCTTCAAGCCCTTGTTTGCCTTGACTCTATGCATCAGGCGCAGAGGCTGTTCCGGGCGCGCAGAAAGCGTTTGCGTGGCGTGAAAATTGCTTCCCATTTCCACTAAATTATCGACGTGCCTGCGGGTAACGGTGTCATTTTCTGGAGGTGCTTCAGCATGTTCGATCAACACTCTTCGCTCCGTCATCATTGCCTTCTGAGTTCCGGCGGGTTTGGCGAGGTCAAGGATCGGGTCAGTCATTACCTGTGGCCCCACCAGATGAAAATGCAGCAGGGCGGCGCCCTGCAATCGCAGCTGTATGGCGTGTTTTTCGGCAGCTCGGCGTTGTTCGATCTGCACTACGGTGCACCGGTGGAAATCGACGCCGGGGATATCAGTGGCTACTACCTGATTCGGGTCACCCTGGAAGGCAGCGGCATGGTCAGCCTGGGCAAGCAGAGCGCGATTTTGCGCAAGGGTGGGCTGACCATTTCTTCGCCTTCTGAACGCAGTTTTATTCGTATCGACAAGGACTGCCGCAACCTGATTTTGCGCGTCGATCGCCAAGCCCTCGAGCGTCAGCTGCAAGTGTTGCTCAACCGGCGTTTGCGTCAGCCGTTGCTGTTCGACATTCAGGTCGACGCCGAGCATCAGGGCATGGCGACGGTAAGGACCACCCTGGATTACATCTGCCAGCTCTATGGCGACGCCAGCCAGACGCTGCTGACCTCGACCATGGGCGGGAGCCTGTCGGACTATCTGCTGTCGGTGCTGCTGACGCAGTTGCCGCACAATTATTCGGTCGATCTGCTGCAAGACCAGCGCCAACCAATGCCTCACCACGTCAAGAAGGCCCGCGACTTCATCGAACAGCACCTGGCCGAACCGATTGCGCTGGCGGGCCTGGCGCAGTTCTGCGACGTGTCGATCCGCACCTTGCAAAATGGCTTCACGCGGTTTCTTCAGCAAACCCCCAGCGACTATGTCCGCACTCGTCGGCTGGCTTTGGTTCACGTAGCCCTGCAGCAGGCTGGCCCGACCGACAGCGTGACGGATATCCTGTTGCGTCACGCTGTCGCCAGCTTCGGTCATTTCGCCATGCAGTACCGCAAACAGTACGGCTGCCTGCCTTCCGAGACCCTGCGACGTCAGGCCTGATGCATGAGGATGAATCGTTCAGCCCTGTAGAAACCGCTGGGCCAGGTCGAGTTGGGAGTTGGCCAGTTGATGCAGCTCCTCGCCGATCTGGGTACTGCGTCGGGACTGATCGCTGCTGGTTTGCGCCAAATTCACGATCTGGGAAATCTGGCCGTTGATCTCTTGCGCGACTTGACCTTGCTGTTCGATGGCCGAGGCCATTTGCAAACTCATGCCGGAGATCTGTCCGACTTCCTCGCAGATGCGCCGCAACGCGGTTTGGACCTGCGATACGTCTTCGCTTGACTCCCGCGCGGCCGATTCGCCGCGTTGCGCTGTGGCGAGGGCCAGGGCGCTGCCTTCACGCAACTGCTCGATGGAGCGCTGGATTTGTTCAGTGGATTCGCGGGTGCGGGTCGCGAGGCTGCGTACCTCATCGGCGACCACTGCGAAACCGCGTCCGGTCTCGCCGGCGCGTGCCGCTTCGATGGCCGCGTTCAGCGCCAGCAAATTGGTCTGTTCGGCGATACTGCGAATCACATGCGCGACGCCGCTGATTGATTCGATCGATTCCGCGAGGCGGCTGACGGCTTGGCCAATTTCCTCGACCGAGGTGCACAGGCCGGTCATCGAACGCTGGCTTTGCCCAGACATCCGGTCACCATCGCGAGCCAGGCGGTCGACGGCTTGGGTGGCTTCGGCCGCGTGTTGCAGGTTGCGCGACAGCTCTTGGATCGTGGCACTCATTTGATGGACCGCCGCGGCGGACTGCTCGGCTTCTTCAAGTTGCCGTTGCAGGTGCCCGGATTGGGTCTGCACCAGTGTCGACGATTCTTGCGCGCGTTGACGCACGGTCTCGCCGTTGATCCGGATGCGCGACATGACCGTGCGCATCCGCGTGTTCTGGCTGTTAAGGGCCATGTCAAAACGGTTGGCAACGCTGGCGCTGCCTTCCTGAAGCGGGGCCAGCAACGCGTCGCTGTAGACCTGATCGTGCCGGGCCATGATCCGGCGGACGTCCGCATGTTGTCTGGCTCGCCATTGCCAGCTCGCGGCGAATACTCCGCCGAGCACCAGAAGGCCGGGTGCCAGGTCGATCTGTCCGACAACCATGGCGCCCGTGACACCAAACCCCAGCAGCCAGGCGATGCCCTGAGTGCTGGCATGCTCCTGCACGCGCCGGGCAAAAGTCAGTGGGCCGTGGCCGTCATTCAAGCGTCGATAGAGTTTTTCCGCTCGCAGGCTTTGGGCGGCGTCCATCGGGTGATACGCCGTACCCAGCGCATTCAGCTGACCGCCCTCCAGCAGTGGCACCACATAGAGATTGCACCAGAACGTCGTGCCCTGTTTATCGCGACCCATCATGGGCGCTGTCCAGGGCACGCCGCTGCGCAAGGTCTCCCACATACGATCAATGACTCGCTTGGGCATCAGCGGATGATTGATCAGTTCGTGCGGTTGGTTCAGCAGCTCCTCTCGGGCGTAACCACTGAGCGCCACATAGGCATCGTTGCAGGCCATCAGATGGCCGAGAGTATCCAGGCGCGAGATCGGGATTTCTGGCTGCGCCGCAACGATGACCGGTGGCGTGTATTCCTTTGACTTAGCCACTGAATGCTCCCGCGATTACCAGCACTGGCCGCGTTCGGCGCGCATTTTGCGAACCATGGCGTCGAAAAATTTTACAGCGAAGCCGCTGTCCCGAATGAGCATGGCCGTGAGTTCGGCACACTTCTGGCTGATCGCTTCAGGCAGCGGATTGTCCTCACCGCCCAGAGCGCCGGCCTGGCACTGGATTTCGGCGGCGCGCTGCACTGTCCACAGCAGGAAGAACGCCTTGGCAATGCTGCTTTCGCCGACGGCAATGCCGTGATTGCGCAGCACCAGGATGTGCTTGTCACCAAGGCTGTCGATCATCCGCGCCTTTTCGTCGTCGAACAGCGTGATGCCTTCGAAGGTGTGGTAACCGATCCGTCCGTAGAGTTGCGCACCGTAAAAGTCGTTATGGGCAAAACCGGCCTTCTTCATGACGATGGCCGATATCGGCGTGGTGTGCGTATGGATCAGGCACTGGATGTCCGAACGGGCACCGTGCACCGCGCTGTGCAGGGCGAAACCGGCTGGGTTACCGTCGTAGGGCGAGTCCTCGAGCTTCTTGCCGTGCAGGTCGACTTTAAGCAGGTTCTCTGGCGTCACTTCGGTGTAATTGAGGCCGAACGGGTTGACCAGATAATGGTGCGCCGGGCCAGGAAGGCGTGCGGAAATATGGTTGAAGATCGTCTCGGTCCAGCCGAAGAAATCCACCAGGTGGTAGCAGTGCGCAAGTTGCACGCGCAGTGCCCATTCCTCGTCGCTGTACGCATGCGGTTTTGCCATTAGGGTGTGGTCCATGTCGGAGTCCTTGTCGTAGTGAGTCAGTGACGGGCCTGTTCGCCGCGAAAGCGTGCCAGGGCAATGAGGTGTCGAGTAACGGGCATCGGGATCGCCATGCCATCGGCCAACTCCAGCACTGCGTCGCCGATGGCGGCCAACTCCAGAGGGCGACCTTTTTCATAGTCCTGCAGCATCGAGGTGCGCACCGCGCCCATGCCGGCGCCGAGTTCGAGAAAGGTCCGTGGATCGATGCTCACGCGCGCGCCGTACGCGGCGGCCGTGAGCAAGGCTTCGTGCAGGCAACTGCTGACCAGGTCGCGCAACTCCGGCAGGCTGTAAAGTTGATCAAGCGTCGCGCCGGTAATCACTGAGAGCGGGTTGGAGGTGAGGTTGGCGATGATCTTGGTCCACAGATTGTCGCGAATGCGGTCGGTGGCTCGTGCTTCTATGCCGACACTTTCGATCAGTGCGCGCACACGCTCCAGCCGGGCGCTAAGGCGGTTGTCAGGCTCACCGAAAATCATCAGGTGCGGGGTGTTCGATTCAGCCACGGCGTTGGCCGGGCAGTGCGCGGTGATGAACACCACGCAGCCGATCACGTGGCGCAGGTCCAGGGCCTGGTTGAGTGTCGACTGCGGATCAACCGCGCTCACCCGTTGCCCTTCGTAGCGTCCACCTTCACCGTGGAAGTACCACCACGGCACGCCGTTGATCACCGGGATCACCGCCGTCTCGGCGCCGATCATCGGTTGCAGTTGTGGCAGCAGGCTGGCCAGGGCTTGTGCCTTGGTGCAGAGAAAAATCAGGTCTTGCACGCCAAGGCTGGCAGCGTTGTCGCTGGCCTCGACTCGCACATGATGATGACCGTCCAGATCGGATAAGTGGATGCCGTCACGGCGGATGGCGGTCAGGGTTTCACCTCGGGCCAGTACGTTGACCGTATGGCCGTTACCCGCAAGACGGGCCGCTAGGGTGCAGCCGATGGCACCGGCGCCGGCGATGCCGATGCGCAAGGAGGAAGCGTTCATCGTGACTCCGGATTATTCACAAGGGGGCGATAGGTTGTTGAACACAACAACAGTCCCCTGTAGGAAGGCCGGCTTGCTAGTAAGCCAGCTCCTGCAAGGGCGCGGTGTCAGTTGGCGAGCATTTCCTGATGCTTGCTGGCCAGGCCGAGATAGGCTTCGATCACGCGTGGGTCATCAGCCAGTTTCTGCGCCGGGCCTTGCATGGCGATCTGACCGGTTTCCAATACATAGGCGTAATCGGCTACCCGCAGGGCGGCACGCGCGTTCTGCTCGACCAGCAGAATCGATACCCCTTGCTCACGCAGCGCGGTGATGATGCGGAAGATCTCCCGGGTAATCAGCGGCGCCAGGCCCAGGCTCGGCTCGTCGAGCATCAGCAGCTTGGGCTTGGCCATCAGCGCCCGGCCCACGGCGAGCATCTGCCGTTCACCGCCGGACAACGTCGCCGCCAATTGCTCGCGGCGCTCCCACAGGCGCGGGAACAGTTCGTAGATTTCGCCAAGCGTTTCTCTGTAGCGACGGTCGCCCCGGCGATGGCGTTGAAAAGCGCCGAGCAGCAAGTTGTCGGCCACGCTCATGCTGGTGAACAATTCGCGTTTTTCCGGCACCAGGCCAAGGCCCCGCGAGACCATCACTTCCACTTCCGGCAAGGTTTCCAGGCTGCCGTCGAAATGCACCTGACCCCGGGAGCCAAGCACGCCCATGATGGCCGAAAGCAGGGTGGTCTTGCCGGCGCCGTTGGGGCCGATCACCGTCACAATCTGGCCCTTGCCGACGGTCAGGCTGGCGTCGCTCAGCGCTTCGACCTTGCCGTAGGCCACGCTCAGGCCTTTGATCTCCAGCACGGCGTCGTCGACCTGGTTGCGCGGTGCGAGGTGCGGTTCCACTTGCATGTTCATCATTCAACTCCTCCCAGATAGGCTTCCAGCACGGCCGGATCCTTCTGTACGTCTTCGGGCAAGCCCTGGGCGATCCGCTGACCGAACTCCATGACCACCACGCGATCGACCAGGCCCATGACGAAGTCCATGTCGTGCTCGACCAGCAGAATCGCCATCCCTTCGCTGCGCAGGCGACTGAGCAGGATGCCAAGGGCTTCTTTTTCTTTCAGTCGCAGGCCAGCGGCGGGTTCGTCGAGCAGCAGCAGGCACGGATCGGCGCACAAGGCGCGGGCGATTTCTAGAATCCGCTGTTGGCCGAGTGCCAGGCTCCCTGCCTCTTCATACAAATAGTCGCCCAGGCCTACGCGCTCAAGCTGACGTCTGGCTTCGCCGAGCAGTTCGGCTTCCTCGCGACGATCAAGGTGCAGGGCCGCCGCCAGCACGCCTTGTTGGCCACGCAAATGCGCGCCAATGGCGACGTTCTCTAACACGCTCATGTTGCCCAGCAGCTTCACGTGCTGAAAGGTGCGACTCATGCCCATGCGCGCCACTTGCCGGGAGTTCAGGCCGTTGATCTTTTGACCCATGAACAGCACATCGCCGCTGCTCGGTGTATCGACGCCGGAGAGCTGGTTGAACATGGTGCTTTTGCCGGCACCGTTGGGACCGATCAGCGCGAGGATTTCACCCGAACGGATTTCCAGGCTCATGTCGTTGTTGGCCACCAGTCCGCCGAAGCGCTTGGTCACATTCCGCGCCTCAAGGATCAGCTCGCCATGTTTGGGCAGTTGCCGGAGGGGAAGGGGTGCAGCCTTGGCGTCGACATTCAGGACCTTGGCGCGGACCTTGAACCGGGCCGGTATCAGGCGCGTCAACAAGGGCCACAGACCACACGGTGCGCGCTGCATAAGCACCACGATCAGGATGCCGAATACGATGATTTCGTAGTTGCCGGTGTTACCCAGCAAGTGCGGCAACCAGTCCTGCAACCATTGTTTGAGCATGGTCAGGACGCCCGCGCCGAGCAGGGCGCCCCACACGCTGCCGACACCACCGATCAGGGCCATGAACAGGTAATCGATGCCCATGTTCAAACCGAACGGCGTCGGGTTGACGAAGCGTTGGGTGTGCGCATAGAGCCAGCCGGAAATGGCCGCGAACACCGCAGAGATGACGAAGATCACCATCTTCGAGCGGAAGGTGTTGACCCCCATCGACTCGGCCATTACCTGGCCTCCCTTAAGTGCGCGAATGGCGCGGCCTTCGCGAGAATTCAGGAGGTTCTGCGTGACGACGATTGCCAGCAACAGCAGGGCCCAGATCAGGTAGAAAATATTCTCGCCCTTATCCAGCTTCAGGCCGAACAATGAAATCGATGGCAAGCCGCCGACGCCGGTATGACCGCCGAGGGATTCCAGGGTGCCGAACAAGTAGTACAGCGAAAGGCCCCAGGCAATGGTTCCCAGCGGCAGGTAATGCCCTGACAACTTGAGTGTCAGGGCGCCGAGAATCAGTGCCACTGAGGCGGTGAGCACCACGCCCGCCAGCAGCGTCAGCCACGGTGACGCTCCGGCCCAGGCCAACCATGCCGGCAGTTGTTCAGTGGTGGTCAGGTAGGCTGAGGTGTAGGCGCCCAGCCCGACGAACGCGGCCTGACCGAAACTGGTCATGCCGCCGACACCCGTGAGCAGCACCAACCCCAATACGACCATGGCGTACATGCCGATGTAATTGAGCAGGGTGACGTAGTACGGCGGCAACAGCAGCGGCGCGACGCCCACCACCAGTAACAGGGCAAGCAACAGATAGCGCGAATTCATTCTTCTTCCTCCACATGACGACTGGTGAACGAACGCCAAAGCAGGAACGGAATAATCAGCGTGAACACGATGATCTCTTTGTAGATACTGGCCCAGAACATCGAGAATGCTTCGATCAGGCCCACCGCCAGAGCGCCGAGCGCGGCGACCGGATAGCTAACCAGTCCGCCGATGATCGCGCCGACAAAGCCTTTGAGGCTGATGACGAAACCGGAATCGAAATACAGCGTGGTGATCGGCGCGATCAGGATCCCCGACAGCGTGCCGATCAGCGCGGCGAGCAGGAAGGTCGACTTGCCCGCGAGGGTCGGCGAAATACCCATCAGCCGGGCACCCATGCGGTTGACCGCGGTGGCACGCAGGGCTTTGCCATACAGCGTGCGCTCGAAGAACAGGTACAGCCCGACGATCAGCCCCAGGGACACGGCCAGCACCCAGAGCGTCTGGCTGTTGAAGGTGACCGGGCCCAGTTCCAGGCTAGCTTCGGAGAACGGTTGGGTGCGGGCGCCTTCAGGGCCGAACAGCAACAGCGCAATACCGACCATGCTGACGTGCACGGCGATCGATACAATCAGCAAGACCAATGAGCTGGCCGAGGCGATCGGCTGGAACACCAGTCGGTAGATTTGCGGGCCCAGCGGAACAACCAACGCCAGCGTCAACAAAGCCTGGACCGCCATCGGCAATTCGGCCAACGGCAAGGTGTTGATCAACACCGCCAGCAGGCCTGTATAGCCAAGCTTGAAGAGAATGCGCACGGGGAACCGAAAGGCCTGGCTTGAACGTGCCGCGCCCCATACATCGAGTGCACAGTCGATCAGCGTCAGGCCGAGCAGCAGCCAGACCAGAGCAGTCGGGTGACCGCTCTGCAACGTGGCCATGGTCAAGGCGCCGTAGGTCACGAATTCACCCTGGGGAATCAACAGGATCCGGGTCACGGTGAACACCAGGAGGATCGACAGGGCCAACAGCGCATAGATCGCGCCGTTGGTCATACCGTCCTGGCCCAGCAGCATGGCTATCTGGAAATTCATAATGAGAGCTCTTTTCTACAGATTGAATATCAGGCCCGATTGCCGGCGCGGGTTGACTCGCCGGCAATCGGGCAGGGCGCGCAGTGGGCTGTGCGCCCGGGTTTCGATCAGTTGTCGTGCAACAACATCCAGTTGCCGTTCTTCACCACGATCAATTCGCGACCGCGCTCGTCGAAGCCGCTGTGGTCCTGAGGCGTCATGTTGTAAACGCCTTGGGTGCCGGCCAGTTCGTGGCTTTGCTCAAGCGCATCACGCAGGGCTGCACGAAATTCGGGAGTGCCCGGTGCCGCTTTTTTGGCTGCAATCGGGATCGCCTGCTGTAGCAGCAGACCGGCATCGAAGGTGTTCCCGCCGAAGGTCGCCGGCTTGCTGCCGTTGAGCTTTTCGTAGGCCGTGGTGTAGTTGCTGGCGATTTTCTTCGAAGGATGGCTGTCCGGGATTTCATCCAGTACCAGCATCAGGCTGGCCGCCAGAATGGTGCCCTCGACTTTCTTGCCGCCCAGCTTGAGGAAGTCTTGCAGCGCCGCGCCGTGGGTCTGGTAGACCTGGCCGCGATAGCCCTGATCGAACAGGGTGGTCTGCGGCATCACCGCCGAACTGCCCGGCGCTGCGACCAGCACTGCATCGGGGCGGGTGGCGAGAATTTTCAGGCTCTGCCCGGTGACCGAAGTGTCCTGGCGCTGAAAGCGCTCGTTGGCCACGACCTTGATATTCTGCTGCGCTGCCAGGCCGGCCATGACCTTGGCCCAGTTCTCGCCATAAGGGTCGCCGGTGCCGATGAAGCCGAGAGTTTTCACGCCTTTTTTAGCCATGTGTTCGAACAGCGCCTTGGCGATCAGGTCATCGTTCTGCGTGGTCTTGAATACCCATTTCTTCTGCTCGGTCATTGGCAGCACCACTGCAGCGGTGCCGACCGGTGCCAGCAATGGCACGCCTGCCTCGGCGACGAACTGGATCACGCCCATGGCGTTGGGCGAGCCGCTCGGGCCGATGATGGCATCGACATTTTCTTCGTCGATCAGCTTCTTCAGCGCCTTCACCGTAGCGGTCGGGTCGCTCGCATCATCCAGAGAAATGTATTTCACCACCTGGTCGCCGGCCTGGGTCGGCAGCAACGGCACGGTGTTTTTCTGTGGTAGTCCGACCAGTGCGATCGGTCCGGTGGAGGAGGTAATGACACCGACTTTCACATCCGCCTGCGCAGCGGCGGCGCAGGCGGCACTCAACAACAACGTGGGCACGGCTTTTCTGAAAAGCATGACTTTCTCCGAAGAGTTGCAACGCTGCAAAAGGCTAATGGCCAGCCTTCCCGACCACGACGTGGTGCGAGTACGGCCCTGTTTTAGTTATCGAACTGTGGCGACACCCATGGTTTGTTACCGAGCCATCAGGGTGCTGCTCGACCATGAGCGATCGGTCGAAGGCGAAGAGGGCAAAAGCAGATTGCATGCCAGAAATTTTTCGGTGCAAGGCAGAAAGCCGTTACTGCGATGCCTGATGCGAACGCTTTGAGGCGGGCCGGCCAAGGTGATCCGAAGGGCTGGCAGTGGGGCATGTTAAGGGCGGGAAAAACCCGCAGCACGCCATATCAAACAAAGCTTTGATCTGGATCAAGGAAGCGCTCAAATGACCAAAAACCACCTGATAATAAAATCAAAAAACAGTGATTTTTTACGCTGTTTTTGGCTGTAATTTTTGGGCTGATTTATTTTTTCCTGTTTGCTTTTTCAGCGAGGCCTCTGCTCAATATTTTTCTGAATGTTTCGATGCTTTCTGTTCGTTAAATACAATTAACTAACTGATTTATAAGGTAAAAATATAAAATATTCAGGATTTTTCGTTTTTACGGCAGTGTTACCAAACTGCACGCCGTTGGTGCGAAAAGAGAAAGTCTGCACCGAAAATACACACTCTTTTATTTGGTAAAATTCAATTGACATTTCACGTAAATATTACGATTTTAGATTTAAGCGTTTTCCCCGGCCCTCGTGCCGAGGTCATCCGTTCTGGTGACACATAACGAGCAGGTAAAGAACATGTCGATCGTTGTTGAGGATTTAGCCTTAGGAGGGAATGGCCTTTCGGTCATGGTGAAAGACACCATCGATATCGCCGGCTATCCGACCCGCGCTTCAAGCAGCGCCCTGGCCGATGCGCCGGCGGCAGGCGAACATGCACGCGTGGTCCAGTCTGTTCTGGATGCGGGCTGCCGGATCACCGGTAAAACCAGCCTGCATGAATTGGCATTCGGCACCACCGGCCTCAACGCATGGACTGGCACGGCCTCCAATCCGCGCTATCCGGGCTATATACCGGGCGGCTCTTCCAGTGGTTCGGCAGCTGCGGTGGCGGCAGGCCTTTGCGACTTCGCGCTGGGCACCGATACCGGCGGTTCGGTACGGATTCCAGCGGCGTGCTGTGGTGTATTTGGTCTCAAGCCAACCTTTGGTCGTGTCAGCCGTCAGGGTGTGATGCCTGCGCGCAGTACCCTCGATTGCGTAGGTCCCCTGGCACGGGATATGGAACGCTTGATTGAAGCGATGCACATCATTGATCCCTCGTTCGCCTCCATCCCGGTGCCTGAGCATCTTGCTATCGGCGTGGTCGCGGTAGAGGCCAACGAACAAATCCACTCGGTGGTGAACCAGGCGCTGGGCCGTTCGCGCTTCAAGTTACTTGAGCAGAAGCTGCCTGGCATGGCCGCCGCGTATGACGCCGGCATGGTGATCATCAACGCCGAAACCTGGGCAGCGTGTGGCCATCTTCTGCAAACCGGTCGGGTTGGCAGCGATGTCGCCGACCGTCTGCGCGCGGCCAGTCTGACCACGGCCGAGTCCGTTGAAGAAGCCGAAATCATCCGTCGCGCGTTTATCGCAGAAGTGGACGCAGCCTTGGCCATCACCCCGATTCTGGCCATGCCGACCATGCCCGACTTCCCGTTGCTGGTCGCCGACGCGGCCGACACTCGCGCCGCCCTGGGCATGACCTCCCTGGTGCGTGCTTTCAACCTTTCCGGTCATCCGGCTCTGAGCATTCCTCTGGAAAGCGCCTCGGGACTTCCGGTCGGCCTTCAACTCATTGCCGCCCATGGCGCGGACGAACTGCTGTGTGCAGTCGCCCGCGAACTGGTCCGGCGCCTGGAAGAGTAATCGTGATGCTTACTATGGAGAAACCCATGACTGCGCCAAGCGAGCTGAATCACCAGCGCTGCGTGCCGATCACGGCGAATGAAGCGTTTCAGAAACTGCTGGTCGAGATTCGTGCGCGTGCTCGAAGCGAAGAATTCGACCAACAAAAATTCATCTCGCAGGACGTTATCGAGCAGTTCCGCAAGCTCGGCGTCTATCGGGCTCTGGTGCCCAAACGCTTCGGCGGCGACGAGCGTTCGCCGGCCGAGTTTTGCCAGATGGTGGAAGATATCTCGTTCGCCGATGGCTCCGCCGGTTGGGTCGCCAGCTTCGGTATGAGCCCGGTTTACCTGGCGGCGTTGCCGCTGGAAACCATCAAGAAAATCTATGCCGATTCGCCTGACGTGGTGTTCGCCGGCGGGATCTTCCCTCCGCAGCCTGCATCCTTTGTTGACGGTGGCCTGGAGGTCAATGGGCGCTGGAAATTTTCCAGCGGTTGCATGGGCGCGTCGCTCATCGGCGTGGGTATCAGCCCGAAAAATGGCGAGATGCTCGGCCTGCCACGACTGGCGGTGATGCCTCGGGAAAAGGTCAGAATCGAGGAAACCTGGAATGTCGTCGGCCTGGTCGGCACTGGTAGCCATGATGTCGTCGTCGAAGGCGTGGTGGTGCCGGAGGAGTGGACCTTCGTACGCGGCGGTCCATCGAGTCTTGACGAGCCGTTCTTCCGCTATCCGTCACTGTCGTTCGCCACACAGGTGTTGTCTGTGGTTGGCCTGGGCGTTGCTCGTGCGGCACTTGATGAGTTGAGCGGCATGGCCAGTGGCCGAATCTCCGTGACCGGTGCGCCGTCGTTGTCCGACCGGCCGCTGGCCCAGGTCGAGATGGCCAAGGCCGAAGCGTCGCTGCGCGCTGCACGTTCGTGGTTCTACCAGTCCATCGACGATGCCTGGACCAGCGTTCTGGCCGGCGACCCGGTGAGCGTCGAGCAGACCAATATGCTGCGCTTGTCTTCGACCCACGCCACGCGTGTCGCCGCCGATGTTGCGCGCACCGCGCAAATGCTATCGGGAATGAGCGGGGTGTACCGCACCAGTCCTCTGTCGCGTTTTGTCAACGACACCCAAGTCATTACCCAGCACGCCTTCATGGGCGATATGACCTACCAGAACGCGGGCGCGATCTTCTTCGGCAATAAGCCGCTGCCTGGCTACCTGTAATTTTTTCCTACTGATTGGTGAACCCCATGACCGATAAAAAAGCCCTGCGAGTTTTGTTCTGCATAGGCATCAACCAAAACTTTTTCGATGCTCCGCGTCCTGAAGCGCTGGAAGTCTGGGCCGCTTTCGGCGCCATGTGGAACGGCATCGCCGACCTGCCAGGCGTCACCGTGCTGGGCAACATGGACGACGATCAGAGCATGGTCGGCCCGTCTGCCGGCTGGCCCTGGACGACTTACTTGCTGGCCGATGTACCCGACATCGAAACCGTCCACGCCGCCTGCAATCTGTTTCGCACCACGGATGTCGGCAATGGCCCTTACAAACTCTGGAAGTATTGCAAGGTCGAGGCCCGTACCGGTCGCGAACTGATCATCCAGCGCTGAGTCGAGAGAAGTCGCCATGTCATCACAAGAGCATTTGCGCGCACTGGAACAGCGGCTCGAGCAGTTGGAAAGCGAGAACGCGATCCGCGCCTGCATGAATCGCTACATGTCTTTGTGCGACGAGCTGGGCGTGGATTCCCCGCTCGAGGAACTGGCCGGGTTGTTCACCGAGCAGGCGATCTGGGAAGGTAAGGGTGCCAAGTACCAGAATAGCTTTGGCGGTTACCACGGGCGTGAGGCGATCAAAGCGATGTTCGCAACCTACATGGTCGAACCGGCGCACTTTTCGCTGAACGTGCACTTCCTGACCTCGGAACTGATCCGGGTCAGCGGTGAGACCGCAGATGCCAGTTGGGTGATGTTGCAGACTTCGACCTTTGCCTCGGGTGCCTCGCACCTCAACAGCGCCCGCCTGACCGTGCGGTTCGCCCAGAAAAAAGGGCAGTGGCACATGGCGCATTTTCAGACCGAGAACCTGTTCAGCCGACCGGTAGACACCTGGAACAATGCCGCGCACCTGCCCGTACCTGGTAAGTCCGGCCAGTCCTGAAAGTAACACCCAGAATTCTTAGAGTCGGCGAATAATGCCGACGAGGAGTGATCGTGAGTAACCTGATAAACACCGTAACGCTCGACGCCAGTCCTTCCGATCTGGTCCTGCATGACCGCGTTCACACGTCGCTGTACACCGACGGCAAGATCTTCGATCAGGAGCTGGACAAGATTTTCTACAGCACCTGGATCTGGGTCGCTCACGGGAGTGAGATCCCGGAGTCCGGCAGCTACAAGAGCACCTATATCGGCAAGCAGCCGGTGATCGTCGTGCGCGACCGCAAGAAAGAAGTGCATGTGTTGCTCAACCGCTGCCGCCATCGTGGCGCAACGGTGTGCGAACACAAGAAGGGTAAGACCAACAGTTTTGTCTGCCCTTATCACGGCTGGAGCTATGCCCTGGATGGCAGCTTGCGCGGTGTGCCGCACCCGGAAAGCTACGCCGATTGCCTGGACAAGGGCGAACTGCCTTTGGTCAGCCTGCGTGTCGAGCAATACAACGGCATGATCTTCGCCACCTTCAAGGATGACATCGAGCCCCTCGCTGACTTCCTCGGCCCGGCAAAGAAGTGGATCGACCTGTTCATGAAGCAGGGCGCCGGCTACCCGGTCAAAGTGGGTGGAGAGCACCGCTTCCGCTTCCCCGGCAACTGGAAGATCCAGCTGGAAAACACCACCGACGCCTACCACTTCCCGCTGGTGCACAAGTCGTTCCTGTCGTCCGTGGATGAACAGACTCTGGAGCTCTTCGACTTCGTCGAAGGACCGGGCTACGTCGAAGACCTCGGCAACGGACACAGCGTGATGGTGATGATCCCTGACCTGGTCGACCTG
Organism: Pseudomonas sp. 5C2; assembly: GCF_034314155.1. NCBI lineage: Bacteria > Pseudomonadati > Pseudomonadota > Gammaproteobacteria > Pseudomonadales > Pseudomonadaceae > Pseudomonas > Pseudomonas sp. 5C2. The sequence continues at coordinate 1,922,340 of NZ_JAVIWH010000002.1, read as the reverse complement.
GAAGCCAACCTCGACTTGCCGATCCCTGAGCGTTTCGAAGACCTGGCCGCGCAGTTGCGCGCCGAAGGCCAGGACGAAGAATCGGTCCGTCGCATCGTGCGTGCGGTCGGCGGTTCGGGCTTCAACCTCAACCTGTTCCCGAACATCGCTTGTTCCATGGCGTTCTTCCGGGTGTTGCAACCGATCGCGGTGAACGAAACCGAAATCCATCACGCCGTCATCACCATGGACGGTGGCCCGGCGGTGGCCAACCGTTATCGTCTGCGTCTGCATGAGCACTTCCAGGGCCCGATGGGTTTTGGTACTCCGGACGATTCCGAAGCCTGGGAGCGCGTACAGCGCGGCGCCAGTGCCGGCACTGATCTGTGGATCATGCTCAACCGCGGCTTGCCGGGTGAAAAGGCATCCGAAGATGGGCGGGTGAGCGATGTGAGCGCCGAGACCGGCATGCGCGCTGGTTACCAGCAGTGGAAAAAGATGATGTCGGCCTGAGTGACGGAGAACACCATGAACAACCTGCAATTGCTCAACCAAGTCAGCGCTTTCATCTGGCAGGAAGCGGACATGCTCGATCACGGCGATTTCGTCGACTGGCTCGATCTGTGGACCGAGAACGCGACCTACATCATCCCGATCGATCCGCTGGAAACCGACTTCGAGAACACCCTGAACTACGCCTACGATGATCACCACATGCGTCAGTTGCGTGTCACCCGATTGACCAGCGGCGAATCGATTTCGACCACCCCGCGGGCACGCACCGTGCGCAGTCAGTCGCGCTTTCGCGTGCTTTCAGATGAAGACGGAATTGTCACCGTGCGTTGTGCGCAGAACCTGCGTGAGTTCCGCAAGGATGTGCTCAAGCAGTACACCGCCGATGTCACGTTTGAACTGGTGCGCAGCGGTGACAGTTTCAAGATTCAGCGCAAGGTGATCCAGCTGATCAACTCCACCGATACCCTCGCCGGTATCGGCTACATCCTCTGAGGACGTTGCCATGACACAGGTTGCATTGGTCACCGGCGCGGCCCTGGGGCTGGGCAAAAGTATTGCCGAGCAACTGCTGAACGCCGGCTATCGGGTCGTGATCAGCGACCGTTCGCTGGAATCAGCACAGGTCACCGCCACTGAACTCGATGCCACGGGTGAACGGGTCCTGGCGCTTAAGCTCGATGTATCGAGGAAGGCCGATTTCGAAGACGCGCTGGCGGCCGTCGTGGCGCATTGGGGTGAATTGCAGGTGGTGGTGAACAACGCTGCGATGACCATGACCACACCGGTGATGCAGATCAGCCCGGAAGAGTTCGACCGTGTTGTGAGCGTCAATCAGCGCGGCACTTTTGTCGGCTGCCAGGTGTTCGGCAGCTATCTGGCGGCCCAGGGTTACGGGAGGATCATCAACATGGCTTCCCTGGCCGGGCAGAACGGCGGCACCGCAACCGGCGCGCATTACGCCGCATCCAAGGGCGCCATCATTACCTTGACCAAGATCTTCGCCAAGGAGCTGGCGGCGTCCGGTGTCACGGTCAACGCTATCGCCCCGGGCCCTATCGAATCGCCGGCGGTGCGCGCCGCCGTGCCGCCCGAGCGCCTGGAAAAACTGATAGAGGCGATCCCGGTCAAGCAATTGGGTAACGCCGCGTTCATCGGCAAGCTGATCGTGCAACTGGCCAGCGAAGACGCCTACTTCACCACCGGGGCGACCTGGGATGTGAACGGCGGGATCTTCATGCGCTGAGTCCACGGTTACACGGTTTGAAAAAGCAGTCGGGGGTGCCCAGATGCGCCCCCTTACAACGAAATCGGGATGGTCCTGTATGAGCGATCAATTATTGAAAGTCGTCGTGCGCAAGCGCGAAGAACAGGGCGAAGGTGTTGTCGTACTGGATCTGAGTGATCCGACGGGACAGCCTTTGCCCGCCTTCGAGGCGGGCGCGCATATCGATATCCACCTCAAGACCGGTCTGGTTCGCCAGTATTCGCTGTGCGGTGATCCGGCCAACGCAGGCGCCTATCGCTTGGGCGTACTCAAGGATCCCGCCTCGCGTGGCGGTTCGGTGGCGGTGCATGAACTGCTACAGGAAGGTCGTGAAATCGAGATCAGCCTGCCACGCAATCACTTTCCGCTGTCCAGCGATGCCAGGCGTTCGATCCTGATCGGCGGCGGTATCGGCATCACCCCGATGGTGGCCATGGCTTACGCGCTGAATGCCCGCGACAGCGATTTCGAACTGCATTATTGCGGTCGTTCACGCAGCCGCAGCGCCTTTCTCGAGGAGCTGGGTAACGCTGCGTTTGCGTCGCGGTTGAACACCCACTTTGACGACGAAGCCGCCGACCAGAAACTCGACCTACCAAAAGTGCTGGGCACTCCACAAGCTGGCGTACACGTGTATGTCTGCGGACCGGCCGGTTTCATGGACTGGGTCATTGCCCAGGTCCTGGAAGCGGGGTACGCCGACGATCATGTGCACCGCGAATACTTCCAGGTCGAAGTCGACGCTTCGGGCGCCGGTTTCGAAGTGGTCGCCCAGCGCAGCGGCAAGACCGTACAGGTTGCCGAGGGCCAGAGCATCGTCGATGCGCTGACTGCCGTGGGCATCAAGATTGAAGTGTCGTGTGAGCAAGGCGTTTGCGGCACGTGCTTGTGCGACGTTATCGAAGGCGAACCGGATCATCGCGACATCTATCTCACGGATGACGAAAAATCTGCCAATGACCAGATTCTGGTTTGCTGTTCCCGGGCCAAGTCCAAGAAACTGGTGCTGGATATCTGATAGACCGGAGGGTAAGACCATGGTCGATACAACTGGATTTCGTAACTCAATGGCAATGCTTGGTGGCGCGGTTTCGGTCATCACCACCGATGGTCCTGCGGGTCGTTTCGGGTTTACCGCTTCGGCGGTGTGCAGCGTGACTGACCAGCCACCGACGCTGTTGGTGTGCATGAATCGCTCGTCGTTTTCCAACGTGCATTTCAAGAGCAACGGTGTGCTGAGCGTCAACGTGCTGACCCCTGGGCATCAGGAGGTGTCGGGGGCTTTTTCCAACCGCAATCTCGATACCGAACAGCGCTTTTCCTGCGCATCATGGAGCACCCTGGAGAGCGGTGCGCCGTTGCTTGATGAGTCACTGGTCAGTTTCGACTGCCGTATCGCCCAGGCTCATGAAGTGGGATCGCACACAATTTTCTATTGCGAAGTATTGGGCATCCGTAATGGCGACAGCCAGGAAGGCCTGGTGTATTTCAATCGCGCCTACCACCGTTTGGGGGATGCCTCTAAAGCAACTTCCTGATGTTGAATTGCCCCAAAAAAACGATAAGACTTTCCATGATCGTTGAGTGTTTAAAATAACTATAAAGCGGTTTTCGCTGTTCTGGCGAACGACTGAGTTACGACTTTTTTGCAGTAAGTGGTTATAAAAACAATACTGCGGATTGACTGCCAAAGTTACATTTTGCTGAATTGATCTGCTTCCACTAGTCGTGCCTTCGTGCATGTAAAAAAGAAGGAAAGTTTGATGTTCCAGAAGAGCTGGGTAAGCCGTGGCGTCACCACCGCGGCCGTGATGGGGATCTTCACACCTGTGGTTGCGCAGGCTGACTTCGTAGACGACAGCCAAGTCAGTCTGGGGATGCGCAACTTCTATATCGACCGCGATTTCAAACAGCATGATGCGCCGCAATCGCGGATCGGCAGTTGGACCCAAGGCTTCGATTTTCGGGCGATCTCGGGTTACACCGAAGGCACGCTACAGTTTGGCCTGGACCTCTCGGCGCAGTACGCCTATCGCCTGGACGGCGGCGGTGGCCGTGGTCCGGACAGCATCATTCCGTACGACACCAGCAAGGGCGAACAAGTCCGGGACTATGGCCGTGCGGCGCTGACCGGCAAGGTTCGTTACAACAAAACCGAACTCAAGATAGGTGAACTTCGACCGACGTTGCCGGTGGCTTACATCGACGACTCCCGGCAATTAATCACCACCTATCACGGCGTGCAGCTCGAATCGAAAGACGTGGACAACCTGACGCTGACCGGTGGCCGTTTTACCGAGATCAGCTCCCGGGAGTCTTCCAATACCGAGAAGATGTACTTGTTCAATGGGCCCGACGTTAAACGTCGCAGTGACGGTTTGAACTTTGGGGGCGCCACGTATGCGTTTACGCCGAACTTGTCCGGCACTTACTTCTTCGGCCAGTTGGAAGATATCTACAAACAACACTATCTCGGTTTGACTTATAACCATGATCTGGGGGCCGGTTACGGCGTGAAGACCGACCTCCGTTACTTCAATAACAGCGAGGACGGCAAGGCGTTATACGGCGACATCGACAACAGGTCCTACGGGATCATGACGACCCTGAAGAAGGGTGCCCATGCTTTCGGTGTCGGCTATCAGCGCATGCTTGGCGAGTCGACATTCCCGACGCTCAACGGCTATGCACCGCAGCCTTACTTGGTGAACTGGTCGACAGTGGCGTTCGTCAAGCCGAACGAAAGCTCCTGGCAATTGCGTTATGACTACAACTTCGCGGGCATCGGTTTGCCGGGTCTGAAATTGATGACGCGTTACATGCGCGGCACGGGTGTCGACCGGGGCAACAATGCCCTCGACCAAAACGTCGAAAGCGAACGCAACATCGTGCTCGGCTATGTGGTGCAAAGCGGTCCGCTCAAAGATGTGGGTTTCGAATGGCGCCGCATTGACGTTAAGACGCGTTATGGCAATGGCAGTGCGTCGGGTGCGGACTATCAGGAGAACCGCCTGATCACCACCTACACCTGGAAGTTCTGAAATCCCCCGGGAGCCGTTCGCGGCTTCCGGGTTGCCCGCGCATCGGGCAAAGGTTTTTCAACACTGGTTTTCCTTTGCCCGGATCGCTCCTTCCGGGCTTTTTTTCGCAGCGGTTTTTATCCGCCCTACGAGGATGACCTATGCGTCGTTTCTATACCGGTTCTGACTTGAATCGTGTGCACAGCATTGCCGAACTGGCCGACATGGCTCGGCGACGCGTGCCTTACTTCGTCTGGGAATACCTCAGCGGCGGCGCGGAAGCCGAATTGACGCTCAAGGATAATCTCGACGCGTTCAGTGCTTATGGCCTGCACGCCAGAGCCATGGTGCCCTGCCATGCGCCCGACACGTCTCGCGCGTTGTTCGGCAAGGTGCTGCCAATGCCGATGCTGATCGGGCCGACGGGCTACAACGGTCTGTTGCACCGCGATGCCGACATTCACTTGGCCAAGGCTGCAACGGCACGTGGTTTGCCGTTCAGCCTGAGCACCGCGTCCAACACTTCACTTGAAGACCTCGTCGCGGCGGCGCCTGATGTCGACCTGTGGTTTCAGCTGTACGCCATGCGCGATCCGGCGGTGCAAAAAAACCTGTTGCAGCGCGCCGCCGCTGTCGGTTGCCGGACTCTGGTGTTGACCTGTGATGCGATGGTGCTAGGCAATCGCGAGTGGGACCGACGCAGTTTCGCCAGGCCGCGACAGCTGACATGGCGCAACAAGTTTGACGTTGTCCGTCACCCGCGTTGGCTCAAGCAAGTGATGTGGCCATCGGGGCTGCCTGGCATGGGCAACCTTGAACCTTACTTGCCGCCGAGTGAGCGCAATCCCTTGGGATCAATGGCGTTTGTCGGCAAGCAGATGGACACCTTGCTCGATTGGGACATGCTGGCGCGTTTGCGTGATCAATGGGGCGAGCGGCTGTTGCTCAAGGGCGTGTTGCATCCGGCCGATGTGGAGCGAGCCATCGCCCTCGGGCTTGACGGTGTGGTGGTGTCCAATCACGGCGGCCGCCAACTGGACGGTGCCCTCGGCAGCCTCGATGCACTGGCGGCCATCGCGCCTCAGGCGAAAGGCAAACTCAGCCTGCTGCTGGATGGCGGGATCCGGCGTGGCAGCGACATCGTCAAAGCGCTCGCGCTGGGGGCCGATGCCGTGCTGCTAGGGCGCTCCACCCTTTACGGCGTGGCGGTGGCAGGTGAAGACGGTGCTGGCCGGGCGCTGGACGTATTGACGGAAGAACTGGCGCGGACCATGAACCTGATGGGCTGCACCCACCTAAACCACCTTGACGGCGACAGCGTGTTCGAGCGACGACGCGCTTGAGCATTTGTGGGCGCGAGCTTACTCGATGGCGGCGTGTCAGACGAAATCAATGTTGAATGTACCGGCCCCTTCGCGAGCAAGCCCGCTCCCACACTGATCGTGGTCGCACTCGACCAGTCTATTGCGTTGCAGAATCGGAATGACGCTTGCGCGTTTCGCGCAGTGGCTCGCCGGGGCCGTTGCTAGGATCGAGGCTCTTCTACAGGAGTGCTTTCATGAATATCAGTGTTATCGGCGGCGGTCACGGTTGCTACGCGGCAGCGATAGAGTTGGCGGAGAAAGGCCATTCGGTGCGGTTGTGGCGCCGAGACAGTGCCGCGCTGGAAAAACTGCAAGGCCTCGGCCATCTGCTCGTGCGCGACTTTCGTGGCGAACGACGCTTGAGCCTGGGGCAGGTCGGGGATGCCCTGACCTTGACGGCCGATCTGGCACAGGCCGTGGCCGATGCTCAGTTGTTGGTCATTGCCTTGCCGTCGACCTCCCACGAAGCCCTTGCCAGCGAACTGGCTCCCTTGTTGCGCGACGGGCAAGTGGTGTTCCTGCCGCCGGGGACGTTTGGCAGCATGATGTTCGCCCAGGCAATGGCGAAGGCGGGGAATCACAGCGAGGTGGCGTTTGCGGAGACCGGCACCTTGCCCTATCTGGCGCGTAAGCATGGCGATAACCAGGTGGTGATCAGCGGCTACGCGACCCGTCTGCCGACCGGAGTTTTTCCGAGTCGTTTGAGCGAGTCGGCGTTCGCCGTATTGCGCGAGGCTTACCCCAGCGTCGAACCGATCGAAGATGCACTCAGCGGCGCGCTGATGAACGCCGGGCCAATCATTCATCCGCCGTTGATCCTTATGAACGCGGGTCCACTTGAGCATTTCGAGACGTGGGGCATTCACAACGAAGGGACTGTACCTTCGATTCGTCGCGTGACCAATGCCCTCGACGCCGAGCGTATCGCCGTTCGTGAAGCACTGGGCTATGGCGCACCGCATTTCCCGCTGGCTGATCATTACGCCACCGACGGCGATGAGTGGATGTACGGTCGCGGCGCTCACGGCAAACTGACCGATAGCGGCGATTGGCGTGAAGACATCGACCTGCAAAAGCACCGCTACATGCTTGAAGACACACGACTGGGCTTGTCGTTTCTAGTGTCGGTTGGGCGCTGGGCCGGCGTGCCGACACCGGTCGCTCAGGGCCTGTTGAACCTGGCCGCCGTGGTCAGTGGCATCGACCTGTACGCCGAGGGTCGAACCCTGGAAAACCTCGGGCTGGATCAACTGAGCCGCAGCGAAATGGCGCAGTGCATGAACCAGGGGTTGCAGGCATGAGCGCCGATCCGCAACGCATCTGTATCGTCGGCGCGGGGCGCATGGGCGAGGGCATTGCTTTAGCGTTCATGTTCGCCGGACTGCCGGTGACCCTGATCGATATCAAACAACGCGAGCCCGTGGCGCAGGACCGCTACTTCCGCCAGATCGAGGGCCACTTGCGCGGCGAACTGGCAACGCTTGCGCGTTTGGGATCACTCGATCCGGCACAAGTCGAACAGGCGATGAGCCATTTACGCTTGAGTGATCGCGAAGGCAGTGGCGACGATTTGCACAGTGCCGCTGTCGTGTTCGAAGCCGTGCCTGAAGTGCTTGAACTCAAGGCCCTGACGTTCGCTTGGCTGAGTGCTGCGTGTGGCGATGAAACGATGATTGCATCGACGACATCGACCTTTCTGGTGACGCAGCTGGCGGCATTGGTCACGCACCCGCAACGCTTCGTCAATGCCCATTGGCTGAACCCGGCGCTCCTGATGCCGCTGGTCGAAGTCAGCCGCAGCAAGGACACTTGCCCGCAGGTGGTGCAACGCCTGATGGCATTGCTCAAGCGCATCGGCAAAGTGCCCGTGCAATGCTCCCCGGCAGCCGGTTACATCGTGCCGAGAATCCAGGCACTGGCGATGAATGAAGCGGCGCGAATGGTCGAGGAGGGGGTGGCCAGTGCCGAGGACATCGACACCGCGATTCGCGTTGGTTTCGGTCTGCGTTTCTCCGTGCTGGGGATGCTTGAGTTTATCGACTGGGGCGGCGGCGACATTCTGTTCTATGCCTCCCATTACCTGGCTGAAGCCATCGATCCACGTTTCCTGCCACCCAAAGTCATTGCCGAGAACATGGCGCAAGGGCGGAACGGGCTGCGCGAAGGTCAGGGTTTTTATGATTACCAGGACGTTGACTTGGAGGCCTACAAACTGCAGAGGCTGGGTGAGTTCACCCGCAAGCTTGAGTTGATGGGGCTGTCGCCGGTGTTCAACGGTGGCGTGGCAACGTCCTGAGCGCGGAAGCTGACGTGTGATCGCGACAGCTTCACGACTTGGTTGCACAACCGGCGCGCCGTTATGGCTGCGTCGGTTTTTCCGTGGTGGATGCAGGTCATCCATGCATTTGTCTGGTCCTGAATCGAGGTTGTCATGAAACTGTACGAATTGATCACGTTCACCGTGCGGGTGCGCACTGTTGCCACTGCCATGGCTTGTCTGGAGCAGCGACTGGCCGTCGATGACGCCGCAGTGAAACTGGTCGGCTGCTGGGCGTCGGAAATCGGCCCGCTGAATCAGATCGCGGTGTTGCGTGGTTTTGTCGACGAGGCGTCTCGCCAGGCTGAGCGCGAACGTTATCTGTCGAGTGCCGACGTGTTTGGCATCGAGGCGTATCTGACGGACATGCGCGTGGAAAGCTACACGTTGTTTCCCTTTATCCAGCCACTGTCTGCCGGGTGCCACGGGCCGTTCTATGAACTTCGCGTCTACGACCTCATGCCATCGGGCCTGGCTCCCACGCTCAAGGGCTGGGAAAAAGCCGTAGGGCCACGAACAGACGCGCAGTACTCCCAGGTGTATGCCGCCTTCTACGCCACTGACGGTCAACTGCCGCGTTACCTGCACATCTGGCCTTACGCCTCACTCGAACAACGACTGGACGTGCGCGCACGTGCCGTACAGGACGGCGTCTGGCCGCCGGAAAATTCAGGCCCGCAACTGCGCGACATGCATTCGACGATCTACCTGCCTGCGGGCTTTTCGCCACTACAATGAGATTTGCCGAACCCTTTGTGAGCAAGGCCGTTCCCCCAGAAGGGGAACGTCGCACCACGAGCCTTGGGTTTCAGACGCCCAAGTAGCGCCAGGATAATTCTGGTGTTTCGGCCAGTTGCACTTGCGTACCGTGCCAAACCTGTCGGCCCTTTTCGATGATGTGATGGCAGTCGACCGCCCGGGCCATTTCCTTGAGGTTCTTGTAGGTGACCAGAATCGCCTCGCCTTCGGCTTTCAAGCTCGCCAGGCAACTCCAGATGGTTCCGCGAATGATCGGCGCCAAGCCTTCGGTTGTCTCGTCGAAAATCAACAATTGCGGGTTGGTCAACAGGGCGCGGGCGACCACCATGATCTGCTGTTCGTCACCAGAGAGGGTTTTCGACAACTGATCCTGGCGTTCCTATAACCGTGGAAACAACTGGTAGATTCGTGCCAGGTCCTACTTACCCTGGGTCGCGTTTGCCTTCCTCGTTTTTGGTCGAGCCGGGCGCGTGAATAATCGAGGCGTTGACAATAGTGCCCTGACGCAGGGAAAGACCTTTTTCCTGCAAATAACCGTTGATGACGGCTAGAATCGCAGGCGTCAGCGGGTGTTTCTCCAGCAGGTGCCGGAAGTTCATGATCGCAGTGTCTTCAGGGATCGGCGCACTCAGCGTGAGATGGGCAAACTGGCGCATGGGGGTGATTTCATAGAGCGCTTCTTCCATGGTCGGGTCGCTCAGGGCGAAACAGTTTTGCAGCAGATGAATGCGCAGCATGGTCTCCAGCGGATACGGTTTACGGCCACCACCAGCCTTCGGGTAATACGGTTCGATCAACCCCAACAAACCACTCCAGAGCACCACCTGATCCATTTCGGCAAGGAAGCGTTCACGACGGGTTTGCTTGCGCTTGCCTGCATATTTGAAATCGGAAAAGCCCATCTGACTCATGCGAGGCTCAGGTCAGGTGGTGAGGGTGTATTCCAGCACATTTGAGGACTTGTTCGGAGAATCCCTAGCATGCTGTGGGGTACTTGCCACGTCGCAAATAGGCCTCATGGTAGGTCGGACGCAAATGCTCAACATCCGGCTAGCCACCAATTGTTATGTTTTTTTGGAGAGAGAGCAAAAAAACATAACATCAAAACTTCAACATAGAGATCAACAAAAAATAAACCTTTTACATGGATATTAATATACGAAGCTGTTTCTGGATATTACAAAGCAAAAAAACCACAAGTTCGTTAGGCTGATTTGCCGTCGCACGAATAAATCAGGAAACCTACATGAGCCTCCTAACGCGAAATCCGAGATTTATGACGGTTTTAGTTATTTTTTGCTCTCTAGCGATAGTCCTTATGGCGAGAATTACCTATCTTTCTATTTTTTCTCATGAGTTTCTAAACGACGAAGGCCGCAAACGATCTACGCGCCTAATTGAGACAATTCCAGTTCGCGGCACCATTTTTGACCGATTCAATCAGCCCATGGCGGTCTCTACCCCCGTAAGCACAATATGGGTTAACCCTAAACAATTTTCTCCAACAAAACAGCAAGTAGAATTATTAAGCGAGCATCTTAATATTGATGCTTCACGAATTAGCTATTTGAAATTGAATACCCAAGGAAAATCGTTCGCCTATTTAGCAAGAAGGGTTTCTCCAGAGACCGCGAAAAAGGTAGAAGCCTTGTCTATTTTCGGAGTTTATGAGCGAAAAGAGTACAAGCGATTCTACCCCCAATCATCGATGTTAGCTCAGACGTTAGGCTTTACCAATATTGACCAGAAAGGCATCGAAGGCATTGAGCTAATGTATGATCAGCGACTTTCAGGAGCGTTTGGCCTTGAAGAGCTCACCTTGAACTTACACAAGCGCGTCACAAGAGAAATCCTTGTTCACAAGCCCCTGACTCCTGGAAAAAATGTATACCTGACAATAGACTCCACCCTGCAATACTACGTTGAAAAAGCGCTATGGAAAGCACTTGTATATAATAAAGCCCAGTCTGTGAGCGCAATTCTTATACACGCAAAAACAGGAGAGATACTGGCGATATCCACAGTGCCTTCATTCAATCCTAATTCTCGAAAAAGCTTTAGCCCGAATGTGATTCGAAATCGTGTATTTACTGATGTGTATGAGCCGGGTTCAGTAATAAAACCATTCAGCATGGCCGCCGTGTTAACGGCAGGTATCGTTGACAAAAACGCTATGATTCAGATAGCGCCAGGTTTTGTTAAGATCAATGGCTATACTATTCGTGATGTGGGAAGGGATGATCAGTTAGATCTAGCAGGTATCATTCGTCGATCCTCTAATGTTGGCATGAGTAAAATCGCAATACCAACAGGTGGAAAAATCATCTCTCAAATGCTACTTGACCTGGGATTCGGAAATAGCACCTCCGTCTTTTTTCCTGGAGAAAGTGTTGGTTCTGTTCCAACTAGGACAGCATGGTCGGATATAGCCACTGCGAGCCTTTCATACGGATACAGTTTGTCGGTCAATTTGGCTCAATTGGTTCAGGCCTATACCGTTTTTGCAAATAATGGAGACCTGATTCCATTATCGATAATAAAAAACGAAGCTCATCCACCCCGAAACGTCATGAAACCGGAGGTCGCGAACATGATTCTGGAAATGCTGGTGCACGCAGTTGATGGGCCTGGGGCAGGAGGAAAGCGCGCAGCAATCAAAGGTTATGTAATTGCCGGAAAAAGCGGAACATCACGCAAGGCGTCCAGAGGCGGATATCAAAACAACGCATACAGAGCCATGTTCGTGGGTATTGCACCGGCCAATGCACCTGAGTTCATCATGGCTGTTTTGGTGGATGAGCCCACCGCTAAAGGTTACTTCGGAGGAGCTATTGCAGCACCTATTTTCAAGGAGGTTTTAGAGGACGTGCTTCGCATCAGAAATGTACAGAGTGATCAAAGCCAGACTCTACCAGCAGTCCAGGGTTGATTTGACACAGAACGTTTTGCGACGGCCTGACATTAGGTAGAAGCGAACATACCCGACGTTCATCAGGGTGGCACTTTTTTATCAATGAAAGTCATTCGTTGAGATCTATCACAGCCTTATATCTGTTGAGCTTTTGAGTGCGTAGGGCATCACAATACATGATCCATGGGCCTCAATCCGCGACACCAAAGGCCCCATGAGGGACTCATGCCCCGGGCTGACAAAATCAGCTGCCAACTAGGGAGGGTCTGAAGTAAGCAGCCGTTTTTAACGGCCTCGCTGTTTGAGGTTCAAAAAACGGCGACTGAATCGAAAATCAGACCTTTCCTCCTCTCAGTTCAGTTCGCTGTTTTTTGCTGAATAACACCTTTTCAGGGCTAATTGTCCGCATCACAGGCGCACCTCGCCTGCATTCAACAGCCGTTTTCGCATCATCCACAGGTTCGATAAGGCAAACAGTGTGGTCTGTTGTACGGTGTTTTTCACCACGCCTCGGAAGCGGACTTTCGTATAACCAAACTGGCGCTTAATCACCTGGAATGGATGCTCAACTTTGGCCCGGACTTGAGCTTTCGCGTATTCGATTTTTCGGCGTATGCGACCGATCAGGCTCTTTTTTGCATGCTTCTTATAGCTACTGGGTCGCGCTGCGATCGACCAGATCATCTGCCGGTATTGATGCTCCGGACGCTTCTCCACGCCGGTGTAACCGGCATCGCCAGAGACGTAAGTTTCCTCGCCATGCAGCAACTGATCGACCTGAGTCACGTCCGCCACATTCGCCGCCGTACCCACTACGCTATGCACCAGACCGGATTCAGCATCGACACCGATGTGCGATTTCATCCCGAAATAGTACTGATTTCCTTTCTTTGTCTGGTGTATTTCGGGGTCGCGTTTACCATCCTTGTTCTTGGTCGAACTGGGCGCATGAATGATCGTCGCATCGACCACAGTACCTTGGCGTAGCAGCAAACCTCGGTCGCCCAAATAGCCGTTGATGACCTGCAAAATTCCACCGGCCAGCTCATGTTTTTCCAACCGCCAGCGGAAGTTGAGGATCGTGGTTTCATCCGGAATCCGATCCAAATGCAGCCCGGCAAACTGGCGCAGAATCGTGGTTTCGTAGAGGGACTCTTCCATCGCCGGGTCGCTGTAGCCGAACCAGTTTTGCATCAGATGAACCCGCAGCATGGCCATCAACGGATACGCCGGACGACCGCCTTCGCCCTTCGGATAATGCGGCTCGATCAATGCAATCAGGAAACGCTCGCGGCGGGTTTGCTTACGTTTGCCAGCGTATTCGGCATCAGCGAAGGACATTTGCTTCATCGGGGCTCAACCGTTCAGTTCGTGGGACAGGCGTTTTTCACCAGATTTGGAAGTCTTTTTCAGAGTTTCCCTAACGCTTTCTGTCCTTCGTATGCAGCTCCTGTTCACCGGCGGGTATAAATCACCATCAAAATAGCCCCTTGTACCGACCCTGCACTGTGTGCCGCGTCCGGAGCCCGGCAACAGTAGTCGCCGACGTTCAGTGTTCTATCCTGATCATAAAGTGAGCCTTGCAGTACGAACAGTTGTTCAAGCTCCCCTTTATGGGTATGGCTGGCGACATGAGCGCCTGCGTCGACTTTCATCAATAGGGTCTTTTCACCGCGTTCGGTGTCCTCGAACAGCGGTTTGATCCAGAAACCTTCAGCCGTTGTCGGCAGCCAATCATCAGCCGAAGACGAGTAATAGGTAGAGCCTTCGACCGGCCCGTGAGTGCCGTGTTTTCCAGCGATTCTCCAGAATGGTGTTTCATTTTTTGACATGTTTGTCTTCACTTGGGCAGCGGGTTCGTTTACAAGTCCTTGACCAGTCTCAACGCATCGTAGATCGCTGCGTGGGTGTTACGCGCAGCCACCGCATCGCCAATGCGAAACAACTGGAATCTGCCCTCCGGGTTGGTCACTAGCTGTTGCGGGTTGCCGACGATCAGGTCCTGATGTTCAACCACGCCACCGTTGCTCGAGGCGGATTTCAATTCGAAGTACAGTTCGTCCAGCGGTCGGGTGCCGTGGTTGACCACCACTTGATCGACCCGCCGGACCTTGCGTGCACTGCCGTAGTCACTGTCGATCATCGCCAGCAGATATTGACCTTCGCGCTCGACGGCGAGCAGTCGGAAGGTGACGGTGAAGGTGGTGTCCAGCGCTTGCAGTGAGCGCATGTAGGGCACCAGGTTCATCGCCATGACTTCCGGTGCGAAGGTCCGGTCCGGTGTCATGATCTCGATTTTTGCGCCACTTCGGGCGATGAACTCGGCCGCCTGCAGGCCCGCATGATCACCGGCGTCGTCGAACAGCAGGACATTGCGCCCGGGTTTCACATCCCCGGAGATAATGTCCCAGGCCGAGACCACCAGCTCATTGCCTGCCGAGAGAATCTCGGTGTGGGGCAGGCCGCCGGTGGCGATTATCACCACGTCCGGGTTTTCGTCGTGGACAGTGCTGGCCTCGGCCCAGGTATTGAAACGAAAGCTGACACCTCGGGCCATGCACTGGGCCATGCGCCACTCGACGATGCTGATCATTTCCCGCCGCCGCTCCGATTGCGCAGTGAGCCGAACCTGGCCGCCGGCCTGGTTGGTGGCTTCGAATACCACTACCTCATGACCGCGCTCGGCCGCCACTCGCGCCGCTTCCAGCCCGGCGACACCAGCACCGACAATCACGATTTTGCGTTTTCTCGCCGCCTTGGGGATGTCATGAGGCATAGTGGTTTCACGGCCGGTGGCCGGGTTGTGGATGCAATAGGCCGCACCGCCCTGGTAGATCCGGTCCAGGCAATAGTTGGCTCCGACACAGGGGCGAATATCCTCTTCGCGTCCCTCGATAATTTTGCGCACGATATGTGGATCGGTCATGTGCGCGCGGGTCATGCCAACCATGTCGATCTTTCCCGAGGCGATGGCATGGCGGGCGGTGGCGACGTCCGGAATTTTCGCCGCATGAAAGGTGGGGAAGTCGGTGGCGGCGCGAATCTCTCCGGCGAAGTCCAGGTGCGGCGAGTTGCGCATGCCCTGGATCGGAATTACGTCGGTCAGGCCGGCGTCGGTGTCGATATGGCCGCGGATAACGTTGAGAAAGTCCACCATGCCGCTGTCTTTCAGGCGCCTGGAGATGTCCAGACCGTCGGCCGGGGTCAGTCCGCCGGGCATTTGCTCGTCGCCGGTATAACGCACGCCGACGATGAACTCATGGCCGACGCGCTGGCGAATGGCGCGGAGGATGTCGAAGGTAAAACGCAGCCGGTTGTCGATGGAACCGCCATACGGGGCATCGAGGTCGTTGGTCAGCGGCGACCAGAACTGATCCATCAGATGCCCGTAGGCCTGCAGTTCGATGCCATCCAGGCCCGCAGCTTTCATCCGCTCGGCGGCGTCCGCATAGTCCTTGATGATTCGTTCCACATCCCAGTTTTCCATCTTCTTCGGGAAAGAGCGATGGGAGGCTTCGCGCTCGAATGACGGTGACACCACGGGCAACCAGTCCCCCTTGTCCCAGCGTGTGCGCCGACCGAGGTGGGTCAACTGGATCATGACCGCCGCGCCATGTTCGTGGCAGGCGTCGGTGAGGTCTCTCATCCAGCCGACCACCTCATCCTTGTAGGCCAGGATGTTGTTGAACACCGGTGGGCTGTCTCGCGAAACCGCAGCAGACCCCGCCGTCATGGTCAGGGCCACGCCAGCCTTCGCCCGTTCAACGTGGTAGGCGCGATAGAGGTCCTTGGGCATGCCATCTACGGGATAGGCCGGCTCGTGGGCGGTGGTCATGATGCGGTTTCTGAGAATCAGGTGCTTCAACTGATAGGGCTGGAGGAGCGGATCATTCAGCATCGTCAAGACTCTCCGGAAGAGGGCAAGGACCTAAGTTGAAATTACGTTAGGGTGAAATGTACACCTGTGTCAACAAGATAGACATAGGTGTACATTTTACTTGCGCGGTATCGGGTGAGCGACTAGGATCTAGTCATGAACGAACAAACCAAAGCGGTAGAAACAGGCTGGAGAGGGTCCCTGGAAGGGTGGCTCGATGCAGCGTATGAAAGCCTGACCGAGTGCGGTGTCGACACGGTGCGGGTGATGCCACTGGCCAAAAAACTGGGGCTGTCGAGAACCAGTTTTTACTGGTTTTTCAAGGATCGTGAAGAGCTGCTCGTCGCATTGATCGAGCGCTGGCGGGTGAAGAATACTGGCAATCTGATCGCCCAGACCGAGTGTTATGCCGAAAGCATTGCTGAGGCGATGCTCAACGTTTTCGACTGTTGGCTGAACCCGGACCTGTTCGATTCTCAGTTTGAATTTGCCATGCGCAGCTGGGCCTTGCAGTCCGCCGAAGTGGCCGAACATATCCGGGTGGCCGACATTGCCCGGCGCGAAGCCCTTATCCGGATGTTCGTGCGTTTCGACTATGCATTTGACGCCGCCGATGTGCGGGCTCGAACGATTTACCTGACGCAGATTGGCTATATCAGCACCAACACCCGAGAGGATGTCGGGGAGCGAATGCGGCGGATTCCAGAGTACGTGAAGATATTCACCGGCCAGGAACCACTGGATCGCGAATTGAAACGCTTCTACTCCCGCCATGGGTATGTGATGGATGAAGTTTCACCGCCAACCCCTGACTGACCGCAACTTCTGACTGACGAAGGCAGGTTCAAAATGTTCGACGAGCCCACGATAGGTATTATCGGCGGATCGGGATGGCTTGGCCGCTCGATAGCCCAGGCGATGCTCGACAGGGCTTTTATCCAGCCCGGTGCGTTGGTGCTTTCGAACCGCTCCGCAAGCAATCCATTATCGAGTCCCAAGTGGTCGCAGGTGATGGTAACGCGCAACAATCAGGAACTGGTGGAACGTTGTGATGTGGTCATCGTGTCCGTACGCCCCGAGCAGTTTGTCGATGTAAAGATTTTTGCTGAAAACCGACTGGTGATTTCGTTGATGGCCGGCGTGTCCCTGGAAGACGTGATGCAGCGTACTGGCAGTCGGCAGGTGATTCGCGCCATGGTCAATGCCGCCGCAGAGATCGGCAGGTCCTATACGCCCTGGTTGGTCACGCAAGAGGTCACCGACGAGCAGAAAGCGTTCGCCCAGCGGCTGTTCGAAATCTTCGGCAGCGCCGATGAAGTCTTCACCGAACACCAGTTGAATTACCTGACAGCGCTGGTGGGAACAGGGCCTGCTTACCCGGCGTTGCTGGCTCGCAGCCTGTTCCAACATGCCGTGAACAGTGGCTTGCCTCCCGCCATTGCCCGACGCGCAGCCAATGCGGTGGTGGTGGATGCCAGCCAACTGATCGGCAATGGACACTCCGTCGATGAACTCCTGCAAGCGTTCGTCAGCTATCGCGGCGTCACAGCTGCGGGCCTCGAAGCCATGATTGCAAACGGCTTCGATAAAACAATAAAAGCAGGTCTGGATTCGGCGACCTCAGTCGCCAGTTCGATGAGTCCAATTGCCCATTCTGCTGACACGAAAGAAGGTCCAATGACGCGGTAGTTGGCCCTCCTTAACTCTGGCCGCAATCGAGGTTAGCGTTTATGAATATAAAGTTTTTCTCGAAGACAGGACTTGCACTAGGGATCATGGCCTTCAGTGGTTGGGTATCAGCGTCTGAGTGTGGTGATGTGACGATCGCCAACATGAACTGGCAATCGGCTGAAGTGATGGCCAACGTTGACAAGCTGATTCTCAATGCAGGCTACGGTTGTAATGCCGATCTGGTGACGGGGGATACAGTACCAACCATCACCTCAATGGTCGAAAAAGGTCGGCCCGATATCGCCCCTGAAGGTTGGATCGACCTGGTTCCTGAGGTCGCCAAGACGGGTATTCAAAGCGGTAATCTGGTTCAGGCAGCGAGCTCGTTATCCGACGGTGGCTCTCAAGGCTGGTGGATTCCGAAATACATCGCCGATGCCCATCCGGACATCAAGAGTTTCGACGATGTGAAGAAGCATCCCGAACTCTTCCCGGCCCCTGACGACGTAAAAAAAGGCGCGATCTACAACGGCCCGCAAGGTTGGGGCGGCACCGTGGTAACGGCCCAGTTCTACAAAGCCTACGGGTTTGAAAAGGCCGGTTTTGTGCTGGTTGACACCGGTTCGGCGGCGGCGCTGGACGGGTCCATTGCCAAAGCCTACGAGCGCAAGGCGCCTTGGCTGGGGTTTTATTGGGCACCCACCGCCTTGTTGGGCAAGTACCCAATGGCTGGCCGATCGATCGGGTATTTACCTTGACCACCAAGTCCTTCTCCACTCGTTCGCCAAACGTCATGGCGTACCTGAACAAGCGCGCCTGGTCCAACGAAACGGTGAACAAACTGATTGCCTGGATGACCGATAACCAGGCCACCGGCGAGGAAGGGGCCAAGTACTTCCTGAAAAACAACGAAGCACTCTGGCGTCAGTGGGTCACTCCCGAAGCGTCTGGCAAGATCAAGGCTGCGCTTTAAACCCTCGGGTCAATGCAGCCCGTTGCGGCATGCTGCATTGCCCCTTGCGCGCCGATAAAAATAAAAACACCCGTGTATTGAAATGACCTGCCAGCGTTCTTACGGTCTTCTACAAAAGGGGAATGTTATGGAGTGGCTATTAGGCTTTCCACATATGGAGGACGAAAGACTTCGGGCTTTGAAAAAGGCCATCGACGGTGCCTTTCGCAATTTCACCAGCACCTACGGCGATAGCTTCGAAGTTTTTTTCCAGCCGTTGCAAACTTTCCTCAATCAGTCCGAAAGGTTCATGACCACGACGCCATGGCCGATTATCATTTTGCTGGTTGCCTTGATTGCCTGGTTCGCCAGCCGCAGCTGGAAAATTGTCCTGGGTTGCGTGCTCACGCTGATGGCGATCGGGTATCTGGACATGTGGACCGACACGATGAAAACTCTGTCGATGATCTTCGTTTGCACCGTGATATCCATTGTCATCGGCTTGCCGACCGGCATTGCCATGGCCCGCTCTAATCGTCTGCAGAACCTGGTCAGCCCGGTACTCGACGTAATGCAGACTCTGCCGAGTTTTGTCTACCTGATTCCGGTGGTGATGTTACTGGGCATCGGCAAGGTCGCGGGGCTGATTGCGGTGGTGGTCTATGCTTTGCCACCGATGATTCGTCTGACCAATCTCGGCATCCGCCACGTCGATGCCGAGATGCTGGAGTGCGCCGACGCTTTTGGTTCGTCCGGTTGGCAGAAACTGAAAAACGTCCAGTTACCTCTGGCATTGCCATCGATCATGGCTGGCATCAACCAGACGATTATGATGGCGCTGGCCATGGTGGTCATCGCGTCGATGATCGGGGTTCAGGGGCTCGGGCAACCGGTGCTCAAAGCCATTTCCAACCAATACTTCACCTTGGGCATGTTCAACGGCCTGGCCATTGTAGGCATTGCGGTGATCTTCGACCGGGTCAGCCAAGCCTACGGCAGAAGATTGCAAAAGCATCTGGAGATGGTTCATGGCCACTAATCTGACCAACGATTTCGGCATCGAAATCAAGCATCTCTATAAGATTTTCGGTTACCAGGCGCAAGCCAGTATCGAGCGGGTCAAACAGGGCATGAGCAAGGCTGAGTTGCTGAGCAATCACAGTCATGTGCTGGGTTTGAAGGACATCAATATCAACATGCCCTCTGGAGGCATTCAGGTGATCATGGGGCTTTCCGGGTCGGGCAAATCGACCTTGATCCGCCACATCAACCGATTGATCGAACCCACGGCCGGCGAAGTCATCGTCGGTGGCGTGAATGTGCTCAAGATGAGCCCGAGCGACCTACGGGAATTTCGCCGGCATAGCATTTCCATGGTGTTTCAGAAGTTCGCGCTACTACCGAACCGGACCGTGCTCGACAACGCAGTCTATGGTCTGGAGATCCAGGGATTGCCTCGTGGCAGGCAAGTAGAGATCGCCAGGGGCTGGCTGGATCGGGTTGGGCTCAACGGTTACGAGGGGCGCTATCCCAATCAGCTGTCCGGAGGCATGCAGCAACGTGTCGGCCTGGCCCGGGCACTGGCCAGCGATGCGCCGATCCTGTTGATGGATGAAGCGTTCTCGGCACTTGATCCGTTAATCCGCATGGACATGCAATCGGTGCTTCTGGATCTGCAAAAAGAGATCAGGAAGACCATCGTGTTCATTACCCATGATCTTGATGAGGCGCTGCGCATAGGTGATCGTATCGCGATCTTGCGTGACGGTGAGGTGGTGCAACAAGGCACCCGGCAGGAGATCGTCATGAGTCCTGCCGACGATTACATTGCTAACTTCGTCAAGGAAGTGAACCGTGGCCGGGTGATCAGCGTCGAGGCAATCATGCGTCCTTTTGTTAGGGTGAAGGCCGGAACAATGCTTGCAGTGCCCATGGGGACGTCACTCGAGTCTGCGGTCAAACGACTGGTTGAAGCGGGACTCGATGAATTGGTGGTCACTGACAGCCAGGGTCGGCCTGTGGGGCAGTTGGCGCTGAAGTCGATTATTGCGACGATGGTCACCTCGACAGTGAGTGAGGAATCGCAGGTGGTTCAGCTACGAACCGCGGCGAAAGCGACACGGCTCGCCGAAGAGTAATTATCTTCGTTTTTGCCCAGTCGGTAACATTGTGCCTGGGTTTTGTCTGACGAGTTCGTGTCCCAGGCGTTGGTAAAAAATCGTGCGTCATGCACCACGTTCGATGCGATACCGTAGTAATAGTGGGACACCTGCATACGTAAATCAGGAAACAGACAACGAAGGTGGCCCGAAGCTGCAAACGGAGCCTTACACCATCCGTTGAGCGTTGTCGGTGGTGCGTGTGTCGGGGGATTTTCATGTTCAAGGTTCCTTGTGTAATACAGTCTGCTTTGGCCTGTTGTGTTTACAAAGTCGGACCGATCAAACTGCTCGGATATTGGCTGGTGAAAACGCCATTTTTGCACGCTGCTATGTGAAATCTGAGCCCGGGTAGCCTCTGCCCAAAGTAAGGATTTCAATCTCAGGCGCGTATTTTCTACCGTGGAAGCCAAGGTTGGCGTTTTAACAGAATCGGCCGGTTGCTGCCGGTCGCGACAAGTTGCTAACAACCCGAACCAACTTTGGCAACAGGACTGTGAGGAAATGCCCGTGACCTAGGAAGCGCAGGGGAAGGGCGAAGAAGAGGAGAATGAAGAGGGTGGTTGATGGAAGGTGCTTAGTGTGCCGAGGGTGGGGGCGATTGGCTCCATGTTCAACGGAATAAAAGCCGGCAGGTTTTTACCGTCAACATCGCGGTAAAGTGGTATCCATTTGCGCACGAGATTGGCGTTGATGCCGTGGCCAGACGCTTACGCACGGCCGACTCAGCATGAGTTTGGGCTGCACCAGTACCGACTCTTCCGAAGCCGATACATCGTCTTCGCGCAGGAGTGATTGAATAGCTTCACTCCCCATTCACGTTCCAGTTGGGAAATATGACGGCTGATCATTGATTGCGGTACGTCGATTGCCACGGCCGCTTGGTTCAGTGACTTTTCACCCTTGGGTTCTCCACCCAAGCAGCCCAGGTTGACGGCTTTATGTCCGATGCAGCCTTGACAGACAAAGGCTATGACTCCGCCGCCTTCGTCAAGGCTTTTGCCGCCGGTCTCCGCGGGCTGGTGCAAGCTATCGTGGTCTATCTGATAGCTATCGCTTTGCAGGTGGAAATCAGATGGGAGTTGCTGCCGATTTTCACCGTTGCCGCGGGTGTGTTCGTCGGCTCCTGTATTTTTTCGACCTTTTCTCTGGTCATTGCTTGCATCGTCAAAACCCGTGAGCGTTTTATGGGGATCGGCCAGGTATTGACCATGCCGTTTTTTTTTGCGTCGAATGCTATTTATCCATTGGAACTGATGCCTGGTTGGTTGAAAGTCATTGCGGTGTGCAACCCGCTGACCTATTTGGTGGACGCGTTGCGCGGGGCCATGATTGTCGGCGGCAACAGTGTTTATGCTGTGAGTACGAGTTTTTCGGTGATGCTGTTTGTTTTTGCCATTCTTTTGCTGCTGGCCTCCAGGCTCTACCCAGGGTTGGCTCGCTAGCCTTGGTGGGTAAACCTCTCAGTATTGATTTCGAGCCGGTCGAGCCAATGTGGTTCGCTTGATCTACGGACTGGGCATACGCGTTGCGAGTGCACCGCTATTGCTAGGGTGTCGACGTTGACTACAGGCTGCACGGGTTGCGCACAGTGTCGAAGTCAATAACGCAAATTTTCCTGCCGTAGTCGCGCGAAGCGCTCAAGCGGTGCTGAGTCGAGCGCTTGCGCGGCGTCAGGCGCAGCACCGTCACGAATCGCTTGCCACACTGTTTGCGAGCCGATCGAATCGCGGGTCGCAGTAAGATTGAACGTGTCGGGATAGAGCGCGTGCAGTGTGGCAAGCAGCGCCAATCCCAGGCTCGCTATGGGACGTCGCGCTGGCACTGCGTCACGAGCGATGCTCACGCCATGGCAGAGCTGACCGTGCCAGGTTGACTCGGTGGGGACGAAGTCGAGCGGCTCGAAATGCGCGCCGACGTCAAGCGCATTCAGCGTGTGTGCGAGCCGAGTCGCGTCGATCCACGGTGCGCCGATCCACTCGAACGGATGCGGTGTGCCACGACCCACACTCAGATTCGCGCCTTCGAGCAAACCGACATCCGGGTATAGATCGAGCTGGGGCAGCGTGCGCAGGTTCGGCGATAGCGGCACCCAACCGAGACCGGTGTCTGCGAAGGCCATCGTGCGTCGGTACCCCTGCATCGGCACGACGCGCAGATCTGCACCAATGTGCTTGTTGCGGTTGAAAAGACTCGCCAGCTCGCCGATCGTCATGCCGGGCTGCAGCGGTGCAGGGAAATAGCCGGTGAACGATTCGTGGCGGCTGTCCAGTACCGGTCCGCCGAATCGCTGCGCACCGAGCGGATCGGGCCGATCCAGCACGAACAGCGGAATGCCACGCGCCGCTGCGGCCTCGAGAGCGTAGCCAAGTGTCGTCTCATAGGTGAAGAAGCGCACGCCGGCATCCTGAATGTCGAAGATCAGCGCATCCAGTCCGTACAGCGAACTGGTCGGGAAGCGCCGCGCCGCGCCATAGAGACTGTGTACGGTAAGGCCCGTCGCCGTGTCGAGTGTGTCGCCGACTCGCTCGTCCATGTCGATGTTCAGCCCATGTTCAGGCGAGAACAGCGCTGCCAGCCTGACGCCTGGCGCGTGCGCGAGTACGTCGATGGTGCGCCTGCCCTCGGCGTCGAAGCCGCTGCGATTGGTGATCAAGCCCACGCGCATGCCAGCGAGCGGTGCAAACCGCTGCGCCTCGAGCACATCGATGCCGGTCTGCACCGGCCCCGTCGAGGTTGGCAGGCGATCGGCGGCACGCAGCGCTGGCAATGCCGACGGCAGCAACCGGCCGATTTGCGCGACGTTCGCCGACGCGGCCCGGCTTGCCAGCAGCGCAAGCAACTGCGCACGAAGCGGGCGCGCGTCGCCGCTGTCGTCGGGGTATACGCGGTTGGTCAGGATGACGATGAATTGGCGCGTCACCAGATCGATCCACAGGCCCGTGCCGGTGTATCCGGTGTGGCCGATGATGCCAATCGGCGGCAGGCGGTCATGGTTCGGCGCGAACGGTGCCGCCAGATCCCAGCCGAGGCCGCGCCACGGCGCGGTCGCGAGTGGCGAGGCGGCAGCCGCGAGCGCGGCGATGCTCGCTGGTCGCAGAATCTGCTGGGTACCCGCGCGCCCCTCGTTCAGCATCATCTGCGCGAAGCGGGCGAGGTCGTCCGCCGTGGAAAACAGCCCGGCGTTGCCGGATACGCCGCCCATCCATTGGGCCGTCGGATCGTGCACGCGGCCGCGGCGGATGCCGGCCTTGTTGGCGATCGTCGGCGCACTGCGTGCCACTTGCCCTGCGTTCGGCACAAAGACCGTGTCGCGCATACCGAGCGGTCCGAAGATGTGAGCCCGGCAATACGCGTCGAGCGGAAGGTGGGTGATGCGCTCGACCAGTTCGCCGAGCACCACGAAATTCAGATCACTGTAGATGACGCGTTCGCCTGGTGCGCTGCGTAGACGCTGCGCAGCGATAGCGCTCAATACGCCTTCGCGGCCCGGATGCCGTGGCCGCGCAGGCAGGTCTGGCAGCAGCCCTGAGGTGTGCGCAAGCAGGTGACGCACCGTCACCGCGTCTTTGCCGTTCGCCGCAAAAGCGGGCCAATACTGCACAACAGGTACGTCTAGGTCGATGCGGTGTGCTTCGGCCAGTTGCATGATTGCCGTGGTGGTCGCGATGACCTTGGTCAGCGACGCGAGATCGAATTCGGTGCTCAGCGTCATCGGCTCGGGGTCGGGCCTCGTCGCGCGTTGTCCAAAGGCTTGGCGATAGAGCACGTGCGTGGCGTCCCCAATCAGGACGACGGCACCCGGAACGCGTCCGGCGGCGATCTGTCCCTCGACGATCTGTGCGGCTTGCAGACGCGCCGCCGTATCGAAATCGGCGGCGCTCGCGATCTGCACCGCCGTCGCCATTCCAACCAGTATCGCCCAGCGCTTCAGCGCACCGATCAACGGAGCGGCAAATCGGCGGCGTCGTAGTGATTGCGCGGGTTCCATAACATCCATCCATTGGTGCCAGCTGCGTCGGCAGCGGTTATCTGGGCACTGATCGCCGCCGCGTCAAACAGGCGATGGTCGAACGCATAGTCGCGAAAGGCCTGTAGCCACGGACGAAAACGCACGCCCGGTAGATGGGTGCGATGCACCGCCTCCGCCAGGGAGCGCCTGACGATCTGACCGGGATCAGTGATCGGGTTGGTTAAGCCCGGCAGCCCCCAGGTGAAACCGGACGGGTACAGTATTGGCGAAATATAGTCGAGCGGCTCGCCTAGCAATTCGATTTGCTGGCCGATCGCGGTATCGTCGAGATTCCAGCAGACGTAGCCGAAGATGTCTGCGGAAACGAATACGTTGTAGGGCGCTAGCCGTGTGCGTGCGGCCTGCAGGAAGCCGACGATTGCCGCAGTCCGGTTGGCCCGAGTGTTCGGCAGGGCAAAGCGTAGCCCGCTCTTGTCGGGAAAGCGCACATAGTCGAACTGGACCTCGTCGAAGCCCATCCGTGCCGCCTCCTCGGCGACATCGAGATTGTGCTGCCATACGTCGTGCGAAAACGGATCCATCCATTGCAGGTTCTCGCGATCACGCCACGGCGTGCCTTCTGCGGTGTGCACGCTCCACTCCGGATGCGCGTCGGCCAGTGGGTCGTCCTTGAGTACCACGATGCGTGCGATCAAATACAGGTGTTGCGTATGCAGCCTGGCAAGCAGCGCCGGAAAGTCCTGTTCCTGTGCTGCGCGCGTGGTTACTCGGGCCGCCGCGCCAATTGCCTCGCGCGCCGCACTGCGATAGGGCGTCAGGCCGCGGTCGCCCTTGACGTCGATGACGAGTGCATTGATCACGGTGCTGTCAGCAAGGCTGACGGCCTTGTTGCGCAGAGTCGCGCTGGTCACGCCGAACACCGACAGATAGACCGCTTTCGGGCGAAACGGGGTCAGCGTGAGCATCACGGGCGTTTCACCGGACACTTTGGCCTCGGTACGCAGATACCCTGGGGCGCGGGCCGCGACGCTCTCGGCCGAGTGAGCGGTCTCGAACCGGCCGTGTTCGTCGGTTCGCGTCACACCGGCCGACGTCGTGATGATCGCGCCGGCAAGTGGATTTCGCGTACTCGAGTCGAGCACGACACCGGTGACGGCCAGGGCGCCTTGCTCGGTCAGCAGGGCAGTGACGGCCAGCAGCGCCGGGATCGCGTGTCGCCTGAATACGCGGATGAAGGTCATCGTGCGTTCCCCGCTGCGGGCATCGGCAGTGAGTCCGGTTCGCCGAGCAAGTGCGCGAACGCCCTTGTGCCGTAGGCATCGGTCATCAGAAAACGTGGCAATGCGAGCAGCCGCGCGTGCCGGTCTGCCTTGTGCGCCTCCAGTGTGACGGCGACTGTGTAACCCTCTTCGGAGGCGAGCGCGATCAACTCGTCGTCGTAGATGCCGAACGGCCACGCGAGCATGTCGACATGGGCACCGGTTTGCGACTCGATACGTTGACGCGATTTGTCGAGTTGTGTGCGGACGAATTGCTGGAAATCCGCCGGCGTACGGTGTCGGCGCTCGACGTTGAAATTGGGATGCCAGAACGTATGCGACTGGATGTCAATGAGCCCGGTCTGTCTCAATGTACGCAATTGCTCCCAGGTCAGCGCATAGGACGCGTTCGAGATCGCCGATGGATAGATAAACAGCGTGACCGGAAACCGCTCGCGCAACACGACGGGCAGCAGTTTGTCGAATACCGAACGATGCCCGTCGTCGACGGTGATCGCCACTGGCTTCGGCGGTAACGTCGCATTGGGATCCCGCAGCCAGCCGACCACCTCGCGCAGCGGCACGATGTGGTAGCCATGCTCGCGCAGGACACGTAACTGGGTTTCGAAGGTGCTCATGCGGACGGTCATGGAGTCGTCCGCCGTCTCCGAAAAACGGTGGTAAACGAGGATTGTGACGCGCGATTCGGCGCTCTGAGCAGCTTCGTCCGATCCCCAGGCAAGCTCGCAGATGCACACCAGCACGGTGTACACCAAAAGCCGGATCAAGCGGCTCATATAAGCAACCCGGGGTCCGTGGTTGGCGCCAGCAGGATCGGGCGGAACGCGGGGCTACCGTCGATACACGCCATGGTTTTTTCGTACATATCTGTACTCCTGCGTGAGTCATTTTCACCCGCGTTGCGTGTCTCGCGAGAGCGAGGCGTATCCAGTGTGCGTTGAACGCGCATCGTCCTTCTGATGCAGATCAATGTCGCGCAACGTGGAGCCGCTCAGGTTGGCGCGAGTGCTAGACGAAACGAGGGGAGAGGCTGGTCCCGCCTTGATTTGATCTAAATCAATGTTGAATCGTCGTTGGCGGGCGACGTTGTGAAACGACACTATTTGAGGCTTGCCAACATGAATATCAACGACGCGATTTTGGGGCGCCGCTCGACACGGGAGTACACGACAGAACCCGTTGGTGAACAAATCATTCGTCGATTGATTAACGCCGCAGCCCATGCGCCCAGCGCGGTAAACCAACAACCGTGGACGTTCACGGTGATACGCGATCAAGGACTGCTGGATCGAGTCTCGCGCGAAGCGAAGGCCTGCATGCTCGCGACGATGCCCGCAGCAACCCAGTCCGAGCACTTTCATTCAATGCTCAATGATCCAAATTTCCAGATCTTCTACCACGCGCCGGCACTCATCTTGATTTCGGGGAACACGCAAGGTCAGTGGGTCGTCGAAGACTGCGCATTGGCTGCCGAGAATCTGATGCTCGCCGCGTACGCTGAAGGGCTAGGCACCTGTTGGATCGGTTTCGCCCAAAGTTTTCTTAATACACCGGAGGGGAAGCATGCACTTGGTCTTCCCGCCGAGTGGAAGCCGGTTGCGCCAATCATTGTTGGCCACCCGAAATCCGTGCCTGTCCCCGTTAAGCACAAGGAGCCAGAGGTCCGCTGGATTGGCTGACCAGGGCGACGCGTTATGGGGTCGTTCCCGTCAATAGGTCGCATCACTAAGTGCTTCAGGCAGTGGCTATGCTGCTGCCTTATACAGGCTCACACTTTCGCTGTGCAGCCATGATGCGATGGTCCTGCGGGGACATGCCATAACTGCGGCTGAAAGCGCGGGTAAAGTCCGAGGCGCTTTTGAAGCCCAGGCTGTAAGCGATTTCAATAACCTGCCGATTGGGGTATCGCACCAATTCGTCTGCTGCTTCACGCAGTCGGCAATTACGGATGTAGCGGCCCAATCCGCCCTCATGCTGGAACAGCCGATACAGCGTATGGCGTTGCAATTGTACCGCCGACAGAACGCTCTCCGGTGTCAACCAGGGTTGATACAGGTTGTCTTGCACATAGCGTCTGGCTTTGTCGAACATTGCGCTACGCGCCGCCGCCCTGACGTTGCCCCCCAGTTTGGCCTGTTTGGCAAATGCGCCGAGCATTAACTGAATGCCGATATCGAACGCTGTCGTTGCTTGATTTGGATTCATGTTTGGCAGACGTTTCGAGAGTGTCGCGACATGCTCGATCATCAGTTGGGTAAGTGGTGTTGTATTGGCGAAGACGCGGCCATGGATCGACTCTGCGTGTGGTAGCGCGGCGTCCACTATCGGTCGCGGTACGAAGAATGTCAGTACCCGACAATGGCTTCGGTGCATTCTTATCGGTTGGTTCATGTCCATGGCGACAATGCTGGCCTGAACGGGGTTGCGGCTTTCAAGGCCCCCGCCCTGAATAGAGTCAATACCGCCCTCGGTGAACACTTGGAAAACGTAATCCCGGACGCTGTCCGTCGAGATGCGTGCGACCGAGCGATCAAGCAGCAAGGCGTCACTCGAGCAATCGGTGAACAGTCGAGCCCCTAACGTATAACGATCGATACAGCCGTTAAAAGGTGACTCGACTGACTTGGACGAGGGCAGTGCGTCAATGACGTGCCCAACCCGACGGCGCCAGGCCAAAAACTGATTGGAGACTGGCTCCGCGCTGACATTGAAGTGATCGGGAGCCTGGCGTGCACCGAATGGGAGTTGAAGCGATTGAGTTGACGCGAGACTGTTCATAACTTCACTGCTGACCAGTAGATCAAGGTTTGCATCGATAACCGGACCGGAATGGCGCCCACTGAATGTAGGCCGAGGTTTCATTTAGGCAGCCATTATCGCTGTACGGACCCGTGCGTACCTGCTTTTTTTCAGCGCTATGAAAGTTTTTCCGCTTTCGCTACAGGAACCCCATGCTACTCATACGGTATAGGGGATACCGCATAGGCTAAAAATAGTTCAAAAACTGCAACGCACGGTCAAGCCGTACAAAAAAAGCCTGATAAGTTCCGTGCAGGTTCGTATTTTAAAACAGTTATTTTTATTTGAGTTTGTCAGGTGTTTTTTTGCACTGAATAAGGGCGACAGTCTTTTTTTGCTCTTCGGTGGTGCGCTGTTAAAGACGCGGCGCAGATCAATTCAGGTGTTCACCTGATGTTGCCGACGGGGGTGTCAGCGCATTCTTGTCCGGCGGTTTAGTCGGCGGCCATCGCACGCTCTTAATGGGGCGTTGGGTCGAGTGAGTTGACATCTATTTGATTAATTAGTCATTGGAAATAATGCCTTAAGTGCAGCAGTGATCTGGGCATCGACAGCAAAGTTCTTTTGCGTGCATGACGGTGTATCAAGCGGCATATCGATGTAGCAGGAATGACGGATGAGTTGTCTCGATCAGGAGTTGGGTTCGTTTGCGATCAGCGTGGCCAGTCCGGCTGGCGCCAATCCTCGAGAAGGCGCTGCCTTTTCGCTGGCGCAAATTGAAGTTGAAAAGCTGACCAATATTCATGCCGAATCCGGAGTGGACTGGCAGAAAGTGGCTGACACCTGCGCAAAAGTTCTTCGCGAGGAAGGCAAGGATTTCAATGCCGCGGTCTGGTTGTTGTGTGCCTGGACCACGCTCAACGGTATAGCTGGCCTTGCGACCGGGGTACACGTACTGCGCGAAATGCTCGAGCAGTACTGGGACACGTTGACGCCACCACCAGCCCGATTGCGTGCTCGGCGTAACCAGGCCGAATGGATGCTCGAATGGCTCACGGCGAAGGTCGAAGAAAGCTTCGAACCGGTGCCTGGCGATCAGTTGGCTGTCTTGCTCGAAAACTGGGACGCCATCGATCGTTTTTGGCGCGACAAGGACGCTGATGGTCCGAGTTTCTTTGCGTTGCGTCGACGGTTGTCACAACTGCCCGTGCAGGCCAGCGCCGAGCCAGCATTTGTTGCGCCTGAGCCTGTTCAGCCGGTCGAGTCTATCGCCGTGGCAGTACCGGTTCCGCAGTCTACTTCGGTACCCGGCAAGGCACCGCCGACGCTTGCTCCGGTCCATGTATTGGACAGCTTTGAAAACGATGAGGCGATTGAGAGCGCCGTAGACGCTGTGTTTGCGTCGTTAACGCCGCTGGTAGCATTTTGTCTCGACGCTCGTCCGACGTTGCCGTTGCTGTTTCGCCTGAACCGACAGTCGGCCTGGACCACCTTGCAGCAGGCTCCGCCCGCGCAAGGCAACACCACACGTATTCCTCCACCTTCGGAAGCCGAACTGCAGAGTTTCAGCCGGTTGCAGAGCGCTGGCGAGCCGCTGGATATTGTGCGTTTTTGCGAAGGCCGGCTGAACACGTATCCATTTTGGCTTGACCTTAATCGAGCCAGTCATGCAGCGCTTTCGCGCCTCGGCTCAGGCTCCCTGGCCGGGCTTGCGAGCCTTTCCCTGGAGACTCGGCATTTTCTGGCACGCCTGCCGTCGCTGGTCGAACTCACCTTCGCCGACGGTCAGCCGTTCGCCGATGGGGCAACGCGTAGCTGGCTCGAAGGGTTGGCCCCGGCGGTCAGCGCTGGGGCTGGGGATGCTGTGCAAACGCTGATTGACGGTGCAGGGCGAGAAGCCGCTGACGGACGTCTGAACGATGCATTGGCCAGCCTGCAAGCGAGCCTGCGCGAGGCCGGCAGTGGCCGCGACCGGTTCCGTTTGCGCCGTGCCCAATGCGAGTTGCTGCACCGTTTCGAGCCCCGTGCCCAGTTGCGAGTGGCCCTGGATGTATTGCTGCAAGAAGCAACGGAGCAGGGGTTGGATCGTTGGGAACCGGATCTGGTTCGGCCTTTATTGGAACTGGCGTTGGTTCAAGAGGATGGCGGTTCAAAAACGGTATGGGCGCAGCAGTTGGCCGCCATGGATTTGCCCGCTTTCTGGCGTCTGGCCAGTCCACAGGCAAGTTGAGTTCAGCAATACGCGATACCTGACAGACATACGCATATCAATGCCATGGGTTTTCTAACGGCTGCGTTGAGCGAGCCCGCTAAACAGGAGTGAGATTAAATGGCTAGTGAAGGTTCAGTCGCGCCTAAAGAACGCGTCAACATTGTGTACAGCTCCGACACCGGTGGCGCCCAAGAGCAGGTTGAGCTGCCTCTGAAGCAACTGGTTATCGGTGACTTCACCTTGCGTGAAGACGACACGCCGGTTGAAGACCTCAAGCCGATCCGCGTTGACAAAGACAACTTCACCGATGTGCTCAAGGGGCAAAACCTGAGCCTGCAGTTGGCGGTGCCCAATCGTCTGGCGGAGAACGCCCCGGAAGACGAGCAGATTCCTGTGTCGCTCACTTTCCAGTCCATTCGCGACTTCGAGCCCGATGCCATCGTTGCCCAGGTTCCTGAGCTGCAGCAGCTGATTGCCCTGCGTGACTCGCTCAAGGCGCTCAAAGGCCCGATGGGCAACCTGCCGGAATTTCGCAAGCAACTTCAGGCCCTGATGAACGATGACGGTGCCCGCGAGCGCCTGCTCTCGGAACTCGGCGTAAAGGACAAGGAATAACCCATGAGTGAAGAAAAAAGTCAGGCCGCGAGCAGCACTGGTCAAGCGGTCGAGTCCGTTTCGTTGCTGGATCAGTTGGTAGAAGCCGCCCGCGTCAAGCCGGGCGATGAAGCTTATGCGGTTACCCGTCAGGGACTCGAAGCCTTCGTCACCGAGCTGCTCGAACCGGCAAGGCAGACCGAGAAAGTCAGCGCGGGGCTGATCGACGACATGATCGCCACACTGGACGCCAAGCTTTGCCGTCAGGTCGACGCCATCATTCACAACGAGAAGTTTCAGAAGCTTGAGTCGTCATGGCGCTCGCTGAAGTTTCTGGTCGACCGTACGGATTTCCGTGAGAACAACAAGCTGGAGATTCTTAGCGTCTCCAAGGAAAAGTTGCTCGAAGATTTCGAAGATGCTCCTGAAATCACCCGCTCGGGTCTGTACAAGGCGGTGTACACCGTTGAGTTTGGCCAGTTCGGTGGTCAGCCGTTCGGCTCCATCATCGGTAACTACGAGTTCAATCCCGGCGCGCAGGACATGAAGCTCCTGCAATCGGTCGCCTCCATTTCGGCCATGTCCCATACGCCATTCATTGCCTCGGCTGGCCCACAGTTCTTTGGTATCGACAGCTTTGCGGACTTGCCCAATCTGAAGGATCTGCAAGCGGTCTTTGAAGGCCCGCAGTTCACCAAGTGGAACGCGTTCCGTGAAAGCGATGATGCCCGTTTTGTCGGTCTGACCTTGCCGCACTTTTTGCTGCGCACGCCTTACGGCGAGGACACTGTTCCGGCCAAGACCTTCCGTTACAACGAAAGCGTCAGTGGTGGTAACAACGATTTCCTGTGGGGCAACGCCGCGTTTGCGTTTGCCAGCCGCTTGTCTGACAGCTTTGCCCAGTACCGTTGGTGCGCCAACGTGATCGGTCCGCAGGGCGGGGGCACGGTCGGCGACTTGCCGATCTACAACTATGAAGCCATGGGTGAAACCCAGACCAAAATTCCGACCGAAGTGCTCATCTCCGAGCGCCGCGAGTTCGAGCTGGCCGAGCAAGGTTTCATCGCGCTGACCATGCGCAAGAACACCGATAACGCGGCGTTCTTTTCCGCCAACTCGTGCCAGAAGCCCAAGTTTTTCGGCAATGACAAAGAAGGCAAGGAAGCTGAGCTGAACTACAAGCTCGGCACCCAGCTGCCATACATCTTCGTGGTCAGCCGCCTGGCGCACTACATCAAGGTCATTCAGCGCGAAAACATCGGTACCTGGAAAGAGCGTGGTGACTTGGAATCTGAACTCAACACCTGGATTCGTCAGTACGTGGCCGACATGGATAACCCTGCGGCCGGTGTACGCAGCCGCCGTCCATTGCGTCAGGCCGACATTACCGTCAGCGACGTTGACGGCGATCCAGGCTGGTACCGCGTAGGTTTGAAGGTTCGTCCGCACTTCAAGTACATGGGCGCTTCTTTCACGTTGTCGCTGGTCGGCAAGCTCGACAAGAGCTGATTTGGCAGAGCGAACGAATGACTTAAATGTCGTTCGTTCAGGTGTTCACCCGAGGGTCATCGCCTCGGGGGTTCCATAAGATGGATTCAACGCAACGACACAGGGCCACACGTTCTGATCGGTGCCTGAAAACTAACTGATTAAACCCGGAGTACACGTTATGCCAATGCCATGCTACCTGAGTATCGAAGGCCAGAACCAAGGCAAGATCGAAGGTTCAAGCAGTGTTACCGGCCACGAAGGGATGATCCTCGTACAAGCCGTTGAACACCTGATCGATATTCCCAAGAACCCGCAGACCGGCTTGCCCGCAGGCAAGCGTGTTCACCAGGGCATGACCCTGACCAAAGAGATCGACAAGGCTTCGCCGAAGCTGCTGCAAGCCCTGACCTCCGGCGAACAACTCAAGTCCGTTGTGCTTGAGTTCTATCGCATCTCGCCCAAAGGCACGGAAGAAAAGTACTACACCATCACCCTGAGCAACGCAGTGCTTGTTTCGGCCCGTACCTGGGTACCCAACGTATTGAGCCCTGAGTTCAAGCAAATGGGCCACATGGAAGACATCGGCATCACTTACGAAAAAATCGTCTGGACCTGGGTGCCGGACGGCATCGAAGCCGAAGATTCGTGGCTGGCGCCAAAAGCGTAAGCAAAGCCTGAGTCATCCTTCACCGCCCTGGTTCAGGGCGGTGTTCTTTCAATTTCAGAAGGTACACGGCGTTGAGAGAAAAACGATTGCTGGAACGCATCACGGGCTTGCAGGTTGAAACCGGCCGCACGCACCTGACCCAGGCGGAAGTGCTTACGCAGTCAATCGTTCAGCACCTGCAACGCATCTTGAACACCCGGCGCGGCAGCGTGCCAATCGACGCCGATTTTGGCGTACCCGATTTCACCAATCTGGCCGGTTCGTTTGCGACCGGCGAGACCACGCAAATAATTGAGAACATGACTCGCATGATCGCCCGCTACGAGCCTCGGTTGAAGTCGCCGCGCATTCTGGTCGCCGAAGGCGCTCAGGAAGTGTTGTCGCTGAGCTTCAGCCTTGAAGGCCTGGTGGCGATTGATGATCGGGACATTCCCATTCACCTGGCAACGCGCGTGTCTTCGGACGGCCGCGTTTCCCTGGCGATGCACTAAGTCATGCTCAACAACCATTATCAAAGTGAACTCAACCACCTGCGCCGCCTGGCCGATGAGTTTGCCCGTAGCAACCCGGCCCTGGCACCGCTGTTGGGTGTGGACTCGGCCAATGATCCGGATGTCGAGCGCTTGCTCGAAGGTGTCGCCTTTCTCACCGGGATGGTTCGCCAACGGCTGGACGACGAGTTTCCCGAGTTCATTCAAGAGCTGGCGCAGCTGCTTTATCCACATTATCTGCAGCCATTGCCCTGCCTGACACTGCTTCAATTCCAGCCCCGCGGGCCGTTACAACAAGCCACGCGTATCGATGCCGGATGCGAGGTCGCCTCGGTGCCTGTCGATGGACAGCGGGTGCGCTTTCGCAGCACTTCGGCGGTAGACCTCGAACCGCTGCAACTGATCGGTACACGCTGGGATGGCGGTGCCGGTGAAGAACGCAGTCTGGTCCTGGATTTCGCTTTCACCACCGCCGATCCAGATGACTGGCACGCTGACACCCTGCGTTTCTATCTCGGCGATGGCTTGGTGGATGGCTGCAAGTTGTTGCGTCTGCTGCAGCTCAACCTGCGTGAGATTCGTATCTGTGCGCAAGGGCAGCCCATGACGTTGCTGCCAGCCAGGCATTTACGTGGCCTGGGGTTCGATGCGAGCAATGTCTTGCTGCCTTTTCCCGACACCGCCCATCCTGCCTATCGCTGCTTGCAGGAGTACTTCGCGCTGCCCGAGAAGTTTCTTTTCGTCGAGCTTTCCGGTTTCAAACAGTGGCGTGTCAGGGGCAAGGACGGCCGATTCAGCGTACGTCTGATGTTCGAGAGCTTGCCGGACTGGACGCCGAATCTGTCCGCCAACAGTTTCATGATGGGGGTAACCCCAGCGATCAACCTGTTTGCCCAGGAAGCGCACCCGTTGCGCATCGACCACAAGCAAGTCGACTACCGCATCCAGCCCGCCGATCATGGCCAACGCATGAGCATGCGAATTCATTCGGTGCTCAAGGTCAGCGCTTATTCTGCCGCAGGGGGCGAGCGGCAGTTGGAGCCGTTCAATACGTTCTCGCAGCGTGATACCTACAACTTGCGAATCCGACAGTCGACTATCGACGCTCACGGCTATGACCATTATTTGAGCCTGCCCTACCGCGAAGGCAAAGTGCCTGGCGAGATGACGCTGTCCATCGGTTTGCTGTGTACCAATGGCAAGTTGCCGGAAAGCTTGCGTCTGGGTGATTTGAATCAGCCCACCGACAACACGCCACCCAGGGTCGAATTCAAGAGCATTCGCAGTATTACTCCGTGCCAGCCTCCCAAGTTCGACGACAAACTGTTGTGGCGCATGCTTTCGCAGCTCAATGCCAATCACTTCCGCCTGGCTGATCGCGACTACCTGCGAGGCCTGCTGTCGCTCTATCTGCCTAGCGTCGGCGAAGGCGCCCAGGACGCCAACGAGCGGCGAATCGATGCTATCGAAAACGTCACGGTTACCCACGAGCGCCGTTTCATTCGCGGGCTGCCCATTGAAGGCAGCGTGGTCCGGGTCGAGTGCCGGGGCGACCACTTCCTGAGTCCAGGCAATTTCTACATGTTCGGTTGCGTGCTCGATGAATTTTTCGCTGGCTGTACAGCTATTAATAGCTTTACCGCTTTCACGCTGTTCGACAGCGTCAACCATGAGACCTTGAAATGGCCAGCGAAGATCGGGCACCAACGCCTGCTGTGATCGATCCGCTGCTCGATGACGGCGGCGACTATGGTTTTTTCCAGGCCTTGCGCCTGTTGCGATTGCGTTTCCCGAGCGAAAAAGATTTCGTCGAGAACGTGCGGGTCCGGCCACGGCTAGGGCTTGGATTTCCCCAACGGGATATCGAGCGTATCGAGCAAAGCGAAGATGGCCGCTATCGGATAGAGGCCAACTTTTTTGGCCTGTATGGCGTCACCTCGCCGTTGCCGACGTTTTACACCGAAGACCTGATCGACGAGCAACTGCAGGGCCATTCAGCGGGGCGCGACTTTCTCGACATCCTGCATGCCGCGCTTTACCCACTGCTGTTTCGGGCTTGGGAAAAGCACCGGATCTGGATTGATATTACCGAGCGACGGGACGTCAAGAGCCTGCGCCAGCTACAGGCATTGATCGGCATTGCGGATGCGCGTCCCGAGCAACGGGATCAATCCGTCGATCTGCTGCGTTATGCCGGTTTATTCAACCAGCACCCGCGCTCGGCCCTCGGCCTGCAACAGTTGGTCAAGGCGGTGCTCGAAGATGTGCCGGTGGAAGTGGTGCCCTGTGTCGAGACGCGTCTGCGCATTGACCGTCCGGCGCGCACTTACCTGGGAATGCAGTGCGGTGTATTAGGCGAAAACAGCCTGCTCGGTCGAGAGGTCATGGACCGCAGTGGCACGCTGGATATCCGCCTGGACTCACTGAGTGCCGAGCGTTTTCACGGGTTGCTGCCAGGGCAAGCGCTTTATCAAAAGCTCGAACGGTTGGTGGCGTTGTACCTGCAGACGCCGCTACGCAGCCGATTGGTCATGCGTCTTGCTGCAGATGAGCAGCAATGCGCTTCGCTGGGGGGCGGCTGGCAGCGGCTCGGCCTCGATACCTGGCTGGGTGACGGCGACACACAGGACGACGTTGTATTCATGCTTACGGCCGAACACGGACCAATGCTCGAAGAGAGGGCTCGATAGATGATTCAGGTAGAACTCAAACCGCTGTTCGCAAGGCTCAATGTTTACAGCACCAAGGCCCTGGAGAACGCGGCGGGCCTGACCCTGGCGCGCACTCATTACGAGATTTCCCTGGAGCACATGCTGCGTCAGTTGCTGGAAGATCCGAATGCCGATGTGACGCGCATCCTTACGCGATTCGAAATCGATCCGATGCGCCTGCGCGCGCTGCTTGACGACGGCCTGGCGCAGCTGAAAAACGGTAATCCCGGGCGGCCGGTGTTCGCCAGCCTGCTCACTGAGTGGATTCAGGATGCCTGGCTGATTGCCTCGCTGGTGGTCGGCACCGGGCGGATTCGCGGTGGCTCGCTGCTGCTGGCGCTGATTTCCCGTCTGGGTTACTACACCGCCGGCACTCGTTACGGCGAAATGCTCAAGCCCATTTCCGCCGATGCCCTGACGGCTGAATTTTCCCACCTGTTGGGCGGCTCCAGTGAAGGTCCGCTGGACAGTCTGCAATCCGGCTTGGGGTCTTCTTCGGTCGCCAGTGCAGGCGGTATCGCGCCCGCCGCTGAAGACAATATCGGTCGCTTTTGCGAAGACCTTACCGCCAAGGCAGCGGCGGGGCGCATCGACCCGATTTTCGGCCGCGATGATGAGATTCGTCAGATGATCGACATCCTTGCCCGACGCCGTAAAAACAACCCTATCGCCGTGGGCGAACCCGGTGTGGGCAAGTCCGCCGTGGTCGAAGGCCTGGCGTTATTGATCAGCCAGAACGAAGTGCCGGACTTTCTTAAAAATACCCGCCTGCTGAGCCTCGATCTGGGTGCGCTGGAAGCGGGCGCCAGCGTCAAGGGCGAGTTCGAAAACCGCCTGCGTGGCGTCATCGAAGAGATAAAGGCATCTACCACGCCGGTGATCCTGTTCATCGACGAAGCACACATGCTGATCGGTGCTGGCGGCGCGGCAGGGGGGTCCGATGCGGCCAACCTGCTCAAGCCCGCATTGGCCCGTGGCGAGTTGCGCACCATCGCCGCCACGACCTGGTCGGAATACAAAAAGTACTTCGAGAAAGACCCAGCCTTGGCGCGCCGTTTTCAACTGGTCAAACTGGATGAGCCGAGTGTCAAAACCGCCGTGCTGATCTTGCGTGGTCTCAAGGGTCATTACGAAAAAGTCCACGGTGTCAGCGTGCGTGATGACGCTATCGTTGCCGCCGCCGAATTGTCGGATCGCTACATCACCGGGCGCTTGCTACCGGACAAGGCCGTAGACTTGCTCGACACCGCCAGCGCTCGGGTGCGGATCGGCCTGGGCATCAAGCCTGCCGAGTTGGAGCGCATGGAGCGGCAGTTGTCCGGTCTGGCTCGCGAGCTGAACGCACTGGAGCGCGACCGCGCCAACGGTTTCCCTGTGGAAGACCTGCGCCTGTCAGATATCGCAGACGAACAGGCTGACATTGACGACAGGCGTGCCGTGCTGGAAGCCCGCTGGCTGGCCGAGCGTGATGCAGCGGTACGCGTTCTCGAAGCCCGTAAGCAGCTGACCCTGAAAGAACAGGATCTGCCGACACTGGCTGAGGGCGAAGCTGCTCAGGTACTGGCATCGCTGGGCGAACGTCAGGCCGAGCTGGATCAGGCCCGCGAGGCGCTGGCTGCGCTGCAAGGTGACGAACCGCTGCTGTTCACCGAAGTCAATCCGGATGCGATTGCCAAGGTCGTCTCCGACTGGACCGGCGTGCCGCTGGGCAAAGTGCTGCGCGACGCTGCGGGTGGTGTGCTGGCCTTGGCCGATAACATCAAGACGCGCATTCGCGGTCAGGACACTGCCGTCGAACAGATCGCGGAAATCCTTAAGGCCGCGCAATCCGGCCTGCGCGATCCGCAACAGCCTTTGGGAGTATTCCTGCTGGTCGGTCCATCGGGTGTCGGCAAGACCGAAACCGCCTTGGCCGTGGCCGAACACTTGTTCGGCGGCGAGCAGGCGATGATCTCGGTAAATATGAGCGAGTACCAGGAGAAGCACACCGTCAGCCGTCTGGTGGGTTCGCCTGCCGGTTATGTCGGTTTCGGCGAAGGCGGCATGTTGACTGAGGCGGTGCGCAAGCGTCCGTATTCGGTGGTGCTGCTCGATGAAGTGGAGAAAGCCCACCTGGACGTGGTGAACATTTTCTATCAGGTCTTCGACAAGGGCAGCCTGTCCGACGGCGAAGGACGGCAGATCGACTTCTCCAACACGGTGGTGCTGCTGACCAGTAACCTGGCCACCGAAGAAATCCAGAACCTGTGCATCGATGGGCGTCCAGACCCGGACACCCTGGCGGAAAAGATCCGTCCGACCCTGTCCCGCCATTTCAAACCTGCGTTGTTGGCGCGCATGACCATCGTGCCGTTTTTCACCTTGGGCAGCGAGCAACTGGCAGGCATCGTGCGCCTCAAGCTGGGCCGGCTCAGCGAGCGCCTGCTGGCCTCGTCGAAAGTACGCCTGACGTTTTCGGAGGAGGTCGCCGACGCCATCGCCGCACGCTGCACAGAAGTGGAGAGCGGAGCGCGCAACATCGACTTCATTCTGCGCAAAAGCCTGACGCCGCGTTTGTCCGACGTGTTGCTGGGGGCGATTGCCGATCAGCGCCCGCTGGCCGGGCTACATGTGGCGGTGGGTGGTGGCGGGGAGTGGGTGATTACCCAGGTAGAGGCCGATGCGATCAGGTCTTTACCCGAGGGTGAAGCGCTGCTTGAAACCCTAGAGTGACCGCTCGTTTACCTACTGAAGAACAAGGATTGATTGATGGCTCTCAATGATCACGCGCTCTGTACTTTCGCCAGCCTTGCACCCTCGCTGTTGCTAGAAACGTTGTGGGTGCAGCAGTGGCAGGGCGAGGAAAAGCTCTCTCAGCCGTATCGTTTCGAGGTTCGGCTGGCCACGATCAATCCCTTGTTCGATGACGAAGCGCTACTTGGCAACCGAGCGGTATTGACCCTGAGTGATGCATTGGGTTTGCCGCACCCCTATCAGGGCATGGTAACGGAGGTCGATTATCTCGACGCCGATTCCCTTTATTACTACTACCGTGTGGTGCTGGAACCGCGCTTTGTGCAGTTGCGTCATTTCCGCTTTTCCGAAATCTGGCTGGACAAAAGCCTGCCGGAACTGATTCGCGACGTGCTCAAGCTGGCTGATCTGAATGTCGAAGGGCCGGGTATCAACGGTTTGCCCGGTTCGGCTTATGACTTCGATATCCGCCTGCCTCTGGCTGATGATCCGCTGACACAGGCGACTTTTACCTGCCAGTTCGAAGAAACGAGTTTCGCCTTTATTTCACGTCTTCTTGAATATTTCGGTGTGTATTACTTCTTTGAACAAGGGCCTGACGGAGAGGCGCTGGTGCTGTGTGGCGACAGGCTTTACCAGCCGCAACTCCCCAGTCTTCTGACCTATCGTCGTCAAGATTCGGAACTGGATGTAGGCCGGGTCCTGGCGGTAGCCCGTAGCTTCGAGCGCAAGCTGGTCCGGCAAGCGGCGGGAGTCACGCTACAGGACTTTTCCGCGACCAACGCGCAGTTGAAGTTAGAGGTCAACGCCTCGGTGGCAAGTGCCAGCCTTGGGGCAGATGCCTCACTCGAACAACGCACGGCGGTATCGAGTTCGCCTGTATTTATCGGCGGGCAAGGGCTATATGGCGAGCACTTCGGTTCCCTCGAACAGGGGCAATGGTTGGCCAATCGACGCGCCCAGGCCATCGGTTGTCGTCAACGGGAGTTTCATGGCGCCGGTCGAGCCACGGGGTTGCGCGCAGGCTATCCGATGCTGTTAGTGGGCCATCCGCGTCCGATGTTCAATGCCGGTTATCAAGTTATTGAAGTTCACCATGAGGGTTATCAGCCGTTGCCGGGCCTGGGCTCGGAGGGTGAAGGTCCGGGGCAGGGCATCAACACCCGTTTTATCGCCTTGCCCGGCGATGTGCAATTCCGTGCACTCTGTGTCACGCCCCGGCCTTATGTGCAGGGTGTGCTCAGTGCGGTAGTGGATGGTGATGAAGACACCGGTCGCCCACTGCTTAACGATAAGGGTTGCTACAAAGTCAGCTTTCCGTTTATTCGCGGCGCAAAGAACGCCACCCGTGGCTCGGCCTGGCTGCGCATGGCCACGTTGTCCAGCGGTTCGAGCCATGGCATGAATTTCCCGCTGTTAAAAGGCACGGAAGTGCTGGTGTCGTTTTTAGGCGGCGACCCAGACCGCCCGGTAATCACCGGTAGCGTGCCCAACTCCGAGAACCCTAATGTGGTCACCGGCGATAACGCGACCCAAAGTGGCTTGAGCACTCCCGGTGGGCATTTGTTTGCCATGGAAGACAGCCCGTCCGGGCCCATGATGAAGATGGGCGCTTCTACCGGTTGTAGTTTTACGTTGGGCGAAGGCGATATCAGTGGGGCGCATTTGCGAACGGACAAGCATATGCAACTGGCGTCCAGTTCGTATAAGCATGAGGTGCCGGGTGTCTATACGCTGTCTATCGGTGGGGGGAGTGCGCCGAAGTCGCCGATGGACGCCAACTCCAAAGAAACAGGGTTGAGCAGAAAGTTCACAAGTGAACCGGGTGGTGTAGATTCACCAGAGGAGGGTGGTGCCAGTAGCTATGCGTATGTAAGTAATAGAACCAAGAAAAGCACGGCGACCATTGACTTGGCGGCGAGTTTTTCCGCAGTTAAAGGTTCTATTGTTGCTAACGGTTTAAACTTGAATGTCGCGCTCAATGGCGTGAGTGCGGATATCAAACTAGGTATCGCAGCGTTTTCATATGAGTGGGTTCCCTTAAAGGTTAATATTGGCGAGATTTACAAGAAGGTCAATAAAGCCAAAAGTGATAAATCGTTTTATAACGGCAGTTCGGTTGTCGTCGGCTCCGAGAGGCATGAAGTAAAACTGGAAAAGTCTGCCTATTTTATGCATTTATCCACCATGTCTCACGAGATTACGGTGGGCGCTAATACTATTGTATTGACCCAGGATGGCGTGGTTATCAAATCGGACGGCATTGTCCATGTTGATGCTGATCTACATGTTTCCGGAAACGTCCTACTTGGCGGCGCACTGTCAGTTGTCGAAAGTATTTATGTGGGCGACTCAGCAGTGATAGGCAATCGGATTACGGATACTTTAATTAACACGCCGGTCCCGATTCCTCCAAGTTTGGCGATACAAGCGTTAACAAGTAGAGCCTCGATAGAACTGAAAAAAATCATCCTCGAAACCGCAGTCAATCAGGTCAATGTAGAAGCTCAGGCAGCAGCAGGTGCCGCCAGTGTGGAGGCGGCCGAAGTCGCTGGTGACGGTGCCGGCGCCGCTGGCGGCGCTCCCGCAGTTTGACAGGCGACGGTTGCTCTAAAACATGTGCGGAGAGTCTGATGCAACTCAAATGTGAACACGCCAGCCTTGTATTGCTTGCTACTTCCAAGCTGCGGGATACCCATGTCCTGGTGGTTACTTTCGGCCTATTAGTGGATGCCGAAGGCAAGATCATGCCCGCCGGGCAAACCTGGAGCTGGCTCGCCGAGCGCATGGGCAAGCAGGCGCTGGACAGCGGTTTGAAAAAAAGCCGTGGCACCTTCGCAGTGCAGGGGCAAGCCTATGCCCTGACCGATGCACAGCGCGCTGGAATGGCAGTGCGGGTACGTCTGGGAACGCTTGAGAAAACACTGCATGTGTTCCCGCCCCGTCAATGGAACAAGGGCCTCTTGGGCTGGATGCCTGTTACAACTGGACAGATCGATTGCCTGCCGTTGAGCCTGGAAAACGCCTACGGTGGTTCCCGATGGGCGGATAACCCAGTGGGCAAAGGTCATTGTCCGGATACTGATACCGCAGGCGGAGCTGCACTCGCGCAACTGGAAGTCGCGAACCTGAGTGTTTGCGATCCCGAGGATCGCCCGGCAACTGCCAGCTTCATGCCGTTACCACCGCAAAGCGCTGCGCGCAGTGCCTTTATGGGCACCCTTGACGAGGACTGGGCCGCCTATCGTGCACCGTTCCTGCCGCTGGACACCGATGCCCGCTGGTTCGATGAAGTGGCGCAGGACCAATGCAGTGCCGGGTTTTGGCGAGGTGATGAAGCTTGGTCGGTGACGGGTATGCACCCCACCCAGGCACAAGTGTCCGGGCGCCTGCCTGGCCTGCGACCACGACTTTTTGTCGAGCGCACTGATAAGCACCTTGCGATCACCGAGGCGCCAATGGACCTCGATACGGTATGGCTGTTCCCCGAGGCGCAGAGTGTGCTTTTGCTATACCGGGCAGAGGTGTCTGTACTCGATATCGATGCGCAGGATATCGCCACACTGG
Source organism: Pseudomonas sp. 5C2 (assembly GCF_034314155.1). Lineage (NCBI taxonomy): Bacteria > Pseudomonadati > Pseudomonadota > Gammaproteobacteria > Pseudomonadales > Pseudomonadaceae > Pseudomonas > Pseudomonas sp. 5C2. Next base: position 1,879,093 of record NZ_JAVIWH010000002.1, on the reverse strand, counting down.
CGATGGCCCTTGAGCGTGTCGGGGATGCCGAGCGGGACAAGCAGACATGGATTGATCGGCTTTGGCCGCGTCCTCCGGTCGAACCGGTCGAGATACCGCCCACCGAGCCGCAGGTGTTCGACTCCGGGCCCATGATTGCCAGTGTGCGGGCTGCTGCGGACGCAATACACGCCGAATTATCCGTGGCGCATGAGCAGAGTCTTCAGGTCGCCCAGGACATGGCGACAGGCATGGGCATGCCTTTCAACCGTGCAGATTATCCGCCGTTGGCCAAACTGGATTTTTCGGCGTTCATGCGAGAGCCACAGCCGCCTGCCAAGCCCTTCGATCCAGGGGCGCTACGAGCCGAAATCGAGACGGAATTCGCTAAGGCCAAGGCCGATAGCATGCGCCATGCCCGGAGTGCGATCACTCGATTGGATCTGGATGTCGAGAAGACCCTGGCGTTGGCAAGGCAACCAGTACCCGAGGTTGACCTCATGGGTTTGCTGGCCCGATTGGACCTGCCTCTAGCACAGCAGGCGGATATGGTTCAAAAAGTGGCAGCGGGATTTTCCCGTGCACAAGCGATCGAGACCACCATCGATCAGAAACTCGCGGCTGTCGACAAGGCACTGGCGGCTGATCGAATCAAATTCGGCCCCGTACCAACGCCTGCCGAATACTGCAATCTGACCCGCGAATCGCTGCAAGCCTTACACGTGGCGGGTAAGTCGTTGCAGAACCTCAGCCTCAATGGCCTTGATCTTTCAGGGATAGATCTGGGTCAAGCAGACCTGAAAAGAACGCTGTTTGAAAACTGTCAGCTCAAAGGTGCTTGTCTGGCAAATGCGGATCTGAGCCAGAGTCAATTTGTCGGTTGTGATTTGAGTGCTGCGAGTCTGGATAAGGCGTCCTTGCAAGAAACAGTCTTTCAACGGGTTCTATGCCAAGGAGCGTCGTTCAAGGGGGCCAACCTTTTGGGTATTCGAGCCAGTAAAAGTGATTTCTCCGGTGCTGATTTCACCGAGGCTAGCCTGCAACAAGCTCAACTCAACGAATGCAGCCTCGATAAGGCTCAACTGAGCAACGCCAGTCTAAGCAAACTGCGCCTCAATAAATGCGACCTGAGTGGCGCAATACTCGCGGACAGCAACCTTCACAAAGCCACGTTCTACGACTGCACACTGGACGCGACGGACATGCGCCGCGCCACTCTCAGCAAAGCCGATTTCGCCAAGGTTGTGGGGCGCAATCTGGACCTGCGCGAGTGCAATCTGCAAAACCTGCGTGTGGCCGATCACTGCGTCTTGCCGGGTGTGCGCCTGGACGATGCCGACCTGACTGATGCCAGCGTTCAGGACGCCGATCTGAATCACGCCAGCCTGCGCGGCACACGGCTTAACGACGCGCTGCTGACCCGTTGCGACCTGAGTGATTCCGATGGTATTGAGCTGATCGCGCAAGGTGTCTATCTGTCGGGATGTGACTTGAGTCGCGCTGATTGGTCTGGCGCCAACCTGCTTAACGGCCGCTTGCGCAAGGTGTGCCTGGAGCAGACCAACTTCAGTGGCAGCAACTTGCATGGTTTGGCCAGTGACGCTGTGCATGGCAATGGCGTGCGCCTGGAGCAGGCATTGATGACCCGTTGCCGACTCAAGGAGAGCTTGACTCATGCTTGAGGTATTAAGTGCAGAGCGTCTAAGGGAATTGCTGGCGGATTGGCAGCCCTTGCGAGCGTTGAATCTGGCGGGTGGCGACTATCGTGGCGTTAATTTGAGCAACGCGCGGCTGGAAAAAGTTGATGCGCGTGGCGCGCAATTTACCGGGGCGATTCTGACCCAAAGCAATTGGAAAGACTGCCGCCTGGACGGCGCCAATTTCTCCGACAGTACTGCGGATTCGTTGCACATGAACGCGTGTTCATTGCAGGGCGCGCTGTTCAAGAATGTGCGTTGGAACAAGGCCTACTGGGCGCAATGCCACGGCGAGGATCTGGAACTGTCGGGTGCGCAGCTACAGGCTTTCACGCTCTTGGAGTGCCGCGTACCGCGCATCAGACTGGCAGCCACCCAATTGAGCCAATCCCAATGGAGCCGGTGCGATCTGAAGGGTCTTGACGCACAGTCGGCGCATTTCGAGAAGGCTCGGCTGATCGACTGCCAACTCGATCAGGCGCGCTTCGGTCTGGCGTCCTTGCAGCAGTGTGCCTTCGATGAGTCGTCCTTGAGCGGGGCCGATTTTCATGGCGTGCAGGCGGAGGGCGCCTCGTTCTATCGCAGTACGGGCGAGTCCCCGGCTTTTCTCGGCGCGAACCTCAAGGGCGCTCTGTTCAATGCCAGCCATTTTGACTCGGTCGATTTCAGTGATGCAGTTCTGGAGATGGCCATTCTGGCAGACGCCCAGATGCCAGGCGCGCGGTTTGACCGCGCACTGTTGCGTTATGCCGATTGCACAGCGCTGCATGCCTCGCGGGCCTCGTTCGTCGCGGCCGACGTGACAGGCATGAATGCCCATGCCGCCGATTTTACCCAGGCCGACTGGCAGCAGAGCAACCCTCAGGCCATCCAACCCGTTGATACCGAACGCCTCGCCGCCGAGCAATGGCGGCCTGCCTCTTTAGGAAATTCGAGATGAATGAAGCCCCGCAGTATTGCGATGCCGCTGCTGAATTATGCCATGCACAGGTCAACGCACTGGATGGCGAGCGTTTCGGTGTGGTCAGCAGCGATGGCCGCCGCTATTGGCTAAAACCCGCATTCGGTTGTCTGGTGCGTCCGGCAGTGGGGGACAAGGTGTTGGTCAGCCTGGACGCGCAAGGAGGTTACATCCTTAGCGTGCTTGAACGCGTCATCGCTCAACCGGCGCGTATGCATCTGGACGGCGACCTGCATTTGAGCCTGCCCGCTGGCGCGCTGAGCATTCAGGCTCGCGACGGCGTGAGCCTTGACGCCGGTATTGCATTACGGGTGTGTGCCGAGCAGGGCAGTGTGCAGATGCAACGCGCCAGCCTGACTGTCGGCACCCTGGCCATGAGTGGCGAGCACCTTGAGAACCATTGGGTCGAGCGGCACGACAACAGCGTTTATCACCGCGAAAAGGCCGTGCGCCACGAGGCGGATTTTGGTGATAGCCGCCGTCGAGTCGAAGGCCATGAAGAATTCCATGCAGGTTCCTTGCGCCAGCGCGTGCTCGACGACTGGAGCGTGCAGGCCGACACGCTGGATCTGAATGCACAACGTAGCGTTGCCATTGATGGCGACAGCATCAAGCTGGGGTGAGATCGATTATGTACATGCTCAATAATGGCGGTGCGATGGCGATGTCCACGGTGCCCGATATCTGCAAAACACCGGTCCCGCCAGCCGGGCCAGTGCCTTTGCCTTATCCCAATACTGCCGATACCAGCGCTGCAGATCCGGGTGGATTGGTGATGGAAGTGCTGGTGGATGGCATGCCAGCGATGAACATGTCCAGCAAGGTGTTGATGACCAGTGGTGATGAGGCGGGCGTGGCCGGTGGCGTCACCAGCGGCAAGGTCAAGGGCGAAATGATTTTCATCGATGGCAGCAGCAAAGTGATGGTCGGTGGCAAGCCCGCCGTGCGCGTCACTTGCCAGACCATGCACAACGCCAACAACACCATGGGTACGGTTTCGCAGCCAAGCCAGACCGCTGTCCTGGTGATGGCGTGAGCACCTTGATGAATGGGTCATCCATGAAGTGTTTTGGGGCAATGCTCAGTCTTTGTCTGCTGCTCACCGCCTGCAGCAGCCAGGAACTCACCCCCGAGCAAAAGGCCCTCACCGAACTCAAATGGGACTACACCGAGAATGCCATCGAGCTGAGCTTTACCGCCGATAACGACCTCAATCAGTACGACGGCCAGGCGCATAACCTGTTGGTGGTGGTCACGCAGTTCGATCAGATCAGTGCGTTTTCGGCCTACACCGGCAGTTCCCAGCAATTGAGCAGTCTGTTGCTGATGAACAGCGCGCCGACCGGAATGATCGGCCTCACGCGGCTGTTCATCGAGCCGGGTCAGAGCAAGCAGTTGAGTCTGCCTCGGCTCGAGGGCGCGAAGATGGTCGGCATCTCGGCAGGCTACGCCCACCTGGACCCGATGCGCAGCGCCAAGCTGTATCAGATCGGCGTCGACGTTACTTCCACTGGTTTCTTCAGCAAAACCTGGACCGCCACGCCGCGCCCCATCGCCATTGACCTGCTCGTAGGGTCCGAGGCTCTGCTGCGTGGCAAGGAAAGTCGTCTTGCGCTGCCCAAGCCTGTGCAACCCAGAGAAGGCGAGGTGCGCCTGCCGGGCGCACAGGACTGACTTTTTTATCGTGAGCGTTGCAGTCGCCACTTTTTTTCAATCTTTTGCCCGAACGCGAGCCCTATGAATATCGATCAGTTGTTGTATTGGCACCAGGGCTTGTTTCTCCAGCCTCAGCATTTTCAACAGAACGATGCCCGTATCGAGCATCGTCTGACCCGCACCACGGAGTTGAACCATCCTTACCCGTGGGGCTTGATCTCCCTGAAGATCAACGAATCTGCATTGGTTGCCAAACAGTGCCTGCTGGATCAATTGTCGGTGCGCTTCCCCGAAGGCACGTTGGCTGAGTATCCAGGTAATGCGGTGCTGGAGTCGCGTACCCTGGACTTGGGCGACTTCAGTGGCGGCCGCACGCTGTTTGTGGGTCTGCGCCGCTTACTGCCAGGCGATGCCAACGCGCAAGTGTTCGAGACACTGTCCGACGGTTCTCGGGCGGAAGCGCGCTTTGTCGTGGCCGCTGACCCGGAAGTGATCGGTGACCGTCTCGGCAATTCCCCGGAAGCGCGGGTGCGCCCAATGTCTTACGTGTTGCGGCTGTTCTGGGAAGACGAGCTGGAGCATCTGAGCGCGTATGAATTGTTGCCGATTGCCCGTCTTGACCTCGACGGCGACCGCGTGCGACCTGCGCAGCGCTATGTGCCGCCGTCGGTCAACCTGGCAGCGTCACCGATGTTGCTGCAAACCCTGCGCGAAGTTCGCGACGAATTGGTCGGCCGGGCGCGACAGCTGTCGGTGTACAAGCAGCCGGGTGAATCGCGTCGGGGCGATTTCGACGGTGCTCAGGTCAACCATCTGATGGCCCTGGCAGTACTGAACCGTTATGGCCCATTGCTGACCCACATGCTGGAAACGCCGCAGGTTTCGCCGTGGCAGCTTTACGGCACCCTGCGCCAGTTGGTCGGTGAGTTGAGCCTGTTTTCCGACGTCTGCGACATGCTCGGTGAAACCCCTGATGGCCGCTTGCTGGTGCCGCCTTACAAGCATGAAGAGGCCGGGGTCGCGACCATTGCCCTGGTGGCCCTGATCGGCCAGCAACTCAATGAAATAAGTATCGGCTCCGAGTTGCTTGTGCGCCTGCAATTGCAGGAAGGTCTCTATCAAGCCGAGTTGCCGGACGCCTTTTTCGGCCCGCGTCATCGTTATTTCCTGGTGGCTCGCAGCGCGGTCGACCCTGTGTGGCTGGCCGAGGGCTTACCGCTGGATGGCAAGCTGGGGGCGGTCAGCGTCATGGAAGGGTTGGTCAATCGCGCGTTACCCGGTATTGAACTGATCTACCTCCAGGTGCCCCCACAAGGTCTGCCGAGGGTAGCGGGGGCATTGTACTTCCGCCTGGAGACACTCAGTGATGGCTGGGAAGCGCTGCAGCACGAGCGTCAGGCTGCGTTTTTCCTGCCCCAGCCGCCGGCTGACTTGATCATCGATCTGGTGGTGGTGCGTACATGATCAATCCCCGCCTGGCTGAATGCTGGATGTCGATATTTGACGCTGCCAAAAGTGGCGTCATCGATCCTGCGCAATCCTACGAAACCCTCGCGCCGGGGCTGATCGTGCTGCTCGACGCCGCTGCCAATCGTGCCCGCGAATTGCACTTTACCGAGGCTGATGTGCGCGAGGCACTGTTCGCTGTGGTGGCCTGGGTCGACGAAACAGCCATGTCTCGTGATTGGCCAGGCGCTGCACAATGGCGTCGTGCGCCGTTGCAACGTCATTACTTTTCAACCAGTCGTGCCGGCGTTGAGTTCTTTCAGCGCCTGGAGGCGTTGCCCGAAGCGGCGGTGGGTGCCCGTGAGGTTTTTGGTCTGGCGTTGTTGAGCGGCTTTCAGGGCCGCTACGCGACACGTCCGGGTGGCGAGCTGGCTCAGTACCGCCGGTTGTGCCTGGAACGGATCATCCTCGATAACAAAATGGTGCCGCTGGATGCCACCAGCCACCTCTTTGAACAACCCGAAGACCAGCTACCGAAACGGGTTCGTGTGGTACGCCGTGGCTTGCCCGGTATTTCGCTGCTTCTGCTGATTGGGATTCCCTTGATTGTGTTGACCGTGCTTTACATCAGTTTCGACCTCTCGCTGGGTCGACAAGTCAGCCAATTGCTGGAGATGCGCTGATGTTGAAGAAAGCGGGGGTCTTGTTGCTCTGGGTGTTGCTGCTGGCAAGTTTTGCGTTGGTGCTTTGGGGGCTGGCACTCTATGAGGATTGGCCGCTGTGGTACGTGCCGGCCATTTTTATCGGGACCATTCTGTTGGCGCTGGTCGCCCGTTGGATCGGGCGACGCTGGTACGCCTGGCGCTTGCGTGCGCGAATGAAAAGCGAGTTGCCACAGAGTCGTCGCGATGAGGCTCCCAACCTGGATCAGGACTGGAACAGCGGTGTGCGCATGCTGCGCCATTCGCGTCTGAGTCGACTGGGTTCACCGCTGTACGTGCTGCCCTGGTTCCTGATGCTGGGTGAGAGTGGCAGTGGCAAAAGCAGCGTGTTGGTCAACAGTGGATTGACTTCGGCATTGCGCTCGACCAGTCGTGGCAAGCAGGCAATGCCTACTGGAACGCTCGACTGGTGGTTCCTCGAACGGGGTGTGATCATCGATCCTGCAGGCCGCTTGGCTGAAGGGAATAGCGACGCTGGCCCGGAATGGCGGCGTTTGCTTTACTGGCTGCTGCGTTCGCGGCGTCGCGAGCCGCTCAACGGTGTGTTGCTGGTGATCGACAGCAAACGCCTGTTGACCGATTCTGATGAGCGTTTGGCCGAACAGGGACACAATCTGCGTCGCCGTCTGGATGACTTGGTGAAGGTTTTCGGTGCCAGGCTACCGGTGTATTTCATCATTACGGGTGCCGAAGCCGTGCCTGGTTTCGCCCAGTGGGGTGCCGCATTGACACCGCCACAGCGTGAGCAACCCTTTGGTTTGCTCAGCCAGCACCGTGCTGGCGGGGCGGGCGCGTTTCTCGATGAAATGTTTGGCGGACTTGGCCAGCGGTTGTTCGATCTACGCATAGAACTGGGCGTGCGCGGCGTGCCTGACCCAGATGCTTTTAGCCTGCCGGAACGCATCGGCGATTTGCGGCCGCGTCTAGAAAAGCTTTTGTTGCCGGCCTTTGACGCTAATCCCTACAGCGAGCCGCCTCTGCTGTGCGGGCTATTCCTTACCGGTCAAGGGCTGGATGCCGACGCTCAGCATGAAGGCTGGTTCAGCCATGATCTGCTGGGGCAACTGTTGCCAGGGCAACGTTATGCTTATCAGTCCATCGATAGCTGGCATCGTTGGCGGCGTCTGCTTGCTCATGCCGCAGTCATTGGCTGGCTGGGGCTTTGCTTCGGGTTCGGCGCATTAATGGTTTATGCCGACCGTCATACCCAGGCGGTGCTCACCGAAGCGCTTAACGAGCCTCCCGCGACTGAAGACTTTGCAGGCGGGATGGAAACCGATCTGGATGCGTTGCGCCGTTTCCGGCAGGCGCTGATCAACCTGTCTAACGAGCAGCAGGGTGGCTGGCGTAGTTTGCTACCGTTCTCACGCCACATCGAGCGAGTACAGGAACACTATCGTTCTGACTACGTAAGGCTCTTCGACAGCGAAATACGCACCCCCGTATTCGATGGTTTCATTTCGCAAAACCTGCGCAACGCATTGAACAGCGGTGATCCTCGATTGATTGCCGCTTACGCAGAGTTTCTCGTGCGTCGGATCAATCTGCTCGACGCACGCCTGAATAATCAGTCCATGGACGAACTGCCGGTGCCGGGGTCGGAGGTAGGTTTTTTGAATCTGATCTACGGCTCTAAAACCCCGATCAGCGCTGGGCAACTGGTGACCCTGGGAACCAGCTATCGCTCTTATCTGGAATGGCAAACCGATATGGCGCAGATGCAGAGCCAGCGGGCTGCCTTGCTGGGCCAGCTCGAAAACATGGGGCTTGAGGGTCGTCCCTTGACGTGGCTGACGGCGTGGGCGGACTTTCAGGGCAATCTACAGCCGATCCTGCTCAGCGAATACTGGGCCGACACCGACAACCCAGGTTTGAGCCTTTCCGGGGCCTTTACCTTGCAAGGGCACAGTGCGATTCTGGGTTTTATCGATGAACTGGGTCGGGCCAGTCGCGATCAGAATGTGTGGAAGGCGCAAAGGATACGGTTTTTGGATCAGTATCAGAGCGATACCCAGGATGCCTGGTATCGCTTTATCCAGGGCAGCCTGCTGAGCGCGCAAACGCGATTGAAAACCCGTAGCGACTGGCAGCAAACCCTGAGTGTGGTCGGTACTCCCAATGATCCGTTCTTCAAGCTGCTGCACCGCAGTGCGGAGCGGTTTGCGCTGATTCCGATTGAACATCGGGCTCCATGGGCCAGTCGGGCGGTGGCGATGGATCGTCTGCTCAAACTGGCCAGTAACGACGATCTGCATGCCGATGCTGGCGCGCTGGGCAGCTTGAAAGTCACCAACGCCCTGGGCGGCGATGTGCTCAAGGGCATGGCCAGTGGAGGTTCTGTCAAAACGGGCGTGAATGTCGTGCGTGACGAGCTGACACAGGCCCGAACCCTGGCGAAATTTCAGCAGTTGATGAAAGGTGTTGTCATCGACCTGCAGAAAAGCGATGCGCAAGCTTTCCAGGTCGCGCTCGATACCTGGGGCTTTGGTGCCGATCCTGCAGTCAAATCTGCGCCGCTTTGGGATGCCGATACTATTCGTGTCGATTTGATTCAGTCACTCAAAGGTCCTGATCCGCGAGAGGATGTGGTCTGGTCGCTGCTAACGGGGCAGCTTGATTTCGCCTCGCACTACGCGTCCGAAGTGGCGGCCTGCCGTCTGCAAAGTGACTGGAGTGGCCAGTTGCTCAGCTCAATCCAGGGTGTGCGTGATCCGGTCATGCTCAATGAATTGCTTTATGGCGATCGTGGGCAGCTGCCGGTTTTCATGAATGGTTCGGTGAAAGCCTTCCTGCAGCGCGATGTACAGCGCTACAGCGGGCGTGAAGCACTGGGCGTTCAGATTCCATTGACTGGGGCTTTCTATGCGTATGTCAGTCGCATGCAACATGCCCAGAACGATCTCGTCAGTGCTCAGCGGCAAAGCCAGGCTCAACTAGCTACCGAGCAGCAAAGCAAGCAGGCTCTGGATGCCGAGCAGAAGACCCTGGCCGCGCAACGGGCCGAGCTCAAGCAGAGTATTGCGACGCTGCAGGCCACCGCGGCGGTGGTTGAGCTATCCGCTACGCCGTCTCAGGTCAATATCAGCGCCCGTTCGCTGCCGCAGCAGACGCGTCTGACGATGCAGTGCAGTGGTCGTTCAACGGTACTGGATAACTTCAACTTCCCGACCAGCGCCAGTTTTGTCTGGGCGCCGGGAGCCTGTTCGGACGTCGCTCTGGAAATCAGCTTCGCCAACTTCAAGCTGACCAAACACTGGACCGGAGACCGCGCGTTCGTGGATTTCCTGCGGCTGTTCAACGGCGGGCAACACACCTTTACCGTCAATGACTTCCCGAGCCAGCGCAATGTGATGGGCAGCGAGAACTTGATCGGCATTCAGCTGACCTACCGTCAGGAGGGAGGGCAGGCTTTGCTGGACAAGTATCGCCAGGCCGATCAGTTGCAGATCCAGGTCAACGTTATCAATGAACGATTGAACAGCATCGCAGGGCAGCTCACAGCCATGGACACTCAGGCAGCAGCGATGAATGTCAGTCTGGCAGCCCAGGGTTCGCCGGTTCAGCAAAGTCTTGCGAGTATTCAGCCGCCAACGCAAATCGCCTGGTGCTGGACGCCGAGGCCGGTTGATACAGGTTTTGCAGCGGGTGAAGGCCTGCGTCTGGATATTGGGATCTATGACAACGAGAAGCGCTTGAGAAACCTTGAAGCACAATTGCGCACGCTCGGTTTCGCTACCCAACGCGAGCCGCTGCAAACGGGGGCTGGTGGGACAGGGCAGAGGCTGCTGGTGGTGTCGCTGCGCGACGATGCGGCCGCACAACGGGCTATTCGTGACATTGCTAACAAGATGGGGGTTGCTGCAAAGCTTGACAGTACTGCCTCTAGCACAGTCGGCATGCGATGAAGGGCTGGCGAAATTCTCTGGCGTTGCGCATTACCTGCGTACTGGCGCTTGTTCTGGCCTTGAGCTGGTGTGTGGCCGCCGGGCTCAGCGCCTGGCGGACTTATCAGCAGTTGCAAAGCGAGGCGCTGGATGATCTCAGTCAGCGCCTGCGCCTGCTCTCCAGCGTGGATAACGATGATTTTCGAGACGCGGAGGAGGGCGCCAAGCGGCTCATGACGCGTTGGAACAATGGCGCGGCCAAAGAGTTTGGCAGCAACATTTTTCAGCGCAGCACCATGCATTGGGTACTCAACCAGGCGCAGCAAAGCGATGCTGACAGCGCCGCCAGCATCGACATGTTGGCTCGCGCAGCCTCTGCGGCTGAAGCGTTTGGTACGGCCGGTCAGTCGATGACCGTGGATACGTTTTTCTATTTTCCAGAGGTCGGCGCGGCTTTCTCTACCGAAGTCGACATCCCTTCAGGTTTTGTGCAGGCCCGCACCGCTCATTTGCGGGAGCTGTTTGAACGTCTGACACCCGGCGGTCCCGATGTCGTCTGGGATGGGCCGAATTACGACCCACTGCTGAATCGACAGTTAATCAGTGTTGCTGTGGTATCGAGGGATACGTCAGGCAAGCCATTGTTCATGACGGGTTATGAGTTGAAGCTTGATGAACGTCTGGCGCGTATTGAGCAGTTGCTCAACGGCTACCCAAGTCTGCTTCTGGATGCACACGGTCGACGGGTTGCCGACCTTTCCGGCAAGTCGATGGACGCGGTATCTCCGGATGCGCTGAAACATCTGGTCGCGGGCTTTTCTGTCAAGACCGATTTCCCGCAGATCGGTCGTTTCGATGACGACACACCTATGGTCATCGCTCGACTGAATCAACCGAACTGGTATCTGTTGACGCTCTATCCTCAAGCGCAATTACGCGCTGGTGCGCTGGGGCTGATTCTCAGAGAAGTGCCTTTTGCGGTGATCGGTTTCATCTTGCTGACCCTCGGTTTGCTCCTGGTATTGCGTCGGGAGTTGGCACGACCATTGGCCCTGTTCGCCCGGGAAATTGAACTCACAGTTCGCGGTGACGACCTGTCGCGCCGTTTGCCAGTGGTTCGAGAAGACGAACTCGGGCGCTTCGCCAAGGCCTATAACGGGTTGCTCGATGCGTTGCAGGCCCAGCAAGCCGGTCTGGAAAATCTGGTCGAAGTACGCACTCACGAGCTGCAAACCGCCCGTAGAACGGCAGACCAGGCGAATCAGCTCAAGGGGCAATTCCTGGCCAATATGAGTCACGAAATTCGTACGCCGATGAACGCTGTCATTGGCATGAACCATCTATTGGCGGATACGCCGCTGGCGCCTCAGCAGCGGCATTTCGTCAAGGCCATACGCGAAAATTCCGAGGCCCTGCTGGCGTTGATCAGCGACATTCTGGATTTCTCCAAAATTGAGTCAGGTAATCTGAATATCGAGCGGATTGAGTTCGATCTGACTGAGGTGGTGGAAGAGGTCACGGAGCTATTGGCACCGCGCGCCGCTGAAAAGGGCGTGCGAATGATCTGCCAGATCGCTACCAATGTGCCGGGGCAGGTGCTGGGAGATCCGTGGCGACTGCGGCAGATTTTGCTTAACCTCTTGAGTAATGCCGTCAAATTCACGGCCTGCGGTTCGATCCAGCTGGCGGTTTGGCGGGGTGACGATGACATGCTCGGGTTTCAGGTCGTCGACACCGGTATCGGTATTGCGCCGTCTGCACAGGCTGCCGTGTTCGACGCTTTTTTGCAGGCGGATGCATCCACCACTAGGAAGTACGGCGGCACCGGCCTTGGTTTGTCGATCAGCCAACGTCTGGCGGGGCTCATGGGCGGTGTTATCGAGCTGAAGAGTCAGCCAGGTGTGGGGTCGACATTCAGCCTGATGTTGCCATTGCCCAACTGCCCGGCCCGGGCGGCCGACGCCCCGAGGTTGTGGGGTTTGCGGACCTTGGTAGTCGATGAGCACGCTGATGAGCGTGAGGCGTTGATGGGGATCCTCGGCCAGTGGCAGATGCTGTGCCAAGGGGCCGCGTCTGCTGAAGATGCATTGAAGATGATGCGTGAGCAAGCACAGCTGGGCGTCATGTTCGATCTGGTATTGGTGAATTGGCGTCTGCCTTTCGTCGATGGTGTGGCGTTCGCCAGCCTGTGCCGTGCTGATCCGCAGCTGGCATCCGCGCGCATCGTGCTGATGGCTTCGCATGTCGAGTCGTTGATGTCTGCCGATGAACTGCGCGCCCATGGTCTGGCAGCGTGCGTCGTCAGGCCGCTGCGTCGCCAGCATTTCTATCGGAGCTTGTGCGAGGTCCAGAGCGGCGCCACTCCGACGCTCAACGAAGCGCTCTCTCCTTTACGGACCCTTGAGCGTCATGAATACGGTCTTGATGTGTTGGTCGTCGATGATATCGCCACCAATCGGGAAATCACGCAGCTGTTCCTGGAACGTTTCGGCCATCGAGTCAGCGTGGCCCGTGACGGGGTCGAGGCCCTGGAAATACTCGCCCGCAAGGTTTTCGATGCAGTGTTGATGGACGGGCAAATGCCGCGAATGGACGGTATGGAAGCGGTCCGTCAACTGCGCTCCGGGCAGTCGGGTGCGCTGGATGAGGAGGTTTACGTCATCGCCCTGACAGCCAACGCCATGAGCGGTGATCGTGAGCGTTTTATTGAGGCCGGTGCCGATGACTACCTGGCCAAGCCGGTGCTGCCTATGCAGTTGTTCGATGCGATCACGCGCGTGATTGTGCGACAGCTGGAGCGCGGGATGGAGTTGCGCACTGTCGCACCCTCGCTGCCCCCGACAGTGACGGCATCCATTGCACCCACCTTATCGATAGTTGATGAACAGGATCCGTTGCGCACGCCACGTTTACAGCGCTTGTTCATCGAAGATTGCCTGGCATTGTTGGCTCAGCTAAACGATGCCGTTGTACGGTCCGATCATGGGGCAGTCGCGGGTATCGCTCACAGCCTCAAGGGTAGCGCCGGACAATTCGGAGAGCAGGGTCTTGAAACAAGTGCTGCTCTGATGGAGCAAGCTGCCTCGCAATCAAACGTTCCGGCGATGACCGCCGCAATGCTGCAACTGGACAGACACCGTTCGATCCTTGCTGCCCGCCAGCCTGTTGCCCCTTCCGAGACTGGATATCCAAACAATGCCTGACTGCCGTTTATTGATCGTCGACGATCACGGGATGATCCGCGAAGGCTTGCACGCCTTGCTTACCGATGCTCCTGGAATAGTTGTGGTGGGTGAGGCGCAAGATGGTCATGAGGCCATTGCCCTGTGTCGCAGCTTGCAGCCCGATGTGGTCCTGATGGACCTGAAGATGCCACTGCTCGACGGGGTGTCGGCACTGACCCTGATTTGCAGACGCTGGCCGAAAATATTGATCATAGCCCTGACATCCGACGTCTCCGAGCACAATGCGGCTCTGGCGCTGGAAGCCGGCGCGGTCGGTTATGTACTCAAGCGCAGTCGCAGAGATGACCTGCTGCAAGCGATCACCCAGGTTCGTGCAGGGAAGATCTTTATTGATGCTGGCCTCGACGCCTCCCAGGTCATTGCTCTGCGCAACAGCGGTGAAACCGCCAGCGGCATTACACTGACCGAGCGCGAGCGCCAGGTCCTCAAATTGGTCGCCGAAGGGTCCCGTAATCGCGATGTTGCCGAAATCTTGTGTATCAGTCTCAAGACCGTGGAGACCCATCGACTCAATGTCATGAAAAAGCTGGACGCACACAACGCTGCAGATATGACGCAATGGGCTTATCGGCTTGGTCTTCTTGGAGAGGGTCAATAGCGTGCGTCGGATAGAGGTGTGAGGGGGCGAATTCGCTTTGCAGCCCCGTCATCATTCTTTTCACGTTACGCAAAAGGCAGGTGCTTGATACAAAACAAGGAGCATCGACCGGTAAACCCTGACACTGGCGACCCGCAGCCAGTCTCGGAGACCGTCATGCTCGATTTATTTCACACCCCCAGCGAGCTGAACATTCGGCGCGATCACGGCGTGCTCGACCCAAACTGTCATGCTGACACTCAAAAATTTCATGGCGGTATCGGCTCTCTGGATTTGCTTCGTGCATTGCGCGGCAGTCGTCAGAAACAACGCCCGCTGTCCCTGAACGTGCAGTTACCCTCCAGCCTGAAGCCTTCGGTGTGTTCCCCGCGCGATATCGCGTGTGAGCGCAGCAGTATCGAACAGTACCTTCAACGTCTGGAGCATGAGATCGATCTGGTCGGTTGCCACCTGGGTGCCGAGCAACGGGTCGAGCAGTTTCATCTGGCCGGCGGTACACCCGCGATTGCCGATGTGCAGCGGCTGATGAGACATCTGCGCAACAGGTTCAACTTTCTCGACCATGATTGCGGCGACTACAGCATTGAGGTGGATCTTCACCATACTGACTGGGCGACTATGGGTTTGCTGCGCGATCAGGGCTTCAATCACGTCAGTATCGGTGTTCCAGACATCGGTATTGACAGTGAAATGTCAGTTGCCTGTTATCAGAACCCGGCTCCGATCCAGTCGCTTATCGATGCCGCGCGCACCTTCGGCTATCGATCCATCAATGTTGATCTCGGTTATGGTCATGCATGGCAGACGCCCGAGAGCTTCGCGCTGAAGCTGGCGACCATTATCGCGCTGGAGCCGGACAGGCTCCAGGTGTTCGACTATGCCCAGCCGCCACAACGCTATCGGCCGGTGATCGGGGACAACGTCGGAGCGCCGTGCAGCCAGGACGATAAAAGTGCGATGCGCCAGATATGTTTTGAGCAACTGGGTGCTGCAGGCTACCACTACATCGGCTTGGGGCAATTTGTCAGGCCCGATGATGATCTGGCGATCGCTCAGGAAAGAGGCCGGTTACGCCGTAACTGTCAGGGCTTCACCAGCCACGGCTATTGCGATCACGTCGGCTTCGGGATAGGCGCCATCAGTCAGATTGATGATTTGTACGCGCAAAACACTGACGATCTGCAGCACTACCAGCGACAACTGGACCGGGGGCAGCTGACAACCTGTCGTGGCTGGCGCTGTGAGGCCGGTGATCAGGTTAGAGAAATGGTCATGGAGCGCCTGGCGTGTGACCTTGAGCTGCATATCCATGCCATCGAAACGCGTTATGGACTTATTTTTCGCCAGTACTTTTCATCCGCCTGGCCTTTGCTGGAGCAATTGAGTCGGGATGGGTTGATTGAGCTGTCAGACCGTTTTATTTGCATTCTTCCTGCCGGTCGGCCGGAAGTGGATGCCATCTGCAACCTGTTTGAAAAGGATTTGGGCGATGCAAGGCATTAACCCAACTGAGAGTTGATTGATCATGAATTCTGCGTTTGATTTCAATCGAGCCCTGGTCGAAAAGTATGACCGCCCAGGGCCGCGCTATACCTCTTATCCCACCGCGCCACAGTTTCATCAGGCGTTTGCCGTTGACGACTACCAGCGCGCTGCCCGGGACAGTAATCAGGCGGCCGTTCCCAAGTCGCTGTCGGTGTATATCCACATTCCGTTCTGCAAGAGTCTTTGCTACTACTGTGCCTGCAACAAAATCATCACCCAGAAAACTCATCGCGCCGTCGAATACCTGACGTACCTCAAACGTGAAATTGTCATGCAGGCGGCCTTGTTCGACAGCACCCGCAAACTCACGCAACTGCACCTGGGCGGTGGCACGCCGACGTATTTGACCGACGAGCAGTTGGCTGACCTGATGGACTGCCTGCATCAAGCCTTTGATATGGATGACAGTGATGATCACGAGTTCTCCATTGAAGTCGACCCGCGCACCATCAGCACCGAGCAGATTCAATCGCTGCGCCAGTTGGGCTTCAATCGCCTGAGCTTCGGCGTGCAGGACTTCGACCCCGACGTGCAAGCTGCAGTTAATCGGCAGCAAAGCGAAGAACAGATTTATGCGCTGGTCGCGGCCGCTCGTCAGGCTCGATTCAAGTCGGTCAGTGTCGACCTGATTTACGGCCTCCCGTTGCAAACCGTAAAGAGTTTCGATGTCACCCTCGGTAAGATCATCGCACTGCGTCCGGACCGGATTGCCGCCTACAGCTATGCTCATCTACCGGAACTGGTGCGCGCGCAACGGCTGATTCGCCCAGCGGACATGCCGCCACCTGAGCGCAAGCTGGAATTGCTTGAACTGACCATCCGCCGTCTGACCGAGGCCGGTTATGTCTATATCGGCATGGATCATTTCGCCTTACCGGAAGATGAGCTGGCGTTAGCCCGCGCAAACGGCACCCTGCAACGCAATTTTCAGGGCTATTCAACCCATGCCGACTGCGATTTGATCGGCCTTGGCGTATCCGCTATCGGTAAGGTCGGTGACAGCTACAGCCAGAGTGTCAAGGAGCTTTCCCAGTACTACGCGCGTCTGGATCAGGGGTTGTTGCCGGTGCATCGGGGTTACCGTTTGAGCGCCGACGACCTGCTGCGTCGTGAGGTAATCAACGACCTGATGTGTCATGGGCGGATCGAATTCGGCAAGTTCGAAGTGCGGCATGGCATCCGCTTTTCCGACTACTTTGCCGAAGCACTGGCGCAACTTGAGGAACATGTTCGCGACCGCTTGCTGGAGATTCACGACGATGCTCTGGTGCTGTTACCTCAAGGGCATTTGATGATGCGCAGTGCCGCGATGGTGTTTGACGCCTATTTGGGTGGCGAGCAAAAAGGGCAGTTTTCCCGCACCGTTTGACCGGGCAAAACGAGCGCGAGAGGGAAAATTTCTCAAGTTGATTTCAATCAAGGGCAGGGGGCGCAACGCTCCCTAACATGATCGCAAGATCCCGCCGTTGAAGTCAGTCAATCCATGAAGATCCATCAACCTTCGATACATGGCAACCTGCGCTCCTTGAGCGCCGGGTTGGTGATCATAATCGCGCTGATGTTCGTGACCTTCGAGGCGGTGCAGGCAAAGCAATACGGTGACATCGAGCAGCAGCGCATCGAGAAAACCTTCCCTCAAACCGATTCGGTTTCCGCGCCCGAAGGCCGATTCAAAGTGCGCACGCTGTCTGCTGCCGGCAAGGTGCTTGGTTATGTATTTCAGAGCCTGGACGTCGTCGATATTCCGGCCTACTCAGGCAAGCCGATCAATACTCAGGTGATCCTCGACACCGCAGGCGTGATTCAGGATGCCTATGTACTGGAGCACCATGAGCCCATTCTGCTGATCGGTATTCCCGAAGCAAAGCTTCACGCTTTCAGCGCCAAATACAAAGGGATCAAGGTTAATCAGCGGGTCGTCGTCGGCCATTCCAGTGACCCAAACGCGGTCACGGTGGATGCGATCGCAGGCGCGACCGTCACCGTCATGGTGGTCAATGAGATCATCATGCGCGCCGCCCATGAGGTCGCCGTATCGCTCAAGCTGATTGAGGACAAGGGCGGCGTTGCGCGCAAGCCTGCCACTGTGCGCCAGGACTTTTTCGAGCCTGCCAGCTGGGAGCAGCTGACCGGTAACGGCGCCATCCGCCGGTTGAACCTGACCCGCGGCCAGGTGGACACCGCTTTCAAGGGTACCGAGGCCGAGGGAGTCGACAACGCTGGCCCCGATCAAATCAATGACACCTTTATCGAACTGTACACCGCCGACTTGAATCCGCCGACCATCGGCCGGGCCCTGCTGGGCGACAATCAGTACCGCTTCCTCATGCAAGATCTCAAGCCCGGTGAGCAGGCTATCGTCGTCCTGGGTCGCGGCCTGTTTTCTTATAAAGGCTCGGGTTATGTTCGCGGAGGGATCTTCGACCGGGTGCAATTGCGCCAGTTCGGCAACATCATCAGCTTTCGCGATATGGATCATCAGCGACTCTCCGACGTATTTGCCAAGGGCATGCCCGAGTTCAATGAAATGTCGATTTTCATTGTTCGCGAGCCGGCCAGATTCGATCCGGGATCGCCCTGGTCCCTGGAGTTGTTGGTGCGACGTCAGACCGGCCCGGTCAGCGGCACATTCAGCAGCTTCGAACTGCCTTACCAACTGCCTGAGCAATACCTTGAACGGCCACCGCTCAGCGCCGAAGAACTGGCTGCCATCGAGGAAGCCAATCGGCCGATGTGGATGACTATCTGGTATCAGAAATACTTCCAGATTGGCGTACTCGGCGCCGCCTTGCTGCTGCTCACGACGATCCTGTTCCTGCAGGACAAACTCGCCCGCCGGCCACGGTTTCTGCACTGGCTGCGCCGTGGGTATCTGCTCTTTACCGTGGTGTTCCTCGGCTGGTATGCCCTGGGGCAGCTGTCAGTGGTCAACGTCCTGACTTTCGTGCATGCACTGTTCCAGAACTTCCACTGGGAGCTTTTTCTCACCGATCCGCTGATCTTCATACTTTGGGTCTTCGCTGCCGCGAGCATTCTGCTCTGGGGGCGCGGGGTGTTCTGCGGTTGGTTGTGCCCGTTCGGTGCCTTGCAAGAACTGATCAACGAAGCCGCACGCAAGCTGAAGATTCGCCAGTACGAATTGCCGTTCGCGGTCCATGAGCGGCTGTGGGCGATCAAGTACATCATTTTGCTGTTGCTCTTCGGTATCTCTCTGGAATCAATGTCCACCGCCGAGCTGTTCGCCGAGGTGGAGCCGTTCAAGACCGCCATCACCCTCAAGTTCGATCGCCAGTGGTGGTTCGTGCTCTACGCGGTGGTCCTGCTGGTCATCAACCTCTTCACCCGTAAGGTCTATTGCCGTTACATCTGCCCATTGGGCGCGGCGCTGGCGATTCCCACCAAACTGCGCCTGTTCGACTGGCTCAAACGGCGCAAGGAGTGCGGCAGTCCCTGCCAACTGTGCGCCAAAGAGTGCGAGATCCAGGCGATTCATCCCAATGGCCGAATCAATGCCAACGAGTGCCATTACTGCCTCGATTGCCAGATGACCTACCACAACGACAACAAATGCCCGCCGCTGATCAACAAGCGCAAGAAGCGCGGCAAGCTGGCACCCGCCGACGCACAACTGATACCTGTCGTGGAAGTGACCGCTCTTGAATGAACCCCGCGAGCGCACTTCCCCAGTCTGGTTTAGAGACCGTATTTATCCCTTCAAGGAACACACGTCATGAACGACACAGAATCCAAAAAACCAACTGAAGTGCCGGAACCGACCGGCCTCAGCAGGCGCGGCTTTCTCGGTACCGGCGCAGTGGCCAGCATTGCGCTGGCCGGTGCCACGGCGCTTGGCGGCGCGGTGTTCAGCCGTGAGTCCTGGGCGGCAGCGGCCAAGGACGCACAATCGAAAATCCATGTAGCACCGGGCGAGCTGGACCAGTACTACGGTTTCTGGAGTGGCGGCCATCAGGGCGAAGTCCGGATCATGGGCATTCCGTCGATGCGTGAGTTGTTGCGCATCCCGGTGTTTAACGTCGATTCCGCCACCGGCTGGGGCCTGACCAACGAAAGCAAACGAATACTGGGCGATAGCGCCAGGTTTCAGAACGGCGATTGTCACCACCCACACTTGTCCATGATCGACGGCAAGTACGATGGCAAATACCTGTTCATCAACGACAAGGCCAACAGCCGTGTTGCGCGTATCCGTCTGGATATCATGAAGTGCGACAAGATGCTCACCGTGCCGAATGTGCAAGCCATTCACGGCCTGCGTCTGCAGAAAGTGCCGTACACAAAGTACGTGTTCGCCAATGCCGAATTTGTCATTCCGCACCCCAATGATGGCAGTACCTTCGACCTGCAGGACAAGAACAGCTACACGATGTTCAACGCCATCGATGCCGAGAAGATGGAGATGGCTTTCCAGGTCATCGTCGACGGTAACCTGGATAACACCGATGCCGACTACACCGGCAAGTACGCAGCTTCGACCTGTTACAACTCGGAAAAGGCTTACGACCTGGGCGGCATGATGCGCAATGAGCGCGACTGGGTGGTGGTGTTCAACATTCCGCGCATCGAAGCGGCGATCAAGGCCGGCAAATCCTTCACCGTGGGTGACTCCAAGGTGCGCGTGGTCGACGGTCGCAAAAGCGATGGCAAAGATAGCGAATTCACCCGCTATATCCCGGTGCCGAAGAACCCCCACGGCCTCAATACTTCACCCGATGGCAAGTACTTCATTGCCAACGGCAAGCTCTCGCCGACGGTATCGATGATCGCCATCGATCGTCTGGACGACCTGTTCGCCGACAAATTCAAGGATCCGCGCGAGGTCATCGTCGCTGAGCCGGAACTGGGACTGGGGCCGTTGCACACTACGTTCGACGGCCGCGGCAACGCCTACACCACCTTGTTTATCGACAGTCAGGTGGTGAAGTGGAACATGGAAGAAGCGGTACGGGCCTACAAGGGCGAGAAAGTCAATTACATCAAGCAAAAGCTCGACGTGCAGTACCAGCCAGGTCACAACCACGCTTCGTTGACCGAAACCAGCGAGGCCGACGGCCAATGGCTGGTGGTGCTGTGCAAGTTCTCCAAAGACCGCTTCCTGCCGACAGGCCCCTTGCACCCGGAAAACGATCAACTGATTGATATTTCCGGCGATGAAATGAAACTGGTGCACGACGGCCCGGCTTTCGCCGAGCCGCACGATTGCGTCATGGCCCGTCGCGACCAGATCAAGACCAAGAAGATTTGGGATCGCAACGACGCTTTTTCGCCGAAACCGTTGCGATCGCCACCAAGGACGGGATCAAGCTGGAGACCGACAACAAAGTCATTCGCGACGGCAACCAGGTGCGCGTCTATATGACCTCGATGGCGCCGGCCTATGGCCTCAACGAATTCACCGTCAAACAGGGCAACGAAGTCACGGTGACCATCACCAACATCGACCAGATTGAAGACGTGACCCACGGCTTTGTCATGACCAACCATGGCGCGAGCATGGAGATTAGCCCGCAGCAGACCTCGTCCATTACCTTCACCGCCGACAAGGCGGGTCTGCATTGGTACTACTGCAGCTGGTTCTGTCATGCGTTGCACATGGAAATGGTCGGCCGCATGAAGGTCGAGCGGGCCTGACGGCTGCAAGTCGACAGGAGCGGTCCAATGGCCGATATCAAGGAAAACCCAGTGCGTGGATCCCGGATAAACGCCATTGCACTGGTGCTCCTGATGCTCTCAGGCACCGCTCTGGCGGCGGTGCAACCCATCACCGCATTGCCGTTGCAGGCTGACGGTGATCAACGCTGGCATCTGCCCGCTGGGGAGTACCGTGGCTCGTTCAGCGTCGATCAATCGATGCAGATTTTCTGCGAGCCGGGAGCGGTATTCCAGGGGCAAGGGCAGGGCAACGGTTTGATCATCAGCGCGCCCGAAGTCAGGATCGAAGGCTGCACTTTTTTGGACTGGGGGCACGACCTCACGGCCATGAATGCGGCGGTGTTCATCCAGCCCAAGGCCAGTGGCGCGGTGATCAAAGGCAACCGTTTGCATGGCCAGGGTTTTGGTATCTGGGTCGACGGTACTCAGGATGTGAGCCTGATCGACAACCGTATTCAGGGTGATCCGCTGATGCGCTCGCAGGATCGCGGCAATGGCATTCATCTGTATGCGGTGCACGGCGCCCGGGTCATCGGCAACCATGTGCGCGATACCCGCGATGGCATTTACATCGACACCTCGAACGGCAACTTGCTGCAGGGCAATACCCTGGAAGACCTGCGCTACGGGGTGCACTACATGTTTGCCAACGACAATCAGTTGCTCGGCAACACCACCCGCCGCACCCGTACCGGCTACGCCTTGATGCAAAGCCGCAAGCTCACAGTGATCGGCAATCGCTCCGAACAGGATCAGAACTACGGGATCCTGATGAACTACATCACCTATTCAACCTTGCGCGACAATTTTGTTACTGGCGTACGCGATGGCTCGACTGGCGACAGCATGATCAGCGGCGCCGAAGGCAAGGCGCTATTCATTTACAACTCGCTGTTCAACAGCATCGACCACAACCACTTCGAACACAGCACGGTGGGCATTCATCTCACCGCAGGTTCGGAAGACAACCGCATCTGCGAGAACGCTTTTGTCGGTAATCAACGCCAGGTCAAGTACGTCGCCACCCGCTTGCAGGAGTGGTCTGTGGATGGCCGTGGCAATTACTGGAGCGACTACCTGGGTTGGGACCGCAACGGCGATGGCCTGGGCGATATCGCCTACGAACCCAATGACAACGTCGACCGCTTGCTGTGGCTATACCCGCAGGTGCGGCTGTTGATGAACAGCCCCGGGATCGAGTTGCTGCGCTGGGTGCAACGGGCCTTTCCGGTGATGAAGTCTCCGGGGGTACTGGACAGCCATCCGCTGATGAAGCCACCCACTCAAACGCTGACCAAGGAGCCCACCTCATGAATGTTGTCGATATCGAAGGCGTCAGTCAGTGCTATGGGCCGACCACCGTGTTGCATGAGCTGAACCTGAGTCTGGCTGAAGGTGAAGTGCTGGGCTTGTTCGGGCACAACGGCGCGGGCAAGACCACCAGCATGAAGCTGGTACTCGGTTTGCTTGAGCCCGATGAAGGGCAGGTCCGGGTGTTTGGCCGGTTGCCCAGTGATCCGCAGGTGCGGCGATTACTCGGCTACTTGCCGGAGAACGTGACCTTTTACCCGCAGCTGAGCGGTCTGGAGACCTTGCGCCATTTCGCGCGGCTTAAAGGTGCGCCTTTCGCCCAGGTGGATAGGCTGCTCGAAGAGGTCGGCCTGGCGGGCGCGGCGCAGCGTCGGGTCAAGACCTACTCCAAGGGCATGCGTCAACGCCTGGGGTTGGCTCAGGCCTTGCTCGGCGAGCCGCGCTTGCTGCTGCTCGATGAGCCGACCGTCGGCCTCGATCCTATCGCCACCCAGGACCTTTACAGGTTGCTCGACCGCCTGCGCGGCCAGGGCACCAGCATCATTCTCTGTTCTCACGTGCTGCCGGGCGTCGAGGCACATATCAACCGTGCAGCGATTCTTACCCAGGGCCGCCTGCTGGCGCTCGGCAGTCTGCGCACTCTGCGGGAGGACGCGGGCCTGCCAACGCTGATTCGCGCCAATGGGCTCAAGCGCGCCGGCCCCTTGCAGCAGCGCTGGAATAACGCCGGGCATGTCACCCAACGCTGGGGAGTAGAAGGTCTTGAAGTGGCCGCGTTCAATAGCAGCAAACTCGGGTTGTTGCGCCAATTGTTGAATGAAGACGAACCGGCAGACGTGGAAATTCATCAGCCCTCTCTGGAAGATATTTACCGTTATTACATGAGCCGGGCTGTTGCGATGCCGAATGCTGCGATGCCGAAAAGCGAGGCCGTATGAACCCGATCTGGAACATGGCCCGCAAGGAGTTCAGTGACGGTTTGCGCAATCGCTGGTTGTTGGCGATCAGCCTGTTATTCGCGATGTTGGCGATCGGCATCGCCTGGCTGGGTGCCGCGGCTTCCGGGCAGTTGGGTTTCACCTCGGTGCCGGCAACTGTCGCCAGCCTGGCCAGTCTGGCGACTTTTCTGATGCCGCTGATCGCCTTGCTACTGGCCTATGACGCCATCGTCGGCGAGGACGAGAGTGGCACCTTGCTGCTGTTACTGACCTATCCCTTGGGGCGCGGGCAGATCCTGCTCGGCAAGTTTCTCGGCCACGGGCTGATCCTGGCCCTGGCGACGCTGATCGGTTTCGGTTGCGCAATGCTGGCGATCGCGGTGCTGGTGGAGGATGTCGAGCTGAGCTTGCTGCTCTGGGCCTTTGGTCGTTTCATGCTGTCTTCGACCCTGCTGGGCTGGGGGTTTCTTGGCCTAGCCTATGTGCTGAGCAGCATTTCGGCCGAGAAGTCCACCGCGGCCGGTCTGGCACTGGGGGTGTGGTTCTTCTTCGTACTGGTGTTCGATCTGGCATTGCTGGCGCTGCTGGTACTCAGCGAAGGCCAGTTCAGCCCGAAAGTGTTGCCCTGGTTGCTGCTGCTCAATCCTGCCGATGTCTATCGCCTGATCAATCTCTCGGGTTTTGAGTCCAGCGCCAACACCACGGGCGTGCTGGCGCTTGGCAATGATTTACCGATGCCGGGCTCGATGCTCTGGCTCTGTCTGTTGCTGTGGGTCGCGCTGCCGTTATGGCTGGCCTACCTGCTGTTTCGTCGGCGCTCGGCGTGATGTTCAACTTTGATATTTCTGGAGCAGTTGACGATGAAAAACCTGTATCTGAATTCCACGCGGGCACTGGCGGGGCTGATGGTTTGTCTGCTGCTGGCAGCCTGTGACAAACCCGCGCAAGTCACCTACAGCGACGCTGCGGCAGCCTTTCATCCCAGTGATGAATGCCATGTCTGCGGGATGATCATCGACGGGTTTCCCGGGCCCAAGGGTCAAGTGGTTGAGCCTGGCGGAAACAAAAAGTTCTGCTCTCCGGCGGAAATGATCGGTTGGTGGCTGCAGCCGGAAAATCATCATGGTGATGCCAGACTCTTTGTTCACGACATGGGCCACAGCCCTTGGAACGCACCGGATGACTCCCATCTGATCGATGCGAAAACTGCGTTTTATGTGATCGGCACCCAACTCAAAGGCGCCATGGGCGTGGTGTTGGCGTCTTTCTCCAGCCAGCAGGCCGCCGAAAAACTCGCCGCTGATCAGGGCGGCCGGGTGCTGCGCTTCAGCGACATCGATCTGGCGCTGCTCCAGCAGCAATCCGCCATGTCGCACATGACTCATTGATCCGGCTGATCATCCAAAACTCCATCGAGAAAATCTGATCGCCGTCAAGTCGGTATTTCTTCGCCTACTCAAAGATAGGGGCCTGTTATGTCCCCAATGTTTGGCATCGGCGAGCCCAGGAGGAAATGATGAAAACCGAGTTTCAGGATCGTTTGGCGGTGGTCACGGGGGCCAGTTCCGGGATCGGCCTGGCGTTGTGCGCCGCGCTATTGCCTCGGGGGGTCAAGGTGTTGGCGATGTCACGTTCTGTCGGTGAGCTGCCGGCATTGCAGCAGATCTACGGTGATCGACTGCACTGGCATGCCGGAGACGTTACTTGTCGGGAGGATCTGCACAGTCTCGCCCGGCGCGCGGCGGCACTGGGTCCGGTGGATTATCTGGTGCCCAACGCCGGTATTGCCGAACTGGCTGACAGCCTGGATATGCACGCATTCCAGCGCCAGTGGGCAGTCAACGGTGCGGGGGCATTGAACACCCTGGCGGCGTTGCGCGGTGAACTGGCCAACCCGGCTTCGGTGGTGTTTGTCGGCAGTTTTCTGACCGGATCGAGCTTTCCCGGACTGGCCGCCTGCATCGCCAGTAAGGCCGCACTGGCGGCTCAGGCGCGGACCCTGGCGGTGGAGTTTGCGCGCGTTGATGTGCGAATCAATCTGGTTTCGCCGGGGCCGACTGCGACCTCGATGTGGGACAGCCTGGGCTTGAGCGAGGAGCAACTGGACGACGTCGCCGACAACCTGACCAAACGCTTGCTGCCCGGTCATTTTCTCGACGCGGCAGCGGTGGCGAGCGTGATTGTCTTTCAGCTGTCCCAAGGTGCGCGGGGTGTCTATGGTCAGGACTGGAAAGTCGATAGCGGTTATACCTTGGGCTGAAGTTGTAGGAGCAGCCGGTCGACGCTCGATTGCTCGCGAAGGTGGCCTGACTCTTGATGGTGTACATATCCGTTACCGCAGGAATGGATATGTACACAATCAAGAAATACGTCGGCTGTCAGGCCGCCTTCCCACAGGTCTAGTGCGAAGTGCCTTCCGCAAACTCGATTTTGTTGCCGACGTTGTACTTGCCTGAGGGCTTGTTCATCGGGATGCGTTTGATCTCCTGAAGGGTGTTGCTGTCGTAAACGATCAGCGCACCGTCGGTGTCCCAGATACTCAATATCAGATAGCGGCCGTCGTGGGTGAACTCGACATGGGCGGCCGTTTTGCCAGGCATCGGACGCAGGGTGTGGGCGATTTCCAGGGTCTGTTTGTCGATCAGGTGGATCGCGTCGTTGTCGGGCCCGAAGAACACGTCCGTCCAGGCATACCGTGAGTTGACGTGGCTGCGCATAAAGAAGCCCGGCCCCAATGTCGGAATTTCCTTGATCAGCTTCCAGGTCTTGAAGTCGATAACCGAGATCAGCCCTTTGCTGATATTCGGTGTGGCAAACACCCATTGGCCGTTGCGTTTCCAGTAGGTGCCCGAGCCCAGATGCGGCATGCCCGGCAGCGGTATGTCGGTGACCACCTTGCCGCTGTCGAGGTCGATTACCTGACCGCCCTGGGCCTTGCGTGAAGTGGCCAGCAACTGTCGGTAATCTGGCGAGAAGGAGAAATCGTCCAGATAATCCTGAGCGGGGATGCGTCGTGGTTCGAAATCCGGTTTGCCAGCGTAGGACAGCTCCCAAACTTCCTTCACGTCCTTGAGCGCGACGATGAAACTGTCGCGCGGCGGTGCGGTGTAGACCGCGCTGACCCGTGACGCTGTACCGTCCTGGCCGATCACCGGGATGGTTTTGACCAGTGACAGATCTCGGGCATCGAGCAGCACCAGGCTGCCAGGCAGATAGTTACCCACCAGCACCCAGCGTCCATCCTTGCTCACCGCCAGGTTGCGGGTGTTGAGCCCGGCGCGGACTTCGGCGATCAGCTTGAGGTTGTGCAGGTCATACAGACTGATCCAGCCGTCCCGGGAGGCGAAGTAGACGAAGCGTCCGTCTGGCGAGAACTTCGGCCCGCCATGCACGGCAAAGTGCGACGCAAACCGCGCCAGCACCTCAAAACGATCGCCGTCGAGGATGTTGATGTGATGGTTGCCGGCTTCCACCACCACAAACAGGTTCAGCGGATCGGCGCCATGTTGAGGGGTGGTGGGCAGCTTGCTGACATCCGCGAGAATCGTGTGACTGCTGCGAATGTCTTCGCTATTCCAGGTGGGTGGGGTGGCGGGCGGTTGCTGAAGATAGTCCACCAACGCGTCGATCTGGACCGGACTGAACAGGCTGGAGTACGCCGCCATCTGGCTGGCCGGGCGGCCGTTCTGAATCACCCTGCGAATTTCGTCGGGCTTGATCCTGCTGAGACTCTCCGGTAACAACGCCGGCCCCACGCCGCCGGAGCGGTTGACGCCATGGCAGCTCTGGCAATGCTGCTCGTAGTTGTGCGCGGCTTGTTCAAGCGCGGCACCGGAGAGCGGAACCGGCACGGCGCCATGGGCTGCACCTATCCATAACAATTGGGCAAGGATCATGCGCCTCATATCGCCACCTTGTCGTGGCGTTGCTGCGCCTGAGCGGGGTAAAAGCGCGCCGGGTATTCCAGCGGCTGAGCGGCGAACAGATCGACCACTTTGCCAATCACCGTCAGCGTCGGTATGCCTTGGGGGCAGTCCAGCGCCAGGGTCGGCAGCTGGTGCAGCATCCCTCGGGCGATGTGCTGATCGGGGCGGGCACCATTGCTGATCAACGCAGCGGGTGTGTCGGCGGCCAGGCCTGCTTCAATCAAGCGCTGAGAGATGAGTGCAAGGTTCGATACCCCCATGTAAAACACTAGCGTCTGGCTGCTATCTGCGAGGCTGCTCCAAGGTAATTTCAACTCGCCATCACGTTGTAAATGGCCGGTGATGAAACGGCAGGAGTTGACCAAGTCACGGTGTGTCAGCGGAATGCCCGCGTAAGCGGCACAGCCTGCGGCGGCGGTAATGCCCGGGACCACCTGGCAGTCAATGCCGCGCTGGAGCAGATATTCCAGCTCCTCGGCGCCACGGCCGAAAATGAACGGATCGCCACCCTTGAGACGAACCACGCGCTGTCCCTGATCGGCGAGCTCGGCGAGCAGTTCGTTGATCTGTTCCTGAGGCAGGCTGTGGCAGCCGCTGGCCTTGCCGACGTAATGCCGGGCGCAGGTGAGGGGGATCAGCGTCAGCAGCTCGGGGCTGATCAGACGGTCATAAACCACGGCGTCTGCCTGCATCAACAGGCTCCAGGCGCGCAAGGTCAGCAGGCGTGGGTCACCTGGGCCGGCGCCGACCAGGGCGACTTCGCCCGGTCTGAACGGGGACTCAAGGGCGGCAGGTAAAACAATCGATGAGGGCATGGGACTTCCTTGGTTCTGCATCAGGTTTGCCGGCCCCATCGTTTGCCAGAGGGTTTGCCGGCCAGTCTATTCAGCGCATCGCGCAAGGGATTGTCGGTAACGGCTGCACACCGATTTCCTCGTCGCTGAGGTGGCAACCGGGGTCCTGGCCCCAGAGATCGCCCACGGCCCAGGCGCGGGTGCGGGTATTGCCGTTGCAGATGCTCAGCCAGCGGCATTGCGCACAGCGGCCGCCGACGGCCCGTGGATGTTCACGCAGTTTCTGCAGCAATAGGTCAGGTTGATCCAGCCAAAGGGTGCGAAACGGTGTGTGCCGGACATTGCCCACCGAGTGCTGCCACCAGTAGGTGTCCGGGTGCACCTCGCCGGTGTTGTCGATGTTGGCGATGCCGCTGCCCGAGGCGTTGCCGCCCCAGGCGCGCAGCATCTGTTCCAGCCGGGCGTAATGCGCTGGAAGGCGCAGACCAGCCCATTGCAGCAAGAGAATGGCATCGGCGTCGTTGTTGCCACTGACAAAATCGCTGTCGCAGCCCCGCTCGATGTCCTCCCAGGCTCGGTCGAAAATCAGCGTCATCGCCTCGCGACTCATCTGCTGCCGGGCGTCGAGCTTGCGACTGCGTTTGCCGCGACCGCTGTAGTTGAGGTGCGACAGATAGAACTTCTGCACGTCGTACTCACGCATCAGCGCCAGTAACTGGGGAAGCTGCGTATGGTTCTCTTGGGTCAGGGTGGTGCGCAGGCCGACGCGGATCCCTTGTTCACGGCAGAGCCGGATCGCCTGCATGGAGCTGGCGAAGCTGCCTTTGAGCTGGCGGAACGCGTCATGGGTTGCTTGCAGGCCGTCGATGCTGATCCCGACATAATCGAAATTCGCCGCGCTGATCTGCGCGATATTCTGCTCATTGATCAGTGTGCCGTTGGTCGACAACGCGACAAAGAAACCCTTGTCTGTGGCGTGGGCGCTGAGCTGGAAAAGATCGTCGCGTAACAGCGGCTCGCCACCGGAAAGGATCAAGACCCGAACGCCGGCGTCGTGCAGGTCGTCGATCACCTTCAGCGCGGCAGCGGTATCCAGCTCGTCGCGAAAGACACTGTCGGCCGAGGTGGCGTAGCAGTGTTTGCAGGTCAGGTTGCAACGCCTGAGCAGATTCCAGATCACCACCGGTGCACGCTTGCTGCCCGGCGGGCTGGTTCTGGGGGCGGGACACTGGCCGGCCAGGGCGCGCAGGTAATGGCTGATCCTCAACATGCAAATCTCCTTGAGTGCAGGCTTGTTCAGCGTGGCGCTGGCGGTAGCCGCAAACCGGTTTTTTTCAGGATGCGGCTGCTGACCAGCATCTCGTCGGCCGCACAGGCATCCCCCAACAAAAAGCGCAGGTGTTCGCGGTAGCTGTCGATTTCGTCACTGCTGCGGCCATGGACCATGGCGAACAGGTTGTAGCGCCAGGCGGTTCGGCGCGGGCGGCGATAGCAGTGGCTGACGAAGGGTTGCGCGCCGATCAGCGCACCGAGGCGAGGCATGTCCGCGTCAAGCACATCCCAGACCGTCATGCCGTTGTAGCGATAGCCCAGGCGATAGTGATTGGGTACCGCGGCGATGCGCCGGATAGCGCCTTCGGCCTGTAGCCGCTTGAGCAAATCCAGGGTGGACTCGATGCTGATCCCAAGTTGTTCGGCGAGCCAGGCCCATGGATCGTCCAGCAATGGCAGGCCGGCCTGGGTCAGCTCAATCAGGCGGTAGGCCAGAACGTCTTCAGACCGGGAAATACAGACCGACATGGTAAGTCTCCTCTTTGGGCAGGTTGAGCACTGGCAGGCCGGTCAGGGTTTCGATGCGCTGCAGGGTCTCGGCGATGCCTTGTTCGGTCGCGCAGCCGAGCACGAACCACATGTTCCAGTCGTGTTCGCGACGGTAGTTGTGGGCCACTTCCGGCATGCCATGCAGCAGCTCGACGATGTCCTCGAAGCGATCTTCCGGAACCGCCAGCGCGGCGAGGGTGAAGGCGCCGCCGAGCCGGTCGATGTCGAACATCGGGCCGAAGCGTGTGAGGACGCCGTCATCCAGCAATTCATAGAGTCGGTCGAGCAGCTCGGTGCTGTTGCTATCGAGTTCTACGGCCAGTACCCGCCAGGGGTGGCGCACCAGTGGCAGGCCCAGTTGCAAACGATTGATCAGCCGACGGTCGAGGTCATCCATGGGCGCACACTCCTGTCGGCGAAGGCGCAAAGCGTCCGCCGCATTGCTTGAAGACTTGAGTGCTGAACAGCAGTTGGTGGGGTAGATCGCTCAGCAGGTGCTTTTCGAGCAACGCCTGGATCTGTGCCTTAACCCGATCACGTTGACGACCATGAACCATGCAGAACAGGTTGTATCGCCATTGCGGCAACCGCCGTGGCCGTTGATAGCAGAGGGTAATACCGGGTACCCGGCCCAGGCGATGGCCGACTTCGTCGATCAGGCCGTCTGGAACGTCCAGTACCAGCATGGCGTTGGCGGTAAAGCCGAGCGCGCGATGGTTGAGTACCAGGCCCACCCGGCGAAAAAGCCCTTGCTCGCCCCACTGGCGCATTTGCTCGAGCACCTGGCTTTCATCCGCATTTATCTGTTGGGCAAGGGCCTGATAGGGACGCGGCACCAATGGCAATCCGGTTTCCAGCCGCCGGCGTAGCGCCAGCGCTTGTTCCGCGTTAAGGCCAACGTTCATGAAACGTCCCCCAGGGCAAAACCCAGGTCGATGCGGTAGGCGGTCAGCATCGGCAGGTCCAGCGGCGTGAGGCCGGTGTCTTGCTCCAGATCGGCGAGGATTCGCTCTAGGTGTTGGCGATTGGGGCCGGTCAGCACGAACCAGAGGTTGTAGTGATGTTCCCGTGCATAGTTGTGATTGACCTCAGGATAGTGACTGACGCGCTCGGCGACCTGTTGCAGACGTTCGGTGGGCACGGCCAGGGCAGCGAGGGTACTGGCTCCGGCGCGGCTGTGTTCGAACACCGGGCCGATCCGTGACAGGGTGCCCGCCAGTTCCAGGTGTTGCAGGCAGGCCATCACTTCAGCTTCGGTGCACCCCAGGGTGTGCGCCATCTCCCGATAAGGTTCCGGGCACAGCGGCATGCCGTGCTGGAAGCGGTCGATCAGCCGGCGACTAAGCGGGTCCAGGTTCATTTCAATACCCCATCTTATGCGCGCGGCTGCTGAAGAAAATGCCGCTCGGCGCGGCTGCCGGCAGGCTGGTCAGGCGCTTCAGGCTGTAGGGGTCCCAGACCTGAACCTGATCGCCGTCGCGTGACGACAACCACAGCTGGTCGCCACGGGAGGTAAATTCCATATGCAGCACCGCCGGCCCCGGTCGCAGATCGGCGACTACGGCGTGGGTCTCGGTGTCGATGACCTGAACCCGATCATTGTCCGGATACGCGAAATTGACCCAGAGCTGCCGACCGTCGGGCCGCGACGTGACGAACACCGGTTGCCCGGCCACTGGGATGACGGCGGTCTGCTGCCAGGTGCGAGAATCCATCACCAGCACTTGATGGCGGCCGACGGCGGGTACGAAAGCCTGGTTGTCGGCGACCGCCCAGCCTTCCAGATGCGGCATCTTGTACACCGGGAGTTTCGCCTGGCCTTGACCGTAGTCACCGAGCACCCGCCGCACCCCGCGCTCCGGATGCCAGAGGTCGAGTTGAGCCATGCCGTCTTCGCCGAACAACCCGGCCATGTAGTAGCGCCCATCCGGGGTGATCAAGGCGTCGTAAGGTTGCTGGCCGATGTTCTTGAAGCGACTGATCCGCGGAGCGTTGCCCTGACTGAAGTCGGCGGTCCAGATCTCGCCGGTATCGAACAGGCTGAACACAAAACGTTGCCCGGGCGCATCCACCAGGCCGACCACCCGCGAACGTTTGGTTCCATCGGGCAGTGGCGTGGCGGGAATATCAGCCACTTGTTGCAGGGTCTGGGCATCGAACACCTTGACGCCGCCGGGCACGTAATTGGACACAGCAATCAGCTTGCCGTCCTGACTGATGGCGCCGCCGATGCTGTTGCCACCCTGGATAATCCGATGGTCGATACGCCGGGTCAGCAGGTCGACTTTGCTCAGCCCACCGTCGCGGCCAAACACGTAGGCGTAGCGCTGGTCGCGGGAGAACACCACCGAGGCATGGGACAGGTCGCCGAAGCCTTCGAGGCGGGCTAGGGCAGTCTGGGTGTCGCTTTCGATGATCTGTACGCTACCGGAGGCGCGCTCCACCACCACGCCCAGATCGCCAGTGCCACGCAACGGTGGCTGAACACACGCGGACAACAATAGACCGGTCGCCGCTGACAGCAGGATTGAACGGATCATGGTGCGGGATATCCTTGGAGAAGAAGATCGACCAGCCAGCGGATGTCGCCAGGGCTGAGCAACGGGCCCCAACCGGGCATGGCGGTACCGGGGCGACCCTGGGTGACGGTGGCAATCAGGCTGTCCCTGGACTTGCCGGCCAGCGCTGCACGGGTCAGTTCGGGGCCGAGCCCGCCGGTCATGCGCAGGCCATGGCAAGCGCCGCAATCCTGGGCCAGCAGGTGTTCGAGCTGTGCCTGACGCTTGACGTCGGGCGACGCAACCGCAGTTGTGCAAATCAGGAGGAGGGCCGCCAAAATCACAGCCTGTCGGTAAACCTTCATGACGCCCTCCTGGTGGTTATTTGAGTGTCAGTACCCAGGTCGCAAGAGTCTTGGCTTCTTCCTCGGTCACCGGGTTTGCCGGCATCGGCATCGGCCCCCAATTGCCTTGCGTGCCGTTCTTGATATGGCTCGCCAAGGTGTCTACGGCACCGGCAACGCCGGCGTTCTTGGCCGCGACATCCTTCAGCGCAGGGCCGACCACCTTGGTGTCGATGGAATGGCAGGCTGCGCAGGGCTTGCTCTTGAACAGCTCCTGCGCGTCTTGGGCCACTGCCGGCTGCAGACTCAGCGCAGCGGTCAGGGCGAACAGTGAAATCAGGGTGTTTTTCATGAGGTTTCCTTGCATTGATGGAGCTCAATAAATGTCGTGTTGGGTGTTGTAGACGTTGAATTTTCCGGTCGGCGTAATCAGTCGTTTGTCCTTGATCACCGATTTGAGCTTGAGGGTCTTGTCGTCGATCACCACCAGTGCCGATTCGTCTGCCTGGCCGCTCCAGACGGAGAACCAGACTTCATCGCCAGCCTTGTTGTATTCCGGTTGCACGACCCGCATGGCGCCCTGCTTGATACCGGCGTACTCGGCGATGGGCAGCACGGTGTAGCCGGCGTCGAGTTTGTCGATATCGAATACCGCCACGGACTGGCTGAGTTTGGCGTCCGGGTTGAGGGTGGTATCGACATACAGGTGATGGGAGTTGGGGTGGGTTTTGATAAACAGCGATCCGCCGCCCTGGCCCTTGAGTGAGGCGACCTGTTTCCAGGCGTATTGCAGGTGTTTGATCGGGTCGGTGCCGATCAGCGAGATACCGTCATCACCCAGATGGCTGGTGGCCCAGACAGGACCGTAGAGGGGGTGATTGAAGTTGGCGCCGCGACCTGGGTGAGGGGTTTTGCCGACGTCCACCAGCGCGGTCAATTTGCGTTCTTTGGAGTCGATCACGGCGACTTTGTTGGAGTTGTTGGCAGCGGTCATGAAGTAGCGGTGGCTGCTGTCCCAACCGCCGTCATGCAGGAAGGGCGCGGCATCGATGTAGGTGATAGTGAGGTTTTTGATGTCTTGGTAATTGACCAGCATGACCTTGCCGGTTTCCTTGACGTTGACGATGAACTCCGGCCATTCGTGGGAGGCGATGATCGCCGCAACCCGGGGTTCGGGGTGGTATTGCTGGGTATCGACGGTCATACCGCGAGTCGAAACGATCTGCTTGGGCTCCAGAGTCTCGCCGTCCATGATGGTGAACTGTG
The DNA here is from genome assembly GCF_034314155.1 of Pseudomonas sp. 5C2. Taxonomy (NCBI): domain Bacteria; kingdom Pseudomonadati; phylum Pseudomonadota; class Gammaproteobacteria; order Pseudomonadales; family Pseudomonadaceae; genus Pseudomonas; species Pseudomonas sp. 5C2. The sequence goes on along the minus strand of NZ_JAVIWH010000002.1, from coordinate 1,844,792 downwards.
GCGGCCAGTAGGAACCGGCGATGGTGTACTTGTCTTCGTAGCCCTTGAACTTGGAGGTCTCCACCGAACGCGCTTCGATGCCCACTTTGACTTCGGCGACCTTGGTCGGCTCCAGCGGCCAGAGGTCGATCATGTCGATCCTGGCGTCTCGACCGATCACCAGCAGATAGCGTCCGGAGGCGGAGATACGGGAGATATGCACCGCATAGCCGGTCTCGATGAGTTTGACGATCTTCTTGCTGTCACCGTCGATCAGGGCGATCTTGCCGTCATCACGCAGAATCACCGAAAACAGGTTTTGCAGGTTGAGTGTGTTCAACTGTTTTTTCGGTCGGTCTTCGGGTTTGACCAGTAATTTCCAGGTTTTCAGCGTCTCGGCCATGCCCCATTCCGGCGGCGTCGGGGGCGTGTGCTGAATGAACTTGGCCATCACCGTGATCTGATCCTTGGTCAGCGCATTGGACGTCCCCCAGTTCGGCATGCCCGCCGCCGAACCATAAGTAATCAAGGCTTCCAGATAAGCCTGACCGCGGGCCTGGGTGATGTCCGGGGTCAGCGGCTTGCCGGTGGCCCCTTTGCGCAGTACGCCGTGACAGCCTGCGCAGCGCTGGAAATAGATTTCCTTGGATGAGTCGAACTCGGCCTGGCTCAGGTCGGGGGCTCCCGCCGTTTTGACCATGAGCGGGTTTGCCGCAGCCACGGCAGATTCGTCCGCTCTGGCGGCGTGAGACACCGCCAACGCCAGTGCCGAGCACAGGGTGGCGACGGTCAGAGCAAACGTTTTTCTATTGCTGATCAGCATTCCATTTCTCCTCAGGCAAGACCTTTGCGATGTGCTGAAACGGCAGTACAGAGCGCAGGTTCTTAGTGCCGTGCAAGGCTATGCCCGAGCAGGCCAATGCTCGCTTGACGGCGATCAAGTTTGCCGGCCATCTCGCTTGCCAGGTTGTCGCAGGCGCCCGTAGCGTGGTCTTCAAACCCGCTATTGAACCCCGCTCTTGCATCAGGTATCCCATGGACCGTACGCATTCTTTCGAACACAAGGTCGAACCCTTCTACCAACCGCTGAACAATGAAGAGGCGTTGTTCGAGCAAGCCTGGCGACACGGCATGCCGGTCCTGATCAAAGGCCCTACTGGCTGTGGCAAGACCCGTTTCGTCCAGCACATGGCCCATCGGCTGAAACTGCCGCTGTACACCGTGGCATGCCACGACGACCTGAGCGCCGCCGACCTGATCGGCCGTCATCTGATCGGTGCCCAGGGCACCTGGTGGCAGGACGGGCCGCTGACTCGTGCGGTGCGTGAAGGTGGCATCTGTTACCTCGACGAAGTGGTCGAGGCGCGTCAGGACACAGTGGTGGTGCTACATCCGCTGGCCGATGATCGTCGAGAGCTGTTCCTGGAACGCACCGGGGAGGTGCTACAGGCGCCGCCGTCCTTCATGTTGGTGGTGTCTTACAACCCCGGTTACCAGAACCTGCTCAAAGGCATGAAACCCAGCACCCGACAGCGTTTCGTGGCGATGCGTTTCGGCTATCCGCCGGTGGCCGATGAAGAGCGCATTGTCGCTAGAGAGGCCCAGGTGGACGTCGCGCTGGCGGCTCAGGTGGTCAGGCTGGGACAGGCCCTGAGACGGCTGGATCAACATGATCTGGAAGAAGTCGCATCCACCCGGTTGCTGATTTTCACAGCAAGAATGATCCGCTCCGGCATGAGTCCCCGCGAGGCGTGCACGGCCTGTCTGGCTGAGCCGCTGAGCGATGATCCGCTGACCGTTGCCGCACTGATGGACGTGGTTGATGTCCACTTCGCCTGAAACCGCTGCCGCGTCTCAGGGACGTTTGCCGGGCGATCTGGCGATGTGGTTTTTCATCCTGGCCGAGCTCTCGGTGTTCGCGATTCTGATCCTCGTGTTCGCGGTGACCCAGATGCTGAAACCCCAGATGTTTAGCGAAAGTCGCCATTTGCTAAACAGCTCCACCGGGTTGGCGATGACCTTGAGTCTGCTCACTGCCGGGTTGTTCGCCGCGCTGGCTCAGGAACACGTCAGGCAATCCCGGGCCCGTCACGGCGCCCTGTTTCTGCTGGCAGCCTTGCTGGCCGCCAGTGTCTACGTGGTGTTGAAACTCACTGAATACCGGCATCTTCTGGCTTCAGGGCTGGGCATGGAGCACAACACCTTTTTCACCCTGTACTGGATCCTCACCGGATTTCATTTCCTCCACGTGCTGCTTGGCATGCTGATTCTAGGCTGGCTGGCCGAGCGCTGCCGGCGTCGTCTGTACAGCGCCAACAACCTCAGCGGACTGGAATCCGGCGTGCTCTATTGGCACATGGTCGATCTGATCTGGGTGGTGCTTTTTCCGCTGGTCTACGTTCTGAACTGACGAGGTTCTCATGTCTGCTTCCAGAGTTTTGGTCGCCTGCTGGGCAGGGCTGGCTACGCTGAGCGTGTGCACCGTGGTGCTGGGGCATGCCGGAGCCACACTGCTGCTGTCCATTGCCATCTTGCTGGTTGCAATCGGCAAGGCCTGGCTGATCGCCGACGGCTTCATGGAAATGCGCCACGCGCCGCGACTGTGGCGTAGGTTGATGCTGAGCTGGGCGGTGGCACTGGCCGCTGGGGTCGGGCTGACCCTGGTGTCAGTCGCATAACCAACCTGAGAAAAACTCATGCACAACGTTTGTCGGTCAGGTTCAAACGCTGCACCTCGGCACAAATCTCGGTGATCTGGCGTCGCGGCTGCCGTTTATGCAGGGCGCGAACCTGCGCGCTCAGGCGCAGCAGTTTTTCACTTGGCCTGGTCCATTGTTCCTTCGGCAGTGGTTCCGGCCATCGACGCATTGCCTCGGGCAACGCCTGTTGGCCCTTTTCCTTGAAGCGGCAGATTTCCCATTCGGTTAGGTAGTTGGGAATGGCCCACAGCGTCATTTCGCGGCGTTGGCGGTTGAAGCGGGTAGGGATGATGGCGGCGCGTTTGTTGTGGTTATGGCGCCAGACGCCGAGGCCGATGAATAGGGTTAAAAAGCAGGTGTATAGGGCCGCAGAAAAAATTCGGATTTATCCTACATCAAAAGTTGGGCTCTCCTGCATTTTTAGCTGGGTTGGCTTGGCAAAGTCGCCGTTTTTAAGAGCGAAGATCGGCATGAGCAAATCCAGAACACTGCAGCCCATGTACTTGTCAAAACTTACAGGTTTGAGTGCAAGACTCTCTGTTGTACTGATTTTCTCTTCTTTGTTGGTCGGATGCGGCGGGGACGACAAAGCACCTACGGTTGAATGGTTTGTCGACAATCCATCCGAGATATATCGAACCCTACGTCGCTGCGACCACCCAACAAAGTACAATCCTATGCCGCACTACACGCGGTGTACTAATGCACGATCTGCATTTTACACTACGAGTATGAGTCAAAGGAAACTTGAAGAAGAAAAGAACTTGGCTGCTGCAAGAGATACTCCTGAAGATCTTAAAACGATTGAATGGTACGAATATAATCGCCACGCACTAATCGCGAAAGTTAAGGCGTGCAAGGAGAATACGGGGAACGTAACTGTTGAGTTTCACGTCGGATGCTTAAAGGCTAATCGAGCAGCAATGAATAGGTACATGCGTGGGCAGTTTTGGTAGACAAAAAACCTGTTCCAGTACCCTTGGTCAGTCAATTAAAGCTAAATGTCTGGTGGGATTATTCCCGATCCAGCTCTATCGGACGGCCATTGGTATCGACCGAAGCGCTGATATCCGCTACGCGGAGCTGATGACGAGATTTGAAATCGCTGAGGCTAAAAAAACTTGCTAATGGTGCCTGCTGATCAACTTCTAACGCAGAACTTCGGCAAAAATTTCGGTCGTCGCGCGCGTGGGCTGACATGTGTACAACGTTTGAACTTGCTCGATCATACGCGGCAGTTCTTCACTCGGTTTAGCCCATTGCGAAGACCACACACCCTGGTCGGTCATGCACTCCGCGCCGCATGGCCTTCGCAGTCAGTACCGATACAAAACTGACCCAGCTTCTGGCCGTTAGGTCGTAGGAGCTGACTTGTCTGCGAAGACCATACATGCGGTCCGCCTGGCACACCCTTGGCCCGCCAGGGACAACATACAACGAGCAAAGGCGACAGATCGCGATGGGAATAAACGCCTTGAGCCGATAAGTCGAGGTAAGCGTCTGCGGACCACACCTTGCTTTTCGATTGCAGTTTAGGACGGATGGCTTACCGAAAACCTACGCGTAGCTATGAGAACGGGAAGAAGCTGCCTACCCATTTTCGACAGTTGATATTCAACCCTCCGAGGTAACTCACCGAAATCAACCCGCTCAATCAGACCATCATTAGCCAGCTGCCGCAGTTGCTCCGTCAGTACTTTTTGCGTGACGCCTGGCAAATCCCGCTTTAGCTGCAACGTGCGCATTGAGGGATCGGCGTAGAGCCTGAAAAGAATGGGTAATTTCCAGCGCCCCTGGATCATCTGAATCACACGAACCACGTGCGCGACTGAACCCTCGGCCCCAAGACAGATTTCACGCTCCTCCTGAGGGATAGGCACATAAAGGTGCGTACTGGTTTTGTCCATCATCTAGCCCTACCTTACGAAGTTAACAGCATTGTAAAAGGGAACTGGCACGTGGACTTGAGTTTGAGCGGTAAGAAGGCGCTGATCACCGGCAGCAGCAGAGGGATTGGCGAAGCAATCGCCAGGAAACTCGCCCTTGAGAAAGCCGTCGTCATCGTCCATGGTCGCGACGAAGCGCAAGCAGAAAAAGTGGCCAATGAGATCATTGCCTTGGGCGGATGTGCTCATGTTGTGCTGGGTGATCTTACACACGATGACGAGGTGCAGCAGTTGGTAGAGGCGGCGGAAAAGCTCGCCGGATCGATAGACATATTGATCAATAACGCTGGCGGCTCGGGTGGCGTGAAAGAAAGCTGGCATGATACGCAGCCTGCCTCATGGGCGTCCGCCTATGATCGAAATGTTCTTGCTGCTCTAAGGGTCACGACGCGCTTATTGCCCAAAATGCAGGAAGCGAAATGGGGGCGGGTGATCAATATTTCCAGCCTTGCTGCAACGATGCCACCACCCACTGCGCCAGATTATTCGGCTTGCAAGGCCGCGATCAACGCAATGACTGCATCCATGGCAAAAGCAGTAGCGGCTGATGGAGTGACAGTCAATGCTATCTCTCCCGGTACGATACACAGCTCGACACTTGACGCACGATTTCGCGAGGTAGCCGATGAGCGAGGCCTATGCAGCAAAGATGCGCCATGGGAAGAAATCGAACGCCTTGTCCTGCCAATGTTTGCTCAAGTTCCCGTAGGTCGAGTCGGCCAGTTGGATGAAATCGCAGCGGCCGTTGCATTCCTTGCCAGCCCAATCGCGGGGTACATTACGGGCATCAATTTAAGGGTCGATGGCGGTCTTTCCCCCGTTCTCTAGTTCTCTTGCCGGGTGATGTTAAGCGGGCGCCCACTTATGCGGCAGCAATTTCGCAATCTCACTTGCCCGCTGCGTCGGCAGGCGCGTGAGAACATCCCTCAAATAGGCATACGGAGCATGCCCGTTGAGCCGCGCAGACTGGATCAAGCTCATGATCGCCGCCGCCCGTTTTCCACTGCGTAACGACCCTGCGAAGAGCCAGTTCTTGCGCCCCAACGCCCAAGGCCGGATTTGGTTCTCCGCCCAATTGTTGTCTATGGGTACGGCCCCGTCATTGAGGTAGCGCGACAGCGCTACCCAGCGTTTCAGGCTGTAATCCAAAGCTTTGGCGATGGCTGACCCTTCGGGCACAAGCTGGCGCTGGGCGCTCATCCAGGCATGTAGCACATCGATAATCGGTGCCGCTTTTTCCTGCCGTATTCGTTGTTGGATGTCCGGTTCCAACTCTTTTACTTCACGCTCTATTTCGTACAGCGCGGCGATGTAGTGCAGGGCTTCAAGTTCGGCTTCGATGGCGGCGATATCTGTATCGATCAGGTCATCGAGCAAGCTGACCTGTGCCGGGCTCAGTTGTTCGCTGCGCTTGGCAAAATTGAAGCGCTTGAGCAGTGCAATCTCGTGGGCCAGTATCTCGTTGACTGCCTTGTGATGGTGGATCTGCTTGTCCATCGTCTCGACTTTTTGATCAAGACTCACGACGCGCTGTATCAACTGCGCAGCCAAGGCGCGCAGTTGCTCAGGGTCTAATTGGTCAAGTTTCGCAAGAGAAGTCATACCGCTGATTTTGCCAGAGGAGACTTTGGGTGACGATAGACTGATTGGACAATTGTGCTGGCGAGTCGGCCATGACAGGGCTCTAAAGCACGGTTATAACACCGCCGGAACCGACTCTTTGCCACGGTAATCCGAGCACCAGCGCCTGGAGTTGTTCAGCGTCCAATTCAAGTTCTGAGCCGTGTCGGACACCAGGCCAGAAAAACCGTCCCTGGTGTAGTCGTCGTGCTGCGAGCCAGATGTCTACGCCGTCATGCACCAGCACTTTCAGCCGATTAGCGCGGCGGTTGGCAAACAGATAAGCAGAGTGCGGCTGCGCCGCACCGAACACCGCCACCACCCGCGCCAGAGCGGTTTCGGTACCGGTGCGCATGTCCATCGGCGCGGTGGCGAGCCAGATGGAGTCGATGCGGATCATCGCAGCAGGTCTCGAAGAAAGGTCGCGCAGGCTGCCGCGCTTTCGGTCGGCCAGTTCACTTTGACCGTGCCACGCGGGTGTGGGATTTCAACGCAGATATTCGGTGATGCCGCTTGCGAACTTGCTCCGGCCAGCGGCATGGGTAACGGAATAAAAGCAGGTTGCAGCTCCGTGTTTTTTTGCGTTTGCACCCGAATCCATTTGTGGACGAGGTTCGCGTTGAGGCTATGGCTCAGCGCAGCGCGACGCTGGCAATCGAGGCTCCGGGCTGGGCGCACTCTTGAATGACTTGGGCTTTGAAGGATTTGGAGTAGGAACGGCATTGTGGCTGCATGAAATACCCGCTTAAAAGGCTAGAGCTGGTGCCCACTTAAATTTAAGTGCACACCATGTCTTGGCTTTGCAGGGCTGGGTAGATGACTTGGCTGGACGGATACAAGTCGAGCGACTTTTTGATGTGAATACCCGACTAAAACCATCTGACTTTCTTGATCGCCATCAAGCAGGTTTCAGCCCTTAGCTTCCTATCATGGACAGGCCAAGCAAAGAGGAAGCGGCTATGTCAGAGACCTTCACAAAAGGCATGGCCAGGAATATCTATTTCGGGGGAAGCGTGTTCTTTTTCCTGATATTTCTGGCCTTGACCTATCACACGGAACAGACCTTTCCAGAGCGCAGCAATGAAGCGCAATTAAGCGAGTCGGTGGTACGCGGCAAGTTGGTCTGGGAGCAAAACAACTGCATCGGATGCCACACATTACTGGGCGAGGGCGCTTACTTCGCGCCTGAGCTGGGCAACGTGTTCCAACGGCGCGGTGGAGAGGAGGGCTTCAAACCCTTTCTGCATGCCTGGATGAAAATGCAGCCGCTGGGCGTACCAGGTCGGCGAGCGATGCCTCAGTTCAACCTGAGCGATCAGGAAGTGGACGACATCTCCGAGTTCCTCAAATGGAGCTCGAAAATCAATACCAATGGCTGGCCGCCAAACAAGGAGGGCTGAGAGATGAGTATTGCTAATCCACATCTGAAATTCGCCTCGCAAGCCGTGGCCAAACCTTACTTCGTGTTTGCCCTGATTCTGTTTCTCGGTCAGGTGGTGTTCGGTTTGATCATGGGCCTGCAATACGTGGTGGGGGACTTTCTGTTTCCGGCCATTCCCTTCAACGTGGCGCGGATGGTACACACCAACCTGCTGATCGTCTGGATACTGTTCGGCTTCATGGGCGCCGCCTACTACCTGATTCCGGAAGAGGCCGACCGCGAACTGCACAGTCCCAAGCTTGCGATCATCCTGTTCTGGGTATTCGCCGCCGCGGGTGTGCTGACGATTCTGGGCTATCTGCTGGTGCCTTATGCGGGCTTGGCCAGGCTGGCCCATAACGAGCTGCTGCCGACCATGGGCCGGGAGTTTCTGGAGCAGCCGACCATCACCAAGATGGGCATTGTGGTGGTGTGTCTGGGCTTCCTCTACAACATCGGGATGACCCTGCTCAAAGGTCGCAAGACCACCATCAGCATGGTCATGATGACCGGGTTGATCGGTCTCGCGGTGTTCTTCCTGTTCTCCTTCTACAACCCCGGAAACCTGGCTCGCGACAAGTTCTACTGGTGGTGGGTGGTGCATCTTTGGGTCGAAGGCGTGTGGGAGCTGATCATGGGCTCAATGCTGGCCTTCGTGCTGATCAAGATCACCGGTGTGGATCGGGAAGTGGTCGAGAAATGGCTCTATGTGATCATCGCCATGGCGCTGATTACCGGGATCATCGGCACCGGTCACCACTTCTTCTGGATCGGTGCGCCTGAGGTTTGGTTGTGGGTCGGTTCAATCTTCTCTGCACTGGAGCCGCTGCCCTTCCTGGCCATGGTGATATTCGCCTTCAGCATGGTGAAGAAACGTCGTCGGCAACACCCGAACCGCGCGGCGACGCTGTGGGCCAAGGGCACCACGGTGACGGCCTTCTTCGGCGCTGGCGTCTGGGGTTTTCTGCATACCCTGGCACCGGTCAACTTCTACACCCATGGCTCGCAACTGACGGCGGCTCACGCCCACCTGGCCTTCTACGGTGCTTACGCGATGATCGTGATGACCTTGATCAGCTACGCCATGCCACGCTTGCGCGGGCTCGGTGAAGCAGCGGACGAGCGCTCGCAGACCCTCGAGATCTGGGGCTTCTGGTTGATGACCCTATCGATGGTGATGATCACGCTGTTCCTCACCGCTGCCGGGGCTGTCCAGATCTACCTGCAACGCTGGCCGGTCGATGGGGTCGCGTTGCCGTTCATGGCCACTGTCGATCATCTGCAAGTGCTGTTCTGGGCCCGTCTGGCCAGCGGTGTTGGTTTCCTCGCAGGGCTGCTCTGTTATCTGTTCAGTTTCAAGCAGCGTGGTCGCGCAGCCATGCGCGCCCCGGCCGCTGTTGTCCCTTCATGAGCCGGTACAACGGCTAGAAAAGGTCGGCCCGGCTGATACAGCGGGCCGTTTTTTTGGTGTCCAAAAAGGACGAATCCCATGGCCTTTACCGTCGAACTGGAAGAGTGGGTAGGCAGTGTCTGGCATCGCTTCATCACGCGGCGCGCCAGCCCGGATTTCCCGGAAGCGCGGGTTGAGCTGGTCAGTCAGCAACGACCGCTGGCGCTGTTGTTTCGCGCCATGGGCGGCGCCAGTGGCATAGGTTTGGAAGCCGCCAGCGACCGTGATCTGTTGCTGCGCCGCAACGTGCTGCAGCAGATCGCCGGTACCTGCAAGCAAGTGCCATTGGCCTGGTGCGACGAGAATAATCTTCGTCTACCGTCGAGCCTCGCGGTCTTCCCTGAGGTCGCATTGAATGAGGAGCTCTATCGTTGGCTGGCGCTGCTGGCGGCACAGGCCGGCCAGATGCGTCACTGGGGTCGGGACAATCAGCGTTGGACGCAGATGCTGCTGCAGCGCTACCCCGCGTTGCATTCTCGCTATAAACGCTTGGTCGATGCCCATCTGCAATTGCGCCCGGATCCGGCATCGTTGTGCGCCGGCGAAGCGGCACTGGAGCGGGCGCTATGCCAGGCGTTGCGCGTACCGGGCAGTGTCGAACATTTTCCGCGCTGTGAACGGGCGGCTTGGCCGCTGCCGTTGTGGCTATACCCACCGCAGCACCTCGCAAGTCCGCAGGCCGCCGATCTGAGCGAAGAGTCGGAAGAGTATCTGGCTACGCCTCCCGGCGAGCAGAAAGGCGGACGCAAGCGCGCCAAGCGGATTGACGAGAGCACTAGCAAAGGCGGGCTGTTGGTGGTGCGTCTGGAGAACCTGTTCAGCTGGACCGAACACGTGGATCTGGATCGTTGGTCGGACGACAGCGAAGACCCGGACGCCGCCAGAATCGCCGAGGACCTGGATGAGTTGACCCTGTCGCGTACGCGTCTGCGCAAAGGTGGCGGCCTGAAGCTGCACCTGGACTTGCCCCCGGCCGATGTCGACGATATTCCGCTGGGCGAGGGCATCAAGTTGCCGGAATGGGACTACCGCAAGCAGCAGATGCAGGACGGCTTCGTCAATCTGCAAATGATGCTGCCGCGCGATGGCGAGGCGCAACCGTTGCCGTCACGGCTGAAGGCCTCGGCGCACCGTTTGCGGCGTCAGTTCGAGCACTTGCGCAATGACCGCCAATGGTTACGCCAGCAACCCCAGGGCTCAGAGCTGGACATGCAGGCCTGGCTGGATTTTCACGTTGAACGTGAGCATGGTCAGTGCGCCGAACGGGGGCTGTTTATGGAGCAGCGGCAAACGCGTCGCGACTTGGCATGTCTTTTGCTGGCCGATGTGTCGATGTCCACCGATGCCCACCTGAACGATGAGCATCGCGTGATCGATGTGGTCAGGGACAGCCTGCTGCTGTTTGGTGAAACCTTGTCGGTGCTGGGGGATGATTTCGCCCTGTACGGATTTTCCTCGCTGCGTCGTCAGCAGGTGCGCATGCAGGAGCTCAAATCGTTCACCCAACGTTATGACGACAACACTCGCGGCCGAATTCAGGGGCTTAAACCAGGCTATTACACGCGTATGGGCGCAGCCATTCGCCAGGCCACGCAACTGCTGAGTGGCTGCAAGCGGCGGCGCAAACTGTTGCTGCTACTGACTGATGGCAAGCCCAATGATCTGGATCTCTACGAAGGTCGCTACGGTGTTGAAGACACTCGCGAGGCGGTGTTGGAGGCGCGGCGTCAGGGATTGACGCCGTTCTGTATCACCATTGACCGCGAGGCCGGCGATTACTTGCCGTATATGTTTGGCGCCAATGGCTACACTTTGATCCGCCAGCCTGAACAACTCCCCCTGCGTTTGCCGCAGCTGTATCGCCAGCTGACTCAGCCTTGAGCCCAGGCTTGAACATCGCGGTGCGGCTCAATTGATGCTGCGCGGCAGCCAGAAAAACATCGTCACGCAAAAGATCGTCAGGCCGATGCAGAACCACATGAATCGGCGCTGCCGACGTTCTGAGGCGTGTTCGGCCAGCGCCGGCAGGGGCATGCCGCACTGGTGGCATTCGGACTCCTGTGAAGGGTTCGCGTGTTGGCAATACAGACATATGGGCATGTCACTCACTCGAATTGTTCCAGGCGCAGGCGATCAAGAATCTCGATCTGACGACCGTCTTGAGTGATGATTTTTTCGTCGATCAAGCGGCGGATGATTCGTGAAAACGTCTCCGGCTGGATCGAGAGATGCCCGGCAATCAGTTGTTTGGCCATTGGCAGTTCGAATTGGCTGTCAATGGTTTGCAGGCGCATCAGTTGCGTCAGCAGATACCGTACGACCCGGTGGGTCGCATTTCTCAGCGACAGGGTTTCGATCTCGTTGACCCGTTGGTGCAGGCGTACACACAACTTGCCGAGCAAGGCGAAGGTCAATCGACTATTGCTCTGCAGCAGGTGCATGTAGGTGTTGTTGGAGATTCGGTAGAGCTGAGTGGGGCAGACCGCTTCGGCCGATGCTACATAATTTGGGGTATCCATCAGCATCATCGCTTCGGCGAAGGTTTGCCGATCGCCGATGACTTCAAACACCTTCTCCTGCCCGTCGGGCGTCAGGCGGTAGATCTTCACCGCTCCGGCAATCACGAAATAGAACGAGTCCGCCAGCTCACCCTGGCGAAACAGCGGCTCGCCTTTGTCGATGCTCAGCAAGTGGCTGGTACTCATTAATTCATCCATCTGTTCTTCATTCAATGGCTCGAACAAATGATGACTGCGCAGAATTTGGTGGTGGACGCGATGAAGCACCATAAAAATTCATCCTGAAGGTTGGGGAGAGGGACGGCTATCAGGTCAAATGAGGCCTAGAGACACACCGCTGGCCACGGCCACGATCGAGGTCAAAACCACAAACCATGCCAGTGGCTGAATGACTTTTTTCATGACGACTCCGGGTAATCGAGTGGGGGGGAAGTTTCTTTGAAAGCTTTCATGCTTGAGCAAGACGCGGGCCATGCCCGGAGGCCCTTATTTACGGCGGGTATCAAAGACCGAGGTTAAAAACACCCTGTGCTTTATGGTTAAAAAAACCATTAAATGGTCAATTTTACCCTGCATGATTCAGCTGTCATGGTGAGAGTGCTTGTCTCACTCGCCGCAGGCGGGGCGGCTCGGCCCTGATTGGCTTTAGGGCACGCCCTTTGCAGACTCGTATTGGGCTACAGACGGTCAATCTAACCCCCCGACAGTTTGCAAGCTTGATGTGTGACAAATATCGCTCATCGTTAATACCAATGATTGAACTGGGATTTACCCGCTGGCAGTAAGGTAGAGGAGTGGCTTTATGCAAGTACTTGACCGCCGTACAGCGATGGCGATTGTGCCGCTGTTACGCCTGGCCTTCAGGCCATTTTTCCTGGTCGGCTGTCTTCTGGCGTTGCTGGCCATACCGCTCTGGCTGGCAGCCTTGAGTGGCGCGATATCCAGTTGGCAGCCTGCAGGCGGTTGGCTGGCGTGGCATCGGCATGAGCTGCTGTTCGGCTTTGCGTTGGCAATTATCGCGGGTTTTCTGCTGACTGCCGTGCAGACCTGGACCGGTCGTCCTGGCATCAGCGGCAGACCGCTGGCGGCTCTGGCGCTGGTGTGGTTGTTCGCACGACTGGCCTGGTTGGCGAATGTGCCGTGGCCACTGCTCGCTGTTCTGGAGCTGGCTTTCCCGCTGGCGGTGGCGGCGCTCATGGGCTTCACCCTCTGGAAGGTGCGGCAGAAACGGAACTACCCGATTGTGTTGGTGTTGCTGCTGTTGACCGCGGCTGACGGGTTGTCTGTGTACGGCCTGGTTGACGGCCATGAAGGCTGGCAGCGTCAAGGCGTTCTGACTGGCATCTGGCTGGTGGCGGCGATGATGGGTTTGATCGGCGGGCGAATCATTCCGTTTTTCACCCAGCGCGGCCTCGGTCGGGTCAATGGCGTTGCCGCCTGGCCCTGGCTTGATCGCTTGTTGTTGGTGGGCTCACCGTTGGTGGCGCTGTTGTATGCCGCCGGACCTGCGCTTAACCCCAATGTATGGGTCGGCCTGCTGTTTGCAGTGTTGGCAGCAGGGCATTTGCTGCGTCTGGTTCGCTGGCATGATCGGGCGCTCTGGCGCGTGCCGTTGCTGTGGTCGTTGCACCTGGCCTATGGCTGGTTGGCGGTGGCCTGCGTGGGCATGGCGTTGTGGCATTTCGGTGTGCCGGTGAACCCGAGTCTGGCGGTGCATTGCCTGACGATAGGTGCCATGGGCGGCTTGATTCTGGCGATGATCGCGCGGGTCACTCTGGGGCATACCGGTCGTGCGCTGGAGCCGCCGTCAGGCATGACCCTGGCGTTTATTTTGCTGAACCTGGCATGTCTGAGTCGGGTGGCGCTGGTGCTGTTGTTTCCGTTGGGGGCGTTATGGCTGGCGGGGCTGTGCTGGGCGTTGGCGTTTGCGCTCTATGCCTGGCGCTATGGACCGATGCTGCTACGGACCCGGGTTGATGGCCATCCAGGATGAGCAGACGAACTGACGGAGGTTGCCAATGATGTATCCCTTTTTGCTGGTCACTCATCTGCTGGCGGCCATCGCCTTTATCGGCACGCTGTTTTTCGAGGTGTTCATCTGGCATTCCGCCCGCCAGCAGTTGGCGAACGGTGGGCAACTGATGGCGGATCAGGCGATTGCGGTGCGCTCGCGCAAGGTGCTGCATGGGGTGGTGTTGCTGTTGTATGGCGCTGGCATCGGGCTGGCGTGGCAGCACCGTGGTGTATTGAGTCAGCCGCTGGCCAGCAGTTTTGGCACGCTATTGAGCCTGAAAATAGTTCTGGCCTTGAGCATCATCGGGCATTACTTGCTACTGGCGTATTGGCTGAAAAGCGCACGGATGACGTCGGTCCGCGCCAACTGGATTCGCCGCAGCATTCTTGGACACATGCTGTTGATCGTGATCCTGGCCAAGGCCATGTTCTATTGGCACGGTTGATCATCTCATCATCGTAGCTTCATCCAACCCAGGAAAAACCCGCGTCAACCGGTTGGCCGACGCGGGTTTTGTAGTGCAGGCAAGTGATCAATGGCGAGGGTTCAGGGCCTTGACGAACAGCACGTTGTTTTCCAGATGGATGTGCTGCATCAGGTCGTCTCGAAATTCCAGCAGCCCGCGATAAAGGGCGCGCCAGGTATTGCAGGCATCGGCAGGCGGGGTGATGTTGTCGGTAAGGGCGAGCATTTTTTCCAGGGCTTCACCGTGTTGATCATGTTCAAAGCGCAGCACCTGGATCGGTGGTGCGGCCCGGGGGCCCATTCCCTGTTGCAGCATCGGGAAGAGCACTTGTTCTTCCTTGAGCATGTGGCCTTCGAGTTCTTGCTGCATGTCCCGCAGGTGGTCGGCCAGCCCATTGGGGCAACTGCTGCGTGCACCATGGACCTGCTCGACACGGCGGGCCAGGCGGATCAGTTCCGGCAGTTGCTCGCGGTGGCGGGCGTGGTAGCGCGCCAGGATATGGGCGATCAACAGTTCCTCGGTTTCGTTGCGCCAGTCATGTTGGGTTTCACCGGCGTCTTGCAAGGCGTGGAGCGCGTCTGCAATCAGCAGGGGATCGAGGCCTTTGCCGAGGGCTGCTTCACGCAGGCTTTTTTGCCCGCCGCAACAGAAGTCCAGATTGAAGGCGTGAAAAGTCCGGGTGGCGCCGGGAATGTCGCAGGCCAGTTGGCCGAGACTTTGGTCCAGAAGGGTCAGGCTCATCGGGTTTCCTTTTAGGTTTCACAGGTTACCAACCCTTTTGCATCCGGCATGCCATAGTTAACCTATTGAAAATACTCGATTAATTTTTTGTTGTGGTGATAAGTACCCTGGCAGCCTAGGGTGAACAGAACCATAAAGGGTGATTATTACCATGCTGCGTGAAAGCCTGGCTGCTGACTTGATCGTCGAGCTGCCGAATGCCGTGCGTTTGCAACGGCTTGTCCACACCCTGCGCGAGTACTTCCACAGTGGCGCCGTGGGGTTGCTGCGTCTGGACGATGACAGCCTCAGGCCAGTCGCGACGGTAGGACTGGTTCACGAAGCGCTGGGGCGGCGGTTTGTCATCGCCCAGCATCCTCGACTCGCGGCGATCATGGCCTCACGCGAGCCCACCTGGTTCGAGCCCGACAGCCGCCTGCCGGATCCCTATGACGGCTTGCTCGACGGCCATGTCGGAGAACCGTTGCCAGTGCATGACTGCATGGGCGTGAGTCTGTATGTGGAAGGGCGGATATGGGGGGCGATCACTCTCGATGCGTTGCATGCAGGGACCTTCGACAGCCACGCGCGGGAGGAGCTCAAACGCTGTACGTTGCAGATCGAGGCCGCCGTGCGGGTAACCCGGCTCGAGCAGGAAAATCGCAGCTTGCGCTTGTCGCGCAGCGATAATCAGGACGTGCGGATGCCCGCTGAAGAAGGTGAAATTCTCGGTCAGAGCGACGTGTTGCGCCAGTTGCTCAATGAGCTGGAGGTGTTGGCCGATTCCGAACTACCGGTATTGCTACTGGGTGAAACCGGGGTCGGTAAAGAACTGTTTGCCCGGCGTTTGCACCGTCTTTCACGTCGGCGTCACAAGCCTCTGGTGCATGTCAATTGTGCCGCCTTGCCGGAATCACTGGCGGAGAGCGAGTTGTTCGGGCATGTCAAAGGAGCTTTTTCCGGGGCGACCAGTGATCGCGCCGGACGTTTTGATGCGGCCAACGGCGGCACGCTGTTTCTCGACGAGGTCGGGGAGTTGCCATTGAGCGTGCAGGCAAAATTGCTGCGCACGTTGCAAAACGGCGAGATCCAGAGGCTGGGCGCCGACAAGCCGCTGCATGTCGATGTACGGATCATCGCCGCGACTAACCGACACTTGCCGGACAGCATTCGCGACGGCTTGTTTCGTGCCGATCTGTATCACCGTCTCTCGGTGTACCCAGTGCCCATTCCGGCCCTGCGCGAGCGCGGTAGCGATGTGTTGATGCTGGCTGGGCATTTCCTTGAACTCAATCGGGCGCGGCTCGGCCTGCGCGGTTTGCGTCTGTCGCCGGCGGCCGAGCGCGCGCTACTGGGCTATGCCTGGCCGGGCAATGTGCGTGAACTGGAACATGTGATCAGTCGAGCCGCGTTGAAGCAGTTAAGCCGCGGCACCAGTCGTAACCTGATCATGACGCTGGAGCCCGAGATCCTGGATCTCGACAGCGCGATGGGGTCACAGGGCTCGGTTGCCAAGTTGCCGCTGGATGCTGCGCCTGACGTGCCATTCCAGCCCTTGGGCGAGGCTGTGGACGATTACCAGCGACAAAAAATTCTCCACGCCTTGAGCGTGTCTGGGGGAAACTGGGCCAGTGCCGCACGGCTTCTGGAGGTCGATCCCAGCAATTTGCACAAACTGGCCCGGCGTTTGCGGCTCAAGTGAGGGACGGCTGCTGGGTGTCGTTGCTCTGTGTTGATGGTGGTCAAGGTAGTGTCGCGCAGTGGCTTGCACACTGGGCAGAACCTTCTGGAGATCACCACCATGCCCCTTTCCCTGGCTGAAATGCGCCGTAGTTACACCCGTGATGGCCTGCAAGACGATCTGGCGATAGACGATCCTTTGGCCTTGTTCCGACAGTGGATGCAACAAGCCCGTGAGACCGAGAGTGCCCCCGTCGAGGCTAATAGCATGGCCTTGGCGACGGTTGACAGCGCGGGGCGACCACATTGCCGGATTCTGCTGCTCAAGGGTTTCAGCGATGAAGGCTTTACGTTTTTCGGCCATTACCAGAGTGACAAGGGGCTGCAACTGGCGAGCAATCCCTGTGCTGCCATGACTTTTTTCTGGCCCGGTCTTGAACGTCAGGTTCGTATTGAAGGCCAGGTGTCCAGGCTCGACCCGCAGCTCTCGGATGCTTACTTCGACTCCCGCCCGCTGGCCAGCCGTCTGGGTGCCTTGGCTTCACCGCAAAGCCGTCCAGTGGCGAGTCGGGCAGCGCTGGAATCCTTATTGGCAGAAACCGAACAGCACCTCGTCGGCCAGACGTTGCCGCGACCCGAGCATTGGGGCGGTTACTGCCTGCATCCTGAACGGCTTGAATTCTGGCAGGGGCGTGCTGATCGCCTGCATGATCGTCTCGACTACCGTTTGCAGAATGGCGTGTGGCAACGAAATCGTTTGGCGCCTTGAGCCCAAAAGATCGTCCGGATACTTGGCCGGCCGGCACTGACCCGTTGCCCTGTCGAGGTACCTCCTTGGAGGAATAGGCTCGATCTGGATTCCGGTTCAGGCTGGGCCATACCCTCATCTACGGGAAGGCTTGGATATGGCCCATCTGGCGCAACGCACGTTTCAACCGCTGAACATCGCCGTACTGACCATCAGCGATACGCGAACCTTTGAGACCGACACCTCGGGACAGACGCTGACGGATTTGTTGCAAACGGCCGGGCATGTATTGATCGACCGTGATCTGGTCAAGGACGACATTTATCAGATCCGCGCAAAACTCTCCCACTGGATCGCCGACCCCAAGGTGCAAGTGGTACTGATGACCGGCGGCACCGGATTCACTCCACGTGACAACACGCCGCAAGCGGTCCTGCCCTTGCTGGATAAACATGTGGAAGGCTTCGGTGAACTGTTCCGTCAGGTGTCTCTGGCGGAAATCGGCATGTCCAGTCTGCAGTCGCGGGCATTGGCCGGGATGAGCAATGGGGTGCTGGTGTGCTGCGTACCGGGCTCACCGGGCGCGTGCCGAACTGCCTGGGACAAGATCCTGCTCGGGCAACTGGACAGTCGCACCGGCCCATGTAATTTCGCGCCACATTTGAAGCAGCAGGCGCAGCAGGTGATTGACGCCTGCGAGGCACGCTCATGACCGGCCCGGTGTGCGACAGCGGCAACTTGATGCCTGTGGACGAGGCCATCAGCCGCCTGCTGAGCCAGGTACGGCCGCCGCCACCGGTGCAAAAGATTCCCCTGGATCAAGCCTTGGGGCGAGTGTTGGCAAGTGACATCCATTCCCCGGTAAACCTGCCGGCCTGGGACAACAGTGCCATGGACGGTTATGCCCTCAAGGCGTCTGACCTGCCACCGGCGGGCGGTTATCTGTCGGTGATTGGACGGATTGCCGCAGGGGCCAGCGACAGCTCGCCATTGTTGCCGCAACAGGCGGTGCGGATTTTTACCGGAGCGCCATTGCCACCGGGAGCCGATACCGTGGTGCCGCAAGAACGTTGCCGGGTCGAGGGCGCGCAAGTCTGGTGCCCACCGGTAAGCGTTGGCGAGCATGTGCGCAAGGAGGGCGAGGAAGTACGCCAAGGGCATCTGTTGCTT
Organism: Pseudomonas sp. 5C2; assembly: GCF_034314155.1. NCBI lineage: Bacteria > Pseudomonadati > Pseudomonadota > Gammaproteobacteria > Pseudomonadales > Pseudomonadaceae > Pseudomonas > Pseudomonas sp. 5C2. The sequence continues at coordinate 1,826,361 of NZ_JAVIWH010000002.1, read as the reverse complement.
AAGGCGGGCAAGCGTTTGCGCGCACAAGAGCTAGGGTTTCTGGCGGGTGCCGGAATCGCGCAGGTCGAGGTCTACCGACCGTTGCAGGTGTGCCTGCTCAGCAGCGGAGATGAATTGCGAGAGCCAGGCGAACCGTTGGCGCCGGGGCAGATATACAACAGCAATCGTTACAGCCTCGCCGCGTTGTTGCGCGGTTGGGGCGTGGAAGTGCATGACTATGGTGTCATGGCCGATGAGTTAGCGACCAGCCGGCATGCCTTGAGCCTGGCTTCGTCGGAGTGCGACCTGCTGCTGACCTCTGGCGGCGTATCGGTGGGTGAGGAAGACCATCTCAAACAGGCCATCGAAGCGCTGGGCAGCGTCGATTTTTGGCGACTGGCAATCCAGCCGGGTAAACCGCTGGCGTTTGGCGAAGTCGCTGGAAAACCCTGGATAGGCATGCCGGGCAACCCATCGGCGGCGCTGATTACCGCGCTGGTGGTCGTGCGTCCGTTTCTGCTCAGGGCACAGGGGGTCACTGAGGTGATGCCTGTGCCATTGGCCGTGCCGGCCGGGTTCGATTGGCTGCAGCGCAACAAGCGTCGGCAGTATCTGCGGGCAAAGCTGACCCCAGGCGCTGATGGGCAATTGAGCGTGGAGCTGCACCCTCAGCAAAGTTCGGCCATGTTGAGCGCCGCCTGCTGGGCCGACGGCCTTGCCGTGATCGAGTGCGGGCAGCAGGTTCTCAAGCATGACAACGTCATGTTCCTGTCCTTCGCCGACCTGATGCATTGATAGCAATTGATCACCGTCAATGCCCTGTCTACCGGTCTCGCTAGACTGGCAGCGCATTTTCGACTGCTCTGAGTCTGCGGACGGCAGGTATCCGCCGAGGGTCGAGACGAGTTCTTTCATGAGGATTACCCATGCAACTGGTCTGCCCGGCAGGGAACCTGCCTGCGCTTAAAGCGGCGGTGCGCCAAGGCGCCGATGCCGTCTACGTCGGTTTTCGTGATGACACCAATGCCCGGCATTTCGCCGGGTTGAATATGGACGACAAACAGTTCGACGCCGCAGTCGCGTTCATTCGCCAACATCAACGCAAACTCTACGTCGCGGTTAATACTTACCCTCAGCCCAAGGGCTGGGAGCGCTGGCAGCGGGCGGTGGATCGCGCCGCCGACTTCGGCGTGGATGCGCTGATCGCCGCCGACCCTGGCGTGCTCAACTATGCCAGTCAGCGTCACCCGCAACTGGCGCTGCACTTGTCTGTTCAGGGTTCGGCAACCCATGCCGCGGCGCTGACGTTCTATGCGCAGCGCTACGGTATTCGCCGCGCCGTGCTGCCTCGGGTGCTGTCGTTGACGCAAGTGCGCCAGGTTGCCGCCAGCAGTCCGGTGCCCATTGAAGTCTTTGGCTTCGGCAGCTTGTGCATCATGGCCGAAGGGCGTTGCCACCTTTCCTCCTACGTCACGGGCGAATCGCCGAACCTGTGTGGCGTCTGTTCGCCGGCCAAGGCAGTACGCTGGAGCGAAGACGCCCAAGGCCTGAGCGCACGCCTCAGTGAAGTCCTGATCGATCGCTACACCCCTGACGAACCCGCCGGTTATCCGACCTTGTGCAAAGGCCGTTTTCTGGTGGGTGGCAAGCGCTTTCATGCGCTGGAGGAACCTACCAGTCTCGATACCCTGGATCTGCTGCCGGAACTGGCGGCTATCGGCGTCGAAGCGGTAAAAATCGAGGGTCGCCAACGCAGCCCCGCCTATGTGGAACAAGTCACCCGCGTCTGGCGCGCCGCCCTGGATGCCCATCGCGGCTCGCCGGGCAGCTTTCGGGTCAAGGATGAATGGCGTCAGGTGCTGGCCGGTTTGTCCGAAGGCAGCCAGACCACATTGGGTGCTTATCATCGATCATGGCAATGAGGGACTGGACATGAAGCTCAGCTTGGGACCGGTCCTGTTTTATTGGGACAAAGAGCAACTCAGTAACTTTTACGCCGAGATGTCGGCCTTGCCTCTGGATGTGATTTATCTGGGGGAAACCGTGTGTTCGAAACGCCGGGCATTTTCATTGGATCAATGGCTGGGCCTGGGGCGCGAGTTGCACGAGTGCAGCCAGGCGCAGATGGTGCTTTCCAGCCTGACGCTGATCGAAGCAGCCTCCGAGCTCTCCAGCCTGCGCCGCCTGTGCGACAACGGCCAGTTGCTGGTGGAAGCCAACGACATGGGCGCGGTGCAGTTTCTGGCCGAGCGCAAGCTGCCCTTTGTTGGTGGCCCGGCACTCAATCTGTACAACGGCCATGCGCTGACGCAACTGCTGGACTGCGGAATGACCCGCTGGGTGCCACCGGTGGAGTGTTCGGCGGCGCTGATTGGCGATGTGATCGAGCAGGTGCGCGAGTTGGGACGTGAGGTGCCGGAAGTTGAAATCTTTGCCTATGGGCATTTGCCCCTGGCCTATTCCGCACGCTGCTTTACCGCCAGGGCGGAAAACCGACCCAAGGACGACTGTCAGTTTTGCTGCATCAACTACCCCGACGGCCTGGCCTTGAGCAGTCAGGAAGGCCAGCCGTTGTTCACCATCAACGGCATTCAAACAATGTCGGCCGACGTGACCAACCTGCTGGCTGATTATTCCGGACTGGTGGCCTGCGGTGCCGATCTGTTGCGCCTGAGCCCGCGAGCCCAGGGCATGGAGGAAGTGATTGCCGCCTATCAACGGGTTCGCCTGGGCGAGACGCCGCCGCTGTTCGTTGAGGGCTGTAATGGTTATTGGCATGGCCAGGCTGGCATGTTGCGCGTCGAGGAGGCAGGCCTGTGTTGAACCGAAAAAAATGGTTATTGAAAGGTGCTGATCGGTTGTTGCCGCTGGCGCACCGAGTGCCTTTTGCCGTACAGCGGTTGGTGTTGCAGCAAGCGCTCAATCGCTGCCTCGCCGAGCCGCTGCGCGACGGCAGTTTTGAACTGCTACGGGGTCGTTGGATGTGCCTGCGGATTCCAGATCTGAGCTTGTCTTGGTACCTGACCCTGGGGCGTGAGGGATTGCAGATCGCCGAGCGAGCAAAGGCGCAAGTGACCATCAGTGGCAACTGGCGGGAGTTTTTACTCCTGGCCAGTCGTCAGGAGGACCCTGACACCCTGTTTTTTCGCAGGCGTCTGGTGATTGAGGGGGATACCGAATTGGGGTTGGCGTTGAAGAACCTGATCGATAGCCTGGACCCTGATGTATTGCCTGTTTGGTTGTGGCGCAATCTGGAGCGGGCAGGGAAGGGGTTGGCGGCGGGGTGAGAATCTGCATTGCTGTGACCTACGCAGATTCGGTGTGTGGCTTGCCTGCGATGAAGGCGGCCTTACAGCCGGCTATCTTTCGCAGATGTACACTCTCCCACATTGGATTTTCATTGCATCAAGACCCTGCCAGATCCTCAAACCATCGTCTCGGCGGCTACGATTATCCGGTTTTTCTCCTCACAATCCTCCCCGACGATCAACCGTTTGATCTCCTCGAATAACTCATCACTCTGCTCCTCGGTGCAGTCCTCGCCATAGCGTTTGCGCAGGCCGTGATGGCTGAGGATCAGGTGCACATTGGCGTGTAGGCCGTGCTGATTCAGGCAGGCTTCGACGCATTGCAGCGGGCAGCCGTCCAGCGCGAGGATCCGCCGTCCCGAGCGCGCTTTGTTGACCAGCGGCGCGACATGGCCGCCGACACCGACGATGCAGGACATTTCGGCCAGGCCTGCGCGATCCAGGCGCAAGGCCAAGGTGTTGGCCAGTTGTGCGACATTCGAACAGCCGGAGCAGGAGTAGACCAAAGGCAGGGTTGAATCGGGCATGAACATTCTCCACTGATGGACTCTGCCAGTGTGCAAGGCTGGCAGCATTGTGCCTTGACCATGGTCAAATCCGGGGGCGGCTACTGTTGGTAGGCGGCCAGATCCTCTTCGGCGAGGATGCGGATATTGCGGCGCTCCATGGTGATCAGGCCGCTCTCGACCAGACGATGCAAAATGCGCGAGAAGGTTTCCGGCTGGATCCCCAGTTTCGACGCCACCAGACGCTTGGACACCTGCAAGACGATCTGGCCGTTGACCGGGTCCCGTTCCTGGAACAGGAAATTGATGACCCGTCGGCTGGCGTTGGCGAGGGTCAGGGTGTCAATGTCCTTGAGGCGCTGGTGCAGGTGAATGCTCATGCTCGCCAGGATCGCCAGGCAGATCTTCGGCTGATCTTCCAGGGCGTTGCGGTAATGGCTGCCCTCAATGCTGACCAGCACGCAGTCCTTCAGCGCCGTGGCACTCACCGGGTAGAGTCTGGCCTGGCTGAACAGCAAGGCTTCGGCGAAGGTTTGCCCGGCATGGATGATCTCCACCAGGTTTTCCTGACCTTCACCCGTGACCCGGTGCAGCTTGATCTGACCGCTGACCAGCAAAAAAAAACGTTTGGCCGGATCGCCTTGGTGCATGAGTGTGGCGTGACAGCCCAAATGTTTGAGATTGGCCAGATTGCAGACGTCCTGAAAGACCCTTTCCGGCAATTGGCTGAACAGGTGGTGACGGCGCAAGATTAAAACGATTGAAGGGTGGGTCAGCATGGCGTACCTCCGCTGGCGGTCATGGTAGAGCTCGCGGACCCTTCGGCCTATGCCTCCGCAGGTCTACCTCCAAAGAGGGATGTCCGTCAGCTGGTGCTGCGCAGATGCTCCATGGCCCACACGGCCGCCTCTACCCGCGAGCGCAAGCCGAGCTTGTGCAGCAGGTTTTTGACGTGAACCTTGACCGTACCTTCGGTGATGCCCAGCTTGTGCCCGATGACCTTGTTGCTAAAGCCGCTGGCAATGGTTTTCAGTACCTGGCGTTCGCGCTCGGTCAGTTCCACCACAGTCTGGCGTGGTGGTGAACGCAGTGCTTGGGCCATGACCCGAGTCAGACCGGGGCTGATGACCAGTGCACCGTTCAATGCATCACGAATGTATTGAATCAACAGTTCGGGCTCCATGTCCTTGAGCAGGTAGCCATCGGCATCCAGGCGCAGCGCGTCACGAATATCATCTTCGGCGTCCGACACCGTAAACAGCAGCACCTTTCCCGTGTAGTGCGTGGCCCTTAACCGCCGCAGGGTTTCAATGCCATTCATCTGCGGCATGTTGTTATCGAGCAATATCAGATCGGGTTGCAACGGCTCTATGAGCGCGAGTGCTTCCTCACCGTTTCCGGCTTCACCGACGATCTCGAAATCATCCTCGAGTTCGAGCATTTGGCGGATGCCATGACGCATCATCGGATGATCGTCCACCAGCAGGATTCTGTGTCGCAGGGGCAAATTCATGAAACGCTACCTTCTGTTTGCTGCCCGAGAAACTCCGGTTGGAATTCCAGTTGGACGAGGGTGCCTTGCGGCACTCGGGAACATATTTGCAGTTGACCGTGCAAGCTGCGGGCGCGTTCTTCCATGATGGTCAGGCCGTGGTGTTCACGCTTGTCGGTATTGCCGCTGAAGCCCCGACCATCGTCTTCGACCGAGAGCCTGACGGTTTCGCCATCCTGACGCAGTTGCAGCCAGGCGTTTTGCGCATGGGCGTGGCGCGAGCAGTTGGACAGCGCTTCGCGAGTAATTTGCAGAATGTGGATTTGCTCACTGGCCGACAGTTGAAAGGCCAGGGTATCGACGTGCAGGTGCACCAGGAAATCCCCACGGCGGGAGAACTCCAGGGCGGTGTCCTTGAGTTCTTGCACCAGCCCTTCGTCGTGAATCTGCAAGCGAAAGGTGGTCAACAGTTCGCGTAACTGGCGGTAGGCATTGTTCAGCCCTTCGCGCAGTTCGGCGGTGACTGTTTCCAGGGTTTCGACCGGTTCGCCACGGCGCATCAGGGTTTGCATGCGGCTGACCTGGAGCTTCATGTACGACAGCGCCTGGGCCAGTGAGTCGTGCAGCTCGCGGGCGATGATGGTGCGTTCTTCGAGCAGCAGCAGGCGATGATCCTGTTCGCGCTGACGTTTGAGCGAGAGCGAGGTGCCAATCAGGTTGGCCAACGCCTGGATCAGTTGGGACTCCCAACTCTGTGCCCGATGCCCGTCGTCAAAATACGCTTTGAGCTCACCCAGTTCGTTGCCCTGGTTGCTGATGCTGAAAGTTTTCGGACTCGATTTAGTGTGTTTCTGGCAGGTGGCGCATTCACTGCTGGCACAGACTTCCCGCTGGTTTTCGCCATGCAGGGCGAGCATGTGCGAGGCGGGTGCCTGTACCGCGCCGCGTAAACACAGCGATAGACGCAAGCCAGGCAGGCGTTGCTGGAAGCGACGGATCAGTTCATCCAGCCCTTCGGCATTGGCCAGGCGCGTAGCCAGGCTGCGGCTGCTTTGGTACAGCAGTTCCAGGGCAGCATTGGCTTGTTGCAGGTTCAGGGTCTTCTGTTGGACCTGACTCTCCAGAGTACGGTGCGACTCTTCGATTGTTTCGGCCATGGCGTTGAAACTCATGGCCAACTGGCCCAGCTCATCTTGCGACTGATGGTTGACCCTCACTTTGAAGTCAGCGTCGCGAAAGCGCTTGGTGGCATCCACCAATTCTTGCAAGGGCTTTACGACGCCGTACTGCAACTCGTACAGACCGATCAGCAGGATGAAGATGGTGGTGAACAAGGCCATGCCCTGGATTGCCTGCTGCCAGCCTTGTTTGTGTTCGCTTTGTTGCTGCAACAGGCTGACGAACTGGTTCAGCTGCTCGACGAAAGGCAAGGCGTTGGCCTGGAAAAACGCCGAGTCGCCACGCTCCAGCGCCGGACGTAAATCGGCGTTCCATCGTTGCTGGATTTGTTGGTAACTGGTCTGCAGCGCGGTTGCCGGGCCATCTTCCAGCACAGCCTTGAGTGACTGGCTGTCCAGCCGTTGTTGCAGGCTGTCGGTGATGCTCGAGATTTCTTCGGCGGTTGCGCCAGAGGCCAGTTTCCAGCTCAGGTGGTAGGTCTCCATGCGCACGGAACCGGCGGTGTTGATGGCCGCCGCATCGCCTTGACTGAACCAGGCGATAAGCCCGGCGCTCAGGGAGCTGGCGAGGGCCAGGATGGCGATCAGTATTACCGCTAGCGCCGCACGAGCGGGCAGGGAGCTGCGCAACCAGCGCAGCATCAGCGCCGATCCAGAAATAAGATGAGGAAACCTGGCATGTAGAACTCCAAATGGTGGCTGCGGGTGGTTTTGCAGCCGATCCCGGGCGCACTACCTCTAAAGAGTTGTCGGCCGCTCCCAGTCGGTTAAAACGTCTGAAGGCGAAGTTAATATATTGATAAATATAGGGTTTTATTGTCTTTTTGGACTACCTCCTTGGAGGTAGCGCCCATCAGCATAGGCTTATACCGCCATGGGCTTCGTTGATGTGGGTCAATTTTCTGCAGGGTGCGCCTCACTAGTCTCCAGCCATGGATAACTGACTGGAGAGCGTTGTGACCCAACCGCGTGTGCAACAAGGGCTAGTGCTGGGTATGAGTACGCTGGCCTTCACCGTGTGTTTTATGGTCTGGATGATGTTTGCCGTGCTCGGCGTGCCGATCAAGGAGCTTCTCCAGCTCAACGAAACCCAATTCGGCCTGCTCGCCGCAACCCCGGTGCTGACCGGCTCGCTGGTACGTTTGCCGTTGGGCCTGCTGACCGACCGCTTCGGCGGGCGCAGCGTGTTCTTCCTGCTGATGCTGGCCTGCGTGGCGCCACTGTATCTGATCAGCCACGCCACCGCCTACTGGCAGTTCTTGGCGTTGGGCTTGTTCGTTGGCCTCGCCGGCGGCTCGTTTTCAGTGGGGATTGCCTACGTCGCCAAATGGTTCGACAAGGAGAATCAGGGCTTCGCCATGGGCATCTTCGGTGCAGGGAATGCCGGGGCTGCGGTGACCAAGTTTCTGGCTCCTGCGCTTATCGCTGCCGGCAGCTGGCAGTTGGTGCCGAAAGTCTACAGCGCAATCCTGTTCATCACTGCACTGCTGTTCTGGTTCTTGAGCTCAGAAAACAAAGGCCATCGCAGCGCCACCGGCGCCAGCTTGCGTGAACAACTAAGCGCGTTGAAGGACCCGGCGGTGTGGCGTTACTGCCAGTACTACTCGATCGTTTTCGGCGGCTACGTCGGCCTCGCGCTGTGGATGACCAAATACTACGTGCAGGAATACGGCTTCAACTTGCAAAGCGCGGCTCTGTTGGCAGCCTGCTTTTCCCTGCCCGGCGGCGTACTGCGCGCCGTCGGCGGCTGGATGTCGGATCGCTGGGGGCCTCAGAGCGTCACCTGGTGGGTGTTGTGGGTCAGCTGGATCTGCTTGTTCCTGCTCTCGTATCCCCAGACCCAATTGCAGGTGCAGACCATCAACGGCCCGCTGAACCTTCATATCGGCTTGAGCCCCACGCTATTCACTGTGCTGCTGTTCGTCATGGGCATCGCCTTCGCGTTCGGCAAGGCGTCGGTTTTCAAATACATCGCCAACGATTACCCGGAAAACATGGGGGCGGTGTCCGGCATTGTCGGCCTCGCCGGCGGCTTGGGCGGTTTCGTGTTGCCGATTCTGTTCGGCGCGCTGGTGGACCTGACCGGCGTGCGCTCCTCCTGCTTCATGTTGATGTATGGCGTGGTCTGGGTCTCTCTCACCTGGATGTATTTCAGCGAAATCCGCAAACGTCCGTGGCTCGGTAAGCAGCCGCCAGTGACCCCATTCCCGTTTTCCAGCATTGCCCAAGGAGAAGAACATGTCCGTTCTGCAAAAGCCTGATTCAGGCCCGGTCATTCACGACTGGCGCCCGGAAGACCCCGCGTTCTGGGGGCGTACCGGCAAACAAACCGCTACACGTAATCTGTGGATCTCCATTCCCGCGCTGTTGTTGGCCTTTGCAGTGTGGATGGTCTGGAGCACGGTGATTGTGCGTTTGAACGCCATTGGCTTCAGCTTCAGCACCGATCAGCTTTTTTGGCTGGCGGCATTGCCTGGGCTCTCTGGCGCAACCTTGCGGGTCTTCTACTCCTTTATGGTGCCGATCTTCGGCGGCCGCCGCTGGACCGCCCTGAGTACCGCGTCGCTGTTGCTGCCATCGATCTGGATGGGCTTTGCCGTGCAGGACCCGAGCACCTCCTACAGCGTGTTTGTCCTGATTGCGTTGCTCTGCGGTTTCGGCGGCGGCAACTTTGCTTCGAGCATGTCCAACATCAGCTTCTTCTATCCCAAGTCCCAGCAGGGTACGGCCTTGGGCCTCAACGCCGGGCTGGGCAACCTGGGCGTCTCGGTGATGCAGTTCTGTGTGCCGCTGGTGATTACCTTTGGTGTGTTCGGCTTCATGGGCGGGGCACCGCAAGTCCTGCCAGACGGCAGCCAGTTGTGGCTGCAGAACGCAGGGTTTATCTGGGTGCCGTTCATTGTCGCGGTGACGCTGATTGCCTGGTTCGGCATGAATGACTTGTCCAGCGCCAGAGCCTCGTTCAGCGAGCAGGCAGTGATCTTCAAGCGCAAGCACAACTGGCTGATGTGCTGGTTGTACCTGGCAACCTTCGGTTCGTTCATCGGCTTCTCCGCAGCTTTTCCGCTGCTGATCAAAACTTCCTTCCCGGATGTCATCGCCTTGAAATTCGCCTTCCTCGGCCCCTTGGTCGGTGCCTTGGTGCGCCCATTGGGCGGCTGGTTGGCGGACAAGCTCGGCGGCGCGAAAGTGACCTTGTGGAACTTCGTCCTGATGATCGTCATGGTCTTCGGCGTATTGCACTTTCTGCCGCAGAACGGTTCGGGTGGCAACTTCTACGGCTTCCTCGGCATGTTCATGCTGCTGTTTATCACCACGGGCGTGGGCAACGGCTCCACCTTCCGGATGATCCCGGTGATCTTCCGCACCCTTCATGAAAAGTTCTCCGCCGGGCAAGCGCCTGCCATCCGCGAACAAGCGATGAAAAATGCCGGCAAGGAGTCGGCTGCAGTGCTCGGCTTCAGTTCTGCGATGGGCGCCTTCGGTGCGTTCTTCATTCCCAAATCCTTCGGCACTTCGATGGCGCAGACCGGCGGCCCGGAGATGGCCTTCTACATGTTCGTCGGCTTTTACCTGAGTTGCATTGTGGTGACTTGGTGGTGGTACGCCCGCAAGGGCGCCGCGACGCCCTGCTGACACGACCCGAATCCAACCATTGCGTGGGCGGGGCACAGACCCCGCGGCAAGCCTGAGAGGAATACACCTTGAGTCATTTACTGGATCAACTGCGGTTTTTCAATCGCAAGCAAAACGAGTTTTCCGACGGTCATGGAGAAACCCGCAAGGAGTCCCGCGACTGGGAAAACGTCTACCGTTCGCGGTGGCAGTACGACAAGATCGTGCGTTCCACCCACGGGGTGAACTGCACGGGATCCTGTTCCTGGAAAATTTACGTCAAAAACGGTCTGATCACGTGGGAAACCCAACAGACGGACTACCCGCGCACCCGCAATGATCTGCCCAACCATGAGCCCCGTGGCTGCCCGCGTGGTGCCAGCTACAGCTGGTACATCTACAGCGCCAACCGGCTCAAGTACCCGAAAATTCGCAAGCCGTTGCTCAAACTCTGGCGCGATGCGCGGCAGACTATGGCACCGGTCGAAGCCTGGGCCAGTATCGTCGAGGACAAGGTCAAGGCCGACTCCTATAAAAGCAAACGCGGCATGGGTGGTTTCATTCGTTCCAACTGGGAGGAAGTCAACGAGATCATCGCGGCTTCCAATGTCTACACCATTAAGCAATATGGCCCTGACCGGATCGTCGGTTTCTCGCCGATCCCGGCCATGTCGATGGTCAGCTATGCCGCAGGTTCGCGTTACCTGTCGCTGATAGGTGGCGCGTGCCTGAGCTTCTATGACTGGTACTGCGACTTGCCACCGGCGTCGCCAATGGTCTGGGGCGAGCAGACCGACGTGCCGGAATCGGCCGACTGGTACAACTCCAACTACATCATTGCCTGGGGTTCCAACGTTCCTCAGACCCGTACCCCGGATGCGCACTTTTTCACCGAAGTCCGTTACAAGGGCACCAAAACGGTCGCTATCACTCCCGATTACTCGGAAGTGGCCAAGCTCACCGATCTGTGGCTCAACCCCAAGCAAGGCACCGATGCGGCGCTGGCCCAGGCGTTCAACCATGTAATTTTCAAAGAATTCCACCTGGACAAGCCAAGCGCCTATTTCACTGACTACGCCAAGCGCTTTACCGATCTGCCGGTGCTGGTGCTGCTCAAGCAAATGGTCGACAAGGCGCCGGGCGCCGGTTACCAGCCGGACCGCTTCTTGCGCGCCAGTGACCTGACCGACAATCTCGGCCAGGAAAACAACCCGGAATGGAAAACCATCGCCCTGGATGTCAGCGGCGAATTGGTGTCCCCTCAGGGTTCCATCGGCTATCGCTGGGGCGAGAAGGGCAAGTGGAACATCCTTCCCCGTGAAGGCGGCGAAGGCCGTGAGATCGATCTGAAACTGAGCCTGATCGGTGATGACGTAGCCGAAGTGGCGTTCCCGTATTTTGCCGGCGAGTCCCACGAACACTTCCAGCACGTGGCAGGCGATGCGGTGCAATACCGGCGTGTGCCGGTGCATAACGTGGTTCTGGCGGACGGCAGCGTGGCGAAAGTCGCCACCGTGTTCGACCTGTCGGCGGCCAATCTGGCGATCGATCGAGGCCTCGGTGGCGCTAACGTGGCCAAGGACTACGACGACGCCAGCGTACCCGGCACTCCGGCTTGGCAGGAGCAGATCACCGGCGTCAGCCGTGAGAAAGCCATCCAGATCGCCCGTGAATTTGCCGACAACGCCGACAAGACCAAGGGTCGCTCGATGATCATCGTCGGCGCGGCGATGAATCACTGGTACCACATGGACATGAACTACCGTGGGCTGATCAATATGCTCATGCTGTGTGGTTGTGTCGGCCAGACCGGTGGCGGTTGGGCGCACTACGTCGGTCAGGAAAAACTCCGTCCGCAATGCGGCTGGCTGCCACTGGCATTCGGCCTGGACTGGAATCGTCCGCCACGGCAAATGAACGGCACCAGTTTCTTCTACGCCCATAGCTCGCAATGGCGTCACGAGAAAATGAGCATGCACGACGTGCTCTCGCCGCTGGCCGATAAAAGTCAGTTCCCCGAACATGCCCTGGATTACAACATCCGCGCCGAACGCGCCGGTTGGCTGCCCAGCGCGCCACAATTGAACACCAACCCGCTGCATATTTGCCGTGACGCTGCTGCGGCTGGCATGGACCCCAAAGACTACGTGGTCAAGTCGTTGCAGGACGGTTCCCTGCGGTTCTCCTGCGAACAGCCGGACAGCCCGGTGAACTTCCCGCGCATCATGTTCATCTGGCGCTCCAACCTGCTGGGCTCCTCGGGCAAAGGCCACGAGTACATGCTCAAGTACCTGCTCGGCACCAAAAACGGTGTGATGAACGAAGATATCGGCAAGGTTGGCGACTGCAAGCCGGAAGAGGCGGAATGGGTGGACGAGGGCGCTATCGGCAAACTCGATCTGGTCACCACGCTGGACTTCCGCATGTCCTCGACCTGCGTCTACTCGGACATCGTGTTGCCGACGGCAACCTGGTACGAAAAAGACGACATGAACACCTCGGACATGCACCCGTTCATTCACCCGTTGTCGGCAGCCATCGACCCGGCCTGGGAATCGCGTTCGGACTGGGAAATCTACAAAGGCATCGCCAAGGCGTTCTCCAGCATGTCCGAAGGGCATCTGGGCGTTGAAAAGGACTTGGTGACCATCCCGCTGATGCACGACAGCGTCGGCGAACTGGCCCAGCCATTCGGCGGTACCGACTGGAAAAGTGCCGGCGTGGCCCCGGAACCAGGCAAAAACGCCCCGAACTTGCACGTGGTGGAGCGTGACTACCCGAACATTTACAAACAGTTCACGTCCCTTGGGCCATTGCTTGAGAAGAACGGCAACGGTGGCAAGGGCATCAATTGGAACACCGACGATGAAGTGAAATTCCTCGGTGAGCTCAATCACCACGAAGGCGCAGCCGGTATCAGCCAGGGTCGGCCGAAAATCGACACGGCGATCGATGCCGCTGAAGTGATCCTGTCCCTGGCGCCGGAAACCAACGGCCAGGTGGCGGTCAAGGCCTGGGCCGCGCTGTCGGAATTCACCGGGATCGACCACAGCCATCTGGCGCTGTCCAAGGCTCACGAGGCGATTCGTTTCCGCGACATTCAGGCGCAGCCGCGCAAGATCATTTCCAGCCCGACCTGGTCGGGACTCGAAGACGATCACGTCAGCTACAACGCCGGTTACACCAACGTTCACGAAGGGATTCCATGGCGCACCATCACCGGTCGCCAGCAGTTCTATCAGGATCACCCGTGGATGCAGGCGTTCGGTGAGCAACTGATGAGTTATCGGCCGCCGGTCAACACCCGCACCATTGAAGGGGTGAAAGGCAAGCGCAGCAATGGCGAAACCGAAATCGTCCTGAACTGGATCACTCCGCACCAGAAATGGGGCATCCACAGCACTTACAGCGACAACCTGCTGATGCTCACCCTCAGCCGTGGTGGGCCGATTGTCTGGCTCTCCGAGATCGACGCGAAACGCGCCGGTATCGAAGACAACGACTGGATCGAGTGCTTCAACATCAACGGTGCGCTGACTGCCCGGGCGGTGGTCAGTCAGCGGGTCAAGGAAGGCATGGTGATGATGTACCACGCCCAGGAACGGATCGTGAACGTACCCGGTTCCGAAACCACCAAGACCCGTGGCGGTCATCACAACTCGGTCACCCGCGTTGTGCTCAAGCCAACCCACATGATCGGTGGCTACGCCCAGCAAGCCTACGGTTTCAACTATTACGGCACGGTCGGTTGCAACCGCGATGAATTCGTCGTGGTGCGCAAGATGGCCAAAGTCGACTGGCTCGATGGTTCGACAGGCGATGACCTGCCGCGTCCCCTGCCGACCGAAATCGAGGAGAACTGAGATGAAGATTCGCTCACAAATCGGCATGATTCTGAACCTGGACAAATGCATCGGTTGCCACACGTGCTCAATCACCTGCAAAAACGTCTGGACCAGTCGCGAAGGCATGGAATACGCCTGGTTCAACAACGTCGAATCGAAACCCGGGATCGGTTACCCGAAAGAATGGGAAAACCAGGACAAGTGGAAGGGCGGCTGGATCCGCAATGCCAACGGCACGATTAACCCGCGCATTGGCGGTAAATTCCGCGTGTTGGCGAACATTTTTGCCAACCCGGATCTGCCGAGCCTTGATGATTACTACGAACCCTTCGACTTCGATTACCAGCATCTGCACACCGCACCGCTGGGCGAGCACCAGCCAACGGCACGGCCGCGCTCGCTGATTTCTGGCAAGCGTATGGAAAAAATCGAGTGGGGCCCGAACTGGGAGGAAATCCTCGGTACCGAATTCGCCAAACGGCGCAAAGACAAGAACTTCGACAAGATCCAGGCCGACATCTACGGCGAGTATGAAAATACATTCATGATGTATTTGCCGCGTCTGTGCGAGCACTGCCTCAACCCTACGTGCGCAGCGGCCTGCCCGAGCGGGGCGATCTACAAGCGCGAAGAAGACGGGATTGTCCTGATCGACCAGGAAAAATGCCGTGGCTGGCGGATGTGCATCAGCGGCTGCCCGTACAAGAAGATCTACTTCAACTGGAAAAGCGGTAAATCCGAGAAGTGCATCTTCTGCTACCCGCGTATCGAAGCCGGGATGCCGACGGTCTGTGCCGAAACTTGCGTCGGGCGGATTCGCTACCTCGGTGTGCTGCTGTATGACGCCGACCGCATCAGCGAAGTGGCGAGCACGGCGAATGAGCAGGATCTGTACGAAAAACAACTGGAGATCTTCCTCGACCCGAACGACCCGGCAGTGATTCGCCAGGCCCTGGCCGACGGTGTGCCGCAGTCGGTGATCGATTCCGCACAACGTTCGCCGGTCTACAAAATGGCCGTGGACTGGAAGCTGGCGCTGCCGCTGCACCCGGAATACCGCACCTTGCCAATGGTCTGGTACGTACCGCCGCTGTCACCGATCCAGAACGCCGCCACTGCCGGCACCGTGGGCATGAACGGGGTGATCCCGGACGTTGACAGCCTGCGTATTCCACTGAAGTACCTGGCCAACCTGCTGACCGCAGGCGATGAAAAACCGGTCAAGCGTGCGCTTAAACGCTTGCTGGCAATGCGTGCCTACAAACGTTCCGAACAAGTCGATGGCGTTCAGGACTTGCAAGTGCTCGCGGATGTCGGCTTGAGCGTGGCCCAGGTCGAGGAGATGTATCGCTACCTGGCGATTGCCAACTACGAAGACCGTTTCGTGGTGCCCAGTGCCCACCGTGAAGATGCCATGAGCGATGCCTTTGCCGAGCGCTCGGGCTGCGGCTTCAGTTTCGGCAGCGGCTGCAGTGGCAGTTCCGACACCAATATGTTTGGCGCGAAGAAAGCCAACCGCCGCGACATCCTGAAAACCGTTCAGTTGTGGGAGGAATGAGCATGCGCATTCTCAAAGTGATTTCGCTTCTGCTCGATTATCCGACCGAGACATTGATCGCCGGCCGTGAAGAACTGGAACAGGCGATTATCCAGGCCCGGGAAATCAGCCCCAAGCAGCGCGGCGCGTTGTTCGAATTGCTTGAGCTGATCTGCGCCAATGACCTGATGGACGGGCAGGAGCACTACGGTGCGCTGTTTGGTCGGGGTCGCTCGCTGTCGCTGCTGCTGTTCGAGCATGTGCACGGCGAATCCCGTGACCGGGGTCAAGCCATGGTCGACATGATGGCGCAATACGAGGAGGCCGGTTTTGCCATCGGCGTCAAAGAGCTGCCGGACTACATCCCGCTGTATCTGGAGTTCCTCTCCACCCGCGAAGACATCGAGGCTCGCGAGGGCCTGGCCGATGTGTCGCATCTGTTGGCCTTGCTGGCGGCGCGTCTGGAAGAGCGTGAGAGTGCGTATGCCAGTTGCTTCCGGGCGCTGCTGCAGATCGCCGGAGCCGAGCCCCATCAGGCGGTGGCCGATCTGCGCGCACAGGTTGCAGCGGAACCCCGCGACGACTCCCTCGAAGCCCTCGACAAGATATGGGAAGAAGAGGCTGTGGACTTTCTCCAGGCTGAACAGCAGGACCGTTGTGGCTCCCTGCCGAGTGCGCCGGGCAAGGCCCGTGAGGAAAGCGCAGTCCCGCTGCACTGGGTCGATTTTCAGCATGAAGGGTTGGCCGCCGTGCCAGCCGGGGAGGTAGGTAATGTCTAAATGGAATCTGTTGTTGTTCGGGGTGTACCCCTATGTCGCCTTGGCGATCTGCCTGTTAGGCAGTTGGGCACGCTTCGATCTCTCGCAGTACACCTGGAAGGCTGGTTCCAGCCAGATGCTCAACAAGCGCGGGATGCGCGTGGCGAGCAACTTCTTCCATATTGGTGTGTTGTTTGTATTGGCTGGGCACTTTGTCGGCCTGCTGACGCCCGCGTCGGTTTATCACCATGTGATCAGCACTGAGAACAAGCAGTTGCTGGCGATGGTCTCCGGCGGGGTTTTTGGCCTGTTGTGCCTGATTGGTCTGCTGATGCTGGTCAATCGACGGCTCACTGATCCACGGGTCCGCGCCACTTCCAGCCCTTCAGATATTTTAATTCTGCTGGTGTTGCTGGCGCAGTTGGTACTCGGTCTGCTGACGATCGTGGCGTCCACTTCGCACATGGACGGCTCGGTGATGGTGATGCTCGCCGAATGGGCGCAGAACACCGTGCTGTTGCGTCCGATGGAAGCGGCAGCGGCCATCGAACCGGTCGGTTTGACCTACAAACTGCACGTGTTTCTCGGCTTGACCCTGTTCGTGCTGTTCCCCTTCACCCGTCTTGTACACATGATCAGTGCACCGATCTGGTACCTGGGACGGCGTTATCAAATCGTTCGGCAGAAAATCTGAGGAGGCAATCATGTCAGGTGGATGTGGATGTGGCGGCGGTAACGGCGGCAGCGGTGGCTGCGGATCTTCAAAGCAAGCGGAGTCCTCGGCGCCCGGCGTCGTCGATATCGCGTCAGGCGGGGCGGTGCAGTTTGAGCCCCTCCCGGTTGAATCAGGCGCAACTGAACCGGCGGCTGCCGACGGCGCCCCGGTGCAGTTGATCGCCAGCAGCGAACAGGAATGGCCGATCATCAGCGTCAACGATGTATCGATCACCCCAGAAATGATGGCTCTGGAGCTGCAATATCACCCGGCCGAAAGCCGCGAGGAGGCGGTCTATCTGGCCGCCAGGGCGCTGGTGATCCGCGAATTGTTGCAGCAGCGGATCGCCGAACTCGACCTGTCGTTGCAGATAGGTGCCGGTGAGAACGAAGAGGAAGCGGCCACCCGTTTGTTGCTCGAACGTGAGGTGCAGGTGCCTCAGTGTGATGAGGAAACCAGCCTTCGTTATTACGAAAACAATCGCGGACGCTTCCACAGCGCGCCGCTGTTAGCGGTGCGGCACATTCTGCTTGAGTGCGCCCCGGACGATGCCGAGGCCCGCGGCCTGGCGCACGATCAGGCAGAAGTACTGCTACAGCGCCTGGAGGATTTCCCCGGCAGCTTCTCCGAGGTGGCGCAGAAGTATTCGGCCTGTCCGTCGAAAGCCCAAGGGGGCTCGCTGGGGCAGATCAGCAAAGGGCAAACCGTGCCCGAGCTGGAACGCCAGCTGTTTACCCTTGCGCCGGGACTGGCCAGTAAACCGTTGGAGAGTCGCTACGGCTGGCACGTGATCAGTGTCGATCAACGGATCGAAGGCATGCCGTTGCCCTATGAGGTGGTTTCGACAGCGATTCGCACGCAGCTGCAGCAAGGTGTCTGGCAGAAAGCCTTGGTGCAGTACCTGCAAACCCTGATCGGTGCCGCGGATATTCGCGGTATTCACCTGCAGGGCGCCGACTCACCGCTGGTGCAGTAACCTTTGGCAAACCGGGAGATGTAATGAGCGCTGTCATGCAGGATGGTTTTGGGCGGCAGATCGATTATTTGCGGATGTCGGTGACAGATCGTTGTGATTTTCGCTGTGTGTATTGCATGGCGAAAAATATGACCTTCTTGCCGCGTCAGCAGGTCCTTACGCTCGAAGAGTTGCAGCGCCTGGCGACGCTGTTTGTCGGTCTGGGAGTGCGCAAAATCCGCCTGACCGGCGGCGAGCCGCTGATTCGCCCCGGTATTGTCGGCCTGTGCCGCAACATCGCCGCTTTGCCCGGTCTGCGCGAATTGGTGATGACCAGCAACGGCTCGCAACTGGGCCGTTTGGCCCGGCCGTTGGCGGAGGCCGGGGTCAAGCGGATGAATATCAGCCTCGATAGCCTGGACGGGGAGAAATTTCGCGCCATCACCCGCAACGGCGATCTCGATCAGGTGCTCAGCGGCATCGAAGCGGCTCGCGGTGCGGGCTTTGAGCGGATCAAGCTCAATTGCGTGGTCATGAAAGGGCGCAACTTCGATGAAGTCTTGGGGTTGGTGCAGTACGCCATCGAGCAACACATCGATATCAGTTTCATTGAAGAGATGCCCTTGGGCGACGTCGGACGTTCGCGGGGCGAGACATTCTGTTCCAGCGACGAGGTACGTGCACTGATCGCGAGTCGTCATCGGTTACTCGACAGCACCGAAAACAGCGGCGGACCTGCACGTTATGTGCGCCTGGAGCGCTACCCCGATACCCGGATCGGTTTCATTTCACCCAACAGCCACAACTTCTGTGGCAGCTGCAACCGGGTGCGGATGACGGTTGAAGGGCGGCTGTTGCTTTGCCTGGGTCAGGACGATGCCCTTGATTTGCGCGGTTTGCTGCGCCGCTATCCGCTGGAGGACCAACCGGTGATCAACGCAGTGCGCCAAGCCTTGCTCGGCAAGCCGTTGCGTCACGATTTCAACCCCGAAGGTGAGGTGCAGATTCTGCGCTTCATGAGCATGAGTGGCGGTTGATCTTTCGTGTTTTCTGGCCGCCGTGGGCGGCCTTTTTTTTGCTGACGATTCTTGACGTCGATCAATTGCAGATGAGTCCTTTGTCCGTAGTCTTAACTGCATGTTGTGTTTTTAACAGTTAAAACATCTATATGTAGTGTTTGGAGGCCAAATGCAGAGCACGCTGATCACAGTAGGGTGTAACCGCTTGCACAAACGCGATGGCAGTCAGGTCGCCTTTGATGCAGACAAAATCCGTCAGGCGATCATCGCCACCGGTCGCGCCAGCGATGATTTCGTCGATGCGGCCATGGCCGAGGAGTTGCTCGACGCTGTGCTGGTCCATCTGGAGGATTTACCGGAGTTGCATGTCGAGCAGATCCAGGATCGGGTCGAGCGGGTCTTGATGGATGCCGGTTTCTTTCAGGCCCTGCGTGCCTACATCGTCTATCGGGAGCAGCATGGACGCCTGCGTCGTGACCGCAAGGCGATCGTCGAGGTGGCTGCTTCGATGAACGAGTACCTGTCTCGCGAAGACTGGCGGGTGCAGGCCAACGCCAATCAGGGGTATTCGCTCGGTGGGCTGGTGCTTAATGTCTCCGGCAAGGTCACTGCCAATTACTGGCTGGATGAGGTGTACAGCGAGGCCATTGGTCAGGCCCACCGCGAGGCCGATCTGCATATCCATGACTTGGACATGCTCGCTGGATATTGCGCCGGTTGGTCGCTGCGCACGTTGCTGCATGAAGGCCTCAATGGTGTGCCGGGCCGTGTCGAAGCAGGGCCGCCCCAGCACCTGAGTAGCGCCTTGGGGCAGATGGTGAACTTCCTCGGCACCCTGCAAAACGAATGGGCCGGGGCTCAGGCGTTCAGCTCATTCGACACCTATATGGCGCCTTATGTGCGCAACGACGAATTGAGCTACAAGGACGTCCGCCAGGCGCTGCAAGAGTTCATCTACAACCTCAATGTGCCCTCGCGCTGGGGGACCCAGACACCGTTCACCAACCTGACGTTCGACTGGGTATGCCCGGAGGATCTACGTGAACAGATTCCCGTTGTCGGCGGAGTGGAAATGCCTTATGCCTACGGCGATTTGCAGGCTGAGATGGACCTGCTCAACCGTGCCTATATCGAGGTGATGCAAGCCGGGGATGCCAAGGGGCGCGTGTTCACCTTCCCGATTCCGACCTACAACATTACCCATGATTTCCCCTGGGACAGTGAGAATGCCGATCGCCTGTTCGAGATGACGGCACGTTACGGGCTGCCGTACTTCCAGAACTTTCTCAACTCGGACTTGCTACCCAATCAGGTGCGCTCGATGTGTTGTCGCTTGCAGCTGGATGTTCGCGAGTTGCTCAAGCGCGGCGGCGGCTTGTTCGGCTCGGCGGAACAGACTGGCTCACTGGGCGTCGTTACCCTCAACTGCGCGCGTCTGGGCTATGTGTTCAAGGGCGATATCAGCGGCCTGCTGCGCCGTCTGGACACCCTGATGGAACTGGCGATGGAAAGCCTGGAGGTCAAGCGCAAGGTGATCCAGCACCACATGGACGCAGGTTTGTACCCTTACACCAAGCGTTATCTGGGCACCTTGCGCAACCATTTTTCCACCATAGGCCTCAACGGCCTGCATGAAATGCTGCGCAACTTCACCGGAGACGAGCAGGGCATGCACACCGAGCAGGGCCGGGAGTTTGCCCTGAAGCTGCTGGACCATGTACGTGCCACTTTGCTGCGTTTTCAGGAGGAAACCGGGCACCTCTACAACCTCGAAGCGACCCCGGCCGAGGGCACCACTTACCGTTTCGCCAAGGAAGACCGCAAACGTTATCCGGATATTCTTCAGGCTGGTAGCGTTGAAGCGCCGTATTACACCAACTCTTCGCAACTGCCAGTGGGCTATACCGACGATCCTTTCGAGGCGCTGGAGCTTCAGGACGAACTGCAATGCAAATACACCGGCGGCACGGTGCTGCATTTATACATGGCCGAACGGATTTCCTCGACCGAGGCCTGCAAACAGCTGGTGCGCAAGGCACTCGGACGTTTCCGCCTGCCTTACCTGACCGTGACCCCAACGTTTTCCATCTGTCCGGTACATGGCTACCTCGATGGTGAACATGAGTTCTGCCCCAAATGCGACGAGGCATTGCTGCTCAAGGAACAGCAAACCGGCACCGTTCATTGATTTCGATTCACTCACCGCAAGGAACTTCACCATGAATGCATCGCAAACCCTGCCTCAGGCTCAACGTCAACGCTGCGAAGTCTGGACCCGAGTGATGGGCTATCACCGTCCGGTATCGGCGTTCAATCCGGGCAAGCAGTCCGAGCATCGCGAACGGGTCCATTTCACTGAAAGTGCGGCGCTGGCCGGGCGCCAATGAGTCGAACGCTTCGGGTCGGGGGCATGGTGCCCCTGACCACTCTCGACTATCCGGGACAGCTAGCCTGCGTGTTGTTTTGCCAGGGTTGCGCCTGGCGCTGTCGTTATTGCCATAACCCGCAATTGATCCCGCCTCGCGGCAGTGAAGAAGTGGATTGGTGTCAGGTGCTGGCGTTTCTGCGACGTCGTCAGGGCTTGCTCGATGCCGTGGTGTTCAGCGGCGGAGAGCCAACGCTGCAGGACGGCTTGCCTGGCGCTATGGAACAAGTGCGAGAGATGGGATTTCGTATCGGTTTGCACAGCGCCGGAATCAAACCGGCCGCCTTTGCCAAGGCCGTTAGAGGGGCCGATTGGGTCGGTTTCGATATCAAGGCGTTGCCTGAGGATTGTCAAACCATTACCCGGGTCGGGGGCAGCGGTGCCGCCAACTGGCTGAGCCTGGAGCATCTGTTGGCCAGCGGTGTCGACTATGAGTGTCGGACTACGGTGCATTGGCACTTGTTCGACCCGACACAGTTGTTGACTCTGGCCCGGCGTTTGAGTGCTCAAGGGGTCAAATGTTTTGCCGTGCAGTTGGTCAGGACTGCGCGGATGCTTGATCCGCACCTGTCGAGCGTTTCGGCACAGGCTGAGCAAGCCGATCTTTGGGCTGTCATGCGTGAGTTGTTTCCGCAGTTTGTGTTGCGTGGGGGATGAACACCTCCACAGTTTCACTTTGAGACGGCTACCAACCCCAAAATTGCAGCCACCAGCCATACCCCACCAACCCATTAGCCAATAACAGGCACCCGCTGCCTGCGACGCGCCGAGGCAATGAAACCTGCTCGTGGCCCAGTAGTTTCCAGCCCAGCGACAAACTCCAACCCATCGCCGCCATCAACAGCGATGCCCTTGTCGGCTGCACCCATTCCACCAGCAGACCTTCATAGCGCAGCAATTTTACGGTAGTTGCCGACAGCCCCAGAAACAGCCCGGCGCCGCCAAGGGGCGTGAGGGTCAGGGCCAGGGGCGAATACAGTGCCGGATTTCCTGCCAGTCGCGCGGTGAAACGCAACAGAATCAGCAAGGCCGTACCCAGCAGCATCGAACTCAAGGCCAGATAAGTAATAATGCTGAAGCCGTCTAGCCAACTGAAGCTGTCGTTGAGCTGCGGATAATGCGTGAGTAGCCACCAGGGGGCGTTGTCCTGCAAGGGCCAGAGCAGGTCCTGTTCCACCAACCATGAGGCGAGCTGTTGTTTGAGGGAGACGAACCACGGGCTGACTGTCCACTGAAAAGCGCCCATGGCCAGACCGATCACGCCGAAGAGCAGTAGTCGTGCATCCCAGGGCGATAGTCTGTGTTTCGTTGATTGAAGAATTTCCTGATTGCTGGAGCGGGCGATCAACCGAACCGCGCCGCGTTGCCCGCTACAGCGTCCGCAGGCATGGCAGTCACTGGCCCCTTGCAGGCGACGGATATCGAGCAAGGGGGCGCAATTGGGCGGCGGCAGGCGTGGTTCGGCATTTTCCATCCAGCGTTGTTCGTCTACCTTGAAATGCACGGGTGCCAGTCGGGCGAGGAGGGCAAAGACCCCACTGACCGGGCACAGGTATCGGCACCAGACCCGCTTGCCACGGGCGAACAGCAAGCCGACGATGACTGCTGCGACCGTCGAACCCCCTAGAATCAACAGCGCCGCTTGAGCGTAGTCATAAACGCTGATCAATTGGCCGTAGAGGGTGGTCAGGCAAAACGCCAACGTTGGCCAGCCGCTCCAGCGTAACCAGCGCGGCACGCCCAAGCCTTTGCCGTAGCGGCTGGCCCACTCGGTCAGAGACCCTTCCGGACACAGAACACCACACCACAGCCGGCCGAACAGCACCATCGACAACAGTACGAATGGCCACCAGATGCCCCAGAACAGGAATTGCGCGAGCAAGGTCAGGTTGTCGAGGAACCGTGCCTGGCTGTCCGGTAGCGGTAACATCGCGGGTATCACTAAAAGCAAGGCATAGAAAAGTACAACGGCCCATTGCACGGCGCGAATCACTGGCGCGTGGCGGCGCATTCCGTGACCCAGGCGCTGGAGCCATTGATTGCAGCGACTCAGGTCAGGCATGGGGTTTTTCCCGTAGGGTGTTGCCGCAACCAGCCGCCGACGGCCAGCCAGTAGCCGACCAACACCAGCAAGGTCACACAACTGGGGGTTGCCCTATAACCTGTAAAGCCAGCGAGGAAGCCACCCAGCCCGCGGCTGTCACTCAGCAACGCGCTGCTGTCCCAGAGGGCTTCACCAACGCCTCTATAAACCACTTCCGGCAGATCCAGGGCGAGCAGTTGGCCGCCAATCCGCTCGGTGCCGCTGACCAACAAGGCTGCGCCGAGCATGAGCAAAAGGATTTCGCTGATCACAAAGAACCTATGCCATGAAATGAATCGGCGGCTGCTGTGCAGCAGGGCGATGGTCAACGTTGCCAGCACCAGTCCCGACACCCCATCGACTGCGAACAGTCCGAGCTGCGGGCCGCGCAACTGAGCTCCAGCGCCGTAGAGGAAAACTACGGTTTCGCTGCTTTCGCGACTGACCGCGAGCATTGCCAGCAACAACAGACCAAGGCCACCTTGCCGAGCCAGGTGGCTATCGGCATGGCGCCGTAGATCATGCTTGAGGGTGCGTCCATGACGATGCATCCAGCCGACCATTTTCACAATCAGCAGGCTGGCAATCAATGCCAGTGCGGCTTGGAACCATTCGTTGGCCGATCCACTCATGGCTTCTCCGGCAAACAGAATCAGCGCTGCCAACAATCCCGACAGCAACAATCCCAGAGTCACCCCGGTCCATAAGTATCTGGCCAGACGATTGCCTTGGCTTTGTTGGCTGACCCAGGCCTGGAGAATGCCGATCACCAGCAGCGCCTCGACGCTTTCACGCCAGACGATGAACATTGATTGATTCATGAAAAACCCCGTGTGCGGCCTGGTTATTTGGCGAGGATGCCGCCCTCTGGCAATTGCGGATTGAACTCGTCGAAGAACGGATAGTGACCGGGTCTGAGGGGGTGAATGACGACGAAGGTTGTCACCCCCGGCGACAGGACCTTTTCAACCCGCAACGGCGTGCTCTCGAATTCTGCTGGACCGTTACCTATGTTTTTCAGAACGATCTTGAAGCGCTGACCGGCAGGCACCTCTAATAAGGCAGGGATAAAGTGCCCGTCGTTCAGGCTCAGCTCGTAGCTGGGTAACTCTGCGTAGGCGGTCAATGGCGTGGTCATCCAGGCCAGAATCAACCAGACAACGCGCGGGTGAACCCAGGCGAACCTCCTTGGGCCGCGCGGTGCGGGCTGTGGGCGGTTCATTCAATAGCCACCTTTTTTGCCAATGCCGGCATAGATGAACGTGTAGTGCAGTTCGCAGCGTTCAAACCAGGGCTCCACACCTGTTTCCTTGTCGGTATGACGCCCGAGGGACGCATGACCGCTGGGTGGCAGCACGGTGAGCGTCAAGTGGTATTTACCAGGGCCGAGCAGCTTTACATTGTCGCCATAGTGCGGACCGTCATTGGCCACCATCGCATGGAAGTCACCGTTGATTTCCGACTCGCTGCCCTGTTTTTTCAGATTGAAAGAGACGCTGAGGTAGGGCATGAAACTGCCTTCCTGAAAGCCTTGGCGATTGTCAGCGGTGGCCCGAATGTCGGCTTCCAGGTGAACATCGGAATCCGCAGTGGCCCGCATCATCCCGGCAGGAGCCATCTCGATTGGCTGCAAATACACCGCTCCGACTTCCAGCCCCGGGCATGACTGAGGTTCCCCGATCGGGTATTCCTTGGCGTGGGCAAGCGGTGCAAGCAAGATCAGGGCGAATGACAGCAAAAAAGGGGCACGCATGAGGTCTTCCTGAGGGCACTGAGGAGTAAGGGCCCTAGTCTAGGAGGCTTTCTTGCGAATAATAATGATTAGCGTCAATTTTTGGAGCGATCAGGTTTATAACGCGGAGAGTTTTCGAAAACGCACGGCGCGGTCGACGCTGTCGAACATGTGGGAGGCCGCATGAACCGTTAGCGGGTGTTGGGTGAAACCCGGTCTCGGCGAGATGTAGGAGGCCATTTCGCGGGCTACAGCAAGTTGTTGATCCGGCCCTTGCGCTAGCAAAGCGATAACCAGATTTTCCAGGGCTATCACACGGACACGAAGATGAACCAGTTCGGCATTCGATAATTCAGGTGTTCGGTCAAACGCCTCGACATGGCGTGATCCTGCTGCATCTTCATCGTCCCATTTTGAGAGTGCGCTCTGGGGTTGTTCCGAAGGCACTGATGAAGCGGTCTTTTCAGGCATAAGAAAGATCTCCAGGTAAAGGTATGTGCTGTCCGAGGGGGCCGGAAATCGCTGACGCTGACCATCCTGCGAGCACATTCAATACAGAGAAGCTTAGCTTCATCAGTGTCACGGTGTGACGCACGCATCTTAATGCGTGGTTCTTGATTTGTATCAAGCGCATTTTCGCCCAAGCGCTATAGGTTGAAGGCACTCCTATACGTTATCTGGGGATAGGCATGGCCAAGAATTTTCCCATCCACCCGAAACATCCCGAGCGCATTTGCTGGGGGTGCGATAGATACTGTCCGACGAGTTCCATGGCGTGCGGGAACGGTTCCGATCGCACAATGCATCCGGCCGAGATGATCGGAGACGATTGGTATTTACACGGTGACTGGGGCATCGACCCGCTAATCGCGACAGATAAAGTGTCGGATGATTCGCGTAGCTGAGTGCAGATGATGATGGCGGCGGTCGCGTCGACTGGCGTTATGGATGGTTATGGACTATTGCATGAGCGTCCGGCATGGGGCTGGATCGAGGAGATCTGATGAAAGACAAACTGGTTGATCATCAATGGACGAAAATTATTGAGCGAGATTCTTTCGCCAAGGACATCCTCAGGGAAAAGATCAAGCAAATAACGCAACTTGAGGAAGTGATTCGCTCAGAAGATGGCGAAGAGGCTGCACGTATCGTTTTCGATGATGGACGCATAAAACACGCACTGACGAGATGCCTGGAGAATCTTGAGGGCTCAAATTCAGTCAACGAACACGACTTTTGGATCTGCTACGAATACGCAACCGCCGCAGCGAAGAAAGCTCAGGTGATCATTGATGATCAATAGGTAGGCCTTATTTTGCGCACCTGCCCTTTTCTCTGCATTCAGCGCATGAGGCGAGGGTGGGTGAGGGCGTGATCGGGTCGAGATTAGATATGGCTAACTATTTCTAGGATTGTGTCGATACGCTGGAAACCTCTTTTTAAAGTTGAGACGTAATGGTCAGTATCAGCAGCGTAACGATCAACTATGCGACAGCGACTACCAGCACAGCCAAGACGTCGTCTGCTGAAAGCAGCGAAACAACCGACAAAAGCGGCGCTGCAGCGTCAGTTTCGGGCGGTACTGCTGCCAAAGGCGCCACTAAGGCAGGCGGCGCCAGTGCAAGCAGTAGCACCGGCAGCACCGGCAGCACTGAATCCGACATTGTAAAACAACTGAAAAAGCAGATTGCCCAGCTGCAAAAGCAGCTGGAAGTACAAATGAAGGCTCTCGCTGCGGCGCAAAAAGGCAACGAGTCTTCAGACGCCAAGGCCGCTGCAGTCGCTCAGGCACAGTCCCAAGTGGCGGCGACCAATAGCCAGTTGGTGGCAGCTACCAGCGCATTGGTACAGGCTATCAAGAGCGCAAGCGGCAGTGCCTCGGGCTCGTTGGTCAATACCAGCGCCTGACATAAGGTCACTTGGGTTAGCGCTGGGTGGGGAGAGACAAGCCGTCTTTCTGATTTTTATCAAGTCCACTCCATTACTCACAGCATAGTCTGGCTCAAAGCCAGTCCCACGCGGAACGTCGTAGTCGTACATGCACGTCATCGCTGGCTGACGCACCCAAGGGTCGAGTGCTCTGGACCCTCACAGTCTCTGTTCAATCGAGTCCATGTAAGGGGGTCACCATGACATCATCGAGCAATCCATCGGTGTATATTTTTGACAGCCACGCCGCTGCGGAAGAGGCTATTCGCCTTTTGAGCCAGTCCGGTTTCGATGTCAAGAAGCTGTCTCTCGTCGGCAAGGGTTATCACAGCGAGGAGCACCCGGTAGGTTTCTATACGTTGGGGGATCGTGTGAAAACCTGGGGTGGGATCGGCGCTTTTTGGGGGAGCATCTGGGGCATGCTGATCGGTCCCGCGGTTTTTCTTTTGCCGGGCCTGGGAGTTGTCGCATTGGCCGGGCCGGTGGTTTCATTGCTGGTGGGAGCACTGGAAGGCGCTTTGGTGGTCGGGGGACTTTCGGCGTTGGGCGCGGCCTTGTCCCGGGTCGGGGTGCCCAATGATGAGATCATCAAATACGAGACTGCCCTCAAGGCTGACAAGTACCTGTTGATGGTGCACGGCACGACTGCTGAAATCGCAGAGGCGCAGACGGTGCTGGGGCACTGAATGCAGCTCACGCAATAACGCAGGTTAAAGGACCGTCGAGGTAACCCGATGCACGCTATGGTGTTGAAGACGCTAGGTGCCGCACTGGAATGGACCGAGCTTCCGGATCGGCTACCCGGTCAAGGTCAGATACGGATCAAGGTAACCGCGTGTGGTGTATGTCGTACCGACCTGCATGTCGTTGACGGAGAGTTACCCAATCCGCACCTGCCTATCATTCCGGGCCATGAAATCGTCGGGCGGATCGATGCTATCGGCCCCGGCGTGATCGGGTTATCGATGGGCGAGCGGGTTGGGGTGCCGTGGCTGGGCCATACCTGTGGCGTGTGTCCTTATTGCATCGGACACCGCGAGAATCTGTGTGATCACCCACTGTTTACCGGTTATACGCTTGACGGCGGCTTTGCTACTTCGGTCATCGCCGAGGCGCACTATGTATTTCCGTTGGGCGAGACAGGGAGCGACGAATCGCTTGCACCCCTGCTGTGCGCGGGCCTGATCGGATGGCGAGCGTTAGTGATGGGGGGCGAAGGCGAGCGGGTCGGTTTGTATGGGTTCGGCGCTGCGGCACACATTCTGGCGCAGGTCGTCAAATGGCAGGGCCGCTCGGTATACGCCTTCACGCGTCCGGGCGATACCGCTACACAGGACTTTGCCAGACAGCTGGGTGCGACATGGGCCGGTAATGCGGATCAATCCCCTCCAGACTTACTGGATGTAGCGATCATTTTTGCTCCGGTCGGTGCGCTCGTACCCCTTGCCCTAAAGGCTGTGCGCAAGGGTGGGCGCGTGGTGTGCGCAGGCATTCACATGAGCGATATCCCGAGCTTTCCTTACGCACTGCTCTGGGAAGAGCGGGTCTTGCTGTCAGTCGCCAATCTGACTCGCCGTGACGGTCTGGATTTCCTGCAACGGGTGCCAGAAATCGGCATTGTCACGCGTACTCATCGCTACCCTCTGACTGACGCTAATCAAGCGCTGGAAGACCTTCGTGAAGGCCGGTTCGAAGGGGCTGCGGTACTGGTGCCCTGAGCCAATGACCGCGTGCCGGGGTTGGGTCTTTATTGATAAAAGTCAAAAGGTAGCGAGCTGTTTCATAGAGGCTGAAAGCAATCGTCAGTCACTGGACAGCAGAGGAGATTACCCCGATGGCTCACAGCAAAATTTTGTTCCGCGCCGCTGCTCGCGAGAAAATCCTGTGTGGCGCGACTCAACTCGCGGACGCCATCCGCGTGACACTCGGACCCAAGTCGAAATCGGTATTGATTCAGAAAAAATGGGGCACGCCTATCGTCTGTAACGATGGGGTGACCATTGCCAAGCAGGTGGACCTGCAGGACCCGGAGGAAAACCTCGGTGCGCAAATGTTGCGCCAGGCGGCTGAACGTACCGGTGAAGCGGTGGGGGATGGCACCAGTACCTCAACGGTCCTGGCCCATGCGATCTTTGCTGACGGTGTGCGCAATGTGGTCGCAGGTGCCAGTGCCATAGACCTCAAACGTGGATTGGACCGGGGCCTGTTGCTGGCGGTGCAATCACTGGCGGCACAATCTCGTCCGGTCAGCACGCTCAAGGAAAAGGCCCAGGTAGCGACCCTTTCAGCCCACAACGATGCCACTATTGGCGAACTGGTTGCTAACGCTCTGGAGAAGGTCGGTGTTGAGGGCGTGGTCAGCGTCGAGGAATCCAAGACCACCGAAACAGTGGTCGAGGTGGTTGAGGGGATGCGTTTTGATAGAGGTTATGTCTCACCCTATTTCGTGACGGATGCCGACAAGATGCAGGTTGAGCTCGAAGATGCTTACCTGCTGCTCTGTGACCACAAGATTGGCTTACTTAAAGACCTTATCCCGTTGCTTGAAATGATCGCAAAAAGCGGCCAGCCGCTGGTCTTGATCGCCGACGACATTGAAGGCGAGGCGTTGACTACTTTGGTCGTCAACCAGATTCGCGGCGTATTGCGCGCGGTGGCGATCAAGGCGCCCGGCTTCGGCGACCGTCGTAAAGAGATGCTGCAGGATATTGCCATTCTAACGGGGGGCACGGTGATTTCCAGCGAGCTGGGTATTAGCCTGGAGCACGTGGAGTTGAGCCAACTGGGGCGAGCTCATCGCGTGGTGGTGCAAAAAGACAACACCACCCTGATTGGTGGCGCGGGCACGCACAAGGCGATTGAAACCCGGCTGCAACAGATCCGCCAGCAAGTCGACGCGACGACCAGCGACTACGACCGTGAGAAATTGCTGGAGCGCTTGGCCAAGTTGTCTGGCGGTGTCGCGGTGATCCGGGTGGGCGCACCCACCGAAGCTGAAATGAAGGCGCGCAAGGATGCTCTGGACGACGCTATTTCAGCGACCAAGGCGGCGATTGCCGAAGGCACCGTCCCCGGTGGCGGCTTGGCACTGCTCAAGGCCGTGCCGATTATCGTGGCAGAGGAGGCCCTCTATGAGGGTGACGTAAAAACCGGGTTACAGGTTCTTCGTCGGGCTTTGGAAGCGCCCGCCCGAGTCATCGCGGAAAATTCGGCGGTGGACGCCGGGGTCGTCGTTGCCCGGATGCTAGCGGAGCCTGGAAATGTCGGCTTCGACGCGTCGGCCAATTGTTACGTGGATATGTATGAAGCCGGGATCATCGATCCGACAAAAGTCGTGCGTATTGCGTTGGAAAACGCCGTCTCGGTCGCCAGCATCCTGCTACTGACAGAGGCGACCATGACCGAGATTCCGGAAAAGGACACGCCAGCGGAACCTCCGTATCCAGGATGATCCGGACCTTCCCGTACGGTTGATCGGCACATAACCCGGCGTTGCGCTGTCACAGGCAACGTCGAATGTTTGCAAACGCCCGAGTATGGCGGGCGCGTTGAAAACCCAAGGAAGAGATTTGATGTAAATCAAGTTAACGGGCATTGCATGGGAGCAGTGTGGACCTGTGCTGGTACTCAATCCGGCATTGGCGCATGGGCTGGCAACAGGTGATTGATCAGCTGCAGGCGTCGAAGCCCACTCTTTCTGGAGGCAGACCATGAGCCAGTATCAACGGCTGTTGCTGATCATCGACCCGGCGTTACGCCACTCCCCCGCTATAAACCGTGCTGCCGCCTTGGCCAAGGCCAGTGGCGCGACCTTACATATCGCCGCGTTGATAAAACCTGTGGAAACCCTCTTGTTGCTCGAAAAGAGCATTCAGGAGAAGGTCCGCGAAAGTTACTTCAAGGATCACAGTGAGTGGCTCAAAGATGAAGCCACAAGAATGCGCGTGAGAGGCATCGACGTCACTACCGAGGTGACGTGGGCTGACGACACAGAGTACGAAATCCTCCAGCACGTCACGAAAATACAGCCCGACTTGCTGATCAAGGATGTGCAGCATGAACCGGCTATCAAGCGGGCCTTCATCACTCCGATGGATTGGCACCTGCTTCGCGAGTGTCCGGTCCCGGTCTATCTGGTCGGTGCGACCGGTCACACGTTGCCGCACAAAATCGTCGCCGCTGTTGATCCTTCACGACCTGAGTTGCAGGAAAGCGGCCTCAATGACCGGATTATTCAGGAAGCGAACAGCCTGGCGCTCCAGTGCGACGCGGAACTGCACCTGCTGCATGCCTATGACGTGTCATCGGTTTATCTGGGCGATGCGGGCGGTGGTGGCCTGGCGCTGACGAATCTGACCAAGGAGCTGAGAAACGTGCTGGAGAAGTCTTTTCTCACGCTTGCGGACCACTACGGCGTGCCACCTGATCGGCGGCACTTCATCCTTGGACAACCGGTCTCGGTGCTCGCCGAATTCGCTAGCCAGCATCAGGTGGATGTCATCGTGATGGGGCGAATCCACCGCCACGGGCTGGAGAAGTTGATCGGCAGTACGACCGAACATATTTTGTACCAGACGTCCTGCAGCATTCTCGCGGTTTAGGCCGGGGCCAACATTGATGCACGGCGCTCCGAGCATTTCGACGACCTGTTCCGCGACGGGTAACTCGACACCGTGCTGTGAGGTAAATCATGCATTCGCCGACTATCAAGAAAACGCCGGTCGACTGCCCGGTGGTACCTAACTGGCTCGACAGCGCGCAAGCCCGTGAGGCTTTTTCCTGGCAGACGGAAGCCGGCGAGTTGGCCGGATTGCCGGGGGGTGGATTGAATCTCGCGTATGAGGCGGTCGACAGGCATGCCATGGGAGCGCACAGGAAGCATACGGCCTTGCGTATTATTGATCGCAACGGTGGGCCCAGAGAAATCAGCTTCGCCCAATTGAGCAGCATGACCAACCGTTTCGCCAATGTCCTGAAAACACTGGGCGTTGGTCCGGGCGACCGCCTGTTCGTGCTCAGTGGCAGAGGGCTGGAACTGTACCTGAGCGTACTCGGTGGTCTGAAGAATGGCTGCGTGGTTTCGCCGCTATTTTGTGCGTTCGGTCCAGAGCCGATTGAGACTCGCTTGCGCCTCGGTGAGGGCGGTGTGCTGATCACCAGCGAGACACTTTACCAACGCAAGGTCGCAGGTATCCGTGAACGTTTACCGGCACTCAAACATGTGTTGCTGTACGACGAAAATGGCGGCAACACCACACCTGTGGAAGGGACGCTCAGTTTGCACCGATTGCTGGCTGAGGCAGGCGAAGACTTCAACATTGCACAGACCACGGCCGATACCCCCGCGCTTTTACACTTCACCAGCGGTACCACGGGGACCCCGAAAGGTGTGCTGCATGTACACGGTGCAGCACTGACCCACCGGGTTACCGGAAAATACGCCCTGGACCTGCACCCTGAGGATATTTATTGGTGCAGTGCCGATCCCGGCTGGGTCACCGGCACCTCATACGGCATATTCGCCCCCCTGCTGCTGGGCGTGACCAGTGTGGTCGACAGCGGCGAGTTCGATGCAGAACGCTGGTATCGCCTGCTCGAAAAACAGCAAGTCACTGTCTGGTACACCGCCCCGACGGCGATCCGCCTGCTCATGAAAGCCGGCGCAGAATTGGCGCGTGACCATCACTTTCCGCATCTGCGTTTTATTGCCAGTGTCGGTGAACCGCTCAATCCCGAGGCCGTCTGGTGGGGCCTGGAGGTACTGGGCTTACCGATCCATGACAACTGGTGGCAGACCGAAACCGGCGGCATCATGATTGCCAATACAGTGTCCATTGACATCAAACCGGGTTCTATGGGCAAACCGCTGCCGGGCGTTGAGGCGGCCATTGTTGCACGCGGCAAAGACGGAGCATTGGCGTTTCTCGGTGATGAGGAGGTTGGCGACCTGGCCCTGAAAAAACCATGGCCCGCCATGTTCCGTTCCTATCTGGGACAAGAGGCGCGTTACAGCCAGTGCTTTGTCGGCGACTGGTACTTGAGTGGCGATCTGGCGCGTCGTGATGCTGATGGCTATTACTGGTTCATTGGTCGCAGCGACGATGTGATCAAGTCGGCCGGGCACCTGATCGGTCCTTTCGAGGTTGAAAGTTCGCTGATGGAACACCCGGCCGTGGCGGAGGCTGCAGTGATCGGCAAGCCCGATCCTTTGCTGGGTGAAACGGTGAAGGCCTTTGTCTCACTCAAGAGCGGTTTCACTCCCAGCCAGGCCCTGCACGATGAGCTGATGGGCCATGCGCGTAAACGCCTAGGTGCCGTGGTGGCGCCCAAGGAGCTGACGTTTCTGCCGGACCTCCCGCACACGCGCAGCGGCAAACTCATGCGGCGTCTGCTCAAGGCACGGGAGCTGGGGCTGCCTGAAGGCGATACCTCCAGCCTGGAGAACCCGGGATGAGCATTGAGCCGCTGCCTTATACGCGAGATTTTGCTCTCGATCTGCTGCGCGACATGCTGCGAATTCGTCGGCTTGAGGAGCGCGCCGCCGAACTGTACGGGGAGGGAAAAATCCGAGGCTTCCTGCACCTGTATATCGGCGAAGAAGCCGTGGCAGTTGGCGCTCTGCATGCGCTCGCGGCGAACGATGCGGTGGTCGCTACCTATCGCGAACATGGGCATGCGTTGATCAAGGGTGTGCCCATGACGGCGATCATGGCCGAGATGTATGGCCGGCAGGAGGGATGCTCGCGAGGACACGGCGGTTCGATGCACCTGTTCGACGCCAGGACACGCTTCTTCGGTGGCAATGCCATCGTTGCCGGCGGTTTGCCGCTGACGGTGGGGCTGGCCCTGGCCGAAAAACTGCAGAGTGGTTCACGGATTGCCGCGTGCTTCTTTGGGGAAGGGGCGATGGCGGAAGGAGCCTTTCATGAGTCAATCAATCTGGCGGCACTGTGGAAATTGCCGATGCTGTTCTGCTGTGAGAACAACCTCTATGCCATGGGCACTGCGCTTGAACGTTCGCAGTCGCAAACTGATTTGTGCGCCAAGGCCTCGGCGTACAAGGTTGCCACTCAATCGGTCGACGGTATGGACGTGGTCGCGGTGTACGAGGCTACCCGTGCAGCGGTGGAACAGATTCGAGCAGGGCACGGGCCGTTTTTCCTGGAGTTCCGGACCTATAGATTTCGGGCCCACTCGATGTTCGACCCAGAGTTGTACCGGGACAAGGCAGAGGTTGAGCAATGGAAAGCGCGCGGGCCGATTCATACCTACAGTGCGCGGCTCAAGGCCCAGGGCTTGCTGGACGAAGCGGGCTTTCTCGCCATCACCGTCCAGGTAGAGGCTGAGGTAGAGGCTGCCGTCGTGTATGCCGAGGCTGGCAGCCTGGAGCCGGTTGAGGACCTGTGTCGAGATGTTTATACACCGGAGTCGGCCTCGTGAGCCGCCGCACGACGTACCGCGAGGCACTGCGCGAGGCGATGCGCGAAGCCCTGCAGCGCGATGCCCGGGTATTTTTGATGGGTGAGGACGTCGCTCGTTACGGTGGCAGTTATGCCGTCTCCAAGGGGATGCTGGCTGAGTTTGGCCCGGAGCGCATACGCGACACGCCATTGTCCGAATTAGGCTTCGTCGGTGCCGGCATTGGTGCCGCGCTGGGGGGGATGCGGCCAATCGTCGAAATCATGACCGTGAACTTCAGTCTGCTCGCCCTCGACGCGCTGATGAACACGGCGGCAACCCTGAGGCATATGTCTGGCGGGCAGTTCTCTGTACCCCTTGTCCTGCGAATGGCTACGGGGGCCGGACGCCAGCTCGCGGCGCAGCACTCCCATAGCCTGGAAGGCTGGTACGCGCACATTCCCGGGCTGAAAATCCTCGCCCCGGCCACCCTCGAAGACGCCCGCGGAATGCTCTGGCCCGCACTCCTCGATCCCGATCCGGTTCTGATTTTCGAGCATGCCCAGCTCTACAACCAGGAAGGTGAGCTGAGTGAGGGCGCGGAAGTGGACATACGCTCCGCCAAGGTCCGTCGGGAGGGTAGCGATCTGTCATTGATCACCTACGGCGGTACCCTCGGCAAGGCGCTGGCGGCTGCCGAGCAACTGGCCGATGAGGGTCTTGACGTCGAAGTCATTGACCTGCGCGTCCTGCGCCCGCTGGACGACGCGACGATCATGGCTTCGGTCTGCAAAACCCGTCGAGCGTTGGTGGTCGACGAAGGTTGGCGCAGTGGCAGCCTTGCCGCCGAGATTATTGCGCGGATCGTCGAACAGGCGTTTTTCGAACTGGATGCGCCGCCCTTACGTGTCTGCGGCGCCGAAGTGCCGACGCCGTATCCCCGGCATCTGGAAGAGGCGGCGCTGCCACAAGTGTCGACGATCGTTGCCGCCGCACAAAGCTTGTGCCGAGGGCCATGACCATGACCATGATTGCAACAGCTGACCCGGGGCGGGAGTACCCATCATGATCGAATTCGACCTGCCATCTCTGGGTGCCGATATGGACGAAGGCACCTTGCTGGAGTGGAAGATCCATCCCGGCGACAAGGTCCATCGCGGACAGGTGATCGCTGTCGTCGATACTGCCAAGGCCGCCGTGGAGGTGGAGTGCTGGCATGATGGCACGGTCTTTGAGCTGCTTATTGGCGTCGGGGCCAAGGTTCCGGTAGGGACACCGATTGCCACGTTGCTGGAGCCCGGGGAGACCTTGCCAAGCGTGCGACCCACACCAACGCCTGCACCTGTTGCAACGCCCGTCACCGCGCTGATTGAGGGAACAATGGCATCAGCCAGCCGCCCACGGGTATCGCCAGCGGCGCGCAAGCGGGCGGCCGAACTGAGTATCAACGTCGATGAGTTGAAAGGCAGCGGCCCACAGGGCGTGGTCACCCTGGAGGACGTTGAGGATGCTGGCCGTAAAGCTGAGCCGACCGATCGCAATCGGGCCATGCGGCATGCCATTGCTGTGGCCATGAGCCGCTCGAAACGTGAGATTCCCCATTACTACCTGTTTGAGACCATCCCCTTGGGAAATGCCATGGCTTGGCTGCAGGCACACAATGCTCAAAGCAAGCCGCAGCAACGCATATTGCCCAGTGCCTTGTTGCTCAAGGCTGTCGCCGTGGCCCTGCGTGAGCTGCCGCAACTCAATGGCTTCTGGAAAAACAATGCTTTCCAGCCGGCAACCGGGATCCATCTGGGCGTAGCGATCACCCTGCGCCAAGGTGGTTTGGTCGCTCCAGCACTGCACGATGTCGCCGACAAGACACTGACACAGGTGATGAGTGAACTCGCCAGTCTGGTGGAACGCGCGCGCAACGGCTCCCTGCGCAGTTCAGAACTGAGCGACGCAAGTGTGACAGTCACTCAACTCGGCGACCAGGGTGTGGACAGTGTGCTTGGCGTGATCTATCCGCCCCAAGTGGCGCTGATCGGCTTTGGTCGCATCTGCGAGCGGCCTTGGGTTCGGGACGGCCAACTGTGTGTGATGCCTACCGTTGTCACTAGCTTGGCGGCCGACCACCGTGCCAGCGATGGGCACTATGGCGCACGCTTCCTGGGTGAAGTTCGTCGCGTATTGCAAACGCCAGAGAATCTTTGAGCCAGAGCTTCTATGAGGAGTAGACAGTGGACCAGCAACTCATCCGTAGCCATGTGCTGATCGCCCTGAAGAGCATTGCTCCAGAAGTCGAAGCGGAGCGTTTACGCAATGACCGGCCACTTCGCGAGGAGGTCGATCTGGACTCGATGGACTGGTTGCGCTTTATCGCAGCCGTGTATCAGCGGGTAGGGGTCAACATTCCTGAAGTCGATTACCAACGTGTGAACACGCTGGATGCGCTTGTCGCTTATCTGGCACAACACGGGGCATCAGACGCAGAGCATCCGTTGGCCCGGAATTGATGAAAGTCAAAGTAACAGGGGATCGCGCGGTGCAAGCTGAACTGCAGTTATCGGCCGGCGGGCCAGCAACTCAGGCTGTCAGCCAAGAACCGTCCGGCGCTATTTGGCGAGGCATACCACCTATAGGAGGTTGTCAAATGACTCATTATCCCTCTATGCAAACCACGTTGCGTGACAGGACTGCTGCGGGCCAAAGCTTGGTGGAGCCACTGCTGAAATACCGTCGAAGGCCCGATGTGATTGTCCTTGCGTTGCCTCGTGGCGGGGTTCCGGTCGCGTATGAAATCGCCACTGCACTGGAAGTCCGTCTGGACCTGATGCTGGTCCGCAAGCTCGGCGTTCCGTTCCACGAGGAATATGCAATGGGCGCCATTGCCAGTGGCTCCATACGGATAATCAACGAAGACGTCGTTCGGACTAACCATATCGATCAACGCACAATCGAGAGTGTGGTCGCGCGGGAAACGACGGAGCTGCTGCGTCGTGAGCGCGTCTACCGTGGAGCACGTCCTGCTTTGGATCTGCAGGGCCAAGTGGTGATTCTGGTCGATGATGGCTTGGCCACAGGCGCTTCCATGCGGGCGGCGATACAAGCCGTACTTCTGCAAAAGCCCTCACGGATCGTCGTTGCGGTACCGGTGGCGTCGTTTGATACCGCAGAGGTACTGCGTGGCGAAGTGGATGAGGTCGTTTGCCCGATGGAACCCGAGTGGCTGGTATCGATCGGCAATTGGTACATGGACTTTTCCCAGACCTCGGACGAGGACGTCATCAACCTGTTGCAGCAGGCCTGGAGCAGAGAATCCAAGTCAGCACACTGACCCCTCTGGAGAATCCCGATGTTTAAGCCGCAGTATCGAAAACTGGACTTGGCAGATGTGGACTTATCAGCCGATTTGCGCCTGCCGAAAAACGCTATCGGGTTGGTGGTGTTCGTTCATGGCAGCGGCAGCAGTCGTACAAGCCCGCGTAACCAGCAGGTTGCGCAGTACCTGTCCGAGCGAGGTTTGGGCACGTTGCTGTTCGATTTACTGACCGACGAGGAGCAAGTCCTGGACCGCCTGACACGGGAACTGCGCTTTGATATCCCGCTGCTGACCAGACGGCTGGTGGGTGTGATCGACTGGATAGAAGGCAGTGCTGAACTGAGACCCTTGCGTATCGGCCTGTTCGGGGCGAGCACCGGAGCTGCGGCAGCGCTGTTGGCGGCGGTAGAGCGGCCTGACGTGGTGCATGCCGTGGTCAGCCGAGGAGGGCGGACTGACCTGGCCGGGCCGGCGCTGGGGCGGGTAAAGGCGCCAACCTTACAGATCGTTGGTGGTGAGGACCTGCAGGTGCTCGATATGAACCGCGAAAGCGCCGATGCCCTGCAGTGTGAGCAGCGCCTGGAAGTCGTCGCGGGCGCCACCCACCTGTTTGAAGAACCCGGAACTCTTGAGGAAGTCGCCAGACTGGCTGGCGACTGGTTTGAAGTGCATCTGCGCACGCCGGTAACAAAAACACCGTCCCGATAAAGCTTTTCATCCGTTGATGGGGATCACACACCAAAGGGAAACATGTCGTCTTCCGGTTCCACGCTTTGGCTTGACGGCAGTGGAATCGCGGTCACTGCTTGCGTCTGTTCAATCCAGACCATGGCGTCGAATTGCTCGGCCAGCACGGCCTTGAAATAATGGCTGCTGCGCTCGCTCTCAGGTCGGTAGATCACACCGATGGCCCGCTCAAGCAGTGGCGTGGACAGCGCCTGGCGCAAATCTTCGCGCAGGGGATCGCGCCAGTCGGTCAATGACGCGGCGACGCCCGCTTCAAGAAACTGATGCTCCCAACTGTCCGCACGCGAAGGGCGGACGTCCTTGATGTGCATGTCGCCGTCCCAGTCATCGGCTGCGGCCACCTGGCCACGGTCTGTGCTCATGCCTATAAGCACAACGTCGCGTCCATAAGCGGTGCGGCACAGTTGGCCGATATTGAACTGGCCCTCCCAGCCCATTTCCGTGGCGGCTGCGTTGCCAATATGAGAGTTGTGCGCCCACACCACAGCCTTGGCTTCAGGTCCTCGATGCTTGAGCAGCGCGCGCAAGGTATCGAACATGTGCCTGTCACGCAGATTCCAGGAGGCTGACGTCCCGCGATAAATGGCGCGGTAATATTGTTCCGCCGCCTGAACGACCGTGGCATTTTGTGTGGCATTGAAGAATGCTTCGTCGTCTTTGATAAACCCGGCCAATTGCTCGGCCAGCATGGCATTGAGTTGCTCGACCACGGGTTGCTCACAGGGCATTACGCCACCACGTTCGACAAAGTGGCCGTACAGCGCAGGATCATCTTGCCAAGGTGTCAGGCAGCCATAACGTCGCCGTGCTTCGTGCGCAAGCTGAGGGTCGACCCGGTCCAGGTAGTTCAAGACCTCGCGAATGGAGTTGCGCAAACTGTAAACATCCAGTCCGCGGAATTCGACGCGCAGTTCGGGCGCCTTCTGATGATTGTGATGATGTAGCCAGCGGGCGAACGCCTGCACATCGGTATTACGCCACATCCAGACCGGGAATCGACTGAACACGTGGCGTTTCCAGGCTGAGGGCGCCAGCCCGCGAACATAACGGTCGACATGGCCCGCGTCCGGCCAATCCGCTTCGACAGCAACGATAGTGAACCCATGCCGTTCAATCAGACGTTTCGTGATGGCGGCTCGGGTTCGGTAAAAGTCGGAGGTGCCATGGCT
This sequence comes from Pseudomonas sp. 5C2, assembly GCF_034314155.1. NCBI lineage: Bacteria > Pseudomonadati > Pseudomonadota > Gammaproteobacteria > Pseudomonadales > Pseudomonadaceae > Pseudomonas > Pseudomonas sp. 5C2. Next base: position 1,786,661 of record NZ_JAVIWH010000002.1, on the reverse strand, counting down.
GGCTTCACCGATCATCACTACGCGAGCGTCGGCATAACGGTCGAACATTTCGCCGAAGTCCTCTGAATCCAGCGCGGGTAGCGGTTCTGCGCATTGGCGCAATAGGGGCGCAATGGGGGGCTGGGTACCGCTGCCATGGGGGCCTGTGAATGTCTTCAGTATGTTCTGCAAAGGTGAGTTCATGACCGTCATCCCGATGAGTGTGGGTTACTCGACGTGCAGCGCTTTTTTTGAATCTTGCGTTGATCCTCCGCTTCAGGCGCTGCCTCTTTGCTCATTCCTACGCCTGGATTCAGGCGATTGTTTGAGTTGCATCAACAACGGGCGCAATAAAACCCATGATCTGCTCTGCGGCCATTCACTACGGGTGCTTTCATGAACTCTGATCTACATCAAGGAGCGGCTGGCAGGATAGGCAATGCTCGTTATTACGCCCATTGCCACGCCCACGTGTCGGTACCGCGCCATGACGCCCACCGGAGTACCCCTCAAGAGCCTGTTGCCAGACCCGGAGTCGTCACCGGCAACACTCGGACACGTGGTCAGTAATGATCAGATTGCGGCGATTTTCGATGATATTGCCGACCTGCTGGAAATCGAGGATGCCAATCCTTTTCGTATCCGGGCCTACCGCAATGCGGCGCGGACCCTAAGGGCTCTGGCGCTTGAGCTTGCGCGGGTGATCGGACGGGGTGAGGAGCCGCCCAAGTTGCCAGGTATCGGGGTTGATCTTGCGGGCAAGATCAAAGAAATCGTAGCCACAGGCGACTGTGTGCTGCGCCAACGGTTACGTCTGACGTTACCGTCCGGGCTGGTTGAATTACTGTCTGTCGCCGGTCTGGGCCCTAAACGGGTGAAGCACCTCTATCACGATCTGGGCATCGAAACCGTGCAGCAGCTGTGCCAGGCGGCCAAAGAGGGGCGCATTCGTCATCTGCATGGCTTCGGTGCAAAGATGGAGGCTCGACTGTTGGAGGCTGCGCAGAAGGGGATCGGCGTAGACCGGCGTCTGCCGTTGGCCTTTGTCGCCCCCATCGCGCAAACGCTGATCGATTATCTGCAGAAAATCCCCGGCGTGGTTTCAGCCACAGTGGCCGGGAGCTTGCGGCGCATGCGCGATACCGTCGGCGATATCGATATTCTGGTTGCTGCCGAGCCCTCGGTTGAGGTCATGACCTCTTTTCTCAAACATCCGGACATAGCGACCGTACTGGTTCACGGTCCTACTCGCGCCAGTGTGGTGCTGAGCACCCGGTTGCAAGTTGACCTGCGCGTGGTCAAACCGTCGGCCTACGGCTCAGCCCTGGTGTATTTCACCGGCAGCAAAGCGCATAACATCGAAATTCGCCAATGGGCGCAGAAGCAAGGTCTGAAACTTAGCGAATATGGCGTGTTCAAGGAAAAAAAGCGCATAGCCGGCGTCACCGAGTCTTCCGTGTACCAGGCCTTGGGGCTGGAATGGATCGAGCCGGAATTACGCGAAGCCCGTGGCGAAGTGGCTGCGGCTCAAGCAGGTCGACTGCCCAAGCTGATTGAGTTGCGCGATCTGAAAGGGGACCTGCATGCCCACACGTCGGCGTCCGACGGCGGCAGTAGTCTCGAAGACATGGCGCTTGCCGCGCGTGCGGCCGGGTTGGAATATTTGGCAATCACCGATCACTCACAACACCTCAGGATCGCCCACGGTCTGGATGCCGACCGATTACTGAGGCAAATCGACCAGATCGATGCACTCAACGAACGCTTGTCGGGCATTACCTTGCTCAAGGGGGTTGAGGTGGACATTCTCGAGGAGGGCGATCTGGACCTCCCGGATGACATTTTGCGGCGTCTGGACCTGGTGGTCGGTGCTGTGCACAGCCATTTCGGCCTGACGCTACGCCAACAGACTCGCCGCTTGCTGCGTGCGATGGAGCATCGTTATTTCACGATTCTGGCGCATCCTTTGTGCCGCTTGATCAACGAGCGAGAAGCACTGGTCATTGACCTGCCCGAGGTCATCAAGGCAGCAAAACAGCGTGGTTGCTGCCTGGAGCTGAACGCGCAGCCGCAACGCATGGACATGATCGACCTGCAGTGCCATTACGCCAAGGATCAAGGCGTGATGATTTGCATCAACTCGGATGCGCACCGGACCGCTGACTTCGCTAACTTGCAGTATGGCGTCGGTCAGGCACGACGCGCCTGGCTGGAGAAACACGATGTCCTCAATACACGTTCGCTGGTCGAACTGAGAGGGTATCTGACGTCATGTTCTGGCAAGGGATAAGCCTGTTTGCGGGCGACTCGGTGCGATTTTAAACAGTGGTTTATTGGTTTACGCCTCGGCATGCAGCCGAATCAAGGGGGCTGAGATGAGGGCGCGCGTGGATCAGGTCTCGACGGTTGATTACGTTCACCCGGACGGCGTGACGGCAAAGATTCATTTTATATGGGGTGCAACAGATGACCTGGTCCCGAAGGGGCTGCGTATCACCGTGAAATTCGCCGATAGAAAAATCCATATCCTCCGGGAAAAGGCTGTTTACCGGAGCTTCGACGAAGCCAAAAAGCAGGGGATAAAACTGGCTGCCGGCGTTATTGACCTGCTCGGCGAGCCGCTAGGTTGAATACAGCCCCGGAGAGGATGGCAAGCAGACTTTCGCCGTCTCTATGAAAGACATCACGAGCCAGGAACCATGACTACGATGAAAGTGCTTTCTCTGTCCAAGGTATACCAGCTGCTTGAACCGGGCCCGGTGGTCTTGCTGACGACCGCGAGCGGTGGGTGTAGCAACGTCATGACTTTGTCATGGCACATGATGGTCGAGTTCGCGCCGCCATTGGTGGCCTGCATCGTGAGCAGCGCCGATTACAGTTTCACGGCATTGCGCGCGACCAAGGAGTGCGTCATCGCCATCCCGGCGCTGGAGCTGGCACCCAAGGTGGTTGAGGTCGGCAATTGCTCTGGGCGTAATGTCGACAAGTTTACGAAGTTCGGACTCACGCCGATACCCGCGCATGAGGTTGCGGCGCCTCTGGTTGCAGAGTGCTTCGCCAATCTCGAATGCAAGGTGGTGGATACGAGGCTGGTGAACAAATTCAATCTATTTGTGCTCGAGGTGGTAAAGGCGTGGATCGATCCAGAGCAGAAGGCCCCCAAGACGATCCATCATCAGGGCTACGGTCGGTTCGTGGTTGACGGAGAGACGATCACATTGGACTCGAAAATGCCCTGACAATGACTAAACACCTGACAGATCCGGGATATGGATCGGCAGCCGATGAGTCTATTTGCGAGCAACCATCAACCGTGGCCCGGCCCCCGCGGGGTTGAGGGACATTAGCGCCGGAAACTCTTCAGGCGTCAGTGTTTCTTTTTCCATCAGGAGTTTGGCGCCAGTATCCAAGTCAGCCCGTCGACTCTCAAGCAACTCCTTGGCGCGACTGTAGGCTTCATCGAGTAAGGCCCTGATGCCGAGGTCTATTTCCCGTGCAGTTTGCTCTGAGTAGTCCTTCTGGCCCAATCCCGGTATATGGTCGCTCAGGTACGTGGGATTTTGCCGCTCCAGTACCGACTGACCAAGCTCTGCGCTCATGCCGAAGCGGGTAATCAGTTGTCGGGCTATATCAGTGGCCCGGGTCAGGTCGTCAGCGGCGCCTGTCGAGATCTGACCATAGGCGATGAACTCGGCAGCACGACCGGCCATCAACACTGCGATACGATCCTTGAGCATCTGGCAACTGATGAGGAAGTGATCCTCTGTCGGGCGTTGCAGGGTATAGCCCAGCGAGCCGATGGAGCGGGGGATAATCGAGACTTTATGCACTGGGTCCATTCCCGGCAAGGTTCCGGCAGCCAAGGCATGGCCCATTTCGTGGTAGGCGACTACCAGGCGTTCCGCGGGCTGCAGCAAGCTGCTCTTGCGCTCCACGCCGGCGACGATACGCTCCACCGCCGCCGTAAAGTCATCCAGACTGACCGCCTGGGCCCCGCGACGGGTTGCGACAATCGCGGCTTCGTTGATCAGGTTTGCCAAGTCTGCGCCGGTGAAACCGGTGGTGATCTCGGCAATGCGTTCACAGTCGGCGCTGGGCTCGGCGGTGATGTTTTTGATGTGCACTTTGAGAATAGCGACTCGCCCCTTGCGATCCGGGCGGTCGATGAGAACTTGACGATCAAAGCGGCCGGCCCGCAGCAGTGCCGGGTCGAGAATTTCCGGGCGATTGGTGGCCGCCAGCAGTACCACGCCTTCGCGAGGATCGAAGCCGTCCAGTTCTGCCAATAGCTGGTTTAGCGTCTGTTCTTTTTCGTCGTTGCCCCCAAACGCGCCAACGCCCCGCATCTTTCCCAGCGCGTCCAGCTCGTCGATGAATATGATGCACGGCGCAGCCTGTCGAGCTTGCTCGAACAGGTCGCGCACCCTGGCTGCGCCGACGCCGACGAACATCTCGACGAATTCGGAGCCCGAGATGGAAAAAAATGGCACCCCGGCTTCTCCTGCGACGGCCTTGGCGACCAGGGTCTTGCCGGTACCTGGAGGGCCGACCAGCAAAATGCCCTTCGGTATGTGGGCGCCCAAGCGGGCGTACTTGGCTTTATCCTTCAAAAAGGACACCACCTCCACAAGCTCTGCCTTGGCTTCGTCGATGCCCGCCACATCAGCGAAGGTGATCCCTGTATCGCGCTCGACGAATATTTTCGCCCTGGATTTACCGACGTTCATCATGCCACCGATGCCTTGTTTATCGGCGAGGCCGCGAAACAGAAAGTGCCAGACCACCATGATCATGACGAAGGGCAGAAGCCAGCCCAACAGCGCATTCAGAAGTGTATTTTCGTTGACACCGGAGAAGCTGACATTGGATTGAGCAAGCTCTGTGGCCAAGGTGGAGTCAACCCGGACCGTCGAGAACTGGTTGTGCCCATTGATCGGTTCTTGCAGTTTTCCGCTGATATGATCCTTCTCGACGCTCAGCTCGCTAACTTTGTGTTCATTGAGCAACTGAAGGAATTGGCTGTAAGGAATCGACTCCACTGCCGCCCGTCCGGCAAACAAGAACTGGACCAGTGTCAGCGCAACAAAGGCAATAAAAAAATATGAAATATTCAACTGATGGTTCTTCTTCATGGCCTTCGCTCAAGGGTGAACAACGAATGTGGACATCAGCCCGTTACAACGCAACATAAGGTCATTCAGCCGCTTTTGGGCGAACGTGGATACCGTTCAACTTTAGACCCGCAGCCACCGATCAGCTTGATGTAAATCAACGTGGCCCTTTGTCTTGAGTTTGTTCAATTCGAGTAAGCCGTGCCGGGGCATGACACAGGTCGAGGGCGGTGGACAGATCGTCGTACCGATTGATATATATCAACGCGATCAGCCGCGAAGAGGAAGAACATAATTTTTTGAGTGCTTTGCCCCATCGTTATGGAGTGTTCGGATCTGTTTTTTGGCGTTTATGAGTGCTCAGGAAGGTCTATGAACGCTGATCATTTAGAAAAATCCGAGAGTCAGGCCATCGTCTCGACAGGTCTGAGCAAGTGGTTTGGCGAAGGCGATGTGCGAATGACGGCCGTGGACAACGTTGAATTTGTCGCGCATTTTGGCGAAATGGTGTTCATCGTTGGTCCCTCTGGCAGTGGAAAGACCACCTTCTTGAGCATGATTTCTGGCATTTTGCGTCCCAACACCGGGACGGTGACGGTCAACGGCGCAGACATCTGGGCGTTGAGCAGCGATCAATTGGCTGACTTTCGCCTGAACACCATTGGCTTCGTATTCCAGGACTATCACCTGTTTCCGCGACTGACGGCTGCCGAAAATGTCGCGATCCCGCTGATCCTCAAACATCACGATTGGGATGACTCCATCGCTCAGGCTACGAAAAGCCTGGAAGTGGTCGGCCTCAAGGGTCGGGGGGATGTGCTACCGGTAAAACTTTCAGGAGGAGAGCAGCAGCGGGTCGCCATTGCTCGTGCCATTGTCAGCAGCCCGCAGATACTTATTCTTGATGAGCCGACAGCCTCGCTCGACGGTGACACCGGCAGGATGATCATCGCCTTTGTGAAGGAGAAGGTCCTCAACAAAAGCCGTTGCATCCTGATCGTCACCCATGACGCGCGGATCAACGAGTATGCGGACCGCATCATCCATATGGAGGATGGTCGCATTAAGGATGTCGATGGGGGTACTGAATGAGGAACAAGATTCTGTTCGCACTTGCTGTGCTGGGTGTGTTGGCCGGGCTTACAGCCGCTTACATTCTTGGCAGAGAGGCAAAAGCGTTACCCCCCGTGTTCAAGCCAGCCAGCAGCCCCTATGAGACTGCCATTTTTGCCAATGGCATCATTGAAGGCGAGCAGTCGGGTGGTTCGAACATTGTGATTTACCCGCAAGTGTCTGGGCCTGTCACCCAGGTATTTGTGCATGAAGGTCAGGTCGTGTCGACCAGGATGCCATTGCTGAGCATCGACGACTCAGTGCCCAGAGCCAACCTTGAGTTGGCTGAGTCCAATTTGAAAACGGCCCGTGACCAATACCAAAAGCGTCTTGCCTCTTACACGATTGATCCCAAGTCGATCAGTAAGGACACGCTGGATACGGCAAAAGACCTTGAGGGACAAGCAAGTGCAGCCCTGAAAGCCTCCAGTGCATTACTCCAGCAATATACAGTCAGGGCGCCAGTGGAGGGTGTGATATTGGCCGTCAATACCACTGTTGGCAGCTATGTATCGTCTCAGGGCGCATACGACACGTACATCCAGGGGTTCAGTCCGCTGGTGGTCATGAGCGCTTCTGTGGCTACCCTGGCTGTGCGCTGTTATGTGGACGAGATACTGATTTCGCGTTTACCTGCTCCGGACCATATTCGTGCGCAAATGTCTATTCGCGGCACGGACATAAAAGTCCCCCTGGAATTCGTTCGCGTTCAGCCTTATGTGTCGCCGAAAATCGAGCTGTCTAATCAACGTCAGGAGAAAGTTGATCTCCGGGTGTTACCGGTCATTTTCAGGTTCCAGAAAAAAGACTTTCCGGGGCTGTATCCGGGGCAACTGGTAGATGTCTTCATAGGGCAGAAATAATGCGCAAGCCCTGCAGTTCATTGCCTCGCAAACCTCTGGGTTTACTCAAGGGCATTGCATGGCCGATCATCAGTATTGTGTTCATGAATGCCTGTACGGTCGGTCCTGATTTCTCACGCCCGGAACCGCCTGCGCTGAGCCGCTACACGCAGGATCCGATGACCCGCACCGTCACGGCAGAAGGGCAGGCGCAACACTTTCTGTCGGGCTCCGAAGTGCCCCACGATTGGTGGCGACTGTTCAAATCCGAGCCGTTGAATGCGACTGTCCGTCAGTCGATCTCCCACAACCTTACCCTTCAGGCGGCGGAAGCAAGCTTGCGTCAAAGCCAGGACAATCTCCGCGCCGGGTATGGTGTGTTCTACCCGCATGTTGACGCCCGTTTTGGTGCTTCTCGTGAATTAAGCGCCCCGATACAACAGGGTTCGACGGTGCCCGGTTCGATTTTTAACGTGGTGACCCTGAGTGGAACCATCAGTTATGCGCTCGATGTCTTTGGTGGCGAGCGGCGAACAGTCGAGGGCTTGCAAGCCCAGGTCGACCGTCAGTTGTACCTGAACAAGGCGGCGTACCTGACCTTGACCGCGAATGTCGTCAACACCTCCATTGCTCGCGCCGCTTATGCCGCACAAGTGCGTGCGACCGAGCAGCTTATTGCGCTTGAAAACGAACAACTTCAGACCACCGATGTCCAGGTTCGCGCCGGTACAGCGCCTTACTCGTCCGTGCTGAGCCTGCGCAGCCTGATCGCCACGAATGAAGCGGCGCTACCGGCGCTAAAACAGAAAATCAGTCAAACCGAACATTTACTGGCGACGCTTGAAGGCGTGGTGCCGACTGACGTCATATTGCCCGACATTGATTTGGCGGGACTTGCATTGCCCCAGGATTTGCCTGTCAGTTTGCCGTCCGCGCTGGTCCGTCAACGCCCGGACATCCTGTCCTCCGAAGCACAATTGCACGTGGCTAGCGCCAACATCGGGGTTGCAACGGCCGCCCTTTTTCCCAGCTTCAGCTTGAGCGGAACCTACGGGACCGGCAGCTCCAGCCTGGGCTCACTGATTGGCGGGGGAAACAGATTCTGGAGCATAGGGCCTGCGGTTGATGCGCCTTTGTTTCAAGGCGGCAGCTTATGGTATGGCCGCCAAGCGGCGATAGAGGCGTATCAGCAAGCCGCCGCAACCTATCGACAAATCGTCTTGGAGTCGTTTGCACAGGTCGCCGACGCACTGCGGGCGCTGGAGTTCGATGCGCAAGCCCTGCAAAAACAAGGGGAGGCGCAGGCGACGGCCGAAGAGGCGCTTCAGGTGTTGCAAGTCAGCTATCGGTCGGGGCTGGTGACCTACCTGGACTTGCTGGTGGCGGACATACAGCTTCATGAAGTAAATATTGCTTATCTTCAAGCACTCGCCCAACGCCATCAGGACACGGTTGCGCTGTTCGTCGCGCTGGGGGGCGGCTGGTGGAATACGCCGGGTTCTGTCAGCCATGAGCAAGCGCCATGAAGTACGCCGGCATCTTGCGAATCGGTTTCAAGCTGTTGGTGAATGACAAGGCCAAGTTTTCTGCCTTGCTGATAGGGATCACCTTTTCTGTATTTCTAATGATGCAAATGACCGCCATGTTCGCGGGCATCCTGAACCGCGCTTACTCGACCGTGACCAACATTGGGGCGACGATGTGGGTCATGGACCCGGCGGTCAATACCCCGACCAGTACCATCCCGCTCCCAGACTATTTGCTCGACGCCGTACGCAGCATGGATGAGGTCAGTTACGCGGTCCCCATCTTTATTGGTGGCGCGCAGGTCAGGCTGGACAGCGGAACCTATCAATCTGTCAGCGTTATCGGTCTGGACGACTCCAGTCTATTCGGCCGTCCTGAACTTGAAGAGGGACACATCGAAGACATCTATGCTGACAACGCCTTCATCATGGTGCATGACGCTGAGTTTTCCAAACTGGAGAATCCGAAGGTGGGTACCTCATTCGAACTTAATGACCATCGTGGCACGATCGTAGCTATCGCCAAGGTTGCTGCCAGTGGGCTGACGGGCGTACCGACGCTCTACACAACCTATCGACGTGCCATCGAATACATCCCGACCACGCGGTTCACCGTTTCTTACATATTGCTTCAACCAAAGAACACAGAGGACGTGGCGAGTATTCAAAAGCAAGTGGATCAATTGGGTTATGTCGCGCTGACCAAGGACGAGTTCAACCAGCACATTACCCATTTTTACATCTACCAGACGGGGGTGGGCGTCAACATCTTGATGATGACCATTATCAGTTTTCTCGTCGGACTGTCGATCTCCGGGCAGACCTTCTACACCTTTATCCTGGAAAATCTGGACAAATTTGCTGCCTTGAAAGCTATCGGTGCGAAGGGGCGCGAGCTGATTTATATGATCCTGTTTATGGCGACGTTTACGGCGATGACCGGTTATGGACTGGGCATTGGCCTGGTCACGTTAATGATTTCTATCGCACGATCCAATGTGCCGAACTATGCGGCCATCATCACCTTCTGGAACCTGGGGCTTGCGTTCGGCATGGTGCTATTGATCGCCGGAGTTTCCAGTTATGTGGGGATACGCAAGGTCCTCAGAATCGAGCCTTTCGATATTTTCAGGGGATAACAGCCTTGAAAAAAGTGCGGAAAAGATTGAAGTGGAGGAAGGTGCAGTCTGTCCGCGTCAGGTTTGACAAATATCAAGATGCCCAAGGGTAGAACGGAGGCACATTGAAGCTCGTATGCAGCAATAGCTCACTCTCGGGGGGCAAGACGATGGACAAGTATCAGCAGAGTCAGAAGAACAAAATTTTCAAAGAAGGCACCCATGATCCCTACCGGATGGAACATGTCAGCGGCACGGCGCTCTGCCCACAGTGCGGCGCACTCTATCAGGAAGGCAACTGGACGTGGCATATCCCGGAAAGCACTATCGTCGGGGATGCAGAAGAGACTGTTTGCCCTGCGTGTCGGCGCATTGCAGACGACAGGCCCGCTGGCACGTTGAAGCTCTCTGGAAAATTTTTGCACGACCACCAAGAGGAGATTTTGAACCTGATCCACCACACGGAGGAGGTGGAGAAAGCCGAACACGCTCAGGAAAGAATCATTAAAGTGGTTGAAGTGGATGATACGCTCGAAGTGACTACCACAGGCATCCACCTTGCCAGCCGTATAGGTCATGCACTTAATGCAGCTTATAAAGGCAACTCTCACTACCACTACAGTGATGATGAAACCCACCTCACGGTAAATTGGGAGCGGCTATAACGTAGTCACGTGCCGACCGCCAGGGTCCAGGGTCATGGCGGTCCGCCCCGTTTAGCTCCGACGCGCTGCACGCTCAGCCGCCAGCAGTTCCACATAGAGTTCGGCATAGGGTTCTATCGCCTTATGCCAATTGAACGGAGCGGCCATGGCGCGGCAACGCATGGCATTGAGCAGCTCAGAATTGGCGAAGACCTTGATCGCCCGCGTCAGCGCTTCGGCGTAGCTTTCCACGGTCGATTCTTCGAACAGAAAACCAGTCACGCCATCTTCAATGGTGTCGGCCAACCCCCCTGTTTTACGGGCCACCGGCAAGGAGCCAAAACGCTGGGCGTACATCTGGCTCAAGCCACAAGGCTCATAACGCGAAGGCATCAGCAAGAAATCGCTGCCGGCAAACATGCGTCGGGCATCCGTTTCGTTGAACCCGATGCGCACCCCGATCTGGCCCGGGAAACGCAGGGCCAGTGCGCGCATGGCATCCTCTTCCTCCGGTTCGCCGCGACCGATGATCGCAATTTGCCCGCCTTGATTGACGATATGCTCGGCAACACCGATGGTCAGGTCCAGGCCTTTCTGGAAGACCAGGCGCGATACCACAGCGAACAAAGGACCCGTGGAAGGCTCAAGCTCGAACAACTCACGTACATGGTCGGCGTTGATTTCCTTGCGCTGCCATTCGTTTGGGGCAAACCGGCAAATCAAGTGTTCATCGGTTTCCGAATCCCAACTGGCGTCGATGCCATTTGGAATCCCGCTGAGCAGTCCTTGCCTGGCCTTGCTTTGCAGAAAGCCTTCCAGACCACAGCCAAAGGCCGGCGTGGTGATTTCCTTGGCGTAAGTCGCACTCACGGTGGTAATGTGGCTGGCATAAGCCATGCCTGCCTTGATGAATGAGAGCTTGCCGTAGAACTCCATGCCGTCGGCGCCCAACGCCTGGTCAGGAATACCCAGTTCGCGGCTGGAGCCGGTGCTGACCGTGCCTTGATACGCCAGGTTGTGGATGGTGAAGATGCTCGGTGTGGCCTGACCCCGCCAGCGCATATACGCCGGCGCCAATCCGGCAGGCCAATCGTGGGCATGCACCAGTTCCGGGCACCACTGGGTTTTTACCGCGCCGGCGGCGAAGTCGGCTGCGGCCAGGCCGAGGCGGGCAAAGCGGATATGGTTGTCAGGCCAGTCACGGCCGTTGTTATCACCGTATGGCGTGCCTTCACGTTCGTACAGTTCGGGGCAGATCAGCACATAAATGACCAGACCGTCTTTCATGTCCATGCGCCCGATCTTGCACGGTGGCAGGGCTGCATGACCGCCCAGCTCGCTGATGACATGGATCGGGTTACCACTGTTGAGCACTTGCGGGTAGCCGGGAATCAGCACGCGTACATCGTGCAGGTGGCGCATGGCTCGCGGCAGTGCGGCAGACACATCGCCCAAACCTCCGGTTTTCACCAGATCAGCCAACTCTGAGGTCACGAACAGAACTTTTCTTCTGTGGGTCAGGGTAATACTTGGCTGTGAAGTCGGCAGTTGCAGCAGTGGAACGCTGGTCGAAGCGAAGGCCTGTGGAGCGACCTGCTCGCTGGCTGGCGGGTTAAAACGCGCTCCCTTCTGGGGGATGACGGCAACGCCCATAATCTTTTCCTTTCACTATCAAGTCGAGGGAGCATTGATGCACTTTTGTTAATGATGCAAACGCTTGATGGTAAACAGGGCGATCAAAGGGTCTCTGTGTTCGAAAACCGTAACCGTGTGTTTTTTCAATCAAGCAGGATAAAAGAGCGTGCATTGGTTATATCGGTGGTCGGAGAAACGCACCGTTATTCCTATAGATAATTAACAAATAATCTCATCCCTAACACCTCAACGAATGCTCAATACGTAATCGATCAACTGTTCGGCTTCTTCCTGACTAACAGGTGTGCGCGCATTGGCAGAGGGCATTTTTATAGATCCCCAATGGTAGGGAGCAGAGGCGGTGTCCGTGCCGGTTTGGACGACACGAACAAGCATGGGCTTGGCATTTTTAAGCCCATGAAAACGGCGGGAAATATCGCGAAAAGATGGCCCTATCGCTTCAGTCTTCACGCTATGGCAAGCAGTGCATCCCTTGGCGTCTGCCAGCGCCGCCCCTTCAGTAGCATAGGCGGTACCGACCTGGGCGAAAATGATAATCGACGCTATGCACCATGGCTTATTGATCATGATAAATCCCTCTCTCGCGCACTCGCGCTGTGCACTACTCCCGCCTACCACTGTCATGAAAGGAGTACCCAATTGTTGGCAGATTTGCATGGGCCTGTTCTGCGGGTGTTGATCTAGATCAATTAGCGCCCTTTGAATATTGAGACCCGTGAATCGGGGCATGTAGGTGCGCCGTCTCTGACGCGGGGTCAAGATTTTGTCCCCGTGTGGAGGTCATCCAAATTGTCCATGAGCGCCATCTTTGACTTCGATCAAGCGCCGTTGGCGAGTAAGGGCAACAGTACTGACTGTGGCGCGATTGAGCGCCGTTGTTCAGTGTCGAAAAATGTCTTTTCCTATCAGCGCAACAACCGTCAGAAGAGGATTTTGTCATGGCTCATTCCCTAAAAAAAAACCTGCCCAGGCCAATGAACCGAACCGGGACGTTGCGATCAGTACGAATGCATCGCATCCGTTTGAACAGCTTCGTCGTCAATTCGACCACCTGTTCCAGGACTTCAATAATCTGCCTTCGTTGCTGTCTTCGAGGCGCAGTGGATTTGACCTTGATCCGCTCTTCTCGGGCGATTTCGTCGGGCTGCAATCGCCCGCTGTCGACATTGTTGAAAACGAAAAAGATTTTGAAATCACCGCAGAAGTACCTGGCGTGGACGAAAAAAATCTGACCGTGAAAGTCGTCAACGGCAATTTGCAGATCAAAGGCGAAAAAAGAGAGAACAAGGAAGACAAATCCGGGAGCTACCACCTGACCGAGCGCCGTTACGGTTATTTTGAACGGACCTTCAGCCTGCCCAAAGGGGTGGACGCAGATAAAATTCAGGCACGTTTCAGTAAGGGCGTGTTGACCGTCAATCTGCCGAAGAAACCCGAAGCGATGAAGCCTGAGAAAAACATCAACATTGAGCTGGACTGACGTTTTTGGCGCTTGTCCATGATCTAGCCGGCGGGCGATACCTGTGCTTTTGCGGCATTGAGTATCGTCCAGCCGGTGATCCTCGACGTTAACAGGGCTCCGCCCATTGAGGTGTGAAATGGCACAGCGTCAACGTCTACTGTTGATTGCGCCTTGTAAAATGACTCACAGCCCGGCGTTTGAAAGGGCTGCGGCCTTGGCCGAGGCAATGGATGCATCACTCTCCATCGTCGCTTTTGCCTATTTCGAGACGATGGAAACGTTTAATTTGTTAGACACGCAGGGACGTGAAGCAGCCCGCGAGAGCCGTCTCAAACTATTCCATAACTGGTTGGACAGCGAAACGGCGCAGCTAAGGCACCAAGGGCTGGAGACGTCTTTCGAGGTTGTCTGGGCTCCGCGCTCGGCGCTTGATATATGCCGATACATCAGCGTTTCCAACGTCGATTTCGTACTCAAGGATTTGTATGCCGAGTCAGCGGTCAGGCCCTTGAGTCTTTCAGACCTGGATTGGCAGTTGTTGCGCGGAAGTCCAGCGCCGGTTCTTCTTGTGACGGATGCCAGGCACCCCCATCCTCGGAAAATTCTGGCAGCTGTCGATATTCTTCATGAAGATCCTCATGTTCAACAGTTGAACGACTCGATCATTGAAACTGCGGGACGTCTAGCGCAAGCATGCCACGCATGTTTGCACCTGTTATCCGTGTATGACCGGTCGGTCCAGCCTTTAGCGGACATTGATGAGCCACATGTAGCGACGCCCCCCAGTTACGAGGAAGAGGAAGCGCTGTTCAACGCGCTTGCCGATAAATACGCAATCGACGAGGAACATCGGCATTTCATCGCAGGGGCGGCTGCCAATGTGATCAACACTTATGTCGCTCGGTGCAACTACGACATCTTGGTCATGGGAACGGCGAACCATCGCCCTCTCGACATGCTATTAGGGCGTACGGCTGACATAGTTCTCGATCATCCGCCTTGTAACGTTCTTGTATTAAAGCCTTTTGCCGTGGGGCGACCGAACGACCAGGACGTGTCGGCAACAACGCCCAATACGTTGTCGATGAAAAAATAAGGGCTGCTAAATGAGGCCTCGCAGGCGTTGGCCTGACTTGATTTAAATCAAGCGACAGCGATGGCATTCACTGAGAATTCAGCCAGTTTTCCCAAACTGGCCGGGAGTTCCTTATGTCGTTCGAATCGCCTATCCCGAACGACCCGCTTCAATCTTCGCTCGACATCGACCCGCGAGTGACCTCATCCCTGCTGTGGGTGTCCTGGCTGGTGGGCACTGCGATGCTCGCCGCTGTGATCGCTGTCGCCTTGCACCTGAGCGATGTCGAGGCATTTGGCACGTTGTTGGAGCGGGCAGAACCTCTATGGTTGATTGTGGCCATCGTGTTGCAAGCGCTGACGTACCTGGCTCAAGGGCAGGTCTTCCGGGGCGTGTTAAAAGCAGGGCACGCACAGCTGTCTTTGTGGGATTCAAGCAAGCTCAGTCTGATGAAGTTGTTTGTCGATCAGGCGCTACCCTCTTCGGGTATCAGCGGAGCTTTTGCGGTCATCGCTTTCCTCATTAAAAAAGGGGTCGCCCGGCCATTGGCACTGGCTTGTCTGGTCCTTGACCTTTCCGCCTATTTTTTTGCGTATGTGCTGACCGTCGGGGTCGCACTGTTCATCGTCATGCTGCAAGGACATGCCACGACGTCCCTCATTGCGACCTGCCTGGTATTCGCTGCGGTGAGTCTGGCAGCCGCGATTATTGTACCGCGCCTTTCTGGCCATTCAGAGCTGCAGCGGCGCTTCTCTGTGAAGCACCATGCACTGGTAGGTAAAGGACTGGCCTTGTTGACGGGGGCCGACAGCCAACTGGCGCGCAACCGTTCTTTGTTGTGGCGCACCACGTTTTTAGAGTTGGTCATCATCCTGCTCGACTGTTTGACGCTGTGGGTGCTGGTGCGTTCGTTGGGGGTGTCCGCACAGCTGCCTGGGTTGTTCGCCGGGTTCATGCTGGCCAGCGTACTTCGCAGTGTTGGAATTGTGCCGGGCGGGCTAGGGGCGTTCGAAGCGGCCGCAGTGGTCACGTTGCATTGGATTGGCATCGAGATTCCGGTTGCGCTGTCTGCCACCTTGTTGTTCCGCGGGCTGACCTTCTGGTTGCCCATGCTGCCGGGCATGTGGCTGGCGCGCAGTGGGCTGGGAACCCCCTCCATCAAGGGGGATGTGCCCATCAGCGAGGTCTGGTGGCAGACACCTGCTGAAGAGCTGCTCCGCTCATTTGGAAGTTCTGTTGAAGGACTGAGCAGTGAGCAGGCAAAAGCGCGTCTGCGACCTGCCGCGCCGGTGGGGCGGAGTCGACCGCATGGTCTGCTCAGGCTGACGATAGAGCAGATGCGTAGCCCGCTGGTCATCATTCTGATCGTGGGTGCTTTGGTGGCGCTGTTAGTCGGGGACTGGATCAACGCGGCCATTGTGTTGTTGATCGTGCTGATCAGCGCCTTGCTGAGTGCCTGGTATGAAAATCGCGCGAGCACGGCAGTCGAGCAGTTACGTCGGAAAATCGCTACGCTCGCCGTCGTTCGTCGTGCAGGCAAGATTCTGCAAGTTCCTGCGTCTGACGTCGTCCCCGGTGATATTTTTTTGCTCAGCGCGGGCAGTCTGATTGCCGCTGACGGCCGAGTGTTGAGTGCGCGCGATTGCTTCATCAGTCAGAGTCTGCTCACCGGCGAGACGTACCCTGTAGAAAAACTGCCGGGAGACGTTCCTGCGGAGGCGTCTCTGATTCAACGCAGCAACTGCGTATTCATGGGCACCTCCGTTCGCAGTGGAACTGCCGAGGTACTTGCCACCCGTTACGGCGATGAGAGCGAGTTCGGTCAGATTGCCAAATCGCTGTCGTTGCGGCCACCGGAAACCGAATTCGAACGTGGTCTGCGGCATTTTGGCGGACTGCTGCTGCGCGTCATGCTGGTCATCACGTTCCTTGTTTTCGGTATCAATATTCTGTTGCATCGACCGACTCTCGACACACTGCTATTTGCCATCGCCTTGTCCGTCGGTTTATCGCCAGAGCTGCTACCTGCCATCCTGAGCCTCACCTTGGCCAAAGGTGCGCAGCGTATGGCCGCCCGTGGCGTCATCGTGCGCCATCTCAGCGCTATCGAAAATCTGGGGGCGATGGACATCTTGTGTACTGACAAGACCGGAACCTTGACGCGCGGTGTGGTTGCGCTGAATGCCGCAGTGAATGTCGAGGGTGAGGAGGAGGTCAATGTTCTGCAATTAGCCCTGTTCAACGCGCATTTCCAGACAGGGATGAGTAACGCGATGGACGATGCCATCACAACCAAGGCGCAGGCCAGTGCTGTCGACGTCGGCCACGTCAGCAAGCTCGATGAGATTCCATACGATTTTGGGCGCAAGCGTCTGAGTGTGGTGGTTGCCGGCAGCGTGGAAGCCCCCATCCTGCTAGTGACCAAAGGAGCGGTCGAAAACGTCCTGGAGGTCTGTACTCATCTTTGTTGCGGTAACGGTACGCAGGTTCTGGATGAAACGGCGTTGGCGGCGATCCGTAAACGGTTTGCTGCGTGGAGTGAGCAAGGATTTCGCGTGCTTGGAATAGCCACTCGTTCGCTGCCTGCACAGGCTCGATACAGCCGTAACGAGGAAGTGGACCTGACCTTCCGCGGCTTTCTGTTGTTTTTCGATCCTCCCGAACCGGGAGTAAAGGCCACGATGGCCGCGCTGGCAAAGCTGGGTGTTCAGGTCAAGATCATCAGTGGTGACAGTCATCTGGTTGCCCGCTATGTCGCCTCTGCCGTAGGGCTCAATGCGCAACGGATCATCACCGGTTCTGAGTTGGCGCTGTTGAAAGACGAGGTGCTGATGCACCTGGCGCCGACAGTTACGCTATTTGCCGAGGTCGATCCCAATCAAAAAGAGCGAATTATTCGTGCCCTGCAGAAGACCGGTCATGTGGTAGGTTTTCTCGGTGATGGAATAAACGACGCACCTGCACTGCAGGCGGCCGACATTGGGATTTCTGTGCAGAACGCTGCTGATGTTGCAAAGCAGGCCGCTGATTTTGTCTTGCTTGAGCATGACCTGAATGTGTTGCGCGAAGGCATTGATGAAGGTCGCCACACGTTTGCCAATACACTGAAGTACATTTTCATCGTGTCCAGTGCGAACTTCGGAAACATGATCAGCATGGCGCTGGCTTCATTGTTCCTGCCCTTTCTACCTCTGCTCGCGAAGCAAATTTTGCTGAACAATTTTCTGTCTGACATTCCAGCGTTGGGCATCGCCAGCGATAACGTCGATCGAGAGTGGGAACAGACGCCTCATCGCTGGAACCTCGCTGAAGTCCGCAACTTCATGGTGGTATTCGGACTCGTCAGCTCACTCTTCGATGTCTTCACCTTTGGTGCGTTGTATTGGCTGGTAGGTATTGCGCCAGATCTGTTTCGCAGCGGCTGGTTTGTCGAATCATTACTGACTCAGTTGTTGACCATTTTCATCGTTCGCACGTACAAACCTTTCCATAAAAGTCATCCGGGTCGAATGCTTCTGGTCAGCGCATCCGTGATCGGGGCTCTGACCGTTTTACTGCCCTACAGCCCCGCTGCCGCGTGGTTTGGACTTGTCCCTTTACCGCTTGGCCTGCTCGCCGTGGTGCTGTCCATCAGCCTGCTTTACGTGGCAGCCGCCGAATGGGTAAAGCGGGGGTTCTATCGAAAGCGACCTATCAAACCGAGGCCACTTCGTCGCCGTGGCGACTCTTGAAGTTGTCCGTTTGTGGCGCGGGCAGAGGCTATTTTCGGTCGGTCAGCGCAGGTGGCATGGTTCAATGTTTCGGGTCCTGATGACGACTTCTGATTTAAGTCAATGCCGCTCATGTCATGACGTTCAACATTGAACCCTGCCCGAATTGCGGAGAACGCTATGGCAAATTTCCAGCATCTACTGTTGATCGCTTCCCCGCAAATGCATCGTACTTCTGCATTTGAGCGCGCGGTGGCATTGGCAAAGGTCAGTAACGCCGCACTCCATATCGTTGCGTTTGATTATATGGAAACGCTCGCAATCGTTGGGGTTTTCAACCAAGGGGCCATGGCGGAACTGCGTGAGGGCTACTTGCAGATGCATCGCCACTGGTTAGAGCAAGAGGCCGAATATGAGAGAAAAAACGGGCTTGAGGTCACCACCCAACTGTTCTGGACGCAGCATGTCGTTGACGAAATTCGGCAATATGTCGACACCCAACAAGCGGAGATGGTGATAAAGGATGTTCACCAGGAATCAACGCTCAAACGCATTTTTTTTACACCGCTGGACTGGCAGCTACTGCGTGATTGCCCTGTGCCAGTCCACGTGGTGATCGATTCGGCAAACCCGTTACCGCACAAAATAGTGGCGGCGGTTAATCTTTTTCGTTCTGCTGATGCAGACCTTCAGCTCAACGACATCATTATCGAAACGGCTTCCCGATTGGCAACACAGTGCGATGGCGTTCTACAGATGCTGTATGTCTTCGATGGGGCCGCTGTCTATGCTTCAGGCTTTACGATCATGGGGGCGATGCCCATCGAAGCAGACTTTGTCGATGCGCTTGGTGATGCGCACCTTGAAGCGTTTGTTGCGCTGGCGGAATACTATGGTATCGCGAAGGAGAACGCTTATTACCTGAAAGGGACTCCGCTCCCGGCCATCAAAAAGTTCGCGGCCGATAACGCGGTTGATGTACTGGTGATGGGCACACGTCCTCATCACAATCTGGACTTGGTGTTGGGCGACACCGCGGAGAATATTCTCCAACACGCCCCCTGCAGTGTTCTTGTGGTCAAGGCATAGATAAGGGCGGGGTCTACTTTCAATCAGCTCGGCGGCACCCTGACACCAGCGAATGTAAGGCTGCTAAATCAAGGATCTCTACGGCTCTGCCCGAAATGCGCACAATCTCAAGTTCACGAAGGCGCGCAATAGCCCGGCAGACTGTTTCCAGGCGCAAACCAAGATAAGACCCGATATCTTCCCGGGTCATTCTCAGGACGAACGCTTTGGATGAATAGCCGCGCGTGACCATTCGATGCGACAAATTCAGCAAAAAAGCGGCTAGACGCTCATCAGCATTGAGGTTTCCCAATAACAAAAGCATTTCATGATCACGGACTATTTCTCGACTCAGCAGCCTGTGCAGGTTGTGTTGGAGCGAAGGCAACTCATGAGACAGTCGTTCCAGTTGCATGAAATGAATCGGGCACGCTTCGCTGTCTTCCAGTGCGATTGCATTACACACATGTCGGTCATTGCTGATGGCGTCTATGCCCAGCATTTCTCCCGCCATTTGAAAGCCTGTCAGCTGTTCGCGGCCATCCTCCGAAATGACGGTCGTCTTGAAAAATCCATACCGGACGGCATACAGCGAACGCAAAGGATCCCCCGCATGATACAGCGTCTCGCCTTTTTTGATTTTGACCCGTTGCTGAATGAGGGTGGACAGAAGATCGACTTCTGAACTGTTCAGGCCAGCAGATAAACACAGCCCTCGCACACCGCACCCTGAACAGGCCGCCTTTATTTGTTGCACAGGGCTAAGCATTACCGGAAGCGTCATGAGAGATCTCCTGTTGTTTTTTCAGCGTAGCCAATGGACCCGCTTCATGACAGAGCGAGTGATCAGTTATAGATGAATGGCGGGCGAAGCAGGGAGGACTTTATTAGCATTTTTTGTTGTATGGAATTCCCTGTCAGGGAATAACTATCGCGCACTCACACTCAAATGAGTGGCCTATTTTATATTTTAAATCAAGGTGGATTGTTTTGCGGGTTGCCAACTAACGGCTTATGGAAAGCGTGCGTAAAATTGTTAAGTAGAAGTTACATCTTGATGGGGATTTCCTTGCGCATGTGCGCAAGCATAACGCCATTTTTTCGCACCATCATTTTTTTGGTTAGAGGGGGTTATTCAATAAAGATTGCGCGGGGCAGGTTTTTTATCGCGCGTTGATCTAACGTATTTGGGTTCTGGCGGGGTGGCTCTGATGTAGATCAATGTGTGGGCCGCTTGATCGTCAAGAATGTGAAACACATAGACCCTGTCGGGAGGAGGTCACCTATTCTCCCCAGCCGTTGACCCTTTCCGTAAGTGGAGGTGTTACATGTCGGACTCTGAGCGTTTATTGTTAGTGGCTTCACCCTTGATGCACCGAACTCCGGCTTTTGACCGAGCGGCAGCACTGGCTAAAGCTAAAGGGGTTCCCTTGCATATCGTGGCCTTTGACTATGTTGAAGGCTTGGCAACGGCTGGCCTGGTCAATGAACAAGCGCTCTCTGAAATGCGCGAGGGTTACTTACTGCGGCATCGTCAGTGGCTTGAAGAGCAAGCTGTTTCCCTGCGCAATCTCAAAATAATGGTAACAACGGAAGTGGTGTGGGTTCAGCGTCCGCTGGAGGAGATTTTGCGCCACGTCAAAGAGTTAAACCCTTCCATGCTTATCAAAGACCTCGAGCATGAATCTCTGCTGATGCGTACCTTGTTTACACCTCTGGACCTGCGTTTATTGAGGGACTGTTCATCCTCCGTGCACCTTGTTGCGAACGTCCAGCACGCCACGCCGAGAAAAATTCTGGCCGCGGTAGATCCGTTTAAGCCGGAAGAGCAGTTCGAACAGTTTAATGATCAGATTATCCTGGCGGCAGAGAAGTTGGCGGCACAGTGCAATGCTGAACTGCATCTGCTTTACGCGTATGACCTTTCATATATGTATGCGTCGGAGGGCATGGGTTCGACATTGTTTTCAGCGGGCATGGGCGAAGAGGTGTATGAGGCTGAAGGAAAAGCGTTTACTGAATTGGCTGATCGATATCGGGTGCCGCCAGAGTGCCGCCACTTCATCATGGGTGTCCCGGCGAAAGTCATTACTGCTTATGCTGAAGAAGAAAATATTGATGTTGTCGTGCTGGGCACGGTGCACCGTAGAGGGTTGAGCAAACTCTTGGGTAGCACCGCCGAACAAGTGGTTTATCACATGCACAGCAGTCTGTTGGCGATCAAGCCGTCACCGCTTGAGTAGCGACATAGACTGAGTATCTGGGTGAATTTAAAGGCTCAGGATCAAGTCGTTTGTTGCGAGTTTGACGCAGATCAAACTGGGCATGGATATACAATTCACACTGTGCAGGCGGGTGCGAAGCGGGGGGGTGATCCGTACTTCTTCGTGTCGCTAAACAGGTAGTCAATTTTTATTAACGATGCCGTAATGTGAGAGGTTAAAAATGAGAAACCTGACTCTGACTGTTCCACTGATATTGGTCCTGGCCATGGCGGCGGGTTGCAGCAATCAAAAAGCCAAGGAGTTTGACGCGAGATTGACGGGGGCTGAAAACTCGGCTGCCGCAGCCCGGGTCAGAGCTGATGATGCTTACTCCAAGGCGGAGCAAGCGCTTTCAGCCGCTAACCAGGCTCAACAAACTGCCGACAAGGCCAATGAGAGTGCCAGCCGTATGCTCCAAAAAGCCACGCGCAAATAGCAAATAAATACGCTGGGATTAGCGTTGATTGTTTGCCTGAGTCGGCTCGAAAGTGGGGGATACGCTCCGCCCAGAGCCGACACGTTTCGTTGCGATGTCCTGTGTCGCAATACGCGGTGCTTACTTCATGTGATCGTTACCCTGACGCTGCATCAACAGAAGTATGAACGCGACTGCAGAAATAGCAGCACCGGCATAGAAGGTCATTGCTGATCCATAGGTTTGCCACAGCAGACCTGCAAGAGCACTTGCCAGGAGCATGGAGAAACCACTCACCAGATTGAAAACCCCAAAGGCGGTTCCTTTGAGCCCTTCCGGTGTCGTGTCGGCCACAAGAGCGGCCAGCAGCCCCTCACTGAATCCCATATGAAGCCCCCACAATGTAACGCCGAGCATCAGCATTGTGATGGATTCTGCGTTGGCTAGCACGAGATCGGACAGGATAAGCAATATCAGACCCACGCCGAGAAGCGCTTTGCGGCTGACTCGGTCAGAGAGTTTCCCCGCGGGGTAGGCAGAAAGTGTGTAGAACAAAGCCATCACCACCATCACGATGGGTACCCAGGTCGCGGAGAGTCCTGCTTGCTGGCCGCGCAATACCAGAAATGCCTCGCTAAAGCGCGCCAGGGTGAACAGTGCTCCCACAATCACCACCCGCCAATACGCTGGCGAAAAGCTGTAGAGCAGCTGTAGGCGTATCGGCGACCGAAAGTGCTGAGTTCGCTGCTCGTGTGCAGGTTCATTGACGCCAACAAAAATCAGGCTGACGGCTACCAGCGCGGGTATCACGGCGATCCATAAGACGAGAGGAATATCTCCACTGAATATAAACATCAGGCCGATGGCCACTGCAGGTCCAAAAAAGGCCCCTACGGTGTCCATGGACTGACGTAAGCCGAAGCACGCGCCACGGATCTCTGGTGGTGATATATCGGCGACCAGAGCATCGCGTGGCGCTCCGCGGATCCCTTTGCCAATCCGGTCCAGAAAGCGTGCGGTAAATACCATTTCTGCGGAATGAGCCAGGGGGAAGAGTGGCTTGGTGAGTGCTGCAAGCCCATAGCCCACCAGCAAGAGGCTCTTGCGTTTACCGAAGTAGTCACTGATCGCGCCGGAAAAAACTTTCACGATCAGGGCCGTAGCTTCCGCAACGCCCTCGATAAAACCTAGCGTGATCATGCTGACGCCGAGCGTGCCGACCAAAAATACCGGCAGCAGCGCATGAACCATTTCTGACGACAAGTCCATGAACAGACTGACGAACCCCAGTGCCCAGACCGTACGTGGGATGTTGCGGGTGGTTACCGTCTCGGGCATAGGTCAGATTCCAGGAGGGTCAGCCGATTTCCCGCAGTGCTGATCGTGCATGTCGCTCGACAGCCTGCGGGTACCGGGTAGAGCTTACCGCCCAGGCAACATGCGGGTCAGGGTATTGTCGCGACTTATGTAATGGTGAAACAGGCCGGCCGCTGCGTGCAGGCCTATCAGCCAATAGCCGGTTGTTCCGGCCAGTTCATGCCATTCTTTAATTGATTTAGCCAGCGCCTCATTCGTGCCGATCAGGGGCGGCAGTTCAATTCCGAAGAAGGGAACAGGTTTGCCGGCCGCACTCAGTACCAGCCAACCGGCGAGCGGCGCGCCTATCATTAGCGCATACAGGGCGAGATGCATCAGCTTGGCGGGGATTGCCTGCCACTGCGGGAGGGCGGGTACGACGGTAGGTGTCGGCGCAATCAAGCGGGCCAGAAGACGTAGCCACACCAGTGCGAAGATTGCCAGACCCAGCATGAAGTGCCATTGCTTGAGCAACTCACGAAAGTCGCTGCCTTTGGGGAAGTTCCCTTTTAGTTCAATACAGGCGTAGACGCCGATGATCAAGGCCAGCATCAGCCAATGCAGCCCGATGGAGAGAATGCCATAACGTTGTTTTGTGTTTTTCCAGCCCATAACGATGTCCTTGTTGTGCCGTGGTACTTGGTAAGTGACGATTATTCTGAGGCTCAAAGCTTAAACCAAACTGAACGCGGTGCGTGTTTAACGGAAGGGGATCACGCTGTTTTTCCTTTACTTCACATATGGAAAAACATATATTCGAAAAACCGTATATGAGCTGAAACCCCGTCATGACCGATCCTCTGACACCCACCGCCGTTTTTAAATGCCTGGCTGACGACAATCGAGTGCGCATGATGCTGCTGGTTGCCCATGAGGGTGAACTCTGTGTCTGCGAGCTGACCTGCGCGCTCAACGAGAGTCAGCCCAAGGTATCCCGGCACTTGGCGCAACTGCGCAATTGCGGACTTCTGGCAGATCGTCGGCAAGGTCAATGGGTGTATTACCGCCTGCACCCGAACCTGCCTGATTGGGTGCATGGCGTTCTGACCACCGTATTGGAGGCCAACAAACACTGGTTGAGCCCTGACGCGAAACGTCTTGATGAAATGGGCGACCGCCCGGCGCGCGCCGCAGCCTGCTGCTGATCCAGCCACGTTGAGCGCCGAGCAGCTCAAGGCCGAGCTAGCCCTGGTCGGTACGCTCTGACAACAGGAGATATGAACATGAGCAAAAGCCGCCTTTCCTTTCTGGACCGCTACCTGACCTTGTGGATTTTCTTGGCCATGGCGTTCGGCATCGGGCTGGGAAGCCTGTTCGAAGGCTGGCCGCAGTGGCTCAACAGTCTCTCTGTGGGTAGCACCAACATCCCGATCGCCATCGGTTTGATCGTGATGATGTATCCGCCCCTGGCCAAGGTTCGTTATGAGGAGCTGCCAGAGGTCTTCAAAGACAAGCGCATCCTTGCGTTGTCTCTGATCCAGAACTGGGTCATCGGGCCGATATTGATGTTCGTTTTGGCGATTGTCTTCCTGAGCGACAAGCCGGAATACATGACCGGATTGATCCTCATCGGCCTCGCCCGTTGCATTGCCATGGTGCTGGTCTGGAATCAGATCGCGGGAGGCAATAATCAATATGTCGCCGGGTTGGTAGCGTTCAACAGCATCTTCCAGATATTGTTTTTCAGCCTGTACGCCTGGATTTTCCTGGGGCTATTGCCGCCACTGTTTGGACTGGAAGGCAGCGTTATCGAGACCAGCTTCATCAGCATCGCCGGGTCAGTTCTGATCTACCTGGGTGTGCCATTCATGGCCGGTTTTCTGACCCGAAAGATCCTGATCGCCCGTAAAGGAAACGACTGGTATCAAGAGCGCTTCATTCCTAAGATCAGCCCGCTGACCCTGGTGGCATTGCTATTGACCATCGTCGCCATGTTCAGCCTCAAGGGCGACAAGGTGCTGCAACTGCCATTGGATGTATTGCGCATCGCGATCCCGCTGACGATCTACTTCGTCGTGATGTTCTTCCTTAGTTTCTGCATGGGCAAGCTGCTCAAGGCGGATTATCCGCGTACCACGGCTCTGGCTTTTACTGCTGCGAGCAACAACTTCGAACTCGCGATTGCGGTGGCCATCGCTACCTTCGGCCTGGCGTCCCCGGTCGCTTTCGCCACGGTGATTGGTCCGCTGGTGGAAG
This sequence comes from Pseudomonas sp. 5C2, assembly GCF_034314155.1. Lineage (NCBI taxonomy): Bacteria > Pseudomonadati > Pseudomonadota > Gammaproteobacteria > Pseudomonadales > Pseudomonadaceae > Pseudomonas > Pseudomonas sp. 5C2. Next base: position 1,761,126 of record NZ_JAVIWH010000002.1, on the reverse strand, counting down.
TACCGGTGCTGATTTCTTTAGTGGGTGTAGCGCTGTGGCTTAAACGCCGCTGGTTCGATGAATCCAAGAGCGCAGTTGCGCAGGACAACGACTATGTATGACGACCACATCCCCCAACTCGACGTCGAACTGGTTGAATTACCTTCGGCAGACAAACTGGGGATCGAACTGAAGTCCACCCATAAACCACGCATCCTGCTGCTGTATGGATCGACGCGTGAGCGCTCCTTCAGCCGCTTGCTGGTAGAGGAAGCGGCTCGCCTGCTGCAATGCATGGGCGCCGAAACACGGATTTTCAATCCGTCAGGCTTGCCATTGCCCGATGACGTCGCCGATGACCATCCGCAGGTTCAACAGCTGCGCGAGCTGATGCTGTGGTCGGAAGGGCAAGTGTGGTGCTCACCCGAGCGTCACGGCTCGATGAGCGCCGTGTTCAAGGCACAGATCGACTGGGTGCCGTTGGCCATGGGCGCAGTCCGCCCGACCCAGGGTAAAACCCTGGCGGTCATGCAGGTGTGTGGCGGGTCGCAGTCGTTCAACGTGGTCAATCAACTGCGGGTACTCGGGCGCTGGATGCGGATGTTCACCATCCCCAATCAATCGTCCGTACCGAAGGCCTATCTGGAGTTCGACGAGCACGGTCGGATGAAACCCTCTCCTTTCTATGACCGGGTCGTCGACGTGATGGAAGAATTGGTGAAGTTCACATTGCTGCTGCGCGACCGCCAGGACTATCTGGTCGATCGTTATTCCGAGCGCAAAGAATCGGCGGAAGCACTCATGGACCGGGTTAATCAGCGTTCTATCTGAGGACAGTTTCACCGTGTAATAACCGATGTTTGGCCTGTCCGGCGCGCGTAGGTCGGACTCCCACTGACAGCAGAGACGAGGAACAAAGACATGGCTATCAAAGTTGGCATCAATGGTTTCGGTCGGATCGGTCGCCTCGCGCTGCGAGCAGCCTGGCGCTGGCCAGAGTTTGAATTCGTGCAGATCAATGACCCGGCCGGTGATGCAGCGACCCATGCGCACCTGCTCAACTTCGACTCCGTGCATGGCCGCTGGCAGTATCAGGCCGACTCCGAAGGCGAGTGCATTGTCATCGACGGCAAGCGGATCAAGGTCAGTGCCAATAGGGCAATCGCCGATACCGACTGGTCGGGCTGCGATCTGGTGATCGAAGCCAGCGGCAAAATGAAGACGGTTGCGGTTCTCCAGGGCTATCTTGACCAAGGCGTGAAGCGCGTTGTGGTCAGCGCTCCGGTGAAGGAGAGCGGGGCGTTGAACATTGTGATGGGGGTCAATCACCACCTGTTCAACTCTGCGCAACATCGCATTGTGACTGCCGCTTCGTGCACCACTAACTGCCTGGCTCCGGTGGTCAAAGTGATCCACGAAAAGCTGAGGATTCGTCATGGTTCGATCACCACCATTCATGACCTGACCAACACCCAGAGCATCCTCGATCAGCCGCACAAGGATCTACGCCGTGCGCGTGCTTCCGGTATGAGCTTGATTCCGACCAGCACCGGCTCGGCCACGGCCATCGCCGAAATTTTCCCGGAATTGCGCGGGCGTCTGAATGGTCACGCCGTGCGTGTTCCGTTGGCCAACGCCTCGCTGACTGACTGTGTGTTTGAAGTTGAACGCGCCACGACTGCAGAGGAAGTTAATCAACTGCTGAAAGACGCTTCCGAGAATGAATTGAAAGACATTCTCGGCTATGAGGAGCGTCCGCTGGTGTCCATCGACTACCGTACCGATCCGCGCTCTTCAATTATCGATGCGTTGTCGACCATGGTCATCAATGGCACTCAGGTAAAAATCTACGCGTGGTACGACAACGAATGGGGCTATGCCAACCGTACGGTCGAACTGGCAAAAATGGTCGGTCTGGCCGTCTGACAGGGAATCATCATGAACGCGTTGTCAGCCCTTGCTCCAGAAGTGCGGCAGTATCTGCTCGTCACGGGTAATTACTGGGCCTTCACCCTCACCGATGGTGCGTTGCGCATGTTGGTGGTACTGCACTTTCACGCATTGGGCTACAGCCCGCTTCAGATTGCGGCGCTGTTTTTGTTTTATGAGTTCTTTGGCGTGGTCACCAACCTCGTGGGTGGCTACCTTGGGGCCCGCTTGGGCCTGAACCGGACCATGAATATTGGTTTGGCCATTCAGGTCGTGGCACTGCTGATGCTGACAGTGCCCTCGGTCTGGCTGACGATTCCTTGGGTAATGGGCGCCCAGGCGTTGTCGGGGATCGCCAAAGATCTGAACAAGATGAGTGCCAAAAGCTCGATCAAGCTGCTGGTGCCCGATGGACAACAAGGCAAGCTGTACCAGTGGATCGCGATCCTAACCGGCTCGAAAAATGCGCTCAAGGGCGTCGGTTTCTTTCTGGGCGGTGCACTGCTGGCTGCCATCGGATTTAAGGGCGCCGTGCTGGCCATGGCCATCGTATTGGGGCTGATCTGGATCAGCAGTCTGATCTTGCTCAAGAAGGACCTGGGCAAAGCTAAAGCCAAACCCAAGTTCCGGGAGATCCTTTCCAAGAGCCGTGCGATCAACATCCTGTCGGCAGCACGGATGTTTTTGTTTGGCGCTCGGGATGTCTGGTTTGTCGTCGCATTGCCGGTCTATCTCAGTACAGCCTTTGGCTGGGACGTCTGGAAAGTCGGTGGTTTTCTTGCTGCGTGGGTGATCGGCTACGGCATAGTGCAGTCGTTCGCGCCCAGCATTACGGGCAAGAAAAACGGGCGTGTGCCTGATGGTCGAGCGGCTTTTCTCTGGGCACTTCCGCTGGCGCTTCTGCCAGGGGCTATTGCCTTGGGGTTGAACACTGGGTTGTCCGAGCACGTCGTTCTCTTGGGTGGGCTGATGGTCTTTGGCGTCCTGTTCGCCGTGAACTCATCGCTGCACAGTTACCTGATCGTCTCCTACGCCAAGGAAGACGGCGTCTCACTGGATGTAGGTTTTTACTACATGTCCAACGCGATGGGCCGGTTGATCGGCACCGTGCTCTCCGGATGGATTTACCAGATGTACGGGTTGAGTGCGTGCTTGTGGATATCGAGCGCTTTTGTGTTGCTCGCCGCGCTGATTTCCATTGCTTTGCCCAGGCATGCCACGGCGATATGAAGCACTGCCTGGACAATCGTCATTACGTCATGAATCTGCGCGACTTGAAGCTGATCGTCTCTTTAAACGCCTCCACTTTCCCGATACGACGGATATTTGCCCATGTCCCTTTGTAATAGGGCACTACGTTTCGGTCGGTCCATGCCGTGGTTAAATCGCCCATAACACCGTTGAAGTGGCCGAACTGCATAAAGGTCTGATTCCGCTTTATATCAGGCTCCAGGTAGGCCAGCGCGTAAGACGAGCCGTAGTCGTTAAATACTTCAACCACGTCCCCGGATGCAATCGCCAAGGATTTTGCATCGTCGGGGTTGATTTCCAGATACGCCATGGGTACGCGCGCCTTCACGAACTCGTTGTATTGGTCGTGATAGAGCGTTTGCCACACCTCATTGATACGTCCATTGTTGATCCAGAACTTATATTTCTCCTTCTGCTCCGCGACCGGTTTTGGCAGCCCAGGCCACGTTGCTGGCTTGAACTCGGCTTTACCGTCCGGCGTGTCGAACGTGTAGTCGGTGTAGAGCATTTCGGTGCCGATCAGTTTGCCATCCCGGTACTCCTTGACGGGTAGCTGGACTCCATTGTTACCCATCGCAATCAGTCGCTCGTAGGTGACAAGATTGCCTGTGTTACCGCCCTGACTATCGATAGGGCCGACGCCCGGCTGACCGGCCATACGAGAGCCGTCATTGAAAGCATCTTCCTCTGTTTTCCAGTCGAAGCCCGCAAATCGCGCCGCCATGTCCTGCTTTCCTTCGGCGCTATACATCTGCCGAAGGGTGTTGGCGATAGCGGCCGCAATCAGGCAATCGGCTTTCGCTGAACCGGGGGGATCCATGAACTTTTGCGACAGACGCATCCTCCGCTCTCCATTCATCGAGGTGAGATTTATCTCGCCCGGATGAGCTGCTGGCAGCATCACATGCGCGGCTTCTGCCAGCTTGGTGGGATAGAGGTTGATATTGGCTAAAAAGAGACCGCCTTTATTTTTCACCGCATCGTAGATCGCGTCCACCCTCTGCGCGGTTGAGCCGCCGCGCACCGTCGCCATGGCCTCCCTAACAATATTGGCGCGCTTCAGAATGACGGTACGGTGTTGCTCTGCATTGAGGGTGGTCTGGAATGGATTGGCCCCCCATGCCGTGTACATCATGCCCTTGCCATTGATGATCTCCTGATCCACATAGATCTTGGTGGTGCCTGGATAAGGGGGGCGCGTGTAACCTTCCTGGTGGCCGCCCATGCGCACCACCCCGGTACCCCGACGTCCTACGTTATGAGTCGCAAGTACCAAGTCGACCAAGGCAGACTGGATCAGGTAGTTGTCATTGCCCCAGATGATTCCTTTTTCGTAGGCGTGCATGGTGTGTGGCCGGTGGCCAGAAGCTTTGGGCTTGTAGGCCCATTCGGCTGCAAGCTTGAGCTTGTCCGCCGAAACACCGGTGATACGGCTGGTTTCCTCAATCGATAACCTATTGGCTTGAAGCGTCTGGTCAAACCCTTTGGTATGGGCCGAGATAAACTCCTGGTCATGCCATTTTTGTTCAACCACGTAGGTCAACAGACCGTTGAATAAAGCGATATCCGTTCCCGGTTCGATATCCAGGTGAAGGACGTTGTCCTTGCCTGCCGCTTGCTCGGCCACAGCGATAGTAGGCGTCCTGCGCGGGTCAACAAAAATCACTTTCGCCGGGGCAACGGTTTCCCCAGGAAAACGCTGTTTGCGTTTGATGACGGTCTGCCCTTGTAAATTGGGGAGCCAGTGGGCCAGGAAGTAGTTGGTTTGGGTCTCGTATGAATTGCAGCCGATGGCCATAATAACGTCAGCCAGCTCGGCGTCTTCATAGCTGTTATTGAGTTCACCAATGCCCATCTCGCGTGTGGCGTGGCACTCGGAGTTATAAGCAGGGCGGTTGTGGATACGTACCAGCGGTGTCTTCAGCGCCGTGAACATCAACTTGCCGGTGCCCCAGGTATTCTCAAATCCTCCTCCGGCGCCTCCGTGGTCGAAGCAGTCAAAGGCGAGGGCGGCTGGCCCGTCATTATCAAGAATCTTCTTGGTAACGCCCGCATAAAGTGCCAGCGCATCATCCCAGCTGGTGTCTAGCCACTGGTCAGCCACATAAATCCGTGGGCTGCGCAGACGCTCCTTGCCCACACCGTCGGAGTTATACATGACCTTGGCCAGTTGACCGCCTCGCGTGGACGAGAGCCCTTTATTAACGTCGCACTGCTTGTCGGGCACAATCATGAGGTTGTAACGCTTGCCGTCTTTGTCAGTGATCGTGTTCTGCATCGCAGGGGTCATGATCACAGCCAGAGGAGGTAGCTGTTTACGAAAGTCGAGCCCTAACGCATTTTCATCGGGTGCCCGTCCACCTTCCAGGTTCTCTGGCCATTTGTAGACGTGGTAGCCACAACCCACGATGCAGAAGTGACAGGCAAGGTTGGTTTTCTGGGCCTCTGGAGGGGGGAGCGCCATCCGATCTTTATTGGTTGCCATTTTAAGCCTCTTATCAAAGGAGGTTGGACTGACGCCCGTAGATCAACCCTTCGACGGCCACTGCACGTACCGAATCGTCATTGGAGTTGTATTCGAGCACTATGCTGGGCAGATTCTCGGTCGCCTGGCCGGAAACCATTTGACCCGTATTTTCAGGATCGAAAATGCTGAAATGGCACGGGCATTTAAACACCCGCGGCCCTGCGTCATAGGTGACCGGGCACCCCATGTGCGTGCATAGCGTGCTGTAGGCAACGATGTCGCGCTCCGGGCCAATGCCACCCGGAACGGGAGCGCCCATCTTGATCAATGCGCAAGGTGAGGAGGCATCGGGATAGAAAAACGAGACAGGGGTGTTGACCTGTAATTTCTGCGCGTTGATGATCGCTTTCATTGGGTAGGGAAGGTTGACCCGCCCTATCACCTGCGGCTCAGGCGTGGTTGCCGCCGCTTGGGTAAAATGGGGTACTCCGATGACTGCGCCCGCAGCAATCCCGCCTCCAACCTTCAAGAAGACTCTTCTGGAAATCGATATCATCTCTGCCTCCGCATGACGCTTGCGATGCAGTTGACTTCGTCTGTGTCGTAAGCGGATTTTTATTTTTGACCCAGTCAGCATAGGATAAAAAAACGATTGTTGCGCTGCCCGTAAAAGCAGCCAATTGACGCTCCTATGTCAACCGATGCGCCCCGATTCATTCAAATCGGCCACAGCCAGAGGGTACAAGTCGCTGCATGTGCTGTTCGACGGCGTTCTCGACCACATCGATTTACCGGAGGTGCGTCAATTTTTGACGACCCAATCAAGCGTCTGCGATGCTTAGGCCTCTGGCGCGGGCCCTGGATATACGGGGGCGAAACCGCCGCCCAACGTCCGGAAGTTGGTGGTCTGGCCTTGATACAGGCGCGCCGCCACCCACTGCACCACGCCGTTGTAGGCATAGTCGCGCACGTCAAATTTCAGCATGTGAGCCGGAATCGTGGCCGACAGGGTCCGCAGTCCAGGGAGAACCAGGGCTTGGGCCACGTAATCGGCAGCAAGAATTTCCTGCCACACCCGCTGGGTTAGCTTGTCGCCGCGATAGGCGGCGCGACTCCCGAATCCTGCACAAGGCTTGAAGAACAGCCGTCGACGCTCGCGCCACAGGCGTTCGGCACTTTCCGGGGTCACCACCTCAGTATGTGGAATGCTGGCGAGTAGCAGGTTTTGGGTGGCTTGCGGCAGGCCCGACGCCTGCAACCATTGGGCATCGCAGAGCAAAGCCAGGTTACGTTTGTCCGCGTACAAGGCATGGGCTTGTGGGTGAGGCGTGAGCAGCGTGGCACGTTCAAGGTAAGCTTGACGCAACGTCGCATTGGCGGGCGCATCGAGAGCAAAGTCGGTCAGGCGGTTATAGACAATATCGATGACCAACTCGTTATGCCGAAGTGCACCACCTCTCAGACTTAGCTCGGAGGGATCGACTATCACCGCTTCCAATCCATGGCGCTGGAACAGTTGCTGGAACAGCAAAAATTCGGGGTATAGATACTGCTGCTCGGGAGCATCGTCGACAATCGCAATGCTGCGCAGCGGCCTATCCAGCCCGTGCAGCGCCCACTCATGGCGAAACATCTCGATTATTCCTGCCTCAAGCGTCTCGGCCCTGCCCGAGGGTGGCAGCAATTGCTCTATGGCCGGGCAACACGCGTGTTGCGCTCGCGCCAGCGCTGCATTGAGCATGGCCCCACCTGCATTGGTGTTGATCTCGATCAGGCCGAAACCACCCTCAGTGACATGGAAGTCATAACCGAAGAACACTCCCTTGGCCCCACCAAGATCATGTCGCGCAATAGTGGGCGAACGAGCCAGCACTTCCTCGCGGTAAGCCGGGAGCGCGATGACCGACTCGACAGCCCGCACGACCTGCGCCATGCGCTCCAAATGGGCCGGGTTGATAAAGACTGGATGCCCGGCGAACAGATAAGGGCAACGTTGCTGTACCAGCTCGAACAGGCCGGGTTGACCGAGCGTCGACTCCAACGCTTCACGCAGTGCCTTGGTGTCCAGGCTGATGCAGAAGCACTGACTGTTGAGGGTCTCTATCGAGATTCCGGCCAGGGACGCAGCGGCGGCGGCCGTCGACAGGAAGGACGTATCGTGATCGAACAAGGGCATAACTGGCATGACTGGCTTAGGCATCTTCGTCTCCGCATGGGCCCATGCGCCAATCGAACCGGGTCTCTTACCCTGAGTCGACAGCGCCTGAGAGGTCGAGAGTCAGGCGGCTCGTCGCTGAGATTGGCGGTGTATATCGATGATGTCGTCCCGGTCTAGGCGCTAAGCCACAGCTCGACCTTATCTCGGCTCGGGATGCCACCGGAATGAACGACCTTGCCATCAATGACGACGCTGGGTGTCGACATAACCCCATAGCTCATGATGTCACGCAGCTCTTCCACTTTTTCCAGCTTCACAGGTACGCCTTTAGCGTTAGCGACTTGCTCGATGATGGCTATCGTCGACTTACAGTTGGAACAGCCGGTACCTAGTACTTTGATGTCTTTCATAAAAACCTCAACGGGTGGATTTACAGAGTTAAGTTGAAGACATAGCCAACGATGAGAATGCCAACGGCCACGACACCAATAAATGTGGCTATCAAGCGAACCTTCAACACCTTGCGCAAAATCACCATCTCTGGGAGGGAGAGCGCAATGACACTCATCATGAAGGCCAGGACGGTGCCCAGCGCCGCACCTTTCGCGAGTAGCGCCTGCACAATAGGAATGATCCCCGCCGCATTTGTATACATTGGTATGCCTATCAGCACCGCGAGCGGGACAGACCACCACGCTTCTTTGCCCATGAAGCTGGCCATGAAGTCTTCCGGCACATACCCATGAATACCTGCGCCAATAGCGATACCGGCAAGGATGTAAGGCCATACTTTCCCGACGATTTCGCGCACGCTGCCAAACCCGGCATTTATCCGCTCATGCAGCGGCATGCTCGTGTCCCCAGCGGTTGCGTGGACCTTGGGCATGTCACGAACCCAGTCCTCTAGATAGGCCTCCATTTTCAAGCGCCCAATGACCCAGCCCGCAACAATCGCAATAAACAAACCCAGACTCAGGTACAGCAGTGCAACTTTCCAGCCGAACAAGCCAAGCAGCAAGGTCAACGCGACCTCATTCACCATGGGGGCGGAAATCAGAAATGAGAAGGTCACCCCTAATGGCACGCCTGCCTGAACAAAACCTATAAACAGAGGCACAGCAGAGCAGGAACAAAACGGGGTAAACACACCCAGAGACGCCGCCATGACATTGGCCATGCCCTCGCTTCGACCCGCCAACATTGCGCGGGTGCGTTCAGGTGTGAAGTGGGAGTTGATCATGCCCATCAAAAACACGATGCCGGTCAGCAGCATCAGCACCTTGGGCGTGTCATAGAGAAAAAACTGTAATGCGCCCCCCAAGTGGCTGTCACGATCAACGGGCAGCGCTGCGACCAAAGCCTCCGACACTGGAATCAGGGCCTCATACAAACCGAACCAAAAAAGCACTGCCACTACCAGAAAAAGGCGGGGGTTACGCTGCGGCCAGCGCACAATCATTTCATTCATGTGTAAAAATCTCGACTTGATCTGACACACTATCAAAGTCCATCGCCTGCTCCAGGCAATGGACCGTTCAGGAACGTATCAATTTCGCTGACCGTGCTGCGCGCTGTCCGTGTCACCCCAATCAAGGTAGCTGAAGCGGCGCCTGTCCACTCGCCGTAACCCACCAGCCACAACCTGGGCTCTCTGATTGAGTGAGTGCCATCGACATCAACGCGGCCTTCATCGTTGAGGACACCCAGCCGGTCCAGATGATCCAGAGCAGGCTTGAACCCTGTACACCAGATCACTGCGTCTACCTCTGATTCTGAACCATCTGCCCAGATAACACCTTTATGGGTAAATCGTTTGAAGGGCCTTACTGTCCCGAGGACGCCACGCTCGCGGGCCTCGACCACGGGGGGCACCATGACAATATCTCCCAATCCACCGACCGGCTGTTCGATCACTCGACCTTCCTGCTGAGCCTTCCAGCGTTCAGTTGCACGTTCGAAAAGCACCCGGCCATCAACCTCGTCGGCAAGGAAAACAGGCTCCTGTGGTGTCACCCAAACGGTGTCAGCCACTTTAGAAACCTCGGCCAGAATTTGCGCTCCGGAGTTTCCGCCGCCTACGACCAGTACGGTCTTGCCCGCAAAAGGTTGCGCCTCGACATACTGCGCCGAATGCCGTTGCTGACCCGAAAACCGGGACGCACCTGGATAGCTCGGTATGAAAGGGTTGCTCAATGTGCCAGTGGCACTCACGACGACTTTCGCATCCCAATACTGGTCACCTGCGTGCACGCGCAGCCCAGTTTCGCTGCGCTCTACTGCCGTGACTCGGATTGGGCGTTCCACTGGAAATTGGTAGCGCTGCTCGTACTGAGTCAGATAACTGATCACGTGGTCTCGCGTCGGATAACCATCCTCCACGGGAGGCATCATCCAGCCGGCAATGGAACTCCAGGTCGACGGCGAGAAAAGATAAAGCGAATTCCAACCATGATTCCAAGCGCCGCCAGGTGTTTTTTCAGCGTCGAGGATCAGAAATGAACGCTTGGTGCGGCGAAGAAAATAGCCGACTGCCAGTGCTGACTGACCGCCGCCGATGATCAAAACATCTACCGAATTGGAATGGTTGGACATGTTGATAAAGGCCTGGGGTCATGAAATTTTTACAAATATATAGGGAGTGAAAAATCTCGTTTTGATCTTGATCAGTCCCCAGTCTGGACAATCAATCTTGACAGCGCTGCGCGGCACGCACGCAACATGGCGGCTTTTGGTCGTGGATAAAACGTTGATGTCACAGGGGTCTCACAAATCTTTCACACGTGTTTGACCTCGCTGCGACTAATGCTTAAGTAGCGTACGACTCATGAGCAATTGGAGAGCACCATGAGCGACCCCATCAAACTGAAGTTTTCTGAAAAGTACGATCAGGAGCAGGTGTCGCAGTATTTTTTGAAACATCAGGATGGGCTTGCTCGCAGGCTGTTTCACCTGCGCAATGAGCACCTCGCGCGCAAGGCACTTTCCCTGGCCGGTGAGCCGGGACTGGTTCTTGATCTTCCGTGCGGAGCGGGGCGGTTCTGGCCTCTGTTGGCGGAAAAGTCTAATCGAGTCATTATCGGTGCGGATCACTCTGCGGACATGATCGAGACCGCATGCAAATCGCAATCGGCGGAGGTGGTCAAGCGAGTACGCGCCTTGCAAATGTCAGCGTTTGAGATCGACTTGCCCGACAATTCGGTAGACAGCATTTTCTGCATGCGTTTGCTGCACCATATAGGTGAACGACAACACCGCTTGACTGTGCTCAAGGAGTTCTATCGGGCTACTCGGGAAACACTAATCATTTCCTTGTGGGTGGACGGCAACTTCAAATCCTGGAAGCGTAAACGTCAAGAGGCATGTCGGCGCGCAGGGGGAGATAAGAGCGATTACCAAAAGCGGTTCGTCATCCCACGGGAAACTGCCGAGCGCGAGTTCAAAGAGGCGGGGTTTCGTATTCAGAAACGCCTCGACTTTATTCCCTTGTATGACATGTGGAGGGTCTACGTTCTACGCAAGGATTGATAAAGTCATCTAGACAACATCGAACTGCGGGCCAAAGCTCACAATTGCGGTGCATGAATGATCGGTTTGAAAAAAAGTGTGGCCAATTGACATAAATTTCACTCAAATTGAGTTACATTTAGTAGCAATTAAATTATTGCACTCACTTGATAGTTATCGGAGATGTATATGACATCTGCAATTGGAAGTTCGACGAGTACGCCGATCATTAGAACTGCTCCTGTGTCCGCTCAACAGGTCAAAACGGTTGCCATGGACAGTGACGGCGATCACGACGGTAGCAAAGCAGGCGAAGTAGAGATGCCTAAAGCAACCTCTGGCAGTGTGGGCACGAGAATCAATACCACGGCATGATACCTGACTGACAGATTACGACTATCTGGCATATCAGTCGTTTAAGAAAGGGAGCCTAGGCTCCCTTTTTTTTGCGCATGAATTATTAGACAACTGCACCGAATGAGGTGCCCACCAGCGCGGTAATAGCCATGGCAAGTGCCCCCCAAAAGGTCACTCGCCACGCGCCTGTTGGAACGCTGGCGCCTCCGGCTTTCGCCGCTATACCGCCGAGCGTTGCCAGAAATAGAAGTGACATCCCTGATATCCACGGGATAACGCTTTGAGCGGGTGCAATAAACGTAACGATCAGTGGCAAGGCTGCGCCGACAAAAAAACTGGCCGCCGATGCCAATGCTGCCTGCAGTGGTTTTGCGCTGAGCGCGTCAGAAATCCCGAGCTCGTCGCGCGCGTGTGAACCCAGAGCGTCGTGTGCCATTAATTGCGTTGCCACTGTCCTGGCGAGATCAGGTTCAATACCACGAGCCATGTAAATGGACGCCAACTCAGAATGTTCAGCAAGCGGATCCTTTTCAAGCTCGGTTTGCTCGCGCACTAGATCCGCTCGCTCGGTATCGGCCTGAGAGTGCACAGAAACATATTCTCCAGCGGCCATGGACATGGCGCCTGCGACCAGTCCTGCAATACCGGTCACCAGTAAAGTACTGTGTGTGGCGTGGGCGGCGGCCACCCCGATTAAAAGGCTGGCGGTCGACACAATACCGTCGTTGGCACCCAATACAGCTGCGCGAAGCCAACCAATTCGCTCACTTCTATGGGCCTCGGAATGTTTGCGCATGAATTTCATTTATGAATTACGCTCGCAGAGAAGGCGTCAATGCTAAAGATAACGTAGCGCATAAAGAGCGTGAAGGGGCTATGTTTTATTCGCGAGTTTCAAGGGTCGTCTGAAGACGCCCGGCAACAATGGATATTTCCCTGAATGCTTCCCCGTCGCGCAATACAAATAATGCGTCCATGCCCCGTGCTTGGGCCAGTTCAGGACCTGCCTCTTCGCCGAGTACCATCAGTGCAGTGGCCCATGCATCGGCGAGCATGCAACTTGATGCGACCACGGTCACTGCAGCTAGTTTGTTGGTCAGGGGTGTTCCGCGCGAGGGGTGCATGGTGTGCGAGTACAGCTGTCCATCAACTTCGACCCAATGCCGATAGTCTCCGGAGGTAGCAATGGCCGCATCGCTGAGTTCCATGATGCCCATGACTTCACGAGTTCCCCGGCGGGGCCGTTCAATCGCAACCACCCAGGGCTGTCCATCAGGTTTGAGCCCGCGTGAGCGCATTTCGCCGTCAATCCCCACCAGATAGTTTGTTATTCCCCAGCTGTCGAGGCAGCGTGCCAGTTCATCCACGGCAAAGCCTTTGGCAATGCCTGAGAGATCAAGCGTCGTCGCTGCACGTTTACGGGCCTGGCCACGAAGCGTATCTATCTCGAGTGCTTGCGTTGCAGGCAGTCGCACCCGGTGTTTTAGCGCGCTGATCTGTTGTGCAGTGGGTTGATGCTCGCCGGGACCAAAGCCCCAGGCATTCACCAGATCGCCCACTGCGATATCAAATGCACCGTTGGATTGTTGGCTGATACGTAAAGCTGTTGTCAGTACGGTGGTCAGCTCTTTGGGCAGGGCACACCATTCATTCTCGGGTGCAGCGTTTAGCAGGTTGAGGTCAGACTCCGGCTTCCACGTCGACATCTGCCTGTCCACGTTGTCGACAGCCTCGAACAGACCTTTGCCAATGGCAGTCTCGTCCACCTCTGGCTTGGCATAGAACAGCGCTGTGTAGCGCGTGCCCATGGTCTCTCCGCTGAGACTGTGTCGGTCGGCAGGGGAGGGCTGATAGTCAGTAGACATCTTCACGGTAGCGTCCTTGTGCCTTGAGTGTCAGCACGGTCAGGTTAAGCGGTGCCAGGACTTCATCGAGCGCGCGCATCACGCTTTTCGCCATTTCCCGACTGCCGCATACCAACACCTGAGCGCCTTTTTCAATCAAACGGCGCATCTGCAGGGCGTCGCCGATGATCCGGTCTTGTACATAGCTGCGGTCGTGTACCTGTGAAAAAGCCGCTTGCAACTTGGTGAGTCGCTGGTCCGCCAGGTAGCCATTGAGCTGTGGCTCATAGAGGAAGTCCGATGCCGGGTGGCGGCCACCCCAATATAGGTGCATCGGGTGTCTGGCGGTGTTGTTACGGATGAAGCCTGCTAAAGGACCGATACCGGTGCCGGCACCAATGAGAATCACCGGAGCGCTCCCGGAGGCAGGGCGGAAGTCTGGGTTGGGCTGTATGAATGCTTCAATTTGCGAGCCAATTGGTAAGTCATGGAGGAGGCTGGAACACACGCCGTCAGGATGCTTGCGCACGCAGATTTCCAGAATGCCATCGGTTGACCCACTGGCCAGTGAGTAGAACCGCGGCAGCACGCTTCCAGGCGGCAGAATCCCGACCAGATCACCTGCTTCGAAATGAGGCAGCCCATCCCCCTTGCGCAGGCGCGCCAGCCAACCCGGTGCGAGCAAGGGCGCTACGGCTTTGAAACGCAGGATGTGCGTGGGTGCCTTGACCTGTTCGCCGTACTCCACGCGTTCCACCAGGTGCAAGGTGCGGGTTTTCGGCTGAACGGGCGTGTGCACCAGCGTCAGATCATGGCCGATCAATTGGCCGACGGCATGCCCCCAACGTGTGAACTCCTGGCTTGATTGTCGATTGATGGTTTCAAGTTCAAGCAGTTGCTGCCAGCCGTGTGAAAGCATGGCGGCTTGCGTATCCTTGGCGAACTGACAAAAGCTCGGAAACTGCTTGTCGCCAAAGCCTAGTACGGCAAAGCCAAGGCCCGGTTTTACAGGTGCGTTCGCCAGTCGTTTGAAAAACTGTCTGGCGGAGGCTGGTGCGTCGCCGTCACCGGTAGTCGCTGTCAGAATAAACAGGCGCTCGGCACTGCGGTACTCAGTCGCCAGTTGGTTCATGGTAGCGGTATGTACACGGTGACCCGCTTGGCTCAAGGCCTCATGTAACGTTTTCGCAAATCCCCAGGTGCTGTTGTTTTCACTGCCCACCAAAATCACCGTGTCAGCGGACTGTGCGCCACTGTTGTGACTGATGTGTGGCATCGACTGACGGCGGCGCCACCAGAGCAGGGCGCCTGTGACGCTCATCAACGGCACGCTCAACGCGCAAATGCCAAGTAACAGGCCAAGCCACCAGAAGCCTTCGCCGGTATGCAACTGGTAGATGAATTCATAGGCATCACGGGCGTTGTCATGAGCCTGGTAAGACAGCAGCGCGCCACTGGCTTGATCAACAAAACCGTCGCCCTGGGCAGTGTGCAGCGAGAACACATCAGTCGGGTTGCCGGGACTGGGGTAGTTTAGCTCGCGCAGATCATTAAGGTCGGTCGCCAGCAGCGCAGGCAACGTCTCGACAGGTGCTGCCCGACCGCCACTCATGGTGCTCGGGAAAGCCGACTCCTGCTGGGTTCCGTCAGGGATGAACTCGAACATCACCGCTGACATATACATACCCGTCAACGCGGATAGCAGCAGACCGAGGATCGCGAAACGCCCGACTTCAGCGTGCCAGCGTTGGCTGAAACTGCCCTGCAGCGGGCGCAGGATCTGTCTCCAGCCGCCCAGTCGTCTTGCCAGCAATGCAGCGCCGGAGGCTGACAGGATCAGTATCACCAAGGCTCCAATACCTGACATCGCATGGCCGGGCGTGCCCAGCAGCAATGACCTGTGCAAGTCTTTCACCCAGCGTGAGAAGGCTGACGGTGCATAGGGCGCAATGCCTTGTCCGGTCATGGGGTCGACAAGCTCGGCGCCCGCCTGACCGTCCTGGTTGTAGTAAACGATGATCGAGCCAGAAGCGCTGCGCCGAATTTGTTCAACCGCTGGATAGGTATGCGCCACCCGGCCCGCCAACTCGGCAACGTTCAATTGGCCGACTGCGGGCACAGTTGCGTTCATTCGTTCTATGGCTGGATCAATTGACAGGATCGCGCCGCTGATGGCCAACACCATAACCAGCAGGGCAGCGATAAGGCCGGGCAGTGAATGAAACTGGCGAAGCATGTTCAGCCTCCAATAGGTGCCGAAGTCACATGTCGTAGGTAAAGGTTTCTACATAACCGTTGCCGGTTGCAGGCTTGCCCGCACCTTTAGTCGTCAGCGGTACGACAACGTCAGCGCGAACCTCGCGTTTGTTCTCGACAGCGCTGTCGATGCGGATCTGATAGCCCGCATCAATCAGGGTGTCAGCCAGTTCTACACTGACTTTCAGGGTGCGCCCGCTACCGACGCTGGCACCACTGACCCCGTCAAACTCACTGGACTTCAACCCGCTGCCGCGAGCCCAGTCAGGAAGGTGTTTGTAATACTTGGCTTTCCTTCCGGCGACCCAGAGGGTTTTCTGATAGTTGCCATTGGCATCGGTGACATAAAACGCCAGATAAGCATCGTTGCCGTTGTAGTTTTTTAACTGGGTGGTCAAGGTCACTTCGCGCGCCTGGGCTAACCCTGGCAGGGCGACGGCACCGGCGAGACACATTGCAGCAGCAATCTTTTTCATGGTGGGGTTTCCTGTTAGAGCGTTGTGGCGGAATACTGGCCTTGCTAGCTGAATGCAACCTGAAGGCGTGAAAAAAGTTGATCAGGTAGTTTTCAGCTGCGGGGCAAGGACGCTTGAGTGACTGAACATGATTTCTCTCCCGCTTGAGTCTCTGTGGCATACCCTAGCGGGAGTCCCTGACAGCAACCTGAATCGTGCTCGAAGCGGTACTTCAGGTTTTATTCAGGTGCAGCCGCTAACGTGCAGCGCTGGGAACGAACACAGAAGGGGTTGATATGCGGGTTTTGTTGGTTGAGGACGCGGTGGGGCTTGGGGACGCAGTGCGTGAGCAAATTGCCGATGACGGCCATGCGGTGGACTGGGTGCAACGGCTTGACCACGCCGAGGCGAGCGTACGCACGACAGCCTATGACCTGATTTTGCTGGATCTGATGCTCCCGGACGGGCGCGGGCTGGACTTTCTGCGCAAGCGGCGGTCGGCTGGCGATGTAACGCCCGTGATCATCCTCACGGCTCAAGACCAGATATCCGAGCGCATCGCCGGTTTGAATGCGGGGGCCGACGACTACCTGGTAAAACCCTTCGATCTGTTTGAATTGTCTGCCCGAGTCGCCGCCGTCGCACGGCGGTACAGTGGTAATCCCAATCCACAGCTGAAAGTGGGAGAGCTGGTCATCGACATGACTGCTCGCACCGTTCAGCGTGTCGGTACTATTGTGGATTTGACTGCTCGCGAATGGGCTCTGCTGGAAGCATTCGTTCAGCGCCCGAGTGCGCTGCTGTCGAAATCGCAGCTCGAAGAGCGTCTGTATGCGTTCGGTGCCGAGATCGAAAGCAACACTATCGAGGTGTACATCAGTCGTTTGCGCAAGAAATTGGGGCGCGATTTGATTGAAACCGTCCGTGGTATGGGTTACCGGTTGATGCCCCTATGAAGACTACTTTCAGTTTGCAAAAACGTCTGGGGCTTGGGCTGACGCTGGGGATGACATTGCTTTGGCTCGGGGGCACGGCGGGCGCTTGGCTGGTCGTACAACATGAGCTGAATGAGGCCTTCGACAGTGCTCTGGAAGAAACGGCTCAACGGATTTTGCCCTTGGCCGTACTCGAAATCAGTAATCGTGGCGAGTCTCGCGAGTCGAAACATATCGAGGGGCTGAGAGAGCATAAGGAATACCTCACCTATCTGGTGCGGGATGCCAAGGGCAATACGTTGTTGCAGTCTCACGATGCCGACCCGAGTGTATTCAATGCCCAGCCGATTGAGGGCTTTGCCACCACTGGCAAGTACCGTCTGTATGCCGTTAGCGCCCTGCGCGAAGCAGTGTTTATCGAAGTCGCGGAGCCATTGGCGCATCGCCGCGAAGCTGCACAGGAAGCGTTACTCGCCTTGCTCTTGCCATTGCTGATACTCATCCCGATCAGCCTGTTGGGAACCTGGCTATTGGTTCACTTCAGTCTGCGCAGCGTCCTGGCTTACCGTCGCGCAATCGAGACCCGCGGGGTAGGCGATCTATCCCCCATTAAGGTGTCTCAATTGCCCGCAGAAATTGATCCGCTGGCCGAAGCGGTCAATCATCTGATGGAGCGGCTTCGTCGGGCGCTGGAGGCTGAGCGCAGCTTTACTGCCAATAGCGCCCATGAGCTACGCACCCCGTTGGCGGCGGCATTGGCGCAGATGCAGCGGTTACGTCGCGAGGCGCCTGACGGACCATTGCAGGTGCGCGCGGCAAAGATCGAGACTTCGCTTCGTGAGTTGGCACGGCTCTCGGAAAAGCTCATGCAACTGGCCAAGGCCGAAGGGGGCGGGCTTCTATCTGAAGCCCCGCAAGACCTTATCCCGCTGCTGGCCCATGTAGCGGAAGAGTTGAACGCTACTGCCGGGCAGCGGATTCATTTAACCCTGCCTGCGGAGGGGGACGTGTTATCAACGATTGACCCGGATGCCTTTGCCATCCTTTTACGCAATCTGATCGAGAACGCGTTGAAGCATGGCGCGCCGGATCAGCCGGTAGAGGTGAGCTTGTCGAGTCAGGCGCTTCTAACAGTCGTGAATGCGGGCTCGACAGTGCCTGCGCAGGTTCTGGAGCGGCTCACCGAGCGCTTCGTGCGAGGTAACAGCGAGGCCAACGGCTCCGGTCTTGGGCTGGCAATCGCACAAACGATTGTTCGAGGCGTTGAGGCGACAATGAGCCTCGCATCCCCCGCAACAGACAAACAGGATGGCTTTGAAGTTAGGGTGCAGTTTGTGCTTGCGCGGCCATGAAGAAGTCTGACCTTACCGGGCGTTCTCTGATAACGTTAATAAAATAAAGAGGGGGCTTAAACGTTTCATTGGAGGCGGGTTTGATACTTAGTCGGGTGACAAGTTGCCACACTCGTATAACTTCCGTGAATAGCACTTGGTTCGCTGAATGCATATTGATTGCGGCGGCGAGACGGAATTGGATCCGATTATTGCGTCTTAATCATTGGCGTCAAAATGCAGTCGGCGGGGCATGTGTAATGATGATATGTGAAGTATGAAATAGGTATAACCCGGCGCAGTATAGTGATATCGTAAAGCCATCCCAAGGAACGCTGGCTACAATTATTTATACGCGCTAACCACGTGCTACACGCGTAAAAAGTTACGACTAAAGTGCTATTCAAGAACCGCTTCGGCGGCGGCGAGTATCAACAGCTCTGATGTGCTCAGTCGGGACCAATACACAGTGGAAGATGAGTGTTTTCTGTCGTAAATAATTTGAGGGTGCAACGTTTAAACGGGGTGCCCGCTCGAGCGCTGGCGTATGTCAATCAAGCACCTTTTTCGCATTAACTTAAGACGACTGATTCTCTTTCTGGCGTTTTTCAGTGCCATTCTCACGCTCACCAACAGTCTGTATGCAAGCTATTGTGTACAGCGCCAGTTGCTCATTGATAGCACGCTGGAATCCAACCGTGTGTATGCAGCCAAGCTGGCCAATAGCACCGAAGTGTTTCTTACTACCGTGACGCAGCAGTTGGCCTACAGCGCCGGGTTATTGAGTGAGCAGCTTGATAATCCGCAAGCGTTGCAAAGCGAGGCCACCCGGTTACGGCTACAAACCAATAGTTTCAACTCGATAGCGATTACGGATGCAGAGGGTTGGTTACGTGCGGTCTCGCCCGAAACATTGCCAATCAAAGGGCGAAGGCTGAACACACCCGGTGCTGTCGAGGCGTTGAGTAAGCGCCGTCCACTCATCAGCCAACCTTACATCTCCGTTGCGGGTAATCTGGTGGTGTTCATTTCTCATCCGATCATTGATCGTGAAGGTCATTACCTGGGTTACATCGGCGGTACAATTTATCTCAAACACAAGAGCATTTTGGACGATTTGCTGGGCGAGCAGTATTATCACGATGGCTCTTATATTTACGTGGTAGATCAGAACCAGCGACTGCTGTATCACCCTGATCAGATGCGGGTGGGTCAAGTGGTGCGTGACAACCCGGCTATTGAGGCCGTGATCCGTGGAGAAAGCGGGAAGCAACGCCTTATTAATAGTCAGGGCATTGACGTACTCGCCGGTTATGCGAACGTACCCTCAGCGCATTGGGGCATTGTGGCGCAACAGCAGACGGATACAACACTGACCGCACTTAATAATCTAATGTTGGATGTGCTTCTCAATACGCTGCCGCTCAGCGTGCTGGGCTTTCTCGTCATTTGGTGGCTCGCGCGCCTGATTTCCCGCCCCCTGTTGCAACTGGCCGACAGTGCCCAAGAGATGGAAACGCCCGGTGCGGCAGAGCGCATTGCGCGCGTGAAGTCGTGGTACTACGAATCGACACAACTCAAGCACGTGATGCTCGTCGGAATTCGGCTATTACATGCAAAGATCGGCAAACTTACTAGCGATGCACAAACAGACTCGCTCACCGGGCTGCATAACCGTCGCGTGCTTGATATTGCATTAGAGCGATTGGAGCGCGAACGTCGTCCTTTCGCGGTCGTGGCACTCGATATCGATCACTTCAAGCGAGTCAATAATAGTTATGGCCATGATGCAGGTGATGAAGTACTCAGGCGGTTGGGGGCGTTGATGCGTGTCAATACTCGAGAGGGTGATGTGCTCTGCCGAGTCGGTGGTGAGGAATTTCTTATTCTCTTGCCGGCTACTTCACCTGAGGTAGCTCACCGAGTGTCAGAGCGTCTGCGACAGCAAGTAGAAGATGCGCGGATGGACCCGGTTGGGCCTATCACTATCTCTCTGGGTGTTGCGCACTGGCCGCTAAGCTCTGGCAGCGTCGACGACGTTTTGAAGATGGCAGACAACATGCTTTACACGGCAAAACAAACGGGTCGTAATCGGGTCGTTTTAGCCGGTGCGCTGCATCCGCCGGAACAGGTCCCCGCTGCGCTATCAAACGCGTTATCTGCCGATCAGTGAGGGTCGAAGACAAGCCCATGAGTTGTTTCAGGCAAGACCGGCAAGGCGGCGCAGGCGCTCCAGGCTGCGCGGCTCCTCGCCATTGATTTCTGCTGCGGCCAAACGCATAAGCACTTTCTCTCGACGAAATTGCGCTGGCGGCAGAACGTAGACTGCGCCAATAAGGTCCCGCAGAGCCATGGGCAGCCCCCAGTGAGCTTTAAGGCTGATAGCAAAGGGGTTGCTGAATTCGCGCATGGCTTGCGTCAGTGCGCTCTCGCTGAGGCTGTGCCCTTTGTGCTCCCAGGCTTGAGCCTGATAGATCACGCAGAGTTCTCCTATGCGGTGCAACAAGGCTGCGCACTGAAGCGGCGCGGGATCAACCCCGCATTCCCGCGCCAAGCGCGTGACTCGATTACTGAGAGCTTCTGCGTCGTTCAGATGAGCTTGGGCCAGCGTCTGCACCAAAGGACTGCTCTGCTCGTTAGCTTGACGCAATGCCAGACACAAGGCCATGTTGAGGCTGGTCGGTCCGCCCAGCCGCTGCAAAGCCTCGGGCAGGCTCATATAGGGGTGGCCAACGCCGATATAGGCGCTGCTATTGGATGCGGCGACCAGATGGGCGCTCAAGGCCGGGTCATACTGCCAGCTCTCTACAAGTTCGCGCAGATCCAGTTCTTCACCTTTGAGGATCAGCTGAAGTGTGTCTTTGACGTTGCTCAGCAGTGGTATATCCAGTTCCGCGGCGGACAGGCGACCAAGGAAGGCAATGAAGTCTTGCTCCGTTAGCGGTTCGAGTGAGCGTTCTGCACTGTCGGGTAACAGCTTTTTCAGGCGAGCCACCACACTCGGTACCTGGAAGGGCTTACTAATAAAGGTACTGATCCCCAGCGAGCGCGCAGACAGCACATTCTCACGATCGGCGCGGCCGGTAACCACAACCAGGGGGGCGGGGCGATTATTTTTTAGAAGGGTGTGAAGCAGGCGGACACCGGTCGAATCGGAGAGGTTCCAGTCTGCGAGTACTAATTGATAAGACGTTCGCTTGCACGCTTCGTCGGCAGCCAGTACCTCGTGAAAGATGTCTATTGCCGCGTCCGGGCAAAGATTCAAGACAATCTGCTTAAGCATGTCAGCGATCCAGGGGTCATCTTCCAGAATCATCACTTGCATGTTGCGTCCTTCGGGGTGGCGGTGCATGAAGGAATGACGACTGAAGAGATCATGATGTGCCGGATTTCATTAAGGAGTTTGCCCTGCCGTGTGGAAAATAACGACACCGAACGTATGTTCGGACTACGCAGTCTTCCAGTACTTCTGCATCTCGATAAAAAGAAAGGAGGCCGTCCATGTAATCAGCACCAAGCCGGTCAGCGCTTCAAGTCCCGTCAGAAACTTAAGAACCCCTTGGGGTTCAATGTCACCAAAGCCGAGCGTGGTGAAGGTGGTGAACGAGAAATAAACACAGTCCATCAGGCTACCATCAAAATCTCCCCTTAACGTACCCCAATGACCTGACTCGATCATAAAGTAATAGGCCAGGGCGAAAATCCACACTTCGACGGCGTGCGCTGTGAGTGCGCCCAGTACGCCAAAGACTATCCTGAAACGGTGCCAGACCTTCAGCCTCGGCATGAGAGAGTTGAGGCGAAGCAGCAGTTCATAGTGGATGAAGACGGACACCATGACGATAAAGGTGTTCAGCGCTGTAAGGGCTATCATCGTCATCTCTGCATTTAAAACGCCTATTTGAACAGGGCTGCTGTTAAATTGCCATACGGCAGGCCTGAAGTTGTCGGGCGTTTAGACAGCGGTTCTCCAGTCGTGCGGACAATTCAATTGTCGGGCGCGGTTTGGATATCAGGAATGCGGGTGCAATCCGAGCCCCCTGTTTTGAAGAGTTCGCTGTTGGGTCAGGGTCTTGTCGAGGCGTGAGGTTGTGGCTTGATGCGCCCTGATAGAGGCGGAACCGGGCTCCACCTCTTGTTGTGCAATATCGATTCAGGCAGCGTGGTCCCGGTTGCCAGAGCAATCTGTTATTGCATTACATAACGGCCTGGTGCCGGTTCCAGTGGCGGGTGTTGCGCATTGCCCATGTCTGCCACTGCAGTCTGGCGTTCGCCGGCGTGTTTGGCCAGCCAGACGAACCAGTCATTCCACCAACTTCCCGATTGCTGTTCGGCGCCTTTGAACCAGGTGTCGGGGTTTTTAGTGACTCGGCTGTTTGTCCAATAATGGCGTTTCTGTTTTGCGGGTGGATTGATGACGCCAGCGATGTGCCCGGAGGCGCCCAGTACAAAGCGTTTGGTTCCGGAAAGCACGGCGGTACTGGCGTAGGCGCTCCTCCATGGCACGATATGATCATCATGGGTTGCAAGAATGTAGGCGGGTGCATCGACGGCCTGCAAGTCGAGTTTGACTCCGCAACACTCCAGTTCGCCTGACTTCAGGTCATTCTGCAGATAGGTGTGGCGCAGGTACCAACAGTACATTGGGCCGGGGAGGTTGGTGCTGTCGTTATTCCAGAACAGCAAATCCAGTGGGACAGGCTTGTTGCCTTTGAGGTATTTGTCGACGTTGTAGTTCCACCACAGGTCGTTGGGGCGAAGCATGGAGAAAGTGTTGCCCATGTCCTTGCCATGAAACACTCCGAATGGACCGTCCATGCCGCCGATAGTGCGCTCGCGGTAGGCCACCAGCTTTTCGTCGACGAACACACTGATCGGTCCGGTATCGAGGTAGTCGAGGAACGTCGTCAAGAGGCTCACGCTGCCGATGTCGTGATCACCACGCGCCGCGAGTACTGCCAGGGCGGTACTCAGCAATGTGCCGCCTATGCAGAAGCCCACGCAGTTGGGCCGCTGCTCTCCGCTGATCTCTCGCGTCAACTGCAAGGCCTTGAGCACGCCATGCTCGATCAGGTCGTCCCAGGTTATTTCCGCGTGTTCCAGACCGAAGTTGCGCCAGGACATTATGAACACTGGATGCCCTTGTTCCAATAGATGCTTAACGACAGAGTTGTCTGGGCGCAGGTCGAGGATGTAGTACTTGTTAATGGATGGCGGCACGATGAAAACAGGACGCGAGTACTGCGTTTCACTCTGCGGGTAGTACTGAATGAGCTGGAAAATCTCATTCTCGAAGATAACTTCGCCTGGGGTGGTGGCGAGGTCGACACCGACCGTGAAGGCACCACTGTCACACTGGCGCATCTTGCCTTCCTGCAGATCGCTGGCCAAGTGCATCATGCCTGTGAACAGGCTGGCACCCTGGGTTTCAACTACACGCTGGAGAGCATCAGGGTTGCTGGTCAGGAAATTGCTGGGCGCATTGGCGGCAATGGCTTGTTCTACCAGGTAGCGTAGGCGTTGGCGCGGTTTTTCTTCTTCGATCGGAAGCCTGTCGAGCAGCCTCAAGAGAAAGTTGGAATTGAGTAAATAAAAGGCGGCAAGGGAACCGAACAGTGGCTCGTTCCAGTTTCCGCTGGAGAAGCGGCGATCATCAAAGTTGAAGGGTTGGCCGGTCAGCAGTTGTTGGCCTAGTTGCCCCCATTGACGCTGGTAGTCCATCTGAAGGTTGTCCAGTGTTTCACGAGGCACCTCGAACCAGGGAGTGTGGTCGTGCCCGGAAAACCAGTCATTGCTGCTGACCCACTGGCGTAATTGTTGCATCGCAAAAGAGGCGATAAAGGGAACTTGTCCAGACCAATAGGTGTTGAACGCATGCGAATTATTGTTCATAGAGCTCCTTGCCCAGGGCGGTGAATCGGGCAGAAAGTAAACCGGACTCTGCCTGAGTCCGGTGCAGCAACAGGAGTGGGAGTGCGGGCTAGCGCTCGATGGCCAGGCCGACGCCTTGACCTCCGCCGATGCATAAGGTGGCCAGGCCTTTCTTGCCGTCGCGGCGGATCAGTTCGTGTACCAGCGATACCAGTATCCGAGCTCCAGACGCGCCAATCGGGTGGCCGAGCGCAATAGCCCCGCCGTTGACGTTGACTTTGCTGGTGTCCCAGCCCAACTCTTGACCCACTGCCAGCGACTGGGCTGCAAAGGCTTCATTGGCCTCGATCAGATCAAGGTCGTCCACGCTCCAGCCGGCTTTTTCCAGTGTGCGACGTGTGGCCGGCACGGGACCGATACCCATGATTGCCGGGTCCACGCCCGCGCTGGCATAGGCTTTGATCCGTGCCAGGATCGGTAGACCCAGGGCCTGCGCTTTAGCGGCACTGGCCAGTAACAAAACGGCAGCGCCATCGTTGAGGGTCGAGGAGTTGCCAGCGGTCACAGAGCCTTCTTTCAGGAAGGCGGGTTTGAGTGTTGCCAGGGCTTGTGCGGTGCTATCGACGCGCGGCTGTTCGTCGGTATCGAAGATGAGCGGGTTGCCCTTGCGCTGGGGAATCAGAATCGGGGTGATTTCGCTCTTGAAGCGCCCGGACTCAATGGCCGCTGCCGCCTTCTGTTGTGAGGCTGCGGCGAAGGCATCCTGTTTCTCACGTCCAATGCTGTACTTTAGCGCCAGGTTTTCGGCGGTAATACCCATGTGATAGTCGTTGAAGGCATCCCATAGGCCATCCTGGATCATGCTGTCGAGTAGTTGCGCATGACCCATGCGCAGGCCTGTGCGTGCCTTGGGCAGGACGTAAGGAGCCAGACTCATATTTTCCTGACCGCCAGCGATCACCAGTTCCGCGTCACCGCAACGGATCGCCTGGACGGCGAGTTGGACAGCCTTGAGGCCGGAGCCGCAGACCTTGTTCAAGGTCAGGGCGGGCGTGGTGTGTGGCAAGCCTGCCTTGATTGCCGTCTGGCGTGCCGGGTTTTGTCCGGCGCCAGCACTGAGCACCTGTCCGAGGATTACCTCATCTATCTGGGCCGCATTAACACCGGTCTGTTCTAGCAGGTGGCGAATCACGGCGGCACCCAGTTCGGTGGCGGGAATTCCGGCAAGAGCACCCTGGAAGCTGCCTATAGCGGTACGAGTGGCAGCAACAATTACGACTTCGTTCATGCATGACCTCATTGGTAAGGCAAAATTCGTCGAGCAGGATCAGCGCATCCATGCGCTGACGGGACTACTGCATATTCATGCCGCCGTTTACCGAGAAGTCGGCACCGGTGCTGTAAGCGGACTCTTCGGAGGCCAGCCAGGCAACGATTGATGCGATTTCTGCGGGCAGGCCAAGGCGGCCGACTGGGGTTGCCGCGATCATGGCGTCGAGAATGTCCGGGCGTATCGCCGCCGTCATATTGGTCTGGATGTAGCCTGGGGATACGGTGTTGACCGTCACACCCTTGCCTGAGACTTCACGGGCCAACGCCATGGTGAAACCATGGGTTCCGGCCTTGGCTGCGGAGTAGTTGGTCTGGCCGAATTGGCCGCGCTGGCCGTTGATGGAGGAGATGTTGATGACCCGGCCCCAGCCCTTCGCCAACATCCCTTCAATAACCTGTTTGGTGGTATTGAATAGTCCGCTCAGGTTCGTCCCGATAACGGCGTTCCAGTCTTCGGGAGTGAGCTTGCGAAAGGATGCGTCGCGCGTAATGCCCGCATTATTGACCAGTACGTCGATCGGGCCGCACATCTCGCGCACCAGTTCGAACGTTTTGCGGGTTGATTCCCAGTCGGTGATGTCTGTGTCAACGCAGTCGAAGTGATAACCGCCTTCGAGTTGACTTGCTATCCAATCATTTTTTCGGCTGGAATTAGGGCTGCAGCCAACAATGACCCTAAATCCATCCTGGTACAGACGCTGACTGATAGCTGTACCAATACCGCCCATCCCACCTGTTACTACTGCAATACGGCTACGTGATTCCATACAAGAACTTCCTTCTCTATTTTTGCGCTGCAATACGTGAATTGTTCTGTATTGACAGGGCATGAGGAAGTGTTTGGCGGTGACTGCTTAGTGTCCAACGGTGCCAAACTGGCGTTTGGGTCATTTGGTTGAGATTGCGTGGTATCTGTGTTTGAAGTTTGATGAATAATGACTATCATTTTCAATAATAACTGGTAATTATTCCGTGCTTGTTTTGGATCCAAAGATCATTCATGGCGCTATAGATGGTGCAAGTTCCGGCTGTGCCGAGCGCTGATAAGTTTGTTCTTGTGCTACACGATAATGTCCGGCTTTAAGCTGGAGAAGGCGCTCTCACGTTGGGCTTGTTTCACTCCGCAGGGTCGGTCTGATGCAAGACCGACGCGGCGCATGAGTTGCCTCTGTCAATAACCCCGCGTTATTCCGGCTTGGTCCGTTTTGTTACTCCCCTTCCTGGTTTGCGCGCTGGACTTGCATCCGTGGTAGCGAGTGTCGGCGCCGGCTGTGTCGCTACAGGAGGGGCTACCAGCTTGACTGCATCTGCTTCACTTGGCTGCGGGGCCAGACTAGGGCCTGGCAGGGGGATGTCGAGTAGCGAGTGCAGTTCACACCAGAGTTTTCCTTCAGCACCGATAGTCGTTAGCAACTCAGGTACTAATAGCGCCACGGCCGCCAGGATCTGCTGGCGTGCTTCGGTTTCCGGGAGCAGCAAGGGCAGGCTGCGCAAGCTTTCTTCCGGGTGAACAAAGACCAGCAGGTTCTGCAGTCGTATGGTTTCGCGCAGAACAATGGGGTCGATGTAGTGCTCGACTGGAACAGGGCCCTGCTGGATCAGTTGCTCGACGCGGCGCTTGTCGATTTTCTTGCTGTCACGGCCGATCAGGAAAAGTATTCGTACCAGCGCTTCCAGTCTACCGCCGAGGGCTAGAGCCTCATGCAGACGCTCGATCAGGACCTTGTCTTGCTGCTCGGCATGCTCCTGAAGATTCCGCGCAGGCTGCTTGTCAACAAGGGCGCTTAACCCTCCATACACACTGTAGAAACACAGTTCAAGGGATGCGTCACGCACATCACGATAAGCATTCAGGACGTCCTGCATCTGGTTGGAGAACAGGTCCTGCCACGCCAGCAGTGGGTTGTCTTTGCGGGCGGGGCGGCGATCGCTGTGCACTTGAGCGGCGGTGCCAGCGAGCCACCACAGTGCCGGATTCAGACTGCTCCATACCACCTGTTGTTGATGGAACGGGTGCGTCTTGCGCAACAGTTCTGCGATGGGCTCATTGATCATCTGGCGCATCCAGGGGCGTACGAACCCGTCGTAAAGCGAGCTATTGATTTCGGAGGCGCGCTCTACCAGCGCGAATTCGCGATCGTCATCACGCGCCGGCTCGCCTTCATCATGGATATCGGCGATTCGCCTGGGTTCGAAACGTACGCGATAGCGTGCATCATCGCTGCCCGATGGGTCAGGGATATCCTCGATCAGCATTTCATACAGCCCCGAGGGCAGCGCATTGATTGCGTCGACAGCCCCGAGCAGTTCACGGTGTTCGCGCCGGGCGACCTTGCCGGATACGAAGATGCCCAGATGGCCGATACTGGCGTGCTGCAGGTAGACGATGGTGCGTCCAGCACACTGCAAAGCGAGATCGCTGGGATAGACATCGGTTATCCAGTTCAGTGCTTGTTGTGGGGATGTGATGTTGTCTCCGTACGAGCAGAACACCACCACCGGTGCTTCGATCTGTTTCAGGTCAAGCCCGAGGGTCTTGCGTCCGAGCCCTCCAGACAGATGGTTGCCGATGAAAAGGTTGTCGACAATCATTTCGATTTCTTCGCTATTCAGCAGGCTCGGGCTGCCCCACCAGCGTTCGAAATCGAGAAAGCGCGGAGCCTCGCTGTCGACTTGACTGAACAGCTGGTAGTACTTGTTCCAATAGGTATTGGCGGGGTCCAGGTTCTCGAAGTTGCTGACCAGCCAGGTGCCGTCGAAACGGTCGTTGCCCAAATCGCTGGCCAGGCGAGTCGTCCAGCCCCCGCCCAGCAGGCCGCCGGTATAACGCATTGGATTGCGTCCATTGACACCGGCCCAGTACGACAAAGGAGCACCGTTGATGATGATCAATCCCGGCAGCTCCGGGTGTGTTGCAGCCAACCCCATTAACGCCCAGCCGGCTTGGCAGTTGCCGACCACAACAGGTTTGCTGCCGTCAGGATGGAGGGCGCTGACGGCTTCGATGAAATGGGCTTCGGCTTCGACGATATCCATCAGCGTTTGCCCTGGCATGGGCGCGTGACTGAAGGCGATGAAGTAGGTGGGATGGCCCGCTCTGAGGCTCTCGCCTATTACCGAATCTTGTTTGAAGCCGCCAATGCCCGAGCCATGACCACCGCGCGGATCAATGATGATTACTGGCTGGCTGCTGCTGTCGATGTTTTGCTCTGCTCCAGGGAGGATTCGTAATAGCGAGTAGTTGACGGGGCGGGGGAGATCCGAGCCAGCGATCAGCGTTTCATGATTGAACTTGAGCAGCAACGGATACCCGGCGCGCTGGTGGACCAGTGTGTTGTCGCCGCGCTGGCGCAGGGTGTCCCAGAACAGCAGGCTGCGTTGACTGAGGTCGGCGAAGTACTCCTGCCAGTCATCAAGGGTGGGTTGCGTTAGCTGGCCCTGGATGAGTGGTGTAAACGTTTTTTCCTGACGCTGGCGCGAGGCGTCGAGGACGTTCGAGGTATTCATGTGTTGCAGTCGACTTAGATTTTCGAGTACATCATGTTTTACGAAAAGCCCTTTATCCTGCGACGCAACAATATAGTCATTATCCATGATGCTCTCCTGGCCGTATGCATGAGAAGCGGCTTGCCTCAGCCTTCATTGCTCAGGAAGGGATTTGGTTTGGCCGATCTATTCTGTTTATGGAGGAGTTATAACGAATAGCTGCAGAAGGGGCAAAGCTTTTTTGCGGTGCACAAAAAAAGGTTGCCAAATAAAATTGTGCACTGCAATATTAAGCCTAACGCGATGACTCAGCAGGATCGCTATCGCGTCCTCAGGCCCATGTCGGCCTTCCAGTACTAGGAGATTCAAGCATGTCTTTGTTTAATACTGAAAAATTGCAAAACGCTCAGAAAGCTAACCTCGACCTCCTGCAGCAAATCAGCGGCAAAGTTTTCGCGAGTGTTGAGCAGCTTAGCCAACTGCAGTTCAAGACTCTGCGTGCTTCCACCGAGGAATACTTCGATGGTTTTCGCAAGCTGCTGGCGGTACGTGATCCTCAAGGCTTTGCGGAGCTGCAAGCATCCTTTATCCAGCCGCATGTACAGGCCGAACGCCTTGCTGAGTTCAATCGTCAAATGCAAGAATTGATTGTCGGCACACAGTCGGAAATCGCCAAGTTGACTGAGGGTCAAGTCGAGGCGGGCACTCAACAAGTGCAAGAATTCATTGAAGTGATGAGCAAAAATGCGCCGGCTGGCTCTGAGCCTGTCGTGGCCGCGTTCAAATCGACGCTGGCGAATGCCGGTAGCGTTTATGAAAACGCACAGAAAGCTGCCAAGCAGGCTGCTGACATTGCCCAGAGCGGCTTCGCCGCAGCGACCACCGCAGCTGGCAAAGCCGCACCGGGCAAGGCAGCGGGCGGTAGCAAGTAAGTCAAATCAAAGCTGGAACAGCTTTGCGGATGGCGACGGGTTCACTCCCCGTCGCCATTTTTTTTTCGTCCGGCGCTTGGTCCAGTCTGGCCTGGCGGTGTGCCGCCGAACAAACCGAAGAGGTTTTGAGTGTTTAGGTAGAGCGCCTTCGATTGGTCGACATATTGGCGCATCAAATCCTGCATGACCGGTGCCTGCTGGTGCATGAACTCGCTCCACGCCTCAGAGGACTGCGCACCCGTTTGCGACTGGATGTCGATAACTGTCTGGATGCTTTTATCCAGGTAGCTGCCGAGGACGCCCTGGAAGGGGCCGTAGAACTGGATAATCCCCATGAGCATCTCGCTGGAGAAGATCGGTTCACCGCCACTTTCGGCTTCTAGAATCACCTGAAGCAAGATGCTTCGAGTCAGATCCTCGCCAGTCTTGGCGTCGACCACCTGGAACGGGATTTTATCGACGACCAGTTGGCGTATATCCGCAAGCGTCAAATGACTGCTGGTGTACGTGTCATACAGGCGGCGATTGGGGTATTTCTTGATCAGGCGGGTGTTGCTCCGACTGTTATCTGTCATGCGGGGCTTCTCATTGCGAGCCTAGTTCGCAAGCATCTTATCCTACTATGGCTACTGCCGCGGATCGGAGTGGTGCCAAGGGTTAAACCCTAAGGTACTGAGGCCTGCGTACGGAGCGGGTTCACCTGCCTTGATGAGCTTGATCCATTCAGTACGGATTAAACGCAGTGTTTACTTATCGAGAAGCCCGGTGAAGGTAGAGCGCTGCACTGCATAATCACCCCCCATCAGGAACCCTGGCCACGCGTACGCACTCTCTTGCCTGTCGGGTTCTCGTGCTTTCTCTAATGTCCTGCCAGAGGGGCGCTTTTCTTCCTCGACCTTGAGCGGCGATCCATCGGTCCGGTACTGGCCAGGCGGCATGTCGAACCAGCGACAGCACGCTTTATGGAAGCTGCTGTGGTCGTGGAAGCCAAGGAGATAGGCCACATGCTTCATATTGTAATGAGAGTGGCGCAGATAGAAGTCAGCCATTTGCCTGCGCAGATCGCTCAAGACATCCTTGTATTGCACGCCATCCTTCTCAAGCGCTCGTTGAAGTGTTCGTTTGCTGATGTGGAGCGCTGCAGCCATTGACTCCATGTCGAAGAATCCAGGTCCCAGCCCTTGGCTCAAGCGCTGAGTGATCATCGCGCGAACCCGGCCAAGAATAGAGAAACCGAACAACAGGTCCAGCTGAGCCTCGGCAAAACTGTCATGGAGAGTGGCTAATGCCTCATTCGCCATACTCAAGGGACGCAGCAGTTCCTGCCCATCGAACACGATGCTGTCATAAGCCGCCCCGAAAATTAACGGACAAGCAAAGAGTTGCTGATGTTCCAGGATGCTCTCGGGCTCTGGATAGGAGAACTCTATACTCAGGGGTTGCGGAAGATGTCCACCCGTAAGCCAGCGGCAAAAACCGAGCAGCGAAGCAAGTCCTGCATCGGTGTACTGCCGGGGTTTAACCGAGTCGGGTTGCTGGAGGTCAAGCCCGGACAGGCGATAATTCTGCCCTTCCTGAACAAAGAACAGGCTGAATCCAGTACCAATCAACGCGCTGAAACGAACTAAACGCTCCAGGGCGCGTTTCAGGTTCAGGCTGGACATCATCGTGTAACCCACGATCTGGAAACTGCCCGGTTGTACGTGTCCGTAGGCTTTCAGGCCGATATCTGGATTGCCCGAGACCTGCGTCGCCAGGTCCCATAGACGGTACATAATTCTTCGCCGACAAAAGGTAGCCGGCTGGCCCAAGATTTCCATGTCCAGCCCGGCGTCCTGGCACAGGTTGGCGACATCCAAACCTTGGGCCGAAAGTGTATTCACCAACACACTGGCGTAGCCCGTACTCACTCTATACATGACGGCCTCGTCTATCCGTGGAATTGAACATCCTTTGTGGTGAACTCGGAGAGCCCGTTAGCTCCAGCGGGCCAGCCGTACGACGAAATTTTTCTCCTTGAATCATTCCATATGAGGAATGGGAACTTGTTTAACGTTAGCATCATATGATTCAAGATATTACACAGATATGAACAAAGTTGAACATTTTTAGCCAGTTTTACGACGGCAGGTTTTGTCGCTCCGCGCGTCCTT
This sequence comes from Pseudomonas sp. 5C2, assembly GCF_034314155.1. Classification (NCBI taxonomy): domain Bacteria; kingdom Pseudomonadati; phylum Pseudomonadota; class Gammaproteobacteria; order Pseudomonadales; family Pseudomonadaceae; genus Pseudomonas; species Pseudomonas sp. 5C2. The sequence goes on along the minus strand of NZ_JAVIWH010000002.1, from coordinate 1,728,886 downwards.
TTCGCGCCGTTCGACGAGAGGTTGGGTGTGCGGGAAATAATTGAGAGATTGAGGAAATGAGGAGATGGCTGGGCTGTATTGCCAAGGCGGCCCAGCAATTAGGGTGGGGATTAAGATTCATGTGATGCCGGAGAATAACTCCGGCATTTTTTTGCGTGCCAGGACTTTTTGGGGTTTTGCTGGCGAAGTCGCAAATCTTTACGAAGTGCGCCAGGCGCGCATTCGCTTTTCAGTGGCTACCCAGGTGCTACCGACAACACGTGCTTCAGGTTCACGGAACGGTTGGCACGGCCACGCTTGAGCGCGCCGTGCCCCGTCTATCAATGGCTGGAAGCGCTGGCGGCTCCGAGGCCGGTCTGTGCACGCACAAACTGGTCGGCGTAGGCGTCCCGTTCATTGTCTGCCCGGACACTGCGGTCGAGTTTGGATACCACGACGATCACCAGGAAGGCCAGCGGCATGGAGAACAGTGCCGGGTGGTCGTAGGGGAAGATCGCCTTGGCGTGGCCGAGTACGGTTACCCATACTGCTGGCGACAGGATCACCAGCACCAGCGCGCAGATCAGACCGGCAAAGCCACCGAGGATTGCGCCTTTAGTTGTCAGGCCTTTCCAGTACATGGCCATGATCAGGACAGGGAAGTTGGTCGAAGCGGCAATGCCGAAGGTCAGACCGACCAGGAAAGCGACGTTCATCTTCTCGAACAGAATGCCCAGCAGAATGGCGATGATGCCGAGGCCGACAGTGGCCATGCGGGTCACGCGCATTTCTTGCTTCTCGGTGGCCTTGCCTTTCTTCAGTACGGTGGCATAGAGGTCGTGGGAAATGGCTGAAGCACCGGCCAGGGCCAGACCGGAAACCACTGCGAGGATGGTGGCGAAGGCCACGGCCGAGAGGAAGCCGAAGAACAGGTTGCCGCCCACTGCTTTAGCCAAATGCATTGCGACCATGTTGCCGCCGCCGATCAACGTACCGCCTACCTGGCCATTGACGTAGTACTGCGGGTCGGTGCCAATGATCACCATCGCGGCAAAGCCCAAGGTACAGACCACAAGGAAGAAGAAACCGATGAAACCTGTAGCGTAGAACACCGATTTGCGTGCTTCCTTAGCGTTCGGCACGGTGAAGAAACGCATCAGGATGTGTGGCAGACCGGCGATGCCGAATACCAGGCCGAGAGACATGGAGGCCGTATTGATCGGATCGGCGAGCATGGCGCCGGGGCCCATGATGTTCCAGCCGCTGGCATGAGCTTCGATGGCTTTGGTCGCCAACATCTCATAGCTGAAATCAAACTGGGACATAGCCATCACCGCGAGCGTGGTGCCACCCGCGAGCAATAGCACGGCTTTGATGATCTGCACCCAAGTGGTCGCGATCATGCCGCCAAAGATGACGTAGACCAACATTAGTGCGCCGACGATCACTACCGCCACCGGGTAGTCGAGGCCGAATAACAGCTTGATTAACTGACCCGCGCCGACCATTTGCACGATCAGGTAGCAGCACACCACCGTCAACGAACCAAAGGCGGCGAAGATGCGTACCTTGTTTTGGTCAAGGCGATACGAAACGATGTCGGCGAAGGTATAGCGCCCCAGGTTGCGTAGGCGCTCGGCCATCAGGAAGGTGATGATCGGCCAGCCCACGAAGAAGCCAATGGTATAGATGAAGCCATCGTAGCCTTTGGCGAACACCAGGCTCGAAAGGCCCAGCAGGGTTGCCGCAGACATGTAGTCGCCGGCAATTGCCAGACCGTTCTGGAACCCTGTGATGCCACCGCCAGCGGTGTAGAAATCGGAGGTGGAGTGAGTTTGTCGCGCTGCCCACCAGGTAATGAGGAGAGTGCCCAGGACGAAAACGAAAAACATGCCGATGGCATGCAGATTGAGTGGCTGTTTTTCCACTGCGCCGGCCAGCGAGGGCCCTGCGAGTACAAGTGAAGCAGGCAGAAGGCCGAGGCCGGCAAGGATCACATTACGCAGAGTAGTCATCACTTGCTCTCCTCGAGAACTTCAGCGCCCAAGGTGTCAAAGCGGGTGTTGGCTTTGTAGACATACCAGCCGGTGAGCAGCCAGGAGAAGATGATGATCGCTGCGCCCACGGGCATGCCCACGGTCATCATGCGATTCTCGGCCAGTGGTGCATGCAGCCACTGAGGGGCAAAAGCCACCACCAGCATGAACGAGTAGTAAGTGCCCAGTACGGCAGCGCTCAGCGACCACGCCAGGCGCGAACGGCTCTGCACTAATTTGATGAATTTCGGATTGGCCCGAATGCGTTCGCAGCGCTGGGTGTCGGTTGCATGGATATTGCTCATTTTTTGCTCCCTGTATTATTTTTTTTGTCGGTGCTGTCGGTGCTGTCGGTGCTTGAAGTTGCGGTATGGCTATCAGGTCGATTTCGGCGTGCACAATCCCGAAGCGACAGGTCAGGCCTGTCGCTTGTTTGGGGCTTTGTCGAGGGTTAAAGGGGCAAGGACTAAAGGTTCTTGGCCATGTCCCGCAGGAGGAACTTCTGAATCTTCCCGGTAGAAGTCTTCGGCAGCAGTGTGAACACCACGGTGCGCGGCACCTTGAACCCTGCCAGATGCTCGCGGCAAAAGCTGATAATGTCGGCTTCGCGAACGTTCTGGTGGTCGGCCTTGAGGGTGATGAACGCGCAAGGCGTTTCTCCCCACTTCTCATCGGGGCGTGCAACCACGGCCGCTTCCAGCACACCCGAGTGGCGGTAGAGCACGCCTTCAAGCTCGATGGTGGAGATGTTCTCGCCACCCGAGATGATGATGTCTTTGAGCCGGTCCTTGATCTCTACATAACCATCGGGATGACAGACCGCCAGGTCGCCGGTATGGAACCAGCCGCCTTCGAAAGCTTCTGCGGTGGCGGTCGGGTTCTTCAGATAGCCCTTCATCACCGTGTTGCCGCGCATGAAGATCTCGCCGATGGTCTGGCCGTCGCGTGGTGTAGGTTCCAGGGTTTTCGGGTCGGCCACCATCACGCCTTCCAGCGTCGGGTAGCGCACACCCTGGCGGGATTTGACCTGGGCACGCTCATCGAGCGGCAGTTCATCCCACTCGGCATGCCAGGCACAAATCGTGACCGGGCCGTAGGTCTCGGTCAGGCCGTAGACGTGGGTGACCTTGATGCCCATCTCTTCCACGGCGCCGATCACTTTGGCCGGTGGCGCGGCGCCTGCGACCATGGCATTGATAGGGTGATCAATGGCAGCCTTCGCCGACTCAGGCATGTTGACCAGAGCGTTGAGCACGATCGGTGCACCACAGAAGTGGGTGACCTGATGCTCGCGGATCAGGGTCAGAATCTTCTGCGGGTCGACGCGGCGCAAGAACACATGCACGCCAGCCATCGCAGTGACGATCCACGGGTAGCACCAGCCGTTGCAGTGAAACATCGGCAAGGTCCACAGAAAAACCGGGTGGTGCCCGATGTTCCAGATCATCTGGTTGCCCAGCGAGTTCAGGTAAGCGCCCCGATGGTGGTAGACCACGCCTTTCGGGTTACCGGTGGTGCCGGAAGTGTAGTTCAGTGCAATCGCCTGCCACTCGTCGTCCGGCCATTGCCAGGCGAACGCGGGATCACCTTCGGCCAGCAGCGCTTCGTAATCGAGGTCGCTGACGGCCTGGCCTTCGCCATACTCCGGGTCATCGACGTCAATCACCAGCGGCGGGTGGTCCAGCATGCCGATGGCGGCGCGGATCACGTCATGGAACTCGCGGTCAGTGATCAGCACCTTGGCCTCGCCGTGCTGGAGCATGAAGGCAATCGCTTCGGCATCCAGGCGCACATTGAGCGGGTTGAGCACCGCGCCGATCATTGGCACTGCAAAGTGAACCTCAAGCATGGCTGGGATGTTAGGCAACATCACGGCCACGGTATCGTTCTTGCCAATGCCGCGACCGGCCAGCGCCGAGGCCAGACGACGGCATCGCGCATAGGTTTGCGCCCAGGTACGACGAATCGAACCGTGGATCACGGCGGGGTAGTCAGGGTAGACGCTGGCAGTGCGCTCAATGAAGCTGAGCGGCGACAAAGCAATATGATTGACAGCCGAAGGGGCTAACCCCTGCTCGAAGATCGACATGTGGCGGGTACTCGGTGGCTGATTATTAGCTCTATATCTGACCGTTCAGATTGCTCGTAGGGTCAGTTGATTATCCGACGCACCTTATATGCTAATTGCCATCTGATATGGAAGTACTACCTGAGTAGTATAGTAAAAATACTATACGTTTTTCATCTTGCACTAAATGGATACAGCCCTGCTAGTAAGGCGCGTATATGCTTGGCGTCCGCTACAAGGAGCTGCGATGACCTCAACCCCCGTTCGATTACACAGTTGGTTGCGCCTGCAATGTGAGGGCGTGCCTCTGGCTGCCCGTGCCGACTCATTGTGCCGCGCGTTTCAGGACTGTCCCGAAGTGCGTCAGGCGGTGTATTTGAGTTGGCAGCCACAGGCGCGAATTTATAGCCATGAAGGCGCCGCTCAGCATTTGCCACCGGGTCTGGGAGACCCATTGTTGGCCAGTGACCAGTTATTATTCGAGCGTCTGGCCGACGAAGGGCGGCTCGATCTGGATCAGGTCCGTCAACTCGATTGCTGGCTGTCTGGCCGTCTGCGCCGTGCGGCTATCAGCTATGGCCAGGTATTTGATCTGGCGCTGGAGCCGGGGCAGGCGGGGCTGCTGTTGGTGGAAGTGTGCGAAGGGGTGAGCCTGGACTGGCTGGGCTGGGTGCAGGATCTGCTGACGACACTGCTGAGTACCGTCAACGGGGTGCTGCGTGGCTCGCCGCTACTGGGCCATGACCCGCAACCGAGTCTGCTGCTGGATGCGCAGGGTCGGCCGCTGGAGTTGAATGCGGCTCTGTTGGCATTGCTCGCCGAGCGGCCTTTGACCGACGTGTCGGGTTTTTTGCCGGTAAACCAACAGGTGCTGGTCCGCGCCTGTCTCGAACAGCAGCGTGCCATTGAAGGGGTCGAGGCACAGTTTGAAGAGCGAATATTGATCTGGACATTTATTCCCGACTTACAGGAAAACCGCGTGTTGGCACGCTGTCGGGAAGCTACCGCGCAAGTGTTGGCGGAACGTGAGGCAGCCAAGGCGCGGCGGTTGTACAGGTTGATTATCGAGAACACCACTGATCTTATTTCCCGGCACACACCGGAGGGATACTTTCTCGACGCCTCGCCGGCTTCCTGGACCTTGCTCGGGTATTGGCCTGAAGAGTTGCGTGGGCTGCCTGCCCACGGTCTATTCCATGCCCAGAATCTGGCCAGTCTGGTGCAGCGCGCGCGGGACGCCCTGGAGCAGGATGGTTATCACACCATGACGTACCGCATCCGCCACCGTGCCGGGCATTACCTTTGGTTCGAGACCGCCTGCCGTGCGATTCGAGAGACTTACACCGGTACGGTGGTCGAGGTAGTCAGCGTTTCGCGTGACATCACCTCTCGGGTCGAGGCTGAAGAGAACAAGCGAAGACTGGCTGAAGTGGTAGAGGCCAATACTGACCCGGTCCTGTTTATCGATCCGAGTGGTCAGGTCACTTACCTCAACCCTGCTGCACGACGTATTTTGCGTCTGGGCGAGCAGCAGCCGATGCCGGCCCTGAGCGAGTTCTTTGCCAGCGATGACCTGGAGCGTCTGCAACGGGAGGGCTGGAGCACCGCCGAGCGCGACGGTTCCTGGAACCTGGAAACACGGCTTCAGCCACCCAGCGGCGGCCCTTCGGTGCCAGTATCGCTGGTGCTCCTGGCTCACCGGCCGGCCGGGGGCGAGCGTTATTACTCACTGGTAGCGCGGGACATGACCGAGCGTGAGCTGCGCGACGTGCAACAGCGTCACCACCAAGACGAACTCGCGCACACCGCGCGTTTGGTGACACTGGGTGAGCTGGCCTCGGGCATTGCCCACGAAATCAACCAGCCGTTGGCGGCGGTGGTCAACTATGCCAATGCCAGCCAGCGTTATTTACAGGCACTGGGTACCAACCCTCAGGCTGCCGAACGGGTAGCCCAGGGTCTGGAACGGATTACCCTGCACGCCAATCACGCGTCGGAAGTGATCAAGCGTCTGCGCGCCTTCCTGCGCAAGGGCCAGCGGCGTATGCAGGCCCTTGATGTCGCCGAGGTCGCTCGGGAGGCGGTGCGCATGTGTGCGTGGGAGGCGAGCAATTGCCAAGTGACTATCGAGGAGCAACTGCCGGATAATCTGCCGCCCGTTTATGCCGACCGGGTACTGCTGGAGCAAGTGCTGCTCAATCTGCTGCGCAATGCCATCGACGCCAATCGTGAGTCTCATCGGGGGCAGCCTTCGATGATTGTGCTCGCTGCGGACCTGGCCAGTGACGGGCGGGTGGAGATCAGTGTGCACGACCAGGGCCCAGGCGTGAGCGAGGCCGAGCTGGAGAAGATATTCACCCCTTTTTACACCAGCAAAGTCGATGGGCTGGGGCTGGGGCTGTCCATGAGTCGCAGCATTATTGAAGGTTTCGGCGGTGAATTGCAGGCCCGGCGCGTATCGGTCGGACTACTGATGCGCTGCTACTTGCCGCTTGTTGGTCCCCTAAAAATAATATCAGGAGTGAATGAATGACGAGTGTCGCGGAGCAGGTGGTCTATGTGGTCGATGACGATCAGGGCATGCTCGACTCGACCGTCTGGTTGCTGGAGTCGGTGGGCCTCAAAGCACTGCCGTTTACCAGTGGCCTCGCTTTCCTGGACGCGTGTGACGCCCAACTCAACGCCTGCGTGCTGCTGGATGTGCGCATGCCCGGCATGGGCGGGTTGAATGTGCAGGAAGAAATGCGCGCGCGTGAACTGAACCTGCCGGTCATTTTCGTCAGTGGCCATGCAGACGTGCCGATTGTGGTGCGCGCATTCAAAGCCGGCGCTCATGACTTTATCGAAAAACCATACAACGAACAGTTGTTGCTGGACAGTGTGCAGCAGGCCTTGGGCAGCTTCGATGCAAGCCGCTCCGGCAGCCAGGGTCATGCACAATTGCAGGCGCGCTTGCTCACGCTGACGCCCCGCGAGCGCGATGTGTTGCTGCCGTTGGTGCAGGGTTACACCACCCGCGAAATCGCCGAGCAACTGGGTGTGAGCGCAAAAACTGTGGATCTGTACCGGTCTCGGGTCATGAAGCGCATGCAGGCCGACCACCTGCCAGATCTGGTGGGCATGGCCATAGTGGCCGGGATCGTGGACCCGCTGAAGCTGCGTTGAGCGCAGAACTCTTGACTCAGGACAGGACGCTATCGTGCCTGGGGAGAGATCCTGTATTTGTTTTTGCGGGCGGCACCACCCGTCGTGGGCCACGTGAAATTCTGCCGACCTGAACCCGAGAAGACCATGAGCTATCCCATCCTGCTGACCCTGCACCTGTTCGCTGCTCTGATCTTCATTGGCACGGTGTTTTTCGAAGTGTTGATCCTCGAGAGCGTCCTCAAGAAGATACCGGCCAAGGCGATGATTCTGGTCGAGCGAGGCATTGCTCTGCGCGCTCGAAAGCTGATGCCATGGGTCTTGCTGACGCTGTTCGGCGCCGGGCTGGGCATGGTCTGGCAGCGCTATTTGCCACTTCTGGCCACGCCGCTGGCGTCTTCTTTCGGTACCTTGCTTGCGCTGAAAATTCTGCTTGCCATCAGCGTATTGGGGCACTTTCTCACGGCCATGTTTTTGCTGAGAAGCGGGCGTATGAATGCACGTTACTCGCGCGTTATTCATATCAGTCTGTTCTGCCACATGGTCGGGATCGTGATCCTGGCCAAGGCAATGTTCTATTGGCAGGGCTGATCGTCTTGCGCACGGTTACGATGGACTGACGCACAGGTTCAGCGGGACAGCAGGCCGTGCTCCATCGCGTATTTAACCAGACCTGCCGGTTTGTCGACCTTGAGCTTGCGCCTGATGCTCAAACGATGGGTTTCGACCGTGCGCACGCTGATAGCAAGTTCCCGGGCAATAGTCTTGTTGTTCAAACCCTGCGCCAGACCGATGAGCACTTGGCTTTCCCTCGGAGTGAGTTCGGTTTCATCTGGTTTCCTGGTGGCCAGTTTGAGGGCCACTTCGGCGCTGTAAAACGTCCCGCCTGTGGCGATCGCCTCGATGGCCGCAATGATTTCCTTTGAGGGGGCGTTTTTCAGCACATAACCACTGGCGCCTGCTCGAATGGAGGTCGCGATGTACTCATGGTTGTCATACATGCTCAGAATGAGGATTTTGATGTCCGGGTACTGAATGCGCAGCAGTCGTGTCAGTTCCAGGCCATTCATGTCTTTCAAACCGATGTCGACCAGCAGAATGTCGGGTGAAACACGGCCGCAAAGATCGAGTGCCTGGGCCCCATTCTCGGCCTCGCCGACCACGTCGAAGGAAGGCCGGACACCCAGCAATGCGCGTATGCCATCACGCACTAAAGAGTGATCGTCCACCAACGCAATACGGATGGGGTATGAGGTGTTCATGATCGCGCTCTGGTTGTTTTCAGGGTTGTTTTTGGCTTGTTGTTATGAGCACTACGCGAGTGAGCGAAGGCGGGTGGGGAGGGTAATGATCAATTCACTTCTGCCAGGGATCGACGACAGACTGAAGTGGCCGTTGAAGTGATCGACGCGCTCGCGAATGTTGCGCAAGCCGATCCCACCGTGGATCTCTTCAAGCCGATTGATATTGAACCCGACGCCATCATCGCATACCGATAGCCTGACCTGGGCCGGATCACCCTCCAGATCAATGTATACGTTATTGGCTTTGGCGTGACGTTCGATGTTGGTCAGCGCCTCCTGCAGGATCCTGAAAAGTGCCACGGGGGCGCCATCGACCAGTTGGACGTCGCCGAGGTTGTTTTCATAGTGAAGGGTCAAACCGCTTCGCAGTTCGAACTCTGTCACCAACTGGGCGACGGCGGCGGCCAGCCCCAGCGTGTCAAGCAACGAAGGGCGAAGATCATGAGAAATGCTCCGAACTTCGCCGATTGCATCCGCAAGCCGACCTATTCCTTGACGAAGGATGTCCTGGCCTTTTTCGCGTCCGGCCTCGAGTTCAAGGGCGGCCAGTTCAAACTGAAATTTGATTGAAACCAACACCTGGCTGATGCCGTCGTGCAGTTCACGCGAGAGCCGTGATCGCTCTTCTTCTTGAAGACTCACAATGCGTTGAGTCAAACCTTGCAGCTTTTTATCGGCTAGACGATGTTCGCTGGCGTTCAAGGTCAGCCCGCACGCAAAGACCAGCAACACGGCGACGAGGGCTACGACACCAATAGCGAGCATGGTGGTGTAGATGCCTCGGGCGACTTCTTCGCGAGCCTGATGGGTGGCGCGCTCGACGTCCTCAAGATAAATCCCGGTGCCGAGCATCCAGCCCCAGCGGTCGAGCATCACGACGTACGCCAGTTTGTCGGTGACCTGTCCGGTCGAGGGCTTTTCCCATGCGTAATGTTGAAACCCGTCGCCGGACTGCGCGCTTTTTAGTAACGCCTGAATCACCGGTAACCCATGGGGGTCGGTCATGCTCCACAAGTCTTGGCCCACCAGCGCGGCCTGACGGGGGTGCATCAGACTGCGGCCGTTATGGTCATAGACGAAGAAATAGCCGTTGATGCCAAAACTTAGCTTTGCCAGCTCATCAAGGACTTTTTGCTTGGTTTGCTCATCGTCCCGACCACTCTCATACACCGGGGCAAGCGCGCTCATCGCCATTTCTACGTAGTTTTTCAGCTCCGCACGTTTACTGGCCAGAATACTGTCTTCAATCAGCTGCGCCTGCTGTTCACCCAGACGCTGGTTTTGGAATATGACCAGCGCGCTGATGACCCCAACGGCCAATATCAGGGGCAGGATGCCGAGGGCGACGATTTTGTATTTGAGTTGCATGACGAGTGAAATCCAGGCTGACGGGTTTGCCTAAAGAGGGCTAGACACCGATTGTCGAACGACTTGACGGCACATGGTAGCCGCGTAAGGCGGCAATTGACCCGCGTAGTTCTACGTAGAAGTCTTAGTAGTACTGCGGATGTTTATACCCGCGTAGTGCGCGGATAGTAGTTAAGCCCTTTTTTACGGGGCATAACAATAACAACTATCGCCGCAGGGCTATGTTCCTCGGCAGGAGACCCACAATGACTCGACTGACCAAACATCTTGCTTGGTTCGCCGTTGCCTGCTTGGGGGCAATTGCATTGGGTGTCGTCGCGCTGCGCCGCGGTGAAGCCATCAACGCACTCTGGATCGTGGTCGCCGCCGTGGCGATTTATCTGGTTGCCTACCGTTATTACAGCTTGTTCATCGCCACCAAAGTGATGCAGCTGGACCCTAATCGCGCCACCCCTGCGGTCGTCAATAACGATGGTCTGGACTATGTGCCGACCAACAAACATATCCTTTTTGGTCACCACTTTGCCGCCATCGCTGGCGCCGGCCCTCTGGTCGGCCCGGTGCTTGCGGCGCAGATGGGGTATCTGCCCGGTACGCTCTGGCTGATTGCCGGTGTGGTGTTCGCCGGTGCGGTGCAGGATTTCATGATTCTGTTCCTGTCCACCCGGCGCAACGGTCGCTCCCTGGGCGAGATGGTGCGTGAAGAAATGGGCCGTGTGCCCGGCACCATTGCCTTGTTCGGTTGCTTCCTGATCATGATCATCATCCTTGCGGTGTTGGCGCTGATCGTGGTTAAAGCGTTGGCGGACAGCCCATGGGGCATGTTCACGGTGCTGGCGACGATCCCGCTTGCGATGTTCATGGGCGTCTACATGCGCTACATCCGTCCGGGTCGCATTGGCGAAATCTCGCTGATCGGTGTGATTTTGCTGCTGGCGTCGATCTGGACCGGCGGGCAGATTGCTGCGGACCCGGTCTGGTCCAAGGCCTTCACCTTCACCGGCATACAAATCACTTGGATGCTGGTCGGTTACGGCTTCGTCGCGGCGGTATTGCCGGTCTGGCTGTTGTTGGCACCCCGGGATTACCTGTCGACGTTCCTGAAAATCGGCACCATCGTTGCGTTGGCAATTGGCATCCTGATCATTGCGCCTGAGCTGAAAATGCCCGCGCTGACTCAGTTCACCGACGGCACCGGTCCGGTTTGGAAAGGCGCGCTGTTCCCCTTCCTATTCATCACCATTGCCTGCGGTGCGGTGTCCGGGTTCCACTCGTTGATCGCGTCGGGTACCACGCCGAAGCTGCTCGACAGTGAAGCCAACTCCCGTTACATCGGCTACGGCGCGATGCTCATGGAGTCCTTCGTGGCGATCATGGCCATGGTGGCGGCTTCGGTGATTGATCCGGGCGTGTATTTCGCGATGAACAGCCCTGCAGCGATTGTCGGCAGCGACGCGGTCACGGTTGCGCAAACCGTCAGCAGTTGGGGCTTTGCCATCACTCCAGACGCGCTGATTGCGGTGGCTAAAGACATCGGTGAAACCACTGTGCTGGCCCGTGCTGGCGGTGCGCCGACCCTGGCGGTCGGTATCGCGCAGATACTGCACCAGGTACTGCCGGGCAAAGACACCATGGCGTTCTGGTACCACTTCGCGATTCTGTTCGAGGCGCTGTTCATCCTCACCGCCGTGGATGCGGGGACCCGAGCCGGTCGTTTCATGCTCCAGGATTTGCTGGGTACCTTTGTACCGGCGCTTAAACGTACTGAATCCTGGACTGCCAACCTGATCGCGACTGGCGGTTGCGTCGCGATGTGGGGCTACTTGCTTTATCAAGGCGTGATCGACCCGTTGGGCGGGATCAACACCTTGTGGCCGCTGTTCGGCATCTCCAACCAGATGCTGGCCGGTATCGCGCTGATGCTCGCGACCGTCGTGCTGATCAAAATGAAGCGCCAACGCTACATATGGGTCACCCTGCTGCCAGCGGTGTGGCTGCTGATCTGCACCACCATGGCCGGCTACATCAAGCTGTTCGATCCGAGCCCGGCGGTTGGCTTTCTGGCTTTGGCGACCAAGTACCGCACGGCGCTGGATGCGGGTCAGGTATTGGCCCCGGCCAAGACTATCGATCAGATGCAGCACGTGATTTTCAACGCGTACACCAACGCTACCCTGACTGCGCTGTTCCTGTTCGTGGTGTTCAGCATCCTGTTCTATGCGATCAAGGTCGGTGTGGCGGCGTGGGGCACCAAAGAGCGTACGGATAAAGAAGCGCCATTCCAGGCGCTGCCAGACGCACGATGAGCCTGGGTTTCAACGGAGGAGCTGCCTATGTTCAATGACCTGAGTCGACTCGGGAAATACCTCGGCCAGGCCGCCCGCCTGATGGTGGGCATGCCTGACTACGATAATTACGTCGAGCATATGCAGATCACCCACCCCGATAAGCCGGTGATGACCTACGAAGCGTTCTTTCGTGAACGTCAGGAGGCGCGTTACGGCGGCGGCAACGGGCAGTCTCCCCGCTGCTGTTGATCGTCTATCTTGATAGAGCAACGCGCCACGCCTTGTCGTGGCGCGTTGCGTTTGGGCACAAACCGAGGCCTGCGTTTAGTCTTGGCCAACGCTACAAACATCCCGCAGACGATAGTGGACCCGGTGCAACGCCGCGAGCAGTCCGGTTTTTGGAGGCGGGCGGTTCACTGACCCAGATCAACCGACGCAAAATTCAGCCTGTTATAAATATCAGCCTATGCTGCACATGAAATTCGGGTTTCGGGTCGACAAAAGGGGTGAGGTTTGCCCCGTTAATGGCGTTGACGTTTAGAAAGTGCCAGCCCCGGTTGACGTGCCGACAGGGAGCCCAATGTGATGGTTTACGCCTTAGCTGAGGAGTGACATTAAGTGAAAGCTCTCGTTTATCAAGGTCCTGGCCAGAAATCCTGGGAGGACAAAGCAAACCCTATCATCGAAAAGCCTACTGATGCTGTTGTGCGAATCCTGCACACCACCATCTGCGGTACTGATCTGCACATCCTTAAAGGTGATGTTCCTGCCGTCACAAAAGGACGGACGCTGGGCCATGAGGGCGTGGGCGTCGTGGAGGCGGTTGGTTCGGCTGTCCGTAACTTCAAGAAGGGCGATCACGTACTGATTTCGTGTGTCACCTCATGCGGCAGTTGCGCCAACTGTAAGCGTCAGCTGTATTCGCACTGTGCTGATGGCGGCTGGATTCTCGGCCACTTGATTGACGGTACCCAGGCACAACAGGTACGCATTCCGCACGCAGACAACAGCCTGTACCCGATTCCTGCTGGCGCCGATGAAGAAGCGTTGGTGATGTTGAGCGATATTTTGCCCACCGGTTTTGAGATCGGTGTGCTGTCGGGCAAGGTCAAACCGGGCGATTCAGTCGTCATCGTGGGCGCGGGTCCGGTCGGATTGGCGGCATTGCTCACTGCCCAGTTTTATTCTCCTGCCACCCTGATTGTGGTGGATGCCGATCCAAATCGGCTCGAAGTTGCCAAGCGATTCGGCGCCACTCACACCATTGACATCAACGTGGAGAATGCTGTCGATCGAATCTTCGCATTGACCGATGGGGTGGGTGTGGATGTTGCCATCGAAGCCGTGGGCATTCCTGCCTCCTTCGATACCTGTCAGCAAGTGATTGCTCCGGGCGGGCATATTGCCAACGTGGGTGTGCATGGCAAAAGTGTCGAGCTGCACCTGGAAAAACTGTGGATTCAAAACATCAATATCTCCACCGGCCTAGTCAACACCAATACCACGCCGATGTTATTGAAAACGGTGCAATCCGGAAAAATCGAGCCGGGCCAGCTCATCACTCATCGCTTCAAACTAGACAACATTCTTGAGGCATATGAGGTGTTTGCCAACGCGGCCAAAGAAAAGGCTATAAAAGTGATTCTGTCTCAATAAAGCGTCTTCGATCACTGCCCGATACTAAGGAAATCGTATGGATGATCAGGCACGCGTCTCATTGGGCCCGTCCACCGAGGGCTTGTTGCTTGTGATGAACGCAGGTTCTTCAAGCATCAAGTTTTCCATCTACCCATCCAGGCTGGATGATCAAGGGCAGCCCGTGGCCCGCGGTCATGGCAGCCTGGAGAGGCAGGGCAACGTATACCGGTTACGCTTTCGCGAGGTCGCCAGTGACGTGAATGTCGAGGAGCAGTGGCCGCAGACGGATGAGTCGGTCACCGACGAGACGTTGGGTCGTTTGGTTGAATGGATCGAACGCTACACCGGTGACACGCTTGCTGCCGCGGGCCACCGAATCGTTCACGGAGGCGAACGAAAGCAGGTCGCCGCCTTGATCGATGCGACGGTATTGAGCGAAATGGAAGCGCTGATACCGATCGCACCCTTGCATCAGCCTCTGTGTCTGGCCCCGGTGCGGTACTTGGCGCGCGAACACCCTCGACTGCCGCAAGTGGCGTGTTTCGATACTGCGTTTCACCACTCTCTGGATCGCCTGGAAACACTGTATGGACTGCCTCGTGCCTTGAGCGAGGAGGGCATACGTCGTTATGGGTTCCACGGTCTTTCCTACGAATACATTGCCAGTGTCTTGCCGGGCTACGATTCGCGTGCGGCGGCGGGTCGGACCATCGTCGCCCACCTCGGTAATGGCGCAAGTTTGTGTGCCTTGCACGGGGGACTCAGCCGCGCCACCAGCATGGGTTTTACCACGCTGGACGGCATCCTTATGGGCACTCGCCCAGGCCATCTGGATCCCGGCATCCTGCTGTACCTCTTGCGCGAGCGAGGCATGACGGTCCAGGCGCTTGAGCATTTGCTTTATCACGAGTGTGGTGTGTTAGGCGTCTCTGGCGGAATTTCCAGCGACATGCGTGAACTGTCTGCCAGCCAAGCCCCTGAAGCCAAAGAGGCCATTGATGTCTATGTGCGTACCATCGTGCGCGAAATAGGGGCGTTTTCTGCCGTATTGGGCGGGCTTGACGCGCTGGTATTTACCGGCGGCATTGGCGAACACGCGGTCGCCGTGCGAGCCGCCATTCTAAAGGGCTGCGCCTGGCTTGGGCTGGACATGGATGAACCTGCAAACCAAAAGCACGGCCCTCGCCTGTCGCACCCTGACAGCCGGGTGGCAGCTTGGGTAATTCCCACCGATGAAGACAACGTAATTGCACGTCATACCTTGCAATTGCTGCACGCCAGCGCCGAATTCCGGGCGGCAAATAAGAAAACTGAAAGTTATTGAATTAACCACTCCCTGTACGTTCCATTCCTGAGTTGCCGAGCGGTTGTCTGTCAGCCCGCGGATACGAATGGATTGACAACACAACGGTATAAGGAGAAAGCGATGAAGCAGTTGAAAGTGGCTTCCAGCGTTGCTGCACAGGCCTGTTTTCTGACCTCGCGACAGGTTGTGGGTTTTGATCAAACCGATTTGACCGACATTGCCGCCGCCGTTCTCACGACGGAAGACGTGCGCAATGGAATGATCGAGGTGATTAGTAATTCCGGGTTCGATATTCCTGTTTTTTTTGCAGTTACCGCGCAGGACAAGTTCTCTCGTAACACGCTCCCCGGCATTGAAGATGTGTTGTTACAGATCAGTGGCGTATTCGATTTGGGCAGTGACAAGGCCGAGTTCTATGGCGACAAGCTGGAAACCGCTGCCCGGCGGTATGAGGACAATCTGCTTCCCCCCTTTTTCGGTGCACTCAAACGCTATGAGGAGCGTGGCAACTCAACGTTTGCTTGCCCAGGGCACCAAGGCGGACAGTTCTTTCGCAAGCACCCTGCCGGGCGTCAGTTCTTTGAGTTTTTTGGGGAGACGCTGTTTCGCTCCGACCGCTGTAACGCCGATGTGGAGATGGGGGATCTGTTGATCCACGAAGGCGTGGCGCTGGCCGCCCAACAACGTGCGGCTCAGATTTACAACGCGGATAAAACTTACTTTGTCCTCAATGGCACCTCGGCGTCGAACAAGGTCGTGACCAATGCGCTGCTGACGCCTGGGGATGTGGTGCTGTTCGATCGAAATAACCACAAGTCGGTGCATCAAGGCGCTTTATTCCAGGCGGGCGCCACGCCGCTTTATCTGGAAACAGCACGCAACCCCTACGGCTTTATCGGCGGTATCGACGCGCACTGTTTTGACGAAACGTACCTGCGTGAGCGTCTGCAGGAAATCATGCCCGAAAAAGCCGCTGCACCAAGGCCGTTCCGGCTGGCGGTGATTCAGTTGGGGACCTACGACGGTACGATTTATAACGCCCGTCAGGTAGTCGACAAGATAGGCCATCTCTGCGACTACATTCTGTTCGACTCGGCATGGGTGGGCTATGAGCAATTCATTCCCATGATGCGCGACTGTTCGCCAATGTTGCTGGAGCTGGGTCCTGATGACCCCGGCATTTTTGTGACGCAATCGATTCACAAACAACAGGCCGGTTTCTCTCAAGCATCGCAAATCCACAAAAAAGACCGTCACATTAAAGGGCAGGATCGCTACTGCAATCACCATCGCCTGAATAACTCGTTCATGGCGCAGGCGTCGACCAGTCCGTTCTATCCACTGTTTGCCTCGCTCGATGTCAATGCCCGCATGCACAGCGGCCGCAGCGGCCTGCGTTTGTGGAGCGAGTGCGTACGCGCCGGTATTGAGGCGCGCAAAATGGTGATGGACAACTGCACATTGATCAGGCCGTTCGTGCCGCCGACTATCGATGGCAAATACTGGCAGGATTATTCCACCGACGAGATTGCCAGCAACCTCAAGTTTTTCATGTTTCACCCCGATGAACGCTGGCATGCGTTCGAAGGGTATAACGAGCAGCAATACTTCATTGACCCGTGCAAGTTGTTGTTCACCACGCCGGGCATTGATGCAGTCACCGGCCAATACACAAGCTTCGGGATCCATGCCGGCATCCTGGCGACCTTCCTGCGTCAGAACGGGATCGTGCCGGAAAAAAGCGACCTGAACTCGATTCTGTTTCTGCTTACGCCCGCCGAAGACAAGGCCAAGATGCACCACTTGGTGGCTCAGATCGCCCGGTTCGAGCGGTTTATCAAAGACGACGCGCCGTTGAGCAGCGTATTGCCCGGTATTTATGCCGCGCACGAAGCCCGTTATAAAGACTACACCATCGTTCAGTTGTGTCAGGAAATGCACAACCTGTATGCGCAGCATGACGTCAAACAGTTGCAGAAAGAGATGTTCCGGCAGTCGCACATGCCCGCAATCGCAATGGGCCCGCGCGACGCCAACCTGGAGTTCATCCGTGGCAACGTTGAGCTCATTCCTCTGGAAAGTGCGCAAGGGCGTATCGCCACAGAGGGCGCGTTGCCTTATCCGCCAGGCGTACTGTGCGTGGTGCCCGGTGAGGTCTGGGACGGTGCGGCGCTGAAGTACTTCCTCGCACTCCAGGACGCTATTAATCAGTTCCCGGGGTTCACCCCAGAATTGCAGGGCGTGTACCTGAAACAAGAAGACGATGGCCGCCTGCGGGCTTATGGCTACGTGCTCAAGCAGTAACGACTCATCACCGTGGACGCCCACCAACCGGTGAGGCGTATCGATTAAACATGTCGTCGTTTCGGGCTGTAAAAGGGGTGGAACATGGGAACTGCAGTTAAAAAGATGAGTGTGGTGCAGCTGACCGTGCTGACGGCTGTCAACATGCTTGGGTCGGGCATTGTCATGCTGCCGAGCAAACTGGCGCAGGTCGGGACGATATCGATTTTCTCCTGGATCGTGACCGCGCTGGGCTCATTGGCACTGGCTTATGCGTTTGCCAAGTGCGGGCGCTTCAGCCGTAAGGCTGGCGGTATGGGCGGGTATGCGGAGTACGCGTTCGGGCGTTCGGGCAACTTCATGTCCAACTACACGTATGGCGTGTCGCTGCTGATCGCCAACATTGCAATCGCTATTACGGCAGTGGGCTATTCAGTCGTCCTGTTCAAAACATCGCTATCACCGGTTGCCACTGCAATGGCCGCTGTCGCGCTGCTCTGGGTCACGATGTTTGCCAACTTCGGGGGGGCAAGGATCACTGGTCGGATTGGTAACGTCACCATTTGGGGGGTCATCCTGCCGGTTGTCGTCCTTTCGATAATCGGCTGGTTCTGGTTCGACTTCTCAACCTATCGAGCGGCCTGGAACCCCCATAACATGCCGTTTATGCAAGCAGTAGGGGCCTCGATCTCGATCACCTTGTGGGCTTTCCTGGGGCTCGAGTCCGCATGCGCCAACACCGATGCCGTCGAGAACCCGGAGCGTAATGTGCCGATCGCCGTGCTGGGGGGAACCTTGGCTTCAGCAGTGATCTACATCGTCTCGACCAACGTGATTGCGGGGATGATTCCCAATGCTGAGCTGGTCAGCTCGACGGCACCCTTTGGTCTGGCGTTTGCCACGATGTTTACGCCTCTGGTGGGCAACATTGTCATGGGCCTGATGATTGTGGCCTGTATTGGTTCGTTATTGGGGTGGCAGTTCACCATTGGCCAAGTGTTCAAGAGCTCGGCGGATGTCGGGTACTTCATGAAAATCTTCGGCAAGGTGACCAAGACCGATACGCCTGTCGCCGGTATGCTCGTCTTGTTGGCATGCCAGACAGCGTTGTCGTTGATGACCATCAGCCCGGACCTGAGTGGGCAGTTCGACCGACTCGTTAATCTGGCGGTGGTGACCAATCTGGTCCCCTATCTGATGTCCATGGCGGCCTTGATGACGATTCAACAAGCCGCAAACGTAACCCCGCGCCAGGCGTTACTGGCTAATATTGTCGCTTACATTGCCGCAGCCTACAGTTACTACGCACTCTTCAGCGCCGGTGCAGACGCGATGATGCTGGGTGGCATTGTGACGATGTTGGGTTGGACATTGTACGGTACTGTTTCCCGACGTTTTATGAAGGACGGAAGCCCTCAGCCAGTCGGCGAAAAGCTATCGGTTTGATAATCAAGGAACACTGAAGGGTAGTAGACAATGTGCAACTGTCTTCTACAGTCAGACGGCTCCCGGGCAGTCTGTTTGCAATCGACCTGCTGTTGCGGAAACGTCTACAACGCCGTCCTATGGAGTCGTTATGTATATTTTCAACCCGCTGCTGTCCAGCGCTGATAACCCGTCAGCCGTACCGATCGCGTCGCCTGAACTTAACGACGTCGGTCCACTCTCCGCCGACCTGCTTGATCGTATGCATCGTTACTGGCTCGCCGCCAATTACCTGTGTGTCGGGCAGATCTACCTCAAGGCCAACGCGCTGTTGCGCGAGCCCCTGACTGCCGAGCACATCAAGCCGCGCCTGCTGGGACATTGGGGAACATCGGCGGGGCAGAACTTCATCTACGTGCATTTGAACAGGCTCATCAGCGAGCAGCATGTCGAGATGGTCTATATCTCTGGACCCGGGCATGGCGGCCCTACGCTCAATGCCTGCGCCTGGCTGGAGGGCACTTACAGCGAGGTGCACGCTGAGATAACGCCGGACGAGGCGGGCATGTTGCGGTTTTTCCGCAGTTTCTCCACGCCAGGTGGCGTGCCCAGCCACTGTGGTCCGCACACGCCCAATTCCCTGCATGAGGGCGGCGAACTGGGTTATTCGCTGGTGCATGCCTTCGGCGCTGCGTTTGACAATCCCGAGTTGCTGGTGACCTGCGTGATTGGTGATGGCGAGGCCGAGACATGTCCACTGGAGGGCAGCTGGAAGAGCATCCGTTTTCTCAATCCCCGCGACGATGGTGCGGTGTTGCCGATTTTGCACCTCAATGGTTACAAAATCTCCGGCCCCACCGTGGAAGCGCGCACAGACGATGCCGACCTTGTCGAGCTGTACCGTGGACGCGGTTATGAACCGATTATTGTCGCGGGCGACGATTTGCCAGGCATGCATCAACGTTTTGCGGCGGCCCTGGATGCGTCTTACGCCAGCATACGTGACATCCAGCGTCGTGCGCGGAACGAGGGGCTGGTCGAGCGTTTGCGTTGGCCGATGATTATTTTGCGCAGCCCTAAAGGCTGGACCGGGCCGAAGGTGGTCGACGGTCTGCCGGTCGAAGGCACATTCCGCGCGCATCAGGTGCCACTGGCCAATGTGATCCAGAATCCACAACACTTGGCCCAGCTCGAGGCCTGGATGCGCAGCTATTCGCCACAGACGTTGTTTGATGACAACGGTGCGCTGGTGCCTGAACTGCAGGCACTGACCCCGCCGGCCGCGTTGCGTATGGGCGCTGTTCCTCACGTCAACGGCGGGCGAGTGCTGACCGCGCTAGACCTGCCAGACTTTGCCGACTATGGCCTGGAAGTGCCGGGGCCAGGCGAAGTGATCGCTGAGGCGCCGCGCAAGCTGGGCGAATACCTGCGTGACGTGATTCGCTTCAACCCCACCAACTTCCGCGTGTTCGGGCCGGATGAAACCAATTCCAACCGACTCAATGCGGTGTTTGAAGCCACCAACCGAACGGCTACGGGACCGGTACTCGAGATCGACGATCACCTCGCGCCCAATGGCCGGGTGATGGAGGTGCTCAGCGAGCATTTGTGCGAGGGCTGGCTGGAGGGTTATTTGCTTACGGGGCGCCACGGCATGTGGTCGACCTATGAGGCTTTCGCCCAAGTCGTCGACTCCATGGTGACGCAACATGCCAAATGGTTGCAGCAGAGTCGCGAGTTTCAGTGGCGCCGCCCATTGGCCTCGCTCAATGTGCTGCTCACCAGCCATGCCTGGCGCAACGACCATAATGGTTTCAGTCATCAGTCCACGGGCTTTGTCGACAATGTGTTGCAACGTCGTTCCGACGTGGTGCGGGTGTACTACCCGCCGGACTCCAACTGCCTGGTCAACGTGTTCGATCACTGCTTGCGCAGCCGCAATTACGTGAACGTGGTGACCTGCGGCAAGCAGCCGGATTTCCAGTGGCTGGATTTCGACGCTGCGCTGAAACACTGCTCTCAAGGCGCATCGATCTGGAATTTCGCCAGCAGCGATGAGGGTGACGATCCCGATGTGGTGTTAGCGTGCGCTGGCGATGTACCGACCACCGAGGCGGTGGCGGCGGCATGGCTGCTGCAGAAATATGTCCCCGGCATCCGCGTACGGCTGGTCAATGTCGTGGACCTGTGCATTCTCAGCAACCCGGAAACGCGCCCCCACGGTATGGATCATGGGTCGTTTGAGGCCTTGTTCACCCGTGATGCACCGGTGATGTTCGCCTTCCATGGTTCTACCTGGGTCATCCACTCCATGGTGCATGGCCGGGCCAACGAAGCCCGCTTCCATGTTCGTGGTTTCTCTGATCGGGGCACCACGACCACACCGTTTGACATGGTGGTGCTTAATCAGATGAGTCGCTACCAACTCGCTATCGACGCATTGAGCCATGTGCCGCGCCTGTGTGCTCATAGCCAGGATGCGGTGAGTTATTTCGAAAGCCAGTTGCGCAAGCATCACACGTACATTCGCGAGCACTTCGAGGACCTTCCAGAGATACGCAATTGGCACTGGACCGCTGACTTCAGCCAGCCTGACAGCCCGCCGCCATTAGCCAAGGGGCATGTAAGAGGCCAGCTCTTTACCGATGCCTGAGCGGTTTCGACATCCGGTTACGCTTGAGGTGTGGCCGGACCCCAGTTTGTCCCCAGTTCGTATAAGGGCCAGTCCATGCAGTCTCCTTGCAACGATCTTGATCCGAGCTTTCAAACCCTGCGCCAACTGGCGTTTGATCAGTCCATCCGTTGGTCGTGTCTGAATGATGATATCTGGCGCAGTCTCGACCATGAATTATGGGAACTGACCCATAATCCCTGTGTGGTGCTCAATGCGGTTTCCGACCAGAAGATCAACCTCCTGCTGGGCAACAGTCATTTTCATGCGCGGGTTACCCGCATCGCCGAGATCCATCGGGATATCCTCGCTCAGCCCTCATGGTTCGAGCGCGAACAGCCTGACGCTGATTTGCATCAAGTGGCCTACTTCTCCATGGAGTACATGCTCAGCGAGGCACTGCCGATTTACTCGGGAGGGTTGGGCAATGTCGCGGGCGATCAGTTGAAAGCCGCCAGCGACCTGGGTGTTCCGGTGGTGGCTGTTGGCATGCTTTGGCAGCAAGGGTATTTTCGTCAGGAAATCGGTTTTCAGGGTGACCAGCAAGCGTTGTACCCGGTCAATGACACGCGCCAATTGCCGGTGGAGCCCTTGTTGCGCCCCGATGGCAGTTTGTTACGTCTGTCCGTGCAACTGCCAGGTCTGACGGTCTGGGTGCGGGGTTGGCAGGCAACGGTGGGCCGTAATAAATTGTTGCTGCTCGACAGTAACGACCCGGCCAATCCACCCCCGTTCCGGCTGATCACCGGTGAGCTGTATGGCGGCGATGTGGAGATGCGTCTTCGCCAGGAGGTGGTGTTGGGTATTGGTGGATGGCGTTTACTGGAGGCCGCAGGTTACACGCCGGATGTCTGTCATCTAAACGACGGCCACGCCGCTTTCGCGGTGCTTGAACGGGCCCGCAGCTACATGCAGGCGAACAAGGTCGGGTTCGATGTCGCGATGACCGCCACCCGTGCCGGTAATGTGTTCACCACCCATACACCGGTCGAGGCCGGTTTCGACCGTTTCCCCTCGGAGCTGATCAGCAAATACATGGGGCGCTATGTCGAAACTGAGCTGGGTCAGCCTTTGTCGGCCATTCTGGCGCTGGGACGGCAGAACGCTGATGATGCGCAAGAACCCTTCAATATGGCGTTCCTGGCGATGCGTTGTGCAGGTGCGGTCAATGCAGTGAGCCGTCTGCATGGGGCAACCTGCCGCCACATTTTCCAGAGTCTGTTTCCACGCTGGCCCCGCGATGCCGTGCCGGTCGGGTACGTGACCAATGGCGTTCATCTGCCGACATGGGTATCACTCGAGGCCGAGTCGCATTGGCAAGCCTTGCACGGGGGCGATCTGCCTTGGCGCGGCACCAGTGAGTCGCGGGTCAGCGAGTTACTGGAGCAGGTCGACGACGGGCAGATCTGGCGTTTGCGCCAGCAGGCCAGGACGCTGTTGTTCGAGTTCGTCCGCACGAGTCTGGCGCGCAGCGAGGCCATTCACGGAGCCTCGCTGGAGGCCATTGAGTCGGCGGGTGCCCTGTTCAACCCGCAGGTTTTGACGCTGGGCTTTGCCAGGCGCTTTGCCTCGTATAAACGGCCTAACCTGTTGTTACAGGACCCCGACAGGCTGCTGCGTATTCTCAATCATCCAACCCGGCCAGTGCAGTTACTGATCGCCGGCAAGGCGCATCCGGCCGACATCGTCGGGCAGCAGATGATTCGTGACTGGCATGCGTTTATTCGCCGTCCGGAGGTTAACGGGCGTGTGGCGTTCCTCGAAGACTACGATATGCGCGTAGCACGCCATTTGGTGCAAGGGGTCGATGTTTGGGTCAATACCCCACGCCGTCCGTGGGAAGCCAGCGGCACCAGTGGGATGAAAGTCCTGGCCAACGGCGGGCTGAACCTGTCCCAGCTCGATGGCTGGTGGGCCGAAGCATGCTCAGAGGAGGTGGGCTGGGGGATTGGCGATGGTGCCGAGCATGCTGACGATTACGACAGTGTCGACGCTACCCAGCTTTATTCGTTGCTTGAGGATGAGGTGGTGCCTGCTTTTTATGAGCGCGATGCAGAGGGCATTCCCAGGCAATGGATCCGGCGCATGCGCTGCAGCATGGGAGCGCTGGTGACACAGTTTTCCGCCGACCGGGCCGTGCGCGACTACACCCAACATTATTATCTGCCCGCCGCCACGGGCTACCGGGCGCGCGCGGCTGATGAAAGCCGACTGGCCGTGCAACTCACTCGTGAACGCGAGGATCTGAATGTTCGTTGGGCTCATATCCGCTTTCTGCATCTGGACATGCACCAGCAGATGGGCCACTACGCTGCAACGTTACACATGGACCTTGATGGACTGTCCCCGGGCCAACTACGCGTGCAGCTGTATGCCGAAGGTCTGGAGGGCGCGCCCGCTGATATTCAGGACATGGTGATCGACCCGATGGCACTGTCCGGAGGTGTTTTGATCTATCGCGCCGAGGTACCTGATGATCGTCCTGCCCAGGCTTATACCGCGCGCGTGATCGTCAATGGCGCCACTGGGCTGGAGGTCCCGCTGGAGGTCGGTCTCATTGCCTGGCAGCGTTAACGTGCCTTTTCACAGCGCTAGGCTATAGACGCTGAACATCTCATGCCGAGGCCTGCGGTTGCGGGCCTCGAGTTACCCTTTTTATCTGTCTGGAAGACACTATGTCCTTTGATCAGCAAAATCGTCTTGGCATGAAAGCACTGCTTATCCATGAAGATCTTGCTGCCAATACGGCGGCGGGCCGCGCCGTCAGGCAACTGGCGCAAGAGCTGGAAAAACGCCAGGTTGAGGTCCTGCTGGCACAGTCGGCGCTGGATGCCACTGTTCTGATTCACTCAGACCCTATGGTGCAATGCGTGTTACTCGATTGGGAGTTGGCCCTCGACGACAGTCATGCAATAGCCAACAGCGTATTGGATGCTGTGCGTGAGCGCAGCGAGACGCTGCCGATTTTTCTGCTGGCTGATCGCAACAGTGCAGCAACCATCCCGCTTGACGCCATGCAGAAATCAGACGACTTCATCTGGTTGCTGGAAGACACCACCGCGTTTATCAGCGGGCGCATCGTCGCTGCCATTCAGCGTTACCGTGAGGCCGTGCTGCCACCGATGTTTGGTGCGCTGGTACGCTTCTCGCAAGTGTACGAATACTCTTGGCACACGCCCGGACATACCGGCGGTACAGCGTTTCTGAGGTCGACGGTAGGACGGGCTTTTTTCGATTTTTTCGGTGAAAACCTGTTCCGCTCGGACTTGTCGATTTCAGTGGGCGAGCTGGGTTCGTTACTCGATCATTCTGGGCCCATCGGTGCCAGCGAAGTGTACGCAGCGAAGGTCTTCGGGGCTCATCGCACGTATCACGTCACCAATGGTTCATCGACCTCCAATCGGGTGATCCTGATGGCCAGCGTCACACGTGACCAAGTGGCATTGTGTGATCGCAACTGCCATAAGTCGGTCGAGCACGCGATGACCATGTCCGGGGCGATTCCGACCTACCTGATTCCCTCGCGAAATCACTACGGTCTGATCGGGCCGATACCTCCCCAGCGCCTGAGCCCCGAGGCCGTGCGCGACGCCGTGGCGAGCAATCCATTGGTGCGTGACGGGTTCGACCCGACGCCGATGCACGCGATCGTCACCAACTCCACCTACGACGGACTTTGTTACAACGTCACCCAGGTCGAGAAGCTGCTCGGTCAAAGCGTCGACCGCCTGCATTTCGACGAAGCCTGGTTCGGTTATGCGCGCTTCAACCCGATCTACCGAGAGCGTTTCGCCATGCATGGCGAGCCAGCAGACTACAGCGCGGACAGGCCGACTGTGTTTGCGACCCAATCCACACACAAGTTGCTGGCGGCGCTGTCCCAGGCTTCGATGATCCATGTGCGCGATGGTCGCCGGCCTATCGAACATGCGCGGTTCAATGAAGCGTTCATGATGCATGCTTCGACTTCGCCGAACTACGCAATCATCGCCTCCAACGATGTCAGTGCGGCAATGATGGACGGCCCTGGTGGCAAAGCCCTGACGGGCGATGCAATTCGCGAGGCGATTGCTTTTCGACGCATGGTGCCGCGACTCAACGAAGAGTTCCAGGCCCGGGGCGAATGGTTTTTCAATGTCTGGCAGCCTGACACTGTCATCGATCCCGAGAGTGGCGAAGTGGTGCCGTTCCATACTGCCGATGAGGCTCTGCTGGCGAGTGAGCCTGAGTGTTGGGGGCTAAAACCCAATGCTGCCTGGCATGGCTTCGGTGACATCGAAGACGGCTACTGCATGCTTGACCCGATCAAGGTGTCGATCACCACGCCCGGGATTTTGCCCGGTGGCGGCATGAGCCAGCAGGGCATTCCTGCGGTGGTGCTCAGTGCCTACCTGGACCGGCAGGGCATCGTGGTGGAGAAAACCACCGACTTTACGATTCTGTTCCTGTTCTCTATCGGTGTGACCAAAGGCAAGTGGGGTACATTGGTCAGCACCTTGCTGGACTTCAAACGTGACTACGACGCCAACGCGCCACTGGACAGCGTGTTGCCGCCCCTGATCGCCGCGCACCCGCAACGCTACCGTGGCATGGGGTTGCGCACACTGTGCGACACCATGTTCCAGGCCATGTCCGAACTGCGCACCACTGAATCCATGTCTCGGGCGTTCTCTACCTTGCCGGTGCCCCAACTCAGTCCGGTCGCGGCATACGAGCAACTGGTGCGCGGCAATATCGAAGTCCTTACCCTCGAACAAATGGCGGGCCGCACCGTGGCGACCGGGGTGGTGCCATATCCGCCAGGCATCCCGCTACTGATGCCCGGCGAGAGCGCAGGGGCGGCGGATGGTCCAATTCTCGACTACCTCAAGGCGCTGCAAGAGTACGACCGGCGCTTCCCGGGCTTCACCCATGACACCCATGGCGTCGAGGTGGAGGATGGGCGTTATTTAGTCCGATGCATTAAATAAACCCCAGGACGGTCCGGGCGACGGGGAGGACGGCGGCTATGCTGAAATCATGGCTGCTCATCGCTATCGGCGCGTTGCTCGGTGCCGGCTTCGTTTCAGCTGATTAGCGCACGCTAAAGGAGTTGGATCATGAAAGGTTTTCTGGTGATTTTCTTCACTCAGCAGAATCGTCGCTATCGCGGAAAAATGCTCGGTGACTGGGTCGTCGACCTGGCCAAAGAACTGGGGCTACGCGGCGCCACGCTATCGACGGGCATAGAGGGATTTGGCCATACAGGCCAGCTGCATTCCACGCACGTCTTTGAACTTGCCGATCAACCTACCGAAATTCGTATGGCGATTAGCGAAGACGAGTGCGCGCGCCTGTTCGAGCGCCTGGAGGCCGAAGACATCTCCTTGTTCTACATAAAAGCGCCGATCGAGCTGGGGACTGTCGGCAAAAAAGCCGACAAGCCCCTTAGTTGACCGGGAGTTCCAGTGTTGCGCAGAGACCGCCGTCTGGAAGGTTATCCAGATGTATCCGACCTTTCAGGCGAACCGCAATCGTTTGTACAATCGTCAGTCCAAGCCCTGCGCCCTGGTCGTTACCTCGACTGTAAAAACGCTCAAAGAGCCGCTCACGCTCTGCCTCGTTGATACCCGGCCCCTGATCTTCGACAGTCAGCTGGAAGTGTCCATTGATTTTTGTCAGGCGGACAGTGATCAGGCCATGTTCTGGAGAAAAGTTCGCGGCGTTGGTCACCAGGTTATTAAGCGCGATGTTAATCGCTACTGGGTCGGTATGGGTGATGTAAGGGACATCACTGACGTCGAAAGTCAGCTCAAGGCCCTTGCTCAGCAACCAGGGCGTAAGCTGAACGAGACCCTCTCGAACAGTCGCCGTCAGGTCAACGGTTTGCAGGGGCGGTGCTATCGACTGGGGTTCGAGCCTGGCCATGGTCAGCAACTGGTTAACCAAACGGCTGGTGCGGTCTACACCGACGATCAGGTATTCGAGTGACTCTCGTTTTTCTGCCTCGGTGCCCGCTTCCAGTAAATTCTGCGCATGCACCCGAAGTACCGCCAACGGTGTCCGCATTTCATGGGCCGCATCGGCAATGAAGCGTCGCTCTCGCCCCAGCACCTCCTGGATTTGCGAAAGCATTCGATTCAGCGCGGCCTGCATGGGTTCGAGTTCGCTGGGCAGCGGCTCGATTTGCAGGGGCTCCAGGGAGCCGGAGTGTCGAGCGCGCAGGGTCGCGGCCAAGTCGGCCAGAGGCTTGAGCCCCCAACCAATCGCCAGCCACATCACCGTGACCAGGATCAGGCTGCCCAACAGATTTGGCCAAAGGGTATGCTGAACGATACGGTCAACCAGATCCGTTCGCACATCGTTACGCTCGCCGACCCAGATATGCAGGCCGTACTGCACGTCGTCGAGAATGAATGTCCGCCACTGATGATTTTTCAGGTCAACGACATCGCTGAAACCTGTCTGGGAGGGGGGCAGGGTAAAGGTGGGGGCGCTGGCAGTGTGTACCAGCAGTTCGCCTTGATGATTCCATACCTGAAAAGCAATTTTGCTCTCATAGGGATGGCCATCGAGCTTGGGCGAGGCTTGGCTGAGGGCCTGATTGAAGGCCTGGTACAGTGCTGAATGGTCCTTGCTGGCCATTGGCATGCGCATGACGCCTTGCAGCAGGCGAGCGTTTTGGGCCAGTTGCGCGTCATAGACTTCGGCAATTTCATGATTACTGTCATGCAGGTTGAAGAAACTCATGATCAGCAGGCCGACAAGCAACAGGCCGAGAATCAGGGTCATGGTGCGCTTTCTGATTGACGTCATCGGCGCTCTTCAACCAGGTAACCGACACCGCGAATGGTCCGGATTAACTCAGAACTGAATTTTTTCCGCAGATTGTGGATGTGCACCTCGAGGGTGTTGCTTTCCGCTTCTTCGTTCCAGCCATAAAGCAGCTGGATCAATCGCTCGCGGGTCATCACCCGTCCTGGGGGAGAAAGCAGTTCATAGAGCAACTGGTACTCCTTGGGTGTCAGCGCAATCGGTGCGCCATGGTAAGTCACCTGTTGGGTACTCGGGTCCAGGCTGATATCGGCATGCTCGATCAGCACCCGGGCGCGTCCCGCACTTCGACGCAGCAGCGCGCGCAGGCGGGCTTTCAATTCGGCAAGGTCGAAAGGTTTGACCAGATAGTCATCGGCGCCTGCATCCAGACCGGCAATCCGGTCTTCGGTGGCATCGCGCGCGGTGAGGATCAGCACGGGCAGCGTGGAGCCGCTCTGGCGTAACTGGCGCAGCACTTCGAGACCGTCCATGCGTGGCAGCCCCAGGTCGAGCACGGCCAGATCAAAGGTTTCGGTGAGCAGCGAATGCAGAGCGCTGCTACCGTCTTTAAGCCAGTCAACGGTGTAACCCTCTCGGCTCAAGGCCTGATGAACACCTTCGCCCAGAGCGATGTCATCTTCGATAAGCAGTAGACGCATAGCTGACTCCTGTCAGTTAATTTTCTTGTTTACCTCGCCAAGCAACGCCTGGATCTCCTGGCGGCGACCTGTATCGGCGGTTTCCCGGCCAGGACGCGGTGGCGCTTGCAAGGCTTTGAGCAAGGCTGCCTTGGCTTCGACATAACGACCTTGACGATAAAGGTGGTCCCCCCAAAAGTACAGGCTGTCTATGCCAGTCGGGTTGAGTTGCAAGCCTTGTTTCAAGAGCTGTTCGGCTTTTTTTGCGTCGCCGAAGCCGATGGGCCAGCCGGGAACCCGATCATAGAGTGCGGCGAGGCTGGTATAAGCGGAGCCTTGCAGCGCATTCGGGTCCAGCGCTATCGCTTTTTCGAGATCGATACGCGCCGACTTGACCTTGCTCAATGCCCCCAGTCCGCCTTGAGCTCCGGCCCAACTGCTGGTAACGATACCGGACCAGACCCAGGCCTCGGCAACGGTTCCCCGGGACTGAGTGAACGCTGACGCTTGTGCTGCAAGCTTTTCAAACGCAGCCACACGTTGCTCAGCTGGCAATTCGTATTGGATATGGGCCCAGCTTTGCTGAATGGCAATCAGGCGTTCCTGATCCGCGCTTTCCAAGGCCCAGGCAGGGCTGCTCAAAACGCCGAGAAGCAGGTAGATGCAGAGCTTTTTCATGGTTTTTATTTCTCTTTTTCTTGCCGGACACTGAGTCGCCGGATCAAGGGCAGTTGTTTACGCAGGCTGCGGTCCACAAGGTTAGGCAGCAGGCTGTTCAAACGGACGAAGAAGCGTTCAGGCCAGCCCAGGTAGAGCTCGCGACGATCACCCGCAATCGCATGGATAACCGCCTGAGCGACGATGTGTGGGTCGTCGACGTTTGATTTCAGTGCGTCGGTCAAGGCCTGTGCGGCGGGGCTGTTCATAGAGGTGCGCGTCGCACGGGGCGCCACGTACAGCACGCCAACCCGGGTATCGGCCAGCTCGCGACGCAGGGCTTCGGAGAAACCGCGTAGCGCGAATTTGCTCGCACAATAGCTGGCGTAACCCGGAAAACCAATGGAGCCGTAGGTGGACCCCACATTAACGACCATGGCATTTTCAGCGTCTTTCAATAGAGGCAGAAACGTGCGCGTCAGGCAGATAGGGACGCTGATGTTCAACGTCAGCATGGCGTTGATTTCTGCATCGTCCAGCTGTTCGAGCATGGCGAAGTGGTTGACCCCGGCGGCATTGATCAGCAGGTTCACACCACCCATTTCCTCGGCCGTGGTGAAGACCTTTCTGCGGTCAGTGGCGGTCGTCAGGTCAGCTGATATCCAGCGCAGATTGTGCGGATAAAGCGCGAGTAGCCGCTCAAGTGGCGCTTTATGTCGGGCCACCGCCAACACCAGGGCGCCCTTCGCGCACAGGGCATCGGCAATGGCCAGGCCGATCCCGCCGCTAGCACCGGTCAGGACGACTCTTGCTTCAGAGAGCTGCATGCAAGGTCTCCTCGGCCGTAGCGCCCGGGAGGGCACGGAACATGTCGGCGTACAGTTTGTAGACGACTTTCGAGGCGTGGATGACGGCGGCTTGGTCGGTCGGGTCTTCCAGGCGATCCATCAACCGGCGATAGGTCTGCATGT
Organism: Pseudomonas sp. 5C2; assembly: GCF_034314155.1. NCBI lineage: Bacteria > Pseudomonadati > Pseudomonadota > Gammaproteobacteria > Pseudomonadales > Pseudomonadaceae > Pseudomonas > Pseudomonas sp. 5C2. The sequence continues at coordinate 1,698,315 of NZ_JAVIWH010000002.1, read as the reverse complement.
GCGCCACGTCCAACTCCCCGTGAGAGCTCAAATAGCTGAAGGCAGTGGTGGGGAGTTCAAGGTGCTCGCGAATACTGTCGGCGGCATGTGTGGCCAGCGCAATGCTGGTGCCCTCGAGTACGTTGACCATCCCGAACAGGCCGACGGGATTGTCCCGCGCGATCAAGTCATAGAGGAAACCGACCATCAACTCGATCGGCAGTTCTGGGCGTCCTTCACGAACAGTATCGACGTCGCCACCGCAGGCCGAAATGTCATTCAGGATCCACTGTTCATGGCCGTACTCTTCGTCGATGTACTCACAGACGGCCCCTCGCAGCCATTCCAGGCGGATGGGCAGACGGGCGCCGCACGCCATCATCAATGGGACCGTGTGTCGAACGTGGTAATAGGCCTGGGTCAGAAAAGCGCGATAGCTTTCCAGGCTGACCCGACCGGCAAGGGCTTGGCGAATGATCGGTAAGTTAAATAATTCCTGGCGTTCGTGCTGGGTGGCTTCTTGCAGTGTGTCGAAGAAACTCATGATGCTGATACCTCAGGGTAAACCGATGAGATGAGTTGATGCCGGTAGCGTTCGAGGATGGCTTCGCGCCGTGGTCGACCATTGGCGGTGAGCAGGCCATTGGTCGGAGTAAAAGGTTGCTCCAGACGTGTCCATTGATGAACTTGGGCGTAGTCGGGCAAGTTTTCGTTTGCGAGGGCGACTGCGGCGGTGATTTCCTCGTCGGTGCAGTCCGGCTTGTGGGGCCACAGCAGCGCGTGGTTACGCGGCATTGCTTCGCCATACACAAAAGCCTGGGCGATATGGCTGCGTTGTGTCAGCTCGGCCTCGACCCATTCGGGATTGACGTTGCGCCCAAAACTGGTCACGAATTGATGTTTCTTGCGGCCGTTGAGGTAGAGATAACCCTCTGCGTCAAATTCGCCCAGGTCACCGCTGTGCCACCAACCCGTGGCCTCGGGCGATTCGCCCAGATAACCGAGCATTGGAGCGCCGCCAATCAACACTTCACCGTCCTCAGCCAAGCGGACCTTCACATGGGGCAAGGGCTTGCCGACACTGCCCAGGCGGTTGGCGCCGGGATGGTTCAGGCACACCACCGACGCGCATTCTGACAAGCCATAGCCCTCAAAGACCGGCAGGCCGATCCGTTGTGCGCGTAGCAACAACTCAACCGACACCCTGGCCCCGCCCACGGCGGCGAAGCGCAGTGTCGAGGCGTTGAATGCGCCGAGCTCGGCCGCGTTGACTAACAGCAGAAGCAGTTGCGGCACTAGGATCAGACTTTCGGGACGTCGTTCGGCAAGTGTGCCGAGCAGCCGGGGGATATCCACGCCACTGGCGCCCTGGATCCCGAGTTTTTTCTGACTCGGCAGGCTTAGCGTCGCACCCGCATAAAGCGCGGCATAGCACCCCAGGTTTTCCAGGAGAATGGCCAGAGGAAGCAGGGCGAGATGATGGTGAGACTCGGTAGCACGTGTGGCCAGGTCCAGTTCCCTGGCCACCCTTAGCAGGCTGTCGGCACTCAGGCATACGCCTTTGGGGGTTCCAGTGGTGCCTGAGGTGAACGTCAGCTTGGCTGTGCCTTGAGGCATGCGCGTTGTGCCGGAAAATGACCGGCGCCAGAACTCTCCGACCTGTGTATAGCCAGCCGTTGTCAGTTCAGGGGCCTGATCGGTGTCGGCGATGACCAGCTCGGCCTGGCTTTGCTCCAGGCAATGGTTACGTTGCGCGGGGCTGAAAAAAGGCGGTAACGTCAGGCAGGTAAGACCTTCGAACAGTGCCGCAAGGTCCCAAAGCAGTGCGTTCGGACCGTTCTCCAGGGCCAAGGCGACCACACTGATGCGTTCTTCGCGCAAGCGCTGTTGCCGATAGACGACTTCTGCGTACAGGGTGGCGTAATCCAGCCGCTGCGCATCTCCCCATAATGCCAGGACGTCAGGTTTTTCTTCGGCATGTTGACGAAGAATCTGTTTGAACCCTTCCAGTTCAGGCGACATGGTTGATCATCTCGGACGTCGATGGCAAACCGAGGCGATTGAATAGCCCCACGTTGCGTAAATGAATGAAGCCAGCACGGATATTGCCGACATGCACGGACGGCTGACTTTGGTAATAACTGCCCCAGGCATGTTGGTCTTCACCCAGTCGCTGCGGGTCGGCGGCACAGAGGGTCACGGGGCGCAATCCCAAGCGATGGAAGCTGTTGACCAGCCCAGCGTTACCGGTAAACGCCACCCACTCCAGCCCGCCCATCGCCAGTAGCCAGGTGAGGGTGATGATGCTCAGGCGTGCACTGCCGGTATCGCTTGCGGCGAGATTGCCGACCTCGACAATACCGATTCGGTCAACCGGGCGGCCAGCGGCCGCACAGATCAATGGTTCGATGGGTTCATCCAGATAATGCTCGAGAAACAGCGGCCCTGAAGCTCCCAGCCGCACTCCGGCAACGGCGCTCAGCCCTCCTGCGGAATGACTCAACCCGAACAGTTCAGGCATGAATTGGCGTATCTCGGCCCCGTGAGCCAGGTGGAAGCGTTGTTGAATATAAGCTTCGAACTCTGAGCGTTTTGGTTCACCTGGCAGGGCCCTGACCAAGCTCATGTCAGGTGCGTCGGTGTTGCCGAAATGCAGGGGTAACCGGATGTTCCAGTCGAAACCGGGCATTGAGAGGACTCCTCCCGTGGGTAGTCAGGTTCAGAGTATCAGCGCCAATTCTTAGCGAAGTCTGAAGGTTCGTCCAAGTACGTCTAAGGTCGTATCGGGTCAGTCTTCAGACTGGCTTAAGACTCGTCAGCCAAGGTGCTGATAGCCCAAATGACTCGGGCAGCACATCACGACACTTGAGAGGTCCGCTCATGAACAACAGCGCAGTGCCGCAACGTTATGGAAAACTATCGATCACTCTGCACTGGCTGATGCTGGCGCTATTCGTCGGTGTCTACAGTTGTATTGAAATCAAGGGGCTCTTGCCGCGAGGGCATGCGCTGAAGGGGATGTTTCTTGGGCTGCATTCACTGTTCGGGCTGGCGATCTTCGCGCTGGTGTGGGTCCGGTTGCTGGCCCGTTTGAAACCCAGTCCGCCCATTTTGCCGCGTCCACCAGGCTGGCAGATCGGCCTGTCGCACCTGACGCATCTGGCGCTTTACGGGTTGATGATCGCTACGCCGATATTCGCCTGGTTGATGTTAGGTGCCGGGGATAAACCGATCCCTTATTTCGATTTCGTGCTGCCTGCTCCGGTCAGCGTCGATCCAGCATTGGCGCGTCAGTTCAAGGACTGGCATGAGTTGCTCGGCAGTGCCGGTTACTGGCTGATCGGGTTGCATGCAGCGGCAGGGCTTTTTCACCATTACTGGGTGGGCGACAACACCCTGAAGCGGATTTTGCCCGGGCAGCGATCTGAGTAGTTGCCGTGTCCTGGATAGGTGACGGAATCGTCCTGTCGGCTGAGGCCTTGCCGGGCCTCAGACGCCACTGAGTGACAACGCCGCCAATGCGCCGATCAACGCGGGCGGCATCACCAGAATGCCCAGACGCAGGAAGTCGATAGCACTGACGTGTTCGCCTTCGCGGCGCACGGCAATAAGCCACAGCAGCGTAGCCAGCGAGCCGGTAATCGACAGGTTTGGCCCTAGGTCGACACCGATCAATAGTGCACTCGTGATGGCCGTGGGCAGATGATCGATCTGACCCACCGACCCGGCGATCAGGCCTGCTGGAAGGTTGTTGACCACGTTGCTGGCGATAGCCACGATGATCCCGGCACCCCAGGTCGCCTGGAGGGTGGAGTTTTCGGCCAGGGACGCCAATGCATGCGCCAGGGTATTGATCACGCCTGTCTGCGCCAGCCCCTCGACCAATACAAACAAGCCTGCCACCAGCGGCAGTACGCCCCAGGAAACGCCCTTGAGCACCGGTAGCGGGTTCAGACGCTGGCGTAAGTGGATGAGGCTCGCCGTCGCGAGCCCGGCACAGAAGGTCGGCAGACCCAATTGCAGGTCAAGCGCCGATGCCAACAGCAACAGCACCGCAGTCAGCACGATGCCGAATGCGGTCAGGCGTGCGCCACTCGACAGGGGTTGTAGGGTGATGACGGTTTCCAACGGCTTGCGAAGATGATTGCGCTGGGTGAAGCGCAGCACAATATAGGTCAGGCCGATCGCCGCGATGGAGGGCAGGGTGAACTGCCACAGCCAGGTCATCAGTGGTGGCATGTGGCTGCCAAAAACCACCAGGTTGGCAGGGTTGGAGATGGGCAATACAAAGCTTGCTGCGTTAGCGATGAAGGCGCAAACGAACAGATAAGGCAGAGGCTCTGCCTTGGCCGCTTTGGCCGCTGCGTAAACGGCAGGGGTCAGCACCACGGCAGTGGCGTCGTTAGATAGAAATATCGTCACCAGCGTGCCGACCAGGAACACCAAGTCGAACAGTCGTTGTCCCGACCCCCGGGCGTGTTGCGCTGCATACATGGCCAGCCAGTCGAAGAGTCCCTCCTGACGCGCCAGTTCAGCCAGCACCATCATGCCAATCAGAAACAGATAAACATCGCTGCCTTTAGCCATCGCCGCCAGGGCCGAGTGGAGCGGAATGAACCCCAGACCCGTCAGTAATACGGCGGCACACACCGCCCAGACATACTCAGGTACTCGCCATGGGCGCAGGATGATCCCGCAGGTTGCCAGGGCGGCCACTGTCCAGATGACCGCAGTTGGATCGAATGCAGGCATTGTTTTTACTCAAGCGTGAGGCTAAAGGCGAGATAACGGAAATTGAGCATCGCGAGGTAATCGGGATGACTTTATCGGCAGGCTGGAGGGGCTGTTCCGAGCCCAATTCAACGTTTCGGGCATGGCAGCCATAGTAAAAGAAATGCCACTGCGGCAATAGCGGTGAGTATCAGGAAAGCAGCGCTGTAACCCGATTGCTGTATCACCAGCCCTGCCAGGCTGGCGTTGTGAAAACTCAGACTCAATGACGCAACTGACGACTATCAATGACCCGTCGTGCCCCGGTTTGGTTTCATCGAGCCGCACTTATAGCCGAGAACCGACCGGGTGGGGCGCGAGGTGCAGTACTTAAGTTTAGATCCCGGTTGTAACGGTAGTCTTACACCGTGATGGGCGGGCTCTACCCGCCAATCTAAAGCACTGACACATTGCGGCCAAGGCAGCGTATGGCTGTGGGCCAGACCTTTTGATAATCGCCTCCGACATCTCGTCCCTGTTGCGGAGCGCGCCATGCACAACAATAAGAATTCTCAACGTCGATTCCTGCCTGTGCTTATTGCCGGCCTGTCCACCCTCAGTTTGAGCCAACTGGCCAACGCCGAGATCATGTTATATGACAAGGACCAGACGACATTTTCCACTGACGGTTACGTCAACACCTTCTACGTGAACAGCAAAGTTGACCGGCCTGGCGATCAATACGACCGCAGTCAGGCCCGAGTGAAGATGGGCTTCCTGCCCAACTACATTGGTTTCAACATGGGCAAGCAAGTGGATGATCTGAAGTTGGGCGCACGGGCGTCGCTTTGGGTCACCATTAACGACAGCCAGACCAATGGCACGGCTACGGCTATCGACGTTCGTCAATTCTACGGCACCGTCGCCAAACCAGAGTGGGGGGAGGTCCTGATTGGTAAGGATTTTGGCCTGTTTGCGCGTTCCAATATCCTCCTGGACGAAATGCTTTCCGGCTATGGTCAGGTCAGCGATACCCTGGGTCTGGTAGACGGTGGCGGGGTGTCTTTCGGCAACATCGGCACCGGCTACCCCTATCCGTTTCCCACTTCGCAGATCACCTACCGTTCGCCGATCATGGACGGGCTGCGAGTAGCTGTAGGCATCATGGATCCGGTGGATACCAATAACAGCAGCGCACTGGGTAAGGCTTACCAGAATAATCCGCGGACCGAGAGCGAGGTCACTTACCAGTTCGATGCGGCCGGGGCAAAGGTGTACAGCTGGGTCAACGGTAGCTATCAAACCTCTGACAATACCGATTCGACCGTTGCTTCGGTGACGTCAAAAGGGTTGGGTTATGGGGTTCAGGCGAAGATGGGTGGCGTGACGCTCACCGGTTCTGGGTTTCGGGCCAAGGGTATCAACCCGTTCTTCACCAATAACGCTGGCGAGGCGACTTTGCGTGAAGTAGACAGCGTTGGCTACCTGATGCAGGGCTCCTACAAACTTGGCAAAAACCGACTGGCACTGTCATACGGCAAGACCAATGACGATGGCAACGGCGTAGTAGGCTCCGGCGCCAATTACGACACGCGTGGTATCGCGCTGTTTCACGACGTCAATAGCAGCCTCCAACTGGTCGTCGAGTACAACCAGTTTGAAATCAGAGGGCATGAAACCACCGCCCTGAACGAAACCACCAACACCTTTGCCGTGGGCGCTGTCTTGACCTGGTAGTGGTTACGGTGTGCCAACTCCCACAGTGTACGTCCACTCTACTGTGGGAGTGAGTGCCTGAATGTCGCGGTCTCATCCTATCGGAGTGGCTACCCACTACCCAAGTAGGATACGGGGCCGGGTCCAGTATTCGTAGACTGGCCTATCAGACAACGCACTTTCGGGAGGCGACTATATGCAGCAAGCCCAAACCGACGGCGTAGTGAGCGCGATGTCGATGGCAACCGGGGCGCAAGAGGTCGCGCAGGAACTGGCGCGACAGCTGTTGCATCCGCACTTGGGCTTCGTGTTGTTCTTCTGCTCGGCTGAATACGATTTACAGGCCTTGGGTGCCGCCTTGCAGCAAAGCTTTGGAGGTATTCGCGTGGTCGGCTGTACCAGCGCCGGCGAAATCACTCCCGAGGGCTACGGCCGTGGTTGTGTGACGGCGATAGGCTTTGATCATCGGCATTTCTCTATTGCCGCCGAATTGATTGATGAAATGGAACGCTTCAGCCTGATCGACGCTCAGCAAATGGTCGAGCGACTGGTTGGCGACTGTCGCAGCAATACCCTGGCGCCGATCAAAGGCAACAGTTTCGCCCTGACGTTGCTCGACGGCCTGTCCAGCCGCGAGGAGATGGTCCTCGCCGCGCTGAGTGCAGCCTTGGGCGATATCCCGCACTTCGGTGGTTCTGCCGGAGACGATAATTACCTGACCCACACTCACGTATATTTCGGCGGCGAATTCCACAGCGGCGCCGCCGTGGTGCTGTTGGTCAATACCTGGCTGGACTTCGAAGTTTTCACCACGCACCACATTTTGCCGCGTGCGGAAAAGCTCGTGGTCACCCGTGCCGACAGCACCATGCGCCGGGTTTACGAGCTTAATGCCGAGCCTGCGGCTGAGGAGTATGCGCAGATCATCGGGGTACCGGTGGCCGAGCTCAATCACCGGATATTTGCTGCGCACCCACTGGCCGTTCGGATCAACGATCAGTACTACGTCAGGGCGATTCAACAGGTCAACCATGACCTGAGCCTGAGTTTTTACTGCGCGGTGGAGAACGGCATTGTGCTCACTGCCATGACCCCAGGTCCGTTGTTGCCCAATCTGCAGGGCCTGTTCGATGGCTTGCAGGATCGCTTGGGTTCGTTGTTGCTGACTATTGGCTGCGACTGTTTTCTGCGGCGCATGGAGCTGGAGGCCGATGGCAGCGTCCAGCAGATTGGCGACTTCCTGCGCGAGCATCGGGTGATAGGTTTCAACACCTACGGAGAACAGTTCAATGGCATGCACATCAACCAGACCTTCACCGGCGTTGCCATCGGACGGAACCGTGCAGCCTCCTTCCCCCGCTGAATTGCTCGAGCACATCGCACAACTGCAACGGGATAATCAAAAGCTGCGGCGGATCAACACGGCCCTGATTGAACGGGTCGAGTCCGGCACCGCGCGTGGCAATGATTCCTATGCGGCCTTTCAGCATTCGGTGGTCCTGGCCGAACAGGTCAGGGAACGCACCGATGCATTGAACCACGCGATGGCCGAACTCAAGGCCAGTAATTACCTGCTGAGCGAGGCCCGCCTGCGTGCTGAAACGGCCCACCAGCACTTGGTGGATGCGATCGAAAGTATTTCCGATGCGTTCGTGCTGTTTGATGAGGACCAGCGCATCGTCCTGTTCAACAGCCGATTCAAAGCGTTCTGGGTCAACAGTCGGGTGCGGATCATCGGTGGTATGCGTTTGGCCGAGGTCAAGCGTCTGATGGCCAGTACCGGGCTGTTTATCGAAGAACCTCGGCACAGCGCTGACGAGCATCTGTTGTATCGTCTGAACGACGGCCGCTGGTTGCAGGTCAGTGAGCGACCTACCCGAGAGGGCGGCCGGGTGATCCTGTTTACCGACATCACCGAAGTCAAAGTCAACGAAACCGTGCGCCGCGAACAGGCCGTCGCGCAGAAGTCGCACCTGCTGCAGAGGGCTGTCGATAACCTGTCTCAGGGGGTGGCGATGGTCAACGCCGATGGGGTTCTGGAACTGTGGAATCGTCGCTTTCTGGAATTGAGCGGGCTGGCTCCGGTCGCCGCGCATCGGCCTTTTGCCGAGGTGATCGCTGACAGCGAGCTGGATCTGCTGACACCGGCCAGCCGTGACGCCAACGGTCGAGTGATCCATGAGCGGGAACAGCGGTTGTTCGACGGGCGGGTCCTTGAAATCCGCACGCATCCATTGCCGACTGGCGGTTTCGTCAACACCTTCACCGACATCACCGAACGCTATCAGCATGCTGAAGCCCTCAGCGAAAGCGAGCGCTGGATTCGCCTGATCACTGACCACGTTCCCGCGCTCATTGCTTACCTGAACGCCGACCTGGTCTATGAGTTCACCAACAAGGTATATGAGGAGTGGTACTGCTGGCCGCGCGGCGTGATGCTCGGACAGAGCCTGCGCGAGGTTCACAGCGAAGAGCATTATCAGCGCCTGGAAACCTATGTTGAACGCGCCCTTGCGGGGGAGAGCGTGACCTTTGAATGCCCAGAGATCAACATCAACAATCAGGAGCGATACATGCTGCGCTCCTACGTGCCCAACCGTTTGGCCAGTGGCGAAGTGGTCGGTATTTTTGTGTTGATCCGGGATATCACCGAGCGCCGCCGTACCGCCGAAGCCCTGCACCAGGCCTACCAGAACCTTGAACTACGCGTTCGCGAACGCACGGCCGAGCTGACCACCCTCAACAGTCAGCTCCTGCGCGAGATCGACGAACGCAGTCGCGTAGAGTTACGCCTGCGTGAAGCCAAGCTCGAAGCCGAACAGGCCAACCTGTCGAAAACCAAGTTTCTGGCTGCCGTCAGCCATGATCTGCTTCAGCCACTCAACGCCGCACGCCTGTTTACCAGTGCCTTGCTGGAGCGACGCGAGCCGGTGGCCAATGCGATTCTGGTGCGTAATGTCAGCAATTCGCTGGAAGACGTGGAAAATTTGCTCTGCACACTGGTAGACATCTCAAAGCTCGATGCTGGTGTAATCAAGGCCGATATCGCACCGTTTGCTCTGAGCGAACTGCTGGACAACCTGGCCGTCGAGTACGCGCAAATTGCCAGCAGCGAGGGCCTGGTTTTAGAATTCGTGCCCTGCTCGGTGCTTGTACGCAGCGATATTCAATTGCTGGCGCGGATTCTGCGCAACCTGCTGAGCAACGCCATCCGATACACCACCACCGGCCGCGTGGTGCTGGGGTGCCGTCGGCATCGCCAGCGCCTGTCTATCGAGGTATGGGACACGGGCATCGGTATTGCCGAGAACAAGCTGGAGGAGATTTTCCAGGAGTTCAAACGCGGCGATGTGCAACGGCCGAATCAGGATCGCGGGCTCGGGCTCGGGTTGGCGATTGTCGAAAAAATCGCGGGCATACTGGGGCACAAGGTCAGCGTGCGTTCCTGGCCCGGCAAGGGCTCGATGTTCTCCATCGAGGTGCCAGTGACCCTAAGTGCACCTAAGGCGCTCGAGCAGGCGTGCATTACCGAACCGATGATGGAGCGCCTGCGAGGTGCGCGTATCTGGGTATTGGACAACGATGCGGCAATTTGCGCCGGCATGCGCACGTTGCTCGAAAGCTGGGGCTGCCAGGTGGTGACCGCACTCTCTGAGCAGGACCTGGCTCGGCAGGTAGAGAATTACCATACCGACGCGGACTTGCTGATTGCCGATTACCACCTGGACGATGACAAGAATGGCGTCGATGCGGTGGCAACGATCAACGCTCGACGCGGCTCACCTTTGCCAGCGCTGATGATCACTGCCAACTACAGTAATGAACTTAAGCTGCAAATGCGTGAGCTGGGCCACACCCTGATGCACAAACCGGTGCGGCCGATGAAGCTCAAAACCGCGATCAGCCATCTACTGGGCCGATCGACAGTTTGATCAGCGTCGTAGATAGGCCGCGAAATCGATATCCCCGGCGCTGAGAATCGCCTGGACGCGGTTATGCACGTTAAGTTTGCGCAGGATCGCCGAGACATGGGCCTTGACCGTGGTTTCGGCAATTTCCAGGGTATAGGCGATCTGTTTGTTCGATTCGCCTTTGGTCATGCGTTCCAGTACCAGCAATTGCTTGCGGGTCAGGGCTTGTAGCAACTCAGGTGGGAAGCTGGGTGTGTTGTTCATGCTGCGCCGGGTGCCGGGCCTCTGTGCTCGAATGATGTCCGAGGGCAGGTAGACATTGCCGTTAAGAATCTGCTCTATCGCTTCGGTCATTTGCGCCCGTGGCGAAGACTTGGTGATAAAGCCCACCGCACCGTAGGTAATGGCTTGCAGCACAATTTGTTTGTCTTGTTCGGCGGACACGATCACCACCGGAATTGTGGGCGCCTCGTTGCGTAGATTGATCAGGCCATTGAGACCGTGCATGCCAGGCATATTCAAATCGAGCAGAATCAGGTCGAGGTCGTCATGGGTCTGGGTCAGTGCCAGCGCGCTGTCCAGATCGGCCGTTTCCATCACTTCGCTGCCCGGAAACCCGTCGCTGATGACATTGGCGATGGCTTCGCGAAATAGAGGGTGATCGTCTGCAATCAGAATTTTATACATAGCCTTTCACCTCGTTATTTTGATTATGGTGTGGCGCGGGGGCGGGCCTGTTGCTCAGGGAAAGGGTTCGGGTTGGGCCAGCTGTACGGGTAAATTGGCCGCCTGCCAGGCATCGAGACCATCGCGGTACCAATAGAGATCGCTGTAGCCCAATGCAGAAGCTCGTTTTACCGCGTTCCAGCTCAGCCAGCAATCGGCGCGGCAATAGAACACCAAAGGCTGATCCTTGCGTCCAGCCGTTGCTTTTTGCAAGTTTCGCGAAAAATAGTCCTGCCATCGCGGGGTGAGTTCGCCGTCGCCGCTGTTGGCCAGCCAATGGCTGCCGGGGAGGTTGGCGTGGGGTTCGTCGTCGATAAACCGACCTTCCAGCCATTGTCTGCGATAGACGTCGATCAGCACCGGTCTGGAAGCTTGCTGCAGTAGTGTCTGCAAGTGTTCAGTGTCGATGATATGAGCACCCTCTACGTGATCGGGAGTAGGGCTGCGATACAACGTGAGGCGATACCCGTCGGCTGAAAACAACGGGGTCTGTGCCTGGGCGACACTTAGACCCAGGCTTAACGTCAAAATAAGCGCCGCCAGGGAAGGGTGGAGTACAGGGCGTAGAACGCACGGCATAGGGTGTTTCCTTTCTTGTTATCGTGGCATTACATGTCACCGAAGGTGCTTTGTGAATGCGACGATAGACAGGTAAACCAGTACTAAAGTACTGGTTTACCTGTATTTGAACGCTGTCGGCTCAGGTTGCCCGACGCAACGCCGCGTGCTGAGGATTGAAGGTCAGCACTGCCAGCAGCGAAAACAGCAGGCACAGACCCACGCATACCCCAAACGCTAGCGGGTTGAAGCGCTCATACAAGGCAAAGCGCACCAGCTCTACCGCATGGGTGAACGGGTTGAGCGCACATAGCCAATACAGCCACTCGCTGGCTTCGCGCATTTTCCACAGTGGGTAAAGGGCCGAGGACAGGAAAAACAGCGGGAATATCACGAAATTCATGACCCCGGCGAAGTTCTCCAATTGGCGGATCGCGTTGGACAGCAGCAGTCCCAGCGCGCTTAGCATCAGCGCTACCAGCAACATCGCCGGCAAGGCCGCCAGCAAGCCCCAGGCGGGGGGGTGCACGCCGTAGATCCAGGCGATGGCGAGAAAGGCATAGACCTGGAGCAAGGAAATCAACGATGTGGCGAGCAGCTTGCTGGCCAGCAGAAAGGCGCGCGGCAGAGGGCTGGTCAACAATACGCGCATGCTCCCCATTTCCCTGTCATAGACCATCGACAGCGAACCTTGCATACCATTGAACAGCAGGATCATGCAGGACAGCCCCGGAACGATGTACACCTCATACGGGATGTAGGTGTCATAGGGCTCGATGATCGCGATGCCCAGCGCGGCGCGAAAGCCCGCAGCGAATACCAGCAACCAGAGCAGGGGGCGTACCAGCGCACTGAGAAAGCGCGTGCGTTGCAGAATGAACCGCAGCCATTCGCGCAGAACGATGCCGCTGAAACAGTGCCAGTAAACGCTCATCGATTTGCTCCTGTCGCGGGCGCGGCGTGTAACGAAGGTGCCGTAGTCAGCCGGTGAAACGCGTCGCCAAGGTCGCCGCCATGCTCCGCGCTTACCGCCGCAGCCTGTCCCGACGCTACCAGACGCCCTTGGTGCAAAATCAACAAGTCATCCTCTTCCTGGACCTCATCGAGTAAATGAGTGGTCCAGAGCACGCTGATTCCGTGTTCGCGACACAGGCTACGCACATGGCGATTGAGCGCCAGGCGACTGGCCGGATCGAGGCCGACGCTGGCTTCATCGAGTAATAGCAGGCGCGGTTCATGCAACAGCGCGCGAGCGATTTCTATCCTGCGGCGGTGACCGCCATTGAGTTCACGGACCCGCTCACCACGCCGTTCAGTCAGCTGTTGGCGGGCCAATTCCTCGTCGATCCGACCGCTCGCCTGACGCCGGGACATCCCGTGTAGTGCGGCGTGGTACCGCAGGTTCTGTTCGACACTCAAGTCCAGATCCAGGGTGCTTTGCTGAAACACCACACCCAACTGGCGCAAGGCCGGGCGCGGGGCCTGACGAAGCGAGCAGCCGCCCACACGGATTTCGCCGCGTTGCAGGTCGTAGAGCCGGGTCAGTAACGCGATCAAGGTCGACTTGCCAGCCCCGTTGGGGCCAAGCAGCGCCGCGAAATGTCCGGGCGCGACACTGAACGCCACATGCCGCAGTGCTTCTCTGGCGCCATAGGCGAAGCTGACATCATCCACTTCAAGGGCATTCATGGGGCGACAACTACGCCCCACGGATAACGGCCGACTTTGATCGACTTGGTCACCTTGAGGCTGTTCACATCAATGACGGATACATCGCCGCTCACGCCATTGGTGGCGAGTAACTGACTCTGGTCTGGCGTAAAGGCCAGCTGCCAGACCCTGCGGCCCACCAGCAAGTAATCGAGAATCTCAAGCGTCTTGGCGTCGACCACGGCTATGTGATTGGCCGGGCCCAGTGCGACGAAGGCATAGCGGCCATCGGCACTGAGCTTGATGCCCACAGGTTGAACCTTATCCGGATGCACGCCCTTGATCTGGAAGGTCAGCGTCTTGAGGATCTTGCGGGTGGACACATCAACCACACTGACCGTGCCGCCGACCTCCGCCGAGGCCCACAGGCGGGAGCCGTCCTTGTTGAATTCGACGAACCGTGGTCGCTGATCCACCAGGGTGCTGTCCTTCAGGGTTTGGGTGCTGGTGTCGATCCAATGCAGCATGTTCGTGGTTTCACTGGTGTTGACCGCCCACTTGCCGTCAGGGCTGACAGCCATGCCTTCAGGTTCGACGCCGACATCGACTTGCGCCAGGACCTTGGAGGTTTCGGTGTCGATGACCGTGACTAAAGCATCATCTTCGTTGGAGACATACAGCCAGCGATCATTGGGGTGCAGGGCGAATTGCTCAGGGTCTTTGCCGGAGGGCAATTCTTTGATGATCTTGTGCGTGGCGACGTCTATGACTTGCACGCGGTCCGAGTCGCTGGCGCAGATATACAGCAGCTTATTGTCATGGGAAAGCAGTAACCCTCTGGGCCGCAGCCCCACGGGCAGGGTTTGGGTGACCTGCAGGGTCTCCATATCGATCAGGCTCAGGGTGTTGTCCTTTTCGTTGGAGATAAAGGCTGTGGCCGCCAGGCTTTGTCCCATGACAAGGAGCAGGGCGGAGGCAATCAGGGTGCGACGCATGGCGAGGTCCTTTTTTTGGAATTATTAGAGGCAAGTCACTGGAAATGGCAGGTTACTTCGGGCTTGTCGTAGCCCAAGGTGTCGAGTTCGGTGACGGGGTGCAGAAAGCCGTCCTGGGGTGAAGTGCTGACCAGCGCCCGGGGTTGAACAATAGGGATTGGCTGCCGCAGCTGACCGTTCCAGGCGCGATAGCTGAGTTTGCGGCCCTTGAAGCCGTCCAGCGGCAACTGGTCGCTCAGTTCTGCCTGGCGAATGACCATGGGGTCGGTCTGGTGCAGTTTGTTCACTGCGCTGGCGATACTGCGCACGGCCATCCATGCGGCAAAATCCCGATCATTCATCCAGCGCCCGGCGAGGGCTTCGAAGCGTTTTTGCAGCTGCGCTGCACCGTAGGTTTCCACAGACTTGTGCCAGCCTACGGGCGTCAGCCCTTGGGTGCCAGCCACCGGGCGTGGATACCAGGTTTGATAAGGCACGTACTCACCAAAGTCGCCACGCTCATCGGCGACCAGAACCACATCGTATTCGGTGGTCTGGGTGAACAGCGGCATATCGGCCTGTGCGCTGCGGCGCTGGTCGTTGTCAAAGCTCCAGGCTTTCTCGGCGACGATGGTGTGGCCGAACCGTTTGGCTGCGCGGCGCAGGGCGGCTGCATAGGCTTGGTCGTCCGGGGTCTGGCCGACGATCAACAGCCAGCGGTTCCAGCGCCTCACGGTCAGAAACTGGGCCAAGGCGTCGGTCAGCATGGCCCGGCTCGGCAGGGTGTGCAGCACGTTGTTCAGGCACGCAGTGCTGCGCAGGCTGTCATCGGCGCTACCGGCATTAAACAGAAGGCTGTCGGGCAGGGCGGCACTGAGCTGGCGCAGGGTGTCGGCGGGGGCGTTGACGACAAACAGCCGCAGGCCTTGCTGGTGAAGCGCTTGCGCGGCATCGAGCAAGGCTTGCGGGCTGTCGGCGTTGGCGGTTTGCAGGGTGTAGCTGTGATTGAGAAAGCGCCCGGTGCTATTGCTGTCGATGATCGCCAGTTCAGCGCCGCGCAGTCCGGCGTCACGGGGTTCGGGGATAATGTTCGACAGCACCGGGCCTAGGTCTGGGATGAAAGCCAGGTAGCCGATTTGAACCTTCATCTCCTCATTGGCGGCATGGCTTTGGGGCGCCAGCAAGGTCGCTGCGGCGAGGGTTAGCAGATAGATCAATCCGTAACGGACACGCTGACGCATAAGGCACTCCATACAGGTAGTGCCAGCATAGAAACCGATCGGAGGGAGGGGAATATGTAGAAAGTACCAGTCAGCCAGTACCAAGGTAGTAGGTTTGCGGGGTCGCATTGGCTTGGTCGGGCACTACCCCGTCTGGTGCAGGAAATCTTCTGTGTTGCGGGAATGGTTCTCTTGGCCCGCTCATCAAGGCAATCGCCACATGCCCTACTACCAAGGGAGGAGATGGCGGCCACCAAAGCAGCATTCGGTTGCGCTGACTGGGTTCATAAGATGGCGGCATAGCTTTTTTTGCGTGCAATCTCGAGGGCATAACAATGACAACAAAACGCAACGCCTTACTGATAGTGGGTTTGCTGGCTGGCTTGGTCGGCAGCGGCCTTGCTTCGGCGCATGGCGACGTCGTACCACAACCGGTGGCTACCGATGGTTTGACCCCGCTAGGTCCTGAATGGCGCACCGAAAACCCCTATCGCACTTCCAAGGATCATGACCGGGCGCTGGAAATCGGTTCGTCTGCCTATAACCAGAACTGCGCTGCCTGCCATGGCCTGGAAGTCATCTCCGGCGGTATCGCCCCAGACCTTCGCATGCTGGAGCCTGGCGCTGCTGGCGACGAATGGTTCGTAGAGCGGGTGAGAAACGGCGCCGTGCGCGATGGTCGGGTCTATATGCCGAAAATGGCCGACTACCTGAGCCAGGAAGCACTCTGGGCCGTCCGTACCTATCTGGACAGTGTGCACGTCGAGGAGTGACGGCTATGCGTTTTTATGCGCTGTTGTTGAGCGGCTTGCTGTTGTGTTGCCAGGCAGTGCAGGCGCAAGTTCGTAGCTACGACACCATGATCGAATCCGGAGTGCTCAAGGTGGCGGTCTACGAAGACTTCGCGCCTTACAGTTTCCAGGACAATAAAAAGCCACGCGGTGTCGATGTTGACCTCGCAGCTGCATTGGCCAAGGCCTTGGGTGTACGTCTGGAATTGCTCTGGGCGCCACCGGGGGAAAAGCTTGACGACGATTTGCGTGACTCCATTTGGCGCGGTAGCGAATTGCGTCATCAACAACTGGCCGATTTGATGATGCGAGTGCCCTATGACCGGGACTACTCGCTCAAGCGCGACGATCAGGGTGAACTGGCAAACGGTCATGTGGTGATGTTTGGACCTTACCAGACTGAATGTTGGCAGGTCGCTTACGACCGTCGGCGAATGGACGCCGTGCCCAGTGTTGCTGTGTTTCAGGAACACCCTATCGGTGTTGAAGTGGACAGCATCCCTTCGTTCTACCTGACGTCCGTGTTCAACGGCATGCTCAGCGCCAAGACGCATCACTACCCAAGTGTGCAGCAGGCTTTTGTCGCCATGAAGGACGCCGAGGTCGATGCGGTGATGGGCATGCGCGGGGAAATCGACTGGCAAGTGCACCAGGCCAATGATAAGAACCTGGCTCTGGGGGAAAACGCTTACCCAAATATGGGCCGGCAACGCTGGGAAATCGGCATGGCGGTGCACGAGAGCAATCACCAGATGGCCTATGCCATAGAGGAAGCGCTGGAGGCCCTTATTCGTGACGGCAGTGTGCAAAAAATCTATGCCAGTTACGGTCTGCGTTATGACATTCCGGAGATGTATCAATAAGCGTGACTCTACAAAAACAAGTCATCAGGAGCGATGCGCGATGAACTGGCGAGTGACCTGTTTGCTGGCGGCCTGCCTGCCGATGTGGGTGCTGGCGGCGGGTGCCGACCCGGACACATCGCTGGAGAGGGCGCAGGGCAAGGATCCAGTCACCTCGGTGATGTGGGATTTCTATCACCAGAAAATGCTCAAGGGCGCGCCCTACGTTTTCGACCAGCAGGTGATCCTGCGGGCGCCACCGTTCGCTGAGGATTCGCGTCAGGTGCCTATCGAAATCGATGCCAGGGCCTTCAAAGGCCAAGTGGTGCGCATCCTGGCTTGGGCCGAACTCAATCCGCTGCCACAGATCGTTGACTTCCAGCCGGGGGATCAGATTTTGCCGTGGCTGGCGATTCGTATTCGCATCGAGCAGTCCACACCCATGCGCGCGGCGGTGCTGACCCGCGATGGCGTATGGCACGTCGGCTCCACCGAGATATCCGCTGCCGGAGGCGGGTGTACGGCACCCAGTGTGGTGCGTACCCAGGCAGGCTGGGAAGAGCATATCGGCGAGGTCTTGGGAGGACGCTATCCCCGCAGTGATTTCAGTCGTTTAAGGCTGCAGATTGCCCATCCGATGGATAACGGAATGGTCAGTGGCATTCCCGAGTTCTACATCAATCACGCTGAATTACGTGACGCCAACAACAAGACCCTGGCGACACTTGAGCTGTTTCCAGCGGTCAGTGAAAACCCGACCCTGGGGTTTGACGTGCAAGGTGCCGGGCAAACCCGGCTGTTGCTGCGCGACAACAGCGGCAACGAATTTAATGCGGTCGTCAATTAACGGCTGCGGGCTGCCGTGCGGAGAGCGCCATGCGTGTGTTGATCTTGTTATGCCTGTGCCTGAGCCTGAGTCAGCCGGCACTGGCCGATCTGGACTATGCTCTGCAGCCTCGACAAATTGCCGAAGGTACCTGGTTGCTGGAGGGCAGCACCGATAATTTTACCAAGGCCAATGGCGGCAATATCGTCAATACAGGCTTCATTGTCACTGACAGCGGGGTGGTGGTGATCGACACGGGGCCGTCGCGACGCTATGGCGAAGCCCTGCGCAAGGCGATTGCCGCCACCACCGACAAACCGGTGATTCAGGTGCTGCTGACCCATCATCACCCTGACCATATGCTGGGTAATCAGGCGTTTGCCGATGTGCCCATCGGCGCGTTGCCAGGGACCATCGAGTTGATGCGCCAGCAGGGCGATGGCTTGGCTGAAAACATGTACCGCATGGTTGGTGACTGGATGCGCGGCACCGAGCTGCGGCTGCCGACCCAGACCCTGGAGAGCGGTACGCTGACGATTGGTGGTCATCCTTTGCGGTTGCTGGCCCTGAGTGGGCACACCGGTTCGGACTTGGCGATTCTCGATGAGAAAACCGGCGTTTTGTTTGCCGGGGATCTGATTTTTTATCAGCGGGCCCTGACCACGCCCAATACACCGGGCCTTGGCGTATGGCTGGCAGATATCGACCAACTGGAGGCTTTGCCGTGGACGGTCATCGTGCCCGGTCATGGCCCATTGGCCGAGGACCATCGACCCTTCGTCCAGATGCGAGACTACCTTGTTTGGCTGGACACACTGATGACGGAAGGTGCTGCCACTGGCGCAGACATGTCCGAGTTGATCCGCAGTCCGATACCTGAGCGCTTTGCCAGTATCAACCTGAGTCGCTACGAATTGATTCGTAGCGTCAGCCACCTGTATCCGCGTTATGAAAAGCACGACATGAAGCGGCTCGACGTCCGTCAATAAACCGCTCTACCTACTAAGGGATTAGAAAACTCCATATTGCGGGCAATTGTTGTCGAGGCGCCTGCCGCGAAGAATCTGCAACAGACCGGGAGGCTCTCCCGAACAAACAAAAAAACCGCAAAGGTAGCCGTCATGACCCAACCCGCACGTCGCCAACCCTTCGCTCTGAGCCTGCTCTTGAGCGCCATGCTGTTGTCAGGTAGCGCCCTGGCAGCCGTGACCGATCAGGATATTCTCAACGATCCCAAGAACCCTGAGCAGGTCGTTACCAACGGTCTTGGCGTTCAGGGCCAGCGCTACAGCCCGCTGGACATCATCAATAGCGACAACGTCAAGGATTTGCGCCCTGTCTGGGCCTTCTCCTTCGGTGGTGAAAAACAACGCGGCCAGGAAGCGCAGCCGCTGATCAAAGACGGCGTGATGTACATGACCGGCTCCTACTCGCGGGTGTTCGCGGTAGATGCTCGCACTGGCAAGAAGCTGTGGCAATACGATGCACGTCTGCCCGATGACATCCGTCCTTGCTGCGACGTGATCAACCGTGGTGTCGCGCTGTATGGCGACTTGGTGTTTTTTGGCACACTCGACGCCAAGCTGGTGGCCTTGAACAAGACCACCGGCAAGGTGGTCTGGAGCAAGGAAGTCGCCGATCACAAGGCCGGTTATTCAATCAGTGCCGCACCGCTGGTGGTCAATGGCAAATTGATTACCGGGGTCGCCGGCGGCGAGTTCGGCGTGGTCGGCAAAATCGAGGCTTACGATCCGAAGAACGGTGACCTGCTCTGGACCCGACCTACCGTGGAAGGTCATATGGGTTATATCTACAAAGACGGCAAGGCCATTGAAACCGGCATTTCCGGCGGCGAGGCGGGCAAGACCTGGCCCGGCGATCTTTGGAAAACCGGTGGCGCGGCGCCTTGGCTGGGCGGCTACTACGACCCGGAAACCAATCAATTGTTCTTCGGTACCGGCAACCCGTCGCCTTGGAACTCGCACCTGCGCCCTGGCGACAACCTGTTCTCTTCCTCGCGTCTGTCGCTCAATCCGGACGACGGCACCATCAAATGGCATTTCCAGAGCACGCCGCATGATGGTTGGGACTATGACGGTGTTAACGAGCTGGTCTCGTTCAACTATCAGGAAAATGGCAAAACCGTTCAGGCCGCGGCCACCGCTGACCGTAACGGCTTTTTCTACGTGCTTAACCGTACCAACGGCAAGTTCATCCGTGGCTTCCCGTTTGTCGACAAAATCACCTGGGCAACCGGCCTGGACGCAAACGGCCGTCCGCTCTATAACGAAGCCAGCCGTCCCGGCGCGCCAGGTGGCGCAACCAAAGGTACTTCAGTATTCGTAGCGCCAGCCTTCCTCGGTGCTAAAAACTGGATGCCTATGGCCTACAGCCAAGACACCAAGCTGTTCTATGTGCCGTCCAACGAGTGGGGCATGGAAATCTGGAACGAAGACATCACCTACAAGAAAGGCGCGGCGTACATCGGTGCAGGCTTTACCATCAAACCGCTTAACGAGGACTACATCGGCGTACTGCGTGCGATCGATCCGGTCACCGGTAAAGAGGTCTGGCGTCATAAGAACTTCGCGCCGCTGTGGGGTGGCGTAATGGCCACCAAGGGTAATCTGGTGTTCACCGGCAACCCTGAAGGCTTCCTTCAGGCGTTCAATGCCAAGACGGGTGAAAAAGTCTGGGAATTCCAGACCGGCTCGGGCGTATTGGGCTCTCCAATTACATGGGAAATGGATGGCGAGCAGTACGTCTCCGTATTGTCCGGTTGGGGCGGCGCGGTTCCATTGTGGGGCGGCGAAGTGGCCAAGCGAATCAAGGATTTCAACCAGGGCGGCATGCTTTGGACCTTCAAGTTGCCGAAGGAGTTAGTGGCCAAGCACTGACTTTAATCAGAGGCAGCTGGTTACTCTGCGAGTGCGCGTGATGCGGTGTGTCTGATCACGCGCCTACGCAGGGTTCCAGCACCCTCTAATTACGACCAAAGAACGAGACTCCCCCTGCCAACGGCGCATTCGTTTGGCGCCTGCGGCTGTCTACCATCGGATCATCGCTTGTTCGACCGACAGGCAACGACCCGTACAGAGGCCACAATAATGATCTACGCACAACCCGGAACCCCAGGCGCTGTTGTTACGTTCAAACCGCGCTATGGCAATTACATTGGCGGTGAGTTCGTGGCACCGATTAACGGCGAATACTTCACCAACACATCGCCTGTCAACGGTGAAGTCATCGCCGAATTCCCGCGTTCCACCGCCGCTGATGTCGAACGCGCGCTGGACGCCGCTCACGCCGCTGCCGATGCCTGGGGCAAGACCTCGGCTCAGGATCGTTCGCTGGTGCTGCTGAAAATTGCTGATCGTATCGAGCAGAACCTTGAAATGCTCGCCGTTACCGAAACCTGGGACAATGGCAAGGCTGTACGCGAAACACTGAACGCCGACGTCCCGCTGGCTGCTGATCATTTCCGTTATTTCGCTGGGTGCATCCGGGCTCAGGAAGGCGGCGCTGCAGAAATCAACGAACTGACAACTGCTTACCACTTCCACGAGCCTCTGGGCGTGGTCGGGCAAATCATTCCCTGGAACTTCCCGCTGCTGATGGCCGCCTGGAAACTGGCGCCGGCGTTGGCGGCAGGCAACTGCGTGGTGCTCAAACCTGCTGAGCAAACGCCGCTGTCTATCATGGTGTTTGCCGAACTGATCAACGACTTGCTACCGCCGGGCGTTTTGAACATCGTTCAAGGCTTTGGCCGTGAAGCCGGTGAAGCCCTGGCAACCAGCAAGCGTATCGCCAAGATCGCTTTCACCGGCTCCACTCCGGTAGGCGCGCACATCATGAAATGTGCGGCCGAGAACATCATTCCGAGCACCGTGGAACTGGGTGGCAAGTCGCCGAATATCTTCTTCGAAGACATCATGCAGGCCGAACCGCAGTTTATCGAGAAGGCCGCTGAAGGCCTGGTGTTGGCGTTTTTCAACCAGGGCGAAGTCTGCACCTGTCCATCGCGTGCCCTGGTCCAGGAATCGATCTACGACGCGTTCATGGTCGAAGTGATGAAGAAAGTCGTCAAGATCAAACGCGGCGACCCACTGGACACCGAGACCATGGTCGGCGCTCAGGCGTCCGAGCAGCAATATGACAAGATCCTTTCGTACCTGAAAATTGCCCAGGAAGAGGGTGCTGAGCTGTTGACTGGCGGCGCGGCGGAACGTCTGGAAGGCGATCTGTCTACTGGCTACTACATTCAGCCGACGCTGCTTAAAGGCAACAATAAAATGCGCGTGTTTCAGGAGGAGATCTTCGGCCCAGTGGTCGGTATCACCACCTTCAAGGACGAAGCCGAAGCCCTGGCGATTGCCAACGACAGCGAGTTTGGCCTGGGTGCCGGTCTCTGGACCCGCGACATCAACCGTGCGTACCGCATGGGCCGGGCGATCAAGGCCGGTCGCGTCTGGACCAACTGCTATCACCTGTACCCGGCGCACGCCGCGTTCGGTGGCTACAAAAAGTCCGGTGTCGGCCGTGAAAACCACAAGATGATGCTTGATCACTACCAGCAGACGAAGAACCTGCTGGTCAGCTACGACATCAATCCGATGGGCTTTTTCTAATCTAAAGCTTCAAAGCGGGACGCGCAGTTGCATGCCTGCTGCCACGGGATTCGCAAGGATCCGTGGCAGCAGGTTTGCCTGGGAAAAGCCATGACGGTGTCTCTGGCAGCGTCATGACCCCCTACCAACGCACCCCACAAACACCCCCCAAAGTAGCATTCGAACCTATACCCCTCACGTGTATTAATTGACTTACCGGAATTGACCGGCCCAAGAAGAGGATTGACCTATGTGGACCAAACCCGCGTTTACCGATCTGCGCATTGGCTTTGAAGTGACCATGTATTTCGCCAGCCGTTGATCAATCAAGTCCCGGCCTATCGTTGCGTTGGCCGGGGCGTTTCTTGTTCGCTGGAGCACTCAATATGCTCACCCAGAATTTCGGGTCTGCCGCCGGTGGCGGATGCCCTCCAATGACACAGTCCCCCCTCAATGGCGCGAGCGTCCTGCTCGACAGCACGATGAGTGCCAGCAAACGTGAGCGCATCCCGGCCCTCAGACACGGTTTTCGTCTGCAATGGGAGCCGCACCAGCGCTGTTGGGTTCTGCTTTACCCTGACGGCGTGGTCAAACTCAGCGACAGCGCCGGGGTCATTCTTCGCAAGGTCGATGGGCTGCGAAGCACGAACGTGATTATCGAGCAGCTGTGCGAAGGATTTCCCGCTACGCCGGGGGTCGATGACGACATCCTGGTCTTTTTAGAAATTGCCTATGCCCAGCACTGGATTGAGTTCCATTAACCGGTCTGGCCCGCTGCTCTGGCTGTGGGTGGATTGACTTACCGCTGCCCGTCTGTGCTCGCAAATGAAAGGCTTCTCGACTGATCTTCAAGGCATGAGCAATGGTCTGATTGCATTCGCCCAGAGATGGTTTAGGCTGGCGCCCATCTCCGATAACAACAAAAACAGGCTTTGTATGAGCCCTAGCATCAGCCAATTGCGTAAATTCGTTTCTCCAGAAATAATTTTCGGTGCCGGCAGTCGGCACAATGCGGGCAACTACGCCAAAACCTTCGGTGCCCGTAAAGTGTTAGTGGTGACCGATCCCGGCGTAATCGCTGCGGGTTGGGTCGCTGACATCGAGGCCAGCCTGCGAGCGCTGGACATCGAATACTGCCTGTACAGCGATGTATCTCCTAACCCGCGGGTTGAGGAAGTGATGCGTGGTGCCGAGCTTTACCGTGAGAATCATTGCGACGTGATTATTGCTGTAGGCGGCGGTAGCCCTATGGACTGCGGCAAGGCCATTGGCATCGTTGTCGCCCATGGGCGGAGCATCCTCGAGTTCGAAGGTGTGGACATGATTCGGGTGCCAAGTCCGCCGCTGATCCTGATCCCGACCACCGCAGGGACCTCCGCTGACGTTTCGCAATTCGTGATCATCTCCAACCAGCAGGAACGGATGAAGTTCTCCATCGTCAGTAAGGCTGTGGTGCCGGACGTCTCGCTTATTGATCCGGAAACAACACTGAGCATGGATCCGTTCCTCTCGGCCTGTACCGGCATCGATGCGTTGGTGCACGCGATTGAAGCCTTCGTTTCTACCGGTCACGGGCCGCTGACCGATCCTCATGCGTTGGAAGCCATGCGTCTGATCAATGGCAATCTGGTGCAGATGATTGCCAATCCTGGCGACATTGCATTGCGCGAAAAAATCATGCTCGGCAGCATGCAAGCCGGGCTGGCGTTCTCTAATGCGATCCTTGGTGCGGTGCATGCGATGTCGCACAGCCTGGGCGGTTTCCTCGATCTGCCCCATGGCCTGTGTAACGCCGTGCTGGTCGAGCACGTGGTGGCGTTCAACTACAATTCAGCGCCGGATCGTTTCAAGGTGATTGCCGAGACCTTTGGCATTGATTGCCGGGGCCTCAATCACCGGCAGATCTGCCAGCGCCTGGTGGAGCATCTGATCGCTCTCAAACGTTCTATCGGCTTCCATGAAACCCTTGGCCTGCATGGCGTCAGCATGGCGGACATTCCGTTTCTTTCGCAGCACGCGATGGATGATCCCTGCATTCTCACCAACCCGCGGGCGTCCAGCCAGCGCGATGTTGAGGTGGTCTATGGCGAAGCCCTCTGAGGACCAGCAGCGCGCCCTCGCGGGGTTGCTGGGGCTGGGTAATCATTCGACGCGCAAGAGCCACTACCCGGAGCTGGCGGTACGTCTGGATGAACTCGAAAAAGAGCGCAATCGCTATAAATGGCTGTTCGAGCATGCGGTGCACGGGATTTTTCAGGCAAGCCTGAAAGAAGGCCTGCGCGCGGCCAACCCCGCTTTAGCGCGAATGCTGGGCTACGACGATCCGCAAGAGGTGTTGTTTTCCCTGGCCGACCTTGCCGGCAACTTGTTTGCGGGCGGTGCAGCGGAGTTGGAGACCATCGGCGACATACTGCTGCGCGAGCGTAGCCTGTTGGGCTATGAAACCCAGTTGCAACGCAAAGACGGTAGCCATGTCGATGTGCTGATGAACCTGCTGCTCAAACCTGATCAGGATGGCCTGGTCGAAGGCTTTGTTGCTGACATCACTGAACGCAAGTTGGCCCAGCAGCACCTGCAGCAGCTCAACGATGAGCTGGAGCAGCGCGTGATTGCGCGCACCAATGAGTTGCTGGACGTGAACCGCAACTTGCAGCAACAGATCGTCCAGCGGGCGGAAATCGAGCGGGCATTGCGCGAAGCTCGTGACGCCGCTCAGGCTGCCAATCGCAGTAAAGACAAATACCTCGCGGCCGCCAGCCATGATCTGTTGCAGCCACTTAATGCTGCTCGGTTGCTGATCTCGACCTTGCGCGAGCGGCAATTGCCTACGGCTGAGCAGGTATTGGTGGAGCGGACCCATCAGGCGCTGGAAGGCGCGGAAGACTTGCTGACGGATTTGCTGGATATTTCCAGGCTGGATCAGGCCGCGATCAAGCCCGACATCGAATTGTATCGACTCGACGAGCTGCTGGCGCCGCTGGCCTCGGAGTTCCAGTTGGTGGCCGAAGCGGCAGGATTGAACCTGCGCGTGCGCATAGGGGACTTCGCAGTACGTACCGATCTGCGCTTGCTGACGCGGATTATGCGTAATTTTCTCAGCAATGCCTGCCGTTATACCGCGCAGGGCAACATTTTGCTGGGCGCACGGCGGCGGGGCGATTATTTGCGCCTTGAAGTCTGGGACACCGGGCGAGGCATTGCCGAAGACCGCCTCGATTCGATTTTCCTGGAGTTCAATCAACTGGATGTTGGCCGTGCAGCCGACCGCAAGGGGGTGGGCCTGGGCCTGGCAATCGTCGAACGCATCGCGAAGATTCTGGGTTATCGGGTTCTGGTGCACTCACGACCGGGACGGGGTTCGATGTTCGCCATTGAAGTGCCTCTGTCGCACGACGTTCCGCTACCGGCCAATGTCGTGGTGCAGCAGCATCCTGTTGCGGGCAATCCTCTGCCGGGGTGCCGCCTGTTGGTGGTGGACAACGAACTGAGCATTCTCGAAAGCATGGCTGCGTTGTTGGGACAGTGGGGCTGTGAGGTCCTGACGGCCACCGATCAGGACAGCGCGCTGGAGGTACTGCAAGGGCAACCACCGGAGTTGATTCTGGTGGACTTCCACCTGGATCATGGGGTGATAGGTTGCGACGTGGTAACGCATCTGCGCGAGCATTTCGCGGTGATCATTCCTGCCGTAATGATCACCGCTGACCGCAGTGATCAATGTCGTCGTTCACTGCAAAAGCTGGGGGCACCGCTGCTGAATAAGCCGGTAAAACCCGGAAAACTGCGGGCGGTGTTAAGTCAATTGCTGGGTTAGGCTCCTGAATACAGCATAAGCACAAAGATTGCATAAGCACGGAGCGCGGGTTAATAAGGGGGTCTTTATACCCATTGGCTCTAAGAATGCTTCAGGCATTTTGGCGGCGGCGATCTGATTGGTTTTCTTGTGTCACAAATAGCATCCGTACTTGGGTCTAAACCCTGAAACTCTTTTGCAGTGAGAAAGAACACAATGCCCGTGATCCCTTTGCTGATATGCGACGACTCCAGTATGGCGCGCAAGCAGCTATTGAGGGCTTTACCCGCCGACTGGGGCGTATCGGTCACCATGGCGGCCAATGGCCAAGAGGGACTCGAAGCCATTCGTCAGGGGTTGGGGCAGGTGGTGTTGCTCGATCTGACGATGCCGGAAATGGACGGGTATCAGGTCCTGGCCGCTGTCCGTGAGGAAAACCTGCAAGCGAAGATTATCGTGGTTTCCGGCGATGTGCAGACGGAAGCGATACGACGTGTGCTCGAACTGGGCGCCTTGGCCTTCCTGAAAAAGCCTGCCGATCCAGACGAGCTCAAAAGAACGCTCGCAAGCCTTGGTCTGCTGGGCGAGCCTCAAACGGCTGTCGCCATCGCGCGGGAAGTTCCTGAGACGCAGACCAGCTTTCAGGATGCGTTTCGTGAAACCATCAACGTCGCCATGGGGCGTGCCGGGGCGTTGCTGGCCCGAGTGCTGGGTGTGTTCGTCCAGTTGCCGGTGCCGAATGTGAGCATGCTGGAGGTGGGGGAATTACACATGGCGTTAGCCGACGCACAGAACGGTGACCGGTTGACAGCAGTCTGTCAGGGGTATATCGGCTGTGGTATCGCCGGCGAAGCGTTGCTGATTTTTCACGGCTCTGAAATTGCTGATATGGCGAAATTGATGCAGCGGGACTCGGTCGAGTATTCGGACATGGAAATGCTCCTGGACTTGTCGACGATTCTGATTGGAGCCTGTTTGAGCGGGATAGCCGAACAAATTGACGTGGTATTTTCCCAGGGCCACCCGCAAGTACTCGGTGAGCAGGGAGGCATCGAAGAGTTGATCCGGGTTAATAAGCAGCGCTGGAAGAAAACCCTGGCAGTGGAAATCAGCTACAGCCTTGAGGGCCACAATATTCATTTCGATTTGTTGATGTTGTTCACCGAAGACTCGGTAGAGCGGCTTTCAAAAAAACTCGCCTACGTGATGAGCTGAGCCATGAACGATCACATCGATATCAAAGAGCTTCACTGGTTGCTAACCATCGTGCAGTGCATCGACGTGGGTGTCGTAGTCTTCGACCGGGATTTCCGGGTCCAAGTCTGGAATACTTTTATGGAGAACCGTTCCGGCGTTGTGCCGAACGAGGCCAGCGGCCAATCGTTTTTCACCCTGTTTCCCGAAATCAATGAGGCCTGGTTTCGCAAAAAGGTCGATAACGTGATCACCCTCGGTACGCCTGCGTTCACCATCTGGGAGCAACGACCATATCTGGTGCATTTCAAGAACTACCAGCCGATCACCGGCCAGGAGGACTTCATGTACCAGAACACCACTCTGTTTCCGCTGCGCTCGATCAACAACGAGATTGGTCACATTTGCCTGGTGATCTATGACGTGACAGACGTGGCCACCCACTCACATCAGTTGCAAGCGGCCAATAGTCAGTTGCAGACGCTGTCCAACACCGACCGACTGACCGGCTTGTACAATCGTGGACACTGGGAGGAGGCCCTTAAACTCGAATACGCCCGCTATCTTCGGTACGACACGGCCACAACGTTGGTCATGTTCGATATCGATCACTTCAAACGTGTCAATGACACCTACGGCCACCAAGCGGGCGACAAGGTGATTCAGCTCGTTGCCGAAACCGTACGTCAGCACATCCGCGATGTTGATATTGCAGGTCGTTATGGCGGTGAAGAGTTCGCAGTCTTGTTGCCCGACACCAATAAAGCAGGGGGCGCGGTGTTTGCCGAACGTTTGCGCAAGGCGATCGAAGCACAAGAGGTCATCCACGACGGCCATTCAATCCGTTGCACCGTCAGCCTTGGCGTTGCAGACATGAGCCAGCCTACGTCCGACTACAAACACCTGATCGAATCGGCCGACCAGGCGCTGTACGTTTCCAAGACCAATGGCCGTAACCTGGTGTCGGTGCATGAGTAAGGGCTGAGTCGCTGATCGTGCACAGTCGGCCCCCTACAGGTACGACGGTGCACAGAACTGCCAGCTTATTCGAACGCCGGCATGACCTGCTTGATGAACAGTTCCAGCGATTTCTTTTTCTCGGCGTGGGGCAAGCTGTTGTCACACCAGAAGCTGAACTCATCAACGCCCAGTTCCTGGTAGTACTTGATCCGGGCAATGACCTCTTCCGGGGTGCCAATCATGGTGTTCTTGTGGATGTTTTCAAGTTCGAACTCCGGGCGATCCGCAAATTTCTCTTCCGGGCTCGGCGCAAGGAAGCCATTGACGGGCACTTGCTTGTTGCCGAACCAGGCGTCGAACGTGCGGTAGAAACGCGAGATGGCCTTGGCGCCGACTTTCCAGCCTTCGGGGTCGTCGACACTGTGGACGTGGGTGTGGCGCAGTACCATCAGTTGAGGGCGCGGAACCTCTGGATTATTGGCCAGCGCGGTTTCGAACTTGTTCTTCAAGTCGAGCACTTCTTCGTCGCCTTTCATCAGCGGCGTGACCATGACGTTGCAGCCGTTTTTCACTGCGAAGTTATGTGAGTCAGGATCGCGGGCGGCAATCCACATGGGAGGATGCGGTTTCTGGATTGGCTTTGGCACGCTGGTGGAGGTGGGGAATTTCCAGATATCACCGTCATGGGCATAGTCGCCTTCCCACAGCTTGCGCACCACCGGGACCATTTCACGCAGGTGATTACCCCCTGAAGCAGCGGGCATGCCACCGGCCATACGGTCGAACTCGATCTGATAAGCGCCACGAGCCAGTCCGACTTCCATCCGTCCATTGCTGATCACGTCAAGCAGGGCGCATTCACCCGCGACGCGTAACGGATGCCAGAACGGCGCGATGATCGTACCGGCGCCCAAGTGGATGGTGGTCGTACGGGCTGCGAGGTAAGCCAGCAGCGGCATCGGACTCGGGGAGATGGTGTATTCCATGGCGTGATGTTCGCCGATCCAGACCGTACGGAAGCCACCGGCCTCGGCCATCAGGGTCAATTCGGTCAGGTCTTCGAACAATTGGCGATGGCTGACTTCCTCATTCCAGCGCTCCATATGCACGAACAAAGAAAATTTCATGACACATTCCTCAAGTCTTTTTAGTGGGCCTGTCAGGTGCAGGCGTGCGACGGTTTCGGATCAAGCAAAGGCTGGCAGTGCGCCCATCTTGCCGCGGCAGTACACCAACGGGCTGGTCTGTTGCTGAGGGACGATAAGGTTTTTCACCGCACCGACCATGATGGCGTGATCGCCGCCTTCGTACTCACGCCACAGTTCACACTCAATGATCGCGGTGGCATTGTTCAGCAGCGGATTACCCAGCTCGCTGAGCGTCCACTCGATACCTTGCGCCTTGTCTTTGCCTTTGCGGGCAAAGGCAAAGGCTTCAGTTTGCTGTTCGCCGGAGAGAAAGTGGATAGCGAAGCGTTTGTTCTTGATCAGTACCGGGTAAGAGTCTGAACTGTAGTTGGGGCAGAACAGCACCAAGGCCGGCTCCATCGACAGCGAACTGAAGGCGCTGGCCGTCAAACCGACGATTTCGCCATTGTCATCCAGCGTGGTTATCACCGTCACCCCGGAGGGGAAGGAACCCATGACTAATTTGTAGACATTTGCATCGATCATTGGATTTTCCTCAGGTGACGGTGGCACCAGGCCTAATTGTATGGATTGTGTGTCTGATGGTATACCGTAATACCTTCTTTGCAAGTGGTATTTTTCCCGTGCGACGAAGACGATATTTCAGGCATAAAAAAGCCGACGCCTGGGTAGAAGCGTCGGCTTGGTGGGGAGTGGATCAGTGTGCGCCAGCCGCCTTGTTCAGGTCGCTTTCGGTCCATTGGGTATAGATACATGCATCGGCGGCGGCCCAGCGCACGCGCACCGGGTCCCCATCGTGGAGCGGCATTCCAGAGGCCGACAGCGCCTTGACGGTCATTACGGTGCCGCCTGCGGTGACAACGCTGCAGGTCTGACTCTCTCCGAGGAACAGGACTTCAGTCACCTTGGCAGCCACTTCGTTCCAGCCTGCTGCGAGAGGCTCGTTCCGGGCCTGTTCTACGCTCAGGGCCTGGGCTTTTTCCGGACGTACCATCAGCAGCAGGTCCTGCTCGGTCTGAAGCCCGGAGGTCAGGCGGATCGACAAGGGTTGGCCTTCAAAGACGCCCACGGCATTGCCCTGAGCCTTGAGCTTGAGGAAGTTCGAGTTGCCGAGGAATGACGCAACGAACGCATTTGGCGGGTTCTGGTACAGGTCATAACCGCTGCCCAGACCAACGATCTTGCCATGGCTGAAGATCGCTATGCGTTGCGACAGGCGCATGGCTTCCTCTTGATCGTGGGTTACGTAAACGATGGTGATGCCCAGCCGACGATGCAACTGACGCAGTTCATCCTGCAAATCCTCCCGCAGCTTTTTATCCAGCGCGCCGAGGGGTTCGTCCATCAACAGGATGCGCGGTTCGTAGACTAGGGCCCGGGCAATCGCCACGCGTTGCTGCTGGCCACCTGACAGTTGTGAAGGGCGGCGATGGGCGAACTGCTCGAGCTGAACCAGCTTGAGCATGGCGTCGACCCGGCGTTCGCGCTCGGCGCTGGCGAGTTTGCGGATGACCAGCGGGAAACCGATGTTGTCGCGTACCGACAGGTGCGGGAACAATGAGTAGCGCTGGAACACCATGCCAATATCGCGCTTGTGCGGCGGTACGTTGACCAGAGACTGACCATTGACCAGGATCTCCCCGGAACTGGGTGTCTCGAAACCGGCCAGCATCGACAGGGTGGTACTTTTGCCGGAGCCGCTGGAGCCGAGGAAGGTTAGGAATTCACCGTCCTGGATATCCAGCGAGATGTTGTCCACGGCGGCAAAGTCGCCGTAGTGCTTGTTCAGGTTGCGCAAGCTGACCAGGGTCTTGTTGGCCTGCTGCGCAGGGTCTTTGATCACAGCACTCATGTCGTACTCCTAGGCGCTCAGGCGCTGACTTCGTTGCGCCGGCGCACAGCGGCGGCGATCACCATGACCAGCACCGACAGCGCGATCAGCAGCGTCGAGGCGACGGCGATCACAGGTGTCAGGTCCTGACGCAGGGTGGTCCACATTTTTACCGGCAAGGTTTGCAGGGTCGGGCTGGCCATCATCACGCTCAGCACCACCTCGTCCCACGACACCAGGAAGGCGAACAGGGCGCCCGCCACCATGCCGGGGCGAATCGCCGGGAATGTCACCCGGAACACCGCCTGCAGGCGCGAAGCCCCACAGATCACAGCGGCGTCTTCGATGGACTGGTCGAACAGTTTCAGTGAGTTGATGATCGAGATAATGGTGAACGGCAACGCGACGATCACATGGCTGACCACAAACGCAAACATCGTCCCGGTGTAACCCAGTTTGAGGAACAACGCGTACACGGCCACGGCGATGATCACCAGCGGCACGATCATTGGCAGGGTGAACAGGCCGTAGAGCATTTCCCGGCCCCGGAAGCGCCCGCGCACCAGGGCAAAGGCGGTCGGCAAGCCCAGAGCTACAGCAAAGATCGTGGTTAGGACCGCGACCTTGAGGCTGGCGAAGGCGGCGTCCATCCAGTCGGCATTGGAGAAAAACTGGCTGTACCACTTCAACGTCCACCCTGGTGGCGGGAACACCAGCCACTGAGATGAACCGAACGACAGCAGCACGATGAACACGATGGGCAGCAGCAGAAACAGCGCAATAGCTCCGGTTGTGAGGTAAAGGCCCAGACGCATGCGCCGGCTCATCGCATTGGCGGTCAATAACATGATGGTTTACCTCGAGTTGCTGGAGCCGACCGGGGATTCCGGTTGCAGCTTCAGGTAGAAGTAGAACAGCACCAGAGTGATCAGGATCAGCAATGCTGCACCTGCACTGGCCAGACCCCAGTTGAGGAAGGACTGCACCTGCTGGATGATAAATTCCGGCAGCATCATGTTCTGCGCGCCACCCAGCAGGGCCGGGGTGACGTAGTAGCCCAGAGACATGACGAACACCATCAAGCCGCCGGAGAACAACCCCGGACGGCACAATGGCAGGAACACCCGGAAAAAATTGCTCCATGGGCTGGCGCCACAAATGGAACCGGCCTGGAGGACCATGGGGTCAATCGCTTGCATGGTGGCCTGCAGCGGCAGAACGATGAACGGGATCATGATGTAGCTCATGCCAATCACCACCCCGGTCAAGTTGTGCACCATTTCCAGGGGTTGATCGATAATGCCCATGGCCATCAAGGCCTTATTGATCACCCCGGAAGCCTGGAGCAGCACGAGCCAGGAATAGGTCCGCGCCAACAGACTGGTCCACATCGACAGCAAGACGATATTGAGTATCCAGCGCCCCCAGCCACGAGGGACCAGGGTGATCGCCCATGCCAGGGGAAAGCCCAGCAGTAGACTGAATACCGTTACCAGACCCGCCACGGCGAAGGTGTTGAACAGCACACGGGCGTATGCGGAATTGGCGAACAACTCGGCATAGTTTCCCAGCCCCGGCGTGGGCTCAAGCACGCCGCGCAGTAACAGGCTGACCAGCGGCGCGAAGAAAAACAAGCCGAGGAACAACAGCGCCGGGATCAGGTTGCTGGCACCGCGCCAACGCTGCATCAGTGGAGTGGAATGCTTCATGACCGCAGCCTTGTCTGGAGCCGGGACGGCAGCGCCAGAGGCGCTCCCGACCGGGTTGGATTGACGGAGCGCGGTGGCCGTCATTTTCATTTGAGAAGCCATTCGTTCCACCGTGTCGCGATGGTCTGACCATTCTTGGCCCAGTACGCGAAGTCGAGAGTGATCTGATCCTTAGCGTAGGCAGTCGGCAGGTTAGGTGCCAGTACTGAGTCCAGACGTTGCACGCTGTCGGTGTTGACCGGTGCATAGGCGGTCAGGTTAGAGAAGTCGGCTTGGCCTTTGGCAGAGCTGGAGTTGGCCAGGAATCGCATGGCCGCATCCTTGTTCTTTGATCCTTTAGGGATGACCAGGAAGTCGGCCATGACCAGGTTCTGTTTCCAGCTCACACCGACCGGTGCGCCATCTTCTTGCAGTGCATGGATACGGCCATTCCAGAATTGACCGAGGCTGGCTTCACCGGAGGCCAGCAGTTGTTGGGATTGCGCGCCGCCGCCCCACCAGACGATGTCTTTCTTGATAGTGTCGAGTTTCTTGAACGCGCGATCCAGGTCCAGCGGATAGAGCTTGTCAGCGGGCACACCGTCGGCCAGCAGCGCCAGTTCAAGCACGCCAGGGCTCGGCCATTTGTACAGGGCGCGTTTGCCGGGGTAGGTCTTGGTGTCGAATAGTGCTGTCCAGTCCTGTGGGGCTTTGCCGCCCAGCTTGCCTTCGTTGTAGCCGAGGACGAAGGAAAAGAAGAACGAACCAACGCCATAATCGGAGACGAAGCGCGGGTCGATCTTGTCGCGCTGGATAACCTTGAAGTCCAACGGTTCAAGCAGACCTTCAGCCGCTGCGCGCAGGGCAAAATCAGCCTCTACATCGACCACGTCCCATTGCACGTTGCCACTTTCGACCATCGCCTTGAGTTTGCCGTAGTCGGTTGGGCCGTCCTGAACCACCTTGACCCCACTGGCTTTGCTGAAGGGATCGGCCCAGGCCTGCTTTTGCGCGTCCTGGGTGGAGCCGCCCCAGCTGACGAAACTCATGCTGTCGGCGGCGATGGCCGCGTTACAAGTTACTGCCAGTAAGCTTGCCGCGAGTACCGCAGCTGCACGTTTATTCAACACCATTTTCACGCCCTCATTTGTTGTGTTTTGAGCGGGCTGTTGACGCCCGCCTATCGGGAGCAGTAGGTCCATTGGAGCCTTGAACATTGACCGTGCCAGGCGCTGTTGTTGTGTGCTGTCCCTTTCAGGCGCACCTGGAAAACTATCCGGTCTATGGAATATCATATTATGGTATTCCAAACTTTCTGCAAGGGTTTCGCCTCACCGATTGTCTGTCTTTGTCTTGTTTTTTTGTTCTGTTTGGTTCGTCACCTGCCTGAGCGTGTTTGACGCCATCAGCCCGTAAACGGAATGCTTTCCACCACCTCCAAGTTGTACCCCGTCAACCCTGCATATTTCAGTGGCGGCCCGAGGTGGCGTAGTTTCCCCACGCCGATGTCTTGCAGAATCTGTGCCCCCGTACCGACTTCTGAATAGATGCGTGATTGCGAGCGGGTGTATTGCCGTGGTGGCTGGGTCAGTTGCGGAATCCGCTCAAGCAGCGCCTGCGAAGATTCATGGTTGGCGAGTACCACCACCACGCCGCAGCCTTCTTCGGCTACTTTTTGCAACGCTGCCCACAGCGTCCAGTTCGACGGTCCAGTGTATTCGGCACCCACCAGATCGCGCAGTGGATCGATCACATGCACGCGCACCAGGGTCGGGGCTTCGCGACGAATATTGCCCATAACCATGGCCATATGGACGCCACCTTCGATCCGGTCTTCGTAGGTGATAAGCCGAAAAGTACCGTGAACGGTAGGGAGTTCGCGCTCGCCGATGCGGGTTACAGTGCGTTCGGTACTAAGCCGGTAATGGATCAGGTCGGCGATGGTGCCGATCTTGATACCGTGTCTGGCCGCGAACACTTCGAGGTCGGGACGGCGGGCCATGGTGCCGTCATCGTTCATCACCTCAACGATCACCGACGCCGGGGTAAAACCCGCCAGGCGCGCGAGGTCACAGCCAGCCTCGGTGTGCCCAGCACGGGTCAGCACGCCGCCTTCCTTGGCCCGTAATGGAAAGATATGCCCCGGCTGCACCAGGTCTTCTGCTCGGGCGTTGGCTGCGACAGCGGCTTCGACAGTGCGTGCGCGGTCAGCAGCGGAGATCCCGGTGGTGACACCGCTGGCGGCTTCGATGGAGACCGTGAACGCCGTGCTGAACGCACTGCCATTGCTCGGCACCATCTGTTCCAGGCCCAGGCGCTGGCAATGTTCGTCGGTCAGCGTAAGGCAGATCAGGCCGCGTGCTTCCCGGGCCATGAAGCTGATCGCCTGAGCCGTGCAGCGGTCGGCGGCGAGCAGCAGGTCACCTTCGTTTTCTCTATCCTCATCGTCGACCAACAGGACCATTTTGCCTTGGCGGTAATCTTCGATGATTTCTTCGATGCTATTGAAGGCCATGCTTGGGCTCTCTGTATGGCGAATGGTAGAGGGTTTATTTTTCTGGTATACCATAATACAAATTAAACCGAAATAACGAGGTCGCCATGAAGGCTTACTGGATCGCTCACGTCGATGTCACCGACTTGGATCAATACGCGCAATACACCCAGCGTGCGCCAGCAGCGTTCGCGCTTTTTGGCGGCAAACTGCTGGCCCGTGGCGGGCGTTCCGAAGCGATGGAGGGTAGGGCGACGCCGCAACGCAGCGTGGTGATCGAGTTCGAATCCTACGAGCAGGCGCTGGCGTGCTACCACTCGGAGCAGTATCAGCAGGCGTGCGAGTACCGCCAAGGTGCGGCCAAGGCGGAGGTGATTATCGTCGAGGGGTATGAGTCTTGAGCGCTAGCCGGAGGGTTCAGCGGATGAAATGGATTTTTCCGCTGTCGTCATTGCCGATATAGATACCGTAGACCCCGGCTTGGCGTTCTTCTATGTAGCGTTCGAGGATCTGCCGGATGGCCGGATAGTAGATGCTGTCCCAGGGAATGTCTTCGGGTGCGAAAAAGCGGCAGTCGAGGGTTTCCGGGCCATATTGCCCCGTGTTCTCCACGGCGATGGCGCGGAAGATAATGTAGACCTCGCTGATCTGCGGCACGCTGAAGATAGAGTAGGGCGAGATGATTTCTGCACGCACGCCCGTTTCTTCCCAAACCTCGCGCAGGGCTCCTTGCTCGGTGGTTTCGCCACTTTCCATAAAGCCTGCGGGGAGGGTCCAGGTGCCGGGACGTGGCGGGATCGCACGTTGGCACAGCAGGTACTTGCCGTCCTGCTCGATGATGCAGCCGGCAATGATCTTCGGGTTGATGTAATGAATGTAACCGCAGCCGCTGCACATCAAGCGCTCATGGGTGTCGCCAGGCGGGAGCTGATGACCGAGATCACTGCTACCGCATTGCGGGCAAAAGCGCGGGCTGGGCATGTTCAGCGACCTATGCGCGGTTCTTTGAGGGCGATGGGCGAGACGATTTCACGCACCTTGCCGGTTTCGTTCTGCTTTAACTTAAGATAGTCCAGCGCCACTTTGGCGGCTGCCCGCACATGGTCGACCGAGGCCTGATGCGCGGCCAACGGATCGCCACTCTTGATCGCCTCGACTATGTGTTCCATTTCCAGATTGCTGACGCCGCGACGGTTTTCCTGGGACACGGAGGTGGCTCGCAGGTAGCTGATGCGGGCCTGCAACTGGCGCAACTGGGTCGCCGCGACGTGATTGCCCGAGCCTTCCAGCAGAACGTCGTAGAAGCCTTGCACCGAGTCGAGTACTTGCTGCAGTTCGCCGTCTTTGAGCGCCTTGCGGTTCTCCTCGAGAGCTTTCTCCAGGGCGCGAATGTCCTTGGCTTTAGCTCTGAGGGTGAATAACTGGACGATCAGGCCTTCGAGCACGCAGCGCAGCTCATAGATATCGCAGGCGTCTTCCAGGGTGATGATCGCGACACTCGGACCCTTGGCGTCGGCGAATTCAACCAACCCTTCGGATTCCAGATGGCGCAGGGCTTCACGAACCGACGTACGGCTGACGCCCAGACGCTCGCAAAGATCTCGCTCGACCAGACGGTCTCCCGGCAAAAGCTGGAAGTTCATGATGGCGCTTCGCAGTTTATCCAGCACGATTTCGCGCAGGGTAATGGGGTTGCGATTGACTTTGAAGCTGTCGTCAAGTGGCAGGCGTTTCATTGGGGCCGCTCTGAGTGGGGCTGTCCATGCAAAAGGAGCACCTTGATCGAGGATCTGCGGCGCTCCAGTCATTATTCAAAACAATGGCGGAGTTTATCATGTCGGGTTCTTTAAGCGACAAGCCCTCAAAGCCCCCCCATCAAGGTGTATTTGAGTTCCAGGTAATCTTCAATGCCGTATTTCGACCCTTCGCGGCCGAGGCCCGAGGACTTGATTCCACCGAAGGGCGCGACTTCTGTGGAAATCAGCCCCTCGTTGATCCCGACCATGCCGTACTCCAGGCCTTCGCTCATGCGCCATGAACGGCCCAGATCGCGGGTGTAGCAATAGGCTGCGAGACCAAACTCAGTGTCGTTGGCCAGGCGCAAGGCCTCGCTTTCGCTGTCAAAGCGGAATACGGCGGCCAACGGACCGAAGGTCTCCTCGCGGGCGACTTTCATCTCGTGTGTCACCTCCGCGAGCACCGTTGGCTGGAAGAAACCATGGCCCAGCGCATGCCGTTCGCCGCCGCAGACCAGGCGAGCGCCTTTAGCCAGGGCATCCTGCACATGGTCCTCGACCTTGGCCACTGCCCGATCGTTGATCAATGGGCCTTGGCTGACGCCCTCGTCGAAACCGTCGCCGACCTTCAGTTCGCGGACACGCTCCTCAAGCCGGGCGACGAAAGCATCATGGATGCCGCTCTGCACGAGGAAGCGGTTGACGCAGACGCAGGTTTGTCCGGCGTTTCGAAATTTGGCGATTAAGGCGCCTTCGATCGCGCGCTCCAGGTCGGCATCGTCGAACACAATGAAGGGGGCATTACCGCCGAGTTCCAGAGAGACCTTTTTCAACGTCGAGGCACATTGGGCCATCAGTAACTTGCCAATGGTCGTGGAGCCGGTGAAGGACAGTTTGCGCACCTCGGGACTGCTGGTCAGCTCGGCGCCGATGGCAATAGCATCGCCCGTAATTACGTTGAAAATCCCTGCGGGAATGCCCGCCTGTTCCGCCAGCACGGCCATGGCCAATGCCGAGAACGGTGTTTCCGGGGCCGGTTTGACGATGCACGGGCAACCGGCAGCCAGTGCCGGACCGGCTTTGCGGGTGATCATCGCCGCCGGGAAATTCCACGGAGTGATCGCCGCGACGACGCCAATTGGCTCCTTGCTGACGACGATCCGCGCATCGCCCTTGTGGCTGGGAATGGTGTCGCCATAGATGCGTTTGGCTTCTTCGGCGAACCACTCGATGAAACTGGCGGCATAGAGGACCTCACCCCTGGCTTCGGCCAGTGGCTTGCCTTGCTCCAGAGTAAGGATCTCGGCCAGGGCGTCGGCGTTTTCCAGCATCAACGCGTGCCAGCGCTTGAGCACCGTGCTGCGGTCTTTGGCCGTGCGTGCGCGCCAGGCCGGCCAGGCGGCATGGGCTGCGGCGATGGCTTCTCGGGCTTGTTCTGCACCGAGGTTCGGCACGTGACCGATGACTTCACCCGTGGCCGGGTTGTAGATGGCGTGGCGAGTACCGTTTTGGGCGTCACACCATTGGCCATTGATAAAGGCCTGCTGGCGAAACAGTTGCGAGGCTGCTGGGGTCATGCCGGCTCCCGGAAATAAAAAGGGGCCGCGACCGAATAGGGTGGCGTGCGGCCCTGAAACATTTGCTCAGGCGAGGGTGGGCAAGGGGCCCAGCTTGCCACGGTGATAGATCATCGGTGTCGCCGGCTGATCAGGCAGAATCAGGTTCTTCACTGCCCCAACGATGATCGCGTGGTCGCCGCCATCGTATTCGCGCCACAGTTCACACTCGATGATCGCAGTGGCCTTGGCCAGCAGCGGGTTGCCGAGTTCGCTCAGGTGCCACTCGATGCCTTTGGCTTTGTCCTTACCTTTACCGGCGAAGGCGTAGGCCTCCGCCTGCTGATCCGCCGACAGCAAATGAATGGCGAATCGTTTGCTGTTGCGCAGGATCGGGTACGTATCGGAGGCGTAGTTGGGGCAAAACAGCACCAGTGCCGGATCAATCGACAGCGCGCTGAAGGCGCTGGCAGTGATGCCGACGATGCCGCCTTCGGGGTCCAGGGTGGTGACCACTGTGACCCCGGAGGGGAAGGAGGCCATGACCTCCTTGTAAATGCCAGGTTCGATCATCTTAGGTCACCTCTCAACGCATGACAAAGGGGTCGGGCATCGGCGCCGACGACAGGTTGATCCACACGGTTTTCAGTTCGGTATAGGCCAGCACCGAATCGATGCCGCTTTCGCGACCGTAGCCGCTGTTCTTGAATCCGCCAATGGGCGCCATGGCCGAAACAGCACGGTAGGTGTTGACCCAGATGATCCCGGAGCGCACATCCCGCGCCATGCGGTGAGCGCGGCCCAGATCACGGGTCCAGATGCCTGCGGCGAGACCAAACTGCGAATCGTTGGCGATGGTCAGCGCCTCTGCTTCGTCCTTGAAACGGATCACTGACGCGACCGGGCCGAAGACTTCTTCTTGCATGATCTTCATCGAATTGTGGTCACATTCGAACAGGGTTGGCTCGTAATACCAGCCGTCATTGTCCATCTGCGGGCGCTTGCCACCCAGGCGCAGATGAGCACCTTCGGCGATGGCGTCGGCCACCAGGCCTTCGACGACGGCCAATTGCTGTGCGGTGGCCATCGGGCCCATCTCGCTGGCGTCGTCCTGCGGATTGCCGATACGAATCCGCTTGGCCCGTTCAACCAAACGCTCGACGAATTCGTCGTAGATTTCGTCTTGGACCAACAGGCGCGAACCGGATACACAGCTCTGTCCGGATGCGGCATAAATACCGGCGATGGCACCGTTGATCGCGCTGTCGAGGTCGGCGTCGGCGAAGATTATGTTCGGTGATTTGCCGCCCAGTTCCAGCGACAATTTGGCAAAGTTCTCTGCACTGCTGCGTACCACATGACGGGCCGTTGCCGCGCCGCCGGTAAAGGCGATTTTGCGCACCAGAGGGTGGCGGGTCAGGGCTGCACCGGTGCTGGGGCCATAGCCAGTAACAACGTTGACTACGCCTGGCGGGATACCCGCTTCCAGAGCCAGACGGGCCAGCTCGAGAACCGTTGCGGACGCATGTTCCGAGGGCTTGAGGACGATGGTGTTGCCGGCCGCGAGGGCTGGCGCCAGCTTGATCGCGGTCAGGTACAGCGGGCTGTTCCAGGGGATGATTCCGGCTACCACGCCCATGGGTTCATGCACGGTGTAGGCAAACAGGTCGGGCTTGTCCAACGGCAGGGTGCCGCCTTCGAGCTTGTCGGCCAGGCCTGCGGTGTAGTGAAAAAACTCGGGCAAGTAATTGACCTGACCCCGCGTCTCGCGGATCAGCTTGCCGTTATCGCGGCTTTCCAACTGCGCCAGTTGCTCTTTGTTTTCGGC
This sequence comes from Pseudomonas sp. 5C2, assembly GCF_034314155.1. NCBI lineage: Bacteria > Pseudomonadati > Pseudomonadota > Gammaproteobacteria > Pseudomonadales > Pseudomonadaceae > Pseudomonas > Pseudomonas sp. 5C2. The sequence goes on along the minus strand of NZ_JAVIWH010000002.1, from coordinate 1,657,577 downwards.
GATCAGATCGCCAAGACGTCGCAGCAGTTTGCCGCGAGCGGTGGCGGTGAGACCGCGCCACGCCGGACTCTCGAATGCCTTTTGCGCAGCCTGGACGGCGCGCTCGACATCGGCTTCGTCTGCATCGGGCAGTTCGGCCCAGGCTTGGGCCAGTGCCGGGTTGAAGCTTTCGAAGGTCTTGCCGGAGAGGGCATCGACCCATTGGCCGTCGATGCACATTTGGAAGCGTGCGAGCGTCATGCAACGTTCCCCTTTGTTGGGTGTTGTCGGGTTTGTGCGGAGGCGAGAAAGTCCAGCAGCACCTGGTTGACCAGTCGCGGCGACTCCACCAGCATCATATGCCGTTGCTCGTCGAGGACAGCAACTTGCGCGCCAGGGATCCGTTCAGCCAATTGTCGGGCCATCTCCGGTGTCGAACCGGGGTCCAGCGCGCCGGTGGCAATCAGGGTCGGCACCTGAATGCTGCCCAGGTCCTCGGCGCGGTACATGTCTTGGGTGGCGAACAGCTCATACGTGGTCAGATAGCCCTGTGGGTCATTACCGGCCAGCGTCTGGCGGATCGCGGCAATCTGCCCAGGATTAGCAGCCTGGTATTCACGACTGAACCAGCGTGACAGCGCCGCCTCGGCATTCGCATCAGGGCCATGTTCGGCGGCTTGAGTCGTCCGCTCGTTGACCCCGGCGCGCTGTTCGGCGCTACGGTTGAACACGCTGTTGAGCACCACCAGCCCGAGCATGTGCTCTGGATAGTGCAAGGCGAACGCGCGAGCGACCAATCCACCCATGGAGAAACCAATCACCGTGGCTTGCGGCAGCTGCAAATGGTCGAGCAATTCGAGTAACTGATCGGCGTAGCCAAGCAGCCCGGTGCCCGGTTCCGGGCGCGGGCTGGCGCCATGCCCCAGCATGTCATAGGCAATCACGCGGTAGTGCGGAGCGAGACCAACGATCTGGCCGCCCCACATCTCTTTATTCAGGCCCACGCCATGGATCAGTACCACGGGTTGGCCTTGGCCGGTCGCCAGATAGCTGGTGCCGGCCGGGGTACGTTCAGCGGTGAGCCGAATCATGGATCGCTCCTGCAAATCTTATGGGTTACTGGGCTTTCTCTGCGGCCAGTTCTTCCAGATCGATGTAACGATTGCCGATGCGTGGGTGCAGACGACCCCCGTTGGCACAACCGAGGACAACAACGATCTCATCCGCGCGCGGGGCGTCTTCAATCTGCATTTCCAGGGTGATGTAGTGCGAACGCAGACCTTCATCGTCTTTATGCATCATCGGAATCTGGATCGACGTGCCTGGACCACCGCGCTTGTTAGTGAAGCTCAAGTAGCTTTTGGCTTTGACTGCTTCGCGGTAATGGTTGCCGAAACGCAGGGTGTGGATCACCGCAGAGGCGTGCTCGATTTCTCCATCGGCGCCGACCACGGCCGCTTTGCCATAGGCTTCGATCTTGTCCGCACCGCCGATGGTGGCAATCAGACGCTCGACCATCAGTGCGCCCAGATCGGAGCAGTTGGCCCGAATTTCCGGCTTCAAATCTTCAACAAAACCACGACCCAACCATGGGTTTTTGATTACAACAGCCAAGCCAACCATGGTCACTGGCGTGTCGGTGGCTTTGCCGCCCTCGATGAAGGTTTCTTCGATGTAGCTGACGATTTTGCGAATTTCAAAACTCATGAGCGGCTCCAGAAAAGAGGGAGGGGGAATGCGTCGCTGTATGATGGTATACCATAATATTGCGTATGCAAGCCCCAGCTGCATGTTCATGAAAGGGGAAGACGACGGAAGGTAGGGACGTGCAGCGTTGGCCGGTTAAGGATGGGTATTGCGGCGGGCAGGCGGGCAGGCGGAGATTTTTGGGCTTAAACAGGAGGGAGTCGCCGCCTGACAGGACGACGCGGTGGGCATCACCGTTCGGCAGTTCGGGCATGCGCACTACTACACGGACGCCGGGCACCGCTGGTTTCGCGGTATGGATGCCCGGATCTTGGGTGCACCAGCAATGGGGGGGTTAGGGTGCCTTCAGCTCACACTTACATCCCGCATCAACAACCCGAAATGCAAGTCCACCGCATCCGGTATTGGTAAATACACCGTATGACCGTCCCCTGGTGCAACCTCGGTCGGCTCACCTTTGACGTTCTGCAACTGATGCAGATCGAAGTGGAAGTTGCCCTTGGGCGTCATCAGCTCCATGTGGTCGCCCAGGCCAAAGCGATTCTTGACCTTTACTTCGGCCAATCCATCACGCCGCTCGCCGGTCAGTTCGCCGACAAACTGCTGTCGCTCCGAAACCGAGCTGCCGTTCTGGTAGTTCTGGTATTCATCATGCACATGCCGACGCAGGAAACCCTCGGTGTAGCCGCGCTGAGCCAGGGATTCCAGATCGGTCATCAGGCTACGGTCGAACTCGCGGCCAGCCACCGCATCGTCGATTGCCTGGCGATAGACCTGAGTGGTCCGCGCGCAATAGAAGTGAGATTTGGTCCGGCCTTCGATCTTCAGTGAGTGCACGCCCATCTGCGTCAGGCGCCCGACATGCTGTACGGCGCGCAAGTCTTTGGAGTTCATGATGTAGGTGCCGTGCTCGTCCTCGAAGGCCGGCATCAGTTCGTCCGGTCGATTGGCTTCCTGCAACAGGAACACCTGATCGGTCGGCGCGCCGGTACCCAGAGTCGGTTCGGGCTGGAAGGTCTGAACGATCTCGCCGAGCTGATTTTCCGTGGCTTCCTGGGCCGAGTATTTCCAGCGGCAGGCATTGGTGCAGCTACCTTGGTTAGCATCGCGCTTGTTCATGTAGCCCGACAGCAAGCAGCGGCCGGAGTAGGCCATGCACAGCGCGCCGTGGACAAACACTTCCAGTTCCATGGCTGGCACTTGCTGACGAATTTCAGCGATTTCTTCCAGGGACAGTTCCCGGGACAGAATGATCCGGCTCACGCCCTGTTGCTGCCAGAACTCGACACTGGCCCAGTTCACCGTGTTGGCCTGCACTGACAGGTGGATCGGCATCTGCGGGAAGTGTCGGCGTACCAGCATGATCAGGCCAGGGTCGGACATGATCAGCGCGTCCGGGGCCATGGCAATCACCGGCTCCAGGTCTTTCAGGAAGGTCTTGAGCTTGGCGTTGTGCGGCGCGATGTTCACCACCACGTAGAAGCGCTTACCCTGGGCCTGGGCTTCTTGAATGCCGAGGGCCAGGTTGGCGTGATCGAATTCGTTGTTGCGCACTCGTAAGCTGTAGCGCGGCTGGCCGGCGTACACCGCATCTGCGCCGTAGGCGAAGGCATAACGCATGTTTTTCAGGGTACCAGCGGGGGCGAGCAGTTCCGGGGTTGAGAGGGTCATGGCAGCGTCGGTCGCAAAAACCGCTGAGGGTAATCGGCTTGCCCGTGGGGTTTATTGATCTGGATCTATGCTTGGTGAACAAACGCATGGCACTACAAATTGCTGTTGGTATAGAGCCGGGTGCAAAGAGCCTGCTCTGAGTGTCAGGCGTTGAAACCCATCTCGGCAGAGATCAGGCGGGCGCTGTCCAGCAGCATGTTCTTGAAGCGTTCGCGATTTTCAGGATTGTCCATGATCGCGTCTGGCCCGGACAGGTTGATGGCCGCGACCACGGCGTCCCGATGATCACGAATGCTGGTGGCGATAGCGGTGGAGTAGTCAGAGCGGTGCAGTACCCAGCCCAGTTGCCGGTCCTGCTCGGCGATTTGTTGCAGCTCGGGCAAGGTTTTGGGCGCGGGTGCCGGGTAATCGTCCAAGCGTACGTGCTGATACAGGCTGATCAGGGTGGCTTCGCTCACGTCGCTGAGCAGCACCCGGCCCAGCGCCGTGCAGTGACAGGCGATCCGGGTGCCAATGGGCACGTTGACCGACAATCGTTGAGAGGCGAAGGCGCGGTAGATATAGACGCTGTCGGTCTGCTCGCGCACAGCCAGGTGGCACGACAGCGAGCTGCGATCACGCAGGATGTTGAGGTAGGGGATCGCGACGTCCACCAAGTCGCGGCTGGCCAGGTAGGTGAAGCCATCGGCGATGACCTGCGGGCCGAGTTCATAGGTGTTCTTCGCGACTTTCTTCAGGTAGCCCATGCCATTGAGCGTCTGCACGATGCGGTAGATCGACGACACGCTGACCCCCAGGCGTTCGGCGATGTCGTTCATGCTCAGCACCCGTTCGGCGCTGCTGAACAGCTGCAAAATCCACAGCCCGCGTTGCAGGGCCGGAACACGGTAATCGCTGTCTTGCGAGGGCTCTTCAATGCTGTTCACAGCGTCTCCTGGGTGTCAGCGGCGATCATAAATCCATTGCAGGAGCTGCCGAAGGCTGCTCCTGCAGAGGATTGCGATCTCCTGTGGGCGAATTATTTCGCGTTCATGGGCTATGCCAACAACGCATCGACCCCAACAGGCTTGCCACCAAACTCCTGCATGGCATCCAGTAACGCGTCCCACAAATATTGGGCCGAAGCCCGATCACACAGGATGTGGAACAGTGGCAAGTCCGGTTGCGAGCCGTTGATGATGATTGCGCTCATCCGTGCCACTGAGGTTTGCGCCACGGCACCCGGGGCGAATGCCTGTTGGCGCAGATCGACGCCGCAGACCTTGGCCATTACTGAACTGATGTGTTCGCCGGTCAGCACCAGCCATGCGTGACTGTCCTGACGTGGCAGCAAATAGCAGCCCTTTTCGGATAACTGCCACTGGTCTTCGAGCTTCTGCAAGCGTGCACCGGCATCCTGAAAACTGCCCAGCAGGAAATACTCGGTCTGCGAAAGGCGGGCGACATGGCTGCCATCGCCTTGCGTTACACAGCGATTGGGTGCGGTCGGCAGATCGAATTGCTCCGCGTGCAGATGCGCAGCGGCATCGACCCCACGAAAGCCGACCCGCGCCAGATTACTCAGGTCAAGCAGGGCGCAGCGGGCCAGTTGTGCTGTTTCGTCCTGCTCGGCATAGCGGCTGACGATCAGGCTGTCACCCAGGCGTGCCAGTCGGGCGGTGGCCTGCAGCGTATACAGAGGGCTGCGCTGGCGAAAATCTTTGGCGTTAAGAGTGACCATGCTTACAACTCCTGGCGTTTGCTGTCGACATCGAAGAACGGCAGTTTGACCACCGTGGCCTGTACCACTTCACCGCCTTCCACCCGAATCGGAATCTGCTGGCCGGGGACGCTTTGATCGACGGCGGCATACGCCAGACCGATGATCATGCCCAGCGTCGGCGAGTACTCGCAGGAGGTGACGTTGCCGCTGATGTCCGGTCCTTTGAGCACCAGATGACCTTCCAGTGGCTGACTGCTGCCTTTGGGCAGGCTGAAACCGACCAGTTTGCGCTTGAGCGGCTGGGCTTCGAGGATGTCCACGGAGCGGCGCCCGACAAAAAACGGTTTCTTGCGGGAGATGGCCCAGCCCATGTCGATCTCTGCCGGATGGGTCATGCCATCGGTGTCCTGGCTGATGATCACGTGGCCCTTTTCCAGGCGCAGCAAACGTTGGGCTTCGACGCCGAACGGGCGAATGCCGTGTGCCTGGCCCGCATCCATCAGTGTGTCCCACAGGTATTCGGCATAACGTGCCTGCACATGGATTTCATAACCCAGCTCGCCGACGAAACCGACGCGCATGACCCGCGCCGCGATCCCTGCAACGGTGCCCTGACGCACGCCCAAATAGGGGAAGGCGTCAGGCGACAGGTCGATATCGGCGCAGAGCTTTCCCAACACTTCGCGCGAGTCGGGCCCGGCCAGGTTGACTGCTGCGATGGCGGCAGTGACGTTGGCGATATCGACGTTCAGACGCCATTGCACATTCCACTTGAGCATCGCCTGATAGATCCGGTCGACGCCGCTGGTGGTGGCCGTGACATAAAAATGCTGATCGGCCAGTCGCGCACAGACACCGTCGTCGATCACTACCCCGTGTTCGTTGGTCATCAGCGCATACCGAGTGCGGCCGATGGGTTGTTTGGCAAAGGCGAAGGTGTACATCCGCTCCAGCAGCTCGGCGGCGTCCGGGCCACGAATATCCAAGCCGCCAAGGGTCGAGACGTCGATCAGCCCGACGCCCAGGCGTACGTGAAGAGCTTCTTCCTGCATGCAGCGTTCACGTGTCGCTGGCTGACCTTTTTCATCCTTGAAAGCGTAATAGGCCGGACGTTGCCAGTTGCCTGCCGGCATCATTTTCGCGCCCGCTTGCAGGTGGCGGTTATGAATCGCGGTACGACGAATCGGGTCAAAGCTGCGTCCGGCGATATGCGCCAGTTTTTCCGCTTCGAAGGGCGGACGCGCCGTGGTAACCCCGGTTTCGCTGACGGTGCGCTGGGTACTGGCGGCAACCAGTCGCGCCGTTGGCAAGGCGGAATGACGGCCTTGGGACGGCCCCATGCCCACCGTGGAAAAGCGTTTGACCAACTGCACGTCGCGGTACCCGTGGCGTGTAGCGTTGATGATGTCGCGGATTTGCAGGTCTTCATCGAAATCGACGAATTCCTTGCCACTTGGGTGGGGGAAAATCGGCCAGTCGAAGTTAACCCGCTGTTCCGGGCTTAAGGTCTGCTCCTGATAGTCCGCTGACAGTCCCAGTGCCGCCGCCGCTTGTGCACCGACTTTGGCGCCATCCTTGAGTACGTTTTCCAGCAGATGACGACCGTTCACGGAGCCGGCGATGGCCAGGTTTTTCGGCAGGCCAGTGATGGCGAACTCGGCCGAAGGGTCGGCGTAGGCCAACTTACCGCCTGCCTGACACGCCAGTTGATAGACCGGCATGTAACCGGCAGTCATGCACAGCAGGTCGCAATCGAGTTGCAGGCTGCCTTGGTCGACTTCGCCACGGCGTGTGATCCGCCGGACATCGACGCCGCTGATATGGCGCATGCCCTTACTGTGCAAGGCTTCATAAACCGTGTGTTGCAGGTGCACGGTGATGCCCAGGCGTTTGAGCTCTGCAGCCAGGCGCGCATCGTCTGCGCTGTTGCGCATGTCGACCACGGCGGCGACGTCGACACCCTGTTCTATCAGGTCCAGGGCGGTGCGATAGCCGTCGTCATTGCCGGTAAGGACCACCGCACGCTTGCCGGGTTTGACCGCGTAAAGCTTCATCAGGCGCTGGGCTGCGCTGCACAGCATCACGCCGGGCAGGTCGTTGTTGCGGAAAATCACCGGCTGGTCGAAAGCGCCGGAGGCGATGATGCATTGGCTGGCGCGCACTTTGTACATGCGCTTGTCTTTGATCACCGGCAGGTAATTGTCGGTGAACCAGCCATTACACGTGGCTTCGGTGAGAACCTGGATGTTGGCATGCTGGCTGACTGCATCTACCAGTGCCTGGCGCACTTTATCGGCTTGCGTGCCCTGTACGTCGAAGCGTGCATAGGTGAGCGCACCACCCAGCAGACGCTGTTGTTCGATCAGCAATACCTTGGCCCCGGCATTGGCGGCGGTCAGTGCCGCCTGCAAACCGGCGGGACCGGCACCCACCACGGCCAGGTCGACGAACAGGTAAGCCTTGTCGTAATACTCGGGTTTGAAGTCCAGGTTGAGGATGCCCAGCCCGGCTTTCTTGCGGATCAGCGGCTCCCATATTTTCCACATGCCCTTGGGCTTGTAGAACGAACGGTAATAAAACCCCACGGGCATGAACCGTGAGAACTTGCCCAGCAGCGCATCGCGGTCGTTGTCCAATGTGCCGCTGTAGTTCTGCCCGCTGACTTCGGCACCGGCTTGCAGCCAATGGGTATCTGCCAGCACGTTGGGTTCATCTGGCAGTTGCACCAGGGTGTTCGCATCTTGCCCGGCCATGGTCAACGGCCCGCGAGGGCGGTGATATTTGAATGAGCGCGAGAGCAAATAACGGCCATTGCCGAGCAGGGCGCTGGCGATGCTGTCGCCGGCAAAACCGGTATAGGCCTTGCCATCGAAGTTGAACGCCAGTGGACGCTGACGATCAATCAGCAAGCCCATGGGCAACGGCAAGCGGCTTTCAAAAGTGGAATCAGGCTGGCTCATTGCTGTGCTCCGCAGGGCTGAACTCGACGCGCTGGTTATAGACTTCCCGGGCATCGAAGGTACGCAGAATTTCATCGGTGACGGTGTGTCGTTCGGCCAGGAACCAGTAGCTGGACGCGTTGTGCATCCACCACTCACGGACCACGCCTGCGGCGTTCTCGCTGTTGAACACGTAATGTGCCCATTGCGCATCGCTGCAGGTGGTCGGGTCAGGCATGTCCTTGAACTCGCCGCCGTAGGTGAATTCGGTGATGTTTCGCGGCCCGTTCAGCGGGCAATTCATGACTTTCATACGGTTTGCCCCTTAGTGGCTGGCCGCCGTAGCGCCCATCTCGTTGACTTGCTGGAAGGTCGAAAACCGCTCCAGACCGAAGGGTTTGATCAGGTCCGGCACCTTGCCGCCGGAGGCGACCAGTTCGGCCATGGTCCTGCCGCAGATCGGCGTGGCCTTGAATCCCCACGTGCCCCAGCCCGCGTCGAGGTAATAGTTTTCGACCGGCGACAGGCCCATGATCGGGCTATAGTCGGGGGTCATATCGGTGATGCCGGCCCACTGGCGCATCAGTTTGGCGTTGGCCAGGAAGGGGAACATTTCGATAGCAGCGGAAATCAGGCTTTCCTTCAGGTCCAGGGTCGAGCGGGTGTTGTACAGCGGGTAGGGGTCGGAACCGCCGCCGAACACCACTTCGCCACGGCCGGTCTGCTGCACATAGCAGTGCAGGGCCGACGAACTCACCAATGGGTCGAGAAATGGCTTGAACGGTTGGGTGACCATCGCTTGCAGGGGATAGCAGACGATGGGCATTTCGATCTTGGCTTTTTTGGCCATCAATGAACTGTGCCCGGCCACGGCCTGTACCGCGCAACCGCACTGGATCGTGCCGCGGTTGGTTTTTACGGCGGTGATCCTGCCGTTTTCGATGATCAGGTCCTGAACTTCGGTCAGCTGATGGATTTCGACTCCGCGTTTCGCTGCGCCCTTGGCATAACCCCAGGCCACGGCGTCATGACGCGCAGTGCCGCCGTCGATATGCCACAGCCCGGCCAGTACCGGCAGGTGCCCGGGGTCTAAATTGAGGCTCGGCACCAGTTCGCGAATCTGCTGGCGGTCGACCATTTCCGTACGGCCGCCGAAGTGCTTGTTCACTTCCGCGCGTTGGCGGAAGGCGCGTACGGTGGCGTCGGTGTGGGCCAGGGTCAGTTGGCCTCGCTCGGAATACATGATGTTGAAGTCGAACTCGTTGGACAGGTCCTTGAACAGCTTCACCGACTCGCTGTAGAACTTCACACCCTCGCTGGTCAGGTAGTTGGAACGGATCACCGCTGTGTTACGTGCGGTATTGCCGCCGCCCAGATAGGACTTTTCCAGCACAGCGACGTTAGTGATGCCGTGGTACTTGGCCAGGTAATAGGCAATTGCCACGCCGTGACCACCGCCGCCGATGATGACTACATCGTAGGAGGACTTGAGTTCCTTGGGCGGCGGCAGGTCCATTTCTGCCGTGTATTCGGCAGAAAGGCCATATTTCAAGAGATTGAATGGCATCACGCCTCCTGAGGCGAAGTGTGAGTGGTCGCGAGTTCAGCGGCGCGCAGCAATTGTCTGCGCGTGGCGGTCACGGTGTTTTTCAGCAGAAAGGCGATGGTCATCGGGCCGACACCACCGGGAACCGGGGTAATGGCGCTGGCAACGGTGCGGGCGCTGGCGTAATCGACGTCACCCACCAGTCGGCTGCCCTGTTCGGTGTCGATTCGATTGATCCCGACATCGATCACCACCGCGCCGGGCTTGAGCCAGCTGGCGTCGATCATCTGCGGGCGGCCGACGGCAGCCACTACGATGTCTGCCAGGCGGCACAGCGCGGCGGCGTCGATGCTGCGTGAGTGCACCACAGTGACCGAGCAATTGGCTTGCAGCAGCAGGGTGGCCATGGGTTTGCCGACGATGTTCGAGCGGCCGATGACCACTGCATGCTTACCACTCAGGTCGCCGCACGTGTCGTGCAACAGGCGCATGCAGCCGCTAGGGGTGCAGGGCGTCAACACGTCCTGGCCCAGGACCAGCCCGCCGACGTTTTGCCGATGGAAGCCGTCGATATCTTTGGCCGGGTCGATGGCTTGAATGACCGCACCTTCGTCAATGTGGGCAGGTACCGGCAGTTGCACCAGAATGCCATTGACCTCAGGGTTGGCATTCAATTCGGCGATGACTGCCAGCAATTGCGCCTGGCTGGTGGTCGCGGGCAGACGCTGCTCCAACGAGCGAATGCCGGCTTCTTTGGCGCGCAGGATCTTGTTGCGCACGTAGACCTGACTGGCTGGGTCTTCGCCCACCAACAACACGGCCAGTGTGGGCGTGACCTGTTGCAGTGCAAGTTCGCGGACGTCGGCAGCGACTTCGCTGAGTACTTGTGCGGCGATGGCTTTCCCGTCGATATCGCGGGCGAGTTGAGTCGGGCTGTTCATCGGAAGATCACCGTTTTTTCGCGATTGATAAACACTCGGTGTTGCAGGTGATATTTGACGGCCTTGGACAGCGCGACCGTTTCCGTATCGCGTCCGATACTCACCAGATCGTCGGCTTTGTGCGCATGATCGACGCGTTGGACCTCCTGCTCGATGATCGGGCCTTCGTCCAGGTCCGAGGTGACGTAGTGGGCCGTGGCACCGATCAGCTTGACCCCGCGCTGGTGGGCTTGATGGTACGGCTTGGCACCCTTGAAACCCGGAAGGAACGAGTGATGGATGTTGATCGCCCGGCCCGACAATTGCTTGCACAGGTCATCGGAGAGGATTTGCATGTAGCGCGCCAGCACCACCAGATCGGTCTGCGTCTCTTCAACGATTTTCAGCAGCGCGGCTTCCTGCTGGGACTTGGTGTCCTTGGTCACTGGCAAGTAGATGAAACGGATGCCCTCGCGCTCGGCCATTGGCCGTAGGTCCAGGTGGTTGGAGACGATGGCGGTGATTTGCATGTCCATCTCGCCTTTGTGGTGGCGGTACAGCAGATCGGTGAGGCAGTGGTCGAATTTGCTGACCATGATCAGCACGCGCATCGGGTTGGCGACTGAGTGCAGTTGCCAGTCCATATTCAGCGCCGTGGCCACTTCATTGAAGTCCAGACGCAGCGCATCGATGTCGCCCTTGACGCCGCTGTTGAAGCGAAACACGGCGCGCATGAAGAACTGGCTGGTTTCTTCGTCGTCGAACTGGGCCAGCTCGCTGATGTAGCAGCGGTTGTCGGCCAGAAAAGACGTCACGGCGGCGACGATACCCGACGTCGCGGGACAGCTGATCTTGAAAATGAAGTGGTCCGGATCGGTGCTCATTACGGGTCCTCGCAGGGAGACATGCACGCTGAATGTTCATGGGTGGGGATTAAATTCAGGGATGAAGAAAAATTCCTCACGCGAATAAAATATTCCTGTGGCGCTTTTTATAGGTGAAATAAAAATCCGCGTCCAGCACTGTTTGGTTTTTTTTGCAGGGAGGGTGGCGAGTCGCGGGGACGCGCAGGCGTGTTTGCGAATGCAGCGTGTCAGGTACACCGCATCAGGGGATATGCAGGGGCGACGTCTGGCTGCTCACCTGCGAGGAGGTAAGGCAACGATCTACGCTTTCATGCGTGCCGAGCCGATTGCCGCGAGGGCAAGCATCAACTCAGTCCCTTTGAGGGTGTGCTTGTAGTGCGTCCGTAGATCGGACTCCCAAGCGATCACTTCAGCCAGGGTCGCGGCCGCTTGATCGGCGGTAAGCGCAAAGTGTGCGCAATGGCTCAACAGGTTGGCGCGACTGATCACCCGGCCCTCACGGCCCACGGCCATTGCGAGGTTGGGCGGAGAATACCCTTCGAGGCACGGCACCACGTCGTACATGGGCGCCAGCCGCCAGCCGCTCTTTAGCCAGAGGATAGCGTGATTCTTCGGGTGATCGTCGTCGTTGCCCACCAAGGCGTTGAAGCACATTCGCTTAAACAACTCCTGGAGGTCTTGCGCCGGCACACCACGGCGACTCATCTCGTTAGCGACGGAGGCATAGACCCAAGCGCTGCGGTCGGTGGTGTGCCATTCGGCGTCGAGCAAGGTGAGTGCGCTGAGCATCGGTATCCGAACGCTCATGTCAGCAGGCGGCATGCGGTCGAAACGCTCCACCAGCAAGGTCGAAGGCTTTTCGGCATACAGCGCGGTACGGGCGACATTCAAACCTTTCGCGGCCGCGAATGTCATGCAGGCATGTTCCAGTGCCGGAATATCGCACTGATCATAGCGGTCACGGGGTTTGACCAGAATCAGCACGCCGTGGTCCTGCAGGGTACGCTTGGGGCGGGCGCCTCCCAGAGAAGACCGTTGCCTGCGTAGCTTGAGGGTCTGAATCGCCTCTTCATCCAGTTGGTTATCGAATATGGCTTCGGTGGCCTGGATGAAGGGCGTGAGGCCCTTGAGCGACGGTAACGGATCCTGTCCGATACCGGTTGGCGGATGGCGCGTCTGGCCTGCCAGAAGGTTGCCCGCGCGATCATTGTTCGGGGATTTCAGCAGGTAATCGATAGGCCCCAGTGCGTGTCGATGGATGTCTTTCAAGACCCGCTCACCCCAGCCATCGGGCATCGCGTCGTTGATGAAGCCGGGTATTCCCTTGTTTTTGGTTATCGGGCCGAACGTTTCGCTGCGTAGCGGATAGCGAACCGGGTCGGGCACCCAGCCACGGGTAGTAACGTACTCTGGATCGTAAGTGAACTCGCCGACCCCGTTGACGATGACCAGTCGACCCAGAGAAACCACCTCGGCGGTTTCAGGATGCTCCATGTAGACGTAGGCCCTGGACATCAGAAGTCCTCACTTTGTGGTTTGGCCAGGCGAACTCGATGCGATGCATGGGGATCATTGGCTTGCAGCTGCGAGGAGGACTCGATGCCGTCGAGGCTGCGAAATACTTCCTGGGTGAGCCCCAGGTGCCAAAGCACCATCATGAACGAGCGTAATTCCACAAGGGGGTCGCCGCCCTCGATTTTACGTACCGTCTGCTCGGAAATTGAAAGGGACAGGGCCAGGTCTTTTTGTCGAAGCCTGGACTGCAGACGCCTGCTTTTTACCAGAAGCCCTATTCTATATAGGTTGTCGGCGCATTCCAGTGGAAGAAAGCTTTTCATAAACCGCCTTTTAGCAGTGCTAAACATAGATAAGCAGCACTATAGCACGCCTAAAGCATTGCGAAAGAGGGCGGGGAAGCTTGCTGGATGTCCGAAAGCCAAGCGGTCAGTCGTCGCCGTAGTTCATGATCGACAGCAGATGAATCGGAACCTTTACCAGCTGCTCCGGGCCATGCGGAACTTCACCATCGAAGGTCAGGCTGTCGCCGGGTTTCATGTGGTAGAGCTGATCGCCATGACGGTAGACGATCTCACCTTTCAACAGGTGCAGAAACTCGGTGCCGGGATGGGAGAAGGTCGGAAACTCTTCGCTGGCATCGTCCATGGTGACCATGTAGGCCTCGAACGTCTTCTTCGGGCCACGGGTGTGATTGAGCAGGTGATAGGTGTGGCCTTTCTCGGTACCACGGCGCACCACCTGCATCCCTTCGCCTTTGCGCACAAGCAGGGCGCCACTGCCTTGTTGGTCGTACTGGCTGAACAGCTTCGACATCGGCATGCCGAGGGCATCGCACAGGCGGCTCAAGGTATCGAGGCTGGTGGAAACCTGGGCATTTTCGATCTTGCTCAGCATGCCTTGGCTGATGCCTGCCAATTGTGCGACATCAGCAATCTTCAGTTCCTGCAATTGACGCTGTCGCTTGATTTGCATGCCCAGGTACTGCTCGAGCCTCAAGCGTGGCTCGGCCTCGGTGGAAATCACTTTGCTCATGCTTCATTTCCGGTCATGAATATAAATTTCGCACTATGAATGTGCGATGCACCCTTGTTGCTGTCCGCCCGATTTACAGCGCGAGCGGCTGCAGCATGTCTGAAGTTTTCTTCACGCGACACTCATTTCCCTGGCGAAGCCTTGAAAAGCCTGCATTGCAAGATTAAGGACGCCCAGAATTTCCTCGTGGCTAATCATTTTGGCAAGGCAATTGCATTCTCATTAGGAAAGTAACTTTCTTGTTGAGAATACTCGGGTCGGCTTCAGGTCATGTCCAGACGAATTCTAGCACTGGGCAATCATTAACGACTGACGCCGACCCTAGATGCAGATCCCGCTGTTTTGCCTTGCTCGAGGAGTCCAAGTGATGTTGCCACCAGAAACACAACGAATTATCGATGAGCACAAAATCAAATATGTGCTGGCTCAGTTCGTGGATATCCACGGTTCGGCCAAAACCAAATCGGTACCGGTCTCCGGGCTGCAAACCGTCATCGACAGTGGCGCTGGCTTCGCAGGCTTTGCCATTTGTGGTATGGGCATGGAACCCCATGGCCCGGACTTCATGGCCAAGGGCGACCTGAGCACCTTGACTGCCGTGCCATGGCAGCCTGGTTACGGACGCATCGTCTGCGTCGGCCACGTCAATAACGAGCCGCACCCTTACGATTCGCGTTACGTGTTAATGCGTCAGGTAGAACGCCTTAATGCACGCGGCTGGACCCTCAATACTGGCCTGGAACCTGAGTTCAGCCTGTTCCGTCGCGATGCCGAGGGCAAGCTATGCAGCGTGGATGCCAGCGATAACCTGGACAAACCCTGCTACGACTATAAGGGCTTGTCGCGTTCGCGGCAGTTTCTGGAAAACCTCACCGAGGCGCTGCAAAAAGTCGATTTCGACATCTATCAAATCGATCACGAAGACGCCAATGGTCAGTTTGAAATCAACTACACCTACAGCGACGCGCTGACCTCCGCGGATCGTTTCACCTTCTTCCGTATGGCCGCCGGCGAAGTGGCCAACGATTTGGGAATGATCTGCTCGTTCATGCCCAAGCCTGATCCGAAACGTGCGGGCAACGGCATGCACTTCCACTTGTCCATCGCCGACGCGGTGAACAAGAACTTGTTCCATGACGCCAGCGACTCGCGCGGCATGGGCCTGTCGAAAATGGCCTACCACTTTGCGGCGGGTCTTCTGGCTCACGGCCCTGCGTTGTGTGCCTTCGCCGCACCCACCGTCAATTCATACAAACGCCTTGTGGTCGGCCGCTCGCTGTCAGGCTCGACCTGGGCTCCAGCGTTCGTTGCCTACGGCTCGAACAACCGCTCGGCCATGGTTCGGGTGCCTTACGGTCGCCTTGAATTCCGCCTGCCGGACGCGGGCTGCAACCCCTATCTGGTCAGCGCAGCGATCATCGCCGCCGGCCTGGACGGCATTGACCGCAAGCTGGACGCAGGTGAGCCGTGCAACGAAAACCTGTACTCGCTGAGCCTGGAAGAAATTGCCGGTCGGGGCATCGCCACTTTGCCGCAAAGCCTCAAGGAAGCCTGTGACGCGCTGGAGGCTGATCCCCTGTTCCGCGAAACGATGGGCTCGGAAATCATCAACGAGTTCATCGAGCTCAAGCGCATGGAATGGGTCGAGTACAGCCGTCACGTCTCCGATTGGGAGATCAAGCGCTACACCGAATTTTTCTAAGCGGTTTTCTGTAAAGACACGTTTTCAACCACTCGATTTGAATCAATCCGGGTCTTTTGAATCAGGAACCGGCTGCCAAGCAGGAGAAAGTGTATGTGCGGAATCGTAGGTCTGTACTTGAAGAACCCGGTGCTGGAGTCCCAGCTCGGCAAGCTCTTCGAACCCATGCTGCTGTCGATG
The DNA here is from genome assembly GCF_034314155.1 of Pseudomonas sp. 5C2. Classification (NCBI taxonomy): domain Bacteria; kingdom Pseudomonadati; phylum Pseudomonadota; class Gammaproteobacteria; order Pseudomonadales; family Pseudomonadaceae; genus Pseudomonas; species Pseudomonas sp. 5C2. The sequence goes on along the minus strand of NZ_JAVIWH010000002.1, from coordinate 1,641,815 downwards.
ACCGACCGTGGCCCGGACAGCGCCGGCTTTGCCATCTATGGCGATGAAGTCGCGGATGGCTGGATCAAGCTGACATTGCAGGCGACCACAGAGGACCAGGACTGGAAGACCCTGATGGGCGAACTGGAAGGGCGCCTGGGTTGCTCCCTGGAGTGGTTCCAGAACGCGACCGCCGTGGTATTGAAAATCAAGACAGAAGAGGCGTTGGTCCGCAACGCGTTGGCCGAGCTGGCGCCGACCGTGCGCATCATGAGCGCCGGGCAGAGCATCGAGATCCTCAAGGGCATGGGCTTGCCGAAAGAGATCTCCGAGCGCTTCAACCTTAAAGGCATGAAAGGCAGCCACATCATTGGTCACACCCGCATGGCCACCGAAAGTGCTGTGACCATGGAAGGCAGTCACCCGTTTTCGACCGGCGCCGACCTATGCCTGGTGCACAACGGCTCGTTGTCCAACCACTTCCGTCTGCGCCAAGAGCTCAAGCGCGAAGGGATCGTGTTCCAGACCGAAAACGACACTGAAGTGGCGGCGGGTTACTTGGCCTGGCGCCTGCAACAGGGCGACTCGCTCAAGCAAGCCTTGGACAACTCCCTGGAAAACCTCGACGGCTTTTTCACCTTTGCCATTGGCACCCGCAACGGTTTCGCGGTGATTCGTGATCCGATCGCGTGCAAGCCCGCGATTTTGGCCGAGACCGATGACTACGTCGCCATGGCCTCGGAATACCAGGCGCTGTCCAGCCTGCCTGGCATCGAGAGCGCCAAGGTCTGGGAACCAGCACCTTCAACCATGTACATCTGGGAACGCCAAAGCGCCTGAGGAGCACCGTATGAAAGCTATCGATCTATCTGTCAGTGAAGTACGCGAGCTCAATCAGGGGCTGCACGATCAGGCCAAACAATTGACTGATGCGGAGTGGGTCGTGACCCATTCCAATGGCAAACACAACCTCGCGGTGGGCGTCGATCAAGAGCTGTCCATCGATATTCAGGGTCACGCCGGTTACTACTGCGCAGGCATGAACAAGAAGGCCCACATCACCGTGCACGGCAACGTCGGCACCGGCGTGGCGGAAAACATGATGTCCGGTTCGGTGCGGGTCAAGGGCAGTGCCTCCCAGGCTGCTGGCGCCACCGCTCATGGCGGCTTGCTGGTGATCGAAGGCGACGCGGGTGCCCGTTGTGGCATCTCCATGAAAGGCATCGACATCGTGGTCGGCGGCAGCATTGGCCACATGAGCTGCTTCATGGGCCAGGCCGGACGCTTGGTGGTGTGCGGCGATGCAGGCGATGCCTTGGGTGATTCGCTGTACGAAACCCACATCTACGTGAAGGGGAAAGTGGAATCCCTGGGCTCGGACTGCATCGAGAAAGAGATGCGCGCTGAGCACCTGGAAGAACTGCAGGAACTGCTCAATCGTGCCGGTTTCGACCACAAGGCAGCCGATTTCAAGCGCTACGGCTCAGCCCGTCAGCTTTACAACTTCAAAGTCGATAACGCATCCGCGTATTAATTCGCGTATCAAGGAGTACACCATGAGCGACAAACCCACTCCGGTCCTGCGCGAATCCGCGACCTTCGACCGTCTGACCATTCAGGAAATCCAGCGTGCCGCCGAAACCGGCATCTACGACATTCGCGGGGGCGGTACCAAGCGCAAGCTGCCGCATTTCGATGACTTGCTGCTGCTGGGCGCCAGTGTTTCCCGCTACCCGCTGGAAGGTTATCGTGAAAAGTGCGGCACTGACGTAATCCTCGGCAATCGCTTCGCCAAGAAACCCCTGCACTTGAAAATCCCGATAACCATCGCGGGCATGAGCTTCGGTGCACTGTCGGCCAACGCCAAAGAAGCATTGGGCCGGGGCGCGACCATCGCCGGGACCAGCACCACCACGGGTGATGGCGGTATGACCCCGGAAGAGCGCGGTCAGTCCGAGCATCTGGTTTATCAGTACCTGCCATCGCGTTACGGCATGAACCCCGATGACCTGCGCAAGGCGGATGCCATCGAAATCGTCCTGGGGCAGGGCGCCAAGCCAGGTGGTGGCGGTATGTTGCTGGGGATGAAAGTCACCGAACGTGTCGCCGGCATGCGCACATTGCCCATCGGTGTCGACCAGCGCAGCGCCTGCCGTCACCCGGACTGGACTGGCCCGGACGACCTGGCGATCAAAATTGCAGAGATCCGTGAAATCACCGATTGGGAGAAACCGATCTACGTCAAAATCGGCGCCAGCCGTCCGTACTACGACGTCAAACTCGCGGTTAAAGCCGGTGCCGACGTGATCGTGCTCGACGGCATGCAAGGCGGTACCGCAGCGACTCAGGAAGTGTTCATTGAGCACGTTGGCATCCCGATTCTGCCGGCTATCCCGCAAGCGGTTCAGGCGTTGCAGGAAATGGGCATGCACCGCAAGGTGCAACTGATCGTCTCTGGCGGTATCCGCAACGGTGCCGACGTGGCAAAAGCCATGGCCCTCGGCGCTGATGCGGTGGCCATCGGTACGGCGGCGTTGATCGCACTGGGTGACAACCATCCGCGTCTGGACGAGGAATTGCGCAAGCTCGGCTCGGCGGCGGGGTTCTATGACGACTGGCAGAACGGTCGTGACCCGGCGGGCATCACCACTCAGGACCCGGAGCTGTCGAAGCGTCTGGATCCTGTGGAAGGGGGGCGTCACTTGGCTAACTACCTGCGAGTATTGGTCCTCGAAGCACAGACCATGGCCCGTGCCTGCGGCAAGTCACACCTGCACAACCTCGACCCCGAGGACCTGGTGGCCTTGACCGTCGAAGCCGCCGCCATGGCCCGCGTGCCATTGGCCGGGACCTCGTGGATACCGGGTCAAAAATACTGACTTTTCGACGCCGCCGTGATGGGCGGCGTTTTCTCTAGCTGCCAACGGGCACAGATCCGTATGCACCGCGAGCCTGCAGGGCCTCGCGATCCCTCTTTCTGCCAGTCCCTTGTGTCGACTTCCCTGTTTATGGAGCTTGCTGACTATGATTTCTGACTCGTTTATACGACCTCTTTCAAGGACGACCCTGGCGCTGCTCGCATTGAGCTTGTCGCCATTGGCCTCGGCAGCCGACGTTACTCTGGACACCGGCACCACCGCCTGGATGATGACCGCGACGATGTTCGTGTTGTTGATGTGTATTCCGGGCCTGGCGTTGTTTTATGGCGGCATGGTCCGGGCCAAGAACTTTCTTTCGGTGTTCACCCAGTTGTTCGCGGTCGCTGGCGTGATCGGCGTGCTGTGGGTGGTCTACGGCTACAGCATCGTCGTTGATGCGACGGGGATGGTCGCTGGTGAAGTCAATCTGCACAGCTTCATCGGCGGCTTGAGCAAGGTATTCATGCTCGACATGACCCATGACAGTCTGGTGGGCAACATTCCCGAAGGCGTCTACAGCGTGTTTCAGATGTCCTTTGCGATCATCACGCCGGCGCTGATTGCCGGTGGTTTCGCCGAACGCATGAAGTTCAGCGCGGCCGTGGCGTTTATGGCGCTGTGGTTCACCTTCGTCTATGCGCCTATCGCACACATGATCTGGGGCGGACCTGGGGGGTTGATGGTCAACTGGGGCGTTCTGGATTTCGCCGGCGGCACTGCGGTGCATATCAATGCGGGCGTTGCGGCGCTGGCGGCGTGCCTGGTACTGGGCAAGCGCAAAGGTTACCCGAACCTTGCCATGCCCCCGCATAACCTGGGCTTCACCCTGATGGGGGCCGGTTTGCTGTGGGTTGGCTGGTTCGGCTTCAACATTGGTTCGGGCGCTGCGGTGAATACTGGCGCGGGTATCATCATGCTCACGACCCAAGTCGCAGCCTGCGCAGGTGTTGTCGGCTGGATGCTCACCGAAACCCTGATTCATGGCCGTCCCAGTGCCTTGGGCGCGGCATCCGGTGCTTTGGCCGGTCTTGTCGGCATCACCCCAGCCTGTGCCTATGTTGGTCCGGCGGGCGCCATTGCAATAGGCTTGATCACCGGCGCGGTGTGTTTCTTCGGCGTCAGCCAGCTCAAGCAGAAACTGGGTTATGACGACACGCTGGACGTGTTCAGTCTGCACGGCATCGGCGGAATCGTCGGCGCACTACTGACCGCAGTATTCGCGTCTCCTTCGTTGGGCGGTTATGTCGAGAACCTGGACATCGGTGCTCAGCTACTGACCCAATTGAAGGGCGTCAGCTTCACCTTCGTTTACTGCTTTGTCGTGAGCATGACCCTCCTCAAAGTGCTGGAGTGGACCATAGGCCTGCGTGCCAGCGAAGAGAATGAAACGATGGGGCTTGACCTCGCGGAGCATGATGAGCGGGCGTATAACGTTTAATTGATAGAGGGAGTCGAAACGCCTCACGGAGTGGGGCGTTTTGACAAGGTGCCAAAGGCTACGCGTGACGTGGTGATTCAACAGGCGGTGTGCCGTCGTGAAATAGAGTCTTCAGTTGTGCGCGTAACTCCGGTGAATCGGTATGCTTATGAACAGTGACCGCATGCTGTGCAGCCGCCTCAAGCAATTCTTTTTCAGAGTCTGCGGATAGCGCGATCGAGCAGTTGATTTCGCTCGGGAATTCGCGGCAATCGATGTATTTGCGGGCCATGATGTTCTCCTCATAAGAAGGCAGGCCAAGAAGCCTGCGTGAACGACCGCTCGACACATTGCGCGGAATACATTGAACATGTAGTGGTCTAATGAAACCGGACACCCATTTAGGCGAGAATGCTCGCCAGATCGAGGTGTCAGATGACCAAACAACGCCGCTCCTTTACTGCTGAATTCAAACGCGAGGCTGCTGACCTCGTGCTCAAGCAAAACTACAGCTACATCGAAGCCAGCCGCTCACTCGGCATTGGTGAGTCAGCGCTGCGCCGCTGGGTTGACCAGGTTCAGAAAGAGCACCAAGGCGTCACTCCGCAGAGCAAGGCGCTGACCCCAGAGCAGCAGAAAATTCAGGAACTGGAAGCCCGGATCGCTCGGCTTGAGCGAGAAAAATCCATACTAAAAAAGGCTACCGCGCTCTTGATGTCGGAAGATCACGAGCGTTTGCGCTGATTGATCAGTTGAGTGCCCATGAGCCGGTTGATTGGCTGTGTAAGGTGTTTGAAGTCACCCGCTCGTGCTACTACGCCCAGCGCCTGCGGCGCCGCACTCCCGATGTTGAACGGCTTCGGTTGCGTAGCCGGGTCAGTGAGCTGTTCTCGCAAAGTCGCAGCGCTGCGGGCAGTCGCAGCATCCTGTCACTGATGCGTGAAGATGGTGAGCAACTCGGTCGATTCAAAGTGCGCAGTTTGATGCGCGAGCTTGATTTAGTCAGTAAACAACCCGGCTCACATGCCTATAAACGAGCGACAGTAGAAAGACTCGATATCCCGAATACCTTGAACCGTGAGTTTGATGTGCCAGCTCCTAATCAGGTCTGGTGCGGTGACATCACCTATATTTGGGCACAAGGAAAGTGGCACTACTTGGCTGTCGTTCTGGATCTCTGCACGCGCCGGATAGTGGGCTGGGCACTGTCGGAAAAGCCGGACGCCGAACTCGTGATCCGGGCCCTGGATATGGCCTACGAGCAGCGTGGCAGGCCTTCGGATCTGCTGTTCCACACCGACCAAGGGTCGCAATATGCAAGCCGCTTATTTCGCCAGCGGTTGTGGCGATACCGCATACGTCAGAGCATGAGTCGCCGGGGAAATTGCTGGGACAATGCGCCGATGGAGCGGGTGTTCCGGAGTTTGAAAACTGAATGGATACCGACCTTAGGCTATAGAACTGCGCAGGAAGCACAGCGCGATATCAGCCATTTTTTGATGTATCGGTACAACTGGATTCGGCCGCATCAGTTCAACGGTGGGCTGGCGCCAGCTCAGGCCGAGGAAAAACTTAACGTCGTGTCCGGGATTAGTTGACCACTACAACACGACTGCGCGTGGCATCAAGCGTAATCATTTTTAAAGTATAGAGCGGGTGCCAAGTTTGGGTTTCTTGAAGAGACAGGAGGCGTTCACCCAACATTTGAGTTGGCTATTCGAGGACGGAAATAAGGTTTAAAAAAACGAAAGCCGCTACGTGTAAGCCTTGGGCGCGGCGCGGCCGTGGGTGGACAGTCCACCCTCTGCGCAAGGTCTCAATGGGCATAAACAATCTTCCTGAGAATCGCTTGGCGCACTACGAAAAAGCCCGCACATGGCGGGCTTTGAAAATCAAGTAGGTGGCCGGCGCTGGTCTCCGGCTTACAAGGTTTATCAGGCCTCTCACAGAAAAGTTTTGTGCCTTTCTGCTTCACACGGCGTAAGGGCTGGATCTCAGCGCGGAGATCTTTCTAACCGTGTACCCTTCGGAACGCGCCCCACGTTTCCTTGCTATCCTCTTGCGCATCAGTCTGCGTCTTCACCTACAACTTCAGAATAGCAAAAAGTCCTAAGCGTTAGCCGGATTTTTTAGAACGATTTTGATCCGGGGGAAGGGGGGCAAGATGGAAAACTACTATCCCGCGAGACTGCGGCGATATCTCGGCCTATGACGGGGCCGTGGAAGACTATCCGAAGGGATGAAAATGACGTTGACTGATGAAAGGTTGGTCAGGATAGCAATGGCCAATCCAATAAACGCTCAAATTACCTCACGCTTGCCTTCACTCGGTTTGAGTCAGTCCATGCCGCGAGCCTGGACTGGCTCTCGGGAGCTGCGATTTCAGCGCTGTGCCTTCAGATGTATGTTGGGAGAGTGGTCGTTTGGAAAACGTCTGAGTTGTTTCTGCTAGTCTGCCAAGCCCTGAAATTAGCAAAGCCAGGCTCAACCCTATGATCAATATCCGTGTCATGACTATGGACGATTACGATGCCGTCATCGACCTCATGAAGCGTACTCCAGGCATCTCCTTTCGTGCAGCGGACTCTCGTGAATCGACCTCGAGTTATTTAGAACGAAATCCCGGGATGAGCTTCGTTGCTGAAGCCGGAACCGCTCTTTGCGGTTGCATCATGTCTGGACACGACGGCCGCAGAGGATATTTGCAGCATTTGATTGTCCTTCCCCAGTATCGGCGTCAAGGCATAGCAAACGCGTTGGTGGAGCGCTGTCTTTCAACTCTTGAGAAACACGGAATACTTAAATGTCATCTCGACGTGTTCAAGACAAATACGACAGCTGCTGACTATTGGCACAGCCAAGGTTGGCAGCTTAGGTCTGATATCGATCGGTATTCGTTTACCCGATCAAATAATGAGAACGCATGATCGAGTAGACCGAACCAGAATCAGTCGTGTGATAAAGGATATTGAAAACATGCTCGCCGCAGCATAATCAGAACCGCTTCCCCTCAGGCCCCGTGACTCGGGGCTTTGTCGTAAGTATCCTCCTCAATCCAATTCGAAGATGTTAAGCATGAACCTACGCAAAATTGCAGTGGGGCTGTCGGCCCTTATTTTGTTCACGACGGGTGCGGCAGAAGCTCGCAGCCTGCTGGACTTCATCAACCCGCCCAGCCAGCATCAAGAGCAAGGGCATCGCTCTGGCTCAATCAGCCAGAGCGTGGCGATTGACCTCTATTCAAGCAAAGAGAAACAGGCATCGTTTGATGGGTGTGCCGACCTGTTCCCGGCAGCCAAGCCGATAAGCATGGCTACTGTGCCAGCAGCGATGAAGCCTTTGGCCCTGTGTTCCGACAACTTTGCGGTGCTGTACTCGCAAACCAGCAAGACGCCGATGGTTGTAGTTGAGCGCCTTAATTCAGCCCAGCTAAATGATGCCAAGGGAGAGGAACGAACCAATCAGTTCTATCCGGACCCACGTATTCCCAAGAGCGGGCGGGCAGAGTTGAGTGACTACCGTGGCCAACATCCGGCAGTGGATCGTGGTCACCAACAAAACCCGGTGAAAAGTATACTCAACGCTTAAGTGCGTACCTCTCCATTGAGTACTAATACTCAATTTCGCATACTCGATCCAATTCGAAGATTTAAAGCATGTACCTACGCAAAATTGTAGTTGGGCTGTCGGCCCTTGTTTTGCTCTCCACCGGGCGCAACCCCGCAGTCTGCTTGATTTCCTCAAAGCGCCCGCCCAGCACCAGGAGCACGTGTCCCGCTCGGGCTCGATCAGCCAGGGCGCGGCCTTGGCACTCTATTCAAACAAACAGAAACAGACCTCGTTTGACGGCTGTTCCGAGCTATTCCCGGCCACCAAACCGATCAACACGGCGACCGTGCCTGCCGCGATGAAACCTCTTGCTCTGTGCTCTGATAACTTCGCGGTGCTGTACTCACAAGTCAGCAAGACACCGTTGGTGGTGGTCGAACGGCTTAATGCAACCCAATTGCAGGACGCCAAAGGGGAGGAGCTCAGCAACGAGCTGAGCGCCTACGTGGAAGGTGGTTTTGCCAAAAGCATTGAGCACGCCTAGCGCCGTGCCCGCATCCTTCCCACAAGGAGCAACTATTTGCAGTTGCCAGCCTTTCGATAACCAGCCGCCTGTGCCGCGGATTCAGAATCAAAAGATATTTGGTTTTTCGCAGACACCTGACTATAACCAGGGCACCCCATTGAGAGGTGGTAGACCTGGCTTTTCCGGTTGCCAATGATAGAACCTACTCCGCTCGCGCTTGCTAGGGTTGGCTGGACTGGTGCCCTCTGAGGACTAACTGGAATGGCGCTAACTACCCCATCCCCAACCGCTTTGTATCCATGCGACCATCGACGCTCGCCAGTTACGAATGGATTGGAGTGCCCCATGATTGCTGCAATGCGTTTATCCCGCTCTTTCTCCCACGCCGAAACCGGGTACTGCTTGTCCCAGGCCATCAGTAGTTGTTGCTGTTGACGAGACATACTGAGGTTGTATCTGTCGAACATGTAAAAGGTTGTCCTGGCGACCAGTCCTTTCACCTCGTCACGTGGTTCTGCAGCACGTTGATCGAAATCAACCCGCGTCTTACATTGCCCATACTGCGGCGCTACGCCGGTGGCCATACCATAGTTGAAATTGCTACGGTCGCCATTCACCTCACCTACAGATGGATAGAGGTTAAAAAGGTTGGCCTCCATCGCTCGAAAAACTGGGTCATCGTCTACGCAATGCTCTCGACCACCGTTCTTCCAACATTGGCGTTGGTTACCGAATGTCCAGGCTGGAACTATGTGTTCCCACTCAGTGCGCTCTGCCCGATTCTCTTGCTTTCTGGCCTTAAGGCCGCATGACTCAGCATCGATACGACCACCTGATTTGCCAACCCACGTCCATTTGCAGCCGCAATACAACTCGCCCATGGAGCTGTTCGCCTGGTCGAGGTAAATTTTCTGTTTCGCTACGACCTTAGCTTCGGAAAAGGTCGATGGAGGGCTTGAGAAGGCGGAGGTAATTACAAAGAGAGCCAGCGTTACTACAGACAGCAATTTTTTCATTGGAAAGCATTAGCAAATTAGGGGAGGCGCATTGTACGCACGATGCCCCACGCCCATCGCAGCATTTTTCAGTTAAACGCAGTCTCCATAAATGCCTCCAGCGCCTTGTCTTCCAGTATCTCGATAGAGATGCGTAATTGCATGGATTTGACCACCCATTTGCATTGCCACTGACCAGTAGTTTGCATTCGACTTGACCTATACACGCCGTCGTGACGACCGGCAGAGAACGGCCGATTCTGTTGAAAAAGTCGGACTTTCAGCTGGCCCGAACTCAGGCACGACCACCACTGAAGAACCTACTCACTGTTGAGGCCGATGCCGAATTGACCCAGGTGCCGACGCACGACTGTCCCACCTCCAAATTGGCACAAACCCTGCGAAGGCAATGTTTTTCGAGGAATCAGGCTGGGTCACTAACATCTCGGCAACTGGGTCATTTCGGCGTCAGCGTCAACACCCATCAAAGCTTCATACCTGTATTATCCGTCCTAACTTTCTTTAGGCCCCAGATCGCAAGACCCCACCAACAATCGGAAGATCTGGAGCAAGGTCGAGGCTGATGTGAGGAAGTTCGTCAAGCGCGCCAAGGGCAATGTCTTTGTCTTTACCGGCTCGTTGTTTGACCCGGGCCACACCACCATTGGCGACAACAAGGTCTGGGTGCCGACCCGCCTGTTCAAACTGGTCTATGATGATTCATCTAAGCGGGCTTGGGCCTACGTGCTACCCAATGCGGAAGCCCGGATTGAGAGACCGATGGACTATGCCACGTTCGTGAAAACTACGGGGCTTAATCTATTGGACAATCTTCCCGTATACGGCTCGGTTAATCGCTCCTGAGCGTCGAGAGGCCATTGTCTTAATGATCAATACGGAGACTGTTGTCGTTCAAGACAAAATTCGTGCTTGTACGCCCACGATATTGCTCATTGTGGGCGTTTCTCCTTTTCAGCCGTTGTTGGAATTCTTTCGGGAAAGATGTCTGTCTATTTCGGCCGAGCGTACCTACGCCCAAGCAGTTGGTCGGTTCATTGAGTGGTTGTCCATTCGTACGGATGAATTCAAAGAGACATCGAAACGTAGTCTCCTGTACACCGCATTCGTGTATGACCTACGTTTCGGTACCTATCAGGACGGTCACGATGCCCATGGTCTCCACTGGTCGCCCACCACTCATCAGAATCTGAAGCGACTGACTCGAGCGCTATTGGAGTTTACTGACTGGCTCAGTGAGCGCTATGGCGCCACGATGCTGAACCCGATTCATCACCAAGCTTCATTTACTGATCAGCTTATATTCTGGCGCAAATGGGACAATAAGAAAGCCAGCTCTCTATTGGCTAGCATTAAGAGTCGTCCTGGATCAGCTTTTGAAGCTATGGCCGGGCGACAGGCTGGCATTCCAAGGAGCCGAAACGATGTTTTGCCAGAGGCAAAAGCCTACCCTAGCGAGTGCATAGACGACTTGCTTTGGTGTGGATTTATTAACCCAGGAAAACAGAACGACCCGCGTCCTTGGGTGAAATATAACCTGCGAGACATTCTGATCACTCTGCTTTGCGCCTATGGAGGGTGTCGAGCCTCGGAACCTCTCCATCTCTGGGCGGATGACGTCTTCGTAGACCCGAGCGCCTCTGACATGGCTCTGGTTCTGATACATGAGCCTAGTGATGGAATGGTCTGTTACACAGACCCTATTAGCGGCAATCAACTTAAAACTTCTAGAGGAGATTTCCTGCAACGCTTCTGCTCAGGACGAAAGCCTCTCACTTTAGAAACAGGGCGCAGGCATGCTGGCTGGAAAGGGTGCTTGCTTACCCATGCAGAACGAAAGGCTTTTCAGGTGTTCTGGATTGATAAGAATGCTGGGCGCCTTTTTTTAACTCTGTGGCGACTTTACATTCAGCATGTTCGGCCCGTTACACCGCGAGCGCCTTGGGCCTTTCTCACGAAGGATGCTCAGCCACTTGGGGTCAAGGGATTTGACGATTCATTCAGGGCCGCAGTTCGACGTGCCGACCTGATACCCGCCAAATGGGCTGGTACTTCGAGTCATGGACTGCGGCACCGCTATGGTCAATGGCTCAATGAGCTTGGGTTGGGCGATAAGGAAGGCCAAGTCGCCATGCATCACCTGAACGCTAAAAGCCAAGAGGTTTATCGTCAAATGAGCTTGGCTCAGGTAGCTGATGCCATTGACCGGCGGCTGTCAGTTTCGACCTTGCCATTTTTCAAGGAAAGCGAATCAAGGATAGCGAATGCCCCAGATATGCCAACTTGACCAATATACTACCGTTGTCAGTGAACTAACGGGCCGAACCGTGTACATCAACGATTCAATGGACCAGTATTTGATCTCACCTGACATAGATTTATGCAAGGTTGCAGTGGTCGTTGCTGACTGGCAGGCGAGAGTCAAGGCAACTCAACCTAGTGATTGGCCACCGCTTCGTATGTACTCCGCGGTGGCTGAGCTTGCAGATTGCTGCACTCGTGAGGCCTTGTCTAGAGCCTTGCACACAGTTCTTGTGACTGAGTATCGAGACCTTTTGCACTCCAGCTCGGTAGTAAGTTGTGAGTCGCTTCTGGTTACACTAATGTTGCAGCTCTGGTCTTGTGGTGCAGTAGCCTGGCCGGTCATGGAGCAAGTCCCATTCGGCAATATTCCGCTTATGTTAAAAAACGCGGGCTTCACCGAGGGGCCCTTATCCTATCTAACCACAATTCGCGCATACCTCAACCGAGGAGGCAGCGATGACCCAACCACTTTTCGATTCGTGCTCGACCAGATCCTGTCTCGAGTTGGAATTGTCACCATTGGTGACCTAACCCCCAAAACGTTCTACCTCAGCGAAGAACGAAGCCGGAAGGGAAAGTTACGCTCGCTCGGTATACAGGCTGTATTGAGCGTTGTACGCGATGAGCATTATAAGCAAACCATCGGCTGGACACCCGAAGACTTCGGGTTCCTCCAAGCCAATTTGGCCCGCATGGTTCGGGATGATAACTTCACCTGGCTGATTTCGAAAGATCCTGCGATGACCGAGTGGGCCAAGTTGGGCATTGAGCACCTACAGACCAATCCGACTAACTTCTATTCGCGAAAGTGGGCCGTAAAACATTTTCTGGATTACTACTTGGAGCATCCTGAGCTTCCACGTAATCCCGCTGAATATTTTGACATTCGGCTCCGGCCGGCGGCACTGTTTAATATCCCGGGACGAAAGGGTCTTAAATCCATGCCGGTCATTTATGAATTTCTCAATCAGGTGTTGTTCAAGGTCTGTGCTCTGCCAGGCCATAATGAAGTACCAATTTTGATGCCCGGCTTTGCAAATCCACTTCCCAAGCCAAGTTACAAGAGCACAAATTTAGGTGAGACGCACCGTGAAGCAATGCCAACTCGACTAATTAGCCTCGCTATGCATATTCTGATGGATAACGATTTTGCGTGGGCGAAAGAAGTGGGTCGCATTAAGGATGTCTTCCGCCGACTCAATCCCGAAACTGGAGAGTTTGAGACTATATGGAGCCCTATACGGGTTTATGCAATTCTCATGAAACTCCTGCTGCCAGCCCGAACCTACCAAGTTCGGATGCTTGATAGTGGTGAGGGGGATACCTATCGCTATCGAGGTGATGGGATGTGGGAGACGAACATGCGCGCCCTCCATCCATCCGCTAGCGGAGAACTCGTAGAGCGCGGAGTATTCCGGCGATATACCCGAAAAGACGGGAGTGAAGGTGCGATATTTTACTTCAATACGAACAAGACGGCTGATATAGATAGTAGTGTGATGGGCTATGTTATGCGTTGGGAAAAGAAGGACGCGTTGCAATTGCTAGTTGAGCTAAGAAACTGGCAGGAGAAGTTCAATCCAGTAAAAGGGCCCTCCGCGTGGTCAGACCTTACTGAACTGAAAAAAGTAAAACATTCCGATGAGTTGTTGAAAATTGGGTCTAGTTTCTTTTTGTTTCGAGACCCTGCCAATATAAAGCGCCCGGATTTACCGGTAACCGACGTTCGAGTACGCGGGCTTTGGCTGAAGCTAATGGAGGAGATGGAAAAGCGACTGGCAAATGCTGGTGAGACTTTGAGCGATGGAAATCCAATTCGCATTATTTCAACTAGAGACAAAAAAACAGGGCAGCCCTCGTCAGCCGTTTTTGACCTGCACAGCCTTAGAGTGTCGATTATTACTGCTATGTACGAAGAAGGTGTTCCACCTGAATACCTAATGAAAATTGTAGGTCATGCTACAGTATTGATGACGCTCTACTATACGAAGCTCAGTGCGGAAACATTGAGCCTTCGGATAGATGAAGCGCTGATAGAGCATCAACGCAAGTCACAGTCAGAAATGGCTGGCTTCATCAAGCGAGCTAGCCGACAAGAACTGGAGGACGCCTTCGCCTTCCGACACCCTTCGGCTCTGGATGCGGCGGCAAGCGGCACCGGAGTCGGCTTGCTGGTCATGGATCATGGCATCTGCCCTGTATCTGCGAGCCGCTGCCATGAAGGGTTGGCGGTTTGCGACCCCGCAAAGAGTGTCACCCGTTTTCAGGCTGTACCGGGTGGTGCGACTAATTGTTCTCGCTGTCGATTTTTCATGACTGGCCCTGCATTCCTGATTGGACTGGAGGCTCATGTAAACGACTTGGCTTATCGCCTCAAGAAGGCATCGTTTGCCTTCGAGAAGACCCAGGAGAAATTTGACGCATTGGCCGATGCCTACGCAGCCGCTCTTGACGAAGGCGAGCCATTCCATCGGCAGCGGGAGTTAGAGATTGCCGAGTGTGCTTTTGAATCAGCTACAACTGAGGTTGATAACATTGCTTTGAGTCTGCAAGCCGCTTACGCGCTGACTGAGCAATGCATCCGCATTAGTGCGCAGGACAGGGGCAACGGTTTGTCATTAGTTATAGTTGGTGGCACAGGCCAATTGGAGGCGGCATTGTCAGAAGGGCATGAGTTTGAACAGCTCAACCGTATCTGCGTGAATGCAACCCTGTTCGATGGATTGAACATCAACTGGCAACAGCCTAATTTGGAACGGGCACGGTTATTTGACCGGATGCTGCGCAATTCCGGTCACGAGTCCCGATTCTTTTTATTGAATGATGAAGACGCCTTGCACGTAGCCAACGCCATGGCGCAATTTCTCTATGCTCGTTTGGATGCCAGCACCGTTCATGCATTGGTAGACGGACGCACCACGCTGCGTGCAGTTGGCTTGGAGGAAGCTTTCGTCTCCCAGTTGGATAACCTAAAACCCAGTACTTTTGCCACAAACATCTTGGGGCTAGCATGACACTAAATCATCAAGCCACAACAACAGATATTCTAAAAAACGCTCGTCAACTATACAAGGCCCACCGCGCCGCAACCAATAAGGCTTCCAAGGCCGAAAATTTAGATAGGGTGTGGGAAGTTCTGGAAACTATCCGTGATGAAGGTTTTCGGGATTATTCCTTAGCTGAAATTGGGCGCCGATTGGAGAGAGTTGGCGGGCCGAAGACTCAAAGCCTGCGGAATTCACAAGGTTCCGATTACCGTGAGATTATTTCAGCATACGCTCATGCCGTCAGCGGCTCGACTCGGTATGTAGCAAAAACAAAATCGAACCTAGAACAGGCTCTTGAACTTATCACTGACCCCAGTATTAGAGCAACTATTCGTATTGCGCTTGATGAGGCCAAGAGATTAAAGGTCGTCAATGACAATCTCCACGCAGCTTTTAAGGCGCTTAAAGTAGGTACGACATTAGTGCCTCAGGCGTCAGTCGATACTGTGCCAGCGTTGCTTGCTCCAATCCAAGAATCAAAAAGTCTGTCTCCCAGATTTCTTAGAGCCTTGCGCAAAGGGATTGATAGTACTCGACTGGCCCAGCAAGGGTTACATGTGGGTGAGGAGGGAGGTATTGAAAACGAGCATGGTGACAAGATTTTCCCGCCGGCTTTTGTTTTTGCCATCCAGGCGTTACTCGGCCAAAACGAGTAGGCATAAAAAAAGCTTTAGCGTCAGACGTTGTGCGGGATATGAAGAAGGTCGCTTTATAGAAGTCAATTATTCCGGCGCTTTGAGCAATGCATCACTTGAGCGCCCAAACATTATCGATGGATGAGCTTGCTTAGGTATATTTTGCTATCAATCCGCTGCTGGTTTCGGCCATGCCTCAAGTCAAGGAAAGCGAATGAACCAGATTTGCCAGCTTGATCAGTATTCTGCAGTTGTCAGTGAGCTTACTGGCCGAACTGTGTACATCAACGACTCGATGGACCGGTACTTGATTTCACCCGAAGTGGACCTTAGTAAGGTTGCAATAGCCGCAACTGATTGGCAGAAAAGAGTCGAAGCTGTTCGCCCTCGCGTGTCGCCTGGACTGTGCTCGGCTGTGGCTGCGCTTATAAATTGCAGTACTCGAGAGGCCGTGGCCAGCGCCTTGCACGTAGTTCTTGTTGATGAGTTTCGAGACCGCAAGGCCAACGCTTCTGTAACACGGTGCCAGCCTTTAATGGTCACACTGATGTTGCAGCTCTGGTCTTGTGGTGCTGTCGCCTGGCCGGTCAAAGAACAGGTGCCGTTTGCCTCCCCGACTCTGAACCTGAACAATCCAGGATTGACCGAGCAACCCTTGTCCTACCTGACGAGAATTCATGAATACCTCAAACGAAGCAAGAGCCAGGGGACGGCCAATTTTCAGTTCATCCTCGACCAGATCCTGTCCCGAGTCGGGATTGCCGGCATCGGCGACCTAACACCTAAAACGTTCTATCTTAGTGAGGACCGCAGTCGGCTAAACAAGATGCGTGGGCCTGGAATTCAGGGCGTACTGAGCGTTTTACACGATGAGCATTATGAGCGAACCATTGACTGGACCCCCGAAGACTTTGGGTTCCTCCAAGCCAAGATGGGCCACCTGGCTCGGGATGACAACTTCACCTGGCTGGTCTCGAAAGATCCTGCGATGGACGAGTGGGCGAAGTTGGGCATTGAGCACCTGCAGTCCTATACGACGAATTTCCGTAAACGCAAGTCGTCTATCAACAATTTTCTGAAGCACTATCTGGAGCACTCTGAGCTTCCACGCAATCCCGCTGAGTACTTCGACATTGAGCACCGACCAACAGCATTGTTTCACTTCCCAGGAAACAAGGGGCGCCAAACCATGGGAGTCATCAATGAGTTTCTGAGTCAGGTTTTGTTCAAGGTATGTGTTCTGTCAGATCACAACGAAGTGCCCATTTTAATGCCCGGTTTTGCAAACCCACTCCCCAAACTGAGTTACAAGAATGTAAATCAATGCGAAACACACCGGGAAGCAATGCCAATTCGGCTGATGAGTCTTGCAAGGCACATTCTGACGGAAAATGATTTTGCCTGGGCGAAAGAGTCAGGCCGTATCACGGATGTTTTCCGCCGATTCAACCCCGAAACTGGAGAGTTTGAGACCGTGTGGAGCCCTGTACGGGCTTTTGCGCTCCTCGTTAAACTCCTGCTGCCTACTCGAACCTATCAGCTTCGGATGCTTGATAGCGGAGAGGGGGATTTCTATCGCTATCGGGGTGACGGGACGTGGGAAGCGAATCTGGGGGTCCACCGCCCAACCGCTGATGGAAAGTCTATAGGGTGCGGAGTATTCCGGCGGTATACACGGAAAGACGGAAGCGAAGGTGCGCTATTTTACTTCAATACGAACAAGACGGCCGATGTTGATAGCCTAGTGAAGGGCTATGTTATGCCCTGGGAAAAGAAGGATGTCCTACAACTGCTGGTTGAGCTGAGAGACTGGCAAGAGGAGTACAACCCTCTCAAAGGGCCTACAGCGTGGTCCGACATTGTCGAATTGAAGAAGGTCAAGCATGCCGATGATTTGGCTAAGATGGGGTCTAACTTTTTCCTGTTCAGAGACCCGGCCAACGGACATCGTCCTGATCTGCCGGTAACCGACATTCGAATACGTGGGCTGTGGCTGAAGCTCATGGATGAAATGGAGCGTCGTCTGATAAAGTCTGATGATGCGCTTAGCAATGAAGCCAATGTCAAATTGATACTGACCCGTGAAAGGGGCCAGCCCACGTCGGCTGCATTTGACCTGCATAGTATGCGAGTATCGGTTATTACTGCGATGTACGAAGCGGGAATGCCGCCGGAATACTTGATGAAGATCGTTGGCCACGCTACGGTGCTGATGACCCTTTACTACACAAAACTCGATACTGAAACAATGAGTCTTCGGATGGATGAAGCTCTTTTGGAGCGTCAACGTAAGTCGCAAACCGAAATGGCTGGCTTCATCAGTCGAGCGAGCCGACAGGAACTGGAGCAGGCCGTCGCCTTCCGACACCCTTCGGCGCTGGATGCTGCGGCAAGCGGCACCAGCGTCGGCCAGCTAGTCATGGATCATGGCATCTGCCTAGTATCCGCCCGCCGTTGTCATGAAGGTTTGGCGATCTCCGACCCAACTACGGGTGTTACCCGTTTCCAGGCTGTACCGGGCGGTGCGACCAATTGTTCTCGCTGTCGATTTTTCATGACTGGCCCGGCATTCCTGGTTGGACTGGAGGCCCATGTAAACGACTTGGCTTATCGCCTCAAGAAGGCATCGTTTGCCTTCGAGAAGACCCGGGAGAAATTTGACGCATTGGCCGATGCCTACGCCGCCGCTCTTGACGATGGCGAGCCATTTCAGCGGCAGCGGGAGCTAGAGATTGCCGAGTGTGCTTTTGAATCAGCTACAGCGGAGGTTGATAACATTGCTTTGAGTCTGCAAGCCGCTTACGCGCTGACTGAGCAATGCATCCGCATTAGTGCGCAGGACAGGGGCAACGGTTTGTCATTAGTAGTAGTTGGCGGCACAGGCCAATTGGAGGCGGTATTGTCAGAAGGGCATGAGTTTGAACAGCTCAACCGTATCTGCGTGAATGCAACCCTGTTCGATGGATTGAACATCAACTGGCAACAGCCTAATTTGGAACGAGCACGGTTATTTGACCGGATGCTGCGCAATTCCGGTCACGAGTCCCGGTTCTTTCTATTGAATGATGAAGACACCTTGCATGTAGCCAACGCCATGGCGCAATTTCTCTATGCTCGTTTGGATGCCAGCACCGTTCATGCATTGGTAGACGGACGCACCACGCTGCGTGCAGTTGGCTTGGATGTAGCCTTCATGTCCCAATTGGATAAGCTAGAGCCCAAGACTCTCGGCACCCAAGGCGCATCAATACCGTAATCTTTTGGCCGATTTCTACCTTTCGTGAGGCTGCAATCGACCTGCAATTACTTGTTTGTTGGCGCCGACGCCGAATTGACCCAGCGGGGATGCGGACAAAAACTTGGACTGGTTATGCCGCGAAGCCCAGGCTTTCACGATACTCAATGGGACTGAGCGCGCCGAGGGAAATCTTTATACGTTTTTCGTTGTACCAGCGAATGTATGAATCCAAGGCCTGAATGAACTGCTCGATGCTCGTTGACTGCCAGTTGCGAGGATAGAACAGTTCCGTTTTCAGTCGGCCGAAGAAACCTTCACAAGCCGAGTTGTCTGGTGAGCAACCTTTGCGCGACATCGAACGAATCAGCTTCGCATCAGCGATGCGCGATAACCAGCCGGGCCAGCGGTAGTGAGCGCCACGATCGGAGTGAACAACAGGCCGTTTATCGTTGCTGGCCACCGTTTCGATAGCGGCATCCAGCATCGTGTTCACAAGCTCGGCGTCGGGACGCGTGCCGATCGACCAACTGATTACCTTCCCATCGAAGCAGTCGATCATGGGGGACAGGTACACCTTGCCTGCCGGGATCTGGAACTCCGAGATGTCGGTCAGCCATTTCTCATTCGGAGCTAGGGCCGTGAAGTCGCGGTTGAGGAGGTTTTCCGGCGCCGGACTGATCTCCCCGAGGTAGGAACCGTATCGACGCCGTTTCGGCTTGGCGACGACTAGGCACTCCTGCTTCATCAAGCGCTGCACCACCTTCTCTGAAAGGCGCACACGCTGCCTGCTCAACTAAGCTCGCATCCGACGGTAGCGGCCCGAGGGTGTAGAACGGTGCCTCATGGCACTTGTCCAACTGCAGTTGCATGTTTTCTTTGATCATGTACATCGGCACGTGACCGGGGCCTTCGATCATGACTTGCACGTCGTGTTTCCAGGCGATTTTGGTCAGCTCGCCGAGAGTTTTTAATTCGGCGAACTGCGCTTCGTCATTGGCGTCGTAGATCGAACCGGGACGCAGACCATCACCCAGACTGAAGCTGACGTCATAGGCCTTCATGATCTCGCAGATGTCTTCGAAATGGGTGTAGAGGAATGACTCCCGGTTATGCGCCATGCACCACTTGGCCATGATCGAGCCGCCACGTGAAACGATGCCGGTCATACGCTTGGCACACAGCGGCACATAGGCCAGCAACACCCCGGCGTGGATGGTGAAGTAGTCGACGCCTTGTTCGGCTTGCTCGATCAGCGTGTCACGGTAGATTTCCCAGGTCAGGTCCTCTGCCTTGCCGTTGACTTTTTCCAGCGCCTGATAAATCGGCACGGTGCCGATTGGCACGGGCGAGTTGCGGATGATCCATTCACGCGTCTCGTGGATATTCTTGCCGGTGGACAGGTCCATCACATTGTCGGCACCCCAGCGGATCGCCCAGGTCAGCTTGTCGACTTCTTCGCAGATGCTCGAGGTGGTGGCCGAGTTGCCGATGTTGGCGTTGATCTTCACCAAGAAATTGCGGCCGATGATCATCGGTTCGATTTCTGGATGGTTGATGTTGACCGGGATGATGGCGCGGCCACGGGCAATTTCTTCGCGCACGAACTCGGGTGTTATTTCCACCGGAATGCTGGCGCCGAGGGACTGGCCGGGATGTTGGCGGCCCATCAAGTCGGCCATTCGATTGCCCATCGGGCCGGATGCCTGCAGCTCTGCGAGATACTCCTTGCGGCGCATGTTTTCGCGGATTGCAACGTATTCCATCTCCGCCGTGATGATGCCTTGCCGGGCGTAGTGCATCTGCGAGACGTTTTTACCGGGTAATGCGCGACGCGGCTTGCGGGTGAGGTTAAAGCGCATGTCGTCAAGCGTGGGGTCATTCATGCGCTCAATGCCGTAAGCCGAACTTGGGCCGGCCAACTCCTCGCTGTCAGCGCGCGCAATAATCCAGGGCGTGCGCGGCGTTTGCAGGCCGGAACTGATGTCGATGCTGACCTGCGGATCGGTGTACGGCCCGGAGCAGTCATAGACATAAATCGGCGGGTTCTTTTCCACGTCGTAGGGGGCGGCGGTATCGGACTGGCTGATTTCGCGCATCGGTACTTGGATATCGGGGCGTGAGCCTTCGACAAAGATTTTGCGCGAATTGGGCAGTGGCAGGATGGCGCGTTCATCTACTGTGGCGGTGGCGGCGAGGAATTTCGAATTGGCGTTCATTGGGCTCCTTGGCAGGCTTGATTTGGGTCAGGTCAGGTTAGGCTGCGCAGTGATACGCAGGTAGGGCTTGATGACGGTGTAGCCTTCGGATACGAGAACAAACGGCCCCAACGGGTGCCGTGCGAGGCGTGAAAACGCCGCGCTCGTGCTCGAAATTCGGACGTATGCTCCGGTGAATCAGGAGAATTGCGCCATGTACACCCAGCTACTCCGACGGTGCGTGCAGGTCGGGATGGTTCTCTTTCACTTCGTGACGGCTTCCTTGCACGTCGTACCAGTAAAACTTTTCGGGCTCTTCAGTCTTTGCGGTGGTTTTATGAGTACCGTCACAAAACGGCTGCTTCTTCGACAAGCCACAGCCGCATATGTACTTAGTTTTCTCGCCCACCGTCACGGGATACGGACCTGTCCGGGTTATTTTGACGATTCTTGCCATGATCTATCCTTAAAAATTGTGTATGCGAGGAATTGAAACGGCGGCGTATCTTTTATGCCTCGATGTGAAGCTCCCGTCGCCGGATAATTTGAGCCTCGTGCGTTTAATTCAGGTCAGGTTGCGGGGTGATGCGCAGGTAGGGCTTGACGACGGTGTAGCCCTTCGGAAATTTCTGTTGCAACACCTCTGGGTCCTGCAGTGACGGCACAATGATGACGTCATCACCGAGGTTCCAGTTGGCGGGTGTGGCGACGCTGTAGCCGTCGGTCAGCTGCAGCGAATCAATCACCCGCAGAATTTCGTTGAAGTTGCGGCCCGTGCTCGCCGGGTAAGTAATGGTCGCGCGGATCTTCTTTTTCGGATCGATAAAGAACACCGAGCGCACCGTCAGGGTGTCGTTGGCGTTCGGATGAATCATGTCGTAAAGGTCGAAACGGTGCGCCCCGGATCAGCCAGCACGGGGAAGTCGACGTTGGTGTTTTGCGTCTCGTTGATGTCATCGATCCACAGGGCATACGACTCGAGCGCGTCGACGCTGACGGCCAGCACCTTGACGTTGCGGCGTGCGAACTCCTCATTGAGTTTGGCGGCTGCGCCCAGTTCGGTGGTGCACACGGGCGTGAAGTCTTTCGGGTGCGAGAACAACAGCCCCCAACTGGTGCCGAGCCAGAGGTGAAAGTCGATGTCGCCGAGCGTCGATGTCTGCACAAAATTGGGTGCGGTGTCGCCTAAACGTAATGCCATGATGATTCTCCTGGGTAACCCTGAGCAGGAAGTTCAGGGTTTAAGCTTTTAGCGGCGCGCTCCGGTGTTCTGATGGAAATCGGCGCTGTTGACGGTCGCGGCGATAAAACCCGCACGGAGGGTGTAATCGCCGAAGTGTTCGCCGTCCTGCCGCTCGCGCTGGTAAGCAGCGAAGATCGGTTCTAGATTGGCGATGATCGAGCCTTGGTCGAGATTTTCGGCGTAGAGCTTGGCCAGTCGTGAGCCGTCGAAAGCGGCCCCCAGATAGAGGTTATAGCGGCCTGGGCCTTTGCCGACCAAACCGATCTCGGCGATATACGGCCGCGAGCAACCGTTGGGGCAGCCGGTCATGCGGATCACGATGTCCTTCTTGGCCAGCCCGTGCCCGGCCAGACGCTCTTCCAGCGCAGTGACGAGCTCGGGCAGATAGCGTTCGCTTTCGGCGAGTGCGAGCCCGCAGGTCGGCAGCGCGACGCAGGACATCGCATTGCGCCGCAGGGCCGAGGCGTCGGTTGTCAGCCGATGCTCAGCGACCAGCGCTTCGATGGCCCGGCGCTGCGCCTTCGGGACGTTGGCGATGATCAGGTTCTGGTTGGCGGTGAGGCGATAGTCGCCGTCATGCTGCTCGGCGATCCGCCGCAGGCCGGTCAGCCATTGCGCGCCGCCCGGCACATCCTTGACACGGCCGTTCTCGATAAACAGCGTCAGGTGCGCGTAGTCGTTGCCGCTTTCGTCGCTTCGGTCACTTTCGGTCCAGCCGTAGCGGTCGCCGGTTGAGGTGAAGGTGAACGGCTTGGCTGCTTCCAGCGTGACGCCACTGCGCAGTTCGACCTCGGCACGGAAGGCATCCAGACCGCGATCCTCAATCGTGTATTTCAGGCGCGCATGCTTGCGCTCGATACGGTCGCCCCAGTCGCGCTGTACGGTGACAACGGCTTCGGCCACGGAAAGCACCTGCTCCGCTCGGCAATAGCCCATGACGTCGGCTGTGCGCGGATACGTCTGCGTCTCGCCATGGGTCATGGCCATGCCACCGCCAACCGTGACGTTATAGCCCTCGATCACATGCTGGTTGCCGAGCGTGAAGTTATAGTCGTCATTGATCTGACGCTGCTGGTCGAGGATGGCGATAAAGCCGAGGTCATGCGCATAGATGTCGACGTCGTTCGACGGCGGCACGGCGATGACGATTTTGAATTTGCGCGGCAGGTAGGTTTTGCCGTAG
Organism: Pseudomonas sp. 5C2; assembly: GCF_034314155.1. NCBI lineage: Bacteria > Pseudomonadati > Pseudomonadota > Gammaproteobacteria > Pseudomonadales > Pseudomonadaceae > Pseudomonas > Pseudomonas sp. 5C2. Next base: position 1,618,568 of record NZ_JAVIWH010000002.1, on the reverse strand, counting down.
ATCGGCTCGACCACCTCATCCTCATCCTCACCACCGGCGATGCGCTCGCCATCCAGCCAGATCTCACGATAGGCCGTCGTGCGCGGCAATAAATGGTCGGACAGGGCACGGGCGAGCGTGAGCGAAGCGGCGTGGGCGGGTGACTGATAGGGGTTCGGATTGCACATCACGTTGCGATTCACGTCACCGCAGGCCGCAATAGTGGTCAGCAGCGCGGCGTCCATCTCGCGCATCGTCGTTTTCAGGTTCGACTTGATGATGCCGTGCAACTGAAAAGTCTGCCGCGTGGTCAGGCGCATCGTGCCGTTGCCGTAGGTGCGCGCGATATGGTCCATGGTCAGCCATTGCTGCGGGGTACAGACGCCGCCGGGCACCCGCACACGAATCATAAAGGAGAAGGCCTTCTCCATTTTCTTGCGCCCACGCTCGCTGCGCAGATCGCGGTCGTCTTGCAGGTACATGCCATGGAACTTCACCAGCTGCGCATCATCCTCGATGATCGCGCCGGTGATCTCCTCGTGCAGGCCTTCGCTGAGCGTGCCGCGCAGATACCCGCTGGCGGCCTTAATGTGCTCGTTGCGTGAGAGCTCTTTGCTTATGTGTTTTTGGCTCATGTGGACTCCGGATGTACGCTTAATAAATGTCCTGCAGATAGCGGTGCTCACGATCGAGAGCCTTTACCGCTTGCTCGGCGTCTGCCACGCTGAGCGCCTTCACATCGACATAGGCGCGCACGAGTGCCGCCCGCACATCCTTGGCCATCGCCTTGGCGTCGCCGCAGACATAGAAATAGGCGCCATTGTCGAGCCAGTCGATGAGGTCTTGGCGCTGCTCCCAAATGAGGTGCTGCACATAGCGTTTGTGCGGCGTGTCGCGCGAGAAGGCGAGGTTCATGCGCGTCAGCGAACCATCCTTTAAGGCATCCTGCCATTCGAGCTGGTAGAGGAAGTCGTGGGTGAACTGGCGGTCGCCAAAAAACAGCCAGGAGCGGCCGCTCGCGGCGGTGGCACGGCGCTCCTGGACGAAGGCGCGAAACGGTGCGATGCCAGTGCCCGGCCCCACCATGATGATGTCGCGCTCTGGCGCGGGAAGCGCGAAATGCCGGTTGGGCCGCAACTTCACCCGCAGACGCTGGCCTTTCTTTAATTGGTCGGCGACATGGCCGGAAGCGACACCTTTGCGCACGCGCCCGAAGCTCTGGTAGCGCACCGCCGAGATCAGCAGATGCACCTCATCGCCCACCTCGCGGCGCGACGACGCAATCGAATAGGCGCGCGGGGCCAGCGGCCGCGTTAGCTGGCGCAGCTGGTCGGCAGACAGCGCCACGGGAAACAACTGGAGCAGGTCGATCAGCTGCCGACCGGCGATCCAGGTGCGGGCATCCTCAGATGCGAGCAGCGCCTTGACCTGCGGGTGGTTGGTGGTGGCGGCGTAGCTTGCCAGGGTCTTGAGCGATAGCGTCGTGACATCTCGGGCCTTGATTAGCTCGGCGCGCAGCGCAACGTCGGACGCAAGACCTGTCGCCTCCAACAGATCGTCCACGTAGGCCGCATCGTTCTCAGGGTAGATATCAAGTGAATCGCCAGGTTTATAAGGTGGCGCAGCGCCGTCGAAACTGAGTTCGAGATGGATCGTGACTTTTTCCGACTGCGATGAGTTGAGGTGGATTAGTTCGGTGATCTCGGCCTCGACCGGAGCGAGATCGGCGCTGCTCGTTGCCTTCGCGGCAAAATCGACAGCAATGATGCGGCTTTGGCCGACGTTTTCGGCCGGGGCCAGAGCCTTGAGCGCCGTCTCGATCCAGTGCCCGGCAGGTTCTGCGAAGTCGAGATCGCAATCGACGCGGGCGACGACGCGCTTGCCGCCGAGCGCTGCAAGTCTTGCGTCCAACGCCTTGCCAATCGCGCAGAACTTGGCATAGGCGGTGTCGCCGAGCGCGAGAACGCCGAACCGGACGTCATCGAGGCGTGGCGCGCCTTCTCCCATGAGTTCAGCGTAAGCGCGAATGACCCGTGCGGGCGGTTCGCCTTCACCCCAGGTCGCGGCGATGACGACGAGCCGGCGTACCGAGGCAAGGGTCGCCACATCGAGATCAGCCATGTCGACGATCGAAGGCTTCAATCCGAGTTTGCGCGCCGCCTTGGCTATGTCCGCCGCGAGCTGCTCGGAGTTTCCGGATTCGGTCGCATAGAGGATGGTCAGCGGCTCAGTGGTTTGCGCGCTGCCTGCGGGTTGAGGTGCCGTCGTGGCGGCGTCCATTCCGGCGATAAAGCCGGCTAGCCACGCGCGCTGGGTGGGGCTGGCGGATCCCATCACGCGGTTGAGGATTACTATCTCTTCTTCGGCGAACGGCGCCGTATTCGGGATCGGCAAAAAATTCATGTGCGCCGGCCAGTAGTCTGTTGCGCCTCAATAGCGGGTGGACACGCATGGCGGGTAAAGCCTGGACCAACACGTGCGGGCGCTCGCGTCTGCAGGCTGTCGACGGCGCGCACCGGGGACGCAGAACCTTGCAGCAGATGGCCGATGGCGACATACACCAGCCACTGGCTCTCGAGCATGCTCAGGCCTGCGAACGCGGGCGAGGTCACGTCGATGCTGAAGTGTCCGTTGCCACCGCCGTTGACTGTGGCGACGGCGGCCCGTGAATGCGGGATCCGCTGCTCGATAGCCGCGCGCAGCGCGTCGCTGATGCAGCCCTGAAAGTCAGTGGGCGTGGATGACATGGCGGTCTCCTTTATGTGGCCGTGTTGGGCTGTGCCGAGCGATTACTGGGCGTTCTGCCGAGGTATTCAGCGCGCCGTTTGCGCCCGTTGCGCGAACAGGGTCATCGCCGTGCGCCTCCGCTGACAGGGCCCTTCACCGTCACGGGCTTGCGCGGGATGAAATTGATACAGACCCCGTCGAGCTCTTCCAGCCGCAGTGGCTGGTGGCTGATTCCGCAGGTATAAGACGCCTGACTTTCCCGGTGGCAGCCGCAGCCTTGCAGATGTTGACACGAGGTACAGGTGCCGAAGGGCGGTTTGCCGCGCTCTTGCGCCACCTGGCCGAGCATGCGCTGCAAGGTAGTGGCGAACTGGCTTTGGACACTGGGAGGCAGGGCCTCTGCGGCACGGGCCAGGGATTCGAAGGGGTCGCTGGCAAGAATGCCCCAGGCTTGGTCGGTCAGTACCAGGCGGACACTGCGCTTGTCGCCTTCTGCGCGAATGCGGCTCAGAAATCCGAGGGTTTCGAGGCTTTTGATGGTCTGTGATGCCGTACCGCGGGTCGTGCCATGGAACGCGGCGAAGGCCGATGGCGTTCGCGAGAAGCGGTTGGCTTGGGCAAAGTACCTGAGCGCGGCCCACTGGGCTGCAGTGAGCCCCTCCGCGAGCCCCTCGCCAGTGGCGATGCGGCCCAAGTGAAATACCAGCTCCGCAATCGCACGACTGTTCATGACCATCTCCTTTATCAGGCAAATATAGTAGCGTCTAAAAACTATATAGACAATAATGTAATTTCGGATCGATACTATTTTACCGCTCAGGAAGGTTGCGTAAGCCGGCTCAGGGCGAGTGCCGCGACTTTTTCGAACTTGGGAGAATGATCATGAGCATGAATGTCACGCAGAAACTGATTCAAGCGCATCTGGTATACGGCAACATGCAATCCGGTGAGGAGATCGGTATCAGCATCGACCAGACACTGACCCAGGATGCTACCGGCACGTTGGTGATGCTGGAGTTTGAGGCGATGGGCTTAGACCGGGTGAAAACCGAGGTGAGCGTTCAGTACGTGGACCACAACATCATCCAAGAGGACTTCAAGAACCCCGACGATCATCTTTTTCTGCGCAGCGCCTGCCAGCGTTTCGGCCTGTGGTACTCGCGGCCTGGTAATGGGGTCAGCCATCCATGCCATCAGGAGAACTTCGGCAAGCCGGGCAAGACCCTGCTTGGCTCTGACAGTCACACGCCGGCGGGCGGTGCGATCGGCATGCTGGCTATCGGCGCTGGCGGGCTGGAAGTGGCGTTAGCCATGGCCGGCGAGCCGTTCTTCACGCGCATGCCGCAGATCTGGGGCGTTAAACTCACGGGGAGCTTGCCTGATTGGGTGAGTGCCAAGGACGTGATTCTGGAGATGCTGCGCCGCCACGGCGTCGACGGTGGTGTCGGTCGGATCATTGAGTATTACGGGCCGGGGCTGGCCACGCTGAGCGCGATGGATCGACATGTGATCGCTAACATGGGCGCCGAACTGGGCGCCACAAGCAGTGTTTTCCCTTCCGATCAGGAGGTGCGCCGCTTTCTGCGTGCCTGGCAGCGCGAAGAAGACTGGGTCGAGTTGGTCGCGGATACCGGCGCGAGCTACGACTTGTTTGAGGAGATCGATCTGTCCAGCTTAGTGCCGCTGATCGCCATGCCGTCGAGTCCAGGGAATGTGCATCCGGTCAGCGAAGTCGCTGGACAACGGATCTACCAGACCTACATTGGTTCGTCGGCCAATCCCGGTTTTCGCGACTTTGCTGTCTCTGCGCTGATGGTGCGCGGTCGTAAAGTGCACGATCGTGTGTCATTCGATATTAACCCTACGTCTCGCGCTCAGCTGGAAACCTTGGTGCGCGACGGCCACATCGCCGACCTGCTGCACGCCGGCGCGCGGCTGCACCAGGCCGGCTGCAACGGCTGCATAGGTATGGGCCAGGCGCCGGCCACTAATGAACTTTCTCTGCGCACAGTACCGCGCAATTTTCCAGGCCGTTCTGGCACGCGCGAGGATAAGGTTTGTCTGGTCAGCCCTGAGACGGCTACGGCGTCGGCGCTTACCGGGGTGATCACCGACCCGCGCACGCTCGGTATTGCTTATCCGCGCGTCATGGACCCGGACCATCCAATCATCAACCGTGAGATGTTCGGGGCGCCATTGCCGCTTGCAGAGGCGCTAAAAGTTGACCTCGTGAAGGGTCCGAACATTGCCTCACTGCCGCCCTTCGCACCGCTGCCCGATGAGATCGAAGTGCCGGTCCTACTCAAAACGGGAAACGACGTTTCCACTGACGAGATTATGCCTCCAGGGCTTCGCGTGCTGCCGTTTCGCAGCAATATTGCGAAGATCGCCGAGTTCTCCTTTGATCGGCTCGACCCCACCTACGCGGTGCGCGCTAAGCAGGTGCCGGGGCACATAGTAGTGGGCGGCAGCAATTACGGCCAAGGCTCGAGCCGCGAGCACGCCGCCCTTGGCCCGCAGTACCTAGGCCTACGCGCAGTTCTGGCCAAGGGGTTTGCGCGAATCCACGCGCAAAACCTGATCAACTTCGGCGTACTGCCGCTGACATTTATCGACCCCGCGGACTACGACGGTATCCAGGCCGCAGACTTGCTGCGCCTAACAGATCTTAAGCACGTACTGACAGAAGGTGGCGAGCTTGTGGTCGTAAATGTCACTCGCCAGGTCAGTTTTCAGGTGCGTCACCACATGTCGCCGCGACAAGTGCAGTTCTTGCTCAGCGGCGGATTGATCAACTGGATGAAAGAGCGACTGACCGCGGAGGGCTCTGCGGCTGATCGGGCTCTGGCGTCGGATTAACGGCAGAGGCAGAGCGATGTAGAATTGGTGAAATGTAAGCGTAACCATGGTTAGTCGTTGCAATAGTGCTGACGCTGCGGCTAACCACAACAGCCAGCGCATGCAGCGATTAACCCACTAAGCGCCAGAGTAATCGCCGTGCGGCTCAGCTGGCTGGGCCCTTCACCGCCGTGGGCTTGCCGGGGATGAAGTTGATGCAGACCCCATCGAGCTCTTCTAGATGCAGCGGCTCGCGGGTGAACCCGCAGGCATAAGGTGCCTGATTTTCCCGGTGGCAGCCGTCGCCCTCCAGATGTTGACACATTGTACAGGTGCCGAAGGGCTGCTTGCCGCGCTCTTGCGCCACCTGGCAGAGCATGCGCTGCAGGGCATTGGCGAACTGGCCTTGGAGGCTAGGGGGCAGGGCATCTGCGGCACGTACCAGTGATTCGAAGGGGTCGCTGACAAGAATGCCCAAGGCTTGCTCGGTCAGCCCGAGGTGGACGCTGCGCTTGTCGTCCTCTGCGCGTAGGCGGGTCAGATAGCCAAGGGTTTCGAGGCTTTTGATGGTCTGTGATGCCGTACCGCGGGTCGTGCCATGGAACGCGGCGAAGGCCGACGGCGTTCGTGAGAAGCGGTTGGCTTGGGCAAAGTACCTGAGCGCGGCCCATTGGGCTGCCGTGAGCCCCTCCGCGAGGCCTTCGCCAGTGGCTATGCGACCTAAGTGAAAGACCAGCTCAGCAATCACACGACTGTTCATTTCCAGCTCCTCATCACGCTAGCATAGTAGCGTTTTAAAACTATATTTGTATTGATATGATTTTGAAACGATACTATATTCATGTCACCGCCACGCTTGTCTTGCGGTTCTCTTTGCGTACGTTGGAGCTTGAGTTATGGCAATTACATTGACTGAAAATGCGGCAAAACAGATTCGCCAGCAGCTTGCAAAACGCGGCAAGGGGCTTGCCCTGCGCATCGGCGTGAAGCGCGTGGGCTGTACCGGTCTGGCGCACACCTTCGACATTGCCGACGAAATTCTCCCAACAGATTACAGCTTTGAGTCGCATGACGCCCGTGTGCTGATTGATGCCGCCGCATTGGTGTTTCTCGATGGTTCGCGTATCGACTTCGTCACCGAAGGGCTTAAGCAGATGTTCAAATTTGATAACCCCAACGTCGATAGCGAGTGCGGCTGCGGCGAGAGTTTCAAAATCAAAGAGCCCGCGCTGGCTGTGAAAAAAACCGAGGTCACAGCATGAACATAAACGCGCTGTGCCGCGCCAAGGCTAATACGCAGTGCGCAGTGCGCAGCACGGAGGGTGCCTGATGAACGCGGTTTCTGAAAGCATCCAGAGCGAAATACCCGGCGCTTTTGTGTTTACCGACAGCGCTGCGGCCAAACTGGCTGATTTGATTGCGCAAGAAGGCAACCCCGCGCTGAAGCTCCGGGTTTTTGTCCAGGGCGGCGGCTGCTCCGGCTTCTCTTATGGCTTCACCTTTGATGAAGTTGCCCTTGAAGATGACACCACGCTGAGCAAAAACGGCGTGTCAGTGTTGATTGATGCGATGAGCTATCAGTACCTAGCGGGAGCCGCGATTGATTACCAAGATGATCTGCACGGTGCGCAGTTCGTCATCAAGGACAATCCCGGCGCCAAGTCCACCTGCGGTTGCGGGTCGTCTTTCTCGATTTAATTTAGTCACTTATTTGGCTACTTAGGTAGGAACCAACATCATGAGCGCAGTACTGCAAAGCCTGGTCAATCAGCCCTACAAGCACGGTTTCGTCACCGATATCGAGTCTGATGTCGCGCCCAAAGGGCTAAATGAAGACACCATCCGGATGATTTCGACCAAGAAGAACGAGCCGCAGTGGCTGCTCGACTTCCGGCTTAAGGCATATGCGGCCTGGCTCAAGATGGACGAGCCGACCTGGCCTAACGTGCACTTTAAGCACATTGATTATCAGGCGATCAGCTACTACGCCGCCCCCAAGCAGAAGCCGAAGCTAAACAGCATGGATGAGGTCGATCCGGAATTGCTGCGCACCTTCGAGAAACTCGGCGTGCCGTTGCACGAGCGCATGGCGCTGGCCGGTGTGGCGGTTGACGTGATTTTCGACAGCGTGTCGGTGGCGACCACTTATAAGGCCAAGCTGGCTGAGGTCGGGGTGATTTTCTGTTCGTTCTCCGAAGCCGTAAAAGAGCACCCTGAGCTGGTGCAAAAATACATGGGTTCAGTGGTGCCGACCGGCGATAACTTTTACGCCGCGCTCAACTCGGCGGTATTCACTGACGGCTCGTTCTGCTTTATCCCCAAGGGCGTCAAGTGCCCGATGGATTTATCAACCTATTTTCGCATCAACACCGAGGAAACTGGGCAGTTTGAACGTACCCTGATCATTGCCGAGGAGGGCGCGTCGGTCTCCTACCTCGAAGGCTGTACCGCGCCCGCCTTTAGCTCTAATCAGTTGCACGCGGCGGTGGTTGAGTTGGTGGCGCTGGACAACGCCGACATCAAATACTCGACGGTGCAGAACTGGTATGCCGGCGACGAAAATGGCGTCGGCGGGGTGTACAACTTCGTCACCAAGCGCGGCCTGGCCAAGGGTGTGAACTCGCGTATTTCCTGGACCCAAGTCGAGACCGGCTCGGCGATTACTTGGAAGTATCCATCGGTGATCCTGCGTGGCGACAACTCGGTCGGTGAGTTTTATTCGGTCGCGGTGACCAATCACCTGCAACAGGCCGATACCGGCACCAAGATGATCCATCTCGGTAAGAACACCCGCAGCACCATCGTTAGCAAAGGCATCTCAGCCGGGCGCTCGAACAACAGTTACCGCGGACTGGTGAAGATTTCGCCGACCGCCAGCGGTGCGCGCAATTATTCGCAATGCGACTCCATGCTGATCGGCGACCAGTCTGGCGCGCACACCTTTCCCTATATCCAAGTGGGCAACAGTAGCGCCCAAGTTGAGCACGAGGCCTCGACCTCGAAGATCGGCGAGGACCAGCTGTTCTATTTCGCCCAGCGCGGGATCTACGCCGAGGCCGCCGTGTCGATGATCATCAACGGATTCTGCAAAGACGTATTTCAACAATTGCCGATGGAGTTTGCAGTCGAAGCGACCAAGCTCCTCAGTTTCAAATTAGAAGGAAGTGTCGGATGATTTACCCAGACAGCAAAACCATACTCGAAGTACGCGGGCTGCGAGCAACCGTCAACGGCATCGAAATTCTCAAAGGCCTCGACTTCACCGTGAAGAGCGGCGAAGTGCACGCCATCATGGGCCCGAACGGCTCGGGCAAGAGCACCTTCGCCAAGGTGTTGGCTGGCCACACGGCGTATGAAATCACCGGCGGCAGCGTGCTGTTTGAAGGCAATAATCTGTTTGATCTGCCCCCCGAAGAGCGTGCCCGTGCCGGGTTTTTTTTGGCCTTTCAATACCCGATTGAGATACCCGGGGTCGCCAACAGCCAGTTCCTGCGTTTGGCGTACAATACCGTGCAGGCGCAGCGCGGCTTTGATGAACTCGATCCGCTGGAGTTTGACGACTTCGTGCGCGAGAAGATGAAGCTGCTAGAGATGAGCCCCGATTTTCTCGAGCGCAGTGTTAACGAAGGTTTCTCGGGCGGTGAGAAAAAGCGCAACGAAATCTTGCAAATGGCGCTGCTCGATCCGCGCTTGGCGGTTCTCGATGAGACCGATTCGGGCCTCGACATCGACGCGCTGCGGATCGTCTCGCAGGGCGTTAATCAGCTGGCCAATAAAGACAACGCGATTGTGCTGGTGACGCACTACCAGCGGCTGCTCAACTACATAGTGCCGGACTTCGTGCACGTCATGGAGGCGGGACGCATCATCAAAACCGGCGGCAAGGAGCTGGCGCTGGAACTTGAAACGCGTGGCTACGACTGGGTCGCGGCCGAGCACCAGGAGGCGATGGCAGCAGGGGTGACGGCATGAGCACACTGACGGCAGTGCTACCTAACCTGCTACCTAAGGTGTTGCCCGGCGCGCTTCGTCGCCCCGCGCCGGCTTACCTTGACACGCTGTTGAGCGGCACGCGGCAATTGTCGGCCAGCCCCTTGGCGTGGTTCAACGCGCTGCGCACCGCGGCGGCCAAGCGGCTCGAAGTGTTGCCGCTGCCTACCCGGCGTGACGAAGACTGGCGCTTTACCGACATTGCACGGCTGACTAAACTGTCGTTTACGCCGTCCTTGCCAGCCGCCGATGCCTTAGAAAACACAGATGTCGAGCATTTTTATATTCAAGAAGCGACCACCCGCTTGGTGTTTGTTGACGGTATCTATGCGCCGCAGTTGTCCTGTGTGGCGGCCAGCAGCGATGCCGTGGTGGCCAACCTGCCGAGTGTACTGAGCAGCCATGCCGCGCTGCTCGAAGCGCATCTCGGCCGCCACCAAGACGTCCATGAGAATCCATTTGCGGCGCTGAATACGGCCTTTCTGCAGGATGCGGCGGTGATTGTGTTGCCGCGCAACGTGACGCTGGCAGCGCCGGTGCATGTGCTGTTTATTGCCACGCAGGCCGGCGTGCTGAGCACTCCGCGTTGCCTGCTAATCGCCGAGGCGGGCAGCAGCGTGACGCTGATCGAGGACTACGTGGCCTTGCATGATGTCTCCGCGCACGATGCCGCCGACCTGGTGAACCCGGTGAGCGAAATTGTCCTGGCAGACAATGCCCGGGTGAACCACATCCGTGTGCAGCGCGACAGCCCGCAGGCGTTTCACCTGGCCAATTGCGCGGTGTCCGTGGGCCGCTCGAGCAACTATCAGTCGGTCAGCGTCGCGCTGGGCGCGCAGATTTCGCGTTACAACCTCAACGTGCTGCTGGCCGAGGGCGCTGAATGCGCGGTCGACGGGCTGGCCCTGATCGCTGCCGATCAGCTGGCCGATAGCCATACCTGCATCGACCACTTCCAGCCGCACGGGGTGAGCCGCCAGCTGCACAAATGCATCGTCGGCGGCAGTGCGCACGCCGTGTTCAACGGTAAGGTCATGGTCCGCCAGGGCGCGCAGCGCACCGACTCGGTACAGTCGAGCCGCAACCTGCTGCTCAGCAGCAATGCTCAGGTTGATACCAAACCACAACTTGAGATTTTTGCCGACGACGTGAAATGCGCGCATGGCGCGACCATCGGCCAGCTCGACAGTGAGGAAGTGTTTTACCTGAACAGTCGCGGCCTGTCAGACAGCGTGGCGCGTAGCCTGCTGACCTATGCGTTCGGCGCCGAGATCATCCAGCGCATCCCCGTAGCATCACTCAAGCAGCGGCTTGAACAGACGGTGCTCGAACACACCGGTAGCCTGTCATGAACGCCGCCCAACGAGAAGTCAATCAGCCTTCGGCCGCTACCTTTGAAGTCGAACGCATACGCGCCGATTTTCCGATCCTGCAACTGCAGATCGACGGCAAGCCGCTGGTCTATCTCGACAACGCCGCATCGAGCCAGATGCCGCAGCAGGTGATCGACCGTTTGGTGCACTACCACAGCAATGAGCACGCCAACATCAACCGTGCGGTGCATTATTTGTCGGAGACAGCGACCGCCGAGTTCGAGGAGGCGCGGCGCAAGCTGCAGCGCTTTATCAACGCGGCTGAGGAGCGCGAAGTGATCTTCACCAGTGGCACCACCGATGCGATTAACCTGGTGATGCACGGCTACGGGCGCAAGTTTATCAAGGCCGGCGACGAGATTATTCTGACTACGCTGGAGCATCACTCGAACATCGTGCCGTGGCAGATGCTGGCTGAAGAAACCGGCGCTGTCATTCGTGTGGTGCCGATTAACGATGCCGGAGAATTGCTGATCGATGAATACCAACAGCTGTTCAATGAGCGCACCAAGTTTGTTGGCGTGATGCACGTTTCGAACGCGCTGGGCAGTATCAATCCGGTCAAACAGATGATCGCTTTTGCCCACGCGCACGGCGTGCCGGTGCTGGTTGATGGCGCGCAGGCGGTGCCGCACATGGCGGTCGACGTGCAGGATTTGGATTGCGACTTCTACGCCTTCTCGGGCCATAAACTGTGCGGCCCGACCGGTATCGGCGTGCTGTACGGCAAGGCCGCGCTGCTGGAAAAAATGCAGCCGTTCAAGGGCGGCGGCGACATGATTCTGTCGGTGAGTTTCGAGAAAACCACCTACAACACTATCCCGCATAAATTCGAGGCCGGCACGCCGCCGATTGCCGCCGCCATCGGGCTGGGTGCCGCTGTCGATTACCTTTCGGCCATTGGCATGCAGCTAATTGCCGCGTATGAGCTCGAGCTGCTCAATTACGCCACCGAGCAGATGAGCCGCATGCCGGGCGTGCGCATTATCGGCACCGCACAAAACAAAGCGGCGGTCATTTCGTTCGCGATTGACGGTGTGCACCCGCACGACATCGGCACTCTGCTTAATCAGGAGGGTGTCGCGGTGCGCACGGGTCATCATTGTGCGCAGCCGGTGATGCAACGCTTCAAGGTGCCGGCCACCTCGCGGGCCTCGTTTGCGTTCTACAACACACGGGCCGAGGTCGATGCACTGGTTGCCGGTATTCGCAGCGTGCAGCAGGTGTTTGCCTAATGGCCAACTATAAAGCGCTGTACCAAGAGGTGATCCTCGATCACAACAAGAAACCGCGTAACTTCGGTGTGCTGGCGCAGCCGAGCCACCACGCGGTGGGCCACAACCCACTGTGCGGCGACCACATCGACGTGGCGCTGAATCTCGCCGGCGAGTGCGTCGATGGCATCGCGTTTCAGGGTGAGTCGTGCGCGATCTGCAAGGCCTCGGCGTCGATGATGACGGTCGCGGTCAAGGGCAAAACCCGTGCGCAGGCGGAAGTTCTGATCAAGGAATTTCTCGCCATGGCCACCGGCAAGCTCGACTTAAACAGCCCGAATCAGATCGGCCGGCTGGCGGTGTTCGCCGGTGTGTGCGACCTGCCGACCCGGGTTAAATGCGCGATTTTACCCTGGCACACCCTGCACGCCGCGTTCAATTCGCTGGCCAGCACCTCGACGGAAGCCGATGCCGACCCGATGCATGCTCCGATCGGCAACGCCTGATGGGTTGCCATTTTTTGCCACAGAGACCCTAGCGAGAGGAGCAACCGATGACTGCCAATGAACTCAGAAACACCATCCTGCAGGGCCTGGCCTGTGAGCACGTCGAAGTGCTCGGCGATGACGGCCAGCACTTCGACGCGCTGGTGGTGAGCGCGCAATTTGCCGGCAAAAATAAGGTGCAGCAGCATCAGCTGGTGTATCAGGCGCTCGGCGATCGTATGCGCGCAGAAATCCACGCGCTGGCCATGCGCACCATCACGCCCGAGGCCTGGGCACAATCAACCCGCTAATAACCTTGGAGCAATACACGATGAACGTACAAGAAAAAATCCGCCAGCAGGTCACCGACCATGCAGTCGTGCTGTACATGAAAGGCACACCGCAGGCCCCGCAGTGTGGTTTTTCCGGAGCGACGGTACAGATACTGAATGCCTGCGGCGTGCAGGGATTTACCGCCGTCGACGTGCTGGCCGACCCGCAAATCCGCGAGGGCATCAAGGCGTACAGCAACTGGCCGACCGTTCCGCAGCTGTACATTGCAGGTGAGTTTGTCGGCGGCGCCGATATCGTGCGCGAGATGTACGACCAAGGTGAATTGCAGCCGCTGCTCAATTCCGCGCTGGCTTGATGGGATTGAAAACGGGCGGATGGCACTCCTAGGGTGTGCTTAGCCTGCGGCGTAGCCCACCCGCTTTAGGACGACTACTAGGCTTGTGCCGCTTAGATTTCGCCGTGTCCGTTATGTGTAACGAGCGTCGTTAACGGTCAACATGCGCAACCTTTGGGAGCGAGCTTGCTCGCGAAAGTCGCCAACGCAAAGCTTCGCTGAGGCGCTCGTTTGGATTTTTTGCCGTGTCCGTTGGCGGGTTAAGCCGCCCTACCAACGCGCATCCAGTCACGGTGCGTTTGGCGACGTTGCGAGGCCCAAATGCGCGTCACATTTTCAAGAGGTTGAAATGCCCAAAATAGCCGAAATCGAAGGGACGCCCAATCCGAACGCGAGGAAATTTATCCTCAAGGACCCGCTGACTTGGGGGGTAACGCGCTCGTATGAAAACGCCGAGCAGGCCAAAGATGATCCGCTCGCGTGTGCGCTGTTCGCCATCGAGCATGTGAGTAACGTGTTTTACGTGGATAAATGGCTCACCGTGACCCAAGACGGTGACAGCGACTGGGATGAGTTGCTGCGCAAAGTCGCCGAGCCCATCCGCGCCGCACCGGCGGCGGATGCGCAAACCGCAGTCACCGTGGCAGCGGCGAGCGCGGCGCATGCCAACCTCAACCTCGCCGACCAGAAACGTCTCGATGCGATCAACGAATTGCTCGACGAGGAGATTCGCCCTCATCTGCAAAACGACGGCGGCGACCTGCACGTGGTCAACCTCGACTACAACCTGCTCAGCGTGCATTACCAAGGCGCGTGCGGCTCCTGTCCGAGCTCACTATCCGGCACTCTCAGGGCCATCGAAAATCTGATTCGTTCGATTGAACCCGACATCGAAGTGGTGGCGGTTTAGGGAGGGGCTATTGGTTGTTTTGTCCTCTCCCCGGCCCTCTCCCATAAATGGGCGAGGGGAGAATAAATGCACCGCGTAATCCACCCACGCGCGCCCAACCACTAACGACTGCATAGCCAATCAAAACCTCACGCTGAGAATGCGCGGAAACTTTTTTACCCGTATCAACCCCGACAGGAACCGCGCAGATGTCAGAAGCACCCTTTACCGAGCAGGATTGGCGTCGATTTCTAACCAGCGTGGGCGAGGACCCTACGCGCACGGGGCTGCTCGAAACGCCGTCGCGCGTCAGCAAGGCCTGGAAGCACTGGACTGCCGGTTATGCCCAAGACCCGGCGCAATGCCTGAAAGTGTTTGAGGACGGGGCCGAGGAGTACAACGAGCTCATCGTGGTACGCAACATTCCGGTGTATAGCCATTGCGAGCACCATCTCGCGCCGTTCTTCGGTAAGGCCACGATTGGCTATGTGCCCAACGGCAAAATAGTCGGCCTGTCAAAGCTGACGCGCTTGGTCGATTGCTATGCCAAGCGGTTGCAGGTGCAGGAGCGCCTGACCATCCAAATTGCCAACGCCTTGCTGACCCATCTGCAACCGAAAGCGGTGGGTGTGGTGATTCGCTGCCGGCACCTGTGCATGGAAAGCCGTGGTATTCGCACCCAAGGAGAGGAGACCGTCACCTCCGCCATGCTCGGTGAACTGCTCAATAATCAGGCGATGCGTGCGGAATTTTTTGCTTTAGCGCGGGAGGCGTAAGGTGCTTACTCCGGAAACTATAAACAGCGAAGCCACGGCGTTAGCCAGCGAAACCACGGTGCTGAGCAGCGCAACCCCGGCGTTAAACAGCATAACTGCCGAGCGCTCAGACAAGCAAAGAGGCCCGCTCAAAACCAAGCGCGCCGAGAGCGATCCGGCGCAAAGATTGCCCAAACCCAACTGGATCCGCGTCAAGGCGGGGTCAGCCTCGGCGCGCTTCGCTGAGATCAAGGACATCGTGCGCGTCAATCAGCTGGTGACAGTCTGCGCCGAGGCCTCTTGCCCGAACATCGGCGAGTGCTGGAGCAAAGGCACCGCGACCTTCATGATCATGGGCGACAAATGCACGCGGCGCTGCCGGTTTTGCAATGTCAGCACCGGCCGGCCGAATCCGCTCGACCCCGACGAGCCGGCACGCTTGGCGCACACCATCGCGCTGATGAAGCTTAATTACGTGGTCATCACCTCGGTGGATCGCGACGATTTGCGCGACGGTGGCGCCGGCCATTTCGTCGAGTGCATCCGCCACATTCGCGCACTGACGCCCAACACCTATATCGAGATTCTCACCCCCGACTTCGGCGGCCGGCTGGATCTTGCGCTGGACATCCTCGGCACTGCGCCGCCAGACGTGTTGAACCACAACATCGAAACCGTGCCGCGTTTATACAAAGAAGCGCGCCCCGGTGCGGACTTTCAAAACACCCTCAACTTGTTGCAACGCTTCAAGGCCCGGCATCCGAAGATACCGACCAAATCCGGCCTGATGGCCGGGTTGGGCGAAACCGATGAGGAGATTTTGCACGTGCTGCGCGCTCTGCGCGCCCACGATGTAGACATGTTGACCATCGGCCAGTACCTGCAACCGACCGGCGGCCACATGCCAGTGCGCCGCTATGTGCATCCGGACACCTTCAAGATGTATGCAGAAGAAGCCCGCAAAATGGGCTTCCTGCACGCCGCCTCCGGCCCGCTGGTACGCAGCTCCTACCATGCCGATGAACAGGCGCATGCGGCCGGGGTGTTTTGATGGATGCTCTGCGCAATTGCGTTATTTACCCACGGTTTTTGCCCGCGAGAGGCACCTAAGCAATGCAAAATTTGACTGCAGCAGAACTGGCCGCGTGGCTCGCGAATCAAACACGCGAGCAACCGCTATTACTCGACGTACGTGAGCCGTGGGAGTTTCAGACCTGTCACATTGCCGGCGCGTTGCCGATGCCGATGCATACCATCCCCGGGAAATTGTCCGAGCTGATTGCCGCGCAGCCGATTGTCTGCATCTGCCACCACGGCGTGCGCAGCCTGCAAGTCGCGTTGTTTTTAGAGCAGCAGGGCTTTACCCAGGTGGTCAACTTGACCGGCGGCGTGCATGCCTGGGCTGAGCAAGTTGACGGCGCGATGCCGACCTATTGAGTTGCCACGGCAGCGACTCTCGAAAACCTGACAGCAGGTAATAAACACATGAATTTGGATCGGATGTTCTTCTGGCGGCAGAGCTCGCGGCCAGCAACTCCCCCGTTAATTGACGATACAAGGCACTTGGCCATGCAGACCCCTGAGCAGAACCACGAGCAACGCCCCGCAGCGGCCCCGTCATCTCAGCCCTCCCCGCAGGCGGTGAGTGCCGACAAGCTGCCGGGTATCCGCCATATCATCGCCGTCGGCAGCGGTAAGGGCGGCGTTGGCAAGTCCACGGTGAGCGTCAATCTGGCGCTGGCGCTGCAGCAACTCGGCGCTCGCGTTGGGCTGGTCGATGCCGACATTCTTGGCCCGAGTATCCCCGGCATGCTCGGCATTGCCACCGATCAGCCGCCAGCGATGACCGCCGAGGGCCGGATGATTCCGGCCGAGCGGCACGGCCTTAAAGTGGTGTCGATGGGCATGCTCACCGGCGACGACAACCCGGCCGTATTGCGCGGGCCGATGGTGGGCAAATACCTGAAAATGTTCGTCGGCGGCGTGCAATGGGGGCCGTTGGATTACTTGATTCTTGATCTGCCGCCCGGCACCGGCGACACCCAACTGACGCTGGCGCAGAGTATGCCTCTGTCGGGGGTGGTGATCGTCACCACGCCGCAGGTGGTGAGCCTGAAGATCGCCCGGCGCGGTTTGCGCATGTTCGAGAAGGTGCAGGTGAAGATTCTGGGGCTCGTCGAGAACATGCGCACCTTTACCTGCCCGCACTGTGGCGAGAACACCGATATCTTCCGCCACGGCGGTGGCGAGGCGATGAGCGAGGAGCTTGGCGTGCCTTTTTTGGGTGCCTTGCCGCTGGATATCGATGTGGTCATCTGCGGTGATGAGGGCCGGCCGATTGTGGCGGCCCAGCCAAACTCGGTCAGCGCCAAGGTATATGCCAGCATCGCCACGGCGCTGATGGAGCAGGTCAACGCGGCGGTCTCCGTGTTGAAACCCTTCGTCTGGAAGTGGCACAGCAACGACGGCGCGCCCGGCTGGATGGCAGACGCGGCCCGGCCTGCTGGGTCGCAGAAGACTCCGATTGGTTTCCTGCGCCGCGATCCGCGGACTTTGTCGATCCTCTGGGAGGACGGACAGCGCGACGACTTCGACGTGCGCGACCTGCGCTTGGCCTGTCATTGCGCCCTCTGCGTCGAGGAGATGAGCGGCCGCCCGCTGCTCGATCCGCAGACGGTGCGCGCAGATGTCAGCCCGCAAAAGATCGTCAGCATCGGCAATTACGCGATCCAGTTCGATTGGAACGACGGCCATAACAGTGGGATCTATGCGTTTCACGACCTGCGTGCCTTAGGCGCGCGCGCGGCGACGGCGAGCGTTGAAGATGTCTGAGCGCCTGGCTGCCGAGCTGCCTGCGAGTCTGTCAGCGAGTTTGCCCGTGAGTCTGCCGGACAGCATGCCGGTGAGCATTCGTGCGCAGGTGTCACTGGCCGACCCCGACAGCTGCACGTTCGTGGTCAGCCGCCCCGTGCATCCGGGCGGCCCGTTCTTTTTCGGCAATAAGCAGCGGGCCGCCGGTTCGCCGCTTGGTGAGCGACTGTTCGCACTGCTCGGCGTGGCCAACGTGCTGATTGCCGAGAACGTGCTGACCGTTGGCAAGGCACCGAGCGCCGCGTGGTCAGGGCTGAAAGCCAGCATCGGCACGGCCATCCGCACGCAGCTGTTGAGTGGCGTGCCGGCGATCTTGGAGGTGCTTCTCTACAGCGGTGCGACTGGCAGATCCGATGCCGAGCTGCATGCGGTGGTTCAGGAGCTGCTGGACAAACAGGTGAATAAATCCATCGCCAATCACGGCGGCAAGATTTCGATTGTCGAGATTCTGCACGGCAAGCTGTTTATCGTCATGAGCGGCGGCTGTCAGGGCTGCGCGTCCTCGCAGGTGACGATGCGCCAGGGTTTTGAAGTTATGCTGAAAAGAGTCGCCCCCGAAATCGAAGAAATTGTCGATACCACTCACCACGCAGCGGGCAAACAGCCGTTCTTCCCGCGCCAAGAGGTGCCCTTATGAGCAATCGACTCGCCCTAGAAAGCGTCGCAGCGTCTGCCACCGTCGCCACCGTCGCCACGCTCGACGATCTCGCCACGTTGGCCAACTACTCGCTGATGGACACGCTCAACTGCGATCCTCAGGCGACAGCTGACGGCGACGACCATGCGCCGCGCCAAGTGTTCAGCGGCCACTATGTGCCGGTCAAACCCACGCCCATCGACTCCCCGGAGTACGTCGCACACAGCCAAAGCTTGTTCCGCGAACTGGGTTTTGCCGACAGCCTGGCGCAGTCGGCGGATTTCGTACGGATGTTTTCCGGCGACCTCAGCCAGGTTCCGCCGCCGCTGCGCAAGGTCGGCTGGGCGACGGGCTATGCACTGTCTATCTACGGCAAAGAATATTACCAACAGTGCCCGTTCCGCACAGGCAACGGCTACGGCGACGGTCGCGCTGTGTCCGTGCTGGAGGCCGTGATCAACGGTCGTCGCTGGGAAATGCAGCTCAAAGGTGGCGGCCGCACGCCGTACTGCCGAGGTGCGGACGGTCGCGCCGTGTTGCGCTCGAGTGTCCGCGAGTTCCTCGCACAGGAGCACATGCACGCGCTCGGCGTGCCAACCTCGCGATCGCTGAGTTTGTACGTGTCGAAAAACGAGCAGGTCCAGCGGCCGTGGTACTCACCGGGCTCGTACGCGCAGGACCCCGACCGGCTGGTAACGGAGGCCGTCGCCATCACGACGCGGGTTGCGCCGTCATTTATTCGGGTCGGCCAACTCGAGCTGTTCGCTCGCCGTGCGCGCAAACAGGAGCACCCGCAAGCGCTGCAGGAACTGGAGCAGTTGGTGTTGCACTTGATCGCGCGTGAGTACGCGGAGGTTATCGACCCGCAGCTTGGCACCCGCGCAAAAGTGCTGTTGCTGGCGCGTGCGTTCCGCAGCCGGCTGACCTCGCTGGTGGCCAACTGGATTCGCGTCGGCTACTGCCAGGGTAACTTCAACGGCGACAACTGCGCGGCCGGTGGTTTCACCCTCGACTACGGTCCGTTCGGGTTCTGCGAAGTGTTCGACCCGCACTACCAGCCGTGGACGGGTGGTGGAGAACACTTCGCGTTCCTCAATCAACCGGTGGCAGCGGAGCGCAACTTCCAGATGTTTTGCGCGGCCTTGCGGCCGTTGCTGAGCGCGCATCAGGGCGCTCTTGATCAGGAATGCTTGGATCAGAACAGCTTGGTTCAGGACAGCCTGCAGCAGCTCGAGGAGATTCGCAGTGGCTTTGCGGCAGTGATGCAAACGCAAATGGAGCAGATGTGGGCGGCCAAACTGGGGCTGGATAGGTTTCACCCCGCGTTGTTCAGCGAGCTGGAAACGCTTATGCGGCAAACGCCGGTCGATTACACCGTGTTCTTCCGCGAACTCTCGACGCTGCCTGACGACATGGGCCCACTGAAAAAAAGCTTCTATCCGGGCGCACAACAAAACAACGACGGGCTGCAGCAGCGTTGGTCCGAGTGGCTGACGTTATGGCAATCGTTGGTCGGCATCGGCAGTACCAGCAACACCAATACCGCAGCCCGCGACCGTGAGGCGCTGGCGAGGCAGATGAAACGGGTCAACCCGAAATACACGTTGCGCGAGTGGTTTCTTGTGCCAGCGTACAGCCACGCGAGCGCGGGCAACTACGCGCTCGTGCGCGAGCTGCAGGCCATCATGACCCAGCCCTACGCCGAACAGGCGCAGGCGGTGGAGGACGGCTACTACCGGCGCAAACCGGCTGAGTTCTTTAATGTCGGTGGCTTGTCGCATTTGAGCTGCTCGTCATGACGTCTCGAATACTGACGGGGGCGGCAGAGGCCGCTGCCGACGAGGCCGTCGTCGCCTACCACGAGCGGACTAAGCATCACTTTCACCGCTACGCCGCCGCGCTGGGCTACATGGATTGGGCAACGCAGCCCGACCCGTTTCGGCGCTACGCGGGAGCAGAACTGGTGCGTCTGCCGCTGCCCAAATCCGGCCGCCCGCTGGCGTATTGGCAGCTGTATGCCAGCGCGAGCGTGCCGCCGCTGCCATTATCGCTGGCGTCGGTCTCACTGTTTTTCCGCTATGCACTGTCGCTGACGGCATGGAAACAATCGGGTGATATCACCTGGCCGTTGCGGGTAAATCCCTCCAGCGGCAACCTGCATCCGACCGAGGGCTATGCCCTGCTGCCGGCGATTGAGCAGCTCGGCGTGGCGCCCGCCCTGTACCACTACGCGCCGAAGGAACACGCCCTGGAACGGCGCGCGGCGCTCACTGCTGCGCGCTGGAGCGAGCTAACCGAGTCCCTTCCGGCGGGCTCCTTCTTGGTCGGGCTGTCGTCGGTGCATTGGCGAGAAGCCTGGAAGTACGGTGAGCGCGCTTACCGTTACTGCCAACATGACGTGGGACACGCGCTGGCCAGCCTGCGTATCGCGGCAGCAGCGCTCGGCTGGAAGTTGCTACTCATCGACAACATCAGCGATAGCAGCTTATCCAACCTGCTGGGGCTAGACCGCGATGAGGATTTCACAGCGGCGGAACGCGAGAACGCTGATCTACTCGCGGTGATTTCCCCGAATATCCCCGGAACGGATTTAATCACCGCGCCACTGCGCGAGTCTGCGCCGCTGCCACAGCACGGCAGTGACGTGCTATGGCAGGGCAGGGCCAATCCACTGAGCCGCAACAACCGCGTCGAGTGGCCCGCAATCGACACCATTGCCCAGGCCACGCGCCGCGCCGCCAGCGCGCCTATTCAGGAGGATTTCGTAGGCTTTGCGGCGGAGAATGCGTTGTTCGACACGCCCATCCGTCAAGGCCGACTCACGGCGGAACAGGCTATTCTTGGCCGCCGCAGCGCAGTCGCCATGGATGGTGCGACGGCTATCTCGCGCGCCACACTCTTCGCCATGCTGGGCCGGCTGCTGCCAACCCAAGAGCGCAGTGCTATGCCCTGGGACGCAATCTCTTGGCGGCCGCGCATCCACCTCGGGCTGTTCGTGCACCGTGTCGACGGCTTGGTGCCGGGCCTCTACGCGCTGGTTCGTGATCCGCACAAGGTCGATAGCCTGAAGCGCGTGATGCATGCAGATTTTTTGTGGCAGCGCGTACCCGACTGTCCGCCCGGACTGCCCTTATACCTGCTGC
The DNA here is from genome assembly GCF_034314155.1 of Pseudomonas sp. 5C2. NCBI lineage: Bacteria > Pseudomonadati > Pseudomonadota > Gammaproteobacteria > Pseudomonadales > Pseudomonadaceae > Pseudomonas > Pseudomonas sp. 5C2. The sequence goes on along the minus strand of NZ_JAVIWH010000002.1, from coordinate 1,597,039 downwards.
GCGAAGGCGACTGTCGAGCGCAGGCGAGCGCCGTCTCCTGCGGCCAGAACATCGCCGCCGATGGTGCTTTTAGCGTGGCCATGCTTGCCGACTATATGGACAGCCTCGCGACCTATGGCGGCGGTTTCTACCGTAATCTGTTCTGGGAAGCCGGCATGCTTGGCCAAGTGCTCTACCTTGAAGCCGAAGAGGCGGGCATCCGCGCCACTGGAATCGGCTGCTACTTCGACGACCCCGTGCATGCCGCCTTCGGCATCGACACCCGCGAGTGGCAAAGCTTCTACCACTTCACCGTGGGCGGCCCAGTTGAAGACAATCGCCTGACAACCTTACCTGCGTGCGATTTTGAGTGAGCCCATGGCCAAAAAACTAACGCCACAGTTGAACGAAATCCACCTGATTGAAGCCGGTATGAGGCGTGGCGAAGAGATCGCTAGGAGCCATGAGCATGTGCACCACTCAGTGCAGTCACCTTATGTTTAAACCGCAGTCAATCCACGCAGCAAGGCCCTTATGACTACTCAGGTAATTACCCTCCTTGACCTGAGCGCCGCCAGCCCAGTATCTGTGATTGCGCCGCCCACGCCGGCCTCCGGCAGCACGCTCGCGGACACGCGCGGGCGGCTCTTGCGTGACCTGCGCATTTCGGTCACCGACCGTTGCAACTTCCGCTGCACCTATTGCATGCCCAAGTCTGTGTTCGACAAGGACTACCGTTTTTTGCCACAAGGCGAACTGTTGAGTTTCGATGAAATCACCCGCATGACGCGCCTGTTCGTCGCGCAGGGCGTCGAGAAAATTCGCCTCACCGGCGGCGAACCACTGCTGCGTAGAAACATCGAGGTGTTGATCGGGATGTTGAGCACGCTCAACACCCATGACGGCAAGCCCTTGGACATAGCCCTCACCACCAATGGTTCGCTACTGGCCAACAAAGCCCAAGCGCTCAAGGCGGCGGGCTTGCGGCGCGTCACGGTGTCGCTCGATTCGCTCGATGAGACTATCTTCCGGGCCATGAACGACGTGGCTTTTCCGGTGAGCGATGTCTTAAATGGCATCGACGCTGCACACGCTGCGGGCTTTACGGCCATCAAGATCAATATGGTGGTGAAGAAGGGTGTCAACGATCAGGACGTCGTTGCGATGGCTCGGCACTTCAAGGGTAGCGGGCACATTGTGCGCTTTATCGAATTCATGGACGTGGGCTCCTGCAACGGCTGGCGCATGAACGATGTCGTGACCTCGGCCGATATCGTGCGCATGATCAACGCCGAGATGCCACTCATCCCAGCGCAATCCAACTACCGTGGTGAAGTCGCTCAGCGCTGGGCGTATGCGGATGGCAGCGGCGAAATCGGTGTGATCTCCAGCGTGACGCAAGCCTTTTGCGCCACCTGCACGCGCGCCCGACTCTCTACCGATGGCAAGTTGTACACCTGCCTGTTCGCGCAGTCAGGGCATGATTTGCGCACGCTTATGCGTGCGGGTCAGAGCGACCAGCAAATCGCCGCTGCGATAGGTTTGATCTGGACCCCGCGTGAAGACGGCTACTCGCAAATTCGCACAGAGCAGACGGCGCGAAACAAGAAAGTAGAGATGTCTTATATCGGCGGCTGATTACACAAGCGCATTGGTCCAAACCAGGCTTCTAGGCACCCATGGGCTACTTATTGACCCAGCGCGGCATGCGTATATGTTCGCGAAAGCCACTTTAAGGATTTTCGAGATGACTGAGACCACTGACAATATGCGCAAATATTCCTCCCTCGTGGTGGATGGCGTCGAGGCCGCCCCGGCGCGCGCCATGTTTCGTGCCGTCGGCTTCACCGACGAGGACTTCAAAAAGCCGCAGATTGGCATTGCCTCGACCTGGGCCAATGTCACACCCTGCAACATGCACATCAACAAGCTCGCGCAAGAGGCCGAGAAAGGTGCCAATGCAGCGGGCGGCAAGGCCCTGATCTTCAATACCATCACCGTGTCGGATGGCATCGCCAACGGCACCGAGGGCATGAAGTATTCGCTGGTATCGCGTGAAGTCATCGCCGACTCCATCGAAACCGTGGTCGGCTGCGAAGGCTTCGACGGGCTCGTCGCCATTGGTGGCTGCGACAAGAACATGCCCGGTTGCCTGATCGGCATGGCGCGGCTGAACCGCCCGGCAATTTTCGTCTATGGCGGCACCATCAAACCCGGCTCCGGTCACACCGATATTATCTCGGTGTTCGAGGCCGTAGGGCAGCATGCCAAGGGCGATCTCGACCTGATTCAGCTTAAGCAGATCGAAGACACCGCCATCCCGGGCCCAGGCTCCTGCGGCGGCATGTACACCGCCAATACCATGGCCTCGGCCATCGAAGCCCTAGGCATGTCGCTGCCGGGCTCGTCGGCGCAGGACGCGATTTCCTCCGACAAGGCCTCGGACTGCTTCCGCGCCGGCCAGCAGGTGCTGGAACTGCTCGCTCGCGACATCAAGCCGCGCGACATCATGACGCGCAAAGCCTTCGAGAACGCCATCCGCGTCATCATCGCGCTGGCCGGTTCCACCAACGGCGTGCTGCACTTGTTGGCCATGGCCCATGCCGTGGATGTGCCACTGACCCTCGATGACTTCACTGAAATCGGCAAGACCACACCGGTGCTGGCCGACCTGCGTCCTTCTGGCCAGTACATGATGTCGGAGTTGGTCGCCATCGGTGGTATCCAGCCGCTGATGAAGCGCATGCTCGACGCCGGCCTGCTGCATGGCGACACGCTCACCGTCACCGGTAAGACCCTGGCCGAGAATCTCGCCAATGTCGCCGACTACCCTGCCGGTCAGGACATCATTCGGCCCTTCGACAACCCGATCAAGAAGGACTCGCACCTGGTCATCCTGCGCGGCAACCTCGCGCCGACCGGCTCAGTCGCCAAGATCACCGGCAAGGAAGGTCTGCGCTTTGAAGGTACTGCTCGTGTCTACCACGGCGAGGAAGCCGCGCTGGCCGGCATCCTTAATGGCGAAGTGGTCGCCGGCGATGTCATCGTAATCACTTACGAAGGCCCCAGGGGCGGTCCTGGCATGCGTGAAATGCTCTCGCCAACCTCGGCAATCATGGGTAAGGGGCTGGGTAAGGACGTCGCACTCATCACCGATGGCCGCTTCTCCGGCGGTTCGCACGGTTTTGTGGTTGGCCACATCACGCCGGAAGCCTTTGATGGCGGCCCGATTGCACTGATCGAGAACGGCGACAAGATCACCATCGATGCCGAAACCCGCGAGATCAGCGTAGGTGTCAGTGCTGCCGTGCTGGCCGAGCGCCGTGCGCGTTGGACACAACCGGCCCCGCTCTATACACGAGGTGTGCTGGCTAAGTACGCAAAGCTGGTGTCCAGCGCCGCGCAAGGAGCCGTTACCGATAAGTAGACCGAGCAGTTGTCGATTGATATATATGAAAAGGAGCGCTTCAGGCCCCGATAATTGGAGAAGTCACCTACACGTAAAAGCGTATCTACAGCGTATTAACGTTGTACGTATCCATAAATAATGCTCGCTGTACAGGAAAGCACTCGTCATCGGATATGGTCACTCCTGGGGCACGACGGAGGCTGGCGGAATTCACTGACCCAGCCGAACACTAAGCGAATGATCATCTTGCGCTGAATTTCAGCGGCTCCATGTAGGGCAGTAAAAATCAGCAGTGTAGGCTGTAGGCGATTTACTAGGCAGAAAACTGCGTCGGACGCAAGCTTATAGCGGCTGGACCGTGCACGATTCGTGCGAGGGAGGACACCATGACAATGCCGAACGAGCGCACGCGCGCACTCATCCAGACGCGAGACTTTCTGGCCGAGCTTGCAGAAGATTCCGCGCTTTCAGCGTCCATGCGACGTCAGGCCCGCCAGCTGTTACGGCATTATCCCAATGCCAACGAGATCCTGCGGGCCGGGCAGCTCGAAGAGCGAAGGGTCGACCGACTGACCGAGCCCTTCCTGAGCTCCAGCATCGATTGACCGTAGTGGCAACTCATCATCAGCCCAAAGCCGCTGATCCTGGTCTGTGGATACGTAGAGGGTAAATGGCTCCATCGCCTTATCGACCTAGGGCGTTATGGAACTCCACTGGCGCTCAATGGCGCTTCCGGTTAGACAGGCGTTAGCTCATATTCCTTTGGATGGGCAATCATTGGGGGGAAGTGTTAATGAGCACTTCAACTGCGACTCGACGTCCGGCAAAAAAGAAAGAGGTGTCCCGAGAGGAGGGCATCGCTGCCTTTTGGCGATTCAGTTCCGATCGAGAGCCGCTGACGGAGTCGGAGCGGCTGCACCAAATAAAAGTAGGGTTTCCCACTGACCTAATCCAGGTTGTTCGCTTGGCCTTTGACCTTCAAGACCGCCACCTGGAAACGCTGCTCAATGCATCAACTTCGGCGCTTGAACGACGGCGGCGCGAGCAAAAGAACCTTGATCCTGTGGCCTCCGAGCGTTTGGACAGAATTGCTGTGGTCAGTCACTTGGCCGAGGAGATATTAGAGACACCAGTGACTGCCGCACATTGGATGTCGACACCGAATAAAGCGCTCGGAGGGACTGCACCGATCATGCTCTGCGAAACTGAGATAGGGGCCAAACAAGTTCGCCGTGTCCTTCAGGCCCTTGAATGGGGCGGTTCAGCCTGATGAGGGTATGGCGAGGTGCACGCTGTTAGGGAAAGGAATCTTTCCCCTAACCGCATAAAACAGCCGCAAGGACAAAAATTGTTTACTTAAGCCTAAAGCTCTACGCACAGCGTAAGCAGCGCGCCAAGTACGAAATGCAGCCACCGAGAGCCCTCGATCGTATCGGAATTTACCAGCATTCCCCCAGTGAAGACTCGCAGAGCACTCCTCTAACCAACCTAAACACAGGCAAGGCCGCGCCGAAATAATGCACGGAACTGTTAACGCCGTGAATGGTTAAGCAGTATGACTATGATGGCTTTTTGCTAACTTTCCATTCGGCCTCTGCGCTGCAGTGGCGCCGTTGTGACCACTCACACAGGATGTGTTTCAGACATGCATGCAGCGCTTTTCCAAGGACCTGTCATTGGCCGATGCGCACGAGGAGCATTCTACGGGAGGCTTTTTGAACAGTTTCCGAATGGAACTTGAGCGCTGGGCGGGACCGAGAGTCGACGCCATGGGCTAAGCGGTATCGCCGATGAGGCGATCCGGCTTGATATCGAACTGTTCCTCGACCCGCTCAATCATGATCTTGGTGCTTTCGACCTCGGCTGTTCGATGAGCCGGTGTTGGCTCCACATCCATGATCACACCATGCTCGACATTAATCAGGTAGTTCGTCGAGTACGCGAAGAACGCCGGGCCTCCTGGAGCTGCTGTCCAACGAGATAGTGGATCGGTCAGCGATAGGCGCTTGGGTAGTGTTTCTGCAAGCGCCTCTTCATCGAGCGCTTCAAGATACTCACGTACGGCACGAGTGCTGAGCAACGGGTCACTCCAGTTGACCTCTTCATCGCCTGGTACGCCACGCTGCCGACTGGCATCCGCCTTGATGACGCTGGCGTCCACGGCAAAGCCTTAACCCTTGACCAGACCTGCGTCCATGCAGCGACGGAGCACCTCGTTGAATAGCCAGCGAAACAGAGAGCTGTCGCGGAAACGACCGTGCCTATTCTTGGAAAACGTAGAATGATTGGGGACTTCGTCTTCGAGGCTCAAGCGGCAAAACCAGCGATATGCCAGGTTCAAATGAGCCTCTTCGCACAACCTGCGCTCGGAGCGAATACCGTAGCAGTAGCCCACGATCAGCAGGCGAATCATCAGTTCAGGATCAATCGAGGGACGCCCTATCGGGCTGTAAAAGTCGGCGAGGTAGTGGCGTAGATCGCTCAGATCGAGGCATCGATCAATATTGCGCAGGAGGTGATTTGATGGGATGTGATCTTCAATGTTGAACGAGTAAAACAGCCGCTCCTGTCCACTCAACAATTGTCCCATCATGCTGCGAATCCTCCCGCTGGCTGATGACCTTATTTTGCCGCAGGCCAGGCAGGAGATCTACTTTTTCAACAGAATCGGCCAAAAGCTGACGTTCCATATCACCAGCGAGGTGACCAACCAGAATCAAATTATGAGCTAAACTCAGAAAATTTGATGGGGAGATAGCGAAATGGCTGACGAAATTAAAAGAGTTGAATCATTGAATATCCCTGTGGGTGTTATCTCCACGCACCTCAGGCACATACCGGCAGCAATGACAAAGGCGTATGTGAGAAGGGAGCAGCTAGCTGGAGAGAGGGAGGCGTTCAGCCAGAAACAAAAGCCTCAATAGACCATCGGTATTTACCTCGACAGGGTCGCTTGTGGCAGCAGCGGTATGTTCGCGCTGTCGCCACAGTGAGCTATGGGTCGGTTGCAGTCTTCGCGTCAGGCAGAAATCGGCCCAGAGTGTGTAAAAACGCTTCGCCAAAATTGAAGTGTGCGCGGCTACGTTAAATCTGAAATTTATTGGCACGTCTGCAGATGTGGATTTTGCGTAGACGCGTGATTTTCAGTCTGGTTTTGAGTACCTGTCGCGCTGAAAAACGTTTTTACACAGCCTCGGCCAGAAGCGGCCATTCGGAGGCGTCTAGAAGTTAAGGGGCAATTCAAGTAGGCTTGTGCCAGCGCCTGACTAAGAAAAATTCATACTTTCAAAAAAATGGCTGAAAATCTTTACCCCCTTCTATCAAGCCAGTTCGCCCTCTTTTTTCAAATATGTATGTGGTGCATACGGCGTTCAGCACTATCAAATTTTTTTATTCTGTTAGAGGGACGTTCATGTATCGGGAAAAAATTATCAAAATCTAAAGGTACATCTATGGTGAGACTATCATCAATTTAACTGCGAATGCCAATTATATTCAAAAGCTCATGGCTTTGGAGCGTTAAAGTGCGAAAATTAAACGACTCTATTTGATATATTTTGAGATCAATACTGCCTTAGGGGTGTATCGGAAAGAGTTCGTGTGCGCGCAGGTTTATTGAAGAAATTAGTATAAGCGAGCCCCTGTAGTCGCGAATCGTGAGAAAAGGCAAAAACAGGGAGCGATAATCAAGAAATAAGGGAGGGATGCCGCAGTGAGCAATAACGAATCCAGAAAAATAAGTTGGTTGCATTTGTCTGACTTTCATATGGGGAAGGAAGGGTATTCCCAGCGCTCCGTACTGAGAAAAATAGTTGATAAGGTTAAAGAGAAAGTTGAAAAGGAGGGCGAGCCCGATTTTATTTTCGTTACGGGAGACATCGCTAACAATGGACTGAAGGCCGAGTATGAAAGTTTTTGGGAGCAGTTGGTCGAACCGCTTGAAGCGTTCATGCCCACATTGCTGACCGACAAACTGTTCATGATCCCTGGTAACCATGACCTCAACAGGGATAAAAACGATGCGTTTGATCGAACTCTTCTCCTGAAGCCTACTGGGCCATACTTCTATCCAGAGGAAAGCTCCCTGAAACGCCGCGATATTGTAGTGACAAGGTTTGAAGATTTTATCGCGCACGATATAACGGGATATTCTGACCTCTTCAATAAAAAGGAGGGGGCATATTCAGTGACGATTGAAAAAAATGGGTGTGCTGTTGGTATTGTGGGAATAAATACCGCGTGGCTCTGCAAGGACGAGCATGATTACAAGCGATTAACTCCTGGAAAATCTTTAGTAGAAACTGCCCTTTCCAACACAAAGGGGGCAGAGTTGACTATTGTGCTCGGTCATCATCCAATAGACTGGTTTTCTACCGACCACGGTCGGCCGAGATTGATTATGCTTGTATAGAGTTCACTGCCCGGTGGGTCTTCGATTTTCGATGTTGACCAGTCGTTGCCCAGCGCGAAGGTCTACTTTTGGCCGATTGTTGTCCGTGGCGAAGGGTTGAAAACGACCGATTCTGTTGAAAAAGTCGGCCTTAGTTTCCATGGCAAAAAAGTACGCGCCTGAGATTGAAATCAAGAATTCTCGCAGAGGCATTCGGACTGAGATTTCACGTAGCAGCGTGCTAAAAGGCGCTTTCACCGATCAATTTTTCGGCCGTTTGAGAAAACCGACTTTTTCAACACAATCGACCCATTCCTGACGTTCACGAGACATCATAAATTAGCCAGAAGCATTCCGTCTGGATATGCCCGAAGGGCACCTCTACTAGCCGTTTGGACTAACTTAAGCCAGGTTCTTGGAGTGGCTCAGGTTTTAATCTTTCTAATGGTGAAGCTGAATATTCGGAAAATATAGTGGGTTAATATTAAAAAGCCGATGACGGCTACTACAGACGCACCTATTCCGACTAGTTTGTCGACTTGGTCGTTAGCGAAGGTAATTCCATAGAGTTTAGCAAGAGGCTGCATTAACTCCGGTGATAGCGTGGCGGATGCAATGATTCCGAAGATAATAGTGATTCTGCGAGTATAAGACTCCGACATAACTTTGTCATCTAATTCAAGAGCCTTGCGAACTGTCTCGATTTTTTTGTGTAGGAGTTTGCATACTGTAGTCAAATGGTCTCCACGTTTGACTTCTTCTAGGTATTCAGCTATCTCTCCATACTTATGTGCGGAAATTAACGACTCTTCAAACATTAGTATTTTCAGTTCTAGCCGCGCCACATCGATCGCTGTCTTGCATGTATTGAGGCCTAGCGAAGCGTATGAGTAGTATATTCGGACAAAATGCGACGCTTCATTCAATACCTGAATGTCTGAAGTCAGATTATTGAAAGTGTAGACCTTATCCTGTTCGATGAAAGACTCTACCTGTGCCGATGATAGCACTAGAGAAACCGCCTCAGAGTAGAAGTTATTAAAGTCGTCGAAGTTGCGCATATCGCCATGAGTTAAAGCGGCATGAGCTGCGTTGCTAGGAAGATATGTCCGAGTCATCACGCTATTTACTAGACATTTATGTGTGGCCCAGTTTTCGATTGAGCTCACTTGTTGTCTGGTATGCTCTCTAATATAGATGATGGGCTTTCCGTTCCAGTACTCACCAATTGAATCATCACGATACTGCCTGCCAATCCAGTTGATACTCGTTTTGACCGATCCACTAGCTACTGCCTTGGCAACTACTGATAGCAGGTTTCTTGCAATATCGGTGAGTGTGAATTGGTCGGTGTGTACAAGTTCGTAAGTTGTTAGGCGCTCATCTAAAAACTTTAGTTCTTCCGGTGCATTCAGAGCCGATTCAATAGTGACTTCGAAAGCTTTTCTCTGCGAAACTCTCTCTTGTAGAGTCAGTTGTGATATTTGACACTCGGTACAAGCCAAGTACAATTCTTTTTCGCAAAGAACTGAGTTTATATTGCGCTGCGACTTGTTTACCTCGTTGCCAATTACCTCGCGAACAGTCGCGCCTTCAAAACCAAACACTGATGACATAGATATGCTTATTATTCCACCTGAATAAATTCTAATATATGGAATAAATGCTTCATACTCTTCATTGTCTTCGGCCTTTATCGCAATTGGTCGCATGAAGATTCGTGCGCTTTCAGCAGGAAAACCAAAAGCTGTATTAAATAATTTCTTATCTGACAGCAGTAGATTAAGAGCGTTGGATAACGAATAAATATTAGAGTCGCCGGGGTTGGCGCTAACAAAGTCATCGTGCCCGCTGATGGTCATGCCTTGTTCGGAAATTGTCGTTTCAATGCTAAGTAGCTTTATTCTCAGTCTGCCGTTTTCTCTAAAAAATATCTTGCCACTGCTGTCCAGCGCAAAGCTAAATGCTTCCGACGTTACAAGTGTTTCACAAATGTCAGCAATATCTACACTTCCATTTATTTTGGAGGAATAGAGGAAATTCACCTCGCCCGAATAATTATCTTCCTCCGTCGTTTTACTGCCTTGTTTTGGTTCTGCTTCTAAGTTAGGAGCTTCCATTAACTAGTTTTCCTTGTAGCTAATGATCGATGCGGGCGGGTTGAGAGATTGACACTACTCCCGGCAAGTATCAATGATCGCATGCTGGGTACTTCCTCGCTACGACAAAGCTTAAGCCAGTCACGGAAGATGGCGGAAAGAGTGAGTGCTATGTCACTGAATAGCCCAGCGCTTCCTTGACGCAATACAGAGACGAATACGAGCTCCCTAACGGGCTGCTTTTGGCCGATTCTGTTGAAAAAGTATCTCCCCTTTGGCGCTTGCGGCAAAATTGCTGCATTGGTCTTCGGAGGTGTTGCCGCTGACAATGGTCACGCTCCGGACGCTTTGCCGACCTCTACAGTCCTAGACCTAGCAATGCACATCCTTATCCTGAGGATCGCTTCGCGTCACATGACCCGAGGCAGGAGCCGTATGCGGTAGTTCCGCACGTACGGATTTGTGGGTGGCGGCAGGTAACTGCCATCCCTACCGCGACTCGAATGCCTAGCCAGAGGTAATGTATATCCGCAAAAGTCTGACCAATAGGACAGGGCTTCGCCGCCCTTTGCCCAAACTTCGTGCTTTGAACCTCCGGCTTATAGATAAACATTGAGTATGAATCTCTGCCGGGAATTTCATCAGTCTCCGGCAGCAGATGCACCGAATCCGAATGCAATGGCCCAGTCCTTTGCGCTTTCGAACATGGTGCCGCAAGACCCCACCAATAACCGAAAGATCTGGAGCAAGGTCGAGTCTGATGTCAGAAAGTTCGCGAAGCGAGCCGATGGCAATGTCTTCGTCTTTACCGGACCGCTCTTTGACGCTGGCCATACCACTATTGGCGACAACAAGGTCTGGGTACCTACTCGCCTGTTCAAGCTGGTCTACGACGCTTCGTCCAAGCGGGCCTGGGCCTATGTGTTACCCAACGCGGAAACCCGCATCGAGAGACCCATGGACTATGAGACATTCGTGAAAACCACTGGACTCAACCTGTTGGAGAACCTACCGGTCTCTGGTTCGGTGGTTCGTTCTTGATCTTCGAGAGTCCACGGTAAGCGGGCAGGCTCACACCTTGGCTTGCGAAATACGCACAGACGATCACGGCTCGGGCAGTCCCTGCACAACCGGTTCGATCAACCGCATCAGCCCTTTGGCCAACGGGGTAACCAAACCGCTGACGTTAGTCGTCTTTGTATCATCACATGCACAGACGACGGGTCAGATCATTCAGAAGCCATCGGCCCGCTTTGCCTAAAGCGCGATCTTGCATGTGCGCTGCGTAGATCGTCAGTGTGTCTGGTGTGCGCTGAAGTTCGGCGGTTAACTCAAGCGGCACGAGGCGTCCTGAAGTCAGATGATCCGCGATGAGATGCTCCGGCATTCGGCACCAGCCGAACCCGGCGAGCAAAAAATCCAGCCGTCGTGCCAGATCTACAAACCGCCACTGGTGGCTGCCCGTCACCCCATAGCTAGGGCCGTCGGGAGCGACCGGATCGGAAAGTACCAGTTGCACAAAAGGCTTGAGGTCTGCACTTGTTGCCCGACGGCCTAACATAGCCAGGGGATGCCCGCTGGCGACTACTGGCCTCAAGTCGACACTCAGCAGCGGCAGTGCGATGACATCGTCGGGCACTGTCGGAATCAATGTGCAAAGCGCCAGTGCCGCATCGCCGTTGCGCAATCGGCGCTCTGCGCCGCCTAAGCCTTCTGTAGAAAAACTCACTGCCAGATGCGGAAAAGCCTCACGGAGAGCGCGGAGGCTTTCGATGAGCGGTGCGCTAGGGACTAAAGGGTCTATGGCGAGAGCTAACTCCGGCTCAACCCCTGCTGCCGTACTTGCGGCCATTGCTTCAAACTGGGCAGCGCTTGCCAGCACAGCGCGCGCTTGAACCACTAGCACTCGACCTACCTCAGTGATAGTTGGACGATGGCCGCTCCGATCAAACAGCCTCACACCTTGAACTGACTCAAGTGTGGCAATCGACTGGCTAATGGCAGATTGAGCACGCCGCAGGTGACGTCCCGTTGCCGAGAAACTGCCTGTATCAGCAATGGTTACAAGGATCCGCAACTGATCCAAGCTGAGATTTCCGATCATGACCCATCACTTAAACAGATGGATTCAATCATATTTACATCACTCCTGCGTAGAGATCGCATTGGGTAGAGTGTGTAGCACATCGCCTAAAGCGACAACGCAAAACATACCGCCGCGTCACCGCGCAGGAGTTACTTTCATGTCCAGGCTTCTCTCCATTGAAACCAGTCCACGTGGAGAGGCTTCAATCTCCCGGCAGCTCACGCGCCAATTTGTGGCCGCGTGGGAAACTGCACACCCAGGCGGCGTGGTCAAAATACGGGATCTAACGGACACTCAACTTACGTTTGTGACCGCTCCCTGGTTACAGGCTTACTTCACCCCGCAAACCCAAAATTCGCCTGAAATGAAAGCTGTGTTGCAGCTATCCGATGAGCTTGTGGCCGAGTTGCTGGAAACCGATCACCTGGTTATTTCAACGCCGGTCTACAACTATAACGTCCCTGCGGCGCTGAAGGCGTGGGTGGATCACGTGGTACGTAAAGGCCTGACCTTGGGCTTTGATGGTAAAGGGCTGGTGACCGGTAAAAAGGCAACGGTGCTGCTCGCCTCGGGCGGTGTCTACACCCACGACTCTCCGATTAGAGACCGTGACATTGCGACCCAATATTTGAAACTGATCCTGAATGTCCTGGGTATCACTGACGTCACCTTTATTGCGGCCGGCGGCGCTAAGGCTGTAGATCTCGGAGAAATCAGCATGCACGATTTTCTAGATACATTTGATCATCAAATTCAAAAGTCGCTGGTTTAGACAGCATTTCTCCTAGCCCATACGATTCTGCTCTATCGACTTCGCGTGGTTAAACGGGCATCCACTTATGCGGCAGCAACTGATCGATTTCACTCGCCCGCTGCGTTGGCAGGCGCGTGAGGACGACCTTCAAATAAGCATACGGATCATGTCCGTTGAGTCGCGCCGATTGGATCAAACTCATGATCGCCGCTGCCCGTTTGCCGCTGCGCAGCGAGCCCGCAAACAGCCAATTCTTGCGACTTAGCGCCCACGGCCGAATCTGGTTTTCGGCCCAATTATTGTCAATGGGTACGGCCCCGTCTTCGAGATAGCGAGACAACGCCGTCCAGCGTTTGAGGCTGTAATCCAAAACCTTGCTGATCGCCGAGCCGTCGTGCACAAGCAGGCGCTGGGCGATCATCCAGGCATGCAAAGCGTCCATCACCGGTATGGCTTTTTCTTTCCGTATTCGACGGCGTAAATCCGGCTCCAGATCGTAGACTTCAAGCTCGATTTCGTACAGCTGCTGGATGTAGCGCAAGGCCTGTTCGGCGAGCTGGCTCTTGTTGACTGCGCTGGCTCTACAGTCTGTGACGTCCGCGCATTCCATCATCTTTCTTGGTCTGTTGCCGCTCGCCACCGCCGTTTTCGGTGTTTTGCGTGGTGGCGAGCGCCTTCGGCCTGCGTTCTGGTTTTTTTCGGTTCTGGGAAGCGTGCTGGTTATGGGGTTCGCCTTTTTCCAGGGTCTGACAGCGTCTGCCGAAGGAGACATTCTGATGCTGTTGGCAGTCCTTGCATGTGGTCTTGGTTATGCCGAAGGGGCGAAGCTTTCCAGAACACTGGGAGGTTGGCAGGTAATTTCCTGGGCATTGGTTATTTCGACACCTGTTGTGGCACCGCTGACTTGGTTCCTGAGACCCAATTCGTTCTCGGGGATCACTACGCCTGTATGGTTAAGCCTGGCTTACGTCTCGCTCTTCAGCATGCTGATCGGTTTCGTATTTTGGTATCGCGGGCTTGCCCAAGGGGGTATTGCTGCCGTTGGACAGCTTCAGCTTCTACAGCCTTTCTTTGGATTGGCGCTGGCGGCCACATTACTTCACGAGCAGGTCAGCATTGGCATGCTGGGGATAACCGTTGCCGTGATCCTCTGCGTTGCTGGAGCGAGAAGATTTGCCAAGTAGCCGCTCATGGCCAAAGTTGCCTTGCAACGCTGGAGTGATTGGGTACTTTATCTTCAAGGCTCGACCGGCAGAACCAGCGATCCCTGGCAGTTGCTGTCTTGTCGGCAAGCGGACACTGGAACAGTCCATGACCGCAGGGCGATTCATTAGGGCGCGTCGGGCTTTTAGCGAATGGTCAGGTATTTTTTCTTCCGCCAGGGCCTTGGCCACTACGGCAGGTAAGCTTCCGGGCGCCCTTATACGCATCTGCTTGTTCAAATTAAAACGACCGAACACAACCGTGATGTCAGAAACCGAGACGTCAAACTCTCGGGCGAGAAACTTGACCATGTGGTCAGTCGCCCTGCCTGCTACGGGTGCGGCAGTGACGCTAACCTTGAGTTGACTTCCTTTCGCCTTGCCGATGGCATCCTTTTTTGCACTCGGAGTTCCAAGTATGTTCAGAACTAGAACCTCTCCATCCCACCCACAAAACGAGGACATCTCAACGCCACGGCCGGAGGATTTTTTACTGGTAATTGCTCGTGCTTTTTTCACATGGATCCTGCAGAGGTCGGATAAAAATGCCTAGCTGTAAATAGACATCAAATGGTGCATATCTGGTTCGATTCAGAGCTGCGAAGCGGCTTCGGCTTGAATGGGTTGTTAGGCCGCGTCCTTGCGGTACGTGCCATCGGAATGAATAGCCCAATCAAATTTGTAAATTCCGGTGGTGCATAAGCTACATAGATCAGCTCTCAGAAGAAATGATTGAGTCGTGACTGGATTCAGCCGCTAGCTTCAATCGGTCAGCTTTATTAATGTATTTAGACTTGCTTGGCGGTGCCAATTTGTCACTGGCCTTTTTGGCGTGAGCCTTTAATAACTGTTTTATTTTTTTACGACGATTCATATTTCTTTTGCTCGGTTTGTAAGTTCTTGCATGATATCAGCTTGAAATATTGGGCCAGATCCCTGTGGTGCGCAATTAGTGCATAACCTTGAAAATAGGCGATGAATCGCCCCTGGTATCCTGAAAGCCTCCGAATGACCGCCCCTGGCGGAATGACCAAGACAGAAGCTTGCCTTATTCACTTCAGATTCTGCTCGATCCAATCCGCCGCCGTCATCAGATCAATACCGTTTGCAGCATTGAAAGTGTTGTGCTTATCCCAAGCGACTCCTTTGCCTTCAGCGAACACGGCTCGATACTTTCGCATCTGTTCGTCTGGAGCAGCAGCGAGATCGTTGTTCAGTTTGGGAACGCTCCATTCGACGCGAGATACTGTGCGATTGAGTGTTGCATCAACTGTGTCCGCCAATTGTGTATAGGTCAGGGTGTCTCCAGCGATGAAAATCACCTCGTTAGCGAGGCGTGGGTCGGCGAATATAATCTTCGCCGTCAGCATTCCTATGTCCTTCGGCGTTGTTACGGTGACCTGGGTGTCCCAGCTGCCTAGCGCATGAACCGTATTCTGTGCAAGATCAACCACGCCAAACGCTGGCTCGAACAGGAAGCTTGTGAACATCCCGGTCGAAATGATGATCCATTCGGTAGTGCGTTGCGCACGCAGTAGCTCGCGGACCTCAAGTTGCTCATCAAACAGATCCTGCGGACTGCCTTTGCCGATGACGTCGTAGTCCACCCCAAATTGCCAAGGCACATAGCGCTTTACGCCTGACACAAGCGCGGCGCGCGCAAGCTTCAGCTGAGTGCCGGCTCCTGCGATAAAACCTACGCAACTGACAACCGTGTCGAATCGGCCGAAATGCTCTGCAAGTTCTTCAACTGAATCGTGAATGACATCAGCCTGCAAAGTGTCTATGCCTAGCCCACGCAATTCTGCAATCGCGTGCATCTTTGAAGCGTCTTGAGTGGTGACCGCCGATGGACGCAGCAGTACAGTAATGCGAGCGCCACCTTTGCTTAACGCGACCATAGCAAGCTCGCGCAGTACAGACATGCCGAGCTCCCCAGCCCCCAGCACCAGAATATTGACCGTTTCTCCAGGAATTACCGCGTGCATAAACTTCCTCCAGTTTGCTGTTCAATGGTGAGTGGTTGTTATCCTGTCATCATTGGGGCCTGCTCATAAGTAGGCACACGAGTGATCCTGGGGGGCGAATGGATAACGAAGAAATCATCAGGCAATCTCAAGCCGCGTGCGAAGCATTGAGTGCAGAAGACGACGGATTGAAGCGAGAAGTGCTCACTCACGCAGGTAATCGCTGGTCTTTGGGAATCGTCCACACATTAGGTGTGGAAGGGCCGTTGCGGCATGCGGAAATAGGTAGGCGTATGAATGGGGTGACGCAACGAATGCTGACTCGCAGCTTGCGACAGCTGGAAAGGGACGGTTTGGTTTTACGTCGGGATTACGGCGAAATACCACCGCGTGTCGACTATGAATTGTCGGAACTGGGGTATGGACTTCTTGCGCGGATGATTCCGTTATGGATGTGGGTCGCCGAAAACGCTGAAAACTTTCGTGATGCTCGTATTCTCTACGGCTCTGAAAATTTGACGGGTACAAAGTGACTGCTCTTGGCCGGCTCCTGCTTGTCACAATTGACAGAAATCGATCCTGAATAAACTCATCGAGTTCGAATGGCGTGATGTGTAGATCGGTACTGAACGTCCCGCCGGCATTGGCGATGCCTGCGCTTTGAGACGCTTGCCCAATTGTGCGATGGTGGCTTCCCCGGGTTTCTCGCTCCAGGCGCCAGCTCGACTGAAAACGGTTGAGATAGTTGTATATCTAGATATTCAGCAGGCTCGCGGGATGATGAACCGGTCGGCCAGTATCTGCCGACGTGTCTCGATTCAACGGTACCGTGATGATGTACGGTCTTTATGTAATGTCGGTTTCTATGATCCTGAGCCAAGGCCAGCGAGCTTGATAACTGTTCGCCTTCTGCTCGAACAAGTCTGGCTGGTGATTTTTGGGATTGATACGAAGAACCCCCTGCTCGACGTCGGCCAAGCCGTAGGGCGCATAGATCTCACCCGTTTCAGCATCCAGCCCAATACACGTACCCGCAATCAGGTAACGATCAATACCGTCTTTAACCGACAGAAGTTGAGGATAAGACCTGCCAAACCGCTGACTGTACCAAAGGTGGACGCGAGCCTGATTCTTGATATCAACGTTAACGTCAAGGTCTTGGAAGAGACGCTGAGCCGAGTTGATGACCTCATTCTCGGCCTCCCAAGACAGATCGTTGTCGAAGTAAAAAACGTCGTAATCCTTTACTCCCCACGCTGACGGCAGGTGCGACTGATGATTCCAGACCGCTTGGAACAGACAGCCCGCAGTGAGCATGCATTGACTCAAACCGAGTGAGGGCAAGCGTAAGGTAATTTCAGCGTTTATTGGATTGGCCATTGCTATCCTGACCAACCTTTCGACAGTCAATGTCATTTTTATCCCTTTGGAGTCGATCGAGCCCGAGTGACCGACAATACATCAAAGCATAATAAAATTTCGCGAAGGACAGCCCTTTTACACGCTCGGGGCCATAAGCAGCGCGCCGACAGTGCCAACTTCGTCCGGGGTGTCGCGGCGTTTTTACCCGCCGATACCTCAATCATGTGCCGGTATCCCTCACCCCGAGGATCGATCAATCATCTCTCGCGAGTGGGGTAGAGATGACGATTACATGGGGCACGGTCAATTCTCTTTTTGCTTAGAAAAAATACCGGGAGTCATGATTCCGACGGTACCGCCGCTCGCTGATGTGCAGTAGGCGGTTATTAACCGCCTGTCATTCGTAGTACGGCTTCGGGCAACCGGGCACCCTGCACCACGATCTTTGACGCGGCCGAATCAATCATTCGCAGGTCATCGCCGGTGAGCTCCACTGCCATCGCGCCGAGGTTCTCGTCGAGCCGATGCAATTTGGTCGTTCCGGGAATGGGCACAATCCATGGCTTTTGCGCCAATAGCCACGCGAGTGCTATTTGTGCAGGCGTCGCATCCTTGCGCAGCGCGACGTCGCGCAGCAGATCGACCAGCGCCAGATTCGCCTTGAGCGCTTCTGGAGCGAGGCGCGGAACACGCGAGCGGAAGTCGGAACTGTCGAACCGTGTGTTCTCGTCCATTTTGCCGGTCAGGAAGCCCGCACCCAATGGGCTGAAGGGTACGAAACCGATGCCGAGTTCTTCGAGCGTCGGCAGTATTTCGGCTTCCGGTCCCCGGAAGAGCAGGGAGTATTCGCTCTGGACCGCTGTCACCGGCTGCACGGCATGCGCTCGGCGAACCGTGGCCGCTGCTGGCTCCGAGAGGCCGAAGTGGTGAACCTTGCCTTGCGCGATCAGGTCCTTGACCGCTCCGGCCACATCTTCGATAGGCACGGCCGGGTCGACGCGGTGCTGGTAGAACAGATCAATTGCGTCAATCTTGAGGCGCCGTAGCGAGGCTTCCGCGACCGCCTTTATGTGCTCGGGCCGGCTGTCCAGTCCGCCTCGGCGCTGTGCCGTCTCCGTGTCGAGGTCGAAGCCGAACTTGGTGGCAATGGAAACCTGGCCCTTGAACGGCGCGAGCGCCTCGCCAACAAGCTCTTCGTTGACGAATGGGCCATAGACCTCGGCCGTGTCGAAGAATGTGACGCCTCTCTCTACCGCCATACGGATCAGCGCGACATCTCTTGCTTGTCGGCCGGAGGGCCGTAGTTGGCGCTCATGCCCATGCAGCCCAGACCGAGCGCCGAAACGGTGAGACCATTGTGGCCCAGTTGACGTGTTTTCATGTGCGTGTCCTTGTCGTTAACCGATGACAATTACTTTAGGCAGCCTGCCTCGGAATGACTAGACTGCTGAATCGACATGCACTTAGTAGGTAGGCTTATCAATGGCGCGCTTCGATGACTTGGCCAGTTTTGCGGCCGTGGTACGCGCGGGCAGTTTCACCCGCGCGGCCGCACAGCTAGGGGTGACGCAATCCGCGCTCAGCCAGACCATCCGCACTTTGGAACGGAGACTGGACCTGAAGCTTCTCAACCGGACCACGCGCAGCGTTGCTCCCACCGAAGCGGGCGAACGCTTGTACCAAACTGATCGTCGCCGCAGCGCTGTCCGGGAACGGTCTGGCATGGCTGCCCCTCAATGCTGTCGAGGAACACGTTGCGCAGGGTAGGCTGGTGTCGGTACTTGACGAGTGGGCGACAACGTTTACCGGCTACCACGCTTACTACGCCAGTCGACGTGCCTCGCCCGCATTGATGTTGGTCGTGGAGGCGTTGCGGCCTCCAGAAAACCGGTGAAGGTATTGGGGCAGTGGAACCGTTATAGGTTGCAGATTGATGCAAATCAGCGATGCCTTGGCTGACGTGTCGATCTGCCCGTACTCCGTCACGGGCAAGGCGGAAAAAGCACGCTAGACTAAAAATCATGTGCGGCGCCCGGCAAGTCCGCATCAACCAGTACCTGGGTCTAGGCGTATGGGCTTCCAGGTTCAAGCGGGTCATTGGTGGCCCTGGGAGACGTGATGAGCAAGCTTCAGCAGTGGTTGAACTCGCAGGGTAGCACCCCGCTGTGGGTGGTCTTCTGGCTCTATGGCGTAGTGCTCAGCAATGTACTGTTTGGCCTGATCCTGATGGCCTTTAATCAGGTTGTCACGTCTCTGTTTGGCCTCATGTTGCTAAGTTTTGTGGTTTATACCGCTTGCGTGCTCAATGCTGTATGGCGCAATGCGGATAATGTCGGTGAGCCCATGTACGGTCAGATCGCTCGCTTTCTAACGGTGGCCTGGTCGATCAATGCGGTACTGGTTTCCGGTTTTCTCTTCCTGAGCCACCTGAATGCAGTGGTTTCCCCACTGCCGTTTCCCTTCTAATCCACAATAATTCAAGGCCCGCAATGCGGGCCTTGGACATTTGCTCAAATCAGCCGGAAGCAGCTCTTCGGATGTGCCTGCAAAATCAGGGGCGATTCACTGTGTGAAAAATCCGAGTGGAGCGTTCGCCTGCTGCCGCTGACCCCGTTATCTTCATGCACGCGAACTGTCGAGCCACTCCACTGACGTGCGCCAGGCGCAGATGCCCAAAAAATACGCTGACATCGCGAGCCACAGCCCTATCACCATCGGGTTGCTGGAGGGATGGTTTACAACCAGCGACAGGCTGCACAGTAGCCAAATGGACGTCACTGCAATGTTGATGGGCATGAACCGACGGACGCGGAAGGGGTGAAGGAATTTGATCCGGGTCAGGGTCAATAGTGCCAACCCGATAATGGTGATCAGCGTTAGCCAGGGCGTTGGGGAGATGATGTAAATACACAGGGTGACGACGTTCCACGCTGCAGGGAAGCCTTGAAAGTAGTTGTCCTTGCTCTTCATGTTCACGTTGCAGAAGCAAAAGAGCGACGACACCAGGATTAGCGATATGGTCAGCAGCAGCGTGTAGTCCGGCAGCGGGATATAGCGATAGATGAACAGGGCCGGGATAAATACATACGTCAGGTAGTCGATGACAAGATCCAGGACGGACCCGTCGAAACCCGGCAGTACGGATTGAACATTGACCTTGCGGGCCAGCGCACCGTCCAGTCCATCCACTATCAGAGCGACGCCTAACCACAGCAGGCAGGCTTTAGGTTGATTCTCGAATAATGCGATGGTCGCCAAAAAAGCAGTGACCACGCCGGTGGCGGTAAAACCATGGGCGCCCCATGCTTTGAGTCTGGCTATGCGTAGAGTCGATATCACGGGGACGTTCTCCAGGAAGTAAAGCAGTCCGGTGACCACCCTCGACGGGGTCACCGGAAAAGCAAGCTAGGTTGCAACTATCGACCGGGTATCCGGTGATAAGGTTCACCGGCAAGACGTATTTGGGGCTGCGACTCACTTTGTGGCTTGGCAGGACAGTACTTCTAAGCGGTGTTGCTCGCAGTGGCTGCGAGCGGCAAACAAAAAACTCTACAACTATGGCGTGGCTTCAAGGGAAGCCGGTCGAAAGGTCTCCCGCGGTTCGCTTTCGACCTCGGGCCTTACTCTTTGCCGCTTTCGATGGCGCGCTGGGCTTGCTCCAGTTTCTCGATATCGGCTTTGCTTAGCTGAGGCCGGTCGATCTTCAGGGTGATCTTGTTCAGCTTGCCGGTGAAGGTGAACGGCGGCAGATAATCGGCGTCGTTGACCCCGGTGAGGGTGTCAGAGCCGATATCCAGACTTTCGTCCCATGCCAGGGTGAAGGGCAAACTGTGGTCCATTTTGTGTTGATCCGCCACCTTGCCATCCACCTTGAGGGTGCCCATACCGCCGCGACCGACACCGGAGAAATTGTTGAACCCCAGAGTTTCAGCGCCCAGGCCGTCGTACTTGAAGTCGAACTCCAGCACATGCTTACCCGGCGTGAGTGCGTCGGCACCTTCCCAGCGCACTCGCTCCAGATCGATCAGGTTCCACAGGAACACCGGTTTACTCTTCAGGACATAGAAACCGTAGCCGGCGAAGCGTCCGCCTTGGGTGATCAGCATGCCTTCGGCGCCGTTTTGCGCAACCTCCACCTCGGCAGTGAAGGTGTAGGAGGTATTCAGCACGCTCGGCGCGTCACCATTGGGCGTACCAATCAGCGGATGGGTCCAGGTAAACATATTGCGCCCGGCTGTAATGCTCGGTCTCGGGGCGATCATCCGTGGCAGTACCGAGGTATCCAGCGGCAGTACCTGATACTTGCGCGCCTCGTCCATAAACATGGCCTGCATCTGCTTGAGCTTTTCGGGATGTTGCGTCGCCAGATCGGTGGACTGCGAGTAGTCCTCGTTCAGGTTGTACAGCTCCCATTCCATCTTCATCGGATCGGTTGCTTTGGCGGTCATGTCCCACGGTGCCCGCACGACCTTGGTACTGGCGATCCAGCCGTCGTGATAGAGAGCATGGTCGCCCATCATCTCGAAGTACTGGGTCTTGTGGGTAGAGGGCGCTTCGGCGTTGGCCTTGTCGAAGGTGTAGAGCAGGCTGGTGCCCTCGATCGGTTTCTGGACAATGCCATTCACCAGCTTTGGCGCACTGATGCCGGCGGCCTCCAGGATGGTCGGTACGATGTCGATGACGTGGTGGAACTGGGAGCGGATGCCGCCCTTGTCAGTGATCCGCGCAGGCCAGGAAATCGCCATGCCCTGGCGCACGCCGCCCATGTGCGAAGCTACCTGCTTGACCCACGTGAAGGGCACATCGAAGGCCCAGGCCCAGCCAGCGGCCATGTGGTTATAGGTCTGGTCGGTGCCCCAGGCGTCATAGAATTTCTTCAGCTGCAACTCGACCGGTATTTGCACGCCGTTGAACATGGCGACTTCGTTGGGTGTACCGAACATCTGCCCTTCAGAGCTGGTGCCATTGTCGCCAGTGATATAGATGATCAGGGTGTTGTCCTGCTTGCCCATATCCTCGACAGTCTGGATCACCCGGCCAATCTCGTGGTCGGTGTAGGCCTCATAAGCGGCGAACACCTCAGCCTGGCGGATATACAGCTTCTTCTGGTCGGCGCTCAGGCTGTCCCATTCGGGTAGCAGATCTTTTGGCCAAGGCGTCAGCAGGGTATTCGGCGGGACCACGCCGAGCTTCTTCTGGTTGGCGAAAATGGTCTCGC
This sequence comes from Pseudomonas sp. 5C2, assembly GCF_034314155.1. Taxonomy (NCBI): domain Bacteria; kingdom Pseudomonadati; phylum Pseudomonadota; class Gammaproteobacteria; order Pseudomonadales; family Pseudomonadaceae; genus Pseudomonas; species Pseudomonas sp. 5C2. Next base: position 1,574,573 of record NZ_JAVIWH010000002.1, on the reverse strand, counting down.
GCAGCTGGTTCCAGCCGCCGTCGAAGAGGTGCATGTCGCTGATTTTCTTGATCCACTCCTGCGTCGGGTGGTGCGGCGCGTGGGTGCCTCCGGGCGCGTAGTAGACAAAGAACGGTCGGTCCGGCGTCAGCGCGTTCATGCGTTGCATGTAGTCGATCGCATCGTCGGCCATCCCCGTGGTCAGGTTCCAGCCGGGCTTGCCCTCGAACGGATAGATCGGTGTGGTGTTGCGGAACAGGTTGGGTTGCCACTGATTGGTGTCACCACCGACAAAACCGTAGAAGTACTCAAAGCCCATGCCGGTTGGCCACTGATCGAAGGGGCCGGCCTGGCTGGCCTGGAAGGCGGGAGTGTTGTGATCCTTGCCGAACCAGGAGGTGTGGTACCCATTCTCCTGCAGTATGCGGCCGACAGTCGCCGTGTCCTTTTCAATGACGCTGTCATAGCCGGGATAGCCGGTGGCGGCTTCTGAAACAGTCCCGAAGCCGACCGAGTGATGGTTGCGTCCGGTAATGAGCGCTGCGCGGGTAGGCGAGCACAGTGCGGTGGAGTTGAAGTCGTTGAAGCGCAGGCCGTTGGCCGCGATGCGATCCATGCTCGGCGTCGGGATCACCCCGCCAAAGGTACTGGACACACCATAGCCGGCGTCGTCGGTGATTATCAGCAACACATTCGGCGCGCCCTTGGGCGGGACTATCGTCGCCGGCCAGTAGGGTTTTGAGCTTTGCGCGATGTCCGTGATCGAGCCCTCGAACGGCAGGTCGGGCGGGGGTAGCTGCTGCCCGGAAATCACTCGGGTGGTGCTGGTTGCGCCGGGGGGGCCATTGAGTTGATCGGCGTGTGCGCAGCCGATGAATACACCGAGGCCAAGGGCGAGGCATCGTAGTAAGGGGTGGACAGTTCGCCGAGCTGAGGTTGAACGAGGGACACTCATCATGTGCTCCGGTGCGGGCATGCGCCGCTACGTGTCGGTTACTGCTCAGGCTGATGATAGCTTTTGGTTCAAATTTGGCTCGGGTTGTCCTGTTTTAACCGACAGCCGTAAGCCTGATCAATCTCGCCGTGCGGCTCGCTGGCGCTGAAGTTCTGGCGCTGTCTGTAACCCGTATGCCCTTTGACAAGAGAGGTACGGTGTCTATAACTGATCCTGACGTCAGAAAGGCTGAGCAATGACCTCAGCCTGAAGGAAACCAAGGGGCGCACAAATGCTTGTCAGGAAACGGCGCTGGGGCATTGCCATAGTCGCAGTCGGGGTAGTGTCTGCCTGCCTGGCTTTTGCTGTGAATCAGTACATTCGTGGTCCATCGCCTTTGACGCTGGGTGATGGGAAAAATGGCCCTTTGGATATGGTCTGGATTCCTCCCGGTGAATTCTTGATGGGGAGCGATCATAAGAAGGCGCGACCCAATGAGGGGCCTGCCCATAAGGTTCGACTCGATGGTTATTGGATTGACCGCAACGACGTTACCAACGCAGATTACGCCCGTTTTATTTCTGAAACACATTACGTGACCACTGCCGAACGCAAACCCAAATGGGATGATCTGAAAGTACAGCTATCACCTGGTACGCCAGAACCGGATGACAGCGTCATGGTGCCCGGGGCATTGGTTTTTGTGGGCGCAGACAGGCCAATCCCCCTGAATGATTTCAGCCAGTGGTGGGCGTTTGTCCAGGGGGCTGACTGGCGCCACCCGTCTGGCCCCGACAGTACAATCGAAGGCAAGGAAACCCATCCGGTCGTTCAGGTTTCACATGAGGATGCAGAGGCGTACGCAAAGTGGGCACACAAGCGCCTGTTGACCGAGGCTGAATGGGAATACGCCGCAAGAGGCGGGCTGGAACAAGCGGACTATGCATGGGGGAGTGATTTCACGCCGGGCGGCGAAAAGATGGCCAATACCTGGAATGAGGTACAACCGTTCCCTGTTACAGGGTCCCGCAATAAATTCAAGATTGGCACCCAGCCTGTAGGCAGTTACAGGCCCAACGCTTATGGGCTGTACGACATGTCAGGGAACGTTTGGCAGTGGATCGCCGATTGGTATCGCGCTGATGCGTTCAGAGTAGGGCTCAAGCTTCAGCCGGCTGGCGAAGTATCGTTTAACCCGATGGGTCCGCTCCAGAGTTATGACCCGGCACTCGGGGTAACAGCCAATGCACCGCAGCGTGTGATTCGCGGTGGATCTTTTCTTTGCAGTGACAGCTACTGCACGAGCTTTCGAACCAGCGCCAGGCAGGGGGCGGATCCGATGAATGCCATGTCGCACCTCGGGTTTCGCTTGGCGATGAGTAATGATCAATGGGGAAAAAGCCGCTGAATGCGATACGCAGGCGCGAAGAAGGTATCGCGGTTTATCAACGCGGTAGCGCCGCAACGACGTTCTGGCGGCTGGGGGAGGGCAGAGGGCAAACCGCGCAACACTTTGTTAGCGTGAAGACACGTTATGATGAGCCCGCCCGGCGCTGATCCTTCAAGTCACGGGCACGCCTTAGTCCCGGAGTCAGATACGTAATGTCCACCATCACCCTCTTTGAAACCCCGCCGCCCGAGTCCATCAAAAGCCAGATTTTGCAGATGGTCGTCGATTACGTAACCGACATTAGTATGGTGGCGATCGCACCGAGCAATCCCCTCTACAACCTGTATCAATACGGTATCGGATACGAGGTTCATCTCTATCTGGACGCTATGGACGGCTCCAAAGGTATTCCGGTCGAGTTGATCGTAGCGTTGGATGCTCAGGACCCTTGCGCAGTCGTCGGCTTCTTGCTGTATCTGCCAGTGAAGAACGATCCAGAAGCCTGTGCAGTGGCCTATATGGCTGTGCAGGCAAGTCACCGACGTCGGGGTGTTGCGCGCGCGATGCTGCAGGAAATGGTCGGTCGATACCCTCATGCCGAGCTGGCCTGCTTCGTTGCCAAGGTGCCGTATTTCGAGTCAATGAGGTTTCAGGTTGTGGGCGTGCGCGGTCCTCAGGTGCTCATGAATACCCGTGACCACGGTACGGACAGCCTGTTGGCGGTGCTGGACGTAGCGCCTATCTATAAAACTGTGGAGGTGCGGCAGATTCATACTTATCTGCTTCAGCAACATGGGAAAAAAGCGATGGTGGATGCCGAGAAGCAGCGCGACCGACATCTCGACCAAATGACACGTCACGCGAAGGCCTTTGTGCTGGAGCGTCTTGGAGAGGCTGCGGCGCAAAACAGCGGGCGTGGGCCACGCGTGCTCTAGGATGATGCGTTCAGGCACTCACTGCGAGCCGAACATAGCCGTCCAGTAAATCCCCGCATCACTCTTCGGATCAACCGCATAGGCTGCGCCCAGCTCGCGGAATTGTGGGTTCATCAGGTTGGCGCAGTGACCGGAGCTGGCGAGCCAGCCATCGACCACCTTGCGCGCGATGTCCTGCCCGGCGGCAATGTTTTCGCCGATTTGCTGACCGACGTAGCCTGCCAGTTCAGCCCGGTCGCCCGGTGTGTGGCCATCGCGGCCTTTATGATCAAAGAAGTTGTTGTTAGCCATTGCTCGGGCATGGTTCTCGGCTGCCGTCGCGAGCATCGCGTTCCAGGTCAGCGGTGTCGTGGCCGCAAAGGATTGGGCGCCGCACTGGCGCGGCCGCGTGCGTGCGGTGTTGATCATTTCGAGGAGCTTCTGTCCTTCCGCTTGCCAGTCGCCCAAGCGCCCAGCCAACATCGGACGCGCCAGCACGATGCGCCACTCACGGCCCTCCTGGCTCACGCCGATATCGACGAATTGCGGGTCCAGCACGACTTGGCAAAAGCTCTCTCGCACAGCCGTCATGGCCGACTGCGCATCACGCGGCCCGGACAGGCTGATCGCCTGCACGTTGACCATCGGATAGGTCGCCCGCGCCAGCGCCTGCTGCAGGTCTCCGACACTATTGGCGGGCAGGACCAGGCGCGGATCGGACGCTAGCGGTGGCAACTCCTGGGATGCCTGGCCCGCGCAGCGCTGCACTTGGCTGCGGTAAGCGTTGATCGACTCGACCAGTTGGGTGTCCTCGGTCGCCACGGCAGTGGCGGCGCACACCAGGCCCAGGGACAATGCGGCAATACGCATAACGGATGATAGGACGCGCATGGAAGTCTCTCTTTAACTGACTGCGCCCATGATGCGCGATTTCGCCCCACCTAGCGCAACGCCTTTTCACGTCGAACCGAAAATGTTTGGCAGATGCGACATATTTCGCGTCAGGTGACATCAAGTCAAAGGGTCAATCGTATTCCGCTTCCTGATGCTCTCCCAACAGACGCCGCTGACGTGGCGAGGCCGCCGCCAACACTATGGGGTTGAAGCGCCAGTGCAGATAGGGCGCGAATTTCTGCGCCACCATGCGCCGGCCGTAGTGCACCTGCAACAGGTAGCGCGTGCGGTCGAGGGTTTGGTTGTTGCTACCTGCGTGCCACAGTTCGCTGCGAAACATCAGTACGTCCCCGGCCCGGCACAGCACCGGCTGTGCAGTACAGCCTTGCCACTGGTTTTCACCGTCAGTCGGCGGACGCCCGGCCCGGTGGCTACCCGGGATAACCCGAGTGGGGCTGAGGTCTGCATCAATATCGTCGAGGTAGAGGTGCGCGGTGCAGATCTGCATCGGCAACTCGAACGAGGGGTCGCCCAGCAGGCTTTGCGGCAGCTCCATCACCAGGTAGTCCAGATGCAGTTCGGTACCGACGAAGCCGGGATGGCAGCGCCAGGCGGTCTGGCCGATGATGTGGCAATCGGTTCCTAGAGCAGCCTCGGCCAGCTCGATGATCCCGCTCAGGTCGAGAAACGGCAGCCACAACGGGTCGCGGTTGAACACGCACTTGTAATGATCGAGCAGGCCGCTGTAGTCCCAATGCTGCGGGTCAAGGCAGTCGATAGCCTTGCGCAGCGTGGTTATTTGCGAACCCTCCAGCACTCCGGGCAGCAGTACGAAGCCGTCTTGGTGCAACGCCTCAAGACGGCTGGCGGTCATTGATGACAATATCTCTGTGGCGGTCATGTCGCGCCCCCGGAAAACGCAGATAGCGCCAACTCATACTGGCACTGAGGGCTTTTCACCAGTGGCCGAGTGGTCAGCTGACAGCAAAAGCGTAGCATGTAGTCTGTTGGAATGATTTGACCACTACATGAGTCAAGAAGGTTCGACTATGCGCCTTATAGGGATAGCAATCTGCTTCGCAATAGCCCTTCTCGGGAAGCCGGCGATTGCGGCTGACCAAGAGCAAAATAAAGAAGCGGCGGTGGACAAAGCCCAGGTCCTGGAGCAGAAAGCTGCAGAGAAGGGGAGCGCGACACCTGCGCCCAAGGCCGAGGCCATCACGCAACCTGAAGCGCAGGCGGTCGATCCCGTAGGGAAAGCACCTTTGGACGATGCAATTACCTGTCTTGCACGCTCCGTCTACTGGGAAGCCAAAGGCGGGGCCTCTGCCGACATGGAAGCCGTCGCCAGCGTTGTCATGAACCGACTTGGCCATGAGGGTTTTCCAGATACGGTGTGCGCGGTGGTCAAGCAAGGCTCTGAAAAGCATGCCTGTCAGTTTTCGTGGTGGTGTGATGGGCGTTCGGATCAGGTAGAAGAGGACGCTCCTTATGCGATTGCCAAGGAAATAGCGCGAAAAGCGCTCAACCAAGAACTCACAGACCGAACCCACGGCGCTATGTATTTCCACGGCAAGAACGTGTCGCCCGACTGGGCCAAGGACTATATCAAAACAGCCGAGACCGGGAAGTTTCTCTTCTATAAGCCTCACGATGGCACAGCACGATAGGCCTTGGCTGAGCAGACAATACCTATCCGAATGGGCGGGGCGGGCGTCTACGAAACCAGAGGCCATTCGGCCAGCGGTCGATAGCGGCCTTTGTGCGACTCGAATAGGATGAGGTGTCTGGCGCTTAGGTGAAAGTCTGGTGGAGTGTTGGACTCAGGGACAGGTGCTCGATAGTCCCGCATCAAGGTCAGGTGAGGGCGAAACTCACGGGCGGCGTCCACAAACCCAAGGGGTAACAGCGCCTGTTGCAAGGCATAGACCAGCTGGCGTAAAACCCGTGGCGACTGTGCTGGAGCGAGTAATAAAACGTTGGATTGAGGCCATACATCCAGGCGGTCGAGAGGTACAGTCCACGGCCTGCCTGGCGTTCTAATCCGTGCGGCAGCGGCGCAGATGTCCGGGATTTGACTCACAGCAACAGAGCCCAGAAACATCAGCGTCAAATGAAAATTTTCCGCAGGCACTGGGCGTCCGCCGCTTAGCTCAAGAGCGCTTCGCCATTGGGCGATGGCCCGGCGTTGTGCATCTGCGCAGGGCAGGGCGAAAAACAGACGCTTGAGCGGTTCGCCTTGCTCACGAGCTTCACGACCCATGCCTTGCCCCTCCAGGTCGCAGTTTGACTTGGTTGAAATGAGTGCCATTTGATCACTCACGATAGCGCAAAGCATCCGGTCAGGCTCACGCTACCGTAAGGCCCAGGCCGGACAGCAACATCCCGGCCTGGGCTCTCGAGATGATCGATCCCTTGAACAGCTTGGCGTCAGTCAGCTTCAGCCCTTGAAGACTGGTATCGCGCAGATCCGCATTGTCGAACCGCGCACCGTTCACTCGGGCATTGGCCAGGCTGCCACCGACGAACACCGCATGGCGAAAGTCGGCATCAGTCAGCTCCGCATCGGACAGATCAAGGTTGTCGATTTCCGTCTTGTAGAACGAGAACCCCGGCAAATACGCGCCAATAAGAAGCGTATCGCTGAACGTCATGCCAAGCGCCGACACTTGGGTGAAGTTGGCTTCGGTCAGCTTACAGCCGGTGAAGCTTGCCTGATTCGGCTCAGTGGGGAGGGTCGTACGCCTGCGGCGCTGTGCTGCATGTTGGTATCCAGGGCAAAGCTGTTAGCATGCTGGCTTCAAGCCATCATGGCGTGTCATTCGGAAAAGGAGTTTGCCCCCATGTCGCAAAACATCAGCATCGCCGTGATCGGCGCAGGCCGTACCGGCTCACCGCTGCTGCGTGAACTGCTGCAGTATGACTACATTCAGGTTCTCGGTGTCGCGGACCTTGATCCCAACTCCACCGGGATGACCTTGGCCCGCGAGCAGCAGATCCCCTGCTTCTCGGACCCGATAGCGATGGTCGAGGCCGTTGGCGAGGTGGATATCCTGGTTGAGGTCAGTGGTGATCGGGACCTAAAGGCAAAGATCAAGCAGCACTACGAAACTGCGGGCAACCGCCACACCATTATCTTGCATGACCTGGTGGCGCGGCTGGTGATTAGCCTCTGCGATCGTAGCCCGACCCTGGTGCCATCGCGACATCCCGACGATCACGGTATTGGCTGAGGGCGCGCGTTACGGGTAGAGATCCACCCAAAGCTGACGCCCAGGCTATGGAAAGTAAATCTACCCCGTTTTCCCGGGATCGATAAACCGGACAATAGCCTTACTCCTTGAGTGTTTTTTTCAGGTAGTAGCGCTGGTGTCCGGGCGGGCAATCTTCCAGCACGCCCATTATCTGGAAGCCCTGCTTCTGATAGAAGTCGGGCGCCTGGAAGCTGTAGGTGTAGAGGAACAAGCCCTTACAACCCCGACGTTGCGCTTCATCCTCTGCTCTCTTCAGCAACTTACCGCCTAGACCATGGCTGCGCAGGGTATCGTTCAACCAAAGATAGTCAATGTAGAGCCAGCCCATCCCGAAATGGCCGAACATGCCTCCTATTACCTGGCCGCCCCTATCGCGGGCATAGAGCTGGAAATCCTCGTAGGCGTAGGGGCCTATCTGCTCCACATTGAAGCGTTCCAGACCTTGGCGCACCACAGCCATGGCCTCGGCATCAGCGCCTAAGCTGAAACAGTAAGGGGTATCGGTCATAAGTTCTCCTGTGCGGCGTTGTCGGCAGAAATCAATACGCGGCATGATTGTAAACGCTGGATGGCGATGCTGCTTGCGCGACGACTCGCTTGCAAAACGCCGCGATCTCCAATGGATTGATCGGCCGACACGACTAATCCCCCTCGCAACTGATATTCACCCTGCAACTTTCCCGCAGGTTGCGCTCATGCATCAATAACCATTAGGGTTGACGACAACTGAGTCGCCCGGCGTGAATTACCCAAGGAGAGTTTTATGTCGTTCACCATTAATTCAATAAGTGCCGCCGACACAGACCAGGCCGCGGCGGCCTTATGTGAGTTGTGGCCGCGATACTCACCGGCTGAGATTACTTCGACAATCGACGAGTTACTTCGCCCCAATGGCTACAACCTTGTCGGGCTTTGGGAAGATGGTTCGACCTCAGCTGTAAGTGTATTGAGCTATAGGATTCAGTTTTCTCTCTGGTTAGGAAAGTCTTTCTACATAGTGGACATTGCGACCCTGCCTCAGTGGCGCGGCAAAGGCCATGCCTCGAAATTACTCGATTGGGCTGAGGCCGAAGCAGTGCGCCTGGGTTGCTCGGCCGTGCATCTTGACTCTGGGGTTGGCACGGATAGGAGCGCAGCTCATCGACTCTACATGCAGCGCCACTATCAGATTTCCTGCCATCACTTTTTGAAACGGCTGGCCTGAAACGGCCTGTGTTTTTCTAGCCTTCTGAATGAACCGCACGGGCTGTGTGAAAGCGCACAGCTTGGTGATTGGGGGTAACCCGGTCATTTGATGAGGGGCAGAACGTGATCTCGTGTCAATGGCGCCAGCTCCAGGATCAGGGGTTGGTGTGCATCAACCCACACAGCTTCCTCGATTTCGGCAGCGGGTATGACATCGCCCTCGATCCTGACCTCGAACAGTTCGCAGCGTACTTCGAAGCCAGGTTCGTTGGCGGCGGGCGCGCTGAATCGCCCGAGATACCGGGTGCTTGCAGAATCGATGGTTATTCCCAGTTCTTCATTCAGTTCACGCACCAGGGCCTGCTCCGGACGTTCGTTGGGTTCAATCTTGCCACCGGGTTGCATGAAGGCGGTGGTGCCGCGTTTTCGCACCAGCAGGGCTTTCCCTTGTGGGTTGAGTAAGAGAGCGGCTGCAATGTGGATAACGCTTGGCATGTCATGTCCCCTTGGGTAAGCACGATCAGAGCAACATTGCTCAAGGCGGGTGTTGATTTTAAAAATTGGAGTTTTGCAATATTCAGGGTGAATCGTCGGATTATTATCGTTATCTGAGTTGTAAGTTTTTAAAAAAGAGGTTTCTCTTTAGTCAGTTGATTATACATCTTTACTCTTCGGTGACTGCCCGCATAACCGCCCATGGCTGAAATTGTCCCACCCTGGATATGATCAAGGTAGCTGAATATTTTCCGTGGGGACAAAAAAACAATCTGATATCCCCACGCGGCCATTCTATCTTGTAGTTCATAGCCGGGGTTGCGGTCGTCCGTCAGGAAGTGCAGCCCGTGCTTTTTAATCAATCGCACATTCCACAGGGTACAAAAGCTCTTTAAATGTTTTTCTCTGAACGGTTTCGGTTCTTTTGCGTTCAGGCCCAACGCTCGCAAGCTACGCCGAACGTAGTGTTTGATAAAACGGGTAGCCAAGCGCCAGGCCGATCGACCCATGCCTCGATTCAACTGTTCTACACATCCAACAGCCGCAACCTCACGTGGACCCGTACACTGGCCGATCATCATGGAAAAAACATTCAGATCATAAATGAGCGTATCGGTATGCAACAAAAATACGTATTCAGTATCGATCTTATCCAACGCAGTATCCAGCGCCCGACCGTGGGCAACGCTTCCGGCCTCAGGCGTGGTTTTTTTGCGCTCAATCAGGTTGATCCAGTTCAACGTGCGCAGGTACTCACTGCTCGCGTCGTCCGAGTAGTTATCCACGACCCAGACGGGTGTTCCAGAATCTTGCAACCCCTGGCGCAACAGGTCCAAACACGCCTTGGTAAGCTCAAGTGATTTGTAATTAACCAACACAACACTGTAGTTTGTCTTGGTTGGAGTGGAATGGGACATTGTTCGTCAAACCTCTATCACTTTATTTTTTGTTACCGATGGCTTGGCCGTTTTCAATACACCTCTGGCCAACGTGTTTGTCTCCGTGAGTGCATTAAGCGTCACCGCCAAACGCGCATCAAACAGTCGACTCAAGGCAGATTTCCGATACAGCGCCTAACTCCGTTGATAGGGAGTATCAAGCAACCGGTGAACATTAATGTCAGCGATTGGTAAAGTATCAGTAAAGAGGCGGTCACTTGCCCCCGGTGTCAGGCTAGTTGTCGCCTGAGCTGATTTATCAAAACGATAGATCGGGGGCGCCAAAGAGAGCTGTAATGTCGAGCTATTCACCTGAGCGTAAAGCGGCCCTTATCAACAAATTGCTGCCGCCTCAAAACATGTCCGTGGCCGAGTTGTCGCGTCAAGAAGGCATCTCTCAAGCCACCCTGTATGCTTGGCGAACCAAGCTCAAAGCAGGAGGCGCAGTGGTGCCCGGAGATAAAAGCAGTGCCGATAACTGGTCGGCTGAAGCCAAGTTCGCAGCGGTGTTGCACACGGCCACGTTGAGCGAGATCGAGCTTAGCGAATACTGTCGCAGCAAGGGTTTGTACCCCGAGCAAATCGGCGCTTGGCGACAGGCCTGCATCAGTGGCCAGCTAACAGCCCAGGCACAGCGCCAGGCCGAGCGAGAACAGGCGCGCGCCGACAAAAAACGCATCGCCGAGTTGGAGCGTGAACTGCGGCGCAAGGACAAGGCGCTCGCAGAAACCGCCGCGATTCTGGTGCTGCGAAAAAAGATGAATGCCTTCTGGGGAAACGACAGCGAGGACGTCTGACCTCGCTGCCAGAACGGCAACAACTCGTTGAACGTTTTAACCAAGCCGTTGCTTCTGGTGCACGCAAAACTATTGCCAGCGCGGAGATCGGGCTGTCGCTGCGCAGCCTGCAACGCTGGGCGCTGACGCCTGTGATGCAGGCCGACGTGCGCACCACCACGTCACGTCCGCGACCACTTAATGCCCTGAGTGAACAGGAGCGTTGCGCTATTTTAGAGGTCTGCAACAGTCCGCCATTCGTCAGCCTGCCGCCCAGCCAGATCGTCCCGATACTGGCCGATCAAGGTCGTTATCTGGCCTCAGAGGCAACCTTTTACCGCGTCCTGAAGGAAGCTGATCAGCAGCACCGACGTGGCCGCAGCCATGCACCGCACAAGCATGCTGCGCCGACAACTCACAGCGCAACCACAGCCAATAAGGTCTGGTCTTGGGACATCACCTACTTGCCATCGCCAGTGCGTGGGAAGTACTACTATCTGTATTTGATCGAGGACATCTACAGCCGAAAGGCCGTGGGCTGGGAAGTTTACGAGCAAGAAAGTGGCGAGCTGGCGGCCGAACTGATGCAGCGCACCGTGCTCACCGAACGCTGCGCCGGACGGCCCCTAGTGCTGCACTCGGACAACGGTGCACCGATGAAATCGGTGACGTTGCTGAGCAAACTGTACGAACTCGGCATCACCCCGTCACGCGGACGACCACGGGTGAGTAACGATAATCCCTACTCAGAATCGCTGTTTAGAACCCTGAAATATTGCCCGCAATGGCCTCCTGGTGGTTTTGCAGATTTGGACGCGGCACGCAGCTGGGTGCGCGATTTTATCCGCTGGTACAACCACCAACACCGCCACAGCCGCATCCGCTTCGTGACCCCGGCGCAGCGTCATCGAGGAGATGATCAAGAGATCTTGGCCAAGCGTCATGCCCTGTATCAGCAAGCTCGTAATCAACATCCACATCGCTGGTCAGGTGCGACACGCAATTGGCAGCCCATCGGCGCGGTCACACTCAATCCGGAAAGGGAGTTACCGACACTGAAAATAGCCGCATAAAACACAGCTGACGCGACAACTACCTTGCAAAACGCCGCTTGGAATCGACCACAACCCTGTCCAATGCCCACTGAGGCAATCGCCAAGTCACCTGGGTGCCGGACTGTTTGGACGATTACGTGGCGGAAGAAAATTCGGTGCGTATGGTCGATGTTTTTGTCGATGAACTCACCTTGGGGCACTCGGGTTTGAGGGTGTCGATCCTGCTGCAACTGGTCGTCGGGCTAACCACCCAGCGGTCTTGCTGAAGATCTATATCTACGACTATCTCAATCGGATTCAGTTCAGCCGTCTGGATGCGGTTGTGGCAGTGCTGATTTGTACCAGCGGATAAACCAAGCGGCGAGCGGCGTCCACATTTGCAAAACCATTCGTGGGCCATTGCGGGCAATATTTCAGGGTCCTAAACAGCAATTCTGAGTAGGGGTATCATTGCTTACCGCATTGAACTCAAAGGCGAATCGATGCGCAGGCGCTCGACGAAATTGACGACAGTGGGTACTTCAGGTTAACAATGCGAACCTGCGTCGCTGCGACTGCCTGTCCACGTGAATGTGGAACGAGTGCCCATGTGGCGTGGAATCCGCAGGTGGAAACCGGGGCCGACTTTTTCAGGCTGCGAGACTTCGAGGTTAGCAGTCACTTCAGAGCTTATTTACCACGTTGAGTGGTTATTCGGTTCTGCGTTGACCGGTGCAGCTTTGTCAGTGGGTTGATTGGAGGTTTTTTGGTAAATTCAGGCACACCTATCCCGTAGTTGGCGGCCAGTGGGATTTCAGTTTGGCCAGCCTTCTCAAGTTTTGTATCGCTGCCGCTAACGTGAACTCATCGCTCGCACCGCTCATACCTCGCAATCGCAAGCGATCCACTTTCAAGATTCGCTCGAGGTGAGCGAACAACATTTCGACTTTCTTCCGTTCGTGGCGGGAGCACACATATTGCGGCGTCGCGGCTATTCGCCGAGCAACATCGCGCGCCTCTTCATTCCATTGAAAGTCGGTACTCGAGAGACTGCCGTTTTTACGCTCGGTTTTGTCCCAAACCGGCACATGTGGCTCGATATCTTTTTCCTCCACCATCCAAGCCAGCCGGCGCCTTGCCTAGCGCTGCAGTGATGAACGGCATTACCTTGTTGTGCGGCGGTGTGCTTCTTGTAGCGCGTATTTTCCGCCAACAGAGGTAGGGTAGTGGTCGCAAGAGGAAGGCTGCTCAGCGCCGCCCACACCACGGATAAACCAACAGTGAAATCCCGACAGCCAGCAATGCCCCACCAAGGCTGTTACAGACCCGAAGAATGCTCAGCCCCAGTTCCGACGCAGACGGCTGGCCCAGCTCTGCAACGAGAATAAAGTGCGGTGTCAGAAACAGTATGTAGGCTCTGTAACTGATGGATCGCCCTGCCAGCGTGCCAATCGAGAGCGGCAGGATCAGCGCTGCCAATAACAGGGGCGAGTGAATGAACGACCCCAGGGCGGCGGCCAACAGGCTGCCGAGCAAGGTGCCTGCGACCCGTTCAAGCGAGGTTTTCAAGGTGCCGGAAAACTTGGGCTGCATGATGAAAAATACCGTCAAGGTCATCCAGTAGCCATGGTCCAGCCTCCAGTATTGGACGAGCCCCACCGAGATCGCCGCCGCCAAGCCGACACGCAGCCCGTGAAGGGTGAGGTCAGACGTAAGCGTGAAGCTCGCCTGGGCAGCCTCTTTTATTGAAGTTGCATGGGGCTTTTCAATGCGCCACAGCAGCAGGGCAAAGCCCGTGGCCCACAGATTGCCGTAGAGAAAGTAAGTGGCGTAGGTCATGCCGTGGGCAAAGTCTTTACCGGGGAAAGCGGTTGAAACCGCGAAGGCCGTCGCCGCCAACAGGGCAGGCAACCCGATTCGCGTTCCGCCGCCTTGGGCCACGGCGCCGCCAAAACCTGTGATCGCGGCGAGCACGATCACGACGGGCGGATAGGCGACCGTCCAGGCGCCGAGCCCCGAAGCCAGGGCGCCCGCGACACCGAATGATAGGGCGAGTGACAGTCGCGTCCAAAAGCCTCCAGTCACCAGCGACAGGTAGGTCCAGAAGGCGGCAATCGCTGACCAGCTGAACAAAGGGTTATGCAGATAAGCCGCCAGCAACGCGGGAGCGGTACAGACAATACCTCCGCACACGACCTCGCCCACAGGGATATCGTGCAGCCTACGCAGTGATTGGAGCGCTTTGGCGGGCAATGAATGCTGCATGGCGGCCTTCAAACGGCTGCTTGAACCAGGGTACTTGCGTCGATCTGCTCAATCGACGTCACCCCGGTCAACGTCATGGCCACACGCATTTCCTTGGCAAAAATCTCCAGCATATTCTCTACACCACGCTGCCCATCGGCGGCCAGCGCATAGACCGTCGAGCGCCCGAGCAACACGCTTTTGGCGCCCAGGGCGAGCATGCGCACCACATCAAGACCCGAGCGAATACCGGAGTCGACTAACACCGTCAGATCACTGCCGACAGCCTGGGCAATCGGCGGCAACGCCTTGACGGTGGACAGCACGCCATCCAGCTGACGGCCACCGTGGTTGGATACCACAATGCCGTCCGCCCCGAAGCTCACCGCATCCTTGGCATCCTGCGGGTCGAGAATGCCTTTGATGATCATCGGGCCTTTCCAGAACTCGCGTATCCACTCCAGATCTTTCCAACTGATGGACGGGTCGAAGTTGTTCGCCAGCCAGCCCACGTAGTCCTCCAGCGTGGTGGCCTTGCCCAGGTATTTGGAGATATTGCCCAGATCATGAGGGCGACCGAGGAGGCCAACATTCAACGCCCAGTCCGGTTTGGTCATGGCCTGCAAAATGCGCCGAGGTGCGGCGTACGGCCCGGACATACCGGAGTGAGCATCGCGATAACGGGCGCCGGGCGTCGGCATATCGACCGTGAACACCAGCGTTTTGACTCCGGCAGCCTTAGCACGCTCCAGGGCGTTCTTCATAAAGCCACGGTCTTTGAGCACATACAGCTGAAACCAGATCGACTGCGCGCTCTGCGACGCTACTTCCTCAATGGAGCACACCGACACCGTCGACAGGCAGAACGGAATCCCCTTTTTCGCCGCTGCCTTGGCCGCCTGCACCTCACCCCGGCGCGCATACATGCCGGTCAGGCCTACGGGGCTGAGGATAATCGGCATATCAAGTGGTTCACCAAAGAGCGTGGTTTCCAGGCTCAAGTTGTCGACATTCTTGAGGATGCGCTGACGCAAACTGATATCGGCCAAGTCCGAACAATTGGCTCGCAGCGTGTGCTCTGCATAGGCACCGCCATCGATGTAATCAAACAGAAAACGCGGAAGTTTACGTTTGGCCGCTTCGCGGTAATCAGACGCCGACGAAATAATCATGACGGTTTTTCCTTGGGGAAGAAGTCTACTAAACGAGGCCGCAAGGCATTCGCTGTAGGTTCAGAGTAAGGAAATATCGACTATGATAATAACAACTTTTACAACTACAATTAAGTCGGAAATGGAATGCTCATGAACCTTCGAACATTACGCGCCTTTGTCGAAGTTGTGCGCCAAGGCGGCTTCTCCCAGGCTGCCGAAGTGGTCTCCCTTACCCAATCCACCGTCAGCAAGGCCGTCAAGACCCTGGAAGATGACCTAGGCACGCCGCTGTTGAACCGCATCGGCCACCGAAGCGAACTAACCGCCGCCGGCGCAATCGTATATCGCCGCGCCCTCGTCCTACTGGCCGAACACAACGATCTCATCGCCGAAGTCAACGACCTGCGCGGTCTCAAAGGTGGCGTACTGCGCATCGGCCTGCCACCCGTGGCCAGCGGCGTACTCTTCGCCGCAATGTTCACCGAATACCGCGCCCGCTATCCGAATATCGAAATTCAACTCATTGAACACGGCGCAAGGAAACTGAATGAATGCCTGAAGTCGGGAGAGGTAGACCTGGCTGCGCTGTTAAAGATGAAATCGTTTAACGAAGAGTTCGATTACCAGGATGTGCGCATCGAGCCACTGGTGGTCGTTATGGCAGAGAACCACCCAATGGCCGAACGCAACAGCGTCGACATCGCAGACTTGGCCGATACGCCGTTTATCCTTTTCGAGGAAGGGTTTGCACTGAATACCATGATTCAGGTGGCGTGCGACCGCAAGGGCGTTACGCCCAAGGTGACAGCACGCAGCGGTCAGGTCGACTTTATTGTGGATCTGGTTTCAGCGGGGCTGGGTGTGGCGTTTTTGCCGAGGATGCTGGCGCAGAAGCACTATCACGGCGGGATTCGGTTGGTGGCGCTGGATGAGCCGGATACGGATTGGTATATCGCGTTGGCGTGGCGCAAGGACGCGCATTTGTCGCCTGCGGCGGGGGCTTGGTTGGCGGTGGCTAGAGCAATGAGGAAGTGACCAGATCAGACGAAACGGCCCTGGTTCAAGCGACGAGCAGCCAGCCAAATCCAAAAGCCATCGTGAACCAAGACTTTCAACCGATTGGCGCGGCGGTTGGCGAAAAGATAAGCACTGTGCGGTTTCAGTGCCATCGCGCGCGTCCATGGGTTCGACGGCAAGCCAGATCGCGTCGATGCGAATCATCGCAGCAGGTCTCGAAGGAAACCTGCGCAGGCACCTGGCCTCTCGACTGGCCAACTTACATCTACGGTGCCACGAGCATGTGGAACTTCGATAGTGGCGTCGGGTTCGAGGCACTCCTGGATGACTTGGGCCTTGAATGATTTGAGATAGAAGAGGCGTTTTGGCTGCATGAGGAATGGGCTTAAATAGAGCTAGAAATGGTGTCCACTTAATTTGATCTGACCCCAAAATGTTGGACGCGTTATAGATTTCTTCATCCCTGTTGATCGCCACGATCACTGTGGAGTCTTTCATACCGGCCAGGTGCTGGATCGCACCGGAAATACCGACGGCGATGTACAGCTGGGGCGCAACGATTTTGCCGGCCTGACCGTTCTGCATATCGCGACCGCCGGAAACGACGATCTTGGCAGCGGTCAGTTCCGGCCGATCGGACTTGGCCAGTTCTTCCCCGACGAAGCTGGAAATTTCCGCGTCGTGAGCAGCCGTCACCGCTTCAACAGCCGCCGAACCACCTTCACAAGCCACCGGGTCAAAACCGGTGGCACGCAAGGTGATGACCTTGACCGCTGCGTTGGACTGTACGGTGGCAATGGCGTTACCAGCGTAGATCGGGCGCTTGAAGGTGTCAGTGCTTTCAACCGAGATGATCTCGGATATCTGGTCGACGTCCAGCTGCGCAGCAACGCGCGGCTGGATGTTCTTGCCGTTGGACGTAGCCTAGGCCAGGACATGGCTGTAAATTGTGTGTTGTTCGAGCATCAGGCTAGTCACTAGCGGCGCAACATTCGAAGCATGGCCCGTGCCGCTGGCATCTCGGCGACCACCGTCCACAAGCTATGGGCTGCCAATGACTTGACAAGCATGCAAAGGTGAAGGCCTTGCTCGCGAAACATCCGCGCGTCCATGTGTATTTCACACCGATCTCCAGCTCCTGGATGAACATGGTCGAGCGATTTTTCAGGGACATTACCGTGTTCTTACGCGACGGCAGTTTCGGCTGCGTACGCGAGCTGGAAAGCTCGATTACCACCTTCCTGGCATTACGAAACGCGCAACCGACCCGGTACGTTTGGAACGCAAATGGAGAGGAGATTTTGAGCAAGATTCGGCGAGCACGCGATGTGATGGAAGCGCAGATGAATGGGTAAGCTATTTTGAAAACAGTACACTAGATAAATGTTTTTCAACGATGTTGGCCGATTGTTGCCTGTAGTGACTGCCTGCAAAGGCTCGAAATCTGACCCTCTCTGGTCACTTCCCGGCAAAGCCGGCTTTGCCGAAATGAACCACTGGATGCTACGCCCTGGCTTTAGCAGACGTGAGCCTGCCAAACAAACTAACCCCGTCGCTCGATATGAGCGTCGCGGCTAAGGCAACCGCTCGCCGAGGGTTGATTACCGGTGCACTCGGTTACGCCCATTGCGTTTGGCTTGGTAAAGCGCGTCATCGGCACGAGTGACAAGGCTTTCCAGGGTGTCATCGGCTTCGAAGAGTGCGACACCAAAGGAGGCCGTTATCGTGTCGAGTACTTTGTCAGCTTTACGAGCCTTGATCCGTAATGACTGGATTTTCAGGCGCAGTTGCTCGGCGAAGGCATGGGCGCTGCCGAGATCGGTGCACTGGTTCAGGATGACGCAGAACTCTTCACCGCCGTAGCGGGCCGCCGCAGCGTGAGGGGGAAGTGAGTCCCGTAGCACCTGGCCGACGTGTTGGAGCACGCGGTCACCTAAAGGGTGACCGTACTGGTCATTGAATTGCTTGAAGTGATCGATATCCAGCATGACCAAGGCCACAGTCTGGGGCGCGTTGCTTAGCGCTTGCTCCAGCAGCCGGGTGAAGGTATCCCGGTTGAACACCTGGGTCAGACCGTCCAGCGTCGCGGCCAGCTGGGCACGTTCAAGCTTGCCTCGTAGGTTCTTGATTTCACTTTGAGCAGCATGCAGCTGGGACAGGAAAAGCTCTTGCTGATCCTGCATGAGCTGGGTGCTCTGTTGCAGCTCGCTGAGTATGCTGGGTAATCGATCATCGATCGGCTCATCAAGCATTTCTAGGCAATACCCAAGGCTCGCCTGAAAGTTGATATTGCCCTTCACGTTATGCGAAACGTCGCGCTCCATGCCGTCTACCAGACTGATCGCTTGTTGCTGACCGATGCGGGCATCCTCCAGTTCGTCGTGGATGATGTATTCGCGAAAAAGCTTGGCAGCGGACTCCGGGGGGAAATAGTCGAAGTCTCGGACAACCCGATCCAGGTGGCGATTGAGTTCTGGTGCCTGGCCTTTGCTGTAGGTGTACCAGAGGGCGTAGTGCACCGGGTTGGGCGCAATGTTATGACGCACCATCAAAGGTACAGCTTGCTTCAGCAGGGCCGCTGCCTCGCGGGTATCTTCTGGATAGAGTGCCAGGGCAGTCGCACGCTTCTTTGATGGGTTCATAACGTCACTGTTGTTGTTTATTTTTGGCGAATATACAGCAAGGTTCCACCGTTCGCGACGACTCACAAAACAAGCAGGGTTTTGTATAAATAAACAGGCCCGGAAGGCTCATCTACAGTACGTAGATTGCACCTCCAGGCCTGTCTCTTCGCCCGTCACTCAAGGTTCAGCGGCTCAGTCCTTCACGCCAACAACCGATGGCAGAAGTACACCACCAGCACACCCGCAGCCAACGTCACATACGGCAATATGCCTGCGCGCCTGGCGCCGTCATCTGCCTGGATATACAGGTCGGTCATCATGGCGGCCGGGAAGCGGCCCTTGTCTTGTACGTAGTGCCGATAGAAGAACACCGGGATGATCAGCAGCGCCAGCAGCACGCCGGTGAACAGGGTGCCTGCGCCCCAGATGTCGGCGCCAAGGCCCATGCACGCGAGGTTGACGAAGCTCAGTACGCCCCCCAGGACCAGCAACACGGTTGGCGCTTTGTACGGGCGCACCCAGTCCGGGCGGTCCATGCGGTGGATCCAGCCGGCGTTGAGGTTGAGGAAGTTGAAGATGATGTAGCTGACGTTGGACGCCGCGAGGACGAACACGTAGTCGGACATCAGCAACAGCAGCAGGTTGAACGACAGGTCGGTCCACATGGCTGCGGTGGGGGCACCGTGTTCGTTGGTGCGGCCCAAGTATTTCGGCAGCCAGCCATCCACGGAGGCCTGGTACAAGGTGCGCGACGAGCCGGACATCGAGGTCATGATCGCCAGCAAGGTGGCGAGGATCAGCATAATCAGGACGATATTGGCGACTAGCTTGCCGCCACCGATGCTGTCGGCCATGGCCTGACCCACGCCCATGCCACTGTAGATAGCCGGGGACAGCAGGCCGCTGTAGACCGCTGGGGTGGTGATTACGCCGTTGGCATCCACCACCGCCGCGCTGACCAGTTTACCGAGACCCAGGCTGCCCTGAAATGCCATGGGCACTAGGGTGAACACCAGAATGCACAGCAGACCGGCATAGAAAATCGCCTTGAAGGTGTCACGCTTAGGGTCTTTGAACTCGCGGGTGTAGCACACGGCGGTCTCGAAACCGTAGGTCGACCACGCGGCCATGAACAAGCCACCGGCCATCAACGACCAACCGGAAATGTCCCAGGCGCCATCAATGACCAGCCCGCCAGCATCGTGAGCCAAGGGATACAGCGGCAGGAAGTTAGCGTGGGTGGCATCGCCGGTCAGCAACGGCACCACGCCGACCAACAGCAGCGGGATCAGTGAGGTGACGCCGAGGATCAAGGTCAGGCGCGCCGAGCGCAGGATGCCGCCGTGTTGCACCGCGAACACCCCGAGCAGAATCACCACGCCCACGAGGAAGGTTGCGTTCAGGCGCAGGGACAACCCGCTTTTGATCCAGCCAAGGTCCAGCAGCGTTAACTGCCACGTATTGATCAGTGCATCGGGTGCAAACAACGCAGTGAGGATATAGCCGGCCGCCAGCCCCGAACCAATGGATAGCACCGGCGACCACGCCAGCCAGTTGCACCATACGGACACCGGGGCGATCAGCTTGCTGTAACGCACCCAGGCCACGGCACCATAGACCGATGCACCACCGGATTTATGCGGAAACAACCCGGCGATTTCGGCGTAGGTGAAGGCCTGGATAAAGCCGAACAGGATCGAAATGATCCAGACGATCCATGCCGGTTTACCCACCGTTGCGGCAATCGCACCAATGGAGAACAAGACCAGTGCCGGTACGCCGCTGGCGACCCAGAACGCACCTCTCCAGTCAATTTTGCGATGCAGGCTGCCGGCCGTCTGGCCTTCCTGCGGTACGGTCTCGAACGTAGTCGCTTCCATTTCTGTTATCCCATGTGTAAGTAGAGTTGTCGGGGGCAGTCGGAAGTTGAACCAGCATCCCCTCCGTCGAGCCGGAACAGCGTATTCGGCAGACGTCAGGGTGCCGGTCAGCGAGTGCTTGCGGTCTTGTTTAACGACTCTTGGTCTCGCTGGTTGGCAACGCAGTAACAGTGTTCGATTAACAGTGTTCGGTGCTGCAATGACGTGTTCTATCGCTTAACTGCGCACCCGGCTTTTGTCCGGGTCGTAGAAAATCGGTGCCATGACCTGGGCGTCGATACGCTTCTGCAAACCATCGACCTTGCCCACTTGCAGCGTTGTGCCCACGTCGGCACAAGCGACATCCACCCGGCACAACGCGATATTGCTGGCCAGCAACGGTGAGCGGCAGGCACTGGTGACCACGCCGACCTGCGCGCGGCCGCTGTACACGCCATCGCCGTGATGCGCGCCTTCGTTGCCACTCAATTGCAGGCCTACCAGCTTGTGCATCGGATTGGCACTGCGTCGCAGCAGGGCGTCGCGGCCGATGAAGTCGTCGGTTTTGCTCTTGAGTGGCACGCTGAAGCCGATCCCTGCTTCAAAAGGATCGGTCTGGTCGCTGAATTCGTACCCGGCAAATATCAGCCCGGCTTCGATGCGCAGCATGTCCAGCGCTTCAAGGCCCAGCGGGACGATGCCCAGCGGTTCGCCCAGTTGCCAGACGCGATCCCAGACCCGCTCGGCGTCTTGCGGCTGACACCAGACTTCATAGCCCAGCTCGCCGGTGTAGCCGGTGCGGGAAATCATCAACGGGCAACCGTCGTAGTTGTCCAGCCGACCAACCAGAAAACGGAACCAGCCCAGTGCTTCCACGGTCGGCTGAGTGGCTGGGGTCCAGACCATTTGTTTGAGCAACTCACGGCTCAATGGCCCTTGCACCGACAGGTTGTGAATCTGCTCGCTGGCAGACTTGACCCAGACTTTCATCCCGAGTTTTTGCGCTTGCTCACGCAACCAGACCCCGGCGTAATCCTCGCCACAGATCCAGCGGAAGTTGTCCTGCCCCAGACGTAAGAGGGTGCCGTCGTCGAGCATGCCGCCGTGTTCGTGGCACATCGCCGAATACACCACTTGGCCGATGGCCAGGCGCCGGACGTCGCGGGTCAGGCAGTACTGGAGCAGGGCTTCAGCGTCCGGGCCGATGATTTCGAATTTGCGCAGGGCGGTCAGGTCCATCACCGCCACCCGTTCGCGGCAGCCGTAATATTCATCGATGGCGCCGAACCCGTCATAGCGCAGCGGCAACCACCAGTTGCGGTAGTCGGTGAAGCTGCCGGTGAGGGCGCTGGTGCGAGAGTGAAAGCCAGACTCACGAGTCAGCGTCGGGTCGGCATCAGCAGTTTTTCGAGTGGCCATGGCGATAGAAAAGCGCTCCTTGTCGGAATAGACACGAATCTGGATGTCGGTCGGGTTCCAGCCGTTGGCCGGGTCAATGTCATCCGGGCACGACGAACTGGCGCAGACCAGATCGGTCATGGCCCGCAACAAAACGTAATCTCCCGGTCTGGACCAGGGTTCATCCAGGGTCATTTGCTGGTGGGCATCGATCCCTGTGTTGAAGAAAAAGTTGATGGCCGGCCAACCGCTGCGGGCTTGTACCCCGAAGGATTCCAGCGCGCGACTGATGTTGTCACTGCAGTTGTCGTGCCCAAAATAGCCGTGACTTTCGTAGTAGCGAGCGGCGCACGCCAGGGCAAAGGAGTCATGGCGGCCCACGGTGTCGCGCACCACTTCCAGCATGGGCTGCATCTGCCGGTCGAAAAACTTGGCGAACAGGCCCGGAGCGGGGTAGGCGTTACCGTTGAGGGTCCGCGTGACGGTTTGGTCCAGGTCCAGCTCTTGCTGGCGATCCAGTGCCCGGCGATTGAGGGCGACGAAATCCGAGCATTGCCGTCCGGCAACGTCAAGCACCTGGATGTACTGGCCCTGGCGCACGGTGTAGCTGTGCGCAGTGCCCGCGCGAACGGTGAACTCCTGCAGCGGCTCACCTAACGGCTCGGGCAGGGGCGGGACCAGAATCGACGAGGGATTGGCCCGCTGCACGATCAGTCGCAACTCGCTGGCCGTCTGTTGCAGATCGACCGCGCCGGGCTCACTCGGCGCAGCGACGATGACCAATAATGATTCGCCCGCCACGAAGCTGCGGCTGTACCCGGCAGGTGAGTCTTCGTCCCACAGCGAAGCCGAATCGGGAAGTCGATGCGGATCGACGCCGCGCTTGCCCAGCGCTTGCACAATGCGTCGGGTTTGCAGGCTGGGTTCAGCGAGCTGCGTCGCGATAAACCGGCACCCCCATGTAGCCACCAGCCCCAACGCCGCCAGGGTTGTGCGCCCTAGTCGGTCGAACGCCAGCAGCTCGCAGGGTTGCAACCCTTCGATATCGATCACTTGCAGGGTGTCGCCGGGTTCCAGGGCGATCAGCGTCAGGCCGCCACCGGCTACCCGATAGCGCTCAATCGCGGGCGCCCGGGCAAACAACCCCGGTTCCCAAGGGTGCGAAACACTCGGTGCACTCATGCGGATGCTCCTTTATCTGGCGTACAGGCTCAGCCGACGGATTTGATGGCAGTGGGCACATCGCCCAGATACGCGGCCATGGAGTCGTCCAGTGCTTCGAGCCAGGGCGTGTGATGGGGCGGTGATTGGGTGCCGGTCATCAGCGAGCGATAGGACTTGTCGCGATACCCCATGATGTTTTCGGCTTTGTCGTGCTTCCAGTTCAGGAAGGTGTCGTTGACGGCGGGGATATCGAAGCTCGGGTAGTCAGTGGCATCCACCAGTTGCTGAATGTATGAGCCTTGGAATTCGAACATTTGCGGGGTGGTTTCCAGCGCCAGCTCACGCGCTTGCCATTGTTTGCTGTCAGCGATCATGTGGGTCTGATCGGGCAGGTCGATGCGTTTCAGAATCACGTCGCGGGCATACCAGGCCTGAGCGTCGAACATGTTGAACGAGTACCACTGGTCCTGCATGCCGAGGTACATCATCTGCGGGTTGGATTCCCAGAAAATGCCCTTGTACAGGTTCATCGGCCACAGACGGTTGTCGGTCTTGAGGCACAGTTCGTCCGGCAGGAACGGGAAGTTATGTTTGTAGCCGGTGCAGAGGATCACCGCATCGATGTGCTTGTGGCTGCCATCGATGAAGTACGCGCGGTTTTTCTCCAGGCGTTGCAGCAGCGGCTTTTCTTCCCAGTTGGCAGGCCAGTCATACGCCATCGGCTCGGTGCGGTAGCAACTGGTAATGCTGCGGGCGCCGTATTTGTAGCATTGCGAGCCGATATCCTCGGCCGAGTAGCTGCTGCCGATCAGCAACAGATCCTTGCCCTTGAATTCCAGCGCATCGCGGAAATCGTGAGCATGCAGGATGCGCCCGCCGAAATGTTCGAAACCGGGAAAATACGGCATGTTCGGCGTCGAGAAATGGCCGCTGGCGTTGATGACGTAATCGAACTCTTCCGAGGTCCGGGTATTGCTGTTGTGGTCTTGGGCGACGACTGTAAAGCGCTTGCTTTGCGGGTCGTAGCTGACGTGGCGCACCGCGTTATTAAAGCGGATGTAATCGCGAACCCCGGCCTTTTCGACGCGGCCCTTGATGTAGTCCCATAGCACTTCCCGTGGTGGATACGAGGCTATCGGGCGGCCGAAATGCTCCTCAAAGGTGTAGTCCGCAAACTCCAGGCACTCTTTTGGGCCGTTGGACCACAGGTAGCGGTACATGCTGCCGTGGACCGGCTCGCCGTTTTCATCCAGGCCGGTGCGCCAGGTGTAGTTCCACATGCCGCCCCAGTCTTGCTGTTTCTCGTAGCAGACCAGCTCGGGAATCTCTGCTCCCTTCTCCCTGGCCGATTGAAAAGCCCGGAGTTGCGCCATACCGCAAGGGCCAGCGCCGATGATTGCAACGCGTAGGGTCATGTTCGTGCCTCGTGTCTTGGGTCTGTCTGAAATGGGCGATGAGTCGTTGAAGCCTTGGCTCATCAACGAAAAATTACCGTCTTGTCCTGGTTGATGAACACGCGGTGTTCCAGGTGGTATTTCAGGGCTTTGGAAAGTGCGACGGTTTCGGTGTCGCGACCGATGGCGACCAGCGCATCGGGCAGATAGGTGTGGTCCACACGCTGGATTTCCTGCTCGATGATCGGGCCTTCGTCCAGGTCGGAGGTGACGTAGTGGGCGGTGGCGCCGATCAGCTTCACGCCGCGCTCGTAAGCCTGGTGATAGGGCTTGGCGCCTTTGAAACCGGGGAGGAACGAATGGTGAATGTTGATCGCGCGGCCGGACAACTGCTTGCACAGGTTGTCCGACAGAATCTGCATATAGCGTGCGAGGACTACCAGGTCGGTCTCGGTCTCTTCGACGATTCGCAACAGCTCGGCTTCCTGGCTGGATTTGCTGTCTTTGGTCACCGGCAGATAGATAAAGCGGATGCCCTCGCGTTCGGCCATCGGCCTCAAGTCCAGGTGGTTAGAGACAATGGCGGTGATTTGCATGTCCATCTCGCCTTTACGGTGGCGATACAGGAGGTCGGTCAAGCAGTGGTCGAACTTGCTGACCATCAGCAGTACGCGGGCCGGCTTAGCCGAACTGAACAGTTGCCATTGCATGTCGAAACCACCCGCCAGTTCGGTCATGCCCTGGCGTAACGCAGCGGTGTCACCGACCACGTTCTTGTTGAAGCGAAACACCGCACGCATGAAAAAACGTCCGGTGAATTCGTCATCGAACTGCGACAGTTCGCTGATATAGCAAGCCTGTTCGGCCAGCCAGGACGTGACCGCTGCAACAATGCCTGAGGCGGCAGGGCAACTGATCTTGAGGATGTAATGCTCGTGTGACGTGTCCATCAGGGTCTCCCTCGTAGTTGAAGTGGCGCAGGCGGTCGATCAGCCTTTGGCAGTGCGTTTGGTTTTTTCCGGGTCATCGAAGGGCAGGGCGTGGGTCATGGCGCTGGCCTCCAAACTGCCGCGCACCTGTAGGGCAACGCCTGGCGCCGCGCAGTCAACTGCAATGCGGGCGATGGCCATGGAGCGTTTGCTCAGGCGTGAATACATGCCACAGGTGATGACGCCGACCTGTTTGCCGTCGTGCCACAGGGTGTCGCCGGCATCAGCAGCGCGGGCGCCTTCGATCAGCACGCCGGCAATCTTGAAGCGCTCTTGGCCGCGCAGACGGAAGTGTTCGTGGGCGCCGCGGAAGTCCTGTTTCTCCGGGGATACGGTGAAATCCAGACCCAACTCCCACAACGTGTCGCCGGCCTTTTGATCGGCGAAGGGGTACATCTGCGAGTTGTCATAGGGGAAGAACATCAGCGCGCTTTCCACCCGCAACCAGTCAAGGGCGGTGAAGGCGCACGGAATGATGCCCATGCTCGCGCCCTGTTCGAGGATCTCGTCCCACAACAGCGGGGCATCAGCGGCTTTGCAAAAGATTTCGTAGCCACGTTCGCCGGTATAGCCTGTGCGGGAAATCATCACCGGACGGCCGAACAACTTGGTTTGCAGATGGTGGAAATACGGCAGCTGACGGATGCCCGGTACGTGTTCGGCGAGGAAGTCCACTGCCAGCGGCCCTTGCAACGACAGGTCATGCAGGTCGTCGTCGAACAACACCGCGACCTGACGGCCTTGTGCTGCGCGTACCAGCATCTCGTAGCCAGTGCCTGCGCCGTGGACCACCATGAACGCATTGGGGCCGGTACGGTAAACGATGCAGTCGTCGACAAACTTGCCGTCCTCATCAAGCATCGAGGCATACACCGATTTGCCGGGGTAGAGTTTGGCGATATCACGGGTGGTCGCCCATTGCAGCAGGCTTTCTGCGTGAGGGCCGACGTAATGGACCTTTTTCAGTCCCGATACATCCATCAGGCCAGCGCGTGTGCGGATCGCCTGATGGTGGTCGGCGAGGTCTGTGGCATAGGTCCAGGCGGTGCCCATGCCGTTCCAGTCTTCAAGCTGAGAGCCAAGCGCGCGGTGACGTTCAGCCAATGCGGAGATGCGCCATGAATGGGCCATGTGGTGATTCCTTGTCTGGAAAAAGGGCAACGAAAAGTGTTCGGGTCAGCTTTTCAGGAGTGGGTATCGAAGCGGCTTAACCACTCGACCAGGGTTTGCCGATAGCGGGTCATGCCCTTGTAGTCGGCGATGGGGTCGGGCAAATCACGCAGCACCCGGTGCAGACGGCAGCCCCAGCCGGGTTGGCTGACCAGTTCGTTCATGCTGATCAGGTAGGTGCGAATGCTGAACATCAGGCCGTTGCTGCGGGGCAAACGCGCCATGAATTGCAGTTCCACACGCAGGTGCACGAGTTGCCCGACGTTGTCGGCAGTGACACTGCCGCGTTCGGCACCCCATTCGTGAAAGGTCTCGGGCGAAGAGTCCAGGCGCGGATTGATGGTCAGCGTCCAGTTCAACCGACGCACGGGGTGATCCACTTGAATGTTGAGCAGATGCTTCAGCGCCCGCTCGAAAATACCCAATTGGTTGGCCATCGGAACCGGTGAGTGCCATTGCTTGAAGCTCATCCCTGCGTCGAAAGCCAGGGACCAGTCAGCCGGGTTGGTGACCATTCCTGCGTCCATGAACAGATCGCCGTCACGCTGGTCGAGCAAGGCGATGTCGCCTTGTACCTGGCGGGTGATGAACTCCAGAGGTTCGCAGGGCAGGGTCGAGGCATCGCCGAAGGTAAACGCCTGATCAATGTCCAGCGCCTTGTTACGCCAATGCCAACGATCCCCGTTGCAGCTCAGTTCGAACCACTGCGGGTAGTCGGCGGACAGATGCTCCATGAACATTTGCAAGGCATCCCAGGCCGCTTCCTGCATATGCGGCATGACCAGATAGCGGGTTGGGTCTCTGTCCAGAACCAGGGCGCGCTCGGCCATTTCCGAACGGTAATGCTCGTCGATGTCGAACCAGTGCTGGTAAACCGACCCCGATTCTTTGGCACGTGCCGGTTCGATGTTCACCGAGTACATGTAGCTGTCTTCGATGAACGGAAAGGGGAATCGCTCGATGGCGAATGCACTGTTGCGAAAGCTGAACGTATCCCGGTAGCTTTCCAGAGGGCTGAATTGAACGGTCATGGTCGACTCCTAGAGGTCCAGCAAAACGGAAGAACCGCAGGCGCGAGAGACGCAGGGCATAAGGAATTCAGCCTGCTCGGCAGCGCTGAGAACATGGTCGCGGTGTTCAATATCGCCCTTGAGGTGGCGCGTGGCGCACTGCCCGCAGACCCCGCCACGGCACAGGTTGGGGATTTCCACACCGGCTGATTCCAGCGCCTCGAGCAGGCTTTGCTCGGCGCTGACCTGAATCCGCCGTCTGCTGCGCGCCAGCTCCAGGCTGAACGGCAGGCCCGGCTCCGCACCGCTAAAGGCTTCCCAATGCACTCGGCCCTCCGGCCAGCCAAGGGCTTTGGCCTGTTCCTTTACGCCCATCAACAAGCGTTCCGGGCCGCAGACATACACATGACTGCCCAATGGCCGCGCGCTGAGCACTGCCGCCAGATCCAGGGTTTCGCCAGCGCTGCGGTCATAGCCATGCAGACACGTACCCAGGCGTTGTTGCAGTTCGTCGGTGTAGGCGTCGGTCAGGCCTTTGCGGTAGGCGTAATGCAGCTCGAAATCGGCGTTACGTTGTTCCAGCGCAGTGATGTAAGCCAGGAACGGCGTGATGCCGATGCCGCCAGCAATCAGGATGTGCTGGCGGGCGGCTGAGTGCAGGGCAAACAGGTTGGCCGGGGGCGAGATGCGCAGGCTGTCGCCGACCTGCACCTGTTGATGCAAAAACCGAGAACCGCCACGGGAGTCGTCCTGCAAACGCACGGCGATGCGGTAGTGGTGGAGGTCGGCAGGGTCGCTGGTCAGCGAGTAAGCATTGCGCAGATTGCGTTCACCTAACGGCAGATGGACCTGCACGTGACTGCCCGCGGAAAACCCCGGCAAGCGTCCGGAAGGATTGACAAACGTGAGCTCGCGAATCACTGGGGTCAGCATTTTTGCGTCGGTTATCCGCACCTCCAGAACCGAGCTCATGGTCGTGCTCCTGACTTGGCTTGCGAGTAGGGCTGATCGGGGTTTTCGCAGACGCCCAGGTAAGCCCCCAGACGTTGGGAAAAATGCTCACGCACACCCAACAGGACGTGGCAGTGGACGCAGGTCACCTGGCCTTCGGGACCACTGTCCTGAAGGCTGGCGCAGTGCACGCAATACACCCGGCGTTTTGTCGGTCCGGATTCGATCAGGTCGATTTCGTCGTCGTGCATTCCCGCCGCGTGAGCTATGCCGTGGATGTGCCAAAGAAACGCTTCGTCTCCGAGGATATAAAGGTGGGTGCCGATCGCTGCAGCATGGAGCAACCCTTTTAGTTGCTGCTCAAATCCATCTACTCCGGCGCAGAGCACTCGGGGGGCGGGCAGCGTGGTGTGATCAAAGTGCTGGATCAAGTGCCCGAGCGCTTTTGAAGTGGCGGACTGCGTCACCAGAATGTGATGCAGTGCATGGGTACGCAGCATCGGTTCGCGGTACACCGGCACACTATGCGGTCTGTACGGCGCAGCGCTTTGTGTCTCAGTCATTGCAGCCCTCCTGGTGGTTCAGTATTTCAAAATCGGTCGATTGAACGTCCTGATCTGGTGCGCAGGCCGGGCGTTTGGCCTTAGCCTGGTGCGCTGCTTTTCGGTGATTTACCGTGCGCAGGATCGGTGTCGTTGTTTCCTGGTGGGGAAGATAGTTTCCCAAAAGGAATTACTGCTCAATCTAGAAAAAGAGATATCTCTTTTGGAGTAGTCCGCCGCTAATCACCGCGAAGGCATGGAAGTTGCTCGGCAAACGCCATAGATTTCCAAAGGGCAGGCGGATGTCATTGAAAGCTCCAATGCGACCCGGGTGGTTGGGCCAATGGTTCCTGCGCACGCGACCACGTCAGGTGGACGACGTGCGCGCCTTGCTGGCCAAACTGCCGCTATGCCTGGCACGCGCAGACGATGCTTTGCCCCATTTTCTCGACCGATTCGAAGCGCTGAACCCTGGTAGCAAGCTGGGGGTGTTGTTGCCTGGCGAAGACTTCGGTCCCAAGCGCCGGGCGATGGTCAGCCCGTGTGATGAGGTCTCCAGTTGCCCGTGGCGCGACGGCGAGATGGCTGAAGCACCGTTGGCGTGTCCGGCGTGCCAGCGCCGCGGGCGTCATCGATTGCTGACCGCTCTGCCGGGCACTGCACCCGGCAAGCGCGGAGTCTTGTTGCTGGACACGCCATACCCTGCCAGTCGCGGGTTTCATGGCTTGTTGGGGGAAACGGCACGGGTGGTGGGGGTGACGATGCAGTTGCTGTGTCACAAGCGTGAGCAGCAACGCAAAGAGGCAACGTTCCAGCACGGTGCATTGGCGCGCGAACTTCACGATTCGGTTGCACAACAATTGGGCTATCTGTCGTTTCAGGCCAGCCTGATGCAGGCAGCACTGCGTGAGCCCGAGCAGGCTGCCGTTCTGCTGACCGATTTACGCGGCGGGTTGAGCCAGCTTCAACGCCAGGTGCGCGAGCTGATCACCAGCGCTCGCCTGACCATGGATGGACGCTCGCTGCGTCAGGCATTGGCTGATTCCGTGGCCGAGTTTTCCCGACGCTGCATCATCGTGTTCGAGCTGGACAATCGTTTGACCGAAGATGCGCTGTACCCGGAAACCGAATTGCAAATTTTACAGATCATCCGGGAAGCATTGGCCAACGTGGTGCGGCACTCCCACGCCCGGCATGTGCGGATCGAACTGCGCCAGACGCCGCAAGGCGAGATTTCGGTGACTGTCGAAGATGACGGCATCGGCTTGAGCCCCGCGTCGCTGGAGGAGAATCATTATGGCCTGGCGATCATTCGTGAGCGCGCCTCGACCATCGGCGCACAGCTGTCCATCGAAACTATCCGTCCTCACGGCGCTCGCGTGCACCTGAGCCTTATCCAGAACAATGACGACCCACTGAGGCGCTTCGATGAGCAGCACGACCTTATTGTTGATCGATGACCATCCCTTGTTCCGCAAAGGGCTGGCGCAATTGTTTGCCGCCAGCGATGACTTCGATGTGGTGGGCCAGGCCGCCAGCGGCAGGGAAGGGATCAACCTGGCCCTGCGCCTGGCGCCCAAGCTGGTCCTGCTGGACCTGCATATGCCGGGCTTGAGTGGTTTGCAGGTGCTCGACGAGATGAAGCAGTTGGGGCTCGAGTGCCAGATTGTGGTCTTGACCGCTTCGATGGATCGCGGCGAGTTGCTGACTGCCTTACGCCTGGGCGCCAGCGGCTATGTCTTGAAGGAAACCGAGCCGGAAGCGCTGCTGGCGTACATGCGCAATTGCAGCAAAGGCGCGATTGTCCTGGATGACTGTCTGGTCTCGCTGCTGGCCGGGCACAACGACATCAGTGCCGATGCAGCGCTGGACGGGGTGGAAGACTGCGGCCTGACTGATCGCGAGGCACAAACGCTGGCATTGATCGCCTCGGGCATGAGCAATAAACAGATAGGTCGTGAGCTGGGTATCAGCGACGGCACGGTGAAAATCTACGTGAAGAACCTGTTGCAGAAGCTCAATCTGCGTTCGCGACTGGAGCTGGCAGCCTGGGTGCACAAGGCTGCATCAATGAGAAAAGAGGAGCGGCATTGATGGCCGAGCACAGCGCGACAACGCTTGAGTCAATATTCACCCGCCAGGCACTGCAGTATCTGGATGTATTCCCCATCGCCTTGCTCGAACTCACTGACAAAGGCGAGATCACCCACTACAACGCCGCCTGGGCCGACCTGATGGAGTTGCCGGGTGATGAACGCAACATGGTTGAATACGTGCATCAGGAAGACCGTTCCCTGTGGCGGCAGGCGTTGTATGAATTACGCCGCCGCCCTGATATTTCCTTCAATCAGCGCCTGCGTTTCGTGCATCCCCAAGGTGAGCTGCGTTGGTTCGACATCAGCCTGAAACGGCGTGATGTCAGGTTTTATCTGGTGGTCAACGACATCACCCAGCACAAGCGCCGGGAGATTGCCTTGCAAGCCAGTCAGCGCAGCGCCCTCAGCCTGCTGGACAGCATGCCCGGCCTGATTTATCGCGGCCGCAATAACCACGACTGGACCATGGAGTTCGTCAGCGCCGGCTGTCTGCAGCTCACCGGTTATCCCGCCGAGCGCTTGATGGACAGCCACGACTGCACCTACAACAGCCTGATCCACCCCGACGATGCGGATTACGTCTGGCGTGAGGTTCAATACGCCTTGTCCCGGTACCAGCCCTACGAACTCAGGTACCGGATTCGCTGCGCAGACAACTCGATCAAGAACGTCTGGGAAAAAGGCGTCGGCATCTATTCGGACAGTCGCGAGGTGTTGGGTATCGAGGGTGCGATTTTTGAAATTGTCACTCCATAGGCAGACCCGACGTGTAGGGCTGTTAGCCGGTACTTGCTATTACCTTTACGTTAACGTAAATAATGAGCTACGTGCTTTTGCCAGTGGCTCAGGTTTTGCTCTTTGCAGAGAACACCTGCCTGACCGGGCAAACTTTTCTTTACTGCCACCTGAACCGGGTGTAGACATTCTCAACAGCTTGCGTGTCTCGTCGCCAGCTCCGGGAGTGGCTCGGGGATGCACTGGGCGGACCGATTCGGAGCGCTGAATGTCGCTAATAAAAACAATAAACGCTGAGTTACAAAGCGAAGCCCGGCTGGCCCGGGAGACACTGCACGGCGAAGGTGAAGTGCCCGATGGGGTGCTGCGGGCCGAAATTGATGCCTCATGGCGGCGCAGTCTCAGCCACGGTGTGCATTTCAATAGCAAGCACGAGCTCGCGCTGGAGTCGACGGCCAGTCTTGAGTTGCTGTTGGCGAGCAATCGCTTGCTTATCGACGCTGCGACGCCGGAGATCGACTATCTGGCGGCTCAGCAAGGCAAGGAAGGGCTGATTATTCTGGCCAATGCCGACGCCACCATTCTCGCCCTTGAGGGTCGCGCCGATGACCTTAAAGGCAGCGGCTTGCAAGACATCGCCCTGGGTGCCTGTTGGAGTGAGGCGGCTCGCGGCACCAATGCCTTGGGCACTGCGCTGGTCAATGCTCGTCCGACGTTGATCGATTGCGGTGAACACTTTCTGGATCGCTTGAGCCCTTTCTCGTGTACGTCTGTGCCGATTCACAGCCCCCATGGCGAGCTGCTCGGTGTGCTTGACCTGACCCGCGAAGGCCCTTTAGGGCGCGTTCAGGACAGCACTGCGCTGTTGTGCATGGCTGTCACCCAGATTGAAAGCCGGGTGTTCAACGCGACCTATCCGGATCAAATCGTCCTGGCCTTCCACAGTCGTCGCCAATACCTTGAATCCGCGTGGCAGGGTCTGCTGGCATTGGATTTGACCGGAAAGATTCTGGCGGTCAGCGCGCATGCCTGTCAGTTGCTCGGTGTGCCTCGGGCAGGGTTGGTGGGGCGGCGCTGTGAAGAGTTTCTGGGCATCGATGGTCTGCAACTGCTCGCGCGTCTGCGGCAAGGCAGCATAGGCAGCCTGCAAACCGCCAAGGGCGAGTTTTTCTATAAAGCCCTGCGCGCGCCACAACGCTCGCCTAACGTGGCCAGTGTGGCTCGGGGCGCGCCTAAAGCGGCCCCCGCGCAACCCAATCTCGAGGCGCTGGCGGGAGGTAACAGTCGGTATGCCCGCGCGCTGCGCATGGCACGCCAAGGGCTGGCGAACGAGCTGCCCGTTTTGCTGCTGGGCGAAACGGGGACCGGCAAGGAGGTTATCGCCCGGGCCCTTCACCGGGCGGGTGTGCGCGGTGATAAACCGTTTATCGCGGTGAACTGTGCAGCCATCCCTGAAGGGTTGATCGAGTCCGAATTGTTTGGTTATCGCGAGGGTGCTTTTACCGGCTCACGGCGTGGCGGCATGATCGGTCGCCTGCAACAGGCCCACGGTGGCACGCTGTTCCTCGACGAGATCGGTGATATGCCTTTGGCACTCCAGGCCCGCCTGCTGCGGGTACTGCAGGACCGCAAGGTCGCGCCATTGGGCGCAGGCGAGGAACAGGATATCGATGTCGCACTGATCTGTGCCACCCACCGAGATCTCAAGCGTCAGGTTGAGGAAAAGCAGTTCCGCGAGGATCTTTTTTACCGGGTGAATGGCATCAGCGTGATGTTGCCCGCCTTGCGTGAGCGTGACGATTTTGATGCGCTGGTGAGCAGCTTGCTGGGCAAATTGGGCAATGTGACGGTCAAACTCTCCAGCGACTTGCAATCGTTACTGGCGGGCTACCACTGGCCGGGCAACATACGTCAGTTGGAGATGGTGCTGCGCACAGTGTTGGCCATGCGCGACGAGGGCGAAAGCGAGCTGGGGCTGGAGCACCTGCCCGACAGCATGCTTGATGACCTGAGCGCCTGTGACCGTCCTCAAACCGGCCGTATCCGCGAGAATGAACTCGAGTTGATCCGCAACTCTCTGGACAGTCATCAGGGCAACGTTTCGGCCGCCGCTGACGCGCTAGGCATCAGTCGGGCGACGCTGTACCGCAAGCTCAAACAGTTGCGCAGCTGATGCAGCGGTTGATTGTCAGGCTGGTCGACAGCAAGGACCCGCAGGCACTCCACGACGCGTTGACATGGCTGTACGGCTTCGTCCGTCCACATCGCCTGGCCATTGGCGGTTTGTTGGGCCTGTCGCTGTGCGCTTCCTTGCTGGTGCTGGTGCAACCCTGGCTGACCAAGTTGCTGATTGACGATGGCTTGCTGGCACGTAACTTTTCGATGCTGACGCTGATCGCCGGATTGATGATCGGTGCCGGGCTGCTGGGCACGGTGTTATCCGGGATCAACCGTTATCTGTACACGCGACTGTCCGGGCGGATCCTGTTCGCCTTGCGTGACGAAATTTATCGGCATTTACAGACACTGTCGCCGACGTTCTATGGACAACGACGCATTGGCGACTTGATGTCCCGGCTTGATGGCGATGTCGCGGAGGTCCAGCGCTTTGCCGTCGATTCACTGTTCTCGGCGGTCTCCAGCATCATTGGTCTGGTCTTCGCCGTGGCGATGTTATTGGCCCTGTCCTGGAAACTGTCACTGCTGGCCGTGGTGTTGATTCCTTTGGACATCCTCTGGCTGCGCTGGATGCGGCGCAAAGTTGCGCATGAGGTCAAACAGTTGCGCGAGCGTTCGGCGGACGTGTCGTCCTTCATGGTCGAAACCCTGCCGGTGATGAAGTTCATCCAGGCGTCCGGTCAGCAGCAGCGCGAAGCACGCAGGCTGGAGTCCTTGGGGCAGGGCTACATGACTCAACTGCTGCGCCTGCAAGTCACCGAATTCTTCACCCAGGCGGTGCCCGGCACCTTGACCTCATTGTCTCGGGCCTGCGCGTTCCTGATCGGTGGTTATTGGGTGGTGCAGGGCACTTGGCAGCTCGGCGCGTTGATCGCTTTCTCTACGTACCTGGGCATGGCCGTCGGCCCGGTGCAGAGCCTGCTCGGGCTGTATGTCGCCCTGCAGCGCATGACCGTGAGCCTCGGCCGGGTCATGGAGTTGCGCGGTGAAAAGCCGGGAGTCAGCACGCCGGAGCACCCGCTGCCGATGCCCACCACGGGCGAGGTGTGGTTTCAGTCGGTGCACTTCAGCCATCCGGGGCGTCCGGCGATCCTCAAGGGCATTGATGCGCGTATCCCTTATGGCCTGAAAGTCGCCTTGAGCGGCGGCTCCGGGGTGGGCAAGTCGACGCTGATCGATCTGCTGCAACGCTTCCAGGACCCGCAAGCCGGTCGTGTCTTGCTCGACGGCTGTGATCTGCGTGATCTAGACCTGTTCGAGTTACGTCGGCGAATCGCGGTGGTCAGTCAGGACATTGTGCTGTTTCGCGGGAGCCTGGCGGACAACCTGTCCTACAGCTCGCCAAACGCCAGCCGTGCGGCGATTGCCGAAGTCGCTCATCTGGCTCAATTGGACAGCCTGATCGAGTCCCTGCCCGAAGGCCTCGACAGTCCGCTCGGCGAGCGAGGACAGCAGCTTTCCGGTGGGCAGAAACAACGAATCGCCATCGCCCGCGCACTGTTGCAAGACCCTTTGATTCTGGTCCTCGATGAAGCCACCTCGGCGGTAGACGAAGCCACCGAGCGTGAAGTCATTTGCGCCATTGACCAGCTGTTTGCCGGACGAACACGGATTCTGATCAGTCATCGTCCGTCGACGCTGGCGGATGCAGACCTGCGCTTCCATATGGTAGACGGCGTGCTCACGTCGTCGACAGTCGTCCATGAGGTCTGAGTCTCTTATGCGGCCTGTGCGCATTGGCATCGTTGACAGCGGCCATTCACCCGCGCAACAGCCTAGAGTTGTTGCCAGCCGACGCTTCTTGCTGGTGGAGGAGGGGCTGCTCGAGGACGAGGTGGAGGGGGATGAACTTGGGCATGGCAGTGCGATCATCGACGCTATTTGCCGACGCGCACCCGAGGCTGAATTTTGTGTGGCCCAGGTCTTCGATAAACGTGGGGTCACCAGTGCGATGCAAATCTCAAGCGCGATCGATTGGCTGGCTGAACACGAAGTTCGCCTGATCAACTTGAGCCTGGGGATGCGTCAGGACCGAAGTCTGTTGCGTGAAGCCTGTGCGGCGGCGCTGAAACGTGGGGTATTGCTGTGCGCCTCAAGTCCGGCTCAGGGCGAGGCAGTATTTCCGGCGAGTTACCCGGGTGTCGTGCGGGTTACCGGTGATGCACGCTGTGGTGAGCAGGATTGGTCGTGGCTTAACAGCGCCCAGGCGGATTTCGCCGCGTGCGTGCGTGGCACGTTGGCCGGGCAGTCCGGTGCCAGCCTGGGTTGCGCGGCCTTGAGCGGGCATATCGCCGCGTATCTGGCTGAACAACCGCACGCCTCTAACTCGGAGATCATCGATTTGCTAAGGGCCTATGCCCGTTACCGTGGTCCTGAGCGGCGGGTCGGGCCATGAGTACGATTCTGATTTTAGGCGCCGGGCCTGCGGGCGCGGCGGTCGCATTGGGCCTGCGCCGGCTCGGTTACCCGGTCTCGATAGTCAGCGAGTGGCGACGCTTCCCCGCACTGGAAGGTGTATCGCTGAGGGTGTTGGAGGCGTTGCGTGCGGCGGGCCTGGAGCATGCGCTGGCAGATGCTACGCTGCCGTCCCAGCGTCAGGTGTCCTGGAATGGTCAGCAGCACGCACAAAATATTGAATGGCTGCTGGATCGCCCACGGTTTGATCGCGGCCTGCGCGAGGATCTGCAGCGTGCCGGTGTCGAGCTGATCGAGGGGCGTGTGCTGGCGGTACAGTCGACTGCCTCGGGGCATCGGGTGCAGATTGAAGGCCACGCCGATCTTCAGGCGGACTTTTTGGTCGAGTCACGCGGTCGTCAGGCACCCGCGCTGGGTAAAGGTCTGCGCGGGCCGGAAACCGTCAGTCTGCTCAACCGCTGGCAGGGCGTGCCGGGGGCGACCGCGAGTGCGGTCGAAAGCATCGAGCAGGGTTGGGTCTGGATGGCGCGCCAGGCCGATGGGTGTTGCTATTGGCAACTGACGGTGGACGTGGCCAGCGCCGAATTGCCGGGTAAAGCCCAGCTACTCGACTACTGTCGGGAGAGGCGCCAGGCATCGGCGCTGGCGACGGCATTTTTTGCCGACGGCACCGAGGTTGATGTGCACCTGCATGCCCGCAGCAGCACGGCCATTCTTTGCCCGCAGGTGTGCGGTGACAACTGGATTCGGGTCGGTGATGCCGCCATGGCGGTGGACCCGCTGTCGGGCAACGGTATCTTCCAGTCACTGTCCTCGGCGCTCCAGGCCCCGGTGGTGATCAACACCTTATTGCGAGCGCCTGAACGTGCGGCGTTGGCCCAGCAGTTTCACCGGCAACGGGTCGAGCAGTTGTTTTTACGGTTCGCCAGGATCGGGCGTGATTTTTATGCCGATGAGCAGCGTTGGCAGGATCAACCTTTCTGGAAGGCGCGTCGCCAATGGCCGGACGCTGATCTGGCGCACAAACCGGCTGATTTCGCGGCCA
The DNA here is from genome assembly GCF_034314155.1 of Pseudomonas sp. 5C2. Classification (NCBI taxonomy): domain Bacteria; kingdom Pseudomonadati; phylum Pseudomonadota; class Gammaproteobacteria; order Pseudomonadales; family Pseudomonadaceae; genus Pseudomonas; species Pseudomonas sp. 5C2. The sequence goes on along the minus strand of NZ_JAVIWH010000002.1, from coordinate 1,536,795 downwards.
TCAGCCTGCAGCGGGCCCCGGTATTGCGCGACGGTCTGGTGGATGAGGCTGAAGTGGTGGTGACGGCGGATCAACCGCTGGGGGTCTGGCACTTGCAAGGCATCGAGCTAGCACCGTTGGTCCTTCGCCTGCAAACAGAGCCCGCGCAGCAGGTGCTGGCGGATTTGTCGAAAGAACAGGAGCATCTAGTGCGCAGTTGGCTGCTCAGCCAGGGCTACCGTCCTTAAACACCCTCCGGCAGTGAGCCTGTCGGAGGGTGTTGCTGGCTTACAGTTTGATCAGCACGGATTTCAATTCGGTGTAGTGCTCGATGGCGGCGTAGCCCATCTCCCGGCCGACCCCGGACATTTTGTAGCCACCGAAAGGCAGCGCCGGATCGAGCGCGCTGTGGCAATTGACCCACACCGAGCCGGACTTGATCCGGGGGATCATCCGGTGCACGACTGCCAGGTCGTTTGACCAGACGCTGGCGCCCAGCCCGTAGGGACTGTCGTTGGCCAGACGCAGGGCATCGGCTTCATCATCGAAGGGAATCGCCACCAGTACCGGTCCGAAAATTTCTTCCTGGACCAGCGGGTTTTTCTGATCGACACCGACGATCACGGTGGGCTTGACGAAGAATCCCGGCCCGAACTGTTCGCCGCCACAGGCGATGGTCGCACCGCCCTCACGGCCCATCTCGATGTAGCGCGACACCCGCTCTTGTTGCCGGGCCGAGATCAAGGGGCCCATGTCCACGCTAGGGTCCAGGCCGTTACCCAGCTTCATCGCATTGGCGATATCCGAGATGTCGGCGACCACGTTATCGAAGTGCTTGCGCTGCACATACAGCCGCGAACCGGCACAGCACACTTGGCCCTGATTGAAGAAGATGGCGCTGGCAGCCCCGGCGGCAGCGGCCGCGAGGTCCGCATCACCCATGACGATGGTCGGTGACTTACCGCCCAGTTCCAGGGTGACACGGGTCATCGAATCCATCGCGATCTTGCCGATCTGCTTGCCGACGGCGGTGGAGCCGGTGAAGGTCAGTTTGTCGACCAGTGGATTGTGCGTCAGGGCGGAGCCGGCAGTGATGCCGGTGCCGGTCACCACGTTGAAGACCCCGGCCGGGTAACCGGCTTCGAGTGCCAATTCCGCGAGCTTCAGGGCGCTCATTGGCGTTTCGTCAGCGGGCTTGAGTACCACGGTGCAGCCCGTCGCGAGGGCTGGGCCGAGCTTCCAGCAGGCCAGCAGCAGCGGGAAGTTCCAGGCAACGATAGCGCCCACCACACCCACGGCCTCACGGCGGATAAAGCTGTGAAACTGATCGTTGGGCATCAAGGGCATCGAAACTTCGACGCTGGAACCTTCGATTTTGGTCGCCCAGCCGGCCATGTAGCGCAAGAAGTCGATGGACAGCTGTACATCCATGACCCGCGCTACCGCCGCGCTCTTGCCATTGTTCAGACATTCAAGCTGGGCCAGTAGCTCGGCATCGCGCTCCAGCAGGTCGGCGAGCTTCCACAGCAGGTTCTGCCGCTCACGGGGCCGGGTCCGGCTCCAGGCCGAGTCATCAAACGCGTGGCGAGCTGCGAGTACCGCGCGATCGACATCGTCCGGCGTCGCGCAGGGCACAGTGCAGAGCACTTCACCGCTGGCGGGGTTATGCAACGTCATGACGTTGCCGTCGGCGGCCTCGACCCACTCGCCATTGATCAGCATGCGGGGTACCCGTTTTATAAAGGCAACAGTGGCGGGTAGCAGGGATGAATGGTTCAGCATAGGAGTGACCTCTTGTTATTCGAGTGGATGCGAGGTCTTTCGCAACGGCTGTGCCAAGTCGACTTGACGGGTTAACTGATTGATTTAAATAATTATTATTTGATCGGTTGAAAACGGTGGGCAGTTTGAGTGTCGCAAACTGCGACAGGTGATTAAATTTAAGACCCTGATTTTGCTGGGCTTTAGGTACCGGCGTTTTGCAAGGTAGTGGTCAACTGATACTGGACACAGTTTTAAGTTTTTCTTCGGTTTTCGCCGGGGCCAGATCTGGCGGGTATTTTCGCCTAAATGGGGGTGGCCATAGATTTCATTAGACCACTGCAGTCAGGGGGTGACGGCATATTCCAGGATGCGTTCGGAGTTTCGCTCGCACGCGCTTTTTTATGCCGATATTTTAATGCTAGTCACGTCTTCGTTACTGGGCGAGAACGTTACTGATTGCATTAACCGCCAATTGTGAGCCTTTGGCATTCAAGTGATTGTAGTCCATGTAATAGGAATGGGTGTCGCCTATCAGACACACCTGTTGTTGACAGAAAATATTGTCCAGCGTGACCAGTCTTATTTTATTTTGCTCGCTGTCTAGCTCGAAAAGATGACGAGTGAATTGCTGAAGTTGATTGTGTTTTGACAGTGGCACGGACAGCTCGCTTACCCTCTGTAGTATGTTCTCGTCGCTCGATCCTGTTCCGCGGGCGAGTTGGTAATAAAGGTTTTTCGGATCGACCATCTGCTGCGGAACCTGAGCCACTATGTAAAGATGGGTGCCTAGCGCCTGGTAAGCCTCGACGGTTTTATTCAGGGCCTTCTCAAACACAGCCCTGGATGCTTCTTTGGTTTTTTCCTGGGTGTCTTGGGACACAAGAAAATAGCTGCTCTTTTTCCACTTGTCGTAATCGCCATCCGTATAAAGCGTCCAGCGTGAGACAAGAATTACCGTCTTGATGCCGTTCATTTTTACATAGTCATATTCGCGTCTCGCGAGGGCTTCGCACACGCCCACAACATAATTGCCAGCGAGAACATCCACACCCAACAGTGGAGGGCAGCCAGCCAGACCGATATGCACAATGGTTTTCCCCCGCTCTTTGCCTGCGGTGTCGAAGGCCGGCAATAGCACTTCTGCGTGGCTGTCGCCAAATACAGCAACCTCCGGGGTAGCGTTTTTGTCGACCGCCCCAAATAAGCAGAAATCGATGCTCCAACCGTTGCCATCGTAATTTTTATCGCAGGGAAAGCGTATTTTTGTGAAGGTAAATGATTCCAGCGCTACCGGATCTAAATCAAACCGGCTGGCGAAACCTTCGTTGGTATATCCGGTCAGCCCAACGCCTATGAACATCAGTGAAAAAATGGCCCCCAACGTGAATATATGATGTCTTTTTATCGAGCTTTTTTTTCGGAAAGCCTGTTCTATAAAGCGCCAGCTCAAATAAGCTAATACCAGCGACAATAGGGTAAGCGCAAGCATGATCGTTGAGCTCGGCTCGACCAGGTAGCTCTCACGCGCGAAGGCGAAAATGGGTTGATGCCATAGGTAGGCGCTGTAGTGGTCAACTAATCCCGGACACGACGTTAAGTTTTTCCTCGGCCTGAGCTGGCGCCAGCCCACCGTTGAACTGATGCGGCCGAATCCAGTTGTACCGATACATCAAAAAATGGCTGATATCGCGCTGTGCTTCCTGCGCAGTTCTATAGCCTAAGGTCGGTATCCATTCAGTTTTCAAACTCCGGAACACCCGCTCCATCGGCGCATTGTCCCAGCAATTTCCCCGGCGACTCATGCTCTGACGTATGCGGTATCGCCACAACCGCTGGCGAAATAAGCGGCTTGCATATTGCGACCCTTGGTCGGTGTGGAACAGCAGATCCGAAGGCCTGCCACGCTGCTCGTAGGCCATATCCAGGGCCCGGATCACGAGTTCGGCGTCCGGCTTTTCCGACAGTGCCCAGCCCACTATCCGGCGCGTGCAGAGATCCAGAACGACAGCCAAGTAGTGCCACTTTCCTTGTGCCCAAATATAGGTGATGTCACCGCACCAGACCTGATTAGGAGCTGGCACATCAAACTCACGGTTCAAGGTATTCGGGATATCGAGTCTTTCTACTGTCGCTCGTTTATAGGCATGTGAGCCGGGTTGTTTACTGACTAAATCAAGCTCGCGCATCAAACTGCGCACTTTGAATCGACCGAGTTGCTCACCATCTTCACGCATCAGTGACAGGATGCTGCGACTGCCCGCAGCGCTGCGACTTTGCGAGAACAGCTCACTGACCCGGCTACGCAACCGAAGCCGTTCAACATCGGGAGTGCGGCGCCGCAGGCGCTGGGCGTAGTAGCACGAGCGGGTGACTTCAAACACCTTACACAGCCAATCAACCGGCTCATGGGCACTCAACTGATCAATCAGCGCAAACGCTCGTGATCTTCCGACATCAAGAGCGCGGTAGCCTTTTTTAGTATGGATTTTTCTCGCTCAAGCCGAGCGATCCGGGCTTCCAGTTCCTGAATTTTCTGCTGCTCTGGGGTCAGCGCCTTGCTCTGCGGAGTGACGCCTTGGTGCTCTTTCTGAACCTGGTCAACCCAGCGGCGCAGCGCTGACTCACCAATGCCGAGTGAGCGGCTGGCTTCGATGTAGCTGTAGTTTTGCTTGAGCACGAGGTCAGCAGCCTCGCGTTTGAATTCAGCAGTAAAGGAGCGGCGTTGTTTGGTCATCTGACACCTCGATCTGGCGAGCATTCTCGCCTAAATGGGTGTCCGGTTTCATTAGACCACTACACGCTGTAACTGATCATTCCGATCAGCACGAAGGCGCGAGTGCTCAGCACCCGCCCTACTAGGGTATGAGCGTTGGCAAAAATGATAATCAAGGCTGCGCCAATTGTCGGGATCAAGGCATGCAACCCGGGGAATGAGGTGGTACTGTCGAAGGTAAATATGGCGTAAAGAATTAACGAAGTACCGAGCATTGTTGCTGCTTGATTAATGGCTTTCGGGCCATTCTCCAAGCGAGGCCGCCAGGAAAAATAAAAGGCGATGAAGGAGCCCACCAATAACTCCCATGCACGGGCATGCAATAGATAAAAAGATGCGGAGGATTCATGGGTCGCACCGTGTTCGGAAATGACCAGGCTCATCATTGCACCGATCATCAGAATGGCGACGATCCTTTTTCGACCCAGTCCCCAAGCGGCCATCAGGATCAGTGGGAAGACCAGGTAATACTGCTCTTCCACCGCGAGGGTCCAGGTATGCAGTAACGGTTTCAGCTCCGAGGTCACATCGAAATATCCACTCTCGCGCCAGAACAGCACGTTAGACGAAAATGTTGGCACCGCGATTAAACTCTTGGCAAAAAACTTGAAGTTCAGGGGGTCAAGCCATACCCAGGCCATGGGCAGGCAAGTGAGCATCACTACGAATAATGAAGGTAATATCCGCCGTGCTCGGCGTTCATAAAAGTTTACCAGCGAAAATTTACCAGCCAGCATCTCGGCCAAAATGATCGACGTAATCAAATATCCAGAAATCACGAAGAACACATCGACACCGATAAAGCCGCCGGAAAATAACTGAAAGCCTGCATGGAAAAGAATAACGGGGACGACCGCCATCGTGCGCAGTCCGTCGATTTCTGGGCGGTAGTTCAAGGCCGGGTTGTGAATAGTGCTCATGATGAGTCGACTCTTCCACGTTGAGTTTAGGTATTAAAACTTGATTCATGCATGAGGACGTTCATGTCGAGTGAGCGTGCACAAAAAACGCGCAGGCAAATGCTACCGCCAGACGCAAAACGCCTAAGGGGGCGGCGAGGATAGATAGCCAGTGCACTGACGCCCCTTCAGCGCTGCGTGCCAAAGCCCACTACAGAGCCCTGATCTACACAGTCATTTGAACGGAATCTGAACGTTGCTGTGTTCAAGCGGTGGTGTTGTTTTATTGGGGGGCACGGTAGCTCTCTGCCGGGTCATTTTTTCCATTGGGTCTGAGGACACCCAAACGATGATAGCTCAGATTTTCATCATGACTAGCCCGCTCCTTTATCGACAGGGGGAGTCCATTCCCTCGCCCATCAGCAGCATACGGGGGCCGTAACCGTCCAGACAACACGCTTACATTGGCCTCTGCCTGTTGATAATAGGTTTGATTACAAACACGTCCTGGACGTGACTTTTTGGTAGAGCCGAAATCAAATGAGTATTCGGCAATCAGGTAAACGATTTTATCTAGCGTCGTGTTTAAACAGCTTGCAACGTGTGCGGCATAACGCCTCGATCTCGCTCATTTTCTGCGTCGGCAGCTGCGTCAGTATGTCCTTCAAGCACTCGAACAGATCATGCCCATCGAGCTTGGCCGACTAGATCAAACTCATCAGCGTGGGGGGTTGTTACCTATGGGTACCGTGCCGTCATCGAGAAGGCCTTATCCGGTACCCACTGTCAAAAACCGCAACATACTTGAGGCGCCAGCGCGGGTAAGCATCAGGCGCGACTCGGTGGTCAGACGTGCCATGCGAACTATGCTCGTCTCAGAGTGGAACAGTTGTCGCGAAATTAAACGCAGCCAGGGTTGGGCCAGGCATTAACGAAGTTAACAATAAGGTTTAACTGTTTGATTTAAATAAGTATTACTAATCTGGCACGCTACGTGTATTGGACATCTCCAACTAAAAAACAAAAAGCACCGTGGGAGGTTCGACGTTGATGAAGAGAAAACTCCGAGCAGGCATGACGAGCGGTTTGCTGGCGATGGCCGCTTGCGTCGCTCTGCATTCGCCTCCAAGCATGGCGGCACGTGATGCCCAAGGCATCCTCAGGGAAACGTGTCAGGGCTGTCACACGCCTGAGGCCGATAAAGGCCTGAGCCGCATCAGCCACCAGCGTAAAACGCCGGAAGGCTGGCTGATGAGCATTGCGCGCATGCAGACCATGCATAAGCTGCAGATCAGCGACGAAGACCGTCGCACGCTGGTCAAGTACCTCGCTGACACTCAGGGCCTGGCGCCCAGCGAGACGGATGGCGTGCGTTATGCGCTCGAACGCCGACTCAATACCGTCGAGCACTTTGATGATCAGTTCAGCCAGATGTGTGGCCGCTGTCACTCCGGTGCCCGCGTTGCGTTGCAACGGCGTCCGGCGGAGGAGTGGGAGCGTCTGGTGAACTTCCACCTGGGGCAATGGCCTTCACTGGAATATCAGGCGCTGGCCCGTGACCGTGACTGGTTCGATATTGCCCGCAAAGACATGGTGCCACTGCTGGCCAAAAAGTATCCGCTGGAAAACAAGGCCTGGACGGACTGGCTAAAAGCCCGGCCGCACGCAGATGCGCTGGTCGGAGAGTGGAGTTTTAGTGGTCAATTGCCCGGCAAGGGTGAATTGTCGGGAACCATGAGCGTCAGCGCCGATGGCAGTGACCAGTTCAAGGTTGCGGTCAAAGGTCAGTACACGGACGGTAGCCCGTTCAATGGTGACGGCAGCGCGATTCTCTATAACGGTTACGAATGGCGCGGCAACCTGAAAATCGATGGTGTGGCCATGCGTCAGGTGTTTGCGGCCAAAGACGGCGAACTGCAAGGGCTGATGTTCGAGACCGCGCATGATGAGCGTGGGCTTGACTTCATTGCGGCCAGACAGGGTTCCTCTCGTTTGCTCGCGGTGCAACCGGGGTATCTGAAAGCAGGCAGTGAAACCGAGGTCAGCTTGATCGGCAGCGGCCTTAAAGGCACGCCAGACTTTGGTCCTGGGGTTCAGATTGTCGAAGTCCTGGAGCAAACTCCGGAACGCCTGCGGTTCAAGCTCAAGGCGGCAGACAGTGCTAAACCCGGCGTTCGGCAAGTCACGCTGGGCGTACTCAAGGGCGTGACCCTGGCGGTTTATCAACGCATTGACCAGGTCAAGGTTGTGCCCGAGTTCTCAGTGGCGCGCATCGGCGAGAACGGCGGCTCTACGCCGAAGGTTCAGGGCCGCTTCGATGCCGAGGCCTGGGGCAAGGGTGCTGACGGCAAGCCTTACCGGATTGGCGTGTTCCCGGCGCAGTGGAAGGTCGAGCCGTTCGACGACCGTGCCAAAGAGGACGAAGACGTCAAGTTCGCCGGCAGCATGCAAGCCGACACCGGTGTGTTCACGCCGGGCGGTGCGGGACCTAACCCCGAGCGCAAAATGTCGACCAATAACGCTGGCAACCTCAAGGTCATCGCGGCCGTGGATGATGCCGGTAAATCGTTGACCGGTGAAGGCCACATGATCGTCACCGTGCAGCGTTGGAACAATCCACCCATTCCCTGATCCGGTGTCGCGTCTGGCTGCTCAGGTCGGGCAAAACCAAAGGTTGAGGCATTGTTCAGGAATGACCGGGATTCTCCCCGCAACGGAGGGTTCCAGAGGAGGTTGCAATGGGCGTTATTTTGAATCTGGTCGAACGAAATCTGCATGAAGTGCATGTCGATTCCGACCGTATGCTGTTCCATATTCCCAGCAGTTCCCTGTTTGCCAGCGATGAGCTGACCGGCAGTATCATTGATACCTTGCGTGGCGAAGGCTGCTCATCAGACGATCTGATATCGCAGTTGGCCAACCGCTACGGTGGCGAAGAAGTTACCGAGACCCTGCGTGAGTTGATGGCCCTGGAACTGGTCAGCGATGGTTCGCCACTGACCCCGGACATCGGGGTCAAACGGGTTGAACGCACGGCGATCAATACCGTGGTCTTGAACGTCAACACCGGCTGTAACCTGAGTTGTACCTATTGCTATAAAGAAGACCTCGACAAGCCGTCTGAAGGCAAAAAGATGGACGTCGCAACGGCAGTGGCATCGGTTGAGATGTTGCTCAAGGAATCCCCTGACGAAGAGCGCTACACGGTGGTGTTCTTTGGCGGTGAGCCACTGAGCAATCGAAAACTGCTCGAATACATGGTTGATTACTGTGAGAAACGCTTCTCTGAAGCCGGCAAAATGGTCGAGTTTGTGATGACCACTAACGCCACGCTGCTCACTGAAGAAATTGTCGATTACCTGAACGCCCATCGCTTCGGTCTGTCGGTCAGCATCGACGGCCCCAAGACTGTCCATGACCGCAACCGCATCACCGTTGGCGGGCAGGGTACTTACGACGTGGTTCGACGCAAGGCGCAAATGCTCCTGTCGCGTTACAACAGCCGTCCGGTCGGTGCACGGGTAACCCTGACCAAGGGCGTCACCGACGTCGAGACGATTTGGGATCACTTGTTCAACGAGATGGGTTTCGCCGAAGTCGGCTTCGCCCCGGTGACCTCCGGCGACATCAGCACTTACAACCTGTCCAGCGAGGAACTGATCGAAGTTTTCGCCAGCATGAAGGCTCTGGGTAGACGCTATCTGGAAGCTGCGCTGATCCATCGCAATATTGGATTCTCCAACCTGCATCAGTTGATCACCGACATCCATGAGGGGCACAAGAAAGCCCTGCCATGTGGCGCGGGCTTGAAGATGCTGGCCGTAGACCATAAGGGCGAGTTGAACCTGTGCCACCGGTTTACCGGCTCAACGCTGCCGACATTCGGCAACGTTCACACCGGGGTCAAACAGGTGGAGTTGAACGACTTCCTGTCCCAGCGCCTGGACCGCACCAATACGGGGTGTGAAGACTGCCGCATTCGTAACTTGTGCTCGGGCGGCTGCTACCACGAAAGCTATGCCCGTTATGGCGACCCGGCTCATCCGACGTATCACTACTGCGAACTGATGCGCGATTGGGTCGACTTCGGTATCGAAGTCTATACCCGGATCATGGCGGTCAATCCTGCGTTCATTACCAGCTATATCACTCCGCGGAAGGCGCATTGATATGAAACATCTCAAAGCAATCAACAATAAAGCCCTGAAGCTTGAACAGGCTGCGGCAGAGAACCGCATCGAAGAAGTGGTGGCCATGAGTTCGGTCGCCGGTTGTGCCTCGACCACTGACCCAGGCTGGGAAATCGACGCATTTGGGGGGGTGTCGTCGCTCTGCCAACCCATGGAAGCAGACCTCTATGGCTGTTCCGATCCATGTTGGTGGCCTGCCCAGGTGCCCGACATGATGAGTACCTATCCCGACTGGAACAAGGATGCGCAAGCCTCCAACGACAGCTGGCGCAATCTTGGAACAGTGTTCCCGGACGACAAATAAAAAATCGGACAGATGAACATGAGGGATATCAGCATGCTTCGCTCAGGCACCTGCGGCCTTGCCGCTTTCGCCATCCTTGGCACCTGTTCATTATCGGCCCTTGCCGATACGAACCCGACACTCGATCCCGGCCATGAGTACATGGTCACGACCAATTACCCGAACAACCTGCACGTCATCGACCTGCAGACCGACACCCTGTACAAGACCTGCACGTTGCCGGATGCCTTTGGTCCGGGCACCGTTCAGTTATCGCCGGACCACAAGATTGCCTACGTGCTGAATAACCACTATGCCGATGTCTATGGCGTTGAACTGGACAGCTGCAAGCAAGTCTTTCATGCCAGCATCACCCAGAAATCGGGTGAGAAAGCGCGGTCGATGTTCGCGTTCACGGTCAGTCACGATGGCAGGGAGCTTTACACCGTTGCCAACCCGACATTGATGCTCAAAGACCGCTATGAAGTGCAGCAGCCGCGCCTGGACATCTACGCCACCGATGCCGGCATGGACGCTAAGCCGGTACGCAGTTTTCCAGCCCCGCGCCAGCTGACCATCATGCAGAGTGGCGATGACGGCACTTTGTATGTGGCCGGTGCGGATGTCTACAAGGTCAACGTGAAAACCGGCAAGTTCGACGTGTTGATCCCCAGTCGGCACTGGACGCGTCCGTTGTACAGCCCGCCAGACGTGTTGTATGTGTGGAACCAGCAGACCTACAGGCATGATTTTGCGCTGCTCTACACCACTGCCAGGTTCAAGGACAAAAAAGAGGACCCGGCCACGGCCGACCTGCTTTATGGCTTGTTCAGCGTTGACCTGAAAACCGGCAAGACTGAAACCACGGACTTTGGCCCTTTGACCGAGATCTACTTCAGCGGCATGCGCTCGCCCAAAGATCCGAACCTGATGTACGGCGTGCTCAACCGGTTGGCCAAGTACGACATCAAGCAGAAAAAGCTGGTCACAGCAGCCAGTCTGGATCACTCCTACTACTGCATTTCCTTCAACAAGGCGGGCAGCAAGATCTACCTGGCCGGCACCTTCAATGATGTGGCGATCTTCGATGCCGACAGCCTGAAACCCTTGGGGAAAATCAAATTGCCCGGGGGAGACATGGCAATTACCACTGCGCAGATATTCATTCGCTAAACGCTCTCTGATCAAGCGCCACTCAAAAAACCGCAGTCCGGAAAAGGCTGCGGTTTTTTCGTCTCTAATCGGATTAAAGTGTGCACTGTGAAATGCCCCGGAACCTAAGGGGCATGCCTGTACTCCCACCTACACTGATTGAAAACTGGCAGGAGACACTCGATATGAAGATTCTGATGGTGCTTACGTCCCATGACAAACTCGGCGATACGGGCGAAAAAACCGGTTTCTGGCTTGAGGAGTTTGTTGCGCCGTACTACGTTTTTTTAGATGCAGGTGCAACGGTCACAGTGGCGTCCCCCAAAGGCGGTCGGCCCCCTCTGGACCCGAAAAGTGACGCCCCGGACGGTCAGACCGAAACGACTGAGCGCTTCAAAAAAGATTCGGCTGCGCAGCAGGTACTGGCCAGCACAGTCAAGCTGGCCGATGTGCAGGCCAGTGGTTTTGACGCAATCTTCTATCCGGGTGGTCATGGCCCCTTGTGGGACCTTGCCGAAGATCCGAAGTCCATCGCCTTGATCGAGGCGTTCTACAGTGCCGGTAAGCCAGTCGGTTCGGTCTGTCACGCGCCGGGTGTACTTCGCCACGCGAAGGTCAATGGCGAGTCGATTGTCAAAGGCAAGCGCGTAGCAGGGTTCAGCAACAGCGAGGAGGCGGCTGTCGGTCTTACCCACGTCGTGCCGTTCCTGGTAGAAGATGAACTCAAGCGCCTCGGTGGTCATTATGAAAAAGTCCCGGACTGGCAAGTTCTGGCGATCACCGACGGCTTGTTGGTGACTGGCCAAAACCCGGCGTCTTCAAGTGCTGCGGCAAAGGCGTTGTTGAAGCTTCTGGTTTGACGGTGTTAAGCCTCCGGCAGCTCCGCGCCCGGCAGTGTTAAACTTCCCGGTACTTCACACGCGGGGAAATGGCTGTGCGCAGATTGTCCATAATGGTTGCGGTTTTGATGTTGGCGGGATGCGGTGCAGGCGAGCCGGATAAGCCAGCCAAGGTGCAGGCACCTGCCGTCGCGCAGGTCGCCGTGCCACAGTGGGATGTTCTGGTGGCAGAACCCAAAGCGGTCAGCGACCTGACAGACAGGCTCATCGAGCACGGGTTTCCTTCTTTTGTCGCGGTCCGGGACGGCAAGGAGCGAGTACTGCTGGGGCCGTTTAACTCAAGAGCGGAAGCCGAAGAAAAACGCGCCCAACTGGCAATGAAGATGAGCTACGCGGCTTCAGTGGTTGACCATCCGCAGTGAGCCTGTGGACGGCAGCAGGTGCAGCGCGACACCCTGCACGGGGGTGTGTTATCACCCTCGGTTCGATGTACTGATAAATAATGGAGGGGTTTTATGGACGAAGTACAGCGGTTAGGCGAGTTGTTGAGCGCCAATCAACGCAATGAAGAACACAAGCATCAGCAGTTCCACGCTGATCTGGCACATTGGGAATCGAGCATTCTCAAGCTGTACGAACAGATTGAAGGCTGGATGGCCCCCCTCAAAAACAGCGGGCAGATGGTGTTCGAATACGAGCCGCACCTTGCGCAAAGCAAGGGTTATCCGGATGAGAATTCGCCATTCCGCACGCAACGTATGACGCTGTCATTTGCGTCCCGTCAGGTGGTATTTGTACCCGATGCCATGGGCCCCAAAGGCCAGGTCTCGATTGCCGCGAGCGGCCTCAGTGTGCATGCTCAGGAACAGATTTCCCTGACCCTCACCCCGCCTGCGGAACAGTGGATGATGAACAAACGCATCGGCGTGAAGGAATCGGAAACCCTTCCGTTCACAGCGGATGGCTTTGCCAGACAGCTGCAGACGCTGGTCCCTCAGCACCCGGCTTAATGCAAATGGGTGCTGCCCTCTACGCAACGCGATCGCGCTGCGTAGGACGATGGGGCAGAGTCTCCCATCAAGCGGGCTTTGCACCTGGTTTCAGATCAAGAGCGACGCCCAAGCAGTAAGCCCACTACCAGGCCCAGCCCGGCAGAGAGGGCGACGGTCTGCCATGGGTGACCACCGATGTAGTGTTCGGTGGCGTCGACCACGGGTTTGGTGCGTTCACGCACGTTGGAGACTGAATGCAGGGCTTGTTTAAGCTTCAGGCTCAGCTGTGCACGCAGTGTTTCAGCGTCGTCGCCTACCAGCGTTGCGCTGTCCTTGAGCAATTTGTCTGATTCTTCTATCAGCGCCTGCAGCTCACTGAATGCCTGATCCTTGATTTGCTCGGCGGTGTTTTGCTCGGCGGTTTTACGGGCCATGGTTTCTTCCTTTCAATTGATGACAACAGTGAGCAATGGAGTCTCCGGCGGGTGGAAAAGTTGCAGTCTTTTTCGCGTTCATCGGCTAAGTGGACAAACATTACCGGGTCAGAAACTTCCCACAGCAGTGTAAGATACAGTCGATTTTTAGCCACAGGTGATCTGTATGAGCTTCAACCTGGCCAACCGGCCCGTCGCTGAGCGCGCAGCGCTTGAAGATGAAAAATCCAGACTGTTCGATCTCTGGCAAAACAACTTGGGCAAGGCCAAAGGCGATGCTGGCCGACTGGTGGGTGAAAAATCCAAGCGCAAGGGTAAATGGGCCGAATGGGTTCGTTCGGAACTCGACGGCATGTCCCCGCCTGAATACGCCAACATGGTGCGCAGCGAAATAAACCGTTTGATGGCGGCCGCCAAGTAGAGATCGGCTGAGGCAGCCTCAAAATAGCTCGGCGATTGCGTCCCTGACCTTGATGACTGCGGGGTCAAGCAAGGCGCTGGCGCACCAGCCGAGCTCTTTCGCGCGCATCAAGGCTGGCGTGCGCTTCATTAATGAGTAATCACCAGTTGCCGTAGACCGATTGAGGCAGGCTCAGGGTGCCACTGTCGCTGAAGCGCATGGTCCCGAACAGGCCACCTGCCAGCTTGCCGTGGAGCACGTAAGGCAGGTTGTCCAGGCTCTGGGTTTGTGTCAGCCCCAGTGCCTGGCGCAGTGCAGCGAAGGCCGACACACTGACGGGCACCACCAGCACGGTCTCGGAGAAGCCGGGTAGGGAGCCTTGCTGATCGCTGACGCCTGAGGCCAGCTGTCTGCCGTTGATGTCTAGCTCCAGGGCGACACCGCTGTAATTGATCACCTCTTCGTTAGGGTTTTGCAGACGAAGTTTGACCGCAAAGCGTAGTTCCAAATCCTGACCTTGCAGCGGTTCAATGCCGACTACGTTTATGTTTAGCGGGTCGCGGTGAGGGAATAGCGCGCAGGCGCTCATAGTCAGAATCAACAGCGAAGTGAGCAGGGCGCGGATCAGGCGTGACGGCATCAGTGACGCTCCAGTTAGCAAGGCACAATAGCAAGTCGTTGAACTCGTTCTTTGCAGCTTGAGGGTTCAACTGTGCGACCGCGTAAGGGGCCAGAGGTTCGTTTTACGCTGGTGGTTCCGAGCCCTGAAACACCTTGAGCTGGCTTTTTGTGCGTCGGCCCCTAAGATGGCCGGCAATAAAGCCGTAAACACCCCAGAGTGTCCAGGGACGGCTCGCAAGGACAGGCAATCATTCATGTCGGAAAAAGACACCATCTCTATGCAACTGGTGCGCGAAGCACTGTTGCAGAGTTGTGCGCCAGGGGCAGCCACTGCCGAGGTGTTGAGCAAGGTGGGGATTGCACCCGCTTTGCTTGGACAAGCCAATGCACGGGTACCGGCGACGGCGTATGCACGGTTGTGGCGCTTGCTGGCGCGGCGTCTGGACGATGAGTTTTTTGGCATGGACCCACGGCGTCTGAGGTCGGGCAGTCTTGAGTTCCTGTGCCGTTCGTCCATGGCTCAGTTGACGGTGGCAGCGGGGCTTGAATCGGGCTTGAGCTTTCTATCCTTGATGCTGGAGGACTTGCAGGCGGGATTGGTGCGTCAGCAGAGCCTTGCGGAAATTGTCCTAGATGAGTTCGACGGGCCACCGAAGCGGGCGTTTACGTATTTCACTTACTGGATGATCGTCCACGGCGTCGCCTGCTGGCTGGCGGGGCGACGGATTCCGATACTGGCCATCGAACTGCGATGCGCGGAGCCGGACTTCTGTGAAGATTACAACGTGATGTTTTCCGAAAACCTGCGCTTTGACCGGCCCAGGACTCGGATGATTTTCGCAGCTGACTGCCTGGACCTGCCGATTAAACGCAGTGCCGAGGAGCTCAAGCGATTTTTGGCCCGCGCCCCGGCCAATATCCTAGTGAAATACCGCGACCCGGAAAGCTTCGCCAGTCGGATCAAAAACGACTTGCGCCTGCTGCCCGCCGAGCACTGGCCGGAAACCGAGGCCTTGGCCCAGACATTGTGCATGTCGGCATCGACCCTGCGTCGGCGCTTGGCTGAAGAGGGTCAGACCTATCAAGCGATTAAAGACAGTGTGCGCAAGGAACTGGCGATTGTCTGGCTGGCCGACGCCGAGGTCAGCTTCGCCGACATCGCCGAGCGTCTGGGCTTCGCGGACACCAGTTCGTTCTACAAGGCGTTCCGCAAATGGTCAGGTTCGAACCCAGGGCATTATCGGAGTTTGATCCTGGGCGTGTGAGCAGGGGCTGTGAGCGCGGGTGTCAGGCGTCTGAGTCAAGCGATTCACATTGGCCAAACCAGTCACTCAACTTGATAGCTTTGACCATTGCCCGCGTTCGTCCTCGGGGTGATTATTCTTGCGACTTTTCTTACGGTTCCAAGAATAAAAGACCGAGGATGAAATGCGCGAATACACACACGCTGCCAACACATTTGATTATCAAACTACCTGCAATGCCACGCTCCAGGGCGAGTTGACGGGGCTCAATGCCTGCGTTGAGTGCTGTGATCGTCATGCCTTGCCTGGGCGCATCGCGTTGTTCTGGGAAGGTCGCCAGGGTGCCAGCGCGACGTATACCTTCATGGAATTACAGGAAAAAGCCGGGCGTTTCGCCAACTTCCTCAAGGCCCAGGGCGTAAAGCCTGGCGATACCGTCGCCGGCTTATTGCCGCGCACGGTCGAGTTGCTGATCGTGGTGTTGGGCACCTGGCGGGTCGGTGCCGTGTATCAGCCGATGTTCACGGCCTTTGGTCCCAAAGCCATCGAACATCGCCTGCACTGCTCGGGCGCGGCGCTGGTGGTCACTGACGGCGATAACCGTCACAAACTGACGGACGTGCCGAATTGCCCGTTGATCGTCACCGTGGGTGGCGCCAAGGGGGAGGGTATCGTACGGGGTGATTTCAGTTTCTGGGCCGAAGTGGAGTGCCATCCTGCGGCGTGCGAGCCGGTGATTCTGCCCGCGGATGCACCATTCCTGCTGATGTGCACCTCTGGCACTACCGGCCCGGCGAAACCGCTGGCGGTACCCTTGCGGGCAATTGTTGCGTTTCAGGGGTACATGCGCGATGCCATCGACCTGCGCCCGGAAGATGCATTCTGGAACGTGGCCGACCCAGGCTGGGCTTATGGCCTCTATTACGCAGTCATCGGTCCGTTGGCGTTGGGTCATCCGACGACCTTCTATGATGGTCCGTTCACGGTCCAAAGCACCTGCCAGATCATCCGTAAATACGGGATTACCAACCTCGCGGGTTCACCCACTGCGTTTCGTCTGTTGATCAGCGCCGGTGCCGAGTTCGCTAAACCGATCAAGGGCCAATTGCGCGTGGTGAGCAGCGCCGGGGAACCGCTCAATCCTGAAGTGATCCGCTGGTTTGCCGAAAACCTCGACGTCACCATTCATGACCATTATGGGCAGACCGAGCTGGGCATGGTGCTGTGCAACCATCACGGCCTGGAACACCCGGTAAGAATGGGCTCGGCAGGCTTTGCGGTGCCGGGGCATCGGATTGTGGTGTTGGGCGAAGACGCTGAAGAGCTGCCCGCCGGGCAACCAGGGATTCTCGCTGTGGATCGCGAGCAATCGCCGCTGTGCTGGTTCGACGGTTACAAGGGCATGAAAACCAGCGCTTTCGTTGGCAAGTACTACTTGAGCGGCGACACCGTAGAGTTGAACGATGATGGCAGCATCAGCTTCGTCGGCCGCAGTGATGATGTGATCACGACCTCCGGCTACCGGGTGGGACCTTTCGATGTTGAAAGCGCGCTGATTGAGCATCCAGCCGTGATGGAGGCGGCGGTCATCGGCAAGCCGGATCCGGAGCGTACCGAACTGGTGAAAGCCTTTGTTGTGCTGACTCAGCACTACCGCGCCGATCCGCAATTGGCCGAAGAGCTTCGCCTGTATGTACGCCAGCGTCTGGCCGCGCATGCCTATCCACGGGAAATCGAGTTCGTCAGCGAGCTGCCTAAAACCCCGAGTGGCAAGCTCCAGCGCTTTATTTTGCGCAATCAGGAAATCGCCAAAGCCCAGGCTGATCAAGCCGCCCCTCATACCGCGTGATTCAAGGAATTTTATGCAGATCCAAGACAAGGTGTTTCTGGTCAGTGGCGGCGCCTCTGGCCTCGGTGCAGCCACCGCGCAGATGCTGGTCGCGGCGGGTGCGAAGGTTATGTTGGTGGACATGAATGCAGAGGCCGTTGCTGCTCAGGCTGAAAAGCTTGGCGCACAGGCGCGTTGGTCAGTCGCCGATGTCAGCCAGGAAGCCCCTGCACAAGCGGCCGTTCATGCGGCGGTGGAAGCCTTTGGTGGGCTGCACGGGCTGGTCAATTGCGCCGGCGTGGTCGGCGCTGAAAAAATCCTCGGCAAGAATGGCCCGCATGGGCTGGACAGTTTCAGTCGGGTGATCGGCGTCAACTTGATCGGCAGCTTTAATCTGCTGCGCTTGGCGGCGGCGGCCATCGCTGAGACTGAGGCGGGCGAGGGTGGCGAACGCGGGGTCATCATCAATACTGCGTCGGCGGCCGCCTACGACGGGCAGATCGGCCAGGCCGCTTATGCGGCGTCCAAAGGCGCCATCGTCAGCCTGACCTTGCCTGCCGCCCGCGAACTGGCGCGTTTCGGTATCCGCGTGATGACCATCGCCCCCGGTATTTTCGAAACACCGATGATGGCTGGCATGACTCCGCAAGTGCGTGATTCGCTGGCGGCGGGTGTGCCGTTTCCACCGCGTCTGGGCAAGCCCGAAGAGTTCGCTGCGCTGGTTCGGCATATTATTGAAAACAGCATGCTCAATGGCGAGGTGATCCGTCTCGACGGTGCCTTGCGTATGGCAGCCAAGTAGCTGAGGAGTTAGTAATGACCATTCAAGATCCGATTGTAATCGTCAGTGCCGTGCGCACCCCAATGGGTGCCTTCCAGGGCGAATTTAAAAGCCTGACCGCGCCACAATTGGGCGCTGCAGCCATTCGTGCCGCTGTCGAACGCGCCGCTGTTGCGCCGCAGGATGTGG
Organism: Pseudomonas sp. 5C2; assembly: GCF_034314155.1. Taxonomy (NCBI): domain Bacteria; kingdom Pseudomonadati; phylum Pseudomonadota; class Gammaproteobacteria; order Pseudomonadales; family Pseudomonadaceae; genus Pseudomonas; species Pseudomonas sp. 5C2. Next base: position 1,518,427 of record NZ_JAVIWH010000002.1, on the reverse strand, counting down.
AAGAAGTGCTGTTCGGCTGTGTGCTCTCGGCAGGGCTGGGGCAGGCGCCTGCCCGGCAAGCGGCATTGGGCGCCGGGCTGAGCACGTCGACGGTGTGCACCACGCTGAACAAAATGTGCGGTTCGGGCATGCAGGCGACGATTCTGGCCCATGACCTGCTGCTCGCCGGCAGCGCGAAAGTCGTGGTCGCTGGCGGTATGGAAAGCATGTCCAACTCACCGTATCTGCTGGACCGGGCGCGTAGCGGTTATCGCATGGGTCATGGCCGGGTGATCGACCATATGTTCCTTGATGGCCTCGAAGATGCCTACGACAAGGGCCGGCTAATGGGCACCTTCGCCGAGGACTGCGCCGAAACCAATGGTTTTAGCCGCGAAGCGCAGGACGACTTTGCCATTAATTCCCTGAAACGGGCGCAACACGCGATCAGCAGCGGCAGTTTTGCAGCCGAAATCGTCCCGGTGCAGGTCACGGTGGGTAAGGAGCAACGGCTGATCAGCGACGATGAGCAACCGCCCAAGGCCCGTCTGGACAAGATCCCTACCTTGAAACCGGCATTCCGCGAAGGCGGCACGGTGACGGCGGCCAACTCCAGCTCGATCTCCGACGGTGCTGCGGCGCTGATGCTGATGCGTCAATCAGAAGCACTGGCACGTGGGCTCAAGCCGCTGGCGGTGATCCGTGGCCATGCAGCTTTCGCTGACGAGCCTGGGTTGTTCCCGACTGCGCCAGTGGGCGCGATCAAAAAACTGATGGGCAAGACCGGTTGGTCGCTGGACGAAGTGGACCTGTTCGAAGTCAATGAAGCGTTCGCGGTGGTCGCGCTGGTGACCATGAGCACGCTGGAACTGCCCCACAGCAAAGTGAACGTCCATGGTGGCGCCTGCGCCCTGGGTCATCCAATTGGCGCCTCGGGGGCGCGGATTCTGGTGACGCTGCTGTCGGCCCTGCGCCAAAAAGGCCTGCACCGTGGCGTAGCCGCCGTGTGTATCGGCGGCGGTGAAGCGACAGCCATTGCGGTCGAATGCCTGTACTGAGACGGTTAACGAGGAAAAGTCATGCTACCCACAGAAGAACAACAGCAGATCAGCGACGCGGCCCGTCAGTTCGCCCAGGAGCGCCTCAGGCCGTTCGCCGCGCAATGGGATCGCGAGCATTCGTTTCCGCGCCAGGCCATCGGCGAGATGGCTGAGCTGGGTTTCTTCGGCATGCTGGTGCCCGAACAATGGGGTGGCTGCGATACGGGCTATCTGGCTTATGCCATGGCTCTGGAAGAGATCGCGGCCGGCGATGGCGCCTGCTCGACCATCATGAGCGTGCACAATTCGGTGGGCTGCGTGCCGATTCTCAAATTCGGTAACGATCAGCAGAAAGAGCGCTTTCTTCGGCCTTTGGCCAGCGGTGCCATGCTCGGAGCCTTTGCCCTGACTGAGCCTCAGGCCGGTTCCGACGCCAGCAGCCTGCGCACCCGCGCCCGGCGTGAAGGCGATCATTACGTGCTCAACGGCTGCAAGCAGTTCATCACCTCCGGGCAAAACGCGGGGGTGGTGATCGTGTTCGCCGTGACCGACCCCAGTGCGGGGAAACGTGGGATCAGCGCCTTTATCGTGCCGACCGACTCGCCCGGTTATAAGGTCGCGAGGGTCGAGGACAAGCTCGGTCAGCACGCCTCTGACACCTGCCAGATTCTGTTTGAAGACGTTAAGGTCCCGGTCGAACAGCGTCTGGGCGAAGAAGGTGAAGGCTACAAAATCGCGCTGGCGAACCTTGAGGGCGGGCGCGTCGGCATCGCATCGCAATCGGTTGGCATGGCTCGTGCCGCATTTGAAGTCGCGCGTGATTACGCCAAGGAGCGTGAAAGTTTTGGCAAGTCACTGATCGAACACCAGGCCGTGGCGTTCCGGCTGGCTGACATGGCGACTTCAATCGCCGTTGCACGGCAAATGGTGCATTACGCAGCAGCCCTGCGTGACAGTGGCAAACCGGCGCTGGTTGAAGCCTCCATGGCCAAGTTGTTCGCCTCGGAAATGGCCGAAAAAGTGTGCTCCAGCGCGCTGCAAACACTGGGTGGCTATGGTTACCTCAGTGATTTCCCGCTAGAACGTATTTACCGCGACGTCCGTGTCTGTCAGATTTATGAAGGCACCAGTGACATTCAGAGAATGGTTATCTCTAGAAGTCTTTAGTGTTATTTTTCAGGTAGTTGCATTCGAATGTTGATGTGTTTTGTGTAATGTGACATTTCCTTTCATTTATAAAATTAAGGATAGATATCAATGGGTTATGAAACTATTTTAATGGAAATCCGAGGTCGCGTCGGATTGATCACCCTGAACCGTCCGCAGGCGTTGAACGCCCTTAATGCGCAGTTGGTCAGTGAATTGAACCAGGCGCTGGACGTGTTGGACGCCAATCGCGATATCGGCTGTATTGTGCTGACAGGCTCGAAAAAAGCCTTCGCCGCTGGCGCTGATATCAAGGAAATGGTTGAGCTGACCTACCCGCAGATTTACCTGGATGACCTGTTTTCGGACAGCGACCGTGTCGCCAGTCGACGTAAACCGATGATCGCGGCCGTAGCTGGTTTTGCGTTAGGCGGCGGCTGTGAGCTGGCGCTGATGTGCGATTTCATTTTGGCGGGCGATAATGCGAAATTCGGCCAGCCGGAGATTAAGCTGGGCGTTCTGCCGGGCATGGGCGGTACTCAACGTCTGACGCGCGCCGTGGGCAAGGCCAAGGCAATGGAAATGTGCCTCAGCGGGCGTCTGATCGATGCCGTGGAAGCCGAGCGCTCGGGGCTGGTAGCGCGAGTATTGCCGGTCGATGACCTGCTGGACGAAGCGCTGAAAGTGGCCGCTGAAATCGCCGCCAAATCCTTGCCTGTTGCGATGATGGTCAAGGAAAGCGTCAACCGTGCCTTTGAAGTCAGTCTGTCTGAAGGCATCCGTTTCGAGCGCCGGGTATTCCATGCGGCCTTCGCTACACAGGATCAGAAAGAAGGCATGGCGGCATTCATCGAAAAACGTGAGCCTCTGTTCGAGGGGCGTTAATCGCCCTCTGTGCGGCTAAGGCCGGCTCAACCATTGGAACAGGGCACTCAAGTCGGCGGCTGCAGATGCTGGCGAGGGTGGCGCAGGCTCCGCGGTGGCTTTTGGGCTGCTGAAAGCTAGAAGCTGCTGCGATGTCCAGTTCTGCTGGAAGTACTGCGACAGCAACTGGCAGGAGCCGGGGTGCACCAGGCACAGCCGTTGTGGGGTTTTTCTGTACTCCACAGCCAACTGCTGAAGTTGTTCCTGGTCCAGGCCTAGAAACCCTCGGTGATCGGTCTTGCCGTCGAATAGAAAATGCTGCGGCGCCAGGCGTGCCAGATTCTTCAGGCTGGGAGCGTCCATGCGCACGATGTACCAGATTCGATGTGCCAAGGGTTGCCCAAGCAGGCCTGGCTCCTCGGTCAGGCGCAGGTCGAGGCCAGGCAGTGAAGGTTGTCCGTAGGGCGACCGGTCTTCGCGACACACAGCGGTGCCCGGGATCGGCGCGTCCTGAAACCGTTCAAGGGCTTGATCCGAACCCCTGGAGAGGCTTTGTGGGCCTGTCACCTGGATACTCTCACGTTGCAGCACAATTCGGGTTTGATGGGTGTCAAGCATCAGCGTATGGCCGGCATCAGCGTGCAGTGTCTGGCCAGCACTTAAATGAATGCGTTCTGACACCGGTTCCAGAGGGTGACCGTCAACTCGGATCCGCGTTGGTTGCACCTGCGTATCGGTGGCTTCTGCCGGGTGGCCGCAGATTACTGGCCGATCCGGGTCGTTGTCGAAATAACGCACCTGCATGTGCGAACCCCCGGTTAATTCAGACAAGTTGCTGTCATTCGGTTTGCCGTGACTGGCCAGTGGCACCCAACATCTGATGTCGGCATGCCAGTGAAACCTGACCTGAATCTGGCCGTGTTCATCGCGCTGAACAGGGTGCTCATCAACGCCGACCAACGTGACCGTCTGCCCACCAGGAATATGCGGTTTGCAGTGTTTGAGCTGCGGCCGAAAAGTCTGGGTCCAGGGGATAGCCCGAAAGTGGTTGCGATAGCCTTGACTGAAGGGCGCGATCCCGGCACCCGGCATAACCCCGGGAGGATGATCCGTGGCTTCCCACCATTTCCTGTCAGAGGCCGGGTCATGATCGAATATCGCAGCGATATCGAGCGGGTCGAAGCCGTTCAGCAGCTGCAGTTGTTTGCCCGCATGGTGGACTTCAGTCAGTAGCCACTGATCATTGAACAGGTTGTCGGGGTGAGCAAACACCTGCTGAATCTGGCCACTGACCAGCGTGGGTTGATTACTTTGACCGTGTACCAGGCGTCTTTCGCAACGCAAGCGCTCCAGTGTGCGCTCGCTCAGTTGCCTTATTCGGGCGTCTTCAGGGGTCGATTGATCGACACGGCGAAAGGACTCGCAAGGCTGATTGACGGCAGGGTCACTGGCTGGCGCAAAACTGATGTTGTCTCCCGGCATTATTAAGGGTTGATCGATGGGGGCAGGGCCCTGGCTGCTGTAGCTGGGTGGAATGGAAAAACGTTTGGCCATATGGCTTATCGTCGCCGGGCACGCAGCGCGGCCGTCGTTCATATGGAACCGGATCGGCGTTGGCTGTTCGGGAAAGCTGCCCGGATCATCGGAAAAAATCAGCACGTGGTCGCTATGGCGGTGTTCGAAGCGGTAGTGGATGCCTTCCTCTTCGCACAAGCGTTGCAGCAGATGCAGGTCGTTTTCGTCGTATTGAACACATATCGACCGTGGCGGATACAGGCCTATCATGTGCTCGAAGCGATAGCTGTCACCGTCGATGCCATGTTCTTCAAGGAGTTGAACGATGATCTGCGGCGCGCTCAATGCCTGAAAAATTCGCCGATGACTGCGCTGCAGCAGCACGTGCATCCTGGGCGCCAGATGAACGCGGTAATGGCTCAAACTGGTACCCGCGTAGAGCAGGCTGGCGCCAGCGATCAGCCCATGAATACCTTTGTTGTCGACGCTATTGTTCAGTGCGTCGAAGGACAGATAGGCGCTGCGTGAGAGCAGTGGGCCGAAGTCCAGGTGCGGGTTTGGGCTGATCAGGTCAATGTCGAAACGATAGGGTTCATTCAAGGCTTCGTGGCCCTTGAAACTGATGACCTGTAGCGCCAGCTCGCAATGGGCGATGGTCAGGGTCGTCAGGGTTCTATTGTCTCGGCTCATCCGCGCATCCTCGGTCTTAAAGCATCAAGGGTGCAGAGGGTACGGAATGCCGGCAACGAAAGTCATCGTTAAGCCATTTTTCGGAAAAGGACTACAACTCAAGTATCGGTCTTACAGGTGCAAGCCCGTGTTTTCCTGTCCAGGATCAAGCTCGTTCGATCAATGACTCGATTGCGGGGGTTTCATCTGGCGTTATCGCGTATAAAATACCCTTCATTTTTCAGCGTTATGCCGCCTCAGCTGTCAGCTGCCTGCTGACAGAGAGGGGCAGTAAACAGTCACGGATCAAGAGAACAAGCATGGGCGCACAGTGGAAGGTCAAGCATAAAGAAGCAGCATCCAACGCTAAAGGGCGGATTTTTGGCAAGCTGTCCAAGGAAATCATGATCGCTGCGCGTGCTGGCGCTGATCCTGACATGAACCCGCGCCTGCGACTGGTTGTCGAGCAGGCGAAAAAGGCCTCGATGCCTCGCGAAACCCTCGAGCGCGCTATCAAAAAAGGTGCTGGCTTGCTGGGTGAAGGCGTGACGTTCGAGCGTCTGACCTACGAAGGTTTTGCGCCGCACCATGTCCCGGTGATCATCGAGTGCCTGACGGACAACATCAACCGTACGGTCTCGGAAATCCGCGTGTTGTTCCGTAAAGGGCAACTGGGGGCCGCCGGTTCTGTTTCCTGGGACTTCAATCATCAGGGCCTGATCGAGGCTGTTCCTGCCACGCCGGATGCGGATGCCGAGTTAGCGGCCATCGAGGCAGGTGCTCAGGATTTCGAACCCGGAGAAGACGGCGCCACCCTGTTCCTCACCGAGCTGACCGATCTGGATGCCGTTTGCAAGGCGCTGCCTGAGTTCGGCTTTGTCGTGCAGTCCGCACAGTTGGGTTATCGCCCAAAAAGCACCGTTGATGGCCTGAGCGACGAGCAAATGGCGGAAGTCGAAGCGTTTCTTGAAGCCATCGATGGCCATGACGATGTGCAGAATGTGTATGTAGGGTTGGCAGGCTAACCCGTTGAATCGGTTTGCCTGAGACACTCTCTTCAGGCAAGCCTGCTCCCGGCACAGCGGTGAGCAAGCTTGTCTGTGTCCTCCGCCCGAGCTTAGCGCGAGGTCGGTTCCTGAATCACCGCGTGTGCTATCAGTTCCTGATGGATAAACGCGCTAATCATCGCCCTGTAAACTTGCTCGGTCACTGCCGGGTTGGCGCCCAGCTCCACGGATAGCGAAACCACCTTGGCGATGACCTGCTCGACCCTTTGCGGGGCTTTTACGTCATCGGTGGTTTTCTTGAAATGGGCCGCCTGTTCTACATAGGTCCCGCGCTTGGCCAAAAGCGCGACGATGTCGCGATCAATCTGATCAATGTTTTCGCGTACCTGATCGATGCTTTCGCAGTCGACAATCCCGCTGGGGGCTTGCTCATTCATGTTAATTGATCTCGATAAGGTAAATCCGGGCCGACCTTGGTGCAGGTCAGCGCCGCCGCAGCGACGGCGAAGTTGAGCATTGCGTCGATAAGCGCTCTGGACAGCTGTTCCAGTCCGCTTGGGCTATCAAGTTGCCGTTCGCTGAGAAAGGTGATCAGTGCGGCCTGGAACGTGTCGCCTGCGCCCACGGTATCGGCAGTGACGACTTCATGGGCGGGTACCGACCAGTTTCCATGCTGGCGAGTGAAGACGCTGGCGCCTTTGCTGCCTCGGGTGAGGAAGACCAGTTGGCAACGTTTGATCAACCAGCTCTGGGCAATGCTGTGTGGGTCGCGATCCGGGTAAAGCAGGTTCAGGTCTTCATCGCTGACCTTGATGATGTGGGCATGCTCGGCAAAGGCGCTGATCTGTTCTCGCCAGCGCTCGATATCGGGTTCAGGATTGAGGCGCACGTTGGGGTCAAGTGTGATCAGACGCTGGTTGCTTTCACGTTCGATCAGCGCCAACAGCGTGTCGGCAATGGGTTGCACCACCAGCGAGAACGAACCGATGTGAATACCGCGCACGCGCTCATCCAGCGCTGGTAGGTGCTGAACTTGCAATTGCCGGTCCGCGCACCCTTCACCGCGAAAGCTTTAGTGCGGCGAGCCGTCGGCGCCCACGGCAACCATCGCCAAGGTGGTGGGGGCGTCGAAGTCGATCAGATAGTCGGGTTGCACACCTTCCTCGTCGAGTACTGTGCGTAGCCGACGGCCCAGATAATCGGTGGAAATCCCTGCAAAAAAAGCCGTATCAACGCCCAGGCGGCGCAGGCCCACCGCGACGTTGAATGGCGAGCCACCGGCAATGGCCTGAAAGCCCACTTTGTTGCTTTGCCCGTTGTTGTCTGGCTGGCTGAAAAAATCGAACAGCGCTTCGCCACAGACTAAAAACATAGATGCTCCACGGCCTTAAAGTGCCCGTAAATAATGACGATAGCGGTCGTAGACCTGCTGATAAGCAATGACATTCTCGGGGATTGGTCGGGTTTCGCTGCTCGCGTCGAGGCCCACGCAGCGCTGACACAATGCCTGCAAGCTCTGACTTTGTCCGTTTTCTGCGGACCAGCACCATGCTGCCTGAATGGCCGCGCCGAGTGCTGCGGCTTCACTGTGTTCGGTGCAGATAACCGGGGTGTCCATGACATCCGCGACGATTTGCCTCCAGATCGCGCTTTTAGCGCCGCCGCCGATCAAGCGGACCGTCTCACTCTTGATGCCATTGGCGCGCAGCAGGTCCAGGCCGTAGCGCAAACCAAAGGTGGTGCCTTCGACCACTGCACGGCACAGGTTGGCCTGGCTCAGGTTGGTGCTGTTGAGCCCCAGAATACTGCCGGTGGCATGGGGCAGGGCGGGTACACGTTCGCCATTGAGGAAGGGCAGCATCAGCACCCCTTCGGCACCGATCGGCGCTTGGGCTATCGCGCGGTTGAAGCTGTCGATGTCCAAGGAAAACAGTTCGCGAATGGCGCTGGTGGCATTGGTCAGGTTCATGGTGCAAATCAATGGCAACCAACCACCGGAGGAAGAACAGAAGGTCGCCACCGAGGCTTGGTCGCTGACCTGTGGCTGGTCCGCATAGGCGTAGACAGTGCCCGAGGAGCCCAGACTCATGGTGATCGAGCCGGGTTGGATATTGCCGGTGCCGATGGCGCCCATCATGTTATCGCCACCACCACTGGCGACAATAGCGTCTGGGTTTAGCCCGAGTAGTTGGGCGATTTGCGGACGAATCGTGCCCACGGCTTGCTGCGCGTCGATCAGCTGAGGCAAGGCGCGGCTCAAGCGGCCACTGGGGTCGATATGTTCGAGTAGCGCCACGTCCCAACTACGGGTGCGCACGTTGAAATAACCAGTGCCGGAGGCGTCGCCGAATTCGCTGCAACAACGTCCGGTCAGCCAGTAGTTGAGGTAGTCATGGGGCAGCAATATCTTGTCGATGCGTACGGAAAACTCAGGATAGTGCTCCAGGGTCCACAGCAGCTTTGAGACCGTGTAACCCGGTGCAATGGCAACACCGAGGCGCGCGAGAGAGCCGGCTTCTCCGCCGAGATAGTCCAGTAGTCGATTGTTTTCCGGGGTGGATTCGGTGTCGCACCACAGTTTGGCCGGGCGTAACACTTCGCCCTGTTGATCCAGTAGAACCAGGCCGTGTTGCTGCCCGGAAACACTGATTGCCTGGATCTGTGAGCCGCTGATGCCGGCCTCCGCGAGCGCATCACGGGTGGCCTGTTCGAACGCCGCGAGCCATTGCTGCACATCCTGCTCGCGCCGACCATTGGCCGCACTGATCAGACGGTGCGGCGCGGCGCCTTGGCCAAGCACGTTGCCGCTTACTGCATCAAGCACAATGGCCTTGGTGCCTTGGGTTCCGCAATCAATACCGAGAAACATGCTCACCTCAGACGGATTTGGCCAGCAGATTTTCCAGGGTCTTGCGGACGCCCAGTTCACGCAAGCTGTTGAGGTTATGTTCGAACGCGGCGACGAACTCGGCGGACCGTGGAATTGCTGTGCCAAAGATTTCTACAACCTCGAGCAAACGCTGAGTGATCAAGACATCGTCGACGACCAAGGCCTGACAGAATTCTGTCCTGGGGTCGACGATGGGATACGTGTTGCCGGCTTCATCCACTCCCTTGAGGTATATGGCCCAGGCCGCCACCACCAGAGACGCACGGTCGAGGTTGCCTTTATCAAGAATCAGGCGGTTGATGGTCGGCACGGTGAACTTGGGAAACTTCGATGAGCCGTCGGAGCAAACCCGTGCCAACTGATCGGCAATCGCCTGATTGGAGAAGCGCTCGATCAAGGTGTCCTTGTAGCCTTCCAGGTCGATCCCGGGCACCGAAGCCAATTGTGGCGTGACATCCAGGTCCATGTAGGCGCGTACGAATTGCACGTACAGCGGATCGTTCATGGTCTCGTGGACGAAGCGATAGCCCTGCAAAAAGCCCAGATAGGTCAGTGCCAGATGACTGCCGTTGAGCAACTTGATTTTCATCTCTTCGTAGGGCGTCACGTTGTTGGTGAACTGCACACCGACCTTTTCCCAGGCTGGGCGGCCGCTGACGAAGTTATCCTCCAGCACCCATTGCACAAACGGTTCGCAGACCACCGGCCAGGCATCATCGACACCGTATTCATCGTGCAACTGGAGTCGCTGAGCGGTGGTGGTCATGGGGGTGATGCGGTCGACCATTGCGTTGGGGAAGCTGACGTTGGCGGCAATCCAGTCGTGCAGATCGGCATCGCGCAGGGCAGCGAAAGCCAGCAACGCCTTGCGTGCGACGCTGCCGTTATGTGGCAGGTTATCGCAAGACATTACGGTGAAGGCTGGAAGGGCGTTCGCGCGGCGTGTTGCCAGGGCCGCGCAGAGCAGGCCGAACACGGTCTTCGGCGAAGTCGGGTACGCAAGATCATGTTGAATCTGCGGCAAGTGCGCCATGAATTGGCCGTTGCTGTCGTCGATGCAGTAGCCACCTTCGGTGATCGTCAGTGAAACGATCCGAATCTCAGGGCTGGCCAACTTGTCGATCAACGCCTGCACGCCATCTTCAGCCAGTAACATGTTGCTGATGGAACCGATAATGCGGGTTTCAGTGTCGTCGGTATCGCCGAGTTCACAGAGCGTGTAGAGGTAGTCTTGCTCGGCTAGGGCGTCACGTACTGCGCGATCTTCCGGGCGCAGGCCAATCCCGCAGATACTCCAGTCGAGGTCTTCGCCGAGGTTCATCAGCGCGTCGGTGTAGAACGCCTGATGTGCGCGGTGAAAACCACCAACACCGATGTGGGCGATCCCCTGGCGAGTGTCGGCCGGGCTGTAGAGCGGGCGAGCGACGGTGGCGGGGAGCTGTGAAAGGTTCTGCTTGTTCAGTTTCATGAGGGTGGTCTCGAATGTTTAAGCGGCGGCCTGTAAAGCGCTGGTGATCACCAGGCCCTGAGCGTCGAACAAATGGCAGTGGGTGCTGTCCAGGTGCAGGTTCAGACTCTCGCCATGCTGGCTGGCCAGATCTCCGCGGATACGCAGGGTCAAGGCTTCACCTGATGAAGTGCGCACATGACAATACGTGTCGCTGCCCAAGCGCTCGCTGACGTCGGCGATTACCTGCATCTGGCAGTCTCCTTCCCTGGCGATGTTCAAGTGTTCCGGGCGTATGCCAAGGGTTACCGCGCTGCCGACACTCACGCTGGCGCCGGCCAATGGCAGGTTGATTGTGGTGCCAGCGTCCAGGGTGACTTCGCAGCCACGGCTGTCGGCACGGCTGACGGTGCCCTTGAGAAAGCCCATTTTCGGTGTGCCCAGAAAGCCTGCAACGAACAGGTTGGCTGGATGGTGGTACAGCTCCAGCGGCGAGCCGATTTGTTCAACCTTACCACCGTTGAGGACCACGACCTTGTCGGCCAGGGTCATGGCCTCGACCTGATCGTGGGTCACGTAGATCATTGTCGCCTTCAGCTCTTTATGCAGGCGTGACAGCTCCAGGCGTGTTTGAACGCGCAACGCTGCGTCGAGGTTGGAGAGGGGCTCATCGAACAGGAATATTTTTGGGTTGCGCACAATTGCCCGGCCGATGGCCACGCGCTGGCGCTGACCGCCGGAAAGCTGTTTGGGTTTACGCTCCAGCAGCGGTTCCAGTTGCAGGATGCGCGCCGCTTCGCTGACTTTGCGCTCGATATCGGCTTTGTTGCCACCGGCCAGATCGAGGGCGAACGACATGTTCTTGCGCACGGTCATATGCGGATACAGGGCGTAGGTCTGAAATACCATGGCCAGGTCGCGCTTGGCCGGGCTGACCTGGGTGATGTCTCGCCCATCAAGCTCGATGGTACCGGCAGTGACTTCTTCAAGCCCGGCGATCAGCCGCAATAGCGTGGATTTGCCGCAGCCGGAGGGACCGACGAAAACCACGAATTCACGGTCGCGAACGTCCAGATCGATGCCCTTGATGATGGCGTGGCCGTCGAAGCCTTTTTGCAGGTTTCTGATACTCAGGTTAGCCATGGTGACCTCCGTTCTGTTCTGTTTTTATTCTAGAAAGGTAGAAAGACTATTTGACGGCGCCAAAAGACAGGCCGCGTACCAGTTGTTTTTGGCTGATCCAGCCGAAGATCAGAATCGGCGCGCAGGCCAGGGTCGAGACTGCCGAGAGCTTGGCCCAGAACAAGCCTTCCGGGCTTGAGTAGGAGGCGATCAGGGCTGTCAATGGCGCGGCATTGGACGAAGTCAGGTTCAGCGACCAGAACGCCTCGTTCCAGCACAGGATCAGTGACAGCAGGGCTGTGGACGCCAGGCCACCTTTGCAGATGGGTACTAGCACCCGGAAGATCTCTTGCAAGGTCGTGGCTCCGTCCAGTCGCGCGGCTTCGAGAATGTCCGGCGGGATATCCTTGAAGTAGGTGTAGATCATCCATACAACAATGGGTAGGTTGATCAGGGTATAGATAATGATCAGGGCGAATCGGGTGTCCAGCAGACCGAAGGTTTTGGCCAGCAAGTAGATCGGCATCAGCACGCCCACCGGTGGCAACATCTTGGTCGAGAGCATCCACAATAAGGTGCCTTTTGTGCGTTTGGTCTCGAAGAAAGCCATGGAATAGGCCGCCGGTATGGCGATCAGCAGGCACAGGGCCGTGGCGCTGAAGGAGATGAGCACCGAGTTCCAGGCAAAATGGAAATAGCCGCTGCGTTCCTCGATGTGCAGGTAGTTCTCCAGCGTCGGGCTGAAGATGAACTGAGGTGGCGTGGCGAAAGCGTCGATTTCGGTCTTGAAGCTGGTCAGCACCATCCAGAAGATAGGGAAGAACACCAGCGCCGCTATGGCCCATGACAAGGTGCCGAGCACCAGGCTCTGCACGCGACGGGATTGTTTGAGCGTCATCATGATAAGGCCCTCATGACTTATCGGTGAGGTTTTTGCCAATCATCCGAATCAGGATGATTGCGGCAATGTTGGCGATCACCACGGCAATCAAGCCGCCAGCCGACGCCATGCCGACATCGAACTGCAGCAAGGCCTGGTTATAGATCAGGTACGCCAGGTTGGTCGAGGCATAGCCCGGACCGCCGTTGGTGGTGGTGAAAATCTCGGCGAACACCGACAACAGGAAAATCGTTTCGATCATGATGACCACGGCAATGGGCCGGGCCAGATGCGGCAGCGTCAGGTACCAGAAAATCGCCAAGGGACCGGCGCCGTCCAGGCGCGCAGCCTCTTTCTGCTCCTGATCAAGCGATTGCATGGCCGTCATCAGGATCAGGATGGCGAAGGGCAGCCATTGCCACGATACGATGATGATGATCGACAGCAGCGGGAAGTGGGCGAGCCAGTCCACCGGCTGCGCGCCGAAAAATTTCCATACAGCGGCCAGAATTCCGGAAACCGGATGGAAAATCAGGTTCTTCCAGATCAGCGCGCTGACCGTTGGCATGATGAAGAACGGCGAAATCAACAACACCCGGACGATGCCTCGACCGAAAAATTCGCTGGCTTCCAGCAGGGCTGAAATCAGGACGCCGAGAATCACGCTGATCGCCAGCACACTGCCCACCAGCAATAAGGTGTTGGTGGCGCCGGGGATGAAGCCACTGTCAGTGATGAAGTAGGTGAAGTTTTCCAGACCGACGAATTCGTTCTCGCCGGGATTCAGCAGACTGTAGCGAATCAGCGAGAAGTAGATCGTCATGCCCAGCGGCACAATCATCCACACCAGCAACAGCAGTATGGAAGGGCTGACCAGAAACCAGCCGGGTTTGACCCTCCGGCGTTTGGCCTTGGGTTGTTGGCTGGACGTAGCCAGACGGGGGTTAACGGCTGAGGTATTCATGATGACTCCGAGCCTGGACGCAAGCGTGAACACGGTGTCGAGGGGCAGAGGGCCTCTCGACACCAGCGATAGTCAGAGGACTACTTTTTCGGGTAACCCGCTCGTTTCATGTCCCGCTCAGTGGAGTTTTGCGCGGCGACCAGGGCGGCATCGACTGTCATCGTACCAACCAGGGCTGCGGAGAATTGCTGGCCGACCGACGTGCCGATGGCCTGGAACTCAGGGATGGTCACCAACTGGATACCGACATAAGGCACCGGTTTTAGCGTAGGGGTCTTGGGTGTCACTGCCTTCAACGATTCGAGGGTGATCTTGGCGAACGGTGCAGCCGTCATGTACGCCTCGTTGTAGGTCGAGGCGCGAGTGCCTGGTGGCACGTTGGCCACGCCATCTTTCTCGGCAACCAGTGCGGCGTACTCCTTGGAAGTAGCCCAGGTACTGAAGGTTTTGGCGTCAGTCTGGTTTTTTGCGCTGGTCGGAATGGCCAGCGCCCAGGAGTACAACCAGGCAGAGCCTTTGTCTGTGACCTCATGCGGCGCGTAAGTGAAGCCGACATGGTCGACGACCTTGCTTTGAGTTTTATCGGTCACAAAAGAGCCCGCAACGCTGGCATCCACCCAGATCGCACAGTTGCCGCTGTTGAACAGGGCCAGGTTTTCGTTGAAACCATTGCTCGATGCGCCAGGCGGCCCGGATTTTTTCATGGTTTCGACGTAGAAATTCAGTGCGTTTTTCCACTCGGGTTGATCGAACTGAGGTTTCCATTGCTCATCGAACCAGCGTGCGCCGTACGCATTGGCAACGGTGCTGATCAGCGCCATGTTCTCGCCCCAGCCGGCCTTGCCGCGCAAGCAGATACCGTATTGTTCTTTGTCACGGTGGGTGAGTTTTTCGGCGAAGCCGGCGATCTCGCTCCAGGTTGGGCGTTCAGGCATCGTCAGGCCTGCGTCCTTGAACAGATCGGTGCGGTAGTAGGTCATCGAACTTTCGGCATAGAACGGCAGGGCATACAGCTTGCCGTCAACCGACAGGCCATCGCGTACCGATGGAAAAACGTCATCCAGCGCGTAGCTGGCAGGCAGGTCTTTCATCTCTTCCAGCCAGCCTTTCTGACCCCACAACGACGCTTCGTACATGCCGATGGTCAGCACATCGAACTGGCCCCCTTTTGTGGCGATGTCGGTGGTCAGGCGTTGGCGCAGAACGTTTTCTTCCAGCACCACCCAGTTGAGTTTGATATCAGGGTGCTGTTGTTCGAAGGTTTTAGACAGGCGTTGCATGCGAATCATGTCGCTGTTGTTGACCGTGGCAATGGTGACTGTACCGGCGACGGCCGTGCTGCCAAGTACCAGGCAGGTGCTGGCGAGTAGCGCTTTTACTGAAGCCTTCATCGATCTCTCCTCTCCTGCGCTCTGAGAGCTGCAGAAGGTCAGTTATTGTTTTTGTATCTTCCGGAGGCAAGGAAGACTGTGAACTGATTACAACGGTCTGAGGGAGAGATGACAAATCCTGCACTGCACTCAAACTGATACTTTTTTGCACTCATGGCGCAAACGGAAATGCATTGAAATATCGCTCCGGCATAGCGTCGGGCGGTTTCAGCGTAGTTGAAGGGGGCGAAGGTGGGGTGAATCAGTACAGGTTTTGTTCGGTCAGTCGCTGGACGGCCAAACGACGATAGTGCGAGGGCGTCATGCCTTTGAGCTGCTGAAAACGCCGATTAAAATTGGAAATATTATTGAAACCGGACTCGAAACACACATCGGTCACCGGTTTATTGCCATCCGCCAGCAGCTCGCAGGATTTACTGACGCGCAGGCGATTGACGAACTCGACGAAGCAACGGCCAGTCGCCTGCTTGAACACCCTGGAAAAATACGTCGGTTTCATGCCCAGATACTCGGCGACCTCTTCAAGAGGCAGCTCGCGCGCGTAATGAGCGAAGATGTAATCCACGGCGCGGTTGGTGCGGTCGATGCTGTGTTCATCGGCCAATTGCGGCGAGGTCGTGCCAGAGAGCAGTTGGACGTCATCACTCGCGGCCAGAAGCTCCAGCAATATGAAAAAATGCCCCAGCCGGCTGATACCCCTGCTGTCGGCGATTTTTTGCATCAGCTTCATCGCCTGACGGATCGTGCGTTTGCAGCGAAACTCGATTCCGTATTGTGCGCGCTCCAGCAGTGGGGTCAGGGTCTTGAGTTCGGAAAACACCTGGTTGCCGCTCTCGAACAACTCGTCGGTGAAATTCACCAGCATGTCGCGTTTGACCACCACTTCGTCTTCGCCGACCTGACTGATCCAGTTATGTGGCAGGTTCGGCCCGGTCAAAAACAGGCTTTCAGGGTAGAAGTTACCGATGTAATCGCCGATGAACACCTTGCCCGAACTGGCGACGATCAGATGCAGCTCGTATTCCTTGTGAAAATGCCAGCGCACCAAAGGACAGGGAAAACCATGCTCGCGATAAATGATCGACAGCCCGTTATGGTCGTCCATCAGTTCGTAGGAGGGGTCGGTTATTCTTGTTGTTTTGGTCATGGACTGGTCGTCGATGGTGATTCGCTCAGGTCCTAATGTGCACTATTTGGCTGAGCGGTAACATGGACTTAACAAAGGGTCGTATGAAAGGGTACGAAATGAGGATGACCGTGGTTTTGGATGTGGGCTCATGAAGAACATTCTGCTGATCGGCATTGGTGCGGGTAATCCAGAACACATCACGGTTCAGGCCATTAACGCGCTGAACCGGACGAACGTGTTTTTCATCCTGGACAAAGGCTATGCCAACGACGATCTATTGCGTTTGAGGAAGGAGATTTGCCAGCGCTACATGACGCGCGACGACTACCGCGTGGTGCAGGTGCAGGATCCGCAGCGCGAAGACGATCCTCAGTCCTATCAGGCGGGCATCGAGTATTGGCATGAGCAGCGTGCGGTGTTGTTCGAGCAACTGATTGGCGATGAAGTGGCTGAGGGGGAGGTTGGCGCGTTTTTGATCTGGGGCGATCCGTCGCTGTATGACAGCACTTTGCGGATACTCGACCGGGTACTGGAGCGCGGCGCGCAGTCGTTTGAGTATCAGGTCATTCCGGGCATTACCAGCGTTCAGGCGTTGGTCGCCCAGCACCGGATACCGTTGAACCGCATTGGCGAGCCAATCCAGATCACCACCGGCCGGCGACTGGCGCAGAGCCCGGAGGGGGATATCGATAACGTCGTGGTGATGCTCGATGCCCATTGCACGTTTGACACACTGACCGACACAGATTTGCACATCTACTGGGGTGCGTATCTGGGCACCCCGGATGAAATCCTGATCACAGGAAAACTCAAGGACGTCAGTGCTGAAATTCGCCGCGTCCGCGAAGCTGCCAGGCGCGAGAAAGGGTGGATCATGGATACATATTTGTTGCGTAGACCACGCTGAGGCCTTCGCCCGCAAGCTGGCGAAGAAAATACCCGGATATCAAACTGAAGTTCGATTCTTGGCTTCGATCCATTGCGCCATGTATTGGGTACTTTTGTGGTGGTGGTGACGTAGCATGGCACCGGTGAAGTTGTCGGTTCGATGCTGCTGCAGGGTTTGGCGGCAGGCCTCAATCCGCGCAATCAGGCTCGCGCAGTGCTGCTCGTACTGATAGCGCGCACTCACTATCGCCCAGCCATTGGCTTGCGCCTGTGCCCACAGGGTTTTGTCCCGATAGAGCTCGACGGCTGCAGCAGCGATGGCGCTGGCGCTACTGGCTATCGCGCCCGGCCATGGCAGGTCGCCGGCCATGGCTTCAGCGCCGATAGGCGTGGTGACATTCGGGGTGCCGCAGAGCATGGCGTCGACGATCTTGCCTTTGATGCCAGCACCAAACCGCAAGGGTGCCAGACAGACTCGCGCACCGGACATCACCTCCAGTGCATCTTCCGCCCAGTTCATGACATGAAACCCCTGTGCTGCGTTGTGCAGGGCAGTGGCTTTGGGGGGGGTGTAGGCCCCGTAGATGTGCAGTTGCGCAGACGGTAGCTGTTGGCGAATCAGTGGCCAGATCGCATTTTTCATCCATAACACCGCATCCCAGTTCGGCGCGTGGCGAAAGTTACCGATGCTGAGGAAATGCGCGCGGTCTTCGAAAGGTCGCGCAGTGGTCGGTGTGCCATTGAGCATCAGTGGGCACCAATGCAGTAATGCCATGGGGAGCTTGAACTGATCGACGAGCAGATCGATTTCTACATCGGAGATCATCAGGCTGATGTCGGAGCGATAGATCGCGGCAATTTCGCGCTGAGCCAGGTCACTGGCCGCCATGTACGGGAAAATAGCTTGAGGTGAGGCACTGAAAAATTCATAAAAATCATCAAGATCAGAGTCTTTCTTTAGGTGATCCTTGAGTAGTTGATGCCGAGCGTCGCGCAGGCTTTGCAGGTCTGAGGTTTCGAGAATGCGCAGCGCGTCGGGGCAATGCTTCTCCACGCGCCAGGCAAATTGTTCTTCCATCATGAAACGGTCGAACAGCACGATGTCTGGCTTGAGTTCAGTGATGAACACATCGAAGCTGCTGTTATTGAGTTCGATGCTGACTTCGGCAATGCCGAGAGCGGCGAGATCAGCTTTGTGTTCGCCTTCGCTCGCAGGGCTGCTGAAGGTGATTTGCCAGCCTTGACTCAGGAAGCACTCGATCAACTGCATCATGTGACCACCCGCTGCCGACGAGCGCGGTTCTG
Organism: Pseudomonas sp. 5C2; assembly: GCF_034314155.1. Lineage (NCBI taxonomy): Bacteria > Pseudomonadati > Pseudomonadota > Gammaproteobacteria > Pseudomonadales > Pseudomonadaceae > Pseudomonas > Pseudomonas sp. 5C2. The sequence goes on along the minus strand of NZ_JAVIWH010000002.1, from coordinate 1,500,191 downwards.
GCCAGACATAACCAATGATGAGCACGTGGGTGGGAGTGCTTGAGTGGGGCAGGCTCATGGGAGGGGGTTCTGGGTGATCGAGGGGCGTAATTAAACCACAGGTTTTGGGAGGCATCACCGATACGCCGAAAGCGCGACAAAAAAAGCATCGACCCCTTGAGGGGGCGATGCTGTTTGTGATTACTCAGTCTTGAGTTTGCGCCAGTCGTCGGAGCCCGAAGTGCCGCTGACTTCATGGGTCCAGGAGATTTTGCGATAGGTGAAGTAGACGTCTTCAAGGTGAGTGAAGTGCGACTGTTTCGGGTCCTGGCAGTTTGGCATGTGCGAATGCACTTCAACGATCAGTGCATCGTCCAGTTCGATGGTGAAGTAGTGCTGTTGAGTGCCCTCTGCCGAGGTGCGGAACCACTCCAGGCGGCATTTGCTCAGGAGTTCGCCGGAGGTCAAAGCCGCGAAAATCAAAGGCGAGGACTTGTCGAACACCTTGGTGATCATCAGAGGTTTGTGTACGCGTTGGCCGGTCGGTTGGCCGGATTGAGGGTCGCGTGGAATGATGATTTGATGGTCGAAGGCTTGAACCAGGATTTGGTCTTCATGACCTTCCTGATAGATGTTGCCGACCGAGTCCTGGGTAAAAGTGCCTGCGGTGATCAGGCCCTGTTTGGTGCCTTCGATCTTCAAATACGCGGGTGTTGGCATGAAACGCTCCTTTCAGGATAAACAGAGGGTGTCCGTAAAAACTAATGCGTTGCGGACACTGTTTCATCTATCAAAAGCCATGCCGTAAAATATAAATTGATATAAATCATATTGATAGCGTTATTAGTTAAAGCTATTTAGAGATGTATGGTGGGCGTTTAACTCCGGTTGAGCAAGTTCTTGCTCATGCCGACGGAGCATCCTGCGCATAGGATAAGGGCCCTTGGAAACCGGATCAGGCAAGTTTTCGGGGTAGTGGCGGGTTTGGGTTGTGCAGGAAATTGCGTATCAGGCCTTTTGGCCCAAAATCCCCTTCACCTTGCTTCGCAACTGATCGATGGAGAACGGTTTGCCGATGACGTCCATACCTTCCTGCACCTCGATACTTTCTGCATACCCACTGGCGAACAGCACGGGCAGGCTGGGCCGTAATTTCCGGGCCTCGGTCGCCAGATCGCGGCCATTCATATCGGGTAGTCCCTGATCAGTCATCAGCAGGTCTATGACTTTCTGACCGTCGCCCAGGTGGGCGAGCGCGTCTTTACCGTCAGCGGCTTCGAGCACGCTGTAATCCAGCTCTTCAAGTACGTCGACGATCAACATGCGTACGATGTTGTCGTCTTCGACCACGAGGATGGTGCTGGTGGGTGCGGACATAAAATGTTCCCTGAAAAAAGACAATAATTCGCAGCTGATTGTTTCTGACAGCATGTTAATGAGTATGTAAATGATAGCGACAAGTTCCCTCTAGCAGGAAAAACTATCCATTTGGGTTCCTTTCTGCTCTTTTTTCACCCTGATGAGATTTTTTGTAGGCCGTTTCATGGTGCTGTGCCTGAATTTTCTGCTTCATGTGCTAGAAAAACAGTCTTTTGCAGATGTTTCCTGCAGACTCTGTCGTTTCGATGAATTCGCCCGGACCTTTTGATGAACCCTCCGTCTTCGATTGACGAGCAACGCTTCCGTAAAATGTTGGGCCGCAACATCAGTCTGCCGTTGGGTGTCGGTGTGCTGAGCGCTGTTTTTTTTATCTCTCTGATTACCTATTTATTGACGGTGATCCAGTGGGTCGAACACACCGACCGCGTGATCAACAACGCCAATCATTCGCTCCGGCTGTCCATCGATATGGAAACGGGCATGCGCGGCTTTCTGCTCACGGGTGATGAGCACTTTCTCGATCCCTATGAAGTCGCCAAACCTGGGGTGGTGGCTGAACTCAAAAGTCTGGACCAACTGGTTGCCGATAACCCTCAGCAACTGGATCGCTTGAGGCGTCTGTCTGCCCTGCAGGATGAATGGAACGATTTTGCCCAGGAAATGATCACGTTGCGCCGAAAAAATGGTGATTATCAATCGGCTATTGCCGCCGGTCGAGGCAAGCGTCTGACCGACGAAATTCGCAGCGAATATGATCAGATCGTGGCGATCGAGCAGCAACTGCGCATCACTCGCAACGAAGACGTCACGCACACCACGATTCTCACAGTGACCTTGTATTTGATTTTTGTGGTGCTGATCAGCGGCTTCCTGGCCTACATAGGCCGGCGCGATATGTTTGCGTTATCAAAAAGTTACCTTGAGAACCTGAAGCTGCAAGAGAATAACGCTCAGCGCTTGCAACACGTGGCGTGGTTGCGCAACGGGCAAAGCGAGCTGGCAGAACAAGTGTTGGGGCAGCTGACATTGAACGTGCTGGGCCGCAATGTGTTGCAGTTTTTTGCCCAATACCTGGGCTCTGTCGTGGCCGCGATGTATGTCCGTCAGGAACATGGTGGCTTCACGCGTGTGGCATCTTACGGGTTTTCCCGCGAGCAGGAACAGCACGAGCAGTCGATCTACGGCGGCGAGGGCGTTATCGGTCAGGCTGCGCTGCAAGACAAGATCATCACCCTGGACGATGTGCCGGGTGATTACTTCAAAGTCAGCTCGGGTCTGGGCGATGGTTCGCCGCGTAGTGTCCTGATCGTGCCAACCAGCAATGACGACCAGGTCAATGGCGTGATCGAGTTGGGTTTTTTGCGGGCCTTGACCGAACGCGATGTCGAGTTCCTCGAGGTGATTTCCGACAACATCGGCACCTCGATTGAAGCGGCACGTTACCGCCAGCGCTTGCAGGACGTACTCGCCGGAACCCAGCAGCTCAATGAAGAACTGCAGGTGCAGCAGGAAGAGCTTAAAGCCGCTAACGAAGAGCTTGAACAACAGTCACACATCCTCAAGGAGTCTCAGTCCCATCTGGAAACCCAGCAGGCAGCTCTTGAGCAAACCAATGAGCAGTTAGCCGAACAGGGCCAAGCCCTGGCCGATCAGCGTGATGCGTTGGACCGCAACAACGAAGAGTTGAATATTGCGCAGGTTGAACTTGAAGCAAGAGCTGAAGAGCTGCAACGCTCCAGCAAATACAAGTCTGAATTCCTTGCCAATATGTCTCATGAGTTGCGAACGCCGCTTAACAGCTCACTGATTCTGGCGAAACTGCTGGCGGAAAACCCGACAGAGAACCTGACGGCCGAGCAGGTCAAATTCGCCGAGTCTATCTATTCGGCAGGCAACGATCTGCTGAACTTGATCAACGACATTCTCGACATCTCCAAGGTCGAAGCCGGCAAGCTCGACATGCGCCCGGAAACTACCAGTGTGGCGCGGTTGGTCGAAGGCCTGCGGGGTATGTTTCAACCCATGGCCGCAGACAAGAAACTCGACTTTCAAGTCGAATTACAGGCGGGCGCGCCAACGCTGCTGTTTACTGATCGCCAGCGCCTGGAGCAAGTACTGAAAAACCTGTTGTCCAACGCGATCAAGTTCACTGAGCGCGGCAGTGTCAGTTTGACCGTATCGCGGCAGCCGGGCGAGGGCATTACCTTCACCGTGCGCGACACTGGCATCGGCATCGCCGAAGAGCATCAGGAAAGCATTTTCGAGGCATTCCGCCAAGCCGACGGCACCACCAATCGGCGTTACGGTGGCACCGGCCTTGGGCTGTCGATTTCCCGCGATCTGGCCAAATTGCTGGGTGGCTCGATCTCCGTCACCAGTGCGCCAGAGCAGGGCAGCATTTTCACCTTGGTGGTGCCTGAGCAATACGTTGAGCAGGTCCAACTCGAATATGGCGAACAGCCGGTCGCGGTCGCAGCACCTGTCATGGTGATGCCACCGGTCATCCCCGTTGTAGTGAAGGTTCCGACACTGCCAGCTATTCCAGACTTTGCCGATGATCGCGACAAGGCACCGTTCAGTACCCGCTGCATGCTGGTGATCGAGGATGAGGTCAGTTTCGCGCAGATTCTTTACGATCTGGCTCACGAATTGGGTTATCAATGCCTGGTGGCCCATGCCGCTGACGAAGGGTTCAACCTGGCGGCACAGTTCATACCTGACGCGATCCTGCTGGACATGCGTCTACCGGATCACTCGGGTCTGACCGTGCTACAGCGCTTGAAAGAACTGGCGCCGACCCGACATATTCCGGTCCACGTGATCTCTGTAGAGGATCGCCAGGAAGCCGCGATGCACATGGGGGCCATCGGTTATGCGGTCAAGCCGACCACCCGTGAAGAATTGAAGGATGTTTTCGCCAAGCTCGAGGCCAAGCTGACCCAGAAGGTCAAGCGCATCCTGCTGGTGGAAGACGACGCCCTGCAACGCGACAGTATCGCGCGATTGATTGGCGACGATGACATCGAGATAACCGCCGTCGGGTTCGCTCAGGATGCGTTGGATCTGCTGCGGGATAACGTCTACGACTGCATGATCATCGACCTGAAACTGCCTGACATGCTTGGCAACGACCTGCTCAAGCGCATGTCCACCGACGACATCTGCTCGTTTCCGCCCGTGATCGTCTACACCGGGCGCAATCTGACCCGGGATGAAGAAGCCGAGCTGCTCAAGTATTCCCGCTCGATCATCATCAAAGGTGCGCGTTCGCCCGAGCGTTTGCTGGATGAGGTGACGCTGTTCCTGCACAAAGTCGAATCGAAACTGTCCAGCGAACGCCAGAAAATGCTCAGGACCGCCCGCAGTAGAGACAAGGTGTTTGAGGGCCGTAAAATCCTGGTGGTCGATGATGACGTGCGTAACATCTTCGCGCTGACCAGTGCCCTGGAGCACAAAGGCGCGGTCGTTGAAATCGCTCGTAATGGTCGAGAGGCCATCAACAAGCTTAATGATGTCGACGACATCGACCTGGTGTTGATGGATGTGATGATGCCCGAGATGGACGGCTACGAAGCGACCGTGGAAATTCGCAAGGATCCACGCTGGCGCAAGCTGCCGATTATCGCGGTGACGGCCAAAGCCATGAGAGACGATCAGGAGCGCTGCCTGCAGGCGGGCTCCAATGATTACCTGGCCAAGCCCATTGACCTTGACCGTTTGTTTTCGTTGATTCGCGTATGGCTGCCAAAAATGGAACGGTTCTGATTCATTGAACGTATCAGGCATTGAAGCCACTAAGTTGACTCCTGGAACCGAGTATCTGGATTTGTGCCATGTCGCTTGAGCGAAACACCGAAATTGAATTGCGTCTGTTAATGGAGGCGATTTACCTCAAATACAGTTACGACTTTCGTGATTACTCTGGAGCCTCGGTCAAGCGTCGGGTCAATCATGCGTTGCGCCAGTTCGATTGCAAGACCATCTCGGCGTTGCAGGAGCGCGTGCTACATGACCCATTAGCGTTCATGCAGCTCTTGCAGTTCCTGACTATCCCGGTCAGCGAAATGTTTCGCGATCCTGGGCATTTCCTGGCGATTCGTCAGGAGGTAGTGCCGCTGCTCAAAACATACCCTTCGATCAAGATCTGGATCGCCGGTTGCAGTACAGGGGAGGAGGTCTACTCCATGGCGATCCTGTTGCGCGAGGAGGGTCTGCTTGATCGAACCATCATCTACGCGACTGACATTAACCCCAGTTCGCTGGAGAAGGCGAAGATGGGCATATTCTCCCTGGAGAATATTCGTGCGTACACCGAGAACTATCAACGGGCGGGCGGGCAGCGGGCGTTTTCCGACTATTACACGGCGGCGTATGACCACGCTATTTTCGATAAGACCCTGCGCGAGAACGTCACGTTCGCCGATCACAGCCTGGCAACTGATAGTGTGTTTTCAGAAACCCAGTTAATTTCATGCCGTAACGTACTGATTTATTTTAATAAGAAACTTCAAGATCGGGCATTTGGGCTGTTTCACGATTCGCTCTGCCATCGGGGCTTTCTGGTACTGGGCAGCAAGGAAACACTCGATTTTTCCGCCTATAGCAAAAATTTTGAAACATTCGTCAAACAGGAGCGGATCTACCGTAAGTCATGAATACGACTGAACAATACCGCCACTTGCCCATTCGCGCGCTGCCTCTTGTCGATGCCATTGTCATCGGGGCGTCGGCTGGCGGCGTGGATGCCTTGATGAAGATTTTCTCTGCGTTGACGCCAGGCTTTGCTTTGCCAATTATCACGGTCTTGCATTTACTTGATGAGCGCCGCAGTCATTTGGCTGAAATTTTTCAGCGGCGCCTGCCTATCACGGTCAAAGAAGTCGATGACAAAGAGATAATTGTTCCTGGCACGTTGTATTTCGCCGCTCCCGGCTATCACGTGTCTGTGGAAGAAGATTTCAGCCTGTCACTGAGCCGGGAAGAGCGCATCTACCATTCACGTCCCAGCATCGACATCCTTTTTGAGTCGGCCGCTGATGCCTATGGACCTCGGCTGGCCGGGGTGTTACTGACCGGGGCCAATCAGGACGGTGCTCGAGGATTGGCTATGATCAAGCATCACGGCGGATTCACTGTGGTTCAAGATCCCCGGCTGGCTCATGCACCCACCATGCCCGAAGCAGCGTTGGCGTTACATATGCCGAATCATATCCTGCCGTTGCACGACATTGGCCAATTGCTAATCGAGCTGGAAAGAACCGCATGCTAAGTGAAATCCAAGCCAACCTGCTGATCGTCGATGATCTACCGGAAAACCTGCTAGCGCTTGAGGCATTGATCAAGCGTGAAGGCCGCACGGTCTTTAAAGCCCTGTCTGCTGATGAGGCACTTTCGCTGTTGCTGCAGCATGAGTTCGCTCTGGCCATTCTCGATGTGCAAATGCCAGGAATGAACGGCTTCGAACTGGCTGAGCTGATGCGCAGTACCGAGAGAACCAAAAATATTCCTATCGTGTTTGTCAGTGCCGCCGGTCGTGAGTTGAATTACGCATTCAAGGGCTACGAAAGTGGCGCGGTGGACTTTCTGCACAAACCGCTGGATATCCATGCGGTGAAGAGCAAGGTCAATGTATTTGTCGACCTTTATCGTCAACGCAAGGCGATGAAGCAGCAGGTCGAAGCCCTTGAACAGAGCCGCCACGAGCAGGAAGCTTTGCTTAAGCAGCTTCAGTCCACCCAGAACGAGCTTGAGCATGCAGTGCGCATGCGCGATGACTTCATGTCGGTTGTTTCTCACGAAGTGCGCACCCCGCTTAACGGGCTTATCCTGGAAACCCAGCTGCGCAAACTGCACTTGACCAAGGGCAACGTTGCTGCGTTTACCCTGGACAAACTGAGCGCCATGGTCGATCGCGATGAGCGGCAAATCAAGAGTTTGATTCGTTTGATCGAGGATATGCTGGATGTCTCACGCATTCGTACCGGTAAGCTGTCGATTCGTCCCAGTCGTTTCGATCTGGTGCAACTGGTCAGCAACCTTCTGGAGAGCTTCTCCGCGCAGATATCGAACGCTGAGTCGACGTTGTCTTTTACGGGCGAAGGGCCGGTCATAGGGACCTGGGATGAGTTTCGTATCGAGCAGGTGGTTGTGAACCTGCTGACCAACGCACTGCGCTATGGCTCTCATAACCCGATCGACGTGCGGGTGTATTGCGAAGGCGGGCAGGCGCGGGTGGATGTGCTTGATCACGGTATTGGTGTCAGCGAAGAAAACCAAAAACGAATTTTTCAGCAGTTTGAGCGGGTATCGGCCAATCATGTCATCGCCGGATTGGGCCTGGGTTTGTTTATTTCCGAGCAGATCGTCGCCGCCCATGGTGGGTCGATCAGCGTAGATAGCGAGGAGGGTAAGGGATCGTTGTTCAGGGTGAGCCTGCCGCTTTAAAAGCTGTTGGCAATTATCCGACGTACAGCGCAACCTACGCCGCGCGCCATGGTCGTAGTGGCAGCTATTTAGAGATATAAGGCACCCCATGAGCTCTGATGCAGAAGATGTCGTACTCATCGTCGAAGACGAACCGCTGATCCTGATGTTGCTCGCCGATTATCTATCGGGTGAGGGCTACCGGGTATTGAAAGCCGAAAATGGCGAACAGGCGTTTGAGATACTGGCGACCAAACCTCACCTGGATTTGATGATCACTGATTACCGCCTGCCGGGTGGTGTATCGGGGGTGATGATTGCTGACCCCGCGGTGAAGCTGCGACCTGAATTAAAGGTGATTTTCATCAGCGGCTACCCCGCCGAAATCCTGGAGTCCGGCAGCCCCATCGCTCTCAAGGCGCCAATCCTGGCCAAGCCGTTCACGATGGACAACCTGCATACGCAGATTAAAAAACTGCTGGCGTGATTGAGTGGTTGTGATGCTGGTATACCCAATTTCATTACGCCTCAACGGCCTCTTTGCGCGCTCGGACACCCATCCCGAAATACTCTAGTGTCTTCATCCTGCAGCATCGGATTGCTTTCTCCTGAACGATGTGGCGCTCCGCGCAGTACGCCTTGATCCTGGTGATTCGAACGGTCTGACTTCGCGCCGCCGAATGGGTTTTTGTCCTGCAAATGGCATAACCGCAGCCTTACGGCTGGTAACGCGTGCTTGTTATAGTCTGAGCACCATTACAACCAAAAAATGTGAGTATTTTCGAAGATGACAACCGTGTCCGATTACCAGGCTTTCCACGTCGAACTGACCGATAACATCGCTCACGTGCAGATTAATCGGCCGGAAAAGGTCAATTCAATGAACGCCGCGTTCTGGAGCGAAATCATTGATATTTTCCAGTGGATCGATGAAACGGATGAAGTGCGCGTCGTGGTCCTGAGTGGCGCTGGCAAACACTTCTCCTCGGGTATCGACTTGATGATGTTGGCATCGGTTGCCACTGAACTGGGCAAAGATGCGGGGCGAAATGCACGCTTGCTACGGCGCAAAATTCTGCAGCTTCAGGCCTCGTTCAATGCCGTGGACAGCTGTCGCAAACCGGTATTGGCGGCAGTTCAGGGATACTGCCTGGGCGGTGCCATCGATTTGATTGCAGCGTGTGATATGCGTTACGCCGCTGAAGATGCACAATTCTCGATCAAGGAAATCGACATGGGCATGGCGGCGGATGTGGGTACTTTGCAGCGCCTGCCGCGTATCATCGGCGACGGTATGCTGCGCGAACTGGCCTACACCGGGCGTACCATGGGTGCAGAAGAAGCGCGCAGCATCGGCCTGGTCAATCGCACGTTCGTCGACACGCAGAGCCTGCTTGACGGCGTGATGGCCATTGCTGGTGAAATTGCCAGTAAGTCGCCGATCGCTATTGCCGGGACCAAGGAAATGATCAGCTACATGCGTGACCATCGGATTGATGACGGCCTTGAATACGTCGCCACGTGGAACGCGGCAATGCTGCAATCAGCGGACCTTCGGTTGGCCATGGCCGCGCATATGAGCAAACAAAAAGCTGTCTTCGATAACTAAAGCATTCAATCATGAAGGCCGACTGGAACACTGAGCTGCAAGCGATCACCCAGACGTGCGCAAGCAGAGGAGATTATTCATGACACGCCCAAGGCGCTGGACAACGGCCGTACTGGATATCCAGGTCAGCGGCGGTTGGGCTGTGGTTCACAGTACCCAGGGATTTCTGCTCGACGGCAACGGCGTGATGTTCCCAAGGGAATGGCTCAAGCGTCAGGACTTGCCGTTGCTCAGCGAACACGGCATCGGCCATTTCGATGGTGAGCCGGTCTACCTGCTGGTGCTCAAACATCCGGTGGACGTCGAGGGTTGTACCTGGCAAGGCCTGCGTCAGTTCATGCTGGAAGGAGACTTCGACGTTTACAGAAAACTCGGCTATGCCGCACAGATAGGCACATGGGCGCGGGAGCATCGGTTCTGTGGCAGCTGTGGCCAAGCGATGCAGCAAGTGCCGGGTGAGCGTGCCATGTACTGCGAACACTGTGATTTGCGCCATTACCCGCGTATTTCGCCGAGCATGATCGTGCTGATCACTCGTGGCGATGAAATCCTGTTGGCACGCTCGCCGCGTTTTGTGCCGGGCGTCTATAGCACCCTGGCGGGGTTCGCTGAGCCTGGGGAGTCTGCGGAGGATTGCGTACGCCGCGAAGTGATGGAAGAGGTGCAGTTGGAGGTCAAGAACATCCAGTACATGGGCAGTCAGTGTTGGCCGTTCCCGCATTCGATGATGCTGGGCTTCCATGCCGAGTACGCAGGAGGCGAAATCGTTCCCCAACTGGATGAGATCGAAGATGCGCGCTGGTTCGACATCAATGATCTGCCGCCGTTACCGGCCCACCGCTCCATCGCGCGCTACTTGATCGATCTGTATCTGGCCAGGCGTTCAGGCGCCGCTGAACCAGTGTTGCCAGGCTAGGCGCACAGTCAGTCCCAGCACCACGATAATGAACACCGGGCGGATAAATTTTGCGCCGCCCTGAATCGCGGTACGAGCGCCAAAGAAGGCCCCGATCATCAGCGACGAACCCATGCTCAGGCCGATCAGCCAGTCTACCTGGCCAGAGAAGATGAACACTGACAGCGCCGCAGCATTGCTGACGAAGTTCATGCTGCGCGCCACACCGCTGGCCTTCACCAGATCCAGAGGGTAGAGCAGCAGACTGCTGACGGTCCAGAATGCACCCGTGCCCGGCCCGGCGACACCGTCATAAAATCCTAATCCCAGGCCTTGCGGCAGTTGCCACTTCTTCTTGATGGGCGCGTCGCTGTCCAGCGGTGCCTTGGGTGTGCCACCGAACAATAGGTAAAGGCCGCAACCGAACACAATCACCGGGAGCATCTGGTTGATCCACTCAGCGGGCAGGTAATGCGCAACCACCGCACCAATCGATGCCCCGACTGCCGTGCCAATCAACGCGTGAATCCATTGCTTGGGGTCGAACAGCTTGCGTCGGAAAAAGGTGTAGCTGGCCATCGCCGAACCGAAGGTCGAACTGAGTTTGTTGGTGCCAAGGACCAGATGCGGTGGGAGACCGGCAGTCATCAGGGCAGGGGTGGTCAACAAGCCACCACCACCGGCGATCGCATCAATGAACCCTGCGACAAAAGCAACGACTGCAAGAATGGCGAGGGTGGTCAGGTCAACACTGAGTTCAAAAGGCATGCGAGGGATCGACTTATACGGCTTGGGCAGAATGGCTGCTCCAGAAGGCGACCATTTTACGCATAACGGGTGATAAATCGATGTATCGGTTCGACCGCGCCAAGCCATTCGCGAATGAATTCGTTCCCACACAACGTGCAGGAAAAGCGCTTACAGCTCATCAATCCTGACCCAACGCTGCTCTGCCGCCGCCAGGCGAATAGCTGCGGCTAAACGTTCTACTTGCCAAGCCTCTTCGAAATCAGGCCCTTCATTGCCATGACCGCAGACCGCCTGAATCAATGCATGCACTTCCAGCGTCTTGAGTTCGTTGTACCCCAACTGATGCCCAGGTGCGGGACAGAAGGCTGCATAACCGGGCAGTGTTGGTCCTGCGAGTATCCGCTGAAACCCGTCTTGCCCTGGGCGGTAAACCTGCAGCTCATTGAGTCGCTCCTGATCAAACGCAAGGGTGCCCCGTGTGCCGCTGATCTCGAAACTCAGGTGGTTTTTGTAGCCGTGCTTGAGCCAGCTGCTGCTGAACGTGCCGCGAGCGCCGTTGGCGAAGCGCAACAAGGCATGGGTCTGATCGTCGACGGCGATGGTGCGCTGTTCGCTGCTGCCCACGGCAACCGGACGTTGGGCGTGCACAGTATGAGAGTCGGCACATACCGCGTCGATGTCGCCGAGCAGGTGACGGGCCAGCGCCAGCAAATGGCTGCCCAGGTCTGCCAGCGCGCCCCCTGCGTGGGCAGCTTCACAGCGCCATGACCAAGGCGTTGCTGGATCCCCCATGAACTCTTCGCTGAACTCTCCCTGAAAGCCGATGATTTCGCCCAGCTCGCCGTCTGCGATCATCTGTCGCGCCAGACCGATGATGGGGTTGTGCTGGTAGTTGTAACCCACCCGCGTGACCACACCCGCAGCTTGGGCGGCTCGACGCATTTCACTCGCTTGACCGAGGCTGATCGCCAGGGGTTTTTCGCAATACACCGCTTTGCCGGCTGCCAGTGCCGCCATGGCCATGGGGTAGTGCAAGTGATTCGGTGTGGTGATCGCCACCAGGTGCACGCCGGGATCGTTGATCAATGATTGCCAGTCACCGTGAGCATGAGCGAAGCCCCAGTCGTTGGCGCATCGCTCGGCACGTGCGGCATCAGCATCGGCCAGTGCAGCGAGATGCACCTGCACGGGCAGTTGAAACGCGGCGCTCACATTGCGAAAGGCCAAGGCATGGGCACGCCCCATGAAGCCAGTGCCGATCAGGCCAATGCCCAGTGTGGGCAGAGCAGATGAGGGTACATAAGATTCGCGCATGACAAAGTCCGGTTAGAGTTGTTGTGCGGAAAATATATTCTTAAATCATTTTTTATGGAATATATATTCTTTTAGTGAGTCGTAAAAAAACAGCCCGAAGGCTGTTTTTTTCACCCGTACAGGAGAATCAGGACAGGTAACCACCGTCCACATTCAACGAAACACCGGTGGTGTAGCTGGATGCATCACTGGCCAGGTACAGAACGGCGCCAGCCATTTCGCTGGGTGCGGCCACACGCTTGAGCGGGATCTGCTCCAGCGCCATGTTCAGGATCGCATCGTTTTTGACCAGGGCCGAGGCGAATTTGGTGTCTGTCAGACCTGGCAGCAGGGCGTTGCAACGAATACCGAACGGCCCGCATTCCTTTGCGAACACTTTAGTCATGTTGATCACGGCCGCCTTGGTCACCGAATAGATGCCTTGGAACACGCCTGGCGAAATGCCATTGATCGAAGCGACGTTGATGATGCTGCCGCCGCCGTTTTCGCGCATCAGTTTGCCGGCTTCAATGGACATGAAGAAGTAACCGCGAATGTTAACGTCGACGGTTTTCTGGAATGCGCTCAGGTCCGTGTCCAGTACATTGCAGAATTGTGGATTGGTTGCAGCGTTATTGACCAGAATGTCCAGACGACCGAACTGTTCGCGAATCTGCGCGAACGCGTTATGGATCTGTTCCATCTCGCCGATGTGGCAGGCAATTGCAGTAGCCTTGCCGCCGTCAGCGATGATCGCGTCCGCGACGTGTTGGCAGCCATCGATCTTGCGGCTGGAGACAATGACGTGCGCGCCTTGTTGAGCCAGTAGCTTGGCGATGGCTTCACCAATGCCGCGGCTGGCACCGGAAACGAAAGCGATTTTGCCGTCGAGGTCGAACAGTTGGGTCTTGGACATGTTTTCTTCCTTATTGTGTCGCAATCAAAGGCTGGATTTATCGATCACTTGCAGGCTCATCTGCTCCAGCAGCTTGTTCATCTGAATGAACTGCGCGAAGCGTTTGTCCTGGGTCTGACCATGAAAAAAACGGTAGTAGATTTGTTGCACGATACCGGCCAGGCGGAACAAGCCATAGGTGTAGTAGAAGTCAAAATTGTCGATCTGGATGCCGGAGCGTTCAGCGTAGTAATCGACGAACTGACGGCGGGTCAGCATGCCGGGCGCATGGCTAGGCTGGCGGCGCATCAGTTGTACCGGTGCCGGGTCGCTGGCTTCGATCCAATAGGCCAAGGTGTTGCCCAGGTCCATCAACGGGTCGCCAATCGTGGTGAGCTCCCAATCCAGAACGCCGATGATTTTCATCGGGTTGTTCGGGTCGAGAATCACATTGTCGAAGCGATAGTCGTTGTGCACGATGCTGGACACGGGGTGATCGGCCGGCATCTTTTCCGTGAGCCAGGCCCTGACCGTCTCCCAACTCGGCGCATCCGGGGTCAGCGCTTTTTCGTAACGGTCGCCCCAACCACCAATCTGGCGTTTCACATAACCTTCGGGCCTGCCAAGGTCCGCCAGGCCGCACGCGGTATAGTCGACCTGATGCAACTCGACCAGCGTGTCGATAAAGTTTTTACACAGGGCTTCGGTCTGTTGGGCGTCGAAGTTCAGTTCAGACGGTAGATCAGAGCGCAGAATGATGCCGTTGACCCGCTCCATGACATAGAACTCAGAGCCGATCAGTGACTCGTCAGTGCAATGCACGTAAGCCTTTGGGCAATACGGAAAGCCGACATTCAACTGATTGAGAATGCGGTATTCGCGGCCCATGTCGTGCGCAGACTTGGCTTTGTGGCCAAAAGGCGGACGCCTCAGGACGAACTCCTGGTCCGGGTATTGGATCAGGTACGTCAGGTTCGAAGCACCGCCCGGAAACTGGCTGATCTCAGGCGAGCCCCTCAGGCCGGGAATATGCGCCTTGAGGTAGGGGTCGATGAGGCTGGCGTCGAGTTCTTCGCCAGAGCGGATCTTGGTGGACTGGTCAGTAAGCGCCATGCTTATCCCTTCTGCTTATTATGGAGTGCAGACATTATTGACTAATCTAATGCGACCACTCTTCGCTCACAAGCTGGAAACGGCCTTATAGGTGAGCGTGTTGCTGGCCAATCATTGGCTTTGATCGCTGGGTGTCCGTGAGTTGCAGGCGAAAAAAAACCGAGGCCCTGAGACCTCGGTTCTGCGTGCATTGCAGCCAGATTTAAGCCGGGAACAGCTCGCTCAACTTCATGGCCAACATCATGTCACCTTCAGCGCGCAGCTTGCCGCTCATGAACGCCTGCATGCCGTCGGTTTCGCCGCTGACGATGCCTTTAAGGGTCTCGCTGTCCATGACCAGTGTCACTTGAGCGTCAGGGTTCTCGCCTTCTTTAACGTCGCAAGTACCGTCTTTTACGATCAAGGAGTAGTGTGTGTTGTCATCGATCTTAAAGCCAAACACCAGGTCCAGGCCTGCAGCTGCACTTGGGTTGAACTTGGCTTTCATGGATTGAATGGAGTCAGCTACAGAAGTCATGGTGCGATCCTTTTTCTAGGGTTCTGGTGGATAGGTTCCAGCGACCATTCAGGTCGCCGTGGGCCGGTCTCAGCGATAAGTGATGAGCTCCGGCGCCTGCAACAGTTGCAGGTGCGCCTGACTGTTGAAGGAAGCCAAGGCTACCTCGCGACCACGGAATTTAAGCTGGTTGAGCGAGGTATTGACGATTTGCCAGTTGAGTTCGAACGCCTGCTTCGCGGGCATCTGAGTGATTAAGTGGAGCAGCGCGGTGATTGTACCGCCTGAGGTGAAAATCGCGATCCGGTCTTTGTTGCCCGCCTGATCGAGAACCCGGTGCAAGCCCGATTGAACCTGCTCGACAAAGCCGAGCCAGCTTTGCAGCCCCGGAGTGTCATAATCACCCTTGAGCCAACGGTCCATGATCAACGCAAATAGTCGCTGAAACTCACCGCGGTTTTGCGCGGCATTACGCAGCACATGCAGGGCTTCCGGTTCTTCGGGGAGCAGGGCCGGGAGCAGGGCACGGATCACCGCATCGGCGTCGAATTCATTAAACGCGGGATCGACTTCAAGCGGGGCCATGGATTGCCCTGCCGCCTTGAACTGGTCCATTACCGCCTCGGCCGTATGCTGCTGACGACGCAGGTTGCCAGACAGGCAGCGATCGAAGCTCAAGCCCAGCTGTGCCAGGTGGGTGCCGAGGATCTCGGCCTGGCGAATACCCATCGGAGACAGAACGTCGTAGTCGTCTGCACCAAAGGAGGCCTGGCCATGTCGAATCAAATAGATGCTGCCCACGTCGGCGTTATCCCGGGACGTTGAAGGTTTTGCGAGGTTATGAGGATGCTTGAAGCGTGTCAATGAAAAAACATACGCTTGTTTGAATGGTTGTTTCCGGGACATCCCTGGCAAGCGATCGACTGGCCGTCTGCAAGGCACGCCGGTATGCTTGAGTCATCCGCGGCTCCTTGATTGGAGGGGCGCAAAGTGTGTGAGGAGTATTTGTGGAGTTTATGGCTGAATACGCAATTTTTCTGGCCAAGACGGTCACCCTGGTGGTTGCCATTCTGATTGTGCTGGCGGCTTTCGCTTCGCTACGCAGCAAAGGCCGACGCAAATCTGCCGGGCAGTTGCAGGTCAGCAAGCTGAATAACTTCTACAAAGGTCTGCGCGAACGTCTTGAACAATCGCTGTTGGATAAGGACCGGCTCAAGGCGTTGCGCAAAGAGCAAGGCAAAAGCCTGAAGAAGGAAAAGAAACTGGCCGACGCCAAGCCTCGGGTGTATGTGCTGGATTTCGACGGTGATATAAAAGCGTCCGCAACCGAGAGCATGCGCCATGAAATCACGGCGCTGTTAACCTTGGCCACGGTCAAGGATGAAGTGGTCCTGCGCCTGGAGAGTGGCGGCGGCATGGTCCACAGTTATGGCTTGGCCTCATCGCAGTTGGCACGGATTCGTCAGGCGGGTATTCCACTGACCATCTGCATCGACAAAGTGGCGGCCAGCGGTGGCTACATGATGGCTTGCATTGGTAACAAGATTATCAGCGCACCTTTCGCTATTTTGGGTTCCATCGGCGTGGTAGCGCAGTTGCCCAACGTCAATCGTCTGCTGAAGAAGCATGATATTGATTTTGAAGTGCTGACCGCTGGCGAGTACAAACGTACCTTGACCGTATTTGGCGAAAATACCGAGAAGGGCCGGGAGAAGTTCCAGGAAGAGCTGGACATTACTCATGAGCTGTTCAAAAACTTTGTCGCGCGCTACCGTCCGCAATTGGCGATCAACGAAGTTGCTACCGGGGAAGTCTGGCTTGGCATGGCGGCGCTGGACAAACAGTTGGTGGACGAACTCAAGACCAGTGACGAATACCTTTCTGAGCGCGCCAAGGTCGCTGAAGTTTTCCATTTGCATTATTCCGAGCGCAAAAGCTTGCAGGAACGGATCGGCTTGGCGGCCAGTGGGTCGGTAGATCGTGTCTTGTTGAGTTGGTGGAGTCGGCTGACACAGCAGCGCTTCTGGTAATCGTAAGCGCCTTTGTCAGGTTTTCAGTGACAAGGATGGTTCATCAGATAGCAAAAAGCCCGGGGTTCAAATTGAACCCCGGGCTTTTTTTCAGGCCGAATCAGCGACGCCGGAACAGCGGCAACGGTTCATCAGTAGCGGCCTGGTAGGTCACCGAGAAGTCTTTAAGACCTTCAAGTGCTTCATACGGGTCTTTGTCGGGGCGAATCGCAAAGGCGTCGAAACCACAGCGGTGCATATAGAACAATTGGTCACGCAACACATCGCCAATGGCCCGTAGTTCGCCTTTGAAGCCGTATCGATCACGAAGCAGACGCGCATTGGAGTAACTGCGGCCATCGGTGAACGCCGGAAAATTCAGGGCGATAACCTGGAAGTTATCCACGTCATCACCAATTTGCTCAGCTTCTTCGTCGGCGTCCAGCCATACACCCAAGCCGCCGTCACGCGCTTTGAGGGCGTGACTATGGTCGAGCCATAAAGCCAGCGGCACAATCAGGTCATCACAGTTGGACAGGCCGTCAAGCGTCGTGTCCTTGGGCAGCAAGTGCCAGGTTTCGTCGATGACTTCGTTGTTCTTAATGATTCGCTGCATAGACGCGCTCCTTGAAAGGGTCAATGCCGATACGCTGGAAGGTGTCGATAAAACGCTCATCTTCGTGCCGCTTCTCTATGTAGACGTTGATCAGCTTCTCGATCACGTCGGGCATCACATCCTGGGCGAAAGACGGGCCCAGAATTTTACCCAGGCTTGCATCACGGTTGCTGCTGCCGCCAAGGGAGACTTGATAGAACTCTTCGCCTTTCTTGTCCACGCCAAGAATGCCGATATGCCCCACGTGGTGGTGACCGCAGGCGTTCATGCAACCGGAAATATTCAGGTCCAGCTCGCCGATGTCGAACAGGTAATCCAGGTCGTCAAAGCGACGCTGGATGGCTTCGGCGATCGGGATCGATTTGGCGTTGGCCAAGGAGCAGAAATCGCCCCCTGGGCAGCAAATGATGTCGGTCAGCAAACCGATGTTCGGGGTGGCGAAACCCTGTTCGCGGAGCTCGCCCCACAAGGTGAACAACTGGCTTTGCTCAACGTCGGCAAGAATGATGTTTTGCTCGTGGGACGTGCGCATCTGGCTGAAGCTGTAACGATCAGCCAGATCGGCAACGCCATCGAGTTGTTTGTCGGTGATATCGCCTGGGGCAACACCGGTCGGTTTGAGCGACAGGGTCACCGCTGCGTAGCCTGGCTTTTTGTGCGCAAGAACGTTGCGCGAGCGCCAGCGGGCAAAACCCGGGTGTTCTTTATCGAGGTGAGCCAGTTCAGCGCTTTGATCGCTGAGGGCTTTGTACTCGGGGTCGACGAAGTGCTTGGCGACGCGATGCACTTCGGCTTCGGTCAACGTGGTCTGGCCGCCCCGCAGGTGGACCATTTCCGCGTCGACTCGCTCGGCGAACACTTCAGGCGTCAGTGCCTTGACCAGAATCTTGATCCGGGCCTTGTACTTGTTGTCACGACGGCCATAGCGGTTATAGACCCGCAGGATAGCGTCCAGATAGCTCAACAGGTCCTGCCAAGGCAGAAACTCATTGATGAAGGCACCGACCACTGGCGTACGGCCAAGGCCACCACCGACCAGGACGCGGAAACCCAGTTCGCCCGCAGCGTTACGCACTGGCTCCAGGCCGATGTCGTGTACCTCAATGGCGACACGGTCACTGGTGGAACCATTGATGGCGATCTTGAATTTACGCGGCAGGTAGGCGAATTCGGGGTGGAAGGTAGTCCACTGCCGAATGATCTCGCACCACGGACGCGGATCAACCACTTCATCCGCCGCAACACCGGCAAATTGATCGGTGGTGACGTTACGCAAGCAGTTACCGCTGGTCTGAATCGCGTGCATCTGCACGGTTGCGAGTTCAGCCAGAATATCCGGCACGTCTTCCAGCGCGGGCCAGTTGAACTGAATATTTTGGCGGGTGCTGACATGGGCATAGCCCTTGTCGTAATCACGAGCGATTTTGGCAATCATGCGCAACTGCCGCGAGGTCAACTGGCCATAAGGCACAGCCACCCGCAACATCGGCGCAAAGCGTTGAATATAAAGGCCATTCTGCAGGCGCAGCGGGCGAAACTCTTCTTCGCTCAGCTCTCCGGCCAGGTAGCGTCGGGTCTGATCCCGGAACTGCTTGACGCGGTCCTCGATGATCCGCTGATCGTACTCGTCGTATACGTACATATAGGTCCTGTTCTCAGGCTGCTTACAGCAAATCTGCGCGCACGGCCGCGCACTCCCAACGGAGCCGAGGGAAGATACCAGTTTGCAGTTATGCGCAAAAGTGAAGTTTGAGTATATGCAAAGAACTAAAAGAACTATCCAGGTCGGGTTGATCGCATAACCCTTCTTGAGGAATGGGCAATGCTCGACTTTACTAAGGGCGTGATCGCGGCAATCTGCTGTCGCAGAGGCGGTCACGCTTCATGTGCAATCACCGATAAAACCGAAAAGAGGCGATGCAATGAGCAACCCTGTCAAAGCAGTGAAAGCCGATAGCAGCGTAGATGCCTGGGCCATTTTCTTCATTGTCATCCTGGTCGTAACGACGGCCGTATTCTGGGTGAGCCACCAATAACGCAAGCAACCTGCGCCTGTCCGACGTGACGGTCGGACAATGCGTTAAACGGTATCCAGAGGTCTGCACTTAGGCAGTTATACTGCGTGCCTATTTTTCAGGCCAGCATGAGAATGTTTAAACTTTTTTGTAGCGCGTTGCTGGTATTGAGCAGCGTGTGGATGACTGCGACCGAAGCAGCGACGGTGGTTTTTCTGAATCCGGGCCTGTCGACGGAAACGTTTTGGGTCAGTTATTCAAAGTTCATGGCGGCGGCGGCCAACGACTTGGGCATGACGCTGCAGGTGCGTTACTCGGAACGGGACCCTCATAAAACGCTGATCCAGGCGCGCGAAGCATTGTTGGGCCCTGACCGGCCCGATTACCTGGTGTTCGTCAATGAATTGTATGCCGCCCCGGAAATTCTTCGTCTATCCCAAGGCAGCGGCGTCAAGCTGTTTGCCGTCAACAATACCCTCACCCCTGATCAGATCAACATGCTCGGCGACGTCCGCACTCGCTTTCCGAATTTGATCGGTAGTTTGGTAGGGAATGATGAGGAGGGCGGTTACTTGATGGCCAAGGAGCTGATTCGCCTGCACCCGAAGGTTGCCGCTGGTCATAGCATCGACATGCTGGCGTTCTCTGGAGCAGCAACAACACCCGTCGCTCAGCTTCGCGAGCAGGGTCTGCGACGCGCTCTGGGTGAGCACCCGGAAGTGCATTTGCGTCAACTCGTGTACAGCGGTTGGGAACGAGAGCGAGCGCAGGAACAGGCCCGACAGTTGTTTCAGCGCTACCCGAAAACAAGCCTGGTATGGTCTGCCAATGATGAAATGGCGTTTGGCGCCATGGCTGCATTGCGTGAACGGGGCGGAGAGCCGGGCAAGGATGTGCTGTTTAGTGCCTTGAACTCTTCGACAGCGGCCTTGCAGGCGCGTCTGGACGGAAGTTTGAGCGTTCTGGCGGGTGGGCACTTCACGTTGGGTGGGTGGGCCATGGTGTTGCTGCACGACTATGACGCAACCAGGGAACAGGATCGCCAGTACCTGGGGGCGCGTCAATTAAGCGTGTTGCAGCTTCTTGGCCAGCAGGATGCCAGGCGCCTGCTGCAGGCTGGCCGCCAAGACGACTATGGCGTCGATTTCCGCACATTCAGCATGACGGGGAACCCTAAGCCGGGTGCGTACCGTTTTTCCCTGAAAAGCATACTGTACTGAAGGGTCAACCCACGGCGAAGTGCAATACCAACTGGACAATGCCAAACAAGGTCAGGGCGAAGATCGCCGTGAACAGCACGCCCAGTATGACGAAGTGACTGGGTTTGCCGTGGGTAAAATCCCGAGCCCGGTTTTTCCCGCTCTGTACACCAAATGCCGCCGCTACAACGCTCTGCACCATCTGCCAGAAAGTAGGCGGCTTATTGTTTGAAGAGTCGTCCATACACCCTCGTGAATTCACATCAACGTAAAGAAAACTCACTAAGCATAGTCAAGTCAGAGGGATATGCCCTGCGCGGGTCACTTTGATGGGTGGCAGCGCCTACTGAAAAAGGAAGCAACCCATGGTCGGGCTGCCTCCTGAACGCGCTGTCTTAGTCGTCGTATCCCAGGTTTGGCGCCAGCCAGCGCTCAGAAACGCTCAGCTCCTGACCTTTGCGCGCCGTGTAGCTTTCTACCTGATCCTTGTCGACTTTACCCACGGCAAAATATTGCGCCTGTGGATGAGCGAAGTACCAGCCACTCACCGACGCCGCAGGAAACATTGCATAGCTTTCGGTCAAGGTGACACCGCTCAGGCCTGACTGACCCTCCTCGGTGCGGTCCAGCAGGTCGAACAAGGTGCCTTTTTCGGTGTGATCCGGGCAGGCCGGATAACCCGGTGCAGGGCGGATACCGATGTACTGCTCCTTGATCAGGTCTTCGTTGGCCAGTTGTTCGTCCTTGGCATAACCCCAGTAGTTTTTCCGCACCTGTTGGTGCAGCCACTCGGCGCAGGCTTCGGCAAGACGGTCGGCCAGGGCTTTGACCATGATTGCGTTGTAGTCGTCGCCTTTGTCTTGATAAGCCTTGGACACTTCTTCGGCACCGATGCCCGCAGTGGTGATGAAACCGCCGACGTAATCGGTGACGCCGCTGTCCTTGGGTGCGACAAAGTCAGCCAGGGAGAAATTCGGTTTGCCGTCGGTCTTGATGATCTGTTGACGCAGGTGATGCAGCTTGGCCAGCGGTTTGCCGTCGTTGCCGTAAAGCTCCAGGTCATCGTTGTCGACCTGATTGGCAGGCCAGAAGCCAAACACTGCGCGAGCGCTGATCAGTTTTTCGTCGATCAGTTTGCGCAGGATGTCCTGAGCATCGGCAAACAGCGAGGTCGCGGCTTCGCCAACCACTTCATCGGTGAGAATGCGCGGGTATTTGCCGGCCAGGTCCCAGGAGATGAAGAATGGGGTCCAGTCGATGTACTCGGCCAGCACATTAAGGTCGATATTTTCCAGGACCTTCACGCCGGTGAACGTAGGTTTGACCGGTTGGTAATCGGCCCAGTCGAACTTCGGCTTCTTGGCCACGGCAGCGGCGTAACTCAGGCGCTCGGTGCGGGAACTGCGGGCAGCGGTGCGCTCACGTACCTCGATGTACTCGAGCCGGGTTTTCTCGATAAACGCCGGCTTCAATTCCTTCGACAGCAATTGCGTGGCCACGCCAACGGCGCGGGATGCATCGGTGACGTAGATCACCGCGTCGTTGCTGTACTTGGGTTCGATCTTCACCGCGGTATGGGCTTTGGACGTGGTCGCGCCGCCGATCATCAGCGGCAGGGTAAAGCCCTGACGCTGCATTTCCCGGGCGACATGCACCATTTCATCGAGTGACGGTGTAATCAGTCCAGACAGGCCGATGATGTCGCACTTCTGTTCCTTGGCCACCTGCAGGATCTTCTCTGCCGGCACCATCACGCCCAAGTCGACGATGTCATAGCCGTTGCAGCCCAGAACCACGCCGACAATGTTCTTGCCGATGTCATGCACGTCGCCCTTGACCGTGGCCATGAGAATTTTGCCCTTGGCTTCGGGTTTGTCGCCTTTTTCCAGTTCGATGAACGGGATCAAGTGGGCCACGGCCTGTTTCATCACTCGCGCGGATTTAACCACCTGTGGCAGGAACATTTTTCCTGAGCCGAACAGGTCGCCGACGATGTTCATGCCGGACATCAACGGCCCTTCGATCACTTCGATCGGGCGCTTGAACGACTGCCGAGACTCTTCGGTGTCTTCGACGATATGGGTGGTGATGCCTTTGACCAGCGCGTGTTCCAGGCGCTTGTTGACTTCCCAGCCACGCCACTCTTCGGTTTCGGCTTCTTTGACGCTGCCGTCACCCTTGTACTTGTCGGCGATGGCCAGCAGGGCGTCGGTACCGTTTGGCGTGCGGTTGAGGACGACGTCTTCCACACAATCGCGCAATTCGGTCGGTATTTGGTCGTAGATCTCCAATTGCCCGGCGTTGACGATCCCCATGCTCAAACCGTTGCGGATCGCATACAGCAAGAACACCGAGTGAATCGCCTCGCGTACCGGATTGTTGCCACGGAACGAGAAGGATACGTTGGACACGCCACCAGAGGTCAGGGCATGGGGCAGGTTGTCGCGAATATAGGCACAGGCGTTGATGAAATCGACGGCGTAGTTGTTGTGCTCTTCGATGCCCGTGGCAATGGCGAAAATGTTCGGGTCAAAAATGATGTCTTCAGGCGGGAAGCCGACATCGTTGACCAGGATGTCGTAGGAGCGCTTGCAGATTTCTCTCTTGCGCTTCTCGGTGTCGGCCTGGCCGTCTTCATCAAACGCCATCACCACCACGGCGGCGCCATAGCGTTTGCACAGTTTGGCGTGATGGATGAACTGCTCCACGCCTTCCTTCATGCTGATGGAGTTGACGATGCCCTTGCCCTGAATGCACTTGAGGCCGGCTTCGATCACCTCCCATTTGGAGGAGTCGATCATGATCGGAACGCGGGAAATGTCCGGTTCGCCGGCAATCAGATTGAGGAAGGTTACCATGGCCTTCTTCGAATCGAGCATGCCCTCGTCCATGTTGATGTCGATCACCTGAGCGCCGGCTTCGACCTGCTGCAAGGCGACTTCAAGCGCTTCGGTGTAGTTGTCCTCACGGATCAGCCGGGCAAAACGCGCAGAACCGGTGATGTTGGTGCGCTCGCCGACGTTGATGAACAACGAACTGCGATCAATGGTGAACGGTTCCAGGCCGGATAGGCGACAGGCTTTAGGGATGTCCGGAATAGCCCGCGGCGGGTACTTGCTTACCGCATTGGCGATGGCCTTGATGTGCGCAGGTGTGGTCCCACAGCAGCCACCGACGATATTGAGAAAGCCGCTCTGGGCGAACTCTTCGATGATTGCCGCTGTCTGTGCTGGCTCTTCGTCGTATTCACCGAAGGCGTTCGGTAAACCGGCGTTCGGGTGCGCCGAAATGTAAGTGCCGGCTTTGTTCGACAGTTCTTCCAGGTAGGGACGCAAATCGCTGGCGCCCAGCGCGCAGTTCAAACCCACCGAAATAGGTTTGGCGTGGCTGACCGAGTTCCAGAACGCTTCAGTGGTTTGTCCGGACAAGGTGCGGCCCGAGGCATCGGTGATGGTCCCGGAGATCATGATCGGCAATTCAAAGCCGACTTCTTCGAACACGCCCTGCACGGCGAAAATCGCGGCCTTGGCATTGAGGGTGTCGAAGATCGTCTCGATCAGGATCAGATCGGCGCCGCCTTCGATCAAGCCGTGGGTGGCTTCGGTGTAGTTTTCCACCAACTGATCGAAGGTCACGTTGCGGTAACCGGGGTTGTTCACGTCTGGCGACAACGAGCAGGTGCGGCTGGTCGGGCCTAGAACGCCAGCAACGAAGCGCGGCTTGTTGGGCGTTTCCAGGGTTTTAGCGTCAGCGACCTTGCGGGCGAGGCGAGCACCTTCTACGTTCAACTCATAGACCAACGCTTCCATACCGTAATCGGCCTGGGAAACCTGGGTGGCGTTGAAGGTGTTGGTTTCGAGAATGTCAGCGCCAGCATCCAGATAGGCCTTTTCGATGGCCCCAATCACGTCCGGACGACTGAGAATCAGCAGGTCGTTATTGCCTTTGACATCACTTGGCCAGTCGGCGAAGCGTTTGCCACGGTAGTCCTCTTCCTCCAGTCGGTAGCTCTGGATCATTGTGCCCATGCCACCATCGAGAATCAGAATGCGCTCTTTGAGGGCTTGCTGGAGAGCGTGGAGGCGAGCGCTGCGGTCGGACATAGGACTACCTGGAAAGGCCAATACAGAAGGTCCGAGATAATAGCAAACCTGCGCGCTTTTAGTGAGAGGAGGGCATTCTCATGAATATCGCTCATGTTGTAGGGAGTAAGCCACTGTAGAATCACCGCGTTTTAATGGTCGGGACACTGGACATGCCATATCGGGTACTCGCAAGCCTCTTTTTGCTGCTCCTGTGCAGTGGGGTACGTGCGCAAGATTCAGGGTCGAACCCTTCCTCGTCTATTTCCTACACCCGAGACGTGCAGCCGATCTTTACCGAGAAGTGTGTCGCCTGCCATGCCTGTTATGACGCCGCATGCCAGCTCAACCTGGGCAGTGCCGAAGGAGCTCTGCGGGGCGCGTCGAAAGTTCAGGTGTATAACGGCAGGCGTAGCGAAGCCGAGGCGCCTACCCGACTGTATTACGATGCCCATAGCGTCACGGCCTGGCAGCATAAAGGCTTCTATTCGGTGTTTGATGCGCAAGGCAGTCAGGCTGCACTGATGGCGCGGATGCTCGAGCTCGGCCATAAAACGCCACTGACGCCCAATGCCAAAGTTCCGGCCGAGATCGTTCTGGGGATGGACCGAGATAATCAATGCCCAATGCCGGCTGAGTTCGATACCTATGCCGGCAACCATCCCAAGGAAGGCATGCCGCTGGCAGTGACCGGCCTGACCGAACCGCAGTATCAAACCTTGCGGCGCTGGTTGGCGGCGGGTGCGCCGATTGATCAACAGGCGCTGGCCCCGAGCGCCAGCGAGACGCTGCAAATCACTCAGTGGGAAGACATGCTCAATGCCCGCGGCGCCAAGGAAGGGTTAGTGGCGCGGTGGTTATACGAGCATCTGTTTCTGGCACACATTTATTTTGAAGGCGGCGAGCCTGGGCATTTCTTTCAGTGGGTTCGTTCGCGCACGCCCAGCGGTCAGCCCATCGACCTGATCAATACACGACGACCCAACGATGATCCGGGCTCCGACGTGTATTACCGCTTGTGGCCAGTACAAGGGGTGATCGTGCACAAGACCCACATCACATACCCGATGAGCCCAGGCAAAATGGCGCGGGTCAAAGAGCTGTTCTACAGCGGTGACTGGACTGTCAGCGCTTCGCCTGGCTACGGCCCACGGCACCGCGCCAATCCGTTCGACACGTTTCAGGCGATTCCTGCCCAAGCGCTTTATCAGTTCATGCTCGACAACGCCGAGTACTTCGTGCGCACCTTTATCCGTGGTCCGGTCTGCCGTGGGAATATCGCCAGTGATGTCATTCGCGATAATTTCTGGGCTCTTTTTCAGGACCCGGCACATGATCTGTACCTCACGGATGCGGCTTATCGTGACAAGGCTACGCCCCTGTTGTCGATGCCCGGCCAGATCGACGACGTTGGCAGCGTTTTGACTCTGTGGCACTCCTATCGCGACAAGCGCAATGAGTACGAAGCACTACGCAGCAAAACCTATGCTCAGGCGCCAGCCCCCAGTTGGTCGACGTTGTGGGCCGGTAACGACAACGCCTTGTTGTCGATTTTTCGTCACTACGACAGCGCCTCCGTCAATAAAGGGTTGATCGGCGAAATCCCGCAGACGATGTGGCTGTTCGACTTCCCCATCCTTGAGCGAACCTATTACCAGCTTGCGGTCAATTTCGACGTATTCGGCAACGTTGCGCATCAAGCGCAGACTCGGTTGTATTTCGACCTGATCCGCAACGGTGCCGAGCAGAACTTTCTGCGGCTGATGCCCGCTGACTCGCGCGATGAGATCTTGAGCGACTGGTACCAGGAAGGCGGCAAAGTGAAAATGTGGCTGGACTATCAGGGCATCGACGACGACGCGCCAAGCGGTCTTAAGCTCAATGAAAAAGACCCCAAACGTGATTTCGCCCTTCAGTTGCTGGTGCGCTACGGCGACTTGAATGGCCGGCCGGACCCGATCAACCGCTGCAGTGGCGCGTACTGTGCCCGGCAAACCCTGGTGCCCGAATTGCGCTACGCCGAACAGGCTCTGAGTCGCCTGACGTCTCGCCCGGCGGCGGGTTTGCAGGTGATCGCCCAGTTACCGGAAGCAAGCATGCTCCGAATCCAGGCCAGCGATGGTAAGCGCGAGCTCTACAGCCTGCTGCGCAACCGTGCACACAGTAACGTCGCCTTTATGCTGGGTGAGGAATCCCGCTATCAACCGGGGCTGGACACCTTGACTATCTATCCCGGCGTGCTGAGCAGCTACCCGAACTTTATGTTCAATATTCCTGCTGTGCAGGTGCCCGCGTTTGTCCGCGCCATGGAGCAGGCGCGGGACGCTGATGCGTTCGAAAAAATCGTTCAGCGCTGGGGCATTCGCCGGAGCAATCCTCAGTTCTGGTTCTATTTTCATGACCTGACACGCTATATCCAGGAGACCGAGCCGGTTGAGGCGGGCATGCTGGACATGAACCGTTACGAGAATCTGTAGCCGTTCTTTAAACGGCTTCGCAGGTAAGCCTGCGAAGCCGTTGACACGCTCGTATTGAGCTGAACGCCTTGACAAACATGGCCCGCAGCCATCTACCAGTCATCAATCCCGCGCAACCTTTTGGCCCTTGTCGCGGTCCGACGTATCGAGACGACCTGAAGTAGCAGTCTATTCGGGGTCCTTGATGTTGATTTGAAAACAGGTGAGTTGCGGATGTTGATTTCGGTTCAAGCCTTGCGGGCACTCGCCGCGTGGGTAGTTGTGTGTCACCACTTTATGCAGATTTTCTTTGATTTTCATGCCAAAGGCCCCGTAGGGCAGTTCTTCGTCGACAGGGGGGCGGTAGGGGTCGATATTTTCTTCGTGATCAGTGGGCTGGTGATCTATCTGTCCACGCAAAACAAAGACATGCCAGCTGGACGCTTCATGGTCAATCGGATCATCCGTATCGTCCCGGCATATTGGGTCTACACGGCCGCCATGGGGCTGCTGTTGGTAGTCGCCAGTCCGCTATTGCCGCATCAAGTGATCAGTTGGCAGAACTTTATTCTTTCCCTGTTATTCATCCCTTCTGAAAACCCCGGCGGTTATGGCATGTACCCTACGTTGAACGTGGGTTGGACGCTGAATTATGAAATGTTCTTCTATCTATTATTCTCACTGGTGTTCCTGGTCCATCAACGTCATCGGCCACTGGTTGTCGCGGCCGCATTGTTCGCGGTGAGTGAGGTGTTGACCCGTTACGGCTGGATCAGCCATTTCTACCGCAACGACATTGTGTACGAGTTTCTGCTCGGCATCGGCATCGGTATTATCTACAGCCGGGGCTGGATCACTCCACGGCTATGGCTGCCGCTGCTGGCGATTGCCGGGGCCTTCGTCACTATTTACCACCTGCCACCCTCACAACGGTTTATGAACTGGGGGCTGCCCAGCGCGTTGATTGTCGTCGCCTGTATCTCACTGGAACCGTACTTCCAGGGCAATCGATTATTCAAGGTACTGGGCGACTGTTCCTACTCGGTGTACTTACTCCACGTATTGGTTCTCTATGGCGGATGGCTGGCGTCTGAACGCTATGGGCTCAATCCGTATGCGGTGTTTGCCGTGTGTGTACCGTTGATTGCCGTCGGAGCCTGGGGCAGTTACGAATTTATCGAAAAAGGACTTTATCTGCGCCTCAAAGGCTGGCTGGATAAGCGAAGAGCGGTGGGCGAGGCGGTCGCTCTTTCCCGACATAATTACTAGGACTTTGTGCGGCGCGAATGATTGGCGTAAACTGCGCCCACGTCTGCGAGGAATTTTCATGACCGCTATTACTATTACCGATGCCGCCCACGACTATCTGGCCGATTTGCTTGAAAAGCAGAACACTCAGGGCATCGGCATCCGCGTGTTTATTACCCAGCCTGGCACCCAATACGCTGAGACCTGCATTGCTTATTGCAAGCCGGGCGAAGAGAAACCGGAAGACAAGGCCATTGGCCTGAAAAGCTTCACTGCCTGGATCGACTCCTTCAGCGAAGCGTTTCTGGATGATGCGGTTGTCGATTACGCCACCGACCGAATGGGCGGCCAACTGACCATCAAGGCGCCAAACGCCAAAGTACCGATGGTCAATGCCGACAGCCCGATCAACGAACGCATCAATTATTACCTGCAAACCGAGATCAATCCGGGGCTGGCCAGCCATGGCGGCCAGGTTTCGCTGATTGATGTGATTGAAGAGAACAACGAAAATATCGCGGTGCTGAAGTTCGGTGGCGGTTGCCAGGGCTGCGGTCAGGCTGACGTGACCTTGAGAGAAGGGATCGAGCGCACTCTGCTTGAGCGTATTCCTGAGCTTAACGGTGTGCGGGACGTCACTGACCATACGCAAAAAGAAAACGCCTACTACTAAGTCGGGCGCCTCTACGCGATAAAACAGCTGCAAAAAATGCCTCGACTGGTTCGAGGCATTTTTTTTGGTTCTGCCAGTGCCTGGTTTAGCCAGCCTTGGCGCAACCAGCAGGGTTGAACACGCGCTGGCTTGAAGCCGGATTTTTCAGCAGTGCAGCCCCGGTGCGTGCCGGACGTGGCAGAAGTTGCCCGGAGCAATTGGGACAGCGACCGCCCAGACGGTCGTGCGCGCAATCGCTGCAGAAGGTGCATTCAAACGAGCAAATCAACGCGTCCAGACTGTCGCCAGGCAGGTTGCGGTCGCAGCATTCACAGCTCGGGCGAAGTTCAAGCATAGAGGTGACCTCGTTCGCAGGTGTTCGGGGGAAGGAAAGCTTCGGCAACAATGCCAAACACTGCGGGCTCTTGGCAATCAGGGCCGGTATAGATGCGCATGTCCGGCCCGATAGAGCGACGATTCGGCGAACTGGTCATTGGCCAATACCCTGCCTACCAGAATCAATGCCGTGCGGCGAAACCCTTTGGCGCGAACTTTCTCCTGGATGTCGGCGAGCGTTCCGAGTACCCAATCCTGATCCGGCCAACTGGCGCGATGGACCACGGCAATCGGGCAATCAGCGCCGTAGTGCGGGGTCAGTTCGGCGACAATTTTTGCCAGGTTCTTGACCCCTAGATGAATCGCCATGGTCGCCCGATGCTGCGCCAGGCTTGCCAGCTCCTCGCCCGCAGGCATGGAGGTTTTATCGGCATAGCGGGTCAGGATCACACTCTGAGAGATATCCGGCAGCGTCAGTTCGGTGCCCAACAGTGCGGCGCAGGCAGCGGTGGCGGTAACGCCGGGGATGATTTCGAAGGGGATATCCAGTTCGCGCAGGTAACGAATCTGCTCGCCAATCGCGCCATACAGACTGGGATCGCCGGAGTGCACCCGAGCGACATCGAAGCCTTGTTCATGAGCGGATTTCATCGCGGCGATGATCTGCTCCAGGTGTAACTCGGCGCTATTGATCACCTGTACCGCCTGATGCCCTTCAAGGACAGCGGTCGGTACCAGTGAGCCGGCGTAGATAATCACCGGGCAACTGCGGATCAGGCGCTGGCCTTTGACCGTGATCAGTTCCGGGTCACCGGGGCCTGCGCCGATAAAAAAAACGGTCATGGGTGCTCCAGAATCCAGCCTTAGGCTTTTGAGTGGGAGTGAAAACGGACAGATTATCGACGATTGAGTACGTCACCGGCCAAGGCAAATGTCGCTTGCTGGTTTTTCTGCCGGGTGATCAGTAATTCGCCATGACGTCCACCAAGGCGCTGTAACAGCGCCAATGCACTGCTTTCGGCCACGCCGTAGCAACCGGTGTGGGCGAACGCGATGGCAGAACGATGACTGAGTCGCGCGTCGAAACAGCTCAACTCTGCTGCACTGAAAAACACCAGTGGCAGACCCAGACGCTCTGCCAACGCCAGCAAACCCGGCTCAGAACGTTTCAGGTCAATGGAGGCGAGGGCAGTGATGGCTTCAATTTTCAGCCCATGACCCTGCAAAGCCTGTTCAATCAGTTCCAGCAGTCGGCTTGCAGGGCAACCGCGCTGGCAGCCGAGGCCGACCGCCAGGGTCGGCACCGAGTGCTGCCGGGTCATGCGCCGTGATTGACGTGTTGGGCGTTCACTTCATGATTATTGCGGCGGAACAGCCAAGCACTGATCAGACCCAAGGCGATCCAGAACAGGGCATTGGTCAGCAGCGAGGCGATCTTGAACTGAGCTTCCAGAGCTTCAGGGGCCAGGCTCTCATGCACGTCTGGTTGCGGTGCACCCATCACGTGTGGCACCAGCAGGATCGCTACACCCAGCACCTTCAGCAACCAATGTTTGCTGAACACGATCAGTGCCAAGGCGACGGCAGTAGATGCCGCTGTGCTCACCCACCAGATTTGTCGCTGAACCAGATCAGCCGCCGCAGTCCCCGGCAGCTCAGGTGGCAGGCCCAGGGTCGGCGCGAGAACGAACACGGCAAACCCGGCCAGCCCCCACAGTATCCCCTGAGACGTACGGCCCGGCGCACGTAGGGTGTAAAGCCCCGCCAGCATCAATGCAAAACCGACTGCGACCACCAGGTTGCCTCCGGTGGTGGACAAGACACGTTGCCAGCCGTCTTGAGGTTCCCATGCCTCGGCGTCGTGAACATGGCCTGCGCCAACGCCTTCAGCGTGTTCATGGGCCTGCTCTGTCGGTGCTTTCTCATAGGACTCCGCTTGCAGAATCAGCGGCGCAACCCAGACGCTTTGCAGCAGCGTCAACAACAGTGCGGCGAACAGACCCGTGAACCCGGCCGTTTGAGCGATACGCTTGAACATGGCGGCAGGTCTCAATGGCAAGGGAAGGCAGAGCTGTGGCGGGTGTCGTGCGCCGCGTTGTGGACGGCATTGATATGCGAGAAGCCGGCGAAGTAGACCAGAAAGGCACCCAGCAGGAGGGCGCTGACGGCAGCCGTCAGGCGTCGGGTCTGAGTGGAGGTGGTTGTAGCTGAGTGGCTGATAGTGCTGATCGACATGGCGCTTCCCTCAAGTGTCGGCAAGTAGGCAAGCGCATGAAAACCCCACTGACAGGCGTCAGTAGAGGTTCAACAGCGCCCGCCCACCGCGGGTTTGTCAGATGATTTGTCGGGCCGGTCTCCGGGCTTGCGAGGGGTCCGTGCAGCCTGACCATCAAGAATCACCTTCCCATGCCGGACTGCTGGCACAGTGGATCTGATTCTTCACTCGCTTACCGTTGCGGGGGCAGCGCCGGACTTGCTTATGCCTGTTGGCATGAAGCGCACCGGTTTCCCGTTTCACCCTGTGAAGGGCACCCGAAACAAGGCCGTAGGAAAACATGAGCACGCACAGGAGTCAATCCAGAGCATCTGCGGCTTAGTCGGTGATTGACCTGTCCGCAGCCACTGCGTAGCCTTGCTCGTTCGAGGTGCTCCGGTATGCGCGGAGCTAAAAGGGAACGCGGTTCAAGCCGCGGCTGCCCCCGCAACTGTAAACGGTCATGTTCATTGCACTGCCACTGCACGCGTGTGGGAAGGCGCTATGAACGCGTGTCGGACGCTTTTTATAGGCCGTCAACACGCCACCGTCAGCCAGGAGACCTGCCTCGGAACAAGATTCTCACTACAACCGGGCGGGGTGATCCGGTGGCGAATTGATCTGCGTGCATGTGCTACGTGGTTATCGTCCTGTTTGCCCGCCGCTTTGCCAAAGGGCATCCGATGAAATCACTGGCCAAACTTCCCGTTACTATCGTTACCGGTTTCCTCGGGTCGGGCAAAACCACGTTGCTGCGGCACATCCTCGACAACGCGGAAGGTCGGCGCATCGCGGTGATCGTCAACGAATTCGGCGAACTGGGCATCGATGGCGACATTCTCAAGCAATGCACCATTGGCTGCACCGAAGAAGAAGCCAGCGGTCGTGTGTATGAGTTGGCCAACGGTTGCCTGTGCTGCACGGTTCAGGAAGAGTTCTTCCCGGTCATGCGCGAATTGGTTGCCCGTCGCGGCGACCTGGATCACATCCTGATTGAAACCTCTGGCCTGGCATTGCCAAAACCTTTGGTTCAAGCGTTTCAGTGGCCAGAAATTCGTAACGCCTGCACGGTCGATGCGGTGATTACCGTGGTCGACAGCCCTGCGGTGTTGGCAGGCACTTTCGCTGCATTCCCGGATCAAGTCGACGCACAGCGCAAACTCGACCCGAACCTTGACCATGAGTCGCCACTGCACGAGTTGTTCGCCGATCAACTGGCGAGCGCGGACCTGGTCATCCTCAACAAAGCCGACATGCTTGATGCGGCAGGCTTGGCGACCGTCCGCGCTGAAGTCTCCGAAGAACTGCCACCCGCGGTCAAAGTGATCGAAGCCAGCAGCGGTCGTTTGCCCATCAGCGTGTTGCTGGGGCTGGGCGCCGAGTCGGAGGTGCATATCGATAGCCGCCGCACCCACCATGATCATCACGAAGGCGATGACCATGACGACCATGATCATGATGCGTTCGATTCGATCTCGATCAAATTGCCGCAGGCCGACGAAAGCCTGTTGCTGGACGCCTTGACGCAACTGGTGGTGCAGCACGGTATTTTGCGGGTCAAGGGTTTCGCGGCGATTCCGGGCAAACCGATGCGCTTGCTGATTCAAGGCGTCGGGACGCGCTTCGACAAGCATTTCGACCGTGCCTGGCGTACCGAGGAAGAACGTGCGACCCATCTGGTGTTGATTGGTCAGGAACTCGACGCCGGCGTTCTCGAAGCCCAACTGCACGCAGCGGTTGCCGGCTGACTTATGCATTTACTGAGAACCCAACCTGGCGGCTTTGTACCTGACGACAGCATCGCTGATCTGGGGCAAACCCCGGCCGAGCTTGTGATTCTCTGCAGCGGCGATTCACATTTGGCGTTGCTCGCCGAGGCGGCGCAACAGTTGCCTGAGGATTACCCCAGTCTGCGTCTGGCCAACCCGATGCAAGTGCAAAATCACGCGTCAGTGGACATGTACGTCGATCAAGTTCTACGGCATGCCAAGGTCATCCTGATTTCCCTGCATGGCGGCATTGGGTATTGGCGTTATGGCGTCGAGCGTCTGGTGGAGCTTGCGGGACAGGGGGTGCAGCTTATTCTGGTGCCGGGCGATGATCGTCCGGACCCGGAGCTGAGCGGCTTGAGCACTGTTGCCGCGGAAGAAGGCGAGCGGCTCTGGCATTTCCTTCGCCAGGGCGGTATGCACAACGCGCTTGAGCTGTATCGTTGTTTGGCAAACTGTTGGCTGGGCCGCGATTATCCTTGGGCAGAACCTCAAGCTTTGCCACGTACCGCGATCTACCATCCGCACAAGGCCAATGCCAAGCTGAGTGACTGGCAGGCCGATTGGCATACTGCTCAGCCCGTCGTGGCGTTGTTGTTCTATCGGTCCCATCTGCAAGCGGCCAACACCGGCTTTGTCGACGTGTTCTGCGCCCGTTTGCAGGCACAGGGTTTGAATCCTTTACCCATCGCGGTCGCCAGCCTGAAAGAACCGGGCTGCCTGACGGTGGTGGAAGACCTGCTTGATGAGGTCGGTGCCGCGCTCATCCTGAATACCACCGGCTTCGCTCAATCCAGCCCTGAAGCCCCCCATGTGCGACCGTTTCGGCGCAATGTTCCGGTGATCCAGGCCATCTGCGCCCAGGACAATGAACCCGCGTGGTCCGCCAGCGAGCAAGGACTGGGTCCACGGGACCTGGCGATGCATATCGCGTTGCCCGAGCTGGATGGGCGGATCATCAGCCGGCCGATCAGTTTCAAGGATCTGGCCTGGCACAGCGAGCGCAGCCAATCCGATGTGGTGTGTTATCGCGCCCAGCCCGAGCGCATGGATTTTGTTGCCGAACTGGCGCGACGCTGGATTGATTTGGCGCGTCTGCCCAATCAACACAAGCGCGTCGCGTTGATTCTGGCCAATTACCCCACCCGCGACGGTCGGATCGGTAATGGCGTTGGTTTGGACACGCCAGCAGCCGCGCTGAATATTTTGCGCGCGTTGCAAACCGAGGGTTATCCGCTGGCGCCGTTGCCTGAAAGTGGCACGGCCTTGATCCATGCGTTGCTCGGTGGAGTGACCAATGATCTGGACAGCATTGATCTGCGCCCGTGTCAGCAAAGCATGGGGCTGGACGAGTATCAGGCTGCGTTCAATGACTTGCCTGTTGCCAATCGCGAGGCAGTGACCGCCCGCTGGGGCGCGCCGCAGGGCGACCCGATGTTTCGCGCAGGCCGAATGATGGTCGCGGGGCTGCGTTTTGGCCTGACGTTTGTGGGTATTCAGCCCGCGCGGGGTTACCAAGTAGACGCCAGCGCGGTCTATCACGACCCCGACCTGGTGCCGCCCCATGGTTATTTGGCGTTCTACTTCTGGTTGCGCAAAGTCTACGGCGCGCATGCCGTGGTGCACGTGGGCAAACACGGCAATCTCGAATGGCTGCCGGGCAAAGGTGTCGGCCTGTCGCAAAATTGCTGGCCGGACGCCGTGTTGGGTGCGATGCCGAACATCTATCCGTTCATCGTCAACGACCCTGGTGAGGGCGCTCAGGCCAAGCGCCGGACCCAGGCAGTGATCATTGATCACTTGATGCCGCCACTGACCCGGGCCGAAACCTACGGTCCGCTGCGTGATCTGGAAGTGCTCGCCGATGAATATTACGAAGCTCAACTGCTCGATCCACGCCGTGCAGGCGAACTGCAACGAGACATCCTCAAGCTGGTGCGTGAAACCCGGATCGATCGTGAACTGCAACTGGACGAGGCGCTCAACGCCGATGCGGATGCTGCCCTCTGGTTGCCACGTCTGGACACTTACCTGTGTGATCTGAAGGAATCGCAGATTCGCGATGGCCTGCATATCTTCGGCGAATCGCCCAGCGGGCGTCTGCGCATCGACACCTTGCTCGCGTTGCTCCGGATCCCTCGCGGTGATGGCCGTGGCGCGCAATCGAGCCTGTTGCGCGCCCTGAGCAAAGCTTTCGAACTGAACTTCGACCCTCTGGACTGCGTGCTGTCAGAGCCCTGGAGTGGGCCTCGCCCTGCGTCACTGTTGGATATCAGCGCCGAACCCTGGCGCACGGCGGGTGATACGCGTGAGCGGCTGGAGTTGTATGCAGCGTGGCTGATCGAGCAGGTGTTGATGCTAAATCCTATCAGTGAGTTGACTAAAAACAATGACTTGGCACTTATTCTTTATAATTTAAGCGAAGTTGTTGCGCCACGGCTGGATGCCTGCGGTCCTGCGGAAATGCAGGGTCTACTGGACGCGTTGAGCGGTCTATTCGTTCCGGCAGGGCCCAGCGGTTCCCCCAGCCGTGGGCGCCTGGATGTGCTGCCTACCGGGCGTAATTTCTTTTCCGTGGACGTGCGTAATCTGCCAACCACGACCGCGTGGCGTATCGGTTTTCAATCGGCGAACCTGCTGCTGGAGCGGCACTTGCAGGATCACGGCGATCACCTGCGTCAGCTGGGTCTGTCCGTCTGGGGTACAGCGACCATGCGCACCGGCGGTGACGATATTGCCCAGGCCATGGCCCTGATGGGGGTCCGTCCAGTCTGGGCCACGGGCAGCCAGCGGGTCGACGACTTTGAAATCCTGCCTCTGAGCCTGCTCGACCGGCCTCGGGTGGACGTGACATTGCGCGTCTCCGGCTTTTTTCGCGACGCATTCGCCAACCTGATCCGCCTGTTCGATGCTGCGGTTCAAGCGGTCGCCGCCCTTGATGAGCCGGATGAACTCAATCCACTGGCGGCCAAGGTGCGCGAAGAACGCCAGGCGTTTGAGAGCAACGGTTTGAGTGCCGACGATGCCGCACGACAGGCTGGTTGGCGCATTTTCGGCGCCAAGCCGGGTGCTTATGGTGCCGGCGTGCAAGGCGCTATCGACGGGCGCTTATGGCAAAGTCGCGAAGATCTGGCCGAGGTCTACCTGAACTGGGGCGGTTACGCGTATGGGGGCGCTGATGAAGGCACGCCAGCGCGCGAGCGTTTTGCTCAGCGATTGTCCCACGTACAAGCCGTGCTGCAGAACCAGGACAATCGCGAGCATGACCTGCTCGACTCCAACGACTATTACCAGTTTCAAGGTGGCATGCTCGCCGCCGTGGAAAGCCTCAGCGGACATAAAGCCGCCAGCTACCATGGCGACCACAGTCAGCCGGACTTACCAAAAATCCGCACCCTGAAAGAGGAGTTGAACCGGGTCGTGCGTGCGCGCGCGGCCAATCCAAAGTGGATTGAAGGGGTCAAGCGCCACGGCTATAAAGGCGCGTTCGAGATGGCCGCGACGGTGGACTTTCTGTTTGCTTTCGACGCCACCACGCATTTGATTGATGATCACCAGTACGCATTGCTGGCCGATGCCTATTTGTTGGACCCTTCGACCCGTGCATTCATTGAGCAGCACAACCCTGATGCGTTACGCGATATCACCGAGCGCATGCTGGAAGCTCAGCAGCGTGGGTTATGGGAGGCGCCGGGTGAGTACCGCCAGGCGCTGGAAAACCTGCTGCTGGATATAGAAGAACACTGATGATTTTCGAGAGACGAGCATGAACGATATCCCGCATTTCCCATTGGCTGCGGTGGTCGGTGCCGAAGAGCTGAAACTGGCGCTGTGTTTGACAGCTATCGACCCCAGGATTGGTGGCATCCTGATCGAAGGCCCGCGCGGCATGGCCAAGTCAACGCTTGCGCGAGGTTTGGCCGATTTGCTGGCCAGCGGGCAATTTGTCACGTTGCCGCTGGGCGCGACAGAGGAGCGCCTGGTGGGCACGCTGGACCTGGATGCGGTCCTCGGAGAAGGCCGGGCGCAGTTCTCGCCAGGTGTGTTGGCTAAAGCGAATGACGGGGTGCTGTATGTCGACGAGGTCAATCTGCTGGCCGACCATCTGGTCGATTTGCTGCTGGATGTCGCGGCCAGCGGGACCAACATTGTCGAGCGCGATGGCATCTCCCATCGTCATCCGGCGCGGTTTGTCCTGATTGGGACGATGAACCCGGAAGAGGGAGAGCTGCGCCCCCAATTGCTGGATCGCTTCGGTTTGAACGTGGTGTTGAGTGGCCCTACGGTCCCGGCCGAGCGTGGAAAAATCATTCGCCGACGACTGGATTTCGATGCCGATCCTGTTGCGTTCTGTGAGCAGTGGGCGGATCAACAGAACGCCTTGAAACAGCGTTGCGAACAGGCGCGCGCGCTACTGCCGACAGTCCCTCTGGACGATCAGGCACTTGGGCAGATTACCGAGCGCTGTTTTGCCGCGGGTGTGGACGGGTTGCGTGCGGATTTGGTCTGGCTACGTGCGGCACGCGCTCATGCAGCCTGGCGCGGTGCCCGGCAGATCATGGTTGAGGATATCGATGCGGTCGCTGAGTTTGCCCTGCGTCATCGCCGTAGCACCGGCTCGCCATCTGCAAAAGCTCCACCGCCTGCCGAGGCTCCGCCGACCCCGCCGCAAGCAACGCCTGGCAATACCCCGCCTGACGAGCAGAGTGAGAGTCTGGAAGGCGGGCAGGGCAGTTGGGGCGAGATGCCCGCGCAGGCGATGCCTGTCGGTATGCGCCGAGAAGTGCCGAGCTGGCCAAAAAAGCCGTAGGCATCCGCCCTCATTCGACACCGGGGGCGGATGCCACGCCTCAGCCAGGAAGACTCAGTGGCGGCAGAACCGGTGCGGCCCGCGACGGGTCCGGTGGCGCCATCGATTGGTTGCCGACCCTGTTGCGCGGACGCCCTAAACGGCGCAAAGACCTGATTCGAAAGCCGCGTAGCAGTCGTCCTCAGGCGCTATGGCTGGTCATTGTCGATGCATCCGCCTCGACCCGGCGCTATCAGGCCTTGAGTCAGGCCAAAGGTCTGTTGAGTCAGCTGTTCGATGATGCTTACCGTCGCCGCGTCCGCTTGGCATTGCTCACCGCCAGCGGCAATGCCCCGCACTGGCAACATCAAGGCCTCAAAGCATCCGCCGCACTACTGCCCTGGCTTAACGCACTGGGCGCGGGGGGTGGCACGCCGCTGCTCGACGCACTGGAACAAGCTGCACACTGGCTCACTTTGCGTCAAAAACAGCACCCGACCGAACAGCAACGCCTGTTGCTGTTGACAGATGGCCGCATCAAGGCTCTGCCGGTTGTGCCTGAGCTGAGTTGCCCGAGCCTGCTGATAGACATAGAGCAGGGGCCGATTCGCCTGGGGCGCGCGGTGCAACTGGCCTCAGCATTAGGGGCTGAGTATTGTCATATTGAATCGTTAACTCGGGTTCGCTGAAAGCTCTGAAAGCACTGCTCTGCAGTGCTTTCAGAGACGAGTTACTTCAATTCACTCTGGCATGGTCCAGGGCATCAGGCGGTAGCCTTCCTGACTGATTTCTGCCCGGGCTTGCTCCAGCAGACTTTCCAGTTGAACAGGGTCACTATAGGTGCTGCTTGGGATCTGTTTGCGCCCGATTCGGGTATTGGTGCGGTCGATGACGGTCAGGCTCAGCTCGCCGTTACCGTCTTGCGGTGCCCAAGCGACGCATTGAAAGGGTTCGAAGGCATGACCCGCGATCAAAAGAGCTTCGTTAAAGCGCAGTGGGGTGTTCATGAGCGTTTCTCTCCGTGCCCAAATAAATTCAATCGCCGCCGAGGGGTGGGCTTACCGTTCGGCTGGTTACTTGTACTGATGATGCAAGAGGTCAGATAAGTCACAATAGTCTGTCGATAATTTAATAATTCCCTACCAACGGTACCCCTTGCCGCTTGCGGCCTGCCGCGCATCGCCGACGACTGTGTGGAGCAAAGTCAGTGCGCATAATTAGTAGACTGAATAATTGAATGAACCACCTGATTTTTTTAGTTCTTTTTGGAATGGCGCTTATAGTTAAACGGTACAAGCGTGTGTCAAATTTTTGCTAATGTAACAGCCAGCTTTGCCAACTTACTGTTTATAAAACGATTTCTAAATATTGGCGCCAAGGAACCTCTATGCATGAATCGGCTCCACTACGTCGCCTATTGGTCGTCGACCCTTGCGATGATTGCCATCGTTTGATTCCCGCACTCCGTGAGGCTGGCTGGGACGTGCACAGCAGCACCCTCGAGTTAGCCGCAGAGCAAACCTGCGACGTCGGCTTGATCCGTCTGATGCCTTACCACGTTGAACACCCTGAAGCAGTCAAGGAGTTGATCAGCCGCAGCAATACTGAATGGATTGCGGTGCTCAGCCCCGATGAGTTACGTCTGCAAAAGGTGGGTGATTTTGTTTGTGAGTGGTTTTTCGACTTCCATACCCTGCCGTTCGATGTTTCAAGGGTGCAAGTAACCCTTGGCCGCGCGTATGGCATGGCGAGACTTCGCGGGCAGGGAGCGGCCCATGTCCATGAGCCTGAACATGAGCTGTTGGGCGAAAGCCGCCCGATTCGTGAATTACGCAAGTTATTGAGCAAGCTGGCGCCGACCGAGTCTCCAGTTCTGATTCGGGGGGAGAGTGGCACCGGCAAAGAACTGGTAGCCCGGACCTTGCACCAGCAGTCCCAACGCAAAGGCAAGCCGTTCGTTGCGATCAACTGCGGCGCCATTCCTGAACATTTGATTCAGTCCGAGCTGTTCGGCCATGAGAAAGGCGCTTTTACGGGCGCCCATCAGCGCAAGATCGGACGAATCGAAGCCGCCAACGGCGGGACTCTGTTCCTTGATGAGATCGGCGATCTTCCACTGGAATTACAGGCCAATTTGCTGCGGTTTCTCCAAGAAAAACATATCGAGAGAGTCGGCGGGCGTGATCCGATCGCAGTTGACGTTCGTGTGTTGGCCGCCACCCACGTCGACCTTGAAGCGGCTATTCGCCAAGGGCGGTTTCGTGAAGATCTGTATTACCGCCTGAATGTCTTGCAAGTGGTCACCGCACCTTTGCGTGAGCGGTACGGAGATCTGGCGATGTTGGCCAATCATTTCGCCCACGTCTACAGTCAGGAAACCGGCCGTCGCCCACGTAGTTTCAGTCAGGATGCGCTGGTCGCGATGGGCAAGCATGACTGGCCCGGTAACGTTCGCGAGTTGGCTAATCGGGTACGGCGTGGCTTGGTATTGGCCGAGGGGCGACAAATCGAGGCCGCCGACCTGGGGCTGGTCGGCAACCAGGAGGTCACTGCCGCCATGGGCACCCTTGATGATTATAAGTCCCGTGCGGAGCGTCAGGCATTGTGTGATGTGTTGACTCGTCACAGCGATAACCTGAGTGTTGCCGCCAAAGTATTGGGTGTGTCGCGGCCGACTTTTTACAGATTGCTGCACAAACATCAGATTCGCTGATGTGTTCAACTCCCTCCTAAAAAACCCGCGATCATCGCGGGTTTTTTAGTTGAGGCGGCGGACAAAGGGATCAGAAGTAGTACGGGAATTTCAGGCTGAAGGTAAAGTTCGGCGCATCGTTGGTCAGGCCAATGGAAAGATTGGGCACGATGGTCAGTTTGTCTGATACAGCCATGGTCATGCCAATGTTGAAGTACCCCGCATTGGCATCACTGTTGCTGACTGTTTGCCATCCCTGGCCTTGCTGTTGGATCTTGCTTTTCATCGCGATGAGATCAGACACCGAAAACGACATGCTCATTTTCTCGTTCAGGGCGAAGGCAATACCGGCCCCCACTTGGAACGTATCGCCCAGTTTGACGTTGCCTGGGACCTTAGTGCCTTGAGTGGGGCTGATATCGCCGAATGACTCTTCCATGTTGTAGGTATAAGCGATGCTGCCGAACAGGACCGCAGGGTCGATGGTTTTGATCAGAGAGAGGCCCGGTGTCAATGACCATACGCCATTGCCGGTTGGTAGACTTTCAGGTGTCGAGAGGTTGTCGTTCTGACTGGACGTATGCAACTTGATGCCATAGGGCTCTTTGCCGGTAGGCGCCTTTAGACGCAGGGTAAAGATCGCATCCGGCGTGTCGGCGGTTTCATCAAGAAACTTATAGGCGATCCCGGCGTTGATATCACCCAAGGTCGGATCACGTTTTTCGCTGACTTCGGATATCTGACTTGTCGAGTTGCCAGCACCGGATGAAGAGTAGGTGGTATCCCGGTAAATAACGGGTACGTTGAGATCGACTTGCCAACGCTGGTCGAAGTTGTAGCGTCCGGTCAAGTCCAGGGTCCAGTTGTCGGCCTTGATCTTGTCGATACCGATATTGCCCAGAAAAATCGAATCCAGTGCCAGAAAACCATTAAGGATCAGTTGATTAGTGTCGTAGTGGGCATAGGTTATGCCGGTTTCCAGGCTGAACTTACCCCCACCAAAAAAACCGCTGGCTTCGTCGTACAGGTTGCTCACGCTTTGTGCCGGTTGCGAGTCATCTTTAAGTGCCTGACCGTAAGAGCTGCCTGTCCCCGTCGCACGGCCATCGCTGCTGGCAACGGCAACACCGCTGCCCTTATTTGCAGGATTTGCAGGGGTCGCCGGCGAGCGCACCAGTCGTTTGGGCTGAGGCGTCGCTGGCTGATCTTCAACTTGGCGGACCCGCTGTTCAAGCACCATCAGTGCCTTTTGTTGCACATCGTAGCGTTGTTTCAACTCAAGAAGTTCTTGCTTCAATGTCTCGACATCAGTGTCTGCTGCCTGGGTAAATGTCGCGGGCAACAGCGCACTCAAACAAACAACCGCGCGAAACGAGAACGAACGATACATAAGAGTAGCCATCCCTGTGAGCTGTTTTATGAATCAGAGCGTAGATCAATAACCCGCAGACCGGAGGTTCTTTAATTGATCCAGATTACAATTCAGCGTACCAGTGGAGGGTAAGTCGTTGCGTAGCACAATATTCAA
This sequence comes from Pseudomonas sp. 5C2, assembly GCF_034314155.1. NCBI lineage: Bacteria > Pseudomonadati > Pseudomonadota > Gammaproteobacteria > Pseudomonadales > Pseudomonadaceae > Pseudomonas > Pseudomonas sp. 5C2. The sequence goes on along the minus strand of NZ_JAVIWH010000002.1, from coordinate 1,457,713 downwards.
TTGCGTCAAGTTTTGAACTTGATTACTCGTCCCTATTAGATTGGTCGCCTGCAGAACACCGCCTGCGGCAATACGTTGCATCGAGTCGCCCTGGTTATTGCCGGCCTGAATGGCCAATTGCACGCCACCATTGCTGGACGAAATCGTCAGGTTGCCAGCGCGGTTGGCCTCCGTGATCGTTGCGCCGCTGGTCAATACCTGACCCTGGTTTGCGGTTAGAGCTGGCGCCAGGCCGTTCTGCTGGACGTTGATAGCAACGTTGTTACTGGCACTGTTACCGTCGCCAGCAGTGCGTGTACTTTGCGTCACGCCCTGATTAGCGGTGAGTCCTCCACCCCCAGTGATTGAGCCGGTACCGTCAGTAGACGTTGACCCATTCCCCTTTTGGTTGATGAGTGACACATAAAATTGCGGCTTTATCGTGTTTTGTTGCATGTGCAGTGTGGTTTGTGCGCCGAGTACATCCCCCGCGGCATTTTGCCAAGTACTGGTCATGGTCATGCCGAAATAAACAATGCGGTCCGGCATCACATAACGACCGCGTAACTGGGCCAATTCTTGATCCTTGAGTTCTATGGGCTTTAAGACCGACGTGGCATACGTCGGCAGGCTAGCAACCATGCAGGCAGCAGCCAGCCAGTGGTGGATTTTCATGTGCGGCTCCCTTTTGCCCTTTTATTATTAGAAGAAATCACTTTGCAAAAAGCCAAACTCCATTAACTCCGCATCCTTGACCGGGTTAAAGGTATCCACGCGACCTCTGGCAGTTAATGGCAACGGCGGATCCAGCAGGGCATTATGTTTGTCATACCCAGGCCCGATGATCGCGAAAATGATGCCGTTCCAGCCTTTGGTGAAGTCTTCACGGGAATAGCGTTTGTGGCCGAGCACGGGATCACCGATGTACACCCAATTCTTCTCAGTCTTTTGCAGCACGACGAAATGCTTATAGCCGCGAATGTCCATCAGCACCACGACCGGAATGGTCAGGCGGTCCAGGCTTTCCGAAGGAATTCGGTAGCCACGGGCACGCATGCCGATGCTTTCGACGTAGCGTTTCATATCGAGCATGGAGAAACCCTGTGTACGCACAAGGTCCTGGTCCGCAGTGAGCAGCATGCCTTCGATAAGCTGGTTCTCGGTCACGTCCAGCCAGTAGGCCTGACGCAACACTGTCGCCAGCGCGGCAGCGCCACAGCTGAAGTCAGTTTTTTGTTCCACCAGATCGCTAAAACGCCGTTCGCGCATGCTCTGAACGTGCTTGTAGACTAGATTGGCACCCGGCAAACCGGGAACCGCCATTTGACCTGCTTGTGACAGGCCGGCAATCAATAACAGGCAGAAGAGGGCGATACTGCGCATGATCATTACGCCTTGGACGTTTGAGTCTCTTTAGCAAAGTAAGACTTCCAACAACGCTTTGGAAAAGGGGTTCTCTTGCGAGAACCCCTGATTACCGTCGCGCTTACATGCAGGCTTTGCAGCCTGCGGCGATGGACAGCGAGTTGCTTTGTTGGTTGCCGATGCCCGAGGAAACGTTGGCGCCGACGTTACCCGACACATTGTTCAGCGAGTTGCTCAGGGTCGCGCTGTTGGTCACAGGGTTTGCCCAACCGGTAGGGGTCAACACCTGATAAGTCGCTACGCCGCTCAACTCCACAGTGCCACTTTCAGTGAAGGCCAATTTGTTTTTGTCATTGTTACTGCGGCTGTCATTGTGGCCCCAACCACCACCATGGCTGTCGTTGTCGTACACGTAGCCTTCCCCTGTACCTTTATAGCTGCCTTTCACATCGACAGTGGATTTGAGGGTGGTTTTTTCATAACTACGATCAGCATAGTTATTAACCGAGGTGCCGCTAGAAGTTTGGTTGGCCGATGCCGAAGCTGTTGCCACCCGACCACCGGACACTGCAATCGCCAGATTGTTTTTCTGTTGGTTGTAGTCGCCAGACGTCACGTTGATACCAATGTTGCCGGAGCTGCCATTGGCCGAGTTCGAGAGGGTGGTGGTGGTCTGGGTGGAATAGTTGGCAGCAGTGTTACCGCTGTTGGTCTGGGTGGCACTGGATGCAGAGATCGCGCTACCGAAAATGAAAGTTTGATCGGCCGTGGCGATGGCGGCAGCGTTATCCTGTTGGTTAGCGTCGCCGCCCGCAACGTTAATCCCCAAATTGCCATTGGCGTTGGAACCCGAGCTATCGACCGTGGCACTGTTACGAGTGCCTTGGTTGAGGGTCGTGTTGTCATGGCTGCTTTGTGAATCCATCACCGTTGCGGCAGAGCCTGCATTGATCAGAAGCCCGAGCAGGGGGCTAGGATCATTGTTGTCATGGCCGTTGTTGTTGCCACCGCGCCCGTCGGCTTGTGCTGCTACAGCCATGATTGCTGCCAGTGCGAAGACCAGAGGCTTGATTGCCATTGTAGGTTTCATGGTGTTTCTCCATTCTTATGGGATTGCTAAGTGTTGGAACGTTGTATTGCTGTATTGCTGTATTGCTTTGGGTCAGTTGGAGACCCTTACGCTCAGGGTGTTGACCGATTGGTTCCCCACCCCAGCGCTCTGGTTCAACTGAACAACCCCTCGACTACCGGTGAAGGCCTGATCGCTGGTAGCGACCTGGCGGTTGCCAGGGGAGTGCTCGGTTGTGCCGGAGCCTTGCAACAGCGCCACGTTTTGCTGTGACAGAACGCTGTCGTCGATGCTTTGCGCCTGGGCACTGATGCTCAGGCGCACTGCGTTAATTTGTTGGTTATTGGCGCCGGAAGACTGGTTGACCCCCAGGATCCCGCTGCCATTACTGAAGGCGTTGCCTTCGATGGCTGATCGCGGGTTTCGTAGCGGATCGATCCGGGTATTGAGTTGTTGATGATATTGGCCAGTGGCCTGTGCTTCAGTGCCAATGGCGATGGCCCGACCGTTGATTTGTTGCTGTTGATCGCCAGCGGCCTGGTTTACGGAAAAGTTGCCTTGATAATTCTGCCCAACACTGCCGATGACCGCCTGATCAACCACCGGGGCGTTCGAGTCGGCCAAAACCGCACAAGAGCAGAACATGGCTACTATGAGGAATGAGCGGGTCATCTCAGTGGTCTCCCGTCATCATGCGCAATGGAGCAAGACCTTGCTGGACGGCACCGGTGACCTGACCGCCTATACCGCTGGTGGCACCGCCTGAATGACCGGCACCCAAGCCTGCGGTTACCCCTCGATCGACAGTATTCAAGCCGCGGAGGGTGCCGTTGGGCATAAGCATGTGATTGATAGTTGCGCCGCTGGTGACAGTGGCGAAGTCACCGTCTGACAACTCACCATTGTTCAGTGCCCCCGTGACCCGGCTGGAAACGTTAGTGTTAACCGTGGTGGGATTCGGGTCTGGACGCATCAGTGAGCGGGTGGCGACGTGGGGCTGAACTGTGCGCTCCAGAACAATAACGCCATCGCCTGCATGTGCTGAAGGAATAAGGGACGCGCCGCTGACGCACCCGATGAATACGAGGCCAAACATGCCCTTTTCTAAACGCCCCATGACTGTTCTTCCTTAGTTGATGCGCTGGCCCTAATCAGCGATGCAAGAAAGAGAGCAGGAGCTGTGCCGCTTTTAATAGTGTTAGATAAATCAAAGGGTTGAGCGTGATAGCTCAAAGACTTTCAATGTCAGTGTAATGATTGTGAAACAGATTCAATTGGATAGAAGAAGCTGTGCATGAGGGCTTGAAGGCGATTACTCTCGTTGCCTGTTGTATCAGCGGCTTAACAGATTTATCGTTAAATCGCTAAACCGCTCTGGCTCGGGCTTTTAACGTGAGCGGGGTGTTTCATAAATGGACAATCAATACGGCGTATTGATCCTGGCGTAGCTTATTGCACCCTCAATAAGGCACTAACGGCGGCAAATACCTGTTCGCGCCGACTGTTCTGCTCGCCATTGATTACGCAGTACGGTTGTTGATTGAGATTCAGCCAATGCTGGCTGGCTGCAAAAAACGCCTGGCGTTCACTCAAGGTCGGCTGGCAGCGCTGACCGTCGCTGATCCAGTCGACTCCTTCTGGCGCCAATAGCACGTGTAAATCGTAATGGCGGGCTAATAGCTGTTGTTCGAGCCAGCCAGGGCAATCGCCGAATAAAGTTTTGCTCCAGAGCATATTGCTCAGCAGATGGGTGTCGAGAATAAGCAACTCAGGCTGCCTCGCTCGAGCAGCGTCTTCCCAAGCCAACTGACCTTCTGCAATGCGCTGGATATCGGCGTAGCAAGTATCCCGGGCCTGTTGCTCGATGAAGTAGCGAACATATTCACCCACCCATTCACCGCCGAAGCTGGCTTGTATCTGGGCCGCGAACCAGCTTTTGCCACTGGACTCAGGTCCCGTCAGCACCAGCACTTTCATCGGGCTGCCACAGCCTGATGATTGCGCCATTCGCGCCAGCCCAGTAAGGCGATCAGCATAAATAGCGCATACAGTGCCGCAGTGAGGTACAGGCTCTTATAAAGGAACAGGCCAACGAAAATCACATCCAGCACCATCCACAGAGGCCAGCACTGGATGCGTTTTTGCGCCATCCATACCTGGGCCACCAAACTGAAACCGGTCAGCGCGGCGTCCAGCCAGGGTTGTGCTGCGTCGGTAAAGTGGGCCATTGCAGCGCCTAACGCCAGGCTGAGCAACGCGCCCAGTGCCAGACTGAACAACAGCGGACCGGTTCCCAGATACGTGATGACGCGACCCTGTTGCACTTCGCTTCGCCGGGTCCATTGCCACCAACCGTAAAGCTGCAACACGGCATAGATCATTTGCAAAAGCATGTCCGAGTACAGCTTCACCTCGAAGAAAACCCAAGAATAAAGCAGCACCATGACCAGGCCGATGGGCCAGCCCCAGGCATTCTGTTTCACTGTCAGCCAGACGGCGATCACGCCTAGTGCAGCCGCGAACAGTTCAAGCCCGGACATGACTACTCCTTAGGGGGCAACGAGTGGGAATCGGAGGGCGATTGTAAGCGGATAAGCGCAAGGCAAGGGGGATGGTTGTACAACAACGGGTGTGAGGGGGTGTGAGGCAGGGCACTTATAACAAGTGCCCTCATACATCCTGTGAGATAAGGTCTATACCCGGAACTGCCCCAGCAATCGATTCAACTGATTGCTCAGGTCCCGCAGGTGCACACTGGCTTCGCTGGAACGTTCCGCAGCGTAGGTGGTGTTCTGTGACAGACCAGCCGCCTGAGTGACGTTTTGATTGATGTCCTCGACCACGTGCGCCTGTTGTAGGGTCGCGCTGGCGATCGAGGCGTTCAGGCCATTGAGGTTGCGCAATGCCTGAGCGATCGAGTTCAGGCTTTCACCAGCCTGGCTGGCTTGCTCGATGGTTAACTGCGAAGCGTGACTGCTGTCGCCGATGACTTTGACTGCCGCATCGGAATGGTGTTGGAGGCGCTCAATCATCGACTGAATTTCAGCCGTCGATTTTTGCGTGCGTTGTGCCAACAGGCGCACCTCATCGGCTACCACAGCAAAGCCGCGCCCTTGTTCGCCGGCGCGGGCGGCTTCAATGGCAGCATTCAACGCCAGCAGGTTGGTCTGGTCGGCGATAGAACGAATCACCTCCAGGACACTGCCGATCTGTGTGCTTTCTGCCGCGAGGGTTTGAATAACGGTCACCGCCTGGGTGATGGTGCTAGACAATTGATCGATCTGGCGCAGGCTGCTGTCGATATTGATCTGCCCTTGTTTGGCCTGGGCTTCGGCGTCGCGCATTTCGCTGGCGGCCTGTTCGGCGTTTTTCGCGACATCCTGTACGCCATAGGTCACTTCATTGATGGCCGTGGCCACCAATTCCATTTGTTGCGACTGTTGCTGACTGTGAGATTGAGCCTGGCTTGCATTGCTGCCCAGTTCAGTAGCTGCCTGGCCCAATGCCGCAGCAGCTTCCAGCAATTGGCGAACGACCGTATGCATTTTTGTGGTGAAGGCGTTGAAGTGGGTCGCGAGCTGCGTGACTTCGTCATGACCGTGAGTATCCAGACTCCGCGTCAGATCACTTTCACCACTGGCGATGTTGGCCATGGCGTCGACGGCATCCTGTAATGGCCGGACAATGCTTCGGGAAATCATGACCACCAGCAGCGCCATGACCAGTGCAATGCTCAGGCCAGCTATGGATGCTTTCCATACTTGGCCGTAGAACTCGGCCTGCATATCGTCGATGTATACGCCGGAACCGAGTATCCAGCCCCAAGGCTCGAACAATTTCACGTAAGAGGTTTTCTCCACGGGTTCGCTGGAGCCAGGTTTCGGCCAGCGATAGCCGATGTGACCTGCACCTTTGGTTTTGGCGACAGTCACCATCTCGTTAAATAGAGCAATGCCATCCGGATCTTTGATGCCAGACAGGTCCTGGCCCTCAAGCTTCTGATTGACCGGGTGCATGATCATCACCGGTCGCAGATCGTTGATCCAAAAATATTCGTTCTGGTTGTAACGCAACCCGCGTACCGCAGCCTGGGCTTGTTGCTGAGCTTGTTCACGAGTGAGCTTGCCGGAGGTTTCCTGGTCGTGGAAGTACGAGAGGATGCCACCGGCGGCCTCTACAATCTGCTGGGTTTTTTCCGCTTTGGCGGCATACAGGTCAGTGTGGATCTGCTTGAGCATCAAAGCCCCAAGCGTCAACAGCATCAGCACAGAGACCACTAGGATCAGCCACAACCGACGGCTGATCGACAAACTGCGCAAGCTATTCATGAAACTCCACTCCTTCAAATATTGTTCTTTTTTTGCCGTGCAGCCGGATCAAAGTATGCACCACACGGGGCACGCTAGAGCGTTAATTCATCATGTCTGATAGGCTTTCGGCATTGTTCGACTAAACATGAGTGGCTCACGTGTTTTTCACGTTATGGCAATCATCATGTTGGTCCTGCGCACATAGCATGTCTTGTCTGCAATCGTATTGAAAATACTAAAGGGGCATGCCAAGAGCACTGCTTCATGGGGGAATGATGGATATTTGGACTGCCGCACAGGCGTTGATTCTTGGAGTTGTAGAAGGGTTGACCGAGTTTTTGCCGGTCTCCAGCACTGGCCACCAGATTATTGTTGCGGACTTGATCAATTTTGGTGGTGAGAGGGCGATGGCCTTCAACATCATTATCCAGTTGGGGGCGATTCTGGCGGTGGTCTGGGAGTTCCGACGCAAGATTATCGATGTGGTTATCGGGCTGCCTAAACAGTCGGAAGCGCAACGTTTCACGGTCAACCTGATTATTGGTGTCCTCCCGGCCATTGTACTTGGGGTGTTGTTTGCCGATTTGATTCACAAATACCTGTTCAATCCGATCACCGTCGCGACAGCCTTGGTGGTGGGCGGGGTGATTATGTTGTGGGCCGAGCGCCGCCAACATGTCGTGCGCGCTGAAACCGTCGATGAAATGACCTGGGTCGATGCCCTGAAAGTGGGTTGTGCTCAGTGTCTGGCGATGATTCCCGGCACCTCGCGTTCTGGCGCAACCATCATCGGTGGGCTGCTGTTCGGCCTGTCACGCAAGGCGGCTACCGAGTTCTCGTTCTTCCTCGCCATGCCAACCATGGTCGGTGCGGCGGTCTATTCGGCCTATAAATATCGCACGTTGTTTCAGCACGATGATTTGCCGGTGATTGCCATTGGTTTTGTGACCTCGTTTATTTTCGCCATGATCGCAGTTCGCGCGCTGCTCAAGTTCATCTCCACCCATACCTATGCGGTATTTGCCTGGTATCGGATCGCTTTCGGTCTGGTGATTCTGGCGACCTGGCAGTTTGGCTGGATCGACTGGTCCTCCGCGGCCGCTTAAGGATCAGACCTATGGAGCAACGCACGCAGTCTCAAGGAACGTCTGGACAGGGCAAGCCGGGCGCCGATGCACGCCGGCCTAAGCAGTCGGTGCAGCATGTTCGGCTCAAGCTCTTCATCCTCTTGGGGTTGTGCGCGTTGCCAGGCTTCGGCGCACTGTCGATGGCAATCAGGGGCGTTTCGGCGATCCCTGCCAGCGGTTACGCAGTGATGAGCTTGCTGGCGTTCTTTCTCTATTGGCACGATAAAAACAGGGCCCGCAATGACGGCTGGCGCACGCCGGAGAAAGTCCTGCATGGCGTCGAGTTGCTGGGCGGCTGGCCGGGAGCCCTGCTGGCACAGCAACGCTTTCGGCACAAAACCCGCAAACTCTCTTATCAAGCCGTGTTCTGGCTGATCGTCATGCTGCATCAGGTATTCTGGATCGACCTCTTGTTTCTGCAAGGCAACTTCCTGGCCCGCCATTTCTCATGACACCTTCAAACCAACCTGTCGGATTTTGGCCAATTTGCTCACCACTGACTGATGCGAGCGTGTCAGCAGATCGCGCAACTCGTTGTCGCTCAGGGGGTAGGGCGGTGCCACGCTGATCCAGTATGCACGCGCCAGATAGGGCGCGGGGCGGATACCCGGCCGATCGACATAACCCAGAAACAGCTCGGCACCTATCTTGAACGACAGCCCGGCGCCTGCCAGATCAAGCACGGCGAACATCTTGTTTGTGGCCACTGAAAACACTCGGGTGCCCCCCCATTTGTAATCCTCGCGAGCACCGGGCAGTTGCAGGCAAAACTGTGCAACTTGTTCAGGATTCATCCTCGCCTTCCTCTCTATCGGTGGCAGTCAATCATGACCGTGCAAGTCATCAGTGAACGCGCTGCTGATGTGATCGATCCACGCCCTCACCGCCGGAAGCATGCCGCGCCGCTGAGTATAAGCCGCTTGCAGGTGTCCTCCCGGCAGTGACCAATCGGGCAGCAACTGAATCAGACGACCGTCAGCCAATTCTTCACGGCAGTTCATCATCGGCAACATGGTTAGACCCAGGCCACTCAAGGCGGCGCTTTTGCGGATAGGGAAATCATCGATGGCCAGGCGCGCCTCAATCGCGACTTCACATCGCTCGCCGCTGCTGTGGACCAGATCGTAGTGAACCATCCGATCAGCCTCGATAGCGCCCAGTACCGGCAGGCTTGCCAGGTCCCGAGGTGTACTGACGACACGGCCGGCCAGCAACGTGGGTGACGCTACCAGAGCGGCGAGAGCCGGTGCCAGCTGGCGTACGATCAGGCTGGGGTCTTCATCGCCGATGTCGCGCACCCGTAGCGCGACATCAATGCCCTCATTCACCAGATCGACACGTCGATTGACCAGCAACATTTCCAGCTGGACCTGTGGGTGACTTGCCAGAAACGAGCTGATCACGTTGGCCAGATTCCAATGGGTCAAACCGACCGGGCAGGACACCCGCAGCCGCCCGCGAGGTTCGGCCGACAGTGATGCGACCGCTTCATCGGCCATTTCCGCTTCCAGCAACATAGCTTGGCAATGCTGCAGATAACGCTCGCCAACCGCCGTCAGCGACAGCTTGCGTGTTGTGCGTTGCAGCAGGCTCGCGTTGAGGCGGGTTTCCAGCTCGGCGATACGTCGAGACAGGCGGGACTTGGGAATGCCAAGCAAACGCCCCGCAGCCGCGAAACCTCCAGCCTCAACGACTTTTGCGAAGTAATAAAGATCGTTAAGGTCTTGCATACAGATGCCTCGACTGTTCTATACATAGGACAATCTATCGCATTTACGCTGACTAATCAGGAATTGGTTTGCCCTGTAGGATTATCCGCACTTGATCGCCCGGCGGCGATCCCTACTTGGAGAGCCCTATGAAACTTCTGCACCTCGATTCCAGCATCCTTGGTGACCACTCTGCTTCTCGCCAACTCAGCCAAAGCGTCGTTCAGGCCTGGCAGGCAGTCGAAACTGACGGCCAAGTGACTTACCACGATCTGGCCAGTGATGCGTTGGGCCATTTTTCCGCTGCCAGTCTTGCCGCTGCCGGCACGCCAAGTGAAGCTCGCAATGCTGCGCAGCAGGCTGACGTCGACCTGAACGAAGCCACTCTGCAGGAGTTCCTGGCCGCTGACGTGGTAGTAATCGGCGCGCCGATGTACAACTTCACCATTCCAAGCCAACTCAAGGCCTGGATCGACCGGGTGACTGTCGCTGGCCGTACCTTCCGCTACAGTGAAACCGGGCCTGAAGGCCTGTGCGGCGGCAAAAAAGTTATCATCGTCTCCACTGCCGGTGGCTTGCACGTTGGCCAGCCGACCAGCGTTGGTCACGAGGACCTGCTCAAGGTACTGTTTGGCTTCATCGGTGTGACTGATCTGCAATTCGTGTTCGCCCATGGCCTGGCGTACGGTGACGAACCACGCGCCAACGCAATGGCTTCAGCCCGTAAGCACATCAGCGAAGCGTTGTTCGCCACCGCTTGATCGTTGCCCTGAACGGGGCAACACCGCACACCAGAAACTCTGCAGCCCTGCGTCATGACGTAAGGGCTGCAGGTTTTTTTGCGTTTGGCGCCAATCACGAGCGTCATTGCGACAAACCTTCATCTTTGACGATTTCCTTACGGGTAAGCGGACTGCAATCAAAGTAAGATTGCACTTATTAGTTATTGAACAGGCAAAAGGTCATTTTAGATCTCGTTTCATGTTTTTTAGTATGTGGCTCGGCTTATGCACTAGTTTGTCGAGCAGCTACTCTTATAGCTATCGGCGCCGGGAGCGCGGATCGGTGTAGAGCGCTGCAACCCGCAGCGGACTTCACCGTTCGCTTACTCGGATCTACAAAGGTGGGGCCTTGCGATGGTGCGTCTTTGTGCGGTTATGTTGGTATGTCTGCTTGGGAGCCTGATTTCGGTGCAAGTCGAAGCAGGTACTCACTGGAGCGCGGGATTTCATCGCCTGACGTTTCTTGATCCGCTGGATTTGCAGCCGATGAGCGCGATTGCGTTCTATCCATCGACTGACTCAAAAAAAATCAGCAAAGTCGATGGCTATCAGATTGCTGCCGGTGAAGATGCGACGATCGCCATGGGGCGTTTTCCCCTGCTAATGCTATCCCACGGCAACACCGGTACCCCGTTGGCGCTGCATGACCTGGCAACTTCTCTGGCGCGTAAAGGCTTTGTTGTGGTTGCAGTGATTCACCCTGGTGACAACTATAAGGACCACAGCCGTCTCGGTAGTCTTAGCAATTTATATGGACGGCCATTGCAAATATCCGAAGCCATCAGTGCTGCGCTCATGGACCCCATGCTTTCTGCTTATGTAGATGGGCTGCACGTTGGCGTGATTGGTTACTCCGCCGGTGGTGAAACCGCGTTGATCCTGGCGGGTGCTCAACCTGATCTGCAACGCCTGCGTAAATATTGTGCTGAACGTCCAATGGACCGCGATGCTTGTACGAGGCAGGGCGAGCTGATTGCTGATCGGGACGATTTACGTGCGGAAGCGGACCCACGTGTAGGGGCGTTGATGCTAATGGCGCCATTGAGCTTGATGTTTGGCCGCCATACCTTGGCTGACGTCCATGTACCCGTGCTGCTCTACAGCGGTGACGGGGATCAATTGCTGGCCCTGGACAAAAATGCCGAAGCCCTGGCGCGCAAACTGCCTCAGGCACCGAGTTTCAAGCTGTTGCCCGGGGCAGGGCATTTCGTGTTCCTGGCACCGTGTACGGATGAGCAACAAGTGACTACTCCAGGCCTGTGTACCGATGCCGAAGGTGTCGATCGAGTCGATATTCACCGCAGCCTGAGCGCCGACGCCGTGCGCTTTTTCAGTGACACACTGAGTCAGCCGAGTCGTGCAGGGCTGCAAACGGCGCATCAGGAGTGACGCGTAAGCGGCGAGGGTGATAGCGCTCGTCGCAACTCATAGAAACACTACTTCGAAAGGTCGCAGCAGGCGCTCCAGCACCGGGGTAGCTAACTCTGGTACCAGGCCCGTCTCGGGATCATCTTGCAGTTGGCTGGCGAATGCGTGTGCGGCATGCCGTTTACGGGCCACCGTCGCAGGGTCCAGCAAAATCTTGCGCGCACGTTGCCAAGGGATAAGGTCGTCCTCCGGTTGCGCCCAGTGCCAGGCCCAGATCGGTACTTCGTGGCATCGTGCTCCTGCGGACTCAACCGCTTTAGCAGTCGCGCGGCCCACCGCATCATGGTCGCAATGGCCGTCGTGATCCCATGGGGTGAACACCACGTCGGTTGTGCGCAGATAGCGTCGAATGAAATCGGTGAGTGCTTCCTCCTGTTTAGCGACAGCGTTATCGGTAAAACCGCCACGAATCCATTGCAAACTGTGCAGTGGCAGGTCCAGGCGACGCAGGGCTTCGGCGCTTTCTTGTGGGCGGATCACACGTAAACGCGCCACTGGCCAACTGCTTGACCCAGGGTGACTGGCGCTGCCGTCGGTCACCGAAATCAACTGAAGTGGCCTTCCCAACTGCGCCAGTTGTTGCATCAGGCCGCCAAAGCCCAGCACTTCGTCTATGGGATGAGGCGCAATGATCACGGCGCGAGAACCGGGCGGCACCAGCATGTGGGTGCTGATGAGGGGCAGTTCGGCCAAGCGTTTAGAATGTTTCCAGGCATGGCGAGAGGCACCACTGCCCACGATCAGATTTTCGCTCACAGGTTTCACATCCTTGTCGGCGGATGGCCAACGCCTTGACTGCATGCTGGTTGCCCGAGCGCGGCCAGTAGAGGCCGCCCGGGTACAGCGTTCGTCTATGATTGTCAGCGCGTCTGTACGTCCTTGCCCAACGCCTGGCTCATGGTTGCTCTTCGCGTTGCAGTTCGAACAGCAGCAGGGAGCGCCCCGTGATTGTGTATTCCGTACCGAATGGCAACTCCCCATGGCTATGGTCGTCGGGCTGATTGGTGTCTATCAGGCATGTCCAGGAGATGCCCTCGGGCACTTTGGGTAGTGTGAAATTGACTCCGTCGTGGTGGGCATTGACCACTAACAGCAGCGTGGCGTCCTGGCCGGGGCGACGGATGCCTGAGACTTGTGCGCGGCCGTCCATCAACATGCCAAGGCAGCGACCGTTACCGTCTTCCCATTGTTCAACGGACATCTCAGAGCCGTTTGGAGACAGCCAAGTGACATCCTTCACGCCGATTTCTTCATTGTAATTGCCGACCAGAAAACGACCACGGCGCAGGATCGGATAAGCTTGACGCAGCTTGATCAGGCGCCGTACGAATTTCAGCAGCGACTTGCCGTCGTCATCCAGTTCCCAGTTGACCCAGCCAATTTCGCTGTCCTGGCAATAGGCGTTGTTATTACCGTGCTGGGTGCGGGCGAATTCGTCCCCGGCAACCACCATTGGAGTGCCCTGAGCGAACAGGAGTGTAGAGAAGAAATTACGCATCTGCCGCAAGCGTAGCTCGTTGATTTCCGCATTATCGGTGGGGCCTTCGACGCCATGGTTCCAGGACAGGTTGTTGTTGCTGCCGTCCTGATTGTCCTCGTCGTTGTCTTCATTGTGCTTTTCGTTGTAAGACACCAGATCGTGCAGGGTAAAACCGTCGTGGGCGGTGATGAAGTTGACGGACACATAAGGTCGACGCCCGCGTTGGTTGAACATCTCGCCCGAGGCAGTCATGCGGCCAGCGAAGTCGGCCAACTGGCCGTCGTCGCCTTTCCAGAACGCACGTACGGTGTCACGGAACTTGTCGTTCCATTCCACCCAACCAGGTGGAAAACCACCGACCTGATAACCACCGGGACCACAGTCCCACGGCTCGGCGATCATCTTCACCTGGCGCAGCACGGGGTCTTGGCGGCAGGCCACCAGGAAGCTGTGGCGTTCATCAAATCCGTTGTGATAACGGCCAAGAATCGTCGCCAGGTCAAAACGGAAGCCATCGACGTGCATCTCTGTCGCCCAATAACGCAACGAGTCGGTCACCATCTGCAACACGCAGGGGTGGCTGAGGTCGAGGGTGTTACCGGTGCCGGAATCATTGATATAGAGGCGTTTGTCGTCGGGCATCAAACGGTAGTAGGAGGCGTTGTCGATACCGCGCATCGACAGAGTCGGGCCTAGCTCGTTGCCTTCCGCAGTGTGGTTGTAAACCACGTCGAGGATCACTTCAAGGCCGGCATGGTGCATGTGAGCGACCATTTCCTTAAACTCGGCGATCTTATCGTGGGCCAGGTAGCGTGGGTCAGGGGCAAAGAAGGCGATGCTGTTATAGCCCCAATAGTTGGTCATGCCTTTCTGTAGCAGATGCTGGTCATTGACGAACGCGTGAATCGGCAGCAATTCCACCGATGAGACGCCAAGCTTGCGAATGTGCTCGATGACTTCATTGACCATGAGCCCGGAGAAGGTGCCGCGCAACTCCTCAGGCACCGCAGGATGGCGCATGGTGAAGCCACGCACGTGGGTTTCGTAAATGATGGTTCGGTCCCACGGCACACTGACCCTCTGGTCGCGACCCCAAGTATAGGCAGGGTCGATTACCTTACTTTTCGGCACGAAAGGCGCACTGTCACGCTCGTCAAAGCTCAGGTCGCCATCCGGGTGGCCGATGGTGTAACCAAACAGCGACTCAGACCATTTCAGTTTGCCAACCAGTTGTTTGGCATAGGGGTCGATCAGCAGTTTGTTGTGGTTGAAACGATGACCGTTCTGCGGGTCATACGGGCCATACACGCGGTAGCCGTAGATCAGCCCTGGGTGGGCGTCGGGCAGATAACCGTGAAAAATTTCGTCGGTATACTCGGGAAGCTCGATGCGTTCCAGTTCGACTTCGCCAGCGGCATCGAACAGGCACAGCTCTACCTTGGTGGCGTTGGCCGAGAACAGCGCAAAGTTTACGCCCAGACCATCCCAGTTGGCGCCGAGCGGGAAGGGCAGCCCTTCACGGATTCGCGACACAACAGTTTCTGGCTTTACGTCTTCTGGCTTTACGTCACTTTCATGGGCTTTTTGATTAGGGGCGTGTTGAACGTTCTCTTTCGGGGTCTTGGCGTGCGGTGTACTCATATTCATTCCTGACGTCGGATGATTTCTTGAAAGCGGTCAAAGCCGCCACCGCAGCTTAGGGCGCTCCGATGTATGTAGGTCACCTGTTAGAACTACCGCAGTCAATGGCCGGGTTTAAAGCGACTGCTGCGGTAGTACACGTTGCGGCACCCAGGAATATCAGGCCCCAGCGGGCTTGCCCGGCGATTTTGGTTTCTTCGCGGGCGTGGTTTTCGGTGTCGGGGGTGAGGTAGGCTTGGCCGCTGATTTAGAGGCGGCTTTGGGCGCAGCAGGCTTGGCATCGCCCGGACCGTCAACTTTTGGCAGCTTGGGCTTAACCGTCTTGCTCACGTCTTTTTTGTTCGGCGACAACGCCTCGGCCTCGGCCAGTTTGCGGGCCATTTCCCAATGCCGTGCTTCCTGACCGTGAGGTTTACCCTCGGACTCCCAGATTTGATAGGCAAAATCGCGGATTCGTTTTTCGTCGGCACTCATCTCGACACTCCTAGGTATTACGCAGTTTGAATAAACAGGTTTACAGAAAAACTCTTGAGCGCTGCGCTGAGCATCAGCGCGTTGTTAGTTGTAACTACTGTCCCTGAAAAAAGTCCTTTCCAGCAATGATCTGAGCCCTTGAACGGCAACATGACCTGCGTGTCGCCCCAACTGCTCGCATTGATCAATGGAGTTTGGGCAGTGCCTAATAGTTCACTGCTCACTCTGGGGACTACAACGATGGCACGGTGTCCGTCGATAACTCGAGCAAACGCCAAGACCTGATCGGCACACAGACCGACCACGCGCAAAGGAATATAGCTCCCCCGGCTGAAAAGCGCTGAGTGTTCAGCGCGCACATTCAGTACCTTGGTGATCAGGGCTTGTTTGATTCGCCCATCCTGCCAGTTTGCCAACAGTGCATCGGCGTTCAGGGTGTGTTCGAGAGCGTTTACCCGAGCTGCGTAATCCACGGGGCGACGGTTGTCAGGGTCGACCAGGCTGAAGTCCCAGAACTCAGTGCCCTGGTACAGATCAGGTACGCCGGGGACCGTCATGCGCAACAGCGTTTGCGTCAGGCTGTTAAGCGCGCCAGCGGTTGCGATACGGTTCGCAGTGGCGCCGACCGACTGGCGTAAGGCCAGACCCTCCGGTGCCAACAGCACGCGATTGAGAAAGCTCCGGCATGCGTTTTCATAAGACTCGTTCGGCGCGCTCCAACTGCTCTGCAATTTGGCTTCACGCAGGGCTTTTTCCTGCCATGTCACCAACCGTTCGGCGTAGTCTTCGAATGCGTGCTCGGCTTCCATATTCAGCGGCCAACTGCCGAGCAGCGTCTGATAAAGCATCAACTCGTCACCGGCGCTGATACTGATATCTTCATCCTTGAGGGGGATCGCCAATTGTCGCCAACGCTCAACCTGTTCGGCATACCAGCCCGCGCATTCGCTCAACACTGCCAAGCGGGCTCGGCTGTCTTCGCCGCGCTTGTGGTCATGGGTGGCGGTCGCCAGAAGATTGTCCGGGAACGTCTCGGCGCGGCGGATACAGGCTTCATGAAAACGGGTGGCCGGGGCACTGAAGTGCTGCGGGTGGAAACCTACGTCATTACGTGAGAGCAGTACCGCCGAGCGGTAGAAGGCGGTGTCTTCCACTGACTTGGCTGCCACGGGCGACGTCAGTTGCTGGAAGCGCACGCAGGCATGGCGATGAATCTTGCGTAAGCGGCCCAGTGGCAGTGCACGCCATGATTGACCCCCGAGCCAGCATTGCAGGTAATCAAGTACAGGCCAGTCGGCTTCGCTGAGGTTGAGTCGGGCACCTTCAAGGGCTTGCTGGAAGAATCGATCGTCTTCGGCCGAGCGTCCGCATGCGCTGATATAGGTGCGGTAAATCGGGAAGTTGACCACCAATGCCAATAACGCTCGACGAATAGCACCGTAGGTCAAATCACGGCTCATCAGGTCGCTACGGGCCACTTGCAGCATGGCTTGAGCAACGCTTTCGAAGTCCCCTGCCAGACTGCCCTGTAACACCAGGTTGCGCGCTTCCAGCACTTCCAGGTTGAAGTCGGCGCTACGTCCACTGAGACGACTCCACAACTCGCCTAGAGGGGCTTCACCTTTGGCGTCGTGCTGCAATAATGACACCTGATTCATGAACTCGTAACCGGTGGTGCCGTCAACGGTCCAATCCTCGGGCAGTTGTTCATCGGGACCGAGAATCTTCTCGACGAAGATGGGCAGGTGACTCAACGGCGCAGCAGGCGGACGCTGAGCCAGCAAGCCTTCTACCCGGCGCCGCAACTTGCGGCAGTAACCGCGCGGGTCGGCCAGCCCATCAATGTGATCAATCCGCAGCCCATCCACCAGACCCTCGCTGATCAGTTCGAAAATTTTGCCGTGGGTGGCTTCGAACACGGTAGGGCGCTCGACGCGCAGTCCGCCAAGTTCGTTGATATCGAAAAAACGCCGCCAATTGATGTCGTCTCCCGCAGTGCGCCAACTGGCCAGCCGGTAGTGCTGGCGTTCCAGCAGCTCATGCAGGCGTTCAAAGCCCTCTGGCGTGCGCGAATCGAACTGTTTCAGCCCGTGGTCGATGGCCCGCTGGATACCCGTCTGTTGCGCCAGCGTCGCCAATTCTGCGCGCGCCTGTCGGGCTCGTTCGTACGCTTGCGGGTAGTGATCGAGTACCGCAAAGCGCTGCGCCAGTTCGCTCAGTTCAGGGTCATTGGCCGCGTTGAGCAGCGGCGCATAGGTCGCCGGGTTGATGGGAAAGTAATGCTGATAATGCTCGACGTAAAACGCACCCTGCCCGGCATCGAAACGCAGGGGTATTTCGCCCGCCTTAAGTACGGTGCCGTAATCGCTGCTGAGAAAGGGCAGCAGTAATTGACCTTCCAGCAATGGGTCCGGGGAGTGCCACTGGATGTCGAAAAAGTCGGCATACGGGCTGCGACGCCCCCATTCCAGAAGGTCGAGCCACCAGGGGTTGTCCGCACCGCCGACCGCCATGTGATTGGACACGATATCGAGGATCAGACCCATGCCCTGCGCACGCAGGGCACTGACAAGGCGCCGCAACGCCGGTTCGCCGCCCAGCTCCGGGTTGATGACGCGCGGATCGACCACGTCGTAGCCGTGCATCGAACCGGCGCGCGCTTTGAGCAGCGGCGAAGCATAGAGGTGACTAATGCCCAGCCTGGCGAAGTAGGGCACCAGCGGCACGGCGTCATCAAGGGTGAAGCCCTTGTGAAATTGCAGGCGCTGTGTGGCTCTCAGTGGTTTGAGTGGAGCGTTCATCGGTCCCGCTCCGCCGCTTCCTGGCGTGCTTGTGCCAGCAATGCCAGGCGTCGGATGGCACTGTCGCCCTCAAGCAGCGTGGCGCAGTCACCGGGTAGACGCCGACGCCAGTTGGGATGGCTATCGATGGTGCCTGGCAGATTGAACTGCTCCTCGACGCCCAGCAGATCCTCCATGGGCAGCAATACAAGCGGGGCACGGGTGTGACCAAGGTAGCGAACGCTGGCATCAATGATTTGATCGCTTTCGCTGAAGTCATCGCGGAAATTGGCTGCATCCTGACTCAAGGCCTGCCGCAGGCCTCGGCGTTCGCGTTGCCGGCTTTCGCGCCAGTTGCGTTCGGTCTGTTCGTCAATATGACCAAGCTTGCTGTTCCAGTCGATATCACGCTCGCGCCACCAGCCCGCAAGGGTGGGCAAATCGTGGGTGCTGGTAATCGCAAGCGCCTGATCGGACCATTGCAGAATGGGTTTGAAGTGGGCGTTGTCTTGTTCAAACAGCAGCACGCGCATGCCAAGAATTGCCCGCGCCGACAATCTGTCGTGCAAGCCGTCCGGAACGGTGCCGAGGTCTTCGCCCAGCACAATGACCTTGTGCCGCCAGGATTCCAGGGTCAACAAGCGCAGCAGGTCGTCGAACGGGTAGTTGAGGTACGCCCCTTCGCTGGGTGGCGAACCTACAGGTACCACCCAGAGCCGTTGCAGGCCCAGGACATGGTCGATGCGCAAGCCTCCGGCGTGGGCCAGGTTGGCTTGGAGCATCTCGATAAATGCGCGAAAGCCGTTGCGTTTCAAGCCATCCGGCGAGAACGCTGAAATGCCCCAACTTTGCCCGGAGCGATTGAGAATGTCGGGCGGAGCGCCAACGCTAAGCGCCGAAAGCAGCTCATCCTGCCGGCTCCAGGCTTGACTGCCGCCACCGTCTGCGCCTACCGCCAGATCGGCGATCAGGCCGACGCGCATTCCACTGCTGCGGGCCGCCACCTGCGCACGCTCCAGACTGCGCGCGATGAGCCATTGGGCAAATGCATGGAAGCTGATTTGCTCCCCATGACATGCGGCGAACTCCGTAATGGCGCCGCTCTGGGGATTTTTGAATTCGTCCGGCCATTCGCGCCAATCCTGACTCATGCCAAGCTTGGGGCATTCGGCCTGCAAGGCTTCGAAGCGGCAATGGTTCTCCAGTGCTTCGCCACCGCAATGGCGGAAATGGGTGAAGTCGTCATACAGCGGGTGCGTTCCGCTGCAAAAGTTTTTATACAGCGCATGCAGTAACGTCCACTTGGCCTGGGCTGCCCTTGGCCAATCAATTAGTGGCAATGCCTCAAGACGCTCAAGCTCTGCGCCCAATCCGGTCTCGTTGATCGCCATGCGCAGTGCTTGTTCGCCAAGAATGGTCTCGGGTGATGCATATAACGCATTGAGAAACAACCGGCTGGAAGGTGAGTAAGGGCTGTAGCGCAGGGTGTCGCAGGCAAACATGGCGTGAACCGGGCTGATAGCCAATGCATCGGCACCGCGTTCACCGGCCGCGCGGGCCAGGGCTTCCAGTGCCTGGATGTCGCCAAAACCACCATCGCCCCGACGACGTAGCCCATACAGCTGTACGGTCAGTCCCCAGGCGCGAGGGACGTCAGTGTTGGTCGCCATGGCCATGCTGTAGCAGGTTGCAGGCGCGACGGCCAAGGTCACATGTTGACCGGCAATGCGCAGTTGCTGATACCCCACAGGTGCCACGGCGGGCAGATGGGCTGTATCCGTCAGCGTTGCAGTGACGGTGGTGCCGTCTTCGAGGTTTAACACGAAAGGTGTTTTTGGCGCGAACCATGTCGACAAATCCAGCAGGCTGCCATGATCCAGCGTCAGCAGCGGCGGGACCGCGCTTGGCGTACTGGACTTGTGCAGGCGTTGCAGGCTGATGCAAATATCCTCGGCACTTTCGGCGGGGTAGCCCAGGCCGTCGAGTACCTTGCGTAGCGCCTCAGGGCTGACAGTTTGCAGCCGCCCGTTGGCATCGATCCAATCCACAGACAGCCCGGCCCGGGCAGCCAAAATATGCAGTTGCTCATTACTCATCCTGTTCCTCCAAAACATCAGTCGTTATCAGGCTGACAATGGCCGTGTAGGGGTTGAGGGTTCCCCGCCGGGAAAGTTCGGCCGCCCCAGGCAGGGTTTCATACAAAAGAGTGTCCCGATGAACTGCGGCCAGCTTGACCGGGCGCTCGCCGAGGTTTAGGTCGATGCGCAAGACACTGCCGTCACCCATACGCCAGCGAGCCGTAAGGGCTCCTTCGTCCAGCACGTGAGTGTCCAGCGCCTGCGCACCTGACAGGCGTGGAATGATTTCGCGATGGCGAATGCTCAACAATTGTTGGTATAGCGCTAGCCAGCGTTGATGATCAATGCCTTTGTCCGTGTTCAGGTGCATTGTCTCGTAGGCGGGGCGCGATGCCTCGAACGTGCTGTGGGCATTTGGGTCGGGGATGCACTCACGCTGCTCTTCATCGGCAAATGCCGGGAAGTCGGCAAACTCGGCGCGACGGCCCTCACGCACGGCATCGGCCAACTCGTCATGGTGGCTGGTGAAAAAAAGGAAGGGTTCACTTGCGGCCCATTCATCGCCCATGAACATCAACGGAATCATGGGCGAGAGCAGGAGCAATACCGTGGCGGCCCGCAATGCGGGACCGGCGCTCAGTTGCGGCAGACGCTCGCCGAAGGCACGGTTGCCAACCTGATCGTGATTCTGCAGGAACAGCACGAAGGCGCTAGGGGGTAAATGCCCACTGGAGTGCCCTCTGCTATTGCCGTGGCGATTACTCTCGCCCTGGTAAACGAAGCCCTGGCTCAAGCAGCGGGCCAGCTTTTGGGTAGGTTCATGGGCGAAGTCGGCGTAGTAGGCATCGCTTTCTCCTGTCAGCAGAACGTGTAAGGCGTTATGACCGTCATCGTTCCACTGCGCATCGAAGGCTTGTTCCAGCAAGCTGGCTTCGTTGAATTCATTTTCCAGTGTCAACCAGACCTGTCGGGACGGGGCAATCTGCTCGCGAACTCGTCGGGCGAAGTCCTGTAGGAAGGTGGGATCATTGATTGCGTGTGCCGCGTCCAGACGCAGACCATCGAAGCGATAGTCGAGTAACCACATCAAGGCGTTATCAATGAAAAAGTCGCGCACTTCCTCGCGGAGGAAGTCGATGGCTGGGCCCCAAGGGGTTTTCACATCATCGCGGAAAAAGCCTTTGGCATACTGGCCCAGGTAATTGCCATCCGGCCCGAAGTGGTTGTAGACCACGTCGAGTATCACCATCAGGCCATAACCGTGCGCGGCGTCGATCAAGTGTTTGAGCTGGTCGGGTTTGCCGTAGGTCGATTGCGGTGCATAAGGCAACACACCGTCGTAGCCCCAGTTACGCCCGCCAGGAAACTGTGCCAGGGGCATCAACTCAATCGCGGTAACACCCAGTGCCGCCAAACGGGGTAAATGTTTTTCGACTTCGGCGTAGCCACCCAGTACCCCCACGTGCAGTTCATAAATAACAGCTTCCCGCCACGGCCGTCCTAGCCAATCAGTGTGCAACCAGCAATAGGCCAAAGGATCGACGACAACGCTGGCGGAATGCACATCGGACACCTGGGCACGGGAAGCTGGATCAGGGACTTTCATTTCTCCATCGATGTTGTAGTAATAGCGACTGCCCGCAGAGCAGCGAGTCTCCAACACAAACCAGCCATTGTCCTGCGGCAACATGGTCAGCGACTGCCCGCTTTCGAACTCGACACTGACGTAATAGGCATCCGGTGCCCAGAGGGCAAACCGGGTGTGTTCAGGGTCCAGTAATACGGCGCCGTGGCGCCAGTTTTTATCCGTGCGCAGAGGCATCCGTTAACCCCTTTAATAGTGAACAGAAGCACCTACATTTTTTTTCAGCAGGTCTTGGTACAGATCGGCGTAAGGCTCCACGGCCTTATGCCAATTGAACGGAGCGGCCATGGCGCGGCAACGCATGGCATTGAGCAGCTCAGGATTGGCGAAGACCTTGATCGCCCGCGTCAGCGCTTCGGCGTAGCTTTCCACAGTCGATTCTTCGAACAGAAAACCAGTCACGCCATCTTCAATGGTGTCGGCCAACCCCCCTGTTTTACGGGCCACCGGCAAGGAGCCAAAACGCTGGGCGTACATCTGGCTCAAGCCACAAGGCTCATAACGCGAAGGCATCAGCAAGAAATCGCTGCCGGCAAACATGCGTCGGGCATCCGTTTCGTTGAACCCGATGCGCACCCCGATCTGGCCCGGGAAACGCAGGGCCAGTGCGCGCATGGCGTCCTCTTCCTCCGGTTCGCCGCGACCGATGATCGCAATTTGCCCGCCTTGATTGACGATATGCTCGGCAACACCGATGGTCAGGTCCAGGCCTTTCTGGAAGACCAGGCGCGATACCACAGCGAACAAAGGACCCGTGGAAGGCTCAAGCTCGAACAACTCACGTACATGGTCGGCGTTGATTTCCTTGCGCTGCCATTCGTTTGGGGCAAACCGGCAAATCAAGTGTTCATCGGTTTCCGAATCCCAACTGGCGTCGATGCCATTTGGAATCCCGCTGAGCAGTCCTTGCCTGGCCTTGCTTTGCAGAAAGCCTTCCAGACCACAGCCAAAGGCCGGCGTGGTGATTTCCTTGGCGTAAGTCGCACTCACGGTGGTAATGTGGCTGGCATAAGCCATGCCTGCCTTGATGAATGAGAGCTTGCCGTAGAACTCCATGCCGTCGGCGCCCAACGCCTGGTCAGGAATACCCAGTTCGCGGCTGGAGCCGGTGCTGACCGTGCCTTGATACGCCAGGTTGTGGATGGTGAAGATGCTCGGTGTGGCCTGACCCCGCCAGCGCATATACGCCGGCGCCAATCCGGCAGGCCAATCGTGGGCATGCACCAGTTCCGGGCACCACTGGGTTTTTACCGCGCCGGCGGCGAAGTCGGCTGCGGCCAGGCCGAGGCGGGCAAAGCGGATATGGTTGTCAGGCCAGTCACGGCCGTTGTTATCACCGTATGGCGTGCCTTCACGTTCGTACAGTTCGGGGCAGATCAGCACATAAATGACCAGACCGTCTTTCATGTCCATGCGCCCGATCTTGCACGGTGGCAGGGCTGCATGACCGCCCAGCTCGCTGATGACATGGATCGGGTTACCACTGTTGAGCACTTGCGGGTAGCCGGGAATCAGCACGCGTACATCGTGCAGGTGGCGCATGGCTCGCGGCAGTGCGGCAGACACATCGCCCAAACCTCCGGTTTTCACCAGATCAGCCAACTCTGAGGTCACGAACAGAACTTTTCTTCTGTGGGTCAGGGTAATACTTGGCTGTGAAGTCGGCAGTTGCAGCAGTGGAACGCTAGTCGAAGCGAAGACCGGCAGATGGGTCAGCTCGCTGGCCGGCTGGTTAAAACTCTCTCCCTTCTGGGTTTTGGCAGCGGCGCTAATCATCTTTTTCTCCCATTCAATTCAGTGTTGGTGCAGCACTTGAGTTGTTATGGGCCATGTCCTATGGCCGGGCACACAAGCACTACGCAAGATCGGTACCTATTTACCGGTTGCGTGGTAGTAGGACGGGTGGTAATGCCCAAACTCGGGTTACGCCAATAGCTTAGGCTCTCTTTAATGATGACCCCATGGCAGAGGGCAAAGTTTCGACTTTTTTTTACGCAGGTGTCTGGATTGCGGATCAGCGGCATTTGATTAACCACTCAAAGTGGCAGATAACAACGCATTTAACCGTCGAATCGCGCTTTTATGGGGCACGCAAACGTACAAAATCGACGCCATACCGTCCGTCTGATTGTTCGACAATCTATCCACGCGGTTCGGTTTCCAGACAAAATCACTCGATTTCAAGGACATTTAACCCAGGAAAATAGAAGTGCCTGCGCCATTTCTCGGTGCGCCGTGGGTGCTTATTGGGGCGGATATGGTTTGTTTTTTGAGCGCGGAAGATTATTTCGCTCGTGACTCAGGTCGAGCCGGCAAGGAAATGAGCGTGTATGGGGAATATAGAATTGCCTGCCGGATTGGCAGGCCTTTGGACAGTATTACTGCTGGACCACTTTAGGTACGATCGACGCAGGGGGATTGCCCCGCATCAGGCTGAAATCGTTCAAGCCTTTTAGGGGGCGCCGATGAGCCGAGGGCGCTCTTTGAAATCGAAACTGACCAGGCTTTTAGTGCCGTACAACTCATCGAAGCTCTGACCTGCCAGGTGAGTATCAAACCAGCGCTTCAATCGGGTGGTGCGTGGCTTACGGCGAGCCTGCAAAGTGATGTCATTTGCAGGCTTGCAGACCGTGAGTGGGTCCAGCCAGCAGAGGCTGAGACTCTTGCAGCAGCAAGATCAAATGGGCGACTTTATTCTGCAGTTGATCGCGTTCATCTTTCAGCTGCTTGAGCTCATCACGACGGATGCTGACATACAGGGTCTGGGGTGGACGTGCTGCTAGTAATGTACCCATTGCTCACCTCGCAAATGGTGTGTTTCAACAACGTTAGCGGGAGGGGGGCGGTAATCATCCAAGCCTTAGCCACCTTTGCCAACCACTCTCGCTGCCGATTCTGATTTCTTTTTCGCAAGAATGGAACTTTTTTATTTTTTATTGTCATGAGTGTTTCCTGATCGCGGAAGCGCGCGTTATCAGGCAGGCTCATCCCGACACCCCAGCCTGTTGCGAACTATGTCCGAGCCCTCTGGACTAACCTTTTATGTACTGCCGGGTTATCAGGTGAGGCATTCCCTTTTCTTTGCATTAAGGAGCACCACCACATGCAACTTGGAATTATTGGACTGGGCCGCATGGGCGGCAATATTGCTAGACGGTTGATGCTCAAGGGCCATTCAACCGTGGTTTACGACTGGGATGAAGCCTCCCGCACCACCCTTGCCAAAGAAGGCGCTACCGCTGTTGCAGATATTGCCGCGCTGGTGGCCGCTCTGGAGAAACCGCGCGCAGTGTGGGTCATGCTGCCAGCCGGCGAGCCGACGGAAGAGACCATCGACGTCCTCAGCCAACTGCTCGAAGCGGGTGATGTGATTATTGATGGCGGTAACACGTTCTATAAAGACGATATTCGCCGGGCCCAGGCCCTCACGCAAAAGCATTTGCACTATATCGACGTGGGTACGTCCGGCGGCGTCTGGGGCCTCGATCGTGGTTACTGCATGATGATCGGCGGCGACAGTGCGGTGGTCCAACGTCTCGATCCATTATTCGACAGCCTCGCCCCTGGCTATGGCTCGGTGGCGCGGACCAAAGGCCGCGACGCTCCCGATGATCGGGCTGAACGTGGCTACATTCACGCCGGCCCCGCAGGCTCCGGGCATTTTGTGAAGATGATTCACAATGGCATCGAGTACGGGATGATGCAGGCGTTTGCCGAAGGTTTTGACATTCTCAAAACGAAAGGCTCCGACAACCTTGCGCCTGAACAGCGCTTTGATCTGAATGTGGCTGATATCGCCGAAGTCTGGCGCCGCGGCAGCGTTGTATCCTCCTGGTTGCTGGACCTGACCGCCGATGCGCTGGTTAGCGATCCGCAACTCGAGGCCTATTCCGGTTCAGTGGCTGATAGCGGCGAAGGACGCTGGACCATTGATGCGGCCATGGAGCAGTCGGTGCCTGTGCCCGTATTGTCCGGCGCGCTGTTTGCACGTTTCCGCTCACGCCAGCAGAGTACCTATGGTGACAAACTGCTTTCTGCCATGCGCTTTGGTTTTGGCGGACATAAAGAAGGACCAAAATAATGGGGCTGCTGCACTCCAAGTCAAAACAAAAGCCTGAGGTTGCACCACCTACGACCTTGTTTCTGTTGGGCGCTCACGGTGATCTTGTCAAGCGTTTATTGATGCCCGCGCTCTACAATTTGAGCCGGGACGGGTTGCTGGGCAGTGGCATTCACATCGTCGGCGTGGACCACAACGCAATCAGTGACATCGACTTCGCCAAAAAACTCGAAGACTTTATCCGCCAGGAAGCATCGGGCAAGGTCGCCGAGGGTGGGGCTGAGCCACTGGACCCGGAACTGTGGCGTCAACTCGCCTCGCGGATCAGCTACGTGCAGGGAGACTTCCTCGACGACTCCACCTATAGCGATATGGCCGAGAAGATCAAAGACACTAACACAGGGAATGCGGTGTTCTACCTGGCCACGGCACCCCGTTTTTTCAGCGAAGTCGCCAAGCGCCTGGGCTCGTCCGGGTTGCTGGAGGAGCCCGATGGTTATTTCAGGCGTGTGGTGATTGAAAAGCCATTTGGCTCCGATCTGCGTAGCGCTGAATCCCTGAACGCCTGCCTGCTCAAGGTCATGACGGAAAAACAGATTTATCGAATCGATCACTACCTTGGCAAGGAAACGGTGCAGAACATTCTGGTCAGCCGTTTCTCCAACGGCTTATTCGAAGCCTTCTGGAATAACCACTACATCGACCACGTACAGATCACCGCTGCGGAAACCGTAGGCGTGGAAACCCGGGGCAGTTTTTACGAACATACCGGGGCGCTGCGGGACATGGTGCCCAATCACTTGTTCCAACTGTTGGCGATGATCGCCATGGAGCCACCGGCCGCCTTTGGTGCTGACGCGGTGCGTGGGGAAAAGGCCAAGGTCATCGGTGCGATTCGCCCATGGTCCGAGGAGGAGGCATTGGCTAACTCGGTGCGCGGTCAGTACACCGAAAGCACGATCGGCGACAAAAGCATTGCTGGCTACCGGGAAGAGCCCAACGTGGCAGCTGACAGCACTACGGAAACCTTTGTTGCCTTAAAAGTCATGATCGACAATTGGCGCTGGGTTGGCGTGCCATTCTATCTGCGTACAGGCAAACGCATGAGCGTCCGCGACACCGAAATAGCCATCTGCTTCAAGCCGGCGCCTTACGCACAATTTCGCGACACCGACATCGAAAGGCTCAAACCCAATTATCTGAAAATCCAGATTCAGCCTAACGAAGGCATGGGTTTCGATTTACTGGCGAAACGCCCGGGTCCGACGCTAGAACTGGAAAGCATCCGGCTTGGCTTTGCCTACAAGGATTTCTTCGAAATGCTGCCCTCCACAGGTTATGAAACGCTGATCTTTGATTGCCTTGCGGGGGATCAAACCTTGTTCCAGCGCGCCGACAACATTGAAAATGGCTGGCGTGCGGTGCAGCCGTTTCTGGATGCATGGAGCAAAAACAGCAACGTCGAGCTGTACAAGGCCGGTGAGGATGGGCCCTCTGGTGCCGATGACTTGTTGACCCGCGACGGACGTGAATGGCACAGCATCGGATGAACAGTCAACGACGACCCCTCATCCAGTTTGTGTTGTGCGATATCGACGGCACCTTGTTGCGCCCCGATCACAGTTTGAGCCCGGCAAATATCGAGGCCATCGGGCAATTACGAGCGGCTGGTATCCAGTTCACCCTGGCCAGCAGCCGTCCGCCCAGGGCGATGCGTCAGCAGGTTGAAGCATTGGGTATCGATCTGCCGACCGTGGCGTTCAACGGAGGTTTGATTACCCACCCCGATGGCCGTGTGATGTCGGCCCACCGCATTCCGCAGGCGGCAGCTATCGCCAGCCTGGCAATGTTTGCCGATCACGCGTGTGCAGTTTGGGTATTCGCCGACGATGAGTGGTTATTGCTCGATCCGAATGGCGCTTACGTTGATCACGAACGTCGTACGCTGGGCTACGACCCAATCCTCGTGCCCAGTTTCGAACCCTACCTGGACCGGATAGACAAAATCGTCGCCGCCAGTGCCGATCACGCGTTACTCAAACGTCTCGAAGCACAAGTGAATCCACACATCGCCGGGCTCGCGCTGGCCTCGCGCTCACAAGTGTATTACCTGGATGTCAACGCCGTGGCGGCGAACAAAGGCGCGGCGCTGGTGACATTGGCTGAGTATGTGGGTGTATCGCTGGCACACACGGCCGCCATCGGAGACGGGGGCAACGATGTCGCGATGTTTCATAAGGCGGGACTGTCGATTGCCATGGGCCAGGGCGAGGAAAGCGTGCGCAGCCAAGCTGACTACGTCACCGGCAGCAACCTGGAGGACGGCGTGGCGACGGCAATCAAACGCTACATTCTGCCAGCCTGAATTTTTGGATACCTACTATGGCCGCACTGATTGAAGACTATGCATTGCTCGGCAATTGCAGGACTGCTGCGCTAGTCACAAAGGACGGTTCGCTGGACTGGCTGTGCTTCCCTCGATTCGATGCGCCAGCCTGTTTCGCCGCTTTGCTGGGTGATAGCGATAACGGCCGCTGGAAAATCAGCCCGAAAGATCCGATCAAGCACACCGAAAGGCACTACCGCGAGGGTACGTTGATTCTCGAAACCTTGTTCGAGACCGACACCGGGCGCGCCATGCTGATCGACTTCATGCCCACGGAAACCGCCAGCAGCGTGGTACGCATCGTGGTGGGACTGGAAGGGTGCGTGGGGTTCGAGCTGGACCTGTCCATACGTTTTGATTACGGCAGCAGTGTGCCGTGGGTTGAAATGCGCGATCCGCATACCCTGACGGCTGTTGCCGGGCCTGAAATGTTGGTGCTGCGCACGCCGACAGCATTGCATGCGCTGGATCACCGCACTGGCAGCGACTTTCTGGTCGAGGCTGGACAGCGCAAGGTGTTCGTCCTCAGTCATCAAGCGTCGAATCATCCAGTCCATACCGTTATCGACGGCGAAAAAGCGCTGAAAACAACTGAGCAATTCTGGCGGAAGTTTTCTGATCGATGCCCGGAGGTCGGCCAGTGGTCAGCTCAGGTCAAGCGTTCGCTGATCACCCTCAAAGCACTCACGTATGAGCCTACCGGCGGCATCGTCGCGGCGGTGACAACGTCACTGCCAGAGCAGTTGGGCGGAGAACGGAATTGGGATTACCGTTATTGCTGGCTGCGAGACGCAACAATGACCCTCCTGGCATTCATGAACCTGGGTTATTACGAAGAGGCCAGCGCATGGCGGGAATGGCTGTTGCGCTCCGTGGCCGGCAATCCGGAACAGATACAGATTATGTACGGCCTGGGCGGCGAACGGCGTCTGCCGGAATACGAGCTGCCTTGGCTCGGAGGCTACGAAAACTCACGTCCGGTGCGAATCGGCAACGCTGCGGCGACGCAAATGCAACTGGATGTGTATGGCGAGGTCGCCGATGCCATGACTCAGGCCAGTAAAGGTGGTTTGCCAAGGCCGCCACGAAGCACGGCCATCATCAAGGTGATCATGCCGTTTCTGGAAAATGTCTGGCACCTGCCTGACAAGGGCATATGGGAAATTCGTTCTGAGCCAAGGCACTTCACCCATTCCAAGGTCATGGCCTGGGTTGCCTTCGACCGCAACGCGCACTTCGCTGCCCAAGTGGCTGAAACCGAAGAGGACCACGCATTGGCGCGCCATTGCCGTGCGGTTGCCGATGAAATTCATGCGGACGTGTGCCTCAATGGCTTCGATCCGCAACTGGGCAGTTTTGTACAGACCTATGGTTCGACAGCGCTGGATGCCAGCCTGTTGCAGATCGCCTTGACCGGATTTTTGCCGGCAAATGACCCTCGGGTAATCGGCACCGTTGCCGCGATAGAAAAGGCCCTGATGCAAGAGGGGCTGCTGCTGCGCTACGACAGTGATCGGACGCAGGATGGGGTCTCCGGTAGCGAGGGGACCTTCCTGGTGTGTTCGTTCTGGCTTGCCGATGTATATGTGCTGCTGGGCCGTCATGCTGAGGCCCGCGCGTTGTTTGATCGATTGTGCGGCTTGTGCAATGACGTTGGGTTGCTGGCTGAGCAATATGACGTCTTGGGGAAGCGCATGCTCGGCAACTTCCCTCAGGCGTTCAGTCACATCGGCATTATCAACACGGCGCTGAACCTGCACCGCACGGCGTGCCCGGCCAAGGCACGAGCCAGCGGTTGTGCTGCTACAACCAATAGCTGACCGCGTACCAACCCAAAAGGCCCATGACCACGGTGTAGGGCAGGGCCATCCAGACCATGCGCCCGTAGGACAGGCGTATCAGGGGGGCAATCGCCGAAGTCAGCAGAAACAAAAACGCTGCCTGACCATTCGGTGTGGCAACGCTGGGCAGGTTGGTCCCGGTGTTGATTGCAATAGCCAGTGCCTCGAAGTGTTCACGGCTCATGTGCCCGGAAATAAACGCCTGCTTCACTTCGGTGATGTAAATGGTGGCAACGAACACGTTATCGCTGATAGCCGACAGCAGGCCATTGGCAATGAATAGCATGCCTGGCTGTTGCTCGGGCGGCAGGCTCAGCACCCAGTGGATCAGCGGCGTGAACAGTTGCTGATCGTGAATCATCGCGACGACAGCAAAGAACGTGACGAGCAGGGCAGTGAAGGGCATTGCATCCTTGAATGCCTCGCCGATGCGGCTGTCTTCGGTGATCCCGGTAAACGCAGTGATCAGCACAATTACCAGCAGGCCGATCAGTCCCACTTCGGCGATATGGAACGCCAGCCCGCCAATCAGAATCAGCGCTGACAGCCCCTGCACGATCAAGGCTGCGCGTTGGTCGTTGGTTCGTTCGGCATTATCTTGAGCTGCGTAGTCAGCCAGCACCTTGCGCACGCTGACGGGCAACAAGGCGCCGTAGCCGAACCAGCCCAGTTTTTCCAGCAACACACAGGTCACGAGTCCGGCCACCAACACTGGCAGTGAAACAGGTGCGACATACAGGAAAAACTGGCTGAAATTCCAGCCCATTTCATGCCCGATCAATAGATTCTGTGGCTCGCCAACCAGGGTGCAGACACCGCCGAGTGCCGTACCGACTGCGCCGTGCATTAACAAACTGCGCAGGAACGAGCGGAATTGGTCCAAGTCGGCATGGTGATCGGTGTGCAGGCTCTGATCATCGTTGAATGCAATCGGTTCGCGTGGATTGTTGCCCGAGGCGACCCGGTGATAGACCGAATAGAAGCCAACCCCAGCGCTGATGATGACTGCCGTCACGGTCAGCGCATCCAGAAATGCCGAGAGAAACGCTGACAAGAAGCAAAACATCAACGCGAGGATGCTTTTCGAGCGCACACCGAGCAAGAGACGGGAAAATAGGAACAACAACAGGTCTTTCATGAAGTAGATGCCTGCGACCATGAACATCAACAGCAGGATCACCGGGAAATTGTGCAGCAGTTCGTCATACAGTGCCTGCGGGCTGGTCATCTTCATCAGCAAGGCTTCGATCATCAATAACCCGCCGGGCAGCAGCGGGTAACACTTGAGCGCCATCGCCAAGGTGAAAATAAACTCACCCACCAGAAGCCATCCTGCTGCAACCGGGCCAGCCACCCACAGTAACAGTGGGTTGACGACCAAAAACAGCAGCAGACAAAGCTTGTACCAGCGCGGTGAATGTCCGAGAAAATTGTGCGCGAAGGCGCTGGCCAAAGAGCGGAGCATGGAAAGTCCTTGAGGTAAGACGTGCCGGCAAAGTGCCGTATGCGATGGTCAAGATCAAGCGCGGGGTTTAGTTACAGTCTTTCGGGGGCGGCGCGCTTTACCCGGCCTTGCGAAAGGTAAAGTTGATACGCTGTTCACCCAGCAGCGGATGCTCAGCGTGTTTGAGTGGCAAGACGCCATGGTAGCGCAGTCGGTCTTCTCCGCCCCACACCACCACGTCGCCATGAAACAGCGGGACGCGTTGGGCTTTGTCGCTACGCGCCATGCCGCCAAACAAGAACATGGCCGGGATGCCCAAGGACACCGAGACGACCGGCCACTCATAGTCGAGTTCGTTTTTGTCCTGATGCAAGGACATTTTTGCCCCAGGTGCATAGCGGTTGATCAGGCAGACATCGGGCACGAAGCCTGCAAATCCGGTCTTGCTCGCCGCCGCCTGGGCCAGTTGCATGAACACATCAGGCAAGCCTGGCCATGGGTTGCCGGAGCCTGGATCGATTGGGGTATAGCGGTAGCCGCTGCGGTCAGTGACCCAGCCGAGACTGCCGCAATTGCTCAAGGCCGCCGACATAGTGAAACCACCAGGGGTGACCATATGCCTGAAAGGGGCCTCGCTGAGAACACGCTCCAGCGCAGGCAATAGGTGTTCGCCCCGCGACAGAGCGAATCCCCTGAGGACAAACGAGCGCGGGCCGATGTGTTCAATGCAGGGCGCCGGCAGAGTGTCATCGGCGAACAAGTCAAGGGTGGCAGGCACCGAACGCTCACGTCGAATCATGGGAAGTCTCTGCTGATTCGTCTGTGTGCCCGTCGCTCAAGCGCGACTCAGATCGCCTTACTGACTTTGACGTCGGTCACTTTATCGTCGCTGCCGTTGTGCATTTTTTCGAGAGTCGCCTTAGCTTCCTCGGAGGAGGCTGATTGCAGCTGAGCAAACTCAAACCGGCGTTCGCCGTTGAGTTTGTAGCTGATAGCGTATTTGGTGGTAGCGGTGGGAGTGCTCACAAGGGATTCCTTTTCTGACACGATTCAAGCGTTATCAGCTCAGCCGGGTTGCCGAACGACGAACAATCTTGATGGTGTGAGTGAACGACGGCTTGCGGCCACCGCCCGTATCGACTTTTCGCCCCGCGGTATCAATGGTGATGTTCCAGAAACCGGTGCTGGGTGCCACAATCTTCGCCGGGAATCTGTCGAAAGCACCGCCGTGGTAAGTGTGGCGGCCGCCGTTCTTGAAACTGCGGAAATTCGCGTCATTCATCAAGCGGATATTGCAGAGCTGGGAACACTCAATGACGACGATGTCGTCTTCGTTGAGATGCTCGCGCTGGTGTACAAATTTCATGGTGTCTCCGAAAAAGGCTTTTTCTGCAAAATCAAAACGATAGCATGAGCGCGCAGGCATTTAATCGCCGATACCCATTTTATTACGTTAATACTCGATAAAAAGTGCCTAAACCCGGATCTAATCGTTCTCAGGCTTGTCGTAGGATTCTAACTGGAGGGATTGTATGAAATTGGCAGTAGTTTTTTTGGCTCTCGCGATGACCGGCTGCGCGACTCTTGAAGAGATTGAGCATACCCCACCTACCATGAGCGTAATTTCCGGCAAGAGCCCGAAAGCCTATGCCGATTGCTTGGTGGGTAAGCTAGCCAATAGCCGCAAGCCGCCGTTGATCGAGGCAAACAATGATGGCTTGCGCGTCATCATTGCGCAAAAATTCAGCTCGGACCCCGCAGCAGTGGTGATGATCGAAAACCGTTCCAGTGGCAGCTCAATCAAGGTCTACGAACGTATCGCGAACATGCCGCTGCGGCCCATGGATGTCCAGAAAGCCGCCACAGATTGCATCTCCGGCTGAAGCCGGAAGCAGGTCTGACGGGGTGGAGAGTTTCGATTGTTTGAGGGATGTATGAAGCGAGAGTTGGTGACGCTGCGGCATGCAGAAGGGAATATTTCGACCACTCACATCATTCAGAATCCGGCCACTGCGGGGGAGTGGATCGTATTTTTCAAGACAAGCGCGGGCACAAGCTTTTTTCTGGTAGATGATGACGACGAAGTCGAGTCTTTCTACCAGTTGGACGAGTTGGTGGTAACCATCCGCGGGCTGGGTATCAAGTTTGCGGAAATTCACCTGTAAAAGCCCTGTCAGTTCAAAAAAACAGTCGACGGGGCATTTTCTGGTGGACGTGAAGTCAGTGCTACTTACAGGTCACGATTACGTTGCGGCTTTTGTAGTTGCCTACCTCGACGCCTAGCGTTTTGTCGCTTTCTTTAGGTTGCGCCGTCCCATTAGTCGCAACAATGTTGTAGCCCGTGCCTGCGCAGGAGGCGTCCGCTTTCTCGTAGCAACTGCTCCAAGACATGGCTTCTCCTGAGCAGTCGATGCTCAGGCCCTGCTGGCCGTTGTTCAAGTAGGTATTAGACGCGGTCGCACAGCCGGTGAGCCCCAGTAAAGCGATAACTGCTAAAAGTTTGTTCATGGTTTCATGCTTCGTGATGAGCGCTATCGGGGAGTGTCTGCCATTTTTTCGACCGACTGATGGCGTAATAGTTGCACGCGAATCATGCGAGATTTACGTCCCGCACACATCGGCATCGCGACCATCGACGATCAGGGTTTAGGGTTGGAGCGGCGGCGCGGGGCTTTGGGTTGGTCTTGCAGGACTGCGGCGACTTCGATGGCTGCGCTTTCCGAGGCGAACGGACCCGCAATAGCTTCGCCAAGGGCATCAGACACCCACCATTGGCCGTCCTGCAATTTGTTGATCAGGTATCCATTAACGCTTTTCACTTCCGACATCATCAATCTCTTTGGATGTTCCAGGCCGTGCATGATAAAGCGCATGTCCACACGCTGCACTTTATTCCCGCACAACCAAGCGGGGTCAACTACGCTTGAGCGAGTCACGGCGCACCGTGTTCAAGGTGTAGGGGCCTTGGCTCAAGTGATTGAATGTGCGCCGTCCGGCAGACAGATTTCGATCATATATGTGATTTGAAGCGTGGACCAACAGTCTTTGAAGCGTGCAATATCTACGATGTTGCGGAACTATATGTGCTGAAATTCCTCTACCAAAGCAGCGGACGGCCAGTGACGGGGCATTGTAAGGTTGTCGCCGCCTGATTAGACTGCGCCGCAAACAGCCACAGCCTTTTTTATTAGGGACTTATATGATCAAGAAATGCTTGTTCCCAGCAGCCGGTTACGGCACTCGCTTTCTGCCAGCGACAAAAGCCATGCCCAAGGAAATGCTGCCGGTGGTCAACAAGCCACTGATCCAATACGGCGTGGAAGAAGCACTTGATGCAGGTCTGAATGAAATCTCCATCGTCACGGGTCGTGGCAAACGAGCTCTGGAAGACCACTTTGACATCAGCTATGAGCTGGAAAACCAGATCAAGGGTACCGACAAGGAAAAATACCTGGTCGGTATTCGTCGCCTGATCGACGAATGCAGCTTCTCCTACACGCGCCAGACCGAAATGAAAGGCCTGGGCCACGCAATCCTCAGTGGTCGCCCTTTGATCGGCAACGAAGCGTTTGCTGTCGTACTGGCCGATGACCTGTGTGTGAACCTTGAAGGTGAGGGCGTTCTGGCTCAGATGGTCAAGCTGCATAAGCACTATGGCTGCTCGATCATTGCGATTCAGGAAGTCGATCCACAGGAAACCAACAAGTATGGTGTGATCGCTGGTGATGAAATCAAGGACGGTCTCTACCGCGTCACTAACATGGTAGAAAAGCCGGCTCCTGAGGACGCACCGTCCAATCTCGCGATTATCGGCCGCTATATCCTGACCCCTGACATCTTCAAATTGATCGAAGAGACTCCGCCGGGCAAAGGCGGTGAAATCCAGATCACCGACGCCCTGATGAAACAGGCCGAGCAAGGCAACGTGCTGGCCTACAAGTTCAAGGGCAAGCGTTTTGACTGCGGTGGCGCTGAAGGCTACATCGAAGCGACCAACTTCTGCTTCGAGCACTTCTACAAGAAGGGCAGCTAAGCATCTGAGTTTCTTTCAGGCTTGCTTATAGGACAAAGCCACCTTCGGGTGGCTTTGTCGTTTCTGGCCAACAGCGCTGACCGACAATGCCGAAGCGGTTATGCTGTTGGCCTGCTAAGGAGACAGCAATGGCCTACGACTTCGACCTTTTTGTGATTGGTGCCGGTTCCGGCGGTGTACGAGCGGCACGTTTTGCCGCCGGTTTTGGTGCGCGCGTAGCGGTTGCGGAAAGCCGATACCTGGGTGGTACCTGTGTCAACGTGGGTTGTGTGCCGAAAAAATTGCTGGTCTACGGCGCTCACTATTCTGAAGATTTTGAGCAAGCCAAAGGCTTTGGCTGGTCGGTCGGTGAGGCCAGGTTCGATTGGCCGACCTTGATTGCCAACAAAGACCGTGAAATCCACCGCCTTAATGACATCTATCGCAACCTGCTGGTTAACAGTGGCGTGACTCTGCTTGAGGGGCACGCCAAGCTGCGCGATCCGCATCAGGTTGAAATCGGCGGTCAGATTTACAGCGCCGAACACATTTTGATCGCGACCGGCGGCTGGCCACAGGTCCCGGAATTCCCTGGAAGCGAACTCGCGATTACCTCCCAGGAGGCTTTTTTCCTCAAACAACTGCCCAAACGTATCGTAGTGGTTGGCGGTGGCTATATCGCTGTGGAATTCGCGTCGATCTTCAACGGTCTTGGCGCTGAGGTCACTCAGCTGTATCGCGGCGAATTATTCCTGCGCGGTTTCGATGGTGCTGTTCGGACGCATCTGCAGCAAGAACTGACCAAGCGCGGCATTGATCTGCAATTCAATTCCGATATCGCGCGAATCGACAAACAAGACGACGGTAGTTTGCAGTTGTCGCTCAAGGACGGTCGTCAATTGACCGCCGACTGCGTGTTTTACGCCACCGGGCGGCGGCCGATGCTGGATAATCTGGGGCTGGAAAATACCCGGATCAAGCTCGACAAGGCTGGCTATATCGAAGTCGACGAGCGCTATCAAAGCAGCGAACCGTCGATTCTGGCGATTGGCGACGTCATCGGTGGGGTGCAGCTGACGCCAGTCGCGCTGGCCGAAGGCATGGCGGTTGCTCGGCGCCTGTTTAAGCCTGAGCAGTATCGTCCGGTTGACTACACTCATATTCCAACGGCGGTTTTCAGTCTGCCGAACATTGGTACCGTGGGCCTGAGCGAGGAAGATGCCAGGAAAGCAGGGCACGAGGTTCAGATTTTTGAAAGCCGTTTCCGCCCAATGAAGCTGTCGCTCACCGACAATCAGGAGCGCACGCTGATGAAGCTGGTGGTCGACGTCAAAACGGATAAGGTGCTCGGTTGCCACATGGTCGGGCCAGATGCCGGCGAAATCATCCAGGGCTTGGCCATCGCGTTGAAAGCCGGCGCCACCAAACAGATATTCGATGAAACCATTGGTGTACACCCGACGGCAGCCGAGGAATTTGTCACGTTGCGTACGCCCGTCGCCAGCTAAGCTGGTTAAATATCGCCAGTCATCACTCGAGCTGCAGGATGAGGATTGAGCCATGCAGAAGAAATTTTCAGGACGTGGGTCAGTTTCTTGAGTAGCCACAACCTTTGGGGCGCTGTGCCCTGGAGCGAGGAGGCGCGGTTAGCTGCGCTTGCTCACTTCAACATCCTCGACACGTTACCAGAGCAGGCATTCGACGATATTGCCTGTCTCGCGGCCCAACTGTGCGAGGTGCCGATGGCGCAGATCAATCTGATCGATGCCGGGCGCCAGTGGCCAAAGGCTCAGGCCGGGCTGGCGTTGCCGGAGGTGCTCTTCGCAGATTCCATTTGCGTTCAGACGATTCGTCAGCCCGGCGTGATGATGGTCGCCGATCTGCGAGTGGATCCACGTTTCGCCGATAACCCTCTGGTCGCCAATGCCCCAAACCTGCGTTTTTATGCCGGGACCGCGCTACTCACCGCTGAAGGGCTGCCGCTGGGTACGCTCTGTGTCTACGATGTAGAGCCTCGACATCTTTCCGAGTCGAAGCTTGCCGCTCTGGTCGCCTTGGCACGACAGGTGGTCAGCCAGTTGGAGTTGCGTCGGGCTTTGTACGATCAGCAGGAAGCGCTGCGTGATCTCAATGAGGGTCTGGAGCGGCGGGTGGCAGAGCGCACCCTGGAAATGCTTCGGATCAACGAATTGCTTCAAGTCGAAATGAGAGAGCGTGAAAACGCTGAAGAGGCGTTGCGCCATGCACAAAAAATGGACGCTATCGGGCAACTGACTGGCGGTATTGCCCACGACTTCAACAACATGCTGACGGGCGTACTTGGCGCGCTTGAGTTGATTCAGCGACGCGTCGCCGCCGGGCGCGTAGGGGAAATCGGTCGCTATATTGATGCGGCGATGACCTCGGCCAACCGTGCGGCCTCGTTGACGCACCGACTACTGGCGTTTGCCCGGCGTCAGTCGCTGAACCCGAAGGCGGTGGACGTGAATCGGATGGTGATCTCCATGGAGGAGTTGCTGCGGCGCACGCTTGGCGAAAGTATCGTATTGCGCACTGACCTTCAGGCTCGCTTGTGGCAAGCCAATACCGACGAACATCAGTTGGAAAACGCCTTGTTGAACCTGGTGATCAATGCCCGCGACGCGATGCCTGGCGGTGGACAGCTGACGATCAGAACAGCCGTCGCGCGCATCGATATCCAGCAGGACACGCTGGCGCCCGGTGAGTACGTGCTGCTGAGCGTTGAGGACAGCGGTAGCGGAATGTCGGCCGAGGTGCTCGGTCGTGCCTTCGATCCCTTTTTTACCACCAAGCCGATCGGGCAGGGCACCGGGCTAGGGTTGTCCATGGTTTACGGGTTCATCAAGCAAACCGGTGGTCATGTGCACATCGACAGCGCCGAGGGGCAGGGTGCGCGTATTCATTTGTATTTGCCTTGCCATCTGGAGCGGGGTGAGCGGCATATCGCCGAACACGAAAACCCGAGCCCGCCGCGGGCGCTAAAGGGCGAGCGAGTACTGGTGGTCGAGGGCGAGGTGGCAGTGCGCACGCTGGTGATCGATGAATTGCGTGAGCTAGGTTACGCGACGCTTGAGGCTGGCGACGGTGAAGCCGCACTCATTGTGTTGCAAGGCCAGGAGCGTGTTGATCTGCTGGTCAGTGATGTCGTGCTGCCAGGGCTTGACGGGCAACAACTGGCAGACACTGCCCGACAGCATCGTCCTGATCTGAGTGTGTTGTTCATGACGGGTTATGCGAGTAGTGCTGAAATGTGCGCGGGGTTTCTTGATCAAGGCATGGATATGTTGATCAAACCATTCAGCATCGATGAGCTGGCACTCAAAGTGCGCAAAATGATCGAGCGCGCACGACCTTGAGCGCGAGGGCCTGAGTGTTGATTACAGTTGCGGTGTTGGTGTTTCGGACACTTCGTTGATAGCTGAATGAGATGTGCGCAGGTTTTCCAGGGCTAACTCAGCCTTGATCAACTCGAGCTGAAGTGTTTGGTTTGACTGTTGTTGCTCGGTCAGAACCTGTTTTAGCAGATCACTTTCGCTCTGTGCTGCACTCAGGCGTTCTTGCAGTAATGCGCATTGGGTGTGCGTGTGTTGGTACTGCTCGCTCAGACGTGCCGATTGGTTCGTCGCCTTATTCAATTGCTCTTGCCGCGCGCTCAGCTCGCGCAGGGTGCTGCGGGTTTCGGCCAGCAAGCGCTCATTGTCACGGTTCAGTTGGGTGATCTCATCCTGGCGCATCATCGCGCTTTGTTGTGCCTGACGCAGCTCCATCTGCACCTGTTGCAACTGCCCCTCGTGACGACGCTGTTCCTGCTCACGCTGTTCCTTGACTGAGTTGCGATAGTGCTCAAGAGCGTCACGCGCATGCAGGTGTTTTTCCTCCAGCGACCGTATTTGTCCCTCCTTGTCCTGCACGCGAAGCTCAAGATCCTGATGGGCTTGAAAGAGGCGGGCGGTAGTTGTTTGCTCGGTATGCAGCAACTGGCGAGTGGCGTCCAGCGCTGCGTTTTGTACGCGAAGATCATCGCTTTGGGCGGTGAACTGGATTTGTAGCTCGCTCAGCTGGTGCTGTGCTGCCATCAATTCCTGTCGCAGTTCATCCTGTTTAGCTGTAAAGGCGTTTTGCGCCTGGTCGACAAGCGCTTGCGCCTGTTCCTGTAATCGCTGCGCCAGTCGACTCACCAGCTCAGTCAACTCGTCCCCGATCTCGGCCTGTGGCGCATTGCTGCGGGCATCAGTTTCGTCCAATTCCTTCAAATAACGGTGAATGGTCGTCTTCGAGCCGGTGTTACCCATTTCGATACGTACTGCGTCGATGCTCGGGTGCTCGCCGCGGGCAAGCAGCGCGGTGCGTGCCATTTGAACGACTGCCTTGTTTACACCGCCGCGTGCCATGTCGAACTCCTACGATTTCGTACTGTGGTATGTACACTGTAATTACATACTATATGAATGTTAATTATGCTGCTGTATTTCTAAAAATACACATGGGATATTAAGGTATTATCCAATCCGATCCGCAAAAAACGCGTTTCAACCGCGCTTTTCAGTACACAAACGGAATCTCCAACCATGAATGATCTCGATCGCTACTTATCAGCTGCGATCCGTGACAACACGCGGCGCAGCTACCGGGCGGCCATCGAGCATTTCGAAGTGACGTGGGGCGGGTTTCTGCCCGCGACCAGCGACAGCGTGGCGCGCTACCTGGTGGCGTATGCCGGCGTGCTGTCGATCAACACGCTGAAGTTGCGCTTGTCTGCATTGGCGCAATGGCACAACAGCCAAGGATTTGTAGACCCGACCAAAGCGCCCGTCGTACGAAAGGTGTTCAAGGGTATTCGCGCCCTGCATCCCGCTCAGGAGAAACAGGCTGAGCCACTGCAACTGCAACAGCTGGAACACGTGGTGGCGTGGCTCGATCAAGAAGCCGTACAGGCGCTGGCCGATAACAATCAGCCTGAGCTTTTGCGTTGTCGTCGCGATGCGGCGCTGATCCTGCTGGGATTCTGGCGAGGTTTTCGCAGCGACGAACTGTGTCGCCTGGACATCGAACATGTTCAAGCCGTCGCGGGCTCGGGGATCAGTCTGTACCTGCCACGCAGCAAAAGTGATCGGGACAATCTGGGCAAAACCTACCAGACTCCGGCACTTCAGCGTTTATGCCCGGTACAGGCCTACATCGAGTGGATCAATTGCGCAGCTCTGGTGCGCGGCCCGGTATTCAGAGCCATTGATCGCTGGGGCAATCTGGGCGAAGAGGGCTTGCACGCCAACAGCATCATTCCGTTGCTGCGTCAGGCGTTGGAGCGTGCGGGCATTCCCGCCGAGCAGTACACCAGTCACTCATTACGCCGGGGTTTTGCCACGTGGGCGCACCGCAGCGGTTGGGACCTGAAGTCGCTGATGAGCTATGTCGGCTGGAAAGACATGAAGTCGGCTTTGCGCTACATCGAAGCCACGCCATTCATGTCAATGAGTGGCGGCGCAGAGGCTCCAGTGATTTCTTCTATTAATAAACATCTCTTATAGTGAAAACCAATCAGCGACATGAGGTTTGCCAATGAGCCCATGCAGCCGGTTGTGCGTAAGATCCGTCTCATAGATTTTTCCAACCACCAGGAGATTCATCGATGCCTATCATCAACAGCCAAGTCAAGCCATTCAAAGCCACTGCGTTCGCCAACAACGCATTCGTCGACGTCTCTGAAGCCGACCTGAAAGGCAAATGGTCTGTCGTATTCTTCTACCCAGCTGACTTCACCTTCGTTTGCCCTACCGAACTGGGCGATCTGGCTGATAACTATGCTGAGTTCAAGAAACTGGGCGTTGAAATCTACGGCGTGTCGACTGACACCCATTTCGCTCACAAAGCTTGGCATGACACTTCCGAGGTGATCAGCAAAGTCCAGTTCCCATTGATCGGCGACCCGACTCACGTGATCTCGCGTAACTTTGATGTGCTGATCGAAGAAGCAGGTCTGGCTGACCGTGGCACCTTCGTGATCAACCCTGAAGGTCAGATCAAAATCGTTGAACTCAACGATGGTGGCGTAGGCCGTGATGCTTCCGAGCTGCTGCGCAAGGTCAAAGCTGCTCAGTACGTTGCTGCTCACCCAGGCGAAGTTTGCCCTGCCAAATGGAAAGAAGGCGAAGCCACTCTGGCCCCGTCTCTTGATCTGGTCGGCAAGATCTAAGTCGACATGCATCGGCTGGGGGCCATGAGCTCTTAAGCACGTAATCCGCATCGCCCCCAAAAACGCCCGGGCGACCATCGCCTGGGCGTTGTTTTTTCTAGCGTACAAAAAAAGGAAATCGCCCTCATGTTGGACGCCACTCTTAAAGCCCAGCTGAAGTCATACCTGGAGCGGGTTACCCTGCCGTTCGAGATCGTTGCATCCCTTGATGACGGCGCGAAATCCGAAGAAATGCTCGCGCTGCTCAAAGACGTCGTCAGTCTGACGCCGCACATCACCTTGCTCGACAGCGGGACTGATGCGCGCACGCCGTCGTTCTCGTTGAACCGCCCGGGAGCCGATATCAGCCTGCGCTTTGCCGGCATCCCAATGGGCCACGAATTCACCTCGCTGGTGTTGGCGCTGTTGCAAGTTGGCGGCCATCCGTCCAAAGCCAGCGCAGACGTTATCGAACAGATTCGCTCGCTCAAGGGCGAATTCAATTTTGAAACCTATTTTTCCCAGTCTTGCCAGAACTGCCCGGACGTCGTTCAAGCCTTGAACTTGATGGCCGTACTCAACCCTGGCATCCGTCACGTCGCCATCGACGGTGCATTGTTCCAGGCTGAAGTCACTGACCGGCAGATCATGTCCGTGCCGAGCGTTTACCTGAACGGTGAATTGTTTGGTCAGGGTCGCATGGGGCTGGAGGAAATTCTGGCCAAGATCGACACAAGCGCAGGTGATAGGCAAGCTGAAAAGCTCAATGCCAAAGACGCCTTTGATGTGCTGATAGTCGGTGGTGGCCCTGCCGGTGCGGCGGCTGCGGTCTACGCGGCACGCAAAGGTATTCGGACCGGTGTTGCGGCTGAGCGTTTTGGCGGTCAGGTGCTTGATACCATGGCCATCGAGAACTTCATCTCTGTTCAGCACACCGAGGGCCCTAAACTGGCCGTTGCGCTGGAAGAGCACGTCAAGCAATACGACGTCGACATTATGAACCTG
The DNA here is from genome assembly GCF_034314155.1 of Pseudomonas sp. 5C2. NCBI lineage: Bacteria > Pseudomonadati > Pseudomonadota > Gammaproteobacteria > Pseudomonadales > Pseudomonadaceae > Pseudomonas > Pseudomonas sp. 5C2. Next base: position 1,414,905 of record NZ_JAVIWH010000002.1, on the reverse strand, counting down.
CAGCGCGCGGATCAGCTGATTCCGGGCAAGGCCGGAGCGTTGCACGAAGTGAAGTTCGCCAGCGGCGCCTCGCTCAAATCCAGGACCGTTATTCTCGCGACTGGCGCAAGGTGGCGCGAAATGAACGTCCCCGGCGAGCAGCAATACCGCAACCGTGGCGTGGCGTACTGCCCACACTGCGATGGCCCGCTGTTCAAGGGTAAACGTGTCGCCGTGATTGGTGGTGGCAACTCGGGTGTAGAAGCAGCTATCGACCTGGCGGGTGTCGTCAGTCATGTCACCTTGCTGGAGTTTGATGTCCAGCTGCGCGCCGACGCAGTGTTGCAGCGCAAGCTCAACAGCCTGCCGAACGTCACGGTGATCACCAGCGCGCAGACCACGGAAGTGACGGGCGACGGCCAAAAGGTCAACGGCTTGCTCTACAAAAATCGCCAATCCGGCGAAACATTGACCATCGAGCTAGAAGGGATCTTCGTCCAGATCGGCTTGCTGCCTAACACTGACTGGCTCAAAGGCACCCTCGAGTTGTCACCGCGCGGCGAGATCGTTGTTGATTCACGTGGCGAAACCTCTATTCCCGGGATTTTCGCCGCCGGTGACGTCACCACCGCGCCCTACAAGCAGATCATCATCGCGCTGGGCGAAGGTGCCAAAGCATCGTTGAGTGCGTTCGATCACTTGATCCGTACTTCTGCACCGGAGTGATTCAGGCGCTTGCGATTAAGGAGCCTCCTGCATGCAGGGGGCTTTTTGATAACAATCGTACTTAGAGGTCAGAGCGGCGTCGGCTGAATGATTTCGACCCAATAGCCATCCGGGTCTTTGATGAAGGCCAGGCTGTTCATGCGGCCATCGGCCAGGCGCTTCTGAAACGGGACGCCCAGGCTTTCGAAGCGTTCGCACGCCACGTGAACATCCGGGACGGAGAGGCAGATATGGCCAAAACCGCGCGGGTCGGTGTTGCCGTTGTGGTAGGTGAAGGCCGTGTCGTTCTCGGTACCGTGGTTGTGAGTCAGCTCCAGAATCCCGGGAATGGATTTCATCCACTGGTTGCGAGCGGCTTCACCTGCAGGGATCTGGGCTTTATCCACCAGCGCAAGGAAATACAGGCTGAATTCGGCTTCAGGGAAATCACGTTTTTCAACCAGGCTGAAGCCTAATACGCGAGTGTAGAAATCCAGGGAAGCCGTAATGTCCTTGACCCGCAGCATGGTGTGGTTGAACACAAAGCCCAGTGTCGCGACATCCGGGGTGGCGGTGACGCCGGTAAAGGTGTTCAGTTCGTGCAAGCTCATGGGTATCTCCCGTTAAAAAATCTGTAATCGCCAAATGATACGGGGCAGGGCAGTCGGTGCCAAACCCGGGCGGTGATAAAAAGACGGCAAAGCCTTGTCCGTTGGCGGTGACAGGCTCAAACTTTCCGGCTCATTGTCCTGGTAGTACCGATCATGATTTACCTGCAACGCAGATCATCCTTGATAAGCCTGTGCCTGCTGCTCGGTCTGAGCGGTGTGCATGCGGCCGATGTGATGATCACCTGGCCGAGCGGTTGGGAAGTAGAGCCTTTGCCCCCAGTCGCTGATGCGGCAGCTCAGCCGTCAGTGCAGATGAGACAACGCGCAGTGAAGAATGATCAGAATGGCGACCCGATCATGGTCATGGAGTTGACTCAATCGCGGCTTCAGCCGGGGCATGATGTCAACGTGCAGAGCGTATTGCTGGAAATGCGCAAATCAGTCCAGATCGACTTTGCCCGTGGTGGATTTCAGAGCGTTTGCAGCAAGATCCATAAAAGCACCCTGAGTGATCTTCCGGCGCTGGAAACCACCTGCACCATCACTCAGAACGGCGGGCACGTCATGACTCAGACCCTGGTCGCGGCCGCAAGCCACGACATGGCCTGGTCACTTTCCTACGCGGGCTCTGCCGATGGCTACGTCGCGAGCAAGGAGGAGGTGCAACGCATTAGGGACAGCCTGCACTTGGTGGTTGCGCCGTAAACGTAAAGGCGCGAGCCATCGCTGGCGCCAAATAACAGACAAAAAGAAACCCGCCGAAGCGGGTATTGGGGCGCTAATCCTTTAGCAGTGCTCATCCTGTAAGAATCGATGTGAAAAATGTGTGAAGTGAAAAGTCAGCCCGACTAGTGAGCGCGATGGTGCCGGGCGAGTGCGACTCCCACAATCGGGGTTGAGCTTCTCGGTGCATCGCAGGGCTGACCATTATTAGATGCGCGCAGATGCAGTATCGAATGGCCACTACATGAACTCTCTTCAAGTAAACTGTCTGTTATTATTTTGTTACATTGCCGACTTCTGCGACGAAAGAGAACAGTCAAGTCGAGACCTGAAGGAAAAGTCTGAAATACCTGTATGAATAGGCATCTGTATGAATATGTACCTGATTGAACTACTAGCGACACTCTTCGTGACTATTTTCCTGTCGGAAAGCTGAACCAGTGACTCATTGCCATAGCGGTGAAGTTGACAGGCAATAAAAAGCCCTGCACGGCAGGGCTTTTTAAGTTCGATGATTTGGATCAAGTGCGAAGCCATGAATCTACGGTATCGACACCGTATTGCTCTTTCCAGGCTTTCAGACCACGGTGATTACCACCTTTTGTTTCAATCAACTCACCTGTGTGCGGGTTCTGATAAACCTTCACGACACGTGCCCTGCGGCGTTTTGGACCTGTAGGCGCGACCTGAGACGACGAGCTGTTGGGGTCGAGGATGGCGACGATGTCGCGCAGGCTCTTGCCGTAGCTGCTCATCAAGCCCTGAAGCTTCTGTTCGAATTCGATCTCCTTCTTTAGTCCAGCGTCATTCTTCAAGGACTCCAGCTGTGCCAGCTGTTCTTGAAGGGCTTTTTCTGCTGCGCGAAACTCGGCGAGTCTAGACAAATATGTTACTCCGACAGTGTAGTTGGCTGTTCCCAGCCCGACAAAGCTATAAGCAAGAGCTTCTGGCCGACGCTTTCGTTCAATTCTCTACCACAACCCCTGAGCGAGTTCCTTCTGTGAAGAAACTAACGGCTTGCGGTCAGTCGCGCCCAAGTGAAAAAGGGTAGTTGATAACCCGTTGCGGGTAAATAATGCACTTTTTTTTCGAGTTAGAAAATAGTCTTTATGCAAATGATTATAGTGAGCGCGGAATTTCACTTTGCCGACGCCCTAATTCTTTGTGGTATCAGATGAAGGACCGTGTAAGTAATTTCCGATATTAGCCGCGCGTCGGAAAACCAGGAGCATTGGCTTCCGGCGCGTATATCAGAGCACTAGAGGCCCTGTTGAAGCGCAGGGTCATCCGGGTTCTGCTGCTCCAGTTCTGCAAGCAATACCTGAACCTTTTGTAGTTGCCCACTTTCTTGCCAGTAACGAATCAGCAGGACCCGTGCGGCACGATTGGCGGGGTGACGCTGGACGATTTCTTCGAGCTGCTTCTGTGCCGCCTCCAGTTGATCGAGGTCGTGCAAGGCAACGGCCAGGTCATAGCGGTAGCCATTATTTTCCGGCTCAAGCTCCAGCGCTTTTGCCAACGCAAGCAGGGCGTATTCGCTTTGCCCGTGGTGCAGCAGCCATATACCCAATACGTGTTGCAGCGTCGCGGATTTGGGGTTGCGCTCTAGCTGTTGACCCAGCAGCTGCCGAGCCTTGTCAACCTGGCCCTGCTTATCGAATGCGGCAATCTGGGCCAGTCCGGCTTGCAGGTTATTCGGGTCCAGCACGATCGACTGTTCCAGCGCCTTCATGGCCGGAATCTGATCACCGCTGTGCAGATAAAGGGTGGCCAGTTGCAGTTGGCTCTGACTGGTCGGCGGCTGGTCAGCGAGGATGTGCTCATACTCTTCAACGACCTGCTCCAACGGGCCAAAGTACAGTCCCAACTCGTCGGGTGTCAGTCCCAGCAGGGCTTTCGCCGCACTGAAGCGTGTGGCCTGGTCGGTTTCATCGAGCAGAGGCCCCAGCAACACACTGCGCTGACTGCCGGAAACCAGCTTGACGATGGCATCAATCGCCGCCTGTCGGACCGTTAGCGCGCTGTGGTGTAAATCACCATTTGCCAGTTTCAATGCCTGTGGGCTCGGGTAGTTAGGCAACTCTACCAGCAAGTTGACGCGGCGGATGTCAGACAGGTCGGTACGTGACAACTGTTGATAAAGTACCCGAGCGGCTCCCGGCTTACCGTTGTGCGCTTGTTCCAGGGCTTGGGAGTAACCGTGCGGGGTAGCAAAGGTCGGCGGAGTGGAAGGAGGGCTGCGAAACAACAGGAAACCCGCGCCAAAAACTATGATTGATAGCGTGATCGTGTAACCGAGGCGCCACTGACGGCCGGTTTTTGGCTCAGTGGAGGAACCTTTAAAAGGCGGTTTTGGCATACCTGTATCCAGACCATGACGGCTTGCAGCTTCACGGAGTGACTGTCAGCTGTCAAATGACAATCATCCAGACATCCCCGACAGCGTGTTCGGAGGGAGCACAAAAAGCCCCGCGACCGTAAGGAGGCGGGGCTGAAAGGTTAACCGATGAAGTCCATCACTAGAGGAGTTACGGGCATCAGGCCTGTGGCTGCCAGCCACCACCCAACGCCTTGTAAATGGCAACAATTCCCCGATACATCTCGACCTCGGCCTGAGCCTGAGAATCTTCGGCGGCCAATCGCTCACGCTCGGCGTCGAGTAGCACAAGGAAGTCCACTGTGCCTTCGCGGTACTGAATAGACGCCAAGTCAGCAGCGGAACGACTCGCTTCGCTTTGACGCAACAGCGAGATCAGCCGTTGTTGCCGCTTACCATAGTCACTGAAGGCATTTTCCGACTCTTCCAGGGCCAGCAGCACCTGCTGTTCATAGGTGGCCAACGCGCCGTCGGCTTGAGCATCGGCGCCACGAATCCGTGCGCGCACGCTGCCGAGGTCAAACGCGGCCCAGGTAATGCTTGGGCCAAGCGCCCAGGCTTGCGCGGCTGATGAGCCGAGTTGCGAACCGCGTGCGGCGGTGAAGCCCAGGAACCCACTGAGGCTGACGCGTGGGAACAGGTCTGCAGTCGCGACACCGATGCGCGCCGTCGCAGCCGCCAGTTGGCGCTCGGCACTGCGCACGTCGGGACGATGGCGCAGCAGCTCAGTCGGATCGCCGATGGGCAAGGCTTTGGCGATGGCCGGCAATTTAGCCGGGCTCAGGTCGATGGTCAGGGCCTCTGGACGCTCGCCCAACAACGTGGCGATGCGATTGCGCTGGCGCACTTGTTCTGCTTGCAGTTGCGGCACAGTGGCCTCGACGGCCGCCAGTCGTGCATCGGACCGCACTACGTCGAGCTCATTGCCCACACCGGCTTCACGCAGGTTCACGGTAATGGTGCGCGAGTCCTCTTGGTTCTTCAGGTTGGCCCGAGCAATGCCTTCGCGCAGTTGTGCGCCGCGCAGTTGCCCGTAAGCATCGACCAACTCGGCGGTCATGGTGACCTGAAGTTGGTAAAGATTGGCTTCGGCCACCTCCTGATCGGCGGTGCTGGCTTCCAGTTCACGCTGGATCCGTCCGAACAGGTCGAGCTCCCAGGCCATGTCCAGTCCCAGGTCATAGCGCTCGGTGTTGACTCGTTGGGTCGTGGTCCCCGGTTGCTGACCTTTGCCCAGATCGCTGCTGACGCGGCTGGTGATCACCGGCATGGCATCGTTGCTGATGTCGTCGCGAATCGCACGGGCTGCGCGCAAACGGGCAAAGGCGACGCGCAATTCACGGTTGCCGGTCAATGACTGAGCCACTAGCTGGTTGAGAATCGGGTCATCGAACTGCTGCCACCAGACGGTTTCAAGGTGACTGCGGTCGTAGTGACCTTGTGCCGCTGATTCGACCTTGGCCGGTGCGGTGTCCGGGGTTTTATAGTCCGGGCCGACGGCGCAGGCCGCGAGGGCAAGGACCAGAAGGCTCGGGAGAAAGAGTTTTACGCTCATTGTTGCGCCTCCAGCGTCAGGGCCTTGTCAGCGTTGCGAGCCTGCTTGCGTCCCACATAGTTACGGATCAATACGTAGAACACCGGTGTCAGCAGCAGGCCGAAGAAGGTCACCCCGAGCATCCCGGAGAACACCGCCACGCCCATGGCATGACGCATCTCTGCACCGGCACCGCTGGACAAGACCAGAGGCACAACACCCATGATGAACGCGAAGGAGGTCATCAGGATTGGACGCAGACGCAGACGGCACGCTTCGAGTACCGCAGCCAGCGGGGTCATACCTTCATCTTGTTTGTCTTTGGCAAACTCGACGATCAGGATCGCGTTCTTACACGCCAGGCCCACCAATACGATCAAGCCAATCTGGGTGAAAATGTTGTTGTCGCTACCGGCAATGATCACCCCGACGATGGCTGACAGCAGCGTCATCGGTACGATCAGAATCACCGCCAGAGGCAGGCTCCAGCTTTCATACAGCGCGGCCAACACCAGGAACGCCAGCAGCACACAGAGCGGAAACACCAACAGTGCCGTGTTGCCGGACAAAATCTGCTGATACGTCAGGTCAGTCCACTCGTAGGTCATGCCGTTGGGCAATTCTTCCTTGAGCAGTTTTTCAACGGCGCTCTGCGCTTGCCCGGAGCTGTAGCCGGGCGCGGCTGCACCGTTGATTTCAGCCGTGATGAAGCCGTTATAGTGCATGACGCGATCAGGCCCTGAGGTATCGCTGACCTTGATGAACGTCGCCAGGGGGATCATTTCGCCCACGTTGTTGCGCACTTTCAGTTGACCGATCTGCTCAGCCTCCAGACGGAATTGTTGTTCAGCCTGAACGTTGACTTGATAGGTACGGCCAAAACGGTTGAAGTCGTTGGCATACAACGAACCCAGATAGACTTGCAGGGTGTCGAAGATGTCCGAGATAGCTACACCGTGGGTTTTAGCCTTTTCACGGTCGATAGCGGCATCGACCTGTGGCACGTTGACCGTGTAGCTGGTGAATAACCCGGCCAGTTCAGGCACGCTATGGCTTTTGTTGATGATGTTCTGGGTTTCTTTGTACAGCTCTTCGTAACCCAGGTTGCCACGGTCTTCGATTTGCAGGCGGAAGCCGCCAATAGTGCCGAGACCCTGTACCGGTGGTGGCGGGAAAATCGCCATGTAGGCTTCCTGGATCACTCCGAACTTACCGTTCAAGGCACCGGCAATCGCGCCCGCCGATTCGCTCTTGTCCTTGCGCTCGTCGAATGGCTTCAAGGTCACGAAGACGATGCCCGCGTTAGGGCTGTTGGTGAAGCCGTTGATCGACAGGCCAGGGAAGGCGACCGCACTTTCTACACCAGGCTGTTTGAGCGCGATGTCAGACATGCGTTTGATCACATCTTCGGTACGGTCCAGGCTTGACGCATCCGGCAGTTGAGCAAAGGCCACCAGATACTGTTTGTCTTGTGCAGGCACGAAACCGGTCGGCGTGTTGGCGAAGCCGAACCAGGTCATCACGATCAAACCCGCGTAGACAAACAAGGCGATGCCGCTGCCACGGATAACCCGGCCTACGGTTCCGACATAGCCACGGCTGGCTTTGTCGAAGAATCTGTTGAACGGCCGGAACAACCAGACACCGAACAATTTATCGAGAACTCTGGAAAAGGCATCCTTCGGCGCATCGTGGCTTCTAAGTAACACGGCGGCCAGGGCTGGCGACAAGGTCAAGGAGTTGAACGCGGAGATCACTGTAGAGATCGCAATCGTCAGGGCGAACTGTTTATAGAACTGCCCGGTCAACCCGGAGATGAATCCCGCCGGGATGAACACTGCGCACAACACCAGCGCGGTGGCGATGATCGGTCCGGTGACTTCACGCATGGCGCGTTTGGTCGCTTCGACCGGCGTCAGTCCCAGCTCGATATTACGTTCGACGTTCTCCACCACGACGATGGCATCGTCCACCACGATACCAATGGCCAGTACCAATCCGAACAGCGACAGCGCATTGAGCGAGAAACCGAACATGTGCATCACGGCAAAGGTGCCGATCAGTGAGACCGGAACAGCCACCAATGGAATGATCGAGGCGCGCCAGGTCTGCAGGAACAGGATCACCACGAGCACGACCAGGATCAGTGCTTCGAACAGCGTGTGGACCACTGCTTCGATGGAGCCGCGGACGAAGATCGTCGGGTCATAGACAATCGAGAAGTCCATGCCTTCCGGGAAGTTCTTCTTCAGTTCGGCCATTTTGGCGCGAACTTCGTTGGAGATATCGATGGCATTGGAGCCGGGGCGCTGGAAGATCGGGATAGCCACCGCAGGCTGGTTATTCAGCAGAGAACGTAATGCATACTGGCTGGAGCCAAGCTCGATCCGCGCAATGTCCTTGAGGCGAGTGATTTCCCCTCCGGCGCCGGAGCGGATAATGATGTTTTCGAACTCTTCCTCACTGACCAGGCGACCCTGAGTATTCACCGACATCTGGAAGCTGGTGGCACCCGGCGCTGGTGGCGAACCAAGGGACCCGGCAGCGACCTGACGGTTCTGTTCACGTATCGCAGCCACGACGTCGGTCGCGGTCAGGTTGCGTGAAGCGACCTTGTTCGGATCAAGCCAGACACGTAGCGAATAGTCGCCCATACCAAACAGTTGGACATCACCGACACCGCCCAGACGCGCCAATTCATCCTTGATATTGAGCAAGGCATAGTTGGACAGGTAGAGCATGTCGTAGCGTTTGTCCGGCGAGGTTAAGTGCACGACCATGGTCAGGTCGGGGGATGCCTTGTCCACGGTGATACCAATGCGCGTCACTTCTTCGGGCAGTTTGGGGGTGGTCCGGGTCACACGGTTTTGCACCTGCACCTGAGCGTTGTCCAGGTCAGTACCCAGGGCGAAGGTGATGGTCAGGGTGATTTTGCCGTCAGCGGTGGACTGCGAGGACATGTAAAGCATGTTCTCGACGCCGGTGATCGCCTGTTCCAGCGGTGCAGCCACGGTTTCACCGATGACCTTAGGGTTGGCACCCGGGAAGTTTGCACGCACCACGACGGTGGGGGGCACGACTTCCGGGTATTCACTGATCGGCAGCTGGAACAGTGAAATCGCGCCTGCGATCAGGATCAGCAGTGATAACACCGCTGCAAAGATCGGCCGCGTAATAAAGAATTGAGAGAAGTTCATTATGGTTATCCCTTAACCGCGCGGCGAAGCAGTGCTGGCAAGTTTGGCCGCAAGCTTGGGCTCGACGGGCTTCAAGTTGCTGGCTTCGAGTGCTTGACGTTGCTTGTGCAGGGCGGCTAGGGTTTCGGCGCTGGCCATCATGGCTGTTTCAGGGTCTACCGCTTGCCCCGGGCGAACCCGTTGCAGGCCCTTGACCACGATGGTGTCGTCTTTGCTCAGGCCGCTGCGCACAATGCGTAAACCTTCGAGTTTCGGACCGAGTTCCACGCTGCGGTAGGCCGGTTTATTGTCGGCGCCCATGACCAGCACGAATTTCTTGCCAAGATCAGTGCCGACTGCTTCGTCATTGATTAGCACGGCAGAGTAAGTACCGCTGCCTACCAGCTTGAGACGGGCGTACAAGCCCGGAGTGAATTGGCCGTCGGTGTTATCGAAAACCGCACGGCCTCGGATGGTCCCGGTTTTCGGGTTGACCTGATTGTCGACGAAATTCATCTGGCCCTGATGCGGGTTGTCGCTTTCGTTCGACAGACCGAGGAATACCGGCGTGCTTTGGCCGCGCTGGCCTTTGCGAGCAAGCTCGGTGTATTTCAGATAAACCCGCTCATCGGCATCGAAATACGCGTAAACCTTATCGGTGGACACCACGCTGGTCAGCGGCGTGACATCCGCAGTCACAATGTTGCCAGCGGTGATTTCGGCGCGGCTGACGCGGCCACTGATCGGCGAAGTTACGCGGGTAAAGCTCAGGTTCAACCGAGCCAGATCGAGTTGCGCCTGGATGGCATCGGCGCCGGCTTTCGCTTCTTGGGCGGCGCTGTTGCGCGAGTCGGCGAGTTCGGCGGAAATAGCATTGCTGGTCAGCAGGCGTTGGCCACGCTGGGCTTCATTGCCACTGCGTGTCAAATTGGCGCGAGCTTGTTGCAGTTGGGCTTCGAGGCGACGAACTTCAGCCTGGAAAGGACGAGGATCGATCTGGAATAGCAGGTCGCCTTTCTTGACCAACGCACCTTCAGTGAAAGCAACTTGATCAATCTGGCCAGAAACCCGTGGGCGGATTTCAACGGTTTCCGGCGCCTCAAGGCGCCCGGTGAATTCATCCCATTCATTGACGGGCTGTTCCAGTACCTTGGCCACGGTGACTTTTGCAGCTGCCGGAGCCACAGTCGCAGCGGGATCGCGACCACAGGCGCTGATCACGACCAAGGCCAGGGCCGCAAGAGGGTAGCGCACGTATTTGAATGACTGTGCCATGGGAATAATCCGTCAAATTGTTAAGTTGGCGGATTTTGTTCTGGCGGGTTGTATTGCACGAATCGAATGGGTTGAAGGTCAGTATCATTCAGAATGATATAGACCCGTCGATGAGGCTCTAGTTCAGGCTATCAGGGTCACCAAAGAACATCTGAATACGCGAACGCAGCCATCGTTCCCCTGGGTCATTGTCCTGGGAGCCACGCCACGCCATGTGCAGCTCAAAGCTACGCGTTTCAATCGGTACCTCTTCAGCGCGTACGCCGCCGGCGGCGGCCAGTACATCAGCGGCATAGTCCGGAACGGTCGCCACGATATCGGTACCGGCCAGCAGCGAGGCCAAGCCATTGAACTGTGGCACGGCCAGCACAACATGACGCTTGCGCCCGATTTTTTCCAGGTACTCGTCGATAAATCCGCTTAAATCACCCGAGAACGAGACCAGGGCATGAGGCCGTGTGCAGAAGTCATCCAGGCTGAGTGGGCCTGGTACCGTGTCCGCGCGCAACAACTTGGCCCGGCTAAGGCGCAGCACTTTTCGTTTGGCATTGGCGGGCAGATCCATGGTGTAGCTGACGCCAATGGAGATTTCGCCAGAAGCGAGCATCGCGGGCATCAGGATGTAGTTGACCCGTCGTACCACCAGCACAATGCCTGGGGCCTCGGAGCGCAGACGCTTGAGCAACGAAGGCAAGAGTGCGAACTCCGCGTCGTCGGACAAGCCGATGCGGAATACGGCTGTGCTGGTTGCAGGGTCGAATTCTGCCGCACGACTGACGGCCGTGGAGATCGAGTCGAGCGCGGGGGAGAGCAGCGCGAAAATGTCCACCGCGCGGGCAGTTGGTTCCATGCTGCGTCCGGTGCGCACGAACAAAGGATCATCGAACAGCCCGCGCAGACGTGAGAGCGCCGCACTGATCGCGGGTTGGCCCAGAAACAGTTTTTCTGCCGCACGAGTAACGCTCCGCTCATGCATCAATGTCTCGAAGACAATAAGGAGATTGAGGTCAACGCGACGCAGGTCATTGCGATTCATGAAAGATGATCTCGGGCCATTTGTCGATGCGAGAGGCCATGCCAGCACTCAGGTGTGCGGCCTATCCGCTCAAACACAGTGGCTCGGATAGGCAAACGCGACGTGAATAGTACGAGGAATCAGTAGCGTTCTGCAGTGATAAATTCAACGCCGGTACATTAATCATCAAAATCATAGTGGATCGCGATATAAAGCGGCTGCAAGACGCAAGAAGGCGTTACACCGGGCATTATCGGGTGCCCCGCGAAAGCACTTGTTCGGTCGACGTGTACGGGTGGGTTGCAATGTCGCGATTAGGTGCGAACAATGCCCCCATAAAAGCTGATTTTTTTGTTTTCTGCAGCCAGATTTGCGCCACACCGGCGCAGCAGAATCAATGACATGCATGTCGACTATTAATAGCCACTGATAGTGTTCCCGGTAAAGCCCGGATAAAGTTCATGGCATTAAAGGTTCATAAGGCGAGGTTCGAAATGTCCCGCACGATCCGTTTTCATCAGTTTGGTCCAGCCGAGGTCCTCAAGCTTGAGGAGCACCCTGCTGCGCTGCCAGCACCCGGTGAGGTGCAAGTGCGCGTAGAAGCGATTGGTATCAGCTGGTATGACGTGCTCTGGCGGCAAAATCTGGCGCCATCGCACGCTCGGCTGCCCGCCGGCATGGGTCATGAAATGGCCGGTGTGGTGTCGGCAGTAGGCGAAGGGGTTGATGATTTGGCCGTGGGTGACAAGGTCGCCAGTTTTCCTGCGGTCAGTCCCAATGAATACCCGGTGTATGGCGAATTGATTGTGCTGCCACGCCTGGCCTTGACCCGTTATCCGGATGTGCTGAGCCCGATTGAAGCATGCGTTCATTACACGCCACTGCTGATGGCTTACTTTGCGTACGTCGACCTGGCACACATCAAGCCAGGGCAGACCGCGCTGGTAACCGACGCCAGTCACTGTGCCGGTCCGGCATTCGTGCAATTGGGTAAAGCCCTGGGCGCAAAGGTCATTGCTGCGACCAAATCTGCTGAACAGCGTGATTACCTGCTGTCGCTGGGCGCAGACAAAGTCATCGTCACGGAGGAACAGGACCTGTTGATGTCCGTCAACAAGTACACCGACAACCGGGGTGCCGATGTGGTGCTCGATGGTTTGGGGGGGCCGCAGATGTCGATCCTCGGCGATGTTCTGGCTCCGCGTGGCAGCTTGGTACTTTACGGTTTACAGGGCGGGAATCAGACGCCATTCCCGGCGTGTGCAGCGTTCCAGAAAAACATTCAGTTCTTTGTACATTGCCTGGGCAACTTCACCGGCAAGCCGGAGCTGGGCATCACTCAGGACGAAGCCGCCGTGCAGCGGGCGTTGCGTGACATCAACCAGCTCACGGCTGATCGGGTTTTGCTGCCGCAGCCTACGCGGGTATTTCCCTTTGCCGAGGTTGTTCAGGCTCATCGTTACATGGACGGTTGTCCCATCGGCGGTCGTGCCGTGCTGCACATCGAACAGGTTTAAATACGGACGTTTATCAACGCCACTGTGCGGGCGCCTCTCAGAGAGTGGTTGCCCTTAAGCGTTCGAACGCGTCACTGGGTAAAAATTGAAGTCTTCCCGTGACGCAAGAGGGTTTTTTTGTTGTACCTGCTGCACACCCGGTAACGAAGTAACTTCTTGTATCACTGTGCCGTACGTTTAATGCGCTACAACCCATCGTTATAAAATATATACACGCCGTTTAGTGTCGTTTAAATAACGCGCGTCAATCCTGCAACTGTAGATTCGACCTACAATGCACGCGTACTCAGTGGGCTCGGTAATTGCCGGTACATCACTGAAGTATTAAACACGTGTGTTTGTTATTTAGTCGCGTTTGTCAGCCTCTGAACTGCGCTGCTTTTTACTGCGTATCTGTACCTTGCAAACACCTTGGAGACATTGATAATACGTCGGTAATTATTGCTCAGGGAATGAGTCATGGTCGAACAACAATATTTTTCCAGCCCTTCATCGAATCAACGGCCTCAGGCCGACAGCTGGGCGGGCGTGCTTATCAGTCCACTCCGAGGGGCTGCCGATGTGGTTATTCGTCTGTCAGGTGCCGCGCTATGAGTTCTATCCATGAGCAGGCAATGAATTATGTTTACCAACAAGTATTGCAGCGCGTACTCAGTTACTTCACCCGCGCCGAGCGAACAGCGCTTCAGTTACTGATCCAGCGTTTGATCGTGGCGGCCGGGGGAATTGAACGCATCGGAAGTTTCAAAGTAATGATCGCGTTCGGCGGCGGTAAAGACAGCGCCTACACCGTTGCTTTTATGCGGGCTGCGCAATTGAGTATCGCGGGCAGGTCGCCAGCTACCTTCAACTTGCGAGTCGCCACCCTGCGCCACGCAGGTATAACGTCGGCCGTGATGGGTAATATCCATCGCAGTTATTCGGCGTTGTTTCTCTATGACGACCCGCGCGTAGAAGTGTTGATGGTCGATCAACAACAGATTCGACCCTTTCGCGTGGACTTGCCGTTTTCCACGGCGGGGCGTGAGTGCAACCGCTCGGACATGTTATTGACGGGGCATATGACCGCGGGTGACGCTCGTGCGACGTTCTGCAATAGCTGTTACTTGGGGCTGGGCGATTTTTTTGCGCGCGCGGCGTGTTGGGGTACGGGTATCGATGCGTTAGTCAGCGGAGACTCACGCAAAGAGCAAAAGCAATACGCGGCATGGGTCATGCGCCTTGCCGAAGGCTTGGAGGTCCCTGCCTCGGACTGGAGAAATCAGAGTTTCAATGGTGTGCTCAAGACGCTGAACAGTGTCGGTCATGCTTACTATCGCGAGCTGTATGAAGAAGGCGCCGAGCCTGCGGGTCGCCTCGTGGCGTACCCTAATAAATCCGTTGTCCCTGCATTCATTACTATCTTCGATCTGGTCAGTTGCAAAGCGGATGATCATTGGCCTTTGCTGACCGATTTCCTGGGATTCCAGTTCGATGACCTTGCGTTCAGCTTCAGCGAATCCGATTGCGCCAATCCAATGCTGATGGCGCATATGCGTGGCTTGCAGGCTCACTATGTACGCGGTCGTAGCTACCAAGAAGGGATTGCCGAATACCTGGAGGTTGCAAAGGGGTTGATGTGCAAGAAGCAAATGCCCGAGCGCTTGATTGAACAGGCCATGGCGGCCTATGACGGCAATCAAAACATCGAAGGACGCCGTGCACTTGCATCGGCGCACGCACAGGAGGCATTCGGCCTGAATGACGCGCAGTTGGTGTGCCTGTTGTTCGCCCCGTTCGTGGATTCAGGTCGCGCCCTGGAAGCATTCCTGCGCCGTTGTCATCCGGGAATGCTGGTCGCGTTGCCTGACTTGCACAAAGCGTTAATGGGCCTGCAAGTCCCAGAGCAAGTCCTGCAATGGCTGATCGATATCAGTGGGTTGAGCAAAGTCGGCTTGCAAAGCCTTTACCGTAAAAAAAGGGTGGATTTCGGCGATCAGACATCGCTGATCGCCAGGGTCCGCGCCAGTGACCCCGATAAGCGCAGCATTGTGACGGTCGACCCGAAAACGGGCGAGGCCACGGCCGAAATAGTATCTGGGCGCTAAGCGTGATCCTCATGCCGGCAGCGACTCCCGGAGATTGACAGGCGGAAGTTGCTGCGGGCCCGCGCATGTTCTCTGGGGCGGCGATTACGCATAGACGGGGTACAGCTTATGAAAAACAGCGCTTCCAACTTTGCTTATCAGGCCGTGTATTGCTACCTCAACCAGCTGATTGGTGAGGTTAACAGCGGTTCCACGACCAAATTACCGTCATTGCGCGACCTGGCCAAGCGTTTGAAGGTGTCCATATCGACCGTTCAGTACGCCTATTGCTTGCTGGAAAAAGAGGGCCGGATCCGCTCCGTACCCAAATCTGGCTATTTTGCGTTGCCCTGTCTGATGCCATGTCCCAATGGACAACATGACGAAGACCTCCTGGAAAAGCTTTACGCCAATGCTCGTCGTCCGGGTATGTTCGTGCTCAGCGATGATGAGCCGACGATGCTGTCATCGCTCGAAAATCCATTGCTGATGCTCGAACGCGAACTGATTCGTCATTACCCGCGTCAGCTCAACCTGCAGTTCCAGCCCTTTGGGGTACTGGAGTTACGCACGGCGCTGGCCGCACGTTACACCTCCTGTGCGCAGCATTGCTGGCATCCAGACAATGTCTATGTCGGGGCGGATTTGCGTGGGGTGCTGAAAATAGTCCTTGATGCACTGGGGCTTCGGGGCGGTACGGTGCTGGTGGAGTCGCCTTGCTCCTGGACTATCTTGCGCTTACTGCAATCGTTCGATATCCGCGTGATCGAGATGCCACTAGACAATAGCGGTTGCGTGGACCTGCCTTGGTTCGACCAAACAATGCTTCAGGAGGACATTGGTCTGGCGGTCCTGCCGTCAGTGCCTTGTTCGACACAAGGCAGCTTGATGCAATTGGAAAACCGTCAACAGCTCGCCCGTCGACTGAACCTGAATGGCATTTGGGTTCTGGAAAACGACAGCCTCGGCGAACTCTGCTTCGAGCCGCCGGTGGGCCGATTGCGTGACTGGATCAACCCCGAGCGCTTGTTAGTGTTTTCCGCCTTCGACAAGATCATCGGACCTGAAGCACCTTATGGGTATTTGCTGTGCAAGCATTTCAGTGCTGAGTTGCAACGGCACTTTCTGGTGCGCTCCTTCTGCCTGCCACCCATTCGCCAAAAAGCCATTGCGCGGCTTTACAGCTCTGGACGCATCGATCAACACATCACCGGACTGCGGCGCCTGTTGGAGGATCGCATGCTGACCCTGGCCAGCCTGCTGCATGAGCGTGCGGGGGCCAGCTTGCGTTTTAACCTGCCCGGAGGCGGTGCTGCCATTTGGGCCGAATGCGTTCGGCCGGTGAACATGCGCCGCGTGTTTGACCGCCTGCTCAAGCGGCGGATTTTTATCGCGCCCGGTGAAATATTCAGCCTGCAGGGCTTGCATCAGCAAAACCTGCGGATCAGCTTCGCCTTCGATTGGAATCAGGACATTGGCACGGCGCTCAACACGCTGGACGACCTGTTGCGTCAGGAGAGGCTGTAGTCCCATAGCCGTCCGTGCCCGGCCACTGATCCAATTGTATTTGCCAGCGCCGGGCCATAGCTGGTATCTGTATGCCCATCCAGTACCGGTGCTAAAACGGCTTTTCCTCTCCAGTGACACTCGATCCTATCCATGACGCCAACGTTGATGACTCCAGCTATGGGGTGGCCGTGCGTGCCTTGTGCGAATTCACGGCCAAGGCGGGCGACCTCGATTTGCGTTTCACCCCGACGCCTACGGCACTGGAAGGCATGGCCGGACACCGCACGGTGGTTGCCCGACGCGGCGAGGCCTATCAAGCCGAAGTCCCACTCAGCGGTGACTACCTGCAACTCAAGGTTCGGGGCAGGGCGGACGGTTACGATCCGGTACTTAACCAACTTGAAGAAGTAAAAACCTACCGAGGCGACTTGAGTGCGATGCCGGCGAACCACCGGCAATTGCACTGGGCGCAAGCAAAAATCTATGGCTGGCTGCTCTGTCAGCAGATGAAGCTGGGCGAAGTCACGCTGGCGTTGGTCTATTTCAATATCGTCAGCGAGCAGGAAACGTTGTTTCGCGAACGCTATACGGCAAACGCGCTTCACGTTTTTTTCAACGAGCAATGTGCGATTTTTCTGCGCTGGGCCCAGCAGGACCTGGCTCACACCCATGCCCGCAATCAGGCCTTGGGCGCGCTGGCGTTCCCTCATCCGAGTTTTCGCACAGGCCAGCGAACGCTGGCAGAGTCGGTTTATAAAGCGGTCAGCACCGGCTGTTGTCTGATGGCTCAAGCGCCGACGGGTATCGGCAAAACGGTGGGCACACTGTTTCCAATGCTCAAGGCCGTCCCTGGGCAAAAACTCGACAAAGTGTTCTTCCTCACGGCCAAGACCCCAGGGCGCAAGCTGGCACTGGACGCCTTGAGTGTCATTCGCCGCAGCGCACCGGATCTGGCCCTGCGCGTGCTGGAAATGGTGGCCCGGGAAAAAGCCTGCGAACACCCTGACAAAGCGTGCAACGGCGACTCCTGCCCTCTGGCCAAGGGCTTCTATGATCGTTTACCGGCAGCACGCAACGCCGCAATGGACAAACCATGGCTCGATCAAGCCGGCGTGCGTGAAGTCGCCCGTCAACATCAGGTTTGCCCGTATTACTTGAGCCAGGAACTGGCGCGCTGGGCCGACGTGGTGATCGCTGATTACAACTATTACTTCGATCTCAGCGCCTTGCTGTTCGGCCTCAGCCAGTTCAACCAGTGGCGCGTGGCGGTGTTGGTGGACGAGGCGCACAACATGGTCGAGCGCACGCGGCAGATGTATAGCGCCAGCCTAGACCAGCAGAACCTGAACACCCTTCGCGACGGTGCACCTGAGGCGCTGAAGAAGTCCCTGCAACGGCTCAACCGCGAATGGAATGCGTTGCACAAGGATCAGGTGCTCGATTATCAAGCCTATCCCGTGACACCTGCGCGGTTTTTGCAAAGCTTGAATGTGTGTGTGACCGCGATTGGCGACTATTTCAATGAGCATCCCCACGCCGTCGATGGCGCATTGCAGAGCTTCTACTTTGAAGCGATCCAGTTCGCGCGGATCGCCGAGTTGTTTGATGAACATTTTGTGTTCGATATCAACAAGCGCGAACGGGGTGGAAAGCGCAGCCTGTCGCGGTTGAGCCTGCGCAACGTGGTGCCAGCCGGCTTCGTCCGCCCACGTCTGACGGCAGCGTGCAGCACCGTACTGTTTTCCGCGACCTTGAATCCCCGCCGTTACTACGCTGATCTGCTCGGTCTGCCAGGTAATACCGCGTGGGTCGATATCGAGTCGCCGTTCTCCCGGGAACAGCTGGACGTGCGCATCATCAGTCAGATATCTACCCGATTCACCCATCGACAGGCATCACTGGCACCTATCGTCGAATTGATGGCCTCGCAATTTCAGGCGCAACCCGGCAATTACTTGGCCTTCTTCAGCAGTTTCGACTATCTACAACAGGTCGCTGAGCTGCTGCATCAGCTGCATCCACAGGTTCCGTTGTGGCAGCAATCACGCGGCATGACTGAAAGCGAGCGGCAGGCGTTTCTCGATCAGTTCACCTTGAGCAGCCAGGGCATCGGATTTGCCGTGTTGGGTGGGGCTTTTGGCGAAGGCATCGACTTGCCGGGCGCTCGATTGATCGGTGCGTTTATCGCCACCCTGGGCCTGGCTCAATTGAATCCAGTGAATGAGCAGCTCAAACAACGAATGGCTGCGCTGTTCGGCGCCGGATACGACTACACCTATCTATATCCCGGCGTACAAAAAGTCGTACAAGCTGCGGGCCGGGTCATTCGAGGTCAGGATGATCGTGGGGTAGTGATGCTGATCGACGACCGTTTCGCCGAGCGCAAGGTGCAAAATTTGCTACCTGCCTGGTGGCAGCTGTAAAACGTTCAAGGCCTGACGGATAGATAGCTTAGCGTAGCGGTCAAACTGCCAGTAAACTGCCGCCTCATAGCTCCCCTGCATCTGTCGGGGTGTTGCACACAGAACTTGTTCTTTTTTGTCTTCTTCCCTCCATGGAGGTTTCGTATGAGTCTCAGTCCATTTGCTGGCAAACCAGCGCCAGCAGAACTCTTGGTTGATCTTCCGCGACTGGTAACGGCCTATTACACCGGCCAACCTGACGCATCGGTTTCCACCCAGCGCGTTTCGTTTGGCACGTCGGGTCACCGTGGCAGTTCTTTTGAGCTGAGCTTCAACGAATGGCATGTTCTGGCCATCAGTCAGGCTATCTGCCTGTACCGTCAGGTCAATGGCATTGACGGTCCGTTGTTCCTCGGCGCAGATACCCATGCCTTGTCGACACCGGCCAGTGTCACCGCGCTGGAAGTACTGGCGGCTAACGGCGTGCAGGTCATGATCGCCGAAAATGACGAATACACACCCACGCCGGCGATTTCCCACGCCATTATTTGC
Organism: Pseudomonas sp. 5C2; assembly: GCF_034314155.1. Lineage (NCBI taxonomy): Bacteria > Pseudomonadati > Pseudomonadota > Gammaproteobacteria > Pseudomonadales > Pseudomonadaceae > Pseudomonas > Pseudomonas sp. 5C2. The sequence continues at coordinate 1,395,464 of NZ_JAVIWH010000002.1, read as the reverse complement.
TACAACCGAGGCCGCACTTCCGGCCTGGCCGACGGTATCGTTATCACCCCGTCGCACAACCCGCCGGAAAGTGGTGGCTTTAAATATAACCCGCCCAATGGTGGCCCGGCAGATACCCACATCACCAAATGGATCGAGGCAAAAGCTAACGAGCTGTTGGCTGAGAAGGTGCTGGGCGTCACTCGTATGACCTATGAAAGGGCCTTGCGTGCAGACACCACCCACCGCCATGACTACCTCAATACGTATGTCGCTGACTTGAAAAACGTCATCGACATGGATGCTATTCGCGGCGCAAATCTACGTCTGGGCGTTGACCCGCTGGGCGGAGCCGGGGTGCATTACTGGTCGGCGATCGGCGAGCATTACGGTCTGAACCTGGAAGTGGTCAATCAGCACGTCGACCCGACGTTCCGCTTCATGTGCGTGGATTGGGACGGTCGCATTCGGATGGACCCGTCTTCAAACTTCGCCATGCAGGGGTTGATCGGCCTTAAGGATCGCTTTCAAGTCGCATTCGCTTGCGACCCGGATCACGACCGTCACGGCATCGTCACCCCAACGGGTGGGCTGCTGGCACCGAACAATTATCTGGCGGTGTCCATCGATTACCTGTTTCAGAACCGTCCCCATTGGCGTGCCGATGCCGCCATTGGTAAAACCGTGGTCAGCAGCGGCATGATTGATCGCGTGGCCAAACGCCTGGGCCGACGCCTGTATGAAGTGCCAGTGGGCTTCAAATGGTTCGCCGATGGCCTGTTCGATGGCTCCCTGGGTTTTGGAGGCGAAGAAAGTGCTGGCGCCTCATTCCTGCGTCGGGACGGCAGTGTCTGGACCACCGACAAGGACGGCCTGATCCCGGCATTGCTCGCCGCCGAGATCACCGCCCGTAAAGGCCGCGACCCTAGCGAAATCTATCAGGACCTGACCCGGGAACTGGGCGAACCGTTCTCCACTCGCGTGGAAGCCAAGGCTAACCCTGAGCAAAAAGCGCTGCTGAGCAAGTTGTCGCCCGATCAGGTTAAATCCACAGAGTTGGCCGGTGAAACGATCCAGAGCATTCTCAGCCATGCACCAGGCAACGATCAGGCCATTGGCGGCTTGAAGGTCATGACCGAGAACGGCTGGTTCGCAGCACGTCCTTCGGGCACGGAAGACATTTACAAGATCTACGCTGAGAGCTTTATCGGTGAAGACCACCTCAAGCGTCTGGTGGCAGAAGCGCAGGTGTTGGTAGATGCGGCCATCGCACCGAGATGATTGGCAATTTATAAAGGAGGAGAGGGCGAGAGGAGGGTAGATCATGGCTGCCGCGCGGCGTTCTCAACATACGAATCAAAGGTCGATGTTCGAAGCGCGGTATAGACACCCCGGTCTCAAAGCGGCTATCACAACTGAGTAATTTCGAAGAAGTACCCGATTTTTTGACTTCTGGCTTCCCAAACGTAGCGGATGTGTTTGCCCTGCACCGGTATGGATACCGCTGGAGGGCGGAAAGCGGCTATGCACTCATGCCCATTGGCGCGAACGCTGTTGTACAGGAGCCCCCATGATTTCTCCTCACGGAGCTTTTTGGCAAATGCTTGTGCGGGGCTATAGTTGGCAGGATCAGGGTCATGCAGGTGAGCAAAGCCTGCGCGAATATCGTGCATCGGCTTGACGACCTTGTTCACGTAGGTGCGCATGGTCAGCTCGACATCCGGTTCATTGGTCGCAGCGAGGAATCGTTCCTGGTGGAAGCTGGTCTCGGCGATGGCTGCTCTTTGGCTGCTGGCCGCGTAGTAGATACCGAACGTTCCATCGGTGAACCGACTGATCTTTCCAATATGCGTGAACGCGGCCATAACAGGCGTTGAACCGTGTCCGGATACTCGGTCTTCAGGGGCTACCCGGCTGATAAGGCCCACTTCCTCGGCCAGTCGGTCATTGGTCAGAGACTCCAGTGCATACGACATTTGCAGCTCAGCAGGATCCAGGATGTCTTCGAAGAGGGTGATCGGCGGGAACGAACTGCTGATCACACGGTAAGCACTGTCCCACACGGGTATCTCCAACTTCTCAGCCATTATCCGCGGACCCCATCCAGATAACGGCGAACATCTGCAATATCGACCACACGACCGGCCAGCATGTATTTCAGCGCCGTCTGACCGTTGAAGGGGGCAGCCGTGTTCGGACTGTTGACCCAGGCATACACGCGGTCGCGGTTATTGCTGAATATGATGCTGAGCGCCTTGTGAATGCCCATCAGGTAAGAGATGCGCTCCAGCGTATCGTGCGGCAGCCGCACGCTTGGAATGCGTCGGTATTTGTAAAAGGTCGTGGTGCTGATCGACCCCAGCAATGCACGCTGCTGATCGACTGAGCAGTTCCAGTGTTCCATGAGACCGAAAAAAACTTCAGCGCGACCCGCCCGGCCTCTGGGCTGTCAATGTCATGTGTAGCGCTATGGGCGTGGCTTGCCGTGACCATGAGGACTCTCCTGAGAGATAAATTACTAATCCCAGTGTATTACGCATACGAAAATAAACAAGCCATGTGTACGCATGCGTAAGCTATTGGCGGGCGACTGGATTGAATCAGTTAGCCAGATCACCCTCAAGGAGCATCTCAACGACTTCATCGTCCGCTGGGCGCAGAGATGCCAGATGATCGGATTGGAGCTTTAAGACCTTTCCACGTGTCATTTTCCAACGTGGTACTGGTGCCATATCCCAAAAGAGCTATCTCCTTATGGATAGTTCCCTTGTCGTCCGCTTGTAATACCGTTGGCGTCACTGTCAGTGACTCCCCGCAGGCTGGAGAGTGGCTGACCATAGTGCATGACCAGCGCCCGAGCACGGACCATGCTCCAGTAGTACGATTTAACGCCCCTGCGAGTACAGCTACCGTGCATGTCGCTCGGGAGGCGGCCGGGTGCAGATATACCCTGACAGTCACGCTCAGTCGGACATCGTTTTCTGTTTCTCACCGTGGCGCGCTAACAGGACCTGCCCATCCCAATCTGAATCTGCGGCTCCTTCGCTCCGGGGGATAAGTCGCCCTCCGTCAAGAGCGGCGGCTAGCGTGTTGCGCGGTGCATTCACATCGGACTGTGTCGACGTCAACGTGATGAGGGATAGTGGATGATAGAAACGCTCCTCCACAACTGAACCCATCCAGAGCGGTACGGTACGCCCGTTCGTGAGTTCGAAATCGACGACCCACATTCGAAGCACGAGGCGTGAACGGGTAAGTGCTCCATCACTATTTGGTCGAACGAGCGTCAGGCTGGGGAGGCGGCCACTCGCGAAAAGTGGAATAACCGGAAGGCCTGTTGGGTCGGCTGGGGCGGTAAGCCAGTTCAGGGCATCCACCGGTGTCCAGTCCGCCGAATTAAGCCATCCGTTGCGCTGCAGGGCATCTTGCAAATCCTTCAGGCCTCCGGCCCACTGGAACGTCAGCGGCTCATTCGTCTCGCCAGTGAGATCGATACGCCGTGCCGGCAGTTGCTGCCAACCCGACGCCCACCAATCGGTGGCAGCCATATACGGAGTTCCCACCTTGACGGCGTAGCGGTCGCTGTCGGTCGCATGACTGTTATAGATATTGAGTCCTCCGGTAAGAATCAGAGCTGAACATCCGGCCGCGAGTAGGCTTCTTGGCTCAAGGCGCCTGGCTTGGCGTCGCAGGTAGGACAGTCCGAGCAGCGCGAGCCACGCGGATCCGAATGCCAGTCCCCCGAGCACGTCGGAAAGCCAATGCGCACCAAGGTAGAGGCGTGAGAATGCAATCAGAAACACCAGGGTTGCCGCGCCGAGAGCAACCACGAGACCCCATGCCGGGCGGACCTCGCGCGCGATGAGAAATGCGAGGAAACCGTAGAGCACGACATTGACCGTGCTATGGCCACTGGGGAAGGAAAATGTGCTCCATCCAGAGTAGAGAAGCTCACCGGGTCGAGTTCGATGCAGCGCAACTTTTATGACAGTGTTAAGAACCGAAGCGCCGGCAATCGCAACCAGCCAATAGGCTGCTGTACGCCAGGCGCGTTGCCACATCAGCCACAGCAACACAACAATCGTGACCGCTATCACAACCTTGGTGTCTCCGAGCTCTGTAACAGCGATCATCACCGCATCGCCTGGCACTGTACGAAGATCCTGAAGAGCGTGGTATATCGCGCTGTCTGCGAGCAGCAAGGGGTCACCGGTGATAAGAGCCAGGCTGCTCCGACGAGAAATACAGCCGACAACGCGAGAGTCCGTGCTTCGGGTCGTGAAGGATCAAGTAAATGGGTGAGACTGCGGCTCAGTCGGGTGTCGTGAGTGCCAGCCCAGCGCTGCAGCCGCCCTAGTGCGTCGATGAAGAAAGGGACGCCGCGACGCACCGTAAAACGTACGATATGCAGGAGCGCCCAGCCCATTGCGAGTAGAACGACCAGCAGGATCGAGAGCGGCTTTGCGGCTGCACCGAGAATACTGAACGTTGCACCGAGGAGCACACCGGACAGAATATGCGACGGAGCCCAAGCGAGCGCCGAGGCAACATTGACGGCATAGAACCGACTGACCGCCATTCCCATCATGCCTGCGAGGAGTGGAATGAAGGCGCGGACGCCCGGAACGAAGCGCGCTAGAAACACACTTTTGGCGCCGTGACGCGTAAAAAATGCCTCGCTGCGTTCAATCAGTTCAGGATGCCGGTTCAACGGCCAGAAACCAAGAATCTCGCGCTGGTATCGATGCCCGAGCCAGAAGGAAAGACCATCGCCTGCTATGGCGCCTAAACTGGCGGCGACCAGCAATGGCCAGAGCAATAACACGCCACTCGGCACCAAGGCACTGAGCGCAAGGATCACGGCTGTGCCTGGAACGACGGCACCGATAATAGGGACTGATTCGGAAAGCGCCAGAAGAAACACCGCCAGGTAGGCGACATGCGGATGCGCCGTCAGGAACTCGATGACCGATGAGACCAAGGACGTCATCATTCTTAGGCTGCCTGTAGAATGCCGGTGATGAAGCAACCAAGGTGCATATCTTCCCGATTGGCTGCGCAACCATTATGAAGCCGGTACCACGGCAGCGAAACTCCACGGCGAGTTTTTAAAGCGTACAACATGCAGGGGCAACGTTGGTAAAACCAATACATTGAGTGCAGTTGAGGTCACTAAGCCATCCAGGCACCGGTTCCGACGCAGATCACATTCGCCAGAGGCAATCACCGGAAGGCTACGCTTCAGGATTGCCTCGTCGCTCAGCGATTCTCATCGTCCCACTCCACCGGATGAGTCAACAGATAGCTGCTCACGGCGGCACCTACAGTCGGAAAAAACGCGTGCTCGCCAAGCCGTGCGAACAGCCCGAATCGCTTGAGCTTGTCCTTGACCGGGTCTTTCATTTCAGCAACGCACAACTCGATTTCAGCAGCGTGCAGGGTTTCGATCAATTCCGCCAGCATGTCGGCAGACGTCACGTCCACACTGGTGACCGGTTCCGCCGCAACGACCAGCCAACACACGGGAGTAGGGGAGGCAGCCACCGCATCCAGTACTCGATCCTGGAACAGCTCGGCATTGGCGAAAAACAAGGGGGCGTCCCAGCGAAACAGAACCAGCCCTGGGATCAGGCGTGCGCCTGGATAGCGCTTGAGGTCATGGTAGCCCTGAACGCCCTTGACGCGTCCAAGAACCGCTGAATACGGACGCCAGCCATCCCACAGGAATTCGATGACGGCAATCACGATCGCAAGGCCGATGCCCTGAATCGCGCCGAACACGGCCACGCCAACCGTACAGACAATTGACAGCCAGAACTCCCAGCGCTGGATGCGATAAATTCGCTGCAGGTCGCTGATCTCGATCAAGCCAATGGCCGATGCAATCACCACAGCAGCCAATGCGCTGGTGGGTAGATGCTGCAGCATGTCTGGCGCCATCACCAGCAGCAAGGCCACGGCAAGCGCGCCGACGACGCCGGTCAGCTGGGATCTCGCCCCTGCCGCCTCGGCCACAGGCGTACGTGACGAACTGCTGGAGATGGGAAGGCCCTGAAAGAGTCCTGCGGCCAGGTTCGCGATGCCAAGCCCCACCATTTCCTGGTTCGGGTCGACATAGGTGCGGGTCCGCGCCGCATAGACACGCGAGAGTACGCTGGTGTCGGCGAACGAAATGAGGGCGACGGCGCAACCGCCGATCAGGACGGGGACGATATCGGTGGTTTTGATCCAGGGGATGGCGAACGCAGGCAGGCCTTGCGGAAGGGAGCCAAGGGTCAGCACGCCAGCGCGCGCGTCAAGGCCCAGCACGCCAACGACAACGGTCGCCCCTGCCACGGCGATCAGAATGCCAGGCAGGCGCTGGTTGCCCTTGAGCAGCAGGATTACTGCCAGTGTGACCGCACCGACCATGAACGTGGTCCAGTTGGTCTTTCCCTCCACCACCTCTGTGGCGATGGCCCACAGGTTTCTCAGCGGGCCGTCGGTTTCGATCGAAAAGCCAAAGAGTTTGGGCAGTTGGCTGATCAATACGGTCAGGGCTATTCCGTTCATATACCCGTAGCGGATTGGTTTGGAAAGAAGCTCGGTGACGAAGCCAAGACGCGCTACCCCGGCCAGGATGCATACCGTTCCCGACACGATTGCCATCATCCCCGCAAGGACGACCGCACGCTGTGGGTCGCCGCCGGAGAGTGGCAGGATGACGGCGAGGATGACTGCAACCAATGAGGAGTCTGGGCCCAGCACGAGTATCCGACTAGGCCCGAACAACGCGTAAGCGAGTAGCGGGACGATGGTCGCGTACAGGCCATAGATGCCGGGGAGGCCTGAAGCTTGCGCGTAGGCGATGCCGACAGGCACCAGCATTGTGGTCAGCACCAGTCCGGCCATGATGTCGTGCCGCAACCAGGCTATTTGGTATCCGCGCAGCGTGTTGAGCCCCGGGATCCAGCGACCCCAACCGGCCTGATCGCCCGCCTTCACTCGCAGTGCAATCCGCCCCGATTCCGGGAGGGGGGGCGAAGAATTAGAATCGCTCATAAAGCCGTGGCCCCCCAGGTGAGCAGCACTGATGCGTTGAAGTAAGGGCAATCGCGCTTTGAATTGCTGAAAAAAGCATAGCTGCTCGCGCAGCGTACGCTTCAAAGGCTTCGGTGAACATCTTGCGCGGGCAATGGAGGTCAAGCGTTGAATCGAGTTGTTTTCGATCAGCGCGACGCTCGCGATGGACGCATAACATTAAGCGTTGAAATCAGAAAGGTGTGTTGCCCGAACGGTTAAGTAGAGCCTCTGACTTGTTGCTTTTTGAGTGGTTTAAAGGGGCAGGAATCAGACCATCAATTGAGTTCAAGCTGTCCGCTAAAGGCGGCCCGCCACCGCATTGGCTATGCTTCGTCGAGATATCACACCTCGACGATTTTCCACATGGCTGGGGGGCGCAAAAGCGTCAGTAGTGCCAGTCGCAAATGCGGCAAAGGAGCACTCGAAATGACATCTAGAACAGGTCGATCCAAAGGCAAAGAGGTCAGCAGTGCCGCTGAAGCACCAGCCACTGACGCTGCACAAAAAAAGGCGACAAAGAAGGTACAGAAAAGCGACGCCGGTAAAGCCACTCCAAAGAAAACCTCATCTGCTCGCGCTTCCGGAGCGGCTCAGGGGCGCGTGTTGAATGTCAGGCCTGACGGGCTGGACTTCCGAGACAGCATGTATGTCCCCACCTTGGTGGAGGTTCCGATACGAAGGGAACTCAGCGACTACCAGAAGGCAGGTGTACCGATTCTGGACCAAGGGCGTGAGGGCGCCTGTACCGGATACGGTCTTGCGACAGTTGCGCACTATCTCTTTCGTACCCGTAAGTACCAATCTGACCAGACTCAGGTGAGCCCACAGATGTTCTACGACCTGGCCCGTCGCTACGATGAGTGGGCCGGTGTGGACTACGAAGGTTCAAGTTGCCGTGGCGCAATGAAGGGTTGGTACAAGCACGGCGTTTGTACGGCAGCGCAATGGCAGTCCAAAAGCAAGGTGCCGGCGCTGACCGAAAAACTTGCGCAAGAGGCGGCATTACGTCCGTTGGGCGCATATTTCCGTGTCAATCATACGGATATCGTGGCCATGCACGCTGCAATCGCCGAGGTCGGCGTGTTGTATGCCAGCGCCACTGTACATGCCGGATGGAGCGAGGTCAGTGCTGACGGCTATATCCAGCCGTCATCGGATATCCTCGGTGGCCATGCCTTCGCGATCGTGGCGTATGACCAGGACGGCTTCTGGGTTCAGAACTCCTGGGGGGAGGCTTGGGGCCTCGGAGGGTTCGGTCGCGTGCGTTATGACGACTGGCTCACTAACGGGTTGGATGTCTGGGTAGCGCGGCTTGGCGCCCCCATCAACGTGACAGCGGTGGCGCGTATTGCCAGCCCGACAATCGGTACTGCGGCGGTGTCTTCCAGTGAGACGCTCAGGGAAATTCGGCCGCATGTCATCAGCATCGGCAATGATGGCGCGCTCGACCCTCGCGGCGACATTGGCACCACGCTCGGCAGTGTGCGCGAAATTCTCGACGTGGACTTTCCACGAATCACCGAGAAGTGGAACAAAAAGCGCATCGTCGTCTATGCCCACGGCGGGCTCGTCAGCCAGGCCAGCGCGATTGAAACGGTCGCGGGCTATCGACAGACCCTGCTTGATGCAGAGTGCTATCCACTGGCATTTATCTGGAAAACCGACTATTGGACCACCCTGAGCAACATGCTGGCTGACGCAGCCCGGCGCCGGCGCCCCGAAGGCGTCCTGGACGCAACAAAGGACTTCATGCTCGATCGTTTGGACGATGCTCTGGAACCCATTGCGCGCCTGCTGACTGGCAAATCCGAGTGGGATGAAATGAAGAAAAACGCGCTGCTTGCCACCGTTAGTGCCGAGGGTGGTGCACGGGTGGTAGCCGAGGGGCTCGCGGTGCTTGCGAAACAGGGCGTAGACATCCATCTGGTGGGACACAGTGCCGGGAGCATTTTCCTCGCGCCGCTGGTGCAATACCTAGTGTCAAAGGGTGCCATGAATAGTGGTCCGATGGCAGGTAGCAAGGTGGACGGACTTGGAGCAACGGTTGCCAGTTGTCACCTGTGGGCGCCAGCCTGCACTGTGAAGCTGTTCCAAGAGACGTACCTGGAACCCATCCGTGATAAGCGCATTGGGCAGTTCGGCCTGTTTACCCTGACGGACCAGGCCGAACGCGATGACAATTGCGCGCATGTCTACAACAAGTCTCTCCTCTACCTGGTGTCCGATGCCTTCGAGGATCAGGTCCGCATCCCACTCATTCGTCCCGATGGTGAGCCGATTTTGGGCATGGAGAGCTTCATTCGAAGCGATCCGGCACTCAGCGGGCTGTTCCAGTCGGGAGCAAACGCTGATTGGGTGCGTGCGCCCAATGACCTGCCAAAGGGTAATCAAAGTGCCTCCCAGGCGCGGCATCATGGCGACTTCGACAATGATGAGGCCACCGTCCGGGCCACGCTGGCTCGCATACTGGGTCAGCGCCAAACGCCCCAGTCCATGGCTATTCCGCAATCAACTTCCGAGCTGGCGCAGCGCCGGCGGCAGGTGGACCGGGCCAGCACAATCGGACGCCGGTAGCTGTCCACAGGCCTCTTGTGCCAGCGCGATTTCAAGGTGTTGAGTCTGAGGATACGTCTGGGCGCGCTTCCACACATCAATCAACTCTTTGGCAGGGATGCCTCACTCCAGATGCGTTGAGTGCAGTGCGGAACCAATACTCACGCATCTGCATTTCAGGCCAGAGTGTTAAAAAATGTTATTTTAAAAAATAACTTCACATAATCAGATCATTGATAGATTATCTGACCAGCCTTTACGACAACCTGAAAACAAGACAAAACAGGATTGCCTCGATGTTCGACAAGGACCCTATTCACGCGTTGAGCGACAGCATCGCGGGCAACGCTTACGCCCTCAATGCCCTGAATAATCTCTATAACGTGGCCTGCCGTCTGCGCCTTACTGGCGCGGAATAAGCCGCTGTTTCCCTTTGGAGTACCCCATGAATAACAAAAATGTCGGTGTGGTTGGTTTGGGCGCGATGGGCCTGGGCATTGCTCGTTCGTTGTTGCGTAGCGGTTTCAATGTGCATGCCTGTGATGTGCGCGCTTCAGTGACGGAGCAGTTTGCCAGCGAGGGCGGCGTAGCCTGCTCTTCGCCATCTCACATGGCCGCTGAGTGTGACGTGATCATTACCGTTGTGGTGAACGCTGACCAGACCGAGGCAGTATTGTTTGGAGAAGGAGGGGCCGTGGCCGCGCTGCGTCCTGGCAGTCTGGTGATCGGCTGTGCCACCGTGGCGCCGACCTATGCCGTGGATTTGGGACAGCGCCTGACTGAGAAGGGCCTGCTGTATCTGGATGCACCGATCTCCGGTGGGGCGGCCAAGGCTGCTGCGGGTGAGATGACCATGATGACCTCGGGCCCGGCGGATGCCTATGCCAAGGCCGAAGCGATTCTTCAGGGCATGGCCGGCAAAGTCTATCGCCTGGGTGACGTTCATGGTTTGGGCTCGAAGGTCAAGATCATCAACCAGCTCCTTGCCGGGGTGCATATCGCGGCCTCTGCCGAAGCCATGGCGTTGGGCTTGCGTGAAGGGGTCGATGCCGACGCACTTTACGAAGTGATCACCCACAGCGCTGGCAACTCCTGGATGTTCGAAAACCGCGTGCCGCACATTCTCAAGGCCGACTACACGCCGTTGTCGGCGGTGGATATTTTCGTCAAGGACCTGGGCCTGGTGCTGGATACCGCGCGGGCCAGCAAATTCCCGCTGCCGCTGTCGGCCACTGCTCACCAGATGTTCATGCAGGCTTCCAGTGCGGGCTTTGGTCGTGAGGACGACTCGGCGGTGATCAAGATATTCCCGGGTATCGAGCTGCCGACAGCCAAGCCTGAGCCTGTTTGAGGAATGCACCATGAACACATTCACTGCACGGCCATTGCTGGGCTGTATCGCCGACGACTTCACGGGTGCCACGGACCTTGCCAACATGCTGGTACGCGGCGGTATGCGCACCGTACAAAGCATCGGTATTCCGAGTGCTGACGTCACTACCGGGCTAGACGCCGATGCGATCGTCATTGCCCTGAAATCACGCACCATTCCCGTCTCCGAAGCGGTCGAGCAATCCCTTGCGGCGCTGGCGTGGTTACGTGAGCAAGGCTGCGAGCAGATTTTCTTCAAGTACTGCTCGACGTTCGACTCCACCGCAGCCGGCAATATCGGCCAAGTCAGCGAAGCGCTGCTGGCCGCGCTGGACAGTGACTTTACCCTGGCCTGTCCGGCGTTCCCGGAAAATGGTCGGACCGTTTTTCGCGGTCATTTGTTTGTACAGGATCAGTTGCTCAGCGAGTCCGGCATGCAGCATCACCCGTTGACGCCGATGACCGATGCCAATCTGGTTCGGGTTCTGCAATCGCAGACCGGCCTGAATGTCGGCCTGTTGCGCTACGACACTGTCTCTCAAGGGGTCGACCAGGTCCGTGCGCGCATCGCCGAATTGCGGGCCCAAGGTATCGGCATGGCAATCGCCGATGCCTTGTCGGATAAGGATTTGTACACCCTGGGTGCCGCCTGCGCCGATCTGCCGTTGTTGACTGGCGGTTCGGGATTGGCGTTGGGCTTGCCCGAGAACTTCCGCCGCGCCGGCAAACTGCGTGACTTTGACGCCTCGAAGCTGCCGGCGGTGTTGGGCGGTGAAGTGGTATTGGCCGGTAGCGCCTCCGTGGCCACCAATGGTCAAGTGGCAGCCTGGCTCGAAGCCGGTCGGCCAGCCCTGCGGATTGACCCATTGGCTTTGGCAGCTGGCGAACCCGTAGTGTCCCAGGCATTGGCCTTCGCCCGGAACAACGAACAGACGGTATTGATCTACGCCACCAGTTCGCCGGAAGAGGTCAAAGTGGTGCAGCACCAACTGGGTGTCGAGCAGTCTGGCAGTCTGGTTGAGAACAGTTTCGGTGAAATTGCGCAGGGTTTGCGCCAGAGTGGCGTGCGCCGCTTTGTGATCGCAGGGGGAGAAACCTCGGGTGCCGTGGTTCAGGCGCTGGGTGTGCAGTTGCTGCAGATAGGCGCGCAGATTGATCCGGGTGTGCCGGCGACTGTCAGCAACACGGATGAACCACTGGCCCTGGCACTCAAATCGGGCAACTTCGGCAGCCGGGATTTCTTCAGCAAAGCCTTGACGCAACTGGCGGGAGGCGCGCAATGAGCAAGGAAAACGCATTGCGCGAAGAAATCTGCGAGGTTGGCCGTAGCCTTTATCAGCGCGGTTACACCGTCGGCAGCGCAGGCAATATCAGCGCCCGCCTGGAGGATGGCTGGTTGATAACGCCGACGGATGCCTGTCTTGGGCGCCTCGATCCAGCGACCATCGCCAAGGTCAATCTGGCTGGCGAATGGGTGTCCGGAGACAAACCTTCAAAGACTCTCGCGCTGCATCGCCAGGTCTACGACCGCAACCCGGGCGTCGGTGGCGTGGTGCATACCCACTCCACTCATTTGGTGGCGTTGACGCTGGCGGGTGTCTGGCATCCAGACGACATTTTGCCGCCCTTGACGCCATATCAGGTCATGAAAGTCGGGCACATCCCCTTGATTGGCTACCAGCGACCGGGCTCGCCGAAAGTCGCAGAGCAGGTCGCGCAGTTGGCCAATAGCGTTCGTGGCGTAATGCTCGAAAGGCTGGGTCCTGTGCTCTGGGAGAGTTCGGTATCCCGCGCAAGCTATGCCCTGGAAGAGCTTGAGGAAACTGCCCGGCTCTGGTTGATGAGCAATCCCAAGCCTGATCCGCTGGACCGGGCTGCGCTGGATGAGCTGCGAGAGATTTTTGGTGTGCACTGGTAGAACGCAGATTTAACACGGTAGATCGATAAAGCAGGCCCTGTCCCGGGGACTCGCAACGAGCCTCGAGGGCTCCGGCTGGCCTGACAAAACAATAACAATAGGAAATCCAAGCATGACTAACCTTCACTGCGGCATTTTCAGATTCAGTGGCAGAACCGTTTCGTTCACCCGGCGTGGGGGGCTTCTGAAATGAGCCCGCTATTCCTGATGATGACCGCCGGACTAGGGATAGCGCTGTTGTTATTCCTTGTGCTCAAGTACAAGTTCCAACCCTTCGTGGCGTTGATGCTGGTGAGCATTCTGGTGGCGTTGGTGGCCGGAGTGAAGCCGGCCGATCTGGTCGCTACCATCGAAGGCGGTATGGGCAAGACCCTGGGCCATATCGCGATCATCATTGCCTTGGGCGCGATGATTGGGCGGATCATTGAGCTTTCCGGCGGTGCCGAGGCGTTGGCCAAGACCCTGATCACGCGCTTCGGTAATCGACGTACGCCCCTGGCGCTGACGGTTGCCGGGTTTATGGTCGGGGTGCCGGTGTTCTTTGAAGTCGGCGTAATCATCTTGATGCCACTGGCCTATGGCGTTGCCCGCACTGCGCGTAAACCGCTGCTGGTGTTTGCGCTGCCGATGTGTGCGGCCTTGCTGACCGTCCATGCCTTCCTGCCGCCACATCCAGGCGCAGTTGCCGCTGCCAGCCAGTTGGGCGCCGATTTGGGTCGGGTGCTGATGTTCGGCCTGCCAATGACTGCGCTGCTGTGCTACATCGGTTATCGCGTAGCGGGGCGCATGACCCGTCGGGTGTACCCAATGACCGATGATATTCGTGCCGAAGTGTATGGTCCGCATGTCACCAACGAGGATCTGGCTGCTTGGTCCAATGGCAACGGCAAGAGCATTGAACGCGCCGCTGTGGCCGCGTCCCACATGGGCCTTGAAGAATCCACCAACAGCATTGTTTCCAAACTGCCACCAGCTCCACCACCAGGTTTCGGTTTGATTGTCAGTCTGATCTTGCTGCCGATTATTTTGATTTTGCTGGGTACGCTATCGACTTCGTTGCTCCCGCCCGAGTCGACCCTGCGCGGGATCATGACTGTGCTTGGCGCGCCGCTGGTGGCGCTGCTGCTGGACACTTTGTTGTGTGCCTGGCTGCTGGGATCGCGTCGTGGCTGGAGCCGCACTCAGGTGTCCGACGTGATCGGCTCGGCGTTGCCCGGTGTAGCGATGGTGATCTTGATTGCCGGTGCTGGCGGTGTATTCGGCAAGGTGCTGGTGGATACCGGCATCGGCGCAGTGGTCTCCGATATGTTACGCACCACCGGTCTGCCGGTGCTCGCTCTGGGCTTTCTACTGACCATGCTGTTGCGCGCGGTCCAGGGGTCGACCACGGTGGCCCTGGTGACCACTGCTGGTATCATCAGCCCACTGATTGCGACCCTCAATCTGACCCCGAACCACATGGCTCTGCTGTGCCTGGCCATGGGCGGTGGCGGGTTGGCAATGTCCCATATCAATGATGCCGGCTACTGGATTTTCACCAAACTGGCTGGGTTGAGTGTGGCCGACGGCCTGCGTACCTGGACCGTATTGACCACATTGCTCGGTACGCTGGGTTTCTGCATTACCTTGCTGATCTGGCCTTTTGTCTAACCCTCTATCCAAGGAGCTACCATGCCTCGTTTTGCTGCCAACCTCAGTATGCTCTACCCGGAACATGAGTTTCTGGATCGCTTCGCCGCTGCAGCCTCCGATGGTTTCGAAGCGGTGGAGTATCTGTTTCCCTACGATTACAGCGCTCAGGAACTCAAGCAGCGCTTGAGCGACAACGGCCTGGTGCAGGCGCTGTTTAATGCGCCGCCCGGCGATTGGGGGGCCGGCGAGCGGGGCACGGTGTCGTTGCCGGGCCGTGAAAGCGAATTTCGCAGTGGTTTTGATCGGGCGCTGGAATACGCCGCGGTGCTGGGTAACTCACGAATTCATGTCATGGCTGGCCTGCTGCCCTCCGAGAATGACCGGGCTCGGCATCACGCCATTTACCTGGAAAACCTGGCCTACGCGACCGCCCAGGCGGTCAAAGTCGGGGTCACGGTGTTGCTGGAGCCCATTAACACCCGAGACATGCCACGCTTTTTCCTTAACCGACAGGATCAGGCGCAAGCCATCTGCAAGGAAGTGGGCGCCAGTAACCTGAAGGTTCAGTTCGACTGTTACCACTGCCAGATTGTCGAAGGCGATTTGGCCAGCAAATTGCG
This sequence comes from Pseudomonas sp. 5C2, assembly GCF_034314155.1. Lineage (NCBI taxonomy): Bacteria > Pseudomonadati > Pseudomonadota > Gammaproteobacteria > Pseudomonadales > Pseudomonadaceae > Pseudomonas > Pseudomonas sp. 5C2. Next base: position 1,380,329 of record NZ_JAVIWH010000002.1, on the reverse strand, counting down.
ACGGGATTTTAACGGTATTGGCCATATCCAGATCGCGGGCGTGCCGGACCGGCACGAGCCGGATCTGGGAGAGGTTAACTATCCCTATCTGTTCGAGTTGATCGATAAGTTGGGCTATGACGGTTGGGTAGGGTGCGAATACAGGCCGCGCGGCAACACGTCAGTCGGTTTGCAGTGGCTGCGGGACTGGAACGCTCGCTAACGCGCAAAGCCTTACACGCTGTCATCAGAAGGCAGCAGCAGTTCAACCCCCTGTTTGCGGATGCTGTCGGCTGCGGCAGGGGTCAGCGCGTCGTCACTGATGACAATGTCGAACTGCTCGATCCCGGCAATTTTGTACATGCTGAACGTGCCGTACTTCGAGCTGCTGGCCACCAGCACCACTTGCGAGGCCGATTGCATCGCGACTTGCTTGACCTCTACCTTCAGCGCCGAAGGCGTTGTGAGGCCGCGACGAAGATCCCACGAACTGGTCGATATGAAGGCGATATCGGTGACGATCTGGCGCAACGTGGCCACCGCCAAACCGCCTACGCATGAATGGTTGGAATGATCCAGCTGTCCGCCGGTATGAATGACGGTGACTTGGAGCGCATCCATCAACGCCAGGACAATCCCGAAGTCGTTGGTCACCACGGTCATGCCGGACAGCGCCTTGATAAAAGGTACGATTTCCAGAGTGCTGGTTCCGGCATCCAAGTAAATCGTCATGTCGGGGTGCAGTAACCGTGCGGCCAGTTTTGCCATCGCCTGCTTCTGCGGCAATTCGACGACCGCTTTGAGTTGATGGCTAGGCTCGCTGTGCAACTGGCTGGCGATCCGCACGCCACCCGTGACCGAGTAAGCACGTCCTTCCTGTTCGAGCAGCGCGATATCGCGGCGTATGGTCATGTGCGAACAGTCGAACATTTCCATCAATTGATGAACACTCAGCACCTGATGCTTGCGTAACTGCCGTAGCATGAGCTCACGGCGCTGCTCAGGGATCATCGGTGCGCCGCTTTCGGCGGCGATGTCCTTTTGACTAGACATTCGAGCTCCAGAATGAAGAAAACCGCAGAAAAGAAGCGCGGAGCAAATATAGTAGCGAATCTACAGGCAAGGAACGACACGTTTGACTTTCCGAGCGAATGCGCCGGGATGCCAGTCATTTAATGGGCTTTGAATAACTTACCGCCATCTGTCTTCGCCCGACAGTCTTCACTGGCGTGGGACGCTCTAAGGTAGAAGCATGAAGCACATCGTCACCGTTTTATCAGCGCTTGCTATCGCTGTCGGCCTCCTTGGTTGTATCAGCGCCCCGATCGCAATGACGCCACAGACTGAGCAGCGTTTGCACGCACAAGCCCCTGTCCGTTTTTTGCTGACCTTTGATGACGGGCCAAGTGCGTCCAGTTTTTTTAATCCGACGCTCTCCGTTCTCGACGATCTTGCCCACAATCCAGTGCAGCCGGGCATCAAGGCAGTATTTTTTGTGCAGACCCGTGCGGCACGGGCGGGCGGCAGTGAATTGGGCCGAAAAATCATGCACCGTGAATATGACGAAGGTCACGTGCTGGGCTTCCATACCGCTACGCCGGGGCATACCAATCATCGTTCTCTCAGCCCGGAAGAGCTGGAACAGTCGCTAACGGAAGGCAGTGCAGACATCGCTGCGATCACCGGTGCACCACCCGTGTTGGTGCGCCCGCCATTCTGGAACTACGATAAGCGCACCTTCGCCGCTTACCAGCAGCATGGCATGCATGTGTTGCTGACCGATCTGAGCGCGAATGACGGCAAGATATGGGGCTACAATTTCAGCCTGCGCAGACGGTCCAGCATGCTGAGGCAGTTGTCCGAAGTACGCGAGCGGATTGCAGCAGGTGAGTTGCCAGCGGTCGATGGCGCTATTCCGGTGGTAGTGACGTTTCACGACCTCAATCGCTACACCGCTCGGCACGCGCAGGAATACCTGCAGATACTGATCGACAGTGCGCGCGAGACGGGTCTGACAACCGCAGCCAAGCCTTTTTACGATGATCGATCAGCGTTGCAGCATGCCGTCATGGCGCGCACCGTCAGGGACAGTTCTGAGCCTGTTCAGTTGCCTGGGTTCTGGAGCTGGTTTTGGGACAGTAATTCGCATTAGTTTCAGGGTGTTATGACGGTTGAAAAACGTCACACGCGTGATTGGCGCTTCACGCGGGAGATAACTGCTTTTTCAGCTGGCTGTCGAGAGCCAGCGGGAGCAGGGTATGGAATTATTTTCTGCCAGCGATTGACATGCTATTCGAACAAGTCCAGAATTGCGTCCATTCCTGATTTGGGAATGTAAAAAAACCTATAGATTTCAAAGGGTTGGAAGCTAGATTAGATTCAAGTTTTCAGCTCATGTGTGTATGCGTTCAATGTCAGCTGTATCGACGTTGTACGTTTGGGGCCGAGTAGCAAAATGGTTATGCTGCGGATTGCAAATCCGCCTACGCCGGTTCGATTCCGACCTCGGCCTCCATCATAAACAAGCTCCGTAGATCCATGATTTACGGAGCTTTTTTATTGGTTTCGCGCGCAATGTTTTGTCGCATTGACGGGACCAGTAAACTTGCTTCACCGGGTAGGGATGTATATATTCCCTGCACATCGCGCTACCGCCCGAATGGCGAAATTGGTAGACGCAAGGGACTTAAAATCCCTCGTTCGTAAGGACGTGCCGGTTCGACCCCGGCTTCGGGCACCATTTAAAATCAAGGGCTTACACGCGATATCGCATGTAGGCCCTTGTTTGTTTCTGGTCCGCAATTCACCTAGATATCCGATCACGCTTCAAGTGAGGAGCTTCTTGAGCCATATTGAGCCGCTGGATTTATTGGCTCAGGCAATCAGAACGTGAAACCGGGGGAGAGGTTGATGTCATCCATAAAAAGTCCAACTGCCATTATGGCGGCTGACGCTTCGAAACGGGCCAAGCCGAGCAGCTACCCTGAACCGTTCGCCTCGCTTATGTCGGGCAGGATCAAACATCCGCTGGGCGATATTTTCGGCATCAAGAACTTTGGTGTAAACCTGACTCGACTGTCACCGGGCGCGGTATCCGCGCTGCATCATTGCCATTCCCGGCAGGACGAGTTCATCTACGTCCTTGAGGGCGAACCCACGCTATTCACCCATGAGGGTGAAACCAGGCTGCGACCCGGTATGGTGGCCGGGTTTGCGGCAGGCGTGACGCCGCACCATCTTGAGAATCGCACTGAGTCCGACTGTGTGATTCTGGAGGTGGGGGATCGCGCATCAGGCGACACAGTGAGTTATCCCGATGATGATCTTGAGGTGGCGCTGCAAGCGGACGGCCAGTGGCTGTTTAATCATAAGGATGGCAGCCCCTACTAAATCATCGCCCTGCCAATGCTTTCGCCAAAAATGGCGCTGTCTTGCTCGGTTTAACATGGGCAACGGTCTCAGGTGTGTCATGAGCCACCAGCATGCCGACTTGGTCGCCCCCGGGCCAGCGTGCTGACCAGTCGTCGTTTCTGGTTAATCTCAAGCATTCTAATCTCCGATTTTTTTTGAGAAACTTTATGGGTCAATAACACAATGGTGGCCAGGCCAATGAATGAGATAGGCTTCAGGATCAGGCAAGAACGCAAACGGTTAGGGTATTCGCAACGGGAAATGGGGCTTCTGGGCGGCGTTGCTGTAAACGCGCAAGGCAAGTATGAAAGCGGCGAGCGTGTGCCTAAGGCCGATTATCTGGTCGCCTTGGCGAACGTGGGTGTCGATGTCTTGTATGTTCTGACTAACAAGCGCAACACAGGTGTCATTGTCGATAACACCTTGAACACAGTAGCGTACGCCGCGCCGCCTGACGCATTGTTCGTCGAGGTTCAGCACGCGGTTCGTCATTTCCTATTAAAAATTGAAGAGTTGTCGACCACCTACCAGGTCAACGGCAACGCCACTCAACCCTACTTGTGCGCTACGCCAACACCGCTACCGACTTGATCTGTGCCCATAGATGTTGGCCCGGGTACAGGCGCATTTGATCGCGGGAGTAACGGGTAATCCGCGCGAGCAATGGTGTGCCGGCCGCGTCGAGCCGAACCAGCACATGCGCCCTGTTGTCGGCAGCAATTTCGCTGATCACGGTAACAGGCAATCGGTTGAGAATGCTGCTTTGCTCATCGGGTTGCAGGTTCAGGCTCACGTCCCTGGCTTGCACCTTAAAACGCAGGGTCTTGCCGACCGACAGGGGTGAATGCGCGACACGAACTATCAGGTCGCTGCCAGGCAGGTGCAACGTCAGCAACTGATAGTTGGGGTCATAAGCGCTGACGATGCCTTCGACCACTACGCCGGCATCGTCGCCTGTCGCCATCGGCAGGTCGAGGCGCGCCAAGGTTTCACCGATGGGACCGCTGGCCAAGGCTTTGCCCTCGCTTAACACGACTATGTGATCGGACAGCCGTGCAACTTCGTCCTGAGAGTGGCTGACATAGAGCATGGGGATTTCCAGCTCATCGTGAAGGCGCTCCAGGTACGGCAGGATTTCGCTCTTGCGTTGGGTGTCCAGCGCCGCCAGAGGTTCGTCGAGTAATAACAAGCGTGGGCTGGTCAGCAGGGCGCGAGCGATACCGACACGTTGTCGCTCGCCGCCGGACAGGTTGTCGGTGTGGCGCTCGAGCAGATGATCGATACCCAGCAATGTGCTGGCTTGATCCAGTTGTACCTTGCGCTGACTGCTCGCAACACGCCGCAGTCCGAATTCCAGGTTGCCCCTCACCGACAGATGCGGGAAGAGACTGGCCTCCTGAAACACATACCCCAGCGCACGTTTATGTGGCGGGAGGAAAATGCCTCGGGCGTTGTCCTGCCAGACTTCACCATTAATCTGAATGAAGCCCTGTCGCGCTTTCTCCAGCCCGGCGATACAGCGCAAGCAGGTGGTTTTTCCTGAGCCGGAGTGGCCATACAGCGCCGTCACACCATGGCCCGGCAATGCGAGGTCGACATCCAGATCAAAACCGGGATAGGCCACTTGCAGGCGCACCTGTATCTGCGAGGTCATCGGCTCAACTCCAGCTTGCTTTGGTTTTGCCGCTTGAGTACAGCGCCAGTAGAACCAGGAAAGAAAATACCAACATCACCCCGGCCAGCCAATGCGCTTGCAGGTATTCCATTGACTCGACGTGGTCGTAGATCTGCACGGAAACCACGCGGGTTTTTTCCGGGATATTGCCACCGATCATCAGTACCACGCCAAACTCGCCCACGGTATGGGCAAAACCGAGAATGGCGCCCGTTATAAAGCCGGGGCGGGCCAGTGGCAACATCACACTGAAGAAGGTGTCCCATGGGCCGGCGCGCAGGGTGGCTGCGACCTCCAGCGGTCGCTTGCCAATGGCGGCGAAGGCATTTTGCAGTGGCTGTACGACAAAGGGCATCGAGTAGATGACGGAGCCGATCACCAGACCGGGGAAGCTGAAGGTCAGCGTTCCAAGGCCGATACTCTGGGTGAAGTGACCGACCATGCCGTTAGGCCCCATCGCCAGCAGCAGGTAAAAGCCAATGACCGTTGGCGGCAGCACCAGCGGCAGAGCGACCACTGCAGCCACCGGGCCCTTGAGCCACGAACGGGTGTGCGCCAGCCATAAAGCGATGGGCGTACCGATAAGGAGCAGGATGACCGTGGTCAATGACGCCAGTTTCAGCGTCAGCCAGATGGCCGCGATATCGTCGCTGTTCAGTGGCATTAAAACTGATAACCGAACGACTTGATCACTGCGGCCGCTTTTGGCCCTTTCAGGTATTCAAACAGCGCCTTGGCTGCAGCGTTGTCCTTGCCTTTGTTAAGGATGACGGCGTCTTGTTTGATTGGGTCATGCAGATTGGCCGGTACGATCCACGCCGAACCACGGGTGATCTGACCGTCCTTGTAGATCTGCGACAAAGCAACGAAACCCAGTTCAGCATTACCGGTAGAGACAAACTGATACGCCTGAGTAATGTTCTGGCCAGTTACGATTTTGTCTTTGGTTGCGTCGGTGAGGTTGAGCTTGCTGAGCACTTGGGTCGCGGCAAGGCCGTAAGGTGCTGTTTTAGCATCGGCAATGGATAAATGCTGATACTGGTTGGCCTTGAGAACGGCGCCTTTATCGTCGACATAGTCTTCTTTGGCAGACCATAAGGCCAAGGTGCCGACAGCGTAGGTGAAGCGAGAGCCTGGGACAGTATCGCCTTCTTTTTCCAGCTTGGCCGGGGTGGCATCATCGGCAGAGAGGAGCACTTCGAACGGCGCGCCATTTTTTATCTGGCTATAGAACTGGCCTGTCGCACCGTAGGCAGCAATCAGTTTATGCCCCGTGTCTTTCTCGAAATCCTTGGCGATGGCCTGGATCGGTGCGGTGAAGTTGGCAGCAACGGCCACGTGTACTTCGTCGGCGAACGCTGCGCTCATGGTCAGCAGGGTACTGACAGCCGTCAGGGATTTGAGGATTACGCCAAGGTGTCCAGTGCGCATAAAGGCTTCCATAGTCTTTGTGGGTGGGGCGGGTGACTGCCTGACACCTGCCGCTATATAGCAGAGTATATAGCGGCTGATCATCTCAGCGCCTGGTCAATTGTTCCAGCGCTTGAGTGGCCAGTAGACGGGTCAATACGTCTGCCGACAATTCATGTTTCAGCCCGACCGCCTGACCGGCCCAGAGGTTCATGAAGTCGCCACTGCCTTGCGGTTCGGACTTGGCGCGCAGGGGCATCAGCGCGCCGCCGGCCAGGGGGAAAGCGGGTGCGACATCACTGATCGGGCCCAGTTCGCGCATGATCCGGTTGACGATGCCCCGTGCTGGCCTGCCGGTGAAAATGTTGGTCAGTGCCGTCTGGCTTCCTTTGGCGCTACGCAGGGCCTGGTAGTGCGGTTTCGTCACCTTGGCTTCCGGGCAGAAGAGATAGGCGGTGCCCAGTTGGACAGCCGATGCCCCCAGCGCGAATGCCGCGACAATGCCGCGCGCATCGCCAATACCTCCTGCAGCAATCACCGGCACGCCGACGGCGTCTACTACCTGCGGCACCAACGCCAGGGTGCCGACCTGGGTGTCGAGGTCCTTACTGAGAAACATCCCTCGATGACCTCCGGCTTCGTAGCCCATGGCGATGATAGCGTCACAGCCGTTTTGCTCCAGCCAGACAGCCTCCTCGACGGTGGTGGCAGAAGAAATGATCTTGGCTCCGGTCGCCTTGACCCGATCCAGCAACGCTTGCTCTGGCAGACCGAAATGAAAACTGATGATCTCGGGTTTCAACGCTTCAATCAGCGCGCAACTGGCGTCATCGAAGGGCGCACGTGCGGACACCGGTGTGGGCGCTTCGAAGTCAGCGCCCAGCTCGGTGTAATAGTCTTTGAGCGTGTTTTTCCAGCGAGCCTCTCGGGCTGGGTCGACAGCGGGTGGTTGGTGGCAAAAGAAATTGAGGTTCAATGGAACGTTGGTATTTTGGCGGATCAATGCCACTTCTTCGCGTATCTGATCCAGAGTCAGCGCGGCGCAGGGCAGGGATGCCAGCCCCCCGGCGTTGGCGACGGCAATCGCCATGGCTGAGCCACTTGCCCCGGCCATAGGCGCTTGAAGGATGGGGAGTGTCACCCCGAAGAGATCAAGAATACGGCTATCAGGCCAAGTGCTCATGGTGGTTTCCTCCGAAATAGAACGACAGGCAGGCCGCTATTGAACGGGCAGGGGGCACCCTTTGCAACTGAGGTGTTTGGAATGAGCTACTTTTGGCAGTGAGGTGCTGCACCCTGGCCCGACAGATCGGTGGCGAACCGCGCCTTGGCGATCCTCCACACCAGGATCAAACGACCTCGCCAGCTGGAAGGGAAACCGGCCTGTATGTGCTTGAGTCGCTCGCCTTCGGACTGTCCGCGTAGCTCGTTGGAGATCAGCCAAAAGGAAGGCTCTAATTGCTTTATGGCTTTGCCTCGCGTTCCAGCAGTTGTCGTTTACGTTCCACTCCCCAGCGATAACCTGAAAGATTGCCGTCGCTGCGCACCACCCTATGACAGGGGATAGCGACGGCCAGCCAGTTAGCGCCGCAGGCCTGTGCAACGGCGCGAAAAGAGGTGGGTGCGCCAATCCGTTGAGCAATCTCGGCGTAACTGGCTGTGCTACCCACCGGAATTTCCCTGAGTGCCTTCCACACCCGTTCTTGAAACGCCGTACCGCGCAGGTCCAGTGGCAAATCAAGGCCGATGGCAGGCATTTCAATAAATCCAACGACCTTTGCAATTAGTTGCTCGAAATCGGCATCGCCACCCATCAGGTTGGCGTTGCTAAATTTGTCCTGCAGATTACGCACCAAGGTGTTCGGGTCATCACCCAGCAGAATGGCGCATACCCCGCGTTCGCTTTGCGCTACCAGAATCGAGCCCAGCGAGCATTCCCCAACCGCGAAGCGAATGTCGTTATTCACGCCGCCTGCGCGATAGTCGCTGGGTTTCATGCCAAGCATCGTGTCCGAGGCCTCGTAAAAGCGGCTGTTTGAATTGAAACCTGCCTCGTAAAAAGCGTTGGTGATCGATCCCGGGCGGCTCAAGTGCTCGCGCATTTTTCGTGCGCGATGGGCCCGTGCATACCCGTTGGGCGTCAGGCCGGTGATGGCCTTGAAGACCCGATGGAAGTGATAGGGACTCAAACCGACGTTGTCTGCCAGTTGATTCAGGCTGGGCAGGCGATCGGCCTGTTCGATTTGTCGGCAGGCCTCTGCTACCAGGATTACATGCTGCGCGAAGACGCTGGTCTGATCCGCTGCGGCCCGTTTGCTCGGGCGATAACCTGCGGCTTCTGCGTCTGTGGCATTGGCGAAAAACTCGACGTTCTCTGGCCGTGGCAGGCGCGACGAACTGCTTGCCCGACAGTACACGCCGGTGGTTTTCACCGCGTAAACGAATTGGTTGTCCGCCGTCGCATCCCTTGCCAACACCGCAGCCCAGCGGGGATCGTTTTCCGTGATCTGCTTATCCTGCTGTGATGTGCGTGGATTGACCGTACTCATGCGTGTGTACTCATCGTGAAGGCGATTACTGACAAGGTTATCGCGCAGGCAGGCAGGCGGCACTCCGAAGCTTGCGCTTGAACTCCCTGCTGACAGCCGTCAAACATTCAGCATTGGCGGCAATGTGCCCAATAAGGAAACAGCTGCAACGGCTGCTATGCCGAACAGGCATTCGAGGGCCACACTGGTGCGCAACAGGTTGAGCCGATCACTGTTGCTATTGAGCAGTAATCTATTGGTCAGTGCTAATAGCAGCATGCACAGCACGAGACACACCTTGATCATCAGGATCAGCCCAAACCCGGAAAATGCTGGCTCGGGCCAAACGGCGCCGCTCATTACCCTGACATTGATTAGCCCAGTGGTAATGATTGCAGCCACGAGACCATAACCGATGCCGCTGAAGCGCCGAAGCAAGTGCTGAGCGTTTCCGGCAGACGGTTGCGCCAGCAGCAATGACAGCAACAATATCCCTCCTAGCCAGGCGCCGACGCAGCATAGGTGAATCATCTGATTGAGAATCATCAGTCCACCGCTCAGGCCGTCGAACATCGCACCGTGCCCGACCGGTGCCAGTGTCGCCAATAGCAACGTACTCAGTGCCAGCCGCAGGTTGGGTGAAGAAAACCGTCGCGAGGCAAGGCTTATCAATAGCAGCGCGCTGAAGAGCAGATGCCCGCTCCAGACCTGACCGAAAAATGTATTGCGGAGCACCAGCATCAGGGTTGGCGGATCAAGTCCATCCTGCCAGCTACCTGCCATGCTGCCGGCAATGAGCACAAGCCACAGCAGGCTGCTGGCCAATGCCACTGACGTCAGCGAGCGAAGCACCCATGTGAGCTTCGCGTCCAGCGTGGCTGTTGCTGCTTCAATCAGCAACGGTTTGAATAGCCATGTCCGAAACAGGCAGATACCGAACAGCAACAACACCACGGCAAAGTGCGCGAATCGGCACAGGATCAGTGCACTCGACATTGGGTTACGGGCTTACTTTGAAGGAGTATTCGCCCTCGCTTTTATGAGTGTCGACCGACACAGCGTGCCATTCCACCTTGTATTCGCCGGCAGCGATGGGCGTGGCAGGGGTGATAATCAAAACTTTCTTATTGTCGGGGTCAGTCGCAACGGTATTAACGATTACCGTTTTACCGCCGTTCGTGGTGAGGCTGACTTTGGTGAACTTGTCCTCGACACCCTCGGAGAAATTCAGGCGCAGGTCCTTGGGTGCTGTGGTGGTGCTGTCGGCAGCCGGCTCTTCACTTTTCAGGTTGGCGTGGGCAAAGACGAAGGTGGCGCTAGCGACGGAGATAAGCAGGGCGAACGATGTCAGGACTTTCTTGAAAAGCGGGGCAAACATTAAAAATACCTTTTTCAGAGGGCTGGATCGTTAAGCAATGCGTGCTAATAAAACAGAAACGGGCGAACGACTCCAGACAAGAAATCCATGCAGACCTCGTCGCGGCCATCAGGCGATGGCGCTAGACCGCTAGCCGAGCACACGCGTGCGGATGAATTTATTCATCAGTCTTACAGGTTTTTTCGCCCGGCCGGCAGCATGCGGCGCAACGTCGAATCTTTCAGCAGATAGTGATGCCCAAGGGCGATGCAGGCATGCAGGCCGGAAAGGATAATGATGGCCCAGGCCACCGTCCCATGCAGGTCACCCAGCGTGCTGCTCAGCGCATGATCGATGATGAATGGAGCGGGCACCGAGAACAGGCCGAAAAAGCTGAAGGGTTCGTCTTGCGCCCAACGGAACCCAAAGCCCAGTACGACTTGTGCCAGCAACAACGCATAAAGGCCAAGGTGCGCGAGCGTCGCCAGCAGGTGAGTTGTTCTGGACGTGATCACGGGTAGACGATTGCCGCCGAACAAGCGCCAGGCAATCCGCGCGACGATCAGCACCGCCAGCGCAATCCCTAGTGAGATATGCACCGATTGCAGGCCTTTGCGCAGGGGCGTGCCTTTCTCAAGGATGTCCCATACCTGTACGCTGGCGAACAAAAAAATCACCAAGGCTACCGTTAGCCAGTGGAAAGAACGGGTCAGTCGGTCATAGCGTTCAGCATTTGGAGTGGTATGCATGGTCAGCTCTCTGTAGTGATACGTACTTAACGTCCGAGGGTGAAGATTTATTTGAAGACTATATAGGTAATTTGTGATCAACCCGAATCGCATCCGCAGGCCCACGAATGGTTATTCCAGGACTATAATTTTTGGCGTGGGCCGGCGTTGTCCATGAGCCCATTGCCCAGTCGTGAGGTAAACCTATGAACATCGGGATGATTGGCGCTGCGACCGTGGGGGAAACGCTCGCGGCAGCGTTCATTCAAGCAGGGCATGACGTGGTGCTCAGTAATCGCCGAGGTCCTGGGAGTCTGGCGTCATTGATTCATAAGCTGGGATCCAAGGCAAAGGCGGGCACTCTGGAGCAGGCCGCTGCGTGCCCAATCGTCGTGCTGGCGATTCCCTGGTTCAACGTGGCAAGTGCCTTGCCGGCGCTGCCGAAGTGGGAAGGGCGCGTGCTGATCGATGCGACCAATACCTTTCTCCACTACTTTCCGGATTTCAGGGTTGCGGACCTGGGCGAAGACAGTGGCAGCGAAATTGTCGCCCGTCTCGCGCCGGACGCTAAAGTGATCAAGGCGTTCAATACGTTACCCATAGCGGGCTTTTTCCTTGATGCGCCGGCTGGTTACAGGCGCGTGGCGTTTCTGGCAGGTGACGATGCCCAGGCCAAGGCGTTGGTCAACGGGCTGATCGAGTCCATAGGGTTGGCGCCCATGGACCTTGGTGCACTCGCCAGTGGCGGCCGATTGATGCAACTGGGTGGAATATTCAACGGAGTCGAGTTATTAAAAGCCCGCGACCGATAATGGAAGTGCGTGCCAGGCTCCGGTTTTCAGGCATTAAGTAACGAAAGAATTTCCTTTTTCTTCAATTGGTTAGCAACAGACGTTGTGGTGTAGAGTGGTATTTTCCAGTCACTCAAGACAGGTTGTCCATGTCGCTGCCCGAGGTTCAGAATCCGTTGGCGCTTTACTTGGCGCGTCTGGCACCATCGAGCCAATTGACGATGAAATATGTGCTGCAGGATGCAGCGGATCGTCTGGGTTTCGTCGAGATGGACATCCACGAGGTGCCGTGGCATCAATTGCAGCCAGGCCATGTCATCGCCCTGGTCGCTGCGCTTCGCGAAGACGGCTATGCGCCCAATACCTCGTCGTTATACGTCAATGCCATTCGCGGCGTGACCAACGAAGCCTGGCGACAAAGCCTGATCAGCCATGAGCACTTGCTCAAGATGCGCTCGGTCAAACCCATGGCGGGGACGCGTCTGAGCAAGGGCAAAAATATTCGACGAACGCTGATTCGGGAACTTATGGACGTGTGTGCCGCCGACCCTCGTCCGCAAGGACGACGCGATGCAGCGATCATTGCCATTCTGTACGGATCAGGGATGCGAAAGTCCGAGTCGGTGAACCTGGACCTGGCGCAGATCGACTTTGCCGAACGCAGCCTGCAGGTCACGGGCAAGGGCAACAAACAACTGATCAAATACGCGCCGACCTGGGCATTCACAGTTCTCAATGATTGGCTGGAACTGCGCCGCTCATGCTTACCCGAAGGTCAGAGCGACGATGCCTTCCTGTTCAACCGCATCCGCCGTGGCAGCCACATCACCCGTGACCGGATCACCAAACATGCGATCTACTTCATTGCCAAGCAGCGCGGTCGGCAGATTGGCATGGACATCATGCCCCATGACTTTCGCCGCTCATTCATCACGCGAGTGATCGAAGAGCACGATCTGTCGATTGCGCAAAAACTGGCGCATCACACCAACATCTCGACCACCGCCAGCTATGACATGCGCGGCGAAAATGAGCGACGTCGGGCGATTGATCGGTTTGATCTTTAACCTCGGCAGCGTATCAGGTGCTTTGCAGGCCCAGGGGTATTGGGACCACATCGGATGAACGTGCCTTTGATGGCGGCGTGTATTGTGAGTCACTCTGTTTCATGACCGTCCGTAACCCCGCATGAGCGTCTGCTCAGGCTTCGCTACTCTTAAAATATGGACCGCTGGAACTGCTGAATGCACGTCAGGCGGCATGAGCGCCAGAAGCAAAAGTCTGGCGACGAGGACGCACGTTGAAAAGAGGAATGAATGATGAAGATGCTACTGACGGTCGAATTTCCTCATGAACCCTTCAATTCCCTCGTCAGAGCGGGGAAGGTGGGCGAGATTATTGGACGTATCCTGGAAAGCATCCATCCGGAGGTCCCCCCGGTGTCAGGCTAGTTGTCGCCTGAGCTGATTTATCAAAACGATAGATCGGGGGCGCCAAAGAGAGCTGTAATGTCGAGCTATTCACCTGAGCGTAAAGCGGCCCTTATCAACAAATTGCTGCCGCCTCAAAACATGTCCGTGGCCGAGTTGTCGCGTCAAGAAGGCATCTCTCAAGCCACCCTGTATGCTTGGCGAACCAAGCTCAAAGCAGGAGGCGCAGTGGTGCCCGGAGATAAAAGCAGTGCCGATAACTGGTCGGCTGAAGCCAAGTTCGCAGCGGTGTTGCACACGGCCACGTTGAGCGAGATCGAGCTTAGCGAATACTGTCGCAGCAAGGGTTTGTACCCCGAGCAAATCGGCGCTTGGCGACAGGCCTGCATCAGTGGCCAGCTAACAGCCCAGGCACAGCGCCAGGCCGAGCGAGAACAGGCGCGCGCCGACAAAAAACGCATCGCCGAGTTGGAGCGTGAACTGCGGCGCAAGGACAAGGCGCTCGCAGAAACCGCCGCGATTCTGGTGCTGCGAAAAAAGATGAATGCCTTCTGGGGAAACGACAGCGAGGACGTCTGACCTCGCTGCCAGAACGGCAACAACTCGTTGAACGTTTTAACCAAGCCGTTGCTTCTGGTGCACGCAAAACTATTGCCAGCGCGGAGATCGGGCTGTCGCTGCGCAGCCTGCAACGCTGGGCGCTGACGCCTGTGATGCAGGCCGACGTGCGCACCACCACGTCACGTCCGCGACCACTTAATGCCCTGAGTGAACAGGAGCGTTGCGCTATTTTAGAGGTCTGCAACAGTCCGCCATTCGTCAGCCTGCCGCCCAGCCAGATCGTCCCGATACTGGCCGATCAAGGTCGTTATCTGGCCTCAGAGGCAACCTTTTACCGCGTCCTGAAGGAAGCTGATCAGCAGCACCGACGTGGCCGCAGCCATGCACCGCACAAGCATGCTGCGCCGACAACTCACAGCGCAACCACAGCCAATAAGGTCTGGTCTTGGGACATCACCTACTTGCCATCGCCAGTGCGTGGGAAGTACTACTATCTGTATTTGATCGAGGACATCTACAGCCGAAAGGCCGTGGGCTGGGAAGTTTACGAGCAAGAAAGTGGCGAGCTGGCGGCCGAACTGATGCAGCGCACCGTGCTCACCGAACGCTGCGCCGGACGGCCCCTAGTGCTGCACTCGGACAACGGTGCACCGATGAAATCGGTGACGTTGCTGAGCAAACTGTACGAACTCGGCATCACCCCGTCACGCGGACGACCACGGGTGAGTAACGATAATCCCTACTCAGAATCGCTGTTTAGAACCCTGAAATATTGCCCGCAATGGCCTCCTGGTGGTTTTGCAGATTTGGACGCGGCACGCAGCTGGGTGCGCGATTTTATCCGCTGGTACAACCACCAACACCGCCACAGCCGCATCCGCTTCGTGACCCCGGCGCAGCGTCATCGAGGAGATGATCAAGAGATCTTGGCCAAGCGTCATGCCCTGTATCAGCAAGCTCGTAATCAACATCCACATCGCTGGTCAGGTGCGACACGCAATTGGCAGCCCATCGGCGCGGTCACACTCAATCCGGAAAGGGAGTTACCGACACTGAAAATAGCCGCATAAAACACAGCTGACGCGACAACTACCTTGCAAAACGCCGGGTCGCTTATTTTACTGAGCAAGATGGAATGCGTGGCGGGATTTTTCTGGTCAACGTAAAAGACCCGTCCGACGTCCCCGGGTTTGCGGAACCCTTTTTTCTCAACTTCCAGGCTGACTGCAAGTTCCGCATCGCGATGAGCCCGCAGGACTTGCAAAAGTCTGGTCTGGAGGCGCTCGGGAAAACGTGGGCGTGAGGAACGGTCGGTGGGGTCGGTAACGTACGAACCCGATCCGGCCAAGTGCCCCGCAATTACGCATCTGCGAAAGCTTTATGTCAGGCACTGAACATCGCTATATGAGCGACTGTTCAGCTTCACTAATGTTGGCGTCTGCGATGTCCACTCGCATTTAAGGGCAACCCACGGTGAGGGGTTATACGGCCGTATTGTTCAATTATTACGTCAACGGATAATGACTATCACATGATCGGGGTTAAATAGCGGCCCGCAAAAATGTTAAAAGTTTGAGGGAAGGGGCAACCCCCTGAACCGAGAAGATAAAAATAGGGCTAAAAAGCCTGTTATTACCGGACGTGCAACTCCGGTCTCACTGTGTTAGCTGACCTGCCATCGCTCAATCCACTGTTTCATCCTTCGCCTGAACCCAGGGGAAACTCTATTGCTCAGGTATTGGATGACGGCGGACTTTATTTTGAATCAGGGGAAAATGAATGATGTGTGTGAAGTGGAATCTCGTGACCCTTGCGGTCTCGCTCGGGGTCAGTCAGTTAGTATCGGCCGCGCCGGTGACGGATCAGGCCGATGCCAAGGGATTTATTGAAGACAGCAGTCTCAATGTCCACCTCAAAAACTACTACTTCGACCACGATGGTAAGGATGGCGGTGCAACCAATAAGGACTGGACCCAAGGTGTACTGGCTAACTACAGTTCGGGGTTCACTCAGGGGACGGTTGGGTTTGGGGTAGAGGTGTTTGGTAATTGGGCCATCAAACTTGATGGTTCGGCGGACACTAATGGCACGGGCAACTTACCGGTGCGCCATGATGGATCCCTGGAAGATGAATACGGCACGGTGGGGGGCGCACTGAAAGTCCGGATTTCCAAGACCGAACTTCTTTGGGGCACCCTGCAGCCGACAGCACCTGTTTTCGCCGCGGGTGGCTCACGCTTGTTTCCGCAGACGGGCACCGGCTTCAATGTGCTGAGCAGCGAAATTGCTGGCCTTGATCTGGATGCCGGGCACTTCACCGGCGGGAACGGTCCGGTCACCACCAATGGCAGCCACGAACTGTTTGCCGCCTACGCTAACGTCGCTGCCGACAGCATTGATTATGTCGGTGGCAAATACGCGGTTTCGGACAGCCTGACCTTTAGCCTGTACGGCTCGGAACTCAAGGATATCTGGCGTCAGTACTACGGGAACGCCAACTATACGTTGCCGATCTCGGAGCTACAGTCAGTGAACTTTGATTTCAACATCTACCGTACCAATGACGAAGGACAGGCCAACGCCGGTAGCATTGACAACACTACCTGGTCGCTGGGCGCGGCTTACTCGTTCCTGAGCGCGCATACCGTCTCACTTTCCTATCAAAAAGTACGTGGCGATACTCCGTTCGACTACGTCTCGTTCGGTCAAAACGGACCTGGCGACACGTCGGACTCGATTAGCCTGGCCAACTCGATTCAGTATTCAGACTTCAACGGTCCGGGGGAAAAATCCTGGCAGGCGCGCTATGACCTGAACATGCTGACCTATGGGGTTCCGGGCCTGAGTTTCATGGTTCGTTATGCTCACGGTGACAACATCGACGGCACACACATGGCGGCTGATAGCCATTATCGTACTTACAATGGCACCGGTTATGGCGCAGACGGTAAACACCATGAAACCAACCTTGAAGCCAAATACGTTGTTCAGACCGGTCCGGCTAAAAACCTGTCCCTACGGATGCGTCAGGCGTGGCATCGTGGTAATGCCGATCAAGCCGAGGGTAACGTTAACGAGTTTCGTTTGATCGCCGATTACCCGATCTCGATCTTCTAAACCGTCAATCACGACAGCGAGGCTCGACGCTGCAATAGGCGAGCCGAGTTTTGCTCGACGGGGCTCATAGAGAGAGGCAGCCGTTTGCCGGTGACGGCAACGCGCTGCCTTTTTTGCCTTTAGATGTTCAGTACTGCCAGGGTTCCGAGCGCTAAACAGCGGTATTCAGGAGGAATTTTCTATCTGGCACGTGCCTTGCTGTATCTGATCCAAAAATGCATTCCAAAAAATGCGCCACTTCACGGGAGTCGTTGAAATGAGCACTATCACTGGTTTGGGCAGGTACGACCTTTCGATCCCAATACCAAGCGCTGTATCGACCACGTCCAACTCAGACAGCTTTCTGAGTCTTTTAGATTCTACGGTTCAAACGGAAAAGGTCGGCAGCAGCGCCTCGTCCAGTGCCAGTGCCTCTAGCCAGCAGCAAGATGAAGACCGCCAAGAAGCCTTCGCGAAAATGATGGTCAGTCTGCAAAACGCTAACTCGCTGGTGGCAACGCACACGGCATCTGACAACAGTAGCTCCGGTGTTGGACAGGTGGGTGCCAGTTCGCTGAACGCTTCAGTCGACGCAACAGCAGGGTCGTCCGCGACTAAAAGCGCGCTGGATGAATTCAAGGATTACATGGCCCTGACGCCGGCACAGAAGATGCGTTACAGCACCTTGAAAGGCATGGGACTCACCGAGGCTGATCTTAAGGCCATGCCTCCTGCAGAGCAGGCCAAGGTTGAGGCCAAAATAGCGGAAGTGCTCAAGAAACAGACTGAAATGCAGGCCAGCGCAAGCACCGGCACAGACTTCAGTTCGGGTTCAAGCGCCAGCGCTGGAAATCAGGGACAGTCGCTGGTGAACGCCGCGCTATTGAATATGACCCAGTCCCTCGATCAGGAAAAATCCAGGCTCGGTTTATCCTGAATCAGGTTTAAGGCTACAAAGCTTTGCACCTGATCTTTCAGGGGCAAAGCCTGATCTTCTGTCCTTCATTCATCGGTGAGCTACTTAGCGGTTTTAAGCCAGAAACTGCTCGGTCGACACCACTCTCGCGTAACCAAAGCCCAATGCGGACATGAACGCTGCATGCACATGGGCCGCGGGCACCGTCAGGCCGTTGAACTCCACGTCGCAGGAAGCGCAGGCATCATGGATTACCGTGGCTTTATAGCCAAGGTCGGCGGCGGCGCGGGTGATAGCGTCGATACACAGGTGGCTCATGCTGCCGACAATGACCAGGTCCTCGATGGCATGGCGTTCAAGCACTGTCGCAAGATTGGTTTCGAGAAACGAATTGACGTGGTGCTTGAGTATCACCTGCTCATCAGGCAGATTTTGCACCTTGGGATGCAGGTGCGCGCCTTCAGAACCAGGGGCAAAGAACGGTGCATCGTCACTGGTGAATTCGTGACGGATATACACCACCAAATCGCCCGCAGAACGGGCAGCGGCAATAATCCTCGCTGCATTGTCGGCGGCGGCGTCAACGCCACTCAGTGGCCACTTTCCTCCAGGGAAGTAGTCATTTTGAATATCGACTACGATAAGCGCTTGTTTGGACATGGGATGTTCCTCAATAGTGTGGCCTGTGTTCCGTGGGGTGAAGTATTGGCTCTGCAGCGCTGGCTGAGGATTGGCCGGAACGACAATATCGAGGGGTAAACTGACAATGGCGGGGCAAATCAATGTGGCCGAGATCGGCTTGCTGGTCTATCCAGGTGCGCAGATGGCTGCGGTGCATGGCCTGACCGACCTGTTCTCCGTGGCCAATCGCATCGTCCGTGAGCAGCCCATGGCCAATGTGCCGCTGCTGCGAATTTCTCATTGGAGCGCTACAGTGCCCGGGGCTCCCCTCGAGAGGATCTTCGACAGCCAGCCGGAACTTACCAGCCGACCCGTTGCAGTGCTGATCCCGCCGTCTCTGGACACACTGCCTTCGGCTGAGTGGTTGCAGACGCTGGCGGCCTGGATCACCCGGCAGCACAGCGCCGGGGCGGTTATTGGTTCAGTGTGCCTGGGTGTATTTGTACTGGCCGAAACCGGTCTGCTTACAGGCCGTACAGTCACCACCCACTGGACTCAAGCCAAAACCCTGGGCGAACGGTTTCCTCTGCTCAAGGTGGATGTCGAGAAGCCGATGATCGATGATGGCGACCTCATTACCACGGCGGGTCTGATGGCGTGGGCCGAACTGGGGTTGAGGGTGGTAGAGCGATTGTTGGGGCCGAGCATTGCCTCAGCTACGGCGCGCTTTCTAATGGTCGAGCACAGCGACAGCGCGAAGTGCGGTGGCAATTTTGCACCTATTCTTGGTCACGGTGATGCAGCAGTACTCAAGGTCCAGCACTGGTTACAAGCCAGCGGCGCAGTGGAGGTTTCACTGAGCACGATGGCCGCCGAGGCAGGCCTGG
Source organism: Pseudomonas sp. 5C2 (assembly GCF_034314155.1). Lineage (NCBI taxonomy): Bacteria > Pseudomonadati > Pseudomonadota > Gammaproteobacteria > Pseudomonadales > Pseudomonadaceae > Pseudomonas > Pseudomonas sp. 5C2. The sequence continues at coordinate 1,360,939 of NZ_JAVIWH010000002.1, read as the reverse complement.
AGGCGCGAACATTCTTACGGCGTTTTCGCGCGGCGACGGGGCTCAAGCCCACGCAATACTGCCAGCACCTGCGGGTTGGAAAAGCTCGCGAAATGCTCGAATTCACCAACCGCACCGTCGACCACATCGCCTGGACCGTGGGATATCAGGATCCAGGCGCCTTTCGCCAGACCTTCAAGAAAATTACCGGGTTTTCGCCGAGGGATTATCGGGGACGCTTTGGTGTTGGCACGGCTGTCGGTAATGGTTGACTAGCAACGGCAACTCCCGCATGGCGCCTGTGCGCTGTTTAGCAAAGCTCAGTGATGAACGCGCCATGAAAGTGATATGTGGAGCGTGACTTGTCTGGAGCGGTCTGTTTCCATGCCAGACACCTCTCTATCTCCCTCCTGGAACCCAGCTCCACATGCCTGTCGTCAGTCGGTTCACCTCTTTTTTCGACCAGGCCCGACGCGCCTTGGAGCTGGTATGGAGCACGTCGAGAGGCTTGTTCCTGGGCCTTGTAGTGGCAACGCTGGTGGCCGGTGTTCTTCCTGCTCTGGCCGCATGGCTGGGGCAGCGGATTGTCGATGCGGTGGTCGCTGCCATGCAGTTGCATGCGGACCTCGGCAGCGCTCCGTTGTGGCCGGTATTGCGTTACGTGCTACTCGAAGCCGGAGTGCTCGCGTTACTCGCTGGCGCTCAACGTGCACTCTCGGTTCAGCAGTCGCTGTTGAGAGTACAGCTGGGGCAGAAGGTCAACACGTTGATCCTGGAAAAAGCACAGACGCTGTCGCTTATCCAGTTCGAGAATTCGGAGTTTTACGACAAGCTCGTTCGCGTACGCCGCGAGGCCTCCACGCGCCCCCTGGCATTGGTAACCAAGTCCCTTGGGCTGATTCAGAACCTGATCTCGCTCATCAGTTTTGCGGTGTTGCTGGTGCATTTTTCGCCTTGGGCGCTGGTGATCCTGGTGCTCGGCGCGTTGCCGGTGTTCTTCGCCGAAGCACATTTCTCCGGTGACGCGTTTCGCTTGTTCACCCGCCGTGCCCCCGAGAGCCGACAACAAGGCTACATCGAAGCACTGCTGTCTCAGGAAGCGCATATAAAAGAGGTCAAGTTGTTCGGCTTTGCGCCTCTTCTGCTGCAACGTTACAGAGACACGTTTGACCGGCTCTACGCCGAAGACCGTCGGCTGACCCTGCGGCGCGATGGCTGGGGTTTCCTCCTCGGACTGCTTGGTACCAGTGCGTTTTACCTGGCTTACGCCTGGGTGGTGGTCGATACGGTCAATGGCCGCATCAGCCTCGGACAAATGACGATGTATCTGGTGTTGTTCAAACAGGGGCAGACGGCGGTCAGCAGCAGCCTCAGTGCCATCAGTGGTCTTTATGAAGATGGCCTGTACCTGACCAATCTGTATGAGTATCTGGCTCAGCCGGTTGTTGTCGAAACCGGTACCCTCACTCAAGGCATCCTCCCGGGGGATGGCTTGCGTTGCGAGGGCGTCAGCTTTCGTTATCCAGATTCCAGTCGTGTCACGCTTGAGAATATCAATCTCCACCTTGCACCGGGACGTAGCGTGGCGCTGGTGGGTGAAAACGGCTCGGGCAAGACCACGTTGATCAAGCTGCTGACCCGTCTGTACCGGCCTGATGAGGGACGCATTCTGCTGGATGGCAGTGATCTTCAGGACTGGAACGAGGATGCGCTGCGCAGGCGTATCGGTGTCATTTTTCAGGACTACATCCGCTACCAGTTTCCTGTGGGCGATAACCTTGGGGTGGGTGATATTGAGGCGTTCAGTGATGAAACCCGATGGCGCGAAGCGGCAGCCCAGGGCATGGCAGCAGAATTCATTGAGCGTCTCGATCATGGCTATGCCACCCAGCTAGGTCGGTGGTTCGCGGGAGGGCAGGAACTGTCGGGAGGGCAATGGCAAAAGATCGCGTTGTCCCGAGCCTACATGCGCCGCAACGCCGATATTCTTATCCTCGACGAGCCTACGTCAGCCCTGGACGCGGCTGCAGAAGCCGCCGTGTTTGAACACTTCCGTGAGTACGCCAAGGGCCGTATGACGCTGCTGATTTCTCACCGTTTTTCCAGCGTGCGCAATGCGGATCACATCGTTGTATTGGATCAGGGCAGGGTGCTTGAGCGTGGCGATCACGCCAGCCTGATCGCCGCTGGCGGGCGCTATGCACACTTGTTCGACCTGCAAGCGCGTGGTTACCGGTAACGTAGGCTATTGTTCAAATACGCGCTAACTCTTGTACAAAATCATATTAACGTATAGGTTTTGTATAGGATTTGACTGCCCATGTGTCGACACCGACCACTGTCAGGTCCTTATGACCCTGATGCTGTGTCTGTGGAGATAGACCATGTTGAACAAACTCGTACTGCTGCTGTTCTGCCTCTGCCTGGGAAGCTGCAGCGATATCGATGTGAACCGCTATAGCCAGGAAACCCCAAAACTTGAACTGCGCGATTTTTTCTCGGGGCGGGTAGACGCGTGGGGCATGTTCCAGAAGCGTTCGGGAGAGGTGATAAAACGGTTTCACGCCGTTATCAACAGCCACTCCGAGGGCGACCGGTTCATAATGCATGAAGACTTCACCTACAGCGACGGGACCAAGCAGACCCGGGTGTGGACACTGCACCCGGACGGTCCTGGACGGTGGCGCGGTACCGCAGGCGATGTTGTCGGCGAGGCAATCGGAGAGGTGGCTGGCAATGCACTGCATTGGCGGTACGTGCTGAGCTTGCCCGTGGACGGTAAGGTCTATCAGGTCAACTTCGATGACTGGATGTACTTGCTTGATGACGACACGATGGCCAATCGTTCCTCAATGACCAAGTTCGGCTTTGAACTGGGTCAGGTGACGTTATTTTTCCGTAAGCAAGCCAGCTGATGCCGGGGTTGAGTCGCGTGCCTTTCAACTGATAACAATCGTTCACGCGCGTGACTTCCATCAGGACCGCGCTCTTTGCAATCGTTTAGCCGTTTGACAGGAAACGGATAGCGATCTGCATGAATCGGATATCTCCAGTTTTTTCCCGGCCATAGACTCACTCCGTCAAATAAAAACAACGGAGGCTCTGGCCATGTCCATAAGCGTCGAGTATCTCAATTCCTTGCTTGAAGAAAACCGAGAAAAGGGTGTTTACCGCTGCAAGCGGGAAATGTTCACCGATACTCGCTTGTTCGATCTCGAGATGAAGCACATTTTCGAGGGCAACTGGTTGTACCTCGCTCATGAGAGCCAGATTCCGAACAAAAACGACTACATCACCCTGGAAATGGGTCGCCAGCCTGTTTTCATTGCCCGCAACAAAGACGGCGCGCTCAATGCATTTCTCAATGCATGCAGCCATCGCGGCGCTATGCTCTGCCGACACAAACGTGGCAACAAGGCGTCCTATACCTGTCCGTTCCACGGCTGGACTTTCAACAACTCCGGCAAGTTGCTCAAAGTCAAAGATCCGACCGATGCCGGCTACCCGTCGAGCTTTAACTGCGAAGGCTCTCACGACCTGACCAAAGTGGCGCGTTTCGAGTCCTATCGCGGATTCCTGTTCGGTAGCCTGAACCCTGATGTGGTCCCGCTGGTGGAGCATCTGGGTGAGTCGGCGAAGATCATCGACATGATCGTCGATCAGTCTCCGGACGGCCTGGAAGTGCTGCGCGGCTCCTCCAGCTATATCTATGAAGGCAACTGGAAGCTCACCGCCGAGAACGGCGCCGACGGTTATCACGTCAGCTCCGTGCACTGGAACTACGCGGCCACTCAGAATCAGCGCAAGGAACGCCAGGCTGGCGACAGCAATCCGACCATGAGCGCCGGTGGCTGGGCTAAGCGTGGCGGTGGTTTCTATTCCTTCGACAAGGGCCACATGTTGCTATGGACCCGTTGGGCTAATCCCGAGGATCGGCCTCTGTACGAGCGCCGCGATGAGCTGGCCCAGGACTTCGGCCAGGCCCGCGCAGACTGGATGATCGGTAACTCGCGCAACCTGTGCCTGTACCCCAACGTGTACCTGATGGACCAGTTCAGCTCGCAGATTCGCATCGCCCGGCCGATCTCGGTGGATCGCACTGAAATCACCATTTATTGCATCGCGCCCAAAGGCGAGAGCGACGAAGCGCGTGCGCGCCGGATTCGTCAGTACGAGGACTTCTTCAACGTCAGTGGCATGGCCACCCCGGATGATCTGGAAGAGTTTCGCTCCTGCCAGATGGGCTATCAGGGCAGTACCACAGCCTGGAACGACATGTCCCGTGGTGCCGAACACTGGGTCGAAGGCGCGGATGAAGCGGCCAAAGAAATTGATCTGCACCCATTGCTTAGCGGCGTGCGCACCGAGGACGAGGGGCTGTTCGTGCTGCAACACAAGTACTGGCAGGAAACCATGCTCAAGGCATTGGCAGCCGAGCAGTCGCAATTGATCTGCGTGGAGGGCGGGCAATGAGCCTTTCTTACGACGCAGTACGCGACTTCCTCTACCGCGAAGCGCGCTATCTGGATGACAAGGATTGGGATAACTGGCTGGAACTGTATGCCGCGAATGCGACGTTCTGGATGCCATCCTGGGACGATGACGACGAACTGACCGAAGACCCGCAAAAGGAAATCTCGCTGATCTGGTACGGCAGCCGCGAAGGGTTGGAGGACCGTGTTTTCCGGATCAAGACCGAGCGCTCCAGCGCCAGCATCCCGGATACCCGCACCTCTCACAACCTGAGCAATCTCGAGATCCTCGAACAAGGCGATGGCCTGTGCAAGGTGCGCTTCAACTGGCACACCCTGAGCTTTCGCTACAAGACCGTGGACAGCTATTTCGGTACCAGCTTCTACACCCTCGATGTGCGCGGCGACCAGCCTCTGATCAAGGCTAAAAAAGTCGTCCTGAAAAACGACTACGTCCGTCAGGTCATCGACATCTATCACCTGTGAACGAGCGGTCTGTCGCCATTGGGCTTGCACCCGACGCTTCAGCCCCTGGTCCAGCGAGGAACACCATGAGCCACAAAATTGCACTCAATTTCGAAGACGGCGTTACCCGTTTCATTGACGCCAACCCCAGTGAAACCGTCGCCGACGCTGCGTACCGGCAGGGGATCAATATTCCTCTGGACTGCCGCGACGGTGCTTGCGGTACCTGCAAGTGCTTCGCTGAATCCGGCGAGTACGACCTCGGCCAGGAATACATCGAAGATGCGCTCAGCGAAGAGGAAGCGGATCAGGGGTATGTGCTGACCTGTCAGATGCGCGCTCAAAGCGACTGTGTGGTGCGTGTGCCGGCATCTTCAGATGTTTGCAAAACACAGCAGGCGACTTACCAGGCGGCAATCAGCGAAGTCCGTCAGCTCTCTGACAGCACGATTTCGCTGTCTATTCAGGGCGAAGCCCTGAACCACCTGACCTTTCTGCCGGGCCAGTACGTCAACCTGCAAGTGCCGGGCAGTGAGCAGACCCGAGCCTATTCATTCAGCTCGCTGCAGAAAGACGGTCGCGTCAGCTTTTTGATCCGAAACGTGCCAGGCGGCTTGATGAGCAGCTTCCTTACGGAGCTGGCCAAGGTCGGTGACAGCATGAACCTGGCCGGTCCTCTGGGCAGTTTCTATCTGCGCACCATCAAACGCCCACTGCTGTTGCTGGCGGGCGGCACCGGGCTGGCGCCATTCACTGCGATGCTGGATACGATTGTGCAGAAGGGGAGCGAGCATCCATTGCACCTGATCTACGGCGTTACCAACGATTTCGATCTGGTGGAAATGGATCGCCTGAACGACTTCGCTGCGCGGATCCCGAACTTCACCTTCAGCGCCTGTGTGGCCAACCCCGCCAGCAGTCATCCGCACAAAGGCTACGTGACCCAGCACATCGCGCCCACGCACCTCAACGGCGGCGACGTCGATATCTACCTGTGTGGTCCGCCACCGATGGTCGAGGCGGTCAGCCAATACATTCGCGAACAGGGTATCGAGCCAGCGAACTTCTACTACGAGAAGTTCGCCGCCAGCGCCGCTTAACTGCCACTGACTGACGTGTATTTTCGAGGTTGCCATGAGCATGAGATTTAAAAATAAAGTCGCCCTGGTCACCGGGGCAGCGCAGGGTATTGGACGCCGCGTCGCCGAGCGTTTGCTCGAGGAAGGCGCGCAGGTGGTGGCGGTTGACCGTTCCGAACTGGTCAGGGAACTGCAAGGCGAGGCGCTGCTGGCGCTGACCGCTGACCTTGAACAGTACGCCGACTGCCAGCGAGTGATGGCTGCTGCTGTGGAGCGTTTTGGACGGCTGGACGTGCTGGTCAATAACGTCGGCGGCACCATTTGGGCCAAGCCATTCGAACATTACAAAGAAAGCGAGATCGAGGCCGAAGTACGCCGCTCGCTGTTTCCCACGCTGTGGTGCTGTCACGCCGCGTTGCCATACATGGTGGAGCAGGGCAGCGGCGCCATCGTCAACGTCTCATCGATCGCCACTCGCGGGATCAATCGAGCGCCTTACGGTGCAGCCAAGGGTGGTGTCAATGCACTCACCGCCTGCCTGGCGTTTGAGAACGCCGAGCGCGGCATCCGGGTCAACGCCACGGCGCCTGGTGGTACCGAAGCACCTCCGCGGCGTATTCCGCGCAACACCGCCGAGCAGAGCGAGCAGGAGAAGGTCTGGTATCAGCAAATCGTCGACCAGACTGTCGATAGCAGCCTGATGAAGCGCTACGGCAGCCTCGAAGAACAGGTCGGTGCAATCCTGTTCCTGGCCTCCGATGAAGCCTCCTACATCACCGGCATGACCCTGCCCGTAGGCGGCGGTGACCTCGGCTGAACCCCTGTCTCACAGCGCTAATGCACCACCAACAAGTAACCTGATAACAACATTAAGAGGTACATCTCCATGACCGTGAAAATTTCCCAGACCCCTGAGGTCCAGGCATTCTTTAAGGACGTCAGCGGGCTCGGCAACGACCAGGGCAGCCCTCGCTTGAAGCAACTGATGTTCCGCGTCCTCAATGAGGTAGCGAAGATTGTCGAGGATATGGAGGTGGGCGAAGACGAGTTCTGGACCCTGGTGGATTACCTCAACCGCCTGGGCGGTCGCAACGAAGCCGGGCTGCTGGTGGCCGGTTTGGGCATTGAGCATTTTCTTGACCTGCTGCAAGACGCGAAAGACGCGCAGGAAGGCCTCGTGGGCGGTACGCCGCGCACCATTGAAGGCCCGCTCTATGTCGCCGGCGCACCGCTGTATGACAGCGAGACGCGGATGGACGACGGCAGTGAGGACGAGGTCGCCACGCCGATGTTCCTTCAGGGTGTGGTGCGCGACGCCAATGGCCAGCCAGTCGCCGGCGCCGTTGTCGACCTCTGGCACGCCAACACTCAGGGTAACTACTCGTACTTCGATCAGAGCCAGAGCGAGTACAACCTCCGTCGACGTATCGTCACCGATGCCGAAGGCCGCTACCGCGCGCGCAGCATTGTGCCGTCAGGCTATGGTTGCAACCCCCAGGGTCCGACCCAGGAATGCCTCGACCAGCTTGGCCGTCACGGTCAACGTCCGGCGCATATTCATTTTTTCATCTCGGCACCGGGCCATCGTCACTTGACCACGCAGATCAACCTGTCTGGCGATAAGTACCTGTGGGACGACTTCGCTTACGCCACCCGTGATGGTCTGGTGGGTGAAATCCGTTTCGTCGAGGATCGCGCTGCGGCGAACGACCGAGGGGTGACGGGGTCATTCGCCGAGCTGGACTTCGACTTCCAGCTGCAAAAGGCAGCCAGCACCGATGCTGAACAACGCAGCCACCGCCCGCGCGCATTACAGGACTGAGGTGAAGGGCGCCGAGCTTCTCTCTCGGGAAGGTCAGATCGAGCTTGGCAGGTGTTCAGATCAATCAGGCTGTCCTGATTGATCTGAGGTGCAAACGTTCCAGAACGCGGTTGAAGGTGCCATTATCACCCGAGTAATTTTCTGGAGAGGTTTACATGAGTAACTACCAGCCTGGCATTCTTGCCAAGCCCGTGCCATTACAGGCGCGCCATTTGTTTTTTGCCCTTGAGTCCGTAGACGCCCTGCCAGCTGCGCTCAAAGAACTGGCGCAGCTGGCAGACGGCAAAAAAATGGTTGTCGGCTTTGGTGAGTCGCTTGTGCATGCGATAGGGGGTCAAGTTGAGGGCTTGCGTGTGTTCCCGGCATTGAGTGGCGTCGGGGTGGACAACCCCTCGACCCAGCACGCACTTTGGTGCTGGCTGCACGGTGAGGACCGGGGTGAATTGCTGCATCGCAGCCGCGCATTAGAGGCCGCATTGGCACCGGCCCTGCGCCTGGTGCAGATGACCGAAGCGTTCCGCTACAAGACCGGTCATGACCTGACCGGCTATGAAGATGGCACCGAAAACCCGGTAGACGAAGCGGCCATAGGGGCGGCGGTAGTAAACAATGACATCCCGGGGCTGCAAGGGGGTAGCTTCGCCGCCATCCAGCAGTGGCAGCACGACCTGGATGGTTTCGCCGCCATGCCGCAGGGGGAGCAAGACCACATCATGGGCCGCCGAAAAAGCGATAACGAAGAGCTGGAAGAGGCTCCGAAATCAGCACATGTAAAGCGCACCGCCCAAGAAAGTTTCACCCCTGAAGCCTTCGTTGTGCGTCGCTCTATGCCTTGGTCAGACGGCCTGCAGGCCGGTTTGGTATTCCTTGCCTTTGGTCACTCCCTCGACGCTTTCGAAGCCCAATTGCGACGCATGAGCGGACTAGATGACGGCATTGTTGACGCCCTCTATCGCTTTAGCCGCCCCCTTACCGGCGGCTACTACTGGTGTCCGCCGCTGAAGGATGATTGCCTTGATCTGAGTGCGCTCAGGGCATGATAGCCGCAGGTCAAGAATGTGACGTTGCCGCTGCTGATAGCTGCTGCAACGTCACACTGGATAAACACCCGTGAGCTTGCCCGCCATCAACTCAACTATGTGCTGATGGCGGGGCAACTCACGTTCAGAACAGCTCAGCGACATATTTGAACGGGTAATCGATCGTCTGGTAGTCGCCAATTTTGCGCTTGGGTAGTTTGACCTTTGGCTGCTTGACCTCCTTATAGGGGATTTGTGTCAGCAAGTGAGTGAGCACGTTTAGACGAACACTTTTCTTGTCTTCCGAGCGGGCGACGAACCAGGGCGCCCATGGGGTGTCGGTGGCGACGAACATCTCGTCGCGTGCTCGTGTGTAGTCGTCCCAGCGGTTATAAGAGAGGACGTCCATGGGGGACAGTTTCCATACCTTGCGGCCATCTGTAATACGGTCTTTGAGGCGACGCTCCTGCTCTTGCGGACTGACTTCCAGCCAGTACTTGAGCAGGATGATTCCCGAGTGGATCAGTTGATTCTCGAACATGGGTGCCAGCTCTAAAAAATTAAGCACCTGGCTTTCATCGCAGAAACCCATGACCCGTTCGACACCCGCGCGGTTGTACCAGCTGCGGTCGAAGATCACCACTTCTCCGGCTGCGGGAAAGTGCGGCATGTAGCGCTGCAAGTACATCTGGCTTTTTTCCCGCTCGGTCGGCGCCGGCAATGCCACCACGCGAAAAATTCGCGGGCTGACACGCTCGGTCAGCGCCTTGATGGTGCCGCCCTTACCAGCACCGTCGCGACCTTCGAACACCACCACTACCTTGGCGCCGTTCGCCACCACCCATTGTTGCAACTTGACCAGCTCGATGTGCAGGGTCCTCAGTTGTGTTTCGTAGCCCTTGCGACTGAGCTTTTTTACCGGGTGTGTGTCTGGATCAAACAATGTCTGGTCATGTTTTTTCATCGGAGTTACCTAGCCTCCAGTTAGCTTGAAGAGGGCCTTGCCCCTCTCAGATCAGAAGGTATTGCTCGGAAAATGCTTTCCCGCAGTCGAATCAATGCTCACGGTGGACCAGCCGCGCAACCCACGGGTTGGCGCTCAACCCGTGCAGAAGAACACTGAGTAACACCGTGCAAATGGCGGTAGCGATCAGCGTATTACTCGCCAATAGAGGGTAGTCCATTATCATGACGGCAAAGACGATGGTCGCCAGGCCACGTGGGCCGAACCAGGCCATGAATAGGCGGGTTTCGATGTCGAAGCAGGCCCCCAGGAGGCTGATGAGCACGGGTAGCATGCGCACCACGGTCAAACTGAGCAGCGCGTAAAGCCAGATATCCAGGGTTAGGCTGCTCCAGGCTTTGGGGATGACCAATGCGCCAAACACGGCCCAAGTGATGACCGATAGCAGGCTGGCAAATTCTTCGCTGGCTTGAAGCAGCTGATGCTTTTGCTCCTTAAACAGGTAACCCGCGAGCAGCCCCCCGACGAAGGCGGCAATAAAGCCACTGCCGCCCAATGTTTGCGCAGTGGCAAAGCACAGAACGGCGAGGCCGGGGAGGGTAAGTTGTGACCACACGGGCATCTGCCACTGGTGCTTCCAGGAGAGCCGCTGCAACTGCCAGGCGACCATGGTCAGGGCGATCCCGGACAGCGCGCCAATGCCCAGTTCCTCGACAAGCAGCTTCGCCGCCAGAGAGAGAGGGGCCTGAGTCTGTTCTTCGACCAATAACGCCAGGAACATCAATAGCACCGGCACGCAGATCCCGTCATTCAAGCCGCTCTCTACGTTCAACCCTTCACGCACGGGAGCGGCAACCTTGGGGTTGCACACAACCGCCTTGCCCAGCGCTGCGTCGGTAGGCGCCAACAGGGTTGCCAGAATGGCCAACTCTATCAGCGGCACCTGAGGGAATAGCCAGATACCCACCAGCCACCCACACAAGATGGTCAGGGGAAGGCCTATCAGCAGCAAGCGTAACGGAAGCCCTTCATGGGCCCGCAGGACTTTGAGGTTAGCGTTGGCTGCATCACTGAACAGAACAATCGCCAGGGTCAACTCGGCCAAGGCTTTGAGGCCTTCCCGGCCAATCCGGAGTTGCAGAATGTCTAGCACAGCAGGCCCGAGAATGAGACCTGCGAGCATAAACATCAGTGGACCATTGAGCAGGCTCGACTCGAACCGCCCAGCGAAAATGCTGTAGATCAAGAGGAAGGCCGTGAGCAGAGCGAGGTTCTGGTACATGGGGCCTGCCTGTCTGAAGGACGGTAGTTCCATTATGGTCGGCACCTGACTATCCGCAAATCGGTTGCAGAACTTCCTGCCGGTGCCGGTGACAGGCTCTCAAACAGGCTACATTTATAATTGCAAATATGTGGTGGCTGCGCGAACACGTGAAAGGGTGCTCGACTATCTGGGCTGACAGATAGCCACGGCATCGCTGCTGACGAAGTTGCAGGGGGCGGGGGAGTGAGTGTTTCGCGCTCCTCTTGCGGGTCGTAAATGCTCATACCGGTACCGGCAGGCGGTATGAGCACTTGTTGTAGGGCAAACAGCGAAACCAGCTGCGTACCATTGTGACTCCATGGAGATCAAACCACCGAATGTGGTGAGTCTTGGCCTGGAGTGTCTGATGAATCGACAAGACCTTGAACCGAACGACCCGCAACAAGACTCCAATACCCAGATGGTCTCTCGGCATTCGAGGGGCAGTTTTCGTCAGTGGGTACCGGAGTGGATTCGCAACTACCGGCAGGGCTGGTTCAAAGGCGATGCCATTGCCGGCCTGACGACGGCGGCGGTGGTCATACCAAAAGCACTGGCTTACGCCACTATTGCCGGACTCCCGGTACAAGTCGGGCTCTATACGGTGTTGGTGCCGATGGCGATTTATGCCTTACTCGGCTCTTCGCGCCCGCTCAGCGTGAGTACAACCACGACAATCGCCATCCTCGCAGGTTCTGCACTGGGTCAGATCAGCCCGACGGGCGACCCTGTTGTATTGATAGTGGGATCCGCCACATTGGCAGTGCTGGTAGGCGCTTTCCTTGTCCTGGCGGGGGTATTGCGCCTTGGATTTATAGCCAACTTCATCTCCGAGCCCGTGCTGGTTGGATTCAAGGCCGGCATTGGCATCGTCATCGTGCTTGACCAAGCGCCCAAGTTGTTAGGCATCCACATTGAAAAGGGCAACTTCCTCCATAACCTGATCGCCACGTTTTGGGGTATACCGCACGCTTCGCTGCCCACCGTTGCGTTGGGTATCTTGATGGTGCTGATCCTGGTCGCGATGAAGCGTTTCACCCCAAGCGCGCCCGCGCCACTGGTCGCGGTGGCCATCGGGATTGCAGGGGTGAGCCTGCTTGGCCTGGACCGCTTCGGCATTTCGTTAGTCGGCAATGTTCCAACCGGATTACCTGCCTTGACGTTGCCAGGATGGGAGTGGGTGACTCCTCTCTGGCCAGCAGCCATAGGGATCGCGCTGATGAGCTTTACCGAGACCATCGCTGCCGGACGTGCCTTCGCCCGAAGTGACGAGCCCACGCCTCAGCCCAATCGGGAACTAATCGCGATGGGCATAGCGAACATAGGCGGAGCCTTCCTGGGGGGCATGACGGCGGGTGGAGGAACCACGCAGACCGCGGTAAACCGGCTGGCGGGGGCTCATACGCAACTGGCAGGGTTGATTACAGCGGCGCTGGCACTGGGAACGTGCCTGCTGCTGGCGCCTTTCATTAGCCTGATGCCGAATGCCACGCTGGCGGCCGTGGTGATTGTCTATTCGGTGGGCCTTATCGAAGCCTCAGAGTTTCGCGACATTCTGGCGGTCCGCCGAACAGAGTTTATCTGGGCGCTCGCCGCCATGTTGGGGGTCATGCTGCTAGGAACATTGAAGGGCATTGTCGTTGCGATCATCGTGTCGCTCGTCGCCTTGGCCTATCAGGTTTCAGACCCCCCAGTTTATGCCTTGGTCCGAAAACCAGGCACCAACGTTTTCCGCCCGAAATCCGATGAGCATCCCGAGGATGAAAGCTTCGCCGGATTGCTGCTGGTGCGCTCAGAAGGCCGGATTTTCTTCGTGAATGCCCAGCGGGTTGGCCATAAGTTGCTGGCGTTGATTGCTGAGTCCAAACCGCGGGTCATTGCTCTCGACCTTAGCGGCGTGTTCGATTTGGAATACACCGCCCTGAAAATGCTGACCGAGGCCGAAAACCGAATGCGTGAACAGGGTGTAATGCTGTGGCTGGTGGGCATGAACCCAGGCGTGTTTGCCATGGTAAGAAATTCGCCGCTGGGGCGCTCGCTGGGCCCCACGCGAATGTTCTTCAATCTGGAGCAGGCTGTTGCGCATTTTCAGGTATAGCCGGCGTTAACAGGGATTCGAAGGTTTCGAACATCGTTAACGCCTGGCCCGGAGGTGAGCCTCATGCACGACATCAAAGAAGAGAAGCGGGCGCGCGTGCTCGATCCGATCGATCGTGTCTCGGAGGTGATCTTCGGTCTGCTGATGGCGATGACTTTTATCGGCTCGCTTAGCGTGGCAACGGCTGGCCAGGAGACGGTGCGCACGATGATGGTCACGGCACTCGGTTGCAATCTTGCCTGGGGCCTCGCGGATGCCGTCATGTACCTCGTACGCACGGTCACCGATCGCACGCGCAATCGGACGCTTTTCTTACGCCTGTGCAAAGAAACGAATGCAGCATCAGGGCAGGCACTCATTGCTGGAGCACTGCCTCCTCGTATCGCGGCGGCGGCGGGCAACGAGGGCCTTGAAATGATTCGTCGTCGGATGCTCGAGTTTTCGGACGCACCCATACCTCCACGTCTTCGCCTGGACGACTTCAAGGGTGCATTCGGCATTTTCCTTCTGGTGACCCTGGCAACATTTCCTGTGGTAGTGCCGTTCATGCTGCTTCATCAAGTGGCGGTTGCGATACGCGTGTCCAACATGGTCGCACTCGGGATGCTGTTTCTAGCCGGCTGGGCTCTTGCGCGATACGCGGGCGGAAGCCGCTGGCGCGGAGGTACGGTAATGGCGATCACCGGTACATTACTGATGTTGGCGATCATGGCGCTGGGAGGGTGATTCCATCAGCGCCAGTACGGAGGGCGTATAGCCGGACTGATCTTGGACTCACACATAAACTGCTCGGCCAGGACGACTCTTAAAGCCCGTCTTTCGCCAGGTTATCCAAGTTAATCGGTTCGCCGGGTTTGATGCCCAGTTTGTCGCGAATATCTTCGAACATCGCATCGTATTCGGCGTGGCTGCGCATGATAGGACTTTCGTTAGGGGGCAGACCGTGCTTGACCGCGACCTTGGCCAGCAGACTGGCAAAGTTGGAGGCGGTATCGCGGTGCATGTCGAACTCATCAACGAACTCTCGGCCCGACACCTGTCCGACCATTTTGAAGTGCATCAACGTGCCTTCCTTTGGGTCATGACGAACCTCGTAGAAAACGTCGATGTTGAATTTTGGTATGCCTGGCATTCCAGGAATACTGGCGCGATTGAGATGGCCTGGCGTGAACATACGATGACCCTGTTTAGTCTGACACTGTGAGTCCTGCTCATGCCCGCTGAATCAGACGACATGTTTCATGTGGGCTACACGGGAGGAGCTTACCGTGGATATAGACCTGCTGCTCCAGCACGTACACATCTCTGGATGTTCTCAAGCAAGACTAGCGGGCGCTGGACAGACTGCAAGGCGAGTAACGGAATCCAGCGGTAGCCCGTGACGACATGGGCACGGGCTGTATCGAAGGTTTAGTGGGCGCTTCTGCCCGCTAGCCAACGAATCTGTCAGTAGCGTTCCAGCCAGTGGGCATAAGGTGCCGGGAGCGTCCAGGACGCACGGTCAATGCCCAGTTCACGGGCGGCAAAATAGGTCCAGTGTGGGTTGGCCAGATGTGCGCGACCGACCATCACCAGGTCCAGTTGACCGTCCTTGAGCACTTTCTCTGCAATCGCCGGGGTGCCGAAGCCCCAAGCCGAAGAGACCGGAATGTCGGCTTCGCGACGCACGCGCTCGGCAATCGGGCCCATGAACGACGGCGCCCAGGGAATGTTGGTTTCAGGAATGGTGAAACCAATGCTGACGCTAAGCATATCCAGGCCGGCGGCTTTGAAGCGTCGGGTCAGCTCGATGGACTCCACCAGGGTTTGCTCGTCCCGACCGTCGTATTCGAGCACGCCGAAACGCGCGGTCAACGGCAGGTTTTCCGGCCAGACTTCGCGCACGGCTGCCAGTGTTTCCAGAAGGAAACGGCTACGGTTGTCAAAACTGCCACCGTAGGCGTCTTGACGATGATTTGAATGCTCGGAAAAGAAAGTCTGCGCCAGATAACCGTGAGCGAAGTGAAGTTCCAGCCATTCGAAGCCGGCTTCACGAGCGCGACGGGCGGCAGCGACAAAATCGTCACGCACACGAGCAATATCGTCCAGGGTCATGGCCTTGGGCTTTTTCGGCAGGTTGGCGCCGAACGCGATGGCGGACGGCGCGATGGTCTGCCAGCCACGGGTATCATCGTCAGCAATATGATCATCGCCTTCCCATGGACGGTTGGCGCTGGCTTTGCGCCCGGCGTGGGCGATCTGGATGCCCGGCACCGAGCCTGCGGCCTTGATGGCCTGAACCACCGGTACAAACGCCTGTGCCAGCTCGTCGCTCCAGATCCCCGTGCAGCCTGGAGTAATGCGTCCTTCGGGAGCAACAGCGGTTGCTTCTACAATCACCAAACCGGCGCCGCCGCGCGCGATAGAGGCCAAGTGAACTTGATGCCATTCGTTGATCAAACCATCAATTGCCGAGTACTGGCACATGGGCGGGACCGCAATCCGGTTGCGCAGCGTGACATCCTTGAGTTTGAACGGTTGGAACAGCGCAGACATGGTCATACCTCTTAGCGAAGGAATATTCCGTAGTTCGATAGTATTCGAACAATAGCTCATGGGTAAACCCCTGTGTATGATTCACCCATGCGCGCATTCAAACATCCACCTGCCAGCGACTTTGTCCTCGAACGAGTGCTCTATGCCTTGAGCGATCCGGTTCGCCTGGAAATCGTCCGTCATCTTGGCCGTGTCGCCGAAGCGAGTTGCGGCGAGCTGGATGGCGGCAGGCCAAAGTCGAGCATGTCTCATCATTTTCGGGTGCTGCGCGATGCCGGTCTTGTTCACACTCAGAACGTCGGTACCCTGCACATGAACTCATTGCGCAGTGCTGACTTGAACAGTCGGTTTCCCGGGCTGATGACGGCAATCCTGACTCAACAGGATTGAGTTCATCCAGCCCCAAGAGGCAGTGAACGCACCGAGGATCTCACTTCGCGAGCCGCTGACGGATTGCCTGCAATTCCTTCTGACGGTTAGCATCCGTATTGGGGTAAGTCATATTGAGCCCCACGAGGGTATCGAGAATAATTTGCGAGACAAATAGCCTGGCGTTTTTCTTGTCATCCGCAGGAACGACATACCAAGGGGCATTGGTTGTGCTCGTGGCACTGATGCATTTTTCATAGGCACTCATGTAATCCTTCCAGAATTCCCGCTCCTCAATATCAGCGAGGCTGAATTTCCAGTTTTTTTCCGGCTCATCGATGCGTTCAAGGAAGCGTTTACGCTGTTCTTCTTTCGATAGATGGAGAAAAAACTTGATGATGCGAGTTCCGTTACTGAAAAGGTGCCGCTCCAACTCTGTGATCGAGCGATACCGGTCGTGCCAAATCGTCGTTTCATCGAGATTGGTTTCCGAAAGGCCTTCGCTGCTGAGGATTTCTGGATGTACACGCGTTATCAGCACCTCTTCATAGTAGGATCGGTTGAAAATGCCGATCCGCCCGCGCTCTGGCAGATCGCGGGTGGTGCGCCAAAGGAAGTCATGTTGCAACTCAGCCGCGCTGGGATGTTTGAAACTGAATACCTGACAGCCTTGCGGGTTGACACCTGACATCACGTGTTTGATGGCACCATCTTTTCCTGCGGTATCCATCGCCTGAAAGATCAGTAGCACGGCATAGCGATTAGACGCATAGAGCAGCTGTTGCAACGCACTCAATTGCGCAACGTGCTGACCCAAAAGTTGGCGATATTGCTCCGTCGTTTTATACACAGGCTTCACGTTCGTAGGCCATTTGCGAAGGCTGACCAATTCACCTTCCCGTACGTTAAAGTCTTTTGAATGTATTTTCATCTTGATCTTCCAGGGGGACATCGCTCCTCATAGCGTGTAGTGCCCCCTCTGTGGCCATCTTGACCATTATCAAGTTATGGCAAGACAAAACCGTCGCCGTCGATGATCATCTGTTAGTCATGACAGCACTCTCAATGCGGAGGAATGGAGTACAGGCGTACTTCAGTGTCTCCGACTTTCAACTCTGTCACCTTCGTCCAGTCGCTAGGTATGGAAGAAAAATCATCCGGTGGCTCGCTGTTGCTGATCAACCACACACGTGTCGAGTCGCCGGGTAACGCTTCAAGACTGTCCAGGTAAATTTTATCGGAATCCTGATCGACCAGCGTACCGAACCCGTAGCTGTTTGGTCGCCCCGAAGTACCATTGGCTAGTTTCGGTGTGTAGAGCAGTGGCTCAGACCCCGTCTTGTTGTAGTAGACATAACTGAAATACCAGAATAAATCGCTGACAACGATGCGGTCATTGGCAGCATAGTGCTCATTTACATAGCTAACCAGCTTGTCGAACTGTTCATCATCCACTTGGTAGTCGTTACTCAACCCGACCAGTTCTACCCCCAAGATACCCATGAGCATAGCGATTGCCACGTAACGGAAATGACGCTCAATTTGATCGATGGCGATTGCCAGAATCATGGGTAAACCCAGGGCAGAGAACATCAGATAACGCTCGACCAACAGTGGTGTTATCCACGAGATCAGAAACACAACCACCAAAGGTAGAAAGGTATAGGTCACCAATAAAACATGAAATTTATAGGGGCCTCGATCACGCAGGGCAACAGCACCGGCGACCAACGCCACCGCGAGTGGAAGTGAAAAATAGAGGGGCCATTTCAGGCTTAAACCGTCCGTAAGGATCAAATACTGCCAGATAGTTGAGGGCAGAGAATAACGTGTAACCGGCAGTATCCAGCCGACGTCGCCACCCACCTTGAGTTGTTCAAGGTGCTGCAACTGGTCAATCAGGCCAGGAATCCAGGGGGCATATAGCAAGGCAATGAGACCGTTGGCGATCCACCATGCAGGGCGAGTGATGAGGCGGGGCTTTTCACCGCGCATAAAAAACAGGTAGGCCCAGTGTGAAAGTACACAAAGGCCCGTGAAGTAATGGGTGTAAAAACTGGCTGCCATTAACAGAGAATAAATGACGAGGTATCGATGACGGTCTGGATTTTTCACCCAATAGACGAGTGCTATGGTTGCGCCCATCAGCCAGAACCCCATGAGGGAGTACATCCGGACTTCCTGGCTATAACGCACTGCAATGGGCAGTAAGGCTAATAAAACGCCGGCCAGGATCGCCGCTCGCCGTGTTGCGATCAATTGAACCAGCCAGACACCAAGGGCTACCGTCAGAATGCCCGGTACGACGCTCATGGACCTGACCGAGAAGATACCGTTCCCGAATACCTCTATCCATAGGTGCAGGAGGAAGTAATAAAGAGGTGGATGTACATCGTGAGCGCTGTGAAACCAGATC
This sequence comes from Pseudomonas sp. 5C2, assembly GCF_034314155.1. Lineage (NCBI taxonomy): Bacteria > Pseudomonadati > Pseudomonadota > Gammaproteobacteria > Pseudomonadales > Pseudomonadaceae > Pseudomonas > Pseudomonas sp. 5C2. Next base: position 1,342,418 of record NZ_JAVIWH010000002.1, on the reverse strand, counting down.
AGCGCTGGTGAGTACTGGCTCATGAGCAAACTGGAGCCTTCATCGCACCAGATGGCTGATGCGGTTGAACCATAGACGCGCACCAGCGCCGCCAGTATCAGAATAGGTAACAACCAAAGCTCGCGAGCCCAGAAGGCAGTGCGTTCAATTTTCTGTGCAGCGCCAGGGTCGAGAACCCTGTCTATAAAATGATTTTTTTGAAATTTCATACTTTCTCCCGCGCCATGCAACCCCTGGCACGAAGCAATTTTCGATTGTTGGCGATCGTACGTGGATGCCGACCATTTCAGGAAAGTTCCCGACTATCTGAGTGATGGGAGGAGGGTAAGCACTAACCTTGATCTCGAACTTTTTTTTGATTCAGGATATCGACGTGGCTGACAGCCATATCGCTCGTATAAGCTTTGCGCGTAATGTATCCAATCACGTCATGTTTTTACATCGGTGTCTCGTTAAAGAAGACGGCCACCACCACTACGCATCGGGCGACTCGTGAAAGTCCGGTACTTGTTGATTGACATGAGGCAACCATGAGCACAGGTTTTCCATCGGCCCCCAGTTTCGTCAGCCAACGTGAACAGTTTCTGGCTGCGGCCAAGGCGGCGGGTGCAAGCCTGACCGAATACCGCCATCCATTGACCGGGCCCTCCGGCGAACCGCTGAGTACCGACGTTGCCGTGCTTGGAGATCCACATGCGAAACGGCTGCTGATTGCGCTCTGCGGCACGCACGGTATTGAAGGTTTCTATGGCTCGGACTGCCAGATCAAATGGCTGCAAGCGCTCACCGATAGAACCTTGCCCGACGATGTGGCAGTAGTGATGATCCACTTGATCAATCCCTGGGGCACGGCCTGGATGCGCCGTGTCAACGAAGACAATATCGACCTCAACCGCAACTATCTGAATTTCACACAAGCGCTGCCGGATAATCAACGGTACGAGGCGCTACACGAGATCTATACCTGCACCCAACTGCAGGGGCCTAAGCGGGAGAGGGCAGACGCCCTGCTCAACGAGCGAATTAGTGAAGAGGGCTGGTCAGCGGTAATGTCGATTGTCGAGGCCGGTCAGTACGTACATCACGACGGTCTTTTCTATGGCGGCAAGGCACCTGGCTGGTCGAACAAAACCCTGCACAAGATCATACAAGAGCACTTCACTCACGCCCAAGTTGCCATGTGCTTTGACCTGCATACCGGCGCTGGAGACTACGGCCATCCCATGCTGATGACGATTGCTCAGTCTTCCTACCCGGCGCTGCACGATGCCCAGGCGGTATACGGCCCATGGCTGTATACCCTGCTCACTGGAGCTGAAAGCAAAAGTGATACAGGGGTGGCAGCCACAGCAACCGGTTACACCTCGCAGGCCATGATTGATGCATTGCCGCAGGTGCACTTAATGCCGTTCGTTATCGAATGTGGCACTTATCCGGGAGAGCAGGTCCACACTGTTTTGCGTAACGATCAGTGGTTGCACCTGCACGGAGACCTCACTGATCAGGTCGCCAGGAAAATCAAGCTGGAGTTGCTCGAGCAGTTCTACCCCGCTGACAGTGACTGGCAAGAGGTTGTCTGGCTATGCACCCGACAAATCTGGGAACGGGCATTGGCGGTACTGCCACGGATACAAGCTCCAACTCATCAGTAACCGCTCGGCCTATCGCGGCCGCAACGGCCCATCCCTGGGGCTGCGAAATAAGATAAATGCCTTATGGGGAAACGACAGCGAGGACGTTTGGCCTCACTGCATTGAGTTTCGTCAATAAAAGGCGCAACGCCACAAGAGAAAGTGTCTGGATCAAGCGTCCGGAGGCTGCTGAATATGATTTCAGCGATGGGTGTGCTTCGCGTTGCAGACTTAAACGGCGCAATTTCCGACGGAGCTTGTAAATGGCCAGCATCTGGCTAGGCTTCAGCCAGGGTTATGTCACTTGACAGCCTCTTTCCAGAGGGAATTGAAATGTATCTGAAGGACGGCGAAGCAGGCGGGAAGAAGGCGGTGGTATGGTCGTTTTTTTTCGGGTCACCGTTTTTTTTCAGACACCTTAGACGACCGGGAACCCTGTTAGGGGCACTATTGTTGTTGGTGCTCTGTCAGTCGGCCCAGGCCCTGCCTTCCTTTGCACGCCAAACAGGGCAAAGCTGCGTTGCCTGCCATGCGGGAGGGCAATTTCCTGAACTGACACCTTATGGGCGCCTGTTCAAGCTGACGGGTTACACCAACGGCGTACAAACCAACCCCTTGGCCGCCATGATCGTCGGCGACTTCACTTCAACGCGCAACAACAGCGACGGTGCGGGCAGCTCGATTTCCGCCAAAGACAAACAATTCATCATTGATTACGGAAGTGTGTTCCTGGGCGGAAAGATCACTGACGTCATTGGCGGCTTTGCCCAATTCACTTACAGCTCATATGACCATCAGGATGCCTCGGGTAATTGGGTAAGTCACCTAGGCTCGGACAACTTTGACCTGCGTTATGCGGACCGCCAAGTGGACGCCTCACGTGATGTCATCTGGGGTGTCACATTGAATAACAACCCCACAGTTCAGGATGTCTGGAACAGCACGCCTGCCTGGGGCTATCCGTATGTCAGTTCAGCCTTGGGCGCCTTTGGCGGGGTCCCGGCCTCGACGCTGATTGAAGGGGGGTTGGCTCAACAGGTGGCGGGTATCGGTGCCTATGTTTATTTGAACAAGTCGTTGTATCTGGAGCTGACCTCCTACCAGACAGCCAAAAATACGTGGGCCTTTCTAAGTTTGGGTAACAAGAAGGGCGACACCTACCATCCGTTGACGTACATGGATGGCTCAAGCCCTTATGCGAGGCTGGCCTATACCTACGAGTGGGGGCCCCAAAACGTGATGGTGGGCGCCTTTGCAATGAATGCCAAAATTCTTCCCATGGATGACTCCAATAATCCGATCTACGGCCAGGGCAGCACCGAATACCGGGATGTAGGCTTTGATGCCCAGTACCAGTACCTCCTTGATCCCCACGCTTTTACTGCACAGATACGGTATGTAAAGGAAGAAATAAGAGATGACACCCAGACGCTCTACGATGGACCGGCTTCCCTTCGATCATTCAAGTTGAAGGGCAGTTATGTGTACCGTGCCAAATATGGTGCGAGCCTGTCTTATAGCAATGTCAATGGCAGTTCGGATGCGACGGCGTACCCGAACAGTGCCAATTTTTCACCCGATACACAGATGTGGACGCCCGAGGTTTTCTGGTTACCGATGCAGAACCTGAGGGTCGGACTTCAATATAACTATTTCACCCGTTATTTGGGCGCAACGAATAACTATGACGGCAATGGTCGTGATGCCAGCGAAAACAACACCACTTATCTTTATATGTGGTACGCACTTTGATCTGTTGGGCGCAGGGGCGTAGACCATGGAGGCAACGGGCATGAAGGGTACTTTCAAACGACCACTTTCTTTTCTTGCCCTCTGCGTGATTACGCTCACGGGCTGCACAGGTACGAACGGGGAGACAGCGCAACAAACGTCGCCCATGTCCGGCATCGCCATGGCGGACAAGGTGTGCTCCATGTGCCATGGGCTGACGGGGGAATCCATCTCGCCGATGTTTCCCAAGTTGGCCGGTCAGCAAAAGGAGTACCTGAAGTTGCAGCTGACTGACTTCAAGGGCCATGCACGCAGCGATGAAACCGGGACTCAGTACATGTGGGGATTTACCCATTTGACAGAGACTCAGATCAGCGAACTGGCAGACTATTTTTCAAGTCAGAGTCCTATGAAGGCTGATGCTGATACGGCTGATGCACGCGGCGAATTAATCTTTCGCAAGGGCTTGCCTGAGTCTGGCGTCGCTCAGTGCAGTTCCTGCCACGGTGCTGACGGGCAGGGCAATGGTCAGTTTCCGCGCCTGGCGGGTCAGCACGCCTACTATATGATTCGCCAGATCAAGGTTTTCCAACAGACCGACCAGCGCCCCCGTGGCGCCCTGATGAAGCAGGTCACGCACTCACTGTCTGATGCAGATGCTGAATCTGTCGCTCATTACATTGCAACACTCGGGGCAAAAAAATAACGGCCTTTGCGGCACCTGTGATGATGTGCCGGTGCTGGTTACTCTGGTCGGTATTGCACTCTGGTTGAGACGCCGCTGGTTCGATGATTCAAACAACGATGCAGTTGCTCAGGACAACGAACCACAAGCCACGCAGTGGGGCAAAGTTTCTCGACAAGCCATGACAGATATAAAGCCTGCCCACTCAACGGCTCAGCATGCTGAGTCGTTGAGTGGGCAGGCTTGTAAATCACCTCTAAGGTTTTTAATCAATCGACTGCCAGTCGTGCCGTCAGACTGTCGATAAAAATCATCTCGGCGCGACTCATTTTCTGGTCTCGATTCCATAACAGGTGGATATCTACATCTGCGATGCCGTCGTGAGGCGGCAAACGCCACAGCAGACCGTTCTTCTCATCGTCAGCGACAACATGGACCGGCAGGCAGCCAAGGCCGAAGCCGGCGATCACAAGACGTCGCACTTCTTCCAGGCTTGGCGATGATGCAACGATGCGTCCGCTGAAACCTTGCTGGTCGCGAAAGATGGTCAGCGGCGAAAGCATCCCGCCAATCTGGTCGCTCGTGAAACTGACAAAATTTTCCGATTGCAGGTCGCCTTCTGCCAAACCTGCACGGCCAAACAGGGCGTGGTGTCGACCACAAAAAAACGCATAGCGCTGGCGCAGGAACAAATGTTGTTCGAGGCGAGGCTGCGGCCGGCGATTGAGACTCAAGCCCAGAGTTGCGGTTTTCTCCAGCAGCGCGCTGACGATGTCGGAGCTGCGCATGACTTCTATGTCTAGATCTACCCTCGGGTGCTGTCGATGGAATGCGGCCAAGAAGTCATCGAAACGTTCCGAGAAAATCCGGCTGATCATCAGCAGCCGCACCTTGCCTATTACCTCGTCACCCGGCTTTTGCAGGGCATTGCTCATCTGCGAGACCTGGCCGTACATCTCACCTGCAATGGCGAAGATCTCTTCACCGGCTTCGGTGAGAACAAAGCGTGGACCGCGTCGGGCGATGAGCTGGCAATCAAGTTGTTCCTCCAGCCGTTTGAGCGCCTGGCTGATGGCAGGCTGGGTCAAATGCAGACGGGCTGCGGCGCGGCTGATGCTCAGCTCCTGACCAATGACTCGAAAGGTGCGCAGCAGGTTCCAGTCCAGACGATCGTTGAGCAGTGGATGCACATTCCGGCGGAGCTTGGGGTTATCGGTATCTGGCATGACGGCGCTCAATAATAAACAGAATTTATAATTGAAATAATAAATAGAAAATTGACTAATCATAGCCCCAAGACGATAAATCACTTCAATCAAGCGCCATAAGAGCGCATGTGCGACACGCTTTCTCCTGCCAAAAAAACAAACCAAAAGGAGCCTGACCCATGAAGCCTTCCGCTTCGCCACAGCCGCGCCGTGCTGCGGCAGCCGCATTCATCGGCACCATGATTGAGTGGTACGACTTTTACATTTACGCCACCGCGGCAGCTCTGGTATTCGGCCAACTGTTCTTTCCTTCCGAAGACAAGCTTTTCAGTACCATGGCCGCGTTCGGCACCTTCGCCGTGGGTTTCTTCGCCCGTCCACTGGGTGGGGTGGTCTTCGGTCATATCGGTGATCGCATCGGTCGCAAGAAGTCTCTGATCATCACCTTGGTCATGATGGGCGTGGTGACGGTGTGCATCGGTCTGCTGCCGACTTATACGCAGGTTGGCGTTGCAGCACCGGTCCTGCTTATCCTGCTGCGTGTGGTCCAGGGCATCGCAGTCGGAGGTGAGTGGGGCGGCGCAGTGTTGATGGCTGGCGAGCATGCGCCCAAAGGTCGTCGCAATTTTTTCGCGTCGTTCGCTCAGCTAGGCAGCCCAGCGGGCCTGATTCTGTCGCTGCTGGCGTTCGGCGCGGTCACCCGGTTGTCTGAGGAAGACTTGATGAGCTGGGGCTGGCGCTTGCCGTTCCTCGCCAGCGCACTGCTGCTCGTGGTGGGGTTGGTGATACGTCTCGGTGTCAGTGAGTCTCCTGAATTCCTCGAGGATAGAGCTCGCGCAGACAGGGCTCGTGCCGTCTCTAACCGCAAGGAGCAGGCGCCGGTTCTAGAGGTGCTTAAAACCTCTTGGAGACCACTGCTACTGTGCATTGGCGCTAACACGCTGGGCATTGCAGGCGTGTACTTCACCAATACCTTCATGATTGCCTACACCACCCAACAGCTCAACTTGCCGCGTTCGTTGATTCTCGAATGCCTGTTCGTGGTAGCGATCATCCAGTTCTGCATTCAGCCTTTAGCGGCGTGGGTGGCCGAGAAGGTGGGCGCGACCCGTTTCTTGTGTGCCATGTGCCTGTTAGCGATGGCTTCGCCGTATCCGATGTTCATGTTGGTGAGCAGCGGCCAGGCGCCGCTGATCATCTTCGGTATTGCCCTGGCGGTAGTGTGCATGGCTTCGTTCTACGCAGTGATCGCTGGTTACGTCAGTGGTCTGTTCGAAACTCGAGTGCGTTACACGGCTATCTCCCTGGCCTATCAAGTGTGTGGCGCTCTGGCTGGCGGGTTGACGCCATTGATAGGCACCTGGCTTGCCCATGAGTACCTCGGCCAGTGGTGGCCTATGGCAGTGTTCTACAGTTCGATCGCAGGCGTATCTCTGTTCTGCGTGCTGGCACTTTCCCGCCGTCATGCCCATGCACATCGCCTTGAAATGGCTCATAGCGCCTGACACCGTTGGAGAATCTGTATGTTGAAAATCAACGGCGAGCGCCTATGGGCCAGCCTTATGGCCATGGCCGAAATTGGCGCAACGGCGCGGGGCGGGAGTTGCCGTCTGGCCCTGAGTGGCGAAGACAAGGTCGGTCGTGAACTATTCAGCGGTTGGTGCCTGGATGCAGGGCTGACCCTGAGTATTGACGGTATTGGCAACCTGTTTGCCCGACGTGCCGGTACTGACCCGCAGGCGGCTCCGGTAATGATGGGTAGCCATCTGGATACTCAGCCCGAAGGTGGGCGCTTCGATGGTGTCTATGGCGTGTTGGCTGGGTTGGAAGTGGTGCGGCGCCTGGATGATTTAGGGATTAAGACCCGAAAACCGCTTGAAATCGCGGTCTGGACCAATGAAGAGGGCGCACGTTTTACTCCCGCCATGCTCGGTTCTGCGGTGTTCACCGGAACGCTGGCGCTGGAAAAAGCGCTGAGCATCGAGGACAACGACGGTGTGACGGTAGCGCAGGCACTCAAGCGTACTGGCTATGACGGTCAGCGTGCGCTAGGCGGGACGGTGGACGCGTATTTTGAAGCTCACATCGAGCAGGGGCCAATCCTTGAAGACAACGCAAAAAGTATTGGCGTTGTGAGCGGCGGCCAGGCCATACGCTGGCTAGACGTATGCGTTGAGGGCATGGCGGCTCATGCGGGCACCACGCCGATGCCATTGCGCAAGGATGCCTTGTATGGCGCGGCGCAGATGATTCAGGCGCTGGAAGCGTTGGCCGGTGATTTCGCGCCCGAGGGGCTGACCACGGTCGGCCAGTTGAACATTGCAAAGTCGTCGCGCAATACCATCCCCGGGATGGTGAACTTCACGGTCGACCTTCGTCATCATCGCGATGCCGCCATTGAGGTGATGGAGCAACAGGTCCGTTCGCGCCTGCAAGACATTGCCGCCAAGCGCGGCTTGTCTCTTAGTGTCAATCCGCACTGGATCAGCCCAGCCACGCCATTCGATGCCGATTGCGTGGCCGCCGTGCAACAAGCCGTGGACGCTTTGGGCTATGCCCAGCAGCCTATCGTCAGTGGTGCCGGCCATGATGCCATTCACCTTGCGCGGTTCTGCCCGACGGCAATGATCTTTATTCCTTGCGTCGGCGGTTTGAGTCACAACGAAGCAGAAGATGTGTTGCCCGAAGATGTGCGTCGGGGTACTGACGTATTGCTCAACGCAGTACTGACCCGTGCTGGTCAGGTTGAATAAGGAAAGAGTCCGATGCGTAGTTTTTTTCACCCCGAACAACTTCTCCATTATCCGCGCAGCTATTACTCCCGTGGTCAGATGCGTACGCCTCAGGAAGTACCTGAGCGTGCTTGCAATCTGCTAAAAGCGGCACAGGCGCTGGGTTTCGATATTCAACAGCCGCAAGATTACGGCCTTGATCCATTATTGGCCGTCCACGGAGGCCATTACCTGGCTTTCTTGCAAGAGGCTCATCAACGCTGGAAAGAAGTGCCGGAAGATTGGGGCGAAGAGGTGATGTCTAATATCTTCGTTCGCGAACCCAATGCGTTGCGGGGGATTCTCGCCCAGGCTGCGCGTTACCTGGCCGATGGGAGTTGCCCGATCGGTGAGTTAACCTGGCGTTCGGCGTACTGGTCAGCGCAAAGCGCGGTAGCTGCGGCGAAGACCTTGCTCGAAGGTGCACCTGCCGCCTATGCGCTATGCCGCCCGCCGGGACATCACGCCCGAGCTGAGGCCGCCGGCGGTTTTTGTTATCTGAACAACGCGGCGATTGCTGCCCAGGCGTTGCGTGACGGTTTCCAGCGTGTGGCTGTGATGGATACCGACATGCATCACGGTCAGGGCATACAGGAAATCTTCTATGATCGTGACGACGTTTTGTATGTGTCGATTCATGGCGACCCGACCAATTTCTATCCCGGCGTAGCAGGCTTTTCAGATGAGCGTGGGGTTGCGGCTGGTGAGGGTTACAACCTCAATCTTCCGATGGCCCATGGGGCCAGCGAAGCGGATTTCTTCGGTAAGTTGGAGCTGGCACTGGCCGCGGTAAAAGCGTTTTCCGCCGACGCACTGGTGTTGTCATTGGGTTTCGACATTTATGAGCTGGACCCACAAAGCAAAGTGGCGGTCACTCGTGAAGGCTTTGCCCGTTTAGGCGAGTGCGTGCGTGACCTCGGTGTGCCATGCGTGATTGTGCAGGAAGGCGGTTATCACTTAGAAACACTGGAGAGCAACGCTAGAGCGTTTTTCGATAGCCCTGAGGCATGGCTGGGCTAGTTCCGAGAACTGCAGATTTCACGTAGCAACGTAAAAAAAGCATTTCCAACTCGCAGTGAGTGGTGAGAGCCAAGCCCTGCGAAAGTCAGGAACGGCAACGACTGAGTAGTCGGTGCTATTGCCCGGTCCGCAAAGCCGCTTACTTACTATAAGCGAGCGGCTTTTTTACATGCGAAGAACTCCCTCAGGGATCGCTGGCGACCTAGCGGCTAGCGTTGAACCAGCGTTGGGTATCCTCAAGCGAGCGGGCAAAACGCTCGAGGATCAAACGGATCTCGGATTCGCTGGAAATCAGCGGAGGGCAGAAGGCAATAGCATCGCCCATATTGCGAGTTATCATGCCGTGTTCCTGAGCGCGACCGGCCAGGTAGCGACCGAGCTTGCCTGTTACCTCGAATGGGGCTTTGCTTGCACGGTCGGCGACCAGCTCCACAGCGGCGATCAGACCTTGCCCACGCACTTCGCCCACCAACGGGTGATCGGCTAATTGGTTCAGCCCGTCCTGGAGGATCTTGCCCATGGCGGCGGCATGCTGCACCAGATTGTCTTCTTCAATGATCTTGATGTTTTCCAGTGCTACGGCGGCAGCGACCGGATGGCCTCCGGCGGTAAAACCGTGGCCCAGGGTGCCCAGGGCATGGCTCTGGTCTGCGATGCCTTGATACAACTCGTCATTGATCAGAATCGCCGAGATCGGCTGATAGGACGAGGAAAGCTGCTTTGACAGCACCATAACGTCCGGGCGAATACCGAAGGTCTCGCTGCCGAACATGTTGCCGGTACGGCCGAAGCCACAAATCACTTCGTCCGCAACAACCAGTACGTCGTACTTGCGGCAGACCGCCTGAATTTTATCCCAGTAGGTGCGCGGCGGAACAATCACTCCCCCCGCGCCCATCAGCGGTTCGCCGTAAAAAGCGGCGATAGTTTCCGGCCCTTCGCGAAGAATCAGATTTTCCAGCTCTGCGGCGAGGCGATCGGCGAACTGCTCCTGGCTCTCGCCGGCCAGCGCATGGCGATAGTGATGCGGGTTGCCTACATGGTAGAACCCTGGCAGCGGCACATCGAAGCCGCGCTGGTTGGCTGGCAGACCAGTAAGGCTGGCGCTGACGATGGTGATGCCGTGGTAACCATTGATGCGACTGATGAATTTCTTTTTGGCCGGTTTGCCCAAGGCGTTATTGCGATACCAGATCATTTTGACCACGGTGTCGTTGGCTTCGGAGCCTGAGTTGGTAAAAAACACCTTGCTCATCGGCACCGGCGCCAGCTCGATCAGTTTGTCTGCCAGTTCGATGCTGGGGGCGTGCGCCTTGTGGCCGAACAGGTGGTAGAAGGGCAGCTTGCGTAGTTGACTCTCTGCGGCCTTGATCAAGCGTTCGTTACTGAAACCCAGGGCTGCGCTCCACAGGCCGGACATGGCCTCAATGTAGGGTTTTCCCTGGTCGTCATAGACATAGATGCCCTCGCCACGCTCGATGATGAGCGGGCCGACTTCCTCGTGCACACGAGCATCGGTGTAGGGGTGAAGTTGGTGTTGTACGTCTTTTTCGGCAAGTGACAATTTATTATTGTTCATTGATTAGCACTCATGGGTACAGGAAAAAGTTTCGATGACACGATGGTGTCTCGGCGGCGCCCATCTTTGGCACCCAGCCTCAGGTTGCAGTGGATGCAGCCCGAACGGAGTTGTACGGTTTGACGAAACTGACGCCGGTGCTTGCTAACTGCTCGCGGACCTTGTCGACAATGTACGCACCGATCGGGATGGCCGACGTCGCTGCGGGCGATGGGGCGTTGCAAACGCTAACGCTACGGGCGGTGTTGATGAACAGGAAGTCGTCGATCAGCTTTCCGTCCAGCGAGACAGCCTGGGCGCGCACACCGGCCGGGTAGGCGGTGAGGTCGCTCTTGGCTATGGTGGGGCAATACTTCTGAACCTCTTTCAGGTAACCACCCTTGAACAGCGAGTTTTTCATCTCGATCAGGCCGGGGCGCAGGTTCTTCATCAGCACTTTGAGAATGCCCGGAGTGGTCAGGGTTTCGAACATATCGGACAGCGAGATATCGGTTTTGCGATAGCCTTCACGCTTCATCGCCAACACGGCGTTGGGGCCGACAGTGACGGTGCCGTCGATCATGCGGGTCAGGTGCACGCCGAGGAATGGCATGGACGGATCCGGGATCGGGTAGATCAAGTGGTTGACGATCTGGTTGTGTTGCTTGGGCAGCAAGTAGTACTCGCCACGGAACGGGCAGATGATGAAGTTCGGCTTGATCCCCAGCATGCGCACGACGCGGTCGGCCATCAGGCCCGAGCAGGTGATCAGGAAACGCCCGTGATGCTCCTGATCGCCGGTGCGCACCACCACTTCATCGGGACGCTCGTCGATGGCAACCACTTCGCTGTTGTAGCGGATTTCGCCACCGGCGGCTTCGAATTCACGGCCCATGGCCACGGTGACTTGTGCGTAGTTCACGATGCCGCTGGACGGCACGAAGATACCGCCCAGACCGACGATGTTCGGCTCGCGCTCACGCAGTTCGGAGGCCGATAACCACTCACGCTTGAGGCCATTGGCTTCGGTACGGTCCCACAACGCGCTCATACGCTGCATTTCTAGCTCGTTGGTGGCCACCAGCAGCTTGCCGCACTCGTCGTAACGGATACTGTGCTTGTCGCAGAAGGCCTTGGTCGCCTTGTTACCTTCCAGGCAGAAACGTGCCTTCAGGCTGCCGGGTGTGTAGTAAACACCGGCATGGATCACGCCACTGTTATGGCCAGTCTGGTGCTTGGCCGGGCCGGACTCTTTTTCCAGCAGGAGGATCTTTGCATCCGGGTAAACCTGGGTCAGTTGCATGGCCGTGGACATGCCCACAATGCCGCCACCGATGATAATGAAGTCGTACGCAGCCATTAGCTTGCACCCACCTGAATTACGTTTTGATTTGAGGCATGACGAGGACCGCACGTGGTGGCCCTCGTCATTTCAGCTGTTGGCAAACCTTACTGGCCGCGCTGGTACATGGTTTTTTGGTAGCTGATGTAGCCACGCTGGCGCATCAGCTCACGACGCAGGCCCGGGTGGGCGGTGAAGCGGTCACGGCCGTGCAGCCAGAACATGTTGTTGACCAAGACGAAGCTACCGACCGGCACCGGTACCGATACCTTCTTCTGGCTGCCTTCCAGGGACTCGCTCATGGCGGTCAGCCAGATGCCTTCCTCGAAGTCCTTGGGCTGCACGAACTGGTCGATGTAACGCATGGTCGGGCGGCCTTCAGCGTCGTTGTCGAACACCGCATGGAACACGTCTTCACGCACGTTCTTGCTCGGTGGCGCGGTGAAGCGCATTTCACGGCGGGCCAGCGGGTGCGTGCAGTAGTGGCTCAGGTCTTCCCAGTCGTCCAGGTGCAGCAGCAGGGTATTGCCGCCTTCCATGTTCTGCTCGTCGATCTTCATCATAAGCACGTAGTCGGTGCGCTCTTGGACAAATGTGCCGTCGTTATGCAACTCCATCACACGGTGTGGCTGGCGCAGATAGCTGTCGGAATTGTCGGTGTTGACCACTGCGAAGCGCGCGTAGAACTGGCCGCTCATGGCATCAAAGTTGGAGCGACCAATCAGATGCGCCACTGCCGAAGAGAACTTGACCATGTCATCGGCCTGGGTCACGTCGCACAGGCCTTCAGGGGTGATCAGCATGCCGCCGGTGGCGCGATCCAGGATGGTGTTGATCAGAACCGGGCGCAGAGTACCTTCGCACAGATCGTCAAGGATCTGACCGACACGAAAGCGCAGGAACGACTTGTACTCCAGTGCCTGTACCGGCCACTCGGCAACAGCACTAACGAACGCGTCGACGGTTTCCTTGGCGAAGGTCAGCTCAAGAAGGCGAGGTGACTGCTTGGAAGGGGCGAGGGTGAAGCCCTTGCTTTCCGACGGCAGCGGCATCACAAGGTCCTGAATCTGAGTAAAGGCGTTCATGGCGGCTCCTGGCAAAGTGGGGTGAAAATCGCTTTCCCGTGTTGATCTGGGTCAAGCAGGAATGAAAATATCGCCATTAACATAAAATGTCTACGTTTTTAAAAAGAAGAGACAAAATACTTCATTGTCTAATATTTTTCGGTCAGTAGATGTTTAGGTATGATGGAGACTTTGACGAGTTGAGGAGCAGTACCTTGGATAGCCTCACCCCCAGGCAGAACTCTGTATTCAGCGGGTATGAGCGGCTTAAGCGGGACATCATCCGTGGAGTCTTCAAGCCTGGAGAGAAGCTCCTTATGAGCGGGCTGAAGGAACGTTATGACCTTGGTGTAGGCCCACTGCGAGAAGCTTTGTCACAACTGGTGGCTGAACACCTAGTGGTGGTAATCAGCCAGAAAGGTTACCGCGTAGCGCCCATGTCGCTGCAGGAAATGCAGGACATCTATGATGCCCGCGCCAACCTGGAAGCCATGATTGTCGGCCTGGCCATCGAACGCGGCGACGACGCCTGGGAGGCTCAGATACTCGCGCAGTCCCATACGCTATCTAAGGTAATGGACGTGAAAACCCGCGAGCAGGTGCTCGACGTCTGGGATGAGCGGCACAAGACTTTCCACAGTGCCATTGCGGCTGGCTGCGGCTCCAAGCATTTACTCCAGGCGCGTACCTACCTGTTTGACCAAGCCGAGCGCTACCGCCACCTGTGGCTGACACAAACGGTTTTTTCTGACGAAGCCCTGAAGCTCAAGCGCGAGGAACATGCCGCGCTGGTCGAAGCCATCCTCGCCCGCGATACCGTTCGTGCAACAGCAATGATGCGCAACCACCTGATGACTCCAGTGCCAATCATCGTCGAGGTTATGCAGCGCGGCGGTCTGGGCAAGGCTGCCGCTGCTCTTTGAGCTTGGCGCTCAGCGAGTCGGGCAGCATTTGGCGGTGGCGGGTTCTAAACACGAGGACCCTTTGGCAGCACTTGATTTGGACTACCAAGGCTAGAGTACTACATTAAATGCGAAAGGAACGCTCAAACAATGTAGGAACCTTTTCAGCTCATGCGCATGCTGAGTGCAGCATATTTCATTAGAGGAGGGCGCTCACAATTGAGCGCGTGGACAACCGTGGGGTGATAGTTTTATGCCGTCTGAATAATAGCTCATCTAAATGGTAATTTAGTTTAGTTATAATTGTCCGTTATTAATGGAGGAGGGTAGCTCATTAAATGAACTAGGGTTCGTTCATCCCTGGTCGCTATCTTTCAAGCATGTGCGGTATCTTTCAAGGCCGCATGGATGCACGTGTAATTGGTAACAAGCCACGTATTCCGAGGCTTTCAGGCGTTTTTCACCTACTTAATATCTGGAGCAATGAATCATGGATTTTGAGCCTTTGCCAAGCACCTGGGTTATTGAAGAGGCTCGTGCTTTTCTGAGGGCTGCGCAGATCCTCGAGCAAAGGGCCTTAGATGGTGATATGAATCTCTCTTGGCCTGCCGTTATGAACTCGGCGCTAGCTTCGGAGCTACTTCTTAAGTCGTTCCTTGTAGAGGCTGACCCTCGTTTTCCAAGGACTGAATATGATCCTGAGGGGCATTTGCGTTTGATCGCCGGCTTGCCTGGAAACAGGCATGGCTTGATTGATCTGTACAACGCGATCCCCATGGAGCTGGCCAACCAGCTACGTGAAACCTCAGAGCGATTGGCTCCAGGCGTTCCACTGGAAAAATGGATCACGGCTTGTTCGAAGCTGTTCGTCGGCACTCGATATCCATATGAAGCCAATTCGGTTCAAGCCGTTGACCTTGATGTGCTGAAGCTCGCGCCGCATTTGGACCGGGTGCTGGAGGAAATGACGCGTCAACCAGTCAGCACCCGGTTGTGAGGGCTTTGATTTTCGCGTCCGCGAAAACGCCGGCAGGAGGCAGTGCCTGCCTTCAAATCTGACCACCAGAGCCCCCCAGCCCCGTATAGGACGGTTCGCATAATGTATATTATGTTAAACGATGTGCTATGTTAGATATGTTCATGAGCAGCTGTCTGTTTCCACTAACCTACGTACTCGATTCCACAAACCCCCGAAATCCCTATAAATCAACACCCTCACGACCCGCTCCTCAACCATTTCCTCATCTCCCGTTTCACGAACCTGCGAAGCCCGATCGAATCCTCACCACTCGCGCAACCCATACTCGAAATGAGTTAATGCTCACCACTCCAGTCATCATCACCAACTCTAGGATCGTCACCAAAACAGTGACCGTCACTAACTTAGTTATCACTACAAGTCACTGATCAGGTCGAACACTACCGAACTTAATTCACGCTATAAATACCTCACCAATACAGATTATCGTCTTCAAGCTAATCTGAACTAATCCAAAACCCTCAACGAGATTGTAGCTCGTGGGAGCGCTTATGCCCGCACCGTTCACTCCATTCCCCATCTTTGCGCCGTACGAAGATTGGAAGCCCGTTGGCTCAACTGATGTTCCGGAAAACCTAGCCGTTCGACGTAGGCTCGGCAACGTCGATCCAGCATGCCAGGCGTACCTGAGCATCCTGTACTGCTCGCTTTTCCTGGAATATTCCTCTCACTGGTGGGCCCCAGGTTGGGCCAAGCCTCTCTATACTCAGACCTGCCGATACCTCGAGCAGATGCTGAACTGGAGCTTCAAAACCGGCATTTCACTACTGGACTGGGAAACGCCCGACTTCCTGAAATTTCTCGAATTTCTGTGTTATCCGCCGATTGCCTGGTGTGCAACTTCGTCAAACCAGAAATACATGTGGTCAACGGGACAGGCCTTCCAAAATCGACCTATCAATGACCACTGGAATCTCTTTTACCGACATATTGATAGTACAGGCGGTGCGAAGCCAAGCCGTCGGGATTTGCGCCGCTGCGCCAAGGTCGTGAAGGATTTTTTCGCTTTCTATATTTCTGAAAACTCCTCATCCGGCGGCCCTGCAACGGATGCCAGAAGCAATGCCAGCAGCGATGCCTCAGGCACCCAGCCAAGACCCAATCCTGCGCAGGACATCCCAAATGATGTCCTTAAAACCTTGGCTGTGAGCCGGCCTTTGATCATCCTCGAGCCCCATGAGCTGGATTGGGCATTCCAACAAATCGTGGACGGCGCCGTTCGGGTATTACGACCGGAGCAGATCCTGTTCTACATGGCGATTGCCCGTTTCACCCGCATAAGAATCTCCCACGTCCAGTCTTTGAGCCAGTTTCAAAAGAACTCAGATGGTGGCTGGGTTTTCGACAACGGTTTGCTGCCGACGACAATGATGGAGCTTTCCCAAGAGTTCTCGGCTCATCTGGAGCGTTACCTCGAATGGTACGCAATTGACCCCGACGAACCGTTGCCACCAGCGCCTGCATTTCCTACCAATGATGGAAGCCTGAGCTACGTGCCGGATGCTCTCCATCAACACATAGTGGAATTTGGTAAACGACTTGCGGATGCGGCTTGCGCTTGTACAGACGCGGCAATCGCGAAGGTCGAAAGCAAGTTCAGACAAATGACGTTTACAACGATTCGAAGATCCTCGAGCTTTACCTGGAAGACCTACGGGCCCATGCACCTATCTCAGCGTCGTCGTAAGAATGCCCAACGTGTCAGGTAGAATGCTTGGGAAATTTTCACGAGGGATCGACAGATACGGCTGCGCAGTCCTTTTAGGGCGTGGCTCTACGAGCTCGGCTGTCGTGAATCAAGTCTCCCGCGAGGCGGTAGTCTTGACCCTGCGGGCTCCCATCCTCACGCCTGCGCGCTCCGCTTGCCTGAGGCACAGGACGATGGGCAGTGAGCGCATCACATATCCTGGAGCTGGTGATGTGGTGGGCCCTCGCCCTCCCCCTGGCGTTTCGCGCTTCATGATTCTAAGCACGTGAAGGCTGCGGGCATAGCTTGTACAGGAGAAGCATCAAGGCTTTATAGAAATGTGTTCCTGGCTACCGGATGAGATGCAGACCTGGTCAGTCGGAAGCGCGCGGCTTGAGCGGCCAATTCGCCGAGCGATCACCGGCAGCTGTGGGTAGTGAATCAATCCTCCTAGGATTGCCGAGCTCCCAGAGCCTGACGTCTATAACGCTGTCCCCCTGGATCACCAAGGCACGATCCATCGCTGGGCCATCGAACCGGAGTTCTACGCGTTGACCTACCAAGGCTTTGAGTGCGTCCGACCTATACAGCCTGTTGCGAAACCACACACCCTGAGAAGTGACTGTTCGGATGATGTCCATTTTGTTCCCTTGAGATGATCGTTGTCTTGCCAGAGCATTAGTAACTAGTGGCCTGAGCGGTTAATCCATTAATTTATTTTTTATCACGCTCAGCTTCGCCTTATGTACCGAGCTAATGATGGCCTCAGCCGTTTTATTCCACTTGAACGGCTTGGCTGAGTGCTCATTGTGAACCTCGATAAATTGCCGGATAGCCGCCTTCAGGTCGGCGACGCTGGTGAAGGCGGCCCGGTACAACGCTCGTCTTTCCAGCTGCGCAAACCAGCCTTCCACGGCGTTTAGCCAAGACGCGCTGGTCGGTGTGAAGTGCAATTTGAAACGCGGATGCTTTTCCAGCCACTGCTTGATTGCCGCAGTTTTTTGGGTCGAACTGTTATCCAGAATCACATGCAGATCCAGTCCGGCTGGCGTGCTGCGGTCAATCTGTTGCAGAAAAGCCAGAAACTCCCTGGCTCGATGGCGCTGGGTAATCCGTCCGATTACTTGGCCGGTCATGATGTCGAAAATGCATGGTCACAACCGGCTAGGTTCGCAGCCCTCGTTAGTTAGTATACGAAGTGTACTAACGACCTGGAATGTGCCGGAAAGCGTATTGCCGAAACGCCAGTCTTCCAGGCTGAAGCTGCCGTTGTCCGCGACAGCGCCGTTGTTCGGACGGGGCATCTTGGCATCCACCACGCATTATTCGTGACATCGAGCAGGACTTACCTGCCCTCACCTTCCTCTTAATACCTGCCACGCCTGCCATCTGGGATTGGCAGATCACTGGATAGAACGCGCCGGGTATCGATCAGTTAGCTCGCCGGAAGGTTATCTCAGCTTGGCGGCGTATTTTCGACGGCTCGACGGACTCCAGTTCCGCATATGCGACTTCGCCATGGTGCCGACATCCAAGTCGATTTTTCTGACAAGCCGATGGTTGGTATTTTGAACGTGAAAGAGCTCCTCACAGATATGTATGCCGATTACAGTGAGCGCGCGCTGGCTTTCATTGATAAATACCGGGTTCCTCTAGTGCTTTCGACTACCCCGGGCTAGAAGTTCTAGCGCGTCGTTGCGAAACTGAAGCGGCATCCCTTTCGGCCTGCCTTGCAGTATTCCGGCTCGCTGTCGAAAATGTTAGGTATCACAAAATGCGCTTCGGCTAGACCAACCATTAAATGGGGGCTTGCCCCCAGCCTTGCCCTGTGACTTGGGGTAGCAGCTAGGCCGGCCAATGGGGGGATTCGTCAACGCCGATCCTCAGACCACACTCACAGCCTGGCAGCACGCAGTGCTAAGAAAACCAGACTACCTATCACCGGGATGGAACCAACAGTGCTCAGTACCTACGTCAAAGGCGACCTTTTCGAGGAACAGGTTTTCCAGTTTCTGAGTCGCGAGATCGATGAAGGTCGCTTCTTTTGCAAGCCTGAGCATTGCCGGATATCCAGGAAGAAACGCTACTACTCTCGCGATCGAGAGGACGACATCGTTTTCGACATCGCCATAGAAATTTTCCTCCCTGGCCAACCTAAGCCGTCAATGATCGTTCTTGTCGAATGCAAAAATTATGCGGGCACCGTTCCCGTTGGCGATATCGAGGAGTTCAGCTCCAAGATCCGGCAGGTGACTGGATTCAACGCAAAAGGGGTCTTCGTATCGGCAAGCGCCTTTCAGTCCGGCACTTTGAACATCGCCAGGAATCAGGGATTCGGCGTTATTCGGTATTTCCCAGACGAAGGCTTTCAATGGGAGCTGGCCCGGGCCCTGCTCACTGGCGTGAGCAACGCCTCATCGAGAAAGCGCGCTGAAATTGAGTACGCTCTGACCCACACTGCCTTCAGACCCACTCTTTCGGGCGCTTATGCTGTTACCCCTGGAGGGTACACCAACGCTTGGGACGGTATCTGGTCAGGCCTTGATCTCGCCGGCGGCCTGGATCCAGCCATCTTGAAAATCATTCGCGCGCCTCGCCCGCCACTCCTCAGGATCACCTATATACCCAGGCACCGGATAGAAGACTTATCGGGACATATCTTGCGGTCTGCGGGTTATACACGTGGCGCAGTCGATCTTGACGCTGTGGTCGCCGGCGCTACCAGATCAGGCACCTTGACCGTGACCTATGCCGCTGGGCCCAGTTCCGTATTAGGGAGCATTACCTTCGCCCCCTGCGAGATAAAGATCTTCTCTGCAGATAAAACAGCACATATGACCCGATTCACGCTTGCCCACGAGTTGGGGCACCATTATCTCGATCACGGGCGTTATATTGCTCGTGAGAGCCTGCGCCCTAGCGACATCGATCACAGTGAACACATCGCAATCCCTAAAAGTGAATTGCAGCGCCTTGAATGGCAGGCGAACACATTTGCGTCCTACCTGCTTATGCCCAAGGGGCAATTCCTCGAAGCCTTTTCCCTTCTGGTCGAGCATCACGGTATCCGCAACCGGGGATATGGTGCCCTTTTTCTCGACGACCAGTGTGATAATGTCAGGAATTATCATCTGGTGCTCCATGCATTGAGCCAATATTTTCAAGTGTCAAAAAGCGCAGTAGCCATTCGTTTACGCGGTTTAGGGATGTTGGTCGAAGCATGATTCACCTTGCTTCGCCTTGTGGCCGTTATGGGCTTAGCGTAGCCCAAACCCCATCCGTTTTAGCTCCTCGACAAGCTCCTCGCGCCCGTGCAGGTTGGAGACGCTTTGAAGCCTGTTAATCACCTGCTCCGACCACCCGGAAGACTTCATCCCCTCGCGCTGGTAGAAGGCGCCCAAGCGCTCATCATATTCAGCCACCGCTTCCACATCTGCGGTCGCCGAATAGGCCCCCGGTGTCAGGCTAGTTGTCGCCTGAGCTGATTTATCAAAACGATAGATCGGGGGCGCCAAAGAGAGCTGTAATGTCGAGCTATTCACCTGAGCGTAAAGCGGCCCTTATCAACAAATTGCTGCCGCCTCAAAACATGTCCGTGGCCGAGTTGTCGCGTCAAGAAGGCATCTCTCAAGCCACCCTGTATGCTTGGCGAACCAAGCTCAAAGCAGGAGGCGCAGTGGTGCCCGGAGATAAAAGCAGTGCCGATAACTGGTCGGCTGAAGCCAAGTTCGCAGCGGTGTTGCACACGGCCACGTTGAGCGAGATCGAGCTTAGCGAATACTGTCGCAGCAAGGGTTTGTACCCCGAGCAAATCGGCGCTTGGCGACAGGCCTGCATCAGTGGCCAGCTAACAGCCCAGGCACAGCGCCAGGCCGAGCGAGAACAGGCGCGCGCCGACAAAAAACGCATCGCCGAGTTGGAGCGTGAACTGCGGCGCAAGGACAAGGCGCTCGCAGAAACCGCCGCGATTCTGGTGCTGCGAAAAAAGATGAATGCCTTCTGGGGAAACGACAGCGAGGACGTCTGACCTCGCTGCCAGAACGGCAACAACTCGTTGAACGTTTTAACCAAGCCGTTGCTTCTGGTGCACGCAAAACTATTGCCAGCGCGGAGATCGGGCTGTCGCTGCGCAGCCTGCAACGCTGGGCGCTGACGCCTGTGATGCAGGCCGACGTGCGCACCACCACGTCACGTCCGCGACCACTTAATGCCCTGAGTGAACAGGAGCGTTGCGCTATTTTAGAGGTCTGCAACAGTCCGCCATTCGTCAGCCTGCCGCCCAGCCAGATCGTCCCGATACTGGCCGATCAAGGTCGTTATCTGGCCTCAGAGGCAACCTTTTACCGCGTCCTGAAGGAAGCTGATCAGCAGCACCGACGTGGCCGCAGCCATGCACCGCACAAGCATGCTGCGCCGACAACTCACAGCGCAACCACAGCCAATAAGGTCTGGTCTTGGGACATCACCTACTTGCCATCGCCAGTGCGTGGGAAGTACTACTATCTGTATTTGATCGAGGACATCTACAGCCGAAAGGCCGTGGGCTGGGAAGTTTACGAGCAAGAAAGTGGCGAGCTGGCGGCCGAACTGATGCAGCGCACCGTGCTCACCGAACGCTGCGCCGGACGGCCCCTAGTGCTGCACTCGGACAACGGTGCACCGATGAAATCGGTGACGTTGCTGAGCAAACTGTACGAACTCGGCATCACCCCGTCACGCGGACGACCACGGGTGAGTAACGATAATCCCTACTCAGAATCGCTGTTTAGAACCCTGAAATATTGCCCGCAATGGCCTCCTGGTGGTTTTGCAGATTTGGACGCGGCACGCAGCTGGGTGCGCGATTTTATCCGCTGGTACAACCACCAACACCGCCACAGCCGCATCCGCTTCGTGACCCCGGCGCAGCGTCATCGAGGAGATGATCAAGAGATCTTGGCCAAGCGTCATGCCCTGTATCAGCAAGCTCGTAATCAACATCCACATCGCTGGTCAGGTGCGACACGCAATTGGCAGCCCATCGGCGCGGTCACACTCAATCCGGAAAGGGAGTTACCGACACTGAAAATAGCCGCATAAAACACAGCTGACGCGACAACTACCTTGCAAAACGCCGATAGTGATAGGCCATCGCAGTCCAGTTCGAGTGGCAGTCTACTAACATTGCAATGAAACCACCGTAAACCAAATCTGGCCAGCCAGTAAACTCAGGGGCTGGAGTGTGTTTGCACACCACATGAACTCCGTCGGCATCCCAGTGGCTTTTTATGTGGAGACCGCTTGGGTGTGCACTTCCGCACCCGAAACAGATGCCTTCCGGGGCCGCCTGATCTTGCAATGGAAGAACGTGGGTAGTCATCGATTGTCCTTTTGTTGATTTGTTATCGGATTACCGAAGTTTAACTAATTGCTGGCGTATTAACATGAAGAATTGCAGACTCTCAACCCTTTTAAACAATATATCGTTGAACCACCACAGCCTAACTCACCCGATCAACCTGAGCGCTTAGCAATACCGATCGCTCTGAAATCAACGATTAACGCAGTAAAGTTTTTGCCAAATCAGGGCCGCCTACCGTTGAAAAGTCCGTAGAAGAATTTCCAGCTCAGTTAACACCGGTTGAGTCCGCAGCCTAGTACGAACATTGACGATTGCTAAGGACGCGCTGACTTATTCGGTATTTCGTTCCAGAAACGCTGGAGGTCTTGATTCATCTGAGAGCAACAACTGGTTTTTTGAATAAATTAGCGCCTCCCTAAAATAAGCTAAAAGAAGTCGCTCAGATGTGTCTAAAAAATCAGAGGCAATTCACTACTCAGATTACCTTGCGACAAAAACAGTAAACAAACTTCTGCTCATCGCCCCCAGGTGTATGGTGAGACTCTTTTTCATGTCCAAGCATGACAAACGGCTCACCGAATTCAGCATGAAGCTCATTGGCATCGTAACGCATGACAGACAAGCCACTGCACTTGCTTGGCCCATCCTCTGCAAAAGTTGCCACGATTACCAGACCGCCTGGTTTAACCGCCCTAAGTACAGCCTGGACATAAGCATGCCGCTCTTCTGTAGTGGTTAAAAAATGAAATACGGCCCTGTCATGCCACACGTCGTAGGCGTTCGAATCAAGCTTGGTTTCGATGATATTCGCTTCTAGCCACTGTACCTTCGAAGCTAGCGTGCCGAGCCTGGCTTTTGCCGTAGCAAGAGCTTTTCCGGAAAGGTCAAGAACCGTGACGTTTTCATAACCGTTAGCCAAGAGATCATCAACCAGTGTTGATGCGCCGCCGCCAACATCAATGATCGAAGCTGTAAGCGGTACACCCGCCTCTCGAATCAACTTGAGAGAGAGTGCGGCGTGCTCTTGAAACCAACTCACCTCATCAGCGGCTTTGGTCGTGTAGACGTTTTCCCAGTGCTCCTTGGATTGCATAGTGATTCCTCTGAGCTGTCTTTGCGGAACAGGGAGGTGTAGTGCACGCCTACAAAGTTTTTGGCGATTCACGATCTACGAGTTGACTGTATAGCTGAGTGCCATGAGTCAAATTGTCAGCCAGTGGGCAGCGACGCTCTACTTCTTGCAAAAACGCCTGCTTTTCTTCAAGACTTAGATCGGCATCAATCTCTACCAACACTCGTAATGCCTGAAATCCTGGTCGAATAGAAATATCCCGCCCAAGTAATCCGGCAGGATCGTAATCAGCCTGAATTTCAAAGCGCATGCCGCGCAGTTCAATTTTGCGCTGATGGGCAAGAAAGCGGCCAATGGTGCCAAAGCATCCAGCAATCGCGGCGAGAATTAGCTCCAGCGGAGTAGGCCCAGTATCCTGTCCAGCCGCATGCTTGGGCTGATCCATGATGACGTGGTGCTCACCGCAAGTCACTTCGACTGCAAAGCCTGAACCGAGGGTGCCATGTGCGCTAATAGTTTTCAGGGTCATGTCCGCGATATTCCTTTGAAGGGTGAATAAAGCCTGAGAAGCCTTAGGGCAACTCGGTCGTTCGAACTATCGTGCCCCGAATCATTCGAGGGAACTCAACCAACTGAGTCGATCCATTAGCAACCTCTGCCGTTGGAAGGTTGCAACTTGAAACAGGGCTAACGCCTACATTCACCTAACGCAGTCAAAGTTCACGCTCGGCATTTTCGCGCCGAAGCGTGTTTGACAAAATATGGGGGCTCGCCAAGAGCGTTAATAACCGCGCAGACCCCAAGCTGCGTAACAGCCCTGAGCTAAGAACGCTTGCAGGTATTGACCCCAATAAGCGAATAGCCCGGACAGAAGCGAAAGATGCCGGTAGCCAATGGCACAACACCAAGCCAGCCCCACCAGCCAATGACCCCAGCCAGGCTCAGACCGATCAGAATTACGCCTGCGACAACGCGCAGAATGCGGTCGATGGTTCCAACATTTGCTTTCATGGCTATTTCCTTATCTATCCGTTCGACGGTTTTCGAGCACAGAGAACAGCAACATACCGGCCAGCATGGCCAGCACAAACACGATGATTTGCCAGTGTCCGGTGAGCAAAATCGCCACCGCCGGCCCAGGGCAGATGCCTGCGATGCCCCAGCCAACACCGAATAAAAGACTGCCTACAATGAGTCGAGAGTCCAGTTCACGTTTGACGGGCAGCTGCATGGGTGATCCAAGCAAGGATTGCTTCTGTTTGCGGGCCCAATTGAACGGCAGGATCGCCACTGCGATAGCGCCAGCCATGACAAGCCCCAGAGAGGGATCCCAAGCACCCGCCAAATCAAGAAAGCCTAGCACTTTGGCGGGGTTCGCCATGCCACCCAGTAGCAGGCCAAGTCCGAAGATCAACCCGGCAAAAAAAGCAGTTAATTTGACCATGCTCAGACTCCCAACACATGACGAACGACATACACCGTGGCAAATCCCGTAGACATAAAACACAACGTTGCAGCGATGGAGCGCGGGGATAAGCGCGATATGCCGCACACGCCATGGCCACTGGTACAACCGGAGCCATAGCGGGTACCGACACCCACTAGAAGACCAGCAAGCACCAAACCAACCCAGCCAGTCTGGAACTGGATCATCGGGAAGGCAGCAAACAGCGTCCAGGACAAGGGCGCCAATAGCAGGCCAAGTAGAAACAACGCTTTCTCTCCCCAGCCATCACTACCCCGTTGGAGTACGCTGCCGAGCAATCCGCTAATTCCCGTAATACGGCCATTGGCGAGAACAAACACACTGGCCGCCAGCCCGATCAACGCGCCCCCGGACAGGGCTGACCAGGGAGTGAAGTTAAGCCAGTCGATGCTCATGTCGCGTCTCCCGCACAAAATAGTTGGTAAAGGGTATTGATCACTGCAAGTGCTGCCGGGCTGTTGATACGGTAGTAGATCTGCTTGCCGTCGCGACGCGTCTCCACGAGCCCTTCCCGGCGCAGTACTGCGAGTTGCTGAGACAGCGTCGGTTGCTGGATGCCAAGCAAAGCCTCCAGGTCGCTGACGTTGCGCTCTCCCTGCGATAACTGACAGAGCAGAAGCAGTCGATCTGGGTTGGCAAGAGCCTTGAGTAGCTGACCAGCAGCATCGGCATTGGCGCGCAGCTGCGGGATATTGAGAGCGTCTTTGGTGGCAGTCATGACACAGCTTTCAGTTAATATAAAAACAATATATTGTTTTATATACTATATGGCAAGCAGTTCCTGTACTCGGGATAGAAGCCATAGGACGCAGTGCTTCGAGGCTATCTAGATCAACCTAGGAAAGCGGGCTTATACGGTGGTGCGCGATGGCTACGTGTGGGAATCGTGCGAAAGCGCAGCGGCATTACCAATCGAAGGCGGCACTCGAGTGATCCAGGAATAACCGAACGCACCCCGATAACCCCCTGGTTACAGCAGCGCGTCTAACGAGAGCCCGAAATGAACTATGTTGAATTGGTTCAGCGTCAAGCCGAGCAGGTTTTTGGCAGCAAAGAGAAAGCAAATGCATGGCTGAATCAGCCGAAAACAGCTCTGGGTGATCGAGCACCAGTGGAACTCGCGCACTGTGAAGCAGGGTATCTGCTGGTCAAAGATGTACTTGAGCGAATCAATAGCGGGTACTCATTCTAATGACGAGTGCTCAGCTATCTGCCTGTGACGCTCAGGCGATGAATGACCGGAGCAAATACTTGCATTTCTCACTGGAACTCCTCTAAGCACAGTAACGTCGCCGCGTGATGCCTAAAGCGCCAGTAACGACGGCCTTATCAATGGCCTCTACAGCGACCTGACAGAGTCATCCAATGCCCGGCCAGGTTAGCCAGGAGGCCCTAACGCTGATGCGTCCCCCGATCTTGGCAGCCTACTCAATCCTTCTTCAGCCTTCGTTTAAAGCTAGAGCAGCAAGCACGAGCTCTGAGTGCTTCACTCGCGCTTTCGTCGCTGTTACGGTCTGGGTGGTGGTCAACACCTCCACCTTGAGGTAGTAGTCTTTGGCGTACCGTCGGTTGTTGAAACGTTTGTGCAGGTACTCAGCAAACCGCTCCGCCAGCTCCAAGCTGTCCAAATACAGAGTCTTGTAGGTCAGCCTCCCCCCAGGTGACGGGTACAGCCCTCGTACAATGTCCTCATCGCAGTAGTGTTCGCTCTTGAGATTGCTCGGCAACCAATGATGGGGAAGCTCGACCTTGACGGTGGCGTATTCAACCGCCCTATTGTTGCTGAACTCACCTGCGTTTCGTAGCTTGATTCGATCCATTATCTACGGTCTGTCCTATGTTTTAGAGCCCTGCAAGATGTGACACCAGTTTGCGCGGCCATGGTTGTGCAGATCAACCGTCCGTCACAGCCTGACTGCCAGCCCCTCCCCGCATAAACCACATCAGACTAGAACCCGTTTTGCCCATTACGGCCAGGCCAATGCCTGAGGTGTTCCAGCTCACGATTTCGAAAGAAGCCCTTGGCCCGCACCGTCGAAATCTAGCCCTCGCACTCGCATAACGGGTTTAAGTTCTCGACTGGCCTGACAGAAACGCGGGCAGTAGCTGTACAGTTAATCGCAGATGATTGCGGCAACAGCCTCAGCCTCAGCCATCTGACAGATACAGCTGGCGACACCGAATGCCGCCAGGAACAGACCAAACTAGCTGGTGAGTTCAAATATCCATGCATCGCCTTATGCGTTCAAGCCGATCCAGCCATGGATCCCCATGTACAAACCTACGCCAATAATGAGCACACTCGAGAAGTAAGGCGCACGTCGAGCGACACTACCCAGCCAAGGCCACCGATTGGATGCCTGTCGAGCCCCGACCGCAGCGGCAACACCGACAGTAACCAAGGTCAACGCCAATCCGATACTGAAGCAAAGAACCAGTACTGCCCCCAACGCCACCTCTTTGACTTGCAGGCAAAGCAGCAAAACCGTGATGGCAGCCGGGCAAGGAATCAATCCACCGGTCAGGCCGAACATAATGATTTGACCGGTGCTTACCTCACGATTTGTGAAACGCTTACGGATATCGCTGGCGTGCGCTCGCTCATGAGCGTCCTGGTAGCCCTCAATTGAGAGCTCCAGCCCCTCCAACTCAGAGTGCTGATGTTCATGGCCGTGCTCATGAAAGTCCAGGTCATAGTCATGACTATGGCCTGCATGACCAAGACAAAGTTTGGCGGTAAATTCGTGAGGTTCGGGAATGGCCTCCAAAGACTCCAGATATTCGCCCTGGTCAGCAAAACTGAATGTCTGAACTTGTCCATCGGGGCGAGTGGTCAACAGACTCACGTCCGCAGCAGACCAGGCATGACCACTCAACGCTTTCATCCGCCACCTTGGTAGCACACCGGTTTCGAAGATCGAGAGTTCTATTCTGCCGTGGCCTGTGTCGATGCGTTTGGTTCCATCATCATGGCTATGATGTTCATGCCCATGATGATCGTCGCCCTCTTCAAACGTCCACATTTGCTCGCCACGCCAAGTGCGCCAGAGCATCCATAGAGCAATGGTGATGATGATTGCAGCCGAGGCAAGCTGAAAATAGGGCTCGGTGGTGGCCGCGTCCAGATTCTGTCCCAGATACATACCACCCACGGCGACGAGCCACACGACCAGCGTATGCGAAAGCGTAGCCGCCAACCCCAGCAAAATGGCCTGTTTCACAGAACCACGGACGGCAACGATGAATGCCGCCATCATCGTTTTTGAATGCCCAGGCTCAAGCCCATGCAAAGCGCCCAATAGAATCGCACTGGGGAAATAAAGCCAAGCATGAGCTGGGCCTTGTTGCAGAATCTCTGCGAAGGTCGACATGGATAATCCTAGAGGTGCGTGGTCATTTGTTTGGGTATTTCCAGTGGCTATGGCCCGCGTAGTAACGTCCGGCAGCACGTACCCAGCGGAGCCTCCCGATCTCAGGAAAGATTCATCTGAGTCAACCCCTGGCATCGATAGGATTTACTCGCCCCCATCCGCTTGAACTCCCCATCAGCAATCGTCACTGGCGGTGCGACGACCACTATTAACGGCCCTTTCGTTCAGGTGGATATGGCGAGTGACATTTGCTACCGTCCTCCTATATAGGCACGAAATATACTATACCCCAGTATACTTCTATGAAAGAGAGAAATCCCATGGGCCATACCATTCACGAAAAAAAGAAGTTATTAGCACGCGTTCGCCGTATCAAAGGACAAGCAGAGGCGCTGGAGAAGGCGCTGGATAAAGAGGCTGAATGCGTAGCGGTGCTTCAACAGATCGCTGCGATCAGAGGTGCGGTGAACGGCTTGATGACAGAAGTGCTCGAGGGACATATTCGTGAGCACCTAGGGCCTGATGCCGTCTCCCCAGAAAGCAGGCAGGAAGATGTCGAACAGGTCGTTTCCGCTCTGCGCTCCTACCTCAAATAGCCATCAGAATTCAGATACGAGAATGGTGCAGTTGATGCCAGGGCGACAAACAAAGTGACTGGGCAGCCCTAATCAAGCAGCATCAATTGAAGGGGCCGGCCCTGATGAGCTTATCGCACTGCGCCTTTTAGAGAGCGCTTTCTACCCTGCGTATTTTTCCGATTGAAACGGAAAAACAACCTGAACCCGCAGCCCTAAGCTATTTGGTGCAGTATCGAGTACGACCTGAGCCCCGTGTTGCTCCGCAATCGTTTTAACAATTGCAAGCCCCAGCCCGCTGCCAGAGCCCGTTTGATTGTTGCCTCGGTAGAATCGCTCAAGCACTCGCTCACGCTCCGCTGCACTTATTCCTGGGCCGTTGTCGCAGACCTCAAGCACGACCCCTTGGTCGGTATCGCGTACTGCCACGTCAATCTTTGCGCGGGCACCTGCGTAGCGAATGGCGTTGTCGACCAGGTTATTGAGCAGGATTCGCAGCGTTTCAGGATCCCCAAAAATGCTAGATGCGGCATGCTCGGTCAGCCCGAGATCAATACCAGAGGCTTCAGCCCTACGAACCTGATCAGTGATCACCGATTTGCAGAGAGCAGATAACTCAACGCTCTGCATGACTGGCGACTGCGCGTCAGGCTCCAGGCGAGCCAAGGTCAATAACTGTTGTGTCAGGTGAGTAAGGCGCATGACACCTGACTGCACCTCAGAAAGTGATACCTGCCTTTCTACTTCCTGAGTGGCGCGTTGCGCCAATTCAACCTGGATACTGAGCGCTGCTACCGGGGTGCGTAACTCATGCGCGGCATCAGCGATGAAGTGCTTTTGCATGGCGAAGGCATTTGCCAGGCGTTCCAGCAGATCGTTGAGAGCATCGACCAAGGGCTTCACTTCGCCAGGCAACTCTTTCGAAGCGATAGGCTGCAAGCTATTCACGTTACGCTCAGACAGTTCTGTCGCCACTGCCCGCAATGGCTTTAGCCCATAGGTGATACCAAACCACAAAAACAGGGCTAGCAAGGGGATCAGTGACACCACTGGCCACAGTAGGTGCATGGCTAAACCGGCGAGCTCTTCCCAGCGTTTATTTTGTGCTTGAGCCACCCGGATAAACTTATCGCCGCGCTGGCTCACAAACGTGTGCCAGATTTGATCTCCGACCTGAACATCACTGAGGCCTGTTTCCTGCGGCGGTGGCAGCGTGAGTGCGGGGTCAGTCGTAAAACTCAAGGCTCCTGCGCTCCAAACCTGAAGCAGCACTTCGTCCGCATTATCATCACTGAGTGGACTGGGTTTCTTGCCAGTATCCGTCAGTACCACATGCTCACCAGGATCCACATTGATGTGTTCTGCGAGGTAACGCATTTGGTCGTTGAGTAGATCATCCAGTTCAAGGACAGCCCCCCAATAGGTGCCGATACTTGCCAGTAGCCCAGCCAGAAAAGTGGCTGGCAGCAGCCATAACAGCAGACGTCGACGGAGCGAACTCATGCGTCCTCTCCAATGTGATATCCGACACCTCGGACAGTACGGATTACCTCGGCCCCAAGCTTTTTACGAAGATTATGGATATGAACCTCCACTGCATTGCTACCGACCTCGTCTCCCCAACCGTACAGGCGATCCTCTAGCTGCTCGCGGGATATCACCGTATCCGGCTCCTTCATCAGCTCGTGCAGCAACGCATATTCTTTGGCCGACAAGCTGACAGGCTCGTTGCGTAACCACAGCAGGTGTCGTACAGGATCAAGTCGCAGGGGGCCGCCTCGAAGCTCGGTCTGCACACGCCCTGATTGACGGCGGCTGACGGCACGGATGCGTGCAACTAGTTCCTCGATGGCGAACGGTTTAACCAGGTAATCGTCAGCGCCGTGATCAAGGCCAGCAACCCGATCGGGTAACGAGTCGCGGGCAGTGATTATGATTACCGGCAAGCGCTCATCGTGTTTACGCAGAACCTTGAGAACATCCATTCCATCTTGGCGCGGAAGTCCTAGATCGAGCAGCAGCAGCGCATAAGGGGTGGTTTCCAAAGCGAGCACGGCAGCCTTGCCGTCCGTGACCCAATCCACTATGTACCCTTCCTGGCGCAAGCCTTTTTGCAAGCCGCTGCCAATCATCGGGTCATCTTCTGCAAGTAATATTCGCATCGCCTGATCCCTCTCCTCACATCAGTCAGCGCTTCGCTGGAACACCGCGCAGTGTGCCGAACTCTTGACTCCAAGCATATGGCGCCCTAACCATAGATAATTCTGACCCCACTCGGGCTCTCAATATTCGGAACTTAGCCCTGCGACCTGTGCCTTGAAAGCAACACTTTGGAGCAACGGCCTCTCAGGCCTATAAAGACGATAAGACTGCCAGCGTCAGCCTTAAGGTGGACTTAAGGAAGCAACCATTACGGTGCGTATCACTCGCACCGTGATCACAACGTGGTGCTTCCTAGCCTCCTGAACGGGTCTCCCCATGGAAGATCTCAATCGCACCCTGTTTTTGGCTATCAACGCCAGCGTGCACTCCTCGGCGAAAATACAGCTATTTGCGACTTTTCTGGCGCAGTGGCTCATCACCGGCGTACCACTGTTGCTGATCGGATTGTGGCTGCGGGGGACACGCCAGCATCGAGACGTTGCGGTAACAGCCACGCTGAGCATCGTGTTCGCGCTTGGGTGCAATCTGCTGATCAGTAGCCTTTGGTTCCATCCACGACCCTTTATGCTGGGGCTAGGACAAACCCTCCTGGCACACACCCCGGAGTCCTCTTTTCCAAGCGATCACGCCACTGTGATGTTCACGTTGGCCTTTGCTCTGATGCTGGCATCGCTGCGCAAACTTGGTGTGTTGATTCTGCTGCTGGGCGTGTTGGTTGGCTGGGCGCGTATCTATTTAGGCGTGCATTTTCCATTCGATATTGCCGGGTCGCTGCTGATCTCGTTGATAAGCGCGTGGCTGGTACCACAGGTGCTGAGTTGGAGGCATCTCGACGACCGTTTGCTCGACGCTCTTGAGCGTCTATATCAACGAGTTTTTCCAGACACCGCTCGACGCAACGCTCAGCTCTAGGAGGAGATGCGTGCTTTATTCACGAAGTTCAGCGTGCTCCACCATTTTGGCCTCAAAGAAAATTCTAATGCGCAAACCCTACCTTTTCATCGTGATGGCGCTGCTTACCGGCTGCGCCAGTTATCAACCGCAACCACTGGCGCCTCTGAAAATGATGGCTGCTTATGAAGAGCGCTCTCTGACTAAACCAGAGCTTCAGCGCTTCATAACAGCGAGCCTCCCCAAAACCACTAGCGCCTGGGGGCTGAGCAAATTAACTCTGGCGGCCTATTACTACAGCCCTGAGCTGGACGCGGTACGCGCCAAATTAACTAGGGGTGAAGCGGCGACAGAAACGGCGAATCAACGACCCAATCCGTCCTTGTCGTTGCCACTGCAATACGCCGATCAGCCGATAAAACCGTGGACGTACGGACTGGCCCTCGACATCCCGATTGAGACTGCCGGTAAACGTGGGTATCGAGTGGCACAAGCGCAACAACTCTCAGACGCTGCCCGACTCAATATTGGTCAAACCGCCTGGCAGATCAGGAGTCGTCTCCGCAGCGCATTGCTTGACCTTTACGCCGCCACCCAGCACCACTCGATTATCGAGCGTCAGGTCGACATCCAGCAGAACATAGTCACCATGTTGGAGAGGCAGCTTTTGTTGGGGTCGGCCTCTAGGTTCGAGTTGAGCCAGGAACAGATCATTCTGGAGCGTGATCGTAGCGACTTGGCTAATAACGAAAAGCTTATGCTGGACGCCAAAGCACTGATTGCTCAGACCATAGGGATTCCTCTCAGGGCTCTTGAGCCCATCAAGATAAATCTGAGCGACTTTGAGAGCCTGACTCCGCAGATCCCTGATAACGCTGCCCGTCGTCAAACCGTTCTGAACCGCACCGACATTCTTGGGGCTCTGGCCGAGTACGACGCGA
The DNA here is from genome assembly GCF_034314155.1 of Pseudomonas sp. 5C2. Classification (NCBI taxonomy): domain Bacteria; kingdom Pseudomonadati; phylum Pseudomonadota; class Gammaproteobacteria; order Pseudomonadales; family Pseudomonadaceae; genus Pseudomonas; species Pseudomonas sp. 5C2. The sequence continues at coordinate 1,309,940 of NZ_JAVIWH010000002.1, read as the reverse complement.
GCCAAACCGCTCTCCAGCTAGAGGTTGCACGGCAGTATCCGAACCTGTCACTTGGGCTCGGATACTCGTTCGACCAGGGGGTGAACAAATACAGCGTCACACCGGCAGGCATCACCCTCCCCCTGTTCAACCGTAATGAAGGGCCTATCGCGGAAGCCGAGGCGCACCGTAAGGAAGCTGCCACCCACGTCGAAGCACTTCAAGACCAAGCGATCAATCAGACCGACAGCGCTCTGCAGCACTTTCATCTGGCCACGCAGAACCTTGTGCTCATCGACACTCAGGGGGCGACCCGAACAGCCGCCTTTCAAGCTGATCAACGTTCCTTTGATTTAGGCGCGATAGACCGACTGGCGCTATCACGCTCACGCCGTGCAGTGAATGTCGATGCAATGACCCACGTTGATGCAGTGGTTCAAGTCCAGCAAGCCATCACCCAACTTGAAAATGCCATCCAGCAACCGCTCGATGGAATCCCATTGCACGCCCAGTCAACCGAAACGGTCATTCGAAAATGAACACTCCATTTCGTAGCAAAATCCCACTGATCGCCCTGGCGATGTTAGCCGCTGTCGGGTTAGGCGCTTTAGGTTCCTTCTTTTATCAAACCCTGCAGGCTGTGCCTGTAACTGCGGTAGCGCCCCCTACAAGGGTCACCATCGAAGGAGGTTTGACCATTGTCACGCTAGATGAAACGACCCAGACAATCAGTGGTATTCAAGGTGAGCCGATAACTGCGTCCAGGCATCAAGTGGAACATCTTGCTTACGGCAGTGTGCTTGATGTGCAAGGGCTTAATGATCTGAGCACTCGTTACGCTATGGCTCAAGCAGACTCAACGGCAGCACAGTCTGCAGCTTCAGCTTCTGGCCAGGAATATGAGCGCAACCTCGCGCTGTTCAAGGCCAACCAGAGCGTGTCCTTGAAGGTGCTGCAAGCCTCGCAAGCAACATGGAATACAGACAAGACCAAGCTACAGGCCGCGAGTGCCAACCTGCAGTCGGTACGCATTAGCGCACTCCAACAGTTTGGTGCGACCTTGGCCGGTATGATCGGAGCACAGGACGCCACGCTTTTGCACAGGCTGTTGAGCCGCGAGGACATGCTGTTGCGCATTGCCCTCCCCCTCGGTGTTGATTTGGCTGCGCCTGAACAGATCGCGATTGAGTCCAGCGAACATCATCGGGAAACGGCGCACCTGATTTCAGTCTCGCCTCAAGTCGATGCTTCGACAGAAGGCCGTGCCTACCTTTACCGAGCGGCGGCTACCCTTCCAGTCGGTAGCAAAGTGGCTGCCTATTTGCCATTACCCACACCAACCAGCACCAGTCTCGTCATACCTGAGGCGGCCATCCTATGGTTTGGCGGACAGCCGTGGGCGTATGTGCAAATTGCCAAAGACCGGTTTACCCGCCGTCCTGTCGCAGACCAAACCCCCTACAACAATGGGTACCTGGTCAGCACGGGGTTTGAGTCCGGTGATCGTGTCGTGGTGCGTGGTGCGCAACTGCTGTTGTCCGAAGAGCAGCGTCCGCCCATCACCGCATCGGCTTGCAAAGACCCCGAATGTGACGACTAACCAGACGGCAGCGAATACATCATGTTGAATTCAATTATCCGCTTCGCTGTGCGCTTCCGAGGTGTGGTTATCGCCCTCGCGTGTCTGCTGGCAGGTTATGGCATCTACACCCTGACTCAGGCCCGGCAAGATGTCTTCCCCGAGTTTGCTCCACCGCTGGCGGTGATTCAAACCGAAGCTCCAGGGTTATCGTCCGAACAGGTTGAAATGCTTGTTACCCAGCCGATCGAAAATGCCATGGGTGGCACCCTGGGACTTGCGAGCATGCGATCCAAATCGTTGCCGGGACTGTCAATGGTGACGCTGACCTTCAAGGATGGGGCTGACCTATACCGAGCCAGACAACTGGCTGCGGAGCGACTCAGCACGCTCACCGGTATTCTCCCGCACGGGGTTAAAACACCTGCGCTATTGCCATTAACGTCATCGACCAGTGTCACTCTGGTCGCAGGTATTACCTCTGACACCCGCTCGCTGATGGAGATGCGCACACTAGCGGAGTGGACGATCAAACCGCAATTATTACGCGTGCCAGGCGTGGCAGACGTAATCGTATTCGGCGGTGATCTAAAGCAGTTTCAGATTCAGGCAGATCCCAAAAAGCTGGTGCAATACGGTTTCGCTCTTCAAGACGTGTTGAGCGCTGCACAACGCGCAACGGGGGTTAGAGGTGCGGGTTTTCTGGAGACCGCTAACCAGCGCATAGTCTTGAATACCGAAGGTCAAACCGTTACACCCGCGCAGTTGGCGCAAACGGTGCTCAACTACCAGAGTGATATCGCCGTACGCTTGGGCGATGTCGCCACGGTGACCTATGGGCCAGCTCCCGCAGTCGGTGCGGCGGCAATCGAGGGTAAGCCAGCGGTGTCGCTGATGGTGGAAAGCCAATACGGCGCCGACATGATGAGCGTTTCCAGTAGTGTGGAAAGCGCCCTGGACAGCTTGAAACCTGCGCTAGAAGCAGAACAGGTGAGCCTGCACCCGGACATCTTCCGCCCAGCTAGGTTTATCGAAACAGCGATTGGTCACTTGCAGATGGCACTGCTATTGGGCGGCGTGTTAGTTGTCCTGGTGCTGTTTCTGTTCTTGTTCAATATCCGCACTGCAATCATTTCGGCTACGGCGATTCCGCTGTCCTTGTTGACGGCGGTGATCGTGCTCCATCACTTCGGTGTGAGCCTCAACACCATGACCTTGGGCGGTCTGGCCATCGCCTTGGGAGAGGTGGTGGACGATGCTGTGGTAGACGTGGAAAACATTTTCCGTCGGCTGCGCCAAAATCAAGCGCTGGAGCATCCCCTATCACCAGCCTTGGTGGTATTGCGCGCCTCGTTCGAAGTCCGTAGTGCAGTGGTGTACGCCACCTTGGTTGTCGCGCTGATTTTCCTGCCCGTTCTAGCACTGTCAGGGATCGCCGGGAAACTCTTCGCCCCCTTGGGGCTCGCTTATATCCTGGCGATTTTGGCGTCCCTTGTGGTGGCCCTGACGGTCACGCCAGCGCTGGCGTTTATGTTGTTGACCACCAAGCCACTTCAATCGGAAGAACCAAGATTGGTGCTGCGACTGAAGACCCGCTACCTGAAATTACTCGCCAGTATCGAGTCGCACTCTCGCTCAATCGTCTGGATGATCGTCATTCTCTGCACCGTGGCGGCCAGCGCACTGCCGTTTTTTGGCGGCAACTTCATACCGGAACTGAAGGAGGGACATTACCTCATCCATATGGCGTTGGCCCCAGGCTCCTCTTTGACCGAATCCATGCGCGTGGGCGACCGTGTAGCGCAGGAGCTGAGTACAGTCTCCGGCGTGCGACTGGTAGCGCAACGCGCAGGGCGAGCCAGTGAAGTAGTCGACCCGACTGGCGTCCATGTCAGTGAGTTCGAAGTGGATTTAAATAGCTTGTCCGCCGCAGAGGAAACCCAGGCCGTAGCGCGTATTCAACAAGTGCTGGCCAGCTTCCCAGGGCTGACGACGTCGGTGAACACGTTCCTGACTGAACGGGTGGACGAAAGCATCTCCGGCGTCACCGCGCCGGTCGTTATCAATGTTTTTGGCCCTGATCTGGATGTGTTGGACAGCAAAGCCCAGGAAATCGCCCAGGTGATCGGTCGAATTCCAGGCACCATCGGCCTGAGAGTTGAGTCCGCCCAGCATGTGCCGCAATTGACCATCAGGCTGCGGCCTGAGCAATTAACACACTGGGGATTCGAGCCGGTTGATGTGATGGACGCGATCCAGGTGGCCTATGATGGAGTGACCGCCAGCCAAATCTATCAGGGGAACCAGATTTATGATGTCACCGTTTCGTTGACTCCCACGGCCCACCACAGCATCGCGACTGTCGGTTCACTGCTGCTACGTAACAAAGCCGGAACAACGGTGCCTCTCGATCAGTTGGCCCTGATCACTCAAACCACCAGCCGTTACCAAATCATGCACAGCGGTGGTCAACGCCTGCAAACAGTCTCCACCGCAGTACATGGCCGCGCGGTGAGTGACTTCGTTCAGGAGGCTCAACGGCGTATTAACAAGGAGGTCACTTTACCCAAGGGAACCTACGTCTTGTTTGCTGGAGAGGAACAAGCACGTGTGCAATCGCAACAGGACTTAATGGTTTACACAGCGGTTGCCATCATTGGGATCATGCTGCTTCTGTTCCTCGCCCTCAAAAGCATGCGTGCGCTGGTCTTAGTCCTCGTGAACTTGCCCTTCGCCTTGGTGGGCGGTGTATTGACTGTGTTGGTGTGCGGTGGAAACTTGTCATTGGGATCACTGGTCGGGTTTGTCACCCTGTTTGGTATCACGCTGCGCAACTCCATCATGCTCATATCCCATTACTCACATCTGGTGAATGAAGAAGGCATGACATGGGGCCCGGAAACAGCTCAAAGGGGTGCCGCCGAGCGACTTGTACCGATTATGATGACAGCCGTGGTGACCGCGTTGGGACTGCTACCTTTGGCGCTCGCCAGTGGCGCTGCCGGCAATGAAATTGAAGGGCCTATGGCTATCGTTATCTTGGGAGGATTAGTGACCTCGACAGCACTCAACCTATTGGTGCTACCAACTTTGGCGTTGCATTTTGGACGCTTTGAAAAGCGCGTCGAAGAGTTCCCTGCTCAGTTAACACCGGTTGAATCCGCAACCTAGTTCGAACATTGACGATTGCTAAGGACGCGTTGAGTTATTCGGTATCTTATCCCGGAAACGCTCTGGAGGCCTTGAGTCATCTGAGGGCAACAACTGGATTTGAGTAAATCAGCGCCCCCTAAAAGCAGCTAAAGGAAGTCCCTCAGATGTGTCTACAGAATCAGCGGCAATTCACGACTCAGATTACCTTGCGACAAAAACAGCAAACAAACTTCTGCTCATTGCCCCCTGGCGTATGGTGAGACTTTTTTTCATGTCCAAGCATGAAAAATGGCTCACCGAATTCGGCACGAAGCTCATCGGCATCGTAACGCATGACAGACAAGCCACTAAGTCCAAACGACTATTAACAACGAACCTAGTAATGCTTTGAAACGGCTAAATACCTTGGCTTGGCTGCCCAAATGGTCGACTGATACGTGCGCCCAACACCCCTTGTGTAATTAAACGGGCACCCACCGTGTGGCAATAACTCGGCAAACGCGTAAGGACGTCCTTCAAATACGCGTACGGATCATGGCCATTTAACCGTACTGACGGGATCAAACTCATGATTCGTGCTGATCGGTTCACTTCAACAGCCTTAATGAATAGGGCTCACACTCTATTACGGCTTGCGGTGGATATTATTTGCCCTGCACCACTCGAACATGTGCATGGCTTATGGCTTTGTAGACGCGAATCAATCTTAAAAGTGGCCACCAGTCATATAAAAAAATCTGCAGTGGTCGCCACATTGCCACCCAGCCAACGATCATCAGACTTTCGCGCACTATGCCGACTACAGCACCAGGACTAAGTTGGCCAATAACATCGACTACGATCAGGCAAAGGGTAACAAAGGCGATGCCGATCAACAGGCTAATGCGGCCCTCTCGAAGGAGATGTTTCAACTCACTGCGTACGAGACCTGCTTTATGATCAAAGTAATTGTGGATTGCCTCGATAATAATCGCACTTGGATCGCCTTCTGCTGGCAGATGCTCAAGGTGGATTGTGATACGAAGCCGGCTGTCCGACGAAAATTCTGCTGCCCAGGTCTCGATGAACGCTTCAGCTTCGCGATCAAGATCCTTGTTAAGAAAAGGTGTCGGATCCATCGAGTTAAACAACTGTCCAACTTCGCGTACCCGGAGTTGAAGGTGATGCTCTGATGATGTTTTTTTTCTCATGGTACTACTCGATTATCATGCATTGGCAGTTTCGAGTCGCGCGACTCGCTTTCGCTGCTCCTCTGTCCTTGCACAGCGCACTGACCGCCGCTGGCATCACCGTCAAATCTTAACCCCAATTTACCCTACAGCCTGCCAGTGAGCGGCGGGCAAGAATGACCTGTATCCAAGAAAGCTGAGTTTAGTTTGGCCGAAATCAATCGACTCGCAAAGATTGCACTCTCGGAACCATGGCCACAGCGACCTCTGCTTGCCGCGAGACGGTTATCCCGAGCAAGCGTAGCGAACCACTTGTTTGATTGAAGTCGACTCAGCTATTGCGTTAGTGCCGACACTGGAACAAGTTGGGTTTAACAGGCCCGTGGAGCGTTTCATGTACTGGTTCCGTCATCACTACCGCAATCTATTGCGACTCACGCTCGGGGTGTGGGTGTTTGCTATGATCGTGAAGGTATTTCATGGATGCTTGGTGGGCCCGGAGCACAGCCTGACTGCGCCGCACAAGACACTTCCCACTATGCAGCAGGCGGATAACCAAGTCCTGCACGACAGCGGCTGCCTTCAACATTGTGTGGATGCGGTGAAGGCGATTAGTCCGACATCGCAGATCCCACACTAGACCTCGCCAGTTTGGCTCTTGTCTTGCTGCTACCTGCGTTGATGCCGCTTAACCGTGCTGAAAAAAGCACCTTCGCTGCACTTGCACTGAAACGCCCATACCATTGGGGCCGCCAGCTCGCCTGATTTTCGTCCGTTTCAACGATTAATCCGACTTTCAGGGCGATCAAACCGTGGCCGTTCTGCTTCATTGCGCCCATTTGACGCGGCTTAGTAGTTCCTACTTACCTCTCAGCACCCGGATTTCACCATGCAAACACAATTGAAATTGGTTCTTGCCGCTGTCTTGGCCAGTAGCGTATTCATGGCTTATGCCGAAGATGAGCATCACCCAGCCGACGCACCTGCCAGCACAACTGCTGCTAGCGCACCCTCAGAGTCGTCGATGATGGGCATACCAATGAAGAATTGACGACAGCTATCCACCAAGTATTGCGGTGTTGGCGATAAGCAAGTGATCCTGACGATAGCGTTGTAAATGCAACAGCGGTTTCACCCGAGCCAACATGGCAAGGATGAAACCGCCGCGCACTGAACCTGTACGACGTTTCGCTGGATAGCGCTCCCTCAGGGTTTAGTTTAACCAAGGCCGCTCTAGCCCTCAGACTCGGCCTCACGAGGAGATTTAGCGTCGACCTCCAGACGATACCCTGCGCTTGGCACGGTCTGTATCAACGAACCGGAAAAACCTTCGTCGAGTTTGCGGCGCAAGCGATAAATATGCTTATCGATCACGTTGTCGTTAGGGTCAAACTCATAATCCCAGGCGCTCTCCAAGAGCATGCTGCGGGTCACAATCTCACCACTGTGGCGCATCAGCTTTTCCAATATCAAGGTTTCCCGATAAGCTAGTGCGATGGTACGCCCCTGGCGAGTTGCCTGACGTGTAGCACAATCGAGATGAAGCTCCCCAGCACGGAGTGTTCGTGAAGGGCCAGGAACTTGATCCCGTGTCCGCAGCAAGGCGTCCAGTCGAGCCAGCACTTCAATAAAGGCGTAGGGTTTGGCAAGATAGTCATCGCATCCGGCCTGCAGACCTTCGACCCGTTGAGAGGTCGAGGCCAGCGCACTTAGCATCAGTATCGGGGTGTTCAACTGCCGGCGGCGTAGTTCACGCACAAGCGCCAGGCCATCCATTCCCGGCAACTTGCGATCGACGACAAGCACGTCATACAAATCCTCGAGCGCCATCGCCAAGCCTTGTCGGCCCTCTTCGGCGACATCGACGATATGACCGCTTTCACTCAAACCGCGTAACAGATAAGCCGATGCGCGAGCATCGTCTTCAATTACCAGGATGCGCACACGCAGCCCTCCGATAGCGAACCTAAACTTTCTTTCATGTTCACGCGACCTGTGCGTTTACTTCGGTTTGGCACACTATGATGCCACTGAAAGGGTCGAGGGCCAGCGCCACGCCCCATCTGTTCGCCCAACCGAGGCCTTTGCAACGCTCATGACCCATGTTCTAGTCGTCGAGGATGACCCCACCACTGCCCGCGAAATCGAAGCCGCCTTGCAGGATCATGGCTTTGACGTGACCTGCTCCAACAACGGTCGAGACGGCCTGTTAAAAGCCATTGGCGACACGTTCGACATTATCGTACTGGATCGTATGCTTCCCGGTGCCCTCGATGGACTAGGCATGCTCACCGCCTTGCGCGCATCAGGTATCGCAACGCCGGTGCTGATTCTCAGTGCGTTGAGCGCGCTCGACGAGCGGGTTCGCGGCTTACGTGCTGGCGGTGATGATTACCTGACCAAGCCATTCGAGTTCATCGAGTTGACCGCGCGTCTGGATGCCCTGAGCCGACGGCGAATCGCGCAGCCGGGCCAAGATCGGGAAAGTCGTCTACGGGTCGCCAATCTTGATCTTGACCTATTACGTCGCACCGTGCGCCGAGGTGATAGGCAGATCGACCTCCTTCCCCGGGAGTACGCCCTGCTTGAATACCTGGTTCAGCATGCAGGCCAAGTGGTGACTCGCACGATGATGTTCGAAGCGGTCTGGAATTACAGCTACGACGAACGCACCAACGTAATTGAGGTACATATAGGGCGCTTGCGCCGCAAGATCGATGCCGAAGGCGAAGAACAGATGATCCATACCATTCGCGGAGCCGGCTATGTTCTCCGTTCACCTGCGTGAAATACCGCGCACCATCAGCTTTCGTACCGCACTGATGTTTCTGGCGCTGTTCGGCTGTTCGTTCCTTGCCCTGTTTGGCTACATATATTGGCAGACTACCGGTTATTTGAAGTCAGAAGTCGACGCATCGCTGTACCACCAGATCGACATCCGCAGCCGACAAGCGCCTGCATTGCGACAACAGGAAATCCGTCAGCATACCGAACAGGACATAGAGAGTCGTACCCCACACGCCTTATTTAGCGCCGATGACCAGCTGATAGCGGGTGCGATCCAGGCGCTGCCCGATTTCAACCGTTACGACAGAGCCTATCAGTTCGTATGGCATAAGCAGAACGAACACAGTCGTCCCATTCGTTTCATGGTTCACCAATTGGAAAACGGGCAAAAACTGCTGGTGGCTCAAGACATCTACGATATTCATGAATTCGATGAGCTGTTGATTAATGCGTTGATCTCTGGGGGCGCGCTGCTGGTGGTGGTCGGCCTGCTAGGAGCGATCGCCCTTGGCTATTCCGCCAGACGCCGGCTGGATGCCCTTAGTCGTTCGATAGAACGGATCATAGAGGGCGATCTCAGCAAGCGTTTGCCGACTCGCGGTAACCGAGATGACATTGACCGTATCGCTAGCGTCGTCAACGGCATGCTCGATGAACTCGAACGGCTGATGAGTGAAGTCAAGGGTGTCTGTGACGACATCGCCCACGATCTGCGTACCCCACTTACCCGCCTGATCGCCGGACTTGAACGCGCCCAGCGACGCAGCCTGAGCAAGGACGAATATGCGGCGGCCATCGACTCAGCCATTGAAGAGGCCATGGGGCTTTTGCAGACATTTCGAGCGCTGCTGCGCATCTCCGAAATCGAAAGCAGCGCCCGACGCAGCAACTTCGCTATGGTCGACCTGAACCGGATCGCGGCAGATGCCACGGAGTTGTTCGAGCCGCTAGCCGAAGAGCGCGGCATGACTCTGGAACTGGTTCCCAGCAAAAAACCGGCTAACCTGTCAGGGGATCCTCAGCTGCTGTTCGATGCCGCCTGTAACCTGCTCGACAACGCCATCAAGTTCTCACCCGATGGAGGCCGCGTTCAGGTCACCGTGGTTGCTGACGCAACCCATAGCGGGATCCGAGTCAAAGACAATGGGCCTGGCATTCCTCAGGCTGAACGCGAAGCCGTGTTCCGCCGACTGTACCGCTCAGAGTCCAGCCGCCACATGGCGGGCAACGGACTAGGCTTAAGCATGGTGTCTGCGGTTGCCCGCCTGCATGACATGACGTTACAGGTGCAGGACGCGCAACCAGGGTGCCAGATCGAACTGGTGGGTAAAGCGCTGTCAGTTTGAGCGCGCGGCGTTGCCTGCGGCGGTTTTCTAGCTGCTGACCACGGCATGGGCATACTCGGACTGAGTATTGCTCGCGCCGCGTCCATGCGGGCCATTACCTAGTCACCACCGCCTTCAGCCATGCTGCTGACGGAAACACCCAACAACTCGATCAGCTCACTCGAGAGCTCGGAATTTTTTGTTCTCGTGGGAAATATCCCAATAACCCTTTCGATTTCTTACCGGTAAGCCAGTTTCAGGCAACCCTGAACTTGATGCTCATGGCAAGCCCATATCCGCATGGATATCGGTCATATATCGCCATAGGGGATGCGGTACCTGTTCGTTTGCAGGAATGCGGGAGACGTTGACTATCAACGTAGTCCGGAGCATTTCCAGCTTATTAAAATCGAAAAAAAATCCTGTCAAAAAATTTATGAACAGGGGAACAGCCTGTAAGGGTGCCGGCTCTAGGATGAGCACAAGCCTGAAGCTTATGCCAGCCACCTTCGAGCTGGCATTACCTGAACAGTGGAGATTTCCTAATGAAAACCCTTAAAGCTCTTTTGATCGTTAGCCTGATGAGTGCCTCTGTAGCTGCGTTGGCTGAAGGTGGTGGAGACCGGGTCGTGGCACGGATGGATGCCGCACGCGAGGTCTCGATGAAGCACTACCAGCAGGCCGAACATAAAGAGGCCGTAGTGATTGTACAGAAAGCGATTAGCCACGATGTTGAGCGCTTGAACTGACAATGAGCCGCCCATTCATTCAACTGGGTCGCCATGTGCTTGAAGCGTCATGGGATGCAGTGGGGCAACGTCTGGAACCAGAGGTGAGTTGAGGGTTTGCTTGCCATGTGACGGCAGAACTCGACGTGGTAACGACGATAGATGCATTGGGCCGAGGAGTATTCCATCCGGCCCGGGCTATCGACATTGAAATACCATTTTTCGGCCACAAAAGCAGTAAGTAATCGAGGTCAAAGTACTTATGACATGCTCACTTCCGACTAAAGCAAACTACAGTATTGTGCTGGTTAATTATAAATCACTTGAACTGACAAAGGCTTGTCTGGAGCTGCTGCGCGATGGGTTGCAGGAGACTGGCGTTCCTATTTTTGTGGTGGATAACTATTCGGATGATGCGAGCAGCGAATACCTGCGTACGCTGAATTGGATCAACCTGATTGAACGTAAAATATACACCCCTGAAGCAGGAAACGTTGCTCATGGCCGGGCCTTGGATCTTGCTTTAGATCACGTTGAAACCGAGTATCTGTTTCTGTTGCACACCGATACTTTTATTTACGACCCGACTATTTTCACCATGATGATCGACCAGTGCGCTGGCCCATACAAAGTCGCAGCTGTCGGATGTCTGGAGCAGTTGAATCGAGGTATTACGCGATCGGCCTGGCGTCTGTTTTCACGGTTTTTCAAGCACTATACCCGGCGGAGCTTTTTAGCCATGGGCTTCAAAGCAAGGGCGCCGAAACCGTTCAGAGAAACTCACTTGAAAAGCTTCTGCACCCTGTGGAATGTACGTCTGATTAAACAGCACGGATTGCACTTTCAAATGGACGAGCGTAATCCCGGTTATGAGTTGCAAGACAGAATGGTAGAGCTGAACTATAAGATCAGCTTCATTCCACCACGAAAATTATTCCGTTACCTGGATCATATTCAAAGCGGGACAGTTTCAGCGATGGGTGGTTACGCGAACGATCATCGAAGAGTCAAAATCTACAATCAATTTACCCATAAAAGTCTATTAACACCCCACTCACCCGGCCTAAATATTCGCTGGGGATCTCTTCAGCAAAAATAGACACTCAGGCCTGCCTCTTACGTCAGGGGCGACTCACTTAATGAATTTAATTCAGATTTGGCTTTGACGGAATTTTGACCTTTTACAGCGTAAGGTGTGCCCGCCTATACATCGTGCTATAGCTTGATCGTTGCCCTCATAACATATACCTGTTTTCCGCAGTGGATGTATGTGAATCCGGGGCGAATGGCGAGTTTTTAAAACGCTGTACTTCATAGTTCTAATCCGATTTCAGGAGCACACCCCCTATGAGCACCCCTATCAGTCTGAACAAGCTGCCGGAAATAACCTTGACGTTCTGGGTGATGAAAATCTGCGCCACCACCCTCGGCGAGACCGCCGGCGATTTACTGTCGATGACTCTGAATGTGGGGTATGCGATCAGCTCACTGATCCTAATAAGCGCCTTCCTGATTACACTTGGCTTGCAGCTGTTTTCGAAAAGTTATAATCCTGTGTTGTACTGGATCGTTATTCTCTCCACCAGTACCGCAGGCACCACCATGTCGGACTTTATGGATCGCACCCTGGGCCTAGGTTATGCGTCCGGCTCGCTGATTCTGATCAGCCTGTTAATCGCGATTTTTGCCGTCTGGCGCTTGAGCGAAAAAACCCTGTCGGTGAACAACATTCACACCACTAAGGGTGAGCTGTTCTATTGGGCGGCCATTCTGATTTCCAACACGCTGGGCACAGCGTTAGGCGATTACCTGGCGGATGACTCCGGCCTGGGCTTTGCTGGCGGCGCACTGCTGATCGGGTCGGCGATTGCAGCAGTGGTGCTGGCCAAGTTCTACACGCGGATTTCCACCGTGCTGCTCTTCTGGTTGGCCTTTGTCCTGACCCGACCTTTCGGCGCGACACTCGGCGACTTCCTGACCAAGTCTCACGAAAAAGGCGGTCTGGATTTTGGCACCGTTGGTTCATCGTTAGTACTGGCCGGCGTATTGGTAGTGCTGGTGTCCTTCGCCGCCAAGGCCCGCAGCGCTGAAGAAATGTACGGCTAAACGGCTTGTGGAGCAGTGCGATACCGTCGAGTTGGCGTTTGGCAGCGTTTTGTGTGAGCCCGACATCCTATCTTGCATTTACATTTTCCGCGTACAGTATTCATCGTAACTGATGACTACGTTGTATGGTCGTACTCCCATTGAGATGGGCTTGATCTAAAATGAAAAATGCTCGGCACGACACTTACTCTGAAACCAATTGAGGGCTTTGAAAAACTCACCGAGGAATTTCCCGCTGCCGTTGCACCGGCTTCATAATGGTTCTGCGACCTATCGGGAGGGTACGCACGATGATTGCTTCATCACCGGTACTTTATAGGCAGCCCACGAATGATGACGTCCCTGGTCTCATCGATCATCGAGTTCCTCACGGTGAATCCGCATGTTGCCTATCTGGCGGTGTTTCTTCTGGCACTTTCCGAGTCAATCCCGATTCTCGGGGCTGTCGTTCCCGGCACCGCCGTGATCCTCGCGCTCAGCGCCTTGGTGCCGAGTGGCGTGTTATTGCTCTGGCCGTTGCTGGTCGCCGCCACTTTAGGTGCCGTCGCTGGTGATGGTCTGTCGTTCTGGCTAGGGCATCGATACCACCGCGAGATTCTGGGTTTCTGGCCATTTAACCGCCACCCTGAACTGATTCAGCGCAGCGAGGACTTTTTCAAGCGTCACGGCGCCAAAAGTGTGTTTCTCGCGCGCTTCATACCGGGCGTCCGCGCCTTTATTCCGCTCTTTGCAGGCATTCTGGGAATGGCGGTCAGTCGGTTCTATGCCGTCAACGTTGTCTCGGCGCTCGCGTGGGCTCCGTCGCATATCTTGTCAGGTGTGCTCCTCGGCGCAACGTTCAGCATTCTCGGTGCGACCGCAAAGCCGCTCTCGATCCTGCTGGTCGTTCTACTTGCAACGGGCTGGGCGCTCCTACATATCGTGCGTTTGACGTTGCGGCGCGGCGTCCCTTACTTCATTGACGTACTCGGGCGGCTACAGCGCTGGGCGGGTACTCACGACACCCGGCTGAGCCGCAGCCTCACCCATTTACTTGATCCTTCGCGGCCCGAAGCACGGACTCTCGCATTGTCGGCTGTACTTCTCGTCGGTGCAGCATGGCTCTTCCTTGGCATCCTTGAAGATGTAGTCACCGGTGACCCCTTGCTGCTCGCAGACAGCGCAATATACCGCGCGCTTCAGGATCTTCGTACAGCGCCAGGCGATGCGGTGATGATCGCTATTACAGAACTCGGCGACACCAAGGTCGTGATGGCGGTCACGATTGTTATCTTGCTGTGGCTAATGTGGAAACGTGCCTGGCGTACAGCTGCCTATTGGCTGGTTGCGATTACGGGTGCTTCGGTTCTTAACACTGTCATAAAAGTTGCGCTGCATCGAACTCGACCCGGTGAGCTTCTCTACTCAGGGTGGAGCGCGTTTTCCTTCCCCAGCGGTCACAGCACGGTCAATGTCGTGCTCTACGGGTTCCTCGCTTTTCTCATCGCGCGTGAGATCCGCCCGGCATGGCGCCTCGTGGTCGCTCTCGGCGCAGCAACCCTGATATTTCTGATTGCATTCTCGCGCCTCTACCTCGGTGCACATTGGCTTTCCGACGTGCTCGGGGGGCTGGCATTTGGATCCGCGTGGCTGGCGCTGCTCGGTCTGTCCTACCTGGGGCGCCAAGCCGGACGCATTGAGCCAAAGGGCTTACTCGCCGCCGGATGTTCGGCACTGATTCTCGCCGGAGGACTCAATATTTATCGTAGCCATGCGACCGACAGCGACCGATATGCTGTCAAGGTAAGAACTCCGTCCATGGCCGCCAGCGATTGGTGGGCGTCGGATTGGCAGCAACTGCCGGTGCGGCGTATTGATCTCACTGGCGAGACAAATGAGCCCCTGACGTTCCAGTGGGCCGGTGACATGAAGGACTTGCAAGATATCCTGCAGCGCAACGGGTGGCGCAACTCGGCGGACTGGACACCGCTGAATGCCCTGAATTGGCTTTCCGTCCAGACCGACTCGGCAGTTCTTCCGGTAATCCCACTTTTCGCCAGTGGTCGCCTCCCCAGTCTGACGCTCGTTCGACCGAATAGTGGTGGTGCACTTACCAGCTCGCGCCTCGTACTACGAGTGTGGGTCGTCGATTTCGAGCTCACGAACGGGCGTACTTCACCGCTGTGGATGGGCTCGGTTGTCGAGGAGCGTTTTTATCATCCCCTATCCCTCGTCACGTTGACGTCGACACAGCCCGATGTGAATGCACCACGCAGCACGCTAGCTACCACTTTTGACGATGCGCGGCAGCTATCTCGAATCGAAGGAACGGCAGATATGGATTGGGATGGCCAAGTCCTGTTAGCTCGTCACGGTAAGACACAGAAATCTATGTCCGATTGATCGCGACGAACTATTAATTGTCTGGATAACGTCACTGTGACCACTTTGCACTCAATGCCCCCTTAATACACATGGACGATGAAAGAGTTGCGCCCAAAAAACTGATAGCAAGGAACGGCAAAGAGGGGTAAAAATTCGAAAGGTCGACGTTGACCTTACGATTTGGCCACAGCACAAGAACCGACATCCGGTTGCATACGTTGATGTGGATCAATCGCGGCGCCTTGAGGTGCTGATATTTTTAAAAGATCAACACCCGTCAATCAGTGCTGGAGACGCTGTATGTTCTGGTTTCGCCACCACCAACCAGCGTTCATACGCCTCGCCATCGTGCTGTGGGTGTTAGCGTTTGGTATGGCCGCGACACAGGGATGCCTGACACAGCCGAGCCACACTCCCGCGACAACCCATGCCTCGCTCAACACCGCGCAAGATGACGATAGCCACGACGCCCACACCCTTGGCTGTATCCAACACTGCGCCGATGCGGCGATTGCCGTGAGTCCCTCATCGCCTCTTCAACTGTCTGACCTGTCCATTTGGACGTTCCTGTTACTGATCCCTGCGTTGCTGATTTTTTACCCCGCCACCCCCTCTGCTTTTGCCTTTCTTGCATTGCGGCACCCTGCGCCCGCCAGACCGCCCGCTCGCCTGATTTTCGTCCGCTTCAACATTTAGACCGACCTTCTGCGCGCCGAATTCCGGCCGCACTTCTTGGCTGCGCCACTCTGGCGCGGCTTTATATTACCTGTGTTGCCCTCACCCTTTGGAGATTGCCATGCATATGTCATTGAAACTGATTCTCGCTGCCCTGCTCGTCAGTAGCCCGCTCATGGTCTCGGCCGCCGATGAACCACAGCCAGAGCCGTCGTCGACCACGTCAGCTCAAACAAGCGAAATGCCCATGCAGAACAAAGCCATGACCGAGCAAATGCAAAAAATGCAGGCGGCACACGACAAAGCGGCGGCCGCCAAAACCCCTGCCGAACGACAGGCCGCCATGCAGGAGAACATGAAAACGATGAAAGACAGCATGGGCATGATGCAGAAAAACTGTAATGGCAATGGCATGTCCGGCAACAAAGACGGCATGGGCATGATGAACATGATGATGAAAATGATGGATCAGCAGTCGAGCATGATGGCGATGCCCATGAACAAGTGATCCCGAGAATAGCGCTGTAAATGCAACGGCGGTTTCACCTTGGCCAACGTGGCAAGGATGAAACCGTCGTGCATCGAACCTGTAAGACAAGACGTCCCAAGGAATACCACTCCCTCAGGAGTTCAAGACCATGATGAGTTCACCGCACTCAGCTAATACTCCTCCAACATTTTGGAGGAGCAAAACCGGCGTAGCGTTGGGCATGCTGCTGGTGATCGCCCTGTTCTATCTGGCCAGAGAACACTACGGTCATATGTTGGGCCTGCTGCCTTACATGATTTTGCTGTTGTGCCCACTGATGCATGTGTTCGGGCACCACCACGGTGGTCACAGCCATCACGGAGAAACTGCAGACTCAACCAAGGACGCGAACAGGAATTAGCTCATGCGCAACCCCGAGCTTCGCCAAGGGAACACCCCACTACAGCAGCCAGAGCCTTCCCCCGCAGGCTCGCATGACCCGGTGTGTGGCATGGCCGTCAGTAACGACAGCCAGTTCAGCACGCAATATGAGGGGCAAACCTACCGGTTCTGCAGCCAGAAATGCCAAGCAACGTTCAAGGCCGAGCCCAGGCGCTATCAAGCATCTGCACCTAAAATCGAACAGGCGTCAACTGCACCGCTAGCAGCGACCACTGAATACACGTGCCCCATGCATCCGGAGATCCGCCAGATCGGCCCCGGCACCTGCCCCAAGTGCGGCATGACCCTGGAGCCGGTGATTCCCGAACTCGAAGAAGAAGAGAACCCCGAACTCAAAAACTTCACCCGACGCTTCTGGTGGACATTGCCACTGACAGTGATCGTCACCGTACTGGCCATGGGTGGCCATGCCTTGGTGCTGTTCCACAGTCCCACACAAAACTGGCTTGAGCTGGGACTGGCCACACCCGTCGTGCTGTGGGCTGGCTGGCCGTTTTATGTTCGCGGCGTGCGTTCGGTGATTCAGCGCAGTCCGAATATGTGGACACTGATCGGCCTTGGCACGGCAGCGGCCTTCCTTTACAGCCTCGTCGCCACCCTGGCCCCCGGCGCATTCCCCAGCACCTTCATGATGGACGGCCGCATCGGCGTGTACTTCGAGGCGGCGGCGGTGATCATCTCACTGACCCTGCTCGGCCAGATGCTCGAGCTCAAGGCTCGCTCGCAAACCTCGGCCGCCATCAAGTCGCTGCTTGGGCTGGCCCCCAAAACTGCTCGAAGGATCAATGCCGACGGCACGGAAGAAGACATCCCCCTGACACACGTACACAGCGGTGACACATTACGTGTGCGACCGGGCGAAAAAGTGCCTGTCGACGGCCAAGTGCTGCAAGGCGAAAGCGCTGTGGATGAGTCCATGCTCACCGGTGAGCCGATACCGATCATGAAAAGGTCTGGCGACGCGTTGATCGGCGCGACCCTCAACACCCACGGCAGCCTGGTGATGCTGGCACAAAAGATCGGGTCGGCCACCCTGCTCGCACAGATCGTGCAGATGGTTGTGCAGGCACAACGCTCAAAAGCACCGATGCAACGTCTGGCAGACGTGATTGCCGGCTACTTCGTGATCGTGGTGATTAGCATTGCCGCGCTGACTCTACTCGGCTGGGGGCTATGGGGGCCCGAGCCAAGCTGGGTGTTCGGCCTGATCAACGCTGTAGCGGTAATGATCATCGCCTGCCCCTGTGCCCTGGGCCTGGCGACGCCGATGTCGGTCATGGTTGCCACCGGCAAGGCCGCTGGCAGCGGCGTCTTGTTTCGCGATGCCGCCGCCATCGAGAACCTGCGCAAGATCGACACCTTGATTGTCGACAAGACGGGCACTCTCACTGAGGGGCGGCCAGCGTTCCATAGCGTCGAGGCTGTACCTGGATTTACTCAGAATGAAGTGCTGCGCCTGGCCGCGAGCCTCGATCAGGGCAGCGAGCATCCGTTGGCCCACGCTATCGTCGAACAGGCACGCGCTGCAGGCCTGACCCTGAGCCCGCCTGAAACCTTTGAGTCAGCCTCCGGCATTGGTGTCAGCGGTCAGGTCGAGGGTCGCCGCCTGACATTGGGCAATACCGCACTGATGCAGGAGGCCGGCGTCTCCACCGAGAGTTTGCAGGCACAGGCCGAGACGCTGCGCGGCGACGGCGCGAGCATCATTTACCTGGCAGTCAATGGCGCCCTGGCGGGTTTACTGGCCGTTGCCGACCCCATCAAACCCACCACGAAGCTGGCAGTCGAGCGTCTGCAGGCGGACGGCGTCAAGGTCATCATGGCCACTGGAGACGGCCTTACCACTGCGCGTTCGGTAGCTCGCCAGCTAGGTATCGAGGAGGTGCATGGAGAGGTCAAACCGCAAGACAAAGAACGACTGGTCGCGGCTCTGCAACACGCAGGACACCGCGTGGCGATGGCCGGCGACGGCATTAACGATGCCCCCGCACTGGCTCGCGCCGACGTCGGTATCGCGATGGGCACTGGCACTGACGTCGCGATGAACAGCGCGCAGGTCACCCTGGCCAAGGGTGATCTGCTCGGCATCCTGCGTGCTCGTAGCCTGTCAGTAGCAACGGTGAGAAACATGCACCAGAACCTGACCTTCGCCTTCCTTTACAACGCCATGGGCATCCCGCTGGCCGCCGGTTTGTTCTACCCGCTTACCGGTCACCTTCTGTCGCCACTGATAGCGGCACTGGCCATGAGCGTGAGCTCGGCGTCGGTGGTATTCAACGCTTTGCGCCTGCGCCAGGTGTCGATTGATTGAGTGACAAGGGCCGCTTGACCTTGCCATAGCAGTAAGGTTGAGGATAAGCCAAGGCCACAGAAAAGCCTCATGCATCAGTCTTTCCATAATCAATTCTGTTGTGAGGAGTCACCAATGAAAACCGTTGAACTGCAAGTCCAGGGCATGAGCTGTGGTTCATGCGTCAAACATGTCACCGAAGCGCTGCGCCCACTTGAAGGCGTCAGTGACGTGGCAGTGGATCTACAATCCGGACGGGTGAAGGTCAGCGGCGATTCGGACAGCCATGCGCTGCTCGCAGCCCTGCAGGACGCTGGCTATCCGGCACAACTGGCGACAGCCGAAAGCGTAGCCAGTAAAAAAACCTCAGGTTGTGGCGGGAACGGCGGTGGTTGCTGCTGCCGGTAATCGCTCTTTTTTGAACAGGAGAATGCCTATGAATACCAGACTGCGCATCGCTGCGCTCGCGACCCTACTCATGACCGGAGCAGCACAAGCTGCTGACGTCATCGACGTCTACCGCGACCCTAACTGTGGCTGCTGCGAGGAGTGGATCAAGTACCTTGAAGCCAATGGCTTTAGCGTGCACGACCATGTCGAACCCAACATGAGCGAAGTCAAACAGCGCCTCGGCGTGGCTCCGCGCCTGGCCTCGTGTCATACCGCGATGATTGGCGGAAAGTTCGTCGAAGGGCATGTGCCAGTGGCACAGATCCTCGATCTGAAGAATCAGCCCGACCTCGTTGGGGTCGCGGTGCCCGGTATGGTATCGGGTTCGCCCGGCATGGAGTATGACTCGACCAGACAGCCGTATCAGGTGATAGGTCTGACTGACAGCGGCACTGATCGGGTGATCGCGGATTACCCCGGCAATTGACGATACCCCTTGGGGCGGAACACATGGCGCCCGTCGGAGCTGCCAAATAACAAACGCTGTTCAATCGCCGCGCAAGCTAGGTTGCCTTTTTGCCAACCTGACGGAAATGTAATCACTCGCAACGCTGGCCTATGGCATCTTGCTCAGCAATTGGCGGTTGGCAACGTACTCTTGAGGCACGTCCAAGCCGCCCTATGGCAGCGCATTCACCTGCCCGGATTCTGACAGTTGGATACCTTCGATGCATTCCAGAACATCAAGACGCACGTTCGTGAAAGCCTTGGCGGCAGGTGGAATTCTCGCCGGCTTCGGGCTGTGGCGCAGCCCAGTGTGGGCGATTACGAGTCCCGGACAGCCCAATGTTCTTGCTGGCACCGATTTCGACCTATCCATCGGTGAGATGGGGGTGAACTTCACGGGGACGCCCAACACCGCCATGACCATTAACGGCAGCCTCCCCGGCCCGCTATTGCGCTGGCGCGAAGGTGATACGGTGACGTTGCGGGTCAGGAACCGGCTGAAAGAAAACACCTCGATCCATTGGCACGGCATCATTCTGCCGGTGAATATGGACGGTGTGCCGGGCCTGAGCTTTCACGGCATCGAACCCGGCGGCTTGTACGTTTACTCGTTCAAGGTCAAACAGAACGGCACGTACTGGTATCACAGTCACTCCGGTTTTCAGGAGCAGGTCGGTGTATACGGGCCGATTGTCATTGATGCCAAAGACCCCGCCCCCTTCAGCTACGACCGCGACTATGTGGTGATGCTGTCCGACTGGACTGATGAAGACCCCGAGCGGGTCATGAAAAAACTCAAGAAGCAATCCAGTTACTACAACCTGCACAAACGCACCGTCGGCGACTTCATTGATGATGTCAGTAAGAACGGTTGGTCTGCCACCGTCGCGGATCGGAAAATGTGGGCTGAAATGAAGATGAACCCCACGGATCTTGCCGACGTTAGCGGCGCCACCTACACCTACTTGCTCAACGGGCAGGCTCCCGACAGCAACTGGACGGGCATTTTCCGGCCTGGCGAACGGCTGCGCCTGAGGTTCATCAATGGCTCGGCGATGAGCTACTTTGACGTGCGCATTCCAGGCCTGAAGATGACTGTCGTCGCAGCAGACGGGCAGTACGTGAAACCGGTCAGCGTTGATGAGTTCCGCATCGCCGTGGCTGAAACCTTTGATGTGATCGTCGAACCTACCGAAAACGCGTACACCTTGTTCGCCCAGTCGATAGATCGCACAGGTTTCGCGAGAGGAACATTGGCCGTACATGAAGGGCTTTCAGCCCCTATACCGCCCCTAGATCCACGTCCGTTGATCACGATGAGCGACATGGGCATGGGTGATATGGCCGGCATGGATCACGGCGATATGAATGGCATGACCCAGAATTCGATGCAAGGCATGGAGGGCATGGATCACAGCCAGATATCAGATACCGCAGACATGTCTGGCCACTCGATGCAGGGCATGAGCGGCATGGGAGCCATGGAGCCTCACCCGACCTCCGAAACCAATAATCCACTGGTTGATATGCAAACGATGAGCCCCACGCCGAAACTTAACGATCCCGGCATGGGACTGAGAAACAATGGTCGAAGGGTACTGACCTACTCAGACCTGAAGAGCACCTTTCAGGATCCCGATGGCCGAGAACCGAGCCGCACCATCACCCTGCATCTGACCGGACACATGGAAAAGTTCTCGTGGTCTTTTGACGGCGTCAAGTTCGCGGATGCCGAGCCGCTTCGCCTCAAGTATGGAGAGCGTATTCGAGTGGTTCTAGTGAACGACACAATGATGATGCACCCCATTCACCTGCATGGCATGTGGAGTGATCTGGAGGACGAAAACGGTGATTTCATGGTGCGTAAACACACCATCGACATGCCGCCAGGAACCAAACGCAGTTACCGCGTGACCGCCGATGCCTTGGGGCGATGGGCGTACCACTGCCATTTGATGTACCACATGGAAATGGGCATGTTCCGCGAAGTCCGTGTGCAAGAGTAGGAGCCAGACATGAACTTCGAAAAATCCGCTAAACCGGTACTCGCGGGCTTGGCCATCCTAGGGATGGGTATCATGCCGCTTGCGCTTGCCTATGGGCAGACCGAGCCGATGCAAGGCATGGACGGCAGCCAGATGCAGGGTATGGATCATTCCCAGATGCAGGGCATGGATGACGGCGAAATGCAGGGCATGAAACCCACTGCGCCCCAGCAAAGCCGTACACCGATCCCAGTACTCACCGACGCGGATCGCGCAGCAGTGTTTGAAAGCCATGCTGGCCACCAGATGCGCGAGCGCTCGATCAACTCGTTCTTCCTGATCGATCAGCTCGAATGGCAAGACGCCGACAAGGGCAGCGCACTGCGTTGGGAAGCCAATGGCTGGATTGGCGGCGACACGGATCGTCTCTGGCTGCGCTCTGAGGGCGAGCGAACCAACGGCGTCACTGAGCGCGCTGAACTCCAGGCTCTTTGGGGACATGCGGTTAGCCCTTGGTGGGATGTTGTAAGCGGCGTGCGGCAAGATTTCAAACCCGGCGCCCCCCAGACTTGGGCGGCGCTGGGGCTGCAAGGCATGGCGCTTTACGACTTCGAAACGCAGGCCACCGCCTACCTGGGCGAGGCTGGCCAGACTGCGCTACGGCTCAAGGGCGACTACGATATTTTGCTGACCAACCGTTTGATATTGCAGCCCACCGCTGAAATGAACCTCTATGGCAAAAACGACCCTCAACGGGCCACCGGCTCCGGGCTGTCGGACACCGAGGTCGGTCTGAGATTGCGTTATGAAATACGCCGCGAGCTCGCACCTTATATCGGCGTGACCTGGAATCGCTCGTATGGCAAAACCGCAGATTACGTCCTTGAAGAAGGCGAAAACCGTAGTGATACCCGTTTTGTTGTCGGTTTGCGGATGTGGTTCTAAACCTGACCGATACGTACACCCCAAATCCATTCAAACAATAACCCCATCATCCACGGCTCAGGCCGTCAGGAGCCTTGCATGTCATCTCTTAAAACCCTCAGCGTTGTCGCAGCACTCAGCGCCGGTTTGTTGTTGAGCGCTGTTGTCCAGGCGCATCCAAAGCTGCTGTCCTCTACCCCAGCCGAGGGCGCCACAGTGGCGCCACCGGCAAAAATCGAACTGATTTTTTCGGAAAAGCTCACCACCCAGTTTTCTGGCGCGAAACTGATCATGACTGAGATGCCCGGCATGTCTGCCCACTCCCCTATGGGCGTCAAAACCAGCGTCGCGGGCAGCGCCGATCCGAAAATGATGGTCATCACCCCGGCTGTACCGCTCACACCAGGCACATACAAAGTTGAGTGGCGGGCTGTGTCTTCCGATACCCACCCGATCACAGGCGCCGTGACCTTTAAAGTCAAATGATCCATGGACGACTCAATCTACATTAGCCTTCGCTTCGCGCTCTATATCGACTTGATGCTGCTCTTCGGGCTGGCACTGTTCGGCCTGTACAGCCTCAAAGGAAAGGAGCGCACGGGCGGTACCGTATTGAACTTTGGGTCGTTGCTGGTGGGAACTGCCGTTATCGGCATACTGCTGTCGATGGCGGCCATGCTGCACATGGCCAAGACGATGAGTGGTATGTCCAGCGTCATGGAACTTCACCACCACATTCTGCAGATGATGCTGATGGACACTGACGTCGGGTTGACCTGGATGGTTCGAATAGCCTCGTTGACGGTGGCGGTCATTGCAGCGACCCTCAATCAACGGGCCCCGGCATTGAGCCTCCGGTTGGTCACAGTGTGTGGGGCCATCGCCCTGGCGACGCTGGCCTGGACAGGACATGGCGCTATGGATGAAGGCTCTCGTCGCTACCTGCATTTCACAAGCGATATTGTTCATCTTCTGGCTGCAGGCAGCTGGTTGGGTGCTCTCGCCGCGTTCGCGCTTTTATTGCGCTCAAACAACCTTACGGGAGATCTGCAGATCCGGTTGTTGGCTCGAATGCTGACTGGTTTCGAATCAGCGGGGGCGCTCATGGTCGCAACCCTGGCTATCACCGGAGTAGTCAACTATCTGCTGGTTGTTGGCCCGGTATTGGAGACGTTGACAACCAGCACTTACGGAGCACTGCTGTCTTTGAAGGTCTTCTTGTTTGCGGGGATGCTGGTATTTGCAGCGGTGAACCGTTTTCACCTGAGTCCACTGCTTGAGCGATCCATTCAGACAGGCACTCCTAACGTCGCCATTAATGCCTTACGACGTAGCATGATCCTAGAGTTGTCGGTCGCGGTGATCATTATGGGCCTGGTTGCCTGGCTAGGCACCCTCAGCCCAGAGATGGAGATGTCAGCTGAGTAGACTGTAAAGCGAATGCGGGCAGTGCTTTGCAAGTTTGTAAGTTGAGCCAGTGCGCCCCCGCTGAGTCGGCCGTAGAAATTACATCAGCTTGTATTGGGGCATCGGTTTTGGCCGCAAACTGCTGCAATACAAATCGTGGAACCTGCCAACATGAAACTCTTGGTAGCTGAAGATGAACCAAAGACCGGAATTTACCTGCAGAAAGGCCTCACTGAGGCCGGCTTCAGTGTTGACCGTGTCATAACCGGGATCGACGCTCTTCAACACGTTCTGGACAGATCCTACGATCTACTCATCCTGGATGTGATGATGCCTGGTCTCAACGGTTGGGACGTCCTGACAAAGATCCGGGCCGCAGGCGTAAGTATGCCAGTGTTGCTCCTCTCAGCTCGGGATGGTGTAGAAGACCGAGTTAAAGGGTTGGAGCTGGGTGCTGATGACTACATGGTCAAGCCTTTTGCGTTCTCCGAACTGCTTGCTAGAGTCCGAACCTTGCTGCGCAGAGCAACCCCTCCTTCCAGTCAGACCCATCTAAAAATCGGAGATCTTGAGCTTGACCTACTAAAGCATCAGGCGTTTCGAGGAGGGAAACGGATTGACCTAACGGCGAAAGAGTTTTCGTTATTGGAATTTATGCTACAGCACCGTGGTGAAGTTTTTCCGAAATCACTCATTGCATCACAGGTTTGGAATATCCACCTTGAGAGTGGCACCAATGTCATCGAAGTTGCCGTGCGTAGACTGCGAGCGAAAATTGATGACCGTTTTGAATCCAAATTGATTCACACCTCACGCGGCATGGGTTATGTCATCGACGTATCGTAGATCAAATGACTCATTTGTCGGTGAGGGCCTGTCAGAGGAGTGTGAGCCACCTCCGTTTTCTTCGACAGGTTTGAGCGGTAGCTTTTGACCGTTTCTGCCCGGCACGACTGCTGCTTCACGCCCTGACGATGTCAGTTAACCTTAATCAAGTTTTTAACCTCGCTGACCGCTGAATCATTTTACTGGCATTCATGTGCCTGCTGACAGTTTGTCTGCCCCCTCCTTCGGCAAAATGGGCTCCGCTAGTTTGCTGCCGAGACGGGTTCTGATACCTCGACAAGCACACCGTCCTTCAATTTGAAGTGAAAGTGGGCGTTTACCGGTTTCGACCACAGGTCTTTGTCCTTCATTTCACGAGCGAACGTTGGAACACCAACAGTGACCGTGGCGGCGTAAACACCATCACCAGCCAAGGGACTGTTTTCAGAGTAATGCAAACCACTGCCGCCCCACATTGGTGGTAGAACCGTTTCTACGCTCTTTCCATTGGCTTTGTTCGTCGCAGCGAAGGTAACCGTGGAGTACGGGAGTCGCGTCTTGGTTGCATTGTCCGTCACCTTGATCTCGATATGATACCGCTCGTTCTTTGCGGGAACATGCTCACTCCACTGAGCAGGTGTTCCCATCTGCATCCACATAGCTTCGGCGCCCTCAAGCTCCAACTGGATTGTCAGCCCGTCGTTGATGACTCTACCTATTAGAACTGCGCTTTCCGTTGGATCTTTCGGTGAGGTGAGCGTCTTGATCTGCGGCTCTGCCGCTTGTGCAAGGCATGTGGCAACTGGCAGTGCGATTGCGGATCCTAAAGCGAACAGCAACTTTTGGGTGTTTGTCATTTCAAGTGCTCCTGGCTGAGTGAAGCTATCGCGGATGCAATTTCCAACGCCAATTAGATCTCACTGTCGTTTCCACCAATCACGTTTGAAATAGCGTCAATGGCTAAGCGCATCTGTAAGCCCTTTGAATAGCTACGTTGGTTCTTCACTCTAGCCCATAGACTACCTACCGCCGGCTAGCTGTCAGAAATGTAATATTTCACACAGCAAATCAACTCTGCTCTCGCATAGGCTTTCGATTGCCGACTTCTGGCCCAGGCTGTGTGTGTGTAAAAGCGCGGGTACCTTCTTGAAGACGTCGTTGCTACGTAAAAGCTGTCAGCGCGTAGCTAGTCAGCAGACCAAAATTTTGCGCAGAAACGCGTTTTTTGTCCCGATCCTGGCCGCCAAACCTGCTCTAAAACGCTTTTTCACAGCCTCGGCCAATTTCCGTCGGCCACACAGGGCATGTTTCGACCCAACATGTTGAAAAAGGTCGTCAAGGGCCCATTGCTCAGGGCGCCTTGTTTTCGATCAGACAATTACCGCCATCCACCACCAGCACTTCACCGGTGATATAGCTGGCTTCTGGAGACGCCAGAAACGCCACTGCAGCTGCAACCTCTTCTGGACGACCGGCGCGGCCGATCGGAGTGTAGGTACCGGCACGGTATTCTTCCTCGGTCAATGCCCCCGTATCAATCCAGCCTGGTGCAACGCTGTTGACGGTGATGCCCCGTTTACCGACTTCCAGCGCCAAGCTCATATTCATCCCCAGCATCGCTGCTTTGGCCGCACTGTAAGCCGACTCACCTGGATTGCTGCCGCGTGTACCGGTCGTTGAACTGATGTGGACGATGCGTCCGTAACCGCGTGTCTTCATCCCAGGCAAAACCGCACGAGTCAGCAGAAAAGCGCTGGTCAGGTTGCGCGCCAGAGATAGATTCCAAGTCGCCAAATCCATGTCCGCCACTTCGACGAAGGGTTCCGGGCTGCCGACCATAGCCATACCGGCGTTATTGACCAAAATGTCGATATGGCCGAACTGCTCATGAGCCCAATCGGTCAGCTCCTTGACCTGCAATTCGTCAGTCAAGTCGGCTGTCATCGCCCGAGCGTCTATACCCTCAGCCTGCAACTCGGCGACACGTTGCTGGATCCGCGCACTGCTGGCAGTGATCAATACACGCGCGCCTTCGCGGCCCAAACGTCGGGCGATCGCCAGACCAATACCACTTTCACTGCCCGCACCGCTGACCAGAGCGACTTGACCTTGCCACATTGAAATCGCCATTTCATATCTCTTTGTGATCACAAATTTAATGCACGATAGCAAAAAAGCCGATGAATGCGGGTGATTCGGGAATTTGTGATCAGGCCGGGTAGCGAACTTCCTGATTGGCCAAATCCTAAGATTTACTGCTGCGTTGGCATGCTGCGGTCTGTGTCGTAGCGGCCATGATTCAGGTCGTAATTGGACGCACCCAAATCTTACCGGTCAGTATAGTCAACTCCGTCCCTTATGCCGGAGTGCCTTAAATTGGACAATACCCGTGAGCGCTTGATTGACTCAGCGCTGAAGCTGTTTCTGTCACAAGGTATATACATTACTGGTGTGATGGCCATCGCCGCGATGGCGGGTGTTACCAAGATGACGCTATACAGCCATTTCCCCTCCAAGGATGCGCTGATAGTCGCTTGCCTTGAGGAGCGTGACCGACGCTGGCGTGAAGAGGTAGCGCGCACCTTGGCAGGGCATCCTGACCCGGTCAGTGGCATGCTCGCGTTTTTCGATTTGTATCAACGCTTTCTTTTGCAAGATAGCGGGCGCGGGTGCCTGTTCGTCAACAGCGCGGCTGAATTTCCCCAGTTTAGCCACCCTGTGCATTTGGCAGTGAGCAGGCATAAGCAAGGGATACGCGAAAATCTTACTGCATTGGCCATGAGCGCCGGTATAAGCGACCCTGACGTAGTTGCTGAGGGGCTGTTTATCTTGCTGGAGGGCAGTTTTGTCAGCGGCGCCATGGGCCAGGACGTGCGGGTATTCGACACTGCCCGGCACGTAGCTCATTGCTGGATCCGGAAGCAGGGCCAGCAGGAGCAGAGCGTATGACCCTAGGCTTATTAGCGGCCATTGCCGCCACTTTTTCCTGGTCGCTGCTCTACATCTTTCCGGGGCTGGTCGGCGATTTCAGCCTTTTTGATCTGGCTGTGGTGAGCTATGCCTTTGCCGGTTTAGGTAGCCTGCTAGTGCTGTTTGTTTACCGTAGCGAAGTGCGGCAATTGCGACTGAGTGACTGGGCCTGCGCCGCACTGCTGGGCTTCTTGGGATACATCGGTTACTTCTTTCTGATTACCACTGCGGTCTTGGCAGCTGGGCCGGTGATCCCTCCGGTGATGATGGGGTCAGTACCGATCGTGCTCGCGATTGCCGGCAACATGCGAAGCTCCAGCGTGCCCTGGCGCGCCATTGCCGGGCCACTGTTGGTGGCGGCATTGGGCATAAGTTTGGTCAACCTGAGCGTGTTTGATTTTAGCAGCGCAACGGTGGTGCTCCCGACCGGTTCGATACTGCTTGGGCTGCTCGCATCGTTAATGGCAATTGGATTTTGGACTGGTTTTGGATTGTTAAATGAAAGTGCTTTGGCTCAACGCCCAAGCATATCTCCCATGTTGTGGTCAGCCATGCTGATCTTCATGTGCAGCGTCGAAATGCTGGCCTTCATCCCAGTTGGGCTGTACTTGAAACTGTCCCACTTCGCTAGCCATCCGAGCGGGTTAGCAGGTACTCAGGCGCTAATAGTCTGTGGGTTAATTCAGGGGTTAGGGGCCACCCTTGCAGGTGCCTGGGCATGGTCAATCGCAACTCGGCGTCTACCTCTGGCTCTAAGCGGGCAATTGATCGCCAGCGAAACCATTTATGCAACTACGATGGGCCTGCTCATCAACCAACGCGGGCCCTCTCCTATGGAAGCGCTTGGGACAGGGTTGCTATTCGTAGGGGTGGTGTGGGCAATTCACGCCTTTTATCGCAGGCAAACACGCTTAGAGACGCATGGTGGGATAACTGACCTTAGCCAAAACTAATGCGACTTTGCAGGTATGGGCATTTCAGGTGTCCGCTTTGGATTGATTTGGCATCATTGCCCTAAGTGTTGAGGCCGGGAAGGTGTGTTGGGCGGACGGTCACGCAGGAAAAGGCCATTTATGCGATAAGGGCGCCGTATCCCCCTATTTCAGAATGCGCAAACTGCCTAACAGCCTCTCGGCAAAATCAACCAAATGCCTTTGCCGGGTATTTACTCGATAGCACCAATGGAGACCAACTCGAAAAATCTATACTTCTCTTTGGTCGCTGCTTTTCGGGCTAGCTGCTCGGCGTCGAAACGACTCAATGTATTTGCATCGTGAACGAAGAGACTCTCTTCGCCTTCAAACTCACGTGTCACCCGAAGAGTAACGCGAAGCCCAGTGGAAGCTCGTTTTTTAGGCCTCTGTGGTGCCACAGCCGTCGAGACCGGCGTTTGCTCTGGCTCCTCTGGCGCAGCCTCTACCTTGATCTCAAGCCCCAAAGCGTTTCGCATTTCTTGCTCAGTCAGTCCTGTACTCATTACGATGCCTTTTTTGAGGGGAGTTAGGTGCAGCTTTATAGACACGAGCGGAGATTGACGCAATGCCCCTGAGGGCAATCGTTGCGATCCGTCTGGAGCCGTGACACGCTTCGAGGCCCCGCCTGCTTGTAGTGTTCGTAGAAAACCAGCGAGGCGGCACTGAGTGTTGACGCCGTTGCGTAGAGACCTTGTGAGCACTAGCTCGCGTCCAGGGATGGCAATCAGCTCCACAACAATGAGATGACATATGTTTTCTTACACGTGGTCTAAAACAGCGTTTGTTGCGGGTGATCGTCTTCTCGATTTTCTCAATACCGTGGATTTTTGCGGGAGAACGGGGAATCACAATCGCCTGACAAGCTACGCCTCAGTAGTGGAGTGGAGTCTAGCAGCAGCGATAATTGACTCGGCCGAGGCTCAAGCGATCTCTTTAATTGCCGCGAACGCACCGTTCCAAGCGAAGCAAGCCTTGATCGATCTAGTGCAATGGCGGGAGACCGTTTACCAAGTTTTTTCAGCAGTCTCTCAAAAACATGAACCATCGCCCGAAGACTGGAGAATTATTGAGGTATCGATTCAATATGCCATCTCCAGCGCCTCGCTAAAACGCAACGACATCGGCATTGCCCATTGGGTAGCCGTTTCAAACGGATTAACGACCATCCCACAGAGACTCGCCCTGGGGCTGCATGAGCTGCTTGCCAGCGATTTGGTTGCAAAAATCAAGCAGTGTGAGGGGTGTACTTGGCTGTTTATCGATACGTCCAAGAATCATCGGAGACGATGGTGCTCCATGGCTACGTGCGGGAACAGAGCAAAAGCGCAGCGGCATTACCAGGTGAAAGCGACAGCCGAGTGATCTACGAATGCACAACGATCAAACGCGCCTGATGCGAATACGTAAATGCCCCCCGCTCCACTTTCTCAAAGCCCTAAGTCCCGCGCCATCCGATCCTCCAGCACCGCGTCGCAAGAGTATCCAGACTCGATCAGTCTTCGCTGTAACTGCTCGTAAAGATGTTGGCGTAAGGGAGCTCTCACAAGCACAACGCTCGACGCGGCGAAACCGTATACTTGCTCCACGGGCTGCTCAAGGGCGGTGCGTAGCGCTAAGACGCCTTGAGCCCCGATAGTCGATGCATATATTCGCTCCACGTCAAAATACCCAGGTCGCCGCTTGTATATCTTGGCCACGTCGATGATCAGTTCAGCAAAATCCTCATCTGAATAGACCGCCTGCGCCAACGACCAAATTTTTGCTTCAAGTGAATAATCCACGCTGCCACCTCAAATTTCAGACGTACCAATCCCAATGATTGGCGCTGTGCTAGGCGACAGATTTTTTAAACTTTAAGAGCTCGCTTTTTGAAGCCAAAGTGAGAAGCAGCGGTCTGGCGACAGAATGCGCGACTTCCCTGTGTCCTACGGGTGTTTCCAACACCGTATCCGCGCTGAAAATCGTCAGAGGCGAAGCAGAATCAAAGACAAAAAGCGAAGACAGAATCGGTGGTATCGCTCAAGAAAACGGAGCGACTGCTTACCTCGCTTTTTCTTTGGTCTCAAATATAAGAACTCCGTCTCAAAAGTTTTTTATTAAGGGGGGCGAGCTCATATTGTCGTATATGGCATGCATATTGTCGCATTTGACATCTAAATAGCCATCTAATCTGATGCCTTGGATGCGATTACAGTAACCGTCCGGGCAACACCCCTTCCTGACCCCAACGCTTAAGCCCCCGAATAAATCAAGGCCACATTTGCTGCCTTGCTCGTCTCTAGGTCGTAACCTGTATGCTCAGCTTACTCCTGCTAATTTAAGGTGGTTTCTATGAGTACATTGGAAAACAAGATTCCTCCGCCCATTGTTGCAGTCCTATTTGGGGTGCTGATGTGGTGTGGTTCAGCCTATCTTCCAAGCATCGACGTGGCACATTCGATGCGAGTGATGTTGGCCTTGCTCGTGTTCTGTACGGGAGGCTTCTTTGATCTTTCAGGAGCGGTGTCTTTTCGGCGAGCGAAGACAACTGTCAATCCGTTGAAGCCTGAAACAGCATCAGCGCTCGTAAGCACAGGGATCTATCGATATTCACGCAACCCGATGTACGTCGGCTTTGCTATGTTTCTCACTGCCTGGGCCTTTTATCTTGCATCGCCGCTTTTGTTGCTCGGGGTACTGGGATTTATCTTGTACATGAACCGGTTCCAGATCACCCCCGAGGAGCGTGCGTTGACCGCCTTGTTTGGAGCTGACTTTTTGGCCTATCAAGCGAAGGTTCGCCGCTGGCTATGAGACCATCTTCCTCATCATAAAACGATCATCCAAACCGCATGGTCATCAGGCTAGCTTGCGGTAAAAACAGTAAACGAACTTCTGTGCCACCAGGCGTATGGTGCGACTCCTTTTCATGTCCAAGCAGTACAACCGGCTCACCAAACTCCGCGTGAAGCTCCTTTGCGTCGTAACGCATAACCGGTAACCCGCTGCATTTGCTGTGCCCGTCCTCCGCGAAAGTTGCCACTATAACCAGACCGCCTGGCTTGACCGCCTGAAGTACCGCCCGGACGTAAGCTCGGCGCTCTTGTGCGCTGGTTAGAAAATGGAATACCGCCCTGTCGTACCACAAGTCTTAGGTGTTAAAACCTAACTCGGCGTCGAGGATATTAGTGCCTAGTCGCTCTGATGTTTTGGAAGCAACCGCCATGGTTGGTCGTGGTCGGTGGTGTAGCCGGATGGCTGCTGAGTGTCGTGCTTTGACGGTCTTTTAAATTCCGTAGGGCTTTCTCGTCTACTTGGAATGTCCTTCCATAGCATCCTTACCATGGTCGGAGAGTTGGGCGTCAAACCACTTGTGCAATGCCGTCACCAAGCTGGCATCCGACGTTTTGTAGATCAGCTCTGCACCGCCTTCAACATCCTGGTAAACGATGGAGATTTGTCCTGGTTTGGCGTTTTTTAGATCGGCGAGGCCTGGCATGTCGTCACCATGGACTCGGGAAGGGCCTGAGAAGTCGCCATCCAGAAACTGCTTGCGGATCTCTTGCAGGTGCTGGCGAATTAACTTCACTTGGTCGGCGTCAGTGGATTTCTTGGCCACAACTTGCTGCATCCCGCCTTCGGCGTTTTTCGTAAAGATGTGGGTCGTTGCTGCTAGGCTAAATGGCATTACCTCTTCGCCGCGTTGGGATACTTCTGATTTCCGCTGCGCGTCGGCCATCGCCGTCATATGAGCGGTATGGTTCATTTTAGAGTGATCCATAGTTTGGGCATCAGCGCTTCCGGCGAAAGAAAAAATAACGCCCAAAGTAATAGCGATTATGCGCATGATTTTTCTCCGAAATTGACGTTACATCAATCTTATGATGTGACGACCTTCCATGGGTATGTAGTGGTCTAATGAAACCGGACACCCATTTAGGCGAGAATGCTCGCCAGATCGAGGTGTCAGATGACCAAACAACGCCGCTCCTTTACTGCTGAATTCAAACGCGAGGCTGCTGACCTCGTGCTCAAGCAAAACTACAGCTACATCGAAGCCAGCCGCTCACTCGGCATTGGTGAGTCAGCGCTGCGCCGCTGGGTTGACCAGGTTCAGAAAGAGCACCAAGGCGTCACTCCGCAGAGCAAGGCGCTGACCCCAGAGCAGCAGAAAATTCAGGAACTGGAAGCCCGGATCGCTCGGCTTGAGCGAGAAAAATCCATACTAAAAAAGGCTACCGCGCTCTTGATGTCGGAAGATCACGAGCGTTTGCGCTGATTGATCAGTTGAGTGCCCATGAGCCGGTTGATTGGCTGTGTAAGGTGTTTGAAGTCACCCGCTCGTGCTACTACGCCCAGCGCCTGCGGCGCCGCACTCCCGATGTTGAACGGCTTCGGTTGCGTAGCCGGGTCAGTGAGCTGTTCTCGCAAAGTCGCAGCGCTGCGGGCAGTCGCAGCATCCTGTCACTGATGCGTGAAGATGGTGAGCAACTCGGTCGATTCAAAGTGCGCAGTTTGATGCGCGAGCTTGATTTAGTCAGTAAACAACCCGGCTCACATGCCTATAAACGAGCGACAGTAGAAAGACTCGATATCCCGAATACCTTGAACCGTGAGTTTGATGTGCCAGCTCCTAATCAGGTCTGGTGCGGTGACATCACCTATATTTGGGCACAAGGAAAGTGGCACTACTTGGCTGTCGTTCTGGATCTCTGCACGCGCCGGATAGTGGGCTGGGCACTGTCGGAAAAGCCGGACGCCGAACTCGTGATCCGGGCCCTGGATATGGCCTACGAGCAGCGTGGCAGGCCTTCGGATCTGCTGTTCCACACCGACCAAGGGTCGCAATATGCAAGCCGCTTATTTCGCCAGCGGTTGTGGCGATACCGCATACGTCAGAGCATGAGTCGCCGGGGAAATTGCTGGGACAATGCGCCGATGGAGCGGGTGTTCCGGAGTTTGAAAACTGAATGGATACCGACCTTAGGCTATAGAACTGCGCAGGAAGCACAGCGCGATATCAGCCATTTTTTGATGTATCGGTACAACTGGATTCGGCCGCATCAGTTCAACGGTGGGCTGGCGCCAGCTCAGGCCGAGGAAAAACTTAACGTCGTGTCCGGGATTAGTTGACCACTACAGTATGATCCTAATCATATGAAGAATGTAAATGACGCATTGGACTGGCCGGCTTTGATCGCCGCCCAACCATCAGCGGCCCTCATCCCAGAGACACTGCGTGTGTCGGCCAGGCGGGTGGATACCGATACTCGCGAGACACTCTTTCTGATTGGAGATCCGATTCGTCATGTTTATCTTGTGATCTCGGGCGAAGCGCGCCTGGTTCGGCTAGGCCGCAATGGCCTCGAAGTGGTCTTGCAACACTCACGTGGAGGCTTCATTGCGGAAGCCAGTCTCGACAGCCGCGCCTACCACTGTGACGCTATAGCTACCGAATCCACCACCTTGCTGTTGTTTCCGGTCGTAGCGTTTCGCGAGGCCTTGGAGGATGTGCCTGCATTTCGCAAAGCCTGGCAATCAGAACTTTCCAAGGAAATCCAAAAGCTACGCGCTCAATGCGAAAGGCTATGCCTGCATAGCGCAACTGACCGTATCACCCATTACATTGAATCCGAAGGCAGCGATGGCGCCGTGACGCTCAGTCAGTCGCGCAAGTCTTGGGCAAAAGATCTGGGCTTGACTCACGAAGCTCTATACAGGGCTTTGAGGCGCATGCAGAACGATGGTTGTCTTAAAGTCGAAGGCAATCATTTGACTATCAAACCCTGACCTACGGAGACCAATTGAGGACACGGAAAACGAGGCAGTGCATGCTATGTCTACGCGACTGGCATTGATCGTGTGACCGCAGAAGCACTACCCGGCCCAAATCCAATTTTTCCGAACTATCAAAAAAAGAAAGTGACACCTGGCAGCTATGGCTCAATTCTGTTGAAAAAGTCCGAGCGGCTTGGCTCAACCTGCACTGAGCTTGAAAAACGTCTACTTTACGCGTTGCTACGTGAAATTTGAGCTGGCTTTCTTCTATACCAAGTTCAGATTTCATCTCGTGCGAGCTTTTTTTGTAGTCGAGACCATCGACAAGTTTTTCAACAAAATCAGCCAAAGGAGCCACTCGAAGCATTGAAACGGTGACAGTCAATTCCCTCTCAATATGCGCTAGATCAGTAAGAGTCAAAGCTGAGTCGATAAACTTACTAACGCCCAGCACCGATCTAAGGTTTCCCCCACATGACTCATTCACTGAGTGACCAGCTAGACGTAGTCATTATCGGCGGGGGGCAGTCAGCCTTGGCAGTAGCGTATTTCCTACGCCGAGCTCAACTTTCATTCGTCATCCTCGATGCGGAGGAAGAGCCCGGTGGTGCCTGGCGGCATGGCTGGAACTCGCTGCGTTTATTCTCCCCGTCCACTTGGAGTTCGATCCCCGGCTGGATGATGCCGCCCGCGCAAGAGGGTTACCCCACACGAAATCATGTGGTCGATTACCTCAACCAATATGAGCAGCGCTACCAATTTCCGGTTGAGCGCCCGGTTCGGGTCGTTTCTGTGGAACGTATAAAGTCTGGCTTACGAGTACGTTCTGACGACAGGTATTGGGATGCCAAGGTTGTAATTAGCGCTACCGGCACCTGGAGCAATCCCTACATCCCTCATTACCCGAATGCCGAGCAATTCGCCGGGCGGCAATTGCACTCCGCGAACTATGTCGAAGCACAAGCGTTTGCTGGCAAGAAGGTTTTGGTGGTGGGTGGTGGTAATTCAGGAGCGCAGATTTTGGCAGAAGTATCCAAGGTCGCCGAGACCACTTGGGTAACCCCTACTGAGCCGGTCTTTTTGCCTGACGAAGTGGATGGACGGGTACTATTTGAGCGCGCCACTCAGCGCTTGAAAGCTCAGCAGGAGGGGCGTGTCATTGACCAGCCCGTCGGCGGGTTGGGAGACATTGTCATGGTGCCGCCAGTTGTAGAAGCCCGTGAGCGTGAAGTTCTCAAGTCTGTACGCCCTTTTGAACATTTCACTCGCGATGGCGTGATTTGGGCCGATGGTTCCGAATCTGCAGTGGACGCGGTAATTTGGTGTACCGGATTCAGGCCAGCACTTCAGCATCTGGATACGCTGGGGGTGATCAACACCGAAGGCCGCGTTGAGGTCGAAGGCTCTCACTCGATCCAAGAGCCTAGACTATGGCTGGTCGGCTATGGCGAGTGGACAGGTTCGGCTTCTGCCACCTTGATCGGTGTAACACGCACAGCACGCAGCACAGTCAATGAGATCGCAGCCTTTCTCGCCGAGCAGTCCGTTGCCTAGTGCGTCTATACCTTAGGAGCAGTGGACATGAACGAAATGATCGTGCGCTGGCCTGAGCGGAATCCCCGCATGTTTTTAGCGGTAGCAGCGCTTGTCTGGTTCGGATTGTATGAAGCCCTGATTCCTGTTTCAGAGGCTTTGGTCGCAGCGCTTCCTGTTGATCGTAATAGCCACCTTGGAGGCGCCTTACAGTTTTTTTTCTACGACACGCCCAAAGTGCTGATGCTGTTGACCGGCATCGTGTTCTTGATGGGCATGCTCAACTCCCACTTCACACCTGAGCGCACCCGCGCAATGTTGGCAGGGCGAAGCGAAGGGATGGCCAATGTCATGGCGGCCTCTCTCGGTGTGTTTACCCCATTTTGCTCCTGCTCAGCCGTTCCTCTATTTATAGGTTTTGTTCAAGCCGGGGTGCCACTAGGGGTGACTTTCTCTTTTCTCATTTCTGCGCCCATGGTGAATGAGGTAGCGCTGACACTGCTGCTTGGCCTATTCGGCTGGAAAGTTGCGTTGCTGTACCTCAGTTTGGGTTTGTTTATTGCGATTGTTGCTGGTTGGGTCATTGGGCGCCTGAAAATGGAGGCCTATCTGGAAGACTGGGTTCGTAATATGCCCAAGATCCAGGCAACTGTTGGGGACACGAGTATGCCGCTGCATGAGCGAACAAATGCCGGGCTTAGTAGCGTGCGTGAAATCGTTGGGAAAGTATGGCCTTACATCCTTGCCGGTATCGCTATTGGCGCAGGCATTCACGGGTATGTGCCTGAGGATTTCATGGCCAGTTTTATGGGCAAAGAAGCCTGGTGGT
This sequence comes from Pseudomonas sp. 5C2, assembly GCF_034314155.1. Classification (NCBI taxonomy): domain Bacteria; kingdom Pseudomonadati; phylum Pseudomonadota; class Gammaproteobacteria; order Pseudomonadales; family Pseudomonadaceae; genus Pseudomonas; species Pseudomonas sp. 5C2. The sequence continues at coordinate 1,272,753 of NZ_JAVIWH010000002.1, read as the reverse complement.
CGGTTCCGCTCGCGGTTCTTATCGGCATCCCCATGTATACCAATGCGGCAGGCATCATTCCTATTGTGCAGGCACTGCTCGCAAAGGGGGCGGCGCTGGGCACCGTACTGGCCTTCATGATGAGTGTCATCGCTCTATCCCTTCCGGAGATGGTGATCTTGCGCAAGGTGCTGAAAGTTCGCCTGATAGCCACCTTCATTGGGGTCGTCGCCGTCGGCATTCTCATCGTTGGTTACGTCTTCAACTTCGCTTTGTAATCCACCTACCGAGGTTTTTATGAAAGATATCAAGGTTCTGGGCACCGGTTGTGCAAAATGTAAATCGACAGTAGCTATCATCGAACAGGTGGCGAGTGCGAAAGGCGTCCCCGTAAAGCTGGAAAAAATCGAAGACATGCAACAGATCGTCAGCTACGGGGTAATGTCCACGCCCAGCGTCGTGATTGATGGAAAGGTGGTTCACTCAGGGGGCATCCCGACCCGTGACAAAGTCGAACAGTGGCTCAACGCTTAGATAGGCAGCCTCTGGACGTCCAGCCATACTCTGTGTTGAGAGGCCCAACTGTGCCCGCCTCAAAAAATTACAGGCTTCGGGCTAGGGACTCGGCCCGTCAAGTCTCAGAGCCCTAGGAGAAATAGCGATGCCTAAGTTGGTTATGCCCTTGTCCGACAATAACGCGGCGTTTCTTTCGGCGGCAGTCGCGGCGGCGGCTGTAGCAGGGGGGGCCTATAGAAAGCCTCAACAACCAGTGCTTTTGCATCAGCCTGGATAAAGATGCATCTGCGCGAGACTCTGGAGTCGACGCTCGGTGAGCCAGGTTTGCTTGAGCTTGTGCAGCAACGCTGCCCTCATCTATTCGCAGCCCATCCGGTCTTCATCGCACCGGCCCACTTGGATCGCATGGCGCAGGTAGTGCGCGCGGTCGAAGCAGTCGTTGCACTCCCGGCTTACCGATAGGAAGTGCAGGCTCACTCTCCTGCTATCGCACGACATTGAGGGTAAAGGCCAAGTAATTGCCGGTCACCAACAGGTGCTGGCGCACTTGCGGTGAAAGGGCTGACAACGCGTTCATGATCTCGCCCTGTTACCCGCCTGAGAAAGCTTCATGAGAAGTCTGAGGTCGAGACTTATGAGGTGCTCGCCAAGAGCGCCTGCAGTGACTTCAGGATCATCGTCGAGAAAACGATTGAGTACGTTTTGTTGGCAGATGTCGTGGGTTGGGGATTCCACGGCCATTCGGCCACCCATTCCACGCACATGCAGCGGCTCAGTACCTCATTAAACAGCCAACGAAACAGATCACTGTCCCGGAAACGGCCTTGGCGATTATTGGAAAAAGTAGAGTGATTGGGGACTTCATCTTCAAGGCTCAACCGACAGAACCAGCGGTACGCCAAGTTCAAATGAGCCTCTTCGCACAACCGGCGCTCTGAACGAATGCCGTAGCAATAGCCCACAACCAGCATGCGAATCATCAGTTCAGGATCAATCGAAGGACGCCCAATCGGGCTGTAGAAATCGGCGAGGTAATGGCGCAGGTCGCTCAGATCGAGACATCAATCAATGCTGCGTAGGAGGTGATTTGCTGGGATGTGATCTTCAAGGTTGAACGAGTAAAACAGTCGTTCTTGTCCACTCGACAATTGTCCCATCATGCTGCGAATCCTCCCGGCGGCCGATGACCATATTTTGCCGCAGGCCAAGCAGGCGATCTACTTTTTCAAAAAAATCGGCCAAAAGCAGGCGCTCGAAAGCGTCTAAGTGACCGAGGGCGATTCGAGTAGCCCGCCTCCGTGCGTGGGCGGTACACGTAGTGCGCACCCATCGCAATAAAGAGTTTGCTGACGACGCTGCTTATTGGCATACATCGCGGCATCGGCAGCAGCAAGCAGTTCACCCAAAGGCTTCAGCTCCTTTGGTAAACAACGAACAGCGCCGATGCTTAAGCCGACAGGATAACGGCAGCAGTCACTACCATTGAACTCATCGACCAGCGCTTGCACACGAGCAGAAAGAGTATCTGCCGACTCGTTCACGTCGGCAGCCAGGACTACAAACTCATCGCCGCCGAACCTAGCGACAACATCAGTAACTTTAAACGCTGTTTTGAGCACCTGCGCGGCAGCGATGATCGCCAAGTCGCCCGCCTCATGGCCGTGGACATCATTAAGCTTTTTCAGACCATCGAGATCAATAAAAAACAGCAAGCAGGATTGGTCATTACGGCGAGCTGAGTGCATTAGCTGGTCAGCCAAAAGAAAAAAACTGCGACGATTGTGCAAGCCGGTCAGTTCATCCGTCAGTGACAGTCGGCGCATGTCATCTTCGACCTTTTGTCGCTGCGATATTTCGCCCACTAGCGTCCCGTTCGCCATTTCTAGTGCACTGGTTCGCTCGACCACTCGCAATTCAAGCACAGCATTCAGGGCTGCCAATTCCGCCTGAACATTCCCTCTCGACTTATCGATCCGATGGAGATGCCTCGCAGTTCTCAGGATTACCGCAACGAGCGTGGCGATGCTCAGCGTCACCATCCACGCTAAGCTGAACCGGTTATCATAGTACCCCAGTTTTTCTCCGGCTAGCAGGGCGCCTCCGATGCTGAGAATTACTACGGGGATACTAGCCAGTAAGCTTCTCGCTACCTTGCCGCCGGCTGTATCGCTTGTCAGCAACTCGACGAATCCCGAGCGTTCCTGGATAACCAGCAGTCCAGTATTGAACAGGATCAGCGCAATAGCCGTATGGATGGCCATAGAGCTATAGATGCCCATGGTGTAGAGGGCACTGACGTTGAACAAATAACCGACAAGCGCCATCAGGCTTATAAATAGCGCTGACGACGCAAAAAATTGCGGCAGTAACGACCTTCCCTCAAGCAGCAAGCCAAAACCAGAAAGCAGAAAACAAAGTGCCGTCACGGGAGCCATTCGCCCCGGAAAAGTAACGGGTTGGCTATGTTGAAGCTCGAAAGGAAGCAGCAAATCAATCGCTAGATCAACCGACAGGACATACTCAACGAGGGTCAACCCACCAACAAGTATCACCAAAATAGCGCCAAGCTGTCTTATCAAGCTTCCGGCCTGGGAGGTTCTGAACGTAGCGCACCACAGCCCCCCTCCGAGGACAGTGAACATACTGGCGGTATTGACCATCATCGCAGTCCAGCCAGGAAACACCGCTCTGAGTACGGGCACATCAAGCAGCCAGCCAGCCAGCACACCTATGCCGACTATCATCACCGTGGAGGCAGCCAACCGGGCATAGGTTATGAGCTGTTGCAGCCTTTTTACCTGGCTGACTTCGGGCTCCGCACTCATCGTGTCTCCGGTAACGAGCAATTGAATGCCATTATTATGACATCGCGCATTCAGCCCTGCCAATGCGGTACAGTCCCTGCACTGCGTCGTTCCAGTCACTCAAGCAAGGACTGGCCTCAATTATCGCGATCCGACTTCTCTGTAGCACCTGTCACACATGACCGGTAGCAACCGGCCGAGGCTGTGTATAAACGTTTTAGAGCAAGTTTTACAGTTAGAATCGAAACGAAAGTCGAGTTCCTACGCAAATTTCAGGTCTGCTGACTAACCAAACACTGGCAGATTTTACGTAGCAACGCAGACCTAAAATTCGTGAATGAGTTTTCACACAGCCTGGGCCAGGAGCTGGCGGTGGTCGTTGCATTTTGCTTGTCGCCGGTGTTTGGCTAAGCTGAATAGACGGTAATCTGTGGATCTCTCAGCGCGGCTAACTCAGGCATGCCCATAAGCTTTCTGGCACCTCGGCTGGCGAGTGTATACAGCGTGTTTTTGCTTTCAAAACAGTAGCCGTTGACCAGGCGGAGTGAGCTGGACAACGCACGCTATATCGCCGCTTTCCTATCCGCTTTCCCTTACCGCCGCATATCTCGCAAATTGTCAGGGAAGTCTCCATCGCGTTATCCACCATTTCCCGGCAGACTTCGTCGCCACCACGATAATAAATCCGCAGCCCTCCCCACTTTTCTTTTACTCGTACGATTAGGATCACTGGAGCTTCGTGATGCGCATCCAGATAACCTTGAATCGTCTGACAAAGGTTGTTCAGTAGCGACCACCAGCCGGGCATAAATGCGATTTCACGTATGACCAGATCATCAAGAAGCAGGCGGTATCTCCCAGGCAAAACCGTCAGGAGATCATCGCCCATCGTCGACCCGAAATTCGCCGCCGCACTGCTGTGATAACGCGAATACTGCAGGTACCTCAGCAGATTTGCGCGATCCTCGCCCCCCAAGCACGTAGAGCATGTCATCAGATGCAAAAAAACAGTCTTCGTAGCGATACTGAAAGCCAGACAACACGCCTTGTGACAGATTCTCTGTGGCATTCGCGCTAACGACTTTGTTCGCATAAAGCAGCGTAGGCTGCAGTCCATTGGTCTTTACCAATCGTTCATGGCGGCCAGTCAACTTGACGTCGATAAGCATCCAGTTTCTGACGATGCAAACCACCTGGGCACCGAAGGTTTCGTGCGTGGCCTCCAATAGGTTTTCGTCTGAGAGCCTTGATCCGTACAATATGCGAGCTGGGCCGTAGAGAAGATCACCCAGTAATTCAATGTCCAAAAAAATCTGCCTTACCTAGTCAATAATGCGGGAGCACATTCTCGTGGCCCCTCGTGTTGCTCACGGTTTTAGTCTCAGCTAACGATTGCCAAGATCGCTTCAACGCTCGCCTTTTTCCGAAGGCCCGGGCCCATCAACAGATAGGTCGTATTTTTTGTTTTAAACAAGAAGCCTTGAGTGAATGAGCGCTGAAATGTGCTCCGCACCCAATCACCTGGTCGACGCTTGCCACCGCTGTGCAGAACAACATCCGAGGCATAGAGCACGTAAGGCGATAATCCATCTGTTGCTAGCGAGACCTTATAATCTTCGGAGACATCAACTTCGATGATGCTCCAGGCTCGAACCAAGCAATATGGGCGACCAGTAAAGCTCATAATCGCCTCGGCCTCGGCTTCGACCTGCCCCATATCAAAGCCCTCAACAGGCTCGCCGCTGCGATCGAACAGAGCTGCGACTTCCTGCAAAATATCAGTCATACGAATGCTCCCGAGGGATCAGGTACTTCAGTCAATCTATAGTCTGATCGGAACCCATTTCTGCGTAACGGGATTGCCTACTCGTCGAGGCTCATGGGCGTCGCTCTCCGGTACCAAAAATTCATACCTGCTACTTTCCTGGTCATCACAGAGCGGGTCAGTGCAACTGGCCCGTGAAACGAAGGCCAGATTCGTCATGAGCCCAGCTGCAAATGACATAAAGACTGTTGAGCGTCTCAACAAGGACATACCCTTTCACCACGGCTTGGCTCAGGACGCTCGACGTGTGGATACCCTTGCCGTTCTCAAACCTGCCGAACAAATCTCCGAATATGATGCCAATTGCGTAGTTTCTCTCAAAAGCCGCGCAGCATAGATACCCTGTGATTAGAGTCCCAAAATCAACCTTTAGGGCTTCCGTCACGACGCTCGGAATTCCAACAGGATCATCTGCATTTGTGATTACACGACTGGCAAGCAGCCTCCTTCTGTTTTTCATCATCAATGCACTTTATGAAATGGGCCTAATGCGCCGTTTTGGTGATACCAGTGAGCAACAACATAGAGGCCGCCACCCTCCACTTGGACGATGAGATAACCATCGCGGTAATACCGTTTCACTATTGGGGGCGTATGCGCAGGAAGACCCTCAGGAAATCGCTTACGACGATCGCAAAACATCAACCCCGTCATCTGCGGTGGGCGTTCCAATGCACAAGCGAGGAATCCCGCAACCTCCTCGTCGGGGATTGCTTCCCGAGCTTGTTGAATGACTCTTGGAAGCCGAAAAAATTGGAGGTCGGCGAGCGTCGCTCCGAAGGTTTTTATCCAGTAACTGGCATACGAAGGATCGTTCCTATCCCGCACCGAGAAGCTCATCAGAGCTCAACCTCGAAATCAGCGCGAAAGCCAGTCTCCTCACCTGGATAACCTCTCGAATTCGAGATCACCCTGCATCCCGCGAGTTCTATATCGACTCCGCGATGCGTGTGCCCAAAAATCCAAAGATCGGCCTTCTCAATCAGCTCAGGCCAGCTATTGGCATACGCCGCAGACAGATGTCCGTCCTGCTTATCGCCCACAACGTAGGGTGTTGGGGCGTGATGCGTGATGACCACGGTTTTTCCTTCAAATGGCTTGCTTAGCTCTTGGGTCAACCATTCTCGCGCCACTCTATTTCTTCTTACGACATCATCCGGCCTAAGGCGGCGGTACGAAGCATCAGCCCTGATAACTCGAAAATCGTTCATCCACTCCCAGGCCATTCGGGTTGCTGCCACGACATCACCAGACGATGTAAAGTCAGTCCAGGCTGTGGTGCCAAGGAATCGAATTTGCTGCCAAACAAAAACTTCGTTTTCTAGGACGTGGACATGAGGTGCGGCTGCGTCTTTCATTTTTTTCAGCGTTTCTTCGATATGGCCTTTGTAATATTCATGGTTGCCCGCGACATAAATCACTGGGCAGGAAAAGGCTCCGTTTGCCCACGTCACGCCCCTGGCGTGGATGTCGATATCTCCCGCCAGAATGACAATGCCCGCTTCTTTTTTGGGCTGTTCGAACTGGGAAAACTCAAGATGGAGGTCTGAGTAAATCTGGATTTTCATTACGCCACGCAAACTCGATTTAGCGGGATATAGGACAGTTTCGTAAGGAGAACCGGACAGCCGAAATAGATCGACTAAACCCGGTGGCTTCTCGATTTACATATATATTGATAGATATCTAATTCCTTAAAGGGCAACAAATGGCGACCCACATGGGTTCGGCCAATCCATCGATGTTCGCCGTCGTGGGCTACCGAGCTATGCGCTCGGCGGCGCAATCGTTGCCGTAGAATGACTATAAGCATTTGTGCGCAACGATGCAATCGCGGCATACCGTTTTGTTTTACAGGAACGCCTAAAATGTCGCTTCGTAACGCCTTTGCAGCAGCGCTGCAATTCCTGCGGGCTAACCAGCGATTAACTCAACTCGACATCTCCAAGCAGACTGACCCGTCCCACGTGAGCAGATTGGAGTCCGCACAAAGGTCTGTTTCTCTTGAGAAAAGTAAGGAGCTCGCCCAAGCACTGAATATGGAGCCCCTTTCTCTCTTAGCGGTTGTGTATGCATCTGAGAGTGGACAGTCGGCGCGTTCTGTTCTACAGCGTGCTCACGATGACCTTGAATCGCTTGGCTTGTTGGATTCCGTAATCCCGGCCCAGCCGAGCAAGACGGATCATCCGCGAATAGTTGAGTCAGCTGATTTGAAGCAAAAGATCGTCAAGCTTTTGGAGGAAGGGAATTCTCAGGCGCAGGTCGCCCGGATACTTGGTGTGGCTAAGTCGACGGTTACCAGGCGAATGCAAAAGAACGAAGATAGCTGACACTTACGCGCGGCCGGCTTCATAGCGGTCTTTTGGGGCGCGGCCTTTGGTGATGTTTGCCGAGCAGGAAGACGAGGTTTGTCAGAAGAGATTTCCACGTCCCCTCTTCACTCAATCGGACGTGTTAGACCTTTCGGCACATCGGCATGTGAGCCGACAAGTAGTCGACAAGCGCTCTAGTTTGAGTGGGTAGAAAACTGCGATTGGGATAGAGCAGCCACGCGGTGCCTTCGAAGTCCGTTGGGATGATTGAGCAGTCAGCCAACAACTCGACTATACGGCTGCTCACCAGTAGCCACCGAATCTAGGTAACCAGCGTTGAAGTTGGAGCCTTCAGCTGTGTGATTTGCCAGGACTGATCATCCTGGGCACCTTCAAATAGGTCGTCGTGGATTTTCTTGCTGGGGGGACGGATGGGCTTGGGCTTCGAGGGGTTAGCACCGCAAGATTTCAGCTCTTGCGCCATCCACTCCCCGGCCACGTCAAACTCGCGCATCACCGTCTCGAATTCCTCAAGCGTGAGCGTATGTTCGCGCTTCATGTTCCGTCATGCCTCCCGCTCGATGGCTCAACACGTTCCACGTTTGCCTACAGCCGCAGACCAACGAGTTCATTGGTCAAACGACGTATCTCGTCTGCTGCATGCGAGCTGGAAGCGATATCGAGGACAGAGTCAAAATACGAATAGCCCTCCAGGAACGGCTGCTCATGATTGTACTTGTCAATCACGATCTCGTGCGCGTTCGTCAAATGGGTCATAAGACGAGTCAAGGGTAGAGCCGTGATGTCGCTGAGAATACGCTCGCGAAAATTGCTGGAGGCGAGCCTCGCAGCCTCAAGTTCCTCGGCCGTGTCTGGCGGGAGATCCAGATCTCCAAAGTACTCCTCCAACTCTCGGCTTCTACCCCCAACATCGTTGCGCGTGACCAACCCAAAGCAGCTTGGTGTACGACGCCCTCCTTTGCTTTTTTGCAATCGCAGATTTAGCCGCTGGGCGCTGTCTACCGATTGAAGACAAGAACTATCGATGATGATCGCAACCAGGTCTGAGTGAGCGCGAATCAGATCTACCTTGAGATTGAGGTCAAGCAGGACATAGTCGTAATCGGCTCTCATGTCTTTGAACATCTTGGATGATCCAATCCGCTCGACCATCGAACCAAGTGTCCCACCCGTCTCGAACTCAAGCCCGCTACGATCCATCGGGGATCCATGATCCACGACGTGTCGCAGCCGTTTGGCGAAGGTTTCTCGTTCGGCCAGCGAAAAGAACACATCTGGGTAGCCAAAAAAGTCGACGTTTGCAGTCAGGGAGCCGGCTCTCGGGCGCACCCCGTCAGAGATACCATCCTCATAGCAACAATCGTGGGTGATGACTGCCACCCTGTTTCCTCGCTCAACCAGGCATGCAGCGACGTCTACGGTGATGGGGGACTTACCAACGCCCCCCTTCAGAGAGGTGATACTCAGCACGCGGGCTGCGTGCGAGGCCCTTAGCATCTTGGCGGTGTCCGCCGTCATCGGGATACCCGACCGGTCATAGAAATTTCGAACAACGCTTTTGCTAGGTGTGCGTTGCCCTTGCTCGTAAGACCTCCAGGTTCGCTCGCTCACTCCGGCGCACTCTGCGGCCCTGAACCTGGACATTGAATGCGCGATTCGGGAATTCATAAGGGCCGCGGCAAATGGGGACATAGCAATTCTCCTTGTCTGTTCAACCAGCGTAAGGGTTTGCAAAATCAGATAACAGCTGGCACAGAGTGCCGCTGGACTCTGCGCCCGAGGGCAACTGACATCCAGCTCGCCCCAACGGGTTTAGCAGAAGCAGATCGCTTGGTGCAACTGGGCATGCACCTCAGCAGGGTGTCAATATCCAAACAGGGCGTTGGTCGCGCGCAAATGAATCAAGAGGTGAGAGACTCCAATACTCTTTTGCGAATGGCGTCAAACGCTTCCGGATCAGGCAATGGCATCTCAACCACCTCCCCAAAACTGCCAGGCAATAGACCCAGTGTTCTGGACGTTAAGATTCATGTAACTTTAGGGTATTGTTCCCTTAGCCCCGGATTTGTCACCGTACACCATCGCAGCGTAGCGCTGCCCTACCCTTGCCGCATCGTAGAGATAGGTATCGATTGTCACGCCCCAATCCATACATAGGAGTGCAAAGCCCAAGGCTTAACCCAGGCGCAGAGGTCTCAGAATCTTGAGGTGAACAAAATGACAGTCAGCAGATATTGGCGCGAGTCTGAGTGAGCCTTTCGCTGCTGCGGATCACTGGGGCCCCTACCGCTAAGTGATCTTCTCCGTGCAGTGATGTCTGGCCACGTCTGCGGCCCTACCCCTTCCTAACCGTCCAGCGATAGGTCGAAAGGGTGCTGTAGGTCAGGAATGAGCAGCAGGTCGAGGACTGATCGGTTCTAACGCAGCCATTTCTCGACAACAGCTGCGCCATGTAATGCTTTCCATTGCTTCAAGACTTTATGATTAGCTCCGCGAGTCTGTACCACTTCGCCCGTGTGAGGGTTGAGGTAGTTCTTCAGCGGGCGGGGCTTTCTTTTCTTAGGAGCTGGCTTCAATTGCGCTCCTGAGCCATCGGGAAGTTCCTCAACTCCAAGACTAGGGTCGAGAAGCAGGACTATATCCTTGGGAGCAAACTGATACTTATCAGCAAGTGAATCGAGGCGAGTCAAGAAATCAAATGCTTTGATCACTTCAGGATCATTAACGAGTGGCATAGCTGTAGAGCATTCATTCGCAAGTCGATCATTAACCTCAAGCAGCTCAATCAACTTGTCCATGGCATTCTCATTCTCGGCAATACAGGCTGTCAGTTAGATCAGGCATAAGAACTTTCCCTTGCTTGGGATCGCTCATTTTTTGATACCTTTCTTTGAACGGGCTCTGCAATATCAACCGGTTTGTTTTCGGACGTTCCACTCGGGATAAGATCAAGCAATGGATTTACCCCGCGCTGTGCGAACTTGTCGCGAGCACAGAGCAATTTGACCACTTGAGGCGTGGTATAACCAAACTCGACCATGAGTGCCTTGAGCTGGGCGTGAAACTCGATGTCCAGCAGATAGTCAGGCTGATCCTTCTTCTTGGAAAGGGCGACCAGCATCGTGGCCAGCTGATGCTCTGCCAGCCGCAATTCGACTAGGGTATGTGACCTGCTCATGCCATCCACCAATTCGCGCTGAGTGAGCTATGTGCATTGAGTGTAGCCGATGCACCCTCTGGAATAAACCAATACTGACGGCTTACCACAAGGCTGAAAGACCTGTCCCCGACGGCTGCAACGTCAGTATTTTGGCTATTCGCAAAGGTGTTCATAAGCATCGTGATCATTAGTATTCCTAGGGAAACAAACGACTGACGAGATTGAACGAGGATGGAGCCTTCGTAAAAACCGAACATCCAGCCAGGGTAATGATGGCACCCTGCTGAGGCTTGATCGGCGTACATCTCAATATAGACCTAAACCGTTTCTATGATCAATGTAGGCGAAAACCAGTCATTATGGTCAGCAAGGCCTCTAGTACGAGGCTTAGCGTATGACTGTGTGTTTGGGATGCTGGAGGAATGACCTAAGATTCGCTGCTTTATGGGCCAGGCTGGCTTCATCCCCTGGGTTACGCGATGCATCAGCTTTGCGATTACCCATAGACTGCAGGCTGATAGTTTTCTTGGAAATCGATCGGCAAACGCGCCTTGCCCTGCCACCGAATTTGATTCGATCGTATGAGCCTTCGGCATTTGCATATTTGGTCATCATGGTCTACGCCCATCGTGGGCCTGAGCCATGTTCTAGATGTAGTTAGCGGCTAAGTGAATATTATTAACGGAAGAGTCGATTCCTGGCCTATACATGCCATCCGATTTAATCAGCAATCCTGGAGTCACTGCAATGTGCAGACCTCTTTCAAACCAATGTTGAAAACCAACTACTTCGCAGATACAAGATCAGAACGCATCGATTATAAAGACGGCCATGGTATTAAATACAAGTAATTAAATAGCAGCCCGAGCCTTCACCCTTAATGTCAGGACGAAACATTTTGTCAGCGCCCATTTTCCTGGCCTACCTATGATTATCATGCTTCTTGCTACCTACTGGCGCCAACTGGTAAAGACACGACTAAGAAGCTCGGATATCGGAACAAATTTTTCCAGCAAGCCTTTCTACAACCTGAGCAGGCACAGTATTCTTCACCCCTGCGCGCAGCGACACGGACAGGGATAGCTAGAGCCGTCAGCCAAAAATTTGCTGCGTGTCTTCGAAAAGACAGCTTGATCAGATAAGGAAAGCGAGCAATGAAGCTGTGCAGTCTGCGGATATCCAATTTCCAGTCGTTTGGCCCTGTACCGACTCCGATCACGTTCGAAGACATAACCTACCTCTTGGGCCCGAATGGCGCGGGCAAAACCGCTGTCCTCCAAGCACTCTGCAGGCTGTTTGCATTTGAGCCAGGGTTGCGTCGTGTCCGGCCTTCTGACTTTCACGTTCCTATTGGCCTGAGCAATGCTGAGGGTGGCAGCACGTTGTGGCTGGAGGCCGAGTTCTCCTTCCCAGAGACAGCTGACGATGAGGACAACGACACGGTTGCTCCGCATTTCGATCACATGCGCCTCCAGGCTGCGGGCGATGTGCCGCGGGTGCGTTACCGCCTCACAGCCACCGTCGATGACGAAGGTGACGTCGAAGAGACGCTTGTTTACGTCACCCAGGCGGATGCCTATGGAAACCCAACCGTCAGCTCCATCGTCCCCAAGCATCAGCGCAACCAGATCCACCTTCACTACATCCCGGCCCGACGTGATCCGTCCGACCATATCGCCTACGGGGCGACCGCATTGCTCGGACGGTTGCTGCGCGCAACGCAGTGGGGTGGCGATCGCAATACGGTCAAGGACTTGACCGACCAGATTACCAACTGCCTGGCAGGGAACGCCTCCGTCAAAGCGCTCGGCCAAAGCTTGAACGCTTCATGGAAAGGCCTCCACAAAGGAGCGTTCTTCGCCGAGCCTAAGCTCACCTTCGTGAATTCGGACATCGAGATGCTGCTGCGGCACATGTCGGTTTCATTCACGCCGGGGCATGGGGTGAATGAGGTGGATTTTTCCAGGCTAAGTGACGGGCAAAAATCGATGCTCTACCTATCGCTGGTTTTAGCAGCCCACTCGATCAACCGTGATGTGAAATCAGGTAAAAACACGGCCATTGATCCAGCGAAACTGAAACCACCCGCCTTCACCATCTTGGCCATGGAGGAGCCCGAGAACAGCCTGTCACCTCATTATCTGGGCAGGATCGTTAACGTCCTGAAAGGATCGATCGGTATCGATGCACAGGCGCTGATCGCGACACACGCGCCTTCGATGCTGCGCCGGGTGGATCCCGAAAACATCCGCTACCTAAGACTCGGCTCAAACCGGTGCTCCCTGGTCAGCGGCATCACGCTGCCATCCAAGGAAGATGTAGCCCATAAATTCGTCCGAGAGGCCGTCCAGGCCTTTCCTGAGATCTATTTCTCCCGGCTAGTAGTGTTGGGTGAAGGCGACAGCGAGGAGATCGTTCTTCCAAGAATTCTCCAAGCCAAAGGGGCGCCGGTTGACGAATCGGCGGTGACCATCGCGCCCTTGGGTGGCCGTCACGTAAACCACTTCTGGCGGCTGCTTTCCCAATTGGGCACCCCATACATCACGTTGCTAGACCTTGATCTGGCCAGACACAACGGAGGCTGGGGACGGCTGAAATACGTCAATGACCAGCTGGCGCTTTTTGAGCCTTCCAAGGTTTTGCCCTATACCATCCCGGCCTGGGACAGCCCTGAGTTTCAAGTCAGAATCCACAACGGCGTCTCGTCCACGTCCCCAGAAACCCTCTTCGACCTCCTTGAGCAGCGGGGCGTGTTCTTCTCGGCGCCACTGGATCTCGACTTCGCCATGCTCACCGCCTTCCCTCTCGCATTCAAGGCACTGCCTGCCGCGTCCACGCCAGAAAGCCAGAAGGCTGTTCTCGGAAAAAGCCATCAAGGCGCCGATCAATACAGCCCTCAAGAGCAAGCGTGGTTTGATGCCTACCACCACCTCTTCAAACTTGGCAGCAAACCTGCTGCTCACCTCACGGCTCTGTCGAGCCTCTCTGACGCAGACCTGCTCGCCGGCCTCCCTCCCTCACTGGATCGACTCGCAAACGCAGTCATCGCAGCGCTTGAGGAGTCACCCGAGTGATTCACCCTGACCGTTGGACGCCTTCGCCAGGCCTCACTCTGGAAGCGAACGCGTGGCACGCCATCAAGGACACCGAGCGCTCGCTCGTCCTTCTGGCGGGGCCTGGCGCTGGCAAGACGGAGATATTGGCTCAGCGTGCGGACTTTCTGCTGCGCACAGGCAGTTGCCGGTATCCCAAACGAATCCTGGCAATATCGTTCAAGTCCGACTCGAGCCGCAATCTCAAAGACCGGGTCAGCCTGCGATGCGGATGGGAGCAAGCGACACGCTTCGACAGCTTCACGTTTCACTCCTTTGCCAATCGGATTGTCAATCGCTTTCGTGTTTTATTGACCGGTGCCGACGCTCTGAAACCAGACTACTCGATTGGCAAGACGGCCATTCCCGGCGAGCAGATCACCTTCATGCACCTGCTTCCCATGGCGCTCAAAATTCTGCGTATGAGCAAGATCGCCAGAAACACCATCCGTCAAACCTATGCGCACGTATTTCTCGACGAGTTCCAGGATTGCACCTCTGATCAATACCAGTTGATCAAGCTTCTATTTGAAGGAACACCGACACTCCTGACAGCCGTGGGTGACACCAAGCAGACCATCATGGGTTGGGCCGGCGCCCTGGATGGCATATTCAAGCTTTACGCCGATGACTTCGCCGCCCGGCCATTGCGGCTTTACCGCAATTTTCGATCCAAGCCGCGTCTACTGCGCATGCAGAACAGCGTAATCCGGGACATCGATCCTTCAGCCCTCATGCCCGACGAAATGATCGAGGGAGACGAAGGTGTGATCCGTGCGGGGAATTTTTCCTCGAGCACCGCTGAAGCCGTGTCCCTGGCGAACCTCATCCAGAAATGGATTGAACTCGAAGAGTTGCGACCATCCGAAATCGCCGTACTTTTCCGCGGTGAAATCGATCTGTATGGCGAAGAACTGATGGAGCAGCTGACGCTTCGGAACATACCATTTCGCAATGAGAATACCCTTCAGGACTTGCTCAAAGAACCTGCTGCCAGGCTGATGATCGACTACCTGACCTGCCTCTATACGCGAGGCGCCAATAAGGCATGGTCGCGCCTGATGGATCTCTTCGCCCCGTTCGACGAAGAGGGCAACAGCGACAGGACTCACAAGTCGTTCGAGCTTTGCTACAAACAACATCAAAAGCAGGTGAAGGCGGCAGCGAAGACAACGGCTCCTTACGCCGATTGGTGGGAGCTCGCCAGGGCGTTCTTCGACACCTTGGGGCATGCCGTCATGACGACCCTTTCTTCAGACTACGAAACCAAGCGACGGCTGAAGGAGATCATTCGCGATACCCGTGACCACATCACCGCCCTTCTGCAGACAGAACCCGACCTGCCACGGGCTCTTGCCCGGTTCTCCGACGACAACGCTGTCCGCTTCTTATCCATGCATAAAAGCAAAGGGTTGGAGTTCCATTCAGTGATTATCTCCGGAGTCGAGCAGCAAACCTTCCGCGGCAAAATCGGAGAAGAGCGACAGGTTTTCTTCGTCGCAGTCTCTCGAGCGAAGGATCGTCTCATCATTACCACTGCGAATCAGAGGCCACGCCCCGCGGGAATATTAGCGAACAAAAGATGGGATGTGGCTAGACAGCCGCATGTAGCCTTCGTCACGTACGTCACCGAGCATCTGTCCCACAAATAGCCGCAGTGATGTGAAGCTGGTGCGGATGACGCAGGATTCTGGGGTCTGAACTCAGCATCCAGATATGCTCCGGTAAGGCCGATGGTTCGAATCCGAGCCTTTGTCCAGGCGCCGCAGAGAATTCACGTGAATGCGCAACGACTGTAAATCCGCGAGCAAGCTACGGCGCGTCCTTTGCCCTGAGCAGCCGAACAAACACCCATGAGATCGCCTGAAACTCTTCGGGGGCCAGAGATTCATTCGCTTCCTTCAGTATCTCGGCCAACCCTGCCTCCAGATAATTTCGGGTGGTTGCCGCCGCAACCTGCAGCCTGGTAGTAGGAAACACGGCAATTTCGGATCGGGTGATCTGGTTTATAAGCTTGCCCTCCTCCTGCGTGATCAACCCGTAAGCGATCCCCATCAACCAGTACGCCACAGCGAGATCCCGCGGGCTCGCGGTGTCGATCGATACCTGGGGCGATGTGATCTTTTCAGTAACGCTGATACTGGGGTACCTGAAAGTCGAAGCACGGAAATACGCCCGCGCAATCCCTGGACTCAACTGTTTGTACACGGGTTGATGCAGCCATAAGCTCATCAGAAATTGTAAGCCCCTGCCCGCTTGACTATTCCCGGCTTCATCGCAGAAGGCACGTTGATACCAAAGCTGAACCCGCTGGGTCAGCAGTAACAGCTTCCTGTTATTCGCTATCACTGTATGAGGTGGCGCCCTGCGCAGGGCAAAATCGACGTCCAACCGAGACAACGGGCTATCCAGATACTCTTGGAAGCCTTGCCATCCCCGATCACGTAAATCCTTGGGCCGCTCAATGAGCCTTGAAAGGAGCACGGGACGATCATGAAGCACGCACACAGATGCGCCGCGCATCCGCCATGACTTACGCCAGATGGGCGACTGACGGGCGCTGATGTCGTTCTGGAAACACAGCCGGCAATACTTATCGCCTAGGCCAAGCGGTACAGTGTTTGATTCGACCATCCGAAACTGAGCAAGGATCTGGGGCCGTTGAGTGCGGCTGAACAGATCCAGAAATGCGGATGATTTGTATAGCAGGTCTAAATCGCCTTTCACGCTGGAGTCTCGAGCTGCCAGACGCAGGATTTCCGTCTCGAAAGTCGAATCGACGTAGTGTTGGTGGTACATCCGGCTCAACCAGGAGGACAGTGATTCATCGCCTATTGGCTTCAGTAGCCCTGAAAATGCACGCATGGTTGAGCCCACTACACACTGGTCGCGGGTGGCAGGTCGCCAATCCCGTCGTCGAAATCTGCGTCGCGTTCGTTCTCGGCGAGCAGTTGCTGGTAGACCTTGCTCTGCAATGCACGAACGATGGCCCCACGCTGCAGATATAGCCACTGGATGATCCGGACTGTGAGACCTATCCGCCCATGTGATTGGCGATATACCTGGGGGATGTCGAGCGCCATGAGGAAGTCTTGGCCTAACGAATAAGCCTGGCAGACACTTCCTACAAAGGCGTCGTAGTCCTGGCCAAGCTTCATTGGTTGCAGCACCTTCAGCTCACTAGGGATGCCCGCATCCATGAGTCTGGCATGGTGGAACTCCACCGCATCCGTGAGTCCACTCAGTATGACCAAGGGTGGGCGTCGCAGGCGGGTGATGCCTACAAGTGTCGCCATGTTGGGGTCGACGCCCCGCCATTCAACATCTTTGTATTTCTGCACATCCTCCATAAACAGTGCATCGTACTGCCGCAACTCCAGAATGCCGGCGCACAGGGTCGATAAACCATCGAAGCACCGTATGGAACTCGCTGTACCGACACCCAGGCAATGGAGCAATTTGGCGTGCAAGTACTTGTTTCCGGGAAAGGGGGCGTCATCCAACATCAGCACTCGCCTTCCATGCTTGCGTGCTCGGGCGGCTACCCTTTGCATCAATGTTGTCGCCCCAGCCCCCGACAGCCCGGTGATGCAGATGGCTCGGGGCATTGTTCCTGGATGCTCTGTGATCGCATCCAGACAATCTCGCAAGACTGAATCATTGCTTGGAGTCGCAATCCACGGGGATGTGTCCACAACAGGTCTAATAGCTCGCATTCGCTATCAACTCGTGGCCAAGTTAGTGCGCGCGTTCTGGATCAATAGCGCCTGAGGATCGGCAATTCCACGAAGCCTGTCCGCGGCGGTTTTGATGCTCACGACATCGATGTATTCCTCCCCCGAAACAACGGCGTAACGACACGCCTCCTTCAAAATGTCGACCATGGTTCTCAGTGAGCTCTTTTTGCTCCGAGCACGGAATTTATTACCATGCAGTGTCTCTGCTCCAGCATGAGCAGGCGACGCCAAGCTGTACAGTTTGTCGCGAAAAATGGTTGATGACACCTCGGAAGGACGCTGCAAAGGCATGTAGCACATGAAGGCCGCGATAAAGGATGCGAGTAGGTTGTCATTTTCCCACTCTGGCAGCTCGGTCGTGCGATGCCCATAACGTGACTGAATCTGATCATCAATCTCCAGCATATCCCTGAGCTCCTTGATACCGCACAGAATCACATTCAATCCCCAGTCCTGGCTGGAGAAGCCTTTCAACGCCTCAAACATATTGTGCAGGCGCTGGCTCGTCATCCGCCGATCAAGACCGTGGGCTTCGTCGAAAATGACTGCACGGATGTTGAGCCTTCGCACAGCCTGCTGGGCTTCTGCATAGTCCTTGGCACTGAAGGTGTACGCCCGTCCGCGGACAATCATCCCCAGTTCCTGCAAGAACCTTTTTTCCAGATCGACGCCCTTCTTGCGGTTGGACAGATCGATGTACATCACCTTTCCCGCCCAACCTCCACCGTCTGAAAAGCTCTCCTCGCTCCACCGTTGAGCAAGCCTGCTTTTACCGACGCCAGGAGCACCGACTACGGCCATTCCGGGATTCGCCTTAACCCTCGGTAACGAAACCAGAAGCTTGGCGCATTCAGTCAGCGCTATACCGTAGGGGTGCTTTACCCACACATCTCGATAGCACAAGAGCGCGCGCTCGTCCGGAGGCAGCAGTAGATACTCGCGGGTCTTTTTAGTTAGATGATCGTTCATATGTCTTCATCCAACTCCGTGATGATAATGGGCATGGGCGTGGTTGATTTCGTATCACTGGGTTCATTCGGCTCCTGGGTAGGCCCGAAGTGGCCCATTCCTTCGATCTGCGCGACATCCTCTTGCGCTCTTAGGATGGCCCTGCCCTGCTTCTTGCCCTCTGCCTTGACGCAGTCAAGTTGTTCCTGGGCACTTAGGCGTTTGTCATCAGGGTCTCGGTCTAGACGTCGTGATTTCAGAATTAGTTTTTGCTCAGCCAAAGTGATTGGCTGAGTCTGCTTGTTGACCAGCCAGAGTGGATGCCAATGATCACCATAGAGCCCCCATATCCTGTGAAGATTATTAGGGTCAATTTTGATCATGATCTTCTCGCCCACCATCTTGGTAAACGGGCCAAACTTATAAACTAAACCGCGAGTGACAACTCCATTGCGCGCTACGGTCACTTCACGCCCTTCAAGAATATCAATAACAAAGCGACTTGGATCTGAAACTATTGGCGGCGAAATGATCACTCCGTTGTGCAGACCATACTTACGTTCGAAACGTTGGTTCGGCGATAACCCATCGGCGCCTTTTCGGTTATTGAACTTACATACCCAAGCTATTATGATACTGGTGAAAGATTCAAGGGTATACACCCCTTTTTCGTGAGGTCTATAACCAGGGCCTTTCTTAGTTGCCGATGCCGTCCCACCATCCAAAGTTTGCGCCAGTCTGCGATTCAATATACCTAAACCACGTTCAACTCCGCCCCCGATGGAGGGCGCAGTCGTAGGATGTGCTTTATATTTTCCTGATCACACGCAACCTTGAAGCTCAAGGCCATCAAATCAGATCCATGATCTACGACATATTGCTTTGGCTTACCATATAATGGCCAATGAAGATGAGACATGCCGTACTTTGCCAATAGCGCTGTCTTCGGACATAAGGCCATATGTAAGGCTGCAGATATGCTGGCGCGCTTGGGGGCACCGTACAACAGCGCAAACCCCATAATTCCTTGAGTATCTCGATCACGAACAACCGTGAGAGTAGCCCTGCCCAAAGCTGCACCACTGACTGAATCAATCCCATGGCAGTCAAAGGGCGTGTGGTCAATATCATGGATTCTTCCGGGATAGAATTCTTCCACAGTGGGCGTTGGAAAATGACCGAACTTTGCTTGTGCTGCTTCAGGCCCATCAGTTGACTTAAGCCGCTCTCTCTCCGACAGCTCACGCCAGCGTCTCCAAACAGTCGTACGACTGGGTGGACGTTTATTAATTCTTTTGCACTGAAGCTCGATCTCATCTAGCGCTTCTGCGTCGTTGGCTCCATACCCCCGGTGTCAGGCTAGTTGTCGCCTGAGCTGATTTATCAAAACGATAGATCGGGGGCGCCAAAGAGAGCTGTAATGTCGAGCTATTCACCTGAGCGTAAAGCGGCCCTTATCAACAAATTGCTGCCGCCTCAAAACATGTCCGTGGCCGAGTTGTCGCGTCAAGAAGGCATCTCTCAAGCCACCCTGTATGCTTGGCGAACCAAGCTCAAAGCAGGAGGCGCAGTGGTGCCCGGAGATAAAAGCAGTGCCGATAACTGGTCGGCTGAAGCCAAGTTCGCAGCGGTGTTGCACACGGCCACGTTGAGCGAGATCGAGCTTAGCGAATACTGTCGCAGCAAGGGTTTGTACCCCGAGCAAATCGGCGCTTGGCGACAGGCCTGCATCAGTGGCCAGCTAACAGCCCAGGCACAGCGCCAGGCCGAGCGAGAACAGGCGCGCGCCGACAAAAAACGCATCGCCGAGTTGGAGCGTGAACTGCGGCGCAAGGACAAGGCGCTCGCAGAAACCGCCGCGATTCTGGTGCTGCGAAAAAAGATGAATGCCTTCTGGGGAAACGACAGCGAGGACGTCTGACCTCGCTGCCAGAACGGCAACAACTCGTTGAACGTTTTAACCAAGCCGTTGCTTCTGGTGCACGCAAAACTATTGCCAGCGCGGAGATCGGGCTGTCGCTGCGCAGCCTGCAACGCTGGGCGCTGACGCCTGTGATGCAGGCCGACGTGCGCACCACCACGTCACGTCCGCGACCACTTAATGCCCTGAGTGAACAGGAGCGTTGCGCTATTTTAGAGGTCTGCAACAGTCCGCCATTCGTCAGCCTGCCGCCCAGCCAGATCGTCCCGATACTGGCCGATCAAGGTCGTTATCTGGCCTCAGAGGCAACCTTTTACCGCGTCCTGAAGGAAGCTGATCAGCAGCACCGACGTGGCCGCAGCCATGCACCGCACAAGCATGCTGCGCCGACAACTCACAGCGCAACCACAGCCAATAAGGTCTGGTCTTGGGACATCACCTACTTGCCATCGCCAGTGCGTGGGAAGTACTACTATCTGTATTTGATCGAGGACATCTACAGCCGAAAGGCCGTGGGCTGGGAAGTTTACGAGCAAGAAAGTGGCGAGCTGGCGGCCGAACTGATGCAGCGCACCGTGCTCACCGAACGCTGCGCCGGACGGCCCCTAGTGCTGCACTCGGACAACGGTGCACCGATGAAATCGGTGACGTTGCTGAGCAAACTGTACGAACTCGGCATCACCCCGTCACGCGGACGACCACGGGTGAGTAACGATAATCCCTACTCAGAATCGCTGTTTAGAACCCTGAAATATTGCCCGCAATGGCCTCCTGGTGGTTTTGCAGATTTGGACGCGGCACGCAGCTGGGTGCGCGATTTTATCCGCTGGTACAACCACCAACACCGCCACAGCCGCATCCGCTTCGTGACCCCGGCGCAGCGTCATCGAGGAGATGATCAAGAGATCTTGGCCAAGCGTCATGCCCTGTATCAGCAAGCTCGTAATCAACATCCACATCGCTGGTCAGGTGCGACACGCAATTGGCAGCCCATCGGCGCGGTCACACTCAATCCGGAAAGGGAGTTACCGACACTGAAAATAGCCGCATAAAACACAGCTGACGCGACAACTACCTTGCAAAACGCCGCATAGCCCACACGATGAGTCTTAAACACTGCAGATATTATCGCATCCACTTCCGGGTCGATGCGCTTTTCCCCTAGGCGTCGGCCGTCACGACCCGCTATCTGCGCCCGCCAGTCAGGGTTATAGCGGAAGACGCGTTTGATCTTGTGAAAGATCGTCGGGCCGACCTTCAATTCCGCCATGGCCTGGTTCTTGGAAATCGGATCAACCTTCGCGCAGTGCCTGCGCATTATATCGGTTCGCCGTTGGGCCTCGATTTCAGCCTCGCTATCAACCTCAGTGACAGGCACTGGCTCATAGTCTCCCAGGCCTGCTGGGAAATGCTCATGGTGTTCGGCCAACGCTGCGGTGGTCGCCTTGTCAAAATGGCTATCAATTTTTATGACGTTTTTGTGAGAGACCGTGCGAAATGTCTCTGAACCAATTTTTGACTTGAGCCTGAAAGTGTTACTTGTGAGGTCGTAGGTGATCACTTCGTAAATCGATAGCGCGGCTATAACCTCTTCAGCGGCCATTGGGTCACCGAGGTCTGGATTGCCCTCGCCCTGCTCAGAATCCTGGCCTTCGTCTAGTACAAACTCCCCAGGCAAACTTGTGGTTTTCGAGTTGATGGCTTCACCGGCTTCATCGACCGTCACCAGATCGCCGATATGCACAGGGGCGTTCACGGCTCCATCCCCTCGATGTCAAACATCAGTCCACGCGGAGTGGGGATTGCAGTTTGGTCAGGGTTGCCCTGTGAGAGAAACGACGTAATTTCACGGATCCGACGTAGCACCAGGGATTTCGTAGGTGCGCTCACCCCTGCTGTTGCGCAATAGATCTGGATTAGCCGGCATAGGTCGACCTTGGTGCCCAAGACTTCGATCTGGCCTGTCTCATTAGAAATCAAGTTCGATGCCACCATTTCGGTGATGACACCTTCCCTGATGAAGTCTTCCTCATGTGGGAGGATCTGGGATGACGATGGTGGTTGGGGGTGTGGCTGTTTTGTTGGTTGGGCCTGTTGAAGCGGTTGTGTTTGTTGGGGCCTTTTGGGCTTAGGCGGCGCGATGGTTGAGCCTAACCGGCCAGTGCTCCGGCTCGAACGACAACCCATCCCCGCGGTATGAATTCCTAACTCGTGGCAAGAAATGTAGGCGTATGCGGCTGCCACCAAATCCTCTTTCCCATCTAGGACATCGTGATTCCCCTTCGGAGTGTCTGCCACGATCAAGGCGCGCAGTTGCTCGACCCCTTGCAGCGCAGGGATCACCGAAACATCTTTCTCTTTGGCAGTCCTGACTACGCCATTACTCCACTTGAGGATTCTGACGCGAGTGCCCGCTGACTCCTTGCCGGTGATCAAGCAGAGCTCAGGATTGTCTCCGTGCGTGACGAATGCGCCGACATAGGTCATGGAAGCCTACCTCAAGTGAGCAATAACACTTAAGGTTTAGCAGCATTTTAAGGGAGCGCCACTTGAAATTTCGCAGGATTGTAAGCTATTGTTTTTGCAATAAATTCAGATATTTGTGTTTCACAAACCTGTGAAATTTTCATTTTGAAAAATCGGTGGTTTGTGAAATTTTGAGGGGTGGTTTTAAGGGAAACAATGGGTTGGGAGGACTGCGGAGGTTATTGGAAACAGACAGCAGCCTAAAGCACTGATTCGACAAATCAGCCTCTGACGTCCACTCTCTCAACGGGTCATGTCCTTCGTGTTCATGGCGCGTTATTGAATGAGGTGGCTGCCGATGAAGCTGATTCAATGCCGTTTCTCTTCAGGTCAGCGTGTACCGCTGCTCGTGCAGACTGGAGATGCGGCGCCGTTGCCTATGCTTATCCCGTTCATCTACGTTCAACTCAAGCTCAGGTACCGCGCTTACAACACTACTGCGGCACATCTACGCGCGATCCAGGCTTTCTATATCTATGCCAAAAGCCGTGACCTCAATATTGATGACGCCATCTTGGCCTACCACTTCGAGTCGATTCTGGCTTTACTGGACGGTTACGCCATCTGGCTCCAAAGCGGCCGTCACGCCAATAATCTGGTCGCCCGAATCGGCACAGCTGCGACGGTACCTTTTCCGTACATCGATCCGCGTACTCGTGACCATTCCTTGGCTGGACGCTTCAGGGTGATCCGATCAAAAATGGTATTTTTCAAAACGTCGCTTGAAGGCCTCTTCCGAGCCCTCCATGATGTCCAAAATCGCTGTGGCGGTAGGCTTTCTATCCATTCCGCCTTGGGCCAGCACGCACCCTTTTCCACCCTCGGACTTAAGCGCATAGACGAACTCGCTGTCGGCGTTCACCGGAAGGTTCGCGTTGTGGGTCGCTAGGATGATTTGACGTTGTACTTTCGACTGCCTCAGCAGCGGAACCAGATCTTTATAAATGAAGCTCGCATCTACCTCGTCCTCTGGTTGGTCGATGACGATAGGCCCGTCGCCTTTGACAAGTAGCATGTTCAGAATGGCTGTATTCCTCTGCCCCTCAGAAAGCTGATTGCCTTCAATGCTACCGATGAAAGTACCATCGGGGCGATACAGCTCAATATCGATCAAATCCGGTACACGCTTGAGCCGAAGCGCCCGCCATTTCTCGACAATAGTCTCTGTGAACTCTGGCAACTCTTTCTTGAACTGCAGAAGAATTTCAGGGAGCTTGGAGGTATCATCCAAGAGCTCAGTGATGTGCTCCCAAGGGCTGCTCTTTTTGGAGCATGAACAGGTCAAGAAGCTATTCCAGAAAGCATCACCAATCCTGTCCCACTCTCGCCCTATACGCGAGCGTCTGTCTGGTTCAAGAGCCATCCAAAATTCATCAAATTTGGTTTTGTACCCCATCGGGGTGATAAAAACCTTGACTGATTTACCCGTTTTCCCCGTGATATTGTCTGCAGCCTGCTGACGAAGTTTGTGTTGCTCTCTCCAAATTTCGAACAGCTTTTGTAGGGAGGCATCCAGCGCCTGATGGGTTCCTTCCAGCGCCTCGCATTGCCGCTTTTTATCATCCAGGCTTTTCTGCTTGGCCAGTTTGGTACGGTCCAGCTCTTGCAAACGGCTGACGTCTTGCGGCTGCACCCCCTTATCTTCACAGGCTGCGAGGAAGACGGTCTGTGCTGTGTCCAAGTCTGCAGAAACCGCCTGCCATTGCTCGTTTTGCTTAAAAAGCCGGGCCGATTCACTGAGCATCTCTCTGACTAGACTCTCAAGTTTTGATCGAAAGGCAGCCCTGCTAGCGTTGACTTCAGCTGCATGTGTGGTGAACCAGGCCGAATGTGGCCAAGCGTCGGTGATCATTACGGATGGATCGTCAGGAGCGGCCATACTTTCCAGAGCGCGCTCTACAGCCTTCACATCATCCGCGAAACGGTCGGAAAGCACCTTGTAGTAACGTTTGGCGCGCTGAGAGTTTTGATAAGCGGCTGCTTCACCTTGAACATCCTGGCGTGCCTGCCACTGTCGCTCCAACTCCACAAGCTCTTGCTTCAGAGTAGTGATCTCGGCCTCGATCGCAACTATCTGATCCTTTGCGGCGAACAGTCGGCTGATATCGGCTGCAACCGTTCGCTCCTCGCCATGAAGCTTTTCAAGTTCCGCGGCGCAAGCCTCATCAATCAACTCAAGAAGCTGAGGCTGGCCACCTGGGGCAGTAAGATCACTCAACTGCTGTTGACTATAGAATTGGACAGGAAGATGGCGCAGATAAGCCGACAGATCATGTGCTTCCCCCACCGCTAGGCTGAGTCCTTCAGCAGACGTGAACCGTATCGTATCGGGCTGCCCAACAATCCCCTCCCATCGCACCTCTATTTCAGTTTCGGGTGTGAAGGTCTCTTTTGCACGTTTTGCCTTCAACTGCACCTTTGCTGAAAGAGCGTCGCTGGTTTCGCGGGCAAACATGATCCGTAACAGTTCCAGGATGGTCGACTTACCCGTTCCGCGAGCGCCGATCATTGCGTTGAGATTGTGGGAGAACGTTATCGTTTGATCCTCAAGAAAACGCAGCCCTTTAACACTCATGGACACGATCCGAGGGTACGTTTCGCGATCACTGGGCCTGATCTTCTCCAGGCTTATACGGGACGCGGAATCGAGGAAAGCCTGTTTGAGCGCAGCAATCGAGGGCGTCGAACACTTCACCCAGGTTGAGCGATAGCCGAGGGAGTTCGGGCGAGGGTTGCCATCCTTGTCTGTCTTCAGCGATTTGGCATCCGATGACTGCACGTAGGCCGGCTGCTTCCCACCTCGAGACCACTCTCTGTTCTTCCCCAGCAAAATGTCGGCAATCCGTGGACTCATTGGGTACTGAGTCACCTCCAGCGCCAAGAGGTCAGTCAATTGGTAGTCTGCGCGGTTGCTTGAGCGCTGCAGCAGACCATCTTCCTGGTCGGCATGAGCGGCAATGACGATACCGCCATGAATATCCTGAACAACGCGCAAAAGCTTTGCGAGGCTGATGGTCGCGTCCTCCCTTCTCAACGGTGTCGATTCTCCTTTCTCGAAACGCCTACTTTCGGGTAGTCCCAGCTGTATTAGCACCTTGTTAACGTGCTCGAGATCGCCCGCCTTTCCGGTAGGCTCGAACAGGCACAGAACGTGATAGCCGATATCGACCTCGAACCCCGGCATGATATGGATACGCTCGCGACCTAGCTCTTTGGCGACCGACTTATTCTGTTCAAGTAAATGAGTCAGGAACCAGTCTCTAGGATCAGTCAGCGCTGAGAAATTGTGATCGGTGATGCCAATGAGCTGGAGTCCCAGTTCATGGCAGCGTTTCAGGAAAACTCGAGCTTTGTTCTGTATATCCAACTCGCAAGCTACGTTGCCCGTCTTCGGCCGCCGCGGATTACCAAGTCGCAGCTCAGGGTCCGCCCAATTCTTGCTGTCCTCCGGCGTCTGCACTTGGAAATCTGCCTTGACCCAACGCATTCCTTGGTATTCGCTCACTACGTATCCTTTGTCTGTAAAAAACGATGAAATTGAAGCATCGGCGACGTTGAGCGTGGCGTCATGTGCACTGCGGCGCAGCTTCCCTCTGCAATGACTCGCGTGTGCCGAGCTATACAACGCATTGTGCGCGCTGCTATCAGAGCGACGAACTGGATGATGCTGTGATCCATTCAGAAAAAACATCAGCCTTAGCAGAGTGCAACATACCTGAGAAACCTCTGCCTCGATGAAAGATTAGGTAGATGCACGGGCACACTAATTTCGGTTGTAACCGTGCAGCCGAGTCACCACTACAAGGGGCACCGGACAACGATAGGCCTCGATCTTCCTGGCCGTAGCTGATTCTACGAGACTGTCCAAGAAGACTATCATCGCTTGGTCGCTCGCCTGGACACCGACCGCCTGCGCAAACTGCGCTATTGGCTGAAAATGGCGCGTGGGTTTCAGAGGGCCTGCCCCTCTGAACATAGACTGGTGATCCTGCTTGTGGAGATCAAGTGCGTCGCGGTGCCGCGATGACGCTGGGAACCGCATAGCACTCAGCGCCACACAGTGGTACCCCCCTCGCAAAGAGCGAACTGCCATGCTCCACATTGCAAGATTATCAGGCCCACCACAGCCCACTCCCCCGGTGACGACTCGCGAGTCTGTTTTCGACACCCAGTGCGAGGATCAAAAGCTGGCAAGGACACATCGCGACTTGTGGCCGCAATTAAACCACCCCAGCACCGCTAGACGGTGCCACGATGTGCACGCCAACGATGACAGCAGAAAGCTCGAACTCAGCCGTGTCGGTGAACACTTCATGAAGGCGCTACCGAACACGGCCGGAAAAGCACAAAGGGCGGCGTTCGCAGTGCTGACTGACACCCTGAAAAATGCGTATGAAAAGAGCCCAACGTTCCGCCGGATTTATAACCATGCCTGGGCGCAAGACCTGCACATGCCGGACCGACGCTGGACGGTCGGCACCCATGCCGAGGCGGCTTTGGCTGACCGGCAACTTGGGCTCGAGCAATTGACTGTTTCTGGCGTGGCGCAAAGTTATCAGTTCGCCCGAGGCACCTACCCTTTGGACCTTCAACGCAGCGTGCTGAATGCGTTGTTGCCAGCGCTGACCGGTTTTATCGTGGAAGAGCTGAATCACCCGCGAGGTCCGATTGTTGAGTACGCCAATATCATCCTGAAAGAAATCGGCCATCCGGCCCCGGCCTGCACTATTCGAACTTTGCCTGTTGATCATCAACGGATATATTCCGTTCCATCGGACAACAGGTTGCGAAGCAGTCTCCAAGCCATCCTGGCCATGCCTACGACTTCTAGCGCTGGCGCGCTGACGACCTTTCGGCAGCGCGCAGAAACCCTGCTGGATCGGGAGGCCGAACGCCGTCTCCAGGGCATTGCCAGCCGGCCACGGAGTGCCAACCCGATACTCGCTAGACGTTCAGCGGACGAATTCGCCGCAGCGCGAACATTTAGCCCGTTGCTCATGCGTTTGCTACGAACGCTCAAGGGTTGCGAAACACCCATGCAAACGTTGTCCTGCATTGCGCAGCAGAACCGTGCACAGTTGATGTTCAAGTACCGCATGGATAAATACCGAGATCCTTTTGCAATGGTGGCCGAGCGCGGCGGCGACTGTGTGTCCTTTTGCAATCTATATCAAATCCTTGGAAAGGCGGTGGGCCTGGCCGAACTGGAGACCGTTCATATTGATCGTCCGTTTGTCTTCCAATTAACTCGCACCGATGAGATTCCGGGGGCGCAGGCTAATCAAAGGCTTGCATTCGCCCGCCACACCATCTTGGCCGTACGTGATGAGCTGGGTAATCAGCGTCACTTCGATCCCGTGTTTGGCTGCGAAGTGGATCCTGCCCACTATGGTGACTTGGCGAGGTATCTTGGAACCGCTTGAAAACGTCGAGGGGTTTCGCGGCGCTCGGGCGAACCATGACGCCACTGAGCCTTCCCGGCGGACGCCTGGCTGTTCGCCCTCCGCTACAAAACCGATAGGGAATCTGGATAAGGACTCCGGCGCCATCCACTGCAACGGACGGCGGGCCTGCGCATCGTCAAAAATGTAGCTGCTTTCCATAGCAAATCCGTAGGCGCCGATAATGACCTTATTAAGCTGCGCCTGCTTCTCGGTAAGATTGGATAACACCTCGTTATACTCATTCTGACTAGAATAATAGCTTATATCTCAGCCACCTCAGTCACCTCGCCTAGCGTAGGGATATTGCGTGTAGCAGAAGAACAATGGACAACCTGGAATGTAGTATTCGATGGGGCAACGGCATTTGCTAATAACATGTTAATGCAAATATCAACGGGAATCATATCATTGACTGCCGCCTTCATCGATACAGAGAAATACCTGATGCCTCCCAGCGCAATAGCCCTTATAAGTGCTGGCAAGGAAATAGAGAAGTTACAGTACACCCACGCACCTGTTACAGATGTGATGCGCGCGACCATTATAGGCAAATGATGATAGCGGTGGTGCAACAAGCGCTCCATTAGATTTTGGAGTAGGAATAGGCATTAGGCCGCTCATTGAGTCTTGCATTACTGTCTGTTTTTACTATCTCGCAAAGTTCGGATTCTGCTGTGGCATCCTGATAAATTCGTTTTTCTATATTTCCAGGTGTCGAGCGATTACACAGCGCCAAATAACTGGATGTTACCAGGAATAAAGCAAGTTTTTTACAGGTAGCTGCCAGGTCAGCCCCATGTAGCGCGGAGAGGGTAAATACGTGACGGAGCTATCGGTATGAGGCCCACTTGGTATGGGTCGTATAATGTGAACTCGAAAGGGCATGGCGGTACGCTCGGAAGGGCTTAAGGTTGAAATGTCCATCTGACGCCCGTCCACGCTCTCAATTTGATGTTTCTACTAGCCAGCCTTTTTCTTTCAATGTGTCAAGGCAATTCTGTGATACATCGTCAGGGGTACCTGAATAGGAATACATTGAGTTACCATTATCCTCCATGCCCGCCCTCTCACATGCTTTATGCATGGCAGATGAAACCACGTTAGAGACAACTACTTTCTCAACACCTAAAGATTTGGCTGAGTCCGCTATATGAAAATGCAGAAGATTGATAAGTCTCATGTTTTGCATTTCGTCGGGCAAGAAAATATCAGAGTATCCAATGGTCGACTGATTTTGATAGTCCGGGTCATGGTTGCAGATATATATGGATTTTGAGAATGGTCTTTGGTTTTTCTGCCCGCCAAGAGAAATTTCGAATATTGCAATGGTATCGTCCTTCGTTTTGGGTAACCTTTTAACAGTACATTGCCCATACTTCGGATGGCTCATTTTATACATTTCCTCACCTAAAACCCCGATTTCAGGAGTCCGGCCAACATTGCTACTTCCCATCGATTGAGTGGTAGGTGAGAAACTCGCAACTGGAAGTTTTCGAGAGTCCAGCTTCGCTGTCATGTTGGAAAAATTAGCCTCCACAAAGGGTGACGCACGTGGTTTGGATCTTGGACCCTCTGGTCTGGCGGGTAACTGCCTCTCGCAGGACCGGGCTGGTGGGCTTGTGGGCTCGGCCCGCAGATCTATCTGTTGCTGCGACGCCACGTTACTGGCAACGTTAATTATTCCTGGAAGCGAAACACAGTTCCCCATCAATACAGACCTTTCTTCTGTGGGCCGCCGCGATAAAGCGGACCCTGCCCTTCCCCCACCCTCGGGCTGGAACATCGACTTATTCAACTACGCCCAAGGGGATGTCGCCCGTATTACCTGTACTGGCGACACCCAGGCCCTCACCGGCGGCTTCGACATCCGGTTGACGAGTGCGACGGGTCAGCTCGTTATAACGACGATTCAGATTCGCGCCCGTGACTCTTGCATAGTCAGCACCTTGAGCACCCAGCCTGACGCCCTCTTCGATACCTGCCTTGCCTGCTTTGATACCTGCTTGACCCACTTTGATACTCTTTTCAATACCCGCTTGGCCCACTTTTTTACCCGCGTCGATACCTGCGTTACCCATTTGGATACCCATCTTTGCGGCTGCGGCTGGCGCGCCCTTCACATCATTCTTGAGAAACTTCTCGGCCTTGTCCGCCACAGGGTCGGTTACGACGCCCAGCGCAGTCCAACCTGCGAAAACGCCCGCGGACAAGACAGTGTTGGTTAGTTGGCTGACGGCCTCCTTGGCCACCGGGTGCTTTACAAGGCCGGCAAGTGCTCCTTGAGCCATACCGACAGCGGCGAATCCAGCGGACAAACCGATTCCGTTTTGGGCAAGAGTCGTGGCCGTAGCAAGACCTCTGAACGCGCTTGCTCCGTCGGTTAAAGCGTCGATGGGCAGGCCCGCCAGACGTTTCGCAGCATTGAACGCGACGCTGGATACACTGGCGTCCTTGAGGGCTTTGTAAGTGTCAAGCCACTCTGTTTCATCGGCCATATCTTTTTTTGGTTGCGCATCCTTGCGACCAAACAGAAAGGCCGCGCCCCTGAGCGAATCACGCTGTTCAGTCGTGTGTATCCGGTTGCCGTAGGCCGCGTTGGCCGCCGCGCCCAACGCCACAACGAGATTGATGTCCATCGCGCCTTTAGCCAAAGGCGCGGCATATTCCATGAGCGTGCCCACACCGGTACGGACCGCATTGCGTACCGAATAACCCTGAATGCCAATACCGTGGTCCAGGACTTTTTGCTTTTTCCCGGGATCATTGTTCTTGAGCGAATGCGTCATGGCATCATGCAACTGGTCCGGCGACGCTTTGAGGTAATGGGCATTGCCGGTCACCTGGTTCATTATGCCGTTCCCAACGGTATCCATGACCCCGAAAACTGCCCCTGGAATAAAGGGCTTCAGAGACTGCAGGTCGGTAGGTAGCCACTTGCCTTCACTGATGAGCGGTTTCATGTATAGCAGTACTGACGCCGCCGCAAACGGCGTAGAACGCAAAGCGCTCGACGCGTTGGTCGAGATCCGGTCCAACATGGGAGCTTTGCCCAGCGTGGCCCTGATGTCGGCGGGGGTTTCACCGATCTCTTGCAGTTTGGCTGCACGGCTATCGATCAGGCTGTCGATTTGCGCGTTGTGCGTTTCAACACCTTTGTTGTGTTCGGTGATGCGATCAAACTCTGCGGGTGTCGCGGGGGATCCGGGGGGACCGTGAGGGGTGGGCTCCTGTCTATGACTATCAAACACCTCTTTCATGACGTCCTTGATGTCCGCAAGTCGCGTGGCTGCTTGTACCTGTTCAACCGATGTGGTCGAAGCAGTCCCATGGAGACGGCCAGCGGCTGATGGAGAAGCGTCTTGTACCTGCTGGAGGCGCGCCAATGAGGGGTTCGGTTGAATGGTTAGCGACATAAGAAATCCCTTTTTAAATCGTAAAGTAAATGAAGGGTGCAACTGTGTGGTCCGAGGCGCAGGTTGGTTCCCTGAAGAGGTGGAGTTGGACTCACGCAAAAGGATCCATCTGCCGCTTCAACTGCTCGCGTGCCCGTGACAGGCGCGAGCGCACCGTACCGATGGGCACGCCCAGCGACGTCGCTGTTTGTTGGTAATTGCCATCCATTTCCAGCGCCACCTCGATCACCCGCTGCATATTCGAGGACAAGCATCCAATGGCCTCGACTGCCCGCATCAACTGCCGGTGGCCGTCTACCTGATGACCAATATCGCCTTCACCCTGGCTGCTAATCTCGGAGTGCATGTGGTCGTCCCAGCTTTCCTGATAAGGCTGGCGGTACATACGTCGAAAGTAACTACGGATCAGGTTCAGTGCGATACCGCACAACCAGGTCTGTGGCTTGCTGGCGTGTTGGAACTTGTGCTCGCAGCGCAGCGCTTCAAGGAAAGTGCCCTGCAGAATATCGTCGACATCGTCGGGGTTCATCACGCGTTTGTGAATGAACGCTCGCAGCATCTGCACCTGGTTACTCGTGAGTTGATGAATGCCGGCTTGCGGAGTGGGCGTGGATATCGAGTCACTGGGGAACATGGGGCTTACTCTTATAGAGAAGTGTCCAAGTCCCATTGCGATATGTATGCCAGCCGAAAAATAATAATAACTAATTGATTTTAAACGTTTAAAAAAACACTAAAACTTCCCTCCGTGCAAAAATTTGCGCAAAACCCTCTGTGACACGACGGCGATTGGCACAAACACAAAGGCCGTCAGCGGCATGGAACCAGAACACCACCGTGGCCCACTCAGAGCACATGACAACGCTCAGACGCGCCCTATGAAAATCGTCGCCCCTCCTTCGGTCCAGCCGTTGCATACACCCGTGGTCGCGCCGACGAAGACCGCCCCGGCGCCCACACTTGCACCCTCTACCGGCGGCACCACGGCTCAACAGGTAGCGCGATTCGCCACGGCGGTGGTGCAGCAGAGCAAGACCCTGAGCCAACGCGACCTGCTCGCCAGCAGCAATGCGTTGCAATCGCGCGCGGTCAAATTGAGCGAGCTGTACCAACAGCTGACCGGCGCACATGAACAAGGCCTCGATTCCGCCGCGCGAGCGCTGCGCAAACAATTGCAAAACCAGAAGCCGAGCCTGGCGATGGTGATGGCTTTCGCCGGCGATGATGCCGCCAAAGCCCATGTGATGTTGCAGGCTGCAGTCAGACAGACTCGCAATGAAGGTGCCACGGGGGAGCATGTAACGCTTGCGCAGCAATTGAACCTGCTGCGCAGAAAGTTCGGCACGCACAGCCGCGGCGGTATCAACAGCGCCAAGGCCTTCGCCCGTTCGAAGCTGGACCCGCGTCGGCGCGGCACCCTGCGCACGCTCTACAGTGACGCGGTGACGGGTCAACAAAACATTGCCGGGCTGATCGACGCGCTGATGAGTGAGCAAGAAGAACCTGGCCAATTCGAACTCACATTGCGCGACATGCGCAGCGCCATCGCCGATGACCTTGGCGCACTGACACCGTCGGCCTCCCAGCAACAACTGCGCACACTCATGCATGGCCTCAACACCGCACGGCATGTCGGCACCTTGCTGCGTGACTGCGAGCATCTGTTGGGGCGCATGCGCGGCAAGAATCCCGAGTTAAAAGTCAATCCGCCGGCCTTCCTCAAGCACCTGCTGACGCTGTCCGGCAAGGGCATGAACCTGAACGAGACGTTGCAATTGACCCAGCACATCGGCGGCAAGCAACTCAAGCACCAACTGGCGTTTCTCAACGGTCTGCGGCCCATGCTGCAGCAACTGCCGATCCTGATCTGGCGTGACATAAAAAGCCGGCAGAACGCGCTGGGCAACTTGCTCATGCTCATGGCCGAACTCACACAGCAGGAACAGAACCAGGGGGGCATTGCCTGATGGACAAAGTCATCAATCTGTTGAATCAGCTCGCTCTGGCGGCCATGCGTCGCTCGGAAGTGGTGGGCGCGTTTGTGGTCATCGCCATCGTGTTCATGATGATTACCCCGCTGCCCACGTGGTTGGTGGATGTACTGATCGCCATCAACATCTGCATCTCTTGCCTGCTGATCATGCTGGCTATGCACCTGCCCCGGCCGCTGGCGTTCTCGACCTTTCCGGCGGTACTGCTGCTGACCACCATGTTCCGCCTGGCCTTGTCGATCTCCACCACGCGCCTGATCCTGCTCGACCAGGACGCCGGACACATCGTCGAAGCCTTCGGGCAGTTTGTGGTGGGCGGCAATCTGGCGGTGGGTCTGGTGATCTTTCTGATCCTCACCGTGGTGAACTTCATGGTCATCACCAAGGGTTCGGAGCGAGTGGCCGAGGTGGGTGCACGCTTTACCCTGGACGCCATGCCCGGCAAGCAGATGTCCATCGACAGCGACCTGCGTGCCAACCTGATCAGTGTGCACGAAGCCCGTACGCGACGTGCCGAACTGGGCAAGGAGAGTCAGCTGTTCGGGGCCATGGATGGCGCCATGAAATTCGTCAACGGCGACGCCATCGCCAGCCTGATCATCGTCGCCATCAACATGATCGGTGGTATCGCCATCGGTGTGGTGCAGCACGGCATGACCGGCGGTGACGCCCTGCAGCTGTACACCGTACTGACCATTGGCGACGGCCTGATCGCCCAGATCCCCGCGCTGCTGATTTCGGTCACCTGCGGCATGATCATCACCCGCGTGCCCAGCGGCGATCCCGTGCCAGCCAACATCGGCCGGGAGATCGCCGAGCAAATCACCAGCCAGCCCAAGGCCTGGATTATGGCTGCGGTGGCCATGCTGGGTTTCGCTGCGCTACCGGGCATGCCCACGGCGGTGTTCCTGGTGATTGCGTTCATTTGCGGCTGTGGCGGCCTGCTGCAACTGCAGCGAGCCAAGCCCGGGACGGATCAGGAAGAGCCCGCTGCAGTAACCCCGGAAATGAACGGCCGCGAAGATTTGCGCACCTTCTCGCCCAGCCGCCAGTTCGTGCTGCAGTTCCATCCCGAACAGGACACGGGGCAAGTGGCAGCACTGGTCAGCGAAATTCGCCAGCGACGCAACCGCCTGGTGGTGCAATACGGCTTGACCCTGCCCTCCTTCATCATCGAGCGCGCCGCCCACCTGGAACCCGACGAGTTCCGCTTCTCGGTCTACGAGGTTCCGCTGCTCAAGGCCACGTTCACCCAGACCCACGTAGCCGTCGACGTCGGGGCGCTGCCCGAATCAGCCGTATCCGGCAGCGTCGACCGCCAGGAGGGTCAGTGGGTGTGGATGCCGAGCGACACCCCGCTCCTTCAGGACAACGCCATCGACTCGGTCAGTGCCATGACCCTGATCATCGAACGCATGGAGCGCGCACTGCAGGCTTGTGGCCCGCAATTCATCGGCCTTCAGGAGACCAAAGCGATTCTGGGCTGGCTGGAAACCGAACAACCGGAACTTGCCCAGGAAATGCAGCGCGTGCTGCCCCTGGCACGCTTCTCGGCGGTGCTGCAACGCCTGGCCTCCGAATGCGTGCCGCTACGGGCCATCCGCGTGATCGCCGAAACCCTGATCGAACACGGTCAGCATGAGCGGGAAATCACGGTGCTGACCGACTACGTGCGCATCGCCCTCAAGTCGCAGATCTTTCATCAATACTGCGGGCCCGAAGGTCTGCTGGTCTGGCTACTGACGCCGGAAAGCGAAGGCATCCTGCGCGATGGCCTGCGCCAGACCCAGACCGAGACCTTCTTCGCGCTGGAGAACGAAACCAGCCAGTTACTGGTGCAACAACTGCACATCGCCTTCCCCCTGCGCTCATCGGAACAGGCCGTACTGCTGGTCGCCCAGGACCTGCGCAGCCCGCTACGCACGTTGTTGCAGGAAGAATTCCACCATGTGCCGGTGCTGTCCTTCGCCGAAATCAGCAACACCTCCCAGGTCAAGGTCATGGGTCGTTTCGATCTGGATGACGACCAGCAACCCCTGGATAACGAGTACGCCGCTTGATCACCTGGAGAAGACCAGATGTTTGAATTACGGGTATTGAGCGGACTGCATCAAGGTGCGGCGTTGCCACTGATTGGCGAGCAATGGCTGATCGGCGCCGATGCGGCGCAGGATCTGGCACTGTTTGACCCCGGCGTGGCCAGCCTGCACTGCCGCCTGCAACGTGTCGGTGAAGGCTGGACCCTGAACGCGGAGGACGGCGTTGTATGCGACGAGCAAGGGCATGCGCATCCGGTGACAGCGTTGACGCTCAACCGCAACTTCACGCTGGGCTCGGTATGGCTGTGCCTGGCCGCGGCCGAAGATGCCTGGCCCGCAGTACCTGCACTCAACGCCGCCAACCCGCAGAACGATACCCAGGCACCGCCGTCACCCGACGCCCCGCAACGGGCGAAAGCCACCACCCGTTCACGGGTGTTCAATCGCGTCAGCGGGGTGATCATCGGTCTGCTGGTCGGCATTGTCGGCAGCGCCTGGAGCTTGACGCGCGCGCCCACATCGGTGATCGAGCCGGTCGCGACCTCAGACGCCAAAACCATGGTCCCGTCCGGCAAACGTATCCCTCTGGAAAACGCCGAGGATGCGCGGCGCCAGCTCAGCACCATGCTCAGCGAGCGCATGCTCAACGACGTCAGCGTGCAGCAGACGCCTGAAGGCATGACGGTGAGCGGCAACCTCAAGGAAGAATCGCTGCTGGTGTACCAGCGCATGCTGCAACGCTTCAAGGACCGCTTCGATTCACCCGTGGCATTGATCGACAACGTCTCCACGTCTAGCACCGGCCTGCCTTTCGTGATCGTGCAGATCATGTCTGGCCCGCACGCGCATCTGGTGACCGCCGATGGCCACCGGCTGTACATCGGCGACGAGTTGCAAGGGCTGCGCCTGACGCGCATCGATGATCAGCGCATCGAGTTCGATGGCGACCGTCATTATGAGTTGCGCTGGTGAACGCGGCATTGGCGCAATGGAAAGCCGGGCATGCCGCTCGGCTGGCGAACTTTTCTGCGGTGACCGTCAGCGGCCGGGTCAGTGCGGTCAGCGGCATTTTGCTGGAGTGCCAGATTCCCGCGGCGAGGATCGGTGACCTGTGCGAAGTGAGCAAGGCCGACGGCAGCGTCATGCTGGCCGAGATCGTCGGGTTTACCACGCAATGCACCCTGCTCAGCGCCCTGGGCACCCCGGATGGTATTCAAGTCGGCGCGCACATCCGCCCGTTGGGCATCGCTCATCGCATCGGCGTGGACGATAGTCTGCTGGGCAGCGTACTCGATGGCTTCGGTCGTCCGCTGCTGGGTGACGAGACCGGTGCCTTCGCAGGCCCCCATGACCGTCGCGTCACGTTGCCGGTGATCGCCGATGCCCTGCCACCCACCCAACGCCCGCGCATCACCCATGCGTTGCCCACCGGCATCCGCGCCATCGACAGCGCCATGCTGCTGGGCGAGGGCCAGCGCGTCGGGCTGTTTGCCGGTGCCGGCTGTGGCAAGACCACGTTGATGGCCGAACTGGCCCGCAACATGGGGTGCGATGTCATCGTGTTCGGCCTGATCGGCGAACGAGGCCGCGAGCTGCGCGAGTTTCTCGATCATGAACTGGACGAAACCCTGCGTCGACGCTCGGTGCTGATCTGCGCCACCTCCGACCGTTCAAGCATGGAGCGCGCCCGGGCCGCATTCACCGCCACTGCCATCGCCGAGGCCTACCGGGCCAAAGGGCGCAAGGTGCTGCTGTTGATCGATTCCCTGACCCGCTTCGCCCGTGCTCAACGGGAAATCGGTATCGCTGCCGGCGAACCCTTGGGCCGCGGCGGCCTGCCGCCATCGGTGTACACCTTGCTGCCGCGTCTGGTAGAGCGTGCCGGCATGAGCGAAACCGGCTCGATCACCGCACTGTACACCGTGTTGATCGAGCAGGATTCGATGAACGATCCGGTGGCCGACGAAGTGCGCTCGCTGCTGGACGGCCACATCGTGCTGTCGCGCAAACTGGCCGAACGCGGGCACTACCCCGCCATTGATGTGCAGGCCAGCATCAGCCGGGTCCTCAGCAACGTCAGCGGTCGTGAGCATCAGCAGGCCAATAACCGGTTACGCCGCCTGATGGCATCGTATCGCCAGGTGGAAATGCTGCTGCGCCTGGGTGAATACCACCCCGGCAGCGACCCGGTCACCGATTGCGCCGTTCAACTCAATGACTCCATCAACGCCTTCCTGCAACAAGACCTGCGCGAACCGGTGCCGTTGCAGGCCACCCTGGATGCCCTCATGCACCTGACCTCGCAATTGCCGGAGTAGCCATGGATGAAGAATTGGAAGTCGATCCGCAACGCTCTGAGCTGGAACGATTGATCTGTGTACTGACCCCCTTGCGCGAGCATCGTCAGGCCAGTGCCGAGCGCGCACAGCGCCGGGCTCAGGCGGAACTGGCGATGATGCACGATCAGTTGGCCCAGGCCCAGGCATTGTTGGTCCAGGAACGAATCAATCAGCGCGAACGCCGTCAAGACCTGGCCGACGCTCACCTACAACAAACCCTGACGCTGACCGAGGTCGATCGCTGGCACGACAAGGAGCGTCACATGCTCGACCGGCTGGCTAAAGTCCGTCAGGACGTCGATCAGCAATGCCTGCAAATCGATGCACAACAGACCCTGCTCGAACAGGTTCGCCAGACCGCCAAGGCGCGCCAGCGCGCGGTGGAAAAACTGGCCTGCCTGAGCGAAGCCATCCATGAAGAAGGTTAAGCCTCAATGAGCGCACCCATCAAATCCGCCCCGGCACCAACACCGCAGCCCAAACCTGCGCCGCGTATAGCCGCGCCCGCCGATCGTCCGGGCCCCGGAGAATCGCGCCCCGCCTCCCAGTCGACAGCAAGGCGTGGTGACACCGATCGGGCTCGTGCCGCGTGGCAGAGCCAGGCAGCGGACACACCGATGGCCACCGATGGCCTGTTCTTTTCTCAGTTGCTGGTGCCACCGGTGGGCGAAGAGCCCAGCCATTCCGGGTTCGGTGGTGGCAGCAGTTTCAGCATACGATTGCCGACAGAAGGTATTCCCGCACAATTGATCGACGAGTTGGCGCAGCAACTGCCAGCTCAGGCCGGGCAGCCCTTCAGCGTCACGCTATTGATGCCCAATCTGGGCAAGGTGCACGTCAAGGCCAATAAGCGCGACAGCCATTGGGACATCGAACTGGGTTTCGCCCGCCCCGACATATTGGCGCGCCTTCAATCTCGCCAGGACGCGTGCGAGGATGCACTGACTCAGGCGCTTGGGCATGAAGTTCAGCTGTCGCTGCATGACGACTTCTACTCATGAGCGCCTTGTCCTTGCGGCGAGTCGACCATCGGTTCGCCCAGGCCACGCGTCAACTGGGTCAGGGCCTGACACTGGGCTTCAGCGCCCAGAGCCTGATGGGCGAGTTGACGCTGCGCCCGGTGACGCCTGGCACTTTTGCGAGCAACGACGGGGTATGGCTGCGCAGTGCTGTCGGCCTCTTGCGCCTGAGCGACGCCAGCGCGGTGCTCAGTCTGCTGGGTAACGCGCCTGCGGTGCTGCAAGGCACGCACCAGCCCTGGTATTGGCAGTTTCTGAACCAGCAATTGAGCGCCCCGATCGCCGCGCTGCTGGCACCGATCGAACCGGTCGAAGAGGACACCTGCGAGTTCGCCGCCGTGGTGCACTGCCGACTTCAAGTCCGCCTGGGTGATGAGTCCGTCCACGCGCGACTCGCCACTGACCCGGACACCCTGCTTCGCCTGTTGAGCGCCGCGCCCTGGCAGGCACATCAACCACCCTTGCCCGATGACTGGCAAGTCCCCCATCCGCTGGTCATCGGCCAGTTTGCCCTGACCCTGGAGCAGTTGGCGTCCTTGCGCCCGGGCGACGTGGTGCTGCCCGAACACTGCCATTTCGACAGCGAGGGCAACGGCCGCTTGGACCTGGCGGGCCGACACTGGGTGGTGGGCATCGAGGCCCATGCCCAACGACTTTTTTTGCGACTGAGCCATGAGGAAGACTTTCAAGATGGGCGATGACGATCTGTATCAGGACGAGCTTGAGCTGTTGCCCGACGAAAGCGACGTGCAGGAACTGGAGCACGAATACGATGAGGAACAGGACGCAGCCGAGCATGTATCCGAGTTGCCGGAATCCGACACCACCGCGCCGGATCCGTTGGAGCAGATGCCTCTGGAGCTCACCCTGCGTTGCGGCAACCTGACCTTGACCCTGGGCGAACTGCGGCGCCTGGCTTCAGGCACGGTGTTGGAAGTGTCCGGTATCACACCGGGCCATGCCACGTTGTGCCACGGCGAGCGAGTGGTCGCCGAAGGCGAATTGGTGGATGTGGACGGGCGCCTCGGCCTGCAGATTACGCGGATGGCGTCCTGACATGGTCATGGACGGGGTTAACCCCATTGTGCTTGCGCTGTTTCTCGGCGCGTTGTCTCTGGTCCCTTTTCTGCTGATCGTCTGCACCGCTTTCTTGAAAATCTCAATGACCTTGCTGATCACCCGCAACGCCATCGGTGTGCAGCAGGTTCCGCCGAACATGGCCCTGTACGGTATCGCCCTGGCGGCGACGATGTTCGTCATGGCGCCGGTCGCCCACGAGATCCAGCAGCGCGTGCACGACCGTCCGCTGGAGCTGGGCAGTACCGAAAAACTCCAGGCCAGCGCCGACACGGTCATCGCGCCGCTGCAGCGTTTTATGAGCCGCAACACTGACCCGGAAGTGATCGCCCACTTGCTGGACAACACCCGGCGCATGTGGCCCAAGGAAATGGCCGACAAGGCGACCAAGGACGATCTGATGCTGGTGATTCCGGCGTTCGTACTGTCCGAATTGCAGGCCGGTTTCGAGATCGGCTTTCTGATCTACATCCCCTTTATCGTCATTGACCTGATCGTCTCCAACCTGCTGCTGGCGCTGGGTATGCAGATGGTGTCGCCGATGACCATTTCACTGCCGCTCAAGCTGCTGCTCTTCGTGTTGGTGGAAGGCTGGACCCGCCTGCTCGACAGCCTTTTCTATTCGTATATGTGAGGTTGCCGTGGAAGCGCTGGCATTGTTCAAGCAAGGCATGTTTTTGGTGGTGATCCTCACGGCCCCGCCCCTGGGCGTGGCCGTGCTGGTGGGCGTGCTGACCTCGCTGCTGCAAGCACTGATGCAGATTCAGGACCAGACCTTGCCATTCGGCATCAAACTGGCGGCGGTAGGCCTGACGCTGGCCATGACCGGACGCTGGATCGGTGTGGAATTGATCCAGTTCATCAACATGGCGTTTGACCTGATCGCCCGGACCGGAGGCGGACACTGAATGCCCTTCGACGCCCAAGGCCTCTTTGAACTCCTGTTGGGCATGGGCCTGGGCATGGCACGCCTGCTTCCGTGCATGGTCCTGGTACCGGCCTTCTGTTTCAAATACCTCAAGGGCCCGTTGCGCTATGCCGTGGTGGCCGTGGTGGCGATGGTGCCGGCACCCTCGATCGGTCGGGCTCTGACTATACAAGGCGATGCCTGGTTCGCCATCGCCGGTCTACTGATCAAGGAAGCCGTGCTGGGCACCCTGCTCGGCCTTCTACTGTATGCCCCGTTCTGGATGTTCGCCTCGGTGGGCGCCTTGTTCGACAGCCAGCGCGGCGCACTCAGTGGTGGGCAGATCAACCCGGCGCTGGGGCCCGATGCCACGCCAATGGGTGAGGCGTTCCAGGAGATGCTGGTCATGTTGGTGATCCTGTCCGGCGGTCTTTCGCTGATCACCCAGGTGATCTGGGACAGCTACATCGTGTGGCCACCCACAGCCTGGTTACCGGGCATGACCGTGGAGGGTCTCGACACGTTCCTCGAACAACTCAACCAGACGCTGCAACACATGATGTTGTATGCGGCGCCTTTTATCGGTCTGCTGTTATTGATCGAGGCCGCCTTGGCGATCATTGGTCTGTACGCGCAACAGCTCAACGTCTCGATTCTGGCCATGCCCGCCAAAAGCATGGCGGGTCTGGCCTTCCTGCTGATCTATTTGCCCACGCTGCTGGAGCTGGGCGATGGGCAATTGCACCAACTGTTGGACCTCAAGCATTTAATGCGGCATTTGGTGCAGGTGCCATGAGCGAAAAGACAGAAAAGGCCAGCCCCAAGCAGCTTCGCGATGCCAGGGAAAAGGGTCAGGTCGGGCAAAGCCAGGACCTGACCAAACTGCTGGTGCTGATGGCAGTCAGCGAAGTCACCCTGAGCCTGGCAGATGAGAGCATGGCGCGTCTGCAATACCTGCTGTCGCTGTCCCTGAATCAAGTAGGTCAGCCCTTCCTGCATTCGCTCGCACAAATCGCCAGCGAGGGGATCACCGTGTTGATTGGCTTCATCCTCAGCAGTGTCGGTGTGGCGATGTTGACGCGACTGGTGGGCAGCTGGATGCAGATCGGTTTTCTGTTCGCACCCAAAGCCTTGAAACCGGACCTGGCCAAGCTCAATCCTTTTGCCCATGCCAAGCAGATGCTGTCCGGGCAGAACATCACCAACCTGCTGCTGAGCATTCTCAAGGCCACGGCAATTGCGACGACTCTGTACGTGCTGATCAAACCTTCACTGAATACCTTGATCCTGCTGGCCAACTCGGATCTGACCACCTATTGGCACGCACTGGCGCAAGTATTCCGGCACATCCTGCGCGTCACCCTGGGCCTGCTGTTGGCCATTGGTATCGTCGACTTCGCTCTGCAAAAATATTTCCACGCTAAAAAACTGCGCATGAGCCATGACGATATCAAGAAGGAATACAAACAGGCCGAGGGTGACCCTCACACCAAAGGGCATCGCCGCCAGTTGGCTCATGAGCTCTTGAACCAGACTCCCACGACGCCACGCAAGCCGGTGGAGGACGCCGACATGCTGGTGGTCAATCCTACCCACTATGCGGTGGCGTTGTATTACCGGCCGGGTGAAACACCGCTGCCATTGATTCATTGCAAAGGTCAGGACGACGATGCCTTGGCCCTGATCGAGCGCGCCAAACGCGCGAAAATCCCGGTCGTCCAGAGCGTGTGGCTGGCGCGCACGCTGTACAAGGTCAGTGAAGGCCGGCACATCCCACGCGCCACCTTGCTGGCGGTGGCGCACATCTATCAGGTGGTTCGCCAACTCGACGAAATCACTGATGAGGTGATCAGGATAGAGGAGTCCTGACGCGGGTCATCAAGCTGTAACCGGAAGGCGGTTTACT
Organism: Pseudomonas sp. 5C2; assembly: GCF_034314155.1. Classification (NCBI taxonomy): domain Bacteria; kingdom Pseudomonadati; phylum Pseudomonadota; class Gammaproteobacteria; order Pseudomonadales; family Pseudomonadaceae; genus Pseudomonas; species Pseudomonas sp. 5C2. Next base: position 1,229,777 of record NZ_JAVIWH010000002.1, on the reverse strand, counting down.
GGTTTCAAAACCGCCACGGACTCCGAACCATGAATTTACCTTTTCGGCCGTCCCTCGATACGCCGGTAAAATCGCTGATCGATCCGCTGGCACGGCCCTGGCTGCAGAGCGCGGCGTTGCACTTGCGGCTCTCGGCCGCAGAGGCGAGAAACTTCGCCAACAGCGGCCTGTTGCAACTACCTGGCTTGGCCATCCAACTGCAACCCTGGCGCGACACGCCTCTGCCCCAATGGCTCGCACTCGGTTTACTGCCTCGCCCGAACGATGTATCACCGTTGCTCTGGAACGAACTGCTGTTGCGCGGTAACTGTGCCATGAGTGCCATAGGTGCGTGCGCCGCCGCCATCGATGAACGAGGCCATGGGCTGCTAGTCAATCGACTCAGCATGCAACCCTATTCCGACACCACCCAGCTGGGCGAGGCGCTTGCTGTGCTGATCGCGCTGGCCGAAAGCCTGATCGCCGGCGCCACCGCACTCAGCGCCGGGCCCACTCGCGCCGAGTTACCGGCCGAGCCGCCCTCCACGCCTGCGCTGCTGGCGTCCAGCAAGGCCGCCATGGCCCACAGCTGGCATCGATCCTTGCTCGTTCAGGCGCTGCAACACCTGGGCAACACCACGCCAGTGCAGAGCATCGACACCGTCGGGGTGATTCGCATCGGCAAACAATCCCTGGAAATCATTGCCGACAGTGACGAGCGCCACCTGCTGGTCAGTACCGCTATCAATAGCCCGCTGCACAGCAGCAGCCAACGCATGCTCGCCCTGCGCGCCAACCTGGAGTTGATGACATTGACCGGCTGCTCGGTGGCGCTGGCACCTCAAGGCGCCTGTCTGCAGTCGCGGTGGGATTGCAAGGGTCTGGATGGTATCGCCCTGGGCGACTGGCTGGGTGATTTCGCCCAGTTGGCCGGCGCTATGGGTACCCGTCCAGCGCCGTCGTCCGTCACCAGGTCCAGGCTATGAGTGATCGGATATCGGGGCCTCCCGCGGGCACGTTCCACACACCCGCCGTTGAAATGACCGACCGTGCCGGCCAAGCGTCCGCGCTGGAGCAAGGCCTACCGCCCAGAGCAAGACCCGGGATGCAAGCGCGTGCCACACAGGCGTTCGCCGGTTTGAACCAACGTTTTCACCGCGACTACCTCGCACCGACCCTGCAATCGGTCGCCCGTCACAGCGTCGAGCTGCGTGATCAAACTGTCCGGCTCGGCACCGCCGCGGGCCAAAGCCTCAAGCACGGCGCGGCGCAAAGCTGGAGCGACAGCGTCGCCAACCTGCCCTCTGGGCGCGCTACCCTGGCAGCGGTCGGCCAGACCCTGCAACAGGTGGCCACCTGCGGTCTGCCCACCCTCGCAAGGGAGGTGGCTTTCATGCACGCCTACAACCTTCTGGCCAACAGCATTGCGCAGAAAAATCCGGGGGCGGCACTAGGTCTGCAGGCGGTCGTTTCCATGGCAAGCATCGCCAGCCATGTCTACGTACGTCATCCACGCATGGATCGGCTGGGTGCCGACTCCACGGTGGCGGTGCGTGGCCATTTCGGCTTGAGCCCGCAAGACTGGAACGCGAAGTTACCCGCAGAGCGCGAGCAGCTGAGTGACCGACAACAACAGGATTCACGCAACGTCACACGCAACCAAGTGGTTGCCGAAGTGGTGTACCTGGGCATCGCCGCCATGGGTGTTGCACGGGGCGATGGCGCCCTCAGTGCGCGGGTGATCGCGACCCAATTGCGTCATTTCACTTACGCCGTTTCACGCGAAGGCATGCAGGCCAGCCTCAGCATGACCGGCATCGATGGCGGTAAAAAAACCCACGGGGTCAACGAAGACAACATGGCGACCATGAGCTGGATCTACGGCGCCATGACGCTGGCCATGGGCTTTGTCCAAGACTCGATCAGCCGGGACCTCTTGCCGGCGGGCCAGACCTTGTCCAGCCCGGCCCTGACCGATGCCCATCAACAGCCCTTGCTGGGTTTGGCACTGGCGAAATCGATCCTGTTGCTGGCCGGAACACGCTCGGGTTTCAACACCCTAGTCTCGATCATGGATGGGCACGTGTCCAAACATCTGGACGCCAGACAATCGGGCGCTACGCAAAGCTTCCAGCCCAGCCTTCCCCTCAAGGACTATGGACGCATACTCGATCAGTCGCTGGCCCGCATGAGCTGGACCAGCCTTGCCAGCGCAGCCAACATGGCCATGGGCGAACTCGTTGCACGGGATATTGTGTCGCCAGCGCTGGGGAGCTTTCTGGGCAACGGGGCGACGGCGGCCGCTATGGGACTGGCCTACCGCACCATCAACCAGACCTTCCAGGCTCATGCTGCGGTGCGCAAGGCCATCGACAATCCGCCGGTGCCAGACTGATCAGAGGCAGATGTCATTCAAGTGATCGAGGCCCGCCAGCATCAATTGATGCTGGCGGATATCGTCCAGCGTCGCCACCGAACCCGGCACACTGGGCGCCGCATGCCAGACGACGAAATCGCGCTGCACATCGAGAAACAGGAAATAGTCATTGAACAACTCCGCCTGCGAGAAACGACGCTGCAACGCGTCACGCAACTGCTCGGGCCGCAACGTCCGGCCCTCAATGTGTAGGGCAATACCCCAGTCGTGATGCTCGGCGCGACTGACAAACGTTACGCCCGTGGCCACCGGCCAGATAGCGGACTGCTGCGCCTTGACGTGGGCATAAAAAGTATCCTTTTGCGTAACCTGAATCATGGGGCTCAATCCTTCAACTGCACGACGGTGAAATCCAGCTCATGGTCCCGGTCATCCAGGCCCTGGCGCATGTCCGGTGGCCACCAGATGACCAGTTCGCGATCGGAAGAATCCGGTCGCATACAAGCATCCGGCGAACAGCCCGAATGACTCGCGCAGCCCGCCAGCACAGCCAGCAGCGCAAAAAGAGTCACGTACAGACGGGGCGTCATTGGCTTAGGCTCTTGAGTAGTGAAGGCCTGGCCTTCATCGCTTTTTTTGATACCTGAGGCTGGCGCAACGCGATATACACCTCGCTTTCCTCACCGGGTTGCAGCCAGGCATGTGGCCAGGCACTCACGCCCATGACCCAACGGCCACCGCAACGACCTTCGTCGATACGCAACGGCTTGAGGGTATTGTTGCGGGCCACCACCACCGCCACGCCCCAATCCTTTTGCACAAACCATTGCGAACGCTGGCTGTCCAGAGTCAGGCCGTTACCCGGGTCGCACAGGCTCTCGGTCGCGAATGGCAACGGCGTACCGGTAGCAAACCCGTTGGGCGTGACGCCATCGAGCAGCTGCGTGAATACCTGCTCGATATCACCGCGTGTCGGCTGGGTGCTGCCATCGCGGCGTGCGGCTATTTTTTTCATCTGGGCATCCAAATCATGAGGATTGCCGTTCTCCACGTAACGCGACGGATTGACCTGGTCGCCAATCAGGCGCGGTGTGAGGATAAACAGACGCTCGCGCTGGTTCAGCTCGCGACTTCGCGATTGAAACAACAGCTTGCCAATCCAGGGAATATCCCCAAGCAACGGAATCTTGTTGACCTTGTCACTGGCCTCCAGTCCATGGAAACCACCAATGACCAGCGAGCCATGTTCGGCGATCACCGCCTGGGTGCTGACATTGCCCTTGCGCACGCTGGGTTGCTCTTTATTGATTTTTGACATATCGATCTGACCATCCTCGATATCGATGATCAATTGCACCTGGGACTTGCCATCACTGTTCACCGAACGCGGTATGACCTGCAGGCTGGTACCGGCGGTAATGGGTTCGATAGTGGCCACTCGCTCCGACGTCGCGGTCAAATACTCGGTGCGACTGAAGTCGATCACCGCAGGCTGGTTCTCCAGCGTCAGGATCGAGGGGTTACCGATCACCGATGCCGAACCGTTGCCCTCCAGGGCTTTGATGTCGGCGGAAAACTTGCCGGCGTCCTGAATGAATAGCGTCGAGCTGCCGCCTTGCAACAGGTTCGCGCCGCCACTGACGCCGCCTGCCTTGAAATTCCAGCGGCTGGACAGATCGGCCAGTTCATTGCGATCGATGTCCAGAATGACCGCGTCGATCTCGATCAGGTTGCGCGGTACATCCAGCTGCTTGACCAGTTTTTTGTATAGTCCCTTGCGCTTGGGCAGGTCATAGATCAGCACCGCATTGTTGCGCACATCGGCGCTGACACGGATACGCGATTTTTCCGATTTGGCATCACGGTTTTTTTTACCGCTGCCCCCCAGCACTCGGTCCAGCCCTTGTTGCAGGGCACCCGTGTCCAGCCCGCCGTAGGACAAGCCCGTCGAACTACCCCCGGCTGCCGCGCCTCCCTGTCCCTGAGTCAGGTTGACGCCATTGATTGATTCGCCACGCGAACGGCTTTCCAGCAACTCCTGAAGAATGCTGGCAACCCCGGCCACGGCCAGTTGCTGGTCACGGTAACGAATGGTCCGGTCGGCCGCATTGGCGTACTTAAGGGGGAAAGCCAGGATATCCTGCTTCTCGGCCTTCTCCGGCGCCTCGATTTTCGTGCTGTAGCCGCGCACGAACTCCACGTACTTGGCCGGCCCGCGCACCAACACCACGCCTTCGTCCGGCAAAGCGCCCCAGCCAAATCGAGGGTCCAGCAAGCCGACATCAGTCAAGGCGCTCTGCAGGTCATCCACCGCATCGGGCGAAACCTCCAGGCGCGCCGAAGTCTGCTCGTTGGTGGGGCTCACATACAGCGTTTCGTTGTAGACGAACCACTGGAAGTGGTGCTCCTGTCCCAAGCGATCAAGGAACTCCTGAGGGTTCTGGGCGCGGAGGCGACCGTCAAGCGTGCCCTCCATGACGGGCATATCCAAGCCCATTCCGAATTCCTTGGCGAAACCGCCCAAGACCGTGGCCAGGTCCGTCTGCTGGGCATCGTAGGCGTAGGCCGTGTGCGTCCATGCTTTGGGCACTGCGGCCCATACCGGGGCAGTCATTGCTATCAACAACAAAGGCAACCACATGCAGGCCTTGCGCCTTGCAACATTCACTGAATTCCATCGATGATTGCTTTGGTGATGCCGTGCTTGGCGCGCAATCCTTCATTCATCAGGGTCGTCGCGGTGGCGACCTTTTGTGAAGCATCGTTAAATGCCTGCATGTCTTCAGGCGATGCGCTGTCCGATGCGTCCATGGCGGCATCGTCCATCTCGGTATGGGCTCGGGTGAACGAGCGATCAAGATGATGTTGCAAGGTTTTGAATTCGATCATGTCGAGACGCTCCATCAGAAGGATTGAATCCTGAGTGGAGCGAAGCGCCCGTACGGTTCCATCGTCGACATCAATCGCCTTGGGGGAGCAAACCTCGACGCAGGCTCCGCCAATCGATATCGAACGCTCCGTTGGCATGACTCAGGCGCAAGGCATCAGGGGGCATCGAAGTGTCACCCTTGAGTTGCCAATGGTCGGCGAAGCGACTATCGGCCAGCCATTCACCCAAAGGCTCGAGTATTTTCGGATGACAACTCAGGGTTCCTGCGGTCTCGACCACCTGACTGGCCGCGAGATTGCGCGCCAGCGCACGGATGCGTTCGACCAGCGAGGTTTCGTCCAGCAGGCGCTCCAGCGCCAGGTTGAGCAGCTCTTCGGCCGACGCCAGCGCGTCGCGCTGAGACGCCACGCGCTGTTCTTCAAGGGATTGCAGGAAGCCATTGGCGGTGTCCCAGAACTCGGCCAACGCCTGATCGAGTAGACCCTGGGCATGCTCCTGCACCTGAGCCAACAGTTGGTCGGCCTGAAAACGCGCCGTGTCGAGCACTTCACTGGCCAATTGGGTGTCGGCCAGATCCTCACGGCGCACTATCGGTTCGGCGAGGACGGCGGCCGATCCCAGCGAAAGTCGGCGTTTGACTAGCATGGGAGTGATTCCTGCCGCAGGTTCATGGTGCGCCGACCCGCCAGAGGATGGCCTGCCACAGTGTCTGGAGTTTGTTATCGGGCATGTCGCCAAACGACTCGGCTACCTCACCGGGAGCCCAGGCCAAGCGCAGCCGCGACCAACACGCCTGGCCCAGCCAGGCACCGAGCAACGGCCGCACGTCTGTCACCGCCGGGTCGAGCCAGAACCCGGGACGCAACGCCTTGGCCAGCCCCTGGCACCACAGAGTGTCGGAGTCATTGGCGCGCGATGGCGGATCAACGGGCGCAAAACAGATCCGCTGCGCCAAAGACAACGCCAGTTCACGCTGCATCGGGCTCAGCGCCAGCCAATGCATCAGGTGTTCGCAGGGCTCCGGCGGCTGGCAGGGCACAATGCCGACACTTTGCAGGAATTCGCCATGGCGGCTTCGCATCAAGGCTTCACAGTCGCTGCTCAGCAGCCCGCTGGTCGCGGCAAATTGTGCCTTCCAGTCGGGATGAGCCCACGGCCATGCCGAACACCACCACTGCACCCATTCATCCCTGATATCGGGCCGTGTCATGTCCGCGCCGGCAGTGTCGAGCCTTTGCCAAATCGCTGCCGGATATGCTGTCGAATACGCTGCAACAGCGCCTCGCGCCAGTCAGCACGCAGACCCAAGGTCAGCGCGGCGATCAGCATCAACAGCACAACAGGCAACACCCAGGCCACGCCTTTCCAGAAGCCAAGATTCTGACTGTCGAGCAAAAAAGGGCCGAAATTCACCAGCCGCTCGGTGTCCTGAAACTCCGCTGCAGGCACGAACACAATGGCGAGTTTTTTCGAATCCAGGGATTCCCCGGACATGCCCGGAATACTGCTGGCCACCATCTGCTGGATCCGGCCACGCACACTGTCAGAATCAAGCGCCGTCGTATGTTTGATAAACACCGCAGCCGATGCCGGCTGCACCGGTTCACCGGGTGCAATGCGTTCGGGCAATACCACATGAACCCGGGCGACAATCACCCCGTCGATCTGCGACAAGGTCGCTTCCAGTTCCTGAGACAGCGCATAAATGTAGCGCGCACGCTCTTCAAGCGGGGTGGAAATCACCCCTTCCTTCTTGAAGATTTCACCCAGGCTGGTCCGCGAATGCCTGGGCAGCCCGGCCGCTTCGAGCACGCGCACGGCCCGATTGATGTCGCTGGAGGCAACGACAATGGCCACGCCGGCTTTTTCCGCGCGCTTGTGAGCATCGATATGCTGATCGGCAAGCTTGGCCACCACGTCATTGGAGTCCTGTTCGGACAAGCTGCCGAACAGATCGGTTTCATCGCTGCAACCACTGAGCAGCAGGACGCACAGCAACAGGCTCGCGCCAATAATTTTCACGAAAACCTCTACTGCAGATTGGTCAGCTTATCGATCGCCTGAGCGCTCTTGCTCACCACCTTGGTGGTCAGGGCCATTTGCAGCGAGTATTGCGACAGCGATTGGCTCATTTGGGCCAGGTCCATCGGGTCGCTGGAAGACGACGCGGTTTTCATATGGCGCATCGTTTGCTGCGAGAGCTTGCTGGTGGACTCCAGACGCTCGGACAGTGCACCCGCGACCTCATCGCTCAGATGACTGGACATAGGCGCGGCATCGGGACCCATGGCGGAACTGAAAAGGTCGACGTCCGCCTGGGAAGGACTGGTCACCAGACTCTGCTCCATGTCCAACGATGGGGCTTTAACGGTGTTGACAGTGGAAATGGTCACATGAACTCTCCGGCAGGCGGTGTCAATTCAGATGCGATAAGGCATCAGGCAATGGCGTTGCTGCTGGAACTTTGCGTCAGGGAGCCAATGATACTGCTGGCGGTGTCTGCGGCGCTGCTGAGCAGATCGTGCTGGGCAAGTTGAGGCGCCAGACTGGAAATTAGATCCATCAAACCATTGCCCTGCTTTCCAGAACCGCCCCCACCCAGGGTCGCCTCAAGACCTTTTTGAATAAGGCCACCCAGAATTTGACCTATATCCGGGGATTGGTTGCCATCCGAATCATTGATCCGACTGCTGCCGTTTTGCCCGCCAGACTGGCCGCTGAGGAGTTGCTCGAGATCCAAAGGCGTGTTGCTACCCTGCGCGGCAGTGGATGAGCCCGCGCCATCGGCCGCACTGCCCAGCCCACCGGCCAGATCATCGCCGCCTTTTCCACCCATCTGCCCACCGACAACGTCGAGCGCTGCACGAAAGACGCCCGTCTCTTGTTTATTGAGAAAATTGTCCTCCTTGAGTTCGTTTTTCCAGGAACCCGAGTCCGGAGCGGGAAACTTGGTGGGATTCTGATCCATGAACTGGGCGATTTTATCCAGTGCCGGTTTGTCACCGGAGGAGAAGTTCGTACCCTCCCCCTTTTTATCCAACAGGTTATCCAGCGACGCTTTGCCAAGCCCGTTGAGGACCTGCGACATCATGTCGTTCTTGCCTTCGCCGCCACCACTGCCACCGCCTATGCCAAGGTCCGCCGCGGCACCGAAATTATCACCGAGCTTTTCATGGATCAGGCTGGAAAGGCCGGACTTGATCGCCTCGAGATTATGTTCTCCACCCAGGAGTTTACCGTTCAGGGACTGAGGCATGTGCGAGGCGACCATTTTCCCCAATGGAGAATCCTTGAGATCCCCCCCCTTGGTCAGCGCCTCGGCCAATTTATCGATCACCCCGGTCAGTGATTTGGGAGACGTAGCGGCTCTTCCCAGCTCGACCGGTATAACAGTTCCAACCACGGCGTTTGCCATATTGCCAACGTTCAGACTAACCATGACGCCTCCAATACAGGTGTTTGCGCCCCCCTTTTGAAACCAGGGGGGCTGGAAACATCAGAAATTGATGTTTGTCGCGTTCTTCGCGAGTGCGCTCTGTTCCTTGCCCACCGAATCCTGCTTACCTGAAGCGATGGCGTTCAGGGCGTCCTGGGTTTGCTTCTGGATGGTGGCTTCAGATTGCATCCTGATCATTTCTGCGCCGTTCTTGTCTTGCGCCTTGTTGGTTTCGCGTTGAGCCGCCACCGATTCGCTGCTGCCGGTGGCGTCGGTTTTCGCCGCTTCGGTTTTGACATTTCCTCCAATACTGGCGGCTGACTGAGCCGCGCCGCCGACAGCATCGATGCCCGCGTTAATTATGCTCGTTGGACCGATAGGCATAACCATGTTGAAACCCCTTGATTGATACCCGCGTTAATGCGTGGTGAAGATAGGTGGTACCGACGAGCTTTTCGGTTCCGTCCCGGTGCGCTTAAAAATCGGGATAAACGGCAGACGAGCGAAAACGTTGCCAAAATCTGCTCAGGGACCAACGAAGGGTTCATGGAGAAAACATTGCCAAGCGACCTGTAGATTCGTCTTAAACGTCAAGGTCCTTCATGCGGTGGTAGAGGGTGCGCCGGGGGATATCCAGCTCTCGGCTGACTGCCTCGATGCTGTTTTTGTGGCGCTTGAGTGACTCCTGAATCAACACCTTTTCGATCACTCGCAATTGGGACTTGAGGCCGGTGGCAGGGCCGTGGTCGTCAATTGGCTCTGCGCCAAACAGGGGAAATCCCAGCACGAAGCGTTTGGCCGCCGATTTCAACTCGCGAATGTTGCCAGGCCAGTCATGGCTCAGCAGCGCCTGACGCAAAATCGGGCTGATGTCTTGAGCACCGCGTCCCAATTCGTCGGCAGAGGCAGCGACGAACATGTTGAACAAGGGAACGATCCTCGCCCGCTGTTCGCGCAAAGCGGGCAACTGCAGGGTGAAGACATTAATGCGAAAATACAGGTCGCGACGAAACACCCCCAACTCCACCAGATCATCGAGCGGACGCTGCGAAGAAGCGATCACGCACAGGTCGAGGTGGATTGCCGTGGTGGAACCCAAGCGCTCCAGGGTACGGGTTTCAAGCACTCTGAGCAGCTTGGCTTGCAGACTGAACGGCATGCTGTCGATTTCGTCGAGATACAGCGTGCCGCCCTGCGCCGCCTCGATGTAGCCCATGCGTGAACGAGCGGCCCCGGTATAGGCGCCGCTGACCACGCCAAACAACTCGCTTTCGGCGAGAGATTCAGGGATAGCGGCGCTGTTCATCGCTACCAGTCGACCCTTTCTGCCGGACAAGGTATGGATTCGCTGAGCGAGAGTGTCCTTGCCTGTCCCGGTCTCTCCAGAGAGCAGCACATCAATACCCAGCTGCGAAATATTCTGGGCAATGCTCTCGAGGTTGGCCTCGTCGTTATCTTCGTCCGGTTGATAATCGAACACATCCATCCACAACCTCTAATGCGTTGGAATTACCAGAGGGTGGCAATACGCCACCTCAACAATGAAACGGCAACGTGGACTCAAACGCCCAATTCCTTCATGCGGTGATACAAGGTGCGTCTTGGAAGGTCGAGTTCCTGACCTACCGCCTCGAGGCTGTGCTTGTGCCGTTTGAGCGAGTCCTTGATCAACATTTTCTCGATCACCTTCAGCTGCGTCCTCAAGCCAGACACCGGATCGCGCGCCTCGATCAGCTGTGTTCCCAATATCGGGAAGCCGAGTACAAAACGCTTTGCGGCGGCCTTCAGCTCACGGATATTGCCGGACCAGTCATGACTCAACAGCACCTGCACCAGGTGACTGTCCAGCACCGGAGCGGGCCGTTCGAAGTGCGCGGCCACGGCATGGGTGAATTGGTCGAACAGGGGCAAAATCTGCTCGCGACGCTTGCGCAAGGCAGGCAACTGGATCGTCAGCACATTGAGCCGAAAAAACAGATCGCGTCGGAAAAGTCCCTGTTCCACCAATTCATCCAATGGACGTTGCGCAGAAGCGATCACGCGAAAGTCCAAGGGCACGAAGGTGGTCGAACCCAAGCGTTCAATACCACGGGTTTCAAGGATGCGCAGCAGCTTGGCCTGCAAGGCCAGTGGCATGCTGTCAATTTCATCGAGATACAGCGTGCCGTTCTGAGCAGCCTCGATATAGCCCATTCTTGACCGATTGACCCCGGTATAAGCCCCGTTCACCACGCCGAAGAGCTGACTTTCAGCAAGTGCTTCAGGAATTGCGGCACAGTTGATGCCCATGAAAGAGCCTGTTCGATCAGACAAATCGTGAATATATTTGGCCAGGGTGTCCTTGCCGGTTCCCGTTTCCCCACACAAGAGCAAATCCAGTTTTACGTGGGCGGTACTCATTGCAATTTGATGAACATCCATTGCAGTTGTATCGCCCTGCAACTCTAAGCTGCTTACAACGATTCCGTCTGTCATCGATATTTCTCGCATTAGGCAAGCCGGACAATTAATAGCATGCTTATAAAAGGCAGCGATGTCTAATTTTAGTTCCCGGATACCACGAGGTCGAGTTCACATATCGAGCGGGCGATGTCATTTTGATTCCATTCAGTGGTATTTAAGTTGAACGCTTATTCAAATTCCTTTCCCGCTCTAGGGTGCCGCCTAAAAATCACGGACAGAGATTTGTTATATTAATGAAACTTTTTTCTTTAAAAACAATATGTTAACAATCTATGCGACCAAGCAGAAAATCATCAAAACGCCCCATTTCTACTCATTTTAATGCCTGCGCCGGAGGACCTTTCGATAACGGCATTTCAATTCCCGCCATGCAAATATTTCACTGTCTTATTTAAGACTCCACGAGAGTCAGTCATGCGACAAAACCAAAATTGAAACTGTGCCATGACGCTCTATGATCTGCGGATATTAAGGGGCAATAACTTAAACTTTATCGTCATAGCCAGCGCTGATTTATAAAGCATTCACTAGTTGCTTGCTTAACGCTTTCCTGTTCGCATTGATGTTTCAACCGTTACGTTAAAATCGCCCTGCTACAACATTCAACTTCCTGCCGAGACTGATATCTGCCTGCTTGCCTCTGGTCAGCAAACGGCTGCACGCCTAGGCTTTTGGGCGCCCGCGCGGGCGAGCGGACGAATTTTCGGTTTTTTTGAACGGGAAAAAATCTGCTGGAAAATAACCGCACCCTTTAAATTTGTCAGATTCAGCTAGAGGTAGGCGGTGAATATTTTTTCAGCCATTTATCGGAAAGACCCTGAACCAAAGGGAACTATTCTGAACATAATTGAACAATTAAAAACCCATGACCGCTGTATCAACAATGTTACAACCACTCATCAGTGCATCAGTGAGTCGCCCGCTATCTGGATCCAACTTACGTTCACAGAGTTGACGCGAGGAAGACTCGACAAAAAATAATTCAGGGCGTCTGGCGGAGCACATACACGACCACTGCCACGCCCGCTTTCGAAGCATTCAGCTTGTCGGGCCTTGGCGTTTTTGATGCGACTGTACGTCGCTTTTCCAGGAGCATCGACGGCTTCGTTTGCACCATGGCAACCGGTTGATCCATCTGCTTTTGCGGTTCGGGTTGAATCGCCAGGCTCTCGTCATACATTTTCGACAGGCTGGCGGACAACGTCTGTGCTCTCGCTCGGGGCACTAACAGGTGCGCAGGACCGTCGAGCGTTACCTTCTTGAGAAACGCCGGGTTAAGCCCCACCAACTCGGCTTCTTCGATCCCGGCATCGACGGCAACTTTCGCCAGGTCCACAGGGTGACTGAGTTCGACCACCTCGAAATAAGGCACGTTGGCCACCGGACTCAGCTTGATGCCATAGGCTTGTGGCTCTCTCACCAGCTGCGACAACGCCAGCAATCGGGGCACATACCCCTGAGTTTCCTGAGGCAGTGTCAGGTGCCAATAGTCGATCGGCAGGCCCCTCTGCTGATTCCATGCAATGGCGCGACTGACGGTTCCTTCGCCAGCGTTGTACGCGGCCAGAGCCAACAGCCAGTCGCCACTGAACCGATCGTGCAGTCGTGTCAGGTAGTCCATGGCTGCATTGCTGGAGGCAAGAATGTCTCGTCGGCCGTCATACCACCCGGTTTGATGCAGATTGAAATCACGTCCGGTCGAGGGAATGAATTGCCAAAGCCCCGCCGCGTCGCGGTTTGAATTGGCCATGGGGTTGTAGGCACTTTCGATAATGGGTAGCAGCGCCAGTTCGGGTGGCATCTTGCGCTCATCGAGACGCTGCGCGATGAAGTGAATGTAGCGGCTTGCACGGCTGCTGGCGCCCCCCAGGAAAGACGGGTTGCTGACAAACCAGTCACGCTGCTGCTCGATCCTGAGGTTGCTGCCGTTGTTATCCAGTAGCGTGAACCCTTGTCCCAAACGTGCCCATAGATCTTGCGTGGGATCGCCCGTAAAAGCGCTCAGGTTCAAACCAGCGACGGGCCTGAGGCCTGTGAGCACTCGGGGAGACCGCACACTGGCGTGTTCGTCAATGCGGCCCATGGATTGGCAGCCCGCGCACAGAGCACTCAGCGTGAGGGCGAGCGCCTGTATCGAGCGCAAAATTTTCTCATAATCCATCACATGGGGTAAAAGCGGCAGCATCGATGTCGTCGTCCTGGAAGGGCTCCCTCATAGGTGGCCCAAACGTCGAGCGGGTTCCATTGATAGCTGGATGATTCAGACGGTTGAGGCGACAACTACCTTGAAAAAACGCCGACCTCGCCCACCAACACATAGCCGTCCTGGGTGCGAATGACTTTTTGCGGATGCACCACATGATTGGGCGCCAGGAGGATTTCCTGTTCGTCCAGTGACAGGGTGTCGCCAAGCCCAAGGGTTTGCGAATCCAATACGACGCCTTTGGCATTTTTACAGTGCAGCACCATCATGATGAAAGCGTTGTCATCGCGGGTCTCGGGAGCATTGAGTTCGCTGAGTAATCGGGCACGCTGCAGCATCGAAGCGGGTGACGGGTCGTGCAGATCCACGGCCATTTGCGCGTGAACGCAGGGTGCGGACCCACCCGTGAAGTCCTTGGAATTGCTCCAGGAAGCCGATGTGCTGAGGAAACTGTTGTAGTGGATTTTTTCCTGATTGACAAAAGCACCGACGAACGACGCCATGTCGACAGCGGTTGAACGGACCATGTCGATGTTGCTCTTCAGCCCCTTGACCAGGGAGACGTCATTGATGCTGGCGCCGCTGTTCAGGAAGTCCTTCAAGGGGCGAATATCGTTCTGGATATCGTCTTCGAAGCGGGATCTCAGATCAGACGGTTCATATCCGTGGTAGCTGTAGTTTTCGATGAAGTCTTCACAGAATTCATCCACATCCTCATCACAGTGGTACTTCTGTGGGTCTATGCCTTGCAGGTACTCAGCCAGTGTCTTGTGCCCCAGCAGCGCAATATTCATCAGCACATGGTCGCCATCCGGCGCCTGGTAGTGTGAAAGCGCATCCACCATCTTGTCGCGCATGTCGCTCCCGGGCACCAACAGCCTGCCCGCCAACTCCGTGGTCCGCTGGCAGAGCCGCTCAAGCTGCTCGGGATGATGTTCCAGAAGGCTGTTCTTCAAGGCCGTGAGTTCTTGCGCGGCATGCGCCCGTTCCTGCGCTGTATAGCCGGGTGCGTGTGCGGGCAAGGCCAGCAGTGCGGCGCGGCGGATGTTGGCCCGCCTGTCGAGGAGCCTGACCGTGAACCCATTGTCAGCCGTTTTGGCCGCTTCAAAGTGCTGACCGCCGAGGGACAGGGGTTGTCCGGGACGAACGCTTGCAAGCTGCGAATTGGAGTCGATATTTATGGCGCGGGTAGATGATTCGCGCAAGGCCGATGGCTGCCTGGTAAAAGTCGACAGGGCCGGGTGCTGCTCCAGCGTCGACGCAAAGTGGGCGCGAACCAGAGGCGTTGTGTACTGGAGGTTGACGCCATATTGCGCTGAGGTGGCGCGGAGGGCCGTGAGATTGCCTCGGTTGTCCACCAGCAAGGTCACCAGCATGCGCCTTGGATCGGCCGGATTCTGGTTGCCTGGATAGTGGGCTTCATAGGAGAGCGCGCCTTCGTCATCGGGTTCCAGCATGGGCGGCATGCACTGGACGGCGGCTGGCTGCAAAGCGGCCAGGAGGTGGGCGCGCTCATTTTCATTGAGCGCCTGTAGCAGTGGGCCCAGTTTGAACACGCGATTACCCACTCTGACTCTCGACGGCAAGACACCAGTGAGTGGCGCCCTGGGCACCGGTGCGGCGACATGGGTAGTGGCAGGATTCGCCCTCACCGGGATGGCCGCGCCTGGTGCACTTGCCGGTTCGGTTTGATAGCTGGCCGGGTTGGTCAGGGTGGCATTGGGTAATCTTGGGAACATCGAACTCTCCGATAGCGCGGTGGCACTTTCTAACGAGTAAACGGATCAGTGAGTGGTGCCACAGGCAAAAGGGTTCCTGAATTTTGCTAAAGATCCGCCATGTGTTTCTTCTGATTTTTCGGGAGGCTGAGGCTGTGGTGTTAAATCGAGTGTTCATGAGTGGCGCTTGGCGGTGATCGGGTTCCGACACGAGGGGTCGCCAGGCGTATTTCCAAACGCGAGCCGCTGCATCTAACGCTCCTTTAGGCCAATGGACTGGCCTGAATCGATGCCGGCAATATGCAGTGCGGGGCTCAGACCGCACCCCACCAGATGCTTATTCCGTCACAAATTTATCCAACCGTCATGAAACTAAATGGCCGGCCGGAACCACACATCGGTCACTGGTGGTGAAAATGGTGAAGACTTTCGCCGCTTGGCCATCCCCCTCTCTGAGCGAGATTAACGCATGCTTTCTATACGCCCCCCATCAACTCCGCCCCAGAACACACTCAGCCTACCAGGTGCTGACCGTACAGCCATTCCTACGCAAGCACGCCCGTCTTCTCAGGCCGTACCCGTGTCGCTGCCACCTTCGGTAAGTGTCGGAAACCTCACCTTCCATTCATGCTTTGCTGCATGTCATTTCGTGCCAGCGGCGCTCTGTAGCTCGCGCTGGCATATTGGCTGCCACGATCTGTGTGAGCGATCAGGCCCGGTGGCGGTTGACGCTGAGCAATCGCCAGCTGCATCGCGCTACACACCAACTCCGCTGGCATGTTCGGAGCCATGGACCAGCCGACGATTTTACGAGAGTACAAGTCCAGCACCACTGCCAGGTATAACCAGCCGCTGCGTGTCCGGATGTAGGTAATATCAGCCACCCAGGCCTTGTTCGGCGCCACGGGATTAAACTGCCGATTTAGCACATTTTCGGCAATGGGCAGATCATGGTTGCTGTCGGTGGTATGGACAAATTGGGGCTTACAGGCCGAGCGTAGGCCGTTGGCACGCATCAATCGGCGGATTTGATAAGCCCCACCGCCAAGCCCTTGCCGCGCAACGCATTGCGCAATGGGTGGCTGCCGAAGCAGCCTCCACTTTCCTTGAACGAAGCCCTGAGCTGAAGCGTAACCGGACAAATAGATGCCGACGCAGCAACACGCTTGCCGGCCTCATAGAAACCGGATCGACTGACGTCGAGTACGCTACAGACATGCGCTAGAGTTTTTTGTAGTGCGGAGAAACAATGGCGATAATTATCCGAAGAAATGGCTCTCTTCGTGAGACAAAATCAGAAAAAGTCTCAAAATTAGCGCATTGGGGGCTGAGATCCCTGGAATTCAGGGCTTTGGCAATGCCTCATGATTTCGCGACTGCCTCACCAGCAATCGACGCTTGAGCCGTCTGATCATGTAAAACCCACCCCGGGCTGCTTCGGCTCAGATTTCGTTGACAGGCACCCAGATCAAAGCGCCAGCCGGCTACCGCTGCGGCGACAAATCAGCCCTTCGATACTGCTAACGATCTATATCTACGGCTATCTCAACCGAATCAAGGCCGGGGCATCGAAGGACTCTATAGATCTCAGAAATCACCTGCATCGTTGCGTCTTCGATTGTTCCTTCATTACGGCATAAAACCCAGCCGTGATCTGCAATCGCTCGCTCGAACGCCTTGGTGCAAGCGACATGTTCTTCCAGCTTATGAATCACAGTACTGCTCAGCCCACGCCGTCGTGCCGCTGCCCTCGCCCATGAAATATCAGGGGCAGTGACAACCCCAACATGGAGGTCTGGCACTCGCACGTTCCGATCAACGTTCAACTGTAGAATCTCTGCAAACGGGACTATCCGGCGAAACGCGGCATCAGACGGGTACCAGCGATCGATCAAGATGATGCTGCCTGGTGGCTGTTTAGGCAGTACGTGCTGGGAAATCCAAGCACGGCTATCAGCAAAGCGCTCACAAACCCCCAACTCCAAATCCCGGGTGGGATTTCTGACGAGTTTGTTAACGAGGGCCATTGTTTCAGCCCTATAGGGATCGCTTTTTTTCTCGCAAAGTCGGATCACCTTTTTGTTGTCGGCCCTCAGTACTTTCGTAACGGCCTCCAAAAGCGTGGTTTTGCCGGCGCCCTTGGGCCCATCTAGAGAAACAAACAGCGGACGATTCATTCTTCACATAACGATTGATATACGGTTATTTTTGCCCTGTTCGTTCGCTGGAACCGCTTGGCGCGACTGCGCGAATCGAACGGAGGGACCTTATGAACAGACATTGATGATCACTCTAACTTAGTTTCTGGCTAACGGATCTCAAAATCCTGGGATACAGCCGCTTATGAACATCGGTCATCGCCCATATGTTAAATAGCGAAACTGGCTGGGCTCGCACGTGCGCTGCTTCGCTTTTCTCGGAGGGACATCCTAGAGACTGGTGCCGGACAACCTGCGCAGCAGCGTCAGCAAAGCGCATCGCTACGAGCAGGACATCAACCCCAGCTACCGTGATCTGGCCGAGCATTACGGGGTCGCCGTATTGCTCGCTCGCGCAAAACCGAGCACATGTCCAAGAGTCACCGCGACAACGGCTAATCGGCAGGCTATCGATACATCGGCGCCTTAACGAAATGAATTACCCCGCATTTAGGAAACAGTGTTTATCACAAACCGGCCTACTCACTGTTTCAACACTGCCTTAGAATCCGCCGGCTTCACAGAAGCTATTCCAAGACCTGCTTTCGACAGCACCCAGGGAAACGCTGAAAAATTCTCCTTTCTGGAAAGCCATCGAGTTGAAAGCCGCGTATTTCTGGGTCTAATTTTTTTGCCAAGGCTTTTTCAGGCCATTCCTAGCGGAAAACCAGTCCATACAAGACGGCTGCAATTAGTTATACCGGGGTTAGAAATTAGCGTAAAAGTCGCGTTGATCGCAATGGTACTTGCCAGTCTATGATGCTGCCATTGCCAAGAGCGATCAGACCACGCAGGTAGACATTATTTCTATTCGGGCACTTATCTACCTGGTCACACCGTTTAACCACCGGATGAAAAATAACACCGCGCCAGTCCATTACTTACTGACAGATAGCACTGGCGCGTCACGCTTGTTAATAATTCATAATAAATACACTTTGGGGCAACTATGCACAGCAAATCACTGTCGGCCACGTTGGCGCTGACGAGCCTAACCGTGGGTCTTGGATTAACCTCCACCGCGCGGGCAGACTTTATCGAAGACAGTAAGTTATCACTGGGCATGCGTAACTTCTTTTTCAACGCGGATAACCACTCCGGTGGTGCAGATCAAAAAGAATGGGCGCAGGGGTTTAAGCTCGATTATATCTCGGGGTTTACCGAAGGCACTGTCGGTTTTGGCGTAGACCTTGAAGGCATGCTCGGGCTGCACCTCGACGGCGGCAAAGGCATGCACCCGGCGATCAATACCTTTACTCCGAGCAAAAGCGACGGTTCGGCGGAATCCACTTGGGCCAGTGCTGGTGCTACGGTCAAGGCACGCTTCTCCAAGTCTGAAATTCGCTATGGCAACACACTGACCCCAAATCTGCCCATCCTGGTGGCCAACGATGGGCGCCTGCAGCTGCAGACCTTCGAGGGCGGCATGATCACCTCCAAGGAAATCGATAACCTGACGCTGACGGGTGGCCAGATCGAAAGCGTCAAAGGCCGCGCCTCGACCAACAGCACCGGCTTGTCGGTGTCCGGCGCCACGCACGGCAGCAATAAATTCCGCTTTGCCGGTGGCGACTGGAAGGTCAACAAAGCCCTAACCTTGCAGTACTACTACGCCAACCTGGAGAACTTCTACTCGCAGAACTTCTTGGGACTGGTGCATGTGCTACCGATCACCAACGACTCTTCGTTCAAGACCGATCTGCGCTATTTCAACAGCACCTCGGACGGACGCAACGGTGAGGTTGGCTACGCGTTCAACAACAACGGTGGTTACGCGAAGAACACCGGCAAGGTGGACAACAACACCTGGAGCTCGATGTTCACCTACTCTTTAGGTAACCAATCGCTGATGCTGGGCCGAACTCAGGTCTCTGACAACGGTGGTTTCGTCTGGAACAACGACGCCAGCGTGGTTAACAAGTACGGTAGAAACGAAGGCGAAGGCGGTTATAGTTTCTACCTGTTCAACGACGCTACAGTCGGAAGTTTCGCCCGAGCGGGTGAGAACACCAACTTCGGCCAGTACAGCTATAACTTTGCCAGTCTTGGCGTTTCCGGCCTGAAGGCGTCAATCAGCTACCTGCGGGGCGACGGTATCAAAGCGGCCGACGGCCATGGGCCCGATCAGCACGAGTCGGAAATCGACACGCGCGTCGACTATGTGGTGCAAACCGGCCCATTGAAAGGCTTCGGCACTACTCTGCGCCACGGCACCTACCACGCTGGGAACACTGGGACTGCTGACCTGGATCAGACCCGTCTGTTCTTCAACTACACCTACAATTTCTTCTGATCGATCGCGGCAGAGGTGGCAGCTACCTGAGCTAATGGTTGCCACCCAAGGATTACTTAGCGTTGATCACTAGCAAAAAAACAGGATTATCGACATCAAAGTCTTTCAACCTTAAGTATTCAACCAAGTAGATGTCAGCAGGAATCCTGCCAGAGACCAGCCGCCACCCTCCTCGCTCTTTCGATATAAATACTCAGTGAAGCTGAGTATTTATATCCGTCATTGGCAAGAACTAAATTTCGATTTTACGCCCAGTTTACCGGCAGCCAATTAAGCCGAGGTACTGACCATCGAACCCGTGGTGGTGCTGCCTTCATCCTGCAATGCCTGCAACAACGCCGCCGTGGCGGTCTGCAACGACCCTGAGGTGGTCGCGGTTTTACTCGAAGGCGTCGAAAGGGTCTGGTTGATCGAAACAGAGGTGATGCTAACCATGAGACTTATCTTGTTTGGGTTTAGGTTAAATCCATCATCGACATCGTTTAGATGGACTTGAGATCGACTGTGTACTTGTTTGGTAAACAAACGGGTACACAGTCCTTTGCCCTACGCGCTCAGACGCGTCGTCACTTCATTCAAGTGCCCCGAACCGTGTGTCTTCAGGGAGCAGCACGGTTTCATGCGACTATCCGTTTCGCCTCCAATGACAATTCATGCAGGCTGGCCAATCGCTGCATGATGCGCTCGACCACTACTACCCGCGCTATTGCACCATTTTGAAGTTCACCCATTGAGTGCAACGCGACCTCGGCCTTTTCCAGGCCCAACCGCGTCGACCCCGCCAAGTGCTCGATACCCTGGCGCGCATTCTCGGCAGACTGTTCCAGGCCCGTGGCGATGTGTCGGATCTGCGCACTGGAATCGGCGGCCTGGCGAGACAGATTGCGCACCTCGTCTGCTACCACGGCGAAACCTCGACCATGACTACCCGCCCGTGCGGCCTCGATGGCCGCATTTAATGCCAGCAAATTGGTCTGTCGGGCAATGTCCTGAATGCTCCCGACAATGGCGCCAATTCGTACCGACTGACTGCTCAGCTCGTTGAACACCTGATCGAGACCCTGCATATAGAGATTCAGATCGCCGAGCACGCTCGCCGATGACTGCATGCTTTGCGCACTCGACTTCACCCGTTCGCCAGCAGTCCGCGCCAACTGATCGGCGAAGCGCATGTCCTCCTCGGTTTGCAGTACTGCTTGGGTCAACTGCTCCAGGGTGGCCTGAACGTGTGCCCCCGGCCACACAGGGTTGGGTATCTGGGCCTGCGTTTGCACAACGGCCACCGGAGCACTGAGTACCGGAACCTCCAACTCGCGCTTTGGCGGTTCCTGTCGCACAACCGCAAGTTGCCGATGATAGAGCGCGGATGCGAGCAGCAACGCGAGGTTTATTCCGCCGGCCAGCAGCAGGCGCTCATTATCACCCCAGGCCAACACCACTGCGCCCACGCTTGCAACCATCAACAGCAAACCGGCCCATATTTTACGTGCCCTATGAGCAGCCATGCTGATCACAGCGGCGTTCAGGTGTAACTGAAGATCAGCAGGTTTTTCGATAACCTCATGTACGTCGATATTGCGCATGGCATCCGTCTCTCGTTGTTGTTTTTAGAACGGCGGACGAGAAGTCCATCGCTTTTGTTGAGGCCATGCGAGGCTATGAAGGCGAAACAAAACGCAATATCCGACCTGTGCAGATATCTATCCGTTTTGTGCAGAGGTGGCGTCATGGCGCCCAAGGAGCGCGGAAACTGACCCGGCGCAAGGGTCAGGCAAACGTTTTCAGCAGAAGGTTGACGTAATGGCTTTTAGACCTCACCGGCGACGACGAAAGGCTCCAGGGCTCTCCCCGGTCCATTGCTTGAACGCTCGATGGAACGCGCTGGGTTCCCGGAACCCCGCCTCCTGAGCGATTTCGGCGATGCTCATGGACGTCGTACGCAATCGTTCGAAGGCAATGGATCGACGCATTTCATCCTTGATCTGTTGGTAGGTAAACCCTTCACGCTCTAACGCACGCCGCAGGCTGCTGAGGTTAATCGCAAACTCTGCGGCAAGCTGTTCGAGCGTCGGCCAGTGATCGTAGCCGCAGGATTTCAAGCGTTGATGAATTCGGGCGCTGTATCCCTCTCTGTTACGAAAACGGATAAAAACCGACTGCGGAGCGTTACGTAAAAAGGTGTACAGCGATTGTCGATCCTGAATGACCGGAAGCTTCAAGCATTCAGGATCCAGTTCGATTTCCGTGATATTCGCGTCAAACTCCACGTAAGCACCCCACAGCAAGTGCTCATCACCGTGTCCAGGCAACGAATGTTCGAATTGCACGCGACTGATGGGCATGCGCCTGCCTGCCAGCCAGCACATCAACCCAACGATCAGAACCATGAAGGTCTCAATCACGATGGCCCGCAAATGTTCATCCTTGCTGGTACAACGCATGACCACCACCCTGCGTTTACCGCGGGCCTGTACTTCGCATTCAATGTCACGCAGGAACAGTTTGAAGTAGTCCAGCGACTGCTTTAGCGCCTTCTCTACTGTAGGAACCTGGATCAATCCTCGGCAGATCAGGGCGAAACTGCCCAAGGGCATGCCATGGGAGTCCAAACCAAAAAACTCGTCGTCAAGCTCCTTCACCACGGCCAGCCAAAGCGCGGCGAAGTTTGTCGCGGCTACCCGTTCAGGCAGTTCATCCAGCGAGCGCTCCGCGAACCCTGCCTGCTCTAAAAGACGAGCGGTTTCCACTGGCCGGCCACTAAATTGATAGAGCAGCGCCTTGGCGAAGTAGGAAGAAACGGAGTGTTTTTCGTTCATGGATACTGGGTTGCCTATGGCAAAAAATAGCAGTTTTGCTGAGCGGTTTTGGCATAGGCCCGGCGCCTGCTCGCCCCTTAGACTGTCCACCTGATTAGCAGTATCCCAGATGTCGGCTGCGGCGCCATTACCTGATTTCGGTAAGACCGCTTGAAAACCCGTCATCCCTACAAGGAATAACTCCATGAACACCCCTGATATTTACGTTGTCGGTGCCGCACGCACTGCAATCGGCACCTTTGGCGGATCGCTCAAAGATGTGCCGATGGCCGATCTGGCAACCACGGCCGTCAAGGCTGCCTTGCAACGCAGTGGCGTCGATCCTGCGCACGTCGAACATGTCGTGATGGGCAATGTCATTCCGACCGAGCCCCAGGATGCCTACATTTCCAGAGTCGCGGCGATGAACGCTGGCATTCCGAAGGAAACGCCCGCCTACAACGTCAACCGCCTGTGCGGTTCCGGTTTGCAAGCGATCATCTCGGCTGCACAAACCTTGCTGCTGGGCGACGCTGAAATCGCCATTGGCGCAGGGGTCGAGTCCATGAGCCGTGGTCCATACATCCTGCCTGCCGCTCGCTGGGGTGCTCGCATGGGCAACACCCAGGCGATTGACTACATGCTCGGCATTCTGCATGACCCCTTCCAGGGAATTCACATGGGCATCACCGCCGAAAATATTGCCGAACGCAATGGCATCAGCCGCGAGATGCAGGATGCCCTGGCCATGGAGGACCAGACCCGGGCGTTTCGTGCCATTGAGGAAGGTCGCTTTATCGAGCAAATCGCTGCCGTTGAAATTCGCAGCCGCAAAGGCACCCAACTGTTCAATATCGACGAGCACCCCCGTGCGACCTCTCTGGAGCAACTGGCGCAAATGAAGCCGGCCTTTAAGAAGGATGGCTCGGTCACTGCTGGCAATGCATCCGGTCTGAATGACGGTGCCGCCGCGTTGGTGATGGCCACCGGTGCCGCAGTCAAAGCCAATAACCTGCGTCCCCTCGCCCGCCTGGTCGCTTATGCCCATGCGGGTGTCGAGCCAGAATTGATGGGCCTCGGTCCGATCCCGGCCACACGTCTTGCGCTCAAGCGTGCGGGTCTGACTGTGGCTGATCTGGACGTTATCGAAGCCAATATCGCGTTCGCCGCGCAGGCGTGCGCTGTGACTCAGGAATTGAATCTGGATCCGGCCAAGGTCAACCCGAACGGTTCGGGCATTGCCCTTGGCCATCCGGTCGGGGCTACCGGCGCGATCATTGCGACCAAAGCTATCCACGAACTGCACCGCATCGGCGGGCGCTATGCGCTGGTGACCATGTGCATTGGTGGCGGCCAAGGCATCGCCGCCATTTTCGAATGCGTTTGAGGGGTTGTAAGTGAGTATTCAAAAACTAGCAGTCATTGGCGCAGGCACCATGGGCAACGGGATTGCCCAAGTGTGTGCACTTGCCGGAATAGACGTGACATTGATTGATATTTCCGATGAGGCGCTCGCAAAAGGTCTGTCGGCGCTGACTACGAATCTCGATCGCCAGCTGCGCAAAGAAACGATTACAGCAGCGGAGATGCAAGGTGCTCTCAACCGGATCTCTCTCAGCACCGACTACGTGGCGTTGAATGGAGCCGAGTTGGTCATTGAAGCGGCAACCGAGAATCTGGAGCTCAAAAAACGCATTCTCAAACGAATCGATGACACCGTGAGTGATGACTGCGTCATCGCAACTAACACGTCATCGCTGTCGATTACCGAATTGGCGGCAGTGGTCAAACACCCGGCTCGCTTCATTGGTCTGCACTTCTTCAACCCTGTACCGATGATGGCATTGCTGGAGGTCATCCGCGGTTTGCAAACGTCGGACATCACCCACGCCTTGGCGCTGAAACTCGCCGAACAGATTGGCAAGAGTGCAGTCACGGCTCGCAACAGCCCGGGCTTCGTGGTCAATCGCATTCTGTGTCCGATGATCAACGAAGCGATCTTCGTTTTGCAGGAAGGCCTGGCCAACGCCAAGGACATCGATACCGGCATGCAATTGGGCTGCAATCACCCTATCGGCCCGCTTGCGCTGGCTGATCTGATCGGCCTGGATACCATGCTGGCGATCATGGAGAGTTTCCATGATGGCTTCAATGACCCGAAATATCGTCCAGCGCAACTGCTCAAGGAAATGGTCGCGGCAGGTTATCTGGGCCGCAAAAGCGGGCGCGGTTTCCATGTCTATACCTGAGCGCTGTTCACGCTTCGCTCAGAGCCGTGACAAGGCACTGGATCTGTTCGCCAGAAAGGGATTCGGCCAGGTTGGCATGCGCGAGCTGGCAACCTATCTCGGGCTCACACCTGGCTCGCTTTACCATCATTATCCAAGCAAACAGCATTTGCTCCTCGACTTGATCGAGGAGCTTTACGAAGAACTGCTGACCACTGTACGTCTGATAGAGCAAAGCCCTGATGACGGGGTGAACACCTTGCAAGTCATTATCCGGGCACACCTGAATCTGTACCGGGAAATGCCGTTGCACTTTCGCCTGGCTGAACGCGACAGTTGTTGTCTGAACGAAGAACAACAACTGCGTGTCAGCCATTTACGCGAACAATATGAGCGCCAACTGCTCGTGGCACTGGGGTATAGAACACTGTTGACCCCGCATCGGCTTCAGGCCGCCGGGCACGCCATTGCCTCATTGCTCAGCAGCGCACCCTCCTGGTTGGTACAGCGCACCCTTGACGATCAGGACCGCGACGAACTGATGGAAGACTTGATGATGGGGGCGATTTGCTCGGTGCTCAGGTCACCGGCCTCCAGCAACGCGCGCGCCGTGTCGATGCGCAAGTTCTGCAAATAGGTTAGCGGCGACTGCTCAAGCACCCTATTGAAGCGGCGTATCAAGGTTCGCTCGCTAACTGCCAACCTCTGTGCCAGATCTGTCATACGTACCTGTTCCGCCAGGTGATCCTGAAGCCACTTCTGTGCGCATTGCATGGCGATGGCCTTTCCCGCAAATTTGTTGAGCACGTGAACAGCTTGCAATAGAAACGTGGCATGTGCGCTTATCGCATACCAGACACTCCGACTCAGTCACCATCGGACGCATTTGCAGATTGACCTGCGGAAATCTCTCGCGGAAATGCCCCTCCAGCCACCAAGTGGTTGTCGCCATTTTGTTATCGAGCAACCCCGTACCAGCGAGCAGTTGGACAAGTTGCTGAAAGCGGATCTTGTGACCTTCAACTTCCCACGGCACTAAAAATGGCGGCATAAAAATACGGCTGAAGCGACAACCACCTTGCAAAACGCCGGGGGTGGGAGGGACACTGAATTAAATTTATGTCTGCCTCTCGAGCAGCGAGGCAGACATACCCGCAACCGCTTGTAGCTGACGCATGTGTGCTAAGTTGAAACTGTTTCTACTCAAAATCTCAACATGGCAGGGCTCACCATGCCTCGAAGCGTCCTTCTACGTAGGTCAATGGTAAAAGCAGTCACCTATCGCGTAATAATTATGTGCCTGGACTTCATGACAATTTTTATATTTACGGGGACGCTGCGGGTGGCTATCGGTTTCATGGTCGTCAGTAATTTATACACCACGTTTGCTTATATTTTTCATGAGCGTCTGTGGGCAAAAATCACCTGGGGAATTGAAGAGCATCAAGATCATACCGGCTAAACAACTCGTGCCGATGCCTTCTGAGGCGCTGTTTAGATCAAAAGCCAGTGTCCTGCGTGGTTAATTCGTTTATCTATTTTAATTATTCGAATACCTGTTTCTGGCAGGCTTAAATTAACGAACTACCCACTCAGGACACTAGCTTCAAGGTGCGCAGCAACAGACGTGCGAAGAAAAATTCTGCAGTGGCCAGTTTCCCGCCATAGAAAGCTTCGTCTTCGCTGAGTTTGGCGAGATCAAATGGCTGACTGACGTAATACGAAAAGGCGCGACCACCTTTTCCACTCAAGGAATGGTGATCTTTCGCCAAGCCACCGCCATGCGTTAAAACTGTTTTTTCATCTTTCCGACAACGTGCACACACAAGTCGCTCTGAGGCATTACACGGCAAGCCAACACCGTGCCGGCCGCCAGTTCTTCTACGCTGACATGTGCGCGACTCATGGTCTTTACCTCAAAGGCACCCTTGAGGATCTGAACCTTACAGATACCGCATCCACCGCCACGGCATCCCAATGGAATGCCACGACGGCCAAGACGAGCCATACCATGCAGAACCGACTCACGCTCATCACAGGCGTAATGCTCTCCGGTGTCTTCGATCAATACTTGATATTCCATGGCCCGTTCTCACGCAGTGGAAGTGACTATCGGCAAAAGTCCAAGAGCCTCTAAAGCCGCAGTGGCACACACCTCGTCTTGTTCTTCAGTACTCATCCGAGAACTTCAAGCTTTGCAGCCCGTGCACAGATTTCCTGTTCGCGTAAGACATCTGCGCCAATGCCGCCAATCGACCAGTCCTGTGGTTCAACCCGGATGCACCTGCCCCGCACAACGCTCCGATCAACTGCTAATATTTCGACCAGCAAGGAAGTAAATCCGGTCATTAGCTTCTGACGTTCGTCCAATGGGCGTCCTTCGAGCACGATGAACTCGAAGTACGGCGCATGCAGTCGATGGGTACTGACACAGTGCCCGGCAACAGCAAACTCATCTGCTGCATGCAAGGTGATTATCGCCCGCACCCGGTCCATCGGTGACAGCAAAACCTTGCTGTAAAGATGTGAGGCATCCTGGAGCAAACGCACTTTTTGCTCAGCCGAACAAGACCCTTCAACGAGATGAAAATTTACTACCGGCATTTTTGAGGCCTCATGCATATTCTTATATTTATTGTTTAATCACACGACCCAACGCACATCAGGGCAAGCCGCGACGTCGTCCAGAATCCAGCATCAACGTGGATCCGGTCATCGCGTCAGCCTCGGGGGCTAGCAACAAACTAACGGCCCAGGCCACTTGCTCCGGCGTCGTGAAGGCACCGATGGAGGATTCAAGACACATCTCCTGCAGAACGGTTTCAGTGCTGACACCACGCTGCCTTCCCCGGTCGGCTGCCACTTTGTGCAAACGCTCCGTATCCGCAGGTCCCGGCGCAATAAGATGCGCCGTCACACCTCGCGAGCCATAAGCCAGACTGAGCTGACGTATCGCGTTCGCCAAGGCTGCGTTTGCTACTCCCGCTGAGGCCGCGTATGCCGTGGGTTCAAAACCGTAGTGTCCACCGATAGCGACGAGACGAGATCCTTTGACGAGACTCGCATCCACAGCACGGGTCAGGCGCAACAGACCGCCGACTTTAATATTGACCGCATCTGTCAGCGCAGACGTAGGGGCGTCAAGAACGCCGCCTACGACCGCCACGCCGGGGCCATGGACAATCATCCGCACCGGCCGATCCAGTACGTTTCGGATATGCGCAATGGACTCGTCGGCAGAAATGTCGGCAACACAAGGGATGACCCCAGGATGAATCCGGCTTAGCTCATCAATAGCCGCCGAGCTGCGGGCCACTGCGACGACGTCCAATCCGTTGGCGCACAGTCGCGCAACGATCTGTTTACCAAAGGCACCAGTTGCCCCCACCACCACCGCTAATTCATTACGTGAGTTCATCGTCCACCCGCCGTTAAGTTTCGGGTTCGGAGCATGCACCACATGCCCCGAAGCTTATTCAGGTGGGAAGAACTACTCCACGGTCCCTGGCCATGGTCATTGCCGTGTCGAAGATCATGTCCTCTTGGCCACCGATCATTTTCTTGCGTCCCAACTCGACCAGAATGTCGCGGGCCGGGACGCCAAATTGCAGGCTTGCACGCTTGGCATGCAGGAGGAATGTCGAGTAGACGCCTGCATAGCCGAGAGTCAGTGACTCGCGGTCAACCCGCACGATGTGCTCCATCATGGGTACGATGATGTCTTCTGCTACGTCCATCAGCTTGAACAGGTCCGTGCCGGTTTCGATGCCCATGCGTTCGCACACTGCGGCAAACACTTCCAGCGGCGTGTTGCCGGCACCGGCGCCCAAGCCAGCCACGGAACCATCAATGCGGCTAGCGCCCGCTTCGATGGCGGCGATGGAGTTGGCCACGCCCATGCCCAGGTTGTGATGGCCGTGGAAACCGATCTCGGTCTCTGGATTGAGTACCTCACGCAGGGCACCAATACGTGCTTTTACATCGTCAGGCAGCATGTAGCCTGCAGAGTCGGTGACATACACCGTCTGCGCGCCGTAGGACTCCATCAGCTTGCCCTGTCTGGCGATACCTGCAGCATCATTGAGGTGCGCCATCATCAAAAAGCCGGAGGTGTCCATCCCCAACTTGCGGGCATAGGCGATGTGCTGGGGCGAGGTGTCTGCCTCGGTGCAGTGGGTGGCCACATGCACGCTCCGCGCACCGCAGTCGAACGCCGAGTGCAGCTCCTTCATGGTGCCGAGCCCTGGAATGAGCAGGACCGATACTTTGGCCTGTTTCATCTTGGGTGCCACTGCGCTGATGTACTCCTCATTCGTATGAGGGGCAAAACCATGCTGCAGCGAATTGCCGCCCAGACCACCGCCATGGGTGACCTGAATGTAAGGCACGCCAGCGTCATCCAGCGCGGTAGCGACCTTGACCATCTGCTCGACACTGATCTGTTCACGCTTGGCATGCATGCCGTCGCGCAGGCACATGTCGTGCAGGATTACCTTGCGGCCTTTGAGGCTGGAACGGGGGGACTGACTCATTACGCGACCTCCGAAGCTTTAAGCTGAATCTTGCCGGCGAGCATTTCCTCGGCAAACATCTCTGCAGTGCGGGTAGCGGCTGCCGTCATGATGTCCAGATTGCCGGCATAGGTCGGCAGGTAGTCGCCGAGGCCTGCCACTTCCAGGAACACGGAGACTTTCTTGCCTTCAAAAACAGGCCCGTTGACCAGGCGGTAGCCCGGCACGTACTTCTGCACCTCGACGATCATTTGCAGAATCGACTCAGTGATTCGGGCTCTATCCGGCTCGTCATCCGTCAGGCAGTAGATGGTGTTGCGCATCATCATCGGTGGGTCGGCCGGGTTGATAATGGCCAACGCCTTGCCCTTGCGAGCGCCACCGACTTTCACAATGGCGCTTGAGGTGGTGTTGGTAAATTCATCCAGGTTGGCACGGGTGCCCGGGCCAATCGACTTGGACGCCAGGCTGGCGACGATCTCGGCATACTCGACGCTCTGAATACGCGAGACGGCATTGACGATTGGGATAGTGGCCTGGCCAGCGCAGGAGATCATGTTGACGTTCATCTCCAGCTTCTCCGCGTGCTCTCGCAGGTTCACCGGTGGCACGCACAGCGGGCCGATAGCCGCTGGGGTAAGGTCAATCATCAGCACACCGAGAGCGTTTAGCTTGCGGCTATTTTCGGCATGTACATAGGCGCTGGTAGCGTCAAAGGCGATCTGAATGCCATCTTCAAGCACGTGCGGCAGAAGACCGT
The DNA here is from genome assembly GCF_034314155.1 of Pseudomonas sp. 5C2. Lineage (NCBI taxonomy): Bacteria > Pseudomonadati > Pseudomonadota > Gammaproteobacteria > Pseudomonadales > Pseudomonadaceae > Pseudomonas > Pseudomonas sp. 5C2. Next base: position 1,199,926 of record NZ_JAVIWH010000002.1, on the reverse strand, counting down.
CCACGCCTTCATGGGTGGTTTTCAAACCCATGGCACGAGCGCGCACCAAACCCTCGGATTCGGGATCGATACCGACCATCCAGACGGGCTCAAGCACTGGGCTGCGCAAGATTTTGTAGATCAGGTCAGTGCCGATGTTGCCTGAGCCTATGAGTGCACACTTGATCTTCTTCATTGAGATTGTTCCTTATTCTTCGCAGCGCGCTGTGCCATGTTCATACCGGCCACGTAAAACTCGTCGCTACCGTGCTCGGTAATGAGGATGCGCACTGTTTCCGGAGCACACTCCAGACTGTTGCAAACCGCCGTGGTGACTGCGGCTGCAACGCGGCTTTTCTGCTCTGCGGTGCGGCCTTCGACCATGTGCATTTCGATAATTGGCATGCTTGATTCTCTTCGTTTTTGTCGTTATTCAACGAAACGCATCGACACGGTACCCAGCTCCTGAAAGCGAGCCACAATGCTGTCGCCTGGTTTCACCGCAAGGGCCTCGGTGATGCCACCACTCATCACGAAGCTGCCGGCCGGCAGTATCTCGCCCATCTCCGCCAGGATATTCACCAGCATGGCAATGGCTTCGGCCGGATGGCCCATGACTGCCGCAGAAGCACCCATAGCGACGATCTCGCCATTTTTCTCCATCACTACGCCAAGGGTCTTGAGGTCCAGATCATCGACATAACGTGCCCGTCCACCCCCGACAAAGCGCGCGGAAGAACCGTTGTCGGCGATCACACTGGCCAGGTCGAACTTGAATCCGGAAAATCGCGAATCAATGATTTCGACCGCAGGGAGGACATAGTCGGTCGCCGCCAAAACGTCCTGGGCGGTGCAACCAGGCCCCTGCAAGTCACTCTTCATAACAAAAGCCACTTCGCATTCAACCCGTGGATGCACCAGGTCTGAAGTGGAGATGGCCGAACTCTCGGGGCGGGCCATGCGATCGGTCAAAAAGCCGATCGAGGGCACGTTGACACCCATCTGCTGCATCTTGGCTTTTGACGTCAGCCCGGCTTTTCAGCCGACCAGCTTGTGGCCTTTTTCGATGAAGCGACGACGAAGCTCGCTCTGCACGGCATAACCATCGGCGATGGTCATGTTCGGGTATTCGTCGGTCAGCTTGGGAATGGCGTAGGCGCGGGTCTGCGCACCTTCAACCCGCTCGCACAGGCGAACGATGTCCTCACGCAACAGTGTCAGGTTGCTGCTCATACTGCGCTCCTCCCGGAAAACTTGACGCGACAGCTACCAAGGCCGCCGACGGTACACACCAACTCATCCCCATCTGTCACCGGTACCAACGAAGACTGGGAACCCGAGAGAATCACCTCGCCTGCCTTGAATGGAATGCCCAATGCACCCAGGGTATTGGCCAGCCAGGCCACAGCATTCGCTGGTGAACCTTGCACCGCAGCACCGACGCCGGTAGAGAACAACTCGCCGTTCTTCTCCAGCACCATGCCTGCCAGGGTGATATCGAGCTTGCGCGGATCGCCCTTGGTTTTACCCAGGACGAATACGCCGCAAGAGGCATTGTCCGCAACGGTGTCCTGGATCTTGATCTGCCAGTCGGTAATGCGTGAATCGACGATCTCGAAACAAGGCACCACGTAGTCAGTCGCACGGATCACGTCCATCGCGGTGATGCCTGGCCCCTTGAGGTCATGCTTCAACACAAAGGCCAACTCGGCTTCGGCTTTCGGCTGAATCAACTGGCCGAGGTCAATGGTGTCGCCCTCTTGAAAAACCATGGCCGAAGTGAGCATCCCGAAGTCCGGCTGATAGACGCCGAGAAAGTCCTGTACAGGCTTGCTGGTCGCACCGATTTTCTTGCCGACGATGGTTTCACCCGCTGCCAGCCGCCGAGCGACGAAGCGCTCCTGGATACGGTAAGCATCCTCAATGGTGATCTCCGGCTCACGGGTGAGCAGTGGCGCAACGGCGCGACGGGAGACGAAAGCTTGGTAAAGCTCATCGCCGTAATGCTCGATCTTTTGCTTGTCCATAAGGGCCTCAGAGTTTCACGCAGATATTTCGGGTTTCGGTGTAGAACTCCAGCGAATGCACGCCGCCTTCACGACCGATGCCCGACTGTTTGGAGCCGCCAAACGGGGTGCGCAAATCGCGCAGGAACCAGCTGTTGATCCAGGTGATGCCAACGTCGATACGCGCCGCCATGCGGTGGGCACGAGATAAATTAGAGGTCCAGATGGTGGTCGACAGGCCGTAATCGGTCGCGTTGGCTTTCTGCACGACTTCGTCCTCGCTGTCGAACGGCGAAATGTGGCAGCACGGCCCGAAAATTTCTTCCTGCACAACGGAAGCTGTTTCAGGCAGGCCGGTCCAGATAGTGGGTTGCACCCAGGCACCTTCGGCCAGATCCGCCGGCATATCAGGCACACCGCCGCCGGTCACCAGAGTGGCGCCCTCCTCCACAGCCTTACGGTAGTAAGACAGCACTTTCTGCTTGTGCTCCTGGCTGATCAGCGGGCCGTAGTTGGCATGATGATCATCTGGACGACCATATTTGACCGCCTCCGCCTTGACCTTAAGGGCCTGGACAAAACGCTCGAAAATCGGCCGCTCGACATACACCCGCTCGGTGCCCAGGCAGACTTGGCCCGAGTTGAGGAATACCGAGCGTGAGAAGCTCTCAACCGCCGCATCAAAGTCGGCATCGGCAAACACGATGCCGGCATTCTTGCCACCCAGTTCGAACGACACATCGCGCATGCCTTCGGAAGCGGCTTTCATGATGGCCGTGCCAGTCCGGGTCTCGCCGGTAAAGGTGATGGCATCGACGTGCGGGTGTTGGGTGACGAACTCGCCAGCGGAGTTGGGCCCGAATCCGTTCACTACGTTGTAGACACCCTTGGGGATACCCACTGCGTTCATCACTTCACTCAGCAGTGCCGCCGTTTGTGGCGACTCTTCGGACGGCTTGACCACCACGGTATTACCGCAGGCCAGCGCCGGACCTACTTTCCAGGTCATCAGCATGAACGGGGCATTCCACGGACAGACCACCCCGATCACCCCCTTGGGGCGGCGAATCGAGTAATTGAAGGCGCCGCGACCATCAGGCGTATCCATCTGGAAGGATTCGCTGGCGACGTTCTTGATCACGTCGGCGAACACTTTGAAGTTGGCCGCCCCGCGCGGGATGAACACGTGCTTCATGACGTGCTCAGGCTGACCGGTGTCGGACATCTCGGCCTCAACGAAGTCGTCGAAGCGGCGGGTGATTTCGTTAGCGACACCGTAGAGCAACTCAATGCGTTGATCCGTGGTAAGACCACCCCACTCGCCCTGTAGCGCATTACGTGCAGCGCTGACGGCGGCATCTACCTCGCCGCGTCCGGCTTCACTGATCGAGCAAATAACACTGTTATCGACCGGTGAACGCTTGTCGAAACGTTTGCCACTGGCAGCGCCGACGAACTCACCGGCGATGAAATTTTCAATCTGGCGCATGGAAGCTCCGGGGTGTTGTTCTGTATGACTACCCGCTGCACCTTCCCCAGGTCAGCGGGTATTAGTCCCTGAAACGAGTCTAGAAAAGCCAGGCAATACCGGCTAATACTTTGTTTTACCAACTCTGATACCTACAGGGTATTGACACTGAGGTAACAAAATCAGCCCACACAAGCTCCCTTGACTAACCTGTTGGGGGCGCTAGTCGGCGCGATCAGATAGCCTTGAACAAGGGACTGCGGACCTGCTGAGCATCCGCCGCCGATATAAACTTCTCGGTATAGATGTCGCGCTCAAACAGGCGTCCCTGCATCAGCGTACTGATGCAGGAGTCAATCATTAAAGGCGGGCCACACAGGTAAGCCTTGTGCCCCCTGAAGTCGTTATTGAAGTGCGCCTTGGCCGCGTCATGGACGAAGCCACGGGAGCCTTCCCAGCCAGAGTCCTCCGGCTCATGGGAGAGCGCAGGCACGTAGTTGAAGTTCGCGTATTGCTGAGCCATGGCGAGGAAATCGTCGTGGTAATACAGCTCGCTACGATGGCGTTGGCCATAAATGAGGGTGATCGGCAGTTCAAAACCTTCCGCCAGCAGATCCAGAATCATTGAGCGCGGGCTGGAAAGCCCGGAACCGCCGCCCATGAAAATTACCGGCATATGCGCCGACTTCTTCACAAAGAAGCGACCGTAGGGGCCGGTAATGCTCATGCGCTCGCCGACCTTCACCTGCTCGTGCACATAACCCGTACCACGACCGCCTGGCACGATACGAATATTCAGCTCAATTTCACCGCCATCCGTAGGTGCACTGGCAATCGAAAATGCCCGGCTGCCGATACCGTCAGGCAACTGCAGATTGATGTATTGACCGGCCTGGAAGTGCATTCCAGCCGGATCGTCGAGCTTGATCCACACGCCCTTGATGGTAGGCGTGAGGGTTTCGATGCGGCTGACCGTACCGGCGAAGTCGCGGACCGGCAGATTCTCGGCATCCGGGTCTTCATCGATTTCCGCCTCAATCACCAGGTCGCTCTCAGCGGTAGCGCAGCAGGCCAGGCACTTCTTCTCTTCGCGCTCAAAATCCATCAGGGCAAAGCTGGAGGCCTCGCCGTGTTCAATCTCGCCATCCACCACCTGAATCTTGCAAGTCGCACACAAGCCGTGGCAGCAGGCGTGTGGCAGGTAGATGCCGGCCCGCAGAGCCGCATCGAGAATGGTCTGACCTTCTTCGATCTCGATGGTCTGACCCAGTGGTTCAATCGTCAGTTCGTAACTCATAGCCCGTCCCCCTTCTCAGCTAACTGCGCAAATAGTGTTGAGGCCCGGCGTACTGAAACGCAGCTGATCTTTGTGGCCGATAGCATTGTCGGCCAGGCTGAGATTGAAGTCGGGCACCCAAGGCCGGTTGCCCTTGAGCCACTCGACAGTGCGCCAGTTAATCGCTGCGGTATCCGGGTCCGCTTGCAGCAGCGGCTCGAGAGCGACCTGAATCAACTCGGCGAAAGTAGTCTGCGGCGGCAGACAAAGCAGGAACGGGGCAGCAAAAAGCAGATGGTGATCCCAGCTGACGTACACCAGCTGTTTGCCGTTGAAATTCTCAACGCGATCACGGGCAACGCCTACGTACTCTTTAAGGGCGACTACAGGCATTTTGTTCTCCTTATTATTGTGTTGGGCGTGGCCGCTTCAACTAACGACCACCCCCTTTAGAGGCTTACTGGTTCGACGTCGCCAGACCACGCCACAGTTCGAAGTTGTGGCGGTCCTGGGAATCGGCAAAATCACCATTGTCCTGACCGTCTTTCAGCGAAACCCACTCCATCCAGGCAGCCAGATCACCATTGAGCGGCGCTTGGAAGAGTGCAGGCATGGGCAGCCATGCCTGGATATATTTCTCCGGCTCATTATTGAAAATTTCCAGGCAATGATCAGAGCAGAAGTGATACTTATCGCCTTTGTATTCAACTTCACGGTGGCAAGTAAGCGTCGGATCATTTGGCTCGGTAAATACCGTCGGCAACTGGCAGCACTGGCACAGTTTAGCCAGGCCATAGTTCTTGAACGGCGTACCTGCCGCCGCCAGCTTTTTGATGTGTTCCCAGCGTGGCCGGTAATACTTGTCGAACGTGGTGGGGTACTTGGCAGATAACCATTGCAGGTCCTCATCCGAGGGGATCCATGCATGAAAGGCAGTACCAAAGCTCCACTGGTAAAGACCCAACATGAACTGGTGAGACATGTGGTCGATGCCTGCTTCGGCGTCATCCCAGCTCTTCGGTGGACGAATACCGTAACGCGCCAGGTCCTTGAACAGCGCACCGCCGTTCTCTGCACCGTAAATATCCCACGCCTCGCGCCACGACATGACGCGCTTGGGCAGCATGTAATCCATCATGGTGCTGACCAGGCCGAGAACCCGGAAGCCACGCCAGAACCACTTGTCGATCCAGCCCTGAACGATGGGCAGGTTGTCCGGATCCTGCTCGAGCATGAACTTGATGCATTCAAGCCCCAAGGTCATGTGCCGCGCTTCATCCGACTGGGCCGAGAAGCCGAAGGTCACCGTGGCCATGTCACCGTTGTAAGCTGCGCCGGACATGAACGGTACGAACAGCAGGTTGGTCAGCACGTATTCGAACGAGAAGCCGATGGCAATCATGAACTCAAACGGACCGGCCGACATCGCATCGTCAAAGAACGAGCGCGCCACAGACGTGTACCAGATGCGGTCACGCTGATCAGCAAACGCATGGAAGCCGTTGTAGAACTTGTTGTAATTGGACAGTGCGTGGACTTGCGTCTGGGCGTGGCGAATTTCATCAATGGCCTGCATCTGGCAGGCCACTTGCGTCCCCACACCGCGAAACTCACGGCCCACACGGGCAAACCCTTTATGCGCGGCGTACTCACCCGGACTGATGGCCTGCAGAAATATTTTCAAGGCCGACAGGTAGCGTGCATCGGTAATATTCAGATGGCCGTTATTCTGCGCATGGGCGTCGATAATCGCGTAAAACTTACGCTCTTTTTCCGCCTGATACTTCCAGTACGCATCCATGGTCAAGCGGAACGGATCTTCCCACTTGTTCCAGTCATGGATCTTCAGCCCTTCATAGGCAATGTAGGGAAAGAGTTCTTCCTCGGTGCGATAAGACGGTTCCCACGCCAGGTCGCGCGTCAACAACCGGTACTTTTCTTTCGCATTCATTTTTTTATTATTTGCTTTCATGTCCATGCTAAATATTCTCGCTTAGTTGCCCCAGGTCAGGGTCAAGGAGTCTTCGTCTTCAACGACGTTGCCGGAGAGCGTGATCAGGTTGATATTCAGCTCTTGCATATCAAAGCTGCGACCCATCTGTTCTTCAATGGTTTCTCGGCGAATGACCAAGCGGCCAGGCGCATTGATTTTGACCATCGCCGGTTCGCGATTGACCACGGCCTCGGGGTTATCTATTTCAATCGCCTCGATAATGGGGCGAGTCTCTTCATTGGTTTGCAATGCAATAAACACAGTCGACATAGAAACCTCTCAGACCACGACGCCGGTTTTTTCAAGGCGAGCCTTGAAGACGATCAATTGCTCAGCCATGACCTCATCGGCCTGGCCCGCAAAAACCTGCCCGATCACCGGCAGCAAGGCGGCTGCAGCGCGATCACGCCAAACGGCTGTCCAGGCCTGTAATTGCTCGCGGTTTTGCTCGGACTCAGCGGCCGCTACCTTCATGACCGCATCGACCCATTTGCGGGTCTCCTCAAACCAGTCGCTCATGAATTGAGTCAGCATGGCCACCGCCGAGCCGCCATTGGCCGCAAACCGGTCATCCACGATGCGCCCGTACACCAGCGGATAGAGCAAGCCATCCAGGGCCACGTTTTGCGCAACAAACAGCTCGAACGGATCGCGTACCGCCATGCAGTCCTCGGTATAACGACGCAGTGCTTGCCAGGTGTCTCCTTCCATCCAGGCGGCCTTGCCCTCTTCCAGGGCTTCGGTGCCACCCAGCAGCAGACCAATCCGCGACAGGTATTGAGCCGAACCCAGGTTATCCATCGCGTGGTACATACACGGCTGGGTAAACACCGTGCTGTAGCCGTAACCGCAGATAAAGGTGTTGTTGAGATTGGCGCCCCAGGCAGCGTGACGCAGCGGCACCAACAGATTGAGCGCGGAGCTGCGCAGATCGTCTGAAAGCATGTCGGCCAGGCCGCGGGTTTCAACGAAGTTGAAGTTCGCTTCGGTGTTCTCTTGCTGACGCGCGCGCGCCAGCGTGTAGGTGCTGTAGTAAAACTGGCGCGGGTCTTTCAAGGCGTACCAGTCGCGCATCACGATCTTGGTGATGCTGGCGTCGTAAAGCGCCTGCTCCGGGTCCCAGGTCGGCAGGTAGTGCAGATTTTCCTCAGGCTGGATGTCGTAGCTGCCTTCCTGATAGCGCGAAGAGGGCTTGTCGCCAAAACGACGGGCCAAGTGATCAAACGTCTGTCGCAATGGCTGGATGCTGACCGTGCGAAGATCTATATGCATGTGTATCTCCCACAAGCGTTTCACCTGAGGTGAAACGCCCAATTCGATTAGTTTTTGAAACGAACCTGTGTGGCGTCAGCGAGTCGCCAATCCCAATCAGCCGAAGCATCTTCCTCGTCCATAGCCGCAGTCGGCGCGGGCATCAACGCAACCTTGTTCGTGGCGCAGAACTCGGCGAATGCTTCATGAGTCAGGATCATTTCAACGAATAACCCTGGCTCGCCAATGGCGAAGTCGAACTCGACAAAGCGGCTCCCGCGATTGCCGGTAACCCGTACAAAACGCTTTTGCGTATCCAGGTCGGCCGGCTGCATTTCCAGTGACTCATCGGGCAAAGCCATAGATGTGCCCTCAGGTCACTACAGTCAGAAAGGTCTCGTGCAGTTTGCGCTGCGGGTAGTCGAGGCCTTGGGCGAAGTTGTCGTAGGTCCAAGACAGCGGCTCGTAATCTGGATAAGGGTGGTAGCCGCCCATGAAGGTTTCAAAACGATTGCCTGAGGGATCCCACGCATAGATGGTGCAGCCGCGGGTTACGCCATGACGGGTAGGGCCAATATCAACGTTCACTTCGTTCATCGACATGATGTCGCCGGCACGCAACACTTGCTCCCACGACTCGAGGAGGAATGAACAGTGGTGCAGCTTGCCCTTCTCCGGATACTCGACGAAGGCGATGTCATGGACTTTGTGCGAGCAGGACAACCAGATGCCCATGTCGCTGTCGCCATCCGGGCTGAGTACGCGCTCAACCAGAAAGAAGCCCAAGACGTCGGTGAAGATCTTCTTCACTTCGGCGATATTCGGGCCATACAGCAAGCAATGGTCCAGCTGGATAGGGGCGATGCCATGTTCGCGCTGAGCGTTCCACGGAGCCGGGTTGACTTGGGGAATGCCGTTACCTATACGGGTTTTCTCCGCATACAACTCGATCAGATGGCCGGATGGCAACTCGAAGCGCACGCGCTCGCCGGTTTCCAGCATTTCACCGGCCGGGATGCGTGTAGTGACCAAACCGTATGCTTGCAGGTCGGCATCAAGTTTTTCCAGAGTGGCCTTGTCCAACACCTTGAAGCCAAAGAAATCGATGCCAGCGGTGTCCGCCTCACGAATCACATAGCAGTTGTGATCACGCTCGTCCCAGCATTTAAAGTACACGCGCCCCTGGTCATCACGCCCGGTTTCCACCAGGCCCAGCACGTTGCGGTAAAAGTGGATGCCTTCTTCAAGGTTCAACACGCGCACCTGGGCATGCCCTGGACGCAATACACCTGTCATCGCCATTTGTTGTCTCCATTATTGGCTAGATGAGGTTGGCTCTACGCGTGCCCTTTCGGGCTAGCGACAAGCCGGACTTACAGTCTCGATCTAACTTTGCATAGAGGATGCCAATAACTTCAACTAATTGATTTATATGGTTTTTAATAGATAAACAAAAGAATAAGCCCCCCTCATAGGATGACGTTTCTGTCCATTCGCCACCCACGCCTTACAAAAACGTAAGGCCGCACATCAGCAAAACGCGATATCCCGAGCAAAACGATGTCCACCCACTGGCAAATGAGCCTGGAGTGACCGTTAGATGGGCAAAAAAAACACGTCGGGCGACGTGTTTGGCATAAGGCTTCTTAAAAAACAGGCATTCCTTCCGCCTTCACGGTCATGTCACAGGAATGCCTGGATTAAAGAGCACCTATGGATTGATAGGTGTACGCTTTTGTCAGGCGCTATCCGGGGCCTATTCGATATCACCCAATACCTGTTTTACCCGATACGCCAACTGACGACGGGTTATGCCGAGTAGACGTGCCGCGTGGGTGAGGTTGCCATTGGCCCGCAAAACAGCGAGCTGCAAAAGACGAGCTTCATGTGCCTGAAGATCGAAGCCCTCATCCAGTAAACTATCGTAAAGTTTATCTTTCCTGGCTTCATCCGCATTCCCCACCTTCCCCTGCCTGTCAATTACAGCACCGAGCGCAGTCACGGGAGCCATACCAGGGAACAGATGTTCCACCTCAATTTGTCCCCCTGAAGGAGCAAGCAAAACAGAACGCTCAACCAGGTTTTCAAGCTCACGGACATTGCCCGGCCAGTCATAGGCCATCAGCTCTTGCATCGCCAGATCGCTGATACCGTGAATAGTCTTGTGATAGAGCGGTGAGTATTTTTCGATAAGCACCGAGACTAACACCGGAATATCCGACTTGCGCTTGCGCAGGGGGGGATTTCTAATGGATAGGTCGCCAGGCGGTAGTAGAGGTCGGCGCGAAAACGACCATCGGCAATGGCTTGTTGCAGATTGACGTTGGTGGCGGCAACCAGCCGCACACTGACCTTGCGGGGCTTATCGTCGCCCAGTCGCTCGACTTCTCCGGTTTGCAGTACCCGCAAGAGTTTCACCTGGGCCGAAGGGGAAAGCTCACCCAGTTCATCAAGGAATAACGTGCCACCATCGGCTCGCTCGAACTTGCCTGGTCGTGAATTCTGCGCGCCGGTATAGGCTCCTTTCTGCACACCAAAAAGCTCTGATTCGATCAGGTCATTGGGAATCGCTGCACAGTTGATGGCTACAAACGGTTTATCTGCACGATCACTGTTTTCGTGCAGCCACTGGGCAAATACCTCTTTGCCGACCCCGGTTTCACCCAAGAGTAAAACCGTTATAGGACTGCTGGCTGCCTTACTGAGCAAACTGAAAGCAGCACTAAACGCTGGGGAGCTGCCCACCAGCTTGCCAGGCGGACGCTGTTCGCGCTGACGACCACGCACTTGCCACAGCTCCTCTTGCAACTGTTCAAAAGAAGTCTCCTTATCCTTTGGCTCCAGACAGTGTTCGAGGAAAGTGTCATCTCCCCAGTCTTCCACCGGTTTGCCAACCAGCACGCAGTTAGGGTCACCACAACACACGCATTTGGTTTCACGAAAAACAATGAAGCGCTTGAAGAATCGAGAGGTATAACCCGATGCATAGCCCGACAGGTGCCAGCAAGCAGCCTCATCGCCAGCACCAAATAATTGCAGATGCGATTCAGCTTCCCATGAGTTTTCACATTTCACTTCGCCGAAAAATGTCCCTTTTTCCCAGTCTATTTTTGCTTCGGTGATGGTTGATCGAACCAGACCTTCAAACGCGTGCAGCTCAGGGCCGATCTTGAAAACGTCAAAGTCGTCACCCTCGCCATAGAGCTTTTGCGCAAGGTCGGCATCATGCTGGCCAGCTGCAAAACCCATGCGAAACAAAAGTCCTTTGGCGCGCTTGGACCCAAGCGACTCAAACAACTCTTGGCGCAAGGCCCCGAAGGCCTTGGCGTGAAGCAGCAGCATGCGGTTTTCGTCGAGCCAGATCTGCCCGCTCTCGATATTAAAGCGCAGCCGTGAACGCAAATTGAAGCGTTCGGCAAGGGGTTGCTCGATCATGAACATTCCTAAAACGTAACGAAGCACGAGCCTTTCGATCTTGAGGACGGTAAAACTCACCAAAATCGATTGCGTTTTTTATTGTGCGTGCGATCTGAAGCGTTCGCTGCATGGGTCTTAGTTTATGCGGATAACGCGACACACGCCTCTTTGACTTTTAGGTAAGCGTTTCTGATCAAAGGAGTCGTGCGCTCACGTATCTGTTTCAGCTTCCCGCCTTGGGCAGCATTGAGCAGTTCATCACGAAGCACGCGATAGCCGTCCAAAGCTTCCCGCAAACGGGAGAAATGAGCTTTACGTGCTTCACCCCCTGCCCCTCCATCCAATTGCGCACGCCCCAGCAGATGATCGATTTCTGTGTCCAGAGAGCGTATCCGCTCTATATGCGGCAGCATCTGCGAGGTAGCGCGGGCATTCAAAACCATTATGTTGTGAGCACGAACTTCTTCGATTGCGTCAATCATGGAGGCCAGCGCATTACGACTGACATCTATTTTGTTCGCCAATACTTTCAGATCCACCAGACCCAACATCAATTGGCGTAAGCCCGCATTGCAGTCGTTGACCCGGTTATCCAGCTCGCTCGCCAAGCGGGCCACACCACCAGAGTCTTCCAGCAATTGCCCTGTCTTCTGCACTTCGACACTGGCACGCTGGGCAATCTCCTCCACCGCGCTAACGGTATTTTGCGCAGTACCTGCAATACCCTTCAGCACACCGCAAGCATCGTCGGCTTGTTTCACACCCTCGGTGGCTTCCTGGCGAGCCTGAGCCAGGCGCTGTTCAAGACGGTCAATACCGTCGCCGATCAGAGCGATGATTTCTCCGACGCCCAGTGTGGCGTCGCCTGTGCTCTCAGCCAGCTTGCGGACTTCATCAGCGACCACACTGAAACCCCGGCCTTGTTCACCCGCTCGGGCAGCCTCAATAGCGGCATTGAGCGCCAACAAATTAGTTTGCCCGGCGATGCTCCTGATAATGGCAACGATCTCGCTGATGCGTGCAATTTGATGACGAACACCATCAAACTCCTCACCCACTCCTGCCACCACATTGGCCAGATCGACCATCGCGGCGGCCACCTGCTGCACCTGCTCGCCACCACCAGACACCTGATTGCGAGCATCGGTAGTGGACGAGGCCAGTGCAATGGCCTCGCCCGACGTGGTCCGCGCGCGCTCAGCCATACCTTGGACTTCGACCATTGAGTTCACCGCCAACTCTGACTGCCGATCCGCCGTGCCAATGGCCTCGGTGAAACCCGAGACCAAGGTGCCTGCGGAAATCGTCAACTCCGAGGCCAGTACATTCATGCGCTGAACCGACTCGACCTTGTCTTGTAATACCACCAGCAAGCGCGCCATCGAATCCTGCATGCTTGTCGGTGCGGGCTGAGGATCTGCCAGCATCACAAGGGTGTTGTTCAGCGCAGCCGCGATCGCTCGTTCACGTCGCGAACTGCCACTTAGCAGCCCCCATGCAAGCAGCGCCGTCAAAATGGCCCAAAGCCAATGCAGTCCGCCTACGTCAAACCCTCCAAGCATTGCGCCAGTTGCCAGAAAAATGGTGTTGATCAGATCACGGCCGTGACCGCTCCATATAGTGCTCATAGTCAATGCACCCTTCTCGCCGGTCAGATCGCAACGCCCTGTTTGGGCTTCAACAAAAAGTGGGCCAGCGCGGGTAACAAGATCAGCGCTCCGAGCATGTTCCAGACAAACATGAACGCCAGCAAAATACCCATGTCAGCCTGGAACTTGATCGGCGACCAGACCCACGTCGCGACCGCAATCCCCAAGGTGATACCGGTTAACACCACCACCTTGCCGGTAAAGATCAACGCCTTGTAGTAAGCCTCCGAGAGCGACATGCCCTCCTTCATCCGCGCCAGCGTCACGGTCATCACGTACAGCGCGTAATCCACGCCTATACCCACACCGAGGGCGATCACTGGCAGAGTGGCAACCTTGACGCCGATATTCAGCCACACCATCAACGCCTCACACAGTACGGAAGTAATCATCAGCGGCACCACCGCACAGACAACCGCACGCCATGAGCGAAAGGTAATGAACGCCAGCACGATCACCGCCGCGTAGACCAGGAACAGCATTTGAACGTTGGCCTTTTTCACCACGATATTGGTGGCGGCCTCAATGCCGGCGTTGCCCGCGGCATTGAGAAAGCGGATGTCATCGCTGTTGTATTTAGCCGCGAAGCCTTCGACCACGCCGACCACGCTTGTCAACGTATCGGCTTTATGGTCCTTGAGGTAGGCATACACCGTGAGCAAGTCGCAATTCTGGTTGAACATCTCACGCGGGGCGCGAGTAATAATGGCATTGAGCATGTCTTGCGAACGTGGCACTTCGAACCATTTGAGACTGCCTTCGTTCATCCCTGCGTTAGCCACCTTGGCGATACCTGCCAGCGAACTGATGGCCTCGACCCCAGGCAGTTTCTGCAATTCATGCGACAGCGCATCGACAGCCATCAGCGTGCTGTAGTGAGCACACGCGTATTGCGGTGTCTTGACCATGATGATGAACACATCACTGCTCGCCGCGTAGTTGTCCACCATAAAGGCGTTATCACGGTTGTAACGCGAATCCGCACGCAGCTCCGGTGCGCCAGGATCGGTATCGCCAATTTTCAGATGGGTGCTCACCATCAGACCGATGATGCCCAAAACCAGGCCCACTGCCACGGCCACGGTCGCCCAGAAGCGTCGGGTAAACAGGTCGAGGAACGCCCAGAACGGATGCTTCCTGTGCTGCGTGTCGTTGTTTTCCGACAGTTCTGCCTTGAGGCTGCGCTTCGCTGCCGCAGGGCTGACTCCCGTGTAAGAAAGCAGGATTGGCAGCAGCACAAGGTTGGTGAAAATCAGCACAGCGACGCCGATACTCGCCGTGATAGCAAGATCCCGTATGACCTGGATGTCTATCACCATCAACACAGCGAAACCGACCGCATCGGCCAGCAACGCGGTCATGCCCGCCAGGAACAAGCGTCGAAAGGTATAGCGCGCAGCCACCCATCGGTGCGTCCCACGACCGACGTCCTGCATGATGCCGTTCATCTTCTGCGCACCGTGGCTCATGCCAATAGCGAACACCAGAAAAGGCACCAGGATCGAGTAAGGATCAAGCTCGTAACCAAGCGTAGGTAAAAGACCCAGTAGCCATACCACCGCGACCATTGAACAGAACACCACCAGCAAGGTGCTACGCAGGCAGCGGGTGTACCAAAAAAGTACCGCAGTGCAGATGACGATGGCTGCGGCAAAGAACACCAGGACCTGTCTCAGGCCATCAATCAGGTCACCCACTACCTTGGCGAAGCCGGTAATGTGGATTGCAATTTTGTCCGACTCGTATTTGGTGCGCAATTGCTCAACACGCAGGGAGAGTGCGTGATAGTCAATCCGCTCGCCGGTTTCAGAGACTTTTTCCTGAAGGGGAACCAGCACGATGCTCGACTTATAGTTCGCCGCCACCAACTGGCCAACTTCACCTGAGCGCTCGACGTTTATTCGGACCTGCTCAAGGCTTGGCACAGACCCATCATAGTTATCGGGAATAACCGGCCCGCCGTCCAAACCTTCTTCGGTCACGCCTGTCCAGCGTACGGCTGGTGCCCACAGCGACTTCATATAAGGGCGGTCGACACCCGGCAGCAGGAAGACTTCATCACTAAGCTTGCGTACCGTTTCCAGATACTCAGCACTGAAAATATTACCGTCTTTGGCCTCCACCGCAATGCGTAGCGTGTTGCCCATGCCAGACAGCTGCTTGCGGTTTTCCAGGAAGTTGACAATGTAAGGATGACCCGTAGGGATCATCTTCTCGAATGCCGCATTGAGCGAGAGCCCACGCGCCTGATAACCCAGCAACAGCGTGATGAACAAACACAGTGCAACGATCACTATGCGGTTGTTGAACAACAACCGTTCACAAAGTGTTCCTGATTGTTTATCGAACGCCTGCAGGTCGCTTATGACAGCTTCCGAGGGAATAAGCTGCGCATGATTCATTATTGAACTCCCGAAACTAATGTACCCGGCTCAATCCGGGACAGCCCGCGCGCGCCGAAAATGATCAGAGCACCCTCCGCCGACTCGACTACACCGCTGAGCCCGGCTTGCGCTTGGGTTTTGAGAGCCACAAAACTGCGGCCGTCGTCAGTACTGCGTAACAGGCGTCCACTTTCGTCAGCGAGCAGCAAAGAACCGTCGTGCAGTCGTCTTGCGGCGGTAAGTGTCACCGATTGTTCCGGCGCCACCCGTTGCCAGTTGGCCCCGTGATCCGGACTGCGCCAGACATTGCCGCGTAGACCGTAGGCCAGCAGCGTATCGCCCTCAAGATTCAGCACACCGAAGAAGGTGCCCTTGTAGGGTGTGGAGATCTCACTGAAATGGCTGCCTCCATCTATTGAGCTAAATAACACGCCTTGTTCACCGGCTATCAGCAATTCTTGATGATTGATCTGTACCTGATAAAGGTGCTTGCCACGTGGGTTAGGGATTCGTCCAACCAGCGATTGCCAGCTCTGGCCGCCGTCTGCAGTGGTGAGTGCTATGCCGTAAGCACCCACCACATAGCCATGCTGCTCATCACTAAACCGCACGCTCAAAAAAGGCTTGTCCGGACCATCGCTTATCAGGAACCCGGCACTACGCACCTCTGCGGCAGCGCCCTCTTGGCCAGCATCGGCGCGCTGGCGGGCATCGTCGAGAATCACCTGCGCGACTTTCTGGCCGTCAAGCTGACGCTGCCAGGTTTCGCCTGCATCGGTGCTGTGCAAGACCACACCGCTGTGCCCCACCGCCCAACCCTGGGTTGGTGTCGGGAAGTCCACGTCGGTCAGCAGCACACTTACCGGCACGCTCTTGGCTTGACGCCATGAATGCCCTGCGTCGTCGGAAAGCAGAACGCTACCGCGCTCGCCGACAGCGACCAGGCGCTGGCCTGCCTGGGCCACAGCCAGTAACAAACCCTGCCGTGCCCGTGTGTTCTGTTGTGCAGGAAGGTCGAGCACATCGGGCACGACCGATTGTCCTGCTGCAACGCAAAGGCTGGCCAGGCAGGAAAGACAAAGTGTGGCGACGGCAAAGGCCGTCGACCTTTTGAGCGCATTTAACATGTGCATCTGACGTACTCGAATACATCTCTCTGCCCAGATCTCAGCGTCAAGCACTGCATGGATGAGGCAAAAAAATGATGAGAAGAGACTGTCGCCACTGTGCCTGCGGGGCTCAGTGGCGACACTGCAAGCGCGTGATTTAACGTACGCCTTCGGCACCTACCGAGTCGCCGGTAAAGTAGGTCTCGGGCTTGCGTCCGACCACATGGAAAGTGGCCTCGTTAAGTGATTGCGATGAACTCATGGTATTGGCCTGCAAGTTGAATACATGCGCGGGCTTGAGTTCCAGCATTGGCACTGATGGCAACACGAACGGCGTAATCTGAGTGGTACGCCACAGCTTGCCTTCACTGTCGTAGCCATCCATCAGCAACACCATCCAGGAGTCTTCGTCGAGGTAGTAACGACGCTTGGGCACCGCATGACGCTTGCCAGCGGCAACGGTCGCCTCCACTTCCCACACGCGGTGCAACTCCCAACGCACCTTGTCAGGATTCAAATGGTGCTTGCCGTACGCCTGATCCAGCGAATCGATGACCACTTCATTGGTGTTGTAAGGTACGTACATCTCCCGCTTGCCCACCAACTTCCAGTCATAGCGGTCGACATGCCCCATCAAGCCCATAACTTCATCGAAGTAGTTCGCACCTGATGCCACGAAGTCAGGCGTGTCATACGCCACTGTCGGTGCTCGGCGCACACGCCGCTGGCCGACCAGGTACTGCCATGCCTGACGTGCCTGACTGACGTTGATGCTGTCACGAAACACCAGAGATTCCCCGGCCTTGAAGGGCGGTGCAATGGTGCTGAAACGCTGCAGGAAGTATTCGCCGCTCCATTTGTCTGCCGAACCATCTTTGTAGTAGTACGGGTATTGATTGGACTGGTCATTCATTGTCGCCATGGCCCGCGAGCCATCGGAAGTCAAAATGATGTTTTTGAAGTTGGAGACTTCAGTGGCTTCACTTTCGACGCGCAACAAGTGGTTCCAAATAGCCTCAACCCCTGATTTTGGAATCGGGAACGGCACGCCGCCATAGCAACCCTGCAAAGACATGCCATTGTCTTGAACCTTGCACTGGGTGGCATTTTTCATCGTGTTGTCATAGACATACTGCGGCGCTGCCGCCGTACGATGAGTGGGGTAAACATCCAGGCGAAAAGTATCAGGGTACTTCTTCAGCAACGCTTGAGTGCCTTCGGACAATTTATCCGCGTACGGCCCCATATTCTGTGCAGTGATCTTTGTCTGCGGCTTCTCATCCGCAAACAACTTGACGGGGATATCACCGACTTTTTCACTGGACGCCGACAATCCCTTGACCCCGCTCCAGGCCGGGATACTGCCGTCCTTATTTGCCGACATCTCTCCGCCGAGCGGTGTCAGGCTGCTTTTAAGCTTCGCAGCTTCGTCTGCGCTCACGGCAGCGTGTGCCATCTGCGTGGTTATAAAACTGGCAACCAACGCCGCCCATAAAACGGTTTTCTTATACATTGTGGTACCCCTCAGGCGGGAAAAAATTCAAACTTAAAAAGTGCGTTGAACCGACAACGAAATGAAATCACGGTCGCCGTGGAAGTTCTGGTAGGAAAGTTCGGGAACGTTGGTGTCGTACTTGATAACTGAACCGGCAGGCCCGTAGTAATGCGTGTAGTTGAGGCTGGTCTGCCAGGTTTTCATGTAATCACCTTTCAACCCAACGGTGACGTTGCCACCATGTTCTGAGGGCATTAGCACACCATTGACTGCAGAACGGCCAGAAATCCCATAGCTCACACCGATCGGAGCCTGCAGGTCCAGCCCAGGGGCAACCTGAAAGTACTCGGGCGTAAAGATGAATTGCAGCGCGCTCGCGTCACGCGTTGCCGATGGGTCCAACTGATCTCGATTTTCAGTGACGCTCAAGAGTCGGTTAAAGGCAAGTTCACCGATAACGGATGCGCCATCCCAAAACGGCGTAGCCGCCAAAACATCAATCGCTGACAAATTGGCATGCAGAGTGCGGCCCACAGGGAAGGCCGCTTTGCTGTCGCCATTTGCCCCCAGGCTAGAGGGCACGATCACCGTATTCCCGGAGGCTACCAACGGCATGTTGCTACGGAAAGAAACCTCTCCAGCGACGTTGGCTTCACCGACCAGGGTACTGAAGCTAGCGCCTATCGTACGGATATTCTCGCCGAAGACCTCCTCGTAAGAGCCGGTATCGGGGTGAACATAAAACTGAGGCATCTTGTCGTGGAACTGCGCCGCGTAAATACCGTATTCCACATCGCCTGTACTAAATTTTAGCTGGACGCCGCCCTGCCCCGAATTCTTGGCATCAATATCACGACCCCGGGAGAACGAGACCCCCGGCCCCATGATCAGCGACTCGCCGCCGTTATCAATGAAGTCGGCAAAACTGAAGTAACTGCCTGCGGCGGGCAAACGGCTTTTGCGCCATTCCAACTGGTAATAGGCGCCAATGGACACGTTTGAATTGATCTGCAATTGCCCAGAGAGCTGATCAATGGGCCGAAGAATCTCCTTGAACTGAGAGTTGGGAACTGAAAGCGCCTTGATCAAGTCGAGCGACGTTTGTGCTGCCGCAATACCGTTACTGCCGAAGAACAGGCTTTCACCGTAGAGCTGGGTAAAACGGCCCGCTTTAACGTTGAGCTGCATATCCGCTGGGGTAAAACTACCGTAAACGAACGAGTCCAACATCTCAGCGTCACGCCCCTGTAGTTTCTGGGTCGCGTGAGTGAAATGGTCATAACTGGCAGAGCGGGAATTCACCAGCGCGCCATTCAACGCGCCTGGGTTGTCGTTGGAATGGTTATAGACATCGTCATACCAGGCGGCACCGCTGAGGCGCAGACCGAAGTTACGCTTGAATCGCAGATCGAATTCAGACAACAGATCAAGGCGGTCGGAAATCAACCCACGGTCAAAGTTTAGATCACCATCGTTGGTGTTGGCCTGAACACCGGTTGAGTTATTCGCGACCTTGGAGTCTGCACCGCGAACCCGCCATGCAGCGCTGTATTTGATTGTGTTATCCAATGACATCTGAATGTCAGGATTACCGGAATCGATCTGAAATGCATAGGTTGCACTGCTCATCGACAATCCAGCGAGTACGCCAAGTGCCAGTGCTGATCGATAGCGAAAGGAAGCATTTGGTTGATAGGTATTGTTACCCATATCGTCTCCTCGATTTTTTTTGTTTTTGTAATTTCGTGCTGACGCCGCGAACATTTGCTTCGCGCTTACCGACAGCCGATGTACACGAAACTATGGGTCTTGAGGGTTACCGTCCAATACCAAAAACCTGCCAACCTGATACCTATCAGGTATCGCTATGCACGTTATGGCTAGCCGTCGTGGAGGGTCTCCCGTTCAGGTGCGGGCTGCGGTGACACACGGGCATCAGGAGGATCAATGAATCAAGCATTGACGGAGCATGCTTGATGGTTCTTCCAGCGCGTTCAACCGGCCAACGCGATGGTGGCAAAATGTATTGGTTGAATGCGTGGAACTCCAATACCATGATCGCCTCCCCTCAGTGCCTCTCGCGTACTGAGCAATCACCCGAAAGGTTTACCGCACATGGATCTACGCCATATTCGCTACTTCATCGCTGTTGCGGAGGAACTGAATATGCGCCGGGCATCCATCCGTTTACACATCTCCCAGCCTCCGTTGACTCGACAGATCCAGCAGCTTGAAGATGAGTTGGGCGTACAGTTATTCATTCGCACACCACGCGGTATGGAACTGACTCAGGCCGGTGAGTTGTTCCTCGCTGAAGCTCGCAATATTCACTCAGTGGTCGAGCAGGCAACCGAACGTACGCAAAGAGCCGGTCAGGGGAAGCTGGGCAAGCTCGATATCGGCATCTTTGGCTCGGGCATTCTTGATACCATCCCTAAGTTGCTATTGGCATTCCGCAACACCCATCCAGACGTAAAAATTGTTTTGCACAACATGAATAAGGACGAACAAATTGAAGCCTTGCGTCAACGTCGAATCGACGCGGGCTTCAACCGATTTATCACGCCGTCGTCCGACATTTCCAATGAGCTCGTTATCACGGAAAAGCTGTTACTGGCAGTCAACGAAAATCATCCTCTGGCACACGAAACTATCGTCCCGTTTCACTGCCTGGCCAATCATCCATTGATCCTGTTTCCCACGGGCTCGCGTCCAAACTTTGTCGATAAAGTCATGAGCATGTGTGAAAAAGCGGGGTTCATCCCACAGGTTGCGCAGGAGGTGGGCGATACCGTGACCGGAGTGGCCTTGGTGGCAAGTAACTTTGGCGTCTGCTTGGTGCCGGAGTCGGCCTCAGTGCTTGCTCTGCCGGGCGTGGTTTACCGGGCCCTGAGCGAGGAGCCCGATAACGCTCAAGTCGACTTGAGTTGCATTTACCGGACCGATGACCGTTCTCCGATTCTCAGTTCATTTCTAGAAATAGTTCGGGATTTTCGCACACGAAGAACGCCTTGATCTGAGGACTCCGTCTGTGCGGGGTGAAATGGCGGAAGGCAGCGGGAGTCGAACCTGCCCGGGAACGGATGCCGTCCCCAACCGGGTTTGAAGCCCGGCCGCGCCACCGGGCGCGATTGCCTTCCTTGAAATCAGTCTCACGAACTCTGTGCGAGTGCATTATCCGGACGGATACGGCGCTGGTCGCCGAGCCGTCGGGTCAAGCCAATACGGTCGAAGAACTCGAGAATCTGGATACTGCGCTTGCGGCCGATGCCCACTGCATCGCGAAATGCGGCTGCCGGTATCACTGGATTATCCGCGGACAGTTGCAACAGCATAGCTGCCAACTGGCGTACCGTGGCGTCAGTGTAAAACAGGTCGCGTACCACTTGATGGACCTGCCCCAACCGCGCCAATTTGCGCAGCAGCAAGCGCACGGCCGCTTCATCATGATGAGTCGCATTGGCCAGATCGCGGACCCAGGGCGAGTCGAAACCCGCCTGTTCGAACAGCGGCTTCAGCTGCAGCCACAGCACCTCGTCTTCTTCGCTCAGACGCACCTGGTGTTCGGGTAAATGCAACCAAGGGCCACTGGCGGCAATGGCGCCGCCGGCCAGCAATTCGTCGAGCAGGCTGATGAAGGTCGGTCGGTCCAGCGACATGCCTGCGAATCGACGCAAACGATCACGGTCCGGTCCCAATTGGTCGGGTTCCAGTTGATGAAAGCGCGCGAGTTGCTCCAGCATCCGGGCTTTCAGGGCCTGCCAATGGGCATCGCTGAACAATCGCGGCCCTTGGCGCGTGGCAATCACGAGGATATCGGCCGGTAGCTGCCACGTGGCGCGCAGGCGATTGAACTGGCGCTCAAGGCGTTGTGGGTCGAGCCCTGCGTCGCTATTGCCGAACAGCGTCGGCAAGACCTGTTCCAGGGTGTTGGTGTCGGCCAAGGCCTGTAGCTGTGCCAGCCGGGCCGGACTGCGCCGCTGGCGTGCCGGTGCAAACGGGTCGAGCACCCGCCCCCCGCCAAGGGTGCGTTGGGCGCTCTGGTCACGCAGGACCAGGTGATCACCCTGCACCGCCTGCAGTGGCGCATTCACCAACAATTGCGCGAACATTCGGTGCCCCGGCGCCAGGCTTTCACCCTCTAGTAATGCGACCCGAGCGGTGACATCTTGAGTGCCCAGGTGTACGTGCACCGGGCTGAAATGTGTAAAGGTACGCGTCTCGCTGGCAAGCAGTTGCATGTCGATGTCCAGACGTTGGGTGGGCGCATACAGCCACTCGGCCAGCAACCAGTCGCCACGATGGATCTGCTCCAGGGCCAGGCGCTCGGCGCTCAGGTTTAACGCCAACCGTTGCCCGGCCGATCCTTCGACGGCGGCCTGGTTCTGCGCATGCAGACCGCGCACCCGCACGGGCTTGCCGGATGCGCCCAGCAGCAACGTGTCGCCCACTGTTACCTGTCCGGCCAAGGCCGTCCCGGTCACCACGATGCCGGTACCGGCAACGCTAAAGGCACGATCGATGGCCAAGCGGAAACCGCCACAGGCAATGCGTTGCTGAATTTCGCGCTGTGCATCCAGCAATGCCTGACGCAGGGTCTCGATACCCTCCCCAGTCACGCTCGACAACACGATCTGCTGCGCCCCAGCATAGGGCCCGGGCGCGAGCAACGTTTCGACCTCGACCTGAACCGCCCGCACCCGTGCCGCGTTCACCCGGTCGCACTTGCTGATCGCCACCAGCGCCCGAGGGATCCCCAGCAGCTCGATGATCGCCAAATGCTCGCGGGTCTGAGGCATCACCCCATCATCCGCAGCCACCACCAGCAACACCAAGTCAATGCCCTGAATACCGGCGAGCATGTTGTGGATGAAGCGCTCATGACCGGGCACGTCAATAAAACCGGTAAGCGCCGCTCCGGGCTCCAGCACCGCGTAAATGAAACCCAGGTCGATGGTGATGCCACGCTCGCGCTCTTCCCGGCGGCGGTCACCTGACTGACCGGTCAAGGCCTTGAGCAAGGCGGTCTTGCCGTGATCGATGTGCCCTGCAGTGCCAACGATCACCCTGCCCGGCCCTGCCCTTGCAGTTGATCAAGCTGAGCCAACCAGGCCGTCTCATCGTCAAGCTGGCGCAGATCTAACCATAGGGCGTCGTCGTCGATGCGCCCGAGCACTGGAATGGGCAAGCCCCGCAATGTCGCCTCCAGCCCCTGCAACCAACGCCCGCGCAGCCGTTTAGGCGCGTGCGGTGTCAGGCACAATGCGGCGCTGGGCAGTCGGGCCACGGGCTGGCTACCGCTGCCGATCATGCTCAGCGCTGGCAACGCCGCGACGCCCCAGTCGTCGCCCAACACGTGCGCCAGTAAAGGGCGCAAGCGTTCAGCCTGAGCGAAAATATCGGTCTGGGGACGGGTGAGCAGGCGCAAGGTAGGCAGGCGTTCAGCCAGTCGGTCGGGGTCGCGGTACAAACCCAGTACCGCTTCGAGGGCCGCCAGGGTCAGTTTGTCTACCCGCAACGCACGCTTGAGCGGGTTCTTCTTGATTCGTGCGATCAGGTCCTTGCGGCCTACGATCAAGCCGGCCTGGGGGCCTCCCAGCAACTTGTCGCCGCTGAAGGTCACTATATCGGCACCGTCGATCAGCGCCTGACGCACCGTGGGTTCCGCGGGCAGTCCCCAGCGGGTCAAGTCCAACAGACTGCCGCTGCCCAGATCTTCGAGCAATGGCAGGCCGTGACGGTGGGCGAGTTGCGCCAGTTCGGCGGTGGGCACCTGAGCGGTGAACCCCTGAATGCTGTAATTGCTGGTGTGCACGCGCATCAACAGACCACTACGAGGTCCAATGGCGGCTTCGTAGTCACGGGCATGGGTGCGGTTGGTGGTGCCCACTTCATGTAGCTTGACCCCGGCCCTGGCCATGATGTCGGGAATGCGAAATGCGCCGCCGATTTCGATCAACTCGCCACGGGAGATAATGCCTTCTTTGCGCGCGCCCAGACTGTTGAGCGCAAGCAAGACGGCGGCAGCGTTGTTGTTGACCACCGTCACCGCTTCCGCGCCGGTCAGTTTGCGAATCAGGCCTTCAATCAAGTCGTCGCGGTCACCGCGTTTGCCGGTTTGCAAGTCGAATTCCAGATTGAGCGGATAGCGCGCAGCCTGTTGCATGGCCTCAATGGCTTCCTCCGGCAACAGCGCCCGCCCGAGGTTGGTGTGCAGCACCGTACCGGTGAGATTGAACACCCGTCGCACCCGGCTGGCGTGCTGGTTTGCCAGGCGTTCGCCTACCCTCCCTGCCAATACCTGCGCCGTGAGTTCAACCGCATCAAGCTGACCCCGCTGAACCGATTCGCGCAGGTCATCAAGCAATTGTCGCAGGGTGGCGAGCAATGCATCGCGGCCATACCGTTCTGCCAGTGGCTGGCAGGCAGGGCTGCGCAGCAGACTGTCTATCGAGGGCAGGCGCAAGACGCTGGAGGCAGGATTGGAGGGCATTCAGGGCTCCGGGAATGACGCGGAAGTGGGTCCGTGTATACAGAAAGCCTGAGTGTAGCCGCTGTGTTCAACCTCCTCCCGGTGTGAGCATCAGGTTCGGCGCTTGGCGTTGGTAGCCATCCAGGTCCAGACGCATGTCCAGCGTCAGGCTGGTCAGGTCCGCCGAAAGCGCCTCGGCTTCTGCATCATTTTCCAGGTAAAGCAGTTTCAGGTAGCTGTTGCAGCCGGGACAGATTTCAGCCCGCAGGGGCGCCTGATTGGCTGCATAGCGGTCATCTTCGAAGCTGACATATTTCAGCCCCTTGCTCTGTTCGCAGTAGATGCATTTGACCCGCACCACATGCCATTCGCAGGCACATAACGAACACACCAGGTAGCGCAATCCGTTGTACTTGCCACGGTGGCGAATCACCCCCGCCATGGCTGGCGAACCGCAGGCCGGGCATTGGCCGAGACTGTCGCAGGGCTTCAGGTCCACGGTTGGCATGTGCAGCAACCAGTGACTCCAGGCGGCCTGCAAGGCTGCACCGAGAAACGGCACCAGCGCTGCGGGCACCCCCTCAAACTGACCGCTGAGCAATGCGATGGCCCACGCCCTGCGCTGCCCGGCACTGGCGTTGCGCAAGGTCGCGAGGGCATTTTGCACTGGCGGCTGGGGCGGTGCCTGATAACGCAGTAGCAAGGCGTCCAGATACGGCTGCCAACCGTCCTCGCGCACCAGACTGTCGGCGGCCAGCGGCGGCAAGCCGTGTTGCTGACATAAAAGCACGTGCTCGGGGTCTGGGATTATGGCTGACGGCGGTTGATCCATCAGGCTCTGCTGGACGCGGCAAAGAGAGGCTATCAGCATCAGATAGTCGGCCAGCGGATGCCCATGGCCCACCTGTTCCAAACGTTGGGCACGTAACGTGAACAGAGTGTGCGGTGGCAGGTACAGAAACGGCGGCGCACTGGCTGACGCTTCGATCTGTCCGGGCTCTAGTATCGTGCTCAAGAACTCATCCCTTTTTGGTTATCGGACGGTCGGGACGCTCAACACGGTTGTCATCGCGAGTTACCTCGCGGTACCAGAGCTCATGGTGTTTCTTTGCCCAGGCACTGCTGACCCAGCCATGCAGCATGGCGTTCACAGAACCCTTGATCCAGATGCCCGCATAGATATGCACGATGATGCTCAGTATCAGCACAAAGGCCGCCACCGCATGCAACAGCATCGCCAGGCGAATGGCCGTGATACTGAAGTAGTTGCTGAAATAGACGCGCCAGATCACCAGACCGCTGAACAACAGCACCCACATGCAGATCAGTAAAGTCCAGAACAGCAGTTTCTGCCCAGGGTTGTACTTACCGATTGGCGGTACGCCCTCCTCTTCGTTACGCATTACACGGTTAATCCGCTTGAGCCACAGGCGGTCGTTGGCGATAAAGAAGTTAGCCCGCCAGAAACGGATAACCAGCCCCAGAAACAGCAGGAACATCAGGACGCCCATGAAGGGGTGCAGGATGCGTGTCCAGGGTCCGCCGCCAAACACGTGGCTGAGCCAGAACAGCGCCGGGTGAAACAATGCCAATCCTGACAGGGCCGCCATGAAAAACAGAATCGCTACCAGCCAATGGTGGGTGCGTTGATTGGCGGTGTAACGCAGGATCGGTTTGTGGTTCATGGTCTGTCCTCCCCGCGAGAGCCTGGGTTATGCGGATCATAGACATGCACGGCCGGGTCGACTTCGTGCACGCTGGGGTCCTTGCCTGCCTGATGTTCGTCTTCCTCGACCCGCTGCGGACCAATGCGCACGTAATGGAAAAAGCCCGCCAGCACCGCCGCCCCCATGGCCAGCAACGCCAGGGGTTTGCTCACGCCTTTCCAGAGGTCCACGAACGGGCTGATCACCGGGTCCTTCGGCAAGCCCGCGTAGAGCGAAGGATCGTCGGCGTGGTGCAGCACGTACATCACATGGGTACCACCGACCCCGGAAGGATCGTACAGACCCGCGTGCTCGAAGCCCCGGGACTTAAGGTCCACGATGCGTTCGGCGGCGTGCTCTTTCATGTCCTCTTTGCTGCCGAACACGATTGCTCCGGTCGGGCAGGTCTTGACGCAAGCGGGCTCCAGACCTACTGCCACCCGGTCCGAGCACAGCGTGCACTTGTAGGCCTTGTGATCCTTCCGCGAGATGCGCGGGACATCGAAGGGGCAGCCGGTGATGCAATAGCCGCAGCCGATGCAATGGTCCTGATTGAAGTCGACGATGCCGTTGGCGAGTTTGACGATTGCCCCCGGACTCGGGCATGCCTTCAGGCAGCCAGGGTCAGCGCAATGCATGCAACCATCCTTGCGGATTAGCCATTCCAGGTTGCCGGCCGTGTTTTCATGCTCAGTGAAGCGCATCAGCGTCCAGGTCTCGGCGCTGAGGTCCTGGGGGTTGTCGTAAGTCCCGTGGTTGTGGCCGACCTCGTCGCGCAGTTCATTCCATTCCGAACAGGCAACCTGACACGCCTTGCAACCGATGCACTTGGTGGTGTCGATCAGCTTGGCCACTTCCTCTTGTTGACGCACCGAGGGCGGTACGGTGGTGGTGGCCGAGCGGGCGATAATGTCTTGGCTGGCCATCTAGATTTTCTCCACGTTGACCAGGAATGACTTGGATTCCGGAGTCTGGGAATTGCCGTCACCGAGGAATGGCACCAGGGTATTGGTCAGGTAGCCATGGCGGGTGAGCCCGGTAAAGCCCCAGTGCAGCGGGATGCCGATATGGTGCACCGTCTGGTTGTTGACTTGCAGCGGTCGAATCCGTTTAGTCACCACCGCCACCGCCTCGATATGCCCGCGCTTGGAGCTGACCCGTACCCGGTCGCCCGCGACGATGCCCTTTTCCTTGGCCAGGACTTCGCCAATCTCGACAAATTGCTCGGGTTGGGCAATTGCGTTGAGCCGGCAATGCTTGGTCCAAAAGTGAAAGTGCTCTGTCAGCCGGTAACTGGTAGCGGCATAGGGGAAGTCCTTGGCCGTCCCGAGCGAGTCCCAGACTGAATCGAAAATACGGGCAGCCGGATTGCTCGTGACCTTTTTGTTGTTGGGGTGCAGCGGGTTGATGCCGATAGGCGTCTCGAACGGCTCGTAATGTTCCGGGAACGGCCCTTCGGCCATTTTGTCGACGGCAAAGAAACGCGCCACCCCTTCGGGGTTCATGATGAAGGGATTCATGCCCGCTTCTGGCGCCACATCGGCCTTGTAGTCGGGAACGTCAGTGCCGGTCCAGACCTTGCCGTTCCACCACAGTAGACGCTTGTTCTCGGCCCAGGGTTTGCCCTGCGGATCGGCCGAGGCGCGGTTGTAGAGAATGCGTCGGTTCATCGGCCAGGCCCACGCCCACCCTAGGTGCTGCTTCATGCCATAAGGGTCGCTGTTGTCGCGGCGGGCCATCTGGTTGCCCTGTTCGGTCCAGCTGCCGCAGAAAATCCAGCAGCCTGATGCGGTGCTGCCGTCGTCCTTGAGCTGGGCGAAGCCGGGCAGCTGCTGGCCGCTCTTGACCACCGCGCCGCTGGCATCGGTAAAGTCGGCGGTAGCGCTGCCATTGATTTCCCGGGCCAACTCCTCGGGTGATGGCTCGTCCGGAATCTTGTAGGGCCAACTGAGCTTGAGGATCGGGTCGGGAAATGCACCGCCGTGGGCCTGATAGCGCTGGCGCAGACGCAGGAACAGCTCGGTCATGATCTGCACGTCGGTGCGGGCTTCTCCAGGGCCGTCGGCGCCTTTCCAGTGCCATTGCAACCAGCGACTGCTGTTCACCAGCGAGCCGTCTTCTTCGGCGAAACAGGTGGTGGGCAGACGTATGACTTCGGTCTGGATACTGGCGGTATTGACGTCATTGTAGGGCCCGACATTGCGCCAGAACTCTGAGGTTTCGGTTGCCAGCGGGTCCATTACCACCAGCCATTTGAGCTTGGCCAACGCTGCGGTTACCCGATTTTTGTCAGGCAACGCCGCGATGGGGTTGAAGCCCTGGCACATGTAGCCGTTGACCTTGCCCTGGCCCATCATGTCGAACATTTTCAGGATGTCGTAGCTGGGGATGTCGAGTTTGGGCAGCCAATCGTAGCCCCAGTGGTTTTCCACCGTGGCGTTGGCGCCGTACCAGGATTTCATCAGGCTGACGTGGAACTTGCCGTAGTTCTGCCAGTAGGACAACTGCCCTGGACGCAACGGCTTTAGCGCACGCTTGGCAACATAGGCGTCGTAGTCCTGTTCGCCATCGCTCGGCAGTGTCAGGTAGCCGGGCAGCGAGTTTGACAAGAGTCCGAGGTCCGTCAGGCCCTGGATGTTGGAGTGCCCGCGCAAGGCATTGACCCCGCCGCCTGGCATGCCGACGTTGCCCAGCAACAGTTGCACCATGGCCGCGCTGCGGATCATTTGTGAGCCGACCGAATGCTGCGTCCAGCCCAGGGCATAGAGAATCGTCATGGTTTTGCCCGGTTGCGCGCAGGTGGCGATCTCGGTCCATATCTTGACCATGGCGTCTTGCGGCATGCCGCAGATCTGACTGGCCAGCTCCGGGGTATAGCGGCTGTAGTGGTGCTTCATCAACTGATAGACACAGCGCGGGTCTTGCAGGGTTGGGTCGACTTTAGCAAAGCCGTCCTCACCGAGTTCGTAACCCCAGCTTGATTTATCGGTATAGGTGCGTTTGGCCGCGTCGTAGCCGGTGAACAAGCCGTCTTCGAAGCCGAAGCCCGCCTTCACAATGAACGACACGTCCGTATAGGCCCGCACGTATTCGTGCTGGATCTGGTCTTCAGTCAGCAAGTAGTTGATCAGCCCACCCATGAACGCTATGTCGCTGCCGGTACGGATTGGCGCGTAATAGTCGGCCACGGAGGCGGTACGGGTAAACCGTGGGTCGGCCACGATCAGCCGCGCCTGATTGTGCGCTTTGGCTTCCGTTACCCACTTGAAGCCGCACGGGTGAGCTTCGGCAGCATTGCCGCCCATGACCAGGATCAGGTTCGCGTTGGCGATATCGGTCCAGGTATTGGTCATGGCTCCACGGCCGTACGTCGGGGCAAGACTTGCCACCGTCGGACCGTGTCAGACACGCGCCTGGTTATCGAACCCCAGCATGCCAAGACTTCGAATGACCTTATGGGTCAGGTACCCTGCCTCGTTGGACGCCGCAGAGGCGGCGAGAAACCCCACCGACAGCCAGCGGTTGACCGTCTGGCCCTGGGCGTTCTTCTCGATGAAGTTGGCATCACGGTCCGCCTTCATCAGGTCTGCGACACGGTCGAGCGCTTCATCCCAGGACACCCGCGTCCACTCATCGCTACCCGCCTTGCGCACCTGCGGGTATTGCAAACGGTCCGGGCTATGGATGAAGTCCAGCAAGCCAGCGCCTTTAGGACACAAAGTGCCGCGGTTGACCGGATGGTCAGCATCGCCTTCGATGTGGATGATGCTTTGGGCGACGTTCTTGGCCGTATCGCCCTGGCTGTACATGATCAAGCCGCAGCCCACCGAACAATAGGGGCAGGTGTTACGGGTTTCATGGGTGTGGGCCAGCTTGAAGTGACGCACGTGCTCGGCGAAGGCTGGCTCCGGGGCCATGCCTAGCGCGGCCAGGCTTGAGCCGCCAAGTCCAACAGCGGCGACCTTGAAGAACTGACGACGGTTGAGATCCATCGTGTACTCCTGATCAGGTGGAGGACACTCTGGACGTGGCCGGGGTGTCTTGGACGATCACGCTTGCGTCGACGGCGCGGCCGCCGACACTTGATACTTTAGTCAAGATTGCAAGCGCTGTAATGAAACCGGATCGCCGGTGATCGCCAACTGCCAGCCATCCCTGATCAAGGTGCTGGATATCAGAAGTTCGCGGGGGTGTTCGCGCTGATGATCTCAGCCTCGTCCTGCCCGATATTCTGGAACCGGTGAGGCAAGGTGGTGGAGAAATAGTAACCGTCACCGGCATTGAGCACGCTGACCTGGCCATCAACCGTCAACTCGACCGTGCCGCGTGTCACCAGTCCGCACTCCTCGCCTTCGGCATGCACGATGGGTTCCTCGCCAGAACTCGCGCCTGGTGCGTATTGCTCGCGCAAAAAGCGCATCTGCCGACTCGCCACGGTCGCACCTATGAGCAACAGACGCAGGCCATTACGGCCCAGATCGGGTTGTTCATTGGCGCGGAAGACGTAGCGGTCCTCCCGAGGGGGTTGATCAAAGGTAAAGAAATCCGCCAGCGACATGGGTATGCCGCCGAGCAATTTCTTCAGAGAGCTGACTGAAGGGCTTACACGATTCTGCTCAATCAGGGAGACCGTGGCATTCGTGACGCCGCTACGCCTGGCCAGCTCGCGCTGAGACAGTTTGTAGCTTTCACGTACTAATTTGAGTCGTGTCCCCGTGTCCATGGCAGCCTTATGTGAAAAATACTCAAAGGGTAGAGCGTCGAGTATTAAATCACGTTTGTTCATAGAGCTCAGCCGATTGCATAAGTGGCCGACAAAAAGAACGGCGGCCTGCGTTGAACGGGCCGCCGCAATCAATGTGTGCTAGATGCCGAACCGGTCACGCATGGCGTAATACGTGGCACCCAGGGCCGTAAGTGGAACCTGGAATGCCCTGCCACCCATCATCGGCATGTGCGGGAGCGATGCAAACGCGTCGAAGCGTTCCGCGTCACCACGGATCATCTCCGAGATCAGTTTCCCGGCCAGGTGCGAGCAGGTCACGCCATGCCCGCTGTAGCCTTGCATGTAGTAGGCATTTTTTTCAACACGACCGAACTGGGGCATGCGGGACATGGTCAGCAAGAAGTTGCCTGTCCAGCGGTAATCAATTTTGACCCCTTTCAACTGCGGAAACGTCTTGAGAATTTTGGGCAGGATCAGTTGCTCAATGTCTTTTGGCTCGCGGGCACCGTAAACCACCCCACCCCCGTAAAGCAGGCGGTTGTCCGCCGTGAGCCGGAAGTAATCGAGCAGGTAGTTACAGTCTTCGACACAGTAATTATGAGTGATCAGGCTCTTGGCAACTTTCTCCGACAACGGCTCGGTCACGACGATTTGTGAACCGCACGGCATGCTCTTGCGCGTCACGCGCGGGTCCAGGTCTTCGTTCAGGTAAGCGTTGCCCGCAATCAGCAGGTACTTTGCTCTGACCTGGCCTTTGGCCGTGCCCACAACGATAGGCTCGCCGTAAGCGATGTTGATCGCGGCCGACTGCTCGAAGATTTTACCGCCCAGCCGAATGATGGCCGCCGCTTCACCCAGCGCCAGGTTCAACGGATGAACGTGCCCACCCGACATGTCCAGAAGGCCACCGACATAATTATCAGTACCGACTTCTTTAGCAATGTCGGCGGCACTGAGCATCTGCAGTTGCTGGTTTCCGTAGCGCTCCCAATGACTTTTTTGCCCTGCAAGACCTTTGAGTTGCTTCTTGTTGAGCGCAGCGAAAATGCCGCCTTGGCGGTAATCGCATTGGATGTCGTATTGCTTGATTCGCTGGCGGATGATGTCTCCCCCCTCGAAAATCATGCTTCCCAGCACTTGCGCGGTTTTATCGCCGTAACGCTGTTCGATGACATCGACGTCACGGCTGTACGAGTTGACCAGTTGACCGCCGTTGCGACCGCTCGCCCCGAAGCCCACTTTGGCGCTTTCCAGGACGGTCACGCTGTAGCCTGCTTCGGTGAGAAACAGCGCCGATGACAAGCCGGTGTATCCCGCGCCGATCACACAGACATCGCATTCGATAACCTGGTCAAGAATCGGGAAATCGCCGACGTTGTTCCGGGTCGCGGCGTAGTAGCTATTTACGTAAGGTTGCATGATTGAATTCCTCGGCGGGACACACATCTGCGCATGTGTCCGCCTTTTTCAAGAGGTTTAAAGCTTGATCCAGGTTGCCTTGAGCTCGGTGTACTTATCGAACGCATGCAATGACTTGTCTCGACCGTTGCCCGATTGCTTGAATCCGCCAAAGGGCGCAGTCATATCGCCGCCGTCGTACTGGTTGACCCAGACACTGCCGGCCCGAAGGCCTCTGGCAACGCGGTGAGCCTTGCTCAAGTCCCGCGTCCAGACGCCCGCCGCCAAGCCAAAGATGCTGTCGTTGGCGATGCTCAACGCTTCTTCGACCGTGTCGAAGGTGATGACCGATAGCACCGGACCGAAGATCTCTTCCTGGGCAATGGTCATCGCATTGGTCACACCCTCGAAGATCGTCGGTTCGATATACAGGCCGCCGGTATCCTCAAGAATTCTATTGCCGCCCGCGAGTAACCGGGCGCCTTCCTTCTTGCCGACTTCGATGTACCTGAGTACGGACTCAAGCTGACGCTCATCGACCACTGCGCCTACGGTCGTCGCTGGGTCCAGAGCATGCCCTGGCATCCAGGCTTTTAGTGCGTCGACCACCATGGGAACGAACTGATCCTTGATCGACCGCTCAACCAGCAACCGTGAACCCGCCGTACAGACTTCGCCCTGGTTGAAGGCAATAGCACTGGCCGCCGCCTGCGCTGCAGCGTGCAAATCGGGAGCATCGGCAAAGACGATGTTAGGGCTTTTGCCACCCGCCTCGAGCCACACACGTTTCAGGTTGCTTTGCCCGGCATAGATCAGCAGCTGCTTGGCGACAGCGGTGGAGCCGGTAAACGCCAGTACATCAACATCCGCATGCAACGCCAGCGCCTTGCCAACCGTATGACCGAACCCCGGCAATACGTTGAAGACACCCTTGGGTATCCCCGCTTCCAGCGCCAACTGGGCAATCCTGATCGCCGACAGTGGCGACTTCTCAGACGGTTTGAGAATAAAGGAGTTACCTGCAGCCAGCGCCGGCGCAAACTTCCAGCTGGCCATGATCAACGGAAAGTTCCATGGCACGATGGCCGCGACGACTCCCGTCGGCTCACGGGTGATCAGCCCAAGTTGGTCCGCCGAGGTAGGTGCGACCTCGTCGTAAATCTTGTCGATTGCCTCTGCGTTCCATCGGATCGCGTTAGCAGTCGCGGGCACATCGATCGCCAGGGCGTCGCTGATGGGTTTACCCATATCAAGGGTTTCCAGCAGCGCCAGTTCCTCTCGATGGGCGAGGATCAGGTCGGCGAAACGGATAAGAATCCGCTTGCGCTCTACCGGCGCGAGCCGTGACCACACGCCCGATTCGAACGCCCGACGAGCGGCCTGTACCGCGATGTCGGCATCGGCCACGTCGGTGCTGGCGACGTTCGCCAGAAAGCGCCCGTCGACCGGGCTGTTACTGGCGAACGTTTGGCCGCTGGCGGCCCAGCAGTATTGGCCGTCAATGAATGCCCGACCTTCAAGGGTGAGTGACTGGAAGTACTGCTCCCAGTCGCTACGATTTTTGACCATATTTAAAACTCAACGCAGAGAATGTTGGCGAGCGTCAGACCGTGTGCAAGTACCAGTTGTACTCAAGGTCTGAAATGGAGTTCTCAAACTCGGCAAGCTCGCTCTCCTTGCACGCAACAAAAACGTCGATGTACTTGGGGTCGATGTAGCGCGCCAAAATCTCGCTGTCATCCAGCTCGCGCAACGCATCGCGCAGGTTGTTGGGCAGGCTTTGCTCGTTCTGTTCGTAGGAGTTGCCTGCAACAGGCTCCCCCGGCTCGATCTTGTTGGTCAGGCCGTGATGCACACCGGCGAGGACCGCCGCCATCAACAGATACGGGTTGGCGTCCGCGCCCGCCACCCGGTGTTCGATACGCACCGCATCCGGGGACCCGGTCGGTACTCGAATCGCCACCGTCCGGTTATCGATCCCCCAGCTAGGAGAGTTCGGTACATAGAACTGCGCGCCGAAGCGACGGTACGAGTTTACGTTCGGGCAGAGGAAAGCCATCGAGGCCGGTAAGGTTTCCAGCACACCACCAATGGCATGGCGCAGGATCTCGCTTTTTTCCGGGTCGTCGCAGGTAAAAATGTTTTTGCCGTCTTTGTCCAAAATAGAAATATGCACGTGCAGCCCGTTACCCGCTTGTCCGGGATACGGTTTGGCCATGAAGGTAGTGTCCATTTCATGGTCATAAGCGATGTTCTTGATCAGGCGCTTGAGCAAGACCGCGTAATCGCACGCCTTGATCGGATCAGCGACGTGATGCAGGTTCACCTCGAATTGCGCGGGCGCACTTTCCTTGACGATGGCATCCGCGGGGATACCTTGCTCCTTGGCACCTTCAAGAATGTCTTGCAGGCAATCGACGTATTCGTCCAGATCATCGATCAGGTACACCTGAGTCGAATGCGGACGTTTGCCGGAGATTGGCGAGCGTGGAGACTGCGGACGACCGTTCACGTTCTCCTGGTCAATCAGGTAGAACTCCAGCTCGAAGGCGGCGCAGATGGTCAGCCCCATCTCATCGAATTTGCTGACGACCTGACGCAATACTTCGCGAGGGTCGGCGAAAAACGGCTGCCCTTCGAGTTCGTGCATGGTCATGAGCAGTTGAGCAGTCGGACGTTTTTGCCAAGGTTCGTCGCAGAGGGTGTCAGGGATCGGATAACAGATTCGGTCGGAATCACCGATATCCAGACCCAAGCCTGTGCTTTCCACTGTAGAGCCGTTGATGTCCAGGGCAAACAGGGAGGCAGGCAGGTTGATACCTTTCTCGTAGACCTTGTGGAGACTGGTGCGCTCGATGCGTTTACCACGCACCACGCCGTTCATGTCCGCAATCAGCAGGTCAACGTACAAAACCTCAGGATGTTTCTTAAGGAATGCGTTCGCTTCATTGAGCTGAACGGCACGCAGGGGTACCGACATGTTGGAAGACCTTTATTGTTAATAATAATATTCACCGCCCTTTCACACCCCCAGTCAATCCGAAAGGATTTAGGAAGTCAACGGGTATTATTTGCGCAATATCGAACAGTAAGGATCTTTTGTGCGAAATCTTTTACAGAACGGTTGTTAATTAAAATCAACATGGCTAAGCTCCGGAAAAGCTCGTTCAAGTGCATTTTTCGAGGTGATAAAAATGGCAATCAAGCCATTGGTTGGTGTGACTGCGTGCGTCAAAGACATTGGGTTGCATACCTACCATGTGAGCGGGGACAAGTACTTGCGTGCTGTGTGCGTCGCCGCGCAAGGGATTCCCGTCGTTATTCCGTCCCTGGCGGAACTGACTGATATAGACGGGTTGCTGGAACATTTGGACGGCCTGTTGTTTACCGGTTCGCCCTCAAATGTTGAGCCGTTCCACTATCAGGGCGCGGCAAGCGAAGCGGGCACCGCCCACGACCCCCAGCGTGATAGCACCACCCTTCCCCTGTTACGCGCAGCGGTGGCTGCTGGCGTTCCAGTGCTCGGCATTTGTCGGGGTTTCCAGGAAATGAACGTGGCGTTCGGCGGCAGCCTTCACCAGAAAGTGCATGAGACCGGCACGTTCATGGATCATCGCGAAGCCGACGATTCAAGCCTGGAAATCCAATATGGTGCCGCCCATACCGTGCATGTGCAGCCTGGCGGCGTATTCGAAGCACTCGATCTGCCTCCTGTTATCCAGGTCAATTCAATTCATTCCCAAGGCATTGAACGGCTGGCACCCGGCTTACGGGTCGAAGCCACCGCCAGCGATGGACTGATCGAGGCGATCTCAATCGAGGGCAGCAAGACCTTTGCCGTCGGCGTGCAATGGCACCCTGAATGGCAGGTGCTATCGAACCCTCCTTACTTGAGTATTTTCCAGGCGTTTGGCGACGCGTGTCGGCAGCGTGCTGCGCGTCGAAGCGTGCGCTGACGGCTCGATTTCAAGCGCACACGACAATATCCAATGATCCAGACGTCACTGTGAAGTGGACTGTGCATCTGCACGTCCCTCACAGCGGCCACCCCGGTATTAACGACAAAACAAGATGCAGCATTGGGCGGCAGGGACAGCTGCGCCGGATAAACCCGCCTCAAGCGGGTTTGTCATCAACCCATTAAGTCCGGCCGTATTGGCCAGGCTACTAACACCTGTTGGGAGTTTCACATGGCTAACGCCTCCAGCATTTACAGGAAGGCTCTTGAAGGCAATCCGCGCCCTAAAAAGGTGCTGGTTAAAATTGATCGCGTAACCAAGAAGTTTGACGAAACGATTGCGGTGGACGATGTGTCCCTGGAAATCCATCAGGGTGAAATTTTCGCCTTGCTAGGCGGTTCAGGCTCAGGCAAATCAACGCTCTTGCGCATGCTGGCAGGCTTTGAGCGACCGACTGAAGGGCGAATCCACCTTGATGGTGTGGACATCACTGACATGCCGCCCTACGAGCGGCCAATCAACATGATGTTTCAGTCTTACGCGCTGTTCCCGCACATGACGGTGGCGCAGAACATTGCCTTTGGGCTTAAGCAGGACCGACTTCCCGCAGTTGAAATCGAAGCCCGCGTAGAAGAAATGCTCAAACTGGTTCATATGAGCCAATACGCCAAACGCAAGCCCCACCAGCTCTCGGGGGGACAACGTCAGCGTGTTGCCTTGGCTCGCTCACTGGCTAAAAGGCCCAAACTGCTGTTGCTCGACGAGCCAATGGGCGCGTTGGACAAGAAGCTGCGCTCGCACATGCAACTGGAGCTGGTTGAAATCATTGAGCGGGTCGGCGTGACCTGCATCATGGTGACCCACGATCAGGAAGAGGCCATGACCATGGCCCAACGTATCTCCATCATGCACCTGGGCTGGATCGCTCAGACCGGTAGCCCGATCGACATCTACGAAGCACCCGCCAGCCGCCTGGTGTGCGAATTCATTGGCAACGTGAATGCGTTCGACGGCGTCGTAATTGAAGACCAGGAAGGCTACGCGGTCATCCAGTGCCCGGATCTTGCGCAGAACATATACGTCGGCCATGGGATCAGTACATCGGTCGAAGACAAGACCATCACCTATGCCCTTCGCCCGGAGAAGCTCCTGGTGACGACGATAAAACCCGACGCCCGGTATAACTGGTCCGAAGGCAAGGTTCACGACATCGCCTATTTGGGCGGGCACTCGGTGTTTTACGTAGAACTGCCCAGTGGCAAGATCGTTCAGGCATTCATGGCCAATGCTGAACGCAGAGGCGCGCGTCCGACCTGGGATGATTCGGTCTATGTCTGGTGGGAGGATGACAGCGGCGTGGTATTGCGCTCATGAGCACTATCAAGCGGCTAATACCCAGCGGACGCCAAATGGTTATCGGCGTCCCCTTCATATGGCTATGCCTGTTTTTTGCGCTGCCGTTCTTCATCGTGATGAAGATCAGCTTTTCCGAAGCAGCGTTGGCCATTCCACCCTACACAGATATTTACACCTTCGCCGAGCAGAAGTTTCAACTGCTCCTGAACATGGGCAACTATGCCCTGTTGACCAATGATGAGTTGTACCTCTCGGCGTACCTGGGCTCATTGAAAGTGGCCTTTTTCAGTACGCTGATGTGCCTGTTGATCGGCTTCCCAATGGCCTATGCCATCTCCAAAGCCCGAAAGGAAGCACAGACCGTATTGTTGCTGCTGATCATGATGCCGACCTGGACGGCGATCCTGATCAGGGTTTACGCCTGGATGGGCATCCTGAGCAATAACGGTCTGTTGAATGCGTTTTTGCTTTGGACCGGTCTGATTCAAGAGCCGATAGAAATATTGAACACCAATATCGCTGTGTACATAGGCGTGGTGTACGCCTACCTGCCCTTCATGGTCCTGCCGCTGTTTGCCAACCTGGTCAAGCATGACCAGAGCCTGCTCGAAGCCGCCTCGGACCTGGGCTCAAGCACGCTCAACAGCTTCTGGAAAATCACCCTGCCCTTGGCCAGGAACGGCATCATCGCCGGCTGTATGTTGGTGTTCATTCCTGTGGTCGGTGAGTTCGTCATTCCCGAACTACTGGGCGGGCCGGAAACCCTGATGATCGGCCGTGTGTTGTGGCAGGAGTTTTTCAACAACCGTGACTGGCCTGTCGCCTCTGCACTCGCAGTGATCATGCTCGCCATCCTGATCGTGCCCATCGTGCTCTTCAACCGTAGCCAAGCCAAAGAGATGGAGGGACGGGCATGAACCGTTTCGGATTTTCAAGACTGATGCTGGTGCTTGGCCTGATGTTCATTTATCTGCCAATGCTGATTCTGGTGATCTTCTCGTTCAACGCCTCCAAGCTCGTCACTGTCTGGGGTGGATGGTCCATTCATTGGTACGCGGGCCTGCTCGACAACAAGCAATTGATGGGGTCCGTCGCCCGGTCCCTTGAAATTGCCTGCTACACCGCAGTCGCCGCCGTGATCCTCGGAACCCTGGCCGCCTTTGTCCTGACGCGAGTGACTCGCTTCAAGGGCCGCACGCTGTTTGGTGGTCTGGTAACGGCGCCACTGGTCATGCCGGAGGTGATCACCGGCCTGTCGTTGCTGCTGCTGTTCATCGCGATGGCCCAGATACTGGGGTGGCCTCAGGAGCGCGGCCTGATGACAATCTGGATCGCCCACACCACCTTCTGCTCCGCTTATGTAGCGGTGGTGGTTTCGTCACGTCTGCGTGAGTTGGACCTGTCGATCGAGGAAGCGGCCATGGACCTGGGCGCGCGTCCCTGGAAGGTGTTTGCGCTGATCACCATCCCCATGATCGCGCCGTCACTGGCAGCAGGCGGCATGATGTCCTTCGCCTTATCGCTGGACGACCTGGTACTCGCCAGCTTCGTTTCCGGCCCAGGCTCGACAACGTTGCCAATGGAGGTTTTCTCTGCGGTACGCCTTGGGGTCAAGCCTGAGATCAACGCCATTGCGAGCCTGATTCTGCTGACGGTCTCTTTCGCCACGTTCCTGGTCTGGTATTTCGGTCGCAGGGCCGAAGCCAACCGTAAAGTCGCGATTCAGGAAGCCATGGAGCAGACCGCGAGCGAATCGTGGAAACTACCGGAACAGAAAATGGCAGAAGCGGTTGCCTAGGCAGCCGCAGTTCCATGAACCGCCGCTGGACACGCGTAAAGCCCGGCAAATGGAACGCCACCTTGAATACAACCATAGGCGCCTTCGGGTGCCTTTTTTTTGAGGTGGATGTCGATCTGAGGAGTAAAACAACAGAGGGGCGATGATTCAAGCCAGATTAAAACGCCAGCTTGTAACCAATGAAAACCAGCATTATTGCCAGGCAAGGACGCAGTGTCTCG
Source organism: Pseudomonas sp. 5C2 (assembly GCF_034314155.1). Taxonomy (NCBI): domain Bacteria; kingdom Pseudomonadati; phylum Pseudomonadota; class Gammaproteobacteria; order Pseudomonadales; family Pseudomonadaceae; genus Pseudomonas; species Pseudomonas sp. 5C2. The sequence continues at coordinate 1,160,263 of NZ_JAVIWH010000002.1, read as the reverse complement.
TCAGACACTCGACCCGTTAAATGGCTCCCCATGTAAATCCCTGGAAGTGAACCTATCAACAGGAAACCTAATACATGCCAATCCATATTACCCATACTCGCATGCCCCAAACCCGCAACCAGCGTCAGCGGGACCGCGTGTGCGATTTCGGTACCGACTAAGCGCTTGGTGGCCAGAAAAGGGTACAGGATAAAGAGTGCTACGGTGCCTAATGCGCCAGCGCCAATGGAGGTCAATGCCACCATGGTGCCCAGTATCAACCCCGTGAGTACCGTCAGCAGATTCAAGCGCGAGCCGCTGAGGTTATAGCTGCCGCCAGCACGTTTGTGGGCAAATTCAAGCAGCCTTTTCTTGAAGAAAACGGCGAGTGCTGTCACCAGCAAAACAAAGCCCAATGTTTGCTTAATCACCGCATTCATTGCTTCAGGGGCATGCAGACTGCTCAAAAACCACAGCGTCAGCGCCACCGCCGGCACACTACCAAGTGTCAGCCAGCCGGTGATGGCCCAGTCAATATTTTTGTTCTTTCGGTGAACCAGTACGCCGCCCGACTTCGTGATGGCCGCATACAGTAAGTCCGTGCCTACTGCGGTGGCCGGGTTAATTCCAAACCAAAGTAAAATCGGCGTCATTAAAGAGCCGCCACCCACGCCTGTCATCCCTACAACAAACCCGACAACCAAGCCTGCAACGACCAATCCAGCACTGCCAAAATCCATTACCACATCCCACAAATCAAGCGCGACTGCATGAAAAATATGGCCCGCAGCATAGCGACCTTTCTTAATAACCAGTTATATCGATATGGTCTATCTTTATGCTTTTCTCTACTGAATGGACTACACCTACACGTCCTTGCGCCAGGCCATGATTCGTTCAAGACTCATGGCCGCCAGATCGTCCCGCGCCCTCTAGCGCAGTAGATGCACGACCATACCAATAAGCGCACAGGCCATCAGTACCTGAATGACCCCGCGTTTGAAGCGAAACAAGGCAATAGCCGCTGCAATCGCGATCAGCGCAGAGGGCCAATCGAGATTGCCATTGAACCCTTTGGGCCAAAGCACGTGGTAACCGAAGAAACATGCCAGATTGAGAATCACACCAACCACCGCTGCTGTAATCCCGGTGAGCGGCGCGGTGAACTTGAGTTCGTTGTGAGTCGACTCCACTAGCGGGCCGCCAGCGAGGATGAACAGAAACGAAGGCAGGAAGGTAAACCACGTCACCAGTGTGGCCGCGACGGCGCCCGCAAGAAACACATGATCGGCACCGAAAACCTGCAGGACATAAGCACCGATGAAACCGACAAAGGCCACCACCATGATCAGCGGCCCAGGCGTGGTTTCCCCCAGCGCCAGACCATCGATCATCTGTGTCGGGGTCAGCCACCCAAAGTGACCGACCGCACCCTGGTAGACATAGGGAAGCACTGCATAGGCGCCGCCAAACGTCAGCAACGCGGCCTTGGTAAAGAACCAGCCCATCTGGGTCAAGGTGCCTTCCCAGCCAAAGAGCACAGTCAATACCCCCATCGGCAACGACCACAGTACAGCCCCTACGAGCATCAGCATTGCCAGTTTAGACCAGCGAAATCGGGCATGGTCAGGGGATGGGGTGTTGTCATCAATCAATGCCGGGCCGAAGGACTTTTGAGCTGCGCTATGGCCTCCGGTCCTGAAGGTCTCGGGAGCCAGGCGTCCACCGATATAGCCGAGCAACGCAGCACCCAGCACGATCAACGGGAACGGGACATTGAACGCAAATATGGCGATGAATGAAGCTGCCGCTATGGCCCACAGCCAATTGTTGTTTAGCGCTCGCGAGCCGATTCGATGAGCAGCCTGTACCACGATGGCCGTCACGGCGGGCTTGATGCCATAGAAAAGCCCAGCCACCACGGATACTTCGCCAAAGGCGATATACAGCCAGGATAATGCGATCAGGATGAACAGCGAGGGCAACACAAACAGCACACCTGCGATCACGCCTCCCCAGGTTCGATGCATCAGCCAACCAATGTAGATCGCCAACTGCTGCGCCTCGGGTCCTGGAAGCAACATGCAGTAGTTAAGGGCATGTAGAAATCGCCTTTCTGAAATCCAGCGCCGACGCTCTACCAGCTCCTGGTGCATGATCGATATCTGCCCCGCAGGCCCACCGAAGCTGATGAAACCTAATTTCAACCAGAACCAGAACGCCTCACGGAAACTGATGGCGTCAGGCCGTGGCAGCTCCTGTTCAACGGCTGAGGGGGTGACGTCACTCATGGGGATGTTCCTTTTTCACACGCTCGGCGAGCGTGAGCAATAGCCTTCAGGGGAAACGGATTCGCGTAAGGCCGCCAGTATACGTTCGATGCCAGCAGGTTCTACCGGTTGAATGGCCCTCTCATTGGCGAGCCTGCTTATTGACTGAACCCGACCAAACAATTTGACATTTATCAAGAAAATCCATGTCTCATGACCTATGTTTTAGCCATTCGAGCAAACGGGGACAGTCTCAACTAGCCTCTCTTTATTGCAAGAAAAAAGACCTCGGGACAAGCATAAAATCCCGGGTTCTATAGCTACAACTCGCGCTTAATAGCGCCCTTGAAGAGCGATGACTCATGAGCCTATTCCGCACATTGACCGTTGGTGTTGCCATGAGCTGCTGGTTAGTGGCTGGCTGCACCTCCAAGATTACAGAAAAGGAACAATATTCCGGTTTTATTTCGAATTACGACGGGTTGCAGGAAACAACCTTGCCCAGCGGTCAAACGGTGTTGCGTTGGGTAGCGCCCAGTTTTAAACCTTCGGCTTACTCTGTTGTTGTTTTTCGCCAACTCGAATTGTACCCAGCTCCCAAACCGAATGAACGCGTGAGCATGCAGACGTTGCAGTCATTGCAGTCGTTCGCCAGCTCTAGCGTAAAAACCGCTTTGGCTCAAAAGTACCGCGTCGTCACGACCCTGAAAGAAGCGCCTGCAGGTTCTCGCGCAATGATCTTGCGCTCGGCCATCACCGGAGTAACAGCGTCCAACGAAGGCATGCATTGGTACGAAGTGGTACCTGTGGCTGCTGTGGTAGGCGGTGTCACTGCAGCCTCTGGGAGTCGTGATCAAGATACGGAACTGTACGTCGAGTCCGAGCTTATCGATGCAACGACAGGTGCTCCCTTGGTGAAGGCGGTGCGAAAGGTGTTTGGTAAAACCCTCGAAAATAATCGCCAGGCTGTGAGTGCAGATGACTTCAAAGCCGCGATCAAGATTGTCACTGATGATATGAAGGCCTTTATCAAGTGATCGTCGTAATGGCTATCCTTTATGACCTGTAACTTCTGAAGTGAGTGGTCAGCACAACGGATACCGTGCCCGTTCTACAGACAACGGGCACGCATAAAGAATGACGGCGGTTGAGTATCGGCATTCAAGCTCAGGGACTGACAACGCAATCAACCCATGGGGTTGCTCATGAGTATTCGCTCAGCCAGACATTCGCGCCGGACACTAGCGGCTTTAACCATGGCCTTGGTGGCCGGTGTTCTCAGTCTGCTCTTCGGCTGTGGTAAAGAACCTGTTTCATCCTCTCGCCCCCCCACGGATGTAACCGTCATGACGGTTACTGCTCGCGACACGCCCGTGGTATTCGAATTCGTTGCTCAAACACAGAGTTCTCGCGAAGTCGAAATTCGTGCGCGAGTCGCCGGCTTTCTGGAAAAAAGGCTGTATACCGAAGGTCAGCTGGTAAAGGCCGGGCAAGTGTTGTTCCAGATGGACCGTCGGCCTTTCGAAGCAGCATTGCTGTCGGCCCAGGGACAATTGGCTCAGCAGCAAGCGCGTTGGGAAGTCGCCAAAGCCACGTTGGCGCGTGTCCGTCCACTGGCACAACAAAATGCAGTCAGCAAGATGGACCTGGACAATGCCGTCGGCAACGAGCGACAGACCCAGGCCGCCGTACTTGCCGCGCAAGGGCAGGTGCGCACCGAGCAACTGAATCTGGGTTACACCACAATTGCGTCGCCCCTTACCGGCCTGTCGAGCTTTGCCAAGAAACAGGAGGGCAGTTATGTGACGCCTGGGGAATCCGGGCTCTTGACCTCGGTATCACAGATGGACCCGATCTATGTCAATTTCAGCCTTTCGGAAAACGAAACGCTGAAACACCGTAGCGAAATTGCCGCGGGTCAGCTCAAGTTCCCACCCAACAGTAACTTTGAAGTCGAAGTGGTACTGGCGGACGGTTCGATCGTGCCCGATAGAGGTCGCCTTGACTTTGCTGCCCCCTCCTTCAGCCCGGAAACCGGTACATTTTTAGTCCGTGCGGTGGTGGCTAATCCAAAAGGCATGCTGCGCCCCGGCCAGTTCGTTCGCGCGCTGGCGATAGGCGCGTCTCGACCAAACGCCATTCTGGTCCCGCAGCGTGCAGTTCTGGAAGGCGCACGAAGTCACTACGTGTGGGTCCTCAATGGAGAAGGAAAGCCCGAGCAGCGCGTTGTCGAAGTCGGCGACTGGCATGATGCCGACTGGTTTATTACCCAAGGCTTGCGGGTGGGCGAACGAATCGTGGTCGACGGCGCGCTCCGGGTAGCCCCTGGCGCGCCGTTGAATATCGTCGACAACACTAATACGGCACCACCCAACACCGCCGTGGCGGCCGAGCGTCCCAAGGCTGCATCTTTACCGGTTCAAAAAGACCCGCAGAAAGCTGACCTGCCAGGCAATGAAAGTCGGCGGCAACCATGAGCATTTCTCATTACTGCATCGACCGGCCGATCTTCGCTTCGGTGATTTCCATCGTCATCACCCTGGCGGGGGCTGTCGCGATGTTGAACCTGCCGGTGGCCCAGTATCCGGAGATCACGCCACCACAGATCACCGTGTCGGCTACTTACCCGGGGGCTGATGCTCTGGTCGTTGCCAACAATGTGGCTGCGCCCATCGAGCAGCAGGTGAACGGCGCCGACAACATGATCTACATGAACTCGTCGAGTTCTGCGACGGGCAACATGACCCTGAACGTGTTCTTCGAAATCGGTACTGATCCTTCCCTGGCACAGGTCGACGTGCAAAACAGGGTCAACCTCGCCCTCCCCCAACTGCCCTCTGCGGTCCAGTCGCAGGGCATACAGGTTCAGAAAAAATCATCGGCCTTCATGATGGTCATCGCGGTGTATTCCCCCGATAACCGCTACGACGCCACCTACATAGCCAACTACGCCAACCTCTATGTGCTGGATGCGATCAAGCGCATTCCCGGCGCCAACCAGGCCAGTATTTTCGGGACACCCGACTATGCCATGCGGATCTGGCTGAAACCCGACCGGATGGCCCAGCTGGGGATCACGGCTGCCGATGTACAGAAAGCGGTGGCCAACCAGAACCAACAGTTCGCGGTTGGCCGCATAGGCCAATCCCCCACGGGCAAATCGGTGGAGCAGTCCTTTGCAGTCACGACCAAGGGCAGACTGACCGAACCCGCGGAGTTCGAGAACATCATCCTGCGGGCCAGTGGCGAAGGCGCCGCGATTGTTCACCTCAAGGACATCGGGCGGGCTGAGCTTGGACAAAAAGATTACTCATTGCGCAGCACGTACCAGGGAAGGCCCGCGACTTTGATGGCTGTTTATCAGCAGCCCGGCGCCAATGCGCTGGATGTCTCCAATGCGGTCACGGCGACCTTGGCGCAGATGAAGAAAACCTTTCCGGAGGGCATCGAATACAAGGTTGTGATGGACACAACCGCCTTCACCCGAGCCTCCATTACGGAGGTGGTGCGCACCTTCTTCGAGGCGCTGGTACTGGTCGTGATTGTGGTTTACGCCTTCCTGCAAAGTCTGCGCGCCACCCTGATCCCGGTGCTGGCTGTGCCTGTTTCCATCGTGGGTACATTCATCGGCATGACCGCGCTGGGCTTCTCGGTCAACATGCTGACCCTGTTCGGCATGGTCCTGGCTATCGGTATCGTGGTGGACGATGCGATCGTGGTGATCGAAAACGTCGAGCGCAACATGCACGTCCACAAAATGAACCCCAAAGATGCCGCCAAGCGAGCCATGGACGAGGTGGCCGGACCCGTGGTGGCAATTGTGTTGGTGCTGTGTGCGGTGTTCGTTCCCGTAGCGTTCATGGGCGGCATCACGGGCCAACTCTACAAACAGTTTGCAATCACGATTGCTATCTCCGTCGTGATCTCCGGTCTGGTGGCCCTCACCTTGTCACCCGCCCTGGCGGCCCTCCTGCTCAAACCCCACGTGGGAGAAAAGCGCGGATTCTTCCGTTGGTTCGATCGTAGCTTCGAGCGAGTGACCGAAGGTTACTCCCGCGCAGTCGCCTTCATGATCAAGCGCTTCATACTCGCGCTACTGCTCTTTGCCGGCATGATTGTACTGATCGTATTGATCATGCAAAGGGTACCAGGCGCCTTCCTGCCCCCGGAAGATCAAGGTTACTTGCTCGGCGCGGTGATCATGCCTGACGCTGCCAGCCTGGATCGCACGGGTGAGGTCGGTAAGGTTGCCAGTGACTACTTCATGAACAACGAGGCTGTCGAGGGCGTGGCCATCGTAAACGGCTACAGCTTGCTGGACAGTCAGAACAAGAACAATGCGGGCGTTTTCTTCGTCGGCTTCAAGGATTTTGAAGAACGTTACAAGAATTCAAAAACCATCGAAGCCCAGAGCGCCCCTGCCGTGATCAAGGCTGCGACCAAAGCATTCTCCCAAGTGCAGGAAGGCATCATCCTGCCAGTCAATCCGCCCTCCATTCCTGGTCTGGGGACTACCGGCGGTATGGAACTATGGATTCAAAGCAAGGGGGACGCCACCATCAGCCAATTGGCCGAGGTAGTGAGTAGCTTCAAAGCCAAGGCTGAACAGCGCCCGGAAATCGGCAGCATGACCAGCACGTTCAATGCGTTTTCTCGGCAGTTGCTCGCTGACGTTGACCGCGAAAAGGCCGAGACGTTGGGCGTGCCGGTGGAAGATGTGTACAGCACCATGCAAACCATGTTCGGCTCGCTGTACGTTTCCCAGTTCAACAAGTTCAGTCGTCTGTGGCAGGTGATTCTCCAGGCCGAGCCCACTTACCGCCTCAGGGTCGAGGACTTGCAGCAGATCTATGTGCGTAGCACCAACGGTCAGATGGTTCCCCTCAAGGCCCTGCTGACCACCCGCTACGTGACGGGCCCCGACCTGCTGACGCGCTTCAACAACTTTCCGGCGGTCAAGATGACGGCCAATGCCGCACCGGGATTCAGCTCCGGCCAGGCACTCAAAGCGCTTGAGGAAGTCGCCGCGCAAAGCATGACCGGGGACTATGGCGTGGCCTGGAGCGGCGAGGCTTTCGAGGAGAAAAAGAGCGGAGGTACGTCTTCCAAGGTTTTCGCCTTCGGTCTGATTATGGTGTTCCTGATTCTCGCGGCCCAGTATGAAAAATGGTCGCTGCCTGTGGGTGTACTGCTGGCGGTCCCGTTCGCATTGTTCGGTGCTTTGCTGGCGGTCCTGATGCGTGGTTTGGCGAACGACGTCTACTTCCAGATCGGCCTGACCATGCTTGTCGCGCTGGCGGCCAAGAATGCCATTTTGATCTTCGAGTTTGCCGTACTGAACCGTGAGTCCGGCATGTCCGTCTTCGACGCCGCGATGACCGCCGCCAAGGAGCGTCTGCGGCCCATCGTGATGACCTCTTTGGCGTTCATCCTCGGCTGCGTACCGCTGGCGATTGCCGTCGGCGCCTCCGAGAACAGTCGCCACTCCATTGGTACCGGTGTGATCGGCGGGATGCTCGCGGCGACGGTGATCGCAGTTTTTTTCATCCCGCTTTTCTATTACCTGGTGGAGCGTATTTCCGAGAAAAGCGGAAAATCCAAAGAGGCTGCGCAGCCTGATGACGGGGCACCTGTGGGCGGCGGCCCCGTTCATGCCCCGCAACAACGACATGAGGGGGATTAAGGTGCTCAGACCCCCGCTATTTCTGCTGCTCGGCCTCGCCCTCGGTAGCTGCACCGTGGGCCCCGACTATGAGCGCCCCAAGGTCGAGATACCCGGGACTTTCAGGTACGCGGACCAAGAGGCCAGACAGGTATCCAACACACTGTGGTGGGAACAGTTTCAGGATTCGGTGCTAAACGACTTGATTCGCACGGCGCTTAACGAAAACAAGGATGTCAAGATCGCCGCCGCACGGGTCGAGGAGTATCAGGGGCGCTACGGCGAAACGCATTCACGTCGGTTTCCTCAGATAGGGAGCGGGCTCCAGGGACAGCGGGCCAAGGCCCCGTTGAACAGTGGACCGGTACCTCTGACATCCGGTACCAACCCCATCTATGAGAACTATCAGGCCGTTCTTGGGGTGAGCTGGGAGCTTGATATATGGGGACGTCTACGTCGCCTCGACGAAGCTGCCCGCGCCGAGCTTCTGGCAACGGAAGAAGGCCGGCGCGCAGTCATCTTGAGCTTGGTATCGGCAGTGGCCACAAGCTACGTGAACTTGCGGGATCTGGACCGGGAGCTGGAGATTGCCCGGGCAACTGTCAAACTGCGCAGCGATTCCTACGAAATATTCAAGCTACGCTACACCGCCAGTGTCGTTTCCGAAATGGAGCTGGCACAGAGTCAATCCGAATACGAACGTGCTCTGTCTACCGTACCGAGACTCGAATCGCTGGCTGCTCAACAGGAAAATGCGCTGGCCGTACTCCTGGGACGTAATCCGGGGCCGCTGGTGCGCGGGCGTGCGTTAGGGCAATTAACCCTGCCGTCGGTCCCCAGCGGATTACCCTCAGCCGTACTGGAACAGCGGCCGGACCTGCGCCAGGCCGAATTGAACCTGATTGCAGCGAATGCGCGTATCGGTGCAGCCAAAGCCCTCTACTTTCCGACGATTTCCCTCACGGGGCTGGTGGGTTCAGTCAGCAATCAACTCTCCGACCTGTTTACCGGGCCAGCTGAAACCTGGTCTTACGCTGCAGCGGCCTCCCTTCCGATCTTTACCGCTGGGGGCATCGCCGGGCAGGTGCAACAAGCAAGAGCCATCCAGCAACAATATCTGCTGACCTACCAGCAGGCGATTCAGTCGGCGTTCAAGGATGTTGAAAATGCCTTGATTGCCTCGCAAAAGTCTCGTGAGCAGTTGGCCACACAGGCACGCCAGATAGACGCGCTGCGTACCTATGCAAGGCTGGCGAATCTGCGCTACGACAATGGCTACACCAGTTATATCGAGGTACTGGATGCCGAGCGCACCTTGTTCGATGTCGAATTAAGCTACGCCAATACTCAGGGCGCGGTACTCACCGCAATGATCGATCTGTACAAGGCCACCGGAGGCGGCTGGGTGGATGAGGCGGATAAGCTGACCAGGCTTGAGCCCACCCCGTTAGCCGATAAAGACAAGGGCGCGCCATGAGCCAGGCACAAAGTGGCCTGATCGCGTGCCATGAGTGCGATCTTCTGCAACGAGAACCCCGCCTGCCCAATGGTGGGGTTGCTCGCTGTTGTCGCTGCGGTGCAACACTGTTCCGCCGTCATCCACAAGGCTCGGAGCGTGCCCTGGCCTTTTGCCTGGGCGCGCTGATCTTGTTTGTGATTGCCAATGTGTTCCCCATCGTCGGTCTCACGATCAATGGCGAGTTTATTCAGACCACCCTCGTGGGGTCTGCGCGAGTCATGTATCGCGACGACATGGCCATGGTTGCCGGGCTCGTGCTGGTGACCACCTTCATTGCCCCGCTGATCCAGATGCTGACCATGATCTATCTTCTGCTACCGGCGTACTTCAGGCGTTGTCCGCCCCACGCGCAGCTGGCATTTCGCAGCATGGTCATGGTCCAGCCCTGGGGCATGGTGGAGGTTTTTGTCCTCGGCGTGCTGGTGTCCCTGGTCAAGCTTGCCCACCTCGCTACCGTGATTCCAGGAGTAGCGTTGTGGTGCTTTGGCGGCGTGATGCTGCTGATGGCGGCAGCGGCTTCGTCATTCGACACTCATGACCTATGGGCACGGCTGGGGTCGCTGCGGTGAAGGGGGCCCGAAGACCGCAGTTCGCTTCGGTCTGGTGACCTGCCATGGCTGCGGGCTGTTGCTGAAGTCGGACCACGGTGGAGGGGCTCGCTGCTCGCGTTGCGGCTGTACGCTGCATGATCGAAAACCCAACAGCCTGGCGTCCTCCTGGGCCTTTGTGATCGCCGCGGTGATCCTTTATATACCCGCCAACCTGCTGCCTATCATGGAAACCAGCTCTCTGTTCGGCTCCCAGGCCGACACCATCATGAGTGGCGTGGTGTATTTGTGGCGGTCCGGTTCATGGTACCTGGCGTTGGTGGTGTTCATTGCCAGCATCCTCGTACCGATGGCCAAACTGATCGCATTGATCCTCCTTCTGGTGTCGGTGCAACTGCATTCCCGCTGGCAGCCCCTGCAACGCGCAAAACTCTACCGAATGGTTGAACTGGTGGGCCGCTGGTCGATGCTCGATGTGTATGTGGTGACCCTGTTGGTGGCCCTGGTGCAGCTCGATGCACTGGCGACTATCAGACCAGGCCCCGGGGCGCTGGCCTTTGGTGCGGTGGTCGTCTTGACCCTGTTTGCGGCAATGAGTTTCGATCCACGCCTGATCTGGGATTCCTTGGAGCAAGACCATGACTGAAACGTCCCTGCCCTCCGATCTATCCACCGTGCCTGAAGCCGAAACAGCCCGAAAATCGCGATGGTCGCTGCAGTTAGTGTGGCTCGTGCCCTTGATCGCGGCGCTGATCGGGGGCTGGCTGATGGTCTCGTCGATTCTCAATCAAGGCCCTGTCATCAGCATTGTCTTCAAGAACGCTGAGGGTCTTGAGGCCGGCAAAACCAAGCTCAGGTACAAGGATGTGGAGATTGGAAAGGTCACTGAGGTGACCTTGTCGCGTGATCTCAAGCAAGTGGTCGCCACTGCCGAACTGACCAAGGATTTCAAACCCTATCTGGTTAAGGACACTGCATTTTGGCTGGTGACGCCACGAATTTCCGGCGGCAACGTTTCAGGGCTGAGCACGGTTCTATCTGGCGCGTTCATCGGGGTCGGCGTGGGTAAGTCCGATCAGGCGCAGCGGTCTTTCAATGCATTGGATGTGCCGCCGGTCATTCAGGTCGATACCCCCGGTCGTGAGTTCGTTCTGCGCAGCAACGACTTGGGTTCACTGAGCGCAGGGTCACCTATTTTCTTTCGTCGGGTACAGGTAGGTCAGGTGGTAGCGTTTGATCTCGACAAGGATGGTCAGGGATTGAGTATGCGAATCTTCGTAAATGCCCCCTACGACCAGTTTGTCACCGACAACACGCGCTTCTGGAATGCCAGTGGCATAGATATCAAGCTCGGCGCCAGCGGCATTGAGGTGAACACGCAATCGCTCGCCTCAATCCTCCTGGGCGGCATTGCCTTCGAGACGCCTGCGGATTCAGTCGAACGCCCCGCTGCCGCTGCAGACAGCCTTTTTGAATTGTTCAACGGGCGCACGACGGCGATGCACAATCCTGAACGTGACGTCTTGAAGATGGTCATGCTGTTCAACGAGTCCCTTAGAGGCCTGACGCCAGGATCGCCGATCGACTTTCAAGGCGTTACGCTGGGTGAAGTCTCGGATATCCGGGTGGAGATGGACCCGAGCAGCCACAGTATTGTCATGCCCGTCGAAGTGAGCCTGTATCCGGAACGCCTGAGGTTGCGCTCCCGAGACAAGAACAGGGCCAAGCTTTCAGATGAGGCGCGCAAACAGTTCTTGGAGGGGATGGTGGCAAACGGTATGCGTGCTCAGATGCGCACCGGAAATCTGCTCACAGGGCAGCTCTATATCGCTCTGGATTTCTTCCCGGACGTGGACAAGGCCACCATCAACTGGGGTAGCGACCTGCCCGAGCTGCCCACCGTGCCCGGGCGAATGGAAGAAATACAAGCTTCCCTGAAAAGCATCGCCAGCAGGCTGGAGAAACTACCTATCGAACAGATTGGCACTGACCTGCGCCAGACATTGCAGGCGGCCAGCGGTTTGTTGAATCGACTGAATACGCAGGTAACGCCGCAAATCGTGGCGGCCCTGACCGAAGCGCGTCAAGCGGTGGGTTCAGCCCAAGGACTTATATCGGCCAATAAACCCTTGTTACAGGACACTCACGAAGCCATTCGGGAATTAGGGCGCACGGCAAAGTCGTTACGCAGCCTGGCCGATTATCTTGAGCGCCATCCCGAAGCGCTGATTCGGGGCAAGCAGGAGGATCAACGATGAAACTGAGCTCGATAGCGCTTCTGGCCAGCTTGATAGCTGCGGCCCTCAGCGGCTGTGGCAGCGCACCAAAAGAGCATTTCTATACGCTACGGGCGGTTGCCGAGCGCGACCCGGCGGCATCCAATACGGCGTATTCAGTCAACGTTGGCCCGGTGACCGTACCCGAGCTGGTAGAGCGGCAGCAGTTAGTGTTGACGCGTAACGACAATCAGGTTGAGATTCTGGAGCAGACGCGCTGGGCGGCCTCGCTGCAAAGCATCATCGGCCATGTTATCGCGAGCAATCTGACACAGTTGACTGGCAACCCACGGATGGCGGTCTATTCCCCAGACACAACGGTCGATGCCGATTATCACGTGGCCGTGGACGTTCTGCGTTTCGAGTCGGTCCTGGGTACAGCGGCGAGTCTGGATGCCCGGTGGACAATCCGTACCGCCGATGAACAGGTGCTGAAATCGGGTCGAACGATCATCAGCGAACCCACCCGTGGTCAGGACCTGACTGCCTTGCTTGCGGCCCATGATCGCCTCCTGGCAACACTGAGCCGCGACATTGCCCACGTGCTCATCAATCGTAAGCCATCTCGATGAGTCCCCATGGGGCAGCGAGCGCTCAGCGCGGGCTGCCCCGATATGTTTCATGGGAGTGCATAGAGTTTGAAGAGCATGGCATTGACTTCGTTCGTCCCTCCAAAGTACTTGGCGTAGATATTCAATATCTCCCCTGATCGATACACACTGCTCAAGGCACTGTCTACCATGAGGCGAAAGTCTTCATCTTGCCGATCTACAGCCATGGCGATTGGCGCGAAGTCGTACAGGGTATCGAGCACTTGCAACTCATTGGCGGCGCTACTTTTCGCCGCGTAGCTGAGCAACACCCTTCGGTCCGCAAAAAACGCACTGGCTTTTTTCCGCGCAATCAAATCAATACCTTCGGCAAAGTTCTTCACTGTAATCACGTCGGCAATCACGCCGAGGGTTTTGATCCGCTCATGTATCCACTGTTCGGTAACACCTCCTACCATGACCACGTAGGTGTGATGAGACAGTCCCTGATTGATCGTTCCGCGCCAAGTGGGACCCGAATGGGCGACTTCACCATTGAGTACGCGTATTAAATCATTCGGGGCGTCCTTGCGAACCACCGCCGTCAGGCCTGCAGTAAATACAGGCACCGAAAAACTGACGGACTTGCGTGCTGCCAGGGTTTCAACGCCAGGTGTACACAGCAGATCGATCTTGCCCTGGCGCACGTCGTCAAGCCCGTTGCCCTCAGCGACTTCGACATAGTGAACGGCCAGACTGCTCAGTTGGGTCTGGGCTTTGACACGCTCGGCAATCAGGTTGCACAACTCAATCGCATAGCCACTGGCTTTCCCGTCCACGTTGGACGTGAAGGGGGACGCGTTTGGCAGGTACCCCAAGTTGATGGCCGAGCTGCCGCGAATCCGCGACAGCGTGTCGGCACTGCTCTGTAGGGGTGTCATTCCTGCCAGACACAGGAGGGTGATGGTGACGCCATTCAACAGTCGCTGCTTCATATTCTGCTCCCCGCATTATTCCGAATTCCGAGACCCATGTTTCATCTGCAATGGCTCACGCCTGGCCGGAACCCGGTGAGCTGACCGGTTGCGCTTTGACGAAGCCCTTGGCAATGAAGCCGTAGACCAGATAGCCGATGGCCAAAACGATGAACGCGCCGAATACCGCGTCTTTACCGGAGGCGTAAATGGCGTAGAACGAATAAGCCATCGCAACCATCAACACCGCGATATTTCGGACATAGATGCTGTGGCTGACTTGAGCCTTGAACATGATCACCAGCAGGCCGGACAGGGCCGTCACGTAGGGCAATAAGTTGGTCACCGCCGCCAGGTTAACCAGCTTGCCAAACTGCTCGCTGGCATTGGGTGAGATCGTCGATAACGCTAATAACGTCTGCAATACCCCACAGGCGATCATGCCAACCACCGGCGCGTCTGCGGCCGTCACCCTGCAGAACAGCTTCGGAAACATGCCCTGATCAGCAGTGACCTTGGCGGTTTGTGCCAGTGTGAACTGCCACCCCAGCAGTGAACCTATACACGCCATCACCGCCAACGCCATGATGATCTTGCCGATTAACGGGTTGAACATATGTGCATAGACAAAGGCGAAGGGTGCACTTGAGCTAGCCAACTCCGCATTCGGAATGATCCCCTGGATAACCGTGGTCGACAGCACATACACAACGGCGGCACCCAGCGTGCCAAAAAGGCAGGCCAAAGGCACGTTGCGTTTAGGGTCATCCACGGCATCCGAGTTTTGCGCGGCAGACTCCATCCCCAGAAACGCCCACAGCGTCAGCGGAATACTCTGTGTGATTGCGTCTTTTACCGGGATAGCATTCGGATTCCAGGCGTCCGAGAACACCTTCGGCTCGAACCAGAACCAACCAATAACGCTCAGTCCCGCGACCGGAATAATCACGCCCCAAACCGTAATAGCCCCCAACCGTCCCGTGATGCTCGCGCCACCGAAGTTGGCCGCAGTGGTCAACCAGATCAAACCCACACAACCGATGAATAGCGGGATAGCGCCAGAACCGAGCCAGGGGAAAAATGGCGTCAGGTAACCTACCGCCGAGATGCCAATGGCAACGTTACCGATGGCCAAGGAGAGAAAATAAAGGAATGAACAGAGGAAGAACGCCGATTTGCCATGCGCCTCCTCGGTATAGGCTGACATGCCTCCCGAACGCGGACAGTAGACGCCGCACTGAGCAAAACAATACGCGATGGCCATGGACCCAATGGCCGTGATGATCCAGGACAGCAAGGAGACAGCACCCAGGCGCGCCATGCTGGAAGGAAGCATGATGATTCCCGAGCCCATCATGTTCACCGCTACTAGGGTGGTGAGGCCCATGAGACTCATTTTTTTGTTTGACTCAGCCATTGCAGACTCCTCGTGCCCGATCTGCGCACGGAGCATTCTCCGAACGCGGGAGAATGAAGCATCATTGTTTGACAACATAAACCTTGTAGGTCAGCCCGTGATGAGCGTCGCGCTCGATCTCGATGCCATGGTTGTCATGCTCGAAGCCCGGAAAGCAGACGTCGAACTGCTCCATCGCCAACAGGTAGTCGATGATCGCCCTCTTGTCGGCGCCGACGGCTTCACCCGGCATCATCAACGGAATGCCGGGTGGATAGGGCACGACCTGTACGGCCACGGTTCGGTCTTGCAAATCGCGCACGGCAATTTGCTCTACGTCGCCTTTGACCAGTTTGGCGTAGGTGGCGCGTGGCGTACTCACCGGGTCCGGCAACAAGGTGAAGGCCTTGTCCATGTTGCGCAGCAGGCCACTTCTAACGATTTCGTCGTGCATGCGCTGCGCAAGATCCTGCAGCCCCAACCCCTCATAACTGTCGGGATACGCTGCGACCAGATCGGGCATTACCTCTTCCAGTGCGGTGTTGGCGTCGTAGTGCTTCTTGAATTCCATCATTGCGGCGACTAATGAACCCCATTTGCCTTTGGTCACGCCGATGCTGAACAGCACCAGGATGGAATAGGGCTCGGTCTTTTCCACGACAGTGCCGCAGCTGGACAAGAAGGAAGACACCAACGGTGCAGGAATCCCCCAGGCCTGTAGCTGACCTTGCGAATCCAGACCGGGCGTCAAAAGGGTGACTTTGATCGGATCGAGCATGCAGTAGTCATTGCCCAAATCACCGAAACCGTGCCATTGAGCACCGGGTTTGAGCACCCAGGCATCACTTTGATGCAGGCGTTGCCGATCGACCTCGGCAAAGGGCGTGCCGTCTACGTCGTCCGGTTGCCAGACGCCAAACCACCAATCGGTCGCGTTGCGCTGCACCACTTGCTGAGTCAAGCGAACCATGGCCTGGCGAAAGGTGATCGCCTCGTCGATCGATTCATCGGTGAGGTATTCGCCAGCGTCATCCATCATTTTTGCTGACACATCCGTGGAGGCGATGATGCTGTATTGCGGCGACGTCGAGGTGTGCATCATGAATGCTTCATTGAACAGCGCCGGCTTGACCGGCACTTTTCCTGAACGAATATGAATCATCGATGCTTGTGACAGGGCCGCCAGCAACTTGTGGGTGGAATGGGTCACGGTCACGGTGGCATCGTCGGCGTGCCGCTCACCCCGGTGCATGCCGTAACGGTTTTCGTAAAGCGAGTTGAAGCGGGCATAGGCATACCACGCCTCGTCGTAATGGATGCGATCCACGCTTTGGCTCAGTTCGCGCGTGGTGGTCTGTACGTGGTAGCAAAGACCGTCATAGGTGGAGTTGGTCAACACTGCAAGCACGGGCCGGATCTGTTTATCCGTAATCAGCGGGCTGGCGGATATCTTCCCCGCGATGGCTTCTGGCGTCAGCTCACTGAGCGGCACAGGGCCAATCAAACCCCGCGTATTACGGCGAGGCAGCAGGTACAACGGAATAGCGCCAGACATGTTCAGCGCGTAATTCAGTGATTTATGGCAATTGCGGTCAACTAACACGGCATCGCCATCGGTCACTGCTGAATGCAGAATGATTTCGTTACTCGCCGAGCTGCCTCCGACGGAGAAGAATGTGTAGTCCGCCCCAAACACCCGCGCCGCATTTTTTTCTGCCGCCGCTACAGGTCCGGAATGATCGTTTAGCGAACCTAGCTGACCGACTGAAACGCTCAGGTCGGACCGGAGCATTTGTTCACCGTAAAAATCGAGAAAGGTACGGCCCACGGCAGTTTTCATGAAGGCGGTGCCGCCGGTATGGCCTGGGGTGTGCCATGAATATTCATAGGTCTCGGCGAAGTTCACCATCGCACCGAAGAATGGCGGCAGGATCGTGTCGAGGTAACGACGTGCTGCGGCCTCAATCCTGCCGGCAATGAATGCCGGACTGTCTTCAGGTTGCCAGATGAAACCATCGATTTCCTCTACGAACGCCAGCGGAACATGACTGCTGTTCTCACTGGTCATTCCCAGCATGATCGGCAACTTGCTGGTTCGGCGACGGATCAGGCGAATCACTTTTTCAGCCTGCTCAATATTCGCGATACACAATCCCCAACCCAAGATCACGCAACAATAAGCAGGGTCTGCAGTAAGCGCGATTTCGGCATCTTCAAGCGACATTACTGTTTCTATTTCAAGGTCCAGCGCCCTTAGTGCGTCAGAAACTTCCAAGGCACTGCGAACAACGACGCTGTGGTCCGACAGCTGAGGGTTGACCACAATCATGACGGGATAGCGGTGGGCGAGATAGGCAGGTAGAGGGTTTCGAGCCGTACTCATTGCACACTCCATTTCAAGTCGTGAAACGGGTTATAAGCGCTAATTAACGCCCTTGATAAGGGACGCGCAGCAAGGAGTGCAGCCGGTCGCCGACTTCAACTAATAACAATAAAAACGCGGTTTTTTTTGATTTAGGTCAGATAACTCAGGTTATTGAAATAACTCGTTCGCGGGTGACATCGGCGCCCTCTTCTTTTATTTAATGGAAGTCCCGACTGCGCACATCGAGTCCGGTCAGTAAGGGCGTCAAGTCTTGCAGGCGACCGGCGATCAAATGACGCACTCCGTCTTTGGATTCCAGACGTCCATAGACCTGCAGCAGTTGCGCTCCCACCAGCACCCGGCGTTGGCGCTCGGCCAGATCACGCCAAACCACCACGTTGATCATCCCGTGTTCGTCCTCCAGCGTAACGAAGGTCACGCCGCTGGCTGTCTGCGGACGTTGTCTGCCGGTGACCAGACCAGCAACGCTTACGTTGCGCCCGTGTTCGATACCGACCAGCTCCTTTGAACTTCGGCAGCGCCGGGCATTGAGCTGACGACGCAACAATGCCAGCGGATGCGGACCCAGGGTCGTGCCGACGGTTGCGTAATCGGCATACAGGTCTTCGCCTACGGTGGGCAGTGGCAATGCCACGTAAGGTTCCTCGGTTGCGGACTGATCCGCGAACAATGGCCGTTGTGCCTCGACGCCGGCCACTTCCCAACGTGCGCGGTGTCGATGCCCGAGCAGGCCGCGCAAAGCACCGGAATCGGCAAGTAACCCTCGGGCCCGTGCATCCAGTTGTCCGCGCAGGCTGAGGTCGCTGGCATCGACAAACGCGCTGAGCGCTCTGGCTTTTTCGATGTGCAGCGCGTCTTCCTCGCGAAACCCACGCACCATGCGCAAGCCCAAACGGATCGCAAAAGCATCGATGCCACACGGTTCTAGCGAGCAGTCCCACTCGCTGTAGCGCACATCCACCGGACGAATCTCGATGTGATGACGACGAGCGTCCTGCAAAAGTTGGTCGGGGCTGTAGAAACCCATCGGCCAGCTATTGATCAGGGCGCAGGCAAAAGCTGCGGGCTCATGGCATTTGAGCCAGCAACTGGCATAAGTCAACAGGGCGAAGCTGGCAGCGTGGGACTCAGGGAAACCATAGCTGCCAAACCCTTTGATCTGCTCAAAAATCTGCTGGGCGAATTCAGCGGTGTAGCCGTTTTTGAGCATGCCTTGGGTCAGGCGCACTTGGTGAGGTTCCAGGCCGCCGTGACGTTTCCAGGCGGCCATCGAACGGCGCAACTGATCAGCCTCCCCCGGCGTGTAATCGGCAGCCACCACCGCCAGGTGCATCACTTGCTCCTGAAACAACGGCACGCCCAATGTGCGCTCGAAGACCGCCTTTAGTGCTTCGGAGGGATACGTCACCGGTTCTTCTTTGTTACGCCGACGCAGGTAGGGATGCACCATATCTCCCTGAATGGGGCCGGGACGGACGATAGCGACCTCGATCACCAGGTCATAGAAGTTCGTGGGTTTCAGGCGTGGCAGCATCGCCATTTGCGCCCGTGATTCGATCTGGAAGACGCCTACGGTGTCGGCGCGGCTGATCATGTCATAGGTCTGTTTATCCTCGGAGGGCACCGTAGCCAGAGTCAGGTCGTAACCCCGATAGCGGCGCACCAGATCGAAAGTCCTGCGCAGTGCGCTGAGCATGCCCAGCGCAAGGATATCGACCTTGAGCAGCCCGACCATGTCCAGATCGTCCTTGTCCCACTGGATGATGGTGCGATCAGCCATGGCGGCGTTTTCTACCGGGACCAACGTGTCCAGCGGCTGTTCGGAGATGACGAAGCCCCCCGGATGCTGTGACAGGTGCCGAGGAAAGCCGATCAGTTCGCCAGTCAAGGTCAAGACCCTATGCAGTATCGGGCTGTCCGGCTCAAAACCGCACTCACGCAGGCGCTCTTGCGGTGGCAGTTTATCGCTCCAGCGGCCAAAACAATCGGCCAACGCGTTGATCTGATCCGTTGGCAAACCCAGTACTTTGGCCACATCCCGTACCGCGCCTGCACCGTGATAGGTGCTGGCCACCGCAGTAATCGCTGCCCTGCCCCGGCCATAACGCTGAAACACGTACTGCAACACCTCTTCCCTGCGTTCATGCTCGAAATCCACGTCGATATCCGGCGGTTCGTTGCGCTCCCTGGAAATAAAACGCTCGAACAACATGTTCATGCGTGCCGGATCGAGCTCAGTAATACCCAAGGCATAACACACCGCCGAGTTGGCCGCCGAACCGCGACCCTGGCAAAGAATATGGCGGCTACGGGCAAATTGGACGATGTCATGAACCGTCAGGAAATAGCTTTCGTAACCCAGTTCGGCAATCAACCCCAGTTCGCGTTCGATCAGCTCTCGTGCCTTGTCGGGGGCACCTTTGGGCCAGCGTCGGCCCAGGCCCTGTTCGGTCATGTGGCGTAACCAGGACGTAGCGGTTTGCCCCTTGGGCACCAGTTCGTGAGGGTACTCGTAGCGCAACTGGCCCAGATCGAAAGTACATCGCTGGGCTATGTGCACGGATTCCGCCAACAGCGCTGGCGGGTAAAGCTCAATCAGCGTCGCTACAGGCCGAAGATGGCGCTCACCGTTGGCGAACAATCGATGCCCTGCCTCCGCCACCGTGGTGTGATGACGGATCGCAGTCATGGTGTCTTGCAACGCGCGACGGCCACGGGCATGCATGTGCACATCGCCGCAGGCCACGGTCGGGATGCTCAATGAGTGGGCCAATGCCTGAAGACTTATCAGCCGTTGGCTATCATCGGGACCACGATGCAGCTCGACGGCAAGCCACAGACGCTCCGGGAACAGGCCGCGTAACCATAACCCCTGCTCATGATGGGTAACGGACTCGCTTGATGGCTCTGGCAGCCACAGCGCCAGCAACCCGGCCAGCGGCTCGCAAAAATCCTCACGCAGCAGGCGGTATTCGCCTTTCTTCGCTCGGCGTCGGCCCAGAGTTATCAGTCGACACAACGCCTGATAACCGCAGAGATTTTCTGCCAGCAGTACGATATTCGGGCCGTCTTCAATCCTCATTTCACTGCCGACGATCATGGGCAATCCCACCTCGCGGGACGCCTGCCAAGCACGTACGATACCGGCCAGGGTGCACTCGTCAGTGATCGCCAGCGCGTGATAACCCTGGCGTTTGGCGCGCTCGAACAGCTCCCGCGCGCTGGATGCCCCGCGTTGGAAGCTGAAGTTGGACAGGCAATGCAATTCTGCATAGCCAGCATCGTTGGCAGACGCGCAAGGGGTCATGCAAACCACCCCTGTAGCAGTAGACTGTCGCCCTCTCCAACCGTTTGATAAGCCCAGGCCCGCTGACCTGAGTGGGTTTCGATCAAGTAATAGTCACGTCGCACGTCGCCGCCGTCCCACCAGCCTGATTCAATGCGTTCAGGCCCGGCGAGGATGCGCATGCCTGATTCGTGCATAGGGACAGGCTCGCGCAACAACCAGCCGGGGCGCGGAGACAGAGACAACGGGCTACCAGACGTTTGTCCATTGCCCGTTTGCCAGGCGCATTCGGGACGGTGGTCCGCATGGGCGTATACGCCATTGACCGCCTCATCGCCAAGACGGGCACGCAGGCGTTCACGCAGTTGCTCCCAAGGCAGCGCCTGGTGCGGACGCTCCTCGAACAATTCGCGGTGGGTCGGGACGAACCGGGGCAGATCGCGGGCTAACAAGCGCACCGCTCGCACTGGAGAAGGAACCTGAATCTGCTCCAGCCGTCCACGCGCCAACTCAAACAACATGGCAGCATCGCGCTCGGCGCTGAGCAGTCCGACCGGCAGCAGCGTGTCCTTGCCTTCCATGTGTTCCAGATGAATAGTAAAGCGCTGGACACCACTGTCGCGCCCGGCCAGAAATGCTGCCAGGTCCGAGATCAAGCGCTTGAGTGGGAACAGCAATGCCTGATGAGATTCGACGTCGAAATTCAGCTCAATGCGCAGATCGAAATAATCAGGCGGCAGATAACAATCCAGCGCCAAGGCACGCTCGCCGAGCAGAGAGTCCAGATGCTGCAACACTTGTGCAGGGAACCGCCGGGCCAAGGTGTTGCGCGGCAACGCCAACACGGAGTGCAGGGTATGCAGGCCCATGCGCGAAAAAGCAGTGGCCACCTCGCGGCTCAGCCCCACACGATCAATGGGCATCTGTTGCAGTGCCTCGCGTAAAGTTTCGCGGCACGTCACCGCGAGACCGTCGTGCACGTTCGCCAACACTCGCGCCGCCGCAGGATTAGGCGCGACCACGATCCGATGACTAAATCCCAAGGCGGTCAATTCTTCGCGCAGGCGGGCTTCAAATACGGGCCAAGGCCCGAACAGGCTGAGGCTGGATCCGACTTCCATCATCAGTACCCGGGGGTATTTCAAGCTGACCTGGGAGCTGAATCGATAAGCCCAGGCCGCCAATAAACGATGCCAGCGTTCGACCTCGGCCGGATCGTATTCGACCGTTGCAAACTGGCGTACCAGGGCTTGTGCTGCCGTGAGCGATTGACCGGGACGCAGACCGAGGGCGCGTGCAGCCGGGTTGACCGTCTGCACTACACGGCGGTGTGCGGTGCCCGTCAGCAACGCCAAGGGTTCATCGGGATCAGGACGACGACGCATGACGCCATCAAGCGCCAATTGCGGCAGCACTACACAGGCCCAGAGCATACGAACCTCAAGACCCGAAGGGAAACGGGATCGGTGCCGGCGGTACCAGACCACCCCGGCATTTGAGCACGCGTAACTGCCGGGGACGCACATCAATGGCGATACGCAGCGCAGCTGGCGAAGGATTGATCGCCGCTTGCGCGGGGCGGCAGGCGAAAGCCAGGGTCTGGCCGGTTTCGGCAGCGACTTGCAGGCGACGCAACGCCCGGTCATCCACGTGCTTCGGCCAGCACAATACCGCGCCACAATTGCCAGAGCGCAAACATTGCTCGGTCGCCCACAAGGCATCCCGAGCGCTCGCATCGACCATCACCAGCCAACGCAGATCGATGCCTGCGGCCTGCCAGGCTTGCGGGTAGGGAACATAAGGCGGCGCGACCAACACGATGCGTTCGCCGCTGTCAGCCAGTCGGACCAAGGCCGGCCAGAGCAACTGCAACTCGCCACTGCCGTCGGCAGCCACCAGAATTTCACTCAATGCCGCCGCTGGCCAACCGCCCGTAGGCAATGCTGCATCCAGCGCCGCGTGCCCGGTAGGGTGCGCGCTGACGGGCTGCGCCGCTGGTCGGCCTTTCCAGACCCGGCGCTCATCAAGCAGCGCGTCCAGGCTGACGACCGCGCCCATCATCCGCGCCTGACCAAACCACAGAAGACACCTTCGATGGCAAAGTCCTGATCAGGATGAACGATGATCGGCGCATAAGCCGGATTTCGCGGCAGCAGACGGAATTCGCCCGGCCGGGTTTCCAGACGCTTGATGGTGACCTCGCCGTCGAGACGCGCGACGACGATTTGCCCGTCCTGGGCCTCGGCACTGCGGTGCACGCCGACCAGATCGCCGTCGAGAATACCGTCTTCGATCATTGAATCGCCCTGCACACGCAGCAGGTAATCCGGCACCCGGGAGAACGTTGCGCGATCCAGCAGCAAAGTGTCATGCGTACCGACATCAGGACCAATCGGCGCACCGGCGGCGACACGCCCCAGCACGGGAATTTCTAGCAGTTCGGGTTTTCGTACGGCGTCCATCAGACGAATACCGCGAGCCTGATTAGGCGTGACCTCAATCAGCCCGGCCTCGGTCAAGGCCAAAATGTGTTTGCGCGCCACACTGCGCGAAGCAAAACCAAAGGCCTCGGCGATTTCAGCCAGGCTCGGCGGTTGGCCTTGCTGCGCGATACGGTCGCGGATGAAGGTCAGGATGGCAGCACGTCGGGGGCTTAATAGGCTCATGGAGTACATTTGTACTCCTTTCAGGCTTTTCTGACCAGCGCCTCTTGTCGGGCCTGGCTATCGCCGATGCGGTATTAGCTCAAGACGGGCACGTTGACGAGCCGCCATCCAGGCCCTGCCTGGATTTTTTGTAATGGAGGGTGGCCCTGCCGTCATGCCAGAGCACGGTCAGCACGTAGATAGAATCGAAGTCTTCCTTGTCCCAGTCATCCGCAATGGTCTGCTTTTGCCCGGTTGCCTCCTCGGCGACCTGATTGATCAGTTCTGGCAGATAGCCATTGGACCAGGCGGTGTAGACCGTTGCGCCGTGGTACTTGTCGCGCAACAACTCATCTGCCAGCTCATGAATATCATTAGCGCCAAAGTCGATATTGATCGGCAGCCCCAACTTGATTGCAGTAGGACCGACAGTCAGCAGCGGACGCAGGTAACCGTAGGACTCATCGTTATCACCTTCCTCGACATGACGGCTGGGGTCTGCAGCGAAGATGAAGTTGGCGTTGCCGAACTCCCGGGGCAACAACGTGGACAGGGCAATGGCCCGGTTCAACCCTTGGCAATTGAGTTGCCCGAGACCCATGGCAGGCTTTTCAGCGTGACGAAGGAATACCAGGGTTTGCATTCTGTCTTCTGCTTGCGCTTGCGCACCCATGGAAACCCAGAAAACAGCAGAAATGATCAATAACGCGGGCAATAAAAAAAGTACGAAGGGCCGGACGTATTTGAAGGCAGCGATACGGTTGTAGTTATTCATTATTCTCAATCAGAGCCTGATGGCCGTAGGTTTCGTGTCGGCATGACGGTGCCAATCTGATTCGGTTTCAGTGTGAAGGCTGCGCAGTTGACCTTGATTTATTCATTTAATCGATCACGAGTGTGTAAGAGGATTTGTCTGACAAGAAAATCAGACATTACTTTCACCATAAACAGAAAATTGCACACAGCGCGATGGCAAATACCGCAAGGCGTACACCCGACGCACGCCTGGAGCGGCAGTGCGCAACGCTGCGGCATGGTGTTTCTAGAGCGACACTGATTCAGCAGAGTGTTGCGTGACAGGCAGACCCAATCACCGATAGACGCTCTTATCGCAGCATTACTGGAGGCCCCAACCGGCGGCGCAGCGGCGAAGATGGGGCGAAATCTCGTACATGAGATGAGCTTTAACCATGTTGCTCGACGAACCGTTCAGCGCGGTGGATGCCTTCACCCGCATGAAGCTGCAAGACCTGCTGCTGCAGTTGGCAGAACATCATGCGATTGCCTTGCTCCTGGTCACTCACGATGTCGACGAGGCGCTTTATTTGAGTGATCGCGTGATGGTGATGGACAATCGGCCGAGCAGCATTCGTCAGGAGCTATGCGTCGATCTTGAGCGTCCTCGAGATCGACGCGACCCGGCCTTGGCGTTGCTGAAAGCCCAGGCATTGACCGAGCTCCATTTGGCTCACGTTATCTAGCTGATTAGCGTTCGCTACGACCTTCACCGACACAAATCCCCACCGCTCATGCCATCAAAGGTTGACGGATGCAACGCTTTGGTGTTTTCTGAAACCGTTTTCAGAGCCTTTGCCTCAGCACCTGCTGATAACCCCTATAACTATAATCAGGGTCCAGGTCGTGAATAGTTTTCCTACTCCTATGCGGTCCCGCGTAACGATGAATGACGTGGCCACACTGGCTGGCGTGTCCAAAGCCAGCGTGTCGCGCTTTATTGGCGAGGATCGACAACTGCTTTCCGACGCCATCGCACTGCGTATCGAACACGCCATCGACACCCTCGGTTATCGCCCCAATCAAATGGCGCGCGGGCTCAAGCGTGGTCGCACCCGACTGATCGGCATGCTGGTCGCCGATATTCGCAATCCCTATTCCGTGGCCGTCATGCATGGCGTCGAAACCGCTTGCCGCCTACACGGTTATAGCCTGGTGGTGTGCAATACCGATCGCAACGACGAGCAAGAACGTGTGCATCTGGCTGCGTTGCGCTCCTACAACATCGAAGGCCTGATCGTGAATACGCTAGGTCATCACCTTGATGAGCTGCGCCAATTGCATCAGGAACTGCCCATGGTGCTGGTCGATCGCAAGGTCGAGCAACTGCACAGCGATCTGGTCGGGCTGAACAATGCCGACGCGGTGCTGCAAGCCATCAATCACCTCGATGAGCGCGGTTATCGCGACATTGTGTTGGTCAGTGAGCAACAGGACGGCACCAGCTCTCGTCTCGAACGTGTGACCGCGTTCAATAGCCTGATCGCCGAGCGTACGCATCTGCGAGGACAGGTTCTGGAAACCAGCGATCAACTGGGTCTACAGTTACAGGCCTTCCTCGCCGCGCCCGGCCCGGGGCCCAAAGCGCTGTTCACCGGTAACGGTGTCGCGACCTTGACCTGCACGCGCCTGCTCCGAGAGTTGGGTTGCCCGCTGTTCGATGACATCGGCCTGATCGCCCTCGATGAGCTGGACTGGTACCCCTTGGTGGGCAGCGGTATTACCTCACTCGCCCAGCCAACCCATGAAATCGGCGTCACCGCGTTCGAGTGTTTGCTCAACCGCTTGCGTGGCGAGCAGGAGCCGGTACGGTCGTTCGATTTCACCGCGCAGCTGATCGTGCGTGGCTCGACCCGGCCCAGGCCCTGACTCTGCAACTTCCCCCTTGATGGCGAGTACAGCGGCCTTGATGGCCGCTTTTTTTGAATCAAAATGAAACCGGTTTCAGAGGACGATAACAATGAACCTTTACCCTGTCTCCATCAGCCTTTCCAGCTACGGTGCCGACGTGGTCCGTGAACGTGGTCAGGCCAGTTTTATTCCGTTGCTGGCCCGTGCTGGCGCCTCGCGCATTGAGTTGCGTGAAGAATTGTTTACCGTAGAAAACCACGAGGCATTGTCGCTGGCCATCGAAGCACAGGGGCTTGAGTGCCTGTACTCGTCACCACTGGAGCTGTGGAATGAAGGCCAGACTCAACCGAACGCCAACCTTGAG
This sequence comes from Pseudomonas sp. 5C2, assembly GCF_034314155.1. Taxonomy (NCBI): domain Bacteria; kingdom Pseudomonadati; phylum Pseudomonadota; class Gammaproteobacteria; order Pseudomonadales; family Pseudomonadaceae; genus Pseudomonas; species Pseudomonas sp. 5C2. Next base: position 1,133,782 of record NZ_JAVIWH010000002.1, on the reverse strand, counting down.
GCTACGCTGCTGCGGGCCACGGCCTGCGGTGCGACGTGGCTTAAAGTGTCCCTTGGGCATTTCAACCAAAACTGTGACATGAACGCCTTGGCCAGTTGCCTGACGCGGCATGCGGTGCGCGTGTTGGTCGAGAATGACCAGACCGTTCAGGGTGGCCGGATTGAGCCGCTGAGTCGCTTCTTCGCCCGCGTCCAGGCGTTGGATCTTCCGGTGGGCATGACCTTCGATATCGGCAATTGGCAATGGCAGGACCAATCGGCGATCAGCGCAGCCAAGCAACTGGGTCGTTATGTCGAATACGTGCATTGCAAGGCAGTTGCGCGCAATGCCCTGGGCAAGCTGATCGCAACACCTCCCGAACCGAGTGACCTTCATCAGTGGGAACAGCTATTGCGCCAGATCGTGCCTGGGGTGCCGCGCGCCATTGAATACCCACTGCAAGCCGAGGATCTACTCGCGCTCAGCCAACAACACATCAGCACCCTCGCCCGCCTCGGCCAACCACAAGGGGCGTTCAGCCATGCGTGAGATCGACATCCTCTCGTTCGGTGAAACCATGGCCATGTTTGTCGCCGAGCAATCTGGCGAACTGGCACAGGTCAGTCACTTCGAAAAACGCATTGCCGGCGCCGACAGTAACGTCGCTATTGGCTTGGCCCGGCTGGGCTTCAACGTCGCGTGGCTGAGTCGGGTCGGCGATGACTCGCTCGGGCGCTTCGTGATCGACAGCCTGCAACGCGAAGGCGTGGACTGCCGTCATGTAGCCGTCGATCCTGCGTATCCCACCGGTTTTCAGCTCAAGTCCCGCGAGCTCGACGGCCGTGACCCCTGTGTCGAGTATTTCCGCCGTGGTTCGGCGGCCAGTCACCTGTCGGTCGCTGACGTCAGCCCGATACTGCTGAGCGCTCGTCATCTGCACGCCACGGGTATTCCGGCGGCGTTGTCGCTCAGTGCCCGAGAGCTGTCCTCTCATCTGATGACGGCCATGCGCGAGGCTGGGCGCAGCGTATCGTTCGATCCCAACTTGCGCCCGTCGCTATGGTCAAACCAGGCGCAGATGATCAGCGAAATCAACCGTCTTGCCGTTCTTGCGCACTGGGTCATGCCGGGGCTGACCGAAGGCGCACTGCTCACTGGCTACGAGGACCCGGAAGACATGGCGGCGTTCTATCTGGATCAAGGTGTTGAAGCGGTGGTGATCAAGCTCGGTGCCAAGGGCGCTTATTACCGCACACAGATGGATCAAGGATTTGTTGCGGGCGTGCCGGTGGTCAACGTAGTCGACACCGTCGGCGCCGGAGATGGTTTTGCCGTCGGCGTGATCAGCGCCCTCCTGGAAAATCAGGGCTTTACCCAAGCGGTGGCGCGCGGCAACTGGATCGGCAGCCGCGCCGTACAAAACCGGGGGGACATGGAGGGCTTGCCATTGCGGGCGCAGCTGCTTGCAGCCGAGCCTGCCGATGAGCCACGACGACGACCCGCCTGACCCCTCATTCGAATCACACATTCGTTACCTGCTGCGACAAAAACAACAAGATCAGGAGCATCGATATGGAAAAGGCACTCGACATGACAAAGCGACTCATCAACCGTCGCTGGTTGTACATCATGCCCATCGTTTTCATCACCTACAGCCTGGCCTACCTGGACCGCGCCAATTACGGGTTCGCTGCCGCAGCGGGGATGGCGGAGGACTTGCACATCACGCCGGGCCTCTCCTCACTGCTGGGCGCGCTGTTTTTCCTCGGTTACTTCTTCTTTCAGGTGCCGGGCGCGATCTATGCGCAAAAGAACAGTGTCAAAAAACTGATTTTCGTCAGCCTGATCCTGTGGGGTGGGTTGGCGACGCTGACCGGAATAGTTTCCAACGCCTACATGCTGATTGGCATCCGCTTCATGCTGGGCGTAGTCGAAGCGGCGGTCATGCCGGCGATGCTGGTCTATCTGTGTCATTGGTTTACCCGTGCCGAACGTTCCCGGGCCAATACCTTCCTGATCCTCGGCAACCCGGTGACCATGCTCTGGATGTCGGTGGTGTCGGGCTATCTGGTGTCGCACTTCAGCTGGCGCTGGATGTTCATCATCGAAGGCCTGCCCGCGATCATCTGGGCGTTTATCTGGTGGAGGCTGGCCGATGAAAAACCGGCACAGGCCGCCTGGATGAGCGAAGAAGACAAAATCGATCTGCAAAGGACACTGGATGCCGAGCAGGTCGGGATCAAACCGGTGAAGAACTACGCCGAAGCCTTCCGTTCACCCAAGGTGATCATCCTGGCGCTGCAATTCTTCTGCTGGAGCATCGGTGTCTACGGTTTTGTCCTGTGGCTGCCATCGATCCTTAAACAGGGTGCCCATCTGGACATGGTCGAAGCCGGCTGGCTGTCTGCGCTGCCCTATCTGGCCGCCGTGATCGCCATGCTGGCAGTGTCCTGGGGGTCTGACCGAATCCAGCGCCGCAAGCGTTTTGTCTGGCCGCCCCTGCTGATCGCCGCCCTAGCGTTCTACGGTTCCTATGCGTTGGGCAGCGAGCATTTCTGGTGGTCCTACTCCCTGCTGGTGCTGGCCGGCGCCTGCATGTATGCGCCTTATGGGCCGTTTTTCGCGATCGTTCCGGAAATCCTGCCGTCCAACGTAGCCGGTGGCGCCATGGCGTTGATCAATAGCATGGGGGCGCTGGGTTCTTTTGCCGGGTCGTACCTGGTTGGCTACCTCAATAGCGCTACGGGCAATCCCGGCGCGTCTTATCTGCTGATGAGCGGCGCGCTGTTGGTTTCAGTGGTGCTGACGCTCCTTCTCAACCCACGCACCGACTCAACGCCAGCCCACACTCAACGCCCCCAGCGCAGAGTCGCGGTGCACCATTGATCACCCGGGATGAATACGATGAAAAAACAAGTCGTTCTGTATAAAAAGCTATCGCCAACGTTGATGAGCCGCCTGCAACAGCATGCGGATGTCACGTTGATCGACGAACCAACCCGCGATGGCCTGGCCCGACTGCGTGCTGCCCTGCCCCACGCCCATGGTTTGCTCGGCGCCAGTCTCAAACTGGATGCGCCTTTGCTGGATCTGGCGCCGCACCTTGAGGCGGTGTCAAGCGTCTCGGTTGGCGTCGACAACTATGATCTGGACTACCTTGACCGGCGCGGCATCCTCTTGAGCAACACCCCCGACGTACTGACCGAAACCACGGCCGACACCGGTTTTGCGTTGATCCTTGCTACGGCGAGACGTGTGGTCGAGCTGGCCAATCTGGTTCGCGCCGGGCAGTGGAAGAGCAACATCGGCTCGCCGTATTTCGGCAACGATGTGCATGGTAAAACCCTGGGTATCATCGGCATGGGCCGGATTGGTGAAGCATTGGCACAACGCGGCCATTTTGGTTTCGGCATGCCCGTGCTGTATCACAGCCACTCACCCAAGCCCGCCGTGGAAGCGCGCTTCAATGCGGGTTACCGAAGTCTGGAGGCGCTGCTGCAGGAAGCTGACTTCATCTGCCTGACGTTACCGTTGACGGCTGAAACCCAGGGTTTGATCGGTGCCAGGCAATTCGCACTGATGCGTCCGCAGAGCATCTTCATCAACATCTCGCGAGGCAAGGTGGTCGATGAGTCGGCCCTGATTGCCGCCTTGCAACAGGGCCAGATTCGAGCAGCGGGTCTTGACGTGTTTGACCGCGAGCCGCTGCCCCATGACTCGCCATTGCTGCAAATGAACAACGTGGTCGCCACGCCCCACATAGGCTCGGCGACCCACGAAACCCGTGAAGCCATGGCGCAATGCGCGGTAGACAATCTACTCAGCGCCTTGGCGGGTGAGCGTCCTCTGAATCTGGTTAACCCCAAGGCGTGGGGAATGCGGGTGTCCGGTTGACCGAGTTGGCCCCGTCACACAAGCTGTGCGACGGGGCCTGACACACCACCGGGCTCTTAAATCACAAACCGCGCTACCATGCCGTTAAGGTCTATGGCCAGGCGTGACAGTTCATGGCTGGCAACGCTGGTCTGATTAGCGCCGGCAGCGGATTGGGTCGCCAGATCGCGAATATTGACCAGATTACGATCCACTTCGCGGGACACCTAGGCCTGCTCTTCAGAGGCACTGGCAATGACCAGGTTGCGCTCGTTGATTTGCGAAATGGCTGCGGTGATCTGCTCCAGCGCCACACCGGCTGAGCGGGCGAGTTCCAAGGTGGTTTGCGTGCGGTTGGTGCTCAGTTGCATCGACTGCACGGCTTCACCTGTGCCGTTTTGAATGCCCGCGACCATTTGTTCGATCTCCTGGGTCGACTGCGCGGTGCGATGAGCCAACGCGCGCACTTCATCGGCAACCACAGCAAAGCCCCTGCCCGCCTCGCCGGCACGTGCAGCCTCGATGGCCGCGTTCAAAGCCAGCAAGTTGGTCTGTTCGGCGATGGAGCGAATAACATCCAATACCTTACCGATATCACGTCCCTGCTCCGCCAGGCCTTCTACCAGATCCGATGTGGTCTGCACATCTTGAGTCATGGCCTGAATCGCTGAAACGGTCTCGACCACCCGATCACGCCCTTCGCGCGCGGCTTGGGTGGACTGTTGCGACGCTTGGGACGTGGACACCGCGTTACGCGCGACCTCTTCTACGGCAGCGGTCATTTCATTAACCGCAGTAGCCGCTTGTTCGATCTCATTATTCTGTTGTTGCACGCCACGAGACGCTTCCTCGGTGACCGCGCTCAGCTCTTCGGCAGCAGACGCGAGCTGTGTAGCCGACCCGGAAATCTGTTCGATTGTCTTGCGCAGGTTCTGCTGCATGCCCACCAGTGCTTCGAGCAGGCGCGCCGGTTCGTCTTTGCCGTCGACTTCAATGTGTTTAGTCAGATTGCCACCCGCAATATCTTCTGCGGCGCGGACGGCTCTCGTCAGAGGGTTAACAATGCTGCGTGTCAACAACAAGGCCAGCAACACAGTCAGTAAAACGGCAAATGCCGCAACACCCAGGATGGCGACTTTCGCCCCATCGTATTGTTGAGCGGCAATGCTGGATGATTCCTTTGCGCCATTTTTATTGATGTCAACCAACTTTCTGATTTGTTCACCCATCAAGTCAGAGGCGTCTTTCATTCGGGAGTTGATCACGTTACGCATGTCGTCGACCTTGTTTTGTCGCGACAGATCCAGCGCTTCGCCTTGCGCACTCAAGTATTTATCAAGGGTGGCATCAAACTCTTTATATACCGCACGCTCTTCAGCTTCGGCGGGCAACGCAGCGTAGCTGGCCTTGGCTAACTGTAACTTGCTGACCAGGTCACGAATTCGGACTTCGGTTTCCTGCAACAATGCAGGTTCGCGATTGACCAGTATCCGGAAAGACGTGATACGCAGGCGCAGAACGCATTCAGCCGTCTCCCCCAGAAACCCTATGCTGGGGAGCATGTTGGTTTCCATATCGACCGTGGCCTGCCGAATCACGCTCATGCGATTCAGCGCGAAAAAGCCCAGTGCAATCACCAATAAGGCAATAAACGCGAAGCCAAGAAAAGCGCGCGGCGCGATATTCATGTTTCGTAGCGACATGGAGTGCCTCTCTTAAAAGTATGACTAAAAGCATCCATGCCATCGGGTATTTTGAATAGAAGTGTACAGGTTCGTTCAAAACTGAAGTGTGACCCACTGCCAGGTCAGCGCACTCAACATGTATATCGGCCAGACTTTAGTTTTTATTCGCTCTGAAGAAAAATATATTTCAGGGATGACAATGTGCGTACATATTGGATCCAACAAGCAACACTTAGCTTGCTATTTAAAGTGCGGAAACTTGAGCGTTCTGTACTTAATAAAGCATCCGTTTAATAGGCCCTTGAAGGAAGTGAGGTAGACAAGTCTCTCGCGCGTCCATACCGTAACTTGCCAGCTATTCACTAGAGTCTGCGGCAAAAAAATATAGCCGAATGCCACCCTGTGGGTGCTTCCCAAAATACGGCTATCCGGTGGGCAAACCACACAACAAGAGACGTGACCTGCATCAAGAAAACGTAAACGTTTTGTCAGGTAAGTAGAAAATCGTTCCTGCTGATCGCTACGGGTGCTACTTTATTTCTCGAAGGGTCAATGCAACTGACCCGTCCTCCGCGCATTGGAGCCAATGGAAGTGCTCGATTGAATAAGGTGGGCCGCATGAATCAAGTCACGTTTCCCAATGCATGCCAGCTGATGCGCTGGCATTTTCATCCGGTCGGTTTCGAGGCCACTATGGACGCGCCCAGCAGCATGATCGCCCGTCTGTTTGATCGCGCCAGTGGCGAAACAGTCATCGCTATCGCCGGTATCCCCTGCTCGACGGTGATGAATGCGACAGACGTCGAGCGAATCATCGAGGCCATCGAGGCTGAGCTGGAATCGTTCATTCCACCGCAAGTGTCGGGTTTTTTGTAACACCCTGCCCGCGTCTATCGTCGAAAAACGGCTTGTCTCCTGCGATTCTGTCGGAAGCTTTGGGGACAGCCGCGTTTTCGCTGCCACTGCTGTCGATGTACCAGTAGCAATGACGCACCGCCCGGGTAATAGCAACATACGCCAGGCGCAGGACTTCGTCTTTTTGTGCGGTGTCGAACGGGTCCGCATCACCGTCCTTGCCTAAACCAGCCATTCGATAGACCTGGTTTTTGTAGGGCGACAGGGTCAAATGTTGGCAATCCCCAAGCAGAAACACCGCGTCGGCTTGCAAGCCCTTTGAGCTGTGATAAGTCAGTTGCTTGAAGCGTCTCGATTCGGGTGGCAATCCAGAATCCTCATTAACCATCAGCTGTAACTGCTCGGAAAACCGGGCTTTTTCACTGCTCTTGCGGTACAGCAACAGGATCGAATCGCCATCGTTGTAATGCTGAATCAAACGCTCGGTCAGTTCATCGTCGTCGCGATCCTGCACGGTCACCGGCAGCAGCTCTTGAACACCGCCGGCCGCTTTGGCCTTCTTGCCAGCAATCGACGGTGCGGCGCGGACGATATGCTCGGCCGCGTCAATAATGTGCTGATGGCTGCGGAAGTTGTCGCTGAGCATCACTTTGGTGGTGGCAGGCGATGAGAACTCTTTGGCGAACTCCATGAAGTATTTTGGTGAACTGCCGCGCCACCCATAGATGGACTGCCAATCATCACCGACACACATCAAGGAAGAGCGCTGCGCAGCACGCCCACTGTGCATTGAGGGGCCGCGGCTGCGAATCTCCCGCAGGCTGGCGCGAATCCAGGAAACAATTTGCGGAGAAACGTCCTGAAATTCATCGATCATCAGGTGCGACAGTGGCCTTAGCAGCTCATCATTGATCCGTTTCAAGTTCTCGGGCGAAGTCTCCCCAAACAGCGCAAACATTCTGTTGTAAGTCATCACCGGCGGGGTCTGGGTGAGTAGATGCGCTTCGAACGCTTTCCAGAACAAACTCAGGGCTTCGAAGAAAAACCGATCAGGGTCATTTTCGGCGAAGCTCATCTGAGCGACAGCGGCAGGAACGTCCAGCCCCAGGTTCTCGATGAAGCTCGCAGCCGTGACAAAGGCATCCAGCACAGGCGCGGCGCTCAGCTCGCCCTTCACCTTGTAATCGAAGCCCGGACCCGCGACGGCTGATCCTGCTAGCGACTGTAAAACTCGTTTGGCGGCATCATAGTTTTCTAGCCAAATCACAGGCTTGCGGCAGAAAGCTTGAAACAGGGTGCGCTTTATTACCCACTCGGCCCAGATCGGCAACTTGGCTGTTGATCGTTTCATCTGCTGGTTTTCGGAGGGATCGAAACCCAGCACCACCCAAGCATCCAACTCGGCAATGTAGCCATGAAAATGAAATGAAAACCCATTGATTTCAACGGTTTGCCGCATAGGCTCAATGCCTTTTATCGGCCACGCCTTGGCACGAAACCACAGGTCCTCAATAGTGTCGCACAGCTCCTCATCACGCTTGGCCGACAACTCGGTCACCGTGATACGTTTCTGTACGTCCGGATGATCGCGGTCCAGCTCCTTGAGCTGCAACGCATGGCGATACAAGGGAGCCATGACCTCGCGAAACCGCTCGTTGCTTGCGTACAGATCCCGATAGCAGAGATTCAGTTGCTGACGTTGCGCGTCGTTTATCCGCAAATCGAACGGATTGCTGTCGGCGCCCTCTTCCCCGCTGATTGCCGCCTGATTGCTGAGGTTCTCGAAGGCGCGTAACTGGCTGAAACCCGGCAGGCTGCGTACCCATGGCAGGATCCGCGAATGAAAGGTGCGCACTAGGTCACGACCTTCTTTGAGGCTCAAGCTATGCCCCCACAGCGCCATAATCTGGATGAGCTTATTGATGAAGTCCTTACGCGACTCGCGCGTGAACGTCACCACGGTCATGGAACCGAGTTCAAAACCGAGGTAATGGCTCAACAGGAGAATACGCAGCACCAGCGATGTGGACTTACCCGCACCGGCACCGGCAATGACATAGGTAGACGGTGTGTCGCTGAAAATCATCTTCCATTGTGCGGCACTGGGCTGGGCATGACTGGGCAGCTTTAGCGCTACATCGGCTTTGATGCGTTTTTTAAGGTCTGCAGTGAGCGCCAGGCGCCAGTCATCGAACAGATGATCGTCGATGCGCGGGCCACGGTGTTCGGCGGGGCGGGTGTCGCGGATCAGCAACACGTGCTGGCTGTCCTCTACCGCGTCGAGCCGACCTTCTGCGTAACCTTCGTTCATACCTTCAGCGTGGCCGTTGAGGTAGCCATCGGCATGCCCTTGCAACCAGGACGGCACATGCTGCGAGCGCAAGCCCGTCAGGCTATGGCCGACGAGCCGTGCCAGCAGGCGTTTGAAAAAGGGCAATTGTTCAGGCGGGGACAGATCGGCAGGCAATTGATGCGGCACGCAGGCTCCAGATGTCAGCTTGTGAGCGAAGAAGGGTCTATGGTGGCTGGAATTGTCGACCAGTTCTAGCGAAATGCTTTGCCATCAGCGCGTTAGCCGATCAACTGCAGGTGCAGTCGACAGAGAGACCAATGATACGCAGACCCGACAAATCGAATAAGTAGATTGTTTTGGCGCGATTTTTCCGCTTATTTTCGATGAATAATTGATAGATGATGCTCGCCATCACCCATTGATTTATCGTTCAGCAGTACTGGCGCGAACAGCCTGGCTCTGCTTTGGAGGCCTCAATCATGCTCGAATTAAGACCCTTTAACACGTTGGGCGGCGCAAACCATGGCTGGCTGAACGCACATCATCACTTCTCTTTCGCGGAGTATTACGACCCTAAGCGCATGAATTGGGGCCAGCTGCGGGTATGGAACGATGATGTCATCGCCCCGCAGACCGGCTTCCCGAAACACCCGCACCGCGACATGGAAATCATTACGTACGTCCGTGAAGGTGCGATCACCCACGAAGACAATCTGGGCAACAAGGGCCGCACGGAGGCGGGTGATGTTCAGGTCATGAGCGCCGGAACCGGTATAGCCCACAGCGAATACAACATGGAATCGACTGCGACCAAGATCTTCCAGATATGGATTGTGCCTGATGAGACCGGCTCAGCGCCTTCATGGGGTGCCAAACCATTCCCTGAAGGTCAGCGTGAAGGTTTCGTCACGCTGGCCAGCGGAAAGGACGGCGATGACCAAAGCCTGCGCATTCGTGCCAACGCACGTTTGGTAACCGCCAACCTGAAGGCCGGTGAAACCGCTGAGTACCCCCTGGACGCAGGTCGCCGAGCCTATCTGGTTCCGGCTACAGGGATCATCGAGGTCAACGGTTTGCGTGCAGCGGCACGTGATGGCGTTGCGGTAGAGGATGAGCACTTGCTGCGCGTTACGGCCATTGAGGACAGTGAAATTATTCTGGTGGATGTGACCTGATTCCGCTTCACTCAGCAGTGATTACATCGAGATGTTCTACAACTCAAAACGCCGACATGGTTTCAACAATCAGCTGTCACCGGTAGAGTTTGAAAAGCGTTACGTAATGAGCTTGCAAGGTGTCTAGAGAATCCGGGGCGATTCACCGCTCTGGAGGTCTCGATGTATCAGACCCACTTAAGAAGTGAGGATTTCTTGTTCCCGAGCCGACTGCACGGCTCAGACCATCTCTCCACCAGGCAATACGCCCGAATAGTCAAAGCTTGGGTGACAACCATTGGTCTTCACCCATCCATGTACGGCACTCACACGCTATGACGCACAAAGGCACCTCTTGTCTCTCATAGAACGAAGGTATGAGGGGCAGTTCAGTTGCTACTTGGTCACAACCTGAAAGAACTGTCACATCCATAGCATTTCGTGTCACCGATAATTGAGCTCCTGCGACAGACTCACACAACATCGGTCAGCTTTTGCCGTCAAGCCCGAGTGAGCCGTCGCATAATTCAGTATTAAAGCGAAAGTAGAGGGTTGTTGGAATAGTCGTGGGCACAGCCTAAGCTCATCGATATTTGATAGCCTCTAAGCCACCCTGAAAAATGCCACCTTCTGGGTAAGGCGATCAGCTAGCTGCGCCAGCTCCTGGCTGGCCGTTGCCACTTCCCGTGATCCAGTTGCTGACTGCACGGTTGAGCTGTGGATGCGGGTGATATTCTGTGCTACGTCCTCGGCCACAGCACTTTGCTGGAGAGAGGCGCTGGCGATTTGGGTATTCATATGGTTTATGGCGCCCACTTCTTGGCTAATTTTGGACAGCGCTCTCTGAGCGTTGCGGGTTTGCGCCACTGTCCGATTTACCAGTTCACAGCTGTTACGCATGGTTTGTGCGGCAGTTTCGGTACCACTCTGCAAAGTGCTTATCATTGCGCGAATTTCCTCCGTCGACTGCTGCGTGCGGTTAGCTAGTGAGCGCACCTCGTCGGCCACAACCGCAAACCCTCGACCGTGTTCACCGGCCCGGGCGGCTTCGATGGCTGCGTTCAAAGCCAACAGGTTTGTTTGCGAGGCGATTGAATTGATCACGTCGATAACCGTTTCAATCTGTTCGCTATGCGCGGACACCTGCTCTACCGTGTTGGTGGTTTCAACCAATGTGGTAGCCAGTTGCTCGATAGCTAGCGTGGTGTCTGAAACCAGACGGTTACCGCTTTCAACTTCAGCATCTGCGAGACGCGTCGCATCCGCTGCTTGGGACGCGAAGCCCGACACCTCATTGACCGTGGCCGCCATTTGCGTAATTGCGGTCGCTACCTGCCTGGCCTCATGAGTCTGCAGGCTGATTTGGTCATTATTGGCGGACGATGTCGCCAACAGCTGCATGGACGAATGGTTGACCTCTTGGGCAGCAATGCGTACTTCACTGATGGTGTCGGCCAAGCGGCTGAGGGCGGTTTTCAACACGCCCATAACACTGTTCGGATAGTCGGTAACGATCGTTTGTTGCAAATCGCCTGCTGCCAACCGTTGGATAGCCTGTGCAACCTCCGTCGGCTCGGCGCCCAGCGTTGATTTGATGAAGCGAACAATAAAGGCCGCCAGGATAATGCTCAGCAGCAGCGCTATACCGGTAGCCAAAAGCATCAGACCGCGAAAATGACTAGCGGTAGCTTGTACCGCACTGAGCTGGGTCTTGATCGACACTTCTTCATAGTCAATCAGTGCGTTGACGCGTTTCAACCATTCGCTGTAGTCCCCGGAGGTTTGCCGCAGCAACAAAGCTCGTGCTCCAGAAATATCACCGGCGCGACGTAGGACAATCACCGATTTAGTAGACGCCAGAGTTTGCTTTTCAATGTCTTTAATCGTCAGTAGCAGTTGTTGCTCCTGCGACGTCACTCTCGGGCTTGCGAATAGCTGATCCAACGGTATGGCCGAATCAGCGTAGGCCTTTTCCAGATTGATGACTTCAGTCAGGTGGATTTCCAAGTCTTGATCAGTATCCACCAACACAGCGTCCCGAATAGCTATGGCGCGGTTGTGCACACTTCCGCGGAAGTTTATAGCGTAGCGCTGAACCTTCGCCGCATTCTGGCTGACGTCTTCCAGGGTGGAGTCGATAAAACCCACCCGTTGAATACCAACAGCGGTGATCAATATAAGCAGCGACACGATGGCGGCGAAGCCAAGGCCTATGCGCGTGGCTAGGGAGACTGAATTTTTCATGGGGAGAGCTCGGAGATAGACCCGGTAAGGGCTGGATTGAGCGATATAAATGAGCGATCACCCTGAGGGCAGGGTACGTTCCAGGGCTGCGGCCGCGTAATTGATATTGACGGGCGAGGCAATAGGTTAACGCTATGAAGTCATTTTGTTCTGCCCTTGCGAATGTCAGAACCAGTGCTTGAATGCCTGAATTTCATGACATGCGTCGACGGGGAGAAAACCCGCTACTCCTCATATTCAAATGCTCGATGCACCGCTTCGGTCATTTTTCATTCCGGCGGTGAGCCCAATAGAAAACCCATATGAACCTTCCTCCTGGGTGGGCATGACTGCTCATATCACGGTAAAAGGATGGCGGCTATTGTAAGTCTGTTTTTTTCGGCATACCTTATGCAAAACCTATACAAAGTGTATGCGTATGTACAATATAGAGCAATGGCCACTGACGCTTTACTTTGATGGTGAATGCCCGCTCTGCGCTCGAGAAATCAAGATCCTGAGCCTACGCGCCATACAGGCGCGACTGCTGTTTTTTGACATCAGTCACGATGACTTTGACGTCAAGGCACTGGGGTTCACTCTCGAGCAAATGCAGTCGTCACTTCATGCCAGCTTCGCCGATGGCCGCTGGGTTACGGGTCTAGACGCTACCCTATGGAGCTGGCGAGCAGCCGGTCTGGGTATGTGGGCCACTCCACTGACATGGCGCGCAATTCGGCCGCTGCTTGCAGCCGGCTATAGCCTGTTCTGCCGCTTACGCCCTTATTTGGCATGGCTACCTCATCCTGATGGCAGCCGTCGCTGTCCCGACAACCGATGCACGGTGCCGGAGCAGAAAACCGCGCCAAGCAACCAGCCGACATTGAAAACAAAGCAGACCTAGAAAGCTTCACTCTGTCATTCGCCCGACGAAAGACCTGGGCCACATGTGCTGCTCTACCGAAGCCTGAGTTATCTGCTTCAAACCTTGCGTGACAGGCACGTGCCTAATGATAAGAGTGGACGTCACCTGAAGTGCAGCATGGCTGAGAGGCATCAAAATGAACCCATCATTAGTCGAGCATCACCGTAAAACCCTCGTCGGCGTAATCAACTGCTCCAGCATGCCCAGGTTCGGCATAGAGATGGGGCACGTGACGTTATTTTTCCACCGCCAGTTTGCGGAGGAGACTCAATGAACGATCCCTTGCGGATGAATTCCCTTGGCGACGGCTACCGAGCCTTAGTGATAGGCGCCAGCGGCGCACTCGGGTCGGCCTTTTGCGAATTGCTCAATGAGGATCCACGTTGTGTGGGGGTTCGCGAACTGGGACGCCATAGTTTTCCACGGTTGGATCTGGAAGAGCCTGCGAGTATCGCCAAGGCTGCTGCCGAATTGGCCGAAGAAGCACCGTATCAGTTGATCCTGCATGCCGCAGGTCTGCTCCATCGTGGCGAAATCAAGCCTGAGAAAAGTTACTCCGAGATTGAAGACGATGCGTTCAGGACTGTATTTCAAGTGAATACCTTGGGACCCGCTCTGGTGTTGCGTCACTTTTTGCCATTGCTTGATTCTCGTGGAGCGATGGCGCTGCTCTCTGCCAAGGTCGGGAGTATTGGCGATAACCGCTTAGGCGGCTGGTATGCCTACCGTGCCTCCAAAGCGGCGTTGAACATGCTGATTAAAACAGCATCAATCGAACTGGCACGAACCTGCCCTAAATCCCGTTTACTGAGTCTTCATCCAGGCACCGTTATTTCGGGTCTTTCCCAACCCTTTCGTGGCGCCGCTGCAGCAAGACCGGCAAGTCTTGCCGCGCATGAGCTGCTATCGCTGATTGACCGCCTGGGCCCTGCCGACAGCGGAAATTTCTTTGCTTATGACGGAGAGCGCCTACCCTGGTAGGCAAGGAGTGGAACTTGAATCTGAAAAAATTGACTGAGCTGGCCGCGAATGGCGAGATACGGGAGCTGGAACTGCTATCTCTGGAGCGCGGTATCTATATAGCGCGCATTAGGCTAGATCACGGCCAGCTTACGCTGCTGAACGATTTGGCGAAGCCTATGCACCTTCGTTCCGTCACTCACTTGCGCGATCTGTTGCAACTGGTTCCGCCATTTCCTTGTGTGCTTGTGCAGCAGTGCGTCCATGATGAAATGTGCGGCGGGCGAGAAGGCCCCATTGAGTCGTTGCGAATTCCTTTTTCGCTGGCTGCGCCTTGGTGAGACCGCCTGTTCGAAATATGGGGCTTTTGCTGGGCGATCAGCTGTCTTTCGATCTGAGACTGTGCGATGCATTGGATACCGATCATGACGCCATACTGATGACGGAGGTCATCGCCGAGGCTAACTAGATACCACACCACCCTAGAATATCGCGCTCATCTTTAGTGCCACGCGTCACTTTGAGCTTGCCTTGCGCGAGCGTGGATGGAATTTTATTTACGCTCAAATCGATGAGGTCGGCAATAGCTGCACTTCGGCCTGTGAGTTGCGTCGTAGGGCCGGTAAATTGACGGCAGAGCATGTACACATAACCGAATATGGGGAATGGCGTTTAGAACAGAAGCTGCGTGAGTACGATCTGCAGATAGTCTGGCATGACGATCGGCGTTTTCTTTGCTCTAGCGAGGATTTCGTACACTGGGCAGGAGGGCGCGCTCATTTACGAATGGAAGTGTTCTACCGCGAGATGCGCAAGCGCACTCGACTGCTTCTCGAACCGGATGGCAGCCCAGTGAGTGGTGTTTGGACACCTTGACACGGAAAATCGTAAAAAACTGCCGAGGGGATTGAGCGGGCCTTTTCATGCGAGTTTCGCCGCGGATGACATTACCTGCGAAGTACTCGCAGTGGTTGGCGACCCGCTTCAAGGATCATTATGGAGCCTGGATCGTTTCGATTACCCGGTGACCCACGCAGAAGCCCAGGAGTTGTGGCGGCACTTCCTCGATAGCCCTAAACATCGTCTTGCTTAATGTGCGCCAACTCTGTGCCAGAGTGGCAGAGGTGAGTTTCGACCACGGCAGCGAACAATATCGACGCTTTACAGGCGCGACCATGATGCAGGAGTGTCAGCCTGGCGATGGGCGCGGCGACCTGATCGATGTCAGCCTTGAAGTCCTAGGTCAACATGAGCCTGCTAACAGTAATGGTGCTGCTCTTCTGGAGCATGGTTGGCGCATTGCAGTTGATGCTGGCACGGGTGTCGATACTGATGTTCAACAGGTGCACCCACTAGAACGCCGAGCAATAAAAAGCCCGCAATCCTTCAAGGGGATAGCGAGCTTTTCTGTTTCTGGCTTTACGATGCTTCGGGCTTCGCGCTCGCCAGCTGTTCACGGGCAAACGCGCCCAAAGCGTTCAGAGCCTTGGCCGCCGAACGCAGGTAAAAGGCTTGCAGTTGAAAGACGTGCCAACGTCCGGCGTACACCTCCAGACGGCAATCCACCCCGCTGTTGACTGCGTGTTCGGCCAAACGTGTGGAATCGGATAACAGCAGCTCATGGTCGCCAACCTGAACCAGCATTGGAGGTAGCCCATACAGATCCACCTGCAACGGACTGTGCATCACCTCGTTGGAGGCATACCAACCCAATCCCTGCTCAAGCCAACCGCGACGAATCATCGGGTCATCCTTGAGTCGCGAGGTCATTGAGGCGCCAGCAAAGTGTTCGTCGGTGACCGGAGACATTAGCAGCAGCCCTGCGGCAAAACGCTCGTAACGGTCCCGGAGCTTGAGGGCCAAGGCCAACACCAACGCAGCCCCCGCCGAATCGCCTGCCAGAAAAATCCGGTTGGCCGCATAGCCTTGGGCACGCAACGCCTCATAACAGGCCAACGCATCGTCCAGCGCCGCAGGGCAAGGATGTTCAGGCGCCAATCGGTAATCCGCTACCCATACCGACATCCCGGACGCCTTGGCCAGACGACTGGTGACGCTCCAATGTGTGTCCGGCGAGCCCAGGCAAAACGCCCCACCGTGCAGGTACAAAATGACGCCGTCATTTTCGCCTTGTTTGGGGGCAACCACCTGCACGGGGACGCCATTGACCTGCTGGCGATAATGGTTAACACCCGTGATGCCGGGCATCAGCCCGGAAAGCACGCTGACCACCCTTCTCTGTGCGACGACGCCCAATCCCGGCCCGATCAACGACCGAAACGTTGCACGCAAAAAGCCCCGCAAAAATAAGGCATTCAGCACTTCCGGCCAATCCCGAGATTCGGCAATCGTGGTGCCGCCTTCGAACTGACGGGAAAAACGATACGCATGCAAGCCCGAGAATCGCGTCAACCAGCGATAGCTCAAAGTGAAACCCGGCCAATTGGTACTGTTGTTGCCAGCGTCATCGACGTACCAGCTCTTGCAGCCGTTCCACACGGTGTTAGCCAGGCGTTTCTGGGTCTGCCCGTGGAAACGCTCATAAACGCCTTGATCGACTTCAACCGTGTTCGCCCCCGTTGCGTTCAGCGTGCGCCAGCAGCGCATGACATGAGCGATCTGGCTTTCCAGCATGTACACGATGGAATTGTGGCCCAAGTTGGTATTCGGGCCGTAGAGCATGAAGAAATTGGGGAAGTTTGGAACCGTCAGCCCCAGATAAGCACGGGTGCCGTCGCGCCAGACGTGGTTAAGGTCCACACCGCCGCGCCCGACAATGCGCATCGGTGACAGAAACTCGGTGGCCGCGAACCCGGTGCCGTAGATGATCGCATCAACCTCATGCTGCTCACCATCAGCGGTTTCAATCCCGTTCTCGATGACCCGCACAATACCGTCGGTGATCAATTCCACGTTGGACCGGTTCATGATCTTGAGGTATTCGCTGGACAGCAGGATGCGCTTGCAGCCGAAAGGATAATCCGGGGTCAGCTTCTCCCGCAGCACGGGGTCAGTCACTTGCTCGGTCAGCAGCTTGCGAAACGGAATACCCACCGCCCACTTCATCAACCCCTTGAACCGGGTAAACGCCAGCGCCCTTGATTCATACCGCATGTAGATCGAAGCTCGGTACGCCGTCATCGTCCAGGGGATATTGCGTAGCAGTGATTTTTCCCGCTCGGAGTAGGCGCGGTCTGGACGCGGTATCATGTGCGCGGGCGAGCGCTGGAACACCTTCAGGTGCTCGACCTGTTCGGCAATGGCCGGCACGAACTGGATCGCTGAAGCGCCGGTACCCACCACCGCCACCCGTTTACCCGCCAGCGAGTAACTGTGATCCCAAGTGGCCGAGTGAAAGACATGACCTTTGAAAGTATCCATGCCCGCCAGTTTAGGAAACGCCGGGCGGCTGAGCTGTCCGGTGCCACTGATCAACAAGGACGCGCTCAGTACGCTCCCGTTTTTCTGGGTGACCTGCCACAGTGAAGTGACTTCGTCGAATTCAGCGGACGCGACTTCGGCGCCAAAACGAATGTATTTACCCAGTCCATACTTGTCAGCACAGCGCCGCAGGTAGGCATGAATCTCACCCTGGGGTGCAAAGACTCGGCTCCAGTCCGGATTCAGTTCAAACGAAAACGAATACAAGTGCGAAGGCACGTCACACGCTGCGCCGGGGTAGCTGTTATCCCGCCAGACACCGCCGACGTCGTGCTTTTTCTCCAGAATCACGAAGTCTTTCACACCGGCCTTTTGCAGCGCAACGGCCATGCCGATGCCAGCGAAGCCGGTACCGATGATGATCGCAGTCAGCGGCGTTGCCGACTCAAGGTGGACATCAAAATCATGCAACGACATAAGGTGCCTCGTTCTTGTTATTGGCAGTGGTCGAGTCTTCAAATTTGAATGCCGCGACCCTGTCCTCCAGATCTTGTGGGTCCTGAAGAAAAGCCGGATCAATCCAGGGTGCATCCTGCGGGTCTTTACTCGCCAGCGACACCGCGCCGCGACTGCGTGGACGCAGCAGACAGACTTGGCAGGAAAGCCCATGACCAAGGCGAGATTTGCGGGCATGGTCCTCGACTGGGGCGACGACGAAATGCAATTGAATATCCGGTTTATCCAGATCCTCGCGGGTTTTGAGAAACGCCCCGCCCTCGGCAAAATTCGAGGTCAGCATGCCCCGGCGCTCCCGGCGGAAACGACAGACCTCTTTGAGCCCAATTGTTCACCGAGGTCGCCACCATGGTCACCATGGCGGCCGGGATATTGATCAGACTGGATTGGCCGCCACCGCCCGCCTCCAAAATACAAACGCTGACATCCGGATTTTCGGCCAGCCGCCCGGCGACCACACACCCAGCAGAACCACCGCCCACGACGATGTAATCGAAGGTCATTTTCATTGTTATTTTTCCATGCGCAAGGCAGTACAAAATGCCCAAGCATCTGCTCAGGAACATTCAATCGGGCCTTCTGACTCACCCAAGTGCCGCGACGGCCTTTTATTGTTATTAAAACGGCGAACCGTGCATGGATGATGGTGAGGCCCATCAGTAAAGAGACCCATGCTGGAAAGGGACAACTGTTTTATTATTCGGGCCAATCTTTCGCGACAGGCACACAGGCATGAGCTTTCGGGATTTTAGGCGCGGCCCGGCCAGCGCTTTGCTACTGGTGGAGTTCGGCCGCGAAAAGGGCCTGTCGGCCACCGCAGTGCTGGCCGGCTCGGGGCTGACGCAGGCGCAACTGGCCGATCCTAACGTAGAGCTGAGCGCCGACCAGGAGCTAGGCGTGACCGGCAATCTACTGCAATTGCTCGGGCAGCCGCCGGGGTTAGGTTATGAAGTGGGATCGCGCTACCACTTCTCCATCTATGGCCTGTTCGGCTACGGTCTGATCAGCAGTGCTACCACCGGTGATGCACTGGCCCTGGCTCTGCGGTTTCTGCCGCTCACCTACGCGTTCACGGTTATTTCCTATGAAGAGCAAGGCAGTGATGGTGTGTTGACCTTTGCTGTGCCTGGGCTGCCGCCGGACTTACAAGATTTTCTACTGGCTCGGGACATGGCTGCGGCGGCGGTGCTGCTCAACGAGTCGGGGGGCGAACACTTCTCGCTATCCCGTTTCACCCTCAAAGCCACTGCGCCAACGCAGCCTGGCAACGATCACGTGCTGGGCATCCCTCCCGCCTACTCGGCCAACTGCAATAGCTTGGCGTTCAATCGCGCGTTCCTGTCTCGCCCATTACCCCAGGCCAACGCCGTCACGGTGACAATGTGCGAGCAGATGTGCACGCAGTTGATGCAACGCCGAATCGCCCGCTCGGGCATGACTGCTTTGGTGCAGCACTACCTGACCAGTATCGACAATGCGCCACCGGACCTCACCTCCATGGCCCGTCTGACACACATCAGCGCACGCACCCTCAAGCGCCGATTGCACAACGAGGGCACCACCTTCCGGACACTCTTAGCCGAAGCCCGCAGCCGCAGCGCCATCGAAATGCTCAACGACTCCCGCCTGAGCCTGACCGAGATCGCCGAGCGACTGGGCTTCAGTGATCTGTCGAGTTTTTCCCAAGCGTTCAAGCGTTGGCATGGGGTGGCTCCGAGCCAGTTTCTCGGCACTGTTGGCGCTGATGCGATTTTGACCTAGGCTACTGATTTTTACTGACCCGTATGCAGCCTCTGAAATCGGGGTGCGGTAGAAATCTTGGACTACCTGGAGGTAGTTCATGTATTCATACGAAGACCGCATCCGAGCGATCAAGCTCTACATCAAACTGGGGAAGCACACCGGGGCAACTATTCGTCAGTTGGGCTACCCGGCACGGGATTCATTGCGTGCCTGGATTCACCAGTTGCACCCCGAACTGCACACGCGCGTCATTGGTCGATCTGATGGACTAGCATGGCCTCCAGCGATGAAGCAGGCTGGGGTCATCGCGCTGTGCACGCGACAAGAAAGTACGAACGCCGTGGCTCAAAAGCTGGGCGTGTGCAGGCCAACCTTGTACAACTGGAAAAATCAGCTACTCGGCCCAGAGGCATCCGCATCCATGAAACGCCGACAAAAAACTCCATCGTCACCGGAGCGAGAAGAGTTGCAGCGGCAACTTGAATCTCTTCGGCTAGACGTGCGCCGTCTGCAACTTGAGCACGACCTGTTGATGAAGGCGAATGAACTCATAAAAAAAGATACGGGCATCGACCGGCAAGTCCTGACCAATAGGGAGAAGACATTGCTGGCTGATGCCCTGAGGCCGACATACTCCTTGTCAGAGCTGCTTGAAGCGCTGGGCTTGGCCCGAAGCTCCTATGTCTATCATCGAGCCCGAATGCAGGTCGCGGAAAAATACACCGAAGTGCGTCGTGCCATGGCGGACATCTTCGAGCGCAATCATCGCTGCTATGGCTACCGCCGGATGCGGGTTTCGCTGAGCAGGCAGCGTGTGCGTCTGTCAGAGAAGGTGGTGCAGCGCTTGAATGCAAAGCTGATTCGTTCGATGTCGCGCAAGGGATGCTCGCCTGACAACGCGGCTTGTGAAGGCTTCTTCGGCCGGCTGAAAACGGAGCGGTTCTATCCTCGCAACTGGCAGTCAACGAGCATCGAGCAGTTTATTCAGGCCCTGGATTTATATATTCGCTGGTACAACGAGAAACGAATCAAGATTTCTCTCGGCGCTCTCAGTCCTGTTGAGTATCGTGAGAGCCTGGGCCTCGCGGCATAACCAGTCCAAGTTTTTTGCCGCACCCCCCCAGCACGGCGCTGCTGTTTTACGGCGCTCATAGGGATTGATGCCTTGGGCAACCAAGGTACGCGCTTCTTTGAGGCTAATTTGCGGGTAACAACCCAAGGACATGCGCTTCTGCTTGCCCGTCCAGTAGTAACGGAAAAGCCAGATCTTTCCACCGCTGGCCGTCACATTGAGCGTGAGGCCGTCACTGTCATCGAGCGTGTAGTTAATACCAGTGATTCGGGCGTGCCTAATAGACATTTCTGAGAGTGCCATCGCAAGCTCCTGAACAGAGTCAGGGCCAGATGCTCATCTCGGTACGCAAACTGCTCCAGCAACAAACCGATTTAGTACGCATCAAAATCCTGGACTTAAACGCACCGGATGGTGCTGGATTCCAGTGGTTCCCGCCGGAACGAAAAAAGGACCCGAAGGTCCTTATTTCAATCGTCACAGAATCCAATGGAATTCTGCAGCGCTATATTTGGAGCGGGAAATGAGACTCGCATCTGGCGTCCGACCCTTTGAAATCTAAGGGGTTTCTTTTCTTGCCGAAGCAGGAAAAGACTCAATTCTGGACTTGTTTTTGGGGTGTTTCAAGAGCGAAAAAAGGGGTGATTCTAAGCAAGGCTATTGGGTTCTACCCAAAGCCAATGGACGAACGATCATCAAGCTGGCAGTGTCATTTTCACAGGATCAACAGGTATGAGTCCCCCCCGAAAAGACGTCCCAACCTCCCCCGCTCACCAGGCAACTCACAACCGACGAATATCGACCACCGCAGGCAACTCTTCGGGCTGGTAGACCATGAGCAGATGTTCTGGAGCCCTCTCCCGCTCAGGATCGATGGCCGCTCGGAAGGATTGGATTAAATACTTGGCGATGGGGGCGCGGACGTTAAAAACCGTTGCTGCAGTACCCCCCATGTATTCCTCACGGACCATACGGGCCTGCTCGGCCGACAGATCCCTGTGTGGCACCAGACGCACTGCAACTATCCTGTGCCAATCTACGTCTCGATCCAGCCTTGGGAGGACGGCGTCTTCAGATGCACTTACCGCCGTAATTCGGCCAAGATTTAGGTCGCAGAAGTGCTGATGTTAGACCTGCGACAGTAAGAGCTGCCGGAAATGCCGTGAGCATAAGTTGCCTTGGGGCCTTAGAGCCCCAGGCTTCACTCGCCGACGCCTGAAAACACCTCGACAATCGTATCAATCACCGCATATACCCTCGCGGTATGCGGCAGATCTGCACGGGGAACTCCGGCACGACGCATGCCGCCTGCGGTTCAACAGTTCCGGGACCAGAGGCATGCCCTTGTCACCTTGCACAGTACCTGCACCAACTAATGGGTTTCCAGCAAGCGGCGAAAAGGCAACAGGGCGGTGGGGAATACCAAGGTAAATTCGTATACCCTATCTAAAATTCATTCCAAACGATCGCCACCGTGACCCTACCAATGCTCAATGCTCCAGACCTTGGCAATACGCCGTCGACTTCAGAGATCATCACCCGTCATTTACGTGACGCCATCGTCGCCGGACATTTCGCCGAGGACGAGCCGATTCGCCAGGACGACATCGCCCGCCAGTTCAACGTCAGCAAGATTCCGGTGCGCGAAGCCCTTAAACGCCTGGAAGCAGAAGGGCTGGTGATATTTCAGCGCAATCGCGGGGCCATGGTCACGCGTATCTCCGAGCCGGAGCTGGCGCAAATGTTTGAAGTGCGCATGCTGCTCGAAGACAAGGTGCTGCGCCTGGCTATTCCGAATATGACCGAGGAAACCTTCACCCGGGCTGAACGTATCTGCCAGGAGTTCATCGGCGAAAACGATGTGGGCCGCTGGGCCGAGCTCAACTGGGAGTTGCACGCCTGCCTGTATGAACCGGCGCAACGCCCGTTCCTGGTAAGCATGATCCGTTCGGTCAACGACAAACTGGAGCGTTACTTGCGCATGCAGATGAGCCTCTCGGCGGGCAAGGAGCGGGCCGACCATGAGCACCGGGAAATCCTTGAAGCCTGCCGCGCCGGTGATGTGGATCGCGCCGTGGTGCTGCTTGACGAGCACATTGCCGGTGTCTGCAAAACCTTGCTGGAACATCTACCCTGCGCTAAATAGCCGCCAGCCCCACTGTGCTGATTTCGTCATCGAGTCTTGGTAAATCCATCAAGCCGCCCAGCCCCCGCATGGGCCACTCTTTCGCTCACTCATCTGAACGGACGTGGCCCCCATGAAGCGCATCACTGTGATCGACTCCCACACCGGCGGCGAACCGACCCGCCTGGTGACCGACGGCTTTCCTGACCTGGGCAACGGCAGCATGGCCGAGCGCCGGCAACGGCTGGCCGAGGAGCATGACCAGTGGCGCGCCGCCTGTATGCTCGAGCCACGGGGCAGCGACGTACTGGTGGGGGCGTTGTTGTGCGAGCCGGTCGACCCTACGGCCTGTGCCGGGGTGATTTTCTTCAACAACGCCGGCTATCTGGGCATGTGCGGCCACGGCACCATTGGCCTGGTGGCCTCACTGGCACATGCGGGCAAGATCGGCGCTGGCGTACACCGTATCGAAACCCCGGTGGGCACGGTTGAAGCAACGCTGCACCTCGACCGCTCGGTGAGCGTGCGTAACGTCCCGGCCTACCGTTATCGCAAAGCCCTGGCGCTGCACGTGCCCGGCATCGGTGAAGTGGTGGGTGACGTCGCTTGGGGCGGCAACTGGTTTTTTCTGATTTCTGACCATGGCCTGGAAGTCACGGGGAGCAATCTCGATGCCTTGACCGCCTACACCTATGCCGTGCAACAAGCTCTGGAAGCCCAAGGCGTTCGCGGTGAAGATGGTGGTCTGATCGACCACATCGAACTGTTTGCCGACGACCCGCAAGCCGACAGCCGCAACTTCGTGCTGTGCCCCGGCAAGGCCTACGACCGCTCACCGTGCGGCACCGGCACCAGCGCAAAACTGGCGTGCCTGGCCGCCGACGGCAAGCTACAACCGGGCCAGATATGGCGCCAGGCCAGCGTGATCGGCAGCGAATTCGAAGGCTCTTACGAAACCCTGGGTGAGTGCATCGTGCCGACCATTCGTGGCCGTGCCTATATCAGCGCCGAAGCCACCCTGCTGATTGATCAGGACGACCCATTCGCCTGGGGCATACGCCCGTGAGCGAGGACCCAGTGGCCGATGTGATCGTGATCGGCGCCGGGATCATCGGTGCTGCCTGTGCTCAGGCGCTAGCCCGTCGCGGTTTGCGGGTGCTAGTGCTCGACGCGGGCCTGCCCGGCGCCACAGCCGCTGGCATGGGCCATTTGCTGGTGCTGGACGATAACCCGGCCGAACTGGCCTTGAGCCAATACTCCCTGCAACGCTGGCGTGAAACGGCACCGGCCATGCCTGAAGACTGCGCCTATCGCCGCAACGGGACCCTATGGCTGGCCGCCAATGCCGAAGAAATGGCCATCGCCCACAGCAAATACCTCAATCTGCAAGCACAGGGCGTGCCTTGCGAATTGATCGGCAGAGCCGAACTGCGCACGCGTGAACCGGCGTTGCGCGAAGGTCTGGAGGGTGGATTGTTGATCAATGGCGACGGCATTCTCTATGCCCCCGCCACCGCCCGCTGGATGCTTGAAAACCCGAGTATCCGTCAGCGTCAGGCGCGGGTTGTGGAAGTGGACGGCAGCCGTGTACGCCTCGACGATGGTCACTGGCTAAGCGCCGAAGCGGTGGTGCTGGCCAACGGCATTCAGGCAAACGAGCTGTGCCCTGAGCTGCCCATCGAACCGAAGAAAGGTCACTTGCTGATCACCGACCGCTACCCTGGCACGGTCACCCACACCTTGGTCGAACTCGGATACGTCACCAGCGCCCACAATGCCAGCGGGCCGTCGACCGCTTGCAATATCCAACCGCGCCCCACCGGGCAATTATTCATTGGCGCCTCAAGGCAATTTGGCACCACTGACCCACAGGTCGAAGGCTGGATGCTGGCCAAAATGCTCAAACGTGCCACCGAATACATGCCGGGGCTGGCCCAGCTCAACGCCATCCGCGCCTGGACCGGATTCCGCGCTGCCAGCCCCGATGGCATGCCGTTGGTGGGCCAACACCCACAACACAAAGGCTTGTGGCTGGCGGTCGGTCACGAGGGGCTGGGCGTCACCACTGCGCCCGGCACTGCGGATCTGTTGGTTGCGCAGTTGTTCGATGAACCGCCGCCTTTGGCCCCGCAACCTTATCTGCCACAACGTTTTCTCGGAGAGCCCGTCTATGCCTGAATTGACCCTGGACGGCCGTGCCCTATGGGTAGCCGAGGGTACCAGTGTCGCCGCCGCACTGGCCTTGGGCGGGGACGGCAGCAGCCGCACTTCGGTCAACGGTCAGCGCCGCGCGCCACTGTGTGGCATGGGTGTTTGTCAGGAATGCCGAGTGATCATTGATGGGCGTCGCCGCCTAGCCTGCCAGACCCTGTGCCGTGATGGCATGCGCGTGGAGACTCGAGGATGAGCGAATACACCGACCTGCTGATTATCGGCGCCGGCCCCGCTGGCATGGCTGCCGCTCTCTCCGCCGCGCCCAGCGGCGCGCGCATTGTGCTGCTCGACGACAACCCTTGGACCGGTGGACAAATCTGGCGCGACGGCCCGCGCGCCAGCCTGCCGTCCCAGGCTCGGCGCCTGCGTGAACGACTGGCGGCCTGCGCCAACATTCGCCACTACCCTGCGACGCGGGTTATCGCCAACGTCGGCGTCAAGACTCTGTTAGTGGAAGACAACGAACACGGCTGGTGCATCGGGTACGACAAACTGATCTTGTGCACAGGTGCCCGCGAATTGCTCCTGCCCTTCCCCGGCTGGACGCTGCCCGGCGTTACGGGTGCCGGGGGCTTGCAGGCGCTGATCAAGGGCGGCCTGCCGGTGCAGGGTGAACGTCTGGTCATCGCTGGCAGCGGTCCGTTGTTGCTGGCCAGTGCCGCCACCGCCAAAAACAAAGGCGCTCAGGTACTGCGTATCGCCGAACAAGCCTCCCGCGCCGCCGTCGCCGGTTTTGCCGCCCAGCTACCGCGTTGGCCACACAAACTGCTGCAGTCCTTCGCCTTGTTCGATGCGCAGTACCGCCCCCAGACCCACGTTCTCGCCGTTTTAGGTCACAGCCGCGTCGAAGGCGTACGCCTTCGACAGCAGGGCAAGGTCGTCGAAATGGCCTGCGATCGACTGGCCTGCGGTTTTGGCCTGATCCCCAATACCCAACTCGGCCAGGCCTTGGGCTGCGCCCTCAATGGCCAGACGATCGCCGTCGATCAATGGCAGGCAAGCAGTCTCGCCGACCACTACGCGGCAGGCGAATGCACCGGTTTCGGCGGCAGTGAATTGGCGTTGGTCGAAGGGCATATCGCGGGGCTGGCCGCCGTTGGAGAGCAAAAAGCCGCACAACGACTTTGGTCACGCCGGACTCGCTGGCAAGGTTTTGCCAAGGCACTGAACCACACGTTCGCCCTGGACCCAACGCTCAAAACCCTGGCCGAACCCGATACCCTGGTCTGCCGTTGCGAAGATGTGCCCTACTCGGCGCTGACCGAACACCGCCACTGGCGCGAAGCCAAACTGGCGACCCGCTGTGGCATGGGTGCTTGCCAGGGACGGATTTGCGGTGGCGCGTTGCACCACCTGTTTGGCTGGCAGGCTCCGGCACTGCGTCCGCCGTTCAGCCCGGCGCGTATTGAGACCTTCTTGTGCCTGGACGACAACCCGCCCGCGTGAATCATGCGCCGGGACTTTCGGGCACGGCGCCGAGTCTCTATGATCCCAAAGATCGCCACCAGGCCTTCAACGCCATGTATGTCTCGCTTAACAGCCTTAAGCCCTGCGATTTGCCCTCTTTGCTGAGCAGCCTGCAGCCGATCGCGCCGCTGCTCGACACCCTCTCGGACGTGGTGTTTTTTATCAAGGACTGTGAAGCCCGCTACGCCTTCGTCAACCAGACCCTGGCCAGGCGCTGCGGCTTCAAGCACAGCCACGAGCTCCTGGGACTCACCGCCGACAACGTGTTCCCCGAACGGTTCGGCCCGCTCTACGCCGAGCAGGATCGCCGGGTTCTAGCCAGCGGCCGAGAACTGGTAGACCAGCTCGAGTTACACCTTTATTACGGTAACCAGCCCGTGTGGTGTCTGACCCAAAAACTCGCCCTGCTCGATGCCCAAGGCCATGTCGTCGGCCTGGCCGGTATCTCCCGCGATCTGCAATTACCCCAGTCCACTCACCCCGCTTTCCAGAAACTGGCGGCAGTGGATGCCCATATCCGTAACCACTTCGCCCACCCTATCAGCCTCGCCGAGCTGACTGCGATCGCCGGGCTCTCGGTGGCGCAACTGGAACGTCACTGCAAGCGCATCTTCCACCTCACCCCGCGGCAGATGATTCACAAGGTACGTCTGGAAGAAGCCTCGCGCTTGTTGCTGGACAAAGACCTGCCCATCACCGACATCGCTCTGCGCTGCGGTTACACCGACCACAGCGCGTTCAGTCGCCAGTTCCGCGCTTTGACTAGCCTGTCGCCCAGCCAGTACCGCGAAACCCATCGCTGAAAGACTCACCATGAGTGCTCCCATAAGAGGCGCGCACGGGGCGATTCGCTCCCTTATGTAACACCCGTCTGATCCACGCCGTTGCGATTTATCTCTGCCTCTTCTACATACGCATCGTGTGAGACAGATACCGCAAGGCCTCGTAAATAATTCCCAGCCAACATCAGAAACAGGCACGCCGATTGCTAACTAGATATCGTATACGAAATAACATAGACGATAAGCAGCAGCACTTTTCCGATAACGAGGCCTCTATGAAAAACCCTGCATTTGCCGTAGCCCTCAGCGCTGTTCTCAGTACCTCTTTCATCGCCACAGCTCAGGCCGACAAGCTTGATGACATCATCGGTTCAGGCAAGCTGCGCTGCGCCGTGACCCTGGACTTCCCCCCCATGGGTTTCCGTGACGAAGCCAACAAACCTGTCGGTTTCGACGTGGACTATTGCAACGATCTGGCGAAGATCCTAGGGGTCGATGCCGAAGTGGTTGAAACGCCGTTCCCGGACCGCATTCCGGCGCTGGTTTCCGGGCGTGTCGACGTGATCGTTGCCTCGACCTCCGACACCCTCGAACGCGCCAAGACGGTGGGGCTGACGGTGCCTTACTTCGCCTTCCAAATGGTCGTACTGACCCGCGACAACACCGGCATCAACAGTTTCGACGACATCAAGGGTAAGGCCCTGGGCAATACCAGCGGCACCTTTGAAGCCATCGCTCTGGAAAAAGACGTGAAGAGCTGGGGCACTGGCAGCTTCCGCGCCTATCAGTCGCAAAACGATACCCTGTTGGCCGTTGCACAAGGCCACATCGACGCCACCGTCGTCACCAATACTGTTGCGGCCGCGACCATTAAATCGGGCAAGTACAAGGGCCTGAAAATCGCCGGTAACGCACCCTATGTGATCGACTACGTATCCTTGGGCGCCAAGCGCAGCGAGTACGGCCTGATCAACTACCTCAATCTGTTCGTCAACCAGCAAGTGCGTAGCGGTCGTTACAAAGAACTGTTCGTCAAATGGGTCGGCACCGAGATCCCTCCGACCGACTTGACCGTGCCAAAAGTTTACTACTGAGGTGTCCGGTATGCCTGGCAAGCCCACTTCCCTGACCGGGCGTAGCCTGGTCGCGGGTGCCGCCGAAGGTGCTCTGTTGTTCACCGACGTCGGCTTGAGTTTTTGGGGCGGAGTCGACGCTCTCAGCGGCGAGGTGATCGACCGTCACCATCCCCTCAGCGGTGAACACCTGGCCAACTGCGTGCTGGCCATTCCTAGCGGCCGTGGCTCCTGCACCGGCAGCAGCGTGATGATGGAGCTGATCAGTAATGGCCACGCGCCGGCGGCACTGGTGTTGGCCGAAGCCGATGAAATCCTGACCCTGGGCGTGCTCGTGGCACAGACCCTCTTCGAACGCTCCCTGCCGGTGCTCTGCATCGGCAGGGAGGCCTTTTCCGCCTTGC
Source organism: Pseudomonas sp. 5C2 (assembly GCF_034314155.1). Taxonomy (NCBI): domain Bacteria; kingdom Pseudomonadati; phylum Pseudomonadota; class Gammaproteobacteria; order Pseudomonadales; family Pseudomonadaceae; genus Pseudomonas; species Pseudomonas sp. 5C2. The sequence goes on along the minus strand of NZ_JAVIWH010000002.1, from coordinate 1,105,058 downwards.
GGGGCAAGGCCTTTGCGCGAGTCGACGACACCCGTCTGACGCTGTTCGACCAGCCCCCTACCGATGCCTCGCAAGGGCACGGCACGGCTGTACTTGAGCCTGAGCCAGCAGATGCAACCTCTGTCGAACTCACCACCCGCGACCAGCAACTACTGGCAGGCGAACATGGCAAAGCGGCCCGGGTGGCGATGCACATCGTTCTGCGCATGGCCCAGTTGCAAGGCGCGAAAAGCCTGATGGATGTCACCCAGGCCCACATCGACGGCTGCATTTATACGGGACCCGCGAGCCTGCGCTTTGCCCAACAGTTGGTGCAGTGGGGCGCGAAAGTACGGGTGCCAACAACCCTCAATTCCATCTCCGTTGACCAGCGTCGCTGGCGCGAACTGGGCATCGACCCGGCACTGGGCGAACCCGCCAGTGCTTTGGGCGATGCCTACATGGCAATGGGCGCTCAAATGAGTTTCACCTGTGCCCCTTACCTGCTCGACAGCGCCCCCAAGGTCGGCGAGCAAATCGTCTGGGCAGAATCCAACGCGGTGGTCTACGCCAACAGCGTGCTCGGCGCACGCACCCTTAAATACCCGGACTACTTGGACATCTGCATTGCCCTAACCGGTCGTGCGCCCTTGATCGGCTGTCACCTGGACGCCCAACGCAAGGCGCAACTGCTCATCAAACTGCCCGACCTGGACGAGTTGGACGATGCTTTTTATCCCTTGCTCGGTTACCACATCGGCGCGCTGGCCGGCCGTCGGATCCCCCTGGTGTTGGGGTTGGCTCAGGCCAAGCCGACGCTGGATGATCTGAAAGCCTTCGGCGCGGCCTTTGCCACCACCTCTGCGGCGCCCCTGTTCCATATCGCAGGCGTCACACCAGAAGCCCTCGACCCAGCCCTGGTGCTGGAGCCGGGCAATCCGATACCGGGGATAAACATCAGGCTCAAAGACCTGTTGCTCAGTTGGCGCGAGCTCAACAGTGCCCGCGACAACCAGGTGGATGTGGTGTCGCTGGGTAACCCGCACTTCTCCCTCAGCGAGTTCGCTCATTTGGCACGTTTGTGTGCGGGCAGGCACAAGCACCCGGACGTGGTTGTGGCGATCACCTGCGGCCGCGCCGTACTGGAACAAGCGCGCAACGCCGGACACATCGCCGTTCTAGAAGCCTTTGGTGTGACTCTGGTCACCGACACTTGCTGGTGCATGCTCGGTGAACCGGTGATCCCGCCCGCAGCCCGGACATTGATGACCAACTCGGGCAAATACGCCCACTACGCGCCAGGTTTGGTCGGCCGGCCAGTGCATTTCGCAAGTCTTAGTGAGTGTGTCGAGTCCGCCTGTAGCGCTAAGGCCAGTGGTCGTTTACCCACATGGTTGCAACCCGCTGCCACTCTGGAGAGCCCCGCGCATGTTTGACTACACCTTCCAATGGCGCTCAGTACTGCGCGCCCTGCCGGACATGCTCGCAGGTGCCTGGGTAACCTTCGAAACCGCCGCGCTGTCGATGATTTTCGGAGTGCTGATCGCGCTGGCCCTGACCGTGATACGTGAAGCACGTTACCCGCTGTTGCGCGGCATCGGCAACGGCTGGGTTTCGATTGCGCGCAACACCCCGTCGCTGTTCCAGATATACGTCCTGTACTTCGGTCTGGGCTCCCTCGGACTGCATGTCAGCTCATGGTTCGCCTTGCTGGCCGGGATCACCTTTAACAACGCCGGTTACCTGGCGGAAAACTTCCGGGGAGGCCTCAAGGCTGTACCCAGCACGCAGATGCGCGCCGCGCGGTCCTTGGGCATGAGTGCGTTCCAGGCCTACCGGATGATCATCGTTCCGCAATTGCTGCGCATCGTGTTCTATCCGTTGAGCAACCAGATGGTCTGGGCTGTGCTGATGACGTCGCTGGGGGTGATCGTCGGGCTTAACAACGACCTCACTGGCGTGACTCAAGACTACAACGTCAAAACGTTCCGTACCTTTGAATACTTCGCCCTTGCCGCGGCGCTGTATTACCTGATTGCCAAGTTGATCGTAGCGGTAGCCCGGCTGATGGCCTGGCGGCTGTTCCGTTACTGAGGACGAGCCTATGTTTTCCACCAGTTTCTCCTGGAATGACCTGCTGTTTCTGCTCGACGGTGCATGGGTCACCCTGCAACTGACCTTCTGGGCAATCATGCTCGGCTCCTTCGCCGGACTACTGTTCGGCCTGCTGCGCGCCTTGCTGCCAAGGGCAAGCCTACCGCTGGCCTGGGTACTGGACATGTTTCGCAGTGTGCCGTTGCTGATCCAGTTCGTGCTGTTCAACTCGCTCAAGAGCATCGTCGGCTTGAACATCAGCGCCTTCAGCGTCGGCTGCATCGTGCTGGGGGTTTACGCCGCGGCGTACTTCACCGAAATAGTGCGCAGTGGCGTGCTCGCCGTGCCGCTTTCCGTCCGGCGCGCCAGCCGGTCCCTGGGCCTGAGTTACCTGCAGGACCTGCGCTGGATCGTACTGCCGATAGCCTCGCGCGTGGCCTTCCCCGGCTGGCTGAATCTGGTGCTCAGCGTGATGAAAGACACCGCGCTGGTGATGTGGATCGGCATCGTCGAACTGCTGCGGGCCTCGCAAACTATCGTGACCCGCATCCAAGAGCCCCTGCTGGTGCTGTGCGTCGCAGGCCTCATCTATTACGTCATGAGCCTGGTGGTCGCACGCCTGGGCGCCCGTCTGGAAAGAAGGTGGCAAGAAAATGATTGAGATCGATAACGTGTACAAATCCTTCGGCGACCTTGACGTGGTCAAGGGTGTCAGCCTGACGGTGAACAAGGGTGAAGTGGTGTCGATCATAGGCGGCTCCGGCTCCGGAAAATCGACCCTGCTGATGTGCATCAACGGCCTGGAGCCAATCCAGAAAGGCAGCATTCGCGTCGACGGGATCGAGGTTCACAGCAAAGCCACCAACCTCAACCGCTTGCGCCAGAAGATCGGCATCGTGTTCCAACAGTGGAACGCCTTTCCCCATTTGACCGTACTGGAAAACGTGATGCTCGCGCCGCGCAAAGTGCTCGGAAAAAGCCGCGAAGAAGCCGAGGCCCTGGCGGTCCGGCAACTAACGCATGTGGGCTTGGGCGACAAGCTCAAGACCTTCCCCGGCAAGCTGTCCGGCGGTCAACAACAACGCATGGCCATCGCCCGCGCCCTGGCAATGTCACCGGACTACATGCTGTTCGACGAAGCCACCTCGGCGCTGGACCCGCAACTGGTGGGCGAAGTGCTGGACACCATGCGCATGCTCGCCGAAGACGGCATGACCATGGTGTTGGTGACCCACGAAATCCGGTTTGCGCGGGACGTGTCCGACCGCGTGGCGTTCTTTCGTAACGGCCTGGTGCACGAGATCGGCTCGCCCGACCAAGTCATCGGTAACCCTATACAGCCGGAAACGGCCGCCTTCCTCAAATCGGTCAAATAGGAGCAGGTAATGCGCTCATCAAAAATCATTCATGTGGTCAGCTGTCATGCCGAAGGGGAAGTCGGCGATGTGATCGTCGGCGGTGTTGCACCGCCACCCGGCGCCACGATCTGGGAACAGTCGCGCTGGATCGCCAAGGATGAAACCCTGCGCAACTTCGTACTCAACGAACCGCGCGGCGGTGTGTTCCGTCACGTTAATTTGCTGGTCCCGGCCAAAGACCCGCGAGCGCAAATGGCCTGGATCATCATGGAACCGGCAGATACCCCGCCAATGTCTGGCTCCAACTCGCTGTGCGTGGCCACGGTGCTGCTCGACAGCGGCATCCTGGCCATGACCGAACCGCAAACCCACTTGGTGCTCGAAGCCCCGGGAGGCTTGATCGAAGCCGTGGCCGATTGCCGCGACGGCAAAGTCGAACGGGTGGAAATCAAGAACGTACCCTCCTTCGCTGACCGTCTCGACGCCTGGATCGAAGTTGAAGGAATAGGCGCGCTGCAAGTCGACACGGCCTATGGCGGCGACAGTTTCGTGATCGCCGATGCACTGCGCCTCGGCTTCTCGATTTGCCCTGACGAGGCGGCAGAGCTAGTGGAGGTCGGACTGAAAATCACCCGCGCAGCCAACGAACAATTGGGCTTTGTCCATCCACTGAACCCTGAGTGGTCACACATTTCCTTCTGCCAGATCGCGGCCCCCATCGTTTATGAAAATGGGATTGCCACCGGCGCCAACGCGGTGGTGATTCGGCCCGGAAAGATCGACCGCTCCCCCACTGGCACCGGTTGCTCAGCGCGCATGGCGGTGATGCAGGCCAAAGGCTTGATGCGCGTGGGCGATCACTTTGTCGGTCGCTCGATCATAGGTTCGGAGTTCCACTGCCGCATCGATTCGCTGACGCAAGTGGCCGGAAGACCCGCTATTTACCCCTGCATTTCTGGCCGGGCGTGGATTACGGGCACCCACCAATTGCTGCTGGACCCGAGCGATCCATGGCCCCAAGGCTACAGACTGTCGGACACCTGGCCTGGCGCCTGATAGCTGACTCGCTGATTTTCAAACACAAATAACACCCGAAAAACAAACTAAAAAAGTATTGGTCTGATCCCAGACTATAGAATATCGTATACGAAATACAATATAAATAACCGGAGGCAATTATGAGCAAGCGCATAGGCTGGAGTGGCGTCTTCCCAGCAGTGACCACTCAATTCAACGACGATTTCTCCATCAACCTGGAGAAAACTCATCAGGTAATCTCGAACGTAATTCGTGATGGTGTGTCGGGTCTGGTGGTGTGTGGTTCGGTGGGTGAGAACACGTCCCTGACCGCCGAAGAAAAAATCGCCGTGACTGAAGTGGCGGTTGACGCCTCACGCGGCCGGGTGCCAGTGATCTGTGGCGTCGCAGAGTTCACCAGCGTGCAAGCCGCCAAAGTCGCCAACGCCGTGCGCAAGGCCGGTGTCGATGGCGTGATGCTTATGCCAGCTCTGGTGTACGGCTCCAAGCCGTTCGAAACCGCCGAACACTACCGCTACGTAGCCAAGAACGCCGATGTGCCGCTGATGGTTTACAACAACCCGCCGATCTACAAAAACGACGTGACCCCGGACATCCTGATTTCACTGGCCGACTGCGATAACGTGGTGTGTTTCAAGGACTCCTCTGGCGACACCCGTCGCTTCATCGACGTGCGCAATGAAGTGGGCGATCGATTTGTGTTGTTCGCCGGTCTCGATGACGTGGTGCTGGAAAGCATCGCCGTGGGCGCAGAAGGCTGGGTCTCGGGCATGTCCAACGTGTTCCCTAAAGAAGGCGAAACCATCTTCCGCCTGGCTAAGGCCGGCCGCTTTGCCGAAGCCATGCCGATCTACGAATGGCTGATGCCGATCCTGCATCTGGACGCCCGTGCCGACCTGGTGCAGTGCATTAAGCTGTGCGAAGCCATCGCTGGTCGTGGTAGCGCGTTGACCCGTCCGCCACGCCTGGCACTGCCACAAGCTGAACGTGAATACGTCGAGCAGATCATGGCCAAAGCGCTGGCAAACCGTCCGGACCTGCCGGACGTCGGTCTCTGAGTGATTGCCCTCGGGACTGAAACGGGTCGTGGCCCCGCTCGCCAGGGTGATTCACGGGGCTGAGTCACCCTTCCACACAGGAGTTTTTCATGCCCGAGATCATCGGCCACAACTACATCGGTGGCGCACGCAGCGCTGTGGGCACTATCACTCTGCAAAGCCATGACGCCAGCAGCGGTCAAGCTTTGCCCTATCACTTCGTGCAAGCGACCCCTGAAGAAGTGGACGCCGCCGCCCAAGCTGCCTCCGCAGCCTACCCGGCCTTTCGTACCTTGCCGGCCAGCCGCCGCGCGGAGTTTCTCGAGGCCATCGCTACGCAACTGGATGCCCTGGGTGATGAGTTCGTCGCCTTGGTCACCCGCGAAACCGCACTGCCTACCGGGCGCATCCAAGGTGAACGCGGGCGCACCAGCGGCCAGATGCGCCTGTTTGCCCACGTCCTGCGCCGAGGCGACTTCTACGATGCGCGTATCGACCGTGCCCAGCCTGAACGCCAACCGCTGCCACGGGTAGACCTGCGCCAATACCGAATAGGTGTTGGCCCGGTCGCAGTGTTCGGCGCCAGCAACTTCCCCCTGGCATTCTCCACCGCCGGTGGCGATACCGCTGCCGCGCTGGCAGCCGGTTGCCCGGTGGTGTTCAAGGCCCACAGCGGGCACATGGCGACTGCCGAGCGAGTGGCCAACGCGATCATCCGCGCCGCCGAACAAACCAACATGCCCAAAGGCGTGTTCAACATGATTTACGGTGCGGGTGTCGGCGAGACCCTGGTCAAGCACCCGGCCATTCAGGCGGTCGGCTTTACCGGTTCGCTCAAGGGTGGCCGCGCCCTGTGCGACATGGCTGCCGCACGGCCGCACCCCATTCCTGTGTTCGCGGAAATGAGCAGCATCAACCCGGTGCTGGTGTTACCCGAAGCCCTGCAGCTACGTGGTGAGAAAATCGCCCGTGAACTCGCCGCCTCAGTGGTCCTCGGCTGTGGTCAGTTCTGCACTAAACCCGGATTGGTGATAGGTATTTGCTCCCCTCAACTGAACGTATTCATTGAGCATCTCAGCACTCTGATGGTCGAACAGCCGGGACAAACCATGCTCAACACCGGCACGCTCGACAGCTACAGCAAGGGCCTACAGGCATTGCACGCGCATCCGCGAATCACTCACCTGGCCGGCTGTGAACAACAGGGCAAGCAGGCCCAGCCCCAGTTGTTCAAGGCCGACGTGAGCCTGCTGCTCAACGGCGACCCGCTGCTGCAGGACGAGGTCTTCGGTCCGGCCACGGTGTTGATTGAAGTGGCCGACAAGGCCGAACTGCAACGGGCACTGCAGTGCTTGTACGGTCAACTCACCGCCACACTGATTGCCGAAACCGGTGATCTCCAAACCCATGGAGAACTGCTCTCGCTGCTCGAACAGAAGGTCGGTCGGGTGCTGTTCAATGGCTACCCTACAGGTGTCGAAGTCTGCGACGCGATGGTGCATGGCGGGCCCTACCCGGCCACCTCCGATGCCCGCGGCACTTCGGTTGGCAGCGTGGCCATCGAGCGCTTTCTGCGTCCGGTGTGCTACCAGAACTGCCCGGATGCGCTACTGCCCGAACCGCTTAAAGACGCCAATTCACTGGGCATTGCCCGCTTGGTCGACGGCAACAGCACCCGCCAGCCGCTGTGACGGTAACTCGCGAGTGCAGGAGGAATAGTGCTCCATGAGGTGGGGGCTGACTCCGATCAATGATGGGTTGGCCCCTGCAAGGGGCAGAAGAAAAACTTAACGTCGTGTCCGGGATTAGTTGACCACTGCGCAACATCCTATTATGGATTATGGAGTCCGTGAAAAACGCTTGGGAAGAACCACTAACGTGTTTGATTCGACCGTAGCAGTCATTCCCGTGGTTTGCGGCCAAGACAGCACGCACTCCGCAATCGCTGGCTCCAGTTCGACCCTCACTCTTCTTGTCAGCGCACGTGCACCGAAGCGTGAGTCATGGTTACGACACAGCCATGCACTTGCCGCATCGTCAAGAACCAGATTACGGCGATGCTGATCAAGGCGCTGATTCAGTTTGGCCATTTCGATCTGCAACAGCGCTTTCAGCCATTGGTCTTCAATACGCTCGAAGACCAGTATACGGTCGATACGGTTCAGAAACTCCGGTTCAAAACAGGCATGCAGCGCCCGTTCCAATACACCCTCCTCGCCTTTTTGGGCTACACCGAACCAACGCCTCCAACCGCGCGTGAAACGCTCTCGGTGCCTGCTGGCTTGCTGCGCGCCTATATTACTGGTCATAAAGATCAGGCTGTTTCGAAAGTCCAGCGTTCGACTACCGCCCGCTAGCGTCAGCTGGCCATTTTCCAGGATACTGAGCAAGCTGCGCACGACTTCCTTGCTGGCTTTTTCCAGTTCGTCGAACAACACGATCCCAGGGCGGCTGAACGTGCCCTGAATCAGCTCGCTATTGAACAGACTGACGCCTTCTTTGCTACCGACATAACCGGGTGGCGCGCCGGTGAGCGCCGCCGAGTAGTGCTCCTGGGCCAGGGTATGCATGTCGATGCGACAAAAAGCATCGGCACGACCGTGTATAGCCATGGCCAGCAGGCGCACGATCTCCGTTTTACCGACACCGGTCGGGCCCATGAACAGGTTTACCGTCAAGGGCCTCTCGCGCTTACCAATATCGGCTTTGACGACCTTAAGCACTGCTTCGATTGTAGCTAAGGCGGCATCCTGGCCGACGATACGGCTACGCAGCAGAGCCATCACCTGAGCAGGATCGAAGACAACGCGCGACGTCAGCAGGCCGGTCGAAGGCGGTGTGGCAGGCTGGTTCGGCTGCTGGTGATTGTGCTCAATACGATCATTGGCGAAAGGCATGTTCTAGCCTGCGGTTTTTTCTTTGCCACCGTGGGGAAGTTCACCCACAGGGCAATCAGCCACACCGATAGTGCCGCGGGTGAGTTTTTCCACATTCTCCTGAGCTTTTTGCGCGTCCAGAACCCAGGTCCGGTAAAAATCAAACGGACATTCGGCCACGCCCTTGTCGCCATCGCCAGAGTTGTAGACCCCGGTGTAACCACGATGCAGCAGCTTGAACAGATGATTCTGCGACTGGTCGTTGGCACGGGCATCGCGGATTTGCGAGATAGATAACTGGGCATACTGAATACCCATTTCTTCTTCGCCGCATTCGCCTAAGGTCCGACCGTCGAAACCAATAATCGCCGAGTGTCCAAAGTAAGAGTACACACCGTCGAAGCCGGCAGCATTGGCGACCGCTACGTAGCAGTTATTGGCCCAGGCCATACTCTTGGACATCATCACCTGCTGCTCTTTGGCCGGGTACATATAGCCCTGGCACCGAACAATCAACTCAGCCCCTTTCATTGCGCAGTCGCGCCAGATCTCCGGGTAGTTGCCGTCATCGCAGATGATCAGGCTGATCTTCATGCCCTTTGGACCATCGCAAACATAAGTACGGTCTCCTGGATACCAGCCCTCTATGGGGCACCAAGGAATACATTTGCGGTATTTCTGGACGATTTCGCCCTGGTTATCGATTAATACCAACGTGTTGTAGGGAGCCTTGCGTGGATGTTCCTCATGACGTTCACCCGTAAGTGAAAAGACCCCCCACGTGTTGGCCGCACGGCACGCGGCAGAGAAGATCGCAGTCTCCTCCCCCGGAATGCTGGCGGCAGTTGCCATCATCTCGTCGTGGTCATACATGATGCACATGGTGCTGTATTCGGGGAATACCACCAGGTCCATGCCAGGAAGACCGCGCTTTATGCCCGTGATGATCTCGGCAATTTTGTGGGCGTTTTCGATGACTTCGGCCTTTGTGTGCAGAAGCGGCATTTTGTAATTGACGACAGCGACACCAACGGTGTCCGGGCTGCTGGAAATATCACCATGGCGCATGAAATTGACCTCTGTTAATGGCTGATCATCCACGGTCTTGGACCGGTTTTACTCTTAAGGCCCAGTGGATTGGCCTTGCTCGACGTCACCGGTTTGCTCGGTGCGCAACAGCTACAACCACTGGGGTGACGCCGGTTCTGCTGGTATTCGCCGACGGTCTGCGGCGCGTTTGCACTGCGCTCATTGGTCGTGATCGCCATACGCTGATTGCTCGACAATGTCGGTAGCGACGGTGCCGAGAGGATCAACCGCCCTCCGTCACCCGCGCAGATCGGGCACTGACACGGTTGATGACGCTGGTCCATGGGCCGCAGCATCGTGAACGAGCCGCAGGTCTGACATTCGTACTCATAGGTCGGCATGCAGCTCTCCTGACAATGAATCGGGCGCCGAGGTGGCTTACAGGTCTGGGGCAATCGGCAGATCAATGCTGCCGTCGAGGTGTTTCGTCGGACCGTTGGCGTTGGGGTTGATGTCGAAATCGAAGATCTCGGTCGGCAACCACAACGTCGCGCACGCGTTGGGAATATCGACCACACCGCTGATATGCCCTTGCACCGGAGCCGAGCCCAGCAGCGCATACCCTTGAGCGGGCGAGTAACCGAACTTGGTCAGGTAATTGATGGCATTCAGGCAGGCCTGGCGGTACGCGATATTGACGTCCAGGTAGTGCTGCTTGCCCTCTTCATCCACAGAGATACCTTCGAAGATCAGGTAGTTCTGGTAGGTCGGAATGATCGGGCTCGGTTTGAATACCGGGTTTTTGATCCCGTATTTGGCCATGCCGCCCTTGATCAGCTCGACTTTCATATGGACCCAGCCGGCCATTTCGATGGCACCACAAAAGGTAATTTCGCCGTCGCCCTGACTGAAGTGCAGATCGCCAACCGACAAGCCAGCTCCCTTGACGTAGACCGGAAAGAAAATCTTCGAACCCCGTGAAAGGTCCTTGATGTCGCAGTTACCGCCATGCTCGCGGGGCGGAACGGTTCGCGCGCCCGTGGCGGCGGCTTCGTCGCGGGCCTGGCCCTTGAGTTTGCCCATGTGTGCAGTTGGGGCCATGGGTGCGTTGGCAAGCGGTGGCACCCGGGTCGGATTGGTATCGATCAGTTCCTGCTCACGCCGGTTCCAGTCCGCGAGCATCACGTGATCCGGCAGGCATCCGATCAGACCGGGATGGATCAAGCCCGCAAAATTCACACCCGGGATGTGCCGCGAGCTGGTGAACATGCCCTTGAAATCCCAAATGGCTTTCTGTGCGCTGGGGAAATGATCGGTCAGGAATCCACCACCGTTTTGCCGTGAAAAGAAACCGTTGAAACCCCACATCGATTCGGCTTTGGCACCGATATCCAGCAAATCGACCACCAGCAGATCACCCGGCTCCGCACCGTGCACCCCTACCGGCCCAGACAAGTAATGCACCGTCGAGAGATCGACATCACGAACATCGGAGGCATCGTCATTGTTCTTGATTGCACCGGCAGTCCAATCATAGGTTTCGAGGATGAAGTCCTCTCCGGGCTTGACCCAGCACGCCATCGGAATATCCGGGTGCCAACGGTTGTGGATCTGTTCGTTCTCGGTAGCGGCCTGATTGAGGTCAACCTTGATCAACGTGTCGGTCATGACGAAGCTCCTGGACTGAATAGGGCGTGAGGCGTTGGAGCCAGTTTCGAATGCTTGAGCCAATCAGAAAATACGTTGGATGACGTATGCCCATAGCCAGCAGGAACGGGGTCTTCAGTCCTTTTCCAGCGCACGCGAAAAAGCCCGCGCCGCGTATGAAAGCGGGCGGGCATAACGCATAAGGATCACACCGACAGGTAGCGGCTGATGGTAGCTTCGTCGACCTTGTCGCGGGTTTCTTCGACCACGAAACGACCTTTTTCAATCACCAGGAAACGGTCGGCGATTTCCAGAGTGAACGACAGCACTTGCTCCGAAACGACGATAGTCAGGTCGCGCAGGTTGCGGATTTCTTTGAGCGTGCGGGCGATGTCCTTGATGATTGACGGCTGAATGCCCTCGGTCGGCTCATCCAGCAACAACACTTTTGGATTAGTCGCCAAAGCGCGGGCGATCGCCAGTTGTTGCTGCTGGCCGCCCGACAAGTTGCCGCCCTTTCGCGAGCGCATTTCGTAAAGCACCGGAAACAATGCATAAAGGTCATCGGGCACCTTACCCTTGGCCGATGCCGGCAATCCGGTCTGGATGTTTTCCAGCACACTCATGCTGGGAAATATCATCCGCCCCTGAGGCACGTAGGCGATACCTCGCTCGACTCGTTCATGGGTTTCCAGCGGCGAGACATCATGGCCATCGACGCTGATGCGTCCGTGCCACTGCGGCAAGATGCCCATCAGACTCTTGAATAACGTTGTCTTGCCCATGCCAACGCGTCCCATCACGGCAACAATCTCACGCTTGGCGACGTTCAGGTCCAGGTCATGCAGGATTTGGCTCTGACCATAGCCGCAGGACAGTTTGTCGATGTTGAACATGTCCGACTCCTCAATGGCCCAGATAGACTTCAATGACTTTGGGATTTTTCTGTATGGATTCCATGCTGCCCTCGGCCAGCACCTTGCCTTGGTGCAGCACCGTGACCTTGTGCGCGATGCTCTTGACGAATTCCATGTCGTGCTCGATCACCAGCACGGAGCGGCCCTTGCTGATTCGCTTTAACAGCTCGGCGGTTTGTGCCCGCTCGTTGACGCTCATGCCGGCGACCGGTTCGTCGAGCATCAACAGGTCCGGGTTCTGCATCAGTAGCATGCCGATTTCTAACCACTGCTTCTGGCCGTGGGACAACAGGTCGGCTTGCTGTTGCAACAGGTCTCCGAGGAAAATCTCATTGGCTACCTCCTCTACCCGGGCAATCACTTCGGCACTGCGCTTGAAGAACAATGCACCGAACACCTTGCGGCCTGCGGGATAAGACATTTCCAGATTTTCAAACACCGTCAGGTTCTCGTAGATCGACGGGTTCTGGAATTTTCGCCCCACTCCAGCGCGGACGATGTTGTACTCATGCATCTTGGTCAGTTCCTTTCCATCGAACTGAATACTGCCGCTGGTAGCGCGGGTCTTACCGCAGATCAGATCAAGCACCGTGGTCTTGCCTGCGCCATTGGGACCAATCACCACGCGCACTTCGTTGCGGTCGATATACAGATTGAGGTTATCAACGGCCTTGAAGCCGTCAAAAGACACGGTCAGTCCCTCGATGGTCAGCACTGGCTTGTTCATTTCAAAACCACTGGCACTCATGGTCGGGTCTCCAGGGAGGTGCTGCTAGCAGGCTGAATCGACTGTGGAGCTACGCTGGCTAATTTGCTCACCACAGACATCGACGCGGGCTTGGCAAGGGGCCGTTGCGAGCGACGAAGCAGTTTTGCCAGGGCCTGCCGACCATGAGTATCCCAAAGACCAGCAAGGCCATTCGGGAAATACATGACCACTACGATGAACAGGCCGCCCATCAGGTACAACCATAATTCCGGGAAGGACTCGGAAAAGTAGGTCTTGCCGTAGTTGACCAGCAACGCGCCGTACACGGCGCCAAGCAGCGACATGCGCCCTCCTACCGCCGCGAATATCACCATCTCGATGGACGGCACGATCCCCACGAACGAGGGCGACATAAAGCCGACCTGCAAGGCGAACATTGCGCCGCCAATGGCCGAGAATGCAGCCGCCACACAGAACACGAAAATTTTGAAACTGGCTACGTCATAACCGGAAAACCGCACGCGCTCTTCCTTGTCGCGCATGGCCATCAACAACCGACCAAGCTTGGACAATGGTTTTCAGCGCAAAGGAGATCGAATCTCAGCACTGCAATTTGCGAATGCCGAAGACTTCACTGCTGACGATTACGTGCTCGCTACCGGCAACGCCAGCGATCGACTCGCGGCCCAATTGGGTATCCGCCTGCCGCTCTACCCACTCAAGGGCTATAGCTTAACTTTACCGCTTACCAGCAACGTCGGCGTCCCGGAAACCAGCGTGACCGACTTCGACAACAAGGTGGTGTACGCTCGACTCGGCCAACAGTTTCGCGTCGCCGCCATGGTCGACATTGGCATCAAAAACACCCATCCCGACCCAGAGCGCATTACGGCTCTGTGTCGCCTGTGCGAAGAAGCCTTCCCTGACGCAGGCGATTATCACCAGGCACGCGGCTGGGCTGGGCTACGCCCTTCTACACCGCAGGGGCCGCCCATTCTGGGACCCAGTCCCTTCAAGAATTTCTGGCTCAACACTGGCCACGGAAGCCTCGGTTTTACACTCGCGAGCGCCTGCGGTCAGATAGTGAGCGACCTTATCGCCGGTAGACCGGCACCGATCCATCTGGAAGGCCTGACGTTAAAAGGCCTGGATTGCCCCCCAAGGAGTTGACACCATGACTATTAAACGAATCGACCCAAACGGGCGCCTCAGTGGTGTTGTCGTCCATGGTTCTCTGGTTTACCTGTCTGGACAGGTCCCCAACGACCGACGCCTGGACTGCGAGGGCCAGACCCTTAATGTATTGGAAAAAATTGATCGACTTCTGGAACGTGCATCCAGCAGCCGCGAACATCTAGTGAGCGCGCATATCTGGTTGAAGGATATCGATCGCGACTTCGCAGTGATGAACCGTATCTGGAGCGAATGGCTGCCAACCGGATGTGCGCCGGCCAGAGCGACAACTCAAGCCACGCTGGCCTCGTCCGACATTTTAGTTGAAATCATGGTGGTTGCAGCGATACCGACGGTTTGAATCACTGCCGCGTTCGAACGCCGATATCGTGCGATGTTCAGGAAAGAGGACACAGCGGGGGATCTCGTACCCATCAGCACGACTGCCCATTGAGCTTCGGCGAGCATACACAGAGGACACCACTGTCAGCTGGTTGTGCTTTCGCGCAACGCGGCATCCCTGGCGCACCATTGGATACTGGGTTTTATCTGGTCCAGTTTTTTAAATGCTCGATCAATACCTGAAAATCAAGCACTGATCGTCGCAATTGGGGCTTCAGGCAGGTGAACGCCGACCTGCCATGTCAGACTTATCACCCGCGTGTTGCCGTACTAATACCGCCATATCTAAAGCTACCTACCCTGTATATGCTCAATAAAATAGCAAAATAAGTACAGATCGCAAGGTATTCCCCAGCAGTTCGCACACTCATAATGGAAATGAGACAAGTTGGCATTTCTACTCCATGGGGGGGACGAAAGACGATGTACAAAGACAACATCATTAGAAGTCGGGCGACCGACAACATCGCGTTCATGGGGGTGGTCGCTGTTGCTATATTTGCCATCACGCTCTTTGCTGGCGCTGGTGAGGGGGGCTTAGCAAAGCTGATGGGGCCCGTCGTTGCCGACCTCAAGTCACCCCTGCTACGTGATCTCGCGGTGGCGTTCACCTTGACCGTCACGCTGGTCGCCAACCTGTTCATCCTGGGACGATTCCCTTTGCGGGCGCAGATCATCACCGTATGGGTCGAGCTGCTTCTATTGTTCCTGCTATTTTTCGACAGCTTCAATTTGTCTTACAGCTTCATCCTCAGCAAAGTCGGATTCATGATCACCCAAGGGGTGTTCACCACTGTCTACGTGTCCGCTATTTCTATCAGCATCGCCTTCGTCCTGGCGCTGCTGGGAGCGACGGCAAAGTTATCGTCCAACGGCTTTGCTATTGCGATTGCCAACTTTTACACCTCATTCTTTCGCGGTGTGCCGCTGCTGATCCAGATCTATCTCATCTACCTGGGCATTCCCCAACTTGGCTATGTAGTAGGTGCGGTTCCGGCCGGAGTCCTGGCGCTGTCGCTCTGCTACGGCGCCTACATGACAGAGATCTTCCGTGCGGGCATCCGCAGCATCCCGCGCGGCCAGTGGGAGGCCTCCAGAGCTATTGGCTTGACCCCTTTCCAGGTCATGACCCGAGTGATCATGCCGCAGTCCATGCGGCTGATCATTCCGCCTACAGGCAACCAGTTCATTTCAATGCTCAAGGACAGCTCGTTGGTGTCAGTCATTGGAGTCTGGGAGTTGATGTTCCTGGCGCGTACACAAGGGCGTGCCGAGTTCCGGCATCTGGAGATGCTGATCACCGCCGCCGTGCTCTATTGGCTGCTGTCGATCGTTCTGGAGACCGTCCAGTCTCGCCTCGAGAAGCGCTTTGACCGCGCTCACCGCTGAACAAGGATCACCACGATGAATCGCGCCCTCGATCCCCTCAGCCCTACCCTTCAGCCGGCAGTGTCAGTTCGCAAACTGCAAAAATGGTATGGCGATTTTCACGTTCTCAAAGACATCGACCTGGACATTGCTTCCGGGGAAATCCTCGTGATTTGCGGGCCTTCCGGGTCCGGAAAATCGACGCTGATCCGCTGCCTCAATCTGCTGGAGGACTTTCAGAAAGGCGAAGTACTCATCAGCGGGACAGCACTGACCCGCAGCGCGGAGAGTGTGGCGGCGGTTCGGCGACACGTCGGCATGGTCTTCCAGCAATTCAATTTATTCCCGCATTTGACCGTGCTGGAAAACCTGATGCTGGGGCCGCGCCTGGTGAGCAAGCTCAGCGAAGCGGAGGCCCGCCAACTAGCGCACGAATACCTCACGCGTGTGCGGATTGATAACCAGGCCGACAAGTACCCCGGCCAGCTCTCGGGCGGGCAGCAGCAACGGGTCGCCATCGCCCGCGCCCTCTGTATGCGACCACGGATCATGCTGTTCGACGAGCCTACTTCGGCGCTTGACCCTGAGATGGTCAAGGAGGTGCTCGACGTGATGGGCGAACTGGCACAGGACGGCATCACCATGCTGTGTGTGACCCACGAGATGGGCTTCGCTCGGCGGGTGGCTGACCGGATCATCTTCATGGACCAAGGGCGAATCATTGAGCAGGGCGAACCACAGGCTTTCTTCGATAACCCGCAACACGAACGGGCCAAAGAATTCCTTTCGCAAATCCTCAGCCATTGACGGCCGGAGGGGCGGCAGGACGCAGTCGGCACTATCGCCGTGCACTCATCAGCGGATAAGCCTGACCATCCGCGTCAACCTGCAACATCTGGAGACTTACCGATGACCTCAGTCACTCGCTTCTTCGCTGCCGCAGCTGTCGCCAGCGCCGTATTCGTCACCACAGGCGCTGCCTGGGCTGGCGCAACGCTCGACCGCATCCATGAAAGCAAGGTCATGAAAGTAGCGACTGCCGCTAACTGGCCACCTCAGTCGTTCCTGGGTGACGACAATGCGCTAAAAGGCTTTGATATTGATGTGGCCACCGAGATCGGCCATCGACTGGGCGCCAAGGTGACGTTCGTCACGCCGGAGTGGGGCATCATCACCGCAGGGCGCTGGTCAGGCCGTTGGGACATATCGGTCGGCTCCATGACCCCCACCACCGAGCGCGCACGCGTCCTCGATTTCCCCGCCATCTATTACTACACCCCTTATGTGTTTGCGGTGCACAAGGATGCCGCCGGGACCAAGGTCGCTGATCTTAACGGCAAGGTGATCGGCGTCGAGGCAGGCACCACTTCCGAGGACTATATCAATCGCCGACTAAAGATCGACGCGGTGGGTGTGCCACCTTTCAGCTATGAGGTCGAGCCAGGCGAAGTGCGGACCTACGGTGACAGCATGGGGCCTCTGGATGACTTGCGTCTGGGCAATGGCACTCGCCTCAACGCCACGCTGTCCGCACTGCCGACGATCAAGGGCGCAGTGGAACATGGCTACCCCATCGTTCAGGTGGAGGGCAAACCCGCGTATTACGAGCCTCTGGCGTTAGCTGTCGACAAGGGTGACGAGGCGTTTTCGGCCGAGCTGAAGAAGATCGTCGAAGACATGAAGTCCGACGGCACGCTGAAGAAATTTTCCGAGAAGTGGTACGGCAACGACCTCACCACCGTGCAATGACCGACACGACTGTACGCCCGTCATGACGGCGGGCGTGCGGCATGTCTTTGCTCCTGCCAAAGGATGACCGATTCATGTCCCATTACAGTAACAGTTATTACACCGCTACGATGCGGTACGCATCGCCGCGCCCGACACTCATTGGCAATGTTCAGGCCGATGTCTGTGTGATCGGTGGCGGTCTGGCAGGTTTGAGCACGGCGTTGGAGCTGGTTTCCCGGGGACGCTCGGTAGTATTGCTGGAGGCCGCGCGGGTTGCATGGGGGGCTTCCGGACGCAACGGTGGCTTCGTACTGCAGGGCTGGTCCGAAGGGCTGTCATCAATTGAGCGCCGGTGTGGCACCGAGACGGCACGCGCGCTGTTCAAGCTTTCTCTAGAGGGCGTGGACATCGTTCGCGAGACGATCGATCAGCATCAGTTGGAGGGCTGCGCGCCCACCAGCGGCAAGTTGAGCGTGTTGCGCTACGACGATGGCGATAATCTCCAACGCCTACGTGATCGGATGGCCAAGGAGTTCAATTTCGAAATGGAGTACCTGGATACCCACGCGATCCGGGCACGGTTGAACACTGAGCGCTATTTTCACGGGTTGCGCGATAGCCATGGGTTTCACTTCCATCCACTGAACTATTGCCTGGGCGTGGCCGAGTTGATTGAGGCCAAGGGTGGCATTCTCTATGAAAACTCGCCCATGATTCGGGTAGAAAGCCAAGGCGACCGCCATCACGTGGTGACGCAGCAAGGGGTGATTGACTGTGGCAACGTGGTGCACTGCTGTGGCGGCTATGGCGGCCCTGAGTTCGGCCGATTGCGGCGCGCTTTTTTGCCGATCGCGACGTATGTGGTGCTCACCGAACACTTGGGCGACCGTCTGCGGGATACGATACGCACCACCGATGCCGTTGGTGACAATCGCCGCGCCTCGGACTACTACCGGGTGGTCGACGGTGATCGCCTGCTCTGGGGTGGGCACATCACCACTCGAAATGTACAGGATGAAAAGCGTTTGGCGCACATGCTGACCGACGATATTCTCAATGTCTTCCCACAATTGCGCGGCCTGCAAATCGAAAAAGCCTGGTCCGGCCTGATGGGCTACGCTCGCCACAAAATGCCGCACATCGGTACGCTGGGTCCGGGCCTTTGGGCTTGTACATCATTTGGTGGCCATGGTATGAACACCGCGCCTATCGGTGCACGGGTTGTTGCCGAGGCGATTTGTGGCGAGTCTGATCGTTACCGTCTATTCGATGCCTATGGCCTGGAATGGAATGGTGGGCCTTTCGGGCCTGCAGCAGCGCAGACGGTCTATGCCGGATTAAAGCTGATGGATATGTTCCAGGAAGCGCGCTCGACACGCCGGGCAGCTAGACACTGAACCCTATCAAGAGTACGAACCTATCCATGGATGAGCAGCGCCCCACTTCGTTGTTTCGTTTGACCGAGAAAGACAAGCAACTGCTTGCGCTTTTGCAGCTTAACGCCCGCGAGCCAACGGCCTCTCTGGCACGCAAGCTTGGGGTCTCGCGCTCCGCGGTACAGGAGCGGATCAATCGCCTGGAAAAGGCTGGGGTTATCACCGGCTACAGCGTGCGAATCGACCAAGACAAGCTGCAACAAACAGTCAACTGCTTCACCATGACGTCCTGCACCAACAAAAGTTATACCGATGTCATGACCGCACTGCGCAAGATGGATTCGGTCCAGGCAGTCTATGCCGTCTCCGGCGAATCGGATTTCATCATTCACGTCGCCACCCATACGTTGGGCGAACTCAACGGCGAGCTCACGCAGATCAACTTGATCAAGGGCGTGGCCCATACGTCGTCCTACATCGTCATGGAAACGAAATTCAACCGGCGCCTGATGTTGTAGCCCCAAACACGGATGCAAAAAAACCGATCCCGATCAGTAGTGATCGACTTTCCAGAGCGATGAAAAATCGGAGACTCAAGCGCATTGACAGATACACCGCGTTGGCGTCTTTGATCATTATTGTTTGACGCATAGGGATCTGGAAGACGTGTTGCCCGGGCTTACATGGACGCCCTGCTTGCCAAGCTTTCATCTAGTCAGTCCGGTTGGCAGCTTGGTCATCAGCCCTCACCAACTGACGACCTCCCGCAGCCGCGTCCCAGGCATGGCTAAGATTACAGGCCATGGCCACCAGTCTGGCAGTGGTCAACGGCTCGATCTCCACCCAAGTGCGGATCGCCAAACAGTGATTTGCTCGGGGTAAAGGCCTTTGCGGCGGCAATAATGGCCTTAGGTCGATCTCGGACAACCCGGCAGCTTCAAGGATGACAGCAAACTTGGTTTCGGCTGGCCAGTTCTGAGTCGATGACTTGTTTTCGGATCAGCGTTTTTCAAGGTGGTTGTCGCGTCAACCGTCTGACTATGCCGCTATTTTCTCGACCTGTTGCTCTCGATCCGGGTTCTCCAGCACGGTGCCGATCGGCTCCCAGTTACGTATTTAACCTGACCACTGTTCCGGCTTTTTCTCTTTGCGATGCGTCGTCGGCAGTACCTTCAAAACTGAGCTGCCGGACAACGTCACCTAGGGCATCGGCTTTATCCGCGACATCAAGTCATTCCAGCAGCCGGCGTTCAGTGAGGCTGAAGTCGGTGCCCTCATGCACACCCTGCGCCTGGACCGCCCGGCAAGCGATGTACGGAGACTCTATTGAAGATTCTCAAGATAGGCGAGAGGGTGTTCTGACGGCCTTCCTTTACACACAGCCTGCGGAACTCGACCCACTGATTG
The DNA here is from genome assembly GCF_034314155.1 of Pseudomonas sp. 5C2. NCBI lineage: Bacteria > Pseudomonadati > Pseudomonadota > Gammaproteobacteria > Pseudomonadales > Pseudomonadaceae > Pseudomonas > Pseudomonas sp. 5C2. The sequence goes on along the minus strand of NZ_JAVIWH010000002.1, from coordinate 1,084,917 downwards.
GATACCACTTCGACGTTATGCCTGCTGTTTACGGTGCGTCTCTGAATACTGGAGCGCACTGGACTGAAGTGTTTTTCGGCACAACGAAAAAAGCGACCCTAAGGTCGCTTTTTTCTACAACTCATGAACTTCAATGAAGTTCACAAGCCAAATTTTGGAGCGGGAAACGAGATTCGAACTCGCGACCCCGACCTTGGCAAGGTCGTGCTCTACCAACTGAGCTATTCCCGCATCTTGGTGAAGGCCGCTATTCTATAGATTCAAATTGTCCCGTCAACCCCTTGATTCAAAAACTTATTTTTTTTCTGCCGAGGTTTTGAGGTGCGGCCAGGCCGCACGCAAGTATTGCAACATCGACCACAACGTCAGCCCGGCAGCTATCAGTAGTAACGCGTAACCGACGACCACCCAAAAAGTGAAAGCCGGCGGGTTGGCCAGCAGGATGACCAATGCAAGCATCTGTGCGGCAGTCTTCCATTTACCCAGGCTGGAAACGGCGACATGTGCCCGAGCACCTATCTCGGCCATCCACTCACGCAATGCGGAAATCACGATCTCGCGGCCAATGATGACCGCTGCTGGCAATGTCAGCCACAGGTTGGCGTGCGCTTGAACCAGCAACACCAACGCCACGGCCACCATCAGCTTGTCGGCCACCGGATCGAGAAAGGCACCAAAGGGCGTGCTTTGCTCAAGGCGACGCGCCAGATAGCCATCTAGCCAATCCGTAGCCGCCGCGATCGCGAAGACCGTACTGGCTGCCATGTAGCTCCATGAATAAGGCAGATAAAACAGCAGAATGAAGATCGGAATCAGCAGGACACGTAATACGGTGATCAGATTAGGGATATTCATCGGCACAACTGGCTACGAGGTGAGCGAGCATTCTACTCGCTGTGCAGGTTTGCATAAATCGACTCTGCGAGCTTTTTACTGATTCCGGGCGCTTTAGCAATTTCTTCGACACTGGCGCGGGACAATTCTTGCAATCCACCGAAGTGTTTGAGCAGATCACGGCGCCGTGTCGGGCCGACACCAGCCACGCCTTCAAGAGTCGAGGTGCGCCGTGTCTTCCCGCGTCGCGCGCGATGTCCGGTGATGGCGAAGCGGTGAGCTTCGTCGCGGATCTGCTGGATCAGGTGCAATGCCGGAGAATCGCCAGGCAAGGTGAACTCATGCGCAGCATCGTTGAGGTACAGCGTCTCGAATCCGGCCTTGCGTGTGGCACCTTTGGCAACGCCCAACAGAATCAAGTCTGGCACCGCCAGTTCGTTCAGTACATCGCGGGCCATGGATAACTGCCCCTTGCCGCCATCCACCAACAGGATATCGGGCAACTTGCCCTCCCCCTCTTTGAGCTTGCTGAAGCGACGAGTCAGGGCCTGGTGCATGGCTGCATAATCGTCGCCAGCCGTCACACCTTCGATGTTGTAACGCCGGTAATCCGACTTTATTGGCCCTTCTGGACCGAAGACCACACAGGAGGCGACCGTCGCCTCACCGCTGGAGTGACTGATGTCGTAACACTCAAGGCGTTGTGGCGATTCCTCGAGATTCAATACCTTGGCCAGCGCATCAAAACGAGCCGTCACATGCTGACGGTTGGCCAGGCGTGCCGACAATGCCTGCTCGGCATTGGTCACCGCCAATTGCTGCCAGCGCGCCCGCGTACCCCGGACCCGATGACTGATGGTCATTTCATGCCCTCGCAACGCTTCAATCGCGTCGATCAAGGTCGGGAAGTCTTCATGGACCACATTGACAATAACTTCGCTCGGCAGCTCTCGGTCATGCCCCCCCAGGAAATACTGAGCGAGGAATGCCGCCACGACTTCACCCACCTCCTCCTCGATACCGACCTGAGGAAAAAAGCTCTTGCTGCCCAACACGCGTCCGCCGCGCACGCTGATCAAGTGAACACAGGCGCCACCCGGGTTGACGAACGCAGCGACCACATCCACATCGCCGGTTCCTCCGTCCATACTTTGTTGATCCTGGACACGGCGCAAAAGTGATATCTGATCACGCAGTTCGGCGGCACGTTCAAAATCCAGGGTCATGGCGGCTTTTTCCATGGCGGCATTAAGCTCGTCAGTCAGCGCGTTGCTGCGTCCCTCAAGGAACATGATCGAGTGCCGCACGTCCTGGGCATATACCTCAGGCTCGACCAGGCCGACACAGGGCCCCTTGCAACGCTTGATCTGGTACTGCAAACACGGACGGGTGCGATTCTTGAAATAGCTGTCTTCGCATTGGCGAACCAAAAAAGTTTTTTGCAGCAGACTCAGACTTTCCCGAATGGCACCGGCGCTTGGATACGGACCGAAGTATCGACCTTTGGGCTTCTTCGCGCCGCGATGGATACTCAGCCGAGGGTAATCACTGTCCGATAGATAGACGTAAGGATAAGACTTATCGTCGCGCAGCAGGATGTTGTAAGGCGGCCGCCACTCTTTAATGAGTGTCTGCTCCAACAGCAGGGCTTCGGTCTCATTGGCAGTGATGGTGGTTTCAATCTGTGCGATTCGGGCGACCAGCGCACCGGTTTTGGGCGCGTGCCCTGTCTTGCGGAAATAGCTGGCAAGCCGCTTTTTGAGATTTTTGGCTTTGCCGACATACAGCAGACGCGCCTCGGCATCGAACATGCGATACACGCCGGGACGGCCACTGCAGGTTGAAAGAAATGCGCTTGGATCGAACGGTTGGGTCATTTCAGAGACTGGCATCGACCATGCCGTGACGGACTGCCAACAAGGCCAGCTCGACATCGCTGCTGATCGAGAGCTTTTCAAAGATACGGTAACGGTAGGTGTTCACGGTTTTGGGTGACAGACACAGTTTATCGGAGATGGCCTGGACTTTCTGACAACCAACGATCATCAGGGCAATCTGAATTTCGCGCTCCGACAACAGATCGAACGGCGAATTACTACTTTGCGGCTGAAAAGACTTGAGTGCGAGTTGCTGAGCGATCTGCGGGCTGATGTAGCGCTGCCCGGCAAACACAAGCCGGATGGCCTGAACCATTTCAGCAAGGCCTGCACCCTTGGTCATGTAACCCGCAGCGCCCGCTTGCAACAGCCGGGTCGGGAACGGGTCATCTTCACACACAGTCACAGCCACAACTTTAATGTCGGGATGACTACGCAGTAACTTCCGGGTTGCTTCCAGACCGCCTATGCCAGGCATCTTGACGTCCATCAACACCACATCGGGCTTTAACTCGCGCGCTTGCTTCAGGGACTCTTCACCTGAATCGGCCTCCCCGACTACCTGTAAGCCCTCGATATCGGCCAACATCCGTGTAATGCCTGTTCGAACGAGATCATGGTCATCGACTACTAGCACCCTAATCAAGCAGACACCTCACAAAACGGTCATAACAAAGGCTAGTGACCTTAGCAAAAACGGCGAGCAAGACCTAGCTCAAAGCTCGATATTGGTGCAAGGTCGACACATGGCAGCGTGTTACACACGCTACCAATAACGTATTCATATATTTGATATATTTCTGAAGACCTAAAAAGACAACCCGGTCTATCCCTCCTCTGACGTTGACTTATTGTTGGTTGCGTATGACGTCGACAGCTCAGCCATGGTCGTGGTCAGTCGCCTGATGGCGTCCTGGTCTTCTTTATGCAAGGTTCTAAAACTTCCCAGTATTTTTTCTTCAGTGTGGCTCAGGTTGTCGACAGGCGTCGGGGTATAGGTGCCGGTGAGTACGAACAAAACGTCCACACCTCTGGCAGCAACAGCCGCCAGATAATCAGCCTTTGGGGCGCGGTCGCCACTTTCATACTTTCCCTGAGCATTTGCTTCTACACCACCTATTTCACCAAAAGCTCGTTGAGACAGCCCAAGGCGCTCTCTTTCTTTTCGTAGCCTGGAACCTATTCCACTCATTTGAATGCATAATCCTGTTGACCCCATCCTTACGAATGGTAGAATCGAGCTAAATTAAACTAATTTGAACGGTTTTGAACTATGCCCGGAATACGCACCGCTGCACAAGCCAAGGCCTGGCTTGAACAACAAGGTAAATCTGTTCAGGAGTTCGCTCGGGAAAACAGCATTGACCCGGCCACTACCTATCAAGTACTTGCAGGCCGCAAAAAAGGTCGGCGCGGAGAAGCTCACAAAGTGGCGGTTTTGCTGGGCATGAAAATCGGCAGCATACCCACCGACAAAGTGCTGGGTACCGCGCTGGGGGTCGACTAACGCCCGCAAACGATGCATCGCCTCACAGTACCTTGGTTGATGTACCTGTTGAAAACAGTCTAGACCAAGCGCGGTCGATTACTCTCGGCAAACGGCTGAGCTCTCCAATATACGCTCCATCCAGAACAAAGCCTTCTCTTGCCCGACAACCTCGTAGCCCTGTCGTCGATACAATTGCATCGCTGGATTACTTTTAAACACTTTCAGCCGGACGCTCCTGGCCCCTAGCTCGCACGCCATCGACGCTATCTGCCCCATCACCCACCCCCCTATGCCCTCGCCTCGGTAGGGTTCGCACAACTGCACATCGCGCAGATACAAATAGTGCGGCTCCATGCTGAAACTGAGAAAGCCGACAGGCTTGTCTGCCTTGTTGATGATGAAGCTCTGGCGTGCCTCCCACTCATCATCAAACGACTGCCCCTGCCAAACCCGAGCGTATTCGGCGTAATACTCACGCATATTCACCCTCGTCAGCTCACGAGCAAAACTCAGGTCGGCAGCGGTGGCCTTGCGAAGCTTCACAGTCAATCCATACCCCCTAGTGCTTCAAGCAACCACATGCACAGCCCTGGCTGATCAGCCTTGCAAATCCCGATTGGCTATCCGGGGCAAGTCTCCACCAGCACTGGCAGCACGCAAAAGCGTAGTGTTTTGAGATCCGATGGAAATGTCCCATTGAACCCAAAGCCTTATCTACAGTAAGCTCACTGTACCTACTGGAGAGCCGCCATGTCGCACATCCAATCGCCGAATTGCAATTTTACCAGCGTCCAACGCAGGTAACGGCAGTGGTTGCGTGGAATGTACAAAGCGCAGTTTCCCAGCAGCTCAACTCTTATTTTGGGTATTGGTTTAGCCACTGGCGCGCCTGATACCCATACGGCGCCCACACTAAAAGGGCCGCCAACCAGAGAATCCTCTACCCCCGGCCGGCTACCCGACCGGGGGTTTTGTTTTTTCGGGCCACCAGAAACATCTGCTTGTACTGAATTGCAACCGAATTGAATTGAGGAACACGACATGAACTACACCACTTATTACCGCAACGACATCAGCTTCACCTGGCGATTTAGCAACCTCCGCTCGGGACAGCCTGCCGCCTCCGACCGGTCACTTTCAGGTGGCAAAACAGCACTAAAGGCCAGTACGGCCAATTGTCGAACACCCCAATAGGGCGTCGAGCGCGGAAATACCCCGCGCCCGCCCAGGAAGCCAGAGCATGAACTCATCCGTCGCCGTAAACCCCCTCTCTGACCTGCTGCCCCAAAGCGTGACCCTGATCGACAGCGTCCCTGCCCCGCAGCGTCTACCCAGCACCCTGCAACTCAAACACCAGTTGCCCCTCGACCTTGCCCTTAGCCATCAGGTTGCAACCCATCGCCAAGCGGCCCGTGCGATTCTCGACGGTGAAGACTCCCGGCTGCTAGTAATCGTCGGCCCGTGCTCGATCCACGATCCACACTCTGCCCTCGAATATGCCGAACGGCTGGCGAAGCTGTCCGCTGAGGTCAGTGATCAACTGATGCTGGTAATGCGTGCCTACGTCGAAAAACCACGCACCACGGTCGGCTGGAAAGGATTGGCCTACGATCCGCAGCTTGATGGCAGTGACGACATGGCCGGCGGCCTGGCACTGTCCCGAGAACTGATGCGCGACATGCTGCGTATGGGCCTGCCCATCGCCACCGAAATTCTGCAGCCCATGGCGGCCGGCTACTTCGACGATATGCTCAGTTGGGTGGCCATCGGCGCAAGGACCACCGAATCGCAGATCCATCGGGAAATGGCCAGTGGTTTGGCGATGCCTGTCGGCTTCAAGAACGGCACTGATGGCGGGGTCGCGATTGCCACGGACGCCATGCGCTCAGCGGCGCATGCACATCGGCATTTCGGCATTGATCGACACGGTCATCCAGCGGTCATTGACACTCAGGGCAACCCGGACACGCACATGGTCTTGCGCGGCGGTCATCGCGGGACTAACTACGACAGTCAAAGCATTGCGAGCGTACGCACCAGTCTGGAAAAGGTCGGCATCCCGACGCGAATCATGGTCGATTGCAGCCACGCCAACAGTGGCAAAGACCCGCTGCGTCAGCCTGAAGTATTCAACGATGTGCTTGAGCAGCGGTTGCATGGCGATCGGTCGTTGATCGGCATGATGCTGGAAAGCCATCTGTTTGAAGGGTGCCAACCATTGAGCAAAGCCTTGCGTTACGGTGTTTCGGTCACCGACGGGTGCCTGGGTTGGGAGAGTACCGAGCAGCTATTGCGCGGGGCGGCGACCGCGTTGCGGCGTCAAGCAGCGGGCACACGCTGACCTGCGCGGGAAATCGGCTGACAGCCTGTAGCCGACCCGCTTTTTTCAGTCATAAAAAGCATCTGGGTCGCGCGGCCATCCCGCACAGGTTGTGGGGAATCCTCCCGGACGTTCTCCGAAACAAGAGCCGGCGGAGCTGTATGGCGCTGCACGCCACGCAGCCTGCCGGCCCCGGCCATCAACCACCGAATCAAGCGTCCATGTCTCCGCCGCTACCGGGGCAAAATCCAGGACCATTGCAACGGCTCATCTGCAGCTAATGTGGTTTGCACATTCCAGGCAAACACACAGGTCAACGATGAACACTCACGCGGCAACAAAATTCCCCATATTGCTGGTCCACGGCCTGTTCGGCTTCGAACGGATCGGCAACATCACCATTTTTCATGGTATCAAGGAAGCGCTGGAAAATGCCGGCGCCCGGGTGTACGTACCCTCCCTGTCCGGTGCCCACAGCAACGAAGTCCGTGGTGAGCAACTGCTCGTACAGATCGCCCACATCCTGGAACAAACCGGCTCACAGAAAGTCAATCTGATCGCCCACAGCCAAGGCCCGCTGGCGGCGCGTTATGCCGCCGCGACCCATCCAGAACACATCGCATCCGTAACATCTGTCAGCGGCGCCAATCATGGCTCGGAGCTGGCGGACCAGCTGCGTAAGGCATTTACGCCCGGGACACTACCGGAAAAAGTTGCTGATACCCTGATCGCTGGGTTTGCGCACTTTTTGGCCTTGCTCAGCGGCAATCCCCAACTGCCGCAAGACACCCTGCAAGCGCTTGATGCACTAACAACGGAAGGCGTTGCATCGTTCAACCGAAAATACCCGCAAGGCCTGCCCGCAGCCTGGGGCGGTGAAGGCGCGGAGCAGGTGGACGGTGTGTTTTATTACTCCTGGAGCGGCATCATCAAAGGAACGCTATTCGAAGAAGGGCATAACATAGTGGACCCGCTGCACTTGGCGTGTCGCAGCTATGCACAACTATTCCAGAACGAGAAAGAGCAAAATGACGGCTTTGTTGGCCGTTACAGCTCGCACCTGGGCAAGGTAATCCGCTCGGACTATGCGATGGATCACCTGGACACGGTGAATCAAACTGCAGGCGCGGTGCGAAAAGGTGCCGACCCGATCAAACTCTATGTGGAACACGCCGCGCTGCTTAAAAGCAAAGGTTTATAAAACATCCAAAGGCGAAGCTGACCGCTGGGACGCTGGAAGGAACTTTCGCGAGAAATGCCTTCCTTAATCCGGTAGGCTCTTCCTTTTTTTGACAGGAGTACGTTCCCATGGCTAAAGCCACTGCCCGCCACATCCTTGTTGCCAGCGAAGAAAAGTGCAACGAGCTGAAAACCCAAATCGAAGGCGGCGCTGATTTCGCCGAAGTCGCCAAAGCCAACTCGAGCTGCCCGTCCAGCCGTCAAGGCGGCGATCTGGGCTCGTTCGGTCCAGGCCAGATGGTCAAGGAATTCGACACTGTCGTGTTCAGCGCGCCAGTCAACGTCGTACAAGGCCCAGTGAAAACCCAGTTCGGTTATCACTTGCTGGAAGTGACCAGCCGCCAGGACTGATAGTCCGCCGCTGATCGCCTCAAACGGCCCGTCTACCTGACGGGCCGTTTTTATGTGTGCTCCCTTCCTCTCCAGCACTCCCCAATGGCATGGGTCATTCAAGCCATTCATGCCACCGGGCAAAAAAACAGATTGTGCAACTTCATATGTCAGTGACATCGTTACCGCGCGACTACTCACTCTCGGCATCCAGGCACAATGCAGCCTATGATCCAGCAGGTCTCTTCAAGGCCTTGTTTTTTTACCCTTAACCCTGACATTCCCTTGCGGACGTCAGTCAGGATCGAGCAATGCGTTTTGTTTTTTCATCACTGATTTTCGCAACGCTAGCCTTGATTTCAGGCTTTCAATACGTGTCCGCAACCCCCCAGCATGCCCTGACCGTCTATGGCGAGCAGCCCAAATACCCGGCCACATTCACCCACTTCGATTACGTCAACCCTGATGCCCCCAAAGGTGGCAGCATGCGTCGTTCGGCGCAGGAAATTGGCCAGTTCGACCACTTGCTGCCCTATATCGACAAGGGCACCGGTGTCTCGCAACTCAACGGCCTGCTCTACTCTCCCCTCGCGGTGCGCTCGCTGGATGAGCCCTACACGGTTTACGGTTTGGTCGCGCAGCAGATGGAGCGCAGTGAAGATGGCTTGTCCCTGCGTTTCTTCCTCAATCCCAATGCGCGCTTCGCTGATGACACGCCGATAACCGCTGAAGATGTGCGTTACACCTTCAATCTGCTGATGACCCAGGGCAGCCTGCAATACCGCACCCAATTCGAAGAAGTGAAGAATGTCGAGGTCGAGTCGCCGACACAGATCCGCTTCGACTTCAAAAACAATGAGAACCGCACCCTGCCTTTGGATCTGGCCTCACTGCCGGTTTTCCCCGAGCATTGGTGGAAAACCCGCGACTTCGCGAACGGTGGCGGTTTTGAAATTCCGTTGGGCAGCGGCCCCTATAAGGTCAGCAAAGTCGATGCCGGACGTAGCATCACTTTCGAACGCGACCCGAACTGGTGGGGCAAGGACCTGCCGGTCAACCGCGGCTTCTATAACTTCGATCAGTTCAGCGTCGAATACTTTGGCGACATCGACGTTGCCCGCCAAGTGCTGCGCGGCGGCGCCTACGACTACAACCGAGAGTACTCGGCAACCAGCTACTCCATCGGTTATGACAGCCCAGCCCTGAGCGATGGTCGCCTGCAAAAGGCGCAGTTGGCCAAAGGCGCCATACAGAGCTCGCAGGGGTTTGTTTTCAACCTGCAACGGCCCATGTTTCAAGACCGCCGGGTACGCGAAGCGTTGTCCATGCTCTGGGATTTCGAGTGGAGCAACCGGCAGATGATGCACAACGTGTATGTGCGTCAGAGCAGTTACTTCTCCAATGGACCGCTGGCTGCTGATCATGCCGCCAGTGCTGAAGAGTTGAAGATTCTCGAGCCATTGCGCGGCCAGGTTCCCGACGAGGTGTTCACCCAGGTATTCCAGGCGTCGAAAACCGATGGCACAGGGTTCATCCGCGACAAACAGTTAAAGGCTCTCGGTCTGCTGGAAGAAGCGGGCTGGATGCCCAAGGGCGACAAGTTGGTCAACGCTGCTGGCGAACCACTGAGTTTCACTTTCCTCAATGGCCAGGCCGGGTTCGAGCGACTGCTGCTGCCTTACAAGCGCAATCTGGCGCAAATTGGTGTCACGTTCGACATCCGCCGCATCGACGCTGCGCAGTACTTCAATCGAGTCATGGCCCGGGATTACGACATGATCGTCAGTGGCTATCCAGTGTCGTCCTCGCCCGGAGCGGAGTTATATAACTGCTTCGGCTCCAAGGGCGCCAAGGACCCAGGCTCTAGCAACTACATGGTGTTACAGGACCCTGCTGTCGACAGCCTGATCAATAATCTGGTCAAGGCCGATAAAAAATCGACCATGGTCAACTACGCCCACGCCCTGGATCGGGTGTTGCAATGGGGTTACTACTGGATCCCCAACTATTACCCGCCCGGCTCGGCCACCGTCTGGTGGAACCGCTTTGGCATTCCGGCCGTGCAAGCAAGCAACGGCGAAGCCATTGAGACCTGGTGGGAAATCAGTCCGACTTCGCTGACAAACGAGCAATTCGCGGCCAAACGCGGTGCTTCGGCCAACCCTGCGGAGGTGAATTGAATGCTCGGTTATCTGCTGCGACGGTTGCTACTGATCATCCCCACACTGTTGTGCATCCTGCTGGTCAATTTTTTCATCGTTCAGGCTGCGCCAGGCGGTCCGGTAGAACAGGCGATTGCCCGACTGCAAGGCATCGGCGGCGCCAGCACTGCAGTCGGTGGCGCGGCGGCAGAGTCGGTCGGCGGCAGCAATCCTTCACGCGCCAGTCGCGGCCTTGATCCCAAGCTGATCAAGGAAATCGAACGCCAGTATGGCTTTGACAAACCACTCCACGAACGTCTGTGGCTGATGCTCAAGAATTACGCTCAACTGGATTTTGGCAACAGCTTCTTTCGCGGCGCCAAAGTGACAGACCTGATCCTGCAGAAGATGCCCGTCTCGATATCGCTCGGGCTGTGGGCGACGCTGATCACCTACCTGATCTCGATTCCGCTGGGCATCCGCAAAGCCGTCAAACATGGCAGCCACTTCGATATCTGGAGCAGCACCGCCATCATCATCGGCTATGCCATGCCGGCCTTTCTGTTTGCCATGTTGCTGGTGGTCGTATTCGCCGGAGGAACCTCATTGAACTGGTTCCCGGTACGCGGTCTGGTGTCAGAAAACTTTCAGCAGTTGTCGACCGTGGGCAAGATCGCCGATTACTTCTGGCACCTGGTACTGCCGGTGGCCTCCCTGGTGATCGGCGGTTTTGCCACGCTGACCATCCTGACCAAAAACTCGTTTCTCAATGAAGTCACGCGCCAATACGTGGTCACGGCGCGAGCCAAGGGGTTAAGCGAGCGTCGCGTGCTGTACGGCCATGTGTTCCGCAACGCCATGTTGCTGGTGGTAGCGGGCATCCCTCAGGCATTCATCAGCGTGTTTTTCGCCGGTTCGCTGTTAATCGAAGTGATCTTCTCCCTCGATGGCCTGGGCCGCATGAGCTACGAAGCTGCTGTGTCGCGGGACTATCCGGTGGTATTCGGCTCGCTGTTCATCTTTACCCTGTTCGGCCTCGTGATAAAACTGATCGGCGATGTCTGCTACACGCTGGTCGACCCTCGAATTGATTTCAGTGCGAGGAACGCCTGATGTTCAGACTTTCCCCGCTAGGCCGTCGCCGCTTCGATCGTTTTCGCCATAACCGTCGAGGCTGGTGGGCGCTATGGCTATTCGTCGGGCTGTTCCTGCTGACCCTGGGCGGCGAATTGATCGCCAACGACAAACCGCTGGTACTCAGTTACCAGCATTCGTTGTATTTCCCGGCGTTCAAACGCTACACCGAGCAGGAATTCGGCGGACAACTGCCCTTCCAGCCGGATTACCGAAGCGACTACGTGCGCACGTTAATCGCCAAGGACGGTGGCTGGATGTTGTTCCCGCCCATTCCTTTTAGCGACGACACACCCAACTATGAACTGACCCGGCCAGCGCCCAGCCCACCGACCACCACCAACTGGCTGGGCACCGACGACCAGTCGCGCGACGTGCTGGCACGGGTGATTTTCGGGGCGCGAGTGTCGATCCTGTTTGCCTTGGCCCTGACCTTGATCAGCACGCTGATCGGCATTGCGGCTGGCGCCCTGCAAGGCTATTACGGGGGCTGGGTTGATTTGATCGGCCAGCGCTTGCTGGAAGTCTGGTCCGGCCTGCCGGTGCTTTATCTGCTGATCATTCTGTCGGGGTTTGTCGAACCGAATTTCTGGTGGCTCTTGGGGATCATGGCGCTCTTCTCCTGGCTGACTCTGGTGGACGTGGTGCGCGCCGAATTTCTGCGCGGGCGCAACCTGGAATACGTCAAGGCAGCCCGAGCGCTGGGCTTGGATGACAGCAAGGTGATCATGCGCCATATCCTGCCCAACGCCATGAACGCCACCTTGAGCTACCTGCCGTTTATTTTGACCGGGGCAATCTCGACCCTGACCGCGCTGGATTTTCTCGGGTTCGGCATGCCGGCGGGCAGTGCCTCTTTGGGCGAACTGATCGGCCAGGGCAAACAGAACCTGCAAGCACCCTGGCTCGGCCTGACGGCGTTCTTCACCCTGGCGCTCATCCTGTCCCTACTGGTCTTTATTGGCGAAGCGCTGCGCGATGCCTTCGACCCGAGGTCTTGAAATGTCAGACACTCTGTCTGCAACGTCCGACAACCTGATTGAAATTCGCGACCTGACTGTCGCCTTCAACGGGCAGACAGTGGTCAACAAACTGAGCCTGGATATCCCAGTCGGTGAGTGCCTGGCGCTGGTGGGTGAATCAGGCTCGGGCAAGTCGGTGACCGCCCACTCGATCCTGCAACTGCTGCCCAAAAGCGGCACGCAGACCACGGGGAGTATTTGTTATCGCGGCCAGCAGTTGATCGGTGCCGATGACAAAGCCCTGCGCGAACTCCGCGGTAACCGCATTGCCATGATTTTCCAAGAGCCGATGACCTCGCTCAACCCCTTGCACACGGTGTCCAAACAGATCGGCGAAACGTTGTTGCTGCACAAGGGCCTGAGCGGCAAGGCAGCCCAATGGCGAATTCTCGAACTGCTCGAACTGGTGGGCATCCAGCATCCGCAGAAACGCCTCAAGGCCTACCCGCATCAACTGTCCGGCGGCCAACGGCAGCGGGTGATGATCGCCATGGCGCTGGCCTGCGAGCCTGAACTGCTGATTGCCGACGAGCCAACCACGGCCCTTGATGTGACGGTGCAGCGCAAGATTCTGCTGCTGCTCAAGGAGCTGCAACAACGTCTGAACATGTCGCTGTTGCTGATCAGCCATGACCTCAATCTGGTGCACAGCATCGCCCAGCGCGTGTGCGTGATGCGCGCGGGTGAGATCGTCGAGCAGTCTAACTGCCATCTGCTGTTCAAACATCCACAGCACCCTTACAGCCGACTGCTGCTCGATGCTGAACCTGCCGGCGAACCTCTGCCACGGGATAGCCGTGAGAAAGTCCTGCAGGTCGACAACTTGAGCGTGTGGTTTTCCATGGCCGGCGGCATTTTTGGTCGCCATAAGGAATACCTCAAGGCCGTCGACGACATCAGCCTCAGCATCCAGCGCGGCAAGACCCTGGGTATCGTCGGTGAGTCGGGCTCGGGCAAGTCCACGTTGGGCCAGGCGATCCTGCGGCTGGTCGAGTCGCGCGGCAGCATTCGCTTTCAGGGGCACGCGCTGGACGGCTTGAACCACAAGCAGATGCGGCCATGGCGCAAGCAGATGCAAGTGGTATTCCAGGACCCCTACGGCAGCCTGAGCCCACGCATGTCAGTTGAGCAGATCATCAGCGAAGGCCTCGAGGTTCACAGCGAGCTCAGTCCAGCGCAGTGCGAAGCTGAAGTGATTCGGGTACTTGAGGAGGTCGGCCTTGACCCGCAAAGCCGTCATCGCTACCCGCATGAATTTTCCGGCGGGCAGCGCCAGCGCATCGCCATCGCCCGCGCGCTGGTGCTCAAGCCCGCTCTGATTCTGCTCGACGAGCCGACCTCGGCCCTTGATCGCACCGTGCAGAAACAGGTCGTCGCCCTGCTGCGCCAGCTCCAGGAAAAGCACGGCCTGACCTACCTGTTCATCAGCCACGACCTGGCGGTGGTCAAGGCCCTTGCCCACGACCTGATCGTGATCAAGGACGGCAAAGTGGTTGAGCGCGGTGCCAGCCATGATGTATTCGACTCACCCCAGCATCCTTACACCAAGGAATTACTGGCGGCGGCGCATCCGGAGTTCGCCTGATCATGAAAGACAGTGACAGCCTCAAGGATTACCAACGTGTGCGACAGTTGGCGATTCGTTCATTGTTCGAGATTATCGAGCAGTCCAGTGAAGGTACGGTGATCGTCGATAAAGACGCACGCATCGTCTGGATCAACGAGCGTTATGCCCGACGCTTTGGGCTGCAAGATGCAGGTCTGGCGGTCGGCCAACCCTGTGAAAGCGTCATCCCCGGTAGCCTGCTGCGCGAGGTAGTCAACACCGGCCGACCCGTTCTGTTGGATATGATGGACACGGCCAAGGACCCATTAGTGGTTATGCGCCTACCGATCCATGACGATGCCGGTGCGGTGATTGGCGCCATTGGTTTTGCCCTGTTTGACGAACTGCACGCCCTATCGCCCCTGCTCAAACGCTACCTGAGCATGCAAGAAGAGCTAGCCTCCACCCGCTCCTTGCTGCAGGCACGTCAAGCCAAATACAGCTTCGCGCACTTTATCGGCACCAGCACAGCCAGCCTGGAAGTCAAACGCCGGGCCCGACGTAGCGCGAGTGCCGAGTCACCGGTTTTGTTGCTGGGCGAAACCGGCACCGGCAAAGAGCTGCTCGCACACGCCATCCACAGTGCTTCACCCAGGGCACACAAAGCCTTCGTCAGCATCAACAGCGCAGCCATTCCGGAAACCCTGCTGGAAGCCGAGTTCTTCGGCACCGCTCCCGGCGCGTTTACGGGTGCTGACCGCAAAGGTCGGCCCGGCAAGCTGAAGATCGCCCAAGGTGGCACGCTGTTTCTCGATGAAATCGGTGACATGCCATTGCCCCTGCAAAGCAAACTGCTACGGGTACTGCAAGAAAAGGAATACGAACCGGTGGGTTCCAATGAGGTGATTCAGAGCGATATCCGACTGATCGCGGCGACCTCTACCGACCTTGAAGCGGCAATCAAGCGTGGCGAGTTTCGCGCCGACCTGTATTACCGCCTGAGCGTCCTGCCCATCAAGGTTCCACCGTTGCGAGATCGCCTGGACGATCTGCCTGCGCTCAGCGAAGCCATTCTGGAGGAACTGCGCAGCCAGCACGAGCTGGACCATGAGGCCCTCGCCCTGCTCAGCCAGCATGCCTGGCCAGGCAATATTCGCGAGCTGCAAAACGTCCTGGAGCGCGCCGCCTTACTAAGCGACGACCTGATCCTCGATGCCAACGAGATCCGGGCTGCCATTGGCACCCTTGTTCCAGTGAGCACACCTGCGGTACCTCAACCAGGCCCTGCTGAATTAGAAACGTTCAGTGCTGCCCGTGCGCGATTTGATCGGCAATTGATTGAATCGACACTGTCGCGCTGTAAGGGAAATGTCATTGAAGCGGCCAAGCAGCTTGGACTGGGACGTTCTACGCTATACAAAAAAATGACAGCGTTGGGGATTGCAGAGTCTCACTAAAGAGACTTTAGTCTCTTTAGTGAGATGCACGTTGCATGAATGGTCTTCATCGCGCGCAAGTGCGCTCTTACATAAAAAAACGATCAATTGTAGGAGTGGGCTTGCCCGCGATGTCTCTGTTTTGAGATACAAAAGATCGCCTTCATTTTCATGCTAGATAAAAATCCAATAAATTCATGCACTTAGAAACATGGCACGAAACTCGCTACACCTATTGCCAGCGCGGGCTTGCCCGCAGCTCAAAAAAAACAATAACAACAGGAGACACTCAATGAGTGTAATCATCGCCTTAGCGGCCCTCGGGCTGTTGATGCTCGCTGCATACCGTGGCTATAGCGTTATCCTTTTCGCCCCCATTGCCGCCCTCGGCGCGGTGTTGTTGACCGATCCTTCGGCCGTAGCCCCTGCGTTTAGCGGGGTGTTCATGGAAAAAATGGTCGGCTTCGTCAAACTCTACTTCCCCGTCTTTCTGCTCGGTGCCGTGTTCGGCAAATTGATCGAGCTGTCGGGATTCTCCCGCTCTATTGTCGCCGCTGCCATTCGGTTGCTGGGCACACGACAGGCCATGTTGGTGATCGTACTGGTCTGCGCCCTGCTCACCTACGGCGGTGTTTCCCTGTTCGTGGTGGTGTTCGCGGTGTATCCGTTTGCTGCCGAGATGTTCCGCCAGAGCGATATTCCCAAACGCTTGATTCCAGCCACCATCGCCCTGGGTGCGTTTTCCTTCACCATGGACGCCCTGCCCGGCACCCCGCAGATCCAGAACATCATCCCCACGACCTTCTTCAACACCACCGCCTGGGCTGCACCGTGGCTGGGGTTGGTCGGCACGCTGTTCGTGTTCTGCACCGGCATGCTGTATTTGCAGCGCCAACGCAACAAGGCTCAGCGCGCTGGCGAAGGCTACGGCACCGAATTGCGCAACGAGCCGGAAACCGCCGAGAACATCAAGCTGCCCAACCCATGGATCGCGCTGTCGCCGCTATTGCTGGTGGGCATCATGAACCTGCTATTCACCCGTTGGATTCCACAGTGGTATGGCAAGACCCACACCCTCAGCCTGCCAGGCATGACGACACCGGTGCAAACCGAAATCGCCAAACTGACCGCGATCTGGGCGGTTGAAGCGGCCCTGCTGATCGGCATTCTGGCGGTGTTGGCGTTCGGCTTTAACGCCATTCGCGGCAAGCTGGCCGAAGGCAGCAGAAGCGCAGTCGGCGGCGCACTGCTCGCCGCGATGAACACGGCGTCGGAATACGGCTTTGGTGCGGTGATTGCGTCCCTGCCGGGGTTCCTGGTACTCGCCGATTGGCTGAAAAGCATTCCCAACCCGCTGGTCAATGAAGCCATCACCGTGACGCTACTGGCAGGCATCACCGGTTCGGCCTCGGGCGGCATGAGCATCGCACTGGCGGCCATGTCCGACAGCTTTATCGCGGCGGCCCACGCGGCAAACATCCCTCTGGAAGTGCTGCACCGCGTGGCCTCCATGGCCAGCGGCGGCATGGACACCCTGCCACACAACGGCGCAGTGATTACCTTGCTGGCGGTTACCGGCTTGACTCACCGCGAGGCCTACCGGGACATATTCAGCATCACGATTATCAAAACATTGGCGGTCTTCGTTGTGATCGGCACTTTCTACGCCACCGGCATCGTTTGAGGAATTGCACATGAGTATTCAAGGAAAAACCGCACTGGTCACCGGCTCCACCAGCGGCATCGGCCTGGGCATTGCTCTGAGCCTGGCCAAAGCGGGCGCCAACCTGATACTCAACGGCTTCGGCGATGCCTCTACCGTACTGGCCGAGGTCAGACAGTTTGGCGGCAAGGTCGGCCACCATCCGGCGGATGTCAGCGACCCCGCACAGATCGCCGACATGATCGCCTACGCCGAGCGCGAGTTCGGTGGCGTCGATATTCTGATCAACAACGCGGGTATCCAGTATGTGGCCCCGGTGGAAGAGTTCCCGGTGGAGCGCTGGGACTCGATCATCGCGATCACCCTGTCATCCGTATTCCACAGCACCCGCCTGTGCCTGCCGGGAATGCGCACCAAGGGATGGGGGCGCATCGTCAACATCGCGTCAGTGCATGGTCTGGTGGGCTCAACCGGCAAGGCCGCCTATGTCGCCGCCAAGCATGGGGTGATCGGCTTGACCAAAGTGGTCGGGCTGGAAACCGCTGCCAGCAATGTTACTTGCAACGCGATTTGCCCCGGCTGGGTGCTGACGCCGTTGGTGCAGCAACAAATCGACGCCCGCGGCGCCGTTGATGGCGACCTGGAAAAAGCCAAGCATGATTTGCTGGCGGAGAAGCAGCCTTCGCTGGAGTTCGTCACGCCGCCGCAACTGGGCGAGCTGGTGCTGTTCCTCTGCAGTGAAGCCGGGAGCCAGGTGCGGGGCGCCGCGTGGAACATCGATGGCGGCTGGTTGGCGCAGTAAACGGAGCGGACCATGACTGAAGCACTTTGGACCCCAAGCGCGCAGCGAATTGGTGCCACGCGCATGGACGCCTTTCGGCGTTTCATCAATCAGCGCCACGGCCTTGAGTTGCGTGATTACCCGGCACTCCATCAGTGGAGTATCGACCAGCGAGAACACTTTTGGCAGGCGATTGTCGATGTCTTCGGCATCGAATTCCACACGCCGCCCAGCGCCGTACTTATCGAAGGCCCGCAGATGCCTAGCGCCCAGTGGTTCCCGGGCGCAACGCTGAATTTCGCCGAACACCTGCTGCGCCGTCGCGATGATTACCCGGCGGTGATTTCCGTGAGTGAAGATGGCCTGCGGATACAGTTGACCTATGCCGAACTGGCCGCGCATGTCGCTGGCTTGCAACAAAGTTTGCGGGCTGTGGGTGTTAGCGTGGGCGACCGCGTGGCCGCCTGTATGCCAAATACCTGGCAGACATTGGTCGCTATGCTCGCCACCACCAGCCTGGGGGCGATCTGGTCCTGCTCATCCCCGGACTTCGGCACCCAGGGCGTAATCGATCGCTTTGGTCAGATTGAACCGAAAGTCCTGCTCACTTGTGCGGGCTATCACTATGCTGGCAAATCCATTGACCAGACTGCCAAGATCAATGAAATCCTCGAACGACTGCCCTCTCTGCAGCAGCTGATCATCGTGCCCTACGCTCGCCCGGAAGCCCGAGTGGAGGATTTCCAGACACCGGCCAACGTGGCGCTATGGGATGACTTCTACTCCGTCGAAGGCGAACCCTACTTCGTTGCGGTGCCTTTTGCCCACCCGCTGTATATCCTTTATTCGAGCGGCACCACCGGCGTGCCCAAATGCATCATCCACAGCGCGGGCGGCGTGCTGTTGCAGCACGTCAAAGAACAGGGCCTGCACGCCGATATGGGACGTGACGATTGCCTGTTCTACTACACCACTTGCGGCTGGATGATGTGGAACTGGCTGGTCTCGGGCCTGGCGTTGGGGGCGACGGTCGTCCTTTACGACGGCTCACCGTTTTACCCTGGCCCGCAACGGCTGATGGACTTGATCGACGATGAAAACATCAGCGTATTCGGCACCAGTGCCAAATACCTCGCGGAACTGGAAAGGCACGCGATCCAGCCGCGTTTAACCCATCGCCTGACGCGACTAAAGACCCTGCTGTCCACGGGCTCACCGTTGGCGGCGAGCAGTTACAATTACGTTTACCGAGAAATAAAGGAAGACCTGTGCCTGTCGTCGATTTCCGGCGGCACCGACATCGTGTCCTGCTTCGTCATCGGTAACCCGGTATTGCCCGTGTATCGTGGCGAAATGCAGTGCAAAAGCCTGGGCATGGCGGTAGAGGTCTGGAATGACGATGGGCAGCGAGTGATCGGCGAGAAAGGTGAACTGGTCTGCACCCGGCACTTTCCAGCGATCCCCATCGGCTTCTGGAACGACCCACAGCAAGAAAAACTCCTGGCGACCTATTTCACCCAGTTCCCCGGCGTCTGGGCGCATGGCGACTATGCCGAAGAAACCGAGCGCGGAAGCATGATCATTCACGGGCGCTCGGACGCCGTGCTCAACCCCGGCGGCGTGCGCATAGGCACCGCAGAAATTTACCGCCAGGTAGAAAAAGTCGAGCAGGTGCTGGAGAGCATCGCTATTGGCCAGCGCTGGAAAGACGATGTGCGTGTGGTGCTGTTCGTCCGCCTGCAGGACGGGCTGCACTTGACGCCAGAGCTGGAGCAGGTGATCCGTCAGGTGATCCGCGCCAACACTACCCCACGCCATGTACCCACCAAAATTGTCGCTGTCACTGACATCCCCCGTACCATCAGCGGCAAGATCGTCGAGTTGGCGGTACGTAATGTGGTACATGGCCAGCCGGTGAAGAATACCGATGCGCTGGCCAATCCACACGCGCTGGAGCAGTTTCGGAATCGAGACGAGCTGAACAGCTAACTCGCCAGTCGATCAGCCGCGACGCGGGCCACCGTCGTCCCTTTCATCCACCAGCCCCCAGTTTGCAACATCCACTTCGGCGGCCGGTTCGGGCGCCGCCGGGGCTGATGTTATTTGTGTCGCAGGGCCATTTTCGCGGTGCAGTTTGAGGCGCAGACGCACGTTATTCATGGAGTCGGCATTCGTCAGGGCTTCCTCTTCACTGATGACGCCCTCAATCACCAGATCGAACAACGCGCTGTCGAACGTTTGCATGCCGAGGTTGACCGACTTCTCCATGATGCCTTTGAGCTCGCCCAGCTCATTGCGTTGAATGAGGTCGCGAATGGTCGGCGTGCCCAGCATCACTTCGACAGCGGCCCGTCGTTTGCCATCCAGGGTCTTGACCAGCCGCTGAGAAACGAATGCTTTGAGGTTGTTACCCAAATCATGCAACAGCTGCTGGCGCCGCTCTTCCGGGAAGAAGTTGATGATCCGGTCCAGCGCCTGGTTGGCGTTGTTGGCGTGCAAAGTCGAAATCGCCAAGTGACCGGTATCGGCAAAGGCCAGGGCATGCTCCATGGTCTCCCGGTCACGAATTTCACCGATCAGAATCACATCCGGCGCTTGGCGCAAAGTGTTCTTCAAGGCGGCGTGAAAGCTCCGGGTGTCCACACCCACTTCGCGTTGATTGATGATCGATTTTTTGTGCCGATGGATATATTCCACCGGGTCTTCGATGGTGATGATATGGCCGCTGCTATTGCGATTACGGTAGTCGATCAAGGCCGCCAACGACGTGGACTTACCCGAACCCGTGGCACCGACGAACAGGACCAGGCCGTGTTTTTCCATCACGACATCGAGGAGGATCGGCGGCAGGTGCAAGTCTTCGAAGCGAGGAATGTCCAGCTTGATGTTGCGCGCCACGATCGAGACTTCGTTGCGTTGCTTGAAAATGTTGATCCGAAAACGACCGATGCCGGCCAGCGACACCGCCAGGTTCATTTCCAGCTCACGCTCGAACTCAAGCTTTTGCTCCGAGTCCATGATGCTGGCGGCGACTGTCGCTACCTCTCCGCCCTTCAGGGCTTCGGTGCTCAGGGGCCTGAGCACGCCATTGAATTTGGCGCAGGGAGGTGCGCCGGTCGACAGGTAGAGGTCCGATCCGTCCTGGCTGGCCAGAATTTTCAACAGCGCCGGGAAATCCATGAGCAGCATCCGCACGAAATAGGGTAAATGAACGCTTGCCAGGAGTTAAGGCAGCTTGGGTACCTGTCTGATGGCCCCTAGCTTGAATTGATAACGCTTCCGGCGCAAATCGATATAAGTGTTCTGACGGACAAGTCTGAGGAAATGATCAATTGGCGCCAAGGACAGGCATAATAGCCACCGATTTTTCCAGGACTGCCCCGCGACATGAAAGCTCTCGCCCGCCATATTCTGGTGAAAACCGCCGAAGATGCCGAACAACTCAAGCAGCGTATTGCCAAAGGCGAAGCGTTCGACGTGTTGGCCAAAAAATACTCAACCTGCCCTTCTGGCAAGCGCGGCGGAGACCTGGGTGAAGTTCGCCCAGGACAAATGGTCGGCATCATCGATCAGATCATCTTCAAAAAGCCGCTGCGCGTCGTGCATGGGCCGGTCAAGAGTAAGTTTGGTTATCACTTGGTCCAAGTATTTTATCGGGATTGAGAAGGGCTGCGCCAGAGCTGACGCCTTCGCTCTCTCAAAATGAACTGCGCCCCAAAAGTTGGACATCCATCCAATCTCTGGGGTGTTTTTTCATGGGCAAATATTCAAAGCAGTTCAAGCTATCGGTTCTTCAGCCCATGTGGCGTGAGAAGCTGTCGTTTCGGCAGACGGCTGTGGTTTTCAATCTGGGCAATTCAACCCAGGTGGGCAGATGGCAGCAGCGATATTACAGTGGCGGTCCAGCTCGGGCCGAAGAAAAACTTAACGTCGTGTCCGGGATTAGTTGACCACTACAAGCGCCCAAGGTATTGGGATTGAGCACGGCATCAATCACCGCGCTCAAGGTCCACGTCTACCGCCAAAGACTTAAATCAATAAAAACAAGGTCAGCAACCCACCAAAGATCGCCCATTTTTCCAAGTAGTAGCGCGTACGATTGCGCCTTTTAAGTGCTTTACCACGCTGACGAAGGCTGTAAATTTTGGTAAATGCACGGTTCAGCCCACCCACTCTATCGTCTGCGCCGTTGGGCGAACTGGCAGCAGCCAAAACCGTACGGCTGAACCACCGGTTAAAAGCTGCAGCCCAGCGATACTTCATGGGCCGTTCCACATCACAGAACAGAATGATACGGTTTTGCTGAGTGGCGTTTTCGGCGTAATGAATAAAGGTTTCATCAAACATTACGCCCTCGCCGTCACACCAATGATAGTTCTGGCCATCAACACTGATGTAGCACTTGGGGTCATTGGGTGTTTGCAGCCCCAAGTGGTAGCGCACCGAGCCTGCATAGGGATCACGATGGCGAACCAGCTTCGAGCCGGGCGGAAGCTCTGCAAACATCGCGGCCTTGACCGTGCCGATGCGGTTGAGCAACTCAATGGTGCGAGGGCACAATTCGATAGCCGACGGATGATTATCGCCGTACCACTTAAGGTAAAAACGCTTCCAGCCTGTTTTAAAAAATGAGTTGAAACCCACATCGTTGGGTTGTTCGGAGCGTTTGATTTCTCCAGCGCGCAACAGGTTAAGCGCTTCCTCTCTGATCTCTTCCCAATGGTCCTGCAATGGCTGCAACTCCGGGAAATCGCTCGTTTGCAGGTAGGGTTTGCTGGGCACCTTGGAAAACAAGTAAAGGAAGCAGTTCACCGGCGCCAGGAAGCTGGAATGGTCGCTCAGTTGACGGCCCAGCTTGTGCCGAACGTTGCCGCGCAAGTGTACATAGGCAATCGAAAACACATAAACAGCAATAATGATAGGTTTCACAGGTGTGGTCACAGATCCAGGGAATACGCTGTCCTGCGTGCACTCAAGTTACCAGCCCGATTAACAAAAAAAGGTCGGGGCGTGTCACATCAGGCGCAGCGGATGCGCAAGATTAAAACACCCTGACGACGACTTTCCACTACTTCAGACTTAAGTCGCAGAGGCCATAGCCTGTTTGTCACAAAGCCATGCTAGGCCTCATTCAATGTTTCAAATGGCAGACGTCATGGCCACCACTTGCAGCTATCACACCGCATACGCTAACGATCAGCCCCCCCGCATACGAAGACTATGGGGCATCATCAGGTACAACGAGAGGTTAAGAGCCCCCGTGCGAGTACGCTCATGCCTGCTCTCATATCGCTGATCGCTTGCAACCTCACAGTGGAAATATCTCGTCAGCCCCACTACGACAGGTGCAAAAATCCGCAATGCCTAGGCAGTAATCAATGAGAAATACATGCTCTCCAATAAATTCAATTCCCCAGAGAACAGAGGTGAGCCCCTTATCTGGATCGTTGCTTAGCGTAGCCTGAAGAACATTGATTTCGTCAGTGCAATACGCCGACCGTCGAAAAAACGGCAAGGAGGAAATCAAGGAGACGCCGTATGTCTTCCCGCCTTCGAAGAACAGCGAGTACGTAAAACAGACCTCTGACGTCCACAAACAGTGGAGGCCAACGTTGGCTGAGCTGAAAATCCGCTACCGGCCTCCGTACAACTGCCGTCACACATATGCGACAATATGCTCAATGTCCGGCATGAATCCCGCATTCATCTCTCAGCAGCTTGGCCACAGCGTCCAAATGTTGCTGTCAACCCATGCGCGCTGGATCAACTCAAGCTCTGACTGGAGTGAGCTCGAAAAGCTCAACATTGGTATCAAACCGGTATCAGCGCAAACCAGTCAATCCTAAGCTATTGAAAGGTAAGGTAATTGATCTCCACAGCTAACATCACCATGCAATTCGGCGCAAAACCCTTGTTCGAGAATGTCTCGGTCAAGTTTAGCGGCGGTAACCGTTATGGCCTTATCGGTGCCAACGGTTGCGGCAAGTCTACCTTTATGAAGATCCTCGGCGATGATCTGGAGCCTTCGGGTGGGCAGGTGATGCTGGAGCCGAACGTACGTCTGGGCAAGTTGCGCCAAGACCAGTTCGCCTACGAAGAATTCACCGTGATCGATACCGTGATCATGGGTCACGAAGAGCTGTGGAAGGTCAAGGCCGAGCGCGACCGCATCTACTCGCTGCCGGAAATGACCGAAGCTGACGGCATGGCCGTGGCTGAGCTGGAAACCGAGTTCGCTGAAATGGACGGCTACACCGCCGAATCCCGCGCTGGCGAGCTGCTGCTGGGCCTGGGTATCGGTATCGAACAACACAACGGTCCGATGAGCGAAGTGTCGCCGGGCTGGAAACTGCGCGTATTGCTGGCGCAGGCATTGTTCTCAAATCCAGAAGTGCTGTTGCTCGACGAACCGACCAACCACTTGGACATCAACACCATCCGCTGGCTGGAAAACATTCTGACCCAGCGCAACAGCCTCATGATCATCATTTCCCACGATAGGCACTTCCTGAACAGTGTCTGCACGCACATGGCCGACCTCGATTACGGCGAACTGCGTCTGTTCCCGGGTAACTATGACGAATACATGACCGTGGCGACCCAGTCCCGCGAGCAATTGCTGTCGGACAACGCCAAGAAGAAAGCGCAGATCAACGAACTGCAATCGTTCGTCAGCCGCTTCTCGGCCAACGCCTCGAAATCCAAGCAGGCCAGCTCCCGCGCCAAGCAGATCGACAAGATCCATCTGGCCGAGGTCAAACCTTCAAGCCGGGTCAGCCCGTTCATTCGTTTCGAACAGAACAAAAAACTGCACCGTCAGGCGGTCATTGTTGAGCGCATGGCTAAAGGTTTCGATGGCAAGCCTCTGTTCAAGGACTTCAGCTTCACCGTTGAAGCCGGCGAGCGCGTAGCAATCATCGGCCCGAACGGTATCGGTAAAACCACCCTGCTGCGCACGCTGGTCAATGAGCTGTCGCCCGATGCCGGTACGGTCAAGTGGACCGACGCTGCCGAGCTGGGCTACTACGCTCAGGATCACGCGTCTGACTTCGAAGATGAGGCCAATCTGTTTGAATGGATGGGCCGCTGGACCCAAGGTGGCGAGCAAGTAGTTCGCGGCACACTGGGCCGCATGCTGTTCTCCGCCGACGATATCATCAAGTCGGTGAAAGTGATTTCCGGTGGTGAACAAGGTCGTATGTTGTTCGGCAAGCTGATCCTGCAAAAGCCGAACGTACTGATCATGGACGAACCGACCAACCACTTGGACATGGAATCCATCGAGGCGCTGAACCTGGCCCTGGAAAACTACCCTGGCACGCTGATCTTCGTCAGCCATGACCGTGAATTCGTATCGTCGCTAGCCACTCGCATCATCGAGCTGAGCCCAAGCGGTGTTGTCGACTTCAGCGGCACCTACGATGACTACCTGCGTAGTCAAGGCGTCGTGTTCTGATTTAGCGTCAACGCTGTGAGAGAAGCCCTGTCCCTGTGACGGGGCTTTTTCGTTCTGGTGAGCATGAGCATCAGAAAATCGTTAGCCTGCTTCCTTTTATCCCCTGCTCAGGCGATGATGGCGTTCTCCACCCGCCTGCCAGCGAACGAGCCCCATGTCTGCCGTACAACCTCCGCACCTCCAGACTCAATCATCCAGCTCCATGTCGATCACTCTGCAGATCGTCTCCATCGTGTTCTATACCTTCATTGCCTTCCTATGCATCGGCCTGCCAATCGCAGTGATACCAGGTTACGTCCACGATCAATTGGGTTTCAGCACGGTCATCGCCGGGGGGACCATCGGCTCACAGTACCTGGCAACGCTGCTCAGTCGGCCCTTGGCTGGGCGTGTTGCAGACAGCATCGGCACCAAACGCGCGATTGTGTATGGTCTGTCGGGCATTGCCGTCAGTGGTCTGCTGACCTTGCTAGCGACACTGCTCGACAGCATGCCCATAGTGAGCCTGACGATACTGATCATCGGCCGTGTGTTTCTTGGCGTGGCACAAGGGCTGATCGGCGTGGGCACAATCAGTTGGTGCATCGGCCAAGTCGGTATGGGGCACACTGCGCGGGCGATTTCCTGGAACGGTATTGCGTCGTACGGCGCTATCGCCATCGGCGCGCCGGTCGGTGTGGTGATGGTCGACAGCCTGGGCTTTGCCAGCCTGGGAGTTGCCTTGTCTATTGTCTCGTTGCTGGCCTTGGTGTTGATTCGCAACAAACCGTCAGTACCCGTGATCCATGGTGAACGCCTACCCTTCTGGTCGGTGTTTGGCCGGGTGGCTCCATTCGGCCTGAGCCTGACCCTGGCCTCCATTGGCTACGGCACCCTAACCACGTTTATCACGCTGTTCTACCTAAGCCGAGGCTGGCACGGCGCGGCGTATTGTCTGACGGTCTTCGGCGTTTGTTTTATCCTCTCGCGACTGGTTTTCATCAACGCGATCAACCGATTTGGCGGTTTCAATGCCGCCATGGCCTGTATGTCCATCGAAACCCTCGGCCTGACATTGCTGTGGATCTCACCCACGACCGCAGTCGCTCTGATCGGTGCAGGGCTGACTGGTTTCGGCCTGTCGCTGGTCTACCCGGCGCTGGGTGTCGAGGCAATCAAACAGGTACCGACCGCCAGTCGGGGCGCGGGTTTGAGTGCATATGCAGTGTTCTTCGACCTGGCGCTGGCCATTGCCGGGCCGGTCATGGGCGGCGTTGCCCTGGGACTGGGTTATGCGTGGATTTTCTTCGTTGCAGCAGTGCTGTCGTTGGCAGGCCTGTCACTGACCCTACTGCTGTCTCGCCGCAATGGCATGGTGGAGAACGGAGAGTGAGGATGAGCGCTGCGGCGCGTCAAGCCGCAGCACCCGGCAACATCAATCCAGCTTTGGCCGCAGGATCAACACACCCAAAGGCGGCAGGTTCAGCGCCAATGACGCCGGCATTCCATGGCTTTTACTGTCGTCGGTCTGCACGCCGCCACCATTGCCGACGTTAGAACCCGCATAGGTACTCGCATCGCTGTTTAGCAGCTCGGTCCACAACCCGGCGAACGGAACACCGATGCGATACCTCTCACGGGGCACAGGCGTCAGGTTAGCGACGACCAACACCGGATCGCCCTCCTTGCTCCAGCGCAACCAGGCAAAAACGCTATTGGCCGCGTCATCACCGATGACCCATTGAAACCCCTGAGGCACGCAATCCTGTTCGTGAAGTGCCGGTACTTCACGATAAATTCGGTTGAGATCGCTCACCAGTTTCTTCACGCCGATGTGTTCAGCGTACTGCAACAAATACCAATCCAGTTGCTCGTCGTGGTTCCACTCGCGCCATTGGCCAAACTCACAGCCCATGAACAACAGCTTTTTGCCTGGATGCGTCCACATGAACGCCAGATAAGCACGCAAATTGGCGAACTTCTGCCAACGGTCACCAGGCATTTTATCAATGAGCGAATGCTTGCCGTGCACCACTTCATCGTGGGAAATCGGCAGGATGAACTTCTCGGACCAGGCATAGATCAGGCCGAAACTCAGCTCCCCATGGTGATGGGCGCGGTGGATAGGGTCCTGCTGCATGTAATGCAGGGTGTCGTGCATCCAGCCCATGTTCCATTTATAGGAAAAGCCCAAACCGCCTTGCTGCGTGCTCTGGCTGACGCCAGGCCAGGCAGTGGATTCTTCGGCGATGACCATCGCGCCGGGCACCTCCAGTACTACCACGTCGTTGAGATGGCGCAAGAAATCAATGGCTTCGAGATTTTCTCGACCGCCATGGCGATTGGGCACCCATTCCCCCGCTTTGCGTGAATAGTCGCGGTAAAGCATTGAGGCCACCGCATCCACACGCAGGCCATCAACATGGAAATGCTTGAGCCAATGCAATGCCGACGCGAGCATAAAACCATGCACTTCTGTGCGGCCCAGGTTGTAAATCAGCGTGTCCCAATCTTGGTGGAAACCTTCCTGCGGATTGCCGTACTCATAAAGCGCAGTGCCATCGAATTGCGCCAAACCGTGAGCATCGGTGGGGAAATGCGCGGGCACCCAATCGAGAATCACGCCGATATCGGCCTGGTGGCAAGCGTTGACGAAAGCAGCAAAGTCATCTGGCGAGCCGAAACGAGCCGTCGGGGCAAACTGCGAAAGCGGTTGATAACCCCATGAGCCGCCAAACGGATGCTCCATGATTGGCATCAGTTCGATATGGGTAAAGCCCAGTTCCTTGATATAGGGAATAAGGCGCTCGCCCAGTTCGTGCCAGTTGTATTGACGAACAACAAATTCATCGCTGTGATCGAGCTGCCAGGACCCCGCATGCAACTCATAGATCGACAATGGCGCGCTCGCCACGTGACGCTCGCCCCGCGATTGCATCCAGCCATTGTCTTGCCAGTCGAATTGCAACGGTGCTGCCACCACCGACGCCGTGTCTGGCGGCAATTGGGTGGCCAAAGCCATAGGGTCGGCCTTGAGTGGCAGAATTCCATTGGCGCCCAGAATTTCATATTTGTACGCTTCGCCGGGCTTGAGCCGGGGAATGAATATTTCCCAAACCCCTGCGGGGTGACGCAAGCGCATTGGATGACGACGACCGTCCCAATTATTGAAACCGCCGACCACCGACACGCGCCGCGCATTGGGTGCCCATACAGAAAAGCGCACACCGTCGATGCCGTCGACACTCTTGACCTGCGCCCCCAAGCAACTGCTCAGGTCCCGGTGATTGCCTTCGGCGAACAAATACAGGTCCATCTCGCCCAACAAAGGGCCGAAGCTGTAAGGGTCTTCGGTGATTTGCTCACCGCCAGCCCAGTTAATTTTCAATAAGTAAGGCTGCGAGCGAGGAAAGTGTCCAGCGAAAAAACCCGGCACCTCGCTCATTTCAAGGGTCCCCAGCTCCTGCTCACCCTCACGCGACAGCACTTTCACACTTAACGCGTCGGGCAGGTACGCACGGATAAACTGCCCGCCCGCACCATCGTCACGGGGGCCAAGCATGGAGAATGGGTCATGATGTTCGGCGCGGATCAACGCATCCATATCGGCGGCCCCGGGCAGCAATCCCGATATGCCCCTGCCGTTTTCCTTAGGTGCATTCATTATAATTCTCCATCAGACAAGGTCAGCAGCCCACGTAAGCCTTGCAAAGGTACGGCCAACCAGCTGGGGCGGTGCTCGGCTTCGTAGACAACTTCATAGGCAGTTTTTTCCAGGGTAAATAATTCCAGCGTGGCGCTTTCGCCCTTCGCATCTTTCCAGCCGTGGGCCAGGTCAGTGGTCGCCCGGCGATAACCGTCGAGAAAGGCCTGACGAGCCTGGGTCAAATAGGTTTGCGCCACGCGTTCTCGAGCGGTCGCGGCTTCAGCCGAGGTGTCCACGCTTCGCGCATTGCGCACCGCCATGGCCGCCGCGTAATCGAATGACCGCAACACACCACTGACATCCTTGAACGGACTGTATTTGGCTCGGCGCTCAGTCAATGAACGCGCGGGTTCGCCCTCAAAGTCAATCAAATAGGCATCACCTTTTACCACCAGTACCTGCCCCAAGTGTAAATCACCGTGCACGCGCAGACGCAGGCCGCCCACAGAACGTTTTGCCAGCGTCTGAATGTAAGCCATCACCTGCTTGCGCTTGCTCAGCAGCTCAGTGACCAGGGCTTGGTCGACCGGTTCAAGACTGACTGCGTGTTGTTCGAGCAACTGCAAGGCACGCTCCAGTTGAGCCACCACGCTGCTACCCAATTGCTGACTGTCTTTGACACCGGTGGGTTCGGCGGCGAAATCCGGATTATCGGTCGGCGCTGCCAGTATTTGGTGCATCTCGCCAAGACGTTGCCCCAACAAGGCAGCGAAATCCGAGAGTTCCAACAAGGCGTTGTAATGCTGTTCCTGCTCAGAACGGCCGTAGGACAACTCATCACGCACCGCCCGCTCAAGGTTGTTCTGGGTCCACTCCCAGGCATCACCCTGATTGCTCAGATAACCCTGAGCAATCATCAGTAAATTGCTTTGCCCTTGTTTATCGATACGCACGACCGAACCCAGCAGCGGTGATATATACCCAAAGCCGGCTGCAGTCAGGTACGCGCCCATTTCCAGTTCCGGGTGAGTGCCCGCACTGACACGACGGATCATTTTCAGGACAAGGCTGCCACCGACCACCACGGAGCTATTCGACTGCTCAGCCGAGAGGTAACGTACTTCGGATTCGTTGTGCAACCCCAAGCTGTCCATTGCTGTGGTGTGCTCAAAGCGCAACTCGCCTTCGCTGCACGGCAGAACCGTCCTGGCCTGCATGCCCTGGATGACCGCGCGAATGAACGTCTCCAGCGTAAAAGCGTCCGTAATCAGGCCGACTTGACGGCCGCGCCGTACGCGAGCCAGCGCTAACTGCTGAGGCAATGCGCTGCTGATGTCATCTTCGGCCAATAGACCGAAAGGCAGTTGGTAGCGACCTTGATGATCGCCCGCAGTGACTTCAATTTCACTCAATAACACCGGATGCTGTGCGTCGCCAAAGCGCACTGCGTAAATAATGCTCACCTGATCGATGGCTTTGTCCTTACCCGCAAACCAACGGCGCTTAGGCAGATAAAGCGTCAACGACGTCTTCTCCATGGTGCTGCGCAACGGCTCGTCCAGTAGTTCTTCGAGGCGTTTTTTCAACACCAGGGTCGGGAAGTCCGGCATGCTTTTCACTGGTTCAACATGCCAGCTCGGCATTTGGTTTTCCGCCGCCAGCAGGAACCAATAAAAGCCATAGGGTGGCAACGTCAGCAGGTACGGAAGCTGGCCGACAGGTGGGAATGCGCTGCCACCGAGCATCTCAACCGGAACCATGCCAGCAAACGGCGACAGCTCAAGTTCCGCCGCCTGAGCCGCGCTGGAGACGTTGGCCACACACAGAATGATTTCGGTCTTGCCGTCCGGCCCTGTGTACTCACGGGTGTAGGCCAGAATTCGCCGATTGGTGGGCGACAGCATTTTCAAGGTGCCCCGGCCGAATGCTTTCTGCTGCTTACGCACCGTCAACATCCGTCGATTCCAATTCAGCAGCGAATGCGGGTCGTTGTTCTGGGTCTCGACATTGACCGATTGATACCCGTACAGCGGGTCCATGATCGGCGGCAGCACCAGGCTTGCCGGGTCAGCACGGGAAAAGCCGCCGTTGCGGTCAATGGACCATTGCATCGGCGTGCGCACGCCATCGCGGTCGCCCAGATAAATGTTATCGCCCATGCCGATTTCGTCACCGTAATACAACGTCGGCGTGCCGGGCATCGACAGCAACATGCTGTTGAGTAACTCGACGCGACGTCGATCACGCTGTACCAACGGCGCCAGACGCCGACGGATGCCCAGATTGATCCGGGCCCGGCGGTCGGCGGCGTAGTAATTCCACAAGTAATCACGCTCGCGATCAGTGACCATTTCCAGGGTCAGCTCATCGTGATTGCGCAGGAAAATTGCCCACTGACAGTTCGCAGGAATTTCGGGCGTCTGGCGCAGAATGTCGGTAATCGGAAAGCGGTCTTCCTGTGCCACGGCCATGTACATACGCGGCATCAGCGGGAAGTGGAATGCCATGTGGCACTCATCGCCGTCATTGCCTTTTGTATCACCGAAGTACAGCTGCGTGTCTTCCGGCCATTGATTGGCTTCGGCCAGCAGCATCCGGTCAGGGTAGTTGGCGTCGATTTCAGCACGGATCCGCTTGAGTAGCTTATGGGTCTCGGGCAGGTTTTCGTTATTAGTCCCGTCGCGCTCGATCAGATACGGGATCGCATCCAGACGCAGGCCGTCGATGCCCATGTCCAGCCAGTAGCGCATCACTTGCAGTACCGCATCCATCACATGCGGATTGTCGAAGTTGAGGTCTGGCTGGTGGGCATAAAAACGGTGCCAGAAGTATTGGCCGGCAACCGGGTCCCAGGTCCAGTTGGACTTTTCGGTGTCGAGAAAAATGATTCGGGTGCCGTCGTACTTCTGATCACTGTCCGACCACACGTAAAAATCCCGTGCCTTGGAGCCACGCTTGGCCGCACGGGCTTTCTGGAACCATGGGTGCTGGTCCGAGGTGTGATTAATGACCAATTCAGTGATCACCCGCAGACCACGGTCATGGGCCTCAGCGATAAACTTCTTGGCATCGGACATTGTGCCGTAATCGGCATGTACGCCTCGATAATCGGCAATGTCATAGCCATCATCACGGCGTGGCGAAGGGTAGAATGGCAGCAGCCAGACAGTATTGACCCCAAGCTCGGCGATGTAGTCGAGTTTGGCGATCAGGCCGGGGAAATCGCCGATCCCATCGTTATTTGAATCAAAAAATGACTTTACATGAACCTGATAGATGACCGCGTCCTTGTACCACAGCGGGTCATTGATGAAGGCTGCATGCCTGGGTTTCTTTGCCATCGTTGATTCCTTTTAATCCGTGGTCTGAATACGCCAGATGCCGAAAGGTTGATGCCAAGGCTCGATACGCATCCACTGCGTTTTGCCATACCAAGTCCAGCGATGGCCCGTCATCAGGTCTTCACCCGCAGTTGCCACGTCGTCAGGCAGACCCATTTCCCACAACGGCAATTCAAAATGCGCTTCCTGGGCGTTGACCGGGTCGAGGCTGACAGCCACCAGAACAAAGTTGCTGCCATCGGCGCTGCGTTTGCCGAAATACAAAATATTGTCATTCCAGGCGTTGTAGATTTTCAGGCCCAAGTGCGTTTGCAGCGCAGGGTTCTGTCGACGAATACGATTGAGTTGAGCAATTTCGGCAATGATGTTGCCCGGCGCGTTGTAATCCCGTGGCCGCAGCTGATATTTCTCCGAGTCCAAGTACTCTTCCTTGCCAGGCACCGGCGCTGCCTCGCATAACTCAAACCCGGAATACATGCCCCACAGGCCCGAGCCCATGGCTGCCAGCACCGCACGAATCAAGAAGCCTGCGCGGCCGGACTCATGCAGGAAGAACGGGTTGATATCGGGCGTGTTCACGAAGAAGTTCGGCCGGTAGCAATCTCGCCACGGCAACTGATTCAGCTGGGTGAAATACTCCGCCAACTCGGACTTGGTGTTGCGCCAGGTGAAATACGTATAGCTCTGGGAATACCCGACCTTGCCCAGCCGCGCCATCATCGCTGGCTTGGTGAACGCTTCTGCGAGGAACATCACCTCAGGGTACTGGCTGCGAATATCCGCAATCATCCACTGCCAGAAAGGCAGCGGTTTGGTGTGCGGATTATCGACGCGGAAGATTTTTACGCCCTCCTCGACCCAGCCCAGGACGATGTCACGCAACTCCAGCCACAAACTGGGGATCGCGTCGGGGGCATAGAAGTCGACGTTGACGATGTCCTGGTATTTCTTTGGCGGGTTTTCCGCGTAACGGATGCTGCCGTCCGGGCGCCAGGAGAACCAGCCCGGATGCTCCTTGAGCCACGGATGATCCTGCGAGCACTGGATGGCAAAATCCAGAGCAACCTCAAGCCCATACTCAGCAGCGGTCTTCACCAGATTGCGAAAGTCCTCGCGGCTACCCAGTTCCGAGTGAATCGCGTCATGCCCACCGTCGGCGCTGCCGATGGCGTAGGGGCTACCCGGGTCATCAGGCCCCGCTTGCAGCGAGTTATTCGGCCCCTTGCGATGGGCGCGGCCGATAGGATGGATCGGCGGAAAATACAGCACATCGAAACCCATGTCTCGAATCATCGGTAGACGAAACAGCACGTCATTGAAGGTGCCGTGGCGCGTCGGATCTTCAGTCACCGAACGCGGAAACAACTCATACCAACTGGCGAACTGCGCCCGTTCACGTTCCACATCCAGTGGGAATTCGACGCTACGGCTCAGGTAGGTATGATTCTCGGCCTGGGCCATCAGCGCCGCCGTTTCACTGTGCAGCAGCAACGCGACCTGGGCCGCGGGCTCGCTCTGCCCAAACCGCTCGATCACTGCACTGATTTGCTGTCGCAGTTCGGCCTGGCTGCGTTCAGCGGCCTGGACTAAATGAACGCGACCCTCCTCCAACTCCAGATGGATCGGCACCCCAGCGCCATGCTTTTTTCGCAACTCATAGCGATAGCTGGCGAACTGATCGATCCAGGCCTCGAGCCTGAAGACGTAAAGGGCGACTGACGTCGGGGTGAATTCGCCTTCCCAGCTGTCATTGACCAGCTCTTGCATGTGAGTACTGTGCCAATGCTCTTCATCGGCTGCACGCCAACGAATCAACACCGACAGCTTGTCGTGCCCATCGGCGAATACTTTGCTGGTCACACTCACCGGTTGCCCGATGATTGCCTTTACCGCAAATAACCCGCCCTCAATCACTGGCATCGTGTTTTCGATCACGATCCGCGGTAATTGCAGGGCCTGGGTCAAAGACAGAGGTCGGGTCGGGTGTGGAACGTCACTGGCCAAAGAATCCGGGCCGTAGGGCTGATCAGCGGTCACATTCATCGAGCATCACTCCTCACGCCCATTTAAAGACGCTCTTCAGCAGAATCCGTGCATTTAGGAACTGTATGTTTACACCCAGCATTGAACAAAACAGGTGTTCAGCAGCCGACTGCCAGCGACGGCACACCGGATCGGCCCGCCTAGTTTCCGAGCCCATCCAGGTGGGAAAAGTTCAAAACGGTTTAGCCGCGAGTGACAGCTTAGACCGGGCTTTGGCAATAGCCCGAGTGATTTGCACAGCCCCAAGGTACAACCTGTCAAACGCTGGAACAGTCCGGGAGTAATTGGCATTCGGGACGAGGATCAGTAGCCCCTTCCCTGCGGAAACACCTGACTCCACGAAATACGACACTGCATTGCCCGTGCCAAAGCCTGGGCAAGCCTCCAATCTGATCCGCTTTTTATTCAAATACCTGAGTCTGTTATGCAACCAGATGCTCGGCCATAGTTCAGCCGCCTGATACGGGCTGATGAGCATCCGACCATGAGCGAAAGAATTCCTGTCCAGATCATTGAACGCGTCGAACCTTCCAGAGCAAACGTGAAGGTCAAGTCCAGTGATCATTTGATTCATACCCGCAGTTTTACCGGGCTGTTCCGTAATTTACGTGTCAGTGGCGCGGGGTTTCTATTCCTGCTGTTCTTCGGCACCGTCTGGCTCGATTGGGGCGGACGCCAGGCTGTCCTTTGGGATTTGGCCGACAGTAAATTTCATATCTTCGGCGCGACGTTCTGGCCGCAAGACTTCATTCTGCTGTCGGCATTGCTGATCATTTGTGCCTTTGGCTTGTTCGCCATCACGGTGTTCGCAGGAAGAGTCTGGTGCGGATACACCTGCCCGCAGAGTTCCTGGACCTGGATTTTCATGTGGTGCGAGAAGCTCACCGAGGGTGAGCGTAATCAGCGGATCAAACTTCAGGCCGCGCCCTGGGGCATGAAAAAACTGCTGCGGCGCTCGGCCAAGCACAGTCTGTGGCTGGCGATCAGCGTATTGACCGGTCTGACCTTCGTCGGCTATTTCACCCCGATTCGACCGCTGGCCAATGAGCTGCTGACCTTGCAGTTGAGTGGCGTCAGTCTGTTCTGGGTCCTGTTTTTCGCGGGTGCGACCTATATCAATGCTGGCTGGCTGCGTGAAGCAGTCTGCATGCACATGTGCCCCTATGCGCGCTTTCAAAGCGTGATGTTCGACAAAGACACCCTCACCGTTTCCTACGACGCCGCTCGCGGTGAAAACCGTGGCCCGCGTAAACGTGAGGTCGATCCAGCGTCAGTGGGTCTGGGTGACTGTATCGATTGCCAGATGTGTGTGCAGGTGTGCCCGACCGGTATCGACATCCGTGACGGCTTGCAGATGGAATGCATTGGCTGCGCCGCGTGTATCGATGCGTGTGACTCGATCATGGACAAAATGGGCTATGCCCGTGGTCTGGTGAGTTACACCTCGGAAGCCGTATTGCAAGGCGGTCAAACCCGTCTGCTGCGGCCACGCTTGATCGGCTACTGCGCCGTATTGCTGGTGATGATCGGCGCGCTGGTGCTGGCGCTGGTCGAGCGGCCGATGGTGTCGCTGGATGTCAGCAAGGACCGGGGCCTGTTCCGGGAAAACAGCCAAGGCCAGATCGAAAACATCTACAGCCTGAAAATCATCAACAAAACCCAGCAGCGTCAGCAGTATCATCTGGCGCTTGTCGATGGGGACGACTTCCAGCTGCAGGGTAAAACCGAGGTCAGCCTCGCTGCGGGGGAAATCTTCGATTTTCCAGTGTCCGTGACAATGATCGCCGAACACCCAAGCAGCAGTTCGCAAAGCATCAGTTTTGAAGTGGTGGACAGCGATGATGCGAACGTACGCAGCCTGGCAAAAAGCCGGTTTGTCGCCCCGCTCAATCGCTGATCCCTTTAAAGTGGTGCCTGCCTCACTTCCCCGTCAGACCGCCAGTCAGCGAGAACCGATGAAACGTTATGAAAAGTTTGCAGACGATATCGCTGAACTGATTCGCTCCGGGGTGCTCGGCCCCGGCCAGCGCGTGCCCTCGGTACGTTATGCCAGCCAGACGTATGGGGTCAGCCCCTCGACGGTGTTCCAGGCCTATTACCTGCTGGAGCGACGCGGACTGATCCGGGCGCGGCCGCGCTCCGGTTACTTCGTCAACAATAATGCGCTACGGCAGTTTTCCGAGCCGGTGATCAGCACACAGGCCAGTGAGTCCACTGAGGTGGATGTCAGCGAGTTGGTGTTCTCGGTACTCGACTCGATCAAAGATCCGCAGACCGTGCCGTTTGGCTCAGCATTCCCAAGCCCTACGCTGTTTCCACTGCAACGGCTGGCACGCTCGCTGGCCAGCGCGAGCCGGCAGATGGACCCGCGCATGGTGGTCACCGACATGTCACCGGGCAACCCGCAACTGCGCAGGCAGATAGCGTTACGGTACATGGTCGGCGGCCTGATGCTGCCCATAGAGGAACTGCTGATCACCAACGGCGCGCTGGAAGCCCTGAATCTGTGCCTGCAAGCGGTCACTGAGCCGGGGGATCTGGTCGCGATAGAAGCCCCGGCGTTCTATGCCTGCCTGCAAGTGCTGGAACGCCTGAAGCTCAAAGCCGTGGAAATTCCGGTGCACCCACGCGATGGCATCGATCTGGGCGTGCTCGCACAAACCCTCGAGCGCCACCCGATCAAAGCGTGCTGGTGCATGACCAACTTTCAGAACCCGATGGGCGCCTCCATGCCCGAAGCCAAGAAACGCGAGTTAGTGGAATTGCTGCGCCAGCACCAGGTTCCGTTGATTGAAGATGACGTCTACGCCGAACTGTATTACAGCCCGCAAGCGCCGAAGCCGGCGAAAGCCTTCGACACTGAAGGGCTGGTAATGCATTGCGGCTCGTTTGCTAAAAGCCTGGCGCCGGGTTACCGAATCGGGTGGGTTGCCGCGGGACGTTATGCGCAGAAAATCGAGCGACTGAAACTGATGACATCGCTGTGCGCGTCGATGCCCGCTCAGGCGGCTATCGCCGATTATCTGCAGCATGGTGGCTATGACCGGCATCTGCGCAAACTGCGCTACGCCCTGGAAGAACAACAAAGCGCCATGCTCAGTGCCATCGCCCGCCACTTCCCCGCGCAGACGCGGGTCAGCCAGCCCGCAGGCGGGTATTTCCTGTGGCTGGAGCTACCCGAACACATGGACTCCCTGAAGCTGTTCCAGATGGCCCTGGCCCAAGGCATCAGCATCGCGCCCGGGCCGATATTTTCCCCGACCCAGCGCTTTCGTAACTGCATCCGCCTCAACTACGGTAGCCCGTGGGATGATGCGTCGGAACAGGCCATGGAGACCCTGGGCCGGATTATTCGCTCGTTCTGACAACGCCCGCCAAGCACCACGCGACGCTATCGACCGCCCCCCAGATCAATAAACGTCCCGGTGGCGTAACTGGCTTTTGCCGATAGCAGCCAGATGATCGCCTCGGCCACTTCCTCCGCACAGCCACCGCGCCCCATGGGAATGCCGGGTTCGAGTTTGCTGACCCTATGTGGATCGCCGCTCAAGGCATGGAAATCGGTAAAGATATAGCCCGGTCGCACCGCGTTGACCCGAATCCCTTCACCCGCCACTTCCCGCGCCAGGCCTAGGGTAAACGTATCCAGCGCGCCTTTGGAGGCGGCATAGTCGACGTATTCCCCGGAAGCCCCAAGCCGGGCCGCGACCGAAGAAACGTTGACGATGCTGCCACCTTTGCCACCATGACGTGGCGACATACGCAGCAAGGCGTGCTTGGCGCACAGCATCGGTCCGACCACGTTGGTTTTCATCATTCGGAGCATGCGGAACTCGGACATCTCTTCGACCCGGGAGACCTCCGCGACGGTGCCCGCATTGTTGACCAGCGCCGTCACAGGCCCCAACTCCGCGTCGATCCGGGCGAACAATCCGATAATTTCATCTTCATCGCTGACATCTGCCTGCACTGCCATCACCTGCGCCCCGAGTTTGCGAATGTGTGCGCACACCCGCTCGGCCGCTTGATGGTCGGACAGATAATTGATGCAAATACGATACCCCTGCTCTGCGGCAAGCAAAGCAGTTGCAGCCCCGATGCCACGAGAGCTGCCGGTGATGAGAAGAACTTTTTCCATGGGTGAGCTTCCGATCAATCGCTAATGGTGGTCAGCCTAGCGCAGGCTTGGGGCGAGAGAAAGCCATGATCCGACACAGATCACGCTTCATCAAGCACGCGCTTAACCTCCTCTTTCCGCTTCGCACGACTGATATCCGCCATAAAGCGTTCCGCCGGCAACGGATGACCTAAAAGAAAACCCTGCAGGGAGTTGCAGCCGAGTTCGGTCAGGAAATTTTGCTGCTTATCGGTTTCAACGCCCTCGGCGACGATGCGTAATCCAAGCGCCTGGCCCAGGGCGACGATTGCCGAGACGATCGCCGCGTCGTCGCTGTCGTGCTCCAGGTCGCGAACAAAGCCCCGGTCGATCTTCAGCTCGTTAGCGGGCAGGCGTTTGAGGTACATCAGGCTGGAATAGCCGGTACCGAAGTCGTCGATGGACAGGTCCACGCCCATATCTGACAGTTGCTGCAACACGGTCATGCTGACGTCAGCGTCACTCATGGCGGTGGTTTCGGTAATTTCCAGGGTCAGGCTGTTCGCTGGCAGACGGTGCAGCGCCAAGGCCCTGGCGACGCTGGTGACCAAATCGTTGTGGCAGAACTGCAACGCCGAGAGGTTCACCGCAATCCGCCAGTGGCTGTAGCCCTGCTCATGCCAGACGCGCATTTGCCGGCAGGCTTCGTTGAGCACCCATTCACCAATCGGAATAATCAACCCGGTCTTTTCCGCAAGCCCAATGAACGTGTCCGGCAGCAGCAAACCCAGCTGTGGATGGTGCCAGCGCAGCAAGGCCTCCGCGCCTAATGGCAGGCCACTACCGGCATCGAATTTTGGTTGGTAATGCAAGCAAAACTGCTCTTGTTTGAGCGCCCGACGCAAGTCCTGCAACAGTTGCAACTGGTTGCGCGCATTGGTGTTCATCGACGCATCGAAAAAACAGTAGCCGTTTTTCCCCGCACCTTTGGCGTGGTACATCGCGGCGTCGGCGTTCATCAGCAGCTCATGCTGGGTCTGGCCATTGCCGGGGTACAGGGCTATGCCAATGCTGGCGGAGACTTGCAAACTATGATCGGTGACCATAAAGGGCTGGGCGATCAAAGCCACCTGACGAGCTGCGACGCTCGACGCGTCTTCTGTCTCGCTCAGTTCGACCAGCAGGACAAACTCATCACCACCGATACGTGCCAGGGTATTTTTGCCGTGCAGGTCTTCCCGCAGCCGCAGCGCGACCTGGCGCAACAACAAGTCGCCCATATGGTGACCAAACGCATCGTTGACGGGTTTGAATCCATCCAGGTCCATGAACATCAGTGCAAAACAGCCGCCATGCTCGTCGACCTTGCCCATGGCGTGTTCGATACGGTCCGCCAGCAACACCCGATTGGGCAGGCCGGTCAGCGTGTCGTGCAGAGCCAGTTGGGTCAATTCTCGATTGGCCACGCTCAGCGAGTTGGACAGCTCGGCAGTGCGATCCTCCATGCGAGCATCAAGGATCGACGTCAGCAAGGCAATCGTCAGAACCGCAAGGCTGGTGACCAGCACGAGCGTGTCCAGGCCATCAACCCGCAACCCACTGCCGACCGCACCACAGAAACTGCCATCGGCAAAACCTGCCGCCGCCATACCGGTGTAATGCATGCCGACAATGGCCATGCCCATGAATACTGCGGCCCCGCCTCTAGCCAAGCGCACATAGGGCGTTTGCCGACGCAGCCGAAAGGTAATCCATAATGCTGCCGCTGAAGCACTGACCGCGATCACCAGGGAACCCACAAACAACGAGGGGGCGTATTCAATGCCCGGCTGCATCCGCAACGCCGCCATGCCGCAATAGTGCATGGCGCTGATTCCGGCGCCCATGACCAGCGCGCCAAAGCTCAGTTGCAGGGCTGGCAGTTGCGGTTGGCTGACCAGCCACAGGGCAAAACCGCAGGACAAAATAGCGAGTGCCAGCGACAGCAAGGTAATCGGCAAGTCGTAGCCGAGTTCGACTGGCAGATGGAACGCAAGCATCCCGATGAAATGCATGGACCAGACGCCAATGCCCATCGCCAACGCCCCGCCACCCATCCATAGATAAACCGCGCGGCCCTTGGCCGTGACAATACGCCCTGCAAGGTCCAGCGCCGTATAAGACGCCAGGATTGCGACGAAAATCGAGATCAGAACCAGCGAGGGTGTGTAACTGCCAATAAGCATGAGCGTTCTCGTGACCGTGGCAGATGATGAGCATTCATGCTGCTGAAAGGCCGAGAATTGTACTCAACTTGTACAAAAAATCGCAGTTTGTTTAATTGTTTTTTTCGTGCCCGTTACAGCCTGGATCCAGTGTAGGAGCGAGCTGCCTGCAATAGCGCCAGCTCTGGTGCATTGTGTCGATCACTCTTGAATATTCAATCCGCTCTCGGCATTCCAGCCACCGCCCAACGCCGCGATCATTTGCACACTGGCGATCAGCCGACTTTGCAGCAGGGTCAGCACGCTTCGTTCGTTACTTAGGGCAGTGGTTTGCACGTTGACCACATCCAGATAAGCAATAAGGCCGGCTTTATATTGGTTGTTGGTCAAGCGCAAGGACTCACGCGCCGACATCAAGGCCTCGGTGCGCACGCCAGCCTCATCTTCGTAGACCTTGAGCTGCACCAGATAATTTTCCACTTCCTGAAAACCGTTCAACACGGTTTGACGGTATTGGGCTACGGTCTGGTCGTAAACCGCTTCAGTGCGATCGACTTCCGCCGAGCGCTGGCCGCCATCGAACAGGGTCATCGCCAGCTGCGGTCCGACAGACCAGAAACGGTTCGGCAAGCTGATCCAGTTAGTGAACGTGGAGCTGCTATAACCGCCCTTCATACTCAACGTGAGGTCGGGGTAGTACGCGGCTTTGGCGACACCGATATTGGCGTTGGCCGCCATTACTGAGCGTTCGGCCGCAGCGATGTCCGGGCGACGTTCGAGCAACTGCGAAGGCAACTCCAGCGGGATCTGCGGCAACGCAGGAATGACGGTCGTGGCCGCCAGATTGAAGTCCGCCGGGGCTTGGCCCATCAGCACGGCGATTGCGTTCTCGAACTGAGCACGCTGCCAGATCAAATCGATCAAATCAGCCTGGGTGGTTTTTAGCTGGGTCTGCGCCTGCGCCACCGCATCTTTGCCGGAGATACCGGCACGGTACTGGTTCTGCGTCATGGTCAGCGAGCGCTGGTAAGCGTCGACCGTCGATTCGAGAAGGCGTTTTTGTTCGTCGATCACCCGCAGTTGCAGGTAGTTCTGCACCAATTCCGACTGCAAACTCAGCTGCATCGACGCCAGATCGGCAAGGCTGGCCTGAGCGCTGGCCTTGTCGGCCTCCAGACCACGACGCAGCTTGCCCCAGACATCGGCCTCCCAACTGACACCCAGCTGAGTGCTGTAAGTGTCGCGGATACCACTGCTGGAACTGGTCAGGCT
Source organism: Pseudomonas sp. 5C2 (assembly GCF_034314155.1). NCBI lineage: Bacteria > Pseudomonadati > Pseudomonadota > Gammaproteobacteria > Pseudomonadales > Pseudomonadaceae > Pseudomonas > Pseudomonas sp. 5C2. The sequence goes on along the minus strand of NZ_JAVIWH010000002.1, from coordinate 1,043,068 downwards.
CGAACTGCTGCTTCCGGCCCCCTGACTGGAGCGATTCTTACTCGCACTGAGATCAAGCGTCGGAAAGAACGCACCGCGAGCACTGCGCACCAAGGCCTTGGCCTGCCGGTACTGCGCTTCAAACTGAGCGACGGTCTGGTTTGAGCTGTTGAGTTTTTCCACCAGTCCGTTGAGTTGTGCATCGCCATACAACTCCCACCAAGCGCCCCGGGCCAGCGCATCGCTGGGCGCAGCCTGACGCCAGCCTTCGGCTTGTTTGAACTGCGCGGGCGTGGTCATTTCCGGCTTTTTATAGTCAGGACCGACCGCGCAGGCACTCAGGAACACGGCACAAAGCCCCAGACCGAGCCAACGCACAGGCCGCTGTAAAACGGGTTTGATTTGCAGGCGGTCGGTCATAGCGGAGTTTCCAAAGCAGCATCGGTGCGCACGCCACGCCATTGGTTGACGCGACGGCGCAAACGGTCGAGATAGAGGTAAACAACGGGGGTGGTGTACAGGGTCAGGATCTGGCTAAAAATCAGGCCGCCGATAATCGTCAACCCCAGCGGGTGACGCATCTCCGCCCCTTCGGCACTGCTCAGCAGCAAGGGCAAGGCGCCAAGAATAGCGGCCAGCGTCGTCATCAATATCGGTCGTAGACGTTGCAGGCACGCGCTGCGGATTGACTCCAGTGGCGTCATCCCGGACTCACGTTCCAATTGCAGCGCGAGGTCGATCATCAGAATGGCGTTTTTCTTCACCACCCCGATCAACAGAAACAGCCCGAGCAACGAGATCAGGCTGAACTGGCCACCCAGCAGATAGATCGACAGCAACGCGCCGACCCCCGCCGATGGCAAGGTCGAGAGAATGGTCAGCGGGTGAATGTAGCTTTCATAGAGGATCCCAAGCACCAGATACACCACCACCAGCGCTCCCAGAATCATCCACGGCTGGCTTTTCTGGGCGGCGGCGAACGTGTCGGCTGTCCCCGCCATTTTGGCGATGACATCGGTGGGCAAACCCACTTTGGCCACGGCGTGCTCAATGGCAGTAGAGGCTTGTTCAAGCGTCACGCCCTCCGCCAGGTCGAAGGAAATATCTTCGGAAGCGAACTGACCGTCATGGGTCACCCGGTCATTTTCCAGGCTGCGTTCGTAATGGGTGAAACTCGACAACGGAATGCGCTCGCCTGCGGCCGTGATCACCTGAACCTGCTCAAGTGTGACCGGGTCCTGAGCGTATTTCGGGTTGACCTCCATCACCACCTGATACTGGTTGAGGCTGTCATAGATGGTGGAAACCTGCCGCTGACTGTAAGCGTTGTTCAGCACTGCCGTGACCATGTTCATGTCAACGCCCAGTCGTTTGGCGGTATCACGGTCCACTTGCAGGGTAACTTGTTGCGCGCCACGACCTTCACGCCCATCGATAGCGGTCAGTTCCGGCAATGACTTGAGCGCCGCCAGCACTTTCGGGTACCAGAGACGCAGGCTGGTCAAATCGCCGCTTTGCAGGATGTATTGGTATTGCGAGGTGGTCTGCTCGCGTCCACCGCCGAATTGCAGGTCTTGATCGGCCATCAGAAACAAACGGCCACCGGGAACTTGCGGCATATTTTTACGCAAACGCTCAATGACTTTATCGGCGGCAATATTGCGTTCCTTGATGGGCTTGAGCCGCACAATCATCGTGGCATTGTTGGAGCCACCGTTGCCGCCAATAAAGCCGGCTACGCTGTCGACGGCGGGATCAGCCAGCACAGCCTTGCGGTAAATTTCCATCTTGGGCTGCATCACTGAAAACGAAAGGCCGTTGTCGCCCCGGATAAAGCCGATCAGTTGACCGGTGTCCTGTTGCGGCATGAACGTCTTGGGCACTACCACATACAGCGCGATGTTGACGCCGATGGTCAGCAGCAGGCTCAACAGGGTCAATCTTCGATGACGCAACGCCCAGCCAAGGCTGCGGTCGTAGCCCGCGACCATCCGCTCGTTGAGTCGACGACTCCAGCGTTGCAACGAATTTTCCCGATCCGGATCATGGGGTTTGAGCCAGCGGGCGCACAACATCGGGGTCAGGGTCAGGGACACCACGAGCGAGACGACAATCGATACCGCCAACGTGATGGAAAACTCGCGGAACAGGCTGGCAATAATACCGCCCATAAACAGGATCGACAGGAAGACCGCCACCAGCGATACGTTCATCGACAGCAAGGTGAAGCCTACTTCCTTGGCGCCCAGGTACGCGGCCTGCATCGGCGGCACGCCTTTGTCGATGTGCCGGGATATGTTCTCCAGCACTACGATAGCATCGTCCACCACCAGGCCAGTGGCGAGGATCAACGCCATCAGCGACAAGTTGTTCAGGGAAAACCGGACAGGTACATGACGGCAAACGTACCCACCAGCGACACCGGGACCGCCAGCGTCGGGATCAACGAAGCGCGGAAGTTGCCAAGGAAAAAGAACACCACCAGGATCACCAGAGTCACGGCGATTAACAGCGTCATTTCTGCTTCGTGCAAGGTCGCCTTGATCACTGGTGAGCGGTCCATGGCCAGGTCCAGATTGACGCTGGCTGGCAGCACTGCCTGCAAGGCCGGTAATTGCGCCTTGATCTGCGCCACGGTCTCGATGATGTTGGCACCGGCCTGACGGTTGATGACCAACAACACCGCCTGCTTGTCGTTGAAAAAACCGGCGTTATAGCGGTCCTCCACTGCGTCACTGACTTTCGCCACGTGACTCAGGCGCAGGGCCGCACCGTCCTGATAGCGGATGATCAGCGGTTCGTAATCCTTGGCTTTTTCCAGCTGGTCGTTCGCCTGCACCTGCCAGTTGTGGTCGGCGTCCTCCACCGACCCTTTAGGTTTGCGCACGTTGGCATTGGCAATCGTAGTGCGGACTTCATCCAGCGACACACCATACTGATTGAGTAGTTGCGGCTCGAGTTCGACCCGTACGGCAGGCAGCGAGCTGCCGCCGATCTGCACTTCGCCGACGCCGTTCACCTGAGACAGGCTTTGCGAGAGGATCGTCGACGCCAGGTCGTACAGCTGGCCCTTCTCCAGCACGTCAGACGTCAGCGACAGGACCATGATCGGTGCCTGGGACGGGTTGACCTTTTTGTAGGTGGGCATGCTGCGCATACCACTGGGCAGCAGATTGCGCGAGGCATTGATCGCCGCCTGCACTTCCCGCGCTGCACCGTTGATGTCTCGATCCAGGTCGAACTGCAGAATCACCCGGGTCGAACCCTGGCTCGAACGGCTGCTCATGGTGCTGATCCCGGCAATCGTGCCCAGGGAGCGCTCCAGTGGCGTCGCCACGGTGGAGGCCATGACCTCGGGGCTGGCGCCCGGCAAGCTGGCCGAGACCACAATCACCGGGAAGTCCATGTTCGGCAGGGGCGACACCGGCAGCAGACCGAAGCTGACACCGCCCAGCAAGATGATCGCCAGGCTCAGGAGCATGGTTGCAACCGGCCGACGGATGAAGGGCCCTGACAGGTTCATACGTCGGCCTGCTCCAGGCTCGCGGGCGCACTCGGTGTGTGCCCCCATCGCCGAGCCAGACGGTCGAAATACAGATAGATCACCGGCGTGGTAAACAGCGTCAGTACCTGACTGAGCATAAGACCGCCGACCATCACCAAGCCCAGCGGCTGACGCAATTCAGCGCCGGAACCACTGGCGAGCATTAACGGCACGGCACCGAACAGTGCGGCCATGGTGGTCATCAGGATCGGCCGAAAGCGCAGCAGCGCCGCTTCGTAAATCGCCGTTTCCGGATCGACGCCCCGATTGCGCTCCGCGTCCAGCGCGAAGTCGATCATCATGATCGCGTTCTTCTTGACGATACCGATCAACAAAATGATGCCGATGATCGCGATCATTCCCAGGTCATTGCCACTGATCAGCAGCGCCAGCAGCGCGCCGACTGCAGCAGACGGCAATGTCGAGAGAATGGTGATGGGATGAATGTAGCTCTCGTACAGCACGCCAAGCACGATATACATTGTCACCACTGCGGCCAGAATCAGCAGCAAGGTGCTCGACAATGACGCCTCGAACGCCTGGGCTGCACCCTGGAATTGAGTCTGCACGCCGATCGGCATGCCAATGTCTTTCTGCACCTGATTGATCACTTCCACCGCGCTGCCCAATGCCACGCCCGGGGCCAGGTTGAACGACATCATGACCGACGGGAATTGACCGATGTGGGCGATGGCCAACTGCGCCTGGCGCTGTTCGACCCGTGCCAGACTCGACAGTTTGACCTGAGTACCGGAAGTGGTCTTGACGTGAATCTGATCCAGAGCCTGCGGCCCGAGATCGCTGCCGGAAACCGCCTGCAACACCACACGGTATTGGCTGGCCTGGGTGTAAATGGTGGAAATCTGGCGCTGACCGAAGGCGTCGTAGAGCGCATCGGTGATGTTCGCCACGCTGACACCGAGGCGGCTGGCAGCGTCACGGTCGATCAACAAATAGACCTGCAAACCCTTGTCTTGCAAATCGCTGGCGACATCGGTCAATTCTGCTCGTTTACTCAAGGCCTGAGACAGCTTGCCGCTCCACTCGGCCAACAGATCGGAGTCCGGCGACGACAGACTGAATTGATACTGGGTACGGCTGACCCGATCTTCGACGGTCAGGTCCTGCACCGGCTGCATGAACAAACGGATGCCCGACAGCGTGTCGAGTTGCGGTTGCAAACGTTGAATGATTTGCGTGGCGCTCAGGTCGCGTTCGCTGTGAGGCTTGAGGTTGATCAACAAGCGTCCGCTGTTGAGTGTCGCGTTATCACCGTCCACGCCGATATAGGAAGACAGGCTCGCCACCGCCGGATCTTGCAGGATGATTTTCGCCAACGACTGTTGCCGCTCGCTCATGGCGGCGAAGGACACCGATTGCGGCGCTTCGGAAATGCCCTGAATCACCCCCGTGTCCTGCACCGGGAAAAAGCCTTTAGGCACGATCATGTACAGGAACACCGTCAGGCCCAGGGTGGCAATGGCCACCAGCAAGGTCAGCGGTTGATGCTTGAGCACCCAGCGCAACTTACGTCCGTAGGCCGCAATCATCCAATCGATCCAGGCCCCACTGGCGCGATAAAAACGGCCCTGTTCCTCTGCCTTGGGCTCACGCTTGAGCAACCTGGCGCACATCATCGGCGTGAGAGTCAGGGACACCACGAGGGAAATCAGGATCGCCACCGCCAGGGTGATCGCAAACTCACGGAACAGCCGACCGACTACATCAGCCATGAACAACAATGGAATCAACACGGCGATCAGCGAAATCGTCAGTGAGATCAGGGTAAAACCGATCTGCCGCGCGCCTTTGAGTGCGGCTTGCAGTGGCGTGTCGCCCTCCTCCAGGTGTCGCGAGATGTTCTCCAGCATCACGATGGCGTCATCCACCACAAAGCCAGCGGCGATGGTCATCGCCATCAACGTCAGGTTGTTGACCGAGAACCCGGCCAGGTACATCACACCAAACGTGCCGACCAGCGACAGCGGTACGGCAATCGACGGAATGATCGTGGCACTGACCCGACGCAAGAACAGAAACGTAACCAGGACCACCAGCGCGATGGCTATCAGCAACTCGTGCTGCACGTCAGTGACCGAAGCACGAATGGTTTGCGTGCGGTCAGTCAGGACAGTGACATCAAGCCCTGCGGGCAGGTTATCAGTGATACTGGGCAGCAGCGCCTTGATCCGGTCGACCACCTCGATGACGTTGGCACCGGGCTGGCGCTGAATATTGAGCAGCACAGCCTGGTTCTCGTTGGCCCAGGCTGCCAGCCGTTCATTCTCCGCCCCGTCGATGACCTGAGCCACGTCCTTCAGACGCAAAGGCGCGCCATTTTTGTAGGCGAGAATGAGTTCCGCGTATTCCTCCGGCGACTTCAACTGGTCGTTGGCATCCAGCATCGATACCCGCGTCGGGCCATCGAAGTTACCCTTAGGCTGGTTGACGTTGGACGCACCGATCAGCGTGCGCACATCCGCGAGGTTCAGGCCATTGGCGGCCAGCGCTTCAGGGTTGACCTTGATCCGTACCGCCTGACGTTGTCCGCCAGCAATACTGACCATGCCCACACCGCTAATCTGGGCGATTTTCTGCGCCATACGCGTATCGACCAGGTCGTTAAGCTTGGGCAGCAGCATGGTTTTGGAGGTAATTGCCAGGGTCAGTACCGGGGTGTCGGCCGGGTTGACCTTGTTGTACACCGGCGGTGCTGGCAGATCCGTGGGTAAAAGATTGGTCGCACCGTTGATCGCGGCCTGCACTTCCTGCTCAGCGACGTCCATATTGAGGTCGAGGCTGAAACGCAGGGTGATCACCGAGGCACCACCGGAACTGGTCGAGGCCATTTGCGTGAGCCCTGGCATCTGCCCGAACTGCCTCTCCAAAGGCGCGGTCACTGCGCTGGTCATCACTTGCGGACTGGCGCCGGGGTAAAGCGTCAGCACGCGAATCGTCGGGTAATCCACCTGAGGCAAGGCCGAGACCGGCAGCAAGGTATAAGCAATCAGGCCGGCCAGAACGATGGCCAGCATGCTCAGGGTGGTCGCTACCGGACGCAGGATGAACAGCCGGGAGATGTTCATACGCGGCTTTTTTCCGCCTTATTGGCTACAGCCGATTCATCAGTACCCTTTGAAGGTTGACCCTGCAACTTTTGCACCGGCGCGGCGGGGACGTCCTTGCTATCGTTGACCACTTCCACCTCACTGCCATCGCGCAAGCGATCGGTACCCTCGAGCACGACGCGCTCGCCTTCGGCCAGGCCGCTGGTGATAACGGTGGCTTTTTCGTCGCTCGCTCCGGTCTGCAATTGGCGAATCTTGACCTTCTTGTCGCCATCCATCACGTAGGCGAATGTCCCGTTGGTACCGAACTGGATCGCTGCAGAAGGCACCAGCACTGCGTGTTTAAGGGTGTCGGCACGCAGGCGCAGGTTGACGAACTGATTGGGAAACAGCAGTTCGTCCTGGTTATCGAAACGGGCCTTGAACTTCAATGTGCCCGTGGTGATGTCGATCTGGTTGTCCAGGCTGTACAGCACGCCGGTGGCTTGCAGTTTTTCGTCACCCCGGTCCCAGGCTTCCGCCAGCAGCTTGTCGCCACTGCGAAAACGCGCAATGACCACTGATAAGTCTTTCTCGGGCAGGGTGAAATTGACGGTGATGGGTTTGGTCTGGGTGATGACCACCAGCGCTGTGGTGTCATTGGCCGCCACCAAGTTGCCTACATCCAGTTGGCGCAGCCCGGTACGCCCTGCGATAGGCGCACGAATTTTGGTGAACTCCAGATTGAGTTTAGCGTTTCCCACCGCAGCCTGATTGGTCTTGATCGTGCCCTGATACTGACCCACCAGTGACGCAGCGGTGTCCAGTGTTTGCTTGGCAATGCTGTCTTCGGCATACAGGCCGCGATAGCGCTCCAGATCAATCTGCGCGTTTTTGAGCAACGCCTGATTGGTCAGCAATGTACCTTCGGCCTGCTCCAGCGCAATCTGGTAACTGCGTGGATCAATCTCGGCCAGCAGGTCACCCGCCTTGACCATCTGCCCTTCCTGGAAGTTAAGTTTGACCAACTGCCCCGCTACCTGGCTGCGAACGTTGATCGTGTTCATCGCCGTCACGGTACCCAGCGCTTTGTAGTAAATCGGGAAGTCACCCACGGTGGCAGGCGCCACACGTACAGGTACCGGCCCGGTTGCGCCGCCAAAGCCCGGACGAGGCGTACCGCTCGTAGACTTTGGATGGGTGGCTGCCGCGCTTTTGTGTGTGGCTGAAGACGGCCACCACCACCAGCACAGGCCGATGATAATCAACAGGACTGCCAGGCTGATCAGCCAGCGACGGGAACTACGGGGGCCAGAGGATTGCATGAATAAATCAACCATTGTGCGCGTGGCGCTTCTACGGGAGGCTGAACAATAAGCACAGTTGGGGCCCAAGCAAAGCGCCTTTACCGGCAATTTACTTAGCGCTTACTTTCGATAAGACCCTGAAGCACAAATAAAAACGGCCTGGACGAGGCCAGGCCGTTAATGTTTTACAACGTGTTACTTCAGAACAGCCAGAACAGCGTCGTAATTCGGTTCGTGGCCGATTTCAGAGACCAGCTCGCTGTGCAGTACTTTATCGTGTTCGTCGAGTACAACCACGGCACGCGCGGTCAGACCTACCAGCGGGCCTTCGGCAATTGCCACGCCGTAGTTTTCCAGGAACTCGCGGCCGCGCATGGTGGACAGGTTCTTGACGTTTGTCAGGCCTTCGGCACCGCAGAATCGGGCTTGGGCGAACGGCAAGTCGGCGGAAATGCACAGCACTACGGTGTTGCTCAGGTCATTGGCCTGGGCATTGAACTTGCGTACGGAGGTCGCGCAGGTCGGGGTGTCTACGCTTGGAAAAATGTTCAGCACTTTACGTTTCCCAGCGAAGGTGGCCAGGGTAGCGTCAGACAAGTCGCCAGCCACCAGCGTGAACGCAGGTGCGGAGTTGCCAACCTTTGGCAGTTCGCCGTTGACTTGAATAGGGTTGCCTTTCTGGGTCACTTGAGCCATGAGCTGAGTCCTTTTTAAAGGGTTTCTGGAAGAGCCGGAAGTTAAACACGAAAGTGCGTAGGGACCTATGGGCCTGACTGGATTTTGTCTAACCGATTGTTCCGGGCGCACAATTCCACCAACCAGTCGACGAACACCCGCACCCGCCGCGACATCTGCCGATGCGGCGGGTACAAAGCCGTCAAGGCCATCGGCGGCGGGCGAAACGTATTTAGCACCTCTACCAGCGACCCACTGCGCAGCTGTTCGACGATATGGTAGTACGGCGTCTGCACCAATCCGTACCCGGCTTCGCATGCAGCCAGGTAGCCGTCTGCGCTGTTTATTGACATCGCCTTGGTCAGACTGAAATCACGCACCTGACCGTCAATCAAGAACTCCAGGCCGTACCGTTTGTTGGAGCTGGCCGAGAAATACTCGATCACTTTGTGCTGCGACAAATCTTCCAGTGTCAACGGCGCGCCATGACGCTGTAGGTACTCGCGACTCGCGCAGGTCACTTGCGTCATATTCGCCAGCGGCCTTGCCACTAGCGACTCATCCAGCGACGGCCCTGCCCGCACCACGCAATCCACGCCCTCACGAATCAACTGCACAGGACGATCACTCATGCCGATTTCCAGTTCGATCATCGGGTAACGGTCGGTGAACTGCGGCAATGCGGGGATAACGATCAAGCGACCGAAACCCACCGGAATATCAATGCGCAATACGCCTTGTGGCGCCTTACTCGCCGATGAAAACGCCGCTTCGGTGTCTTCCAGATCGGTCAGCAGACTGACACAACGCTGGTAATACGCCTGGCCGTCCAGGGTCGGACTGACGTGGCGGGTGGTGCGTTGCAGCAACTGCACCCCCAAATGCGCTTCAAGTTGTTTGATCAGAATTGTCGCCGAAGCCCGCGGCATATGCAGGCTGTCAGCGGCTTTGGCAAACCCGCCCAGTTCGACGATACGGGTGAACACGCGCATGGCGTTGAATCGATCCATGGGGCGACGACCTTGTAGGTGAAGTGAGGTCAGGGAGGCAATTTTAGGCGCCACTGTTTAGATTTTCTAAACAGTGAAAGCATTTTAAGCCGGTTTATCTCTGTTCTGTCGAGCGTAACAATGGAAGTCACCTTTAAATCGGCAGGAGTTTATCCATGCAAACCCGTCAACTTGGTAAAAACGGCCCGCAGGTTTCCGCCATCGGTCTCGGCTGCATGGGCATGACCGACTTCTATACCACTGGCACTGACACCAAAGAAGCCATAGCGACCCTCCATCGCGCCCTGGAGCTGGGTATCACGCTGTTGGACACTGCCGATATGTATGGCCCGCACACCAACGAAGAACTGATCGGCCAGGCCATTCGCGGCAAGCGTGATCAAGTCTTTATCGCCAGCAAGTTCGGCTTTGTCCGCGATGCTAGCGACCCCACTGCCCGGGGGGTAAACGGCAGCCCGGAATATATTCGCAGCGCCATCGACGGCACGCTCAAACGCTTGGGCATCGAAACCCTGGACCTGTATTACCAGCACAGGATCGACCCACAAATCCCGGTCGAAGAATCCGTGGGCGCCATGGCCGAGCTGGTCAAGGCCGGCAAGGTTCGTTACCTCGGTTTGAGCGAAGCTTCTGCCAGTACGCTGGAGCGGGCGCATAAAGTGCATCCGATCAGCGCGCTGCAAACCGAATACTCGCTGTGGAGCCGAGAGCCGGAAGAGAATGGCAGCCTCGAAACCTGTCGCCGTCTGGGTATTGCTTTTGTACCCTACAGCCCTCTGGGGCGCGGATTCCTGACCGGCACGCTGAAAAGCCCTGACGACTTTGCAGCTGACGATTACCGTCGATCGAGCCCGCGTTTTCAGGGCGAAAACTTCGCGAAAAACCTGCTGCTCGTGGAGAAGGTACAAAAACTTGCCGCTGAAAAAGGCGTCAGTGCCGGCCAGTTGGCCTTGGCTTGGGTGCTTGCCCAAGGCAATGACATCGTGCCGATTCCGGGGACCAAGCGACGCAAATACCTGGAAGAAAACGTCGCCGCATTAGCGATAAAACTAACCCCGAACGAACTGCAGACCCTCAAAGACCTGTTTCCCATTGAGGCCATCGCCGGAAAGCGTTACAGCGACAGCTCGTTAAAACTGGTTAACCAGTAACAGCGGCCCGATTGTGGGAGCACATGAATTCGCTCCCACAACATTCATGAGTGCACTGCTCAAAAGTCCCGTTTATAGAACAGATCCAGTGAGCTGGCGATTCCGCTGGCGGCTTCCAGATAGAGCTTTTTGCTCAACATATAACGCAAGGCGATGGTGTTGGCCGGTTCGAACACGCCGACGCCATAGCGCAGGCTCAACTTGTCAGTAATCTTGCCACTGGCGACGACACTGGTCGTATTGCCGCTGCCTGACGTGTCCAGCTCGAAATCCTTGATACCAAGATCCTTGGCGAGCGTACCCGTGACTGAAGAGCTCCCGGCCAGGCCCAATGCCAACGCTGCCTGGGCCATCATGTTGCTGTCTTCGCCGGTGGTGCTCAACGGGCGCCCCATGATCAGATAGGACAACGCCTGCTCCTGGCTCATGGCCGGCTCTGAGAACACGACAGTGGTCGGCTGTTCGGCGCTGCCGGTCAGGCGAATACCGGCAACCACGTCGTCGGTTTTGCGAATTGCTTCGATATCAAGGTACGGCTGGTCGATGGGGCCAGCGAATAAAAGCCGTGCTCGGCGAATGGTCAAACGCTGACCATAAGCCCGATAACGCCCATCGTTGAGGGTCAGCTCGCCCCGAGCGTCGAGGTTGTCACCGATATGCACATGCCCGGCCAGATTCGCGGTCAGCCCAAAACCGCTGAAGCTGAGTGTTTCCTGACCTACTTCAACGTCGATATCCATGGCCATGACCAACGGCGGCGCGCCCTGTTCGGTCTGATGGCCGACGATCACGGTGTCACCCGACAGTTTGACTGTCGAGGGCGGCAGTTCACGAATCGTAATCGCGCCTTTGGGGATCAGCACCTTGCCGGAAATCGCCAGCTTACCGCCCTTCATGGTGATGTTTAGATTCGGTGCCACTTCCAGCAGGGCATAAGGTTCCACCGTGAGCGGCAGGTGCGCGCCTTTCAGATTGAGGTCCACCGCAAGCGCTTCGCCCCAGGATATCTGCCCATTCAACGTACCTTTTCCAGACTCGCCACTGTTCCAGCCGCCGTCCAGGCGCAAGCTTTCGCCAGCGATCAGGGCCTGAACCGTCAGGTCATGCAGGCTGACGGGCAGTTCCGGCCCAGTCACTTCGCCGTCGCTGAGGGTGACGCTGCCATTAACCTGCGGTGCCAGCAGCCCCCCAGACAAACGCCCACTGCCATTGAGCCTGCCGGTGAGTTTTTCGACCATCGGCACGAAAGGCCGGGCAATGGATATATCCACCCCACTGAGGTTGAACGCTCCGGACAGCGGTTTGTTTTTCGCCAGCGGATCAATCTGCACTGTCACTGACAGCGTGCCCAGTTTTCCACCGCGAAAGTCCAGCTGGGAGTCGATGCGTTTCGGGTTCAGGATGCTGCTGATCTTGAGGCTTTCATAAGGGAAATCCAGCCATTGGTCCTTCTCGCGAATGCTCAAAGTACCACCGCTGGTCTCCACCGAAACCTGGCCATTAGGGCCGGAAGTCGGGAGATCGAGTTGCACGTTGCCGTTGAGCAGGCCTTTCCAGGCAAAGTCCTTGGGCAACCACTGAGCCAGGCTGTCGAGGGGGAATTGCTTAAGGTGATAACGCAAGCGCGGCTCGGGCATCAGCCGCTGATCCTCACCGCACAAACTTGCCTGCCCCGAAATCCAGCAGTGAGCGGCAAAATTGACTTTGCCATCAGCCAGTCGTTCGAGCCTGGTCGGCTGCTGCAAGCGCCAATCCTGGCCCCCTGTTTGCACATCGCCACTGACCAGCCTGCCCCGCCAGTCACCTTTGCTCAGGTCGCCGTCGAGTGCCAACCCCAGCTTCAATAATGGGCCTTGCAGGTCGAGCGCCAATTGTTGATGTTTGATATCCCCCTGACCGTTGACCTTCAGCGTGCCCAGTTGCGTGTCGCCCAGTTGAATACCACCACCCTTGAGGTCAATGGATGCACGCTGAGCCGTGTCCAGTTTTGCTGCCAGGGCCAGGCTTCGCAGGCGGTTGTCTGCCATCGCCAGTTGCCCGCCTTGCAGTGCCAGTTGACCTTGCGGCGCTTGCAGTGTGCCCGCCAGGTCCAGGCGCCCTTTGACTTGACCCTGCAAACGCGGCCACAGCTGGCCCAGACGCGGCAAATTGATGTCCATTTGGCCAAGCAGACGTTGCTGCAAGCTGCCTTTGCCTTGAATGCGGTTATCGCCCAGGCGAACATCCAGCGAGCCGAGCGTCCACTTATCACCGGCGCCATCGACCTTGGCCTGCAGCACGGCCGGCTGCCCCCGCAACCGACCTTTGAGGTCGAGGTCGACGTTCAGGCTCAGTCGCTCGTTTTTGTATTCCCCGGTGCTGCGCAACGGTCCAGCCAAGGTACCCGGCAATTCTCCCAGCCAATACGCCGGGTTGATCGCACTCAGATCCAGCGCCGTATCCCAGCCTATGCCATCGGCGAATTGCAGTTTCAGGTGCCCATCAGCCTTGCCCTTGCCCGCAGCCAGCTCTAACTGAGGCAGAAAGATCTGCTTGAGATCACCGCTGAACGGACTGCTCAGGCTGAACGCCCCGGCGGGTCCATCGAAAGCACCGCTGAAATTGCCCAGGTATTTGCCATCGGTGTAGGAGACTTCGCCGCTGAAGGTGCGCAAAGCCACCTGCGGTTCATCAATCGCCGGATAAAGCCGATGCCACGGAAAGTTCAGCCAATCGATTTTTGCGTCGGCGCTGAAGCCCTGGCGCCAGTCCAGCCGACCGCTGAGCTTCAGTGATTGTTCTGCACTGGCCGTCAGATCAAGCGCCGCGATGTCCGCACCTTGAGCATCGACCCTGCCTTGCAGCGCCAGCGCGACCGGACCTTGCTCGGCAGGCAGACTGGCGTTGCCAGAGACCCGATAACCGTGCTTCAAATCGCCCTGAGCTGCCAGCTCAATCCGATTGAGTTGCAGGGTGTCCGGCAGATCGGCGCTGGCCTTGAAGCCATCCGCCGTGACTTTCACCTGTGCGGGCAGATTCTCCACCAGCGGTTGCAGTTGCCCGCTCAATTGACCTTGCAGATAACCACTGCTATCCGCCTTGAGCTGCAAAGTCTTGAGCAGATTGCCCTGAATGTTCAAGGCCAGCGTCCAAGGCTGATCACCCGGTGCCGGCAGCTTCAGCTGACCTTGGGCTGTCAGCGGCCAGTCGCCGTTTGGCTGCAATAACCCGGACAGATCAAGCACCAGATCATCCCGTTGCAGATGCGCAGCATTGATCTGCAGGCCGTTGGCCGTCCACTCCGCTGCCAGTTGCAGAGCGCGTAATTGTTCGCTGCCATTAAGCATCAGGCTGCCGATGCGCACGTCACCCAAGCGGATCGCCAGCGGCAGCTTCAGATCCGGCAGACTCATGGGGCCACTGCTTTGGTCGGCACCGGAAGGGAACTGTAGACCGACGCGCTCGGCCTGCAATTGATCGACACATAGCGTCATCTTCGCCAGACACAAAGGCGACCAGACAAAGACTGGCGCATCGACCTCGACGCGGCTATCGCCCTGTACCCACAGCAGATGATCGGCCCGCCATTGACCGGCCAGATGACCGCTGAAGTTTTCGATTTTCAGCCCCGGCACCAGCCCCAGCGCCCAACGGCTGCCCGCTTGCGTGCCCAGGATCAGGCACAGACTCAGGATCAGCAACACGGGTAACGCGATCAGGCTCAGGCCGGTAATTTTTATTGCGCGACGCACCGTTCAGGCACTCCTCATAATTCAGGGCCCATGGAAAAGTGCACACGAAACCCACCATCGCCATCCAGCGCATGAGCCAGATCCAGGCGCAACGGCCCGACCGGCGAGACCCAGCGCACGCCGATACCGACACCGGTTTTCAAGCGTGGCAGTTGCAATGTATTGAAGGAGTTGCCTTGATCGACAAACGTCGCCACACGCCACTTTTCAGCGATTGAATATTGATATTCGGCGCTGCCAGCGACCATGTACCGTCCGCCAATACGATCACCGTCGGAGTTCGTCGGTGATAGGGTCTGGTAGTCATAGCCGCGCACGCTTTGATCGCCGCCAGCAAAAAAACGCAAGGAGGGAGGGATCGATTGATAGCCGTTGGTCGCGCTGCCACCAAACTGCACGCGCCCAAGAAAACGGTGGTTTTGCCACACGGTCGTCAAGCCTTTAAGCAGTACAGTGCCGCGCAACACATTGGTGTCTGACGCCAGCCCCTCCTTGGCGACTTGCCCATCGAACTGCAGGCGATAACCGTTATGCGGGTCGATACGGTTGTCACTGCGCAAAAGTGAATAGCTGATACCCGGCATCAGCAACGTACTTAGCCCGGAATCATCGCCCAGACGATATTCCTCGCGCTGCCACTTCAATGAAATCACCCGATCCCAACCGCTGGACAGCCGACTGTGCCACTCAGGGCCGACGGTCAACAGCTTGCTCACGGTGTCGGTGCCCGCGATCTCTTCGTACTGGTAACCGCCAGCGAACCGCAGTTTGTCGGTCAGTGGCGGGGTCAGAGGTATGTCGTACCACAGGCCCACGTTTTGGCGCGGTGCGGACAGCTCCATCTCGGCACCATAGCTGTGCCCCTGAGGATTGACCCAATGGCGCGTCCAGTTAGCCTTGCCGCGCGCACCGACGTCGGTGGAAAAGCCAAGGCCGAGCCCCATCGTGCGGGGCTTGCGGGTTTGTAGCTGGACCGCCACCGGAATCACCTGATCCACTGCTGCCGTGGGCGCCGCGTCCACCCGCACGCCCTCGAAATAGCCGCTCGACTGCAAGGCCTGATTGAGTTCAGCGATCAGTTCCGAGTCATAAGGGGTGTAGGCTTTGAATGGCACCATGCGTTGCATCAAGTCGTCATCAAATGGCGCATCGCCGCTGAAGCTGACTTTACCTAGCACGTAACGCGGGCCACTCTCATAAATCAGTTCTATATCGGCAACACCAGCCTTTGGGTCGATACTCAGGCGCTGGCTGCTGAAGTGCCCACTAAAAAAGCCATAGCGCGATGCCTGATTCTGGATCAGGCGCTTGGCGTCTTCGTAGTAGCCATGATTGAGTACAGCGCCCGTTTTCAACCTGTCGCTTTTCGGCACTCGAAACGCCTTGAGCGAGGCGGCTGGGCCGTCAATCCGTACGGTGACACTACGCAGATGCACCGGCTCGCCAGGCACCACGTTGATCACCAGTCGCAGGTCCTTGCCGGTTTTTACTGTGCTGTCGATCTGCGCCTGGTAATAGCCCAAGGCTTGCGCCGCTTTTTGCGCCTGCTCTTCAGCCCCCAGACTGAAACGTTGCAGGGCCTCTTCATCGCGCTCGCCAAGGCTGCCCACATACCCTTCGATATTGGCTTTAAGTGCGTCGTTGGAGGGTTCGATCCTGATATCCAGTTGCGCCGCCGCGAACACCGAAAAAGTGCTGAACTGGACAATAAACAGCAGAACCAAACCGCTGGTGAATCTACCGGAAAACTTCATAGCGGCGGATGCTATCACGCGCGGCGAGTCGTACTGGAGCGCGTCTGACAGCGAAAGCCTGGGACTTTATGCCTGGGCTTTGAGCAATACCTGAGGATTGGGGTGGAAAAACACATGTTCCCGGATTGGTCCTACAGCAATCTCACCGATTTCCTCATAGCCCTGTCGCTTATAAAACTCCAGATATCGCGGATTGCCCGTGTCGAGCACCACGCCCTGTGAAGTTTCATCGACGGCGCACCATTGATGCAGCGCCGTGAGCAACTGCTCACCAAAGTGACGACCCTGAAATTGTGGGTGGACCCCCAGCAATGGCAAAACGTGCACAGCGTCAGAAGGCAGGCAGGCCAGCACCGCCTGGTGATACTCCAGATAGCGCTGGGTACAGCGCAACCCTGCACTGAGGACCATGCGCAAACGCCATGCCCAGCTTTCGGTAATATCGAGACGGCGTTGCGGTGGGGCAATCAGAGCGATGCCCACCAGCCGATCCTCGACGAACAACCCCAGCGCTGGCAGGTCCTGCAAGAAGTGCTGTTTGACCAGTTCACGCACGGTGGCCCTGACCCGATGCTCATAGCCCGGCCTGTCCGACTCAAACAAGTAAGCGAAGCTCGGTTCGTGGCGATAGGCGTGATACAGCAGCGAGCGCGCCTCGCGGGAGTAACCACTGTCCAGCTGGCGGACTTCAGCCACGGCTGTTGAAGTTTCAGGCATTCGGTTGACCTCATAGGTACAGCGCTGCTCGAACGACAGCGTTTGTGATGCGAAAGCTTCGAGTAACAGGTACGCATTACAGTTCCGACATTTTCGACTCTGCTACCCGACCCTAGCATTGGATCAGACAATCCGCCACGCTGGCCGTGAGTCGACAGGTCAGCTAGCATCGCTTTTTTGTTTGCCAGGATTGCCGCCCATGAAAATCGTCTCGTTCAACATTAACGGCCTGCGCGCCAGACCTCATCAGTTGGCGGCGCTGATTGAGAAACATCAGCCGGACGTGATCGGCCTGCAGGAAACCAAAGTCTCGGACGAGCAATTCCCCCAAGCTGAAATCGAAGCCTTGGGGTATCACGTGCACTTCCACGGGCAAAAAGGCCACTACGGTGTCGCTCTGCTCTCGCGCCAGGCGCCACTCACCCTGCACAAGGGTTTCGACACCGATGACGAAGAATCCCAAAAGCGCTTTATCTGGGGCACGTTCGCCGACACAAAGGGCGAGCCTGTGACCATCATGAACGGCTACTTCCCGCAGGGTGAAAGCCGCGACCATCCGACCAAATTCCCGGCCAAGGAGCGTTTCTACAACGACCTCCAGCTGTTGCTGGAAAGCCAGTTCAAAAACGATCAGCCATTGGTGGTGATGGGCGACGTGAATATTTCCCCGGAAGACTGCGACATCGGCATCGGCCCGGATAACGCCAAACGCTGGCTCAGGACTGGCAAATGCAGTTTCTTGCCTGAAGAGCGCGAGTGGATGGCGCGCCTGAAAAACTGGGGCCTGATAGACAGCTTCCGTCATCTTCATCCCGAGGTGATAGACCGCTTCAGCTGGTTCGACTACCGCAGCCGGGGCTTCGAAGATGAGCCCAAGCGCGGTTTGCGGATCGACGTGATTATGGCCTCCCATGGATTGCAGTCACGCATCAAGGCCGCTGGCGTGGACTACGACCTGCGCGCCATGGAGAAACCGTCTGACCATGCGCCGATCTGGCTGGAGTTGAGCTAGAACCGGCCCCGCAAACGCCCTTTTAGGCATGACTGTCATATTTCAGCAATCATTCTGACTTAATCTCCCGGCACTTTCTGTCTCTATAAGGTGCCGCACATGCTGCGCGCTCTGTTCACTGGTACTGCCCGACACCGCGCAGCCTGGCTATTCGGTTTTATCTGCAGCACCCTGCCCGGTGTGGTTTTCGCGGCACTGCCGATCCCTGCCGAAGGCATCCCGGCGTTACGCATCCAAGGCTCCAATACCATTGGCGCCGCGTTGGGCCCAGCGCTGGTCGAAGGCTTGCTGCACGCCCAAGGTCTGCAAAATGTGCGTATCGAAGCGGGCGCCCATGAGAACGAACAACGTGTGCTCGGCCAGACGCCTGCCGGACGCACGGTACTAATCGAGGTGGCGGCCCACGGTTCTGGGACGGGGTTCACTGCATTGAAGGCCGACAAGGCCGACCTGGCAGCCTCCTCACGGCCGATCAAGGACAGCGAACTGGCGAACCTGGCCTCGCTGGGCGACCTGAAAAGCCGCAA
Source organism: Pseudomonas sp. 5C2 (assembly GCF_034314155.1). NCBI lineage: Bacteria > Pseudomonadati > Pseudomonadota > Gammaproteobacteria > Pseudomonadales > Pseudomonadaceae > Pseudomonas > Pseudomonas sp. 5C2. The sequence goes on along the minus strand of NZ_JAVIWH010000002.1, from coordinate 1,024,614 downwards.
GGCCGAACAAGTCATTGCCATCGACGGCGTGGCGGTGATCCTCCATCCGGCCAATCCCTTGCATCAGTTGAACACTGAACAACTCGCGCAAATATTCTCGGGTGAAGTCCACGACTGGGAAGATCTCGGCGGTACCGGTGGCGCGATTCACCTGTATGCCCGCGATGATCACTCCGGCACCTTCGACACGTTCAATGAGCTGGTACTGCTCAAGTACGGCAAAACCCTGGCGCACAACACCAAGCGATTCGAATCCAGTGAGCAGCTGTCTGATGAAGTCAGCCAGGACCGTGGAGGCATTGGCTTTATCGGTTTGCCTTACGTGCGCAGGGCCCACGCTGTCGCGATTGCCGATGGCGATTCGAAACCGATGCTGCCGACCGTCAGCCTGATTGCCACCGAGGATTACCCTCTGTCGCGGCGCCTGTATTTCTACCTGCCACCTCAGGGCCTCCAACCATGGGCCGAAGCACTGGTGCAGTTCGCACAAAGCAGCAAAGGCCAGGCCATCGTTGCCAACAGCGGCTTCATCGCCCAGACGGTACAGGCGATCAAGGTCCAGGCCTCAGCAGGGCTGCCTGCGGACTATCAAGCCATCGTCAAGCAAGCACAGCGTCTGTCGGTGAATTTTCGCTTTGCCCAAGGCAGTGCGACCCTGGATAACAAGGCGCAACTCGACCTGCAGCGGGTCGTTGACTACCTCAAGACACACGACAAATTGAACGGCCACGTCACGCTGGTAGGGTTTGGCGATGCCAAGAGCGATCCAGCGCGGGCAGCGTTATTGTCCAAACTCCGGGCCATGGCGGTGCGGCGAGAGCTGGTCAAGGCGGGCGTGGTCTTGCGCGACATTCGCGGTTTGGGTGATGAGATGCCGGTGGCGGCCAACAACGCCGATGAAGGCCGGATCAAAAATCGGCGGGTAGAGGTTTGGGTGTATTGAGTACCTGGGTGGGGGGCGAATAAATCCGCCCCCCACCGCTACTCGCGGTCAGTGATGCTCGCTACGCAGCATTTCCTTCGGCATATACTTACCGATCTCGAACTTGCCTATCGCCGCGCGGTGCACTTCATCCGGGCCGTCGGCCAGGCGCAACGTGCGCTGCATTGCGTACATGTAGGCCAACGGGAAATCGTTGGAAACCCCTGCGCCGCCGTGCATCTGGATCGCCCGGTCAATCACGCGCAATGCCACGTTCGGCGCCACGACCTTGATCTGGGCGATTTCGCTTTTCGCGACTTTGTTGCCGACGGTGTCCATCATGTACGCAGCCTTTAGTGTCAGCAGGCGCGCCATGTCGATTTCCATCCGCGAATCAGCAATTTTGTCGATGTTACCGCCCAGTCGCGCCAACGGACGACCGAATGCAGTGCGGCTGATCGAACGCTTGCACATCAGTTCCAATGCCCGTTCAGCCATGCCGATAGAGCGCATGCAGTGGTGAATCCGTCCAGGCCCGAGTCGACCTTGAGCGATTTCAAAGCCGCGCCCCTCACCCAACAGGACGTTCTCGTAAGGCACGCGAACGTTCTCAAACAGCACTTCAGCATGACCGTGGGGGGCATCGTCGTAGCCAAATACTGGCAGCGAGCGGACGATTTTCACCCCAGGGGCATCGGTCGGCACCAGAATCATTGAGTGTTGCTGATGGCGCGGACCTTCGGGATTGCTCAGGCCCATGAAAATCATGATTTTGCAACGCGGGTCGCAGGCGCCAGAGGTCCACCACTTACGGCCGTTGATCACCCATTCGTCACCGTCACGTTCAGCGCGGGCGGCCATGTTGGTGGCATCGGAGGACGCGACGTCCGGCTCGGTCATGGCGAACGCTGAACGAATTTCGCCGCGCAGCATCGGTTCAAGCCACTGCTGCTTCTGGGCTTCGTTGGCATAGCGCACCAGCACTTCCATGTTGCCGGTGTCTGGCGCCGAACAGTTGAACGGCTCTGGCCCTAGCAACGAACGGCCCATGATTTCAGCCAACGGAGCGTACTCGAGGTTGGTCAGGCCCGCACCGAGCTTCGACTCTGGCAGGAACAGGTTCCACAACCCCTCAGCCTTGGCCTTGAGTTTGAGCTCTTCCATGATCGCAGTGGGCTGCCAGCGATCGCCCTCGGCGACCTGACGTTCGAACACAGGCTCTGCCGGGTAGACATAAGCATCCATGAACGCAGTGACGCGCTCACGCAGTTCTTGAACCTTTGGGGAGTACGCGAAATCCATGAGCAGCTACCTTCTGAAGGAGGTGGGTGAGTGCATGAATTGGATGCTAGATCAGCGATGAAAATTTATCTAACCTATTCTCAACGTGTATAAACATTCATAACCGATATATGATCGGCCTTCGTAACGTCTCAATAAAAACAACATGAGAGCGCAATGGAATGAATCTGAGCAAGGTCGACCTCAACCTCTTTATTGTCTTTGATGCCATCTATACCGAAGCCAATCTGACCCGTGCCGGACAGATTGTCGGCATCACCCAGCCTGCGGTCTCGAACGCTCTGGCCCGCCTGCGGGAGACCTTCAACGACCCACTTTTCGTACGGACCGCGCAAGGCATGGTGCCCACGCCCATGGCCCAGAACATCATCGGGCCGGTGCGCAACGCCCTGACATTGCTGCGCGTCTCGGTGCAGGAAAGCCGGATTTTCAATCCGTTGCAGGCAAACAAGACCTACCGCATCAGCATGACCGACTTGACCGAAGCGGTGATCCTCCCTGCGTTGTTTCAACGTCTGCGTCGACTGGCCCCGGCGGTGATTATCGAGAGCTTTTTGTCCAAGCGTCGCGAGACCACCAAGGAGCTGGCAGCCGGGCGGCTGGACTTCGCCGTCGATGCGCCCCTCAATACCGACCCGCAAGTGCGTCACGTCAAGCTCATGGAAGACAAATACGTGTGTGCCATGCGCAAGGGGCATCCCTTGGCGACCAAAGAAAAATTCAGCTTGGAAGACTACCTGTCCCTGACGCACATCCACATTTCCAGCCGCCGCAGCGGCCTGGGACATGTTGACCTGGCACTGGGCAAGATGGGCATTCAGCGCAAAATCGCCCTGCGCTCGCAGCACTACTTGATGGCTTCGCAAGTGCTACAACAGACCGATATGGTCATGACCGTGCCGGAGCGCTTCGCCAGACGCCATGATCTGCACTATGTCAATTTGCCGGTCAACGATGTGCCGCCGGTGGAAACCCACCTTTACTGGCACGAAAGCACTGATCAGGACCCGGCTAACCGCTGGATGCGGGAGCAGATAATCGAACTCTGCCAACTGGTGACAGCGCAAGAAAAGAAGCTAGATAAAGCTTTAGATATAAATCCCAAGTAATTGATTATAAAGTGTTAATTTTAATAACTTAAAGTCATTTCTAGGTTAAATGGTCGTGATTTGCGCATGGATGAGGCAGCAAAAGTGAATGAAGGCGCGGCAGGCAGCTTGACGTATACGTCAAGCACGCCGTAGGTTAGCCACACGTTGAACCGTGAGTCCCTTCATGAGCAGTCAGACCTACAGCATTTCCGACCTCGCCCGCGAGCTCGACATTACCACCCGCGCTATTCGCTTCTACGAGGAACAAGGCCTGCTCGCTCCCGAGCGGCGGGGCCTTGAGCGTGTCTACTCAGGCCGCGACAAGGTGAGTCTGAAACTCATTCTGCGTGGCAAGCGCATCGGCTTCTCCCTGGCAGAATGCCGGGAACTGATCGAGCTGTACGACCCTCGCGGCGACAATCGAAAACAGTTGAATACCATGCTCGGTAAAATCAGTGACCGTCGTACTCAGCTTGAACAGCAACTGCTGGACATCCAGCAAATGCAGCTGGAGCTGGACACTGCTGAAGAGCGTTGCCTGGCTGCACTTGAAAGAACAGTTACAGATCATGATGTTACTGAGTAAACCTCAAATAAATATAAGGTGATGCCATGCCCCTGCCTCAACATGTTCGCCTGGTGGAAGTCGGCCCTCGCGACGGCCTGCAAAATGAAGCCCAGCCCATTAGCGTCGCGGACAAGGTGCGGTTGGTCGATGAACTGACCGCCGCAGGCCTGAGTTATATCGAAGTCGGCAGTTTTGTCTCGCCCAAATGGGTCCCACAAATGGCCGGGTCCGCTGAAGTCTTCGCTCAGATCCAGCGCAAGCCCGACGTGACCTATGCGGCGCTGGCGCCCAACTTCAGGGGGTTTGAAGACGCCCTCGCCGCTGGCGTGACAGAAGTCGCGGTATTCGCCGCCGCGTCCGAAGCGTTCTCCCAGCGCAACATCAATTGTTCGATCAGCGAAAGCCTGGAGCGTTTCGTCCCGATCATGGAGGCCGCCCGCCTGCACGGCATCAGTGTGCGCGGGTATGTCTCCTGTGTGCTCGGCTGTCCATACGAAGGCCAGGTCGCACCACAGCAGGTGGCCTCGGTCGCCAACGAACTGTTCGCCATGGGCTGTTATGAGGTGTCCTTGGGCGACACTATCGGCACCGGTACACCGGGCGCGACTCGCACCTTGTTCGACGTTGTCGCCGGGCAGATCCCGCGGGGCAAACTGGCGGGCCATTTCCATGACACCTATGGGCAAGCGCTGGCCAATATCTACGCCAGCCTGCTTGAGGGGATTCAGGTGTTCGACTGTTCTATCGCTGGGCTCGGCGGTTGCCCCTATGCCAAAGGCGCCAGCGGTAACGTCGCGACCGAAGATGTGCTGTACATGCTCAACGGTCTGGGGATTGATACCGGCATCGATATGGATCGCTTGATTGCAGCCGGTCAGCGGATCTGTGACGTGCTGGGGCGCCCTACCGGTTCACGGGTCGCGAAGGCGCGTTTGGCGACCGGAGTGTTACCGCGCCAATAAAAGGTGGGGAGGAAACGGGTAACACGGAAACAATTACTGATAATTTTTCTCGGCGACTTTGGCAGGTATTTTTTCAAGCCATTGATTTTAAAGGACTTGATTAAGTTGGCACGGCTTCTGCTATAGGTTCCGTACAACAAAAATAAAAAATAATGCAGTACCCAATAAAAACAATACGTATCGGCTCTGACATAACAAGAACAACACGGACAGAGACGCAGCTAATAGATTTTTTTGGAGTGGATAGCTTTTCAGGGGTTTCGACCCCGCGACCGGGCAGAGAACAATAAAACTACCTCAGGTAGCTCCCGAACTGGTTGGATCACGCAGGTGATGAAAGCGAGTCAGCGCTCAAAAAAATACGTTTGCTCTTGATCCTGAATGGGATCGACTAAAACAGCGGTAAAAGGGAACGGTCGCCAAAAACAACAACAGGCCACCCTAAAACAATAAAAAAAGAGCATGCATAAAACCTTGAAGGGGAGCCTAGGCTCCCCTTCGTGCTATCTGGCGCTTGCCAAACCCCATCAAGCCCCTACTCAACCGCCTTCAGCAATTCTTCGACACTGATTTCCCGCATGCGAAATTTCTGAACCTTGCCCGTTACGGTCATGGGGAATTCGTCGACGAATTTGAAATGGCGCGGGGTTTTGTAATGGGCGATCCGGTCTTTGCACCAACCTTGCAATTCGAGCGCACTGACGACGTGCCCCGGGTGCAGCTTTATCCAGGCGACGATCTCTTCGCCATACCTGGTATCCGGAATGCCGATCACCTGGACGTCCGCCACTGCGGGATGGGTAAAAAAGAACTCCTCCAGCTCGCGGGGATACACGTTCTCGCCGCCACGGATGATCATGTCCTTGTTGCGCCCGGCGATGCACACGTAACCATTGTCGTCCATCGACGCCAGGTCGCCGGTGTGCATCCAGCCCGCTTGATCCAGCGCCTCGGCGGTGCCTTGCGGGTTGTTCCAATAGCCGAGCATCACGCTGTAACCCCGGGTGCATAACTCGCCTATCTGGCCGCGCGGGACGACACAACCGGTTTCGTCGATGATTTTGTTCTCGAGTTGCGGCTGAGTGCGGCCCACGGTCGTTACCCGCAGCTCAATGCCATCCTCAGGCCCGGTCTGCAGCGACACCGGACTGGTTTCAGTCATGCCATAGGCGATCTGCACCTCCTTCATGTGCATCTCGCTGATCACTTTGCGCATGACTTCTATCGGGCAGGTCGCGCCAGCCATAATCCCGGTGCGCAGGCTGGACAGGTCAAATGCCTTGAGTTGCGGATGATCGAGCATGGCGATGAACATGGTTGGCACGCCATACAGCGCAGTGGCTCGCTCCTCAGCCACAACGCGGAGGGTGAGCAAAGGGTCGAAACCGTCATTTGGGTAGATCATCGTTGCGCCATGGGTCATACAACCCAGGTTGCCCATGACCATACCGAAGCAGTGATACAGCGGCACCGGGATCACGACGCGGTCAGTCGCGCTCAAGCCAAGGCTTTCACCGACCATGTAACCGTTATTGAGGATGTTGTAGTGGCTGAGGGTCGCACCTTTGGGGAAACCGGTGGTGCCAGAGGTGTACTGGATATTCACGGGGTGATCGAATTGCAGACAGCGCTGTCGCTCGTTCAGTTGCTCGACACTGACCTCGACTGCCAAAGACGCCAACGCGCTCCATGGAAGAAAGCCTGCTGGCGGCTGCTCGTCGAGGCTAATCACCCCGCGCAACTCCGGCAGGGACTCACTGCGCAGCTGTCCTGCCGGGTAGTCACACAATTCAGGAACCAGCGTGGCACACATGGCGTGGTAGTTCGAGGTCTTGAACGCTCCGGCGCAAATCAACCACTGACAGCCAGACTGCTTGAGCACGTACTCCAGCTCACTGGTGCGATAGGCGGGATTGATATTGACCAGAATCACGCCCAGTTTCGCGCTGGCGAACTGGGTAATGCACCACTGCGCGCAGTTCGGGGCCCAAACCCCCAGGCGGTCGCCCGTCCGCAAGCCCAGCGCCATCAGCGCCCGCGCATGCAGGTCTACCGCTTCGCCCAACTGCGCCCAGCTATAGCGCAGTTGCTGATGGCGCACGACCAATGCCTCGCCAAGAGGGAATTTGGCGACAGTCTCGTCAAATGCCTGACCGATGGTCTGCGCCAACAGCGCTTTGTCCTGCCGACCGCGAGAATAGCTAGGTTGAATCATGGACCGTCCCTTTTTATGTTTGTTTTGGGATCACAGCCGTATCGTCGTTTCGCCAGACACAGCCATCATAGAGGCCTTACTCTTCGAACACGTCTACTTTGGCGCAAATTGACGTTAACGTAAAGGTCATGCCTATGAACGGATGTTGACAGGCAAAGCCCGACAGGTTTACGTTAACGTAAAGGTGAATACAGCATTCACCATAGCACTCATTATTTTCAAGACCCCAACCCAGGGTTTGCACCCAACAATAATAGGAAAGGTAAAAAGCATGAGCTACCCGAGCCTGAACTTCGCCCTCGGCGAAACCATCGACATGCTGCGCGACCAGGTTCAGGCCTTTGTCGCGGCAGAAATTTCGCCCCGTGCGGCGCAAATCGATAAAGACAATCTGTTCCCTGCTGACATGTGGCGCAAGTTCGGTGACATGGGTTTGCTCGGCATCACGGTCTCTGAGGAATACGGCGGCGCGGGCATGGGCTACCTGGCTCACGTTGTGGCGATGGAAGAAATCAGCCGTGGCTCGGCTTCAGTCGCCCTCTCCTACGGCGCTCACTCCAATCTGTGCGTGAACCAGATCAACCGCAACGGCAACCCCGAGCAGAAAGCCAAATACCTGCCCAAGCTGATCAGTGGCGAGCATGTGGGTGCCTTAGCCATGAGCGAACCCAATGCCGGTTCCGATGTGGTGTCGATGAAACTGCGCGCCGACAAGCGCGGCGATCATTACGTTCTCAATGGCAGTAAAACCTGGATCACCAACGGCCCGGATGCCAACACGTATGTGATCTACGCCAAGACTGACCTGGAAAAAGGCGCTCATGGCATCAGCGCTTTCATCGTCGAGCGCGACTGGAAAGGATTTTCCCGCAGCAATAAATTCGACAAGCTCGGCATGCGTGGCTCCAACACCTGCGAGCTGTTTTTCGATGACGTCGAAGTGCCGGAAGAGAACCTGCTCGGGGTGCTGAACAGCGGCGTCAAAGTCTTGATGAGCGGCCTCGACTACGAGCGCGTCGTGCTTTCGGGTGGCCCTACCGGGATCATGCAGGCCTGTATGGACGTGGTGGTGCCCTACATTCACGACCGTAAACAGTTCGGCCAGAGCATCGGCGAATTCCAGCTGATTCAAGGCAAGGTCGCCGACATGTACACCCAACTCAATGCCAGCCGCGCGTACCTGTATGCCGTGGCTCAAGCCTGTGAGCGCGGCGAAACCACGCGCAAGGATGCTGCCGGGGTGATCTTGTACAGCGCAGAACGCGCCACACAAATGGCTCTGGACACCATCCAGATCCTCGGCGGCAACGGCTATATCAATGAGTTTCCGGCCGGACGCCTGTTGCGTGACGCCAAGCTGTATGAGATCGGCGCGGGCACCAGTGAAATCCGCCGCATGCTGATCGGTCGCGAGCTGTTCAACGAAACGCGCTGAGCCTATTTGATCTTTTGGAGTGCCTCATGGCCATCCTGCACACCCAAATCAACACGCGCTCGCCCGAATTCGCACTCAACGGCGCAGCGATGCTGGAACACGTCAAAGGCTTGCGAAAGTTGCTCGCCCAGGTTCATCAGGGCGGCGGGCCTAAAGCCCAAGAGCGCCACACGTCGCGCGGCAAACTGCTGCCCCGCGAACGGATCAACCGTTTGCTCGATGCCGGTTCGCCTTTCCTTGAAATCGGCCAGTTGACGACTTACGAGGTGTATGGCGAAGACGTACCCGCGGCAGGTTTGATCGTCGGCATTGGCCGGGTCGAGGGCGTCGAATGCATGATCGTCGCCAACGACGCCACAGTAAAAGGCGGCTCTTACTATCCGCTGACGGTGAAAAAACACCTGCGAGCGCAAACTATCGCTCAGCAAAATCGCTTGCCGTGCATCTATCTGGTCGATTCCGGTGGCGCCAACCTGCCGCGTCAGGATGAAGTGTTCCCGGACCGCGAGCACTTCGGGCGGATTTTCTTCAACCAAGCGAACATGAGCGCCGTGGGCATCCCGCAGATCGCCGTGGTCATGGGCTCGTGCACCGCGGGCGGTGCTTACGTGCCGGCCATGGCCGATGAAGCAATCATGGTTCGCCAACAGGCGACGATTTTCCTCGCTGGCCCACCGTTGGTGAAAGCCGCGACCGGTGAAGTGGTGAGCGCCGAGGACCTGGGCGGTGCCGATGTGCACTGCAAGATCTCTGGGGTTGCCGACCATTACGCCGAAAGTGATGAACATGCCCTGGCCTTGGCCCGACGCAGCATCGCCAACCTCAACTGGCGTAAACAGGGTGAACTCAACGCCCTGCCCCCCATTGCCCCGCTGTATGGCGCCGACGAGTTGTACGGGGTGATCCCGGCTGACGCGAAGCAACCCTTCGATGTGCGCGAAGTGGTTGCGCGCCTGGTGGACGGCTCCGTGTTCGATGAATTCAAGGCCTTGTTCGGGACCACGCTGGTCTGCGGCTTTGCCCATCTGCACGGCTATCCCATCGCGATCCTGGCCAATAACGGCATCCTGTTCGCTGAATCGGCGCAAAAAGGCGCGCACTTCATCGAGCTGGCCTGTCAGCGCGGCATCCCGTTGTTGTTTCTGCAGAACATCACCGGGTTCATGGTCGGCCAGAAGTACGAAGCTGGCGGCATCGCCAAGCACGGCGCCAAGCTGGTCACCGCCGTAGCCTGCGCCAAGGTGCCGAAGTTCACGGTCATCATTGGCGGCAGTTTCGGCGCCGGTAACTACGGCATGTGCGGCCGCGCCTACGACCCGCGTTTTCTCTGGATGTGGCCCAACGCCCGGATCGGCGTAATGGGTGGCGAACAAGCTGCTGGCGTGCTGGTGCAGGTCAAGCGCGAGCAAGCCGAACGCAGCGGTCACACGTTCAGCGCTGAGCAGGAAGCCGAGATCAAGCAACCGATTCTCGATCAGTATGAGCACCAGGGTCATCCTTATTACTCCAGCGCCCGTTTGTGGGACGACGGTGTAATCGACCCCGCGCAAACCCGGGACATCCTTGCCCTGGCCTTGTCCGCATCGCTGAATGCGCCTATCGAGCCAAGCACATTCGGTGTGTTCCGGATGTAACCGGGCCGCGCCCACGGAGTGAACATGACCGATTTACACACAGTTGAATTGCACACCGATCCCCGGGGGTTCGCCACGCTCTGGCTGAACCGCGCGGACAAGAACAACGCTTTCAACGCCCAAATGATTCGCGAGCTGATCATCGCCCTGGATGATGTGCAAGCCGACACCCGTCTGCGCTTCATGGTGATCCGTGGCCGGGGCAAGCACTTTAGCGCTGGCGCCGACCTGGCCTGGATGCAGCAATCGGCGAACCTGGATTACAACACCAACCTCGACGATGCCCGCGAACTGGCCGAGTTGATGTACAACCTGGCCAAATTGAAGATCCCCACTTTGGCGGTCGTGCAAGGCGCGGCCTATGGCGGCGCATTGGGTCTGATCAGTTGCTGTGACATGGCCATCGGTACCGAAGATGCGCAGTTTTGCCTGTCGGAAGTGCGCATCGGCCTGGCCCCGGCGGTGATCAGCCCCTTCGTGGTGCAAGCCATCGGTGAGCGTGCGGCGCGTCGTTACGCCCTGACGGCCGAGCGCTTCAGTGGCCTGCGCGCACGGGAAATCGGTTTGCTTGCCGAGTGTTACCCAGCCGCCGAGTTCGAGCAGCAGATCGATCAGTGGATCGACACCTTGCTGCTCAACAGCCCACAAGCAATGCGTGCGAGTAAAGACCTGCTGCGTGAAGTAGGTAACGGTGCACTGACCCCTGCCCTGCGTCGTTATTGCGAAAACGCCATTGCCCGTATCCGCGTCAGCCCTGAAGGCCAGGAAGGCTTGCGCGCCTTTCTGGAAAAACGCGCACCGGCCTGGCAGTCCGAGCAGGCTGACGCCGCTCAATCCAATAAAAAGGAGCCGCGCCCATGAGCGCCTCGCAGCCCCCTACACCACCGCTGACCCGAATTCTGGTCGCCAACCGGGGCGAAATTGCGTGCCGCATCATGCGCACCGCCAAGGCGCTTGGGCTGACCACCGTTGCCGTGCACAGCGCCACCGATCGCGATGCTCGACACAGCCGCGAGGCTGACATCCGAGTGGATCTGGGTGGGAGCAAGGCGGCCGACAGCTACTTGCTGATCGACAAATTGATCGCTGCGGCCAAGGCCAGCGGCGCCCAGGCGATTCATCCTGGTTATGGCTTTTTATCTGAAAACGCAGGGTTTGCCCGCGCCATCGAAAACGCTGGATTGGTTTTCCTCGGTCCACCCGCCTCTGCCATCGACGCCATGGGCAGCAAATCCGCCGCCAAGGCCCTGATGGAAGACGCGGGCGTACCTCTGGTACCGGGTTATCACGGCGAAGCACAAGACGTCGCAACCTTCAGCGCCGCCGCTGAACGCATCGGTTACCCGGTGTTGCTCAAAGCCACGGCAGGCGGTGGCGGCAAAGGCATGAAGGTGGTGGAACAGGTCAGTGAAATGGCCGAAGCGCTGGCCTCGGCTCAGCGTGAAGCACAGTCATCGTTCGGTGACTCGCGGATGCTGGTGGAGAAATACCTGCTCAAGCCGCGTCACGTCGAAATCCAAGTGTTTGCCGATCAGCACGGCAACTGCCTGTACCTTAATGAGCGCGACTGCTCGATTCAGCGCCGCCATCAAAAAGTCGTCGAAGAAGCCCCTGCCCCCGGTCTCAGCCCAGAGCTGCGCCGTGCCATGGGTGAATCGGCGGTGCGTGCTGCTCAAGCCATTGGTTATGTCGGCGCAGGCACGGTGGAGTTTCTGCTGGACTCTCGCGGCGAATTCTTCTTTATGGAGATGAATACTCGCCTGCAAGTCGAACACCCGGTCACCGAAGCGATCACCGGGCTGGACCTGGTGGCCTGGCAAATTCGCGTGGCCCAAGGCGAGGCGTTGCCAATTACTCAAGCGCAGGTACCGCTGATTGGCCATGCCATCGAAGTGCGGCTGTACGCCGAAGACCCCGCCAACGATTTCTTGCCGGCCACCGGCACGCTGGACATCTACCGCGAACCTGCTGCCGGCCCCGGTCGACGCGTGGACAGCGGCGTAGCCGAGGGTGACAGCGTGTCGCCGTTCTACGACCCGATGCTCGGCAAACTGATCGCCTGGGGCGAGAACCGTGAGCAGGCACGTCTGCGTTTGCTGGCCATGCTTGATGAGTTCGCCATCGGCGGGCTGAAAACCAACCTGGCGTTCCTGCGCCGCATCGTCGCTCATCCTGCGTTCGCAGCGGCGGAACTTGATACCGGATTTATTCCACGCTATCAGGAACAGTTGCTGCCACCCGCCGGAGAATTATCGGCAGAGTTCTGGCAAGCCGCTGGCGAGGCCTTCAGCCAAAGCCAGCCAGCCACGGTTCGTCAGGACGACCTTTATTCACCGTGGGCCAGCCACAACGGTCTGCGTGCCGGGCTGCCGACAGAAATCGACCTGCACTTGATCTGCAATGGCCAGAAGCAGGTGATCCAGCTGCGCAACAGCAGCGCCTCGCTGGCCGAGCTGAGGGGCGAGCAACTGCTGATTGAACACGATGGCGTGCGCCGTCAGCATCTGGCGATCCGCCGGGGCGATACCTTATATCTGCATTGGCAAGGCGAGCTGCACACCATCAAACGCCTCGATCCGATTGCCGAGATTGAAGCCAGCCACAGCCATCAGGGCGGCCTGACCGCTCCAATGAACGGCAGCATCGTGCGGGTGCTGGTCGAGGTCGGTCAAAGCGTCGACGCGGGTGCGCAGTTGGTGGTGCTGGAGGCCATGAAGATGGAGCACAGCATCCGCGCACCCCATGCTGGAGTAGTCAAGGCGCTGTATTGCGTCGAAGGCGAGATGGTCAGCGAAGGCACGGCACTGGTGGAACTGGATGAAGCAAAATAAACTTTGATATGCGAATGATAATTGTTATTATTGGCGCCGTTGATCGCAAGATCAACCCGATAACCCAGAAGCCTCAGGTCGGCTTCCGGGTTATCTCCTCATCAGGCTAATCACGGTTTTGACCCGGCTTTTTGCCGGGTCTTTTTTTTGTTTCTTTCCGATGGGTGTACAGTACCGGCACGAATTGGTACCGCCGTACAGGAAATAACCGTGACTCAGACCCCTCTCAAAATCAGCGCTGATTTCGACAGCGGCAATATTGAAGTACTCGACGCCAGCAACCCTTCTAACGTAAGACTGGCGATCCGTCCCGACACGAACAGCCCCCATCTTCAGTGGTTTCACTTCAAGGTCGAACACTTGGACGTGGGCCAAAAACACGCCTTCAGCCTGACCAACGCCAGCCAGTCCAGCTACAACCGCGCCTGGAACGGTTACCAGGCCGTGGCCTCTTACGATCATGAACACTGGTTTCGTGTACCGACAACATTCGACGGCACGGCCCTGAATTTCAGCCTTGCGCCAACCGAGTCGCAGGTGTATTTCGCCTACTTTGAACCCTATAGCCGCGCACGTCATGACTGGCTGATAGAACAGGCTATCAACAAAGCCGGCACCGAGCTGATTGCCATCGGCAAAAGCGTCGAAGGTCGCGACATCCAACTGTTGCGCAAAGGCGACGGTGCTGTCGGCAAGCGCAAGGTCTGGATCATCGCCCAGCAACACCCGGGCGAACACATGGCCGAATGGTTCATGGAAGGCCTGATCGAACGCTTGCAGGAAAAACACGACCCGGTCATGGCGCAACTGCTGGCTGCCGCCGATCTGTACCTGGTGCCGCACATGAACCCTGACGGCTCATTCCACGGTCATCTGCGCACCAACGCCAAGGGTAAAGACCTGAATCGGGCTTGGCAGGATTCCAGCCGGGAACTGAGCCCGGAAGTGTTTTTCGTCCAGCAGCAGATGGAGAAATACGGCGTAGATCTATTCCTCGATATCCACGGCGATGAAGAAATCCCCTACGTGTTTGCCGCCGCGTGTGAAGGCAATCCCGGCTACACCCCGCACCAGCAGCAACTGGAAGAGCACTTCCGCCGCCGCTTGAGCGAAATCACCCAGGATTTCCAGACCCGCTACGGTTACCCGCGCAGCAACCCCGGCCAAGCCAACATGAACCTGGCCTGCAACAGCGTCGGCGAGCGTTTCCAATGCCTGGCATTGACCCTGGAAATGCCGTTCAAGGACAACGATGACGCGCCTGACGTCGTCACCGGCTGGTCCGGCAAACGCTCGAAACAACTGGCCAAGGATGTCCTGACCACCGTGTCGGAAATGGTCTCGGTCCTGCGCTGAGTCAACGGCCCCTTCAGGCAAATCCGCTCTTGGGGTTTATGTTGCTTTCAACGCAGCAGCAATCTCCCCGAGAATCGCTGGATCATCAATCGTCGACGGCGGAGTGAAGTCCTCGCCGTCGGCGATTTTTCGTAGAACACCGCGCAGTATTTTGCCGGAGCGGGTTTTGGGCAGGCGCTTGACCACGACCACACGCTGCAAGCACGCCAGCGCACCGATTCTCTCGCGCACCAACGCCACCATTTCGCTACGCAACTGCTCGGCACTTTCGCTGACGCCGTCCTTGAGCACGATCATGCCCAGCGGCACCTGCCCCTTGATCTCGTCATGCACGCCGATCACCGCACACTCGGCCACGGCGGGATGTTGGCTGACCAGGTCTTCCATCTCCCCGGTGGACAGCCTATGACCCGCGACGTTAATCACATCATCCGTGCGGCCCATGATGTACACGAAACCATTTTCGTCCACATACCCCCCATCACCCGTGTGGTAATAGCCGGGAAAGGTCTGCAGATAAGCTTCCAGGTAACGTGTATGGTCATTCCAAAGCGTCTGGCTGCACCCAGGCGGCAATGGCAAGGCGATGACGATAGAACCTTGCTGACCAGGCGCGAGCAACCGGCCCTCCTCATCCACCACCTTCACGTTGTAACCCGGTACTGCACGGTTGCTTGAACCGGGGGCCGGGCTGTGGCCTTCAAGACCTACGCACGGTGCAGTCACCGGCCAACCGGTTTCGGTCTGCCACCAATGATCGAGTACCGGCTTGCCAGTCAGTTGTTCCAGCCAGTGATGCGTGCTGGAGTCGAGTTTTTCCCCCGCCAGAAACAACTGTCGCAGCGAACTCAGGTCGCGGTTCTTGATCAACTCGCCGTCAGGATCTTCCTTGCGAATCGCGCGCATGGCAGTGGGAGCACAGAACAACGCGTTGACCTTATATTCTTCGATCACCCGCCAATACGCGCCGGCATCTGGCGTACGGATCGGCTTGCCCTCATACAGGATAGTGGTGCAACCGCACATCAGCGGTCCGTAGACAATCAGGGTGTGGCCTACCACCCAGCCAACATCGGAGATGCCCCACCAGACATCGCCCGGCTGCATCCCGTAGATATGGCTCATGGTGAAGGTCAGCGCGACTGCGTTGCCGCCGTTTTCGCGAACGATACCTTTGGGCCGGCCGGTGGTGCCCGAGGTGTACATGATGTATAGCGGGTCGGTGCTGGCGACGGGCACCGGATCGACCGGTTGCACACCGACCAAGGCTGCGTTCCAGTCCAGGTCGCGGCCCTTCTGCAACTGCGCCTGAACCTGTGGGCGTTGCAGCACCAGAACATGGCTCGGCTGATGGCGAGCCAGTTCCAGGGCTTTGTCCACCAAGGGTTTGTATTCAATAACCCGGTCGAACTCCAACCCGCACGAAGCCGTCAGCAGCAGCTTGGGTTTGGAATCGTCGATGCGCAGTGCCAGTTCATGGGCTGCAAAACCGCCGAACACCACGGAGTGGATTGCGCCGAGTCGGGCGCAGGCCAGCATCGCCATGGCCGCCTGCGGGACCATCGGCATATAGATGATTACGCCGTCGCCCTTCTCCACGCCCAATTGGCGGAGCAAACCCGCCAACCGCGCCACTTCGTCACGCAGTTCGTTGTAGCTGTAGCGCACCTTGCTGTGGCTGACGGGCGAGTCGTAGATCAGTGCCGTCTGCTCGCCACGGCCCTGCTCGATCTGATAATCGAGTGCCAGATAGCTGCTATTGAGCTGACCGTCGGCGAACCAGCGATGCGTGCCGTCAGCCAGGGTTTGCAGAGTCTGTCGAGGTGCCTGATACCACGCCACGTTGCGCGCCTGTAGCGCCCAGAAGGCCTCTGGATCGGCGATGGAATGGTCGTAATGCTGCTGATAATGCTTCTGTTGCTGGCTCATCGGTGTCCCTGTGCTTGTTCTTATTGAGGGCTTGGCGAGAAAGACTTACACCCATGAACGTAGCAGATGCACAGAGAAAAACAGCTACGACTTTTGTCGGCCGCTTTAGCCCTGAGCCATCGCACGGGCATTGGCCGAACGCTGGGTCAGCACACCCAGTAGAGCCAGCAATGCCAAGGCGATGACCACCAGGCCATAGACGTTGGTGGTCGCGATCAGCCCGAAGCTGTGTGCCGAGAGCCCGGCAACCAATGCAGGCACACAAAATGCCAGGTAACTGAGCACATAAAATGTCGACATCAGCCCGGCGCGTTCATGGGCGTGAGCCAGTGGCAATAATAAGCGCATGGCCCCAAGGAACCCTGCGCCGAACCCGCACCCGGCAACCACCGTCCCTACGAAAAACAGCCATAGCCAACCGCTGTTGACGGCCGCCAGAATCACCGCGACGCCTACGCCCATAAAGCTGGCACCCACGAACAAGGCCAGGCGGGGTGTACGTTTGCGCAGGTTCAGAATCGCCACCGCGCCACTTAGGGTTAATGCCGCCACGGCCAGCCCGCCATTGAGAACCGACGTCGAGCCGGTTGCTGCGGTTAATAATGATGGGCTCAGCGACAGATAGAATCCGCCCAACGCCCAAGCCGCTATATCCACTGGCAGCACCAGCCACAGCGTGCGTCTCGCCTGAGGTGGTACGTGCAACGAAAGCTTTAGCGACGCCCAGACACCCGGTTGTGGGCTGACCGTTTCCGGCAGACGCCACAGGTACAGAGCCTGCAACACAAAAGCGATCAATAGCACGACAAACGCCATCAACAGCGGCAAGGGCGCGAACGTCACCAGAACACTGGTGCCCAGCGCGCCCGCGGCCATGCCCAGCATCGGTGCGACACTGTTGATCAACGGCCCCTGTGTCTGATCACAATCAAGCAAGGCAGCGCCCAATGCGCTGGCAGCCATGCCCGTGGCGAAACCTTGCAGCACCCGTGCAATGATTAGCCAGGTCACATCGGTGGCGGCGATAAACAATACCATCGACAAAATCTCAAGCACCAGCGCGGCAAAAATGACCGGGCGTCTGCCCAAGTAGTCGGACAATGAGCCGACCAACAACAAGGCCCCCAGTAAACTCAGGGCATACACTGCAAAAATCAGGGTCAGTATCGCCGACGAGAAGCCCCAGCTTTGCTGATACAGGTGATAAAGAGGGGTGGGCGCGCTGGACGCAGCAAAAAAGCACAACACCGTGACGGCAAGAAACCCCAGTGCTCCACGACTACGAACGGTCGGGTCCGGGTTCTGCAAAGGATGAGACATGAGTACACTCTCCGATAAAGCAAACCGTTAAAGCAATAATTTAGCTTTTTCGAGTGTGCAACGCGATCCCGCTTAAAGCAAATTCTTTGTGTTAAGGTCTGCCGCATGGCTATTAAAGAAGGTATTCGCACGGGAGGCCGCAGCGCCCGTGTTCAAGAATCGATCCACGCGGCTATCCGTGACCTGTTGCTCGAGCACGATCGTGCAGCCCTCAGCGTCCCACTGATTGCTGCCCGTGCTGGTGTCACGCCCTCAACCATTTACCGACGCTGGGGTGACCTGACCACGCTGCTTGCAGACGCAGCGGTGGAACGTTTGCGTCCGGACATCCCGGTCAATTGCGGCAACCTGCGCGAAGACCTGCAAACGTGGACCGAGCAATACCTGGACGAAATGAGTTCAGCCCCGGGGCGGGAACTGATGCGTGACGTCGTGGCCAGTAGCGCGGCAACCTGCTCTGGAAAATGCTCTGCCATCGTTCGTGACCAATTACAAATCATCATCGGGCGCGCGCTCGCCCGAGGTGAGACTGCTCCACCGGCCGAAGAATTGATGGACGCCATCGTTGCGCCAATGGTGTATCGCATCCTCTACGCGGAAGCACCACCGAGCCTGGAACGCATGCATCGATTAATCGACATCTGCCTCGCGCGGCAGGATTAATGATGACGATCGACAATCAAACTCATACCCTTGAGCGTCTGCGCGCTGGCAAGCTTGCGGGCATCACACGGCTTGATCTGTCCTGCGGGCTGACCGAGTTTCCTGCGGAAATTTTCGACCTCGCGGACTCGCTGGAGGTGCTCAATCTGACCGGCAATGCGTTGAGCCGCCTGCCGGAAGATCTGCACCGTCTGAAACACCTGCGCGTGTTGTTCTGCTCGGAAAACAGGTTCACCGAGCTGCCAGCCAGTATAGGTCAGTGCCTGCAGTTGCAAATCGTCGGGTTCAAGGCCAATCAGATCCGCTACGTTCCTGCTCAGGCACTGCCGCCCTTGTTGCGCTGGCTAATCCTGACGGACAACTGCATCGAGGCCCTGCCCGACGCACTTGGCGCCTGCAGTGCCTTGCAAAAATTGATGCTGGCGGGTAATCGCTTGCAGAAGTTGCCTGAGAGTCTGGCGACCTGCACGCAACTTGAACTGGTGCGTATTGCGGCCAACCGCCTGACTGAATTGCCCGACTGGTTGTTGAAACTGCCCACGCTTGCCTGGCTGGCCTACGCCGGAAACCCGCTGACCGTAAGTCCCGCTGAAACGCCCATCCGCCAGATCCCGTGGGAGCATCTGCAGGTACAACAGCAACTGGGCGAAGGCGCTTCCGGGGTGATCCAACAAGCCCTGTGGCAACGTCAGGAGAACCAATCCACGCCTGTGGCGATCAAGCTCTACAAGGGCAGCATCACCAGTGACGGCTCCCCGCTCAACGAAATGTCTGCCTGCATTGCTGCGGGGGCTCACCCACAGCTGATCGAAGTCCAGGGGCAGATCGCTGAACACCCACAGGCACAGGTTGGTCTGGTGATGCAATTGATCGCCCCCAGCTTCAGCAACCTCGCTGGCCCGCCCAGCCTGGACTCCTGCACCCGAGACATCTATGCCTCAGGCACCCGGTTTTCGCTGGACGTCGCCCTGCGCCTGGCCTGCGGCATCGCCTCGGTTGCCGAGCATCTGCATGCAGGCGGTATCTGCCATGGCGACCTGTACGGGCACAATATCTTGTGGGACGAGGACGGCGATTGCCTGCTCGGCGATTTTGGCGCAGCGTCGTTTTATCCGACAGCCAACACCGCTCAAGCACAGGCACTGGAACGCGTTGAAGTCAGGGCTTTCGGGATCCTGCTGGGTGAATTGCTGACGCGTTGCGATCCAGCACCTGCCGAGTGGCTACTTAACCTGAAAAGCCGATGCACGCATCCCGACGTACTGGCAAGGCCGTCGTTTGCACAGGTTCATGGCGAGTTACGGCGCCTGTGACACGATGCAGTGCATTCACCCCTGGAGCTACTGGTCATACCCATGCCGGGCGAGCCCCCGCGCCGCCTCGGCAAAACACTCGCTCACCCAATCGACGAACACCCTAACTCGCGGGGACATGTGGCGGTTGTGCGGATACAGGACCGACACGGGCATCGGTGGCGGCGGGCATTGAGGCAACACTTCACGCAACACATCTTCGGACAGTTGCTGAGCAACCCGATAGCGCGGCACCTGAATGATGCCAATGCCGGCAACCGCCGACGCGGCGTAGATTTCAGCGCCAAACACCGCGACGCGACCCTCGAGCAGGACCTCCTGGCATTGCCCATCCACCATAAACTCGAAGGGGTAAGGTTTGCCGGTGGTTCTGGAGACATAGTTCACGCCCGTGTGAGTCGCAAGGTCCCTCACCTGTTTCGGCACCCCGTATTTGCGCAGGTACGCCGGGCTTGCACAGGTCACCTGCTCCAGCATCGCGATACGACGGCCGACCAACGATGAATCGCTGAGGTTGCCGGCCCGCACCACGCAATCCACGCCCTCCTGAACCAGGTCCACCAATCGATCAGCTTCGCTCAGGGTCAGTTGAATATCAGGATAACGCGCCATGAAGTCCGGCAAGGCTGGCACCACGAAGTACCTGGCCAACGTGCCGTGCAGGTTGATCCGCAGCATGCCTTTGGGCGCGACGCTGCGGAACGCATGTTCGGCATCTTCCAGTTCCGCCAGTAAATGGATGCATCGCGCGTAGTAGGCCTCACCGTCAAGGGTAGGTTTGACCCTGCGCGTGCTGCGCTCCAGCAAGCGCGTGCCGAGCCAGGCTTCCAGTTGGTTGAGGCTGTGAGTCAGCGTCGCACGCGGCAGGGTCAAGTCTTCAGCAGCCAACGTGAAGCTGCTGCGCTCATAGATACGCACGAAAATTTTCATCGCCTTGACCTGATCCATCACGGCCCTCGTCAATTGTTGGCGTTTTTTGAACAGTCCTGCGAATTTAGCATGAGCCCGCCTTGTCCTGTCGAAGTGGCTGGGCAAGGCGGCGTCGAAGCCGAAGACAATGCCTTATATAAGAGGAATGCTGTAGCTGACGATAAAGCGGTTTTCGTCTTTGTCGGCCACATCGTTGCCTCGAAGCACCGCACTGCGCCACGTAAAACCCAGCCCCTTGAGGCTACCTTGAGGGATCACATAGTCGATACGGAAGTCATGCTCCCATTCGCTATTCTGCTTGTTGAGCGCTTGAATATGCTGACCATTCCAGTAGGTATAACTTGTCTTTAAACCCGGTAAGCCGAGGGTTGAAAAGTCGTAGGCATACGCGGCCATTGTCGTGTCTTCGCCTGCATTGACGAAGCGCAGAACCTGCGAATTGGTGATCAAGTAAGGAGAGCGACCCTGGTCCTGGTTAATGAGGGAAGTCACTACGCCCGCTCGTTTGCTGATAGCCAACACTGATGGAGTGGCCTTGCAGGCTATACGTGAACAGGCTGCTCCATAGACGGTTATCTACTTCGCCCTTGCCAATACCTTGACCATAATAGCCCGCACTGACATAACCTTGATCACGGCCCGAAGCGCTGGCATTTTCACCGCCTGAGGTGCTATAGAAATAACGCAAGTCTGTTTTCAGCTGACCGACGGGCAGTTGCCACTGGTGAACCAACCCAAGAAAGTGCTGCTGATAAAAATCTTTCAAGCCGCCATAGTAGTATTGCAGTTGCAATTGCGGAGTGGCTTGATAATCAACCCCACCGTAATAGAACTGATTACTGAATTTCCCGGTGTCCGGGTTGTTTGCGCCCGCAATCGACATCCCCTGGGTATTTGAGGAGTTACGATCAGCCACCTGTTTTATATCACCCACGATAAAGTTTAAATGCTCAAACTCTTTTGATTCTACTTGCCACCCCTCAAAGGTTTCCGGCAATAAGCGCCCGTCGTTGTACGTCAAAACAGGCAGTTTCGGGAGCAACGTGCCGACCTTTAGCTGAGTCTGGGAAACACGAAACTTAGCGGTGGCCCCCAGCCGGCCATAATCATTAACCGCTTCTCCGTTGCTGTCCAAAGGAAATACACTTCCCGGGGTGTGATCCTCTTCCTTCTTACCCACGCGCCCTGCGGCGTCTAACCGCAGGCCATACAAGCCCAGCACATCCAAACCAACCCCTATCGGTCCCTGAGTGAAACCTGACTGGTAATTAAGAATGAAGCCCTGGCCCCACTCACGGTCAGAAGGTGCCTTTGCATTACGCGTGTCTTGGTTGAAGTAAAAGTTACGCAGGTCAAGTGAGGCTTTGCTGTCCTCAATGAAACCAGCGGCATGCGCTTGCTGTGCGACACCAAGGACCATGACCAGCGTGAGGTAAGTTTTATTGCGCATCGTTGTCTCCGATCGGCAGTGCTAATTCAGGGCTAACGGCCGTCCTAGAGCGGTTGCGGCGTTGAGTGGCGGCAATTTAAAGGATTTTATTTATTCTTTATAAGAATGAATTATTATTTTTTTATCTGCTTTTGGAATATATAAATCCCTAAATCGTTAACCTTTCCATGAGGATGTCTGCACGAACTCATTCCTCGCGGACGCTTGGCAGCGCCACACCATGGTTCCTGACAACAAGGGTAATCGTCACGCCCATTGGGGCTGCGCCCCTTTATAACCGGGGTTTCGAGGGGTCAGATCGGGGATTGAACAACGCTGATCGCTACGCGTTAACGGGGCGTATTTGTCGTGAAGTGGCCCGCTAGATACTGGCTCTAAATGAGGGCATTACAGACTTTAGAAAAAAAGAGTTGCTCTTCATATCTACGTGTCAAGACTACAAAAGTTACAGCCATTCAAGATGACACCAACGGTCGCTGATACCTCTTCCTCTGCGGTAACCATCATCCTGCAGGCCTGCAACTAGAGCCGGACTTTATTCGGTGCCCATTACAGACTCGCCTGATAATGGACTCGCGCGGTGTATCTGACGCGAGCCTCTACAAGCAAGCCTGCCGCAGGTTTAGGGTTTAACCCTACACGCCAGCCAACTCTCGCAATCGCGCCAGTTCAGCCACGGGAATATCGATGCCATGGGCCAGCGCCTTGGCGCGCTGCAGGTAGCGGCGGTCACCGGGCATGCGCTCCTGACCGACGTCATGCATCCGCCGGACCAGTTCCTCACTGCGCTCGGCAAAGTTCTGCCCGGAACCCTTGTTCGGATCAATGACGATAAACAACTGACCCGTCCAGGGGGTCTGTGCACCGGGATGCTTTGACCAGTCGAACTCGAACGAAAAATTACCGCCAGTGAGCCCCGCGGCGAGCAATTCGACCATCATCGACAAGGCTGAGCCCTTATAGCCACCAAAGGGCAGCAACGCACCACCATCAAGGATCGCCTTGGGATCCTCGGTCGGCAGCCCGGCGCGGTCCACACCCATGCCCGGCGGCAACATCGCGCCCTTGCGAGCAGCGATCTGCACGTCACCGTTGGCAATAGCACTGGTGGCCAGATCGAACACAATCGGGTCACCACCCGCCCTGGGTGCGGCAAATGCAATTGGATTGGTGCCGAACAGCGGTCGCTGTGCACCATGGGGCACCACGCACGTCATGCTGTTGACCACGCTCAACGCCACCAGCCCCTCACGAGCGAACGGCTCGACATCGGGCCACAGCGCCGCGAAATGGTGCGAGCTGCGAATCGCCAGAATGGCAATCCCCGCGCTCTTGGCTTTCTCTACCAGCAACGGTCTGGCAGCCGCCAATGCAGGTTGAGCGAAGCCGTTAGCCGCATCGACCCGAATAAATGCCGCGCCAACATCCTCGACTTTTGGCACCGCTTTGCCGTCGACCCAGCCGCTGGCCAGGGACGAAAGGTAACCGGGAATTCTGAAAATGCCGTGACTATGGGAACCGTCACGCTCAGCGCTGGCGCAGTTTTCAGCCAACACACTTGCCACTTCCGGCGAGGTGCCGTTGCGCAGGAAGACCTGACGCAGCAACTCGACCAACTCAGGAAAAGATATATTTTGCGTCTCGACGTGGGCTGCGGTATCGCTGGATGCAGACATTTTAAGCTCCGGTATATTTTTTTTGAGGGAGGTAATGACGTTCTTCATTGATCCCGCACGCTTGCTCAAGCAGGGATTGAGCCAACCTTAGCGTCACCTTGTCATTAAGGCTTGACCTTGCGCCGCATGAACCCGTTGATGATCACCACCAACACCGCGACCGAAACGGCAATGTACTGAAAGGTCTTCTCGGTGATCACGCCAATGTTCTGCAAGTGTGACAAGCCCAACATGATCCCCAGCACCACCAGGGCGATCAGAATCGAATACGTCAAACGCTGTTTGTTAGTCATTACGGCTTCCTGAATACCTGTAGAAATCATTTGCTCTGCGCAACTCCGGGCCCATGGTACCGCTGATGACTCGCAGACGGCAGCCTGGCATACAAATCCCCGGTACTGGCCGCCGGGTTGCCCGATAGAGGCTTCGACACTGATCCTGTGACCCTGATCAGAACAAAATGAACGCCAATGAGATAAACATCACATGTTTTAATGCCGCCCTATTCAAGACGGTTGCCGCCAAGCTTCCGCTCTCGCGCTTTAGCAGTGATCGAACAGCGATACATCAAGGAGTTCACTATGCCCAACGAAGGCAATCTACTGCAGGCCGCAGTCGTATTTCTGCTGGCCGCAGTATTGACCGTACCCTTGGCCAAGCGCCTGCAACTAGGCGCAGTGCTCGGGTATCTGTTTGCCGGGGTGATCATCGGCCCTTCAGTGCTGGGCCTGATCGGCAACCCGCAAAGTGTCAGCCATATTTCCGAATTGGGCGTGGTGCTGCTGTTGTTCATCATCGGCCTCGAGTTGTCGCCGCGACGTTTGTGGGTGATGCGCAAGGCCGTGTTTGGCGTTGGGCTTGCCCAAGTACTGCTCACTGGGGTGGCTATCGGCAGCGTCGCCCTGCTCGCCTTCGATCAGTCGTTTAACAGTGCGGTTGTGTTAGGGCTGGGTTTAGCACTGTCGTCCACCGCCTTCGGCCTGCAGAGTCTGGCCGAGCGCAAGGAACTTAACAGTCCACACGGACGGCTGGCCTTCGCCGTATTGTTGTTCCAGGACATCGCCGCGATCCCATTGATTGCCATGGTGCCGTTTCTAGCGGGGGTGGATCACAACGCCAGCACCTCAGACCACCTGACTCATGGTCTGCGGGTGGTGGGCAGCATCGCTATTGTGGTGATCGGCGGGCGCTATCTGCTGCGCCCGGTATTTCGGATCGTAGCCAAGACCGGTCTACAGGAAGTCTCGACCGCGACTGCATTGTTGGTCGTGATCGGCACAGCCTGGCTGATGGACCTGGCGGGACTATCGATGGCCATGGGGGCGTTTCTGGCAGGCCTGCTATTGGCTGACTCCGAATATCGCCACGAACTGGAATCACAAATCGAGCCCTTCAAAGGATTGCTGCTCGGGCTGTTTTTTATCAGCGTCGGCATGGGTACCAATATTGGCCTGCTGGCCAGCGCACCGCTGACCGTGCTGGGGCTGACAGTGCTGCTGATTCTAATCAAACTGCCCTTGCTGTTTGGCATCGGCCGTCTGGTCGGCGGCCTGGACCAGCACAGCGCCTTGCGCTTGGGCGTCGTGCTGGCAGCGGGTGGTGAATTTGCCTTCGTGGTGTTCAAGATCGGCCGCGACCAAGGGCTGTTCGAAGCGCGGCTGTACGACATTCTGGTGCTGACCATCACCCTGTCCATGGCCATGACGCCGCTGCTGTTACTCCTGATTTCGCGACTGCTCAAACCCAAAGTCACGCCGCAGATCGTGCCGGACGAGTACCGCGATATCGCCAGCGATTCGCCCAGGGTGGTCATCGCGGGTATGGGCCGGATGGGTCAAATCGTTGCGCGGATTCTGCGGGCACAAAAAATCTCCTTCGTGGCATTGGATAACGCTGTGGAGTCCATTGAGTTTTCCCGCAGCTCTGGCCATCTGCCGGTGTTCTACGGCAACCCGCTACGCCCGGAAATTTTGCGTGCGGCCAAGGTTGATCAGGCAGAGTTTTTCATCATCGCCACTGATGACCCGGACACCAACATCAAGACTGCCGAGTTGGTGCGCAAGCTTTATCCGCACATAAAAATCATCGCCCGGGCACGCAACCGTCAACATGTGCACCGGCTGATGGACGTAGGTGCTCAGGCGGTACGCGAAACGTTCTACTCCAGCCTGGAGATGAGCAGGCGTACATTGGTGGGGCTGGGCCTGAGCCAGGCTCAGGCCGATGCCCGGGTCAGTCGCTTCAAGCGTCACGATGAACAAGTGCTGAATGCCCAACATTTGGTGTATGACGATGACGCCAAAGTCCTGCAAACCGCCCGAGAAGCGAGAACGGAACTGGAGCAATTGTTTGAAGCCGACCGTCTGGAGGAAGAGTCCGCCAAAGACTGACAATATTCAGGCGCTCAACTCAGCTAATCAAACCTGGAACACACCCCATCGAACAAGCCTGAAGGAGCCTTCTCTTCGGACTTGCTCGATTGTTAGACAAACCCATCTATATTCAGGATAGTTTCAGCGGCCATATATAAACTTCCTACATAAAATTTAAAACTGTAGAAATACCCTACACGATTTTCCGCAACATTCACCCCGCCAAGCTATTTACCCCGACACCCGAAACTGTAAAAATTCGTTTGCAGCATTGCGCCTGGCAACTAACAAATACCACCTCCACTGAATAACTATAAGAGCTGATCTATATGAACCCGAACACTGCGACTGCTATCGACCTGTCGCTACCTGTCGCTGCCCCCCACACAACCAAGGCTTTTGGCCTGGAAAACCTCATGGCCCTGCGGGACGCGCTGATTGTTCTGAAAGGACCATTGGGCAATATTCCAGCCTTGCGCACCCGCATTCAGGACAGCGTATTTAATCACGCGGCGCAAGACCGCCTATTACGATAACGAACGCCTGAATCAACGCCGTCCAAATAACGGCCCCGGCTCGATCACCGGGCGGCCATAAGCCACGGCGACCAAAACGATTGGATCGACGTTGAGATGTAAGCGCCAGGTTTATAACCGCAGCACCACATGAGTCAGGTCGTTAGCCCAGCACCTCACTTAAAGGAATGAAGTTCAGCCAGTCACCTTCGGCGACCGTGGTCCCTTCGCGCACTTCAATCAGGCCTTCGGCCCACGCTGCGCTGCGCAGGACGCCCGAGCTCTGGTTGCTGTAGAGCACGGCGCGGCCTTGTTCGAATCGCCCGCGCAGATATTCGCGGCGGTCCCCGGCCTTGTTCCAGGTGAAACCGGCAGGCACCGGAAACTGCAGCGGCGCGACATCGGCGACACCCTGACGGCGCAACAGATAGGGCCGGGCGAGTAATGCGAAGGTCACCAGAGTCGAGGCTGGATTGCCCGGTAAACCAATCACCGGCACACCACGAAAATGGCCAAACGTCAGCGGCTTCCCAGGCTTGATGGCCAGCTTCCACAATGACAACTCGCCGTCCTCGCGCAGGGCATGTCCGAGAAAATCTGCCTCGCCCACCGATACACCACCGGTGGAAAGAATTAAATCGACGTGCCCCAGAGCGCCCAACGCGTTACGGGTTTTTTCCAGATCGTCTGGCAAAATCCCGGCGTCGTACACCTCGCAGCCCAACCGCTGTAACCAACTGCACAGCAACACCCGATTGCTGTTGTAAATCTGCCCAGGGCCCAGCGGTTGGCCCGGCTCGATCAACTCATCGCCGGTGGACAACACAGCAACACGCACGCGCCGCACGACATTAAGCCCGGCCAGGCCCAACGATGCTGTCAGGCCCAGTTCAATGGGCCCCATACGCGTACCGACGGCCAATACTTGCTCGCCAATCGTTGTTTCCTGGCCCTGGGGACGAATGTTTTGCCCGACTCTCATCGGCTCAATGAAGCGCACCCGCTGATCGACGAGTACCTCGGCGTTTTCCTGCATTTCTACGCAATCGGCGCCCGCCGGCACGGGCGCGCCGGTGAAGATCCGGGCACAGGTTCCAGGCGTCAATGGTTCGGGGGCTTGCCCGGCAAATATGCGCTGACTGACCTCCATTGGCTCACCCTTCCAGTCCGCCAGACACAAGGCGTAACCGTCCATGGCGCTATTGGGCCAAGGCGGCAGATCCAGGGTTGCAATCAACTCCTCGGCCAGAACCCGACCTTGCGCATCGGCCAGTACGACCCGCTCACGCTCAAGGATCGGCGTCGCCTCGGCCATCTCCAACAAGCGCGCCAGCGCCACTTCTACAGGCATCAACGATCGCGCTTCAGTGCGGCTCATATCAGTTTATCCGCGGGTTTCGCAGGGCTCGGCCTGCTTGAGGTGGGCGACGAAGTTACACGGACGGTGACGTGAATCCAGCTGTTCGGCAAGAATACCGTCCCAACCGGTACGACAGGCATTGGTCGAACCCGGCAGGCAGCAGACCAATGTGCCGTTGGCCATACCCGCCAGCGCGCGGGACTGCACGGTAGAGGTACCAATATCCGCCACGGAAATCTGCCGGAACAGCTCACCAAACCCATCGACCTGCTTGTCCAGCAAGCAGATCACCGCTTCAGGTGTACTGTCGCGACCGGTAAAACCTGTGCCGCCAGTGATCAGTACAACCTGCACGTCATCGTCGGCAATCCAGGTGGCAACCTGAGCACGGATTTTGTACAGATCGTCCTTGAGCAGCACGCGCTCGATCAGGCTATGACCTGCGGCGGTCAAGCGGTCAACGAAGACTTGCCCAGACGTATCGGTTTCAAAGGTACGGGTGTCGCTGACGGTCAATACGGCAATATTCAATGGCACGAAAGGTGTTTCAGCCTTCGCTTTCATAGGCTCGATCCAAAGAGAGGGGGAACAGCCTGTTGTTATATCACAGCCCCCTTTTCACTAACCCTTCGTTGATCTGAGTCAGCGATTGCGACAAGCCACTACTGTCCATGGAACTTGCGGATGATGTATACGTCTCAACCTCAATAATCAAAGCATTCCCTGACGGAGACACACCATGACTCAACGGACCTTACCCGCCGCCTTCCTGCTGGCTCTGAGCCTCGCAAGCCTCGCCGGCTGTGCTTCGCCCACAGTCATCACTCTCAACGACGGGCGCGAAATCCAGGCTGTTGATACGCCCAAGTATGATGAAGAATCGGGTTTCTACGAATTCAAACAGCTTGATGGCAAAGAAACTCGCGTCAACAAAGACCAGGTGAGTACGGTTAAGGATCT
The DNA here is from genome assembly GCF_034314155.1 of Pseudomonas sp. 5C2. Classification (NCBI taxonomy): domain Bacteria; kingdom Pseudomonadati; phylum Pseudomonadota; class Gammaproteobacteria; order Pseudomonadales; family Pseudomonadaceae; genus Pseudomonas; species Pseudomonas sp. 5C2. Next base: position 995,810 of record NZ_JAVIWH010000002.1, on the reverse strand, counting down.
CTGATCCTTCACAACATCGCTTGCGATTTTGTTCAAAAGCCCGCCCTGCGCGGGTTTTTTGTATGCGGTGCACATTCATCCATCGCGAGAAACAACCTACCAGTCGAGCGCCAGTTGCGTCTCGAATTGCCTGTCTTCCCCGGACAACGGGTCAATGAAACGCAGACTCTGAGCTAACAGCTTCAGCGGCTGAGTATAGTCATCCACCGCATCTTTGAGCACGTCGGGATAAAACGGATCATTGCAGATCGCCGCGCCCAGAGCCGCCATGTGCACCCTTAACTGGTGTTTTTTGCCCGTCACGGGGTACAAGCCGTACCGCCAATATTCGCCATTGCGTTCACTGACTTCGATGCGCGTTTCTGTGTTGCTGATACCTGGCCCTTCCTGCATCCGAAAGAAGGGTTCGCCCGCGACCAGCCGGCTTTTATGCACACGAGGGAATTGCACTTCGGGCAACGCACGGGCAATGGCCTCATAGCGCTTGTCGATCTGACGCGTAGGAAACAGCGACTGATACGCCGAACGACTCTCCTTGTTTGCCGAGAACAACACCAAGCCTGCCGTGTGCCGGTCAATTCGGTGCAGTGGTACCAGGTCCGGATTATCCAGACGACGGATCAAGCGTCGGAGCAAGGTCTGCTCGACGTACTCACCGGCAGGAGTGACCGGTAAAAAATGCGGTTTGTCCGCCACCACCAGATGCTCGTCCGCATACAGGATCGTCTCTAGCACCGGTATCGGCGTTTCGTTCGGAACCTCGCGAAAGTAGTGGACACGCAAGCCTTCCCGGTAAGGCAACTCGACAGCTATGGCCACACCCTCCGCATCCAGAACCCGTCCCCTGGCTATTCGGTCCAGCCATTGCTCCCGGCTAATGGCGGAAAAATGCGCGCACAGACAATCGAGAACCGTTGCCCATGGCCCTGCTGGCAGGTACAGGGTGCTTGCTTGGCTCTGCGCGGGAGAAAAAACGGGCTCGGACATGGGTAGGCTCAAATCTCGGAACGCCTTGACTGGCTGGCTGCGCATTATCGCGCAAGGGCTGGGCAGAACCTAATGGCACCCGCTCATCCCGGCGCGTGGTGTAACAGCGGCTGCGCACTTCGCTGCCCATGCCCCCATTTAGGCGTGACGGACACCCTGGCTAACCGTAGGTGATGCATGCCTGCCACCGCGGTGAGGGGCCATCGAGAACGCCTAAACCGCGATGCTTTCTAGGCTCTCTGACTGTCTACGAACTCAAAAATGCGCACCGGCCCTTGGAATATTGGGTGAATGCCGGGGCTGCGAACAATTCGCTGTTGATACAGGGACCAAGGGATTATTTCTGCTCTACTCGCTACGATGGATGGGCACGGAAAAGAGGCACCTGATGAAAAGCCAATAATAATGAGGCTACTGATGGAAATTTCTCGATGGGCATTAGTTGGTCTGGGCAGCATGCTCGTTAGCCCAGGGTTTGCTGCGGACGCGCAAGAAATATTTACCCGAGGTGGCTCTCACCCTGGAGTCATCGCCTGTTCAGCCTGCCATGGCGCAGACGGCCTTGGGATGCCTGCGCCAGGTTTCCCAAGGCTAGCGGGCCTACCTGCTGAATATTTGGCAAAGCAGATTTCGGATTTCAGCTCTGGATCCAGGGCAAATGCCATCATGTATCCAATTGCCAAAGCATTGAGCCATGACGAATCAAAAGTCATCGCCGCCATGCTAGCCAAAATGCCAAGCCCGGAGGTTACACACGTAAATCGCGCGCACACAGCACAAGGATCTGGCGAGGTCCTTGCCTTGAGAGGCGCTTGGGACAGAAATATCCCTGAGTGCGTGGCTTGTCATGGTCCCAGTGGCGTCGGGGTAGGAGGCCTCGTCCCTCCGCTATCAGGCCAGTCAACGCAGTACCTGACCTCACAACTCAATGCCTGGCGACAGGGTACCCGAAACAATGATCCGAATGACCTCATGGGCCATATCGCTCGCTCATTGACCGATGACGAGGTTGAAGCAGTGTCAAAATATTTTGCTGAACTCAGTAAATAGAGGCCGGATCATGAAGTTAACAATTACAGCATTTATCAGCCTCAGCATAATGTCGTCAACTTACGCAGCAGAAACGGTGGTCTCGACTTCTGAGGCCAACATCCTCGACGGCACTCAAAAATCAGCACCGTCCTTTGTGCCCCCAGCCGAGGATACTCTGCCCGATAATGCTTACGGTCGCTTGGTGCTGCAAGGCCATGCGATATTTGTCGACACTAAAGCGAATGCGCCTGAGTTCGTCGGTAACGGATTGAACTGTACAAATTGCCATCTTGAGCAGGGTCGAAAAGCCAACTCGGCGCCCCTTTGGGCGGCTTACACGATGTACCCGGCTTATCGAAAAAAGAACGACAAGGTCAATACGTATGCTGAGCGTCTACAAGGGTGCTTTCAGTTCAGCATGAATGGTAAACCGCCTCCATCTGACAACGCGGTGATAGCAGCGTTGACGGCATACTCATATTGGCTGGCGACTGGAGCGCCCACCGGCAAAGAGCTACCGGGACGCTCCTATCCCGAGATTCCCCAGCCCGCTGGAGGTTTCGATTTAGCTAAGGGCAAAACAATTTATGTTGAGCAATGCGCCCTATGTCACGGCGATGAAGGCCAAGGACAGAAGGCTAGCTCGGACTACGTACTCCCGCCATTATGGGGCAAGGACTCGTTCAACTGGGGAGCTGGGATGCATCGAATCAATACTGCTGCCGGCTTCATCAAAGCGAATATGCCTCTGGGCAAGGGTGGAACACTTTCCACAGAGGAGGCTTGGCATGTTGCAGCTTATATGAATAGTCACGAGCGCCCCCAAGACCCAAGGTTCATCGACGGTTCGATCGAGCAAACGAGGGTGAAATTTCATGCCAATGATGGGGTTAATCTTTATGGCCAGAAAGTAGATGGCGTCTTGATAGGTCAGGGGACAAAGTAGTTTCCAACCCGATCGCCATTTAGATTTCGATGCTCACCCCTGCTTTGGGCGCATGGCCCCATACAGCTTTCTATTGAAAAATGTCATGCAGCACTCACTATATCCCGTTGACGCCTCTGAAAAGAGGCGTTATCCACCACATTAATCGACCTTGAAGGCCTTGAATAATGGATCTCAGCGAAATCGATAACCTTCATGTTGTGCTGCATGCTCCGACTCCCGATGCTTTGGCACGCGCCCGCAACAATGCAGTGAACCTATTGAAAGATGCTCCTCAGGCAAACGTCAGGATCATAGTCAATTCAAAGGCTGTTGCGGCGACCCTTGATGATCCAAATAGTGAAACGGACGCGATAACCTGGGTATGTCCAAACACGCTGAAAAATCTTGATCGTTGCGTGTCGGCGCCACTGAGAGTGTTGGCGCAAGGTGCCGTTTCTGAGCTTGTCAAAATGCAATCAGAAGGTTGGTTCTATATTCGGGCATAACGTTACTTACCGCTGCCGCTTTTTTAACGTCTACCAGTTAGTACTGGGCAGGTCCTGCTACCCAGCCAGTTCGATGGACCAATGTCTGGCAGCACCGCGATAAATACAGCGTTTTGTCGCCACGCCTACCCGCTGAGGGCATTGCGCCCTTCCCCATCAATGGACGATCCACCTTAGAGCCAGACGTGCTGCACACAGAATCTTACTGGATCGTCCATAGAACCCAAGGTGCTACTCGAAGATGGGTAAATGTGGACCCACGATCGGCTTTTCTGCACTAACCCAGGCGTCGAATCCACCTGTGATTGATTTGACATGCAGGTAGCCCATGTCATGCAGCGATGCGGCGGCGAGCGCTGCACGACCGCTCGTTTTGCAGTACAGCACAATCTTAAGGTCACGCGAACTGAGCTTGGAATCGTTGGTCAGTTTGAACTCCAGCATGCCGCGCGACGCGTGTATCGCGCCAGCGAGATGGCCGGCAGCATACTCGTCAGCTTCACGCACATCGATAAGTACATCCGCATCCTGGATAGCCTGATCAACGTCTTCGATGGCCACTTCTTCGATACGTGCTTTAGCGTCGGCTACCAGATCATGGGCAGTTTTAATCATGATGTTTTGGAAGACTCCAGTTGGGAGAAGTCAATGTTTTCTTGCTTAGCATAACCATATTGGATAACCCTCTACGCACGGGACTGCACGGGAGGGTTATTCAATCTGTTACAAGCAAGACGCCTAAAGAATTACAACGACTTGGTCGAGTGGTACCCATCCATTGTATCGAAACCTTCGGAGGCGCGGATTTCGGCACGCCGGATGTTCAGCCCGACACCGCAACACCTGTACTGCTCACATCGGTGTTAATCATGTGGTCGGCCATTTCTGAAAACATACGTTGCAGCTTCGCATTCAGGGCTGAGTCATCCACCTGCTCGTTGATCGCCTGGCGCATGCACAGCATCCATTCGTCGCGCTCGACAATACTGACCGCAAAGGGCGCGTGTCGCATACGCAAACGCGGGTGACCACGCTCCTGTTGAAATAGTGGCGGGCCGCCAAGCCAGCCACTCAGGAACTTAAATAGACTGTCCGCGCTGCCGGTGAGACTCGGCGGGTGCATCCCGCGCACTCTTCGTGCCTCGGATAGCACCTCCATCAGTTCGTAAAACCGGTCGACCAGTGCATGGATACCCGCCTCACCCCCTAACTGGAGATAAGCACTGGCATTGTTCTTGTGCTGGGCGCTCAATAGTTCAGTCATGTCATCAGCACTCAATGTAGGAACTTCATCCAACTGGCGAGCGCAAGCGCCGCAAGACAGGTCCAGCCTGAAAACAGCCAACGCCAGACGGGCATGCGCGGAACAAAACCCACACCTTTCACAAAGGCAACGCTCATGGCTGCGAACAGCGCGGTAGCGAGAGCATGGTCAGCTTTCCCATCGGGGGCTGCTATCAGTGGGGGATATAGCGTGCAAGCGAGCATGATCGCCACAGCGATAACCAAACTCAGCAAATGTATGCGTGAGGTCGGCGAGGCGTTAGCGACGCGGGCCATCATGACTCTGCCTCGTCACTGTCGATCATGGCTCGGCCAGCTTCGTTCTCGCCCCACATCGCATTCAATATAGCCAGCAACAATGCAAAGCCGACCCCCAGCATCCAGGCGAAATACCACATAATTTTTACTCCTTTGCTGGCACTAGTAGGCTGAATGGTCGTTGGCTTTGATATGCGCGATGGTCACCTTGCCCCGCATGACGCGGTACGCCCATGAGGTATAAAGAACAATCAGCGGCATGAAGATCAGCGCGGCCCAGAACATGATGGCAAGGCTAAGATGGCTTGAAACGCTGTCCCAAACTGTCAGGCTCGCAGCCGGCATTGACGACGACGGCATAATGAACGGAAACATCGATACACCCGCAGTGCCTATGACACTGACAACAGCAAGCGATGACGCCACAAATGCTGAGAGTGTACGGCGCGCCATCAGCAACATGGCCGCGCCCGCCGCGCCAGCCAATCCCATCGCAGGCAACAGCCACAGCAAAGGGTAACGGCTGTAATTTGCCATCCAGGCACCTGCTTCGCGCACTACAGACTTGCCGAGGATGTCGGGTAGTCCAGCGGTATCAATCACCGACGTAATGCGATAGCCATCAATCGATTGCAGCCAGATCCCGGCGATTACGAACGAGCACACCAACACGATTGCCGCCCCAACCGAGCCCGTGATGGCTCTGGACTGGATGACACCTTCAGTGCGGTGTGCCAGATAGCTTCCGCCCTGCAGAGTGATCATTGCGCTGCTGACGACGCCCGTCAGTAGTGCGAAGGGATTTAGCAACTGCCAGAAGCTGCCTGTGTAGGTTGACACCAGATAGTCATTGAACTGGAACGGTACGCCTTGCAGCAAGTTGCCGAACGCGATCCCGAACACCAGTGGAGGAACTGTCCCCCCCACAAAAAGTCCCCAATCCCAAGTGCTGCGCCAGGTTGGATTGTGGATCTTGCTGCGATAATCGAAGCCCACCGGGCGGAAGAACAACGCCCAGAGAACCAGGATCATCGCCCAGTAGAATCCGCTGAACGCCGTCGCATAGACCACAGGCCATGCTGCGAACAATGCGCCGCCAGCGGTGATGAACCAGACCTGATTCCCATCCCAATGAGGACCGACGGTGTTTATAACGACGCGCCGCTCCATATCATTGCGGCCAACGAAAGGCAGCAAGGTGCCGACCCCCATATCGTGGCCGTCCATGATTGCGAAACCGATTAGCAGTACGCCGACCAGCGCCCACCAGATAATTTTCAGGGTGAAATAATCAAGCATGGTGGCTTTCCTTCAAATTAGCGTCGTAGGCATAACGGCCAGTTCCGAGACTGCCTGGACCTTGACGTGCGAACTTGACCATCAAGAACATCTCAACCACCAACAGCGCGGTGTAGAAGACGATGAATCCTGCTAGCGAGCCGTACAGGTTGTTGACGCCGAGCGTGGATACGCTCATGTGAGTTGGCAGCACACCATAGATAGTCCAGGGCTGGCGGCCGTATTCGGCCACGAACCAGCCAAGTTCGCAGGAGATCCAAGGCGCAGGCAGCATGCAGAGAGCCAAACGCAATAACCAGCGGCGTCGTGTGCAAGTCGACTTCAATGTGCTCCAGAACGCCAGCCCAAAGAGCAGCAGCATCGCAAAGCCGAGACTTACCATGATCCGAAATGCCCAAAACATAGGTGTCACACGTGGCACGGTATCGTTGACGGCTTTATCTATGATGGCCGGTGTGGCCTGATTGACATCCTCGACATACTTTTTAAGCAGCAGGCCGAAACCGAGGTCTGCCTTATATTCTTCGAACACCTGTAGCGCAGCGGGATCACCGCGATGCTTGCGCAACGTTTCCAGCGCATTGACTGCGGTAATGCCGCGCAGGATACGGGCCCGGTTTTTCTCCTTGATCTCATGGATACCAGGAATTTGCTTGCTGACTGACCGGGTGCCGATCAGGCCCATCAGCCACGGCACTTCAACTTCCCAGTTATTCTTCGATTCGGCTTCGTTGATGCTGGCCACCAATGTCAGGCCGGCGGGTGCAGGTTTCGTTTCCCACATGGCCTCCATGGCTGCCATTTTGGTCTGCTGGGCCTCGCCCACCGTGTAGCCAGACTCGTCACCCAAGACGATGACACTCAGCACTGACGCCAAGCCAAAGGCTGCCGCAACCCGAAAGCTTCGCTTTGCAAACTCGACATCTCGATTCTTGAGCAAATACCAACTCGAAATCGACAGCACAAACATCGAACCGGTGACGTAACCGGCCGAGACGGTGTGCACAAACTTGGCCTGTGCTACTGGATTGAAAACCACAGCCCAGAAGTCGACCATTTCCATGCGCATGGTGAGATAGCTGAATTCAGAACCCACCGGATTTTGCATCCAGCCATTGGCAATCAGGATCCACAGCGCTGAAAGGTTGGTACCAATGGCCATCAGCAGCGTGACCAGAAAATGGTGCTCCTTTTTTAATCGGTCCCAACCGAAGAAGAACAGGCCAATCATTGTTGATTCGAGGAAGAACGCCATCATGCCCTCGATCGCCAGTGGGGCACCGAAGATGTCGCCGACGTAATGCGAGTAATACGCCCAGTTGGTACCGAACTGAAACTCGAGTGTGATACCCGTGGTCACGCCCAGGGCGAAGTTGATACCGAACAGCTTGCCCCAGAAACGCGTCATGTCTTTCCAGATGACATTACCCGTCATCACATAGACGCTTTCCATAATGACCAGCAGCCACACCATGCCAACGGTGAGAGGTACAAAGAGAAAGTGGTACAGCGCGGTGGCTGCAAACTGCAGCCGTGACAAATCCACCAGATGTTCTGAAATCACTTGCTTGCCCCTTGAGTCGAGGTGGGTACGCCGAACCTGTCGCCGATGGTGTTCGAGTCGACGCTAACGCGCGAATCTCGGATGAACAGCCACCAAAGCACTGTCAGCACCATCAACTTGATTAGCACTGCTATTAGCAGATGGCGCCGCAATCGTTTGTCGGAATTGGTCATGACTATGCAGTTAGCACACGTCATGCCAAGAGGGGAAATGTGATATTTATTGTTTAATAACAATCACTTAAATATTTAAGCACGAAGACGGCAGATGCCTTGACTGGTAAATATGCTGCCAATCTGCCATGGCGGCAGTGATTGGCAGTCATAGGCTGACATGTGGTCAGGCGAGTCCTTGTTCTTTCAGTCGTCTATACAAAGTACGTTCGCTAATGCCCATGTGCTTGGCCAGTTCGCTGCGGGTACCTTTGAACGTGGCCAGTACGTGTACCAGCGCGCCGCCCTCGAAAGGAGACTGGATAGAGACCTGAGGAGATATCGACGCTGGCGCTGCAGGCAAATGTACGCAGCGGATTACACCGTCGTCGGCGAACAGACTGGCTCTCTCCAGAACATTGCGTAACTCGCGGACATTGCCCGGCCAGGCAAACCGCTGCAATTGCGTCAAGGCATCGACCTCTATAGTCAGCCTGCGCTTGCCGGGGACTACCCGTTGCAGAATTGAATTGGCAAGCAAGCCAATGTCTTCGATCCGGTGGCGCAATGGCGGCAACTGAATCGGAAAAGCACTGATGCGGTAGTACAGGTCCTGCCGGAACTCACCCTTTTCCATCATTTTTTCGAGTGGCTTGTGGGTCGCCGCAATCAACCTGAAATTCGCGTGCAAGGTCTCGACGCTGCCGACACGGCGATAAGTGCCTGACTCGATCAGGCGCAGCAGTTTCACCTGCATCGCCAGCGGAACGTCGCCTATCTCATCGAGAAACAACGAGCCGCCCTGCGCCGTCTCGACTAAGCCCGGCTTGCGCGTGGTGGCACCAGTGAACGCTCCCTTTTCATGCCCGAACAGCTCACTCTCGAATAGCGTTTCGGTCAGCCCCGAGCAATCGACTACCACAAATGGCCCAGCGGCCCGCTCGCTGGTTTCATGTACCGCGCGGGCGAACAGTTCCTTACCTGTGCCGGACTCTCCCAGCAACAGTACCGGCAACATTGAGGGGGCCACCCGCTGCAACTCCGACAGGGCAAGGTTGAAGGCAGGCGATGAGCCGACCAGCCCCTCGTTACTGGGCCGCGCTGATGCGCTGCGAACCAGCTTGAGGCGTTCCACATAAGCGGTGATGACACCCTTTGCGTCTAGAATCGGGCGTAATTCGACTTCGACATGCTCAGGACCGCGCGGTGTGTGGTGGATATGCAAAACCCGGTCTGGAGCGCGCAGCTCCTGGGCTTTTTTCATCGGGCAATGCTCGCCAGCCTGATCACAAGGGACATCGTAATGGTGTGAAATCTGATAGCACTTGTGGCCGATAAAAGGCTTGTCGACACTGCCGAACTGACGCTGGTACGCGGTGTTGGCAGCCAGGATGTTGTATTCGGGATCGAGCACGATCATAGGGTCTGCTTCGTGCTCAAGAAACGAGACAAGTGATTGCACTTGGTCCCGGTGTGGGCCGTTTGGAGGGGGCAGGCTGCTGGTCATCATGGCTCCTGAGAATTCGCCCATACTGTTGTGGCACTGCCACCTATGTCAACAAACACTGCCAATGGCAGTTCCTTCTTGCTTTTGAATACGAAACCAGCCCATCAAAAAAAATATATAACCTAATAAAATCAATTAGATAAATTTATTTTAAGCAGTAATTTTAGTTGGCAGCTTTATTGCATCTGTCAGCCCTTGGTGCGAGCGACTCGAATAAGAGCCCCTAAGGAGACAGATCATGACCGCAAAACTTCAGGTTGAAGGATTCTTCGATCCTGCTACCAGCACCGTCAGCTATCTTGTGCTGGATCTAACCACCCGCCACTGCGCCTTGGTAGACAGCGTGCTTGATTACGATCCTAAATCAGGCCACACCGCCACGATGTCTGCCGACAAGTTAATTGCGAGAGTGGCCGAACTCAATGCGAAGGTCGACTGGATCCTCGAGACCCATGTTCATGCGGACCACCTGACGGCAGCGCCGTACCTGAAGGAAAAACTCGGCGGCAAGATAGGTATCGGCAGCCAGATAGCGACTGTGCAGGAGGTCTTCGGAGCTTTGTTCAACACAGGTAGCGACATGGCCCGTGACGGTAGTCAGTTCGATCACCTGTTCACGAATGACGAGTCGTTCGCCATTGGCACGCTGCAATGCCGAACACTGCATACGCCAGGCCACACGCCGGCTTGCATGACGTATGTGGTCAGCGATGGTGAGGAAACGGCAGCATTCGTCGGCGATACCCTGTTCATGCCCGACTACGGTACCGCACGTTGTGACTTCCCCGGCGGTGATGCGCGCACGCTATTTCAGTCAATTAACAAGGTGCTGAGTCTGCCGGCCAATACCTTGCTGTACATGTGTCACGACTATCAACCTGGTGGTCGTGAAGTGCAATTCATCAGCACCGTTGCTGACCAGCGCGCGCACAACGTTCATGTCCGTAACGGCATCAGTGAGGAGGCGTTTGTAGCGATGCGCACCAAGCGTGATGCATCAATGGAAATGCCGACGCTAATCCTGCCATCGGTTCAGGTAAACATGCGGGCTGGACATTTTCCTGAGCCCGAAGCAAACGGCACACGCTATCTGAAAATACCGCTCAATGTCGCCTGACGTCGCCCGCAAAAATACCCATAACAACAATATTTTTAACGGAGACACCTATGTACATTCGCCACCTCGTACAAGGACTGTCGGTATCGGAGCAGATTGTGCCCCATCAGTTGGCAGAACTGAAAGCAAGGAGACTGAAATGCTTATAGTCTTGCTGCTCGGATTTACTGTTGGTGTCATTCTTGCTCTCACTGGCGCAGGCGGTGGAATACTTGCCGTTCCATTACTCGTTTTTGGCGTTGGATTGAGCATGGCCGAAGCCGGGCCTATCGGTTTGCTCGCTGTTGGATTGGCGGCAACCTTGGGTGCTGTGATGGGGCTAAAAAACGGCACCGTACGTTATAAAGCGGCGCTCTTGATCGCTGGAGCGGGGATCGTGTGCTCCCCATTTGGCCTTTGGCTGGCACAACGCACACCTAACCGCCCGCTGACGATCGTCTTTGCTTTTGTGCTGATGTACGTTGCATTTCGAGTGTTTCAACGATCATTGCCTGCTTCCGTCGAGTCAAAGACAGACGTCAAGAACAAGCCACCGCCCTGCCTATTGGACGCGAGCCGAGGCAAGCTAAACTGGACGGCTCCTTGTGCCTGGGCGCTCACAGTTTCTGGCATTGTCGCGGGTGGACTTTCTGGCTTGCTGGGTGTCGGCGGCGGCTTTGTCATGGTGCCGGCGCTCCAGCGATATACCGATTTGACAGCACAGTCAGTCCTGGCAACGTCTCTAGCCGTTATTGCACTGGTTTCAATCTCCGGAGTTGCCGCAAGCGCGGCGGCTGGACACTTGCAATGGGCAATTGCTTTTCCGTTTTCCATTGGCGCATTAGTAGGCATGATCAGCGGACGTCTGGTCGCCGCCAAGCTGTCGGGGCCTCATTTACAAAGAGGGTTTGCCATTGTGTCCGGCGTGGTTGCAGTCGCCTTGTTTGTAAAAGCTATTTAGCTGATCGAGTAGGTGACGGATTGCAAATCCGCCACCTACTCACACCGCACCTACGGCTTCTCGTACGGCGACTCAGATTACCGCTTGTGCTTCGGCCCTTAGTTTCTCAGTGCTGACCCTGACAAAGACAGAGTCGCCGATTACCGTCAAAACATCACCTGCCCAAACCTCGCAAATAATCCGTGACTTGCGCCCTACCTCTCCTTCAACCCATGCCTTCAAGGTGAGCTCGACACCCATCGGTGTAGGCTTACGGTAGGTGAGGTTCAACTGCCCAGTCACGCAATCAATGCGAGGTAATGTTCCAGGCTCCCGCCCTTCCGCACGATAGTGATAGGCCATCGCAGTCCAGTTCGAGTGGCAGTCTACTAACATTGCAATGAAACCACCGTAAACCAACTCTGGCCAGCCAGTAAATTCAGGGGCCGGGGTGTGTTTGCACACAACATGAACTCCGTCGGCATCCCAGTGGCTTTTTATGTGGAGACCGCTTGGGTGTGCGCTTCCGCACCCGAAACAGATGCCTTCCGGGGCCGCTTGATCTTGCAATGGAAGAACGTGGATAGTCATCGATTGTCCTTTTTTGATTTGCTATCGGATTGCCGAAGTTTAACTAACTGCTAGCGTATGAACATGAAGGATTGCAGCCTCTCAACCCATTTAAAAATATATAGACGAACCGCCATAGCCTAACTTATCCGCTCAGGCAACTATTGAGCATTTGCACCTTCGGCTCGGAGTATTGCTCTCTGATTCAGGTGCAGGAGCGGCCGTCCCCACAGTGCCTGATGATTAACAAATTGCACGACAATATACAACAATATATAGTGTATGCGCATTAACTGAGAAGGCACAATGAACGCTCATATACCTGAACTAGACATCCAGCAACTGCGCGCCAATGCCGATGCTGCCAGCCAGCTTCTAAAGGCCTTGGCCAATCAGGATCGCTTGATGCTGCTATGCCAATTATCCCAAGGTGAGCGCAATGTCAGCGATCTGGAGTCACTGCTAGGGATACAGCAACCGACTCTTTCACAACAGCTGGCGGTGCTTCGCCGCGAAGGACTGGTGGAGACCCGTCGTGACGGAAAGCAGGTGTTCTATCGCATCAGTAGTCCCGCTGCACTGGCAGTCATCAATACTCTGCATCAACAATTTTGTGCCGAAAAAGCCTCCTGATGGCTCACCTTCACTCCGCGGTCATCCCGTGCGCCGCGCGGACACCCTGACAGTATCGAAAGGTGGTTAAGACGCTCAAACCTGTTGAGATCCCGAACGGTTACAGCGTCAACGCTGGTCCGGGGATCAATATCACCACCGCGATTCTGGGAGCGTTACTCATAGCCTATCTGGCCATTATGTGAGCAAAGCGCTGGTCTCCCTTCGTCGGACGGAACATTGCCCGTTGGTTGATTATGTCCCGGCGAGGCCTGCCAACTCTGCTTTATGCGCTTATCGCTCCTGCTTCGTCCGCTGATCCTCTCCAAAGCAATAACAGCACTTGCCAAGTACTATATAAAAAAATATATTGTTTTTGTCTTAATTGAGCGCTTTTATCATGATCGCCTTTGAAGCCCCCTAACACCCGTGGAACGACAGGTCTAGACGCTTTGCCATGGCAAGCAGACCGATTAAACATCAGCAGTCCGGCAGCGCCTGCCGCCACCCAGACTTTTTACCCACTATTCCGTGCAGGAAACGCGACATGAGCATTGACTGGTTTAACTTCACTCCCTGGTCGGCACTGGCAGGAGGAGCACTGATTGGGCTGGCGGCCAGCTTCTTTGTTCTCGCCAATGGCCGTATTGCCGGAGTAAGCGGATTGCTCGGTAGCGTACTCCAGTGGGGCAGTGATGGCTGGGGCGAGAAGGCGATGTTTCTTCTGGGCTTGCTGCTGGCACCCCTGCTGTGGGGGCTGTTTGCCGCCTTGCCGGTAATCCAGTTTCAGACAGGCTGGTTCGGGCTGGTGTTAGCCGGCCTGCTAGTAGGCGTCGGCACACGTTACGGCTCCGGCTGCACCAGTGGTCACGGCGTGTGCGGCATCTCGCGCCTATCCCCTCGCTCCATCATGGCAACGTTGTGTTTTATGGCGGCAGGCTTTACCACGGTGTACGTAGCTCGTCATGTGTTGGGGGCTTGAATATGATCAAGTTGACTGCTTTTTTCTCTGGACTGATCTTCGGACTTGGCGTGCTGCTGGCAGGCATGGCAAACCCCGCCAAGGTGTTAGGTTTTCTCGACTTGGCCGGTGCCTGGGATCCCTCTCTAGGGCTTGTCATGACCGGCGCTATCGCAGTTGCGATCCTGCCACTGAACTGGGCCCGCAAACAGAAGCAGTCCCTGCTGGGTGCACCCATGCAGATACCGGTCAAACGTGAACTGGATTCCCGACTGATTGGAGGTAGCCTATTGTTCGGGGTCGGCTGGGGCATCGCTGGTATTTGCCCCGGGCCCGCAGTGGCGATTTTGCTCACTGGGCACTGGCAAATCATCGTATTCATGGGGGCCATGCTGGCCGGTATCTTATTGTTCTCAGCGCTAGAAAACCGCCGAACGAATTGAGCAAAGGAGCAACACGGACATGACCCTGAAAACTATTAGCGCCCACGGCACCCTCGGCTCAGGCTTTGCAATCGACGTGACGTGCGGTGAACACCGCGTCATCATGGATCAGCCCAAGCACGCGGCCGGACAAGATACCGGGCCTACGCCACTTGAATTGATTCTCGCCGCGGTTGCCGGATGCTTTGGCACGATTGGCCGCTTTCTCGCGCATCAGCGCAAAATTGAACTGCGCGGTATGCGCTTTGAAATTCAAGCTGATTATGACCCTGCGGGATTACTCGGACGGGATCTTTCTGTTCGACCGGGATTTCAGGCATTGCGAATACTGGTAGACATTGACGCGGATCTAAGCACTGAGGAAAAACTGGCGTTTTTGCACGAGGTTGAACGTCGCTGCCCGCTGGCTGACAACTTGACCCATGGAACTCAGTTACATAGCCAGTTGGTGATGTCTTGAGCGAAATATTTTTGATCGGGTATTTTTGTCGTGCGCATCACTGAAGGAACACCACCACTTGCTCTGCATCGAACGGCCAGTCCAGCTCGGCGCCAGTGTCCACGCGCCGCAGCACGGGAATGCGCAGACCGTAATCGTCCACCAGCGCAGCGCTCTCTCCAATATCGACCAGTTCGACCAGCAAACCATGCTCGACCAATGGCAGCAGTTCGGCTTCGGCGACTTCACACAGATGACACCCAAGGGTGCCTAGCAATTGGCATTCAGGAGGCATGAAGACACCTTCAGCATGGCGTGTAGAGAATTGAGAGTGGTAGCATTTTAGGCCGACGCGGATAACCGCGTCGAGCCCGAATCCGCAGCCTCAGTCCTGACTGACTGAACCGATTTTGTGGATCGACAGGTCGGCGCCGTAGTACTCCTGCTCCTGAGTCAATCGCAAGCCAATGATCATTTTGAGTGTGCCGTATACCAGGAACCCGCCAAGCAGGGCCACAACCACACCCAGCCCGGAGCCGATCAATTGGCTGATGAGGCTGACCCCGCCCAGCCCACCCAGCGCTGTTTGACCAAAGACACCACACGCGATCCCACCCCAGAGGCCGCACAACCCATGCAGAGGCCAGACGCCTAACACATCATCGATTTTCCAGCGCACCTGGGCCGCAGTAAAGCACCAGACAAACAGCGCTCCGGCGATAACGCCCGTGATCAAGGCCCCTACCGGATGCATCAGGTCCGACCCGGCACAGATCGCCACCAGGCCAGCCAACGGACCGTTGTGCAGAAAGCCGGGGTCGTTACGTCCCACAATCAACGCGGCAACCGTGCCACCGACCATTGCCATCAATGAGTTGACCGCCACCAACCCGCTAACACCTTGCAAGGTCTGGGCACTCATGACGTTAAAGCCGAACCAGCCAACGATCAGGATCCACGAACCCAGCGCCAGGAACGGAATGCTCGAGGGTGGATAGGCAACCAACCGCCCTTCCCGGTATCGTCCATTGCGCGCCCCTAGCAACAACACGGCCGCTAACGCCAGCCAGCCGCCCATGGCATGAACCACGACGGAGCCGGCGAAGTCATGAAAGCTGGCACCAAAACGCTCCAACAACCAGGACTGCAGGCCAAAGTTGCCATTCCAGACGATGCCCTCGAAGAACGGGTAGACAAAGGCGACAATTAATACGGTTGCACACAACTGAGGCGCGAACCGGGCACGCTCGGCAATACCGCCAGAAATAATCGCCGGAATCGCTGCGGAAAAGGTCAGCAGGAAGAAAAATTTCACCAGCTGATACCCATGATTTGCACTGATCACGGACGCGGGTTGTAAAAAGTTTACCCCGTAAGAAATCCAATAGCCTATAAAGAAGTACGCCAGTGTCGATACAGCAAAATCGCTGAGAATCTTCGACAACGCATTGACCTGATTCTTGTGCCGGACCGTGCCGACTTCAAGAAAGGCAAAACCGGCGTGCATGGCCAGCACCATCACCGCACCGGTCAAGATAAACAAGGTATTTGAGCTTTGGACCAAAGAGTCCACAGCGCTTTGTAAATTTTCCATGGAGGGCAGGCCTGCAATTCGTCAAAAAGCACCAAAGCGGGTCAAATGATCCTCGTTGTGCACCGAACTGGCGCCATGCATTGGCAGATAGGCGCAATGCGTGACCCGATTTGGAGCAGCCTACTTTTGAGGAAAAATTGTCGCTTGAGCTTTTTCTCAAGTTTTATGATGTAAGCGTAAGATCTGGGCACATTTGCCATTGTCTTCGCTCTTATTCAGCGCATCGCCCTCCATGGCGCACCATCTGGAAGCAAAACCTGTACCAGCTGATCGATTTAATACGGGTGTGAATTGAAATGAACCTTCCGTAATCCCTTAGACTCGAAATACGATTAAGCCACTAGACGGAGATAACCATGGCTAGCAAAACCGCGCAGAGCGCTCAGGAAATATTAATGGCTGATTTTCAAACTTTGGTCAGCGACACGGAAAAGCTTCTCGCGCACACCGCCACGTTGGCTGGCGATCAGGCCGATGAATTACGGGGGCAGATTAACGACAGCCTGTTAAAGGCAAGGGAAACACTGCGCCTGACAGAAGAGTCCCTGCGCGTACGTGGTAAAGCGGCGGTAACGGCCACCGAAGATTATGTTCAGAGCAATCCATGGCAGTCAGTGGGTATCGCCGCTGGCGTCGGTTTCCTCCTGGGTCTTCTGGCTACAAGGCGCTAACGGCTATGGGCACGGAATCAGGTTCGTCATCGGCGGACCAACACTCGTCACCGCGGCGCTTGGGTGCCGCTTTTCTGGGCCTGCTACACAGTCACGTGGAATTGTTCGGCATCGAACTGCAGGAGCAAAAATCACGCACATTGAGCCTGCTGCTATTCGCCGGGCTGGCGCTGGTTTTTACACTGCTGCTGCTGATCGGGTTATCCGCTTTATTGCTGATCGTCGTATGGGATAGTTATCGCTTGGCCGGCATCATTGGTCTCTGTGTTTTCTATGCCCTGGCTGCGGTGTTCTGCGGTTTGCGTTTGAAAGCGGCGATCTTCGACGAATCGTCACCGTTCAATGCCACGCTCCAAGAGTTGGCCAATGATCGCGAGCGACTGATGCCATGAACCTGCCTGAACTGTCGCACACAGCCTCCCGGCGAGAACTGCGCAAGGCGTTGATTCGCTTGCGCATGGAAATGCATCGCCAGGAGATTCGTCACGAATCGAGTCAACTGCTGGAGCCGATACGCCGCGTACGCAATATGACGCAGGATTGGCAAGGCACGCTGGGCATTAAACACGCGCCTCTGTGGGGCATTGGCATCGTCACCCTGCTGGGCTTCCTCAGTGGAAAAGGAGCCAAAGGTGGCGGCGTCGGTGGTGTTACGCGCCTCGTAAAGCTGGGCGCAAGCCTACTCCCGCTGATAAAGCTCGCGTTACAAGGTTCCCCGCCTAAACGCTGAGTTGCCCCATCTGGCTGCATTCTTGCAAAGCACTCCAGAGCCTGCCACCTCATGGTCCTCCGTGGGGTGACAGGCTCTGCCTGCACGGCAAACAATTCCAAGATCTACTAAGGAGGCTCCGTGATCGACGGGCAACCGCTTGCCTGCTTTCAGCCGTTCATCGACACCGCTACTGGTCGCATTGCCGGCGTTGAAGCCTTAGGTCGCCTACGCCAGAGCGATGGTCGCCTTTTATCCGTTGGCCCCCTGTTTGCTGATCCCAAGATGTCTCCTGCCATCCTGCGCCGTCTAGACCGGGCGATCCGCGACAATGCCTTGAGCCGCCTGCATGAAGTGCCCAACGACTGGTTTCTAAGTCTGAATATTTCCCCACGCTGGATCAATCGCCTGCGACCGGGTCAACCATTGCCCAGCCTCAAGCAGCTGCAGAGCCATGGCGTGGCACCACAGCGCATCGTCTTCGAAATCACTGAGCTGGGCGGCAACAGCCAACGTTTGACCGATGTTGTGGCGCGCTATCGGGAAGCGGGTGCGCGCATTGCTATCGATGACTTTGGGGCCGGCTATTCGCAACTGGACCGGGTACTGGCGCTGCAACCAGACATTTTGAAACTGGACATGCGCTTGTTTCAGGCCGCCGCCCGGGGCGGCCACAGCAGTGATGTGGTCAAGGCACTGGCGCAAATGGCCGAGAAGACCGGCTGCTCGATTATCGCCGAAGGGGTGGAGACCGAAGCCGAACTGCATTTCGCCCTGGAGTGTGGCTCACGCTATGTTCAGGGGTTTTTGTTCGCCAAAGGTGAACTGGAGTTCTTTGCCGGCGATGCTTTCGTTCAGCATTTTGCTCAATTGCGTGACCGCTACGTGCTGCAAAAAGTGGCCGAGCGCGCCCGCCTGATGACCCTGCGCCTACAACTCAGCACGTTAATGAACCTGCTACAGAGTTGGGCCGAAGGGCAAGCCCCCCTGAGCCAGATACCTCAACTGCACGACTATCCGTGGCTATTGCGCATCTATCAATGCGATCGCCATGGCACGCAGCTCACACCGAATTTTGAATGGCGCAATGGAGTCTGGCAGGCTGATACCAGTTATCTGGGCCACAACTGGTCCTGGCGCCCGTACTTCTACCACTTGCTGGCAGAGGGGTGGGGTGAACGGCGCCTGACCCTGTCCAATACTTACCGCGACGTGACCAGTAACCAATATTGCCTGACTGCCGGACAGTTCTTCGAGAACGGCCAGTGCCTGCTGTTGATCGATATCGACGCCGCCGGTTTGTAATCACGGCGTTGCGACCAAGGCCCTTGCAGCCTATCGACTGAACCGGGAAGCTAGACGCAATCAATAGACGGAGTGAACGCCTTGGATTGGCAAACCCTGCTTAACCGCGAACGACTTGGCAAACCCATTTATAGCCCTGAAGAGCTGGGGCGCAGTCCTTTCCACAAAGATCATGACCGCATTATTTTTTCCGGCGCGTTCCGTCGACTGGGCCGCAAGACCCAGGTTCATCCGGTCACAAGCAACGATCACATCCACACTCGCCTGACCCATTCATTGGAAGTCAGCTGCGTTGGCCGCTCGCTCGGTATGCGGGTCGGCGAAATCATTCGCAGCGCCCTGCCTGACTGGTGCGAGCCAAGCGATCTTGGAATGGTCGTCCAATCAGCGTGCCTTGCTCATGACATCGGCAACCCACCATTCGGGCATTCAGGTGAAGATGCGATTCGCCACTGGTTTCTACAGGCCGCCGGACGTGGCTGGCTGGATGCAATGAGCGACGTCGAGCGCAACGACTTTCTCAATTTCGAAGGCAATGCCCAAGGGTTCCGGGTGCTCACGCAGCTTGAATACCACCAGTTTGAAGGCGGTACCCGGCTGACCTATGCAACCCTCGGCACCTACCTGAAATACCCCTGGACCGCGCGCCACGCCGACTCGCTAGGCTACAAGAAACACAAATTCGGCTGCTACCAGAGCGAACTGCCGATCCTTGAACAGATCGCACACAAGCTCGGCTTGCCGCAGCTTGAAGAGCAGCGCTGGGCGCGCCATCCGCTGGTGTACCTGATGGAGGCCGCCGATGACATCTGCTATGCCCTGATCGACCTTGAGGACGGTCTGGAAATGGACCTGCTCGAATACGCCGAGGTGGAATCCCTGCTCTTGGGCCTGGTGGGCGATGACCTCCCGGAAACCTATAGGCAGCTGGGGCCCAACGATTCTCGCCGCCGCAAACTGGCCATTTTGCGGGGGAAGGCCATCGAGCATCTGACCAACGCCGCCGCGCGTGCTTTTGTCGAACAGCAAGATGCGTTGCTGGCTGGTACCCTCAGTGGCGACCTGGTGGAGCACATGCATGGCCCCGCCAAGCGCTGTGTACTCGATGCCAAGGACATGGCTCGCAAGAAAATCTTTCAGGATAAACGCAAGACACTGCACGAGATCGGAGCTTACACCACCCTGGAAGTACTGCTCAATGCGTTCTGCGGTGCGGCACTGGAGCAATTCGGAGGGCGAACCCCTTCGTTCAAGCACCGGCGCATTCTCGACCTGCTCGGCAATAACGCGCCCGATCCCCACTGGCCTCTGCACACCTCGTTCCTGCGCATGATCGATTTCATCGCTGGCATGACCGACAGCTATGCCAGCGAGATGGCCCGAGAAATGACCGGTCTCTCCAGCCCGGTTTAACACCAGCAATCCAATGACCAGATGAGTGAACGCCCGGTCACTCATCTGGCTGCAGATCTGCGGTATGCCCGCCCACGTTGCAATTAAAGAGAGAGCCTACGCTCAGAACAGAAAAGCCCTATCGCTTGAGATACCGGGCTACCGAATAATTCGGCTCTGGTTCTTGGCCATTGCCGGCGAGAACACCTACCCACCTGAGGCCACTTGGCACCTTCGGCTCAAATCCAGGCTGTTCCCTGTCGGGCGCTCTCTTGAGTGAGCGTGAACCTGCCCCGCAGGTTTGATTTGCGCATGTGGCGCCGTCGCTTTTGCCCGGAAGATCCTGATGTCAAAAAATAATCTGCGCATTTTATTGGTGGAAGATCATCCTTTCCAATTGATTGCCACCCAGATACTGCTGAACAATCAAGGCTATTACCGTTTGACCCCGGTGCTGACCGCTGCTGAAGCGCTGGCGGCTATGGAAACAGCAACAGAGCCCTTCGACGTGCTGCTATGCGATCAATGCCTGCCTGATCTCCTGGGCCTTGAGCTGATAGATCTGGCAAGCCAGCGAGGCCTGATTCGCCGGGCGGTCGTGCTCAGTGGCTTGAGCCAAGAGCAATTGGACGCGCTGGAACGCACTGCAGATAGGCGCCAACTGCCGCTCCTGGGATGTTTGAGCAAGCCATTGGATGTCCAGGCCCTGACTGTATTGCTCGCCGCGAACGGCTTTTGCGAAGAAGCTTAAACACCGAATAAACATCCATTTGAAGCCAGCAAAAAAACAAGTTCTACCATGTAAGAAAACCCTGCATTCACTGTAGGGTAATTCCGAAACGCTATAAACAGCATGTACATTAATAGCAAATTTACACAGTTGAATTATTCATTATTTTAAACGTCATCTGATGATATTTGGATATTTACGTACGCCAATACGTTAATTCCTGTAGGAACTTTCCTATATCCACTTGGTAGCCCTATCGGTTCATGTGCCTGCCTGAACATCTGAGCTAAGGTGCGCGCTTTCTTCACTGCTTGTATGGAATTGAATTATGAACTCGGTTTTTATTGTCGACGACCACCCTGTTATTCGCCTCGCGGTACGCATGCTGTTGGAAAATGAAAATTACGATGTCGTTGGCGAAACGGACAACGGTGTGGATGCCATGCAAATGGTCCGCGAATGCATGCCCGACCTGATCGTTCTCGACATCAGCATTCCCAAGCTGGACGGCCTGGAAGTGCTGGCCCGCTTCAACGCGATGAACTTACCGTCCAAAATCCTGGTACTCACTGCACAGACCCCCAATTTATTCGCCATCCGCTGCATGCAATCGGGGGCCGCAGGCTATGTGTGCAAACAAGAAGACCTGAGTGAACTACTAAGTTCGGTGAGGGCCGTATTATCCGGCTACAATTACTTTCCAAGCCAGGCCCTGAATCCTGCTTCTCGCGCAGACGGGCCTCCTTCTGAAATCGAGCTATTCAAGCTGGTCAATGACCGCGAACTGATGGTGCTGCAACTATTCGCTCAAGGCAGAACCAACAAAGAAATTGCCAAAGGCATGTTTCTCAGCAATAAGACTGTCAGCACCTACAAGACTCGGCTCATGCAGAAGCTTAGGGCAAAAACCTTGGTAGAACTTATCGAGATGGCAAAACGCAATGCGCTAGTGTGAGATATCGGATGTCGAAGCGTTTAATGGATTATTTAAGGCTAGGCGCAGGTGTTTGCTTGAGCATTAATGTGCAGGCGGCTGAGCTTGCGTCCCAAAACTACACGTTGCTCAGTCGTTCCAGCCCCAGCCATATGGAGACCCGGCTGGACCGGGCTCAATGGCAGTGGCTGCAGAACAAACGTGAATTGAGGCTGGGCACTTCAGCCCCGGATTACCCGCCTTTTGACATGACCGGCACGGGGCACGATTACGAGGGATTTACCGCCGACTACGCAGGCATTCTTGCTCACGCGCTGGACACTCCGATCAAGGTCCAGCGCTTCGAATCCCGGGACGCGGCCATTCAAGCCCTGACTGAGGGGCAGATCGACCTTCTCGGCAGCGCCAATGGTTTCGAGGCCGAGGGCAAGAACATCACCCTGTCGGTGCCCTATGCCGTGGATCAGCCCGTGCTTGTAACCCGCGTGGGAGAAAACCGTCCACTCACCGAGGGCTTGGCCGGCTTGCGCTTGAGCATGGTTTACCACTATCTGCCGCTGAAGGAGGTCAAAGCGCTCTACCCGAACGCGATCTTGCAGACGTACCCCTCCTTTCAAAGTGCAATAAACGCGGTGGCATTCAACCAGGCAGACGTATTCCTCGGTGATACCATTTCGACCCACTACCTGATCAACAAGCGTTATCTGAGCAACGTGCAGATGGCCAACTTCGGGAAACATGAGGCTGACGGTTTCAGCTTCGCCATGCGCAGCGATGACACCCAACTGCTCGACGTGGTCAATAAGACACTGAAAGCAATCCCGATTGATGAACGGGTCAGCATTTCCAAACGCTGGAGCGCTGGCAGCGACGTGCTGCTCACCGATCAAAAGCTGCAATTGACCCAGCGCGAAGAGCGCTGGATTACCAGGCATCCGGTGGTGCGCGTCGTCATCAACGAGGCGTATGCGCCGTTGACGTTTCTGGACGCTAACGGCAACTTCCGCGGGATTACAGCCGATCTGCTTGAGCTGGTCCGACTGCGCACAGGTCTGAATTTCGAGATCAAACGCGTTCAGGGCATGGCCGAAATGATGAAACAGGTCATTGAGGGACAGGCCGATTTGATTGGCGCAATGATTCCCAGTAACGAGCGAGAAAGCCAACTCAGCTTCAGCCGCCCTTACCTGGACACCTCTTTTGTTCTGGTGACCAGCACAGAACCTTCCAGTCCAGCCCACCTGGATCAGCTTGCGGGCAAGCGCCTGGCCGTTAGCCGTGGCAGTCCGACCATGCCCTACCTTCAGCGCGAGTACCCACACATAAGCCTGGTGGAGACGGACAACCCCTTCCGGGCGCTGGACATGCTGGCCCAGGGACAGGTTCAAAGCGCAATTACCTCCCTACCCAGCGCCAACTATTTCCTGTCCTCGCAGCTGTTCGATGACAAATTACAGATGAGTGACACTGTCGGCGACGATCAGGCGCGTATCTCCATGGCAACCGCTCGCAATGCCACAGAGCTGAGTTCGATCCTCGATAAAGCATTATTGAGCATCGCCCCGGAAGACATGGCCGTAATTAACAATCGTTGGCGAACCTATGCCCCGCCAGGGACGGGTTACTGGCGCAATTACCATCAGCTGATTTATCAGATTGTGTTCGGCACTGGACTGTTGTTGCTAGGCTCGCTGGCCTGGAACGCCTACATGCGCCGCCAGATAAAACAGCGTGAAACGGCAGAACGCGCCTTGAATGACCAGTTCGAGTTCATGCGTGTCCTGCTCAATGGCACGCCTCACCCCATTTATGTTCGCGACCGTAACGGCCTGCTGCAAACCTGCAATGACAGCTACCTGGAGGCCTTCTCGACCCGACGCGAAGACGTCATCGGCAAAAGTGTCATGGACGGCGTATTGAGCAGTACGCTCGAGGCCCAGGAGTATGCCGCCGACTACCAACGGGTAATGGCCGACGGCACACCACTGATTCTTGATCGCGCGCTGCAGATTGGCGATCGCTACCTGACCATTTACCACTGGACCCTGCCCTTCCGGGACTCGCTGGGGGAGGTGCAAGGCATCATTGGTGGCTGGATTGACATCAGCGAGCGACGCCAACTGATCGAAGATCTACATGCCGCCAAGGACCTGGCCGATGATGCCAACCGCGCCAAAAGTACGTTTCTGGCGACCATGAGTCACGAAATCCGTACACCGATGAACGCCGTGATCGGGATGCTCGAACTGGCTCTCAAGCGTGCAGACCAAGGACATCTTGATCGTCCAGCCATTGAGGTCGCTTACAACTCGGCCAGAGACCTGCTGGAGCTGATCGGGGATATTCTCGATATCGCCAGGATAGAATCCGGTCGCCTCAGCCTGAGCCCCGAACGGGCCAATCTGCGGGAGCTAGTGGAGTCGGTGGTGCGCGTTTTCGACGGTCTGGCCCGCCAAAAGAGCCTGACCTTGCTACTGGACTTCGACAGTCGCATCAACGCCGACGTGCTGCTCGACCCGCTGCGCTTCAAACAGATTATTTCCAACCTGATCAGCAATGCGATCAAGTTCACTGAGCAGGGCCAAATCAAGATCAGCCTGCGCATCGATGACACCTCTGACTCGCAACAACTGCATTTGACTATGGGGATCCAGGACAGCGGCATCGGCATCAGCGATGACGATCAGCTGCGGCTGTTCGAGCCTTTTGCCCAAGCCGATAACTCCGGCCAACTGGCACGAAGCGGTGCGGGCCTGGGTCTGGTCATATGCCGCAGTCTGTGTGAAATGATGGGGGGCCGCTTGACCCTGAGCAGCCAGCCAGGGAAAGGCACACACGTCCAGGTTGAGTTGACCCTGACAACGTTGGATCAGACCCAGATCATCGAGCAACCTATTGAACTCCGGCCCAATGTCAGTACCCCATTGAATATCCTGGTGGTCGACGATCACCCCGCCAACCGGCTCTTGCTGTGCCAACAACTCGGGTTTCTGGGTTATCGCTATGAAGCCGCCGAACAAGGCGCTGCTGGCTTGCAAATCTGGTTGGACGGCCATTTCGATCTGATCATTGCCGACTGCAACATGCCCGTCATGAATGGCTATGACTTGACCCGCGCGATCCGCGCCCATGAGCAGGAAAAATCACGCCCTCGCTGCACCATTCTCGGGTTCACGGCCAACGCGCAACCCGAAGAGTTCCTGCGCTGCCGAAATGCCGGGATGGACGCCTGCCTGTTCAAACCCATTAGCCTGACGGCACTCCATGAGGAGCTGGCAAAAATAAATCCCCTGCCCCGGCGTCCGCGACAAAATATTTTTGCAGCCTTCAGTGTCGACGGCTTGGACATGTTGACCGGTGGGCGTCCGGAAATGATTCAACGCTTGCTCGCTCAGTTGCTTCTCAGCAGCCAGGAAGACCGCAAGGAACTCGCGGCGACCATGGCAAGTGGCAATCGGCAGCACCTTAGTGACATGGCCCACAAAATCAAAGGCGCAGCCCGAATCATCCAGGCCAGCGAAGTGATCGAACATTGCGAAGCACTGGAAGATGCCTGTAACGAAGCAACGTCGGCCGAGGTCATCACAGCCCGTCATCAGGCGATCGACGCCGCCATGATCGAGCTTGAACACGCGTTGCGCGCACAACAGGTTGACGGCAAATGAGTCATCAGCAGCCCACTCAATCACGCAGGCTTAAACCAAATGGTGCATTTGATCACAATGAGCGAGGCGCAACTCAAGACCTTCGCTGCTCACTCGATTGCGGGTTATGCACAAGATATTGAGCAGACTTACGGGCTAACGCCCAGCCTCGCGCTGGAGCACGCTACCGAGGGCTTTAACGAGTTGCTTCCAGACGGGCTAAACACCTCCGACCATCACCTGTTCAGCTTAAGAGCCTCATCAGGTGAAGACATTGGTGTGCTTTGGTTCGGAATTGATTCAGCCTACGGGATCAAGAAGCTCTTCATTTATGACCTCGAGATCCACCCTCAAGCACGGCGGTGTGGTCACGGAAAAAAAACACTGGAACAGGTCGAGCGCTGGGCACGCGCCCGTGGGATCAAACGTATCGAGTTGAATGTATTTGCGCACAACAAAGCAGGGCTCGCGCTCTACCGCATGTGCGGACTTGATCCGCACGAAATGACCTTGGGCAAACGTGTGGACTGAACGGCGGGAAAGGTGCCGAATAGCCACTAATCGAGCGAAGTCATCTGATTGCAGAGTCCACTGCCTTCGATATCTTTCCTTTATCACGTCGCAAAGAGAACACCTCCTCACTCAGCAACTCCAGTAAGCCTTGGCTATGCTGGAGTCACAAGCAATGCACCGCACGACTATGGAGAGATTTGCGATGCCCAGTCATCCGTGGCCCAATCAACGCAGCTACCCTCTGCATGTGCATATCAGCGTCATGTTCACCGTATTGCTCCTGCTCACAGGCGTCGTGCTGGGCATTTTCAACTACCTGCAAACGTCACAGATAATCCTGTCGAGCAGTGAGAAGCTTTTCAGCAACATTGCGCAGGATGTGCAAGTCGATTTACAGCGCACCTATCAGCCTATCCACAGCCTGCTCAGCCTGCTGGCGGTCTACGATGCAAATCAGTCCAGCACGCTGGAGCAGCGGCTGCCGCTACTCAAACCGTTTTCTCAATCGTTGCGGGACAACACAAATTTGGCGTCGCTGTATATCGGGTATGCGAACGGCGATTTCTTCATGGTCCGGCCCTTGCGCAGCGACACCCTGAAACGCTATTTCGAAGCGCCTGCCAAGGCGGCTTATCAGGTTTGGAGCATTGAACACGTCAACGACAGCCTGCGCTCTCAATCACTTTTTTTCGACGATTCACTGCACCTGATCAGCCACCGCGACAACCTCAACGAACATTACGATCCGCGTCAACGCGTGTGGTTCAAGAGTGCGCTCAGCGACACCGATCAGATCACCACGGCGCCCTACGTATTTTTCTCCAGTCGCAACGTGGGCACCACACTTGCCCGGCGCAGCAGCGACGGCACAGTGATAGCTGCCGACCTGACACTCGCGTCCCTGTCCTCGACACTGGCCAAGCATCAGGTCACCGCCAGCACCGAAGTTGTGCTCTTCGATGCCAGCGGAAATGCCGTGGCCTATCCCGACAGCTCAAAACTGATAGTAGAAAGCGGCACTGCTCACCTGGCAAAAGCTCGTGACCTGAGCCCGGCCCTCGCTCGCCTGTTCGACAACGGTGTTGACGCCAACAACCACTTGAGCGTGGGAAAGCGCTCCTGGGTCGTGGCCCAAAGCACCCTGCAGGAAGGAGGCCCGCAGGGGCTGAAGTTGGCGCTGTTAGTGCCGGAAGACGAATTGCTGGCCGACGCCCTGCGCCTGCGCTGGGAAGGGGCTCTGGTGACATTGACCACGCTGTTGCTGTGTCTTCCACTGGGCTGGCTGATGTCGCGAATCATGGTCAAACCCTTGCGGGCACTGGTCAGCGAAGCGGATGCGATTCGCAGCTTCGATTTCAAACATCCGACCAGCCACCGATCATGGGTGCTGGAGGTCGATCAACTTTCACTGTCCATGGCCCGTATGAAGGAAACACTGGCCAGCTTTCTCGAGATCACGGCCAGCCTGTCGGCCGAAACCCGCTTCGAGACGCTGCTGGAGCGTGTTCTGTTCGAAACCGTCAATATCAATCAGGCACAGGCCGGGCTGATTTATTTGCTCGACGGTGACAGCGGGTACCTTGAACCCAAGGGCCTGATCGTCAAGGGCGTCAAACACGACCCGCAGCAATACAGCATCGCCACTCACGACCCGCAAGCCAGTGAGACGCCCTTATGGCTGCAAGACCTCGCCATGAAAAAAGACCACTGCGTGGTCGCGCTTGGCTTTGATCAGGCACTCGATTTACAAAGCCTGATGAGCGCGCTGGAGGCGCCGCGGATACACCTGTTGGGCATTCGTTTGAGCAATCAGCGAGGGGAAACCATCGGCGTCCTCACCCTTATACACGCGGACACCGGCGCCGAGACCGATCTTGAAAAGCTCAGCCCTGATCGTATTGCATTTATCCAGGCAGTCTCCGGCGCAGCGGCCCTATGCATCGAAAGCCAGCGCCTGCAAGCCAGACAAAAAATGCTGCTGGACGCTTTCATCCAGATTATCGCGGGTGCCATCGACGCCAAAAGCCCTTACACCGGCGGCCACTGCCAGCGCGTGCCAGTACTTACGTTCATGCTTGCTCGCGCGGCGGCGGCCAGCCAACAACCGGCTTTTCGCAATTACCAGCCGACCGAGGACGAATGGGAGACCTTGCATATTGCTGCCTGGTTACACGACTGCGGCAAGGTCACCACGCCCGAGTATGTCGTGGACAAGGCCACTAAGCTGGAAACCTTGTACGACCGCATCCATGAAGTCCGCACCCGCTTCGAAGTGCTGAAACGCGATGCCTGGGTCGACTACTGGAAAGCCAAGGCGCAGGACGGCGACGAAGTGTCATTGGCCGCTGCCCGCAATGTTCAACTCAACGAACTGGATGCTGACTTCAAGTTTGTCGCCCTCTGCAATCTGGGCAGCGAAGCCATGGCTGATTCAGATTTAGAACATTTGCAAACGATTGCTGCACGGACCTGGATACGTACGCTGGACGACCGGATCGGCGTGTCCTGGGAAGAAAACAAACGTCAGGCTCGAAACCCGGCACCGGACTTGCCTGTCAGCGAATCTCTGCTGGCGGATCGGCCTGAGCATTTGTTCGAGCGGGCGGCAGCCGAAGATATCCCCGCCGACAACTGCTGGGGCTTCAAGCTTGAGGTTCCGCAGTACAAATTCAACCGAGGCGAGCTGTACAACTTGAGTATCACCCGGGGCACCTTGACTCGTGAGGAGCGCTACGTCATCAACCATCACATGGTGCAGACCATTCTGA
This sequence comes from Pseudomonas sp. 5C2, assembly GCF_034314155.1. Taxonomy (NCBI): domain Bacteria; kingdom Pseudomonadati; phylum Pseudomonadota; class Gammaproteobacteria; order Pseudomonadales; family Pseudomonadaceae; genus Pseudomonas; species Pseudomonas sp. 5C2. The sequence continues at coordinate 966,972 of NZ_JAVIWH010000002.1, read as the reverse complement.
TGCTGAGCCGCCTCCCCTTCCCCAGCCATCTGCAGGGGGTCGCCGAAATCGCTGGCGGCCATCATGAAAAAATGGACGGCACGGGTTACCCGAAACGATTGAAACGCGACGAAATGAGTCTGGCAGCACGAATGATGGCCATCGCTGACATTTTCGAAGCCCTGACAGCGGCCGATCGACCGTATAAAAGAGGCAAAAGCCTGAGCGAAGCACTCACGATCATGGCTCAAATGTGTCGCGATGCGCATATCGACCCGGAGCTGTTTCAGTTGTTTGTCCAGACAGACATCTATCAGCACTACGCCTCTGACTTTCTGCAGCCACAACAAATCGATGCCGTCGACAAAAGCAGTATTTTGGCGAAAGCCGGATTGAGTACACAGGAATAAACGGGACATCGGCGCCAGAGCGTTGCACTCGGCGAAAAAAAGCAGGCCCTAAAGCCTGCCTTTTCTTACACCATCACACTACCGGATTGATCGACTTTTCCGGGTACCACACGTCGATCAACGGGCTGACGGTCAATTCTGTCAGTTCGCTGCGGCTTTTCAGCCAGGCTTCGACCTTGACACGCTGCTCTTCGTTGACCGAACCACGTTTGCTCAAGCAAACCAGACCGAAGTCATCGCCGCCAACATAGTTCAAACCGTTGGCTTCCATGGCATCTGTCAGGAAGGCGTCAAGGAAGGCATCAATAGCCTGATCGTCCAGGTCTTGTTTGAAGTCCAGGTTCAGCTCAAAACCCAGCTCCTGGAATTCATCCACGCAGAGTTTTTTGCGCAGACGGCGGGAACGGTTAGTGGCCATGGAACAATCCTCATAAGTAATAACGGGCGGCACTTTACCAGTTTGGGCCATTAAATGCCCGCCTCCGTGCCAATGTTTGCGTGCCGTCGGGGCCGACACAGCAAAATAACCCATCAATGGTAAAAAATAGCCGATTGGACGGCTACGCCACGGCGCAAGTCACCCGCGCTTGGGGCATAATGCCGCTCAATATCGAGCTTTTTAAGTACCGACCATTCATCTGTCGGTGAAACAGGGTATTGAATCGCCGTTTTCATTTCGGTTGACGTTGCGATGATTGAGGGAATCCATCCATGCCCTCCATTTACCCCCTCCTCAGTAGCAGGGTTTTATTTCACATGATCAAATCTTTACGTCACTTATTTTTCGCCGGCCTTTTTTTGCCCTTGGCGATGCCAGTCACTGCGGCCCCCGTCAATACCTCGCTACCGCCCAAGGTTCAACAGGCCCTCAAAGCCGCCAAGCTGCAGAATAATGCCTTGTCCCTGGTGATGCTGCCGCTCAACGGTCCCGGCACCCCGACCGTGTTCAATGCCGATGTCTCAGTCAACCCGGCGTCGACCATGAAGCTCGTCACCACCTATGCGGCGCTGGAAATGCTCGGCCCTACGCATCAATGGAAAACCGAATTTTTCACTGACGGCACCCTGAACAATGGCGTGTTGCGTGGCAACCTCTACCTCAAGGGTGGTGGTGATCCCAAGCTCAACATGGAAAAACTCTGGCTTCTGATGCGTGACTTGCGTGCCAACGGTGTGCAACAGGTGACTGGCGATCTGGTCCTGGATCGCAGCCATTTCATCCAGCCGCAATTGCCGGTGTTCAACGACGACGGCAATGATGAGAACAAGCCGTTTCTGGTCAAGCCCGACTCACTGATGATTAACCTCAAGGCCTTGCGCTTTGTCGCGCGCAACGACTCCGGCAAAGTGCTGGTGTCTGTAGAGCCACCGATTGCCAGCATTCATGTCGACAATCAGGTCAAGGCGCTGGCCTCGAACAAATGCACCGGAGACATGCGCTATAACCCGGTAACCCAGGCTGATGGCAGCATTACCGTCGTGGTCAACGGTCAGTTGGGCGAAGGCTGCAGTTCGCAGACCTATTTGTCGCTACTGGACCATCCGACTTACGCGGCGGGCGCAGTACGCGCAATCTGGCAGGAACTGGGCGGCACCATTCTGGGCAAGGATCGGGTCGATGTCGTGCCCGGCAACGCCAAGCTGCTGGCCAAAGCGTTTTCCCCGGATTTGGCAGAAATCATTCGTGACATCAATAAATTCAGCAACAACACAATGGCTCAGCAATTGTTCCTGAGCCTTGGCGCGAAGTTCCGCAATGAAGCAGACGGCGATGATGCCAAAGCCGCGCAACGCGTGGTTCGTCAATGGCTGGCGAAGAAGGGCATCACTGCGCCGCACCTGGTGATGGAGAATGGCTCGGGGCTGTCGCGCGCCGAGCGGGTCAGTGCGCGTGAAATGGCGACTTTGCTACAGGCTGCCTGGCGCAGCCCCTACGCAGCGGAATTCATGAGTTCTCTGCCGCTGGCGGGCATGGACGGCACCATGCGCAAGCGCCTCAAAACTACGCAGATGAGGGGCGAAGCGCACATCAAGACCGGCACCCTGAATACCGTCCGCGCAATTGCCGGTTTCAGCCGCGACATCAATGGCAATACCTGGGCGGTGGTCGCGATCCTCAATGACTCACGCGTAGGCGGCACATCTTCGGTGCTCGATGAAGTCCTGCTCGATCTGTATCGCCAACCGAAGCTGGTCAACACCGCCATTTCACTGCAACAGTAATCCTGATACCACGTCGCTCGGACGTCCCCCGCACCTTCACGCAGGCTTGCCTGCGTGAAGGTGGCGTATCACACGACAGAACTGTTTTACCTCATGACAACTCTGGCTCGACGCGATCACGCCCAGCCTGTTTGGCGGCATAAACGCCCGAGTCCGCCCGCAGCAATAGCGAATCACCGCCTTCAACAGGACGCCAGCTGGCAACACCGAAACTCGCCGTCACCACGCCCACACCCTCAATGGGTTCCCCCCGCAGTACCTGCCATAACTCGAGTGCGAGCGCATGTGCGTTTTCCCCAGTCGCGTTGGGACACAACACCATGAACTCCTCGCCACCTAGCCGACAGAACACATCATCTTGCCTTAAGCGCTGATTGATCCGCTGACAAAGCCCTTGCAGCACATGGTCGCCCATCGCATGACCGAATTGATCGTTGATGCGCTTGAAGTGATCGATGTCGAGCATGATCACCGACAACTCCCCGCCATGCCGATGAACCCGAGAGAGTTCGGCCTTGAGCCGCTCCTGAAAATAACGACGGTTGTACACGCCCGTCAGCACGTCCGTCACTGATAGCGCGCGCAGTTCATCCTCAACACGCTTCAAGTCAGAAATATCGGAGATAAAGCCATGCCACAGCACCCCGCCGTCGGGTAATCGCTCAGGCATCGCCTCGCCATGCAACCAGCGCTGGCCCTGGCGTGGCAGCTCGACGCGATACTCCTCACGCCACGGCGTCAGGTGCTCGGCGGAATAGCAAATCGACTTCTTGATTCGCTGCAAATCCATGGGATGGATCCGATCGAGTACGGCCTCTACACTTTGCTGCTTTACATCATGAGGCAGTTCGTAGATCCGCCACATACCGCTGTTGGTGTAGGTAAAGAAGGAACTGCCATCGCTGTTCAATTGGTATTGATAAATTCCTCCAGGCACCTGTGCGCTAAGCTTTTCCAGCAATTGATCGCGCGCAGCCAACGCTTGATGGGCGCGTTTGCCTTCAGTGATATCAACGCAGATTGCGAGATAACCCACCCATTGCTGACGCTCATCGCGCACCGCCGTGACCAGCATATTGACCACCAGCGAGCTGCCGTCACGACGCACCAGCGTCCATTCCCGTGCAGGATAGGCACCCTCCTCCATCGCCTCGACTAATATCGCCTCGGCAGTCGGCACCTCGCAACCATAACGCTGGCTCAATGCCTCGCCATGAGCTGAAAGCTCGGTGCCAAGGTGTAAATCCCCCAACGTGAACTGCCCCAGCACTTGATCGCCACTGTAGCCGAGCATCTGCTGTGCACCCACGTTGAAGGTACTGATGACGCCGCGCAGATCAGTCGCAATGATCGCCACCTGAGTCGCAGCGTTTAGCACGCTGCGCAATTCGGCCGTACGCCGCTCAACCAGCAGTAAGGCGCGTTGACGCTGATTGACCAGGCTATACAGCAAAACGCTGAGGATCAGACTCAGCAATCCCCCCAACACAATCACGCTGGTCGACGACGACCGGTTGGCAGCAATAAAAACAGCGGATGGACGAAGTTCCAGCAGATAACGTCGGTCTGCCATGCTCAACAGCGTACTGATGCGCAGATTGCTTTCCACCGCCTGGTTTGCCGACTGATACAGCAGCTCGGGCTGCTCTGGCGAAGAAAGGTCGAACAGCTGCAACGCCAGATTGTCGCGATCCTGGGCGGGCAACCCTTCGGACATCAATATGCGCAGACCGATCACCGCCATCACGTACCCAGACAATGCCTGTTTCTTCGCGCCGCCATCGACTACCGATAACAGCACGGGTGCCACCAGCAATAGACCACTGGTATTCGCGGGCTCAAGCCCCACCAGATCCATTCGTGGCGACACGGCCATGCTGCCTCGTTGCGCGGCACGCTCAAGCGTGGCTCGGCGAATACTTTCAGACATCACATCAAAGCCCAGCGGCAGCGGCTCTGTGCTTCTGGATTGGGTATACAGGACTGGGAAGTACTCAGGGCGATCAACAGCAGGCGTTAGCTGACCGCTCGGGGACAGATCGCGAACGGTGAAATCGGTCAGCCCCTGTGCGCGCGCGTGCGTCTCAAACTGCGAACGTTCTGCGCCAGGGACCCTTGGCGCCCAGGAATACGCCTGCGTAACCACCAGTAAAGGCGCCGCGTAACCATCGAACTCAGCTTGAGTGATCTGGTCGGAGAAAACGAAGAAACGGCGAAGGCCATCCAGGCGCTGGACTTGATCGTCGAAGCGCTCCTGAATACGACTGAAGCGTTCGCTGGCCAACAGATTGAAACGCTGATCAAGTCGGCGTTGGTGCATGTCGGCGCTGGCCGACACGAGCATCGCGGTCAGCACAGCACCTGCCGCAAAAGCCAGGATCGCTGCGGACGGCGCAAGCGCGTCTTCGTGGATCAAGCCGAGAATTCTGGACCGAACGCTGTTTGGCGACATAAGCAGAACTCATACGCCAGCGTTGTGGTGCAACCGTGGCCATGGCTCAGTTATAGCCATTTGCCACCAGTTTGCCTAGCCCCACGTGAGTTCCCCCCCTAACTAATTAAGCCAGGGGGGGGCGTATCGCGGGTTCAGCGGGCTGTAATACGCCATGCACGGTGAATCTTGCTGTTGCGAGCAAAGTCCGGGTCAACGGTTTGCGCCGTAATTTCTTCGACCGCATAGCGCTCGCTAAGATTCTCATCGAGCTGGAACTTGCGGAAATTGTTGGAGAAGTACAACACACCGCCCGGCGCCAGACGCGCCATCGCCAAGTCAAGCAACTGCACCTGATCGCGCTGCACGTCGAAGATCCCTTCCATACGTTTGGAATTGGAGAACGTCGGCGGGTCGATGAAAATCAAGTCGTACTCGTCACGACTTGCTTCCAGCCACGCCATGACGTCGCCCTGCTCCAGACGGTTCTTGTCAGAGAAACCGTTGAGCGACAGATTACGTCGAGCCCAATCCAGGTAGGTCTTGGACAGATCCACACTGGTGGTTGTGCGTGCGCCACCCTTTGCCGCATGCACACTCGCGGTCCCCGTGTAGGCGTACAAGTTCAGGAAGCGCTTGCCCGCGGCCTCACGCTGAATGCGCATGCGCATCGGCCGGTGATCGAGGAAAAGCCCGGTATCCAGGTAGTCGGTCAGGTTCACCAGCAGTTTGACACCGCCTTCGCTCACCTCAAGGAACTGTCCTTGGGCGCTCTGGCGTTCATACTGCTTAGTGCCGCTCTGGCGCTCACGGCGCTTGATCACCACCCGGCTCTTGTCGATATTCAATGCTTGGGGAATCGCTGCCAGCGCATCGAACAGACGGGCCGACGCCTTTTCCGGATCGATAGTCTTGGGCGCGGCGTATTCCTGAACGTGAACCCAATCGTGGTACAAATCGATGGCCAACGCGTACTCGGGCATGTCGGCATCGTAGACCCGATAGCAATCAATGCCTTCACGACGGACCCACTTGCCCAGCAATTTGAGGTTTTTCTGCAAGCGGTTGGCAAACATCTGCCCGCCTTCACTCAACCGCGCCTGTTCAATAACCGGCTCAGGTTTGCGAATGGGGTTGCCGTTCTTGTTGTACTTTTCGTACTTGCCGGGCGCTTCGACTTCAACCGATACATCCGCCTCGATCTGCTCACGCTCAATCTGACGCTGCTCAGGTGTGCGGCGCTCGCCGGTGACGAACTGATCCGGCTGAACCTTGATCAGCAATAATTTGCACGGCAAGGCGCCGTTCCAGAAGGCATATTGCTTGTGGCTGCGAATACCCATGCGCTTGCCCAGATCCGGCGCGCCGGTGAACACCGCCGCTTCCCAGTTCAGGCATGCCTGACGCAGACGTTCGCCGAGGTTCTGGTAGAGATAGAGCAAGCTCGCCTCATCACCCAGACGTTCGCCGTAAGGAGGGTTACAGATGACCAACCCTTTCTGGTTCTGATCGGGACGTGGCTCAAACGTCGCGACTTCGCCCTGATAGACCTTGACCCACTCACTCATGCCTGCGCGTTCAATGTTGTTGCGAGCGGGCTGAATCAGGCGTGGATCGGCTTCATAACCGCGAATCCACAGCGGTGGCTTGGCCAGACCGATATCGGCCCGCGCCTGCGCCTCTTCGTGCAGTTTCTTCCACAAGGCAGGGACGTGCCCGAGCCAGGCCGAAAAACCCCAGCGTTCGCGCTTGAGGTTTGGCGCGATATCCGCAGCCATCATCGCCCCTTCCACCAGGAAGGTGCCGACGCCACACATCGGGTCTGTCAGCGCGCCGCCTTGAGCAGCGATGCGCGGCCAGCCGGCCCGCACCAGAATCGCTGCCGCCAGGTTTTCTTTCAACGGCGCCGCACCCTGCTGCAAGCGGTAACCACGTTGGTGCAAACTGTGTCCAGACAGGTCCAATGACAGAATCGCCTCGCCGCGGTCCAGGCGCAGGTGAACGCGCAAGTCCGGGTTGAGCTTATCGACCGAAGGACGCAGGCCCGACGGGGTACGCAGCTTGTCGACGATCGCATCCTTGACCTTCAGCGCACCAAAGTGGGTGTTGTCGATCCCCGAACCGTTACCGCTGAACTCCACCGCGAGACTGCCTTCAGCGTCCAGGTGATCTTCCCATTCGACATCGAGTACACCGTGATACAGGTCCTCGGCATCTTTCATCGGGAACCGCTTGAGCACCAGCAACACCCGGTTGGCCAGGCGCGACCAGAGGCACAGTCGATAGGCCGTCTCCATGTCGCCCATGCCACGAATGGCCGAGGTGTGCTCGCGGGTCTCCTCGAGGCCAAGCCCGGTGGCTTCCTCAGCGAGCAAACCTTCGAGGCCCTTGGGGCAGGTAAGAAAGAGTTCGTAACGGTCCGACATGGGTAATCCAGGGCCTTAAGCGATAAGCGGCGGGGCAACGCATTGCCCGACCAGATTTTAAACAGACGCCTTTCTTGGAGACCGCCTGCGTGGCACACATATTGTGCCGGTCCACCGTCATCGGCGCGTTGCGTCGATGCAGCAGTCAGTCCATCAGCTTGGTGGCCAAAAGACAATTGATCGTTCGATCATCGACCATTTAGGTTGAAGGTCGCTGTAATAAAAAGTCACATCCTGACCCTTCGTCGTTTTACGGCTGAAAGCAATCCGCCATCATTCGCGTTTGAAAAACCGTATCGGCCTTCATTCAAAGCCTCGGCTCAGGGGGCCTGTGGCAAAAAAAACCTGCGAATGAGTGTCATGCTTATGGCATTACCACGCCAATAGTTACGTTCTTATGACAAAACGATCATTCACAGAGCTAAGCGCATTGGTTAGAACTCGTCACAGGTTGTCACCGCAACGGTGACAACACCAAGCCCGCGACGCCGGCAGCGGGCACCAACGGCAGAAGATTCTGCCCGACCTCAACATGAGGTCATCAGGGACATTACAGTCAACAAACGAGGGCAACACCCTATGAGAAGACTTAAGCGTGATCCGTTGGAAAGAGCATTTTTACGCGGATATCAATTTGGTGTTCATGGTAAATCCCGTGAGCTTTGCCCCTTTACTCTACCGTCGGTACGCCAAGCCTGGATCAATGGCTGGCGAGAAGGACGCGGCGACAACTGGGACGGTATGACCGGCACTGCGGGTATCCACAGACTCAACGAACTTCACGCGGTCGGCTAATCAGGTACATTCCGATCAAGTTTTTTTAAAATTTTGAAAGATGACCTAAACCATGCACGCCCCACCCGGGCGGCGGGCTAAAGCCCAAGGGGTTCCGTCAAGGAACCCCTTTTTTATGCGCTGTGCCGGGACGACATCCCCGCTATTGCATCAACCGACTGGCGAATCAACGCAGGTCCTTTATAAATAAAGCCCGAATATATCTGCACCAGACTCGCACCTGCAGCGATTTTCTCAGCCGCATGCTTGCCTTCTGTGATCCCACCCGCCGCAATGATCGGCAACCGCCCGGCCAATTCACCCGCCAGTACTCTGACCGTATGGGTACTCTTTTCACGAACCGGCGCGCCCGACAGGCCACCTGCTTCGTCCGCATGGGGCAACCCTTCAACACCTTTGCGACTGAGCGTGGTGTTGGTCGCAATCACCGCATCCATGCCTGATTCAACCAGCGCAGCAGCGACCTGCACGATTTCTTCATCCGTCATGTCAGGCGCAATCTTGATGGCCAGCGGCACGCGCCTGCCGTGTTTTTGCGCCAGGTCCTCCTGACGCAGGCGCAGGGCTTCGAGCAATTGCTTGAGCGAGTCACCGAACTGCAGACTGCGCAAGCCAGGCGTGTTCGGCGAACTGACATTCACGGTCACGTAGCTGGCATGGGCATAGACCTTATCCAGACAGATCAGGTAGTCGTCCACGGCGCGCTCTACCGGGGTATCGAAATTCTTGCCGATGTTGATCCCGAGGATGCCGCGGTACTTGGCAGCCTGTACCCGGCTGATCAGGTGATCGACACCCAGATTGTTGAAACCCATCCGGTTGATGATTGCCTCGGCATGCGGCAGACGGAAAATCCGTGGTTTCGGATTGCCCGGCTGTGGGCGCGGGGTCACGGTGCCGACTTCGACAAAACCAAAGCCCAACTGCGCAAACCCATCGATCGCCGTGCCATTTTTGTCCAGCCCCGCGGCCAACCCGACCGGGTTAGGGAAGTTCAGGCCCATGACCGTTACCGGTAACTGCGCAGGCGCCTTGGTAAACAAACCATTGAGCCCCAAACGCCCGCCCGCGCCGATCAGATCCAGCGACAGGTCATGGGAGGTCTCGGGGGAGAGTTTGAACAATAACTGGCGGGCCAGGTTATACATGGGCGGGATTGGCTCGTGAGCGGCTGAATTCAGGGCAGCGATTATAGACGGGCTAGGGCTCATAGGCGAGTTCGAACTTGCAGCGCGCTTGCCCTGTGCCCTTTCTGAAACGGCAAGCGCATTGGCGAGTCTGAAACTTCAGGTTACCAAGTCACATTGACCGGAACCAGGCTGAGCGACAGCTCTCCGGCTCGACACAAAGTGATACAGGGACTTGTCATGAGCAAGGACAACTCAAAAAAAACTTTCGACAGTTTTTTCGCATCAAGCCGGAATCTTCCGAACGGTGGTGGCTCGTGGGCAGCCTGGAATAAACCCTCTGAGCCAGAGCGGATTTACATCGCCGAAGATCGATGGCCGCCCCCCAAAAAACGTACAGACCTAGTCTTTGCCAAGTCCTGCATTTCTGGCAAATGGTGCCGCACTGAAGCCGGTACCGCCCCAGAGCCCACCTCAAACTTCGGCAACGTGATGGTGGCGGGTGCCATGCTTATTCCATCTGCCAACACCGCTATAGCAACGGCCCTCGGTGCCGATCTGGCGCTGGGTCGAATGGCCGGTGGCGGCATCATGCAGCGGGGGCTTAATTGGGCAATACGCGGCGCGGGCGGCCCTGCCAGCATTTTCATACTGGGGATGCTCCCGGCCAAAATGGGCGACGGCACACTCTACACCGACAATCAGTTGCGCAACATGACTCACGCGCCCACGCGTGTGCGCTTCCAGTTCCGCCGCGATGCCGAGGGCGCGCTGCAGGTCTACGGCATCCATACCGGCGCCTCGGGCGACGACACAGTACGCACGGTGCAGGCCACGTGGAACGCCGACAAAACCGCGATGGAGACCAAGCTCAACGGCATCACCATTCTCTGGACCCCGCGGCGCAGCGGACTGGTACAAATGCCGCCGCTGGTTTATCCCGACAACAATGGCGGACGGTTGGGCACTATCCTGGTCCACCCGATCCCCGAAGGCACAGACTCGCAGATTGAAGGCCTTCCCGGAGAGGACATCACCACCGACGACTGTATTCTGGTGTTTCCAGCAGATACGGGGCTGAACTCGCTGTATTTGGTGCTTTCAAAGCCTGCTGGCGGGGGTGATATCAAGTACCACAAGCCGCCATTGGTGTTGCCTGCATTTCCAGATACCTTTCCTGTTAAATCCAAAAGCAGCGTTCAGGGTGGTGGAGGTATGCGTAGCCGCTGGAAAGACCGCAAGGGCCGAATGTACGAGTGGGATAGCCAGCACGGCGCTGTTGAAATGTACGATCCGCAGGGGAAACACCTTGGTGAATTCAACGCGGAAACGGGCGAACAAACCAAGCCAGCAAAACCCGGCAGAACCACACCAAAATAGGATATGAGGCCAATTATGTTTTTATGGATCAGTGGGTTTTTAAAAGGCGATGATGAGGACGACTCGTTAAAATACGACCTCACCATTCAGCCTGAGCATGAAGCCGCTGTAATGGGAATTCTTGGCTGGAAAAATATGAATGAGAGCCCAGATGGGGAATGGTTGCTAACCAGCAAACAAGCACAGCAGATAGCCGTAGCGATCAATGAGCAATTGCCAATGGGACTAGACCTGTTTATCGGAGTACGGGCATAGCCGTAGGTCCCATCTTGATCCATGACATTTATCGTAATCAGTGGATTTTATCCCGAACCCAATCCGGAAATTCATTGCAGTACGAAAGAGCTGTACCGCAAGAGTTAGAGTCAGCAGTACTCGCCGCAATGGGGTGGGCGTCCCTGACGGACGTGCCTATGGGCGAAAACGATCTAACGTAAGGTCAAGCCGTAGCGGTAATGGCGGCACTCAGTGAGCCCATCAAAGATGACTTGATGTATTGCATTGGACTTTACAGCTAGCGCACTACAGGTCATGTGTCGCGGCAAGGATGGCATATGCCTTGCACATCCCACCGTTATCTACACTCGTTCCAACGGCGGAGCGAGGCATCGGACAATGGCGTCGTGACTGTCTTTGCTTGTGCAAAAGACTGCACGATGCTTTTTTATGGATGGCGCTTTGACCATGAATAAATCGGCATGAACACACTACCGAACAACGCTCTAGCCTGGGTCGCAGGCAGCGACGCGCCGGAAAAAAATACCATCGACCTGGGCTTCATGGCCCTGACCGACTGCGCACCACTGGTGGTTGCAGCCACCCAAGGGTTTGCTCAGCCCTATGGCTTGACCCTGAACCTGAAACGCCAATCGTCCTGGGCCAATCTGCGCGACAAGCTGGTGAGTGGCGAACTGGACGCCGCTCATAGCCTTTACGGGCTGATCTATGCGGTGCAATTGGGAATCAGCGGCTCCGTGAGCACCGACATGGCGGTGCTGATGGGCCTGAACCAGAACGGGCAAAGCATCAACTTATCCAAAGCGTTGCAGGACGCGAACGTGACCAGTCCTGAGGCGCTCGATCGGTACGTGCACCAAAGCCGTACAAAACTGACGTTTGCCCAGACCTTCCCCACCGGCACACATGCCATGTGGTTGTACTACTGGCTCGCGAGCCAGGGCATTCATCCGCTGAACGACGTCAACAGCGTCGTCGTGCCGCCGCCACAAATGGTCGCGCACCTGCAAGCCGGGCGTATCGACGGCTGCTGCGTCGGCGAACCCTGGTGCGCCAGCGCGGTGAATCAAGGCCTTGGCTTTACCTTGGCGACGACGCAGACGATCTGGCCCGACCACCCGGAAAAAGTGCTCGGCTGCACCCGTGAGTTTGTCGAGCAGTACCCCAATACCGCACGGGCGCTGGTCATGGCAGTGCTGGAAGCCAGCCGCTTTATCGAACAAAACGATGAAAATCGGCGCAGTACCGCGCAATTGCTCAGCGGCAGCGATTACTTAGATACGCCGGTGGATTGCATAGAACCACGCCTCATGGGGGATTATGCCGACGGTCTCGGTAATCGCTGGCATGACCTGCATGCCGTGCGCTTTCATGGCGCAGGCGAGGTCAACCTGCCTTACCTGTCCGACGGCATGTGGTTCATGACCCAGTTCCGGCGCTGGGGCCTGTTGCGCGAAGACCCTGACTATCTTGGGATCGCCACGCAAGTACAGCAACTGAAGCTGTATAGCCAGGCAGCGGCCGCTGTCGGCGTTGCAGTCCCTGAGTCTGCCATGCGCAGCAGCCAGCTGATTGATGGCAAAGTCTGGGACGGTAGCGACCCCACGGCCTATGCACACAGCTTCAAGCTGCACGCGCTGGCCGATGCCGTCCCCACCCGTGTCAGTCGCTGAAGGAAGTCGCGAACATGCTGCGTATCCTGCTGATAAATGACACGGCAAAAAAAGTCGGACGTCTCAAGGCCGCACTCAGCGAGGCCGGTTTCGAGGTGATCGACGAGTCCGGGCTGACCATCGACTTGCCTGCACGGGTAGAGGCCGTGCGCCCCGACGTCATTTTGATCGACACCGAATCCCCCGGCCGAGACGTGATGGAGCAAGTGGTACTGGTCAGCCGCGATCTGCCGCGCCCTATCGTGATGTTCACCGATGAGCACGACCCGCTCGTCATGCGCCAAGCCATCAAATCCGGGGTCAGTGCCTACATCGTTGAAGGTATCAATGCCCAACGACTGCAACCGATTCTGGACGTGGCCATGGCCCGCTTTGAGAGCGATCAAGCGCTGCGTGCCCAATTACAGGCACGCGACCAGCAATTGGTGGAGCGAAAACGCATTGAATTGGCCAAAGGCCTGCTGATGAAAATGAAAGACTGCAAAGAGGAAGAGGCCTACACCCTGATGCGCCGCCAAGCCATGAGCCGCCAGCAGAAGCTGATTCAGGTGGCTGAGCAGATCATTGCCATGAGTGAGTTACTGGGATGAATTGACTGCTATCACGCGCTGCGCGAGAGCAATCCCCTGATGATGGCCCGGCTTTTGCTTCAGAGATTACACAGGTAGCCAACGGCGGTTGCCCCACTTACGACAAAGACGTCGCATACCCCTCTCGCAAACGCGAATCGGGTTGCGGCGTTTTTTTTTGCATTCGGGCCTCAGGCCACCACTCTTTTTTGCAGATGAGGTGTTCAATGAATACAAGCTTCTGGAAAGCCGGCCATAAGCCGACTCTGTTCGCAGCCTTCCTGTATTTCGACCTGAGCTTCATGGTCTGGTACCTGCTCGGCCCAATGGCCGTACAGATCGCCGGCGATCTGCACCTGACCACCCAGCAGCGCGGATTGATGGTCGCGACGCCGATTCTGGCGGGTGCCTTTCTGCGCGTATTCATGGGTCTGCTTGCGGACAAATTGTCGCCCAAGACGGCCGGCATCATCGGTCAAGTGGTCGTCATTAGTGCGTTGTTGACGGCCTGGCAGCTGGGCATTCACAGCTATGAGCAAGCCTTGCTGCTCGGAGTGTTCCTCGGCATGGCAGGCGCCGCGTTCGCAGTCGCCCTGCCGCTGGCCTCGCAATGGTACCCGGCCGAGCATCAAGGCAAGGCCATGGGCATTGCCGGTGCAGGCAATTCCGGCACCGTGTTCGCCGCCCTGATCGCCCCCGCACTGGCCTTGGTCTTTGGTTGGACCAACGTGTTCGGCTTCGCCCTGATTCCGCTGATCCTGGTCCTGATCGTTTTTACCTTGATGGCCCGCAACTCCCCGCAACGGGCCAAAACAAAATCCATGGCTGACTATATGAAAGCCTTGGGCGACCGTGACACCTGGTGGTTCATGTTCTTCTACGCAGTGACCTTCGGTGGCTTCATTGGCCTGGCCAGCGCCCTGCCCGGCTATTTCAACGACCAATACGGCCTGAGCCCGGTGACTGCAGGCTACTACACCGCAGCCTGTGTGTTCGGTGGCAGCATGATGCGCCCACTGGGCGGTGCTCTGGCGGACCGGTTCGGCGGGATTCGTACCTTGTCGGGGATGTACGCAGTAGCGGCCATCGGTATTGCGGCTGTCGGGTTTAACCTGCCCAGCTCTTGGGCTGCCCTGGCCCTGTTCGTTTCGGCAATGCTTGGCCTGGGTGCCGGCAACGGTGCAGTGTTTCAGCTGGTGCCACAGCGCTTTCGTCAGGAAATCGGTGTCATGACGGGCTTGATCGGCATGGCCGGTGGCGTGGGCGGCTTCCTCCTGGCAGCCGGTCTGGGTGCAATCAAGCAGAACACCGGCGACTACCAAATGGGTTTGTGGCTGTTCGCCAGCCTCGGTGTGTTGGCCTGGTTCGGCCTGCATAACGTCAAACGCCGCTGGAGAACCACATGGGGCTCGGCAGCGGTGACGGCGGCACGGGTTTAACCTCTCCGATGAGCTTGCAACTGAGCTTCGCCCATTTCAGCGCCAGCGGTCCGCGCACGGAAAATCAGGATGCGGGTCGCTTGGTGACGCCGATGCCGGCACTGGCGGCGAGCAAGGGCTACCTCTTCGCCCTCGCCGACGGTGTCAGCCATTGTGCCGACGGCGGGCTGGCGGCCCGCTCGACCTTGCAGGCACTGGCGCTGGATTACTACGCCACCCCGGAAACCTGGGGTGTCGCGCAGTCGCTGGACCGCCTGTTGCTGGCACAGAATCGCTGGCTGCAGGCCAATGGCCTGCTGACTACCTTGAGTGCCATCGTCTTACGGGGCCGGCGTTTCACCCTGGCCCATGTCGGCGATTGCCGGGTTTACCGCTGGCACGCGGGGCAACTGCTGCGCGTCAGCGAGGACCACGTCTGGGAACAACCGGACATGCAACACGTCCTCAAGCGCGCGCTGGGACTCGATCAATACGTGGTCATGGACTACCTCGACGGCGAACTGCGCGAGGGCGAGCGCTGGCTGATACTCAGTGATGGCGTGTGGTCGACGCTCAGCGAAGCCAGCATCAGCTCAATCCTGCGTGAGCAGGACAATCTCGATAACGCGGTGCAGACCCTGGTCAGCGCCGCGCACCTGGCGGGCAGTCAGGACAACGCCAGCGCCCTGCTGATTCAGGTCGATGGGCTGGGGCAGGATAACCTTGGCGACACCCTGATCCAGCTTCAGCAATGGTCAATACCTCCCGCGCTGAAGCCAGGCCAACGGTTCGAGGGCTGGCAGGTGGAAACGGTACTCGGGCAGTCGCGGCAATCCCTGCTATACCGGGTCCGCGATCAGCAGCAACAGCCCTGGCTACTGAAAACCCTGCCTGCAAGTCGTCATGCCGAAAGTAATGCCGGACAAAGCCTGCTACTGGAAGAGTGGTTCTTGCGGCGCGTGGCCGGACGGTTTTTCCCTGAAATACATCCCGCCCCCGAACGTCAGCATTTGTATTACGTGATGCGCGAATACCCCGGTCAGACCCTGGCCCAGGTGTTCGAGGAAAACGGTCCACTGCCGTTGCCGCAATGGCAGGATATGGCCATAAGCTTGCTGCGCGCCCTGGGTCTACTGCATCGGCGCAACATCGTGCATCGCGACATCAAGCCGGAGAACCTGCTGCTCGATGACGGTGGCGAGCTGCGCGTGCTGGATTTCGGCCTGGCGTATTGCCCCGGTTTGTCAGTCGATACCGCCAACGACTTACCCGGCACACCCAGCTATATCGCCCCCGAAGCTTTTGACGGCGTAGCACCCAGTGGACAACAGGACTTATACAGCGCCGGAGTGACCCTGTATTACTTACTCACCGGGCACTATCCCTATGGCGAAATCGAAGCGTTTCAACACCCGCACTTTGGCGTGGCGGTTCCAGCCAGTCGCTATCGACCGGACGTACCGGACTGGCTGGAGCGCAACCTGAGCCGGGCGCTGAGCGCAGACCCGACCCAGCGTTATGAGACCGCCGAAGAGTGGTTATTGGAACTGGAGCAGGCCGAACTGACCACGCTCAAGGTCAAGCCCAGACCGCTGCTGGAACGGGAGCCGCTGAAGGTATGGCGAGCACTGGCGCTGACGTCGTTGCTGGTGAATCTGTTGCTGATTATCTGGATCTTGCGTGGATGAGGTGGCGACCCAAGATCGCACCACTTGCGCGCAATCCGCGTTAAAAGAGTGCAATCAACCCCGCACAACGCCTGGAAAACCCCCGTAATCATGGGCGCCCACCGACTTGGCACAACCACTGCATTAGGTTCATCAAGCAATTTATAAAGTGTCCGCTTTCAACGACGAAAGCTGCACTTCCCGAGAGAACGGGACTGGACAAAGGCGTCCTCGCTAGGTGACTAGCGGGACGCCTTTTTTTTGTTTGCGCGGAACTTGTCGAGCACGCCCCTCGTGGTATCTCGGAGGCACTATGAAAAAAATCAAACTGGTGATGATTGGCAACGGCATGGCCGGCGTTCGCACCCTCGAAGAGCTGCTCAAACTGAGCGCCGACCTGTACGACATCACCGTGTTCGGCGCAGAGCCACACCCCAATTACAACCGCATTCTGCTGTCGCCAGTATTGGCCGGCGAGCAAACGTTCGATGAAATCGTGCTCAACGATTTGAGCTGGTACCTGGAAAACAACATCCAGCTACTGCTCAACCGTAAAGTAGTGAAAATAGATCGCGCCAAGCGCCTGGTAATCGCCGACGACGGCACCGAAGCCCACTATGATCGTTTGCTGATCGCGACCGGCTCGACCCCCTTTATCCTGCCAATCCCTGGCAATGACCTGCAGGGTGTGATCGGCTACCGCGACATCGCCGACACCCAGACCATGATCAACACCGCCAAGACCCACACCCACGCAGTGGTGATTGGTGGCGGCCTGCTCGGCCTCGAGGCCGCCAACGGCCTCAAGCTGCGCGGCATGCACGTGACCGTGGTGCACATCGGCGAATGGCTGCTGGAACGCCAACTGGACCAGACTTCCGCGCATTTACTGCAAATGGAATTGGAAAAACGCGGCCTGACGTTCCGCCTGAAAGAACAGACCCAGGCACTGCTCGATGACGGCAAAGGCCGGGTGAAAGCTGTGCAATTCAAGAACGGCGATGTGATCCCTGCTGATCTGGTGGTCATGGCTGCCGGCATCCGCCCCGCCACCGAATTGGCCGAACAGGCTGGCATCCCCTGCAACAGGGGGATTCTGGTCAACGACACCCTGCAAACCTACGACCCGAGCGTGTATGCCATCGGCGAATGCGCCAGCCATCGAGGTATTGCCTACGGACTGGTGGCGCCGCTGTTCGAACAGGCCAAGGTCTGCGCGAACCACCTGGCGCAACTGGGCTTTGCGCGCTATCAAGGCTCGGTGACCTCGACCAAGTTGAAAGTGACCGGCGTCGACCTGTTTTCCGCTGGCGACTTCATGGGCGGCGAAGGCACCGAAACCATCACCCTGTCCGACCCGATTGGCGGGGTCTATAAAAAGCTGGTGATCAAGGATGACATCCTGGTCGGTGCCTGCCTGTATGGCGACACCGCAGACGGCGGCTGGTACTTCCGGCAAATCCGCGAAAACCATCAGATCAATGAAATCCGCGACCACCTGATGTTCGGCGAAAACGCCTTGGGCGATGTCGGCCACCAGGGCCAGGACAAAGCCATGAGCATGGCCGACAGTGCCGAAGTCTGCGGCTGCAATGGGGTCTGCAAAGGGACCATCGTCAAGGCGATTCAGGAACATGGCCTGTTCAGCGTCGATGACGTGAAGAAGCACACCAAGGCAGCCAGCTCATGCGGTTCTTGCGCCGGTCTGGTGGAGCAGATTCTGATCAACACCGTGGGCGGCGCGGCGGACGTCAAACCGAAGAGCGAAAAAGCCATCTGCGGTTGCAGCGACCTGAACCATGGACAAATCCGCAAGGCCATCCGCGATCAGCATCTGCTGACCATCACCGGCGCCATGAGTTACATGAACTGGCGCACCCCCAACGGCTGCGCCACCTGCCGTCCAGCGCTGAACTATTACCTGATTTCCACCTGGCCAGGCGAGGCAAAGGATGATCCGCAATCGCGCCTGATCAACGAACGCGCTCACGCCAATATTCAGAAAGACGGCACTTATTCGGTGGTACCGCGGATGTGGGGCGGAGTGACCAACCCGTCCGAGCTGCGCCGTATTGCCGATGTCGCCGACAAGTACAACGTGCCCATGCTCAAGGTCACCGGCGGGCAGCGTATCGACCTGTTGGGGATCAAGAAGCAGGATTTGCCGGGTGTCTGGAAAGACCTCGACATGCCTTCTGGGCATGCCTACGGCAAATCGATCCGCACGGTGAAGACCTGTGTCGGCAGTGAGTTCTGCCGCTTTGGCACGCAGAACTCGACCCAACTGGGTATCGAACTCGAGCACGATCTTTTCAATATGTGGTCACCGCACAAGGTCAAACTGGCCGTGTCCGGATGCCCGCGCAACTGTTCGGAAGCCGGGATCAAGGACGTCGGCATCATCGGCGTCGACTCCGGCTGGGAGATGTACATCGGTGGCAACGGCGGGATCAAGACCGAAGTCGCCGAATTCTTCGTCAAGCTGAAAACCGCTGAAGAAGTCCGCGAATACAACGGCGCCTTCCTGCAGCTGTATCGCGAAGAAGCATTCTACCTGGAGCGCACCGTGCACTACCTGCAGCGGGTCGGCATGGAGCACATCAAAAAAGCAGTGCTGGAAGATCACGATAACCGCCGGGCCCTGAACGCGAAATTGCAGTTCTCACTGTCATTCGAGCAGGACCCATGGAAAGAGCGCATCAAGCAACCGCTGCTGAAGAAAGAATTCGAACGCATCCCTGTGGAGGTGCTGGCATGAACTGGCTCGATATCTGCGCTCTGGAAGACATCAACCCACTGGGCTCGCGCATCATCGAAGGGCCCAAGGGGGACATCGCCATCTTTCGCACCAGCGACGATGAAGTCTTCGCCCTCGACGACCGTTGCCCACACAAAGGCGGCCCATTGTCTCAGGGGTTGATCTATGGGAAGCGCGTAGCGTGCCCGCTGCACAACTGGCAGATCGACCTGGAATCGGGTGCAGCGCAGGCGCCCGACGTGGGCTGCACGCACACACACTTGGCCCGGGTAGAGAACGGCCGCGTGCAACTGGCATTGAAGGAAGCAGCATAATGCGCCCACCCGCCGCTACAACGCAGATCACCGCGTCGACCTGCTGTTATTGCGGAGTCGGCTGTGGCGTGCTGATCGAACATGACAACGAGCGCATTCTCGGCGTCAGCGGCGATCCCCGGCACCCGGCCAACTTCGGCAAATTGTGCAGCAAAGGTTCAAGCCTGCACCTGACCGGCGACTTGACGGCTCGGGCGCTGTACCCGGAACTGCGCCTGGGTAAATCCTTGGCCCGCAGCGTCACCGATTGGGACACAGCGCTTGACCACGCGGCCAACGTGTTCGCCGACACCATTCGCGAACACGGCCCGGACAGCGTTGCGTTTTACGTCTCCGGGCAACTGCTGACCGAGGACTATTACGCGTTCAACAAACTGGCCCGGGCACTGGTCGGCACCAACAATATCGACAGCAACTCGCGGCTGTGCATGTCTTCCGCAGTGGTCGGCTACAAACGCAGCCTGGGTGCAGACGCACCACCGTGTAGCTACGAGGACATTGAGCTCAGCGATTGCGTGCTAATCGTTGGCAGCAACATGGCTTATGCCCACCCGGTGCTCTTCCGTCGGCTGGAAGAAGCGAAAAGCCAGCGGCCGGACATGAAAATAATCGTGGTCGACCCGCGCCGCACAGACACCTGCGAACTGGCGGACTTGCACCTGGCGATCCAGCCCGGCACCGATGTCGCGCTGTTTCACGGCATCCTGCACCTGCTGCTTTGGGAGGACTGGATCGATCGCAGCTTTATCGATCAGCATACCCAGGGCTATGCAGAGCTAAAAACCCTGGTGCGCGATTACACCCCGCAAATGGTCGCCGAAATCTGCGGCATTCCCGTGGAGCAACTGCACGCCTGCGCGCAATGGATTGGCACCGCCCCGAGCTTTCTGTCGCTGTGGTGCATGGGTTTGAATCAGTCCACCTCGGGTAGCGCCAAGAACAGCGCACTGATCAACCTGCATTTGGCAACCGGGCAAATCGGCCGTCCCGGCGCAGGCCCCTTCTCTCTCACCGGTCAGCCCAACGCCATGGGCGGCCGCGAAACAGGCAGCTTGTCCAATTTGCTGCCGGGCCACCGCGAAGCGGCCAACGCCACGCATCGCGCAGAGGTTGCCGCGTATTGGGGGGTCGATGCGTTACCCGACTCTACCGGCCTGACCGCCATCGAGTTGTTCGAGCAATTGCAGGCGGGCAAGATCAAGGCCCTTTGGATTGCCTGCACCAACCCCGCGCAGTCGTTGCCCGATCAACAGAAAATTCAGCAAGCGCTGACCACGTGCCCCTTTGTGGTCCTGCAGGAAGCCTTTCGCACCACCGAAACCTGCCGCTTTGCCGACCTGCTGTTGCCTGCGGCGAGTTGGGGCGAAAAAGAAGGCACGGTCACCAACTCGGAACGACGCATCTCTCACGTGCGCCAGGCGATACCGGCCCCCGGCCAGGCACGCGCGGATTGGGCGATTACCGTGGACTTCGCCCAACGCCTGGAACAACGGCTACGTCCAGGCACGCCCAGCCTGTTCGCGTTTGATCAACCTCAAGCGCTGTTCGATGAATACAAACAGCTGACGCGCGAGCGTGATCTGGATCTGTCGGGCATCAGCTATGCCGTGCTCGATCAACAAGGCCCACAACAATGGCCCTTCCCAGCCGGTGCCCGGACAGGAACACCGCGCTTGTATGGCGACGGCATCTTCCCCACCGAGTCGGGCCGCGCCAACTTCATTGCCGAACCCTACAGAGCCGCCAAGGAACTGCGTGACGCACGCTTCCCGCTGACCCTGAACACAGGGCGCCTGCGCGATCAATGGCACGGCATGAGCCGTACAGGCACCGCTGCCCGGTTGTTCGGCCATGTCAGCGAAGCCGTATTGAGCTTGCACCCTGACGAGATGCGCCGCCATCGCCTGCAAGCGGGCGATCTGGTAAGTCTGAAAAGTCGTCGCGGTAGTTTGATCGTACCCGTCAGCAGCGATGACAGCGTACGACCAGGCCAGGCGTTTTTGCCGATGCACTGGGGTGATCGCTTTCTCAAGGGAGGCGTTAACATCCTCACACAACCGGCGTTCGACCCACTGTCCAAGCAACCGGAGCTCAAGCACACCGGTGTGCGCATTGAGGCAGTGACGTTGCCGTGGCAACTGTTTGCGCTGGTCGAAGGCGACGTACAAGCTCATCTTGAAGCCCTGCGCCCGCTGTGCGAAAACTTTGCCTACGCCAGCCTCAGCCTGGCCGGTCGCGAGCGTCCTGCTCTGCTGATCCGCGCTGCCAGCACCCAAGCGCCGGACAATCAATTACTCACACAGATCGACCAGCTACTTGGCCTGAATGAAGGCCCGGTACTGTCCTATGACGACCCACGCCGCTCTATTGGCAAGCGGGTGCGCATCGAAAATGGCCGAATCACCGCCATCCGCCTGGCCGGGGAAACCATCGCCCAGCATTGGCTGCAGAACCTGTGGCTGGAAGGCCGCGCCGATGAACAACTGCGCCGCTGGCTCCTAGCGCCGATCAGCACCCCACCCGGTAACGCAGCGGCCACGCCTCACAGCAGCAAAACCTTGTGCAACTGCATGAATGTCAGCGAAAGCGCTGTGCTAGCCGGGATTGGTCGCGGACTTGATCTGATTGAGCTGAAAACACAACTGGGCTGCGGTAGCCAATGTGGCTCATGCGTACCGGAAATCAAACGACTGCTGGCGGCCAACCCGCTGCCAATGGCAATTAGCTAATGAGGGCTGCAGCATGAGCGCAAAAGTCTGGCTGGTGGGCGCAGGCCCTGGTGACCCTGAACTGCTTACGCTCAAGGCCGTGCGGGCCTTGCACGAAGCCCAGGTGGTGTTGATCGACGACCTGGTCAATTTTGCGATACTGGAACACTGCCCTACAGCTCGAGTGATCGCCGTCGGCAAGCGCGGCGGCTGTCGCTCGACACCTCAGGCCTTCATCCATCGACTCATGCTGCGTTATGTCCGACAAGGCAAGTGCGTGGTGCGACTTAAAGGTGGCGACCCGTGCATCTTCGGACGCGGTGGCGAAGAAGCCGAGTGGCTGAGGGCGAAAGGGGTTGAGGTCGAACTGGTCAACGGAATCACTGCCGGACTGGCCGGAGCAACTCAGTGCGGTATATCTCTGACTTTGCGTGGCGTCAGTCGTGGCGTGACCCTGGTCACCGCTCACACGCAGGACGACAGCAGCCTGAATTGGCAAGCGCTGGCACAAAGTGGCACGACACTGGTGGTCTACATGGGCGTCGCCAAACTGTCAGAAATACGCGACAACCTGCTCGCGGGTGGTTTGGCTGCGAACACGCCTGTGGCCATGATCGAAAACGCCTCACTGCCCCATCAACGCGAATGCCGTAGCACGCTGGCTGACATGCAGCTGGACGCCGTCGCCTTCGAACTGAAAAGCCCGGCGATTCTGGTGATTGGAGAAGTGGCGGGGGGCTACAACTCTGCGGGAGCCGATGTGTTGGCGAATAGCCTTAAGCACTGTGGCTGACCTACCGCACACAACGAGGCATCAAAGCATCAAATCGCAGACAAAGAAAAGCCCGGCCAAAGCCGGGCTTCTCTTGAAGCGGGGGCTAATTACTTAGCTTGAGCTTCTACTTGAGCTTCTACGCGACGGTTGATAGCGCGGCCAGCGTCAGTTGCGTTATCAGCAACTGGGCGGGATTTACCATAGCCAACCGAATTCACGCGGTTAGCACCAACACCGTACTGGTTAACCAGAACCTGTTTGACAGCGCTTGCACGCTTCTCAGACAGTTTTTGGTTGTAAGCGTCAGGACCGACGGAGTCAGTGTGACCTTCAACAGTAGTGCGGGTCTGTGGGTACTGCTTCATGAAGTCAGCGAGGTTCTTGATGTCGCTGTAGCTGTTAGGCTTGACAACGGCTTTGTTGAAGTCGAACTTCACGTCCAACTCAACACGTACAACCTCAGCAACAGCTGGTTCTGCAACGGGTGCTGGCTCTGCAGCAACTGCCTCTGGAACCGGTGCCGGAGCTGGCTTGGAGCCACCGCCGAAGTTCACACCCAGACCGATGGTAGGAGCGTAGTCCCACTTACCGTTGTCCAGTTTGTACGAAGCGTCAACGCCAGCACGAGCGTACAAGTTGTCAGTGATGTACCACTTGGCACCGCCACCGACTGTAGCGAATGTGGATTGGTCACGACCCGAATGGCCATCAGCCTGCACGTTGGTCAAGCTCTGGTGAGCGAAACCACCGGAAACGTATGGACGAATAGCGTCACCAACAGTACCGAAGTGGTACATACCGGTCAGAGAAGCTTCGTCGCCGCGAATTTTCTGCCAGTTGGTGTTGTTGTTCGAGCGCGTGTAATTGGTTTTGTCGTAGCCCAAAATCACTTCGACGTCATCGGTCAGGAAGTAGCCGATGGAAGCACCAGGATTGTAGCCATCCTCAACGTCGTCGACGCTACGGTTGAAGTGTTTCTGGTAGAACAGCTCACCCTCGACCGCGCCTTGGCCTTGTGCCAGAACGCCGAACGAAGTCACGGCTACAATAGAACCAATGGCAATGCCCAAGGTGTTTTTCAGTTTCATCCGTTAAATCCCCATCTGGTGATTGTTAAGCGATCCTTCGTACTGAAGGACAGCTCGTCGGCAAGTCTATCAGAACTTACCAGCACGTTAGAGATATTTGCCACGACTTAAGTTTCAGTCATGCCTGCAAATTTCTCACGTAGTTTATCAAGAGCCCGTTTATAGCGCATTTTTGTGGCGCTCAAGCCCATGTACATAATATCCGCGATCTCCTGAAATTCCAGCTCTGCGACAAAGCGTAGCACCAAAATCTCCCGATCAATCGGGTTCACATACACAAGCCAACGATCAAGGCTGCCCCGTTCTTCAGGAGTAGGCGCCTTCTCTTCAGCCGCCTCCTCAAGTGGGTCCAGGCTCAACGCGTCCATCAAGCGACGCTTCCGCCGTTCCTTTCGGTACTGCGTAATGCATTCGTTGTAAGTGATGCTGTAGAGCCAGGTCTTGAACTTCGACTTACCTTCGAAATTTTTCAGCCCGTACAACACTTTCAGCATCACTTCCTGACAGACATCGTCAGCATCGCGATCGTTCCCTAAATAACGCGCGCACACGTTAAAAAGGGTCCTTTGGTAGCGCCGCATCAACTCTTCGTATGCGCGCGTCACATGAAACAGCTCGACGTGCGCCCGCGCCACCAACTCCTCATCGGAGAGTTCGCGGGGGTCGTAGCGCATGGACAGCGATTGGGGTTTATTCAAAACAAGTCGTGCCGACAGTCAGGTCAATGTCCGCCACTGCCGATGTTTCCGGCAATTTGGTGGCGGCATACATTAGCAGGATTCGCCGTGTTAGCGGCTGCTCACTCGCTGCTCGAGGAGGATTCGGTTGGACAATGACACCAACTCTCCCTCATCGGTCAGCAAGGTTGTTTTCACCGTGCCAATTTCTTCGATCTGCCCTTCGACCTCGCCCACACGCACTTGTTGCCCAACCTGATACAACTCCCGCACATAAATTCCCGCCAGAATCTGTCCGGCGATTTCACGACTTCCAAGCCCCATTGCCAACGCAACGGCCAGACCAACGGTAATCAAACCGATCACAATCACGTGGTTAAGCAGGTCTGTTTTGACCTCTAACTGGCTGATTGCGACTGAAATACTAATGATAATGACCAGCCCTTGAGCGATGCGCCCAAGGCCAGCAGAATAGTCGAGGCCTACGCCTTCAGCCGCGCCACGCACCAGGCCATTGGCTAATTGCGCCAGCAGTACGCCCACAAGCAGCACCAATGCCGCGCCAAATACCTTCGGCAGGTACAGGGCCAACATGTCCAGGGTCGCAGATACGCGCTCCAACCCAAGGGATTCAGCGGCTGACACAAGAAAAATCAGTAACACGAACCAATAGACGATTTTGCCGACCAGGGTCGAAATCGGTACCTGAACACCCGCCCGCGCAATCAACTTGGTCAACCCGGTGCCGCCCATTAGGCGATCCAGACCCAGCTTGGCGAGCAATTTAGACAGCAGCGTGTCGAGTAATTTGGCAACAACAAAGCCCAGCAGCACCACAATGAGGGCGCCGAACAGGTTCGGAATAAAGTTTGCAACTTTGGTCCACAACACAGTCATGGCGGTCACAAGGCTCTGCGTCCAGAGGTTCAATTCCATGTTCAATCAGCCTTATCAGCAGGGCGAGCAGAGGAAAGCGTGCTACGCGAAACAGGTGCTATATGCGCCGAACCGTTGTTGAGGCCGATCATCAGTGCTTGCGACCAGCGGCCGAGCAAACTGAACAAATCCCCTGCACCTACCTGACGGTTGGCAGTTTTCAAAACACGGCCCAAGCAAGCATCGTCATCCCGACTGGAGGATGAAGAGTTGAGCATGTCGCGCAGTGATTGTTCGAATGGATCGTGCATAGGTAACCTCACGCAATGTCACTGAAAGACGCGACAAGAATCGACCGAGTCACAAATGGGTCATTTAGTAGCAAAAAGCCTTCATCTCTATACCCAGCGCAAGCGACGGAACAACCACCACTGGCCAAGCCCCACTGCCGCCATTATCGAGCAAGCAATCAGAAACCCGTATGGATTGCTCGCACCAGGCATGCCTCCCACGTTGACGCCCAGCAAACCGGTCAGAAAGCTCATCGGCAGGAAAATACCGGTGATGATACCGAAGCGATACATCACCCGGTTCATACCCTCGCGCATCCGTCGGTCCTCGGACTCAAGGACCAGGCCGACACGCTCACGAGTCAATTCCAGCTCTTCCAGGTAGCGGATCAAACTGTTGTTAAGTTCATTCCAGTAACTCGCATCATCATGGGCAAACCAAGGCAATTTGTTGCGAGTCAATTGCGCGTAAATCTCGCGTTGCGGCGCCAAAAAACGGCGCAGACCGGCAGCACGTCGACGGATATGCAACATGTCACCATGATCGGAAGCGTACCGTTCGTCGGCATCTATCTTTTCTTCCTCTTCGTCGACCAATTCCGACAGTTCACTGACCAGCGTCTGGACCTTATCCGTGAGGTATTGAGCGAGATAAAGGATCAATTCAGAGGTGTTTTTTGGACCGTTGCCTTGATTCAGGTGTTCGATCAGCTCATCGGTGGCTCGCAAGGGACGCAAACGCAGAGAGATAACCTGTTGCGCCGCAGCAAAGATGCGTACCGACACCATATCCTCGGGCTCGGCACCCGGATTGAGGTTGACCCCACGCAGAAACAGCAGCAACTCGGCGTTGGGCAATGGCACCAAACGCGGCCGTGTGTTCTCTTCAAGCAGCAGGTCACAGCTGAACTCGCTCAGCCCGCTGGAGGAGCGCAACCAGGTCTGGGTTTGCGGATGACCGCGATCCCAGTGCAGCCAGACACTTTCGTCTGGCTGCATTTGAAGGTCATCCAGTTCGGTTCGAGCGATGAAACGCGCCCCGCCTTTACCATCCAGCACCAAGGCATGTACCAGCCCCCATTGCGCGTTTGCTTCGTCGAACATTGGGTGTCCTGTTTATTCCGGCATCTTCAAAGGGCTTGGGGAGATGATCACGCCATTATTGTCAGCGTATACGTACTCGCCCGGACGGAAGGTCACACCCGCGAATGTCACCGCCACGTTAAGGTCGCCGATACCGCGCTTGTCGGTTTTCATTGGGTGGCTGGCCAGTGCCTGCACGCCCAGATCGGTTTGCGCGATGACGTCGACGTCGCGGATGCAACCGTAAATCACCAGGCCTTCCCAGCCATTCCTTGAAGCTTTTTCGGCGAGCATGTCACCCAGCAACGCCTTGCGCAGCGAGCCACCGCCGTCGACTACCAACACTTTACCCTTACCGTCGAGATCGACCTGCTCTTTGACCAACGAGTTGTCCTCGAAACACTTGATGGTGACGATTTCACCACCAAAGGAATCGCGGCCACCAAAATTGCTGAACATCGGCTCAACGACCTGCACCAGTTCCGGGTAGGCATCGCACAAATCGGGGGTGAGGTAATGCATGGGTGAACTCCTATCATTAAAAAAAGAGGATCTGAGGTGTTGCGAGACATTTGACCGTTTCAAATCAATGGCTCTTTAGAAAAACGTCATGCAGATGCCTGTGTTAAGCCGTGGGCACGCTGGCGCAGCTAGACATCGATACCAATTCGATCACCTTCATAGGTCAGGGTAAAAAACTTCAGGCCCGGGCATGACGCCTGCAAGGGACGCCCGCTCGGTAATTGGAACTCAATACCATGACGCTTGCATCGCAAGACCGTACCCACAAGAGTCCCGCTGTGCAAGGGCGCGCCTTGATGCGGACAGCTGTCCTCGAGCAGCAGGGGCAGGTTATCGACGACCATCAACAACATATCTCGCCCAGCGACTTTGAAGGTTCGCCGGTAGCCTTCATTCAAATTGATCAGGCGCTCAAGTGGCACGAACATAAATGCAGGCCCGGAAAGCGAAAATGGCTGAAACAGTTTAATGCGTCATAGCTTAGCCGCAACGCTACTTTAGCGAAACTGCCCGACCGCTCTGTATCAGCGCTTCATCGCCAAACCGTGGGTGTTACTGCTCGGTCAGAGGCACAGACGGATCCCGCAACCAGCCCGCTACTAACGGCCATACTTGCGTTTGCGCGCCTCTGCTGACGAGCATTTCGACATGGCCAAAGTCTTCGGCAAAGCCCTGATCACGACCGAGGCAGACAAACTGGCGTCGCTCTGAACCGAACTGCTCGTACAGCTTACGACAAGCCCATACGGGGTCTTGATCATCCCCAGTGGCGGCAACCGCGAGCACCGGCACTCGGACCTCGCTCAACCCCGCCCACCAATCTCGCTCGGCATCGCCAAAGCGACGGAAAAGCCCATACCAACGCATGCTTTCCAATGCCAGCCCAATAGGCTCATCTTCGGGCCCTCGCTTCAAGCGCGAGCCGGAGATATGCCTGAAGCGCTTGAGCAACAGGCGCCCGCCCCACTCAACTGGCGGGATCTTCAACGGCCAATACGTACGACTGATCTGACTGCCGAACAGCGCAACCGAGGCCACGCCCTCCGAGTCAAGGTAATGCCCACCAAGCGCCGCCGCGAGCGTGATACCGCCCAGCGAGTGGCCAATCCAGTGCGGGGGCTGCCCACTTTGCTCTCGCACAAAGGCGCCAATTGCCGGCAGGTCATAGCGCGCGTAATCGGCCACACGGTTGTGCCGGTAAGCTTGATTGCGCGAAGACAGACCATGCCCGCGCATTTCCGGAATCCACACATCGAAACCCGCGCGCGCCAGATACGCGCCCAGGCCAATGCCTTTGGGTGAATACCAGAAGCGTCGATTGGAGAAACTACCGTGTAGCAGGACCACTGGAATGCCCCGCGTATCGGGCTGTTCGGCCAGTCCGAGACGGGTCACGGCCAGTTCGACACTGATGTCCGGGCTGTTGGCGGGTTTCAAACGGTACACGTCCTCAATCAGATCGCCACGGCGTTCGGCGCTGATCAAGGCCACAGGAAAGAGATTGCTGCTGCTTTGCATATTGCTCTTGCACAAAAAAGGCGGTTTCTTTGAGAAAACCGCCCAAGAAAACGCGACGAAGCGCCGACCTGCCAAAGCAAGCCGACGCCTCACTCATCACATCAGACCGGCGCCTGAGCTTCCGCCAGGAAGAACCAGGTTTCCAGCACGGAGTCAGGGTTCAATGAAACACTTTCGATGCCTTGCTCCATCAGCCACTTGGCCAGATCAGGGTGATCCGAAGGACCCTGACCGCAAATACCGATGTACTTGCCAGCCTTGTTGCACGCCTGGATTGCGTTCGACAGGAGCTTTTTGACAGCAGGGTTACGCTCGTCGAACAGGTGAGCAATGATCCCTGAGTCGCGATCCAGGCCCAGGGTCAGCTGAGTCAGGTCGTTGGAACCAATCGAGAAGCCGTCGAAGAATTCAAGGAACTCCTCGGCCAGGATCGCGTTGGAAGGCAACTCGCACATCATGATGATGCGCAAACCGTTCTCGCCACGGACCAGACCGTTGGCCGCGAGCAGATCGATGACCTGACTGGCTTCGCCCAGGGTGCGCACGAACGGCACCATGATTTCGACGTTGGTCAGGCCCATCTCATTGCGCACACGCTTGAGGGCGCGGCATTCGAGCTCGAAACAGTCACGGAAGTTTTCGCTGATGTAACGCGAAGCACCGCGGAAACCCAGCATCGGGTTTTCTTCTTCCGGCTCGTACAGCTTGCCGCCGATCAGGTTGGCGTATTCGTTGGACTTGAAGTCCGACAGGCGCACGATGACTTTTTTCGGCGTGAACGCCGCTGCCAAAGTGCTGATACCTTCAACCAGTTTCTCTACGTAGAAGCCGACCGGGTCGTCGTAGCCAGCGATACGCTTGTCGACACTGGCCTTG
This sequence comes from Pseudomonas sp. 5C2, assembly GCF_034314155.1. Classification (NCBI taxonomy): domain Bacteria; kingdom Pseudomonadati; phylum Pseudomonadota; class Gammaproteobacteria; order Pseudomonadales; family Pseudomonadaceae; genus Pseudomonas; species Pseudomonas sp. 5C2. The sequence goes on along the minus strand of NZ_JAVIWH010000002.1, from coordinate 937,152 downwards.
ATGTCTTGCGGCAGACCGGCGTAGTTCAGCAGCGCCTTGGGGTGCACGCCGATCATCCGGTTGATGATGAACTCCAGACGCGCCAGGCCGACACCGGCATTGGGCAACTGGGCAAAATCGAACGCGCGATCAGGGTTACCGACGTTCATCATGATCTTGAACGGCAGATCAGGCATGGCATCGACCGAGTTCTTCTTGATGTCGAAGCCCAGTTCGCCCTCGAAAATGTAGCCGGTATCGCCTTCGGCACAGGAAACGGTCACGCCCTGCCCTTCTTGCAACACTTCGGTGGCGTTGCCGCAACCGACCACGGCCGGGATACCCAGCTCGCGAGCGATGATTGCCGCGTGACAGGTACGTCCACCACGGTTAGTGACGATGGCGCTGGCGCGCTTCATCACCGGCTCCCAGTCCGGGTCGGTCATGTCGGAAACCAACACATCGCCCGGCTGCACTTTGTCCATCTCGGATACATCTTTGATGATCCGTACTTTGCCAGCGCCGATGCGCTGACCGATAGCGCGACCTTCCACCAGCACAGTGCCGGTTTCCTTGAGCAGGTAGCGCTCCATAACGTTGGACGACGTACGGCTTTTCACGGTTTCAGGGCGGGCCTGAACGATGTAAAGCTTGCCATCATCACCGTCTTTGGCCCATTCGATGTCCATCGGGCACTTGTAGTGCTGCTCGATAATCATTGCCTGCTTGGCCAGTTCGCTGACTTCGGCGTCGGTCAGGCAGAAGCGCGCACGATCAGCCGGCTCTACGTCGATAACCTTGACCGATCTACCAGCCTTGGCTTCGTCGCCGTAAATCATTTTGATGGCTTTGCTGCCCAGGTTGCGGCGCAGAATCGCTGGGCGACCGGCTGCAAGGGTATTTTTGTGAACGTAGAACTCGTCAGGGTTGACCGCGCCCTGAACCACTGTTTCACCCAGGCCATAGGCGCCTGTGATAAACACCACGTCACGGAAACCGGATTCGGTATCCAGCGTGAACATCACGCCGGCAGTGCCGGTTTCCGAGCGAACCATGCGCTGCACACCTGCAGACAGAGCGACCAGTTTGTGATCGAAGCCTTGGTGCACACGATAGGAAATAGCGCGGTCATTGAACAGCGAGGCGAACACTTCCTTTGCTGCGCGGATGACGTTTTCGACACCGCGAATATTAAGGAAGGTTTCTTGCTGGCCGGCGAACGATGCGTCGGGCAAGTCTTCAGCGGTGGCCGAAGAACGCACGGCAACAGCCAGGTTCGGGTTGCCGGCCGACAGCTCGGCGAACGCCGTACGAATTTCAGCGTTGAGTTTTTCGGGAAACTCGGCCTCCATGATCCAGGCGCGGATTTGCGCACCCGTCTTGGCCAGAGCGTTGACATCATCGACGTCAAGCGCATCAAGGGCGGCATGGATCTGATCGTTCAAACCGCTCAACTCAAGAAAATCACGATACGCTTGAGCCGTAGTGGCAAAGCCACCGGGGACCGAAACACCGGCGCCCGCGAGGTTACTGATCATCTCGCCGAGGGATGCGTTCTTGCCCCCCACGTGCTCCACATCATGGACGCCGAGCTTATCGAGGGAAACTACGTACTCTACCAAGGTGATCTCTCCACTAACTGTGTTGGGAAAAGCTCAGGGCGCTGAAACATCTATTAAGAGCGGTTCCGAGCGTTTGTGGCCTGGACCTGGAAAATAAGTGAGAATGCTGGCCATCAAGGTCCGCAAGCGGGCCTATCATATCCAAGATTCGTCACCAGCTTAAGGCCCACGGCGCAAATGAAACGATCTGCTTTCTTCATCTCCGACGGCACTGGCATCACAGCCGAGACACTCGGCCAAAGCCTGTTAGCGCAATTCGAAAACATCACGTTCAATAAGTTCACGCGACCGTACATCGATAACGTGGAAAAGGCGCGCGCTATGGTACAACAAATCAACAGCGCCGCCGATAAGGATGAACTACGACCGATCATTTTCGACACCATCGTCAACCAGGAAATTCGCGAAATCCTGGCGACCTCAAACGGCTTCATGATCGATATCTTCTCAACCTTTCTCGCCCCGCTGGAGCTGGAGCTTAGTTCACACTCCTCGTATTCAGTCGGTAAATCCCACTCTATCGGGCACAACTCCAACTACATGGAGCGGATCGAGGCGGTTAACTTCGCGCTCGACAATGACGACGGCGCCCGTACGCACTACTACGACAAAGCCGACCTTATCCTGGTGGGCGTCTCGCGCTGTGGCAAAACGCCAACTTGTCTATACATGGCCATGCAATTCGGCATTCGTGCGGCCAACTACCCGTTGACCGAAGACGACATGGAGCATTTGCAATTACCGGCTGCGCTCAAGCAGCATCGAAACAAACTGTTCGGCCTGACCATTGATCCGGATCGATTGACGGCGATTCGCAACGAACGCAAACCCAATAGCCGCTACTCCAGCTATGCCCAGTGCGAGTTCGAAGTCCGCGAAGTAGAAAGCCTCCTCCGCCGTGAAAACATTCCGCACATCAACTCCACGCACTTTTCGGTTGAAGAGATTTCAGCAAAAATCCTCGTAGAAAAAGGCGTCGAGCGACGGTTCAAGTAATGCGTGAACCCTGTAGGAGCTGCCTTGTCTGCGAATCGGTCCGGGTCGCGTCCGACCGAAGCGCTCGCAAATGGCTGGATTAACCACCGCACGAAGGACCTTCGGCCCTTATCGCAGACAAGTCAGCCCCTACAGTTTCAGATTTCAGCCGTCATTTCAAATCACGAACAAATCAACAAAACGGTTGACCGGCGTAGCTTCCAGCTTCGCCTGATCCTTGCACAGGGCGAAGATTTCGCTGGTGCGCTGGGCGGTGAATCTGGTTGCCAGGTTGGCCTTGAACTTGTCTTCGAGCAACGGAATACCTTCGACGCGACGACGACGGTGACCAATCGGGTACTCGACCACAACCTGTTCGGTGCTGGAACCATCCGTGAAGAAAACTTGAATCGCATTGGCGATGGAGCGCTTGTCGGCCTCCAGGTATTCACGGGTATAGCGCGCGTCTTCCACAATCACCATCTTCTCGCGCAGCTCGTCAATGATCGGATGAGCGGCGTGGAAGTCGTCTTCGTACTGCTCGGCAACCAGGTTACCAAACGCCAGCGGCACCGCCGTCATGTATTGAATGCAGTGATCGCGATCTGCCGCGTTGGCCAGTTTGCCTTGCTTGGAAATGATCCGAATAGCCGACTCGTGGGTCGTGATGACGATTTTCTCGATCTCGTGCAGGCGATCCCTGACCTGCGGATGCAGGGTTACAGCGGCTTCACACGCAGTTTGCGCGTGGAATTCAGCAGGAAAGCTTATTTTGAACAGCACATTCTCCATCACATATGTGCCGTATGCCTGAGAGAGGGCGAACTCACGCTTGCCCTCTGGCTTGAGCGCCAGATCCTTGTTGGTGTGGCTAAACAATACGTCGTAGAAGCCCCACTGCGGCGCACTCAGCACGCCAGGAATACCCATCTCGCCGCGCATGGCGATATCGGCCAGACGCACGCCACGGCTTGAGGCGTCGCCCGCAGCCCAGGACTTACGAGAGCCGGCATTCGGCGCATGACGATAAGTACGCAACGCCTGACCATCAACGAACGCATGAGACAGCGCAGCCAGCAGCTGTTCGCGGTTAGCACCCATCAGCTTGGCGGTGACAGCCGTCGATGCCACTTTCACCAACAATACGTGGTCAAGACCGACGCGATTGAACGAGTTCTCCAGCGCAATAACACCCTGGATTTCATGAGCCATGATCATCGATTCAAGCACGGCACGCACGGTCAACGGAGCATCACCGTTGGCGACGCGCTTTTGCGACAGATGGTCCGCCACGGCGAGAATGCCGCCGAGGTTATCGGACGGGTGACCCCACTCAGCGGCCAGCCATGTGTCGTTGTAATCAAGCCAGCGCACAATGCAACCAATGTCCCAAGCCGCTTTTACCGGGTCAAGACTGAAACGGGTACCAGGAACACGTGCACCGAACGGCACAATAGTCCCTTCGACGATTGGGCCAAGATGCTTGGTGCACTCAGGGAATCGCAGTGCCAAAAGGCCACAGCCCAGGGTATCCATCAGGCAGTTGCGCGCAGTGTCCAGCACTTCCCTGGACTCGATCTCGAAGTTCAGGACGTAGTCAGCGATATCTTGCAAGACCTTGTCGTAGTCTGGACGATTGTTCAGATCAACGTTGGCACTCATGGTGTTTTCGACTCTCTCTATAAATAGGAGGATTGATTAACGCAGCTCAACGGGTACAAAACGGCGTTGCGCGATGGTCCATTGAATACGTCGTAACACGCTCTCGGGCAGGGCCTGAAAATCGTCTCATATGAGACTCGTGATTTCTATAAGACGCAGCACATTGTCAACATCTTCCCGATAAAAGCTAGCCATAAAGGGTAGATCAGTCAATTAAAAACACAACATTGTCGACAATTGCCTGATGAGCGCTGCTTTTGACGCGTCATCAACAAGGACGTTTCCCACAGCGTTTGAAGGCTGCTTACTATCCTCACGGCGCAAAACCTTCATGCTAGAATGCCGCGCGCCTCTGTCGACTGGAACCGGTACCAATGCCCGTCTACCTGTATGTCAGGCGCACGAGGAAGCTTGCGCGCTATGTGAAAACCGCCCTCGCCCCGAAGATAGTCCTTTCACCGCGCCAGGATTTATGAGACTCAAGCCCTTCCCCACATTATTCTGTTTATTCCTTTTACCCGGTGTAAGTGCTGCGGCTGACAAGACTGTGTATGGCCTTAACGAATACGCCACACTCTCCGACATCGATCTGCAAGTCGCGGCAAAACTCGACACCGGCGCCAAAACCGCCTCCCTCAGCGCCCGCGACATCAAGCGCTTCAAACGCAATGGCGAAACCTGGGTGCGCTTCTACCTGGCCATCGACGATGCCCACGCACATCCGATCGAGCGACCATTGGCACGGGTCAGCAAGATCAAGCGCCGCGCCGGCGATTACGACCCTGACGATGAAAAAAAGTACACCGCGCGCCCGGTCATCAGCCTGGATGTGTGCATGGGTACTGCTATTCGCAGCATCGAAGTGAACTTGACTGACCGAAGTGCATTCCAATACCCGCTTTTGATAGGTTCCGAAGCACTCAAACGCTTTGATGCGCTGGTCGATCCGAGTCTTAAATACGCAGCGGGCAAGCCTGCCTGTGCCACCGACGCTCATACCGCAGAGTAATACCCATGCGCTCGATTACCCTCCATCTGAAAATCCTGATTGCTGTCCTGGTGACACTGGGGATAGCGATCACGGCGTATCAGATTTTCGTTCTCGGCATTCCAGTGACCGAGGATGAAACGGACGACTTGTGGAACATCGACGCCAAAGTCGAGTTCGTCGCCAACACCAAAGACCCAGTCAAGATCCAGATGTTCGTACCGCCCCTGAGCCACGACTACGTCAGCCTCAACGAGAGTTTCATCTCCAACAATTACGGTGTAAGCGTCAACCGCGTCGACGGCAACCGCAAAGTCACCTGGTCGGCCCGACGCGCCACCGGCAACCAGACACTTTACTACCGCCTGGTACTGACCAAACGCTACAGCGGCGATAAACCCAAGATCAAAGGCTCGGTTTTCCGTGACAGCATCGCCATTGAAGGCGCGGAAAAAATTGCCGCCGAAGCCCTGCTCGAACCTATCCGCCAGCACTCGGCGGACATCGAAACCTTTGTTACCGAAGCCATCAAGCGGGTCAACAACCTCAGCGACGACAACGTAAAGCTGCTGTTGGCGGGTGACACGTCGACCTCGAACAAGGCAAGAATCATTGAGTTATTGCTGTCCATTGCCCACGTACCGGTCGAAAAACTGCACACCATACGCCTGACGACCGATCAACCTCAGACCCCCGAGTTGTGGCTGCGCAGTTTCAACGGCAAAGACTGGTTGTACTTCAACCCGGACAACGGCGAACAAGGCCTGCCGACAGATCGGCTGACGTGGTGGATCGGCGATGAGAACCTGGTGAGTGTCGAAGGCGGAAAAAAAGCCACGGTGAACTTCACCCTCAACAACAGTGAAATGAACGCGATCCGCCTGGCCAAGCTGACCGACGCAAACACCGACGACCACTTCCTTGGGTACTCGCTCTACGGGCTGCCGCTACAAACCCAGCAGACGTTCATGATCATGGTGATGATCCCGATTGGCGTGCTGGTGATCCTGATCCTGCGTAACCTGATTGGCCTGGAGACCCTCGGCACCTTTACCCCGGTGCTGATCGCCCTGGCGTTCCGAGAGACACAGCTGGGCTTTGGTATCGTGCTGTTCACGATCATCACCGCGCTCGGCCTGTCATTACGCTCCTATCTTGAGCATTTGAAGCTGCAAATGCTGCCGCGATTGTCGGTGGTGCTGACCTTCGTCGTGGTACTGATTGCGGCCATCAGCCTGTTCAGCCACAAGCTTGGCCTTGAACGTGGCTTGTCAGTGGCGCTGTTCCCGATGGTGATTCTGACCATGACCATCGAGCGGCTGTCGATCACCTGGGAAGAGCGTGGCAGCGGTCATGCGATGAAAGTCGCCATTGGCACCCTGTTCGCAGCGTCTCTGGCACACCTCATCATGAGCGTGCCGGAACTGACTTACTTCGTCTTTACCTTCCCCGCCGTGTTGCTGATTCTCGTGGGCTTCATGCTGGCGATGGGACGTTATCGCGGCTACCGCCTGACCGAACTGATGCGCTTCAAGGCGTTCCTCAAGGACGAGCCAAAATGATCGGCTTCTGGAAGACCTGGAAGGCCCTGGAAGCCAAGGGCATCATGGGTATCAACCGGCGCAACGCAGATTACGTACTCAAGTACAACAAGCGCAGCCTGTACCCGATCGTCGATGACAAAATCATCACCAAAGAGCGTGCGATCCTGGCCGGTATCCATGTGCCGGAGATGTACGGGGTCATTTCCACTGAAAAAGAAATCGAAAAGCTCGACGAGATCATCGGCGGGCGCAACGACTTCGTGATCAAGCCGGCGCAAGGTGCGGGTGGCGACGGAATTCTGGTGATCGCTGACCGCTTCGAAGACCGGTTTCGCACGGTTTCGGGCAGAATCATCAGCCACGAAGAAATCGAACATCAAGTCTCCAGCATCCTTACCGGTCTGTATTCACTGGGCGGGCACCGTGATCGTGCGCTGATCGAATACCGGGTCACGCCGGACCAGATCTTCAAGAGCATCAGCTATGAAGGCGTGCCCGACATCCGCGTCATCGTGCTGATGGGCTACCCGATCATGGCCATGCTGCGCTTGCCAACACGCCAATCCAGCGGCAAGGCCAACCTGCACCAGGGCGCTATCGGCGTCGGGGTCGACCTCGCCACTGGCCTGACCTTACGCGGCACCTGGCTGAACACCATCATCAGTAAACACCCGGACACCACCAACGCTGTGGACGGCGTGCAATTGCCGAACTGGGACGGCTTCATGAAACTCGCCGCTGGCTGTTATGAGCTGTGCGGGCTGGGCTACATCGGCGTCGACATGGTCCTGGACCAGGAGAAAGGCCCGCTGATTCTTGAACTCAATGCCCGCCCCGGCCTGAATATCCAGATCGCCAATGACTGCGGCTTGACCCATCGGGCTCATGCCGTCGAGGCTCGCCTTGAACAGTTGGCACTTAACGGCGAGCAGGAAACCCCGGAAGAGAGGGTGCGTTTCGTGCAAGAGCTGTTTGGGCATGTCCCCGTGGTTTCCTGACTTCCCGCTAGGAGTCGAACCCTCTGAGGATTACAATCCTCGCCCTCACGCCGACACTGATTTGTTTCGAATGCCGACCTGCTCTGTACACCCTCTGCCCTACCATCCCAACCCCGCCGAGTATTTCTCGAGGGTTCGCCATGCACCGGGGGCCGTGCTGCTCGATAGCGGCAGACCCAGCGCTGAACGCGGGCGATTCGATCTACTAAGCGCCTGGCCGACTGAACAGTTATGGGTCCAACATGACGAAACCGGCAGCGACTTCCTCCAACGCCTGCGCCAGAGTCTTGATCAACTAGGCACCGCGCAACTGCCTGAAGAATACCCGCTGCCATTTGCAGGAGGACTGATCGGCTACCTTAGTTACGATTTTGGTCGGCGTCTGGAGCCTCTGCCCGCCCACGCCATCGATGATCTGCAACTGCCTGATGCGCGCTTCGGTGTTTATGCCTGGGCGATGATCAGTGATCACCAGCAAGGCACCAGTCAATTGGTATTCCATCCCGCATTACCCGACAGCGAACGGCAGCGCCTGCTCACGCTGTTTTCACAAGCGTCTGCCGCCGATTCGGCGACCTTCAAACTGATCGGCGCCTTCAAAGCCGACCTGACTGAACGTGATTACCGCCGCGCGTTTATGCGCATTCAGGCCTACATCCAGTCCGGCGACTGTTATCAAGTCAATTTTTCCCAGCGCTTCCAGGCCGATTGCCAAGGTGACCCTTGGGCGGCTTACTGCGCCTTGCGCAGGGCGTGCCCGACGCCCTTTTCCGGCTACATGACCTTGCCTGATAACAACACCGTGCTGAGCCTGTCCCCGGAGCGTTTTGTGCGGGTCAGTAACCGCCAAGTGGAAACACGCCCGATCAAAGGCACCCGCCCTCGCAGCAAGGACACGACGCAAGATGCCGCCTATGCCGCCGAGTTACTGAGCAGCCCCAAGGACCGCGCAGAAAACCTGATGATCGTCGATTTGCTGCGAAATGATCTGGGCCGTAGCTGCAAGACTGGCTCGGTGACAGTCCCGGAACTGTTCAGCCTGGAAAGTTACCCGAACGTGCATCACCTGGTGAGCAGCGTGACGGGGGAACTGGCTGCGGATAAGGATTCGCTGGACCTGATCGCCGGCAGCTTTCCCGGAGGCTCGATCACTGGCGCGCCGAAAATTCGAGCGATGCAGATTATCGACGAGCTGGAACCCTCGCGTCGGGCGCTGTACTGCGGCTCATTGATATATCTGGATGTGCGCGGCGAGATGGACAGCTCCATCGCCATTCGCAGCCTGCTGATCAAGGATGGACGGGTTTCATGCTGGGGCGGTGGCGGCATTGTCGCCGACTCGGAGTGTGAAGCCGAATACCAAGAGTCAATCACCAAGGTGCGGGTGCTGCTCGATACGTTGCAGGCTCTTTAAGCGTAGCGCGCTGGCCTTTGCGGCCAACGCGCTGCGGGTTCAACCTTACAGACTCAATTCACGGCTCGACGCCTTGAGGAATTCCTTCTTCAGGTCCTCGAAGGTGTGTACCGCTGGAAACTGCGGGAATTCGCGGATCACGTTTTCCGGCGCATGGAAGAGGATACCCGCGTCAGCTTCACCGAGCATGGTGGTGTCGTTGTACGAATCACCGGCTGCAATGACGCGATAGTACAGACTCTTGAAAGCCAAAACCGACTGACGCTTCGGGTCTTTCTGACGCAGCTGATAGGTGGCGACACGGTCCGTCTCGTCGGTGATCAGACGATGGCAGAGCAAGGTCGGGAAGCCCAGCTGCCGCATCAGTGGCTGTGAAAACTCGTAGAAGGTGTCCGACAGAATCACCACCTGGAAACGCTCGCGCAGCCAATTGACGAATTCGATGGCGCCGTCCAGTGGGCTGAGGGTCGCGATCACCTCCTGAATATCGGAAAGCTTCAAGCCGTGCTCATCGAGAATCCGCAGACGCTGCTTCATCAGTACGTCGTAATCGGGAATATCCCGGGTGGTCGCCCTCAGCGATTCGATACCGGTTTTTTCAGCAAAGGCGATCCAGATCTCCGGGACCAGCACGCCTTCCAGGTCGAGACAGGCAATTTCCACAGAACACTCCTAGAGGGGACTTCAAAAAAGAAGCGGCACTTTAGGTCGTCTGATCAATTATTTCCAGCAGTGCAGCACCGACGCCAACCGGCAATTACCCAAAAGATTTTGTTACTATCACACCTATTACGAGCGCGAAGCGCCATACCTGTTAGGAAGCCGCCTGATGAGCCAACCCTTCAACGTCGCCGAACTTGCAGCGACTTACGCAAACAAATCTGCACAGGACATTCTGAAGCTGGCCTTCGAGCATTTCGGCGATGAGTTATGGATCTCATTCAGCGGTGCCGAAGATGTAGTGCTGGTAGACATGGCCTGGAAGCTGAACAAAAACGTTAAAGTGTTCAGCCTCGACACCGGTCGTCTGCACCCGGAAACCTATCGGTTCATCGAACAGACGCGTGAGCATTACAAAATTGATATCGAGCTGATTTCGCCGGATCAGCGCGTGCTCGAACCTTTCGTCAAAGAAAAGGGACTGTTCAGTTTCTACAAGGATGGCCATGGCGAATGCTGCGGTATCCGCAAAATCCAGCCGTTGCGCCGTAAACTGGCAGAGGTCAAAGCCTGGGCTACCGGTCAACGCAGGGATCAGAGCCCTAGCACCCGCAGCGAAGTTGCCGCCCTGGAAATAGACAACGCCTTTTCCACCCCTGAGCGCACGCTGTACAAATTCAACCCGTTGGCGCAGATGACCAGCGAAGAGATCTGGGGTTATATCCGCATGCTGGAGTTGCCTTACAACACCTTGCATGAGCGTGGCTTCATCAGCATCGGCTGCGAGCCTTGCACGCGTCCTGTGCTGCCGAACCAGCACGAACGCGAAGGCCGTTGGTGGTGGGAAGAATCTACGCAGAAAGAGTGCGGACTGCACTCAGGAAATCTGATCGCCAAGGTGTAAGACTTGCGCCGCCTTCGCCAATTTATTCGCGAAGGGTTTGATGCGGTGTGCCAGGCACACCGTCTTGATCGCAATCAGTGAACTGGCAACTCGACACCCTCGAACAATTCTTCGAGCTCTTGCTTGTTGTGACACTGGATGGCTTTGGCCATCACTTCGCGGGTCAGATGCGGTGCGAACTTCTCGATGAAGTCGCACATGAAACCGCGCAGGAAGGTACCGCGACGGAAACCGATCTTGGTGATGCTCGCTTCGAACAGCTCGCTGGCATCAAGCACCACCAGATCGCTGTCGAGCTTGGCGTCTACTGCCATTTTTGCCACGATACCGACACCCAGGCCCAGACGGACGTAGGTTTTTATCACGTCCGCATCGGCGGCAGTAAACACCACTTTCGGGGTCAGGCCACGGTGGCTGAACGCTTCGTCCAGCTTTGACCGGCCAGTAAAACCAAAGACATAGGTCACGATGGGGTATTCGGCCAGTACTTCCAACGTCAGTTTTGGCACCTTGGTCAGCGGATGACCTTGCGGCACAACGACGCAACGGTTCCAGCGGTAGCACGGCATCATCACCAGATCACCGAACAACTCCAGCGCTTCAGTCGCGATAGCGAAGTCCACAGTACCATCCGCCGCCATTTCGGCGATCTGCATCGGCGAGCCCTGATGCATGTGCAGCGCGACGTCCGGGTATTGTTTGATGAAGCTGCTGATCACTGGCGGCAGGGCATAACGCGCCTGGGTGTGGGTGGTAGCAATCGACAACGTGCCTTTCTTCTCGTTGGAAAACTCCTGGGCGATCTGCTTGATGCTCTCGACTTTGCGCAGGATCTCGCCAGCGGTAGTAATGATTCTTTCACCGGCCGGCGTGACCCGGGTCAGGTGTTTGCCGCTACGGGCAAACACTTCGACGCCCAGCTCGTCTTCAAGCAAGCGGATCTGCTTGCTGATCCCTGGCTGCGAGGTATACAGGCTCTGAGCCGTAGCGGAAACGTTGAGGTCGTGGTGCGCCACTTCCCAGATGTAGCGCAATTGTTGAAGCTTCATATGTATCCCTCAAAGCAGTAGACGCCACGGTCATCAGCGACGGTATATAACTATATTAATGGTTAGACTGATAAATCTAGAACTTTTTATCACTTTTACAGAGCAATGGCACGCTCAATTTCAGCGACACATAGACTTATTCGCGCCCTCGATGCATGGGTACCATGTAGACCGGAACCTCCGACAATTGCAGAACCCTGGCGACGGTACGGCCCAGCGGCGTATCGCCTTCTGTGCCATGGCTGTGACTGCCGACGATCAACAAATCGACGGCCAGCTTTTGCGCTTGCTCGAGGATCACACTGGAAGGATCCCCCTGCATCACCCGCACCGTGCGAATCAACGCGAGATCCTGATGACTTTCGCCTAACTCATCTCGAAAGCCATTCAGAACGCGCTGTTCAATCGTTTCCATGACGGTGTTCAAGCCCTGGTTGTGCAACTCTTTCAACGTATCCTCATCAAGATAGCTCTGCAAAACAGACTCGGCGAACAACCCTATCGGCTCAACCGCATGAATCACATTCAGCTCGGCATTGAAGGTTCGCGCCAGCGCCAAGGCATGTTGCAGGACATAAGGCGCATAAAGACCGAGGTCAGTGGCATACAGCATTGAACGAATCATACGACCTCCTCGATTGCCAATAGTGGCGGAGATTGACTCAGCTTAGCAGCGCCTTGACGACTGCGGCGGCCGCTATCTCACGAGAAAACAAAGGCTCAAGGCTTTACTTCATTGCTGATGCCATGCGGCACATGCCCCGTTGCGACGACATCACGCGCCTTTTCACAATGCCCAGGCTGATCGTCAAAAAACACATCGGCGGCGAAGGCTTCAAGAAACGCCGATTTCTCCAGACCACCCAGAAACAATGACTCGTCCAGACGAATATTCCATTCTCGCAATGTGCGAATCACCCGCTCATGCGCGGGCGCAGAGCGCGCGGTAACCAGTGCGGTACGGATTGGGCAAGCGTCCTCGGGAAACTCGCGCTGCAACAGGTTCAGCGCGGCAAGAAAGGGCTTGAACGGCCCCCCACGTAACGGCTCGCGCGCTGACTCACGCTCACTGGCCTGAAACGCCTCCAGCCCGTCGGATTGATAGACCCGCTCGGACTCATCGGAAAACAGCACCGCGTCGCCATCAAACGCGATACGCAATTCGGCGCTGGCTGCACGGCGTGCACCGCCCGACAGAATCGTCGCCGCGGCAAAGCCGGCATCCAGCGCGCTGCGTACATCCTCGGCGTGGGTCGAGAGAAACAAATGACAGCCAAACGCCGCCAGATACGGATAAGGGCTGCGTCCGCCGACGAAGGCAGCACGCGTGATGTCCAGGCCATAATGCTGAATCGAATTGAATACCCGCAGCCCCGTGTCGGCGCTGTTGCGCGAAACCAGGATGACTTCGACCCGCGACGCCTCAAGCCTGGCATTGAGGCTAAGGAGTTTCTCCACCAACAGGTACGCATCGCCCTGCTCAAGGATCTCTTCCTCATGCTCGATCTGGTATTGGCGATACGCCGCCACGCCATCAGCCTCGTACACCGCATGGCTTTCACGCAGATCGAACAAAGCTCGCGAAGAAATCGCCAGGACCAATTTTTTACCTAGACCCGTAGCCATATATCACCCTGCCTGGCTGTATCAGCCGTTACGCGTATCGATGAAGGCCAATGCTTGGTACAACGCGCGAATTTTCGGCATGTCATGCCCGGATTTCAGCGCTGCCGCCAATGGCTTGGCATAGATAGCATCCAACTCCAAGGGTCGTTTTTCCAGAAAATCAAGGTACATGCTCGGCCTGTAATCCGGCATTTTTTCTGTCACGGCAAACAGATGTTCAGCGTACCCCTCGGGCAAGGCGTGCCCACATGCCCGAGCCCCCTGCACCACTTCGCTCATGACTGCCTGAATCAACTCGCGGCTATTCGCGTCGCCCATTAATGGTGTGGTGCTCGCCCTCAGCAGCACGGACAGACCGTTATACGGAACATTCCACACCAATTTCTGCCAGCGCGCCTGAGACAAGCTGGGCGTCGCCTGAGATTCCAGCCCGGCCTTGCGAAACAGCTCAGCCCCCTCCTCGGTGATGCTCAACCGAGACACCGCGTCAGTTGCCGGACCGCTGTGGTACCCGAGATTTACCGCACCCAACGCCTGATGCGTGATAACCCCCGGCGCAGTTCGGTGGACACAGACAAAGCACAAACCACCCAACAGGTGCAGCGACGCTGGCAACAATGGCTGCAGATCGTCCTCGACGCCCAGACCATTTTGCAGCAACAGCACTTTAGCGCCAGGCGCTGCAGCCTGGGTGATGATCGGTGCAAGGTCCACATTACTGGTGGTTTTAGTACCGACCAGCAACCAATCGCAAGGCGGCATATCCGCAGCCGAGGAATAAGCCTGCACCGGATTCAAGGTCAGAGCGCCATGAACGGCACTGTCCAGATGCAGGCCATTGTGTGCAACTGAGGCAAACTCGCTGCGCAACAGAAAATGCACATCAAAGCCGGCACGTGCCAGCATCAAACCGTAAAAACCGCCAATTGCACCGGTGCCTATAATTCCGATCCGTACCCGTTTTGCTTTACTCACCCTCGCAACTCCCCGTCATGGCAACTCTTCAGCATCAACACTCAACACCCGATTCAAGCCAGCGCTGAGCTCGGACAACGTCAGCCGAGCATGCAAGGCCCCATAGAATTCACCGTCACGCACCACAAACAACGCCGGCAGATGGAACACCTGATAACGCTGAACCACGCCCCCATTTTCAGCAGCGTCAATCCAGCACACACGCTCGACAGGCAGATCGAGGCTAGGCAACACTTGCCTGGCCCAACGACAGCTGGCACATCCGATGCTGGTAAAAATGACCAGCGAGGTGCCCGGCAACGTCAGCAAACGCTGATCCACATCGAAGTCGGTCAGTTCCAATTCATTCACAAAAGACTTCCTGAAGATGGCCGTACACTATCCGTCTCGACGGGCCTGCTTGTAAATTCCTCTTTAAATCGTGTACGGCCTGGCCTTTATAGACACCCCATCTGTCCGTCAAAGATAGCGATCAGGCCATGCCGCCGGGATTAAAGCCGCGTTTGCCCATTGTCGAACAGCCGGATAACGCGCTAAGGTTCCGGTCCCCGCTGTGCTAAATCGTGCTGGGCTCCGCCGCACGGGGATCGTTGGCGGCCAGCACCCGTGACCTGACGAGTAACACGATGGCTGATTTACCGATTGACGACCTCAACGTTGCTTCCAATGAAACCCTGATCACGCCGGATCAGCTCAAGCGCGAGCTCCCGCTCACAGAAGCTGCTCTGCGCACGGTGACCAAGGGCCGCGAAGTGATACGCAATATCCTCGATGGCAAGGATCACCGCCTGTTCATAGTGATCGGGCCGTGCTCGATCCATGACATCAAAGCTGCTCACGAATACGCCAATCGCCTCAAGGCCCTTGCCGCTGAAGTGTCGGACAGCATGTACCTGGTGATGCGCGTGTACTTCGAGAAACCGCGCACAACCGTGGGCTGGAAAGGCCTGATCAATGACCCGTATATGGATGACTCGTTCAAGATTCAGGACGGCCTGCACATTGGCCGCAAGCTGCTGCTTGATCTGGCTGAAATGGGCCTGCCAGCAGCCACTGAAGCTCTTGACCCGATCTCACCACAGTACTTGCAGGACTTGATCAGTTGGTCGGCCATCGGCGCGCGCACCACTGAATCACAAACACACCGCGAGATGGCTTCTGGCCTGTCTTCAGCCGTTGGCTTCAAGAATGGCACTGACGGCGGTCTGACCGTTGCCATCAACGCCTTGCAGTCGGTCTCCAGCCCCCATCGTTTCCTGGGCATCAACCAGGAAGGCGGGGTATCTATTGTCACCACCAAAGGCAACGCCTACGGTCATGTGGTATTGCGCGGCGGCAATGGCAAGCCTAACTACGATTCGGTCAGTGTCGCCGTATGCGAGCAGGCGCTGAAAAAGGCCGGTATTCGCCCTAACATCATGGTCGACTGCAGCCACGCCAACTCCAACAAGGACCCGGCCCTGCAACCGCTGGTGATGGAAAACGTTGCTAACCAAATCCTCGAAGGCAACCAGTCAATCATTGGCCTGATGGTTGAAAGTAACTTGAACTGGGGCAGCCAGTCGATCCCTAAAAACCTTGAAGAGCTGCAATACGGCGTGTCCGTTACCGATGCCTGCATCGACTGGGAAAACACTGAGAAAACCCTGCGCAGCATGCACGCAAAACTCAAGAATGTGCTGCCCAAGCGCCAACGCAACTGATTACTGCAGAGACAAAAACGCCGAGCAAATGCTCGGCGTTTTTTATTATCGTGGCGGCATCCTGATCAGATTTTTACCGCATGTCGCTGGTGACGCTCCATGTACCGCTCAACATAAGAGCAAGACGGAATCACCGTGTAGCCCATGCTATCGGCGTACGCGAGCGCCTGTTCGGTCAATGCAGCAGCGATACCTCTGCCTCGCAGGGCATTGGGCACAAACGTCCGATAGATATCCAGGGTCTGCTTGCCTAGGTCCATATAAGTCAGATAGGCACGATGGCCGTCCACATTGGTCTCGAATTGATGGCCAACATGGTCATGGTGGATGGACAACGCCTCGCTCATCACTGCTCCTCGCGGGTCTTGAAATTAGACCCCTACCTTACCGATGTTTTTCCGGCGAAGGAACCTCTACGCCACCCCTGTGCCTGTTTTGGACATCGAGAACAGCTTTGCCATTCTCCTACACACGAGCACCTGCAAATAGTAGGCGTCATTTCGGTATTTGCTCAAGCTGTTGCACAGGAGGCGCTGAAAAATCCGACGGTCGCTCTGACCGTTGACGTGAACATTGCCGTGGGCTGCCGACTGAGACGAATCTCCGATGAGAAAGTTCCCCCTGTACCCGCGCAAAAAAGCAAACTCACGACAAACACGGAACATGTGCCCGATGGGGAGGTGCCATATACTAGCCCGCGAATCGTCTATTCTCTTCGTTACCCGGTCAAGGGCGTCCTTGAGCCCTGCCCGATTTAGTGCGAGCGCCGCCAAGTTGATGCCGGCGATTGGATATTTTTTATACAAAACCCCCGAGAAGTTGTTCGGAACAGTTTAAAACACAAGAAATTTGCCCGCTTCTTGCGCTTCCTCAGTTTACTTACTACAAACAATGGGTAGTATGTATCGCGGTCATTTTCTCACTTTCGAGAGATGACTATTCATTAGAAAGTCCTGGAAGGTGAACACGATGAACAACGCTCTGAAATTCTCTGCTTTGGCTCTGGCCGCAATTCTGGCTACTGGTTGCAGCAGCGTCTCCAAAGAAACCGAAGCTCGTCTGACTGCTACCGAAGACGCAGCTGCTCGCTCCCAAGCACGCGCTGATGAAGCCTATCGCAAGGCTGATGAAGCTCTGGCTGCTGCTCAAAAAGCTCAGCAAACTGCTGACGAAGCCAACGAACGCGCTCTGCGTATGTTGGATAAAGCAAGCCGTAAGTAATAATCTTTCGGGATTATTGAGAAGCCGATCCAGTTCTGGATCGGCTTTTTTATTGCCTTCGTTTTACCCCAGACAATAAAAAACCCGCCTACCCAGCCTTGGAATTCAAGGCAAGGCAGACGGGTTCGCTTGCAGGCGATTACTGAATATTGAGCGGCTCGCTCGACACCACCGACCCGCTCGGCACTGCGATCTCAACCGGCATGCCATCCTCTGCAGCCACCACATCCCGCACCACGTCCCAGTTCATGCGCAGGTTGTTGGCCAGATCCTCACGCTTTAGCAAGGCATTGATCACTGCAGTGTGCTTGTCGACGACCGATGGATTGCCCTTGTCGTCCAACGGCGTATGCGCTTCCAGATAGACCTTGCCGCCACTGATGCCGAATTTGTAGGGTTCGTTCAATATCCGCACTGGCGTACCGACCGGCACCATACCTGCCATCTCCAGCACGTTGTTGTTGTACATGCGGAAGCAGCCGTGACTGGTACGCATGCCAATGCCGAATTTCTTGTTCGAACCGTGGATCAGGTAACCCGGCAAACCGAGACTGAATTTGAACGGCCCCAACGGATTGTCGGGACCGGCCGGTACGACGCTAGGCAGCGGATCATTGTCAGCCGCATGCTCGGCCTTGATCGAAGCAGGCGGCGTCCAGGTCGGATTCGGTATCTTTGCTGTCACTTTGGTCAACGCGAGAGGTGAACCCCACCCTTCACGACCAATCCCCAACGGATAGGTGTGAACCACGTTCAAGCCTTTGGGGTAATAGTAAAGACGGTACTCAGCCAGATTGATCACGATGCCTTCACGCGGACCAGGCGGCAATACGAAACGCGTTGGTAATACCACTTGGGTACCCGCCCCCGGCAACCACGGATCGACACCGGGGTTAGCTGCGATCATCTCCAGATAACCCAAATCGTAGCGGGTCCCCAAGTCGGCGAAGGTATCTTCATATTTTGCGGTTACGGTCTGAACCTGACCGACAATATCTTCGCCCGGAGGGGGCAGAGGGAACTCTAATGCAGTGACGGGGCCCGCCGCACAGAGCGCAGCAAGTGACAGACAGCGAGCGACGGCAGGAATGCGCGACAACATCCGGAAAATCCTTGGGATAAGCGACGGGAAGTAAAGTGAAGGAATTGTACACCGCCGACCATAAAATCGGGAGGCAGCTAACGACTTACTGACTGAATCGAAGCTCTGGCCAAATAGGGCGCGTACCCCGCTTTTGCGCCTCGAGAATCGCCCGACACAGCGAACACAGACGCTCATCACGAAGCTTCGCCGAATTGACACCCGACCAGCGAGGCTGTGCTGGCAACAACGTGCCACACAATGTGCGGTCGATCGAGCCACCCAACTCAAGCTGGCGCGCGACCAGATGCACCCGCACTTCCTGGCACGCGAACAAGTCGAGTTGCTCATCAGGCTCGATCAGTTGATAGGCAAATAAAGACCAGGCGGGACGCGGCATCGGGGGCTCCAAATCGGGGCGCCACCTTAGCCCAAAGTTCGCCGCTAGAAAAGCGTCAAAGCAGCGGTTTTAGCGTCGGCCAGACGTTTTCCAGCAACTTGCCCTGTGCCGCGGCGGCCGGGTGTAGACCATCGGCCTGCATCAACTCGGGAATACCGCCCACACCCTCAAGGAAAAACGGCACCAACGGGACTTTTTCCTGCTCTGCCAGATTGCTGTAAACCGCCTCGAAAGCCTGGGTATAGCGGGCGCCATAATTGGGCGGAATACGCATCCCCAAAAGCAGCACCTTGGCCCCTGCCTTCTGCGACTGCTGAATCATCGACGCAAGATTTTGTTGCAATTGCGCAGGTTGCTGTCCGCGCAGCCCGTCATTACCGCCCAACTCCAGGATTACCAACTGCGGTCTATGCTCTGCAAGCAGCGCTGGCAGCCGCGCCTGGCCTCCAGCACTGGTGTCGCCACTGACCGAGGCATTGACCACCTTATCGGTGAAACCCTCCTTCTGCAGGCGCTGCTCCAGCAATGATACCCAGCCCAGCCGGGTATCCAGGCCGAAAGCAGCGCTGATACTATCGCCAACGATCAGCACTGTGCCCGCCGCAGCTCCTTGAGACAGCAACAGCAAAACCAGGCCAGCACTTAAAAACCACGCACGCATCGGATTCTCCATGAGCGAAAGTATTCTCAGTGCTCGGAACCTTAGCAAAGTGGTCCCCAGCACCGAAGGTGACCTGACTATCCTGCACGAACTCTCCCTGGAACTGAACAAAGGAGACAGTCTGGCCATCGTCGGCGCCTCTGGATCGGGCAAATCCACCCTCCTCGGCCTGCTGGCGGGACTCGACTTACCCAGCGCCGGAGCAGTCACACTGGCCGGACGCAACCTCAGCGATCTCGATGAAGATCAGCGTGCGCGTATCCGTGCGGAGCATGTCGGATTCGTCTTCCAGTCATTTCAACTGCTCGACAGTCTCAATGCACTGGAAAACGTCATGCTGCCCATGGAGCTCGAAGGCCGCAAGGACGCCCGCGAGCGCGCCCGGATTTTGCTCGAACGCGTGGGGCTGGGCCAACGCCTGACGCATTCGCCACGCCAGCTTTCCGGTGGCGAGCAACAACGGGTGGCCATTGCCCGGGCCTTTGCCGCCAATCCCGACGTGCTGTTTGCCGATGAACCCACAGGTAACCTCGACAGCAACACCGGTGAACGGATCAGCGATTTGCTGTTCGAGCTGAACAGAGAACGTCACACGACACTCGTGCTAGTCACCCATGACGAACGTCTGGCGCATCGCTGCCAGCGCATGATCCGTCTTGAAGGTGGCCGATTGGTCACCCCTCTGGAGCCTTGATGGCACGCTTGCCGCTTCTTCGTCTGCTGAGCCTTGCGACTCGCCAACTCCTGCGCGACGCACGCGCCGGAGAGTTGCGGGTGTTGTTTTTTGCCTTGCTGGTTGCCGTGGCAGCAAGCACCGCCATCGGCTACTTCGGCGCTCGCCTCAATGGGGCGATGCTGCTGCGCGCCACCGAGTTTCTCGGCGCGGACCTGATTCTCGAAGGCACCAGCCCCGCCCAACCAACGCAGATCGAAGCAGGCAAGCAGTTAAAGCTGGACCACGCACAGGTGGTCGAATTCTCCAGCGTGATTGCTACTGACAGCGGCATTCAACTCGCGAGCGTCAAAGCGGTGGACACTGCTTACCCCTTGCGCGGCGAGCTAAAGAGCGCCGAGGCGCCCTATCAAGCAGAGGCATCCGGTGGCCGACCGAATCCGGGTGAAGCCTGGGCCGAATCACGATTGTTTGCGGCACTGAATCTAAAGGTTGGCGACAGTATCGACGTCGGCTCGAAAACCCTTCGACTGAGTCGGGTACTGACCTACGAACCCGACCGCGCCGGCAACTTCTACAGCCTGACGCCCAGAGTGATGATCAATCTGACGGACCTTGCCGCGACAGGCGTCGTCCAGCCCGGCAGCCGGGTCAGCTATCGTGAGCTCTGGCGCGGCAACCATGAGTCTCTGGAAACCTACCGTCAGGCAATCACCCCGGGATTGGCCGCTAATCAACGCATACAGGACGCTCGCGACGGCAATCGGCAGATTGGTGGTGCGCTGGGCAAGGCCGAGCGTTACCTGAACATGGCCAGCCTGGTAGCAGTCTTGCTGTCCGGTGTGGCTGTGGCCCTGTCGGCCGCCCGTTTTGC
Organism: Pseudomonas sp. 5C2; assembly: GCF_034314155.1. NCBI lineage: Bacteria > Pseudomonadati > Pseudomonadota > Gammaproteobacteria > Pseudomonadales > Pseudomonadaceae > Pseudomonas > Pseudomonas sp. 5C2. The sequence continues at coordinate 916,143 of NZ_JAVIWH010000002.1, read as the reverse complement.
AACACGACGCTTCGATGCCAGCGCCTTGCTGCGCTGCCTGGGTCTGTCACGCAGAGAAGCACTGGTTTTATTCAGCCTGCAACTCGCAATGCTTGGGCTGCTGGCCAGCGTCACCGGCGCGCTGCTGGGCTGGCTCGCACAATTGGGTCTGTTCGCCCTGCTGCACGATTTGCTGCCTGCCGCCGTCCCGCCCGGAGGCCTGCTACCGGCCATCGCGGGCATCGGTACCGGCCTCGTCGCCCTCGCCGGCTTTGCGTTGCCACCCCTGGCCGCGCTGGGTCGCGTGCCACCCCTGCGTGTACTGCGCCGCGACATGCTACCCATTCCTCCCAGTTCGTGGCTGGTCTACGGTACCGCGCTGCTAGCGCTCGGCCTGATCATGTGGCGCTTGAGTCTCGACCTGGTGTTGACCTTTGCCCTGCTTGGCGGAGGGATCATTGCCGCTGTCGTTTTGGGTGGCTTGCTGCTGCTCGCGCTGCAAAGCCTGCGCCGTCTGCTGGCAGGTGCGTCGCTACCGTGGCGACTGGGTCTGGGCCAACTGCTGCGCCATCCTTTGGCCGCCGCCGGGCAATCGCTGGCATTCGGACTGATTCTGTTGTCCATGGGACTGATCGCCCTGCTGCGCGGAGAACTGCTCGACACCTGGCAGAATCAGCTACCCAAAGATGCACCGAATTATTTTGCGCTCAATATCCTCCCGGCTGACAAAGACACCTTCACCGAACGGATGGCTAGCCTCTCCACCCATGCTGCGCCGCTTTATCCCGTCGTGCCTGGACGTTTGATCAGCATTAATGGCGAGCCCGTCCGCAACATCGTGAGCAAGGACTCGCGTGGCGAAAACGCGACTGAACGAGACCTCAGTCTGACGTGGGCCGCCGAACTGCCGCAGGGCAATCGCCTGAGCGCAGGAAACTGGTGGCCGAATACGAACAGCAGCGCAACGACCACCGCCGAGCAAGTTCCCGGGGTGTCTGTAGAGTCGAAACTGGCAGCAAGCCTGAAGCTCAAACTCGGTGACCGCATGAGTTTCATCATCGGCGGGGCTACCCGAGAAGCTGAGGTCAGCAGTCTGCGCGAAGTGAATTGGGACAACTTCCAGCCCAACTTCTTCATGATCTTCCAACCCGGTACGCTCAAGGATTTGCCGACCACGTACCTGACCAGCTTCTACCTGGCACCCGGGAACGATCAACAGATCGTCGAGCTGTCTCGCGCCTTCCCGGCGGTGACCATCCTTCAAGTCGAAGCGCTGCTGGAGCAACTTCGGAGCATTCTCGCTCAGGTGACGATCGCAGTGGAGTACGTGCTGCTGTTCGTGCTGGCGGCGGGGCTTGCGGTTTTGTTCTCCGGCCTGCAAGCAACCCTCGACGAACGCATCCGCCAAGGCGCCCTGCTACGCGCACTCGGTGCCGAGCGAGCACTGCTGGTCAAGGCGCGACGCATCGAGTTTGGCCTGTTAGGCGCAGCCAGCGGTGGGCTGGCTGCATTGGGTTGCGAACTGGTGAGCTTTGCGCTGTACCGCTATGCTTTCGACCTTCAATGGCACCCCCACGTCTGGCTGCTGTTATTACCCATCATCGGCGCCCTACTGGTCGGCGGCGCCGGAGTGTTCGGCACCCGCAGAGCCTTGAATGTCAGCCCACTGACGGTGCTGCGTGATGGCTGATAAACTTGGCGCATCCTAATCGCCAGGCGACAGACCATGAGCCGTTACCGCCCTCCTCGCTCCGCTGGCACCGCGCTGATCACCCCCGAAGGTGAAGCGCGGATGCGCGCCGAACTGCACGAACTCTGGCACGTACGCCGCCCTCAGGTCACGCAGTCCGTGAGTGAAGCAGCGGCTCAAGGTGATCGTTCAGAAAATGCCGAATACACCTACGGCAAAAAGATGCTGCGCGAGATCGATAGCCGGGTACGTTTTTTGACCAAGCGTCTCGAAAGCTTGAAGGTGGTCAGCGAACACCCCAGCGATCAGAACAAAGTCTATTTTGGCGCATGGGTCACTGTCGAAGACGAAGAGGGCATAGAAGCCCGTTACCGAATTGTGGGGCCCGACGAATTGGACCTGAAGCAAAACCTGATCAGTATCGACTCACCGCTGGCTCGCGCCCTGATTGGTAAAGCGCTGGATACAGAAGTTCGAGTTCAAACGCCCGTCGGTGAGCAGATCAGTTACATCGTCGCGATCGAATACTTCTGATCACTTGAATGCCTCAAGTCAAAAGACAAACAGCAGCGTCTAACATTCAACCGCGAGTAATCAGCCCCTGCCGGGCAACACGGATCAGATGTTTAATGAAGTCTTCAGCCTCGTCGGCACTCGGCGACTGGACCACCGCAAGGTCAAACCGGTCGTTGGCAAAGCGCGACAGGGATTCACAATGGTCGATGAACTCGATGAGAAAGGCCGCTGGCTTACCGTTGCGTTTTGGCCAGCCTTCGAGATAACGCAGCAGCGTCGGCTGATGCGAACCTCCCAGCAGAATCCTTGGATTGCGGCGAGTCAGGGGGGACGTAAAGGGGGACAGTCGTATCAGGGGACGCGGACAGCTCATCGTGTTTTATCTCAGCCTCAAAAATCCCGCTGGGCAGCGGTGAGAGGCAACACCGAACCAGCGCTTTAGCGGTATTTCGAAGCCTGTGAAGACTTCAGTCGGTAAGGGTTCAACCTCACCTGGCGCCCCGCAAGTAGCTGTTTAAATCGGCGCATGAGCAGCATCCTAGAGAAGCTGCCTGTGAACTGTCAAGACGGCATAGGTCGCAAAAAAAACAAGGCTCGCACATTGCGAGCCTTGTTCGTCACGGTGATCGCTCAATCAGCGATGGCCTTGTCCACCGACAACTTGCCAGCACCTTCGATCAACACGGCGACCGCCCCTCCTAGCAGTGCCAGAGCGAACTCATAACCATTGTTGGCCATAAACAAACCATTACCGATGTGCACCGAGAAAATCGCGACCACGAGCAGCACCGTCAACAAAGCCGCAGCGGGTCGCGCCAGCAGGCCAATGACCAGCGCCAGACCACCGAAAAATTCGGAACCGCCGGACAGCATCGCCATCAGATAACCTGGCGCCAGACCAATGCTTTCCATGTATTGCGCGGTACCCGCCAAGCCATAACCGCCAAACAGACCGAAGAGTTTCTGTCCACCGTGGCCGATGAAAATGATGCCCACAAAAATACGCAGGACAGTCAAGCCGTAACCGGCACGGGTCGCGAAAACGGTTTTAATCAGTGTGCTCATCGCGTTCATTCCTTTGTAGGAGAAGTGTGTTGGCCACTATAATAATCAAAACAGCAAATGTTAAAACCCTAAAAATAGCGGCATAAACATCGACAATATAGATCATTTATGTGACGTAAACGTTCTCGTCTCGCCCTTCTGCGGCTGCGCCTCCAAAGCCTCCCGCTCTCGATCGAACGCCAGGTAATACTTGTTGACGCTGTTAACATAGCTGACGACGCCCACTCCCGCCTGCTCCAGGGCGACTCGCTCGACCTGAAAAAACCACTGATTCGGATTCAGCCCACGTCGCCGCGCCTCGGTACGCATGCTCTGCACTCTCTCCGGCCCTAGGTTGTAAGCCGCCAGGACGAACGCCATACGCTCACGTTCGTTGACGCGGGAGCTGGAAAAAAATTTGCGCCGGATCATGGTCAGGTACTTGGCACCGGCCTGGACATTACTGTCCAGGCTTTGAATATTGTCGACGCCCACTCGCTGCGCGGCCGACGGGGTGATTTGCAGCAACCCCGTTGCGCCGCTACCCCCTTTCACTGCGGGGTCCAGCGCTGACTCCTTGAAGGCCAGGGCGGCCAGGTTCAGCCAATCCATGCCCTGCTCATCTGCCGTGCGCTGCAGGATCGGCCGCAGTTTTTCCAACCGCTGACGGTCGTCGCGAGCCAAAGGATTGTGCACCTGATACAGACGTTGGTAGGCCCGCTTAAACGCCGCATCCTGATCCGCCGGAACACGGTAGGTCTTGAGAAAGCGGTCAATACTTGCACGCAACATTGATGCGTCGCGGCGCACGTACCAGTTCATGTCACCACGGGTGCTCAAGACCAACGTCCGATCCACTCGCAGCTTGGGCAGGACCTTGGCCCAGCGCTCGGCAATCGGCTGTTCGACAACCGTCAGGTGAAAGATTCCGGCCTGGACCATTTCCAGGACATCTTCAACGGCGAGGCTGGGATCAACCCATTCGATCTTGACCGGCGGCAATTTGCGCAATGCCAACTTCTGGTTGAGCTGGTGGACCGCCTCGTCGGCCGCGCTGCCGGTGGGCAGTGTCAGCGTGTGTCCGGACAACTGCTCGACGTGCTTGAAACCGCGCTCACCTTTGATACCGACCACGATCAGCGGCACATGACTGACAATCGGGTCACTGGCATCGATATTCCGTGCAGCGCTGGTATTGAGCAGCTCTCCCGGCGCGACCAGATCGCCTTCACCGCGTTGCAATGCCGCGAGCAATTGATCCTTGGATTTGGGGATGATTTGCAGCGTGAGTTGTTGCCCGTCACGCGAATGGCCATTGAGGTATTGCTCGAAGGCGTGCAACCGGTGATATTCGCCCCCAATCGCCTCGCCCTGGACTTCACCGGAGCTGTTACGACTCTGATTGACCAGCACCCGCAGCACTTTACTGCTACGAATAGCCGCCAGATCGCGTACCTGGCTTTTGTGCACCACCACAGGCGGCCCGGCAAGTCGCGCAGCCGCAGGAAATGGCAGCAACGCCAACAAACAAAGCACGATCAACAATGAGGGTCGCGTCATCCGTTCTCCAGGGGAATGCGTGCCAAAAAAGAAGCCGCAAAAAGTCCAAAGCCTGTGATATCTGCGGAGTGACGGCGAACCGCAGTGGTGAAAACACTTCAATATTTTTTTATAACCAGCTGTATTAACTGGATTTTTTATATCGGCAAAGCTCTGATATTCTCATCAGCCTTAGGCCTGAGGTAGTACCATGCAACTCATCGACATCGGCGTCAATCTGACTAACTCAAGCTTTGCCAATAAACAGCAGGCCGTACTCGATCGCGCCTACCAATCCGGCGTATGCCAACTGGTGTTGACCGGGACCAGTGTCGAGAGCAGCGAACAGGCCCTTGAGCTCTGTCAACAATTGGACGAAACGGCGCAACGGTTGTTCTCCACGGCGGGGATTCATCCCCATGCAGCCAGCGATTGGACCTCCGATACCGAGCGCCAGTTGCGTGAGTTGCTCAAAGAAGATCGAGTACGGGCCGTCGGCGAATGCGGGCTGGATTTCAACCGCGATTTCTCGCCGCGTCCACAGCAGGAAAAAGTCCTCGAAGAACATCTGGCCCTGGCCGTAGAACTGCAATTGCCGGTATTCCTGCATGAACGCGATGCCAACCAGCGCCTGCTGGAGATCCTCCGCGATTATCGCGACCGCCTGCCTGCTGCCGTGGTGCACTGCTTCACGGGTGAGCAACGTGCACTGTTCAGCTATTTGGACCTGGACCTGCACATAGGCATCACCGGCTGGATTTGCGATGAACGACGCGGCACTCATCTGCACCCATTGGTCCGGGAAATCCCCCGTGGCCGGTTGATGCTGGAAAGCGATGCCCCTTACCTGCTCCCGCGCAGCCTGCGACCCAAACCGAAAAGTGGACGCAACGAACCCGCCTACTTGCCTGAAGTACTGCGTGAAGTTGCGTTGCATCGGGGCGAAAGCCTGGAAGACCTTTCCGCCCATACCACCGCGTGCGCCCGCACCTTTTTTGCCTTGCCGACATGGATAGAACCGGACAGCGTCGAAGCTGACCGATAGCCCCGGGCCTCCTGGGCCCTAGTATTTGCTTGACCCATATCAAATGTTCGTCTAAAGATTGGCGGCACAATGCTGGCACCTTGCCTACATTCATTTCCGCGAATCAAAAAGAAGACCTCTCATGGGCGCCTGGCTTAGCAACATTTCTTTGAAGTACAAGTTCTGGGCCGTGAACGCGGTCGCTTTTATCACCACGCTGATGTTGGTGCAGTACGCCTTGCAGCTTGAGCAACAAGCCCGGGTGGAGGATGCGCAAGGTTCAGCCCAGGCCCAGGCTCACCTGCTCAGTGCCTGGCTTGGCACTCAAGCACTGCCCTCCGGCGCCAATCTGCTGGTCTATACCCAGGGTCAAGCCCCCAGCGTAAAAGGACAACCATTGCCTGAGTTGAGCAATGCCAACGGCTGGGTCGAGTTAAGCCATCAGCCGCTGATAGGCGACGATCCACTGATCGGTGCTCAGGTGGTCACGCGACCCGATGGTCAGAAGCTCGCGGTGCTGGCCTTCGCACCGAGTCTGATGCAAGTACTGGCAGATCGCTTCGCCCAGTACGCCATCGCTGTGTTCATCCTGACACTGGCCATGCTGGGTGCCTCGCAGTTGCTGATCCGCTTTCTGCTCAGCCACCTCAACACCCTCAAGGACGTGATGCTGCACGTAGAAAAAAGCGGCGATCTGTCTGCTCGCGTGCCCCTGATCGGCGAAGATGAAGTGGGCCAGATGGCCAAGGCATTCAATGCCATGCAAGCCGGCTACCAACGCGTGGTCAATACCGTTGCCCAGACTGCGGCACGGCTTGACATAGGTGCGGGACGTCTGGCGGCAGGCATGAGCGAGGTACGCCACGGCATGCTCGGTCAGCAGAGCGAGACTGACCAGGTTGCAACAGCGATCAACGAAATGACCGCCACAGTGTTTCATATCTCTCAACACGCCAATGCTACCCGGGACCAGTCGCAGGCCGCCGATACACTGGCTGGCAGCGGTAGAGAAGTGGTCAATCGTGTACAGCTGTCAATCGCCGGGCTCTCCAACGGGGTGCAGCAGACCGCAGAGATGATCCAGCAACTGGCTCAGGACAGTCAGAAAATCAACGGTGTGGTTAACGTCATCCACAGCATCGCCGAACAAACCAACCTGCTGGCCCTCAACGCAGCCATCGAAGCCGCGCGTGCCGGCGAGATGGGCCGTGGATTTGCGGTAGTCGCCGACGAAGTCCGTAACCTCGCCAAACGGGTGCAGACCTCGACGGATGAAATCACCAGCATGGTCTCCGCCTTACAGGCTGGCACCCGTGACGCGGTGGACTTTATGCAAGAAAGCTCGTTCAAGGCTGATGACTGCGTGCAACAGGCGAAGGAAGCCGGGGAAGCGCTAGAAGCTATCACCGGCGCGGTTGCACAAATGCGCGAAAGCAATACCCAGATCGCCGTGGCAGCCCAGCAGCAAAGCCAAGTGGCAGAAGAAATGAACCGGGCGGTGGTGAGCATTCGCGATGTGACCGAACAAACCGTGCAACAGACCGTCGACTCAGCCACAACCAGCGGCGAGTTGGCCACCCTGGCAGGCGAGCTGAACCGCGCCATCGGCCAGCTCAAGCTTTAGAGCCCACGCCCACGCTATGAGCCTCATAGTCAGGTTTGATTCGCTGACAACCGGGGCGCAGCCTATTCTTCGACCATCTGAACAGTGTTTCGAAGAGGACTGCAGCATGGGCAAGCGACTTCCCAATCTCCGCACGTGGCAATGGCGCGGTTATGCCGATAACCATCGGCACCCGACCAATCTGGCGTTGCATTTGATCGCCGTGCCGCTGTTCATTGTTGCGGCGCTACTGATCGTTGACGGGCTGCTCGGCCTAAGCTTCTCATCGATTGCCATCGGAGTGATCGGTCTGATCGCGGCGCTGGGTTTTCAGCGCCACGGCCATTCACTTGAAGCGCAATCGCCAGAGCCGTTCACTGATCGCAACGATGCGCTCCAGCGTTTGCTGGTCGAGCAGTTCGTGACTTTTCCACGCTTCGTACTCAGCGGCGGCTGGTGGCGAGCCTGGAAAGAACGTCATCGCCACCGTCATTGATGTCAGCGGTTAAAACAAACCTAGCCAAACACAGTGACCGTCTGCCGGCTGATCGCGATCAACTCACCCTGAGGCGACCACAATGCAGAAGCGGTATGCCCGTAGCCATCGCGGGCATGCTCGATCACTGCCCGGTACACACACCACTCCAGCGTGCTAACCACTGGCAGCGGCTGGACGAACTCGATGGTCCAGGTCAGTGAGCTTCCGGGCGCAGGCTTGCTTAAATGCGGCAGTAACGCAGGCGGCCATGTGTCGACCAACGCCAATAGATGCGCTTCAGTCAGGCGCTCCTCTTTGACCTCACCGCGCATACGCACATACCCGCCGATTTCCATCGACGGTGTATTGCTGAAAGGCAAACCACCCAGGCCCCAGCGCATGACCATGAAGCGCAGGTACTCAGGCGTTACCCCCTTAATAAAGGGCAACTCCTGACAGTCTTCCATCGGTTTCAGGGTGGGTGCGGGCAAAGACTGGACTGCAATCGTCGATTCACGGGGCGCGCCGAAGCTGCCTTGAACCAGGGTCATGACCTGACCATTTTGAGATGCACGCCCCAGCACTTGGCTGACCGCCTTGCCTTCACGCAACACTTCCACGTCGAAGCTGATTGGCACACCCGACTCGGCAGGACCGACAAATGTAATCGCCAACGAGCGAATCGGCCGATCCGCCGGGACCTTTGCGCGCATTGCCTCAAACTGCAACGCGGCCATCAACCCGCCAAAACAGGCGCGACCTTGCGACCATTCAGAGGGAATGACCACGGACAAGGGATTATCACGTACGGCGTCAACCAAGCCAGAAAAACTCATGCAGACCTCATGCCTGTAAACGGAAGAAAAACGCTGCATGGATCTTAACCAGCGCGGTGCCAATGCGCAGGGTACATTTACGCCAAACTGCGGCCTGAATTCGACCTAACGACCAAAACATACCTTACCCAAACGCTCCAGCGCCGCATCGGCTTTGCGTTCGGCGCGCACGATCCCCAAATGCCACCCCACCACACACGGTGCCAGATCGTGTTCTTGCTCGGCCCGTGTCAGCCATTGCAGATGGTCGTGCCAAGTGCCCAATTCACCTTGCGCAGCCTTCAGGCTGGCCTGGATTTTTTTGCTGGAATGGCTGAAGTCCGGGTATGCCTCGGCGCCGTAGCGTACGCGCTTGATCAGCAGGCGCAGACGATGGCGATCATGTTCAGGATCATTCATCGCAGCCTTGAGCGTCTTCCATTGCTTGTTCAGTCGCTTTTCGATAAGCGTGTGCAAGCCACGCAATAACTTCTGATGCTGTGACGCGCGAACAAAACGCGGGAATGCTTCCAGCACGCTAAACAGTCGAGCCAGTGCCGGAGAGGTTGCGACGGCGGCATAGGCTTCGCTCAATGAATCGCTACGCTGTTTCGCCGCCTGAATCATGCCCTGTTGATGCAGCCAGGCAGCCAGCACCTCCTTGTCACGCAGCGGCGTGGTCAGCTGCCCCACCTCTTTGGCCGCAGCTTCAAGCTGCTCGACGCCGGGCAGGTCACGCAATGGTCGCAGCAGACTGCGTAAGCGCCGTACGGTGATACGCAGGTCATGCAGCGCCTCACTGTCCGTCTCGGCGGTCAACCGCGCATGACAGGCCATGAGTTTTACCTCAAGGGCCAACACCTGAGCGACAAGACGATCCACCCGTTCAGACATGCTATTGCTCCTCTTCGACTTTTATTGTTGAAAATCGCCACGGCAGACTTCGCCGCAATTGCTTCAATTGTCGCCGCAATGGTGTCAACGACGGCGTCTTGCCAGCATAACGCTGGGCTTCGAATTCGATGACGAAGGCCAGGATAGCCGCAGCTTGCGCCGGAAGCTGCAGGGCCGCCCTCCGGGAAAAATCATGTGCACCCTCTGCTTGCCGACGATGCACACCGTGTCGCGCCAATAATCGCTCAAATGCCTTGAACAATCGGAGTTGCGGGTCGCTTTCGCGCTGCCAGGGTTTGAACAACCACAAGGCCAGTAGCCCTATGATCGCTGCAACACCGCCGAAAAACGCCGCACCGTCGAAGCCTGAAAACCAGCGACTGAGCACCAGTACTTGCTGCTGACCCTGATAACCCAGGACCCAACGCTGCCAGCCATAGTTGAGACTATCCCAACTTAATCGCAGCGAATTGAGCCATGGCAAGTTTCGGTAACGTAGGGTTGAAAAAGGCGAATTTTCGAGAAACGGCTCATCCGCTGCCAAGGCCTGCTCCAGCCCCTGCTCGATCCGTTGCGGGGCGACGGCGGCAGTGGGGTCCACGCTACGCCAACCTATTCCCGGTTGCCAGTATTCAACCCAGGCGTGGGCATCGAACTGGCGCACGCTCAGGTATTGGCCGTCCGGATTAAGTTCACCGCCTTGATAACCGGCCACTACCCGTGCCGGAATCCCTGCCGCGCGCAGGACAAAGGTCATTGCACCCGCGTAATGGCCGCAGAAACCACTGCGGCTGCTGAAGAGAAAGTCATCGATGCTGTCGGCACCCAGCACCGGCGGCTTCAGGGTGTAGTGATAGGGCTCATCGCTGAAATGCGCCATCATCGCGTCGACCAACGTGTCGGCATGCGGATGACGGCGGCTCAAATCTGCAGCCCATTGCCGGGCCTGCGGATTGCCGCGAGGCGGCAGTTGCAGATTTTGGCGTCGGGCGCCTTCGCTCAGCTGTGTTTCGCGAACCGCGTTAGGCCAGGAGCTGACGCCATACAGCAAGGTCTGCTCAATGGGGTGCCGGCGCTGCAAGCGAAAATCGTTCATCTGGCGTACGTCCGCCAGGCGGGTTTCGCCAATGTCCAACGCCAGTAACCAGGGGCGCCCGCTGGGCTCCATGACGATGCTGTAAGTGATCTCGTCCCCCCGCTTTTGCCAATCTGGCGCCTGACTGACCATCGCCCTTCCTGACTGCGACCAGCGTCGACCATCGAACTGCTCCAGACTCAGGCCGCGCCAGTACAGCTGATTATGCGCCGGTATCGGCCCCTCGAAGCTGGCACGAAACACCAACGCCGCCGACCTGCTCAGCTGTGCGATATCACCCGGCGCCATGCTGTCGGACAGGCCTGTGATGCCTTTGTTGCTGGGCTGCGGCAGTGACCACAGCGGTTCCAGGCGGGGGAAGAACAGGAACAGCAACACCATCAACGGCACGGCCTGTAGCAACAGCTTAAGCGCCAGTTTCAGGGTGCGGACCGGTTTACTCGCCAACTCGGCCTGTTGCAGACCAATCAGTGCCGCCAGTAGCGTGCTGACCGTGAGCAATGTGAAGACGGCCCAGAGCAGGCTGTCCTCGAACAGATAGCCCACCACCACGCAAAAAAATCCAAGAAAAATCAGGACCAGCGCATCGCGACGAGTGCGCATTTCGAGCAGTTTTAGAATGAAGGCCGCCATCAGCAACGCAGCACCCGCATCCAGGCCGATCAGGCTGCCTCGTGAGAAAAACACTCCGGCAGCGGTCGCCAGCAACAGCGTGCATTTAACCAGCGTGCCTGGGTACTCGGCACGCATGCGCAAGATCTGCACCCGCCAAAGGCTGCAACCAGCCCACAAACCAATCATCCAGATCGGCAGGTGCGGCAAATACGGAACCATTACCAATGCCTGCGCCACCAACAGCCAGATCAGGCTGGAGCGCGGAATCGGCAGGTTCCGGCTCATGGACGGCTACCAAATAAAGCCAATGCTTGCAGACAGGCCTCGCGGTGCTCATCGCCACTGCCTGGCGCAAGCAGGAAGCCGGGCAGGCGCAATGCAAAAGGTTGACGGCGCTGGGATAACTCCAGCACCCAATAGCAAAGGCGCGACAAGCGCTCTTCGATATCGCCGCCCAAGGCCATGAAGTCCAGACACAAGTCATGACCGCTGACGTCAGTAAAATCCTTGATCAGCAGGCCTTGTCCTCGGGAATAGGCTTTCCAGTGCAGGCGCCGCCGTGAATCGCCCGGTTGATACGTTTTCAAGCCTTGATAATCATCGACGCCGGGGCCTTGCGTTATCTGGCCCAGATCGTCGGCATGGGGTTGCGCTCCTACCAGCAACGGCATGGCGCCGGGCAAGGGCCGTGGATAGATCAATACCGACTGTTGCAGATCCAGCCAGCTCCAGGCGCAAAAAATGCCCAACGGGAAGCCGCTTTCCACCCGCAGCCGGGGCGCGCGCAGCCAACCGCGCGCGACGGCAGGCAGGCCGACCTCAACATCGACCCGCCCGGCGCCAGGTACATCGAATGCCTGCAACTGACTGACATCCCAACCCACGGTAATCGCCTGATGCGGGTGGCCGACACTTTCCAGGCGCAGTCGCAGCAGGAGAGGCTCGCCAACAAACACTGAGCGGGCGGCACCTGAACTGAGGACCAGGCCACTGAGGTTACGATACGTGTGCAGAATGGCCAGCACCGCCACCGACAGCAGGAGGAAGGTCAAACCGTAGGCCAGGCTGTTTTGGTAGTTGATCGCGACCAACAGCATCAGGATCAGCACCAGCGCAAAAATCGCTCCGGCGCGGGTGGGCATGATGAAGATTCGGCGGTGGTTCAGTTCAATACGCGAGGCTGGGGGAATCCGCCGCACCAGCCAGCGCTGCCAAAACGGTTTGAGCTGTTCGATCAAAGCACCGGCACCTCGCGCAATAACCATTGAACCAACGCCCCGCCGCCATGCCCGGTGGGGTCGGAACGTTCGCGTAAACGGTGACTGATCACTGAAGACAGCACCGCCTGAACATCTTCAGGGATCACATAGTCACGACCTGTCAACAAGGCCCAGGCCCGCGCAGCCGCCAGAATCGCCAGACTCGCCCGGGGCGACAGGCCCCAAGCGAACTGTGGCTGGCTGCGGGTGGCGTCTACCAGACGCAGCACATAGTCGACCAGCGCGTCACTGGCGCGCACTTGCCGGGCTTCGGCTTGCAAGGCCGCCAACTCAGTATGGTTGAGAATTGCTTGCAGGCGCGGCAACAGATCACGCCGGGGCTCGCCCTGCAACAAGGCTTTCTCCGCGGCCTTGGCCGGATACCCCAAAGACAGACGCATGAGAAAACGATCCAGTTGCGACTCAGGCAAGGCGAAAGTGCCCCCTTGGCTGAAAGGATTTTGGGTGGCAATGACGATAAACGGGTCGGGCAGCGGCCGCGTCGCACCCTCGATAGTCACCTGCCCCTCCTCCATGGCTTCGAGCAATGCACTCTGGCTTTTGGGCGTGGCCCGATTGATTTCATCTGCCAACACCAGTTCGGCGAAAATCGGCCCTGGATGGAAGGTAAACTGCCCTGTTTCCCGATCAAAGACCGACGTTCCAAGGATGTCACCGGGCAACAGGTCGGACGTGAACTGAATCCGCTGGAAGCTCAGCCCCAGAACCTTGGCCAGGGTTTGGCTAAGGGTGGTCTTGCCCATGCCCGGCAAATCCTCAATGAGCAAATGCCCACCGCCCAACAGACAGGTCAGGGCCAAACGCACCTGAGCTTCCTTGCCCAACACCACTTCATTCACGGCGTTGAGGCACGCATCGAGTTTTCTGACCATCGAAAAGCTTCTCCAGACGACTGTCGTGGCGGTAACGCTGCAATCAATGCCAGATGTGTGGCCACTTTACGGTCAGCCCAGCCTGTTTAACCAGACCCTAAACACAAAAGCCACCGAGTGCGGATAGCGCTCGATGGCTTTGGTAGACAGGTTAGCAGGTCGTTTAGCGACCGGCGCGAGACTCACGAATGTAGAAACGGGCTTTCTCGGCCTTAGTGGCACAGCCTTCGAACGCTTCAAATTGCTGCTGAGTTTTAGCCCCGGTCAACAGCGAAAGCGCCTTGGAGTAGCTGACGGTACCGGCAAAGCCTTCAGCCTTGGCCAAGTCCAGCTCGTGCCAGGCGGCGTCGATCTGGGTCGCGCAGCTGTCGCGATACGCGGTTTTATTACCGGCACAACCTGCGAGAACCAAAGCAATCAATGGTATGCAAATCCAGGCTTTCATCGGTGTTACCTCAAAAATTAAAATCGATTGTGCGGGCTTTGACGGTGCAGACAGTAAAAAGTGCCGCAGGCCAAGCGCTGACAAGGGTAACCCAGTTCCAGACTGATCGCTTCGGGCGTATGGTGGACTTACCGCTAGCAGGAAAAAACACATGAACAAACGAATAGCACTGGTGCTTGGGTCTGGTGGCGCACGCGGTTATGCGCACATCGGGGTGATTGAAGAGCTGGAACGGCGCGGTTACGACATCGCCTGCATAGCGGGTTGCTCCATGGGTGCGGTGGTCGGCGGTATCTACGCCGCCGGCAAACTCAAGGAATACCGTGAATGGATCGAAAGCCTGGATTACCTCGACGTACTGCGCCTGGTGGATGTCAGCTTCCGCCTGGGGGCGATTCGCGGGGAAAAAGTGTTCGGCCAGATTCGTGACATCGTTGGTGAAATCAATATCGAAGACCTGCGAATTCCTTATACCGCCGTCGCCACCGACCTGACCAATCAGCAGGAAATCTGGTTTCAGGAAGGCTGCCTGCACCAGGCCATGCGTGCTTCCGCAGCGATTCCTAGCCTGTTCACACCAGTCATGCAGGGCAATCGGATGCTGGTCGACGGCGGCCTGCTCAATCCGCTGCCCATCGTGCCCGTGGTCTCGAGCCACTGCGACCTGATCGTTGCGGTCAACCTCAACTCGACCAACCAGAAGCACTATCAGCTACCCGTGATCGAACGGGCACCGGCAGTAAAGAAGCGCTTCGACAACCTGATCAACTCGTTGGGGTCGCACCTGCCGTTCCGGCGCAAGCTCGAACCGGCGACGGACCTTGATGTATTGCGACTCGAACAGGACAGCCTCAAATCCAGTTCTGCGACGCTTCCAAACCCCTGGCTGGAAGCCGCCGACCCTCAAGCTCAGCAACCCGCCGCAGCCCCGGAGGCCGAGCCCGCTGCTGGACCGGCACCGAAGTCCGCCAGTGGCTCATTCATCATCGACAACGTTGGCCCTGCTTCTTTGCTGGATCTGATCAACCAGAGTTTCGAGGTCATGCAAACCTCACTGGCCCAGTACAAGATCGCCGGTTACCCGCCCGATATCCTGATCAACGTCCCCAAACGCGTGTGTCGGTTCTTCGAGTTCTACAAAGCACCGGAGTTGATCGCGTTAGGGCGCGAGATCGCTCGGGACACCCTGGATCGGTATGAGCAAGAACGCAATCGTTGAATCAAATGGACCGTGTTGGCGAAAGCGTCCTTGCAGACACCGCAGATTTAACGCTCCCGCAACCGATACCCCACCCCGGCTTCAGTCACGATGAAGCGCGGATCGGTCGGGTCGTCGACCAGTTTCTGGCGCAGATGGCCGACGACAATGCGCAGGTAGTGACTGTCTTCGGTATGGGTTGGACCCCAGATATCCTTGAGTAACTGCTGCTGGGTGATGACTCGCCCTGGATACCGGGCCAGTTGCGCCAGCACCGCGTATTCCTTGCGTGTCAGCCCCACTTCAACACCGTCGAGCAACACCCGCCGATAGGCCAGATCCACTGTCAGTGGCCCGAATATCAGCGCTGCTTCCTGTGCCTCACCGCTGGGCGCCTGACGCAATAACGCACGGACCCGCGCCAGAAACTCTTGAATACCGAACGGTTTAGTCACGTAATCGTTGGCGCCGTTGTCCAGCGCCTGGACTTTCTGTCCCTCACTGGCGCGTACCGACAGCACCAGTACCGGCACTGTCGACCATTCACGAAACGCCCGCAGCACGTCCTGGCCGTCCATGTCCGGCAGACCGAGGTCAAGCACCAGCAGGTCCGGCTTGTTCAATGCAGCCTGGCTCAAGCCTTCGGTACCGGTACTGGCTTCAAGCACTTTGTAGCCTTGCGAGGCCAGGCTGATGCGCAGAAACTTGCGGATCTGCGGCTCATCATCAATCACCAGGATGGTCGAGGTCTGGCTCATGGTTGCCTTGCCGTTTCACAATAAACAACAAGCGTAACCCAAGACGCCATCACCGCGTGTGCTCCATTTCTGCTTCAGGCTGAGTCTGCAGGGGTAGGTGCAAGGTGATACAGGTACCTCGCCCGTCGATGCCATCCGCGACGGTAATCCTTCCGCCATGGGCACCCACCATACCTTGGCAGATCGCCAAGCCCAGACCTGTACCCTGCCCGCCCCGGTCACCCCGCGCTGCGGTGTAGAACATGTCGAAAATCTTCGCCCGTTCGGCTTCGGGAATCCCCGGTCCTTCGTCGCTCACGGAGAAAAATAATTCGTTGTCACTGGCGCCAGCCTCCACCCGCAAACGCCCCTGCGACGGCGAAAAACGTGCGGCGTTTTCCAGCACGTTGACCAGCGCCTGCTCGATCAGCGCGGCGTGCACGAAAAGCAGCGGCAAATCCGCCGGCACGTGAGTGCTGACCTGCAAGGGCGCCAGCACCGTGCGCAAGCGATTGAGGGCGCTGCCGACGATGTCGCCGGGAGACACCCAGTCCCGCGCCAGCTTCAACGCGCCATGGCCCAGGCGCGTCATGTCCAGCAAGTTCTGGATATAACGATCCAGACGCTCGGCCTCGTCGCGGGTGCCTTCAAGCAACTCGCGGCGGTCTTCCAGGGGAATCGCCTCGCCCAATGCCAGCAAACTGTCGATACCGCCGCGCATGGCGGTCAAGGGGGTGCGCAGGTCGTGGGACACCGAGGCCAGCAAAGCACTGCGCAGCTGTTCGGTTTCACCGTGCAGACGTGCGGCCTCCAGCTCTTCAGCCAGTTGCGCCCGAGCCAGCGCCTGCGCCAGTGGTTGGCTGAGCGCGGTCAGCAGGCGCCGACGCTGGTCGGTAAATGGTTGCCCCTCACGCGGGCAAACACCGAGCAATGCCAAGGGCCCCTCTTCCATCGACAGCGGCCACCACCACCAACGACCCAGCGGTAAAGTGCCCGTACCCAACCCCGCGGGCTGATCGTGTTGCCACGCCCAGTCCGCTGCAGCACGTTCGGTTTCAGAAAGCTGTAAGGGGCTGCCGACTTCGACCTTCCAGCCGTTATGCCCGTCTCGATTGAGCAGGCACACCTGTAGCTCTTTCCAGCCATTCAGATGTTGCTCGGCAGCACTCAATACCGCCTGACGATCAGTGGCGGCCGTGAGTTTGCGCGACAAGTCGAGCAATTCGCTGGTTTCCTCCTGAGTGTCGCGCAAGGCCTCCAACTGCCGACGCTGCCGAGCAGCCAGGTTGCCGGTCAAGGCTGCCATCAACAGAAAAAACAACAGCGTCAGCACATCTTCTTCACGCTGGATGCTGAACGAGAATATAGGAGGGATGAAGAGGAAGTCGTAGGCCAGAAACGACAGCGCCGCACAGGCCAGCGCCGGACCGAGACTGCTACGCACCGCCACCAACAACACCGCCGCGAGGAATACCAGGGAGATGTTCGGCAGCGCCAGCACACTTGCCACTCCCCAAGCCAAGGCAGTGGCCAGAACCGTGGCAATCAATGCCAGACCATAATCGAACCAGACGACTGCGCGGGTCGAATGCGAGCGCGGCTGATCTGGCTGAGCTTCACTGTCGAGCACATTGATTTCAAGGCCATGGGCATCGCGCAGCAAGCGTGCCGCCAGACCACCGCCAAACAGCCGTCTGCGCAAACATAGACGCGATTGACCCACCAGCACCAGGCTTGCGCGCCGCTCGGCTGCATGTTGGATCAGGGTTTTTGCCACTTCACCCGCGCGCAGCAACACCACTTCGCCGCCAAGGCGCTCTGCAAGCTGTTGGGCGTTTTGCAGGCGCATCCGGGCCTGTTCATTGATGACCTTGCCGTTATCGACATGCACCAGACTCCAGGGCAGATGCCGACGTTGCGCCACCCGACTGGCATGTCGCACCAGACGCTCGGCCTGGGCATCACCGTCGATACCCACCAGCAATCGACCGCGTACTGCGGGCGCGGCCTGACCCAACTGACGGTAACCCAAGGCTAGATCATCATCGACCTGAGCCGCTGCGGTCTGCATCGCCAACTCGCGCAACGCCGTCAGGTTGGTCTGGGTGAAATACGCATCAATGGCTGCCCTGGCCTGCTCTGGCACATAAACCTTGCCGTCACGCAACCGCTCCAGCAGCTCACGCGGAGGCAGGTCGATCAGCACCAGCTCATAGGCTTCCTGCAACACCCAGTCGGGCAAGGTTTCGCGGACCTGCACCCCGGTGATACCGCGCACCTGATCATTGAGGCTTTCCAGATGCTGGACGTTAACGGTGGTGTAGACATTGATCCCCGCCGCGAGCAATTCCTGAATGTCTTGCCAACGCTTGGTGTGGCGGCTGCCGGGTGCATTGCTATGGGCCAGTTCGTCGACCAGCACCAGTGTCGGTGCGGCCTTGAGCAGGCCATCCAGGTCCATTTCTTCCAGTGTGACGCCACGGTATTCCGAGCGCACCATTGGTTGTTGTGGCAAACCGCTGAGCAACGCTTCGGTTTCGGCCCGGCCATGGGTTTCCACCACGCCCGCCACGACCTGCACGCCCTGGTGCAACTGCGCATGGGCCGCCTGGAGCATGGCGTAAGTTTTGCCCACCCCCGGCGCGGCGCCGAGAAATACCTTGAGCCGCCCGCGACCTTCTCGGGGCAGATCGGCTAATAGTGCATCGGCTCGACCAGCGTTACTCATAGTTGCTCTCGCATCACAATTGCGCAGAAGGTAACTCATTCAAGGTTTGATTCAAGGTCAACACGTTTACCACGGGTGGGCCAATCAGTGGCCGATAGGTGTTTTCATTCACCAGTCGTTGCACCGTTGTCGTCGACAGATTACGCGCAGCGGCAACGCGCGCTACCTGATAGGCCACGGCTTCGGGCGGCAAGTGTGGGTCCAGGCCGCTGCCCGAGGTCGTCAGCAAGGCCAAAGGTACCGCGCCTTGCCCGGGAACCACCTCATTGGCGACGTCCGCCGCGACCCGCGCGGCGAGCGCCGGGTTGCTCGGCGACAGGTTGCTGGCACTGCTCGATACCGTGGCAAAGGCCCCGGCAGAGGGACGTGAGTGGAACCAGCCATCACCGGTAAAATTCTGCGAGATCAGCTCAGAACCACGCACGGTACCATGGGTGTCGCGTAACAGGCTGCCATTGGCTTGAACAGGGAACGCCACTTGGGCAATCCCGGTGACCACCAGCGGGTACGCCACGCCGGTGATCAAGGTCATTAAAACGATCAGGCTCAGGGCCGGACGCAATACAGTCGACATCATCGAATCCTCAATCAGTGTGAACGCCGCCCCCTGTCGAGCACGGCGAAGGTAACTCGCTTAAACCAGATGCAACCCGGTGAGCAACATGTCGATCAGCTTGATCCCCACGAACGGCACAACAATCCCGCCCAGGCCATAGATCAACAAGTTGCGGCGCAACAGATGAGCCGCACTGGCTGCCTGCACACGCACGCCACGTAGCGCCAGCGGGATCAGCACCACGATGATCAACGCGTTGAATACAATGGCCGAGAGAATGGCGCTCTGCGGACTGGCCAGGTGCATGACATTGAGCACCCCCAACTGCGGGTAGATCGAAGCGAACAACGCAGGCAGGATCGCGAAGTACTTGGCCACGTCGTTGGCAATAGAGAAGGTGGTCAAGGCGCCGCGTGTCACCAGCAATTCCTTGCCGATCTGCACCACATCCAGCAGTTTGGTCGGGTCGCTGTCGAGGTCGACCATGTTCGCCGCCTCACGCGCCGCCTGAGTGCCATCGTTCATCGCCATGCCAACGTCAGCCTGTGCCAAGGCAGGGGCATCGTTGGCACCGTCGCCACACATTGCGACCAAACGACCGTCGTTCTGCTCCAGACGAATGCGCTCCAGCTTTTTCTCTGGGGTCGCTTCGGCCAGAACGTCATCGACCCCGGCTTCAGCGGCAATCGCGGCTGCGGTCAATGGGTTGTCGCCTGTCACCATGACCGTGCGAATCCCCAGCTTGCGCAATTCGGCGAACCGCTCACGGATGCCTGGTTTGACAACGTCCTTGAGGTGGATCACGCCCAGCAACTTGCCGTCCACGCACACCAGGAGCGGCGTGCCCCCGGTTTTGGCGATCTTTTCGACTTCCCGGACCAGCGCTGGCATCAGGTCCGTGCGTTTGACATCAATGAATGCCAACAGCGAATCCACCGCGCCTTTACGATAAACCCGGCCTTGATAGTCGACCCCGGACAAGCGGGTTTCAGCGCTGAACGCTACCGGTGTCAGCGTCGCGACATTGGGTTCGACCATCGGGTGCAGCTCACGCAGGTATTCGACAATCGACTTGCCTTCAGCCGTATCATCCGCCAGCGAGGCCAACAACGCGCCCTCACCCAACTCCTTGGCGCTGACACCCGGCGCGGGGTGTATCGCGGTGCAGCGGCGGTTGCCGAAAGTGATGGTGCCGGTCTTGTCCAGCAGCAACACGTGCACGTCACCGGCGGCTTCCACTGCACGACCGGATTTGGCGATGACATTGAGCCTGACCAGACGGTCCATCCCGGCAATACCAATGGCCGACAACAAGCCACCGATGGTGGTCGGAATCAAGGTCACCAGCAGCGCCACCAAAAACACCAGCGGTAAACTACCGCCTGCGAAGTGGGCGAATGGCTGCAACGTCACCACCACCAGCAAGAAGATCAGGGTCAAGCCGATCAGCAGAATATCCAGCGCAATTTCGTTGGGGGTTTTCTGCCGTTTGGCACCTTCCACCAGCGCAATCATTCGATCCAGAGTGGACTCGCCTGGGTTGGCGGTGATACGCACCAACAACCAGTCGGACACCAGCCGGGTATTGCCGGTGACCGCTGAACGATCGCCGCCCGACTCGCGAATCACCGGTGCGGATTCGCCCGTAATCGCTGCCTCGTTGACGGCGGCTATACCTTCGATGACCTCCCCGTCACCGGGGATCATCTCGCCCACTTCGACGCGGACCACATCGCCTTTACGCAGGCGGCTGGCTTCGACCATGCGGAAGGTTCCGCCATCATCCTTGAGCCGTGCCTTGAGGCCTTCGCTACCGGCCTTAAGGCTATCGGCGCGGGCCTTGCCACGACCTTCGGCCAGCGCTTCCGCAAAGTTGGCGAACAGTACGGTGAACCACAACCAGATAGCGATTTGCACCGCTACCGAGGTCGGCACCTGAGGATCAGGCACCAGGCACAGAAAGGTCGTCAAGATGGCAGTCAGTTCGACCACCAGCATGACGGGCGCACGCTGCAACTGGCGTGGATCAAGCTTGACGAACGCTTGCACCAGTGCCGGGCGCCATAACGCCGATAGCGTGACACTTTTGCTGGCATGCGCTGTGTGTTCAGCCACGGGTTGTTTTTCAGCGATTTTGGTTACTTGCGTTGGCATATTCATGATCTGTTCCTCAGAAGCCCATGCTCAGGTGTTCGGCAATCGGCCCCAGCGCCAATGTCGGCAAGAAGTTCAAGCCACCAATCAACAAAATGGTCATCGTCAACAGGGTGACGAATAACGTGCCATGGGTCGGGAAGCTATTCAGGCCCAAGGGTGCGGTCTTTTTCGCCGCCAGGCTGCCAGCCAGCGCCAGCACCGGCAGAATGTAACCAAAGCGACCGAGGAACATCGACAGGCTGAGCATCAAGTTATGGAACAAGGTGTTCGCGCTGTACCCGGCGAACGCCGAACCGTTGTTGGCGGTGGCTGAGGTGTAGGCATACAACAACTGACTGAAACCATGTGGACCCGGATTACTGACCGCCGCCATCGGTCCCGGCAAGCTCGCGGCCAAAGCGCCGAATACCAGCACACCAACGGGCATCACCAGCAAGGTCGCGACCAGTAGCTGAACTTCCCTGGCTTGTAGCTTTTTGCCCAGGTACTCAGGGGTGCGTCCGATCATCAGACCGGCAAGGAATACCGCGATCAATACATTGAGGAGCATGCCGTAGAGACCCGCGCCAACCCCGCCGAAGATCACTTCGCCGACCATCATGTTGACCAGCGCCACCATGCCGGTCAGCGGGTTGAGGCTATCGTGCATCGCGTTGACCGAACCATTGGACGCAGCGGTGGTGGTCGCGGTCCAGAGCACGCTGCCGGTGGTACCGAAACGGCTTTCCTTGCCTTCCATCGGTGCGGTTTGCTCGACCGACGCGATATTCAGGGTCGGGTTCGGTTGATACTCGGCCCACATCGCCGTCGCGCCACCGACCAGAAACAGGGTCAGCATGCACGCCATGATGGCCTTGCTTTGACGCATGTCTTTGACGTAGTTACCGAAGGTGAACACCAGCGCCACCGGAATCAGAATGATTGATACCAGCTCGAACAGGTTGCTCCAGGCTGTCGGGTTCTCGAACGGATGCGCCGAGTTGACCCCGAAGAAACCACCACCGTTGGTGCCCAGTTGCTTGATCGCGATCTGGCTGGCCGCCGGCCCCAACGGGATGCTCTGATTGGCGCCTTGCAGGGTCACCGCGTCCACGTAATGAGCGAAGGTTTGCGGAACGCCCTGCCAGACCAGAAACAAGGCCAGCACCAGACACAACGGCAGCAGCCCGTAGAGGGTGGCGCGGGTCATATCGGCCCAGAAGTTACCCAGATTTTGCGTCGAACGACGGCTGATGCCACGGCAAAATGCAATCAGCACCGCGATGCCGGTGGCGGCACTGACGAAGTTCTGCACAGTCAGGCCAGCCATCTGACTCAAGTAGCTGAGCGAGGCTTCACCGCTGTAGTTCTGCCAGTTGGTGTTGGTGACAAAACTCATTGCTGTGTTGAACGCCAGCGACCACTCCATTCCCGGTAGTTGCTGCGGGTTGAGCGGCAGAGCGCCCTGGAACAGCAGAATCGCGAACAACAGGACGAAACCCGCCAGGTTGAAGGCGAGCAAGGCCAACGTGTAGTTTTTCCAACTCTGTTCGGTCTGCGGATCAACCCCGGACAGGCGATAACAGACGCGCTCGACCGGACCCAATACCGGGGTCAAGAAAGTTCGTTCCCCTTCCATGACCCGGTAGTAATAACGTCCTAGCCATGGCGCCGGCAGCAGCACCAGCGCAAAAAAAGCCAGGATCAGTAGATAGTCATAACTGTGCATGGCTGCTCCTAATTCCGGTTAGCGCGTAACAGCGCCACCAGTAAGTAAATGAACAGCCCTGCCGCCAACAGCAGTGACACCCCGTCCAGAACGCTCATGGAAATTCTCCGTCGTACGGCAACTGCCGCGTGTCAGCCATTGTCCGCAGGGAGGGTGTAAAGGAACGAGATCGACGAACCCGGATGGGCATAAAGAAAGCGTAAACAATGGGATTTACAGGGGGGGGCCTCAGGAGGACCGGGGGATATCCTTCGCGAAGATGCCATCACCGCTACAACAGTCAGGCTTTGTATCCAACCCGATACATTCCAGACAACCGCCGGACACTCGGACACAACAGCCTTCCGCCCCGCGCGCCAGCGAAGTAGCATGGCGGGCAGCGTTGTTCTTCAATCGCGGCCAGTGATGGCAGCCACCTCAGGCGACAGTCGTACCATGCAAGCAGTCAGCCCTATCAGTATCGACAACGCTCCGACCGATGAACGCCGCTGGAATACCCGCGCCCTGATCGTTGACGACGATGTGCCCATACGCGAACTTCTTTGCGATTACCTGGCCCGTTTCAACATCCACTGCCGCGGCGTGACCGATGGCAGCGCCATGCGCCAGGCGCTCGGCGAAGAGACCTTCGACGTGGTTGTACTGGATCTGATGCTGCCCGGTGAAGACGGCCTATCGCTGTGCCGCTGGCTACGCGGTACATCGGACATTCCTATTTTGATGCTGACCGCCCGTTGCGAGCCCACCGACCGCATCATTGGTCTGGAACTGGGTGCCGACGACTACATGGCCAAGCCTTTCGAACCCCGCGAGCTGGTGGCACGCATCCAGACTGTGTTGCGCCGGGTGCGCGACGACCGAAGCGAGCCGCGCAACACCATCCGTTTCGACGCCTGGCGCCTGAACAGCGTAATGCGCCAATTGACCGCGCCCGATGGCTTGGTGGTGCCACTGTCCAACGCCGAGTTCCGCCTGCTGCGCGTGTTTCTTGAACGCCCACGGCGCGTGCTCAATCGTGAGCAATTGCTGGATGCAGCACGCGGCCGGACCATAGAAGCCTTCGACCGCAGCATCGATTTACTGGTATCGCGCCTGCGACAGAAGCTCGGAGATGACCCGAGAGCACCGCAACTGATCAAAACTGTACGCGGCGAAGGTTATCTGTTCGACGCCAGGGACATCGGTTGATCCGCTCGGCCGACACACTGTTCGCCCGTCTATTCGGCGGGGCGTTGGTCGCGATCCTGTTGGCGCATGTGCTGGCATTCATGTGGTTCATGCATTACGGACCACCCCCGCCGCCTCCCCTTATGCCGGACGCATTCGGTCAGCCGCCTCCCGGCTTCGACGCTTCACACCCCCCCATGCAGCGCCCACCAGGAAGGCCGCCCTTGTTCGGGGGCCCCGTCGTGCCGCTGATATTTCAATTAATCACCTTGGTCGCCGCCGCCTGGTACGGAGCAAAAGCCCTCAGCCGACCGATCCAGCGCATGAGTGAGGCGGCCGAGCGCTTGAGCGAGAACCTCGACAGCCAACCGTTGGAAGTCAGCGGCCCACGTGAGGCGCGTCAGGCGGCGCAGACGTTCAACTTGATGCAGCAGCGCATCCGCGAACAGGTCCAGCAACGCGGACGTATGCTCGCTGCCATGTCTCATGACCTGCGCACGCCACTGTCGCGCCTGAAACTGCGCCTCGAACAGATCGACGAACCGAAGCTGCATGGGCAAATGAGCCAGGACCTGGACGACATGATCGGCATGCTCGATGCCACCCTGACCTACTTGCACGAACAGCGTAATAGCGAGGCGTTGCAGCTTTTCGATGTGCAGGCACTGGTCGAATCCCTGACCGAAAACGCCCAGGATCAGGGCGATGACGTGCACAGCAGCGGTCAGTGCAAACCGTTCATGGCGCAGCCAATGGCGTTGCGTTCATGCCTGGGTAACCTGATCGATAATGCCCTGCGCTATGCGGGGCACGCGCATGTCGACATTCAGGATCACCCACAACGGGTGCAACTGCGGATCAGCGATCAAGGGCCCGGGATCGCTGCAGTCCTGCGTGAGGCGGTATTCGAACCGTTCTATCGCGTCGAAGGCTCACGTAATCGTAACTCCGGCGGCATCGGTATGGGCATGACCATTGCCCGAGAAGCCGCCCGGCGCATGGGCGGCGACCTGCACCTGGAAGAAACTCTGGGAGGCGGCCTGACCGTCGTCCTTGACCTGCCTCGCCTGTAAAATCCGACGCTGCGACTGTGCGTGTCAGCCTCGACACCAAGCCCACATACCCCTGACACTTGACGCCCCGAGGCTTCATAAGCCGGTGCACTGCCACCAGCCCAAACAACCTGTGGAGTCAAGCCGATGATCAGTGGCGTCAGTAACAGTTATTCGAGCTATACAAGCTCAAGCTCGAGCACAACGGCCAGCGCGAGCAGCAAGAAGTTTCAGGAGGAATTGCTGGCCAAACTGGACACTAACGGTGATGGCAGTATCAGTAAGGATGAACTGACCAGCGCGCTGGACACCGCCAGCACCAATAGCAGCACAAACAGCACAACGGGTTCTTCCGCCAGTACCAGTACGTCTGATGCCAGCACGCTGTTCAGTAACCTCGATACCGACAGCAGTGGCAGTGTCAGCCTCAACGAACTGTCCTCTGCGCTGGGCACTGACACCACAGGGCAAAGCGCCAACGCCAAAACGGCCGCTGCCGAAGCGTTGAGCAAGATGGTCGCTGCGCTGAGCCAGCGTTATGAAACAGACGGCAGCAAGCCCATTGGCAAACACCTGAACGTCGCAGCCTGATAACCAAACCCGTCGCGAAGGCTGTGTTTCGCGGCGGGTTTGGTTACGACTTGTGCAACACGGGTTATGGGGTACTTGGCGTATCAGGCCTTTTGTCTTTCGAGGCAGTCCAGTCGATCAACAGGCTGTACGCTACCGCTAGCAAAGTCGGGCCGATGAACAGGCCGATGAAACCAAATGCCAGCAGACCGCCAAACACCCCAAGCAGAACGATCACCAACGGCAGGTTGCAACCCCGACTGATCAGGTAGGGTTTGAGTACGTTATCAACACCACTGATGATGAACGTGCCCCAGATGCCGAGAAAAATCGCCATGCCGTATTCGCCCTTCCAGGCCAGCCAGGCAGTGGCGGGAATCCATACCAACGGCGGGCCCATGGGCACCAGACTGAGCAGAAACGTGACAACGCTTAATACCAGCGCACCCGGAATGCCGGCTATCAGAAAGCCGATTAGCGCCAAAACCGCCTGCGCCGCTGCGGTGCCGATCACGCCATTGACCACCCGTTGCACGGTACCCGCCACCAGGTCCAGATAGTAACTGGCACGCTCGCCGATCAAGCGTTCAAGCAGGCTCAAGACGAATGCCGCCAGTCTCGGACCATCGCGATAGAAGAAGAACACGAACACCAGACTCAAGGTCAGGTCGAGAATCCCGCCACCGATCTGCGCGCTACGAGCCAGCAGCCAGTTGCCGACTTGACCCAAGTAGGGCTTGATCGCGGCCATCGCCGCAGCGCCCTGCTCATCGATCGTGTTCCAGAACCTCACCAGCCGCTCGCCCACGAGCGGTACGCCTGACAGCCATGCAGGCGGCGCAGGCAGGCCGTCGACCTGCACGTCCTTGATGAAGAGCGTCACGTCACGGATGTGGTCCGCCAGGTTGAACCCTAGCCACACCAACGGCAATGCCACCAACAGCATCCAGATCAAGGTCAGCAGCCCCGCCGCCAACGCTTCACGGCCATTGAGCCAGCGCGTTACCAGGCGCATCAACGGCCAACTGGCGAAGGCCAGCACCGCCCCCCAGAACAGCGCCGACCAGAATGGCGCCATCACCCAGAAACTGGCACCGAACAGCGCCAGGAGCAGGAGCTGCACCAACAGGCGATCATTATTGGGCATCGGGTTATCTCGAAAAAACGAATGATGAGAGCATAACGGCGAACCCCTGCAGCGCCAGTACTCGGCCGGTGAGCGCGTGATTCTAGCGAATAAGTTCGACGAACAGCCCCGGCTTCTCGCCGCTGCCAGCCTCAATCCGCGCGGCACGTACGCCCTTGGCAATCAATGCCTGACGCCAGGCCTCGGCATCTGCCCCGGACACGGTGACGCGCAGGTTGCCATCCAGGTTGAGCCCACGCGAGAGCAGGGTCGCCCAAACATCCTGCGGCTCACCGGTAAGTTTGGGAAGACTCAGCACACCGGTACTCTTGAGTTGACGCAACAAGGTTGCCGAGGTCGGCAACACGTCGCCCAAAGGTGCTGCTGCGCTGAACTGCTCGACATGCAGGTACGCTCGACGGTTGCCGCGAGTGATGCTGTACAAGGCCACCAACGTATCGTTTTTCGGCGCAGCCAGACGCAACAGCAAATAAGCTTGCTGCTCATCGGCACCATACAATTTAGAGTTACCAAACACTTCATTGGCCCACAGACTGCTTTCCCCACAATCACGGGCCTGGCACCAGAACAACAGCTCGGCGCCCTGCTTCTGCAGGGCTTCACGGGCGGCTGTGAAGGCTTCATCAGAGGTGTGTTCAGCAGGCAGTTGGTAGGTCACCGAGGTGACATTGCCCCGCGCGCCGATCTGGCCGTCGAAGCGTAACTGGCCGCTGATCTTGCGGATCGAACCCAACGGGTAGATTCGCTCCAGCTCCGTGACGGGCCGATAGTCGACGATTTCAGCATCTGCCAAACGCGGCACCCCCTCGAGATCGTGGCTGCCAGGCACGTCGGCGGCGCAGGCTATCGCGCTGAGCAGCGAGCCGCAGATCGACACGCCAAGAACACGGGATAAGCGCATACGTGTTCTCATCGGATCGCCAAAGTTGGGGCAGTGTTAATCGTCTTGCATGTGCCAGCGATAGGTAGGTCCATCAACGTTATCTCCCATTTCAATCCGCCCAGCCTCGGCAGTTGCCTGCTGCAAGTCAAGGAACGGCATAAAAGCGATTGAAACAGTCTGCAACAGCGCGCGCGCCCTCCTCGTCATTCAAATGCAAATGATGGCCGCCAGGCAAGGTCGTGGTCTCGAAAGTCAGCTGTGACAGCAGTTCGCTGTGCTGGACCAACATGCCCTGCCCAGCCACCACCAGATGGGTTGGGCAACTGACACGTTTGACGAACGCCATGGCCTGCTCACGAGTCAAACGCATAGGAGAGGCCAGCGTCAGCCGGCTATCACTGCGCCAGGTGTACCCTCCCGGCACTGGCATCAACCCTCGTTGAGCCAGCAGTTCTGCCGCTTCACGACTGACGGCAACCAGCCCTTTCATCCGCGCCTCGACGGCTCGTTCCAGATCGCTGTAGACAGGTTTGCGCTTATTCGACAGGTTCAGTTGTGCTTGCAGGGCCATGCCCAACCGCTCGGCCGCATGACTGGCTTCGCCGGTTGGTGGGATAACCCCATCGATCAGTGCCAGACGGGTCACACGCTCAGGCAGCGCACCCGCCAACACCACCGAGATAATCGCACCCAATGAATGCCCAAGCAGGGAAAAGCGCTTCCAGCCCAGTTGCTCAGCGACGTGCAGCACGTCATGCACATAGTCCCACAGGGTATAACCGGAACCCACCGGACGATGATCGGAGTGACCATGCCCAGCCAGATCCAGAGCCACGATACGCAAGCCTTTGAGCTGCGGTGCCAAGCGGGCAAAACTGTTGGCGTTGTCCAGCCAACCATGCAAAGCGATCACCGGCTGACCGTCTTCAGGCCCGAACAGGTGCGCGGCCAATTCAATATGCGGCAGGCTCAGGCGGACTTCTTCGACGGGCATGCTCATGCGCACGCCTGCTCGGCGCAACGCGCATCCCAGCGAGCGAACAAGGTCTTGAGCAGCGCTGCAGTGTCTTGTGGACGTTCGAGCGGGAACATATGCCCACCGGGCATGGACAGGTATTCGCCTTGCGGCATACGTTTCACCGAATGGGCGTGGTGACGCATGACCACCCGACTGCGTAGCCCTCGCACCACCGCCAGTGGCACTTTCAACTGCTGCGCCCGACCGGGACTCGTGTGAGGCACGCTGCGGTAAATGCTGATTTCAGTCGCTGGGTCGAAACGCAGGCGCAACTGATCGCCGTCCTGTTGCAAACCATGCTGCAGGTAGGCCTCTAAACATTCGGGATCGAAGCCGCGAAACAAGGTCTTGCCGGCGAAATACGTGCGGGCAGCATTCAGGTCAGCGAAGGCCTCCCGGCGGCCCAGGGTGCGACCGGCCGGGGTGATGCGATCAATGAAACCAAAGCGTTTGGCGGCGCGAATCATCCACTGGTCAACCCACGTCAGCACCGGAGAATCGAGCATCACCACCCCGCGATACAGCTCAGGACAGCGCAACGCTGCGTGAAAGTGCAGCACACCTCCCAACGAGTGTCCTACGCCCCACACAGGTTCAGGTTGCTGGCGCAGGTGATGAATCAGCTCGTCGACCAGATTCAGCCAGTTGTCGTTCACCGGGAAGCGTGGATCGTGAGCGTGCTGCTCCAGATGTGCGACGGCATAATCCGGCGCCAGTGCGTCGAACAATTTGCCATACGTAGCCGACGGAAACCCGTTAGCGTGAGCGAAAAACACCTGTTGCGACATGCCAATACGTCCAAAAACAAAAACCAACGGCGATTGTGCGCATCCATCGTCGACACAGCAATGACTGTAACTGCCAGGAAGGGTGACACTTGAGCCAGAATGATGATCCGTTTGCTATCAGCGCGCCGGCGGCTGTTCACCTACCGGTACAACAGCCATGGTCAGACGGGAAACACAGCTGACCTTGCCTTCATCGCTGGTCAGACGGATGTCCCAGACGTGAGTGGTGCGGCCGATATGCACTGGCCGCGCGACTGCGGTGACACGACCATTGCGCAAACCACGCAGGTGGTTTGCGTTGACCTCCAGCCCCACGCAAAAGAATTTTCCGGGATCAATACACAAGTAACTGGCCATGGAGCCCACGGTTTCAGCCAGTACCACCGACGCCCCGCCGTGTAACAGGCCGTAGGGTTGATGAGTACGGTGGTCGATGACCATGCTCGCGGTCAGAGAGCTCTCGTCGAATGCCTCGAAACGAATGTCCAGCACTTCACCAATGGTATTTTTCTGCAGCGCGTTGAGTTGGTCTATATCGGGAGTTTTAAGCCATACGCTCATGTTCAATCCTTTTAAGTGGCGCTCGCATGACGAACGCCAGACATAAATGGGTCACTCTTGCCACAGCACAACCTCGGACCGATCGCTCCATTCCTGGAAGCGGGCGCCATAGGTCGACTCGATGACCGCACGTTTTATTTTCAAGGTCGGCGTAAGAAAGCCATTCTCGACCGCCCAACTATCTTTCACGACGATCAGCCTGCGCAAGCGCTCATGTTTGTCGAGAGCAGCATTGACCTCTTCAAGCAGCACTTCCAGGCTCTCATGCAATGCGCTACGGGCGCCGCTGGCTGCATCTTGCAGACCTGTTGCGGATAACACGCACAACACCAGCGGCGCACTCAAACCGTCGCCGACCACACACACTTGTTCGATGCGAGTGTGCACGGCCAGACGGTTTTCGATGGGTGCCGGCGCGACGTACTTGCCTTTACTGGTTTTGAAAATCTCTTTCAGGCGGCCTGTCAGACGTAAATAACCGTCGGCGTCCTGCTCGCCTTTGTCCCCCGTGCGCAAAAAGCCATCCTCGGTGATGGTTTCGGCAGTCTTGAACGGTTCCTTGAAATAACCCTGCATGGTCGCTCCGCTGCGCACCTGTACTTCGCCGCTCGGATCAATCCGGACCTCGACTTGAGGACAGGGCTGGCCGATCCAGCCAATTTTCTGCTTACCCGGCAGGCTGATGTGCGAATAACCGCAATTTTCAGTCATGCCGTAGACCTCCAGCACCTCCAGGCCCAAGCGCCGGTACCAGTTCATCAACGCCTCGGGGATAGGTGCGGCGCCGGACAATGCGATGCGCAGCGCATCCAGCCCCAACCCGGCCAGCACTCTGCGGCCCACGATTTTGCCGATGATCGGCAAGCGCAGGAGCGCGTCGAGGCGAGCGGCGGACATCTTGTCGTAGACCCCCATCTGGAACTTGGTCCAGATACGGGGCACACCGAACATTGCAGTGGGCCGGGCGCGCTTGAGATCGACCAGAAAGGTGTCCAGACTCTCAGCGAAAAACACCGTTTGCCCCGTATAGATTGACGCCATCTCGACGAACATCCGCTCTGCCACGTGGCATAACGGCAAGTAGGACAGCAGCCGATCCTGCTCCCCTAACTGGAATAGGCCGACCCCGTGGCTGGCGGCGAACGCCAAACCACCGAAGGTATGCATTACGCCCTTGGGCAGCCCGGTGGTGCCGGACGTGTAGATGATGGTTGCCAATTGCTCTGACGAGGGCGACGGGTTGTCCTGAATCGGCGCACAGGCCTGCAGCTCGGACCAGTTGAAGTCGAAGTCGGCCGTCGGGCAAATAGGCAAGGCAACAGTAGGCAAGCCGGGCCTGACGCCGCCAGCCATGCTCGCCCAATCATCGAGCTTGCCGACAAACACCAGTGCCGCTTCGGAATGCTCCAGCACTTGAGCAACGGATTCAGATGTCAGATTGGGATACAACGGCACCGATACATGGCCAGCCATCCAGATCGCCAGGTCGGCAATGATCCAGTGGGCGCAGTTCTTGGAAATGATCGCAATATGGCTGCCTTGGGGCAATTCACGTCGGCGCAGCCAGTGTGCCGCGCGCCGGGCCTGATCTCCGACATCAGACCAGCTCAACGTCTGCACGTGGCCGCCTGCCAATGGCTGGACCATATAGCGTTTGTTCGGATGACGGGCTTCGCGTTCGTAGAATACGTCGAGAGGCAAACGAATAGCGCCAGACATGCGACTTGCTCCTGGTTTTTTATTTCCGGGAAGCGTAGCTGACCAAACACTTGCTTGGTAGTAATTTCAAAATCAAGTGCAGTGCGGTCGAGTGCCGAGATCAGCTCGGTCAAACAATTGGTGTCTGTGCGGCCGGATCAAGGATGCCGAATGCTGCACAGTTCCATCAGACCCGCCAGCGGAAAATCCCCTTCGAGCTCAGCCAGGCTGGCGGTGCTCATGGGTTGGGCCTCCCGGTAATGACCGTCGACAAGCAATCCCACCAGCGCTCCCACCAGCGGTTGATGGCCGACCAGGAGCACATCGTCCGTCGAATACAGATCCAGTTCGCTCAGAACCTTTTGCGGGTCGCTGTCCGGAGTCAACCAGGGAACGGTCACGATCGGCTCGTTGAACCCGAGGACTTGATGGACCAGTTCAGCCGTCTGCTGTGCACGCACATAGGGGCTGGCGATGATCCGGTTCAGCGGCTTGCCCAGCAGGTGCGCTGCACTTTTTAGCACGTCTTCGCGACCGTGAGCGGTCAGTTCGCGCTCGGCATCGCTGCGCGCATGGGAGTGAGCTTCGCCGTGGCGCAAAATCCACAATTTCACAGTTTAGGTTCCTCGTCTCGGACGGGATGCGGCGCAGGGGTAACGCAATGCGGTGCCTCGCCTTCGGGCGCTCGCGGCGCAGGCCAATCGGCGAAAGGCCAGGGCTTCTGGTCGCTGTGGAACGCGCCGAAACGACCGATCTGCGCCAGGTACTGACTCACGCTGTCGCCAAAGTTCATCAAGCTGCCACTCGGAGCGCCGTAGATCAGGCGGTAGCCCACCTGCACCAACACCACGCAGCCGAGCACGACTTGTGCCAATTGCCAGATCAATACGAACAGCAGCATCCACAGGATGCGCAGCAGGACCGACTCATTCTGTTCGAGTTTCGATTCGTTCAAGACCTTCACCTATTTCTAAGGGCTTCAGTTAAAGGGTGGCGCGGTTAAAAACCACTAGTGGAAATAAAGTCGACATCGGTTTTCGGCTCCGCACGCATCAACACTTCGATGACTTGATTAAGCGTACGGCCTTCGAAAAGAATCGCATGCAAGCCCGCGACCAGTGGCATATACACCTGCAACTCATCCGATTTGGCCTTGAGCACCTTCAGGGTATTCACCCCTTCCGCCACTTCGCCCAAACGGGTGACGGCCTCTTCAAGACTCAAACCCTGACCAAGGGCGAAACCCACCTGATAGTTACGGCTCTTGGGCGATGAGCAGGTCACGATCAAATCGCCGACCCCGGCCAAGCCGAGAAACGTCATCGGGTTAGCGCCCTGACTCACGGCAAACCGGGTCATCTCCGCCAAGGCACGGGTGATCAGCATGCTCTTGGTGTTTTCGCCCATGCCCAACGCAACCGCCATGCCCGCGATAATTGCGTACACATTCTTCAGCGCGCCGCCCAGCTCGACACCAAACCGATCGGCGCTGGCATACACGCGAAACGTCCGACCGTGCAGCGCGGCCTGCACCTGCTGGCAGAGGTCTTCATCTGCACTGGCCACCACCGTGGCGGTCAACGCGTGCTCGGCGATTTCTCGGGCCAGATTGGGTCCGGACAACACACCGATGCGCGCATTCGGGGCGATTTCTTCGAGGATTTCGCTCATCAGCTTGAAGGTGTGCGCCTCAATGCCTTTGGTCAGGCTCACCAACATCTTGCCGGTCAAAAGGTCAGCATGAGGCGCCAGCACCGAACGCAAGGCGCTGGAGGGCAAGGCGACGAAAATCAACTCGCTGCCGTTCAGTGTGGTCAACAAGTCCGTGACCGGCTCAACCGCAGGGTGAACCTTGATGCCTTTGAGGTACCGTGGGTTCTCGCGGTTGACACGGATCGCCTCGGCCTGAGCCGGGTCGCGCATCCACTGCCTGACCGGATAACCGTTCTCTGCCAGCAGATTCGCCACAGCAGTACCGAAGCTGCCGCCTCCAAGAACCGCAATAGGTTGCTGTTGAGTCATAACCAATCCATTTAGAGCCATCACATCTGGCGATGGCAGCATTATACGGGGCAGAGCCTGCGCGACCAGCCTTGAAGAGATTCAATTCAGGCCGATCAACACCCTACAAGTTCAATGGAAATTACCGCAGCGTCGGTTACCATGCCCGACTCCCCCTTTTGATGGCGTTTCGCGATGACCTGTCAGTCAAGGATAAGCAGTGTTTATGACCAATGGATCATAAAACTGTGTGCGCAGCTCACGTGCCTGCCGGGGAGCGATCCACCGCGGGTGGCAGGAGAAAGCGTCCGATGACTTTCCGCCTGAACTGGGGCATCAACACCCGCACCCAAATCATCAGTCTGGGACCGGCGCTGCTACTGACCTTACTGCTGATCAGCTTCTTCACCTTCGTGCGGATTCAGGACTTGCGTCAAGAATTGACTCATACCGGTCAATTGATCGCCAACCAGCTGGCTCCAGCGTCGGAATATGGCGTGATCGTGGGCAACGATGACGTTCTCGAAGGCCTGATGCGCGCTACACTGGCCACGCCCCACGTGCGCTTTCTGGAAGTGCAGGACAACGCCAACCACGTGCTTATGTACGTCGAGCAACCGAAGGAAAACGGCACACGACCCACTCAAGTGGAGATCTTCCAGGCACCTATCCGGTTACAGAGCCTCCCGTTGGGGAATGACGCCCTGGAAGCACAGCCATCCTCGGCCAGCCCGCCGAATGAGGATTACCTGGGCCGGGTGATCGTCGGCATGTCTAACGATGCATTCAGTCAGCGCCAACAGGAAATCCTGCTCAAGGCCGGGGTTCTGGCACTGTTTGCTCTGCTTTTTACCTATATCCTCGCCCGTCGTCTGGCGCTGAGCCTGTCGCAACCGATCAGCGACATGGGTGAAGCGGTCAAGGCAATCCAGCTTGGTGACTACAACAGGCCATTACCGGTGACCGACGACAGCGAACTGGGTGACTTGGCGCGACATATCAATAACCTCGCCTACGGACTTGAACACGCCAGCCGCGAACAGCAACAAACCATTGACCAACTGATTCAGACCCGCGAAGAAGCCGAACGCGCCAACAGTGCCAAATCCAACTTTTTGGCCATGATGAGCCACGAACTGCGCACGCCCATGAACGGTGTACTGGGGATGCTGCAGTTGATGGAAACCACCAAAATGACCGATGAGCAGACTGAATACGCTGCGTTGGCGACTGAATCAACCGAGCATTTGCTGCGGGTGATCAACGATCATCCTCGACTTCTCGCGTATTGAGCGCGAAGCGCTGGCGCTAGAGCATATACCGTTCAATCTGGCTGAACTGATCAGCACCTCGGCCCAGGCGTTCCACCATAACGCCCAGCAACGCGGCATCTCGCTGGAGCTGAATATCCCTCCGGGACTGGAGTCCCTGGAGGTCGAAGGTGATCCGACCCGTATTCGGCAAATTCTGGTCAATCTGATCGGCAACGCATTGAAGTTCACTGATCTGGGCAGCGTACAGATCGAGACCCGGTGGCAGCCTCTGGATCAGGAGTCGGTCTGGTTCACCTGCACGGTATGCGACAGCGGCATTGGTATCTCCGCCGAGCGCCTGGAGCTGATGTTCAATGCCTTTGAACAGGCGGACAGCTCGATCTCCCGACGGTATGGCGGTACCGGGCTAGGTTTGCCTATCGCCAGAAGCCTGGCCGAGCGGATGGGCGGAACGCTGCGGGCACGGAGCGAAGAAAGCATGGGATCAATCTTCACCCTTGAGATTCCGCTGGCGCTGCACAGGAAAAAAGCCCCTGAACAGGTACCGACCTTCCTCGCGGGTAACAGCAACGGCAAAAATCAGCATGTGCTGCTGGTTGAGGACAACCCGGTCAATCAGACCGTGGTCGAGGCGATGCTGCGCAGTCTGGGCTTCCAGGTCAGCGTGGTCAGCGATGGGGCGCAGGCTGTGAGCGTGGCTCAGACTGGAAATTTTGCGGCGATACTCATGGATTGTCGCCTGCCAGTGATCGACGGCTACGAAGCGACGCGGCAGATTCGTCAACTGACAAACTGCATTCAGGTGCCCATCATCGCCCTGACCGCCAACGCATTGCACGGTGATCGGGAGGCCTGCTTACAGGCGGGAATGAGCGATTACCTCGCAAAACCCTTCAAACGTACTGATTTACAGCAAGTTCTTCAGCGTTGGCTGCCCTTTCAAGCATCTGCGACTGGCGATAAATGCTAAATTACGGCAGTCTTAGTGACCAGATCAGCTCGCAAACGCTGCTTGGATAATAATTCCAGTGCACAAGTGTACTTTCATTTCCCTTGTGCTGTGACTTTCACTACAACGCAATAGTCTATGAGTAGGCTGACGGCAGAGACCTGGCGCGTCAGCCGGACAGGAAAATTTGCCTTACCCTGCCGCACAGGATTATTGAGGAGCTCGCATGACCCAACAAAACGCCTATACCCGGGAAGACCTGCTGCGCTGCAGTCGCGGTGAGCTGTTCGGCCCAGGTAACGCGCAACTGCCCGCCCCGAACATGCTGATGGTAGATCGCATTACCCATATCAGCGCAGAGGGTGGCAAGTACGGTAAAGGTGAATTGGTCGCCGAGCTGGATATCAATCCGGACCTGTGGTTCTTCGCCTGTCACTTCGAAGGTGACCCGGTGATGCCAGGCTGCCTGGGCCTTGATGCCATGTGGCAACTCGTCGGCTTCTATCTCGGTTGGCAGGGTAATCCTGGCCGCGGCCGAGCTTTGGGGTCGGGCGAAGTGAAGTTTTACGGTCAGGTTCTTCCGACCGCAAAAAAAATCACCTACAACATCCATATCAAACGCACCATGAAAGGCAAACTGGTCCTGGCAATTGCCGACGGCACCGTGAGCGTTGATGGTCGCGAAATCTACAGTGCCGAAGGCCTTCGGGTCGGCCTGTTCACTTCCACTGAAAATTTCTAAGGGTATCCGCATGCGCCGCGTCGTTATCACTGGTCTGGGCATTGTTTCCTGCTTGGGCAATGACAAAGACACCGTTTCCGCTAATCTGCGTGCAAGCCGCCCTGGCATCCGTTTCAATCCGGAATATGCCGAAATGGGTCTGCGTAGCCAGGTTTCCGGCTCCATTGACCTCAACCTCGAAGAGCTGATCGATCGCAAGATCTATCGCTTCGTCGGCCATGCAGCGGCTTACGCTTACCTGGCCATGAAGGACGCTATCGTCGACTCCGGGCTGTCCGAAGACCAGGTGTCCAACCCGCGCACAGGCCTGATTGCCGGCAGCGGCGGCGCGTCGACGCTTAACCAGATGGAAGCGCTGGACATCCTTCGCGAAAAAGGCGTCAAGCGCGTTGGCCCATACCGCGTCACGCGGACCATGAGCAGCACCGTCTCCGCCTGTTTGGCCACCCCGTTCAAGATCAAGGGCCTGAACTACTCCATCGCGTCTGCCTGCGCCACCAGTGCTCACTGCATCGGTAACGCAATGGAACAGATCCAGATGGGTAAACAGGACGTGGTCTTCGCCGGTGGCGGTGAAGAGGAGCACTGGAGCCAGTCGTTCCTGTTCGACGCGATGGGCGCTCTGTCCAGCCAGTACAACGAAACGCCGGAGAAAGCCTCCCGCGCTTACGATGCCAAACGTGACGGTTTCGTCATTGCCGGTGGCGGTGGCATGGTCGTGGTTGAAGAGCTGGAGCATGCTCTGGCTCGTGGCGCGAAAATCTACGCAGAAATCGTCGGCTACGGTGCAACGTCAGATGGCTACGACATGGTCGCCCCAAGCGGCGAAGGCGCTATTCGCTGCATGCAAATGGCGCTGTCCACTGTTGAAGGCCCGATCGACTACATCAACACTCACGGGACTTCGACTCCGGTCGGCGACGCGAAAGAGATGGAAGGTGTACGTGAAGTCTTCGGCACCAATGCGCCTGCTATCAGCTCGACCAAAAGCTTGTCGGGTCACTCTCTGGGCGCTGCCGGCGTTCACGAGGCGATCTATTGCATGCTGATGATGGAAGGCAACTTCATTGCTGGCTCTGCCAACATCGAAGAGCTGGACCCGGTTGTCGCCGACATGCCGATACTGCTCAAGACCCGTGAAAACGCAAAAGTCGATCAGGTCATGAGCAACAGCTTCGGCTTCGGTGGCACCAATGCCACCTTGGTGCTGAAACGCTGGCAGGGTAAGTAATACCTGCATATAAAACGGCACCCTCGGGTGCCGTTTTTCTTCGCTTTTTTTCGCACCCACAGCACCTTGTGACACCTCCCTACGTAGCCGAATGCCATGGACGAATATGATCGCAATGTCGGCGCAAGGCCTGGCATCTCACGTGGTAGCGACCCCAAGCGAATGAAGAGGCCCTACTTACTCGGTATAGTTTCAATTACAGCCTTCTTTTTTTTAGCTGCAGTTCCCGTGCATGCCCAAAATTCACCAAGTCCGCTGGCCAGAGACGATGTCAAAAACGCCACGGCCTTCGTCAGCCAGGCACAGCAGATCGTTGCCAAGGCAACCCTCAAAGCTCACTGGAGCGGCCCCGAGTCCGGCCCTCCCGCCCCTCGGGGAAAAAACATTGCCTTTGTGGCAGAAGATTTACGCAATGGCGGAATTATCGGTGTTGCGCAAGGCGCACGCGAGGCGGCAGCGGTGATGGGCTGGTCGCTCAAGATATTCGATGGCGGCGGATCTTCAGCCGGACGCGCGAAAGCCTTTGCCGATGCGCTGGCAGCAAACCCCGACGGCCTTATCCTGTGCGGCTCCGATGCACGCGAGAACCATGCAGCACTGGAAACCTTTGCCAACCAAGGCGTGCCTGTCGTTGCCTGGCACGCGGGCGCGCAACCGGGGCCGATTGCCGGCACGCCTGTCGCCATGAACGTCACCACCGACCCGGTGGAGGTCGCGCGCCTCACTGCATTGGCGGCAGTAGCGCAATCAATGGGTCATGCTGGCGTGGTCATCCTGACCGACTCCAGGTACAGCATCGCCACAGCCAAGGCCAAGGCCATGGAAGACGTCATCCAATCCTGCAAAGGGTGCACCCTGCTGGAAGTGCGCGACATCGCAATCTCCGAGAGTGGCGAGCGTATGCCCGCGATTACAAGGGATCTGCTCCTGCGATACGGCAAACGCTGGACGTATATGCTGGCCATCAACGATATCTATTTCGACTACTCAACTGCAACGTTGACCAGCGCCGGGATACCGAGCAATGGGCTCAATCTGCTGTCTGCCGGAGATGGCAGCGCTTCCGCATTTTTGCGAATTCAGGCAAAAACTTATCAGACCGTCACAGTGGCCGAGCCTCTGAATTTGCACGGATGGCAGGTGATGGATGAATTGAACCGACTCCTTGCAGGGCTCCCTGTCAGCGGATTCGTAGCGCCAGTTCATCTGGTCAATGTCGACAACGTCGCTTTCGATGGCGGGGAGAAGTTCCAGTACGACCCAGACAATGGCTACCGGACTATGTACCGCCGCCTATGGAACCGCTGACCGTGAACGTGACGTCCCGACTCACCGCCGTGTATCGCCAGCTACTCCCGCAATCGCTACGCGCTCAGTTCATCCTTGCATTTCTAGCGCTGACCCTGTTGATCCTGGCGGGCGGCGCGACGGCGGTCTACGCCCTGCGTACATCAAACAACGCCGCCCGAGAGCTGACCAAAGAGCAACTGGTCCGCATGCAAGCTGGACAGGACATGCTGCAGAGCACTCTGCTGATCGAACGCCAGACGGATCAACTACTGACCACCCCCTCTTTCGATACCCTGCGTTCAAGCTATGCAGAGACGGTTAAACAGCTTGAGGCACTTGATCGCCTGGTGGTTCAGCTGACAACCGCGAGCAATGCTGTCGCGATACTTGACGTGCATCAGTCAAGTCAACTATTTCGCAATACCGCCAATATCGTGGCTCAACTGCGCGAAGGCATGCTGCAAACCGAAGTCGACTTCGAGCGCACCCTGAAGGATCGTACCAGTCGCTTGATCGGCACCCAAACTCAAGGCAGCCCGGAACTGGCGGTTCTGCTGTACAACTTGCCCGTCGTGAGTGACCGCAATGCGGTGGAGCTGCTGCGTACGCGGTTCATGCGCAAAGCCGCCGCGACACGCGAATTACCCGATGCAGTGCGAAACGATGTCGCCACCCTGCAATCGCAACAACCTGACCCCATTGATCCTGAGGCGCAAGATCCGTTCTCCCTACGCCTGAAACTGATCAGCCAGCACGACGTTCTAGAGCACTTTCATGACGCTCTGGAAAACCAGGCAGAATCCTTGGTGATGGTCGCACGCGAGCAATCCGACGCGTACACCCAAGACTACCGGGAAGCCGTGCAGGATCTGGTCGAGGCCTCCAATCGCAGCCAGCAATGGATCCTCATCATGCTGGACGGCAGCCTGATACTTGCATGGTTTGTGACGCGCATATTCATGGGTCGTCATGTGCTCGTGCGCCTGAATGAGATCAGCCGCCAGCTACGGCAGGAGCGTATCGACGATACGTCGCTAGTGATGGAGGTGCGGGAGAAGGACGAGATCGGCGACATGGCACGCGCCGTGAATCAGTTTCTGAAAGATCGCCAGCAGCTTGAAAGAAAAACCGCCGAATTGAGCACCGTCAAAGAACGGCTCGCCTTGCAAAACTCACAATTGCAGCAGGAGGCCGTTGTACGCACCGGCCAGGGTCACGTCCTTGAGCTGATCGCGAAAAGTACTGAACTCCAGGAGGTCCTCGACAGTCTGGCCCATCTGGTTGAATCGCAGATGAACGACATGATGGTGTCCATCCTCCTGCTGGACGAAGAGGGAACGCATCTCCTGCATGGGGCCGCACCCAGCCTGCCGAAGACCTACACCCAGGCCATCGACGGGGTTGCAATCGGCCCGAAGGTCGGTTCATGTGGCACTGCCGTGTATCGACGGGAACCGGTGAT
Organism: Pseudomonas sp. 5C2; assembly: GCF_034314155.1. Classification (NCBI taxonomy): domain Bacteria; kingdom Pseudomonadati; phylum Pseudomonadota; class Gammaproteobacteria; order Pseudomonadales; family Pseudomonadaceae; genus Pseudomonas; species Pseudomonas sp. 5C2. The sequence continues at coordinate 875,336 of NZ_JAVIWH010000002.1, read as the reverse complement.
TGTTGCTGACATCGAGGACGACCCGTTGTGGGAAGATTATCGATCAATCGCAGCGCCCTACGGCCTACGCGCCTGCTGGTCGACCCCCATCCTGTCCCATGATCGAAAGGTCCTGGGAACCTTTGCCTTGTATTCCCGTACGGTCCGCAGCCCCGTCAAGGTCGAGATGCAGCTGATTGGCATAGCGACACACCTCGCCGGAATCGCAATTGAGCGCAAACACACGGAAAACCGCATCCGCTACATGGGAGACCATGATGCATTGACCGGACTGCCGAATCGCACGCTGCTGGAAGACCGCCTCAAACAGGCCATCCTTTACGCTCAACGTTGTGCTCGCCGGGTAACGGTGGTGTTCATCGACTTGGATAAATTCAAACTGGTCAATGACAGTCTGGGCCACAGCGCCGGGGATGAGCTGCTGAAAACCGTCGCCAGCCGAATGGTCCAATGCGTGCGACGCACCGACACGGTCGTTCGACTGGGCGGCGACGAATTCGTGATCATCCTGTTCGATCAGCCCTCTGACGCCGACGGTATCACCCCGGTCCTGCAGAAAATCCAGGAAGCCATCCTGCAACCCATCCAGCTCAACAGGCACACACTCCATGTCACCTGCAGTATGGGACTGGCCACCTACCCTGCCGATGGAACCGACACCGAGACCCTGCTCAGAAACGCAGACGCCGCCATGTATCGGGCTAAGGAGCTGGGCCGCAATAGTTACCAGTTCTACACCAGTGAGATGAACAGCAAGCATAAGGGCAAGCTTGCCATGCAGGACGGGCTTCGAAATGCAATTGACCATGAGGAGTTCCTGTTGCTGTATCAGCCCCAGGTGGATTTACACTCAGGTCAGGTCATCGGCGTGGAAGCACTGATCCGCTGGCAGCACCCCACACTCGGCATGGTTTCCCCCATCAAGTTTATTCCGCCAGCCGAAGAAACCGGATTAATCGTGCCCATTGGCGATTGGGTGATCCACACAGCCTGCAAACAGAACAAAGCCTGGCAGGATGCAGGCATGCCCCCAATCACCGTGTCAGTCAATATTTCAGCACGCCAATTCATCGAAAGGGACTTGGTCAGCCGGGTGCAGCACGCGTTGCAGGACAGCGGGCTGGACCCCAGATACCTAGAGCTGGAACTGACCGAAAGCTTGATCATGCAAGACCTTAAGCAAGCCATTGTCAAAATGAAGGAACTGCAAGCGATGGGGATAAGCCTCTCGATCGACGACTTCGGCACCGGCTACTCAAGCCTCGCCGCACTGAAAAGCTTCCCCATTGCCCGACTGAAAATTGACCAGTCTTTCGTGCGTGACCTTCCCGATAACGAGAATGACAGGGCCATCGCCACGGCCGTGATTTCATTGGGGCATAAACTGAACCTCAAGGTGATCGCCGAGGGCGTAGAAACCGAACAACAGAAAGTTTTCCTGCGTGAAAACGGCTGCGATGAAATGCAAGGCTATCTGTTCAGCAAGCCTGTCTCGGCACAAGAGATAGAGCAGCTGCTTCTGCTGTAATACGCCAGTTCCATACCGCAAAGTGCCGCTTCATCTCTGAGAGGTTTTCCATGACCATCACTGTCAACACGCTGTCCGGCAACGGCTATCGCCACAGCATTGAAATCAATCACAAACATAAGCTGCTGACCGATCTTCCTGTAGGCCTCGGCGGCGAAGACTCCGCGCCCGATCCTCATGATTATTTCGATGCAGCCCTGGGCGCGTGCAAGGCATTGACGCTCAAGCTGTATGCCGAAAAACACGAAATCCCGCTGACCGGTGTCACTGTCGAGGTCACACGCGACAGCAGTCAGGAGCGGGAAGGCAAGTATCATCTGCATGTCGAACTGACCCTTGAGGGCATGCTGAGCGATGAGCAGCGTACCCTGCTGCATCGCATCGCAGATCGCTGTCCGGTACACAAGCTGATGACCACGACTGAAGTCAGCATCGAAACTCACCTGACAGAAGGCGCCTTCGACCAATAACGCCGGACACATCAACGCGGGTTATGCTTTGTGCATCGACCCGCACTGCTTGCCGAGATGACGCTCATGATCGTAATCAAGCCCCGCACAGAAGATGTCGAAGGCCAACCGATTCTACGCCCGCTGCCGTCAGCCAAATGCCGCAGTATCGGCCCTTTCGTTTTTTTTGATCACATGCTGGAAACGGATTACCCAGCTGGCAGCGGCATGAATATCCGTCAACATCCGCATATCGGCTTGTCTACCCTCACTTACCTGTTCGAAGGCCAGCTCTTGCACAAGGACAGCCTTGGCAGCGACCAGTTGGTCCTACCCGGTGATGTAAGCTGGATGACGGCCGGTAGCGCCGTTGCCCACATCGAACGCACACCGGAAAAGCTGCGCAGCAGCGGCTCACGCTTGCATGGACTGCAGGTCTGGCTGGCGTTACCTAAACCATACGAACAAGGCCCAGGGCATTACAGCCATCATCCCGCACAGACACTGCCGGTTAGCGATAACCTCGGCGTCTGTATTCGGATGATTGCTGGCAGCGGGTTTTGCCTGTCATCACCGGTACCGGTGCTGTCGACTACGTTATATGCCGAAGTAAGCCTGCAAACCGCCACTGCGCTGACGATCCCCGCTGACCACGAAGAGCGGGCGCTGTATGTGGTCAGCGGTGACGCGCAACTGGATGGCGAGCCGATAGAGGCGCGCAGTTTGATCGTGCTGCCGGTCGGAGAAAGCGTGACGTTATGCGCTGACAGCGCATGTCATGCCGTGCTGATTGGCGGCGCCGCGCTGGACGGACCACGACGGATCAACTGGAATTTTGTAGCCAGCGACCCGGCGCTGATCGATCAGGCACGAGCGCGCTGGGCGGCCGGTGATTGGCCGACGGTGCCGGGTGAAAGCGAGAGGATCGAGTTGCCTTAGTTTGAATCCGGGTGCCTGACACTCCGCCATCGCGGACAAGCCCGCTCCTACAAATTGAATGAGTGGGCTTGCAGGCCGCGATAGACCCGACAGGATCTCGGTTATCAGCCTTTGAACACCTCATCCAACAAATTGTGCATCGACGCAAACGCTCGCTTCGCGGTTTTGGCGTCGTACATCATCATGCCCGGCGTGTTCGCTTCCGGATCGGTGAACGAGTGCACCGCACCGCCGTAGCTCAGTAATTGCCAGTCCACGCCCGCCGCGTTCATTTCAGCTTCGAACGCAGGCAGTTGCTCTTTAGGCACCAATGGATCGGAAGCGCCATGCATGACCAACACCGCCCCCTGGATATTTTTTGCGTCCGCCGGGCTGGGTGTATCCAGCGTGCCGTGGAAGGATACCGTCGCTTTCAATGCAGCACCGGTACGGGCCAGTTCAAGCGAGCAGCAGCCGCCGAAACAAAACCCGAAAGTCGCCAACTTGAGGGTGTCTACAGGCGCGTCTACCTGAGACTTCAACGCGTCGAGCGCAGCCTGCATGCGCTTGCGCAGCAATGCCCGATCATTTTTAAGCGGCATCATCGCTGCGCCCGCCTCATCGCCATTTTTCGGGCGCGTACCCTGACCATACAGGTCGGCCACCAGCACGACATAACCTTGCTCTGCCACCGCCTGAGCGATTTTTTCCGCACCTTGGCTAACGCCCATCCAGTTGGGTGCCATCACCAGACCCGGACGCGAGGACGCGTCACCGGAATCAAACACCAAACGGCTCTCGTAGGGCTGGCCATCAATCTGATAAACCACTGAACGAACAGTCACGTTGCTCATTGCTGACCTCCAAAGAAAATGACTAAAAAAAATCCCGCCGAGGCGGGATTTTCATACCGGGTGTTTAAACCGACAACTCTACCAAGAGCTTGTTCAGACGGCGCACATAAGCGGCTGGGTCTTTCAAGCTATCACCTGCGGCCAGGGCCGCCTGATCGAAGAGAATGTGCGACAGGTCGCCGAATCGCTCTTCACTCTGCTCAGTATCAAGTTTGGCAATCAATGGGTGGGCCGGATTGAATTCGAAGATCGGCTTGGACTCCGGAACCTTCTGGCCACTGGCCTCGAGAATCTGACGCATCTGCAGACCGAGGTCCTGCTCGCCAATCGCCAGAATCGCAGGAGAGTCGGTCAGGCGGTGGGAAACCCGCACTTCACTGACTGCGTCGCCCAGAGCGACTTTCAGCCGTTCGATCAAGCCTTCTTTATCCTTGGCGACTTCTTCCTGGGCTTTCTTGTCCTCTTCGGAATCAAGCTTGCCCAGATCCAAGTCACCACGGGCCACGTCGACAAAACCTTTGCCGTCGAAGTCGCTGAGGTAGCTCATCAGCCACTCATCGATACGGTCGGTCAACAGCAGCACTTCGATGCCTTTCTTGCGGAAAACTTCCAGGTGCGGGCTGTTCTTGACCTGAGCGTAAGTTTCGCCAGTCAGGTAATAGATCTTGTCCTGACCTTCCTTGGCGCGCGCCAGATATTCAGCAAGCGCCACAACTTGCTCACCGCCGTCTTCATGGGTCGACGCAAAGCGCAGCAAGCCGGCAATTTTTTCTTTGTTGGCGAAATCTTCTGCCGGGCCTTCTTTCATGACCTGACCGAAGTTTTTCCAGAAGCCTTTGTATTGCTCAGGCTCGTTCTTCGCCAGTTTTTCCAGCATGTCCAGCACGCGCTTGGTCAGCGCCGACTTCATCGAATCGATGATCGGGTCTTTCTGCAGGATTTCACGGGATACGTTCAAAGACAGGTCATTGGAATCGACCACGCCCTTGATGAACCGCATGTACAACGGCAAGAACGACTCAGCCTGGTCCATGACGAATACGCGCTGGACATAGAGCTTCAGCCCACGCGGCGCTTCACGCTGATACAGGTCGAAAGGCGCACGGCCCGGAACGTACAGCAACGAGCTGTATTCCAGCTTGCCTTCGACCTTGTTGTGGCTCCAGCTCAGTGGGTTTTCGAAATCGTGAGCGACGTGTTTGTAGAATTCCTGGTATTCCTCGTCCGTCACCTCAGTGCGCGGACGGGTCCAGAGTGCGCTGGCGCGGTTGACGGTTTCCCATTCCAGCTCAGGTGCAGCTTCACCTTCGACAGCGGCCTGTTCTTTCGGCAACTGGATCGGCAAAGCAATGTGATCGGAGTACTTCTTGATGATGTTGCGCAGACGATAACCGTCGGCGAATTCACCTTCAGCGCTTTTCAGGTGCAGAACGATACGGGTACCACGATCAGCTTTCTCAAGGGTCGCGATTTCGAACTCGCCTTCGCCCTTGGACGCCCAATGCACGCCTTCGCTGGCAGGTACGCCAGCACGGCGGCTGAACACTTCAACCTTGTCGGCAACGATGAACGCTGAATAAAAGCCCACACCGAATTGGCCGATCAGGTGCGAATCTTTCTTCTGATCGCCGGACAGGTTCTTCATGAAGTCAGCAGTGCCCGACTTGGCGATAGTGCCCAAGTGGGTAATCGCATCTTCACGGCTCATGCCGATGCCGTTGTCTTCGAGCGTGACGGTTTTCGCGTCCTTGTCGAAGCTCACACGGATTTTCAGCTCAGCGCCGCCTTCGAGCAAGTCCGGTTTGGACAACGCTTCGAAACGTAATTTGTCGACAGCGTCAGAGGCGTTCGAGATCAATTCGCGAAGGAAAATTTCCTTGTTGGAATACAGCGAATGGATCATGAGGTGCAGCAGTTGCTTTACCTCGGTCTGGAAGCCCAGGGTTTCCTTTTGAGTTTCCACACTCATGGTTATCAAACTCCAATCAGATGGCACAAGCCGCATACACAGCGGCGGGATGTCATCAAAATGGGGGCTGGGTCCGATTTTTCAAGGGCTTATACGTGTCGATCTATGATTCTTCGATTTTAAAATGCGCCCGCGCCGTGGCAACGGGCTCGGCCGAGGTGCTCTGCCAGGCGGTAACAGCGACATTGGCCACCCGTCGCCCCTGCCGCCAGACCTGGCACTGCGCATAGGTGTCCCGAAAATAACCGGCACGCAGGTAGTCGACCGAGAAGTCGATGATCTTGGGGACTGAGCCCGATCCGGTGGCAACCAGCAAATGCATGGCTGCCGCCAACTCCATGAAGCCTGCGATCACGCCGCCGTGAAGGGCCGGTAACAGGGGGTTACCGATATTGTCCTTGTTGGCAGGCAGGCGAAACAGCAACGCATCATCCTGACGCGAACATTCAATACCGATCAGTTTCGCGTAGGGAATCAGCTCGAACAATCTTTCATAGCTGCCCTGTTCACGAGCCTGGCGAACCTGGTCCTTGAAATCAATCGTCATAACGCACCGCCATTGATCGAGCCGCCCAACCCCTTACTGCCTGCAGCAGCCCCCTTGCCCATGCGCATGAACGTCCCGACCACATGGGCAATCGGCTGTTGCGGGTCAGCCTGATAAGCAAAACCCCGGATAAACATAACGTCGGTGGTCACCCGATAACACTGGGCAAAACCAAAGACGTCTTTGTGTGGTTCAGCGGGATGCATATAGTCGATGCGCAGATCGAGAGTCGGGCACACTTCAAACTCCGGCAGCACGCAAAGCGTGGCAATCCCGCAGGCGGTGTCCATCAGCGACGTCAGCGCGCCGCCATGGATAACGCCGGTTTGCGGATCACCAACGATGTGCGGACTGTAGGGGAGGATCAGGGTCATGCCTTCGGTATCTGCGCGGTGCACGCGCATGCCCAGAACCTGGCAATGCCGGAGCACCGAAATAAAGCGCACCGCGCGCTCAAAAATGGGGTTATCGCTCATTGAACGCTGACTCTGATTATTTTTATAGGAGGCCAGCATAGCCTCAGCGTAAAGCGCCTAAAACATCAACCTTTATATATCTGTAGGACAGGTGGAACTAAATTTATGGGCCGGCGCTCGAAAGGCTAGTAGATATCTTTGATAAGGAGAAACACCCCATGCGTAAATCTTTAGCCTGTGTCCTGATGCTTTCTGCCACTCTGGGTCTCGCCGCGTGCAATAAAGCCAGCGAGAACAAACAGCAAGATGCCAACAAAGCAGCGCAAGAATCCCAAGAGTCGATGAACAAGGCCCAAGACAAAGTCAACGACGCCGCCAAAGAAAGTCAGGACGCTGCCCAGAAGAATGCTGAAGCCGCTCAAGAGCGCGCCAAAGAAGCCAACGGCCAGGCCCCAGCACCAACCACTACCAAGTAAGCTGAGACGTTTTCAGGCCATGAAGCCCGCTCGTAGCGGGCTTCATTAGTCTCAGCGCAGCAACGGGCTGAGCATTAATCCCAACGAACACAACAGCCCGACAAACCAGGCCAGGCTGCGCACGGTTGGAATATCCGCCAGATACGCTCCCAGAAAAATCAAACGCGCAATCACGAAAACCACGGCGATCCCATCAATTAAAAAGCCTTGGGTCTGCGTGGTATGGGCGACAAACACCCCCGCCGAAAACAACACGAACGCTTCGAAACTGTTCTGATGCGCCGCCAATGCGCGGGCGCCATAACCGGTCAATTGCGCCTGCTGGGCACGCGGCAAATGGTTGTTGTAACCACCCTGCTCTTTCATCGCTTTGCCGACCGGAATCCGCGCCACATAAATCAACACCGCGCTGATAAACAAACACCAGAAAGGGATACTCATAACGCCGTCGTCTCCTTGATGGGCTCCGCAGTCGGAGCCTCCGTTTGGGTGTAGACCATCACTTGCAACACATCGGAATGAAACTCCCGCCGGTACAACACCAGCACCACCCCTGTGCTCATCAACATGAATAACCAGGGGCTGACAAACCAGGCGAGCATCGTCATGCCGAAATAGTAAGCGCGCAACCCGAAGTTGAACTGGTTGGCAGCCATGGAGATAACCCGGGCAGCGCGTAAGGCAAACGACTTGCGCTCCAACTCGCTGACATGACGCTCACCGACCATGGGCGCAGAGCCGATCAGCACCGCCGCGAAGTTGTACTGACGCATGCACCAACTGAATGTAAAAAAGGCGTAGACGAAGACGGATGCCAGGCACAACAGTTTGATTTCTGACATGCCCTGCGAAACCTGCTGGACCATGGGAATGTCCGCCAACAGCGATACTGCCCGCTCGGAAGCGCCCAACACAGTGAGAATGCCGGCAAGGATGATCAAGGTGCTCGACGCGAAAAAAGAGGCGTTACGTTCCAGATTACCGATCACGCTGGCATCGGCGATACGGTTGTCACGCAGCAGCATTCGGCGCATCCAGTCCTCCCGATAAAGGTGCAAAACGCTGGCCAGGCAAGCAGTGTCGGCGGCCTTCAGGCTGGCATAGCGGGTATAACCACCCCAGCAGATGATGAACCAGAGTGCTGCCATGAGATGAATTAGATTGGCTTGAATGAACGACATGCAGTATTCCGAAGCGCGTGGGCAGGATTGAGAACAGTAAAGAGCATTCTCTGTGCTTCGACGACACCCCATGGAAAAAGACACTGATCACGCGTGCAAAAAAAGCCCCGCACTATTAAATGCAGGGCTGTTTGAGTGTTGCAGCATGCGACAGGAAGAGCGCGATCCACCCGTGCAATGTTAGCGAGTGACTTCAGGCCAGCGCTTCGCGGCGCTTGCCCAGCAGCCGGTCGCAGATGACTGCACCGGCCAGCGTGATCACCGCTGGCACCAGCCACGCCAGGCCTTGCTCACTCAACGGCAAATGCGCCAGTCGAGTCGGCAGCCAATCGGCGAGACCCGCACCCTTGCAGGCGTCGATGATGCCAAACAACAACGACACCAACATCACTGGTGCGACGATGCGACTTTGTGAGTGCCAGAAGTCCTTGCAGAAGCTCAGCGCCACCAAGACGATGCACGGCGGGTAGATCGCTGTCAGCACCGGGATGGAGAATAGAATCAGCTTGGTCAGCCCCAGATTGGACACCAGCAACGAAAAACCAGCCAGCAGGATCACCAGCGCTTTGTAAGACAGCGGCAAGATATTGCTGAAATATTCGGCGCAGGCGCAGGTCAGGCCGACAGCCGTCACCAGACAGGCCAACGAGATCAGCACCGCAAGAAATCCACTGCCCAGCGAACCGAAGGTATGTTGCACGTAGGCGTGCAGCACCACAGCACCGTTACTCGCCCCTGCCGCTATCGCATGGCTGCCTGCCCCCAAGCGAAACAGGCAGATATAGACCAGTGCCAGACCCAGGCCGGCGATCAGCCCGGCAATGATTGCGTAACGAGTGATCAGCTGTGGCGAATCAACGCCCCGCGAGCGGATAGCGTTGACGATCACAATGCCGAACACCAACGCCCCAAGGGTATCCATGGTCAGGTACCCATTGATAAAGCCTTGAGAGAACGGCGCAGCCACGTACGCTGGCTCGGCAACCCCGATGTCGCCAGCGGGCAAGGCAAATGCAGCAATCCCCAGTACGGCCAACGCGAAGATTTTTAGCGGGGCAAGGAAGCGACCCACGGTGTCGAGTAGACGACCCGGGTACAGCGACACCCAGAACACGACAAGGAAGTACACCAGGCTATACAGAAACAGCGCCAGCGGGCTGTCACCCGTCAATGGCGCCAGCCCCACTTCGAACGACACGGTGGCCGTGCGTGGGGTCGCGAACAGCGGCCCCACCGCGAGGTAGCAGACCGCCGCGAGAATGCCGCCAGCGACTTTACCAATCGGGCTGCTCAGCGCATCCATCGCGCCGCCGACCTTGGCCAGAGCGATGACCGTGACCACCGGAAGACCCACTGCGGTAACCAGGAAGCCCAGCGCCGCCATCCACACCTGCGGCCCGGCCTGCAAACCCACGATGGGAGGGAAGATGATATTGCCAGCCCCGACAAATAGGGCAAACGTCATAAAACCAAGTGCCAGAATGTCCTGGCCTTTCAACACTTTCATTACGGAAATACCACACTACTGAATCGGAATTTAGAGGGGATTTCCCGGAGGGTTAGGGAAATGATGCCGGTCCTTATAAGACAGGCACGTAAAGCGAAACGGCTCCTTATGGGACCCGGGTACGCAAAATGGCAAGTAGCCTAACGAATCAGGCCATGGAACGCACTATTGTAGGGCGTACTGTCTCATTAACGACTTACCATGTCGTATTTGTGACAGTGAGGACAGCGATCGCCTGTCAGTCGTTAAATGCCAGAAAGCACAAAGGCCACCCGAAGGTGGCCTTTGTTGATTGCGTTGTCAGGTCAGCAGAAGCTTACTTGATAGCCCAACCAGTCAGTTCAGCCAAAGCTTTACCGATGTCTGCCAGCGAACGCACGGTTTTTACACCCGCGTCTTGCAGCGCAGCGAATTTCTCGTCTGCAGTGCCTTTGCCGCCAGAGATGATTGCGCCAGCATGGCCCATGCGCTTGCCCGCAGGGGCAGTCACACCAGCGATGTAGGAAACAACCGGTTTGGTCACGTGTGCCTTGATGTAGGCAGCCGCTTCTTCTTCAGCCGAACCGCCGATTTCACCGATCATAACGATCGCTTCAGTCTTCGGGTCTGCCTGGAACAGCTTCAGGATGTCGATGAAGCTTGCGCCCGGGATCGGGTCACCGCCGATGCCCACGCAAGTGGACTGACCGAAACCGGCGTCTGTGGTCTGCTTCACAGCTTCGTAAGTCAGGGTGCCGGAACGCGACACGATACCGACTTTACCTGGCAAGTGAATGTGACCGGGCATGATGCCGATCTTGCATTCGCCTGGAGTGATCACGCCTGGGCAGTTAGGCCCGATCAGGACCACACCCAGTTCGTCGCACTTGACCTTGGCATCAAGCATGTCCAGGGTAGGGATGCCTTCAGTGATGCAGACGATCAGCTTGATACCGCTGAATGCTGCTTCAAGGATGGAATCCTTGCAGAACGGTGCTGGAACGTAGATCACGCTGGCGGTAGCGCCAGTGGCTTCTACTGCTTCACGCACAGTGTTGAACACTGGCAGGTCCAGGTGAACTGTACCGCCTTTGCCCGGTGTCACGCCGCCAACCATTTTGGTGCCGTAGGCAATGGCTTGCTCGGAGTGGAAAGTACCTTGTGCGCCAGTGAAACCCTGGCAGATGACTTTGGTGTCTTTATTGATCAGGACGCTCATTACTTGCCCTCCGCAGCTTTGACAACTTGTTGAGCAGCGTCGGTCAGGCTGGTAGCCGCGATGATGTTCAAACCGCTTTCTGCCAGTACTTTAGCGCCCAGTTCAGCGTTGTTACCTTCAAGGCGAACAACAACCGGGATTTTCACGCCAACTTCTTTCACTGCGCCGATGATGCCTTCGGCAATCATGTCGCAACGAACGATGCCGCCGAAGATGTTGACCAACACTGCAGCGACATTGCTGTCGGACAGAATGATCTTGAACGCTTCAGTTACGCGTTCTTTGGTAGCGCCACCGCCAACGTCGAGGAAGTTGGCTGGTTTGCCGCCATGCAGATTGACGATGTCCATGGTGCCCATGGCCAGGCCAGCACCGTTGACCATGCAACCGATGTTACCTTCCAGCGCCACGTAGTTCAGTTCGAACTTGGCAGCGTGAGCTTCGCGCGGATCATCTTGCGATGGATCGTGGAAAGCTTTCAGCTTTGGCTGGCGGTAAACAGCGTTAGGATCGATGTTGATCTTGGCATCGAGGCAATGCAGGTTGCCGTCAGCCTTGATAACCAGCGGGTTCACTTCCAGCAGAGCCAGGTCGTAGTCCTGGAACAGCTTGGCCAAGCCAACGAAGATGTTGGTGAACTGCTTGATCTGGTCGCCTTTAAGGCCCAGTTGGAAAGCCAGGTCACGGCCCTGGAAAGGCTGAGCGCCTACCAGCGGATCGATAGTGGCCTTAAGAATCTTCTCAGGGGTGTCGTTAGCGATTTTCTCGATGTCCACACCACCTTCGGTGGAAGCCATGAACACGATGCGACGGCTCGAACGATCCACTACAGCGCCCAGGTACAGCTCTTTGGCGATGTCGGTGCAGGTTTCAACCAGGATCTTGGTGACTGGCTGACCATTGGCATCAGTCTGATAAGTCACCAGACGCTTGCCCAACCACTGTTGAGCGAAAGCCTTGGCTTCTTCTTTGCTACGAACCAGCTTTACGCCACCCGCTTTACCGCGACCACCCGCGTGAACCTGGGCTTTGACGACCCATTCGGTCCCGCCAATTTTATCGCAAGCTTCTGCTGCTGCTTCCGGGGTGTCTACTGCGTAGCCTTTGGATACTGGCAGGCCGTATTCAGCGAAGAGCTGCTTACCCTGATATTCGTGAAGATTCATTCTTATTACCGTCTTCGTTAGTGCTGCGCATTCGGTGCTGCACTTCGAGAAGTGCCGCACCACCTGTGACCGCTACCTCGGATGACCTCAGGAATGTGCCGAAACAATGCTCTGTACGTTCCTGAAGGCGCCCATAAGCTTGAGTCCGGCGGACGTTCCGCGGTGAGACTTGCTAGCAAGGCTCACGACGGGCAGTCCGTCGTGGCTTCTTATTGTCTTAACGTTTCTTTTTATTCTGGATGTGGATGGCGCCACCATTCACTGCCAGTGCTGCTTCATGCAACGCTTCGGACAACGTCGGGTGAGAGAAAACCATCATCCCGATATCTTCAGCACTGCTGCCGAATTCCATAGCGATTGCGCCCTGCTGTACCAACTCTGCTGCGCCTGGACCAATAACGTGAACGCCCAATACGCGGTCAGTCCTGGCGTCGGCGATAACTTTTACAAAGCCGCCGGTATCGTTTGCAGCCATGGCACGGCCACTGGCAGCAAACGGAAAGGTGCCAACATTAACTTCAACGCCTTCAGCCTTCAAGGTTTGCTCGGTTTTACCGACCCATGCGATTTCCGGATGGGTGTAGATAACCGAAGGAATCAGGTCATAGTTGATCTGGGCTTTGTGGCCCTTGATACGCTCAACGACCATGATGCCCTCTTCCGAGGCCTTGTGCGCCAGCATCAGACCACGAACCACGTCACCAATGGCATACACGCCTGGAACGCTGGTAGCGCACTGATCATCAACGAAGATAAAGCCGCGTTCGTCGATGGTCACACCGCTGTCGGAAGCCAACAACTCAGTAGTCACCGGACGACGGCCAACAGCAACAATCAGCTTGTCGAAGGTAATGGTCTGTTCGCCAGTGGCGTCAGTGTAGGTCACCACAACTTCTTCGCCGCTGACCTTGGAACCGGTCACGCGTGCGCCAAGCTTGATGTCCAGACCTTGTTTGGTGAAGGTCTTCAAGGCTTCTTTGGAAACCTGCTCGTCAGCCGCTGGAATGAATTTTTCCAGAGCTTCGAGGACAGTGACTTGTGCACCCAGACGAGCCCAGACCGAACCCAGTTCAAGGCCGATCACGCCAGCGCCGATCACGCCCAGGCGTTTCGGAACTTGCTGGAATTCAAGGGCGCCGGTGGAGTCGACGATAATGTTGTTATCGACCGGTGCAGGAGGAATGTCGATTGGACGCGAGCCAGAAGCGAGGATCACGTTTTCGGCTTCGATCACTTCAACCGTGCCATCAGGGCGGGTCAGTTCGACTTTCTTGCCGGCCAGCAGCTTGCCGTGGCCCTGCAGGGAAATCACACCATTGGCTTTGAACAGGCTGGCTACGCCGCCAGTCAGACCTTTAACGATGGCCGATTTACGACCAACCATGGCGGGTACATCCATGGTCACTTCGGACGTCGAGATACCGTGGACTTTGAAGCCGTTTTTAGCTTCGTAGAATTTCCAGGAGCTATCCAACAGCGCCTTGGAAGGAATGCAGCCAACGTTCAGACAAGTACCGCCAAGGGCCAGTTTGCCCTCCTTGTCCTGATATTTCTCGATGCAGGCAGTCTTGAGACCAAGTTGCGCTGCCTTGATAGCGGCAACATAGCCGCCAGGGCCAGCACCAATCACTACCAAATCGAATTTCTGGGTCATGAGTCATTCCTTTTTCAAATCAAACCGGACGGTCCCTTGTGAGGACCGTCGTGGGACGAAGCTGGTTCATTCAACAATCAGGCAGGACATCGCGATCAACCGCGACCCTGCCCGACAGACGAAATCAGATATCCAGCAGCAGACGAGCCGGGTCTTCCAGCAAGTCCTTGATGGTAACCAGGAAGGTAACTGCTTCTTTACCGTCGATCAAACGGTGGTCATACGAGAGTGCCAGATACATCATCGGCAGGATCACGACCTCACCCTTGACCGCCATTGGACGCTCCTGGATTTTGTGCATACCCAGAATAGCGGCTTGTGGCGGGTTGACGATCGGGGTCGACAGCAACGAACCGAAGGTACCACCGTTGGAGATGGTGAAGGTACCGCCAGTCATGTCGTCCATGGTCAGCTTGCCGTCTTTGGCTTTCTTGCCGAAGTTGGCAATGCCGCCTTCGATTTCAGCCAGGCTCATCAGTTCGGCGTTACGCAGCACCGGCACAACCAGACCACGGTCGCTGGACACGGCAACACCGACGTCGGAGTAGCCGTGGTAAACGATGTCAGTGCCGTCGATCGAGGCATTGACCGCAGGGTAGCGCTTCAGCGCTTCTGTGGCCGCTTTCACGAAGAACGACATGAAGCCCAGACGTACGCCGTTGTGCGACTTCTCGAACAGGTCCTTGTACTTCGAACGCAGGTCCATGACCGGCTTCATGTTGACTTCGTTGAACGTAGTCAGCATCGCCATGTTCGACTGAGCATCAACCAGACGTTCTGCAACCTTGGCACGCAGGCGGGTCATAGGAACGCGCTTCTCAACCCGATCACCGGCAGAGAACACTGGAGCAGCCGCAGCGACTTTGGCAGGCGCAGGGGCAGCGGCTGGAGCGGATTTCTTCGCTTCAATCGCAGCGACCACGTCTTCCTTGGTCACACGACCATCTTTACCAGTGCCTTTGACGTTGTTCAGGTTGATGCCGTTTTCTTCAGCCAGCTTGCGCGCAGCTGGAGCACCGATTGCATCTTCGTCGCCAGCAGCAGCGGCTGGAGCCGCCGCTGCTTGGGCTGTTGCAGCAGGAGCGGCAGCCACTGGAGCAGCAGAGGCAGTAGCGCCTGCATCCAGGGTTGCGATCAGTTCATTGGACAGGACAGTCTCGCCCTCGCCCTTCACGATCGATGCCAACACGCCGTCAGCTTCAGCCAACACTTCGAGAACAACTTTGTCAGTCTCGATGTCGACCAGCAGCTCGTCACGCTTTACCGCTTCGCCCGGCTGTTTATGCCATTTGGAAATGGTGCCATCGGCAACTGATTCCGGGAAAGAGGGGGCTTTGATCTCGATAGCCATTATCTGTAATTCCTTAAATTCGGTTTCTAATGCACGAAGGCGTTAAACAGTGAAGGCATCTTGCAGCAGTTTTGCCTGCTGCTCGGCGTGCATTGATGCATAACCACAAGCAGGAGCCGCAGAGGCGTCACGACCAGCGTACTCAAGGACCAATGCCTTGTTGTGACCGCTGATGATACGACGCATGTGATGCTGGCTGCAGTACCAGGCGCCCTGGTTCATTGGCTCTTCCTGACACCAGACGATGTGCTTGAGGTTTTTGTACGGGCCCAGGACTTCGATCAAGTCGTCTTCCGGGAACGGGTACAGCTGCTCAATACGTACGATGGCGATGTCATCACGACCTTCGGCACGGCGTTTTTCCAGGAGGTCGTAGTAGACCTTGCCGCTACACAGCACGAGGCGACCTACTTTTTCCGGATCCTGCACGTCGACTTCTGGAATAACAGTCTGGAACGAACCTTCAGCCAGATCTTCCAGGGTCGAAATTGCCAGTTTGTGGCGCAACAGGGACTTCGGCGTCAGCACAATCAGCGGTTTACGCAGCGGACGAATGACCTGACGACGCAACAAGTGGTAGATCTGAGCCGGGGTCGTCGGTACGCACACCTGAATATTGTGCTCGGCGCACAATTGCAGGTAACGCTCCAGACGCGCAGACGAGTGCTCTGGCCCCTGACCTTCATAACCGTGCGGCAGCAGCATGGTCAGACCGCACAGACGGCCCCACTTGTGCTCGCCACTGGTGATGAACTGGTCAATAACCACTTGGGCACCGTTGGCGAAGTCGCCGAACTGGGCTTCCCAGATAACCAGTGCATTAGGCTCGGTGGTCGAATAACCGTATTCGAACGCCAATACCGCTTCTTCCGACAGCAGGGAGTCGTACAGGTCGAAACGTGGCTGACCTTTGTACAGATTCTGCAGAGGAATGTAGGTAGCGCCATCTTTCTGGTTATGCAGCGTCGCATGGCGGTGCGAGAACGTACCGCGGCCGATGTCCTGACCGGTCATGCGAATCGGATGACCTTCGAATGCCAGGGTCGCGTACGCCATGGTTTCGGCGTAACCCCAGTTGATCGGCAGGCCGCCAACTTGCATTTTCTGACGATCTTCGTAGATCTTCGACACCTGGCGCTGAACCACGAAGCCTTCTGGCAGCTCCATCAGTTTGGCGGACAGTTCTTGCAAGGTCTTCAAGTCGAAACGGGTGTCGTGACGAGCAGTCCAGGCATGGCCCAGATATGGACGCCAATCGACGAACAGTTCTTTGTTCGGCTCTTTGACCAGGCTTTTTACTACATGCAGACCGTCGTCCAGCGCATTGCGATAGTCGTCGATTTTTGCCTGCACGCGCGCGTCGTCGAGAATACCAGCCAGGGTCAGGCGCTCGGCATACAGCTCGCGAGTGGTGCGCTGTTTGGCAATCTGCTGGTACATCAACGGCTGGGTACCGCTTGGTTCGTCAGCTTCGTTGTGGCCACGACGACGGTAGCAGACCAGATCGATCACCACGTCACGCTTGAACTGCATGCGGTAGTCGATGGCCAACTGGGTCACGAACACGACGGCTTCAGGGTCATCACCATTCACATGGAGAATCGGCGCCTGAATCATCTTGGCAACGTCGGTTGCGTACTCAGTGGAGCGCGCGTCTTCCGGGTTGCTGATGGTGAAGCCAACCTGGTTGTTGATGACGATATGGACCGTGCCGCCCGTCTTGAAGCCGCGAGTCTGCGACATCTGGAAGGTTTCCAGGACCACGCCTTGACCTGCGAACGCAGCGTCACCGTGGATGGAAATTGGCAGAACCTTGTCACCGGTCGGATCGTTACGACGATCCTGACGTGCACGCACCGACCCTTCTACCACAGGAGAAACGATCTCCAGGTGAGACGGGTTGAATGCCATCGCCAAGTGGACTTCGCCACCGGCTGTCATCACGTTGGACGAAAAGCCCTGGTGATATTTAACGTCACCGGAACCGAGCTCGACCTTTTTCTTGCCTTCGAACTCGTCGAACAAATCGCGCGGGTTCTTGCCGAAGGTGTTGACCAGGACGTTCAGACGTCCCCGGTGGGCCATGCCGATCACGATTTCTTTGGTGCCGTAAGAGCCCGAACGCTGGATCAACTCATCCAGCATCGGGATCAGGCTTTCGCCGCCTTCCAGACCGAAACGCTTGGTGCCGGGGTATTTGGTACCCAGGTATTTTTCCAGGCCTTCAGCGGCAGTCACGCGCTCGAGCAAGTGGCTTTGGATGTCAGCGGAGAACGCTGGACGCCCGCGCACGCTTTCGAGGCGCTGCATAAACCAGTTACGCTGCTCGGAATCGACAATATGGGTAAATTCAGAGCCAATGGTGCGGCAATATGTCTGCTGCAACGCTTCGAGAATTTCGCGTAGGCTAGTTTCCTCTTTGCCGATGAACAAATCCCCGGCGCGGAAGGTTGTATCAAGATCAGCGTTCGTCAGACCGTAATGATTGATCGACAAGTCGGCTGGCGCAGGACGTTGCCACAATCCCAGCGGATCGAGTTGGGCGCCCTGATGGCCTCGCATCCGATAAGCCTGGATCAGTCGCAAAACTTCAACCTGCTTCTTCTCGTGTTCGCTGCTCACGCTACCGGCGGAAACCGGCTGGGCGCGGCGCTGGTTTTTGGCCAGCAACACAAAGTGATCGCGGATTGTCGAGTGCGAAACATCGGTGGCAGTGCTGCCGTCAGCTGGCAACTTCTGAAAGTAGGTGCGCCATTCTTCTGGCACAGCGTTAGGGTCGTGCAGGTAGAGCTCGTAGAGCTCTTCCACATAGGCAGCGTTACCACCGGAAAGGTGGGCACTGTTCCACATGCGCTGCATCACGCTTTCTTGCATGCTTGGTCACCCTCGGTAAGGGGACACCACCGGCGAAGACACCGCAGTAAACCTGACAAAGTCCATGTGAAACGACTCAGACAAGCCACCAAGGTTCACGCAGATAGTCCGGGTACCAGCCCGGATGCCCCTGCTGGTCTCATTTCTTCAAAGTAAGAGCCGCAGCTTTATGAGCTACTGCTCAGGTTAAAACTACGGCGCCGGTTGAAGCCTGCGCCGCAGCTAGTACAGGTACATCAGTTACGGGTGTTGCGGTGCTACGAGTACAACAGTCAAATCAGACGCCGCTTTGCAGCAGCATGCTGCGAACGTGACCGATAGCCTTGGTTGGGTTCAGGCCCTTCGGACACACGTTCACGCAGTTCATGATCCCGCGGCAGCGGAAAACGCTGAACGGGTCATCCAGCGAAGCCAGACGTTCCTGGGTATGAGTGTCACGGCTGTCAGCCAGGAAACGGTAGGCTTGCAGCAGTGCAGCTGGACCGAGAAACTTGTCAGGGTTCCACCAGAAGGACGGGCAGGAAGTCGAGCAGCAAGCGCACAGAATGCACTCGTACAAACCGTCCAGCTTCTCGCGTTCTTCTGGCGACTGCAGACGCTCGATGGCCGGAGCCGGCGTGTCGTTCAGCAGGTAAGGCTTCACCTTCTCGTACTGCTTATAGAAGATGCTCATATCGACGACCAGGTCACGAATAACCGGCAAACCAGGCAGTGGACGGACCACCAGCTTGTTGCCCTTGACCACGGCAGACAGCGGCGTGATACATGCCAGGCCGTTTTTACCGTTGATGTTCATGCCGTCTGAGCCACACACGCCTTCACGGCAAGAGCGACGATAGGAGAAACCCTCGTCCTGCTCTTTGATCAGGGCCAGCACGTCCAGAACCATCAAGTCTTTACCGTTGGTATTGACCTTGAATTCCTGCATGAACGGTGCAGCGTCCTGATCCGGGTTGTAGCGATAAACACTGACTTGCAACATATCGGCCACCCTTAATAAGTGCGGATCATGGGCTGGAAAGTCGGAACAGTCTTCGGCGAGAAGTTCACGGCACGCTTGGCTACGCGTTTTTCACCCGGGAAATACAGGGTGTGGCACAGCCAGTTCACGTCATCGCGATCTTCAAAGTCTTCACGGGCATGAGCGCCACGGGACTCTTTACGATTTTCTGCGGCAATCGCGGTAGCTTCGGCAACTTCCAGCAGGTTTTGCAGTTCCAGAGCTTCGATCCGAGCCGTGTTGAACGCTTGGCTCTTGTCGTTGATCTTGACGTTGGCGATGCGCTCGCGCAGGCCTGCCAACTGAGCAATACCCTTCTGCATGTATTCGCCAGTACGGAACACACCAAAGTAGTTCTGCATGCAGCTTTGCAATTCTTTACGCAGCGAAGCGACGTCTTCACCGGTGGTCCGCGCGTTCAAGCCAGCAAGGCGCTCGAGTGCGAAGTCAACATCGGTTTCAGTTGCGCGGCGGTATTCAACACCTTCACGCAGGCTTTGTTCCAGATGGATACCGGCTGCGCGGCCGAAGACCACCAGGTCGAGCAACGAGTTACCGCCCAGACGGTTAGCCCCGTGCACCGATACACAAGCCACTTCGCCGACAGCGAACAGACCTGGAATGATGGTGTCAACGCCAGCAGCGTTCTGGGTGATTGCCTGACCATGAATGTTGGTGGCAACACCACCCATCATGTAGTGGCATGTCGGAACCACAGGAACCGGATCGGTCACTGGATCGACGTGAGCGAATGTCTTGGACAATTCGCAGATACCTGGCAGACGGCTGTGCAACACTTCTTCGCCCAGGTGATCGAGCTTGAGCATTACGTGATCGCCATCTGGACCACAACCGTTACCGGCGATGATCTCTTTAACCATGGAGCGTGCTACCACGTCACGACCAGCAAGGTCTTTGGCGTTCGGAGCATAACGCTCCATGAAACGCTCGCCGTGCTTGTTGATCAGGTAACCACCTTCACCACGGCAACCTTCTGTAACCAGTACACCTGCGCCGGCGATGCCGGTTGGGTGGAACTGCCACATCTCGATATCCTGAACCGGCACGCCTGCACGCAGCGCCATGCCGATACCGTCACCGGTATTGATCAGTGCGTTGGTGGTCGACGAGTAGATGCGACCAGCGCCGCCAGTGGCCAGTACCGTCGCGTTTGCGCGGATGTACGAAGTTTCACCGGTTTCGATGCAGATCGCGATGATACCGACGAACACGCCGTCCTGGTTTTTCACCAGATCCACTGCATAGTATTCGTTGAGGAATACAGTGCCGGCTTTCAGGTTGGCTTGGTAAAGAGTGTGCAACAACGCGTGACCGGTACGGTCGGCAGCTGCGCAAGTACGTGCAGCCTGACCGCCCTTGCCAAAGTCTTTTGATTGACCGCCAAATGGACGCTGATAGATGCGGCCTTGCTCGGTACGGGAGAACGGCAGACCCATGTGCTCAAGTTCGAAGACCGCTTCAGGGCCTACGGAACACATGTATTCGATAGCGTCCTGGTCACCGATGTAATCGGAGCCCTTGACGGTATCGTACATGTGCCAGCGCCAGTCATCGTTTGGATCTGCGGAGGCGATGGCACAGGTAATGCCACCCTGAGCAGAAACGGTATGGGAACGAGTCGGGAATACCTTTGTAACTACAGCGGTCTTGTGACCGCCCTGGGCCAGCTGCAATGCTGCGCGCATGCCAGCGCCGCCGCCACCAATGATGATAGCGTCAAAAGAAAGCGTATTAATGTTAGCCATGAATCAGATACCCCAAAGAATCTGCACACCCCAGACGAAGTAAGCGAACATCGCGATGCCGCAGACAGCCTGGAAGAGGAAACGTACTGCAGTCGCGGACTTGCCCAGCGCCATCGGCGTCAGGTAATCGGTTGCGATGGTCCACATGCCAACCCAGGCGTGAGCGCCCAGAGCAACAAAGGCCAGCAGACTGAAGATACGCATCGCGTTGTTAGCGAACAGCGCGTGCCATTGGGCGTACCCCAGGCCAGGGTTCGCGATGAGGTACCCGATCAGGAATATGAAATAAGCCGCGAGCACGACCGCAGATACGCGCTGCGCCATCCAGTCATAGAGGCCCGAACGCGACAGGTTAGTGACGTTGGTTACCATATCCATACTCCCGCCAGAACGATCAGCACCGCGGAGACGGCGAGAACGATTTTCGAGCCCAGTTTGCCGCCTTCCAGCGTTTCACCGATGCCCATGTCCATGATCAGGTGGCGAATACCTGCCACCAAGTGATACAGCAAGGCGGACAGCAGGCCCCAAATTACTAGCTTGGCTAGCACACTGGTCAAACACGCCTTCACTTCCCCGAAACCTTCCTCAGAGCCCAGCGATTTGCCCAATGCATAAAGCATGATGGCAAGGCCGACAAAGAGGATGACACCGGAAATACGGTGAAGAATGGACGTGTAAGCAGTGACTGGGAGTTTGATGGTCCTTAGGTCGAGGTTTACAGGTCGTTGGCTATTCACGGCTTTTTTTCACACTTGAAGAGCCCCTAACAATCAGGGCAAAGTTGTTGGGAAGTGCACTGGTCAGGTACCCACCACCCAGGGAGTGACGACCCCTATGAAACAGGCCCTAAAGCCCCCGGCGGTCGGAGCCAGAGTATAGACAGTTAGGTCACTAATGACAACGCGCAGACTTCACGCTAATAGGCAATTGCGCCCGACTTATAAAAGGCGTAAACGGCTCGGATCTTCATGAAAAAACCTCGCCCAAAGCCCCCAGCAGCAAGACTTTAGGCAAATTGACTTTAAGATTTATCTCACTATAGTGGTGCGGGCCCTGCGTGGGGGGTCTGTCTGATGATTTGAAGCATATATAGGAGGCCACATGGCTGACAAAAAAGCGCAGTTGATCATCGAGGGCGCAGCCCCCGTCGAGCTGCCAATTCTGACCGGCACCGTGGGTCCCGATGTAATCGACGTTCGCGGTCTAACCGCCACCGGCCACTTCACATTCGACCCTGGTTTCATGTCGACCGCCTCTTGCGAGTCGAAGATTACCTATATCGACGGTGACAAAGGCATCCTGTTGCACCGCGGTTACCCGATCGAGCAGCTTGCTGCACAATCGGACTACTTGGAAACCTGCTACCTGTTGCTCAACGGCGAACTGCCAACGACTGAACAGAAAGCCCAATTCGTGATCACCGTGAAGAACCACACGATGGTGCACGAACAGTTGAAGACATTCTTCAACGGTTTCCGTCGCGACGCTCACCCAATGGCCGTTATGTGCGGCGTGGTGGGTGCCCTGTCGGCGTTCTATCACGACTCTCTGGACATCAATAACCCGCAGCATCGTGAAATCTCCGCGATCCGTCTGGTTGCCAAAATGCCTACTCTGGCAGCGATGGTGTACAAATATTCCATGGGGCAACCCATGATGTACCCGCGCAACGACCTGAACTACGCAGAAAACTTCCTGCACATGATGTTCAACACCCCCTGCGAGATCAAACCGATCAGCCCGGTGTTGGCCAAGGCAATGGATAAGATCTTTATCCTGCACGCCGATCACGAGCAGAACGCGTCGACCTCTACTGTGCGCATGGCTGGCTCCTCAGGGGCCAACCCGTTCGCCTGTATCGCTGCCGGCATCGCAGCCCTTTGGGGTCCGGCACACGGCGGCGCCAACGAAGCAGTATTGGCTATGCTCGATGAAATTGGCGATGTCTCGAACATCGACAAATTCATTGCCAAGGCCAAAGACAAGAACGATCCGTTCAAGTTGATGGGCTTCGGTCACCGGGTTTACAAAAACCGCGATCCGCGCGCCACCGTGATGAAGCAGACCTGCGACGAAGTACTCAGAGAGCTGGGCATCACCAACGATCCGCAGCTGGAACTGGCCATGCGTCTCGAAGAGATCGCCCTGACCGACCCGTACTTCATCGAACGCTCCCTGTACCCGAACGTAGACTTCTACTCGGGCATCATCCTGAAAGCTATCGGCATTCCGACCAGCATGTTCACCGTGATCTTCGCCTTGGCGCGGACTGTCGGCTGGATCTCGCACTGGAAAGAAATGCTCTCAAGCCCGTACAAGATTGGCCGTCCTCGCCAGCTGTACACCGGCTACGTGTCTCGCGACATCGTGCCGCTGGAAGATCGTAAGTAAGACTGCAAACCATTCTCGACCTCAACCATCGGGAATAAAAAAGGGCTGCCATTGGCAGCCCTTTTTTGTACCGCAGGGAAAGTTGCCCCCCCGACGATCAGAATCGATTACTTCTCTGCCTTCTCTTTCAACGCCTTCAAGGTATTGAAAGGAGCGTCCACCACAAACTTGTTGGCCAGCCAGGACGGCACGCTACCACCCGGCTCTGTATGAACCTGATACGTCACTTCAGTTTGATCGGCACCTTTGGGAACGAACTTCCAGAGACCTTCTACTTGCGCAACCCGCACAAAGCCTTTTTCCTCGGGGATATACGTTGGCACGCCCTTTAGCGTGCGCGTCAGGGTGCCATCAGCGCCCTGCTCGGAAGTCACCAGCAACACTGAGTCGCGCGGAGTCACAGGCCAAGGCGTATTGAACTGAGCGTAAGTCCACGTCCTGACGCCGTCAGACTTGAGCAACTTCTGCGACTTGCATTCATGAATCCAGGTACAAGCGCCCACAACATCTTCCTGCAGGCCGCGCAACTTGGCCACACTTGCCTTGATTATAGTGATACCGCGATAAGCCTTGTACTTGGAGCCCGCCACTTCGCTCAAGGAGATATTGATACCCCCCTCATCCTTCGCAACTTTCCAGTCTTCAGCCTGAGCGGCAGCAGCCATCAATACAGTCAAACCACACACAACAGCTATCCGATGCAGCGAACCCATTGTTTTATTCCTTGTTGTCGAAGTTCTGGTAAACCGGTTTGCGGGAAATCAGTTCTGCTTAAGTAAAGGCCATCAAGCCACTGCGGTCGCTTGCTCCCACCAGCCAATCAGACGAATAGCCTCCGCCTGGTTCGACCCGCAGACCTCCTCATCCGCCGAAAACGCACTGCACACCGCAGGCCGATCAGGCCTGCCGAACAAAGCACACAGCGATTCGACAGAAAGATGCAGGCAACGTTCTCCTGCGGCCTTGCCATTGGGCATGCCAGGAATAGGCGAACTGATGGAGGGTGCGATGCAGCAGGCCCCGCAATCTGGACGACAGTCCATAACGAATATCCTCGCGACCGGCAATGGTTAAAGTCGAAGGATATTACCCGCTTAAACGCCCGTTTGAAATCAGTCTGACGGCAGACTGTTCTTTAGCGCTACTGCTTGAACTCGAAATCGAGGGCAGCACCCTCGACTTCCCGCCGATTTTCGTCGCGCATTTGCAGCTTCATTGCGTTATTCAGTAAGCGGCCGTTGAGCTGGAAAGGACCTTCCGGAGCCGTTTTTTTCTCGCCAAACATGGGTGGCAATAAAGACTTGTTAACGATGGGCGCCACCGTACCAACGGGTGCCATCTCCTTGACCATATCTGTCGGCAGACTCAAGTCCAGATTCGGCTGGGAGAGACGAGCTTGCCGCACCACTTCACTCGCAGGCTTGGTCTTGCTGGACATTGGTGCGCGAGGCTTGGCAGGGGGCGATTCGGATGTGGCTTTGCTGGAGACAGTCTTTTGTACTGACGCCCTGGCCGAGGAGGTCACCACTACCGGAACCACCGGAATGTTAGGTTTCAACTCATGGATATGCACCTGCGGTGCGATTGGCGCAGGCGGCACGACGACCGCCCCCCCCCCGGCGCCCACTGGTATACCTGACGCCGCCCCAGACACGACCTTGGGCACCGGCGC
The DNA here is from genome assembly GCF_034314155.1 of Pseudomonas sp. 5C2. NCBI lineage: Bacteria > Pseudomonadati > Pseudomonadota > Gammaproteobacteria > Pseudomonadales > Pseudomonadaceae > Pseudomonas > Pseudomonas sp. 5C2. Next base: position 850,416 of record NZ_JAVIWH010000002.1, on the reverse strand, counting down.
AGCAGGTTTTTCAGGACCACAGGCACTCGCCAGTACAATTAACAGCAACCCGATACAACGAAGAAAATTCATAGACATAAATGGCAGCAAGGCAGAGGGCCATATGCTGGCCTGTTGAAGGGTTCATGACAAGCCAGCAGATTCAAACCGGACGAGTAAAGAGGCGCCGAGCACAGTACTCACCCGCGGGGTAATACCTCAGTAAGCTTGCGCCGTTTCTTGACACAGTTGCTTGGCGAGCATGCCCAAGGTCATCAGTGCGCGCTCCGCTTCGCGGTTCCACGGGATACCACAGTTGAGTCGAATACAGTGATTGAACTGTTCTGTATTGCTAAAAATAAGCCCCGGCGCGATGCTGATTCCCTGCTCCAGGGCGCGTACATGCAACTCTTGAGTGTTAACCCGCCCAGGCAAGCTTACCCACAGAATAAATCCTCCCGTCGGCCGACTCATTTGAGTCCCTTCAGGGAAGTACTGTTGCACCGCCAACTGGAACGCGCTCAAATTTTTGCGGTACTCCAGGCGAATGAACCTTAAATGTCGGTCATAACCGCCATTTTCCAGGTAAGCAGCAACGCCCATTTGGGTGACGCTGCATGCCGAATGAGTGCTGAATGTCTGTAATCGCTGGATTTCTGCTTGATACTTTCCGGCAATCGTCCAGCCGATACGCACACCAGGCGCCAAGGTCTTGGAAAAACTCGAGCAATAAATCACCCTACCCAACCGATCAAAGGCCTTCAACGCTTTGGTTCGCCCGAGTTCAAACATCAACTCGCCATAAATGTCGTCTTCCACAATCTGAATATCAAAATCCGAGGCGAGTCGCAACAGATGCTTCTGTCGCTCTTCAGGCACGGTCCCTCCCAATGGATTACTCAGACGCGACGTCATCACCAACGCCTTGATCGACCACTGGTTGGCCGCCAACTGCAACGCTTCAAGGCTGATGCCGGTGGCAGGATCACTCGGAATCTCGATGACCTTGAGCCCCAGAAGGTCGGCCATTTGCAACAAACCATAATAGGTGGGCGACTCAGTCGCGATCAGATCACCGGGCCTGGTCAGTACCCGCAAGGACATTTGCAACGCATCGACACAACCGTGGGTAATCACCACCTCGGACGGATCGACCACCACCCCGGCATCGCGCATGCGAATGGCAACCTGACGGCGCAACGGCTCGAAACCGGGACTGAACATATAGCTAAAAGCGCGCGGACTCTGAAAACGCGTCACTTTTGCCAGTTGCTGATGCAACGCCCGCACTGGCAGATAGTCTACGTGAGGCACTGCAGCCCCTAACGGAAATACACCTTCACGGCGTGACTCGACTAAAACCTGCTGGATGATGCTACTGCGGGTGACCAGACCAGGACGCTCTACGCGAGCAATGTCCGGAGTGGGCGCAGTCAACGCCGGTGTCTGGTGCACGTAATAACCCGACTGCGGCCGCGCCCGGATCAAACCTTGATCTTCAAGGTTTGCATAGGCCTGCAACACTGTTGCATGACTCACATTGAGCTGCGAACTCATTTTGCGTACAGAGGGCACGCGCTCACCGGGCTGATAGACACCCCGGCGAATATCCTCAGCCAGCTGCTGAGCAATGCGTTGATAAAGTAGAAGATTGGTCATGACGCGGCCCTCGATGCTGCTGACAACTTATTTTTATAGAGTGTTCAAGACGGGTGACTACCGTAACAGTAGGGAAGTGTACGGGGACAGTTTCTAGAAATGATAGCCCTCCTCAGCAGTGATAAAACAATTCCATCGAAAAACCCCCTGTTCGCCCCCATTTTTCTCAAAAAAAACCCGGCACCTTGCGGTTACCGGGTTTCTTTAACGAGAACGCCTAGCGCGCTGCACCCAAATGGCCTTTGTCGTCGGAAAAAACGATTTCAACCCGACGATTCTGCGCCCTTCCACGCTCCGAGGCATTCGCTTCGACAGGGAATTCATCCCCATAGCCTTCGACCTGAAGACGCTTCTCGTCAATACCCAGATCCATCAGCAAATCAGCCACCGACTGCGCCCGATCCCTGGAAAGCTCAAGGTTTTCCTGCTTGCCGCCTGTGCTGTCGGTATAGCCTTCGATCCGCACGACGCGCTTGGGATTAAGCTGAAGAAATTGCACCAACTTGAGCACCGTGCGATTGGCCGAACTTTTTAGCTCAGCGTTCCCCGTATCAAATAGTACGTCGCCCAGGGTCATGACCAGACCGCGATCAGTCTGGATGGTGGCCAGAGCAACCATCTGCTCCTCCAGCCATTTGCCTTGCTGCTGCACACTGGACAATTTGGCTTCACGCAACGCGAGTTGCAGGCGCTGACGGTCTAGCTCCGACTTGGCCAACTGTTCCTGATTGAGCATCAGGTTAGTATGCTCGCGAGCAATTTCGCTGTAGCGGCCGCTAAGGTAAGCGTAATGGCTGACGTCTGCGCCACTGCCCCAATAGCCGGACAAACGCTCGGCACGCCCTAACAATTCGCCGGCACGAATAACATCTTTGGGGGCGCCGCGCAGAACGTTGGTATCTTCTCTGACTTTCTGGAAGTCGGCACTGGCTTGCTGCACTGCCCGCTCGCTGTTCTGGTGCCCTGCACAACCATAAAGGCCAGCCGAACCCAGCAGCATGACTGCACTGATGATACGAGGGATACGATTCACTGAGCGACTCACTGAACGTCTCCCACTTGCTTACGCAGACGATTGAGGCGAGTGTTCAGCTGCATTATTTGCTCCTGACTCTTCTGGGTCAGGACGCGTGCTTCGGCGAGCCGCGCATCGAGTTCCGACTGCTCGGCCTGCATGCGAGCCTCTTTGAATGATTGGTTGGCCATGTCGGCGCGAGCCTGAATCAGTTTCGACTGGGCCAGTGTCAGCTCTGGGATTTCTTCGGTGGCACCCACCGCCTTGGCTTGATCCACTGCTTGCTCGGTCAGTCGTAACTGTTCGATCGGTGCCGGATCGTTGGCACAGCCGACCAGAGCAGCAAAGGCTGTGGCGGCGAATAAAGCTCGAATACTCACGAAAACATTCCTACTTGTTTGGGACGGTGGCTGGCAGCAGCAACTGCGCTTTCCAGAGTTCCAGATTGCGTTTCACCGCCTCGCCTGACAGGCCGGAGGCGGCCGATTCTGTCATCTTTTTGGCCAGCTGTCCGCGTAACCAAGGATCATTGCAGGCTGAATTGAATGACAACGCCAAGTACAGCCCCTGCTTATCCAGTGGCAAAGGCTGCGCAACCAGGTCCGCAGACACCCCCAATGCCTGGGCCATCGCCAGACCGGCGTAACGGCCCGCCAGTACATATTCAACCTGCCCCAGAATCAATTTTTGAAACGCCTGAGTCAGATTCTCGGTGCGTTCAAGTCTCAGATGCTCACTGACTAGCGCCTCAAAGGGTTGTGTGAAGCGAATTTTGTTCGATACCGCGCCTGGGTGATCGCGCAGATCGGCAAGCACATTGAAGGGCTGCGCATGATCATGTCGAGTCCAGACAACGATTTCGTTCTGGGTGATCGAAGGATGAATGTAATCAAGCGATTCAAGTTCCGACTTCTTCAACGGCGCGTCGGCCAACAGGTCCATACGCCCACTGCGCACTTCTTCCAACGCCTGACTGCGCTTACCTGCATACAGCAGCTCTACTTTCAGGCCCAACTCTTCAGCTGCTTGTTTGAGCAGGTCGGCATTGGCGCCCATCAGGTGCTTCGGGTCTTGGGGGTCACGCCATAAATAAGGCGGCGCATCAGGGCTGCCTGTCACGATCAGACGCTCACATTTGCCCGCGGCGAAACTCAGTGATGGCAACATGAACACGCCTAAAAGAAGCGATGGCAATAGCAGCCGAGGCCTGCTCATAGGTCAATCCTTAATCGAATCCAATAAAAAACCCGCTCATCGAAGGCCGTGGGAATCTGCGGCGTAGCGCAATTTCACACAGCCCGAAATGAACGGGTTCTCTTTATAAATGAAGAGCCTGGATTAAACCAGCTTCTCAAACTCAGGAACGGCTTCGAACAAATCAGCCACCAGGCCGTAATCAGCCACCTGGAAGATCGGCGCTTCTTCATCCTTGTTGATCGCAACGATCACTTTGGAATCTTTCATACCGGCCAAATGCTGGATCGCGCCGGAAATACCGACCGCAATGTACAGTTGTGGCGCAACGATTTTGCCGGTCTGACCGACCTGCATGTCGTTGGGTACGAAACCTGCGTCGACTGCGGCGCGCGAAGCACCCACAGCAGCGCCCAGCTTGTCGGCCAAGGCGTACAGGTGTTTGAAGTTCTCGCCGTTCTGCATGCCACGACCGCCGGAAACGACGATTTTGGCAGCCGTCAGTTCTGGACGATCGGACTTGGCCAGTTCTTCGCTAACGAAGGTGGACTTGCCAGCATCGTGAGCAGCCGAGACCGCTTCAACAGAAGCCGAACCGCCTTCAGCCGCCACCGGATCAAAACCGGTGGCACGCACGGTGATCACTTTGACCGCAGCCGAAGACTGCACTGTCGCAATGGCGTTACCGGCATAGATCGGACGCTTGAAGGTGTCAGCGCTTTCAACGGCGATGATCTCGGAGATCTGGTCAACGTCCAGCTGCGCAGCAACACGCGGCAGGATGTTTTTGCCGTTGGACGTAGCAGCAGCCAGGATGTGGCTGTAAGCCTTGCCCAGCTCGGCAACCAGCGGCGCGACGTTTTCCGGCAACTGATGAGCGTAAGCCGCATTATCAGCGACCAGTACCTTCGAAACACCGGCGATTTTCGCTGCTGCTTCGGCGACTGCACCGACGTTGGCACCGGCCACCAGTACGTGAATATCACCACCGATTTTTACAGCGGCAGCCACGGTGTTCAGGGTTGCCGGGGCAACGACACCATTTTCATGTTCAGCAATAACCAAGATAGTCATTTAGATTACCTTCGCTTCGTTTTTCAGTTTCTCGACCAGTTCAGCCACCGACTTGACCTTGATGCCTGCGCTGCGGGTAGCCGGCGCTTCAACTTTCAGGGTTTTGGTCGTGGAGGCGGTAGAAACGCCCAAAGCGTCCGGAGTCAGCACTTCAAGAGGCTTCTTCTTGGCTTTCATGATGTTTGGCAAGGAGGCGTAACGTGGCTCGTTCAGACGCAGGTCTGTGGTCACGATCGCGGGCAGGCTCAGGGACACCGTCTGCAGGCCGGCGTCGACTTCACGCGTGACGCTGACTTTGTCGCCAGACACTTCGACTTTAGAGGCGAAGGTGCCCTGAGCGTAGCCGCTCAGTGCAGCCAGCATCTGGCCGGTCTGGTTGTTGTCGCTGTCGATGGCCTGTTTACCCAGGATCACCAGCTGCGGTTGTTCTTTGTCGACCACAGCCTTGAGCAACTTGGCCACGGCCAGGGAGTTCAGTTCGTCGGCGCACTCAACGAGGATGGCGCGATCAGCACCCAGAGCCAATGCAGTACGCAGTTGCTCCTGAGCGGTGGTCGGACCAATGGAAACGACGACGATCTCGGTCGCAACGCCTTTTTCTTTCAGGCGGACGGCTTCTTCTACAGCGATTTCGCAGAAGGGGTTCATCGACATTTTGACGTTAGCGAGATCGACGCCGGAGTTGTCCGCTTTGACGCGAACCTTGACGTTGTAGTCGACCACTCGTTTGACAGCTACAAGAACCTTCATGGATTCCTCGTTACTCTCCGGTGAAAAGAAAATCGCCCGGGCGGACCTGGCGATTGATACGCGTCGGTAAAAAGGACACCTCTAAAAACAACTGCACCGCGCTCACAACGCTTTTTAGAGGTGCCCTTTGAAACCAGCGGTCAGCCTACGGCGAGCGCAAAACCGCCCGTATCTTGACCGGAACGTCTTTTCTGGTCAATACGCTAAAACGGTCAGATATGAGTAGCGCGTCTTTGATTTATCTGGCCTGCAGCAAATTCAAACAAACGTTTGTATTGGACCTGAGCGATGGTCCAGATATAATGCGTGCCTTTGCGGCGCGCAGGTCGGTCAATGTTACTCGCGACCCGCGCTAGTTGCTTCATATAAAAAAAACTGTTGAGCCCTGAGTAGGAGATAGCCTGTGGAACGCGAATACATGGAATTCGACGTCGTCATCGTCGGCGCAGGCCCCGCGGGTCTTTCCGCCGCTTGCCGACTGAAGCAGAAGGCCGCCGAAGCCGGAAAGGAAATCAGCGTCTGCGTGGTGGAAAAAGGCTCTGAAGTGGGCGCGCACATTTTATCCGGTGCCGTGTTCGAACCTCGCGCCCTGAACGAATTGTTTCCGAACTGGAAAGAGCTCGGCGCGCCTCTGAACACCCCGGTCAAGCGCGACGATATCTTTGTACTCAAAAGTGCCGACAGCGCAACTAAAGTACCCAACCTCTTTGTGCCTAAAACCATGCACAACGAAGGTAACTACATCATTTCCCTGGGCAATCTGTGCCGCTGGCTGGCTCAGCAGGCTGAAAACCTGGGTGTCGAAATCTACCCGGGCTTTGCCGCCCAGGAAGCACTGTTCGACGAGAACGGCGTGGTACGCGGGATCGTTACCGGCGATCTGGGCGTTGACCGTGAAGGCCATCCTAAAGAGGGTTACTTCACCCCTGGCATGGAACTGCGCGGCAAGTACACGCTGTTCGCCGAAGGTTGCCGTGGCCACATCGGTAAACAATTGCTCAAGCGCTTCAACCTCGATACCGAAGCCGATGCGCAGCATTACGGTATTGGCCTCAAAGAAATCTGGGAAGTCGACCCGGCCAAGCACGAGCAAGGCCTGGTGGTCCACACCGCTGGCTGGCCATTGGACGTAATGGGCACCGAGAACACTGGCGGCTCTTTCCTTTATCACCTGGAAAACAATCAGGTGGTGGTCGGCCTGATCGTTGATCTGTCCTACTCCAATGCCTTTCTGTCACCGTTTGATGAATTCCAGCGCCTCAAGCACCACCCGGTGATCAAACAGTACCTCGAAGGCGGCAAGCGCATCAGCTACGGCGCGCGCGCCATCTGCAAGGGCGGCTTGAATTCGCTGCCGAAAATGGTCTTCCCGGGCGGCGCGCTGATCGGCTGCGACCTCGGCACCCTGAACTTCGCCAAGATCAAGGGCAGCCACACCGCCATGAAATCCGGCATGCTCGCGGCTGATTCGGTGGCTGATGCCCTCTTCGCTGGCAAGGAAGGCGGTGACGAACTGAACACCTACGTTGAGGCCTTCAAAGCCAGCTGGCTCTACGATGAACTGTTCGCCAGCCGTAACTTCGGCCCGGCGCTGCACAAGTTCGGTCCGATCCTCGGCGGTGCGTTCAACTTCATCGATCAGAACTTCTTCGGCGGCAAGATCCCGTTCACCCTGCACGACACCAAACCGGATTATGCGTGCATGAAGCTCGCGGCCGACTCGAAAAAGATCGATTACCCACGCCCCGATGGCAAGCTCAGCTTCGACAAGCTCAGCTCGGTATTTCTCTCCAACACCAACCATGAAGAGGAACAACCCTGCCACCTGAAGCTGGCCGATCCAAGCATCCCGATTGGCACCAACTTACCGCTGTACGACGAACCGGCGCAGCGCTACTGCCCTGCCGGCGTGTATGAAGTGGTGACCAAGGAAGACGGTGAGAAGCGCTTCCAGATCAACGCGCAGAACTGCGTGCACTGCAAAACCTGCGACATCAAAGACCCTTCCCAGAACATTACCTGGGTAGCGCCTGAAGGCAGTGGCGGTCCGACTTACCCGAACATGTAAGGCTGATCAAACATCAAGGCTCCTTCGGGAGCCTTTTTGTTGAGTCCGAAAAACCACCTGCCTGCACCTGAACGATCAGCATTATGGATGAGCACCCATCGCTTCATCCCCCGGGCTGTGCTCGAAGTAACGCTTATATTCCCGACTGAATTGCGACGTACTTTGATACCCCACGCGCAGGGCAACCTGCGCCACACCGATGCCTTCGGCGATCAACATCCGCTGCGCCTTGAGCAGTCGTAGACGCTTCAGATACTGCACCGGGGACAACAGGGTGCCGCGCTTGAAGTGCTCATGGAAGGTCGAGGCACTCATGTTTGCGCAGCGAGCCAGGGTCTCGACGCTGAGCGGTTCCGCATAATGCGCATGCAAATGGCTTAACGATGCAGCAACACGGGCAAACGGCCCTTGCTGCTCGACCAGCGCCCGCAACACACTCGCCTGAGGGCCACGCAGCGCGGCATACAGTACCTCTCGCAAACGCGTGCGGCCCATGATCTGACACTCCATCGGATCATGCAGGCAGCGCAACAAGCGCTCGACACTTTCGCGCATGCCCGCGTCAAGCGCGGCGGAGCTCATGGACTCCAGGGTCTGGGGTTGAGTGTCACGCCCCGGCATTAGCCCCATGGCCAGCACCAACTCCCCCAGCATGATCCGGTCAATGCCAATCGAGATGCCGAGCAACGGCACTTCGGGTGTGGCAAAGGTTTCGCACTCGAAGGGCATCGACAACGCCTGAACCAGATAGCGCCCCGCGCCATATTCCAGAGTGCGCGGCCCCAGGTAGGCCAGTTTGCTGCCTTGAGCAATGATCATCAGGCTTGGCTCGTAAATCTGCGGGCAACGCGCCACATTGCTGCGAGCCGAAACGATTTGCACCTCAGGCAATAGCGTCGGCAGAAACCCCGGACGAGTGGCGAGCGGCTGGATCAACGAGACCAGTGTTGCATTGGCATCAAGGTGGCGGGTCAACAACATGGGAATCCAGCTTCGCAAGAGGAATAGACAGCGCCATCATCGCAGATCCGCCCAAAAAAATAGCCAATCAGCGCTGATGCCGGAGGAATAGGCAAGATAGCCGGAGGAATGACCATGGCCGGTCATGCCTTGCACGGGGACAATAGCTCGCATCACCCAGTCATTGTTTTGCGAGGTTCACTATGTATAAAGCCATCGGTTACGCCGCCCAGTCGGCCACCGCCCCCCTCGCCCCCATGAACTTCGAACGCCGCAGCCCTCGGGCCGATGACGTGGCCATCGAGATTCTCTACTGCGGCGTCTGCCACTCCGATATCCACCAGGCACGCAACGAATGGGGGATCGCCGTCTATCCCTTGATGCCAGGCCACGAGATCGTTGGCAAGGTGACCGCTGTCGGCGCAGACGTCAGCCGCTACAAAGTCGGCGATAAGGTCGGGGTCGGTTGCATGGTCGATTCCTGCCGCCAATGCGAAGCCTGCAACGCTGACCTGGAGCAGTATTGCCTGGAAGGACCGACCCAGACTTACGCGTCGAAAGACCGCGTCGACGGCAGTATCACCATGGGTGGTTACTCTGACAGTATCGTGGTCAGCGAGCGTTTCGTCGTGCGCATCCCAGAGAAACTGGACTTGGCCAGCGCGGCGCCAATTCTCTGCGCAGGGATCACCACGTACTCGCCACTCAAGCACTACAACGTGAAACCGGGCGACAAGGTCGGCATCCTCGGCATGGGCGGTCTGGGTCACATGGGTATCAAATTCGCCAAAGCCATGGGCGCCGAAGTGACCCTGTTCACCCGCTCCGAGGCCAAGGCAGAGGAAGGCCGTCTTCAGGGCGCCGACCATGTAATCGTGTCAACCGATGCCAAACAGATGGCAGCCGCAGCCGGCCATTTCGACTTCCTGCTGGACACCATTCCGGTGCAACACGACCTCAACCCCTACCTGCAAACCCTGCGTTTCGATGGCGTGCATATTCTGGTGGGGCTGGTCGAGCCGGTGGAACCTCCAGTGCATTCGGCCAACCTGGTCACGAAACGTCGCGTGCTGGCAGGCTCGATGATCGGTGGCATGGCGGAAACCCAGGAAGTCCTGGACTTCTGCGCCGAGCATGGCATCACCTGCGACATCGAGATGCTCGACATCCGCAACATCAACGACGCCTTCACTCGAGTGGTCGCGGGCGACGTGAAGTACCGTTTCGTCATCGACATGGCGAGCTTGAAAGCCTGATTCAGGCTTTGGCCCCTAACTCGGCCGAGAGTCGCGCTGCGGTCTGTTTGATCAGCGGGATCAGCTCGGCCATTTTCTCCAGGGGCATATAAGGCACGGTACTGGCAATACTGATGCCAGCAACGATTCGGTTGCTGGCATCACGTACCGGCGCGGCGACACAGCGAATCGACGGTTCGTTGTCCTCCAGATCAAACGCATAGCCCCCCGCGACATAGTCCTGCATTCGCTGCTGGAACTGTTCCCAGGACTGTTCCTGATGCTGCGGCCACACCATGGATTTTCCGTCGACTGGCAAACTGACCTGATACAGACGCTGCCACTCGTCCTGCGTGCAATCAATCATCAACGCCTTGCCAATCCCGGTGCGCGCCAACGGCATGCGATGACCGACCCGCGAGCGCATTTCGGGACCATTGCGACCTGGATTTTTGTGCAGATACAGCACGTCATCACCCTCACGAATCGCCAAGTGCACGGTATCCCCGGTCAGCGCTGACAACTCGTCGAGGTATGGACGCGCCAAAATTGCCAGCGGCACTTCCTCACGGGCCTGAAAACCCAGCTCGATCAGCTTGGGCCCGAGCAGGTAACCCACCTGTGGCAAAACCCGCAGATAACGCTCCTCCACCAGACAACTGACCAGGCGATGGGTCGTGCTGCGCGTGGTGCCGATAACCCGGGCAATTTCCTTGAGGTCACGGGCACCGCTGGCCACGGCCTGAACCACACCAAGCCCACGCAACAGGGTTTGGGTACCGGTTGGCGAGACGTCCTTGGTGGCGTTGCTTATCGCAGGGTTGAGTGAATCGTGCTGCATATCACGCCTTATTCATTCAGAAAGCTGACGGCATTATTGTCGCCAGCTTGCCTCGGTTACAACTCGATGCGCTCGACCTTCCCCACCAACAGAATGTACGACAGCGCCCCTACCAGCGCCAACACGGCTACGTAGGTGATCGCGGGCGCAAAAGAATCCCCTGTTGCCAGAAAACCGATCACGATGGGTGTGGTGATCGCCGCCAGGTTGCCGATGAAATTAAAGGTGCCGCCGGTCAATCCCAGCAATCGGGCTGGCGCCAGAGTCGACACCAGCGACCAGGTGATCGACGCCAGCCCGTTACCGAAGAACGCTAGCGCGAGAAAGGCGATCACCAGCGGTGTCGACTCGACGTAGTTGGCGCCTATGATTGAGGTCGAAATCAGCAACCCGCCGATAATCGGCAACTTGCGGGCAAAACCCACGCTGCTGCCGCGACGGATCAGCCAATCGGAGAAGAAACCCGAACAGAGCACACCCACGAATGCCGCAAGAAACGGCAGTGAGGCCAGTAAACCGGACTTTATGAAGTCCATGCCACGGTACTTCACCAGGTAAGTCGGGAACCAGGTCAGGAAGAACCACAGCGTCGAGTTCAGACAGAACTGGCCCAAATAGATGCCCCAGAGCTTGCGCTTGCTCAGGACGATCCCCAGATCCGGCCAGCTGAAACCGCGTTTGTTTTTCTCGGTACTGGTCTGGATATCCACCAGCCCGCCCCCGTCGCGAATCAGCTCGATTTCCGCCTGATTGACGCCGTTGAAATCACGCGGCTCGCGATACACCAAAAACCACACCAGTGCCCAGATGACACCCACGGCACCGGTGCTGACGAAGACCATGTGCCAGCCATACTGCGCCTGCAACCAAGCCAGAACCGGCGTCAGAAACGCCAGCCCGACAAATTGCCCGGACGTATAAAACCCAATCGCTGTCGCCCGCTCACGCTCCGGGAACCAAGTGGTTACCACGCGGCTGTTGATCGGATAAGCAGGCGCTTCCAGGGCGCCCACTGCCATACGCAGAACAAACAGCGCGATAAAACTGGCCGCGAAGCCGAGCATGATGGTCGCCAGTGACCACAGCAACAGCGCGACGGCATAGAGAATCCGCGGCGGTACGCGGTCCACCAGCCAGCCGCCGGGGATCTGCATCGCGGCGTAGGTCCAGCCGAAAGCGGAAAAGATCAAACCGACATGAATCGGATCGATCCCCAGCTCCGTGGTCAGGGCCGGTGCAGCAATCGACAGGTTGGCGCGATCCAGGTAGTTGATCACTACCGTAATGAACAACAGCACCATGATGAAAAAACGCTTACGGCTCGGCGTCACTAATGACGCCTTTCCTGCGAAGGTCTGAGGTTGCATGGGGTGCCTCTTATTATGATTATTTGAGGACAACACGGAGCGGGGGATTACTGAATCACCACTCGGCAAAACTGCCATCGGCATGGCGCCAGATCGGGTTACGCCAGCGATGGCCGATGGCGGCGCGCTCCTTGACGTATTCTTCGTTGATTTCGATGCCCAGGCCCGGGCCGTTGGGGATCTTCACGAAGCCTTTGTCGTAGTCGAATACTTCCGGGTTTTTGATGTAATCGAGCAGGTCGTTACTTTCGTTGTAATGGATGCCCAGGCTCTGCTCCTGGATAAACGCGTTGTAGCAAACCGCATCCAGTTGCAAACAGGCAGCCAGGGCAATCGGCCCTAGCGGACAATGCAGCGCGAGGGCGACATCGTAAGCTTCAGCCATGTTGGCAATTTTGCGGGTTTCGGTGATCCCGCCTGCGTGCGAGGCATCGGGCTGAATGATGTCGACATAGCCTTCGCTCAGGACTCGTTTGAAGTCCCAGCGCGAAAACAATCGCTCACCCAAGGCAATCGGGGTGCTGGTCAGGGGCGCCAGTTCCTTGAGTGCTTCGTAGTTCTCGCTGAGCACCGGTTCTTCGATGAACATCAACTTGTACGGATCGAGTTCCTTCATTAGCACCTTGGCCATGGGTTTGTGCACCCGGCCATGGAAGTCGACGCCAATGCCGACGTTAGGCCCGACGGCATCCCGCACGGCGGCGACGTTGGCCAGCGCCAGGTCGACTTTTTCGAAGGAGTCGAGGAACTGCAACTCCTCGGTGCCGTTCATCTTGATGGCGGTAAAACCACGGTCCACGGCCTCTTTGGCAGCGCGAGCGGTGTCGGCTGGGCGATCACCGCCGATCCAGGAATACACTCGGATTTTGTCGCGCACCTGACCGCCGAGCAAATCGCTGACCGACACACCCAGGGCCTTGCCCTTGATGTCCCACAACGCCTGATCAATCCCGGCCAGAGCGCTCATGTGCACCGCCCCACCCCGATAAAAACCGCCGCGATAGAGCACGGTCCAGATGTCCTCGATGTTGCGCGGGTCCTTGCCAATCAGGTAATCGGACAATTCATCCACCGCCGCAGCGACCGTGTGCGCACGGCCTTCGACCACCGGCTCGCCCCAACCGGTCACACCTTGGTCGGTCTCGATTTTCAGGAACAACCAGCGTGGCGGAACAATAAACGTCGTGAGTTTGGTGATTTTCATGTGTGCGCTCTCTTATTGGAGGCGACGCTCAGGGCGCCGATCAGCTCAGCTCAATTGATTCCATGCAGATACGTAGGCATCGGCGCGCTCGGCAACCTCAGCGGCGCTCATCCCCGGTTTGAACAACCCGGAGCCAAGTCCGAAACCGCACACACCGGCGTCGATAAAGACCTGCATGTTGTCCGGCGTAATGCCGCCCACCGGGATCAGTGCGGTACCGGCTGGCAATACAGCAAGGAAGGCCTTGACCACTGCGGGCCCCATTTGCTCGGCGGGAAACAGCTTGAGTACGTCCGCGCCCTCAGCCAGTGCGGCGAAGGCCTCGGTCGGCGTGGCAACACCCGGCGACAGGTACAAGCCCGCCGCTTTGGCTGCGCGCAGCACCTTGGGGTCGCTGTGCGGCATGACGATCACTTGACCGCCCGCCTCCTTGACCCGCCCCACTTGCTCAGGCGTCAACACCGTGCCGGCGCCGATCAGGCAATCGGCAGGCAACGTTGCGCGCAGAATACGGATGCTGTCGTAAGGCTCAGGTGAATTAAGCGGCACTTCGATGACGCGAAAACCCGCTTGATACAGCACCTCACCGATGGACGCCGCCTCTTCAGGACGCAGACCACGGAGGATCGCGATCAAGCCGTTTTTAGCCAGTGTTTGTTTGAGCATGTCAGACCTCTGCAAGAGTGGGCTTGAGCAAGTTGGCCTGTACCGCCAATTGCCATAAACCGCGTTCGGTAGCCTGTTCGGCCACGGTCACCTGAGCGAAACCGCAGGCGGCCAGCGCACGTGAATAACGCGCGCACAGCTGGCTATTGCCGATCAGGATGATGGGAGGGAGGTGTTCGCGGGCTCGCTGCTGCAAGGCGACAAGCGCGACCAATTCGTGACCGATCAACAGACCGGACAGATAGTCGGGCTGCGCGGTGGCGCTGAGTTCACCGGTCAAACCAAGGGTCCGACAGCTGAATATCGTCGACAGCAGCCCGGCTGCACCGTCGGCAGACCCTGCGACAGCGACACCGCGATCAAATGCCTCGGCGTCGAACGCCTCGCTATGCTGCAGGGTTCGACCGAGGATGGTGTGTGCACTCAGGGCGGCATAGACCTCGCCCGTCATAAACGTGTCGAAATGCACGATGCAGCCATCGGTGACCTGCACCCATTTCGAGTGGCTGCCAGGCAGGCCGATCAACAATGGGTCGTGATTTTTTTCGGCGGGCAAGCTGGCGAGAATACCCATAACCTGGGTTTCTTCACCGCGCATCACATTGGGCAACACAGAACGCTGCAGCACGCCAGGAACGATGTGTACATCGACCCCACGGACACTGCGTACGGTTTGCAGGGCTGCGCTGAGACCCGCTACATCCGCAGGGGTTTCGCGGTACACCGCTTCACTCCATCCCTGGGCGCTGCCAACCATGCCGCAGGCGATGACAGGCGTCCCGGGCTCGGCGTCGAGCCAATCACCACACGCCTGATCGAACGCCAGCTCAAATCCATCGACACACATCACGCCGGCAATCAGCCGAGGGGCCGTCGGCAACTGCATGATGCCTGCGCTCAGTGAGCGCTGTTCCAGAACCTGGCCCTGTTCCCCGAGCCGATAGGCACGCAGAGAGGTTGTCCCCCAATCGAGCGCGATCAATTGCGCGTGCATCGCTTCACCTGTTTTATTTTTTTGCGAGATAAGTGAGTGCGCGACGACTATAGACCCAAAGTTTGCATCGTCTCAATATGTAAATTAATATCCCATATATAGGGAATTACAAGCCATACATAAAGTGCCGACAAACGCGCCTGTACGCAGCACGTCAGCACTGGCATCATTTCTGCCAAATACGGCATACTGCCCAAGCATTCCCCAAGTTGATCCACCCTCCAATCGGCCCCTGCGCCGAGGGTGGTAACTATCCTTAAATTCTTCGCCCGTTCCCTCCCCGTGTGTTCTCTGTCTCTGGCCTGTTGACGCTTTGTCGCGCACAGGTTTCCAGGGTTGTGGTCATGCCGTGCGCATTGCGTTTGTGCGGCCATTGCCGCGTTGCCAAAAAAGTCGTCAGACCCACTTCTCATCTGCAAGGACAACTGCCATGAAGCGATTTCTGGTGCTCGATAGTTTTCGCGGTCTGTGTGCCTTGGCGGTGGTGATGCATCACTCCCACGCGCTGCGCAGCTTTACTGAACTGACGTTTTTCAAGAACGCTAACTACCTCGTCGAGTTCTTCTTCGTCCTCAGCGGCTTTGTGCTTTATCACACCTATGCGAACCGGTTGGGCTCGGTCGAGCAGTTGCGCCGTTTCGTGATCACTCGCACCTGCCGCCTGTACCCGCTGCACGTGGTGATGCTGGCGGTATTCATCGGCTTCGAAGTATTGAAAGTCGTGGTCGAGCGCTACGGGATGTCCTTCAACGCCCCGAGCTTCACCGGCGCCCGGGCGCCCGACGAGATTGTGCCGAACCTGCTGTTGATTCAGTCCTGGTGGCCGAGTTTCAACGCGCTGTCGTTCAACTATCCGTCGTGGAGCATCAGCGTCGAATACTACCTGTACCTGATCTTCGGCCTGATCGCCCTGGCCTTGCCGACGCAGGCGCGCAAGGTTTTCGTAGCCATCGCGGTACTCGCTTTCCTCGCGCTCTACTTCAAGAGCACGCTGGTAACGGACAATGCGCTGAAAGGTCTGGGCTGTTTTTTTGCGGGGGGCGTTACTTACCGGGTATACGCAAAACTGCCAAGCCTGCACCTGAGTCCACTGCTTGGCAGCGCGCTTGAGGTGCTGGTTCTGGGTGTGATCTACCTGATCATGATTTACAGCGATACGCCCCAGGATATTCTCCTGAGCCTGCTGTTCTGCGTGGCGATCTGGGTGTTTGCGTTCGAAGCCGGCTGGGTGTCGACGCTGCTGCGAAAATCTCTGTTCACCTGGCTTGGCATGCTGTCGTTTTCTATCTATATGACCCACGCAGCGGTGATTTTCGCGATGTCGATCGGGGTGATGATTGTCGCCAAGCTTACCCACCTGCCGCTGCTGATAGACCTACCCAGCGAAATCGTTGGCGTGGTTATCCGCTATATCGATACCGGCAGCATGGCACTCGACAATCTACTGATGGTCATTGAAGTGGCGGCGGTGCTGGCTGTTTCGGTGCTGAGCTATCGCCACATCGAACTGCGCGGCATCGCGCTTGGCAAGCGATGGAGCAAGGACCGCTTGACCGCGGCAAGCCTGGCACCACGCCTTCCCGAATGAATTCGCTCGCTACGCTTTCACACGCGCAATAAAAAACCGCTTCTCAAACGAGAAGCGGTTTTTTTTGAAACAGCCAACGCATTAACGTTCCAGCAGAATCCGCAACATACGACGCAGCGGTTCGGCGGCACCCCAGAGCAACTGGTCGCCAACAGTGAACGCGCCCAAGTATTGCGAGCCCATGTTCAGCTTGCGCAGACGTCCCACCGGAATGCTCATTGTCCCGGTTACCGCCGTTGGGCTCAGCTCTTGAATGCTCGCTTCACGGTGGTTCGGTACCAGCTTCACCCATGGGTTGTGCTGGCTGATCATGCCTTCGATGTCGGCGATTGGCACATCCTTGTTCAGCTTGATGGTCAGCGCCTGGCTGTGGCAACGCATGGAGCCGATGCGCACGCAGATACCATCGACCGGGATCGGGTTCTTGAAGCGACCCAGGATCTTGTTGGTCTCGGCCTGGCCTTTCCACTCTTCACGGCTCTGACCGTTCGGCAACTCTTTGTCGATCCACGGAATCAAACTGCCGGCCAATGGCACGCCGAAGTTCTCAGTCGGGAAGGCTTCGCTGCGCATGGCTTCGGCAACCTTGCGGTCGATGTCGAGGATCGCGCTGGCCGGGTTGGCCAAGTCGTCGGCCACGGCAGCGTGAGTAGCACCCATCTGCTTGATCAGTTCACGCATGTTCTGCGCGCCGGCACCGGAGGCCGCCTGATACGTCATGACGTTCATCCACTCCACCAGACCGGCTTCGAACAAACCGCCCAGGCCCATCAGCATCAGGCTGACCGTGCAGTTGCCGCCAATGAAGTTTTTGGTCCCGGCATCGAGCTGCTGGTCGATCACCTTGCGGTTTACCGGGTCCAGCACGATTACCGCGTCATCCTGCATACGCAGGCTGGAAGCGGCATCGATCCAGTACCCCTGCCAGCCGGCTTCGCGCAGTTTCGGGAAGACCTCATTGGTGTAGTCGCCACCCTGACAGGTCAGAACCACGTCGAGGGTTTTGAGTTCTTCGATGCTGTAAGCGTCCTTCAGGGGCGCAATATCCTTGCCCACGGCCGGGCCTTGGCCACCGACGTTGGACGTGGTGAAGAACACCGGCTCGATCAGATCAAAATCCTGCTCTTCCAGCATCCGCTGCATGAGCACGGAACCGACCATACCGCGCCAACCGATCAGACCTACACGTTTCATCGCAACTGCACCTTTAACGAAAAAGTGGGCCGCTCCGATAAGAGCGGGCCCGAGATATTACAGATTGAGCAGCGCGGCGACTACGGCCTCGCCCATTTCCTGCGTACCTACTTTGGCGTTACCAATCGACCAGATGTCGCCGGTACGCAAACCTTGATCCAGTACCAGGCTCACAGCCCGTTCGATCGCCTCAGCAGCAGCCAGCTGATTGAAGCTGTAACGCAGCATCATCGCGACCGACAGAATCGTTGCCAGCGGGTTGGCAATGCCCTGCCCTGCGATGTCTGGAGCCGAGCCGTGGCAGGGTTCGTACATGCCCTTACTGTTGGCATCCAGCGACGCCGAAGGCAGCATGCCGATAGAACCGGTGAGCATCGAAGCCTCGTCTGACAGAATATCGCCGAACAGGTTATCGGTGACGATCACATCGAACTGCTTGGGTGCACGTACCAGTTGCATCGCCGCGTTGTCGACGTACATGTGGCTCAGCTCGACATCAGGATAATCCTTGGCGACCTGTTCGACCACTTCACGCCAGAGCTGGCTGGATTCCATGACGTTGGCTTTGTCCACCGAGCACAGTTTCTTGCTGCGAAGCCGGGCCATGTCAAAGCCTACACGGGCGATACGACGGATTTCGCTCTCGCTGTACGGGAGAGTGTTGTAACCCTCGCGCTCGCCGTTGTCGAGGGTACGAATACCCCGTGGCGTACCGAAGTAGATACCGCCGGTCAGCTCACGAACGATCAGGATGTCCAGGCCCGACACCACTTCCGGTTTCAAGGTGGACGCTTCAGCCAATTGCGGATACAGAATGGCTGGCCGCAGGTTGCCGAACAGTTTCAGCTCGGAGCGAATCTTCAGCAGGCCTTTTTCCGGACGAATTGCACGGTCCAGCGTGTCCCATTTCGGGCCACCGACGGCACCGAGCAGCACAGCATCGGCAGCGCGGGCGCGGGCCAGGGTTTCATCGGCCAAAGGCACGCCATACTTGTCGATGGCCGCGCCACCGATCAGGTCATGGCTGAGCACGAAGCCCAACTGAAACTTGTCATTGACCAACTCCAGCACCTTGACCGCTTCGGCCATGATTTCCGGACCGATACCATCACCTGGGAGAATCAGAATCTGCTTGCTCATACGTTCCTCAATCCATTTAAACGGCGCGTGATCGTGCGCCTGCAAAAAGAACCATCACTGCTTTTTATAGAAGCAACAAGACTAACGTTCTGCCCACAACACCAGCACATCGGTGCTGAAGGAGCCGTCGTCAGTGATCTCAAAATACTCGCGCACTTCTGCACCCATTGCCTCCTGCAACTCACGAATCGCGACACGCAACACCTGTGGCGTGCGCATACGCTCGACCCACGAACTGTACTCCAGGTGCAAGCGCTGACGGCTGTGACTGCGGGTGAATAACCCGGCCTCGCTGACATGGCGCAACCACTCACCCGCAGAATAGTCGCGGACGTGGCTGGTGTCGCGCAGCACTTCAACACTTTGCAGATACGTATCGAACAGCGGACTGCCTGGCGACATGACGTCGATAAACGCCGCAACGCCACCCGGTTTCAGCACGCGTCGCACTTCACGGAGGGCCAGGCCCAGATCGCTCCAGTGATGCGCCGAGTAACGGCTGAACACAAAATCGAACTCGCCGTCCTCGAACGGAAGGCGCTCGGCGGCCCCACAGACCGTTTGCACGTTGCTCAGTCCACGCTCTACCGCCGCGCTGGCGACCACATCGAGCATCTGCTGCGACAGGTCGTAAGCCACCACCTCGCCCACCGACGACGCCACATTAAAACTCACATGACCGGCGCCACAGCCCAGATCCAGCACTCGCGCATCGCCACGCCCGGCCACTTCTGCCTGTAGCAACGCGAACTCGGTGCCTTGAGCGTGCACAGCACTGCTCAGATAGGCCGCTGCCTGTTCACCGAATTGACGCTGGACGACTTGGGTGTGCGCGGTGTGGGTCATCATGGAGTTCCTTAATAGGCTTCGACTGTCGGGACGCTATCGCGGGCAAGCCCGCTCCTACAAGAACAGTACGCATTCTGCAGAAGCGGGCTTGCCCGCGGTCAGCTTGACGCGGTCTATCAATCAGTCGCGAAACAACCACGGCTGGCTGGCGCGATGCATGCTTTCGAAGCGGGCAATCGCCTCGCCATCCATCAGCGTCAGACCAATGTCGTCCAGGCCGTTGAGCAGGCAGTGCTTGCGGAACGCATCGATCTCGAAGCTCAAGACTTTGCCGTCAGGACGGGTCACGGTCTGCGCCACCAGATCAACGTTCAATTGATAACCCGGCGTGGCCTCGACCTGTTCGAACAACTCATCGACCTCCGCATCGCTGAGGATGATCGGCAGCAGACCGTTCTTGAAGCTGTTGTTGAAGAAGATGTCGGCATAGCTCGGCGCAATGATGCTGCGAAAGCCATATTCTTCCAGCGCCCAAGGCGCGTGTTCACGGCTGGAACCGCAGCCAAAATTCTCGCGAGCCAGTAATACGCTGGCACCTTGATAACGCGCGTTATTGAGCACGAAATCCTTGTTCAATGGACGCTTGGAGTTGTCCTGATAAGGTTGCCCCACATCCAGATAGCGCCACTCGTCAAACAGATTAGGACCAAAGCCCGTGCGTTTGATCGATTTGAGAAACTGTTTGGGAATGATCTGATCAGTGTCGACGTTGGCACGATCCAAAGGAGCGACGAGGCCGGTGTGCTGAGTAAATGCTTTCATGCTGGGCTCCTTAGTGTTGGATCAAGTCACGAACGTCGACGAATCGACCGTTGACCGCCGCCGCTGCCGCCATGGCAGGGCTGACCAGGTGAGTACGGCCACCGGCGCCTTGACGGCCTTCGAAGTTACGGTTGGATGTGGACGCGCAATGCTCGCCGGACTCCAAACGGTCCGGGTTCATCGCCAGGCACATCGAGCAGCCCGGTTCACGCCATTCAAAACCGGCCTCGATGAAAATCTTGTCCAGCCCTTCTTTTTCCGCCTGCGCCTTCACCAGACCCGAGCCTGGCACCACGATGGCCTGTTTGACGGTGGAAGCAACTTTGCGGCCTTTGGCGATCTCTGCCGCAGCACGCAAGTCTTCGATCCGCGAGTTGGTGCAGGAGCCGATAAACACACGATCCAGCTGAATGTCAGTGATCGCCTGATTGGCATGCAAGCCCATGTACTTCAACGCGCGCTCGATAGAACCCCGCTTGACCAGATCGGTTTCTTTGGCCGGGTCAGGCACGTTTTGATCGACGGCCAACACCATTTCCGGTGAAGTGCCCCAACTGACTTGCGGCTTGATCTGAGCGGCATCGAGCTTGATCACGGTATCGAAGGTGGCGTCGGCATCGGACACCAGGTCCTTCCAGGCTTCGACAGCCAAGTCCCACTCCGCACCTTTAGGGGCAAACGGACGACCCTTCACGTAAGCGACCGTTTTTTCATCAGTCGCCACCAGGCCCACGCGAGCGCCGGCTTCGATGGACATGTTGCAGATGGTCATACGCCCTTCGACGGACAGGTCGCGAATCGCGCTGCCTGCGAACTCGATAGCATGACCATTGCCGCCCGCCGTACCGATCTTGCCGATAACAGCAAGAACGATGTCTTTGGCCGTGACGCCAAACGGCAATGTGCCTTCGACCGACACCAACATGTTTTTCATTTTCTGGGCGACCAGGCACTGCGTAGCGAGCACATGCTCGACCTCGGAAGTGCCGATGCCATGGGCCAACGCGCCAAACGCACCGTGAGTCGAGGTGTGCGAATCGCCGCAGACCACGGTCATACCCGGCAACGTAGCGCCTTGCTCAGGGCCAATGACGTGAACGATGCCCTGACGTGGGTCATTCATCTTGAATTCGGTAATGCCATATTCATCGCAGTTGTCGTCAAGGGTCTGCACCTGCAGACGAGACACTTGATCGACGATGGCCTCAATCCCGCCTTTACGCTCCGGTGTCGTCGGCACGTTATGGTCTGGAGTGGCAATGTTGGCATCGATCCGCCATGGCTTGCGCCCGGCCAGACGCAGACCCTCGAAGGCTTGCGGCGAGGTCACTTCGTGAATGATGTGACGGTCGATATAAATCAGCGCCGAACCATCGTCGCGCTGTTTGACCAAATGCGAATCCCAGAGCTTGTCGTAGAGCGTTTTGCCGGCCATCAGACGTTTCCTCATCAGCTTGTTTCTATGCCGGTTATCGATGACGTGGCTCAATAACCCTTTGGCTTGTGAGGAAGATCCTATGGGGTATGATTAAATAACTCAAATTCATATTTTTTATGCTTTGGATAACCAATTGGAATCCTAAAATGGATCTAGCCAATCTCAACGCGTTTATTGCCATTGCCGAGACAGGAGGCTTCTCAGCGGCAGGGGAACGCTTGCATCTGACCCAGCCAGCGATCAGTAAACGAATTGCCGGTCTGGAGCAGCAACTCAAGGTTCGGCTGTTCGACCGACTGGGTCGTGAAGTCAGCCTGACCGAGGCTGGCCGGGCACTGCTGCCCAGAGCCTATCAAATCCTTAGCGTGCTGGACGACACTCGCCGCGCATTGACTAACCTCAGCGGCGAGATCAGCGGACGCCTGACCCTGGCAACCAGCCACCACATCGGCCTGCATCGCCTGCCTCCCTTATTGCGCGAGTTCACACGGCGATACCCCGAGGTCGCGCTGGACATCCAGTTTCTCGACTCGGAAGTGGCCTACGATGAAATCCTCCATGGGCGCGCCGAACTGGCGGTGATCACCCTCGCTCCGCAACCGCATACGCTGGTCAAGGCGGTAGTGGTCTGGGACGACCCACTGGATTTCGTCGCAGCCCCAGAACATCCCTTGGCCAACAGCGGCGCTGTAAGCCTGATGGATATAGCGCGCTATCCAGCGGTGTTTCCCGGAGAAAATACATTCACCCATCACATCGTCAGCCGCCTGTGCGAAGCTCAAGGCCTGAAACCGAACATCGCCATGAGCACCAACTATATGGAGACCATCAAAATGATGGTCTCCATTGGCCTGGCCTGGAGCGTCTTGCCACGCACCATGCTTGATGATCAAGTAGCGCGCATCCCTTTGCCGGGCATTCAGCTCACTCGCCAGCTAGGCTACATTGTGCACACTGAAAGGACACTCTCCAATGCCGCACGAGCATTCATGGCATTACTGGATGCGCAAATAACGTAGTCTCCGAGCATAAAAGCGCTTAAAACAATCAACGTCTTTGCCCACTTTCTCAAGGCTTGTTGACCGATGCCCAAAACAGCTGACGGCCTCCTACTCCCGGCGTTTCACCAGGTCACCGACTCCAGCGAGTCGGAAAAACGCTTTGAGACTCTGTATAACCTCAGTCCCAATGTAGTCCTTCTGACCCGGCTGGAAGACGGCCTTATCTGTGAGGCCAATCGACATTTCGAAAGCCTGCTGGGCTGGCCAATCAAAGATATTCTGGGCCGTACCAGCGTGGAAATCGGGCTATGGGCTGTTCCGGCACAACGTCAACAGGTTCACGACATGGTCAAGGGCGAACCCAAACCCGTTACCCTTGAGGTGCAATTGCACGCCAGCAATGGCCGGGTTCACGATGGCACGCTCTGCGCACAGAAGATCGTGCTGGATAACTGCGCCTATCTTCTCAGCACTTTTCTGGACAACACCGAACACAAGCGTGCCGAACTGGCCCTCAAAGAAAGTCAGGAGCGTCTGGACCTGGCACTGGATTCGGCGCAACTGGGCACGTGGGACTGGCACATCCCCACCGGCATGTTGTATGGGTCAGCCCGAGCCGCGCAGTTGCACGGCCTGGCACCGGAGCCTTTTCACGAATCATTCGATGCCTTTTTCGAGGGTGTGCCCGGCAAAGACCGAGACCACATGCGTCAGGCCTATCGCAGCCTGCGCGAAGGCCCGGCGGGCAATTATCAGATCACCTACCGCATTCAGCTGGAGAACGGCACTTCGCGCTTTCTCGAAAGCCGCGCCCGGCTCTACCGTGATGCAAACGGCGAACCGCTGCGCATGGCCGGTACGTTGCTGGACATCAGCGACCAGGTCGAGCGCGAGCAACGCCTGAGCAGTTCAGAGGAGAAGTTCGCCAGCCTGTTTCAAGCCAGCCCTGACCCGGTATGTGTCACCCATTTCGAGACCGGCCAATTCGTCGAGATCAACCCCAGTTTCACCCAGACATTTGGCTGGAAAGCCGATGAAATCATCGGCCTGAACGTTACGGATATCAGTTTTTGGGCGGACCCGTTAAAACGCCAGCAACGCAACAAGCAAATCATCCGCGACAAGGGCCTGGACAATCTTGAGGTGCTGCTGAAGAACAAGGAAGGCGAACTGCTGACCTGCGTCATCTCCAGCCGCTTGATCGTGGTCGACGAACAACCGTGCATTGTTACCACCCTGCGCGACATCACCCAACAGCAACGTGCCGAAGCGGCGCTCAAGGCCAGCGAAGAGAAGTTTGCCAAAGCGTTCCACTCCAGCCCCGACGCCATCACCATCACCGAGCGCGATTCGGGTTGCTACCTTGAGGTCAACGACGGTTTCTGCCGGTTGACCGGCTACAGCTCCAAAGAGGTGATAGGACGCACTGCCTACGACGTGGGCATCTGGGCTGAACCGGCGCAGCGCAGCCTGATAATCAGTGATTTACAGGACCAAGGCCGCGTCCATCACCGGGAAATGCTGGCACGCAATAAAAATGGAGACATGCTGACGGTTGATGTGTCAGTGGAGCCCATCACCCTGAATGAAACGCCGTGCCTGCTGATGACTGCCCGCGACATCAGCCAATTGAAGAACGCTCAGGCGCAGATTCAGCACCTGGCCTACCACGACCCGCTGACCGACCTGCCCAATCGCGCGTTGCTGATGGATCGTCTAAGCCAGCAGATTGCCCTGCTCAAACGTCATAACCTGCGGGGCGCGCTATTGTTTCTCGACCTCGACCACTTCAAGCACATCAACGACTCTCTCGGTCACCCGGTCGGTGACAGCGTGTTGAAGGTCATCACCGCACGCCTGGAGGCCAGCGTGCGCACCGAAGATACGGTGGCGCGTCTGGGCGGCGATGAATTCGTGGTCCTGATCACCGGACTGGAAGGCACGCGGGCCGAAGTCACCCATCAGGTACGCGGCCTGGCTGACACCCTGCGTGAGTTACTGGCAGAGCCGATGTTCCTCGACGGTCAACGTCTGCAGGTGACACCGAGCATTGGCGTGGCCTTGATCCCCGATCATGGGTCAACCCCGGCTGACCTGCTCAAGCGTGCGGACATTGCCTTGTACCGGGCCAAGGATTCTGGGCGCAACACCACACAACTGTTCCACAGCACCATGCAGAAAGCCGCCAGTGAGCGCCTGAGCCTGGAAAACGATTTACGCCTGGCCCTGCCCCGCGGCGAGTTCAGCTTACACTACCAGCCTCAGGTGGACGCACGAGACAACCGCATCGTCGGTGCCGAAGCGTTGCTGCGCTGGCAGCGTCCGCAATTGGGCGCGATGGCACCGAGTCACTTCATTCAGGTGCTGGAAGAAAGCGGAATGATTCTGGAAGTCGGTAGCTGGATTCTTGATGAAGCGTGCAAGGCAGGCGGACAGCTATTAAGGGAAGCGTTGATCGACGCGGATGATTTCAGCATGTGCGTCAACATCAGTCCCCGGCAGTTTCGCCAGAATGACTTCGTCGAGCGCGTCGAACGTAGCCTGCGCGTTCATCGCCTACCCAGCCGGCTTCTCAAGCTGGAGATCACCGAAGGCATCGTAATCCAGAACCTGGACGACACCATCGCCAAAATGCGTCGCTTGAAGAAAATGGGCGTCAGCTTCGCGATGGATGATTTTGGCACGGGTTACTCGTCGCTGACCTATCTCAAGCGCTTGCCGGTGGACGCGCTCAAAATCGATCAATCGTTCGTGCGCGATGCAACCACTGACCCCAACGACGCCGAAATCATCCGCGCCATCGTGGCCATGGCCCAGAGTCTGAACCTGGCAGTGATCGCCGAGGGCGTGGAAAAACCGGAACAACTGAGGTTTCTCGAACAATTGGGTTGCCATTTATATCAAGGGTATTTGTTCAGCGAGGCGCTGCCGCTGGAGGGGTTTATGGGGATGCTGAGTCAGGAACAAGAGCCATGAGTTTGGCCGCCATAAGCCCATAAACAAGAAAGGCGCCGATCAGGGCGCCTTTCTTGAGCCAGAATGATTTCAAGCCGCCTCGCTGTGAACAAATCCAATCAACTGTCCGATCCGCTCGCAATCGGTCTCACGCCGCAGGGTGTTAAACAGCGTTGTCGCCTCGGGATAGCTTTTGGTCAGCAGCGCCAGCCATTGCTTCAAACGGCCGGGGGCCTGAATCGGGGTCATTTTGTTCAACGCCTGTTGCCAGAAGTCTTGCAGGAAGGGCTGCAGTTGCGTCCAGGTCATCTCGATCACGTCTTCGCCCGCCTCGGCAGCCGCAATTTGCCGGGCCAGATCAGGGCGCGCGACCAACCCGCGACCGATCATGATGTCTCGGGCGCCACATATTTCCCGGCAGCGTCGCCAGTCGTCAACGGTCCAGATTTCGCCGTTGGCAACGACCGGGACCTTGACCACTTCCTGGATACGCGCGATCCATTCCCAGTGCGCTGGCGGTTTGTAGCCATCGACCTTGGTCCGAGCATGGACCACAATCTGCTCCGCACCACCATCGGCCAGTGCCCGGGCGCAATCGAGAGCGCCCTCCGGGCTTTCATAACCCAGACGCATTTTCGCCGTCACCGGGATATGCGCAGGCACAGCGCGCCGTACATGGTTGACGATGCTGTGCAGCAACTCCGGCTCTTTGAGCAGGATCGCGCCGCCACGGGAACGATTGACGGTCTTGGCCGGACAACCGAAGTTCAGGTCCAGCACGGGGGCACCCAGCTCACAGGCATAGGCTGCGTTTTCGGCCAGGCACACAGGATCGGAACCCAGCAATTGCAGGCGTAAGGGCACACCCGCATCGGTCTTCGCCCCCTGGTGCAACTCCGAGGCGTATTTGTAGAAGTAGTGGGCCGGCATCAGGCGCTCGGACACACGAATGAATTCGGTCACACACCAATCGATGCCGCCAACCTGAGTCAGCACATCGCGCAGGATGTCGTCGACCAACCCCTCCATGGGCGCCAAGGCAATTTGCATGGGTCACACTCGAAAAAAAGTCCGGCAGTTTACGGGGCGTCCACTGGATTGGAAACGCTTATACGCCGTTTGGCGTCAGGCTTGCGGGTTGACCAGCGCCGGACCATAGCCTTCGATGAACTCGGCAGGCATACGTTTGGGTTTACCGCTGGACAGTTCGATGCAGACGAAGGTGGTTTGCGCGCGCAGTAACGTCAGACCGTCACTTGGCCGCTTGAGCTGAAAACGGCGGGTCATCTTCAGGCGTTGATCCCAATCGACGATCCAGGTTGCCAATTGCAGCTCGTCGTCCTCGTAGGCGCTGGCCAGGTAGTCGATTTCATGCCGGACCACCGCCATCGCCCGATCGATTCGACGGTACTCGCTCAAATCCAGGCCAAGCCGTTGTGAATGTCGCCATGCGCAACGCTCCAGCCAAGTCACGTACACCGCATTATTGGCATGACCCAGCCCATCGATGTCTTCAGCCACCACACTCAGGTCAATGACGAATGGCGTTGCCAGATCCCAGCTCATGCTCGCTCCTTGATGTGTGCCCCAACGTGGAGAGCAACTCGCGAGCAGTGTAACGGAAGCTCAGGCAGATTGGCGCTGCGGGTGTGCGCTGCCGGCCAGCAACGCCAACACGCCCTCGATCACCTTCGGATCGGCCAGCACCCGCTGATGTCCGCCCTGCTTGAGGAGCAACAAGCGGCTGTCAAACCAGGCATCGTGGATCCGTTGCGCTTCGTCCACCGGCACCATGAGGTCATCCTCCGCATGCACGATCAAGCCTGGCACATTCAGCTCATAGCGGCTGACATCCAGCGCAGACGCCGCCATGCCCACCTCGCGTTCGAACTGCCTGATGAACGAAGAGCGCGCAACAGGTGGCAATCCAACCCGATGCGCAAAACCACGCAGCACCCCCAATACACGGCTCGGCGCGGCAATGCTCACCAGGGTTTCGCTGCGCAGGCCCATCTGAGTCGCCAGCAGCACGCTGGCGCCGCCCATGGAATGGCCAATTACGGCTTTGAGTGGCGGAAGCTCTGCCGAAGCTTCCAGCAGCGCCCTGGCAAACAACACCACATGAGCTTCATGACCGGGGGACTGTCCATGGCCTGGACCGTCAAGCGCCACGACGGTATAACCCGCAGTGACCAAGGCCTCTATCAAACTGGCGAATTGGGTTGGGCGCCCTTCCCAGCCATGCATGAGCAACACCGTAGGACCCGCCCCCCAACGCAAGGCGGAAAGACCGAAGCGCAAGGTCACGCGCTCGGCACGGGCCAGGACTGGCAACTCCCAGTCAGACGGCAATCGATGCTGCGGGGTAGTGAACGCCAGATGCATTTTTGCTGCCACCAACCTGGGTGCCAGCCGACCCAAGGTGCCATTGACTCCGCGAATCCAGCCTAACCTGCTCATCGCTTCTCTCCTGCAAACCCACTGCGTTGCGTTGTGTGTTTTAAATTCTGGCACTGCAAACAGCGTTGATCACAGTACCGCCGACTTTGCGGCCCGGAGCACCCGGTCAGATAATTCGCAAGGGCCTAAAGCGCGCGCCAAGGCCAGACCACCGGTCATCAATGCCATGTCCGCCAGGACCTTGTCGGCGTCCTCAGGGCTGTCCGCCAATTGCGCCACCATCAACTCCACATGCTCGGCCAATACCGCACGAAAACCGTCAGGCAGACGCGACAGCTCACCCACGGTTGATGGCAACGGACAGGCATGCTCCGTAGCGTCCCGATGCTTACGCGACAAATAGAAGGCAGCGACCAGCGCTCGGCGCTCATCGCCAGCCAAGTGCTCGTCAATTTGCGCCATCAGCGCCCTGCGCTGGCCGAGCAATTGACTGAAGGCCTCGAGCATCAAGGCATCCTTACTTTCAAAGTGCGCGTAAAAACCACCCACCGTAAGGCCGGCAGCACCCATCACGTTGCTGACACTCGGCTCAACCGGACCCTGCTGGATCAGAGCAGAGCTGGCGGCCTGAAGAATACGCTCGCGGGTTTGCGCCTTTTTATCGTTCATGCTCGCCTCCAAATATTATGGATATAATATTATCTCCATAATATTTATTGGCAAGCAGATTGTCATGCCGCCGGTCGGCAGGACGAATGCGATACAGCGCAAGAAGGGGTTGACGGAAAATACGGCAGGAGGGGTAAAACGCAGCACAAAAACAAAAGGGCCATTCAATAATTGAATGACCCTTGGTCCCGTAGAACGGGCAATCGTGGCGTCCCCTAGGGGACTCGAACCCCTGTTACCGCCGTGAAAGGGCGGTGTCCTAGGCCACTAGACGAAGGGGACGCAAAACCTTCTATACAACGTGATCAGACTGAGCCTGATCGATTCAAGGCCTGCGTGGCCAAGCCTTGAACTGTACAATTTGGTGGAGCTAAACGGGATCGAACCGTTGACCTCTTGCATGCCATGCAAGCGCTCTCCCAGCTGAGCTATAGCCCCGGATTTTTCGCCTCACGGCGGAGCAATACCTCGCGGCACTGCTTCTTGATACTGGCGTCCCCTAGGGGACTCGAACCCCTGTTACCGCCGTGAAAGGGCGGTGTCCTAGGCCACTAGACGAAGGGGACGCAAAACCTTCTATACAACGTGATCAGACTGAGCCTGATCGATTCAAGGCCTGCGTGGCCAAGCCTTGAATTGTACAATTTGGTGGAGCTAAACGGGATCGAACCGTTGACCTCTTGCATGCCATGCAAGCGCTCTCCCAGCTGAGCTATAGCCCCACGTTGTGGACGGGTCGCATATTAAGCGCGACCTTGGAACCTGTCAAATATATTTTCAACAAATTTCAATATTTTTCGTCGGCATAACAATCACTTACCGTCCAACCCCCGTAAATCCGGGGGCGCAACGGCCACTGTGCGCCCTACTCCAGGCAGACACAATGACCCACAACGCCTGGTGAGCGTGTCAGGCAATGGCGCCCAACAGCTTTTCCCATTCCTTGTTTTCTTTCTTCGATACGCCGCCAAGCAAGTCGATGGCCTGACGCAGACGGAAGCGTGTCAGGTCCGGACCGAGGATTTCCATCGCGTCGAGGACCGAGACCGAGCTGGCCTGCCCCGTGATTGCAGCAAACATCAGCGGCATGGCGTCGCGCAGTTTGAGCTCCAAGTGCTCGACCACAGCCTGAATGCAGCCTGTAATCGGATCTTTTTCCCACTGGCGCAGAGTCTCCAGTTTCCACAGAATCAACTGCATCAACTGCCGGACCTGATCGGGCGACAGTTTTTTGTGTTCGAACAGTTTGGCATCCAGCTGCAAGCCACCGGCGAAGAAGAAACCGGCCAACGGCGCAATCTGACTGAAAGTTTCTACGCGCCCCTGAACGTGAGGAGCGATTTTCATCATGTACTCGGGGTTCAGCGCCCAATTCTGCACACGACGGGCAAACTCTTCGACCGGCAACTCGCGCAGCCATTGGCCGTTGAGCCAGGACAGCTTCTCGATATCGAAAATCGGCCCGCCCAGGGAAACCCGCGACAGGTCGAAATGCTCGACCATTTCTTCCAGCGAGAACTTCTCGCGCTCGTCCGGCATCGACCAGCCCATGCGACCCAGGTAGTTGAGCATGGCTTCAGGCATGAAACCCATACGCTCGTAGAACGTCACCGAAGTCGGGTTCTTGCGCTTGGACAGCTTGCTCTTGTCCGGGTTACGCAGCAGCGGCATGTAGCACAGCTCCGGCTGATCCCAACCGAAATACTCGTACAGCAGGATCAGTTTAGGTGCCGACGGCAGCCACTCTTCGCCGCGCAGGACATGGGTGATACCCATCAGATGGTCGTCGACGACGTTGGCCAGAAAATAGGTCGGCAACCCATCGGTCTTCATCAACACTTGCATGTCCATGCGATCCCACGGGATCTCGACGTCGCCACGCAGCATGTCCGGCACCACGCAAACGCCTTCGCTTGGCACTTTCATGCGGATTACATGCGGTTCGCCAGCGTCCAGTCGACGCTGAACCTCTTCCTTCGACAGCAACAGTGCACGGCCGTCGTAGCGCGGGGTTTCGCCCCGGGCCATCTGTTCGGCACGCATCTGATCGAGCTCTTCCGCGGTGCAGAAGCACGGGAACGCGTAGCCCATCTCGACCAGCTGCTTGGAATACTTCTGGTAAATGTCGCCCCGCTCGCTCTGCCGATACGGGCCGTGAGGACCACCGACATCCGGGCCTTCGCTCCACTCGATTCCCAACCAGCGCAACGCATCGAAAATCTGCTGTTCAGACTCACGTGTCGAGCGCACTTGGTCAGTGTCTTCGATGCGCAGGATGAACTCGCCACCGTGTTGCTTGGCAAAGCAATAATTGAACAATGCGATGTAGGCAGTGCCAACGTGGGGGTCGCCAGTGGGCGATGGCGCGATGCGGGTGCGGACGGTGGTCATGAAAGATCTCGAATAGGTCGAACAAGCGTCGAATCTTAACAGGCGCACCCCCCATGGCTCCAGCGCAGGGGCGTAATCAACGTACGGCCGAGCGCCTGCATACCCCATAGAAGGTAGATACAAGGCATAACGGACTAAATGAATACCCAAACATCACCTGCAGTCATTATTCTGGCGTATGGCTATATGCCAGAATTAAACACTGATAAGTTTGCTTACATTTCAAATAATTTAGAACGCCCATGCCCGCCCAACTTAAACGCCGCCTGTACATCTTCTTCACGATTGCCCTACTGATCGCCCTCGCCTTTTTTGCCCAGTGGTACTTCAAGGGCCGCTTCTATGAAACCACCGACAACGCCTATGTACAGGGCGAAATCACCCGAATTTCCAGCCAGCTCGCCGCGCGCGTCGACGAAGTTCTGGTCCAGGACAACCAGCACGTCGAAAAAGGTCAACTGTTGGTGAAGCTAGATGCCGCTGACTTCCATCTGGCCGTTGACCGGGCGAAGGCCATGCTCGATACCCGTGAAGCCGAGCGGATTCAGGCAAACAGCAAGTTGACCCAGCAAGCCAGCATGATTGCGTCCGCCGAAGCCCAAGTGGCAGCCAGTCAAGCAACCTTCGGACGCACACAAATCGATTTAAACCGCGCAGAGACTTTGCGCAAACCCGGCTACATTTCCGAAGAGCGCGTCACCACCCTGTCTGCCGACAGCCATATCGCACGTTCGCAGGTCACCAAGGCCCAGGCCGAAGTACAAGGCCAGCGGCAACAGGTGGTCGCCCTTTCGGCGGAAATCAAACGCCTCGACGCGCAGATCGCCAATGCCCGCACCGACCTTGCCCAAGCTGAACTCAACCTGCAACGCAGCGAGATTCGTGCGCCACTCAGCGGGATGATAGGCCAACGCGGGGCGCGCAACGGCCAATATGTACAGGTCGGCGCGTACCTGCTGTCTATCGTGCCGGATGAAGACATCTGGATTCAGGCCAACTTCAAGGAAACCCAGATCGGCCATATGGCGCCAGGACAAGCAGCCGAACTGATTTTCGACGCCTATTCCGACACCCCCATCAACGCCAGGGTGGAAAGCCTGTTCGCCGCCTCCGGTGCGCAATTCAGCCTGCTGCCGCCGGACAACGCCACCGGCAACTTCACCAAGGTGGTACAGCGTATTCCAGTGAAGCTGACCTTTGCCGCCGATAACCCGTTGCACGGCAAAATCCGCCCCGGCATGTCGGTGACAGTCAAGGTCAACATCAAGGCAAACGGCGCTGACAGTGGCCGGTGATCAACTGATCCGCCCCGCTGGCGAGCCAAGCCGACGGGACTGGATCGCGGTCATGAGCGTGATGCTGGGCGCTTTTATGGCGGTGCTGGACATCCAGATCACCAACTCTTCGCTCAAGGACATTCAGGGCGCGCTGTCGGCGACCCTTGAAGAAGGCTCGTGGATTTCCACCTCGTACCTGGTGGCGGAAATTATTATGATTCCGCTCACCGCCTGGCTGGTGCAGTTGCTCTCAGCGCGACGCCTGGCGGTCTGGGTTTCGGGCGGGTTTCTGCTGTCCTCCATGCTCTGCTCCATGGCCTGGAGTCTGGACAGCATGATCGTGTTCCGCGCCTTGCAGGGCTTCACCGGTGGCGCGCTGATCCCGCTGGCGTTCACCATGACCCTGATCAAACTGCCCGAGCATCATCGTGCCAAAGGGATGGCCCTGTTTGCGATGACAGCGACATTCGCGCCCTCGATCGGCCCGACACTGGGCGGCTGGCTGACAGAGAACTATGGCTGGCAGTACATTTTCTACATCAACATACCGCCCGGCCTGCTGATGATCGCCGGCTTGCTCTACGGGCTGGAAAAGAAAGCTTCGCACTGGGAACTGCTGAAAAGCACCGACTACGCGGGCATCGTTACCCTGGGGGTCGGCCTAGGCTGCCTGCAGGTGTTTCTGGAGGAAGGTCATCGCAAGGACTGGCTCGAATCCCACCTGATTGTCAGCTTGGGCAGCATCGCCCTGGTCAGCCTGATCACCTTCGTGATTCTGCAACTGTCCAAACCCGAGCCACTGATCAACCTGCGTATTTTAGGAGAACGCAATTTTGGCCTGTCGAGTATCTCCAGCGTGGGGATGGGTGTGGGCTTGTACGGTTCGATCTATCTGTTGCCGCTGTACCTCGCGCAAATTCAAGGCTACAACGCGCAGCAGATCGGCGAAGTGATCATGTGGATGGGCATTCCGCAGTTGTTTTTGATCCCGCTGGTGCCACAACTGATGAAAGTGATACCGCCGAAGCTCCTGTGCGCCATCGGTTTCGGGCTGTTCGGGTTTGCCAGCTTCGCGTCCGGAGCACTTAACCTGGACTTCGCAGGACCGCAGCTCAATCAGATCCAGATCGTGCGCGCCCTCGGCCAACCGATGATCATGGTTACCATTTCGTTGATCGCCACCGTCTATATCCAGCCGAAGGACGCGGGCTCAGCCTCGAGCCTGTTCAACATCCTGCGAAACCTGGGAGGCGCCGTTGGTATCGCCCTGCTCTCCACCCTGCTTGATGCCAAGACCAAGACCTATTTCGACTATTTGCGCGAAGCCATTGTCCCGAGCAACCCGCAAGTCGCCGAGCGCATGGCCTTGCTCACCGACAAGCTGGGCAACGAACAAGCCGCCTTGGCCAGACTCAGTGAGATCACGCACCAGCAGGCATCCATCATGGCCTACAACGACGCCTTCCATTTCGTCGGTATCGCACTAGGGATAAGCATGATCGCCGTGCTGCTGACCAAAGCGCTGCCTGTTGGCGTCAAGGGCGGGGCGGCGCATTAAAGAGTGCCAGCACCTGCATTGACCCGGGGCAACATCAAACCGTCAACAACCGCTCACGCAGCTTGCCGATCTCGTCGCGCATCTGTGCCGCGGCCTCGAACTCGAGGTCGCGGGCCAGTTGGTACATCTTCTCTTCCAATTGACGAATACGCTTGCCGATCTCGCCCGGCGTGCGCAATTCGGCTTCGTACTTGGCGTTCTCTTCGGCGGCCTTGGCCATGCCTTTGCGCTTCTTGCTGCGCGAACCCGGCACGACGGCGCCCTCCATGATGTCGGCAACGTCCTTGAACACGCCTTTAGGGGTGATGCCGTGTTCCAGGTTGTAGGCAATCTGCTTGTCACGCCGACGGTCGGTTTCGCCAATCGCCCGCTCCATGGAGCCGGTGATACGGTCGGCGTACAAAATCGCCCGTCCATTGAGGTTACGTGCGGCGCGGCCAATGGTCTGAATCAGCGAGCGCTCTGAACGCAGGAAGCCTTCCTTGTCAGCGTCGAGAATCGCCACCAGCGACACCTCAGGCATGTCCAGGCCTTCGCGCAGCAGGTTGATGCCCACGAGTACATCGAACGTACCCAAACGCAGATCGCGGATGATTTCGACCCGTTCCACGGTTTCGATATCCGAATGCAGGTAACGCACCCGAACACCATGGTCGGCCAGGTAATCGGTCAGGTCTTCGGACATGCGCTTGGTCAAGGTGGTCACCAATACCCGTTCCCCCACGGCCACACGCTTGCCGATCTCTGACAGCAGGTCATCGACCTGAGTCAGTGCCGGGCGAATCTCGATCTGCGGGTCGACCAGACCAGTAGGTCGCACCAACTGCTCAATCACTCGACCGGCATGCTCCGCCTCATAGTTGCCGGGGGTGGCCGAGACGAAAATCGTCTGCGGACTGACGCTTTCCCACTCATCGAAGCGCATCGGCCGGTTATCCAGAGCCGACGGCAGACGGAAGCCATACTCGACCAGGGTTTCCTTTCGAGAGCGGTCCCCCTTATACATCGCGCCCACCTGCGGCACGCTGACGTGGGATTCGTCAATCACCAGCAATGCATCGGCCGGCAAGTAGTCATACAACGTCGGCGGCGGCGCACCGGAAGGTCGTCCAGACAGGTAGCGTGAGTAGTTTTCGATACCGTTGCAGTAGCCCAGTTCCAGGATCATCTCCAGATCGAAGCGGGTGCGCTGCTCCAGCCGTTGCGCTTCCACCAGCTTGTTATTGCTGCGCAGGTACTCCAGCCGCTCCTGAAGCTCGACCTTGATCCCTTCCATCGCATCCAGCAGTGTTTCGCGCGGCGTTACGTAGTGACTCTTCGGATAGAACGTAAAGCGTGGCAGTTTGCGAATCACTGCGCCCGTCAGCGGGTCGAAGGCCGAAATGTTCTCGACCTCGTCGTCGAACAGCTCGATGCGGATCGCTTCGAAGTCCGATTCAGCCGGGTGGATGTCGATCACGTCCCCGCGCACGCGAAACGTCGCACGAGCAAAGTCCACGTCGTTGCGAGTGTATTGCAAGTCAGCCAGACGCCGAAGCAGCTCGCGCTGATCGAGTTTGTCACCACGATCGACGTGCAGCACCATCTTCAAATACGTCTCGGGGCTGCCCAAACCGTAGATGCACGACACCGTGGTGACGATGATCGCGTCCTTGCGCTCCAGCAACGCCTTGGTCGCCGACAACCGCATCTGCTCGATGTGGTCATTGATCGAAGCATCCTTCTCGATAAACGTATCCGACGACGGCACGTATGCTTCTGGCTGGTAGTAATCGTAGTAAGAAACGAAATACTCGACTGCGTTGTTCGGAAAGAACGCCTTGAACTCACCATACAACTGCGCTGCCAAGGTTTTGTTCGGCGCCAGCACCAGGGTCGGACGCTGCACTTGCGCGATCACGTTGGCGATGCTGAAGGTCTTGCCCGAACCGGTTACGCCGAGCAATGTCTGGTGCGCCAGCCCGGCCTCGATCCCTTCGACCATCAAGCGAATAGCTTCCGGCTGATCACCGGCCGGCTGGAAACGGGTTACGAGCTCAAACTCAGACATACGCTACCTCTGGGTTCATTCCGGCCTGCAAAACAGCGCTGAAACGAGAAAACCGCGAACGACCGATGCCGCCGGGAAAAGACATGAAGAGACTATAAATGGAGTCAAAGACATCACCTTTCAAGCGACCCATCCTACAAGCCCAAAACAATTGCGGTTGCAATTTGACTAACGGTCGAAAAATAAACGTGGAAAACCCTAAAAAACTCTGAAAAACGCGCTTCAGCCTGTCGCAGCGCTGAACGATGCTCTCTATACTAGGTCCCCGTTTGCGCACCGCTCTAGTGCACTCGGCCGGAGCGTTGTACCTCTTCAATCCTCCATTCAGAGCTGCCGTAAAAATGAGCCTGTTCTCCGCTGTCGAAATGGCACCACGCGATCCAATCCTGGGCCTCAACGAAGCATTCAATGCCGATACCCGTACCTTTAAGGTCAACCTGGGGGTCGGGGTGTACTGCAACGAAGAGGGGCGAATTCCACTCCTGCGTGCCGTCGCCGAAGCTGAGAGCATTCGCGTGGCTCAACACGTCGCACGCGGTTACTTGCCGATCGATGGCATCGCCGCTTACGACCTGGCCGTGCAGAAACTGTTGTTCGGT
Source organism: Pseudomonas sp. 5C2 (assembly GCF_034314155.1). NCBI lineage: Bacteria > Pseudomonadati > Pseudomonadota > Gammaproteobacteria > Pseudomonadales > Pseudomonadaceae > Pseudomonas > Pseudomonas sp. 5C2. Next base: position 813,539 of record NZ_JAVIWH010000002.1, on the reverse strand, counting down.
GCCGAGTCGCCGTTGCTGGATTCCGGGCGCGCCCTGACTGTTCAGGCCGTGGGCGGTACCGGTGCATTGAAAATCGGTGCCGACTTCCTCAAGCAACTCAAGCCCGACGCGATCGTGGCCATCAGCGATCCAAGCTGGGAAAACCACCGTGCGCTGTTCGAGACCGCTGGTTTCCCGGTTCAGAACTACCGTTATTACGATGCGACCAGCCATGACGTGAACCGTTCAGGCATGCTCGAAGATTTACAGAACCTGCCGTCAGGTTCGATCGTGGTCCTGCACGCCTGCTGCCATAACCCGACAGGTGTCGACCTGAGCCCTGAGGACTGGAAAAATGTCCTCGACGTGCTCAAAGCCAAAGGCCACGTGCCGTTCCTGGACATGGCGTATCAAGGCTTCGGCGACGGCATCGAAGAAGACGCCGCCGCAGTGCGCCTGTTTGCCGAGTCGGGCCTGACCTTTTTCGCCTCCAGCTCGTTCTCCAAATCGTTCTCGCTGTATGGCGAACGCGTTGGCGCGTTGTCGATCGTCACTGAATCGAAAGACGAAACCGCACGGGTTCTGTCACAGGTCAAACGCGTAATCCGCACCAACTACTCCAACCCGCCAACCCACGGCGCAACCATCGTCGCTGCGGTGCTCAACAACCCTGAGCTGCGCGAGATGTGGGAGCAGGAACTGGGCGAAATGCGTCTGCGGATTCGTGGCATGCGCAAGGCCATGGTCGAGAAGCTGGCGGCCCAGACCGATCACGACTTCAGCTTTGTCGGTCGTCAACGCGGCATGTTCTCCTACTCCGGACTGACCACCGAACAGGTTCATCGCCTGCGCAATGAATTCGGCATCTACGCCCTCGACACCGGCCGGATCTGCGTTGCCGCACTGAACCAGAGCAACATCGACGTCGTGACCAAGGCGATTGTTCAGGTGATCTGACGGTCGTTGGCGGTAGACAAAGGGGAGTCAGCGTGAGCTGACTCCCCTTTTTTATGTAAGCCAGACACCCGTCAAAGGCACGTGATTTACTGCACTTTTTTGCGATACGCCATCGAATCATCAATCCGCTTGAGGATGTAATCCCCCGCTGCGACGGGTGGGTACAGGCTCGATGCCGAATCGATACCTAAATCACAGGGATCGACCACCGCGCTGTAGGTCGGGTCGTAAAAGGTCGCGATGGAATAGCGTTCATGACCTGACTTATTGATCACTCGATGCAAGGTCGAGCGGAAACGATTGTTGGACCAATGCGCCAGCAGGTCGCCGACGTTGACCACCAGACTGCCAGGGATCGGCGTGGCATCGATCCAGCGGTTAGAGCCCAGCTCACGCACCTGCAAGCCCCCGCTGTTGTCCTGATACAGCAACGTAATGCAGCCGTAATCCGTGTGCGGTGCAACCCCGAATTGATCGGCTTCGGCCATCGGCGGATGGGGTGGGTAATACACCATCTGAGTCCGTTGCAGCGGTGTGTGGTACTTGCTGTTGAAGAAATCCTGTTCTATGCCCAGACCCGCTGCCACCGCTTTCAACAGATCGGCCCCGGCCTTGCCGATTTCGACGTAATACTCAGCCAGCGCAGTGCGCAGCCCCGGCATAAATGCCGGCCATTGGTTCGGTCCGCGTAAAGCCTCTCCAGCTACCACACACGGATCGTCTTCAGGCAGTTCCAGCCCGATGCTGAAGAACTCCTTGAAATCAGGCTTGGTCGCCTCATACATGGTCGCTCCGCCCAACGCATGCCAGCCTCGGTGCCGCTTATTCACCGCCACCTGCCGCTTGACCTCGGCCGGGTAGGCAAAGAACTGCGCTGCCGCCGCCATCGCCCGATCAATCACCTCCTGCGGCACACCGTGATTGATGATGTAGAAGAAGCCGGTTTCGCTGCAGGCCACGCGAATGGCATCACCGGCCCGGCGAATACTCGCCTGGTCACCTTCACGAACACCGGACATATCGATCAAGGGCAGATTAGCGCTAGAGGTCATGCTCGCTCCTGTTTACAGGGGTTATACCGGGCTGGAATGGAGGGATCAATCGAACAGCGGAATGCGCGGTATATACAGGTGTAAGCATTTACTGTGCCGCCGACATTGTCCTTTTCCGCAAACCCTCATGCTCACGCTGACCGCCTGTTTTTCTAACGACCAACGCCGCCTTGTCATCAGCAATTACCTGGTTTCCCTTTGCCTCATCAGTGGGCGGAACGACCTCAATGGGTGCAACTTTCGGTGACAGCAGCTGCCAGGAATACCCCGGCAATCCTGTTTGATTCTATAAACACAGGCGAAGGAACGACCCTCATGATTTGCAATCGACGCATTGGCCTGCATCTTGCCTTACCTGTATAGACAAGAGCATATGGCTTGCCAACGATTGCTGCGGATGCGGTTCTGCTGGGACGCGCTACCTTGTATGGAGTGGCCGTCGGCGGCCAGGCCGGTGCAGGGCATGCTCTTGATCTGCTGACACAAGAGTTACGTCTGGCCCTGTCGTTGCTCGGTCAACCGGACTTGAGCCAACTCGACAGTCGCGGGTTGCGCCTGAATCCTCTTTCTTCTCTTACCGTGAGCTAGGCCGATGCCTCATTTGCAACAGACCCTCGAGCAATTGCGCGCAGCATTGGGTGACGCGGCGGTAGTCACGGGCGCCGCGATCAATCAACGGCACTACAGCGACTGGACCGGCCACGCACCTGTCTGTCCGGCGGCGGTGTTGCTGCCAAGGAGCACTGAGGACGTCGCCGCCGCCTTGCGTATTTGCAACGCAGCGCGGCAAACGATCGTGCCTCAAGGGGGAATGACCGGGCTGGCCGGCGGCGCGGTGCCTCGGGAAACCGACATCGCCCTGTCCCTGGAGCGGATGCACGGCATCGAGGAAATCGACCCCGCCGCCGCCACCATCAGTGTCTGGGCAGGCACCACCCTGCAAGAAATTCAACACGCGGCGCTCGACGCAGGCTTTCTATTTCCGCTGGACCTGGGTGCCCGAGGCTCATGCCAGATCGGCGGCAATATCGCGACCAACGCGGGTGGCAATGCCGTGATCCGCTATGGCATGACCCGAGACTTGGTGCTCGGCCTGGAAGTGGTTTTGGCCGATGGCCGCGTGCTCAATCTGCTGAACAAGATGATCAAGAACAACTGCGGTTATGACCTGAAACAGTGCTTCATCGGCAGCGAAGGCACCCTTGGGGTAATCACCCGCGCCATCTTGAAGCTCGCGCCATTACCCGGTGAAACCACGACCCTGCTGTGCGCCCTGCCCGACTACGCCAGCGCGGTGAGCCTGCTGCGGCGAGTACAACGCAGCGTTGGCACACCGCAAGCCTATGAGCTGATGTGGCAGGACTTCTTCTGCTTGGGCGTTTCCTGGCTGGAAAGTCCGGTAGCGCCGATGTCGCGGGATTATCCACTGTACGTGCTGCTGGAATCCGCCGCCGCCCGCGAGCGGTTGGAACAGGCCCTGGAAGATGCCATCAACGCTGGCGAAGTGGTGGATGCAGTGCTGGCCAGCTCACAGGCCCAAGCCCGCGCACTGTGGAAGATTCGCGAAGCGACCGGTGAATTTCCGTTGCGCATGACGCCGTTGAATTTCGATGTAAGCCTGCCCATTGGCCAGATCGGCGACTTCGCCGAGCTGTGTCGGCAGCGCCTTGAGCAACGCTGGCCGGGTAACCGCAGCGTGTACTTCGGCCACATCGGCGACAGCAACCTGCACCTGACCGTGGACTGCGATTCATTGCCACAGCCAGCGCCTGTTTTCGAGATTGAAGAACTGGTCTATACCGCTGTCGGCGAGTTGGGCGGATCGGTGTCCGCTGAACATGGCATCGGCCTGCTCAAGCGTGAATTTCTTCATCACTCGGTCAGCCATGAAGCGCGTCAGGCGATGCAGCAGCTCAAGGATTGCTATGACCCCAACGGCATTCTCAATCCGGGGAAAATACTCGGCTGAAGCTCATCTCAGGTTGTACATACAGGTACGGCACGCTAACTGCACTGAGCAATAGGCAATAGGCAATAGGCAATAGGCAATAACCCTTACGCAACGATCATAAAAATCAACACCACAGCCAATACAAGAACCGACACAAACCACCAGCGTTCAGTGCATCTGATGAAGGAGTTACCCCATGCAACTCGATTCTCTGTTCAGTAAGACATTCAACGGCCTGTGCGTCGCCATGGCCCTGGCCGTTACTCCCCTGGCGGCGCATGCCGATCAACTGGCCGATGTGAAAAAAGCCGGTGAGCTGGTGGTGGGCACCGAACTGCAATTTGCACCGTTCGACTTCACCGACAACGGTAAACAGAAAGGCCTGAACGCCGAACTGTTCGAACAACTGGGCAAAGAACTGGGGGTCAAAATCAAATTTCTCGACCTGCCGTGGCCGAGCGTATTGCCAGGGCTGGAAGCGAAGAAATTCGACGTGGTCGCTGGCCCCATTATCGTCACCAAGGCGCGCAAAGAGCGCTACCACTTCGTGATGCCGATTGCCGAAGCGACTGTAGCGCTAATGATTGGCGCCAAAGACGAGACCATCAAAAAGCCTGAAGACATCTCTGGTAAAACCGTCGGCGCAGGCAAAGGATCGGCACAGCTCGAAGAACTCAAATCCTTCGCCGCGACCCTGCCGGAGAAAGTCACGATCCGCGAGTACGTCGATAACAACCAAGCCTATGCCGACCTGGCTGCCAAGCGCATCGTTGCAGTCGCCAACTCCCTGCCGAACATTTCCTACGTCGCGGCCGAGAAATCAAACTTGTACAAAGTGGTCATGCCACCGTTCGGCAAGAAATCTTACTTCGCCTATCTGGGACGCAAGGATGACGACGCCAACAGCCTGATCGCCGCCCTCAACGCCGCCATGCTGAAAATGCATGAAGACGGTCGCCTCGCCAGCCTGCAGAAAAAATGGCTGGGGGCCGAAATGGACGTGCCTAAAGCTGACTTCGACCCAACCTGGTAAACAGCTTTAGCGGGTTGAATCAACGGATCGCCGGCTCAACCGGGCCGGCGATCATCGAGGGTGGAGTCACGACGATGTTCGATTGGCCTTTACTGCTGCAAAACCTGCCGTTACTGCTGAACAGCTTGCTGGTGACCCTTGAGGTTTCGGTCGCGGCACTGGTTTTTGGTTTTGTCATCGGCGTGATCGTCGGCAGCTTGCGGCTGTCACCCGTGCCGCTGTTAAGACGCCTGGGTGGCGCCTATATATTCGTGTTCCGGGGCATTCCGCTGCTGGTGCAATTGCTGTTCATCTATTACTTCCTGCCGCGCATCGGCCTGCCGAACGTCTCGCCCATGGTGGCGGCAGTGATCGGCCTGTCGCTAGCGGCCGGGGCTTATATCGCCGAGATCATGCGCGGTGGTTTTCTCGCCATTCCCGGCGGGCAACTGGAAGCCGCCGGCCTGCTGGGCATGAGCGCAGGACAAATGCTGGTGCGCATTCGCGTGCCTCAAGCCGTACGCCTGACCCTGCCGGCGCTGGTCAATGAAATGATTCTGCTGATCAAGGCATCGTCGCTGGTATCCGTAGTGGGTCTGGCCGACCTGACCCGTACCGCACAGAACATAGCGGCCAGTGACTACATGTTCGTTCAGGATTACCTGATGCTGGCTGGCTTCTACTGCCTGATCAACATTCCGCTGGCATTTTGTGGTGGCCTGCTGGAACGCCATCTGAAGAAGCGAGCCCTATGATTTTCGACCCCAGGATCATCACCGAGCACCTCGGTGACATCGGCCAGGGTTTCATGGTCACCCTCGGCACCTGGTCTGCCGGTGTTGTCCTTGGATTAATGCTGGGCATGCTGATCGCCGTCGCGCAGCTGTTCGGCAACACCCTGGTTCGCGCGCCGCTGCGCGTATTCATCGAGGTGATTCGAAGTACGCCGTTTCTGGTCCAGCTGTTTCTGGTGTATTACGGCGGGCCGTCTTTTGGTCTCAGCCTGGAGCCCATCCCGGCCGGCATCCTCGGCCTGGGCATCTATGGCAGTGTCTATTTCGCCGAGATTTTCCGTACCGGCTTTGAATCCGTGGCCCGCGGCCAACTGGAAGCCGCCGACTGCCTGGGCATCAGCCGCCTGCAATGCATCACGCGTATTCAGATTCCGCAAATGCTGGTGATCATCCTCCCGGCACTGGTCAATCTGGTGACCATCCTGTGCAAGGAAACCGCCGTGCTGTCGATCATCACCATCCCCGAACTGACCATGGTCCTGACCGGCATCGGCTCGGAAACCTTCGCCTTTGTCGAAACCCTGCTGGTGCTGTGCATTGGTTACCTGTTGCTGGTGGAAGCGTGCTCACGGTTGGGCATGCTGCTTGAAGTGCGGGTCGGGCGTTTCATGCAGAAGCAACCGCGATGAACAATGCCCTCCGCCCCGCCACAGACCCACGCCTGGCACCCACGCACTTATCAGCCTTGCAAGAATCAGGTGAAGCGATGAAAACTCCCGAAGCACTCTCCGACAACCGCGAGCCGATGCTGAAACTGCACCGCGTCGGCAAAAGTTTCGGTCCATTGCGCGTACTCAAGGGTATCGACTTGCAGGTCCGGCACTCTGAAGTGGTGTGTCTGATCGGCCCCTCAGGCTCGGGTAAAAGTACCCTGCTGCGCAGCATGGCGTTTCTCGAAGAGTACGACGAAGGCGAGATTTATATTGAGGGAAAACTGCTTGGCTGGGTGCCAGACAACGGCAAAGGCCGCAAGCGCGCTGCGCAATCCCAGATCAATCTGGTGCGGCGCAATGTCGGCATGGTCTTTCAGCAGTTCAACCTGTGGCCGCACATGACCGCACTGGGCAACGTCAGTGAAGCGTTGCTGCGCGTGCGTAAGCTGTCTGCCGCCGATGCGCGGCAGCGGGCCATGGCGATGCTCGATAAAGTTGGCCTCGCCCACAAGGCGGATGCTTATCCAGCCCAACTTTCCGGTGGTCAGCAACAGCGTGTGGCGATTGCCCGAGCCCTGGCCATGGAGCCGCACATCATGCTGTTCGATGAGCCGACCTCGGCCCTCGACCCGGAGCTGGTCGGCGAGGTGTTGCACGTCATGAAAACCCTGGCCAAAGAAGGCATGACCATGGTCGTGGTCACCCATGAAATGGGCTTCGCCGCGCAAGTGGCCGATTCGGTGGTGTTTCTCGATCAGGGGGAAGTCGTCGCGCGCGGCACGCCGCACGAGATATTTCATAACGCCGAACACCCGCGCCTACAGCAGTTTTTGCAGAACTACCTGGACCGCAATGCGTTCTGGCAGGACAGCAAAGAAGCGAACCCGGCATGAGCACGACCGATTTGAACCTGCTGGCTCGCGCCGAAGTACGCGACCTTGCCAGCTACAACGCCGGCCTCAGCTCGGAGGCGGTGCGCAAACGCTTTGGCCTGACCCGCGTCGCCAAACTCGGCAGCAATGAAAATCCGCTCGGCCCGGCACCTGCCGTGGCCGCCGCCATGGCCCAGGCGTGCAGCGAAATTGCCCTATACCCGGACGCCAGCTCCCTGACGTTACGCACCGCCCTCTCGAAAAAGCTCGGGGTGCCGGGTAATCAATTGGTGTTCGGCAATGGCTCGGAGGATCTCCTGAGTATCGTTAGCCGAGTGTTTCTCGACCACGGCGATGAAGTGGTGACTGTGGTGCCGTCCTTCGGCCTGCACTTCATCTATCCGATGGCCGCAGGCGCCCGGGTTGTGGGCGTACCGATGACCGCCGACGGCGCCTTCGACGTAGCGGCAATGATTGCTGCACTGACGCCGCGTACGCGCTTGTTGATGTTTTCCTGCCCGTCCAACCCGGTCGGCAGCACCCTAAACGCCGATGAACTGCAGCAATTGCTCGCGGCATTGCCTGCGTACTGTTTGCTGGTGCTCGACGAAGCCTATTACGAATACGCGCAACATGAAGCCGGGTACCCGGACTGCCTGGGCCTGATCCAAGACAGCGCTAAACCTTTCATTTTGCTGCGCACCTTTTCCAAAGCCTACTCGCTGGCTGGTCTGCGCATCGGGTACGGTATCGTCAGTGATCCCGTGTTGGCAGACCTGATTGATCGCCTGCGCACGCCTTTCAATATCAACCGCGTGGCCCAGGCTGCGGCGGTTGCGGCATTGGCCGATGATGAGCACCTGCACGCGGCCCTCGAACATGTCGCCGGCGAACGTAGACGAATGGCCACTGCGCTGCAGGGTTTGGGCATCGTCAGTGTGCCGTCGATGGCCAACTTCCTGTTTTTCTCCACACCCCTTGCCGCCGAGACCGTCAACCAGGCGCTGTTACACCTGGGCGTGATCATCAAACCCTGGCGTGAGGCCGGGCATACCCGGTATTTGCGAGTATCCGTCAGCAGTCGTGAGGATAACGACCTGTTTCTTGAGGCCTTGGCAAGCGTCCTCACCCAACAACACGTGCGGAGCGCCTGATGATAAAAGCCGCACCGCAGGCCCTTTACCAGCGGGCGAAGGACTTTGTTCAAGGCAAACTTCGCTCCGGCGAATGGAAGCCCGGCGATTTGATTCCTTCGGAAAACCGTCTGGTGCAGGAACTGAGCATGTCGCGCATGACCGTCAATAGGGCACTGCGCGAACTGACCGAGGAAGGCCATCTGGTGAGGGTCTCAGGGGTCGGCACCTTTGTCGCCAAGAGCAAGCCGCAATCGAACCTGCTGCGCATCACCAACATCGCTGACGAAATCACCGCCCGTGGCCACCGGTACTCCTGCCATGTGTTGCATCTGGGGCGCGAAGCCGCCTCAATGGCCGTGGCCGCTGCCTTGGCGTTGTCCACCGGCACCTCGGTGTTTCACCTGTTGTGCGTGCACTGTGAAGACGGCGTGCCGGTGCAACTTGAGGACCGGTACGTCAACCCCGAGCTGGCGCCCGAGTTCATTCAGCAAACATTCGGCGAACACCTGCAAGCGTCCCGGTACCTGCTACAGGTGATCCACCCCGACGAAATGGAACACATCGTAGAAGCCAGTCACCCCAGCAACGACGAAAGCAAATACATGCAGATCGACGCCAACGAACCCTGCCTGGTGCTGATGCGTCGAACCTGGTGCGGCGGCAAGGTTGTCACTTACGTACGCCTGGTTCATCCCTCATCACGCTATCGACTCGGCAGCCGTCTGCACGTCAACGGTGCGTACCGCGACGGCTGACCCCGCTCAATCGCTCGCCATTAGCCGGGCGCTGGCCTACCATCGACACGGCCTGTGGTTTCACGCAGGGCCCGATTACGCTAAGGAATCACCATGACCGACCAACACCGCATGCATTCAGGCCGACTTGATGGCCGGCATCCACAGCAAGGGGTCGAACAATGAGCCTCGACGGGATCGTGTTACCAAAAGGCGTGGGACCCGACGCCGAGAAGCTGCTGGACGCCATTACCCAAGCAGGTACGGCCGATGATTTGAATCGCGCTGGGGGCAAAGCTGAAGGATTCGTCCTGGGACTGGAGAGCGGCAAGTGCATTAAAAGTCAGATCGCGGAGCGTCTTTATGTGGCGTTTGATGACGCGTGCAGCCAACGACTGACAGAACTGTCCGCCTAACTATCAGCGACCTGAACACCAAAAAACATACCGATAAAAAAGGTTCTGTATCACAGAGCCTTTTTTATAAATCAGGTCATATAGCTTTTATCAAAGCGCACCCGACGATGGCCTATCCACCATTAGAGCAACCGGTACCCATCACCAAGTATTCAAGGATATGTGCCTTGCCAGCAGAGTCCAGGTAGTTCATTTGCACCGGAACCGCTTCACAGCCCCCTCGGGCATCGGAAATTGACAGGACCTTCGCAATGTCCGGTTTCATTGAATAGTCGTAGTGTTCAACGGCAGGCTGTTGCTGGGCAGTCCCTTCATGTTTTTCATCGGCCATGCTGACTGCAGACACACAGGCTAATAAAAACAGCAGTGACGCTTTCATCTTTACATCCCTCTCACTTTAGGTGCGACAGGCAGCCGAACTCACGACACGTCAATTTCATCTTGCAGGCGTGAGTGATCAACGTGTCTGTTCGGGTTTCAATGGTTAGTGAGGTGAAGGGTAGGCGGCAACGGTGCTTACTTACAGTGCCTATTCTGATAAAGACTATGTGCTGTTTTGGTAACAATAACCCCGCACTCCGTTAAACTCAGTGACTGCCCACAAAGACAATACGCAATACGGCGTAGCCCTCGAACACGTCCACACATCTTCGTCCCAATCGCCCTTCCCCCCCTTGTGCGGGTTCAAAGCGGAGGGCGCAACGGTGCCACTGATACACACGGTCGTGCCACCCGCCTCGCCATCACCTGATGCTCATTGAGGCCGTGTCGGAAGTTGCATCAGGTGTACATCTTGCCCTCACACCTTGGGCGACAGGTCGGCCATGCCCTTAAGCAACTCAATGGGCAATGGGAAGACAATCGTCGAGGTGCGGTCGTTGGCAATCACACTCAGGGTCTGCATGTAGCGCAGTTGCATGGCGCCAGGTTGTCGGCCCAGCACCTCAGCGGCTTCTGCCAACTTCTCCGAGGCTTGCAACTCGCCTTCGGCATGGATCACCTTGGCCCGACGCTCACGTTCAGCCTCTGCCTGTTTGGCGATGGCACGAATCATCGACTCGTTGAGGTCGACGTGTTTAATCTCGACGTTCGCCACCTTGATCCCCCAGGAATCGGTCTGTGCGTCGAGCACCTTCTGAACATCGACATTGAGCCGCTCACGCTCGGCCAGCAGCTCATCCAGCTCGTGCTTGCCCAGCACGGCCCGTAGCGTGGTCTGCGCCAGTTGGCTGGTGGCCATGAGAAAGTCTTCGACCTGGATGATCGCCCGTTGCGGATCAAGCACCCGAAAATACAGCACTGCGTTGACCTTCACCGAAACGTTGTCCCGGGTGATCACGTCCTGCGGCGGCACATCCAGCACCACCGTACGCAGATCGACCCGCACCATCTGCTGAACCATCGGAATCAGCAGGATCAAGCCCGGCCCCTTGACCTGCCAGAATCGCCCCAGCTGAAACACCACCCCTCGCTCATACTCACGCAGGATACGAAAGGTAGAAAGCGCCAGCAGTACCAACAGCAACACCAGCGCGCCAAAACCCAGTTGCACAAACATGATCAGTCTCCTTGTTGAGGCTTATCCGGCACCTCCGTGACCTCCAGCAGCAGGCCACGACGCGCCACTACCCGGACCCGTTGACCGGGCCGTAACGGTGTTTGACTCAACACCTGCCAGTTTTCACCTTGCAGTTGCACCCAACCGCCCAAGGGGTCATCCGCCTGCAATGCGGTTATCGTGACCATACTGCCGACCAGGCCCGCGTCACCGCTGACGACCTGGCGCTGCCGGGACTTGAGCGCCACCCCGACCAAACCGATGAGGCACAGGGCGCTGACCGCTGCCATCGCGATGATCAACGGCAACGCCACCGAGAATCCAGGGGCCTGGGTGTCCATCAACATCGTCGCGCCGCCGATGAAAGCAACAATGCCGCCAAAACCGATCACCCCGAAACTCGGCAGAAACGCCTCGGCCACCATCAGCGCCATCCCCAGCATGATCAGACCGACACCGGCATAACTCACTGGCAACAATTGCAAGGCATACATCGCCAGCAGCAAACAAATGCTACCGATGACACCTCCAGCTGCCGAGCCAGGGTTAAAAAACTCGAAAATCAGACCGAACACGCCGATCATCATCAGCACCAGCGCTACATTGGGATTGGTGATGATCGCCAAGGCGCGGATGCGCCAGCCCGGATCGTCGTGAATCACCGTCGCATTCGCGGTATGCAACTGCACATTCCGGCCTTCCACGTTCAGGAATTTGCCGTCCAGTTGCCCGAGCAGATCGCTCAAATCCTTGGCACGGTACTCAATGACATCAAGTTTCGCGGCTTCAGAATCAGTCAGGCTGACAGCGTCACGTACCGCCTGCTCGGCCCATTCGGCGTTACGCCCGCGCAATTGAGCCAGCCCACGTAAAAAAGCTGACGCATCGCTGATTTGCTTGCGCGTCTCGGTGTCGGTTGCGGGAGATTCTGACGGCGCAGGCTGAACGCCAAGCTGAATAGGTGTGGCGGCGCCCAGATGGGTGCCCGGTGCCATGGCCGCGATATGGCTGGCGTAGAGGATATACGTGCCGGCACTCGCCGCACGGGCACCGCTGGGCCACACATAACTGACCACCGGCACCGGGCTAGCGAGAATAGCTTGCACAATCACCCGCATCGAGCTTTGCAGCCCGCCAGGGGTATCGATGGTGAGCACCACTAACTGAGCCTGCTCGTCCGCAGCCCGGGCCAAACCATTAACCACGTACTCGGCGCTGGCCGGGCCGATCACATCATCCACCGCCAACACCCTGACCAAACCGTCTGCAGCAGTCGCCCCCACGGGCACCCCGAGCAGCCACATCAACAGCACTGTATTGCGCCACCAACGACTGCTCACAGAAACCTCCCAAACATGTCTCGCCGACTGTCACCTGTCATTTTAGTTGACGCCAGCCCCGGACGGATGGGTTTAAGGGGGGACTCACCAGCGCATGCGCACGCCAAGGTTACCGATCAAGCTAAAGGCGTTCTCGGCAGAGGACTTTGTCCGACAAACAGGCCCGCGCGTGGGGTATCCCCGCGAGTGCTTTGCTCTTTACCCCAGCCGCCAGGTCCCTGGAGCCTTTGAGGTCTGGATCAATTCGTTCAGCGCCATGGGCTTGGCGAAGTAATAACCCTGAGCCTGACCAGCCCCCATTTCGCGCAGGAGGTCGAGGGTCTCGACGTCTTCCACGCCTTCGGCCACCACTGAGAGGCCGAGTGATTCGGCCATACGCACGATGGCCCTGACGATGGCGCGACTGCGCGGGCTGGCGGTGAGTTCGAGAATGAATGACTTGTCGATTTTCAGGCCGCTGAAGCGGTACTGGTGCACATAGCTCAGTGACGAAAACCCCGCGCCGAAGTCATCAAGCACCACCGACATACCATTGTCGGCCAGTTGCTGCATGGTCTGCCGCGCAATGTCCGGTTCGGCCACCAGCGCGCCCTCGGTCAGTTCCAGGCAGATCCGCGACGGTGCGACCCCGTGTCGGGCGAGCAGCGTCAGCACTTCACTGGCGAGCTCCGGCCGGGTCATGCTGTAACTGGAGCAGTTCACATGTACGGGCGGCCAGTGGGCGTGTTCGGGCTGCGCCAGAATGACGACGATACTGGTCAGCATGTACAGGTCGAGTCGTCCGATCAGGCGCAGGCCTTCTACAGCGGGTAGAAACTGGCCTGGGGCAATGACCCGGCCGTCAGGCTGGTGCCAGCGAATCAGCGCTTCTAACGCGACCAACTCGCCAGTTCTCACGCAGACGATAGGCTGGAAATAGGGCACCAGTTCGTCAGTGCGCTTAAGTGCATTACGCAGTGCGCCTTCCTGCTCGACCTGGTCCGACACCTCGCGCCGCACCTCTTGATTGAACACGGCATAGCTGTCGCGACCGCCACTCTTGACCCGATACATCGCCATGTCCGCATCGCGCAACAGGTCGGCCGGCTCATGGTGAAATTGACTGTCAGCGCTGACAATACCGATGCTGCAGGAGGAAAACACTTCATGGCCATTGATAAAAAATGGCAGGTCGAACGCAGCCAGAATCCGCTCGGCTATATCGACCACCGCATCGAGTGGTGCATCGGGCGCAAGCACCGCAAACTCGTCGCCGCCGAGCCTCGCCAGCAGGTCGCTCTCACGCAGACAGCTGCGCAAACGATAAGCCGCCTGCATCAGTAACAGATCGCCAAAGTGATGGCCGAGACTGTCGTTGACCATCTTGAAGCGGTCAAGGTCGATGAACATCACGGCGAGCGGCAGGCCGTCGTTGCCAAACTGAATCCATGCCACATCAAGGCGCTGCTGCAAATAGCCGCGGTTTGGCAGACCGGTCAAGGCGTCGTGGGAGTTCTCGTGTTGCAACTTGGCATTGGCGTGGTCGAGTGCGCGGGTGCGATCCTGAACCCTCGCTTCGAGCTTGAGGTTGGCCGCGTGGATCGCTTCGGCAGCGCTACGACGCGACAACGCAGTGTCGATATGACGCGACACGAAGGACAGCAACTCTTGATCGCGCTGTGAATAGCTCACCTCAGGAGTATAGCTCTGCACCGCGAGCACGCCACGAACCACGTCACCATCGAACAGTGGGATGCCAAGCCAGGAATAAGATCGGGTGGACTCGTTGATAATTTCGATTTCGCCGAGTCTCTCCAGCCTCAAGGCTTCATCTCGATCAATCAGACGCGGCCGGCGCTGGCATATCACATATTCGGTATACCCACGCTGACCGCGTCGTGACGATGGTCGCGCCGTCTGTCGCTCATCGACATAGTAAGGAAACGTGACCTCTGCGGTCGTGTCGTCGAAGAACGCGATGTAGAAGTTTTTCGCAAACAACAGATCGCCCACGATCCCGTGCAGACGCTGAAAAAGCTCCTCCATGTCGCCGGATTGGCTCGAGAGTTCGGCAATCTGAAACAGCGCACTTTGGAGGTGTTCAGCACGCTCTCTGTCCGCCACTTCCTGACGCAGTGCATTGTTGAGCTCCGACAGTTCCAGCGTGCGTCGCAACACCGTTTCTTCTAGGTCGGCACGGTGCAGAATCCGGTCGAGCGCCATGGCCACGTGCCGCGCAACGACCAGGAACAGCGCCCGGTCCTCGGCACTGTAAACGCGCGAAACGTCATACACCTGCATCGCCAACATGCCGAACACATCATCCGATGCATTTTTAAGCGGCGCGCCCATCCAGAACTCGGGCCGATGGCCTACACAAAAAAATCGACCCTGCGCCTGGGCTGTACGGATACCGGCGGCGTCGATCAGTAATGGCTGGCCGCTGGTCAGTACCTGCCCGGTCAAGGACACGTGCGTGGGATCGAGAAATTCGTAGTTCTCGGCTTCCAGTGCATCAACATCAATGATGTCGACGTAATAGGGGTAGGTAATTTTGCCGCTGCGAGCATCGTAGAGCGCGAGGTAAAAATTCTCGGCGTCGATCAGCGTCGCGAGTAAACGGTGAACCCCGACCAGAAAGACCGAACGCTCACGTGTGGAGCTGGCCAGGTAGGTGATTTCATACAGCACACGTTGGGTAATTTGTGCCCGAGCCAGCGTATCGGTCTGCACCTGAAGGCCCAGACGCAGGGCAAAGTCGGCCAAAGCAGGATTTGCGGCGTCATCCAGTGGCGCCAATAGCCAACCCAGTGCGCTTTCGCCACTACCCGTTGGCCAACGGTGCAGTTTCCAGGCGACGCAAAAAGCATCGAACGCGTCATTGGCGATACTGGCAGGCCATTGCACCTGCGGATCGCCCTGCCCCACCCGGTGCATTTGCTCACCGGCTCTGTACACGACCCATGACGTTGTGTGGTTCCAGCTCTGAGCTGCCGCCAACAGCGTTTCAATCGCATCCCTGGCGCCGCCCGAGCTGCCGATAGTTTGAGAGGCGACATCGCCGCAATCATTTGATTGCCCCAAGGTGTCGGTCAAAGGACGGAAACTCATCTGCGTTCCATGAGCCAGAAACTGGCGGTACACATCTTATTTGTAGTAATCGATGTGCTAACAATCCTTTTGTTTAAAGCTTATCGCGCTGTATTTCAATTGTTTTATATGTTTTTGTACGGCCCCCTCCAATAACAACTTAGTTCATTGCGCTTTATCGGCGGATTCCGGCGCGGCCGCACTGCTGCGGTACATGAACACCAAGGCAAGTCCCAGGCAGACCATTGCCAGGATACGGCTGCCCGACAACTCGATGGCGGGATTGCCCAGCCAGCCAAAGTTATCAATCAACATGCCCATGCCCAGTTGACCGACGATCACCGCAACGGTCGCGACAGCCGTACCCACCCGTGGTACGGCACCGACCATCACCATCATGTAGATCACCCCGAAAAAGGCACCGCCCAGCTGCCATTTCGGCACATCCAGCACGCTGATGGAATGCGCGGGTTCGAAGAACAGGATAAGCAGTGCGGTGATCACCGCGCCCACTACGAAGGTCAGCAAACTGCTGCGCAATACACCCACAGCCTCTCCAAGACGACCATTGATGGCGGCCTGAATGCTTAGAACGGCGCCAGCAGCCACCACCAGAATCAACAATAGAGTCACGTTCATCATCAACCTCGCGCAATCAGAATAAGTGCCACCAGAATCAGTATCAGGGCCACCCAGCGTTCAACATTGACCCGCTTGCGGGCCGCACCGAACCAGCCGAAATGGTCGATCAACACGCTTTTACCCACCTGGCCGGACAGAATGGCAATCATGGTCATCGCGATGCCGATGTGGGGCGTCGCCACTGTCAGCACCACCACATACATCGGCCCAAGGAAGCCACCCAGCAATTGCCAGCGCGGCAACTCAGACAACGCGGGCCCCTGTTGCGGCCCACTGAGCAGCGTTAGCAAAAACAGCAGGGCGGCACCGACACCAAAGATACTCAGGGTTGCCCACAAGTGCCCGACCTGCACACCCAATGGGCCGAGCAATCCGGCTTCGACCGACAGGCCCATGCCCGCGAGAATCACCAGCGGCAGCAGCAGCAACTTTTTCAGCCGGGCGTGCCGGTCCTGATCTTCAAGTACAGCGTTTTCCAGCGGTGTGACGTGCATCAGGTGCGCCTTCTACAAAAATCGAGGTGCAAGACCAAGGCCTTGGCGAGGGCACGAAGTATGGGTTGATCGTCCTTTGCGTAAAATGGGACTATTCACAAAGTACTTTTGCGCAACCCGCACAGCAGGATTAATCATGCACGGCTTCAACGAGTTGGGATTCAAGGCGCTGCGCCTGTTCGTCGCCGTGCTTGATCGAGGGAGTTTTTCCGAAGTTGCGCGCCGTGAAGGTGTGGCGCCCTCCTCGATTTCGCGGCAAATCCAGGTGATGGAAAACGCGCTGCAACAACAACTGTTGTATCGCCATACGCGCGCCGTTACGCCGACCGAGGCGGGGCGATTGCTCGAACATCATGCCCGCCTGGTACTCGCGCAACTGGAGGAAGCCGAGCGGGCCTTGCAGGAGCAGGACAGTGAACCCAGCGGTCTCGTACGGATCAATGCACCGGTGGTCTTCGGCCAACGGCATCTGGCGCCCGGGCTGGCCGAGTTGTGCCGCCGCTATCCGAAGTTGCAACTCGACGTGCAGCAGACCGATACATTCGTTGACCCTTTGCAGGAAGGCGCGGACTTGCTGTTCCGCATCGGCGTCCTGAATGACTCGAGCATGCAGGCGCGCATCCTCGCCCCGCAACGCTATCGGCTTGCCGCCAGCCCGGCGTACCTGGCACGCCACGGTACACCGCAGCACCCGGATGAGCTGGCGGCGCATCAGTGCCTGGCCTACAAAGGCATGACCGGCCAGCAGCGCTGGTTCTTTCGCCTTGGCCAGGACAACTGGGTGCCTTACACCGTCAAAGGCCCACTGACCGGCAATCACGCCGAAACCCTGACCCAGGCCGCCGAACTCGGCATGGGCCTGGTCATGTTTCCCTCGTGGCTGATTGGCGAGGCACTGCACAAAGGGACGCTGCAAGCGGTACTGAGCGAGTTTCACGTATCGACCAGTCTCGAACCCCAACAGATCGCGGCCCTGTGGCCGACCAGCCGACGCCTCTCGGTCAAAGTCAGAACAGTGATCGATTTCTTTGTCGAGCGGTTTGGACCGACACCCTATTGGGATCGTTGAACGGTGTGTTCTTCGGATAGCCGTGTGCTTTTACTTCCTGGCAGCTTTTACTTCCCTGCAATAGTTCCGCAGGGTATTTTCGCACCTTCACCAGCCCATCAATGCGCGGTGGCGTCATTCATTTCGACGCCCACAAGGCGCTGCGCGCAATCAATCAGGAGAGATTAAATGTCTTTTTTCGTTAAAAAGGCCGCTGTTTTGATCCTGGCGATGGCGGCCAGTCTGGGCGGTATAAACAGCTATGCGGCGACTGCGCCGACCAAACAAAAACCGGCGATGCAGACAGTATCGACACTCAGCGGAAAATTCGAATTCAAACTTCCCGACAGCTATGTGGCCAACCCATTGCCCGCAGGCGATGAAGCCAGCGGCACTGCGGGTGAGACCGGAACGATGTACGTCAATAAAACGACGAAGAGCGTGGTCATCGCCGTCGAACACCCTCTGCAGGCTGGGGTGAACGCGAAAGACAATGACGCTGATTTTCTCGACGGCGCGGTTGCCGGCTTTCTCAAACAACAGAGTGCAGGACTGCCTGATTTCAAGAAGCTCAGCGAGAAGAAACTGACCCTCAAAGGTCTAGGCGTGCGCCAGATCGACAGCACCGCCACCATGGGCGGCGGCAGGACCCTCAGCACCACTTTCCTGGCCGGGTCGGGCACTCACATGTCGGTGGTTCAGGTCATATTCCGCGCGGACGACCAGGCTGGGCACGATAAACTGATCAAGCAAATCGTCGGTGGTCAATGAGGTGATGCGCCTGTGAAGCGAGTGAGGCTCCGCTTCCAGGCATCATTGATTGATCTGCTGCAACCAACTGTTCAGGTCCACTATTTCGGTCTGACTGATCGTGTGGCCAATGCCTGGATAGGCATGAAACTCCGGGGTCAGGGACAGGCTTTGCAGCAGCGTCTCTGCGTCGGTTGCACCCGCGTAAGGAAGCTTTCGGTCTGCGGTGCCATGACCGATAAAAATAGCCACCTGTTTGAGGTTGTCGGCAGGCTTCAATTCAGACTTCAACACCGGCAGAATCTTCCCGCTCAATGCCGCGATCCCGCGCACGACCTCGGGATCGCGCAGGGCAACTTCATAGCTCATGATCGCCCCTTGGCTAAAACCAACCAGAAACACCTTGTCAGGCTGGGTGTGGTATTTCCCGGTGGCTTTGGCGATGAAATCAACGATCTTCCCTGCGCTGCTCTTCAGCTCATCCGTCTCGCCATCGTAATCACCCTCGCCCGCCTTTTTGTTGAACCACTGATAGCTGTCTGACTCGACCTCAAACGGTGCCCGCACCGACAGATAGGTGTAGTCGGCGGGCAATTGATCTTTTATGTCGAACAGGTCCTCTTCATTGCTCCCAGAGCCATGAAGAAAAATAATAAGCGGTTTATTGTGTGAGTCGGGACCGGCCTGCTCGATGTAACTCAACGGCAGGTCGGTGTGCAGTGTTGTGTCGGCATGGGCAGCCGTCGATGCCAACATAAACAACACGGTCCAAAGCTTAATCATTTCAATGCTCTCGTGGCCCGTCAAAGAGGCGCACCTGGGGCGATATCTGCCGTGGGTCCGTACTTAATTCAATCAACGCAGGAACGCCCGCCTGCCGGGCACGCTGAAACGCATCGGCAAAATCTTCGGTGCGCTCGACTAATTCACCATAAGCACCAAAGGATCTGGCGAAGGCCACGAAGTCAGGGTTGACCAGGTCGGTCGCCAACACCCGGCCGGGGTACTCGCGTTCCTGGTGCATACGGATGGTCCCCAGCATGGCGTTGTTGACTACGATGACCACCAGCGGTGCACCGAACTGCATGGCGGTCGCCAACTCCTGCGGGTACATCATGAAGCAGCCGTCGCCGGCAAAGCAGACCACGGTGCGCTCGGGGTTGCGTAGCTTGGCGGCAATCGCGGCGGGAAAACCGTACCCCATCGCGCCGTTGGTAGGCGCCAACTGAGTGCCCGGTTGCCGATAGCGGTAGAAACGATGAACCCAGACGGTGTAGTTACCGGCGCCGTTGCTGATCACGGCGTCATCGGGCAGTACATCGTTCAAATGTGCAACCACGCGCGCCATGTCCACGCCGACCAGTTGCGGGTGAGCCTGGGGCGGCGTTGAATGCTCCACGTAATCAGCCCGCGCAGTTTCGGTCCAGGACGTCCACGGCTGCTCCGCAAGCGGCTCGAGTTGCGTCAGTGCAGCAGCAAAACCGCGCAGGGAAGACACAATCGGCAATCGGGCTTGATACACCCGCCCCAGCTCTTGCGGATCGGGGTGCACGTGGACCAATGGCTGCGTCGGCACCGGGCTTTTGATCAGCGTGTAGCCATTGGACACAGTTTCGCTGAGGCGCGAACCGATCACCAACAACAGGTCAGTGGTGCACAGGCGCTCGGCAAGCTTGGGCGAAATGCCCAGGCCCAACTGACCGACATAATGCGGATCACGGTTATCGAACAGGTCCTGGCGACGGAACGACGCCGCCACCGGCAGGTTGTTCACCGTAACGAAATGCTTGATCGCCCGGGAAGCCTCGGCATCCCAACCCGTGCCACCCAACACCACCAAGGGCTTGCGAGCGGCACGGAGCAGCTCGCGCAACTCAATCATCGCGGCCGGGTCCGGCGCTGCGCAGGCAACGCGGACCGGCGACGCGTCGAGACACAGACCGCTGCCGAACAGCACTTCTTCCGGCAGGCTGATCACCACCGGCCCCGGGCGCCCGGAGAGTGCAATGCTGAACGCCTTCGCAACGATTTCCGGAATACGCTCCAGACTATCGATCTCGGTCACCCATTTCGCCAGGCCGCCGAACATCTGGATGTAATCGACTTCCTGAAAGGCCTCGCGGCCCTTGAAGCCACTTTCGATCTGGCCAATGAACAGAATCATCGGGGTCGAGTCCTGTTTGGCCGTGTGCACCCCATTGCTCGCATGGGTGGCGCCAGGGCCACGGGTCACAAAGCAGATGCCCGGCCGCCCCGTCAGCTTGCCGTAAGCGTCGGCCATGTTCGAGGCGGCGCCTTCATGGCGGGTGACGATGGTGCGGATGGCGTGTGCATCGTGCAGGGCGTCGAGCACCGGCAAATAGCTTTCGCCGGGCACGCAATAGACCGTGTCCACAGCATTGTGCAGCAGCGCATCGACCAGGATTTTCCCGCCGCTGCGGGGTTCGATGAGTTCAGGCATAGACTTCAAGCTCCTTGTTAAGGGTTTCCGGCAGGAACAGAGCGACGAAAAAAACATTCCAGGCATCCAAGTGCGGACACTCGACTAACCTCAGCAGAACGGTTGACTCTATAGGGTGATTGCCGCTCATGACAACGATTAGCCGCATCGCGCGAATCCTGATTTCACTGCTGGCATTAGCCGCTGTTTTGTACGTACTGGCCTGTGTGCTGCTGTTCGTGTTCCAGCGCTCGCTTATCTATTTCCCGCAACCTCGCGCCATGAGTAGCCCCTCGACTGTTCTTGAGCTCTCGCAACCGGATGCGAAGGTGTTGGTATCGGTCTGGCCACGCGCCAGCCCCAATGCGCTGATTTACTTCGGGGGCAATGCCGAGGATGTTTCCCTGAACCTGTTGCAGTTTTCGCAAGCGTTCCCGGACCAGGCCCTTTATCTGCTCCACTACCGCAGCTTCGGCGGCAGCACCGGTTCACCCTCCGAGGAGTCGATTAACCGTGACGCCCTCGCTTTGTTCGACAAGGTCCACGCTGTCCACCCTCACGTTACGATTGTGGGTCGCAGCCTGGGTTCGGGCGTCGCCATTCGCCTCGCCAGCGAACGCCCGGCATCGCGACTGATCCTGATTACCCCCTATAACAGCCTCTTGGAACTGGCCCAAAGCAGGATGCCCTTGTTCCCGGTGAAATGGGTTATGCGGGACACGTTTGAATCCTGGCGTTACGCACCACTCATCACCGTGCCGACACTGCTGATCGCGGCCGGGCAAGACGAAATCATACCCCGCGCCAGCACGGAGCAACTCCGCACACACTTCGCCAACGGCGTGGCCACGCTGCAGGTAATCCCCGGCAAAGACCACAACTCTATCTCCGACAGCCCTCAGTATTTGCAAATGCTGCGAGACGGGCTATGAGGGCCTGGCTGGGCATTTCAGCCATCTAGAATCAGGCCTTGGGCATCCGCCTAGATAAATAAGAGCTTTACATACAAACGATAACGATTATCATTGGCGATATGTTTCACATTACGGAATATGCCCAGTGATCAGGAAGTCACCCGTTTTTTCTCGCCTCAATGGCGGCGAAAGCGTCTACGGTTTACTCAATTCAGTCCCCTCCCCCCTGCTGTGCGAAATGATTGCCGGCGCCGGTTATCACTTCGTCATTCTCGATATGGAACACCTGCTGCGGTCCGGCGATGAGCTGATGCATTGCATACGCGCTTGCGAAGCAACAGGGATTTCGGCCTGGCTGCGTATCCCGGAAGTCGACGTCAAACTGATTGGCCGTGCGCTGGACGCAGGCGCCGAAGCCATCGTTCTGCCGCGTGTCGAAAGCGCCGACGAAGTCGCCCGCGCCCTGGAAGCGGCGTATTTCCCACCGCTGGGCAAGCGCGGAATCAGCGGCGGTCGCATCACTGGTTTTGGCCATGTGTCATTGCCCGACTATATCGAACTGGCGAATCGCCAACGCCCCATCGTACCGATGATCGAAAGCGCCTCAGGGCTTCGAGCCCTGCCCGACATTCTCGCGCTGCCCGGCGTTGGCATGGTGCTCGAAGGCGCGCTCGATCTCGCCCTCGATTTGCAACTGGGTCCTGATCCATTGCACCCGCGTGTCTGGCAAGCCCTGCAAGGCATGGCCGATGCCTGCGCCGCCGCTGAAGTTCCCTTTTGCGCAAATCCACGCTCGCCCGAACAACATGCCTGGTGGCGTGACCGGGGGATTCGCAGCTTTCTCGCTGGCGAAGACCGCGGCCTGCTGCACAACGCGTTGAAAGCGCGCTTGAACAGCCTTCAATTTCCCAACTGAGCCTGAACGAAGTCCAGATGAAAACAACAAACTATCTGTTTGCGTTTCCCTTCAGCCTGCTCTCTCTGAGCATCTGCCAAACCGTACTGGCCAACGACCCGCCTGCCGATTACTCGCTCGCCCCTATGGTGATCAAGGGTGACGTGCTCGGTACCGCCAGCGATCCGGAAGTGCGGACCTACTCCGGTAGCCGCAGCGTGATCGACGCCGCCGACTTGAGGAAAGGCAGTGTCCGCGGGATTGACGATGCCTTGCAGCGCGTGCCCGGCGTCAAGATTTTCGATGAGACCGGCACCGGCGCCTTGCCGCAGATTTCCGTACGCGGTCTATACGAGAGCCGAAGCGGACGCATTCAGGCCTTGTCCGATGGTATTCCTCTGGCCTTGGCGCCCTATGGCCAGACGGGGTTGTCGCTGTTTCCGATGACTCTGGCGACAATCGACCGCGTCGACATCGTGCGCGGCGGCGCGGCAGTGCAATACGGCCCGAACAATGTCGGCGGCGTGATCAACTTCATCAGCGCGCCGATTCCCCATGAAATGCAGACCACTATTCAGGAGCGCACCACCTTCGCCGCCGGCGGGCGCCAACTGTTCGACACCTACCTGGGGACCGGTGGCTACCTGACCGACAACTTCGGCCTGCAACTGGACGTCAATACCATTCAGGGCGAATACGGCCGCGAGCACTCCGATACCGACATCCAGAACTACCGTCTGCGAGGTCAATGGAACATCGATGATGACCGCTCACTGAGTTTTGGCGTGCAGCACTACACGGCCGATATGGACCTGGCAGGCGCCCTGAGTGTCAAGGACTACAAGGACGATCCGCGCCAGTCGACCCGTCCCCTAGACCGCTTCGAAGGCGATACCGACCGGGTCTGGGGCACTTACACGCAACAGTTTGGCGCCATGGGCCCTTTCGATTCAGTCGAGTTCAGCTGGACCAACTTCGCCCACAAAAGCTACCGCAACTTCGTTGTTGGCCTGCCGTTCACCCCGGAGGGTACCGCTGTGACCCAGCAGGACGGTCCGCGTGACTTCAAGGTCTGGGGCAGCGAACCGCGCCTGAGCATGAGCATCGACGGTGACAAGGTCGGTCAAACCTGGGTGCTGGGTGCCCGCTACGTCAAGGAAGACATCGATTACCGGGTTGATCGCGAAGCCCTCGGCACTGGCGTGACCAGCGTCTTCCGTGACTGGCATTTCAACGACGAAGCCAAAGCCGCCTACCTGAGCAACGCCATAAGCCTGCTCGACCGACGCCTGACCATTACCCCGGGCATTCGCTACGAAAACGCGCGAATGGACTATAGCGACGGGATCACCGGTTTTCAGCACAGCAACCTGGCCGAAGAATGGTTGCCCGGCCTGACCGTGGGTTTCCAGGCCAACGACGATTGGTTCGTGTACGCCAACGCCCAGCGCTCATTGCGTCCACCGCAGATCACCCAAATCGTCAAGGAAGGCGACGTGGGCGCGGAAATCGCCTGGAACTACGAGACCGGCGTGCGCTACACGCCATGGCAAGGCTTGCGCGTCGATGTCGGTCTGTACCGCATCGATTTCGATAATCAGATCGAGTACAACGCCACCACCGACCGTTACGTGAACCTGGGCAGCACCCGCCATCAGGGTATCGAGACTGAACTGTTCTGGACCCCGTCGGTGACCCCGAACCTGGACCTGCATGTCAGCTACGCCTACCTCGATGCCAAGCAGCGAGCCGGTGACTTCAAAGACAACGAAGTGCCTTTCGCGTCCAGACACCAGTTCAACGCCGAAGGTCGTTATCACTTCTCCCAGCACTGGACCTACAGCCTTGATGGCCTCTACGTCAGCAGTGCCTACACCGATGCGGCCAACAGCGGCGCGGAAAACGCCAGTGCATCGGTTGGCAGGCTACCGGCCTATTGGGTCTTCAACACAGCGCTTGAGCGCGAATTCAAGCTTGACGACAAAAGCGTGCTGACCACATCCGTCGGCATCAGCAACCTGCTCAACCGCGAATACTACTTCCGTGGTATCGACACCAGCCCATGGGGTCGCCAGCCGGCCCCGGAGCGCGCCCTCACCCTCGGCGCAAATTACCGCTTCTAACTGCGCACCCGCGCCCCTGTAAAACCAGTCGCCCAACCTGCTTGGGACGGGCGACTGCTGCCCCCAGGAAACTCGTCATGCACCGTCCTCTCGTCATCCTCAGCCACGTCACCCACGCCGCCGTTACCGAAGGTTTTCTGCCCGCCGCCCGCAAGCGCGGACTGTCAGTGGTGCTGATCAGCGACCATGCCCAGGAGCATCGGCGCCTGCTCGCCACGTCCGACTTTCCCGCGCAGGACTTACTGATCCTCGAGTGCGACGTGTTCAATCCCCTTGCGGTGATTGAACTGATCAACGCTCATGGCCTGCGCCCTGCAGCAGTGTTTTCCAACAGCGATCATCTGCAAACCGCCACTGCGTTAGTGGCGGAAACCTTCAACGTGCCCGGCAAGGACTGGCTGATGTGTCACTGGGCAAAAAACAAGGCGGTCATGCGTGAACGCATGCAGGATCTGGGCTTGCCCGGCCCCTGGTTTCATGTGCTGACCGCTGGCAGCGCGGTGCCCGACGATGCAGTATTTCCGCTAGTGGTGAAACCCACCCAAGGCGTGGCCAGCCTTGATGTGCGCTTGTGCCACAACGCCGACGAGCTGAGCGATTACTGCGCCCGGTTCTGGCAGCAACAACCCGGTCGTGCGTTGTTGCTGGAGGCCTACATGGAAGGCCCACTGTTTACCCTCGAGACTCTCGGCGACGGTCAGCGGTTGCAAGCCATCGGCGGCTTTGATGTCAGCCTGTCGCCACCCCCGCACTTCGTCGAACTCGCTGCGCGCTGGAACGGCTCATTGAGCGTTAACCATCGGGCGGGAGCGCTGGCTCAGGTCGCTGCTTTTGGCATCAACTTCGGCGTGTGCCACAGCGAATTCATCCTCACTGCCGAAGGACCGGTGCTGGTGGAAATCAACTACCGCAGTATCGGCGACGGCCGCGAGTTCCTTCTCGACCGCCTGCTGCCCCAAGGCTGGTTCAACCGCATCCTCGGCGTGCACCTTGGCGAACCACTGGTAGATGCCCAGCCCGGCCTGGCGCAAGCGCTGGTGCATTATCTGGTCGCCGACACACCTGGCCGCTTGCAGCAGGCTTCCAGCAGTTTTCGTTACGAGCAGGACAATCACTGGAGCGACTACCGTGCGCTGCGCGAGATTGGCGACGACATTCACGTGAGTCACTCGAATAAGGATTATCTGGGCGTACTGCGCCTGATCGCCCCGGATACTGCCAGTCTGGACGCACGTTTCGCCGCCACATTGGCCGATCTGCGCTGGGTGATGGCATGAGCGTTGTGGCGCAGGATGCTGATCACGCAGCCATCAGCCAACGCATTATCGATTGCTGCCTGCGCGAAGATATTCGCGGGCTGCTCAGCCAAGGCATCGTCCAGCACCTGCCCACCGAACTGCACGAACACTGGCCCGCAACCGTCAGTCCTTACTGGCTGCGCATCGCCCACCTGGACGCCGATGAACTCTGGCTGCCGGTTCACCCAGGCGGCCCGTTGCAGACCTGGAGCACGTCCAGCCATGCCTGGCTCTGCCAGCAAGACGGGCACGTCCGCATCGAGCACGGTTACGCACGCTGGCTCGAACAGTTGAGCAACGGCCTGGACGACGCCAGCCTTGAGCTGTTTGCCGCGTACCGCAAAGAAGCCGACTGCGCCGTGCACCATCGCGCGCTGTGTCATGCAGCCTATCAAGAACACGCGACCGAACTGAGCGACATCCTCGACAAGCCCGCCTGGGACCAACGCCTGATCGGTATCGACCGACTCGCCAGCTACCTGGACCATCCGTATTACCCTACCGCCCGCGCCAAAAGTGGCTTCGACAGCACAGCCCTCAAACGCTACGCCCCGGAGTTCGCCCCGCGCTTCAAACTCAATTGGCTGGCGCTGCCAAATGCGGCCCTGACGTTGAGCAGTTCGCCGCCCAAACATTGGCCGAGCTTTGTCGAGTTGGGTCTGAAACAGAGCCTCGAAACCAGCCATACCCTGCTACCGGTGCATCCGCTGACGTGGCTAGAGCTGGAAAAATACGGGTTACCCGAAGGCACGATCAAGGCACCGCACAGCGCTATGGACGTTGAGCCGACCCTGTCGGTGCGTACCGTGATGTGCGTCGAGCGACCGCACTGGCACATCAAACTACCGTTGCTAGTGACCACCCTGGGCGCCCGCAACCTGCGCCTGATCAAACCCAGCACGCTGTATGACGGCCATTGGTTTCAGACCACGCTGCAAGCACTGGCTAAACGCGATCCTCAGCTGGGCATGCGCTATCTGCACGTTGATGAGGAACATGGCGGGCATGCCGATGAAAGCCGCCACCTGGCCTATATTGCGCGTCACTACCCCGGCGAACTGGGCGTCGCCACACTGGTGCCGGTCGCCGGCCTCGCCAGCCCGTTGCCCGATGGTCGACTGTTCGTCGAGCAACTGGTCGAGCGCTTCTACCAGGGCTCACTGCAACGCTGGCTCGAAGATTATCTGGACCTGCTGCTGCACGTGCACCTGCGCTTGTGGCTGGGTTATGGCATCGCGCTGGAAGCCAATCAGCAGAACGCCGTGCTGATCTTCGAGGCTGATCGCCCACTGCGTTTGCTGATGAAAGACAACGACGCCGCACGCCTCTGGCCCGAGCGCTTCGCCGCAGCCTGCCCCGACCTTGCGCAGCGTCCTGCAGACTTGCGTGACGAGCGCATCCGCGTCAACGATGCCCAGCCACTGGCCGAGATGTTCTGCACCATCACCTTGCAACTGAACATCGTCGCGGTGCTGGAAGCGATCATTGCCGCCGACCTGGCACCCCGCGGGCCACTCTACGCCACCTTGCGCCAGCGCCTGATCGATTGCATCGGGCAACTAGAGGGCGAAGGTCTGGACTGCACTGAAGCCAAGCGCGTTTTGCTGGACAGCCCGAAACTACCGGTGAAATACCTGCTCAGTGCCGGCAGCTTGTTCAGCAAAGCATACTCAGGCGCCCAGGACATCAACAAGTTCTATGGCTACAGCGCGGCAAACTTCCTGCGGGAGGCGCACCCGTGCAACGCAGACTGATCGCCAGTGTATTGCTTGGCCACTATCTATCGGCCTTCACCGCCCTCGGCATTCCGTTGTACCTGCCACGCATCCTCGCCGACCTGGCGCCGGATGCGCCGGGCTGGAGCATCGGTGTGTTGTTTGTCCTGCCGACCCTGTGTACCGCTCTGACGGCGCCACTCTGGGGTCGCTGGGCGGATAGACGGGGCTGTCGCCTGTCCTTGCTGCGTGCCCATGCCGGACTGTTTGCGGGCTTTCTCCTGGCCGGGTTCAGTACCAACCTGCCGATGTTCGTGCTGGCCTTGATCATTCAAGGCACCTTTGGCGGGGCGATGGCCGCATCCAATGCCTACCTGGCGACCCAGTTCAAGGACGGCGACCTGTCTCGGGCCCTGAACTGGACTCAATACTCGGCACGCCTGGCCATGATCAGCGGCCCCATTCTGCTCGGTCTTATGACGGCGCAAGGGTTGGGACTGGAGCTGTATCGCTACCTGGCCTGGTTACCGTTACTGGCGTTCGTGATGATCCTGCCGTTGCCCGCCGATACACCCCGTCATCAGGCGAATGCGACCACAGCCGCCGGCCCACTTAGCCAACTGCCGACGGACATGCCACGTCTGCTGCTGGTGCAATTCCTGTTCAGCTTCGCCATGGTCGTCACCTTCCCTTATTTCGTCCCTTACGGCGAAGCACTGGGCATTGGCAACGACGCACTGATCGGCCTCCTCTACAGCCTGCCGCATCTGGTTTACCTCATCGCCCTGCCTTGGGTCCAACGGCATGCCAGCAACTTGCTGCTGCCCGGCCTCGGGCTGCTGGCCGTGAGCAATGCCCTGCAGTTCTGGAGCAGCCAGGCCGAGCCTTTATTTGCCCTGCGCCTGCTCAGCGGTGCAGGAATGTTGCTGGGCTTTGTCGGCTTGCATCGCTGCCTGAGCCAACGCAGCCGCCAAGGCAGTGCCGGGCGCATGTTTGGCTGGTTCGATGCCAGCGGTAAATGGGCCGGCACAGCTGCCGGTGTGACCGCCGGGCTGGTCAGTCAGACCTGCGGCATCACCTCACCTTTTCTCGTTGCCTGTCTGGCCGCCGTTGCTGCGATGGCCTTGGCACGCCCCCTACTCATGACCTCGCGGGAGATACCAGCATGACCCTTGCTCTGACCACCGCTTCCCTGCATGAACGCGCTCTCGATGGTGAAGCCCAACGGCACGCCATTGAATGCCTGCTCAATTGTTATCTGCGTGAATACGCCCTGCCACGCGACGAGGCGAGCCTGGACTATCGTGCTCAGGATCTGCCCATGAGCCTGCGTCAACTCAATGGCCAGTGCATCAGCATCCGGCTGCCCAGCGGGCGACTGGTGGTGCGAGTCGACCGCGCGAGTGTGCTCGGTCGTTGCCGCTTTGTCAGCGCCCCCTATTTCAAGGGCAATGGGCACAGCTGGCACCCGTTGAACGCGACCGAACTGGCGCGTCTGCTGTGCGTGCCGCTGAGCCAGCCGGACCGTGTGGGCGAGATGTTGCAGCAGGTCGATAACAGCCTGCAGATCACCCGGACCTTTCTCCGGCATACCCGCGCCGATCGCGATCAACCGACTGACAGCCTGCTGGCTTCAGAACAGCATCAGATTTGGGGGCACGCCCTGCATCCAACTCCCAAGAGCCGCGAAGGCATCTCGCAAAATGCCCTGTTGGCCTGCTCGCCGGAAGTCGGCGCGTGCTTCGAGCTGCACTGGTTTCGTGTTGATCCGGCGTTGATCCAGCATCAAGGTGACGATCCCCGAGAGACCCTGTATCAGCTGTGTGGTCGAAACGATCTGTACCCTTGCCACCCGTGGGAAGTCGAGCGGATTCTGGCCGACCCGCTGGTCCGTCGCGCACAACAGCGTGGCCTGCTGGAGTACCTCGGCCCTCAAGGCCTGGCGCTGTACCCGACCTCGTCGGTACGCACCCTCTATCACCCCGAGCTTGCCTATTTCCTGAAATTTTCGATGCATGTGCGGCTGACCAATTGCGTGCGCAAGAACGCCTGGTACGAACTGGACAGCGCGGTCGCCCTGACCCGCTTGCTCGCACCGGTGATGGCCGAGCTGGCCCACGCACTTCCGGATTTTCTGCTGATGCCGGAACCGGCCGCCAGCACCCTGGACCTGAGTAGTCTTGGCACCCAGGAGCAGGCCCGCGAAGTCACCGAATGCTTCGGCATCCTCTACCGCCAGAACCTGGATGAGGCCACCCGCGAGCGCTACCAACCGCAAGTGGCCATGGCGCTATTCACCTGGGATCTGCAAGGTCGTAGCGTTTGTCAAAGCCTGGTGCAGCAATGTGCCGAGCGTCTTCGTATCGACGTGGCCGAGGCGACCCTGCGCTGGCTCGACGGCTATGCCAGTCAACTGCTCGGCGGGGTAATGCATTGCCTGTTCCGTCAGGGCGTGGTGCTGGAGCCACACTTGCAGAACACCCTGCTGGGTTTCGACGCCGACGGCTTGCCTTGTCGGGTCTGGATTCGCGACCTGGAGGGCACCAAGCTGGTGGCCAGCCATTGGGCACCGGAACGACTCAGCGAACTCAACGAGCGCACCCGCGCCTCGCTGTACTACAACGAGGATAAGGCCTGGCAGCGCGTCGCCTACTGCGCGCTGGTGAACAACCTGGGCGAAGCGATCTTCCATTTGGCCAACGCCGATTCAGGGCTGGAAAACCAACTGTGGATGCATATCGGCACGCTGTTGCAGGCACAACGAGCGGTGCTGGATGACCCCGTGCAGCTGCGCGAGTTATGTGCAGGGGCACCGCTGCCCAGCAAGGAAAACTTCATGACCCGGCTGATGATGCGTGCCGACCGCGAAGCAGGCTACACCGCCCTCCCCAGCCCGCTGTTCACTGCTCGCGCGAGGGCCCGTTCATGAGTTTGCCGACACGCGTCACCCAGGCCATCGGCCAATTGCGCGAGCAACAGCAAACACCGCTCTGTGCTTACGTCTATGATCTGGTCGCGCTGGAGCAGCACGTTCGGAACATGCGTGAAACGCTGCCCGCCAACTGCGAGCTGTTCTATGCCGCCAAGGCCAACCCGGAAGCACCGATCCTGCGAACCCTGGCGCCGCTGGTAGACGGCTTCGAGGCCGCGTCCGGTGGTGAGTTGCGCTGGCTGTATGAGCAATGCCCAGGGCATTTGCTGATTTTCGGCGGCCCCGGCAAACTCGACAGTGAGCTGGAAATCGCCATGGACTACCGGATTTCGGCCTTTCACGTCGAGAGCCTGACAGAGTTACGCAGCCTGGCGCGCATCGCTGCCAGACGGCGCCAACGGACGCCGGTCCTGCTGCGCCTGAACCTGAAACTGGCTGAAGCACCCGATAGCCGTCTGGTGATGGGCGGTAAACCGACCCCCTTCGGCCTGGACGAAGACGCATTGGACGAAGCGCTGAAGCTGTTGCGTGATGAGCCCTGGCTGGAACTGCAGGGCCTGCATTTTCATGTGCTGTCTCATCAGCTTGATGTGGGCGCTCACCTGAGACTGATCCGCAGCTACTGTCGCACCTTCAGCCAGCTCTGCGCCGAACACGGTCTGCAGCTGCCCCTGCTCAACGTCGGAGGCGGCATGGGCATTAATTACCAGGACCCGCAGAACTCGTTCGACTGGACGACATTCTGCCAAGGGCTCAAGGCATTGATCGCGGAAGAAGGCATGGGCGATACGCGCATTCGCTTCGAGATCGGCCGTTTTATCAGCGCGGCCTGCGGCTACTACGTGATGCAAGTCCTGGACATCAAACGCAGCCATGGTCAGTACTTCGCCATTGGCCGGGGTGGCACCCACCACTTCCGGACACCGGCGGCCCAGGGGCATGACCATCCTTTTGTCGTGATACGGGGCCAGCAACCCGCGCAGTTGCAGAATCAGCAGGTTACCCTGGTCGGCCAGCTGTGTACGCCAAAAGATGTGCTGGCAAGCCAGCAAACAGTCACCGCCCTCGCGATTGATGACCTGCTGGTGTTCACC
This sequence comes from Pseudomonas sp. 5C2, assembly GCF_034314155.1. NCBI lineage: Bacteria > Pseudomonadati > Pseudomonadota > Gammaproteobacteria > Pseudomonadales > Pseudomonadaceae > Pseudomonas > Pseudomonas sp. 5C2. The sequence goes on along the minus strand of NZ_JAVIWH010000002.1, from coordinate 781,671 downwards.
CTGGCAGGCGCCTATGCCTGGAACATTTCGCACCGGGACTTTCTGATGCATGAACCACCGCAGATGCTGTTTCTAACGACATAAAAAACTGACGACATAAACAGGGCAACCTGACCACACAGCCATGCCACCCCTGCGCATCACGTAGTGGCTGGCACAGGCTCATTCACGAGGCGGTTGGCGGCCAGCTCGTCCGGCACTTTGACGAAAATGCTGTACTTCGCGCCTTCCATGGCTTCAAAGGCGATCAACTTGTCGACCAACGCGATGCTGATTACCTTGCCAGCATTGAGCAGGAGCATGCCATTGTCGGCATTGAGGTTGCGTGCAAGCACCATCCCCCTCAACAGTTCACGGGTGCCAACCACCTTGACCGTTGGATCGTTCAGAGTGACATCGCTCAGGTAGGCGGCACAGACCTGAACGAAGTCTTCCACCAGCGCTGGGTCATAAAGACGGCCGGCGTACTTACGGATAAACACCAGGGCTTCATCACTGTTCATTTGCCGTTCGAGGATCAACCCGCGCTGCAACTCGATAAAGTCCACGGCCAGCTTCAGCAAGCGCGAACCAAACGGGATAGCCTCGCCTTTGAGGTGGTCGGGGAATCCCGTGCCATCCCAACGCTCTTGGTGGTGAAGAATCAACTGGGCCGCGTCCTGCATCGGCTCCAACGTCATCAACAGCGACTCGCTCTGTTTCGGATAACCGCGATAACGCTCACGATCCGTATGGTGCAACAGGTCGGCAGGCGCGCTCATCATGCTGTCGCTCCAGCTCAACTTGCCGATGTTGTAGAGCGCTGCCGCCATGGCCAGATCGCGGCTACTCGCCTCGTCCATGGGGTGGGATTTGCAGTAGGTGCGAATCAAATCGATGATTTGCCGGTTGGTCTGCTTGCTTTTAGGCAACCGTTGATTGACCAGCAGGGAGAACACCTCGGTACTGGTCGCGTAACTGTGCTTCAACTCGTCATAGGCCAGGTCGAGCATGTCCGCCGTCTGTTGCAGCTCGGACATGCGTGCGACAACCCGCTTTTCCAAGGTGGCATTAAGCGCCTGCAACGCCTCGTTCTGCTCATGGGCCAGACGCTCCAGGCGTTGCCGCTCGCGCTCGGAATGCTGATGTTCCAAGGCCTGCCGCAAGGTCAGCTGCAACTCCTCGTCGTTCCAGGGTTTGCTGATGTAGCGATGAATCTTTCCTTCATTGATCGCTTTGACGATGGTGTCCAGGTCGGCATATCCCGTCAACAGGATCCGTGTGGTACCTGGATAGCGCTGGTGAATCTCCGCCAACAAGGTAGCGCCATCCATATTTGGCATGCGGGCATCGGTCATCACCAGATCGATACGCTGGTGGGCCATCAACTCAAGTGCTTTTTCACCGCTTTCGGCAAAGAACAAATCATACGGCTGGCTGCGCAGCAGACGGCGCAAACTGTTAAGAATGAACTCTTCATCATCCACCAGCAGCACGCAGGGTTTATAAGCCGAAACAGAAGCGGATTGCTCATCCATAGCGTTACCTGACATCACTCATTTGAGGGCATTTTCGGGTTTTTCATGATAAAAACCTCGCTCCCTCGCTTTTTTGGCTAAGGGCTGAGGCATTTTTAACAAACTGATGGCACATTAGCTACGGTTTCCCAGCGAAGTGCCTCGTCGAGGGCTATGCTCCGAAAAATGGGATCCAATGTATACGTAACCGTTGTCGCGCCTTCAGGAAGGGAAATCCGTATGCTTATTTTTCATCTGATCGCAGACCTGCCGGGTAGCGTTGAATGAGCACCCCGACCACTCACGCCAATCGCCGCGTGCTTATCATTGATGACACGCCATCGATTCATCAGGACTTTCGTAAAATTCTCTGCCCGAAGCCGGACAGCGAAGAGTCCCTTGATGCAGCGGAGGAAGAGCTCTTCGGCACAGTACAGGTCACTCGGAAAAATTTCGAGCTTGATTCCGCCTATCAGGGGCAAGAAGCCCTTGAACGGGTCAAGCAAGCACTGGCAGAAGGTCGGCCCTACGCACTGGCCTTCATCGACATGCGCATGCCACCCGGCTGGGATGGTCTGGAGACTATTGAGCACCTGTGGAAAGCCGACCCGCAATTGCAAATCGCACTGTGCACTGCCTACTCCGATTACTCGTGGGAGGCGATGACCGAGCGCCTTGCGTTCAGCGACCAACTGCTGATTCTGAAAAAGCCGTTCGACAGCCTGGAAATCCGCCAGATGGCCAGTGCGCTGACGGTCAAATGGCAAATGACACAGGATGCCGCGGCAAAAATGCGCAACCTGGAGGAAACCATCGCCGAGCGCGTTCAGGAATTGCTGAAAGTATCCCATCTGCTCCAGTACGATGTGTTGACGGAGCTGCCCAACAGTACGCTGCTGGGTGATCGGTTGACTCAAGCGATTGCCCTGTCCCGCCGCCATGATACGCAATTGGCAGTGATGTTCATCGGCCTGGATCGTTTTGAGCGGATCAATAACGCGCTGGGGCATCCCATCGGCGATGAAGTGCTTAAACTTGTCGCTCAATGCCTCGCCCACACCGTACGCGAGTCCGACTCGGTGTTTCGCTATGGCTCGGATGAATTTGTCCTGGTGCTGTCCGATGTCCATCACCCCCAACAAACCAAAAGCATTGCGGAGAAGTTGTTGGCCACCATCAAGGTTCCTCGCTATGTCGCCGGGCATGACCTGAGTGTGACCGCGAGCCTGGGCATCAGCATCTTCCCCGGTGACGGTGAAGATGCCGTCACCCTGATCAAAAAAGCCGAAACCGCCATGCGCAGCATCAAGGACAGCGGTCCGGACAACTTCTGCTTTTTTTCCAACACCATGAACCAGCGTGCCCGCGAGCAACACTCTATCGAGTCAGGCATTCGACTGGCGTTGGAGCGCAACGAGTTTGTCCTGCATTACCAACCAAAATTGAACCTGAAAACTGGAAAAGTAGTCGGCGCCGAGGCTCTGATCCGCTGGCTCAAACCGGGGCAAGGTTGGCTTTTCCCATCTGAGTTCATCCCGGTCGCCGAAGACAGCGGCCTGATCGTCCCGCTGAGCAAATGGGTATTGCGCGAGGCCTGCCGCCAGACCTGCGCGTGGCAAGCGGCCGGATTACCGCCGATTCGTATGTCGGTGAACATTTCTGCCACTGAGTTTCGCCAGAGGGGTTTTCTCGAGGGGATTCGAACCGTACTTGAAGAAACCGGAATGAACCCTGAGCTGCTGGAACTGGAAATCACCGAAAGCGTGCTCATGCAAAATGCCGAGTCGACGATCCAGATCCTGCAAGCGATCAAGCACATGGGCATCCGCTTGGCCATCGATGACTTCGGAACTGGCTACTCCAGCTTGAGTTACCTGCGTCGTTTCCCCATCGACGTATTAAAAATCGATCAGTCGTTTGTCCGCGACCTGAGCACCGACAGCAACGACGCGGCGTTGGTCAGCGCCATTATCAGCCTGGGGAGAAGCCTCAAGCTGAACATCATTGCCGAAGGTATCGAAACCCAGGATCAGCTTGATTTCCTGAAAACCAACCACTGCGAAGAAGGCCAGGGCTATTTCTTCAGCCGAGCGGTAGAGCCACGTGCATTCGCCAAAATATTGAGTGGTGAGCAATTGGAAGCGGCACGACTGGAATAAATCGGACAGGACGAGACCGCTGGCGTATTTCAGGCCGGGACACCATTAAATTTATCGGCAGCCGGGGATCATTGATGCAGTTACATGGATGGCCCACTGCTTTCGCGTTGCTGCTTGGTCTATGCCAATTGGCAGCTGCTACACCAATGGACGAGCCGCTGAAGCCATTACCTGACGTGGTGATAAACAATTCCGTACAGGTCGAACTAGGCCGTCAGTTATTCAACGATGCACGCCTGTCAGTCAATAACAGCGTGTCCTGCGCCAGTTGTCATCACCTGGAAAAAGGTGGGGCCGACGACAAGCCTTTCTCCACTGGTTTTAACGGCGCGCTGCTACGCATCAACACACCCACCGTGCTCAATGCGAGCCTTAACTTCAAGCAGTTCTGGAATGGTCGGGCCGACTCACTGGAGGCACAGATCGAGGAGGTGGTCCAAAGTCCTGTCGAGATGGGCAACACCTGGAAAGCCTTGATCGACACGCTCTCCAGAGACCCTGACTATCGCGCGGCCTTCACCAGGTCGTACCCGGACGGGGTCACGGCAGCCAATGCGCAGAATGCGTTAGCAAGCTATGAACGCACCCTACTGACGCCCGACTCGCGCTTCGACCTCTACCTCAAGGGCAATACCGACATCCTGACGCTTAACGAAAAATACGGGTATCAGCGCTTCAAGCAATATGGCTGTATCGCCTGCCATCAAGGCGTCAACATCGGTGGCAACATGTACCAGAAATTCGGTGTGATGAGCGACTATTTCAAGGCGCGGGGCAACCCGGCCGAGAGCGATCTGGGACGTTATCTGGTAACCAGGGATGAGGCCGACCGTAACGTCTTCAAAGTTCCTAGCCTTCGTAACGTAGCGCTCACTGCCCCGTACTTTCATGATGGGTCGGCCAAGACGCTGGATGAGGCCGTCAGCGTGATGTTCACGTATCAACTGGGCCGCACGCCTTCGGCACAGGACAAACTTCTGATCATTGAGTTTCTCAAGACATTGACCGGTGAACTCAGAGGCAAACCCCTATGAAACTGTCTCATCGATTCAGCTCACTGCTGTTGGGCGCGATGACGCTGGCACTCGCATCTATTCTGGTGTTCCTCTATATCAGGTCCAGTGCCGATAACACCTCTAACTACATCGCGTCACGGGATCTGATTGGTCAGATCAAACAGCAGGATGCACGTTGGGAAACAGAGATCCTCAAAGCAAGAGTTTCCGTCAGCCAAAACTACGACTTGCTGGTGGAGCCGCTGACCAAAATCAACACCCTCTGGAGGCAGTTCGATACGATACAGTCCGGGCATGTGCTACATGCCGATGCCCTCTGGCAAGACAGTCGTACTGCCTATCTGGCTGCCGTCGACGAAAAAACACGGCTGGTTGAAAAATTCAAATCGCATAACGCCGTATTGCGTAACTCACTGGCCTTTCTGCCCATCGCCGAAGACGATATCCAGAAGCAGTTCGGCACGCTCAACAGAAGCGACCCAGTGCTGCAAGCCGCCTCAATGGACATCTATGACCTGCTACTTGGCAGCCTGGAGTTCTCTCAAATCACCTCTGACGACAAAGCGGCCGAGATCCAGGTCGGCCTGAACCGGTTGGGTGTGGACAAAGGTCGTTTGCCGCAACCACTCCATCTTCCGCTGGAAATCCTGCTCAAACATGTGGAGCTGATTCTGCACGAGCAACCCGTGGTCAACGATCTGCTGGAGCATATCGGCGTCGTTCCCGTGGCCGCTCGACTGGAGGACATCAATAACATTCTCAATAACAACCAGGAGCAGGCCGTCAAAATTGGTCAGCAGTACCACCTGTATCTGCTGATTTTCTCGGCATTGATGGTCTTCCTGCTGTTATATCTGGCCATCCGATTGCTGCGCAGCTTTGCCGAAATCAACAGTGTCAACAAAGCACTGCATGCCGCCAACGAAGGCCTTGAGCAACGCGTGGAAGAGCGTACCCATGAACTGAAGGACACCCAGAGCGAATTGCTCGATACCGCGCGCCTGGCCGGGATGGCGGAAATTGCGACCAATGTGCTGCACAACGTCGGCAATGTGTTGAACAGCGTGAACATCTCTGCCGATCTGCTTACTCGAAAACTGCGCTCCAGCAAGTCAATCGGCCTCGGTAAAGCAGTGCAAATGATGAATGAGCACGAGCAGGATCTGGGCGATTTCATCACCCTCGACGAGAAAGGAAAACTGTTACCGGGTTACCTGAACCAACTGGTCAAAGCGCTGGGCGCCGAGCAGGAAAGCATGACCGACGAGCTGGCGCAGCTGACCAAAAGTGTTGATCACATCAAGGATATCGTCTCTACCCAGCAGTCCTACGCTGGGGCGTCCAACCTGATTGAATCCCTGAACATCAGCGACTTGCTTGAAGATGCTCTGCGCATGAACTCCGGCGCATTGACCCGCCACCACGTCACGGTGGTCAAGGACTTCAGCGATGTGCCTGCAGTGATGGCCGATAAACATCGGCTGCTGCTGATTCTGATCAACCTGATCAGCAACGCGAAATACGCGATGTCCAACATGGACGACCTCGCTCGAAAAATGACCCTGGGCATAAAGTTTATCGACAATTCCATCTTGCAGATCAGTGTCAAAGACGAAGGTGAGGGCATCGCACCAGAGAACATGACGCGAATCTTTGCCCACGGCTTTACCACCCGCAAAGAGGGTCACGGCTTTGGCCTACACAGTTGCGCGCTGGCCGCAATCGAGATGAATGGGCACTTGAGTGCCTACAGTGACGGCCCTGGTAAAGGTGCAGTATTCACCCTTGAAATGCCCCTGACAATCGCGACGGATGAGCAATGAACAGTCTATCGAACCGCCGTATTCTGCTGATTGACGACACACCTTCCATTCATGAAGACTTTCGCAAAATCCTTCTGCCTCCCATCGATGACAACTCCGACCTGTACCTGATGGAGGCAGCGCTGTTCGGACAAACGGCCAAGATCGAGATTCCATTGTTCGAACTCGACTCGGCCTACCAGGGCCAGGAGGGTCTGGCTAAGGTGTGCCAGTCACTCAAGGACAATCGCCCTTATGCCTTGGCGTTCGTCGACATGCGTATGCCCCAGGGTTGGGACGGCGTAGAGACCATCGAGCACCTATGGGAGCAAGACCCGCGCCTGCAGGTAGTGGTCTGCACGGCTTACGCCGACTACTCCTGGGAAGAGTTACTGGAACGGCTGCATGGCCATGACCGGTTGTTGATTCTGAAAAAACCTTTCGACAACATCGAAGTCCATCAACTGGCCAACACCCTGACCGCCAAATGGGAAATGACCGAGCGCGCATCGGTGCAGATGAGCAAGCTCGAGCAATTGGTCGAGCAACGGACCCACCAGTTCAAACAGGCCAGCGAAGCCCTGCAACGTGAAATCGACGAACGCGAACAGCTGGAAAGCCAGTTGGTGCAATCCGAAAAACTCGCGTCCCTGGGGCAACTGGCCGCAGGGGTTGCTCACGAAATCAACAACCCCATCGGTTTTATCTCATCCAACCTAGGCACCCTTGAAGGTTACTTCAGCAAATTGCAGGACATGCTTGACGCGTACCAGCGCTCAGAAGAGGGCATTGCCTCGACCGAGATTCTCGATCACTTGAAAACCATGCGCGAGCGTGTGGAACTGGACTTCCTGAGGGAAGACATCCCGCTGCTGATCAAGGAGTCCAAGGAAGGCATCAGCCGCGTCGGGAAAATCGTCAAAGACCTCAAAGACTTCTCCCGCGTCGACTCGAATCAGGAATGGCAATGGGCCAACCTGCAGCTGGGCATTGAATCGACCCTGAACATTGTCGCCAACGAACTCAAATACAAGGCCGACGTCATCAAGGAATACGCCGACCTTCCCGACATTGAATGCCTGCCCTCGCAAATCAACCAGGTGATCATGAACCTGGTGGTCAACGCTGCCCAGGCCATGGGCCCTCAGCGCGGGAAAATCACCCTGCGCAGCGGGATGGAAGCAGAGCACGTATGGCTCGAAATAGCCGACACTGGATCAGGAATGGCTCCCGACACCGTGCAGAAAATTTTCGACCCCTTCTTCACCACCAAACCCGTCGGTCAAGGGACAGGGTTGGGCCTGTCCCTCTCCTACGGCATTGTGAAAAAGCACGGTGGCGACATTACGGTCAGCAGCGAGCTTGGCGTGGGGACTACGTTTCGAGTTACGTTGCCGATCAGACAGCAACACTCGAACACCTGACACACGACTCTTGCAGGCAAGCCAGCGGGCGTTAGCGCCTAGAACCCAGGGGCGATCTGTCCTTTGTAGCGCGTCAGGATGAACTGACGAACCGCCGAAATTGCCGAGTGTTAGCAGTCCATGGGTAGCGGGCTATGGACTCGCTGACAGGCTGTTCAGTGACTGCTTTTGGCCGATCGCTGTCTGTTGCGAGGGGCTGCAAACGGCCTTGGCTGTGTGAAAACGCATGCGTCGTTTTGATGTCTGCGTTGCTACGTAAAATCTGCCAGCGTTTGGTTAATCAGCCAGACCGTAAATTTGCGTAGGAGCACGATTTCCGTTCCAGTCCTGACTGTAAAACCTGCTCCAAAACGTTTTCACACAGCCTGGACCATTAGCGGACGTTACGAGCTGAGTCTGTAGGTAGATCTATGGTGGCCATCGCAGACCTCCGCTATGAGTAAGCACCAACAACCCGCTTCACTTTCACGAGCGCTTCTCGAAGCGAGTCCATATCCGCAGACCCCAGCGCTAATCGGATCGCATGCGGTACATGGGCAGAGGTAGCAAAAGGCTCGGCGGTTGAAACCGAAACTTTTTCACGCATCAACGCCATGGCGATCTGGTCAGCTCTTGCATCTTCCGACAAGGGCAGCCAAAGAAAGTAGGAAGACGGATGGCGAACGTATTGGAGCCCCGCCAGCACTTCACCGGCCATGGTTTGCCTGGCCTGCGCATCCCGGCGCTTTTCAGCTTCCAACTGCATAACAGTACCATCGTCGAGCCACGCGCTCGCGATCGCAGTCAACACTCCCGGTGTATTCCATGTGGTCGCCCTGATCGTTCGCTCCAACGCGGGCACTTTTTGGGCGGGAGCTGCGACGAAGCCTACGCGCAATCCGGTGGCCACACTCTTGGATAGCCCTGAGACGTAAACAGTCCTCTCTGGTGCGAGTTCCGCTAACGGTGCAGGTGGTTCCTCAGCAAGGAAGGCGTAAGCTGCGTCTTCAATGATGAGCAGCCCATGCCTGCGCGCAATCGTCACGAAGTACTCGCGTTGATCGGCACTCATCACCCATCCCAGCGGATTGTGCAGCGTCGGCATCGTATACACAGCCCGGACGCGTCTACTCCGGCACAGGTTGTCCAGCGCATTCAGATCAGGTCCATGATCGGCCGCGGGAATTGGCACGACTTCAAGGTGCAGTGCTTCGGCCAGCACCTTGAATCCTGAATAGGTCAACGCATCAGCTGCAACCACATCACCGGGTTGCAGCAGCGCCATCATCGTGACGGCCAACCCATGCTGAGCACCACTGACCATTAACACTTGCTCAGCATCAACCGTCAGCCCTCGGGCGCGCAAATGGCGGGCCACAGAGGCGCGCTCATGCAGACGCCCTGCGTGTGGCTGGTAGCGTAATAGGGACTCTAGGTCACCGGCCAACGCGAGCTGGCGCAAAGCACTTCGCAATAGTTCTGCCTGTCCTGGAAGCGATGGATAGTTGAAGTTGAGATCCATCATTCCAGTTGCAACGTCTTTCTGGTCGATACCCAGGCCAGGAGGTAACGAAGTCTCCCTCACAAAAGTGCCTCGACCAGTCTCCCCACTGACCAGGCCCATGACTTCGAGCTCTGCATAAACCCGAGTTGCAGTCACCAGGGCCAGTCCTTCTGTAGCCGCCAGCTGGCGATGCGTCGGCAAGCGCGTGCCCGGCAACAATCGTCCTGACCTGATATCAGCCGCAAAAGCATCCACTAATGACTTGTATCGTGAGCGAGGCATGCAGAGATGTATCCATGACAATATTTTGATTGTATTGATCTTCGATCATACGATGCATCTCGTGCAACCTGAGAGCGATGGCGCTCGGAACCATATGAGCTTAACGGTCGACATGCTGAGAGCATTAGCGACGTTCTAAGGACTCGGTTTCAGGATGCACTTGCATTGACGATTACCTTGTCGACCGCTACAGGAATGGTGCGGTCAACCATAAGCAAACAGTATTGAGTGTGACCCTAAATGGAACGTACATCGAACCTGCAAAACCAAACGACGGAAAAGACAGCGAGCGGATGGCTCCATGGGTTCATCGGCGTACTCATATTCAGCGGCTCGCTGCCAGCAACACGGGTGGCCGTTCTAGAACTTGACCCGGTCTTCCTGACGGTTGCCCGAGCAACCATTGCGGGAGTCCTGGCACTTTGCATTCTTGTGCTCTTTAAAGAAAAGCGTCCTGCCAAGAGTCAGCTTCTACCTTTGGCTATAGTGGCAATGGGCGTTGTATTAGGGTTTCCTCTGCTGACTGCGCTGGCTCTACAGTATGTGACGTCTGCGCATTCCATCGTCTTCGTTGGCATGTTGCCACTCGCCACAGCTGCGTTTGGTGTTTTGCGCGGTGGCGAGCGTCCCCGGCCGGTTTTCTGGTTCTTCTCAGTCTTGGGAAGCGCGCTAGTTGTGGGGTTTGCTGTCTCCCAAGGCCTGACGGCTTCTCCAGCGGGGGACATTCTAATGTTGCTGGCAATCCTCGCCTGCGGACTTGGCTATGCAGAAGGTGCGAAGCTTTCAAGGACACTTGGAGGCTGGCAAGTGATCTCTTGGGCATTAGTTCTGTCGCTGCCAGTTATGGCCCCGCTGACTTGGTTCTTGGCACCGCCTTCGTTCTCAGCAATTACTGCATCCGCGTGGGTCAGCCTGGCTTACGTATCGATCTTCAGCATGCTTATCGGTTTCGTATTCTGGTATCGCGGGCTTGCCCAAGGGGGTATTGCCGCCGTCGGACAGCTTCAGCTACTACAGCCTTTCTTTGGATTGGCGCTGGCGGCCACATTGCTTCACGAGCAGGTTAGCATTGGCATGCTTGGGGTAACCGTTGCCGTTATCCTTTGCGTTGCTGGAGCGAGAAAATTTGCGAAGTAGTCGCTCATGGCCATACCACTCTGATGTAGCACTGATCCAGTAGTCCTGAAAACAGGATCACTTAGCGCAAGCGCCATCGTGATCCCTAATTCCACTCCCGGCTTGCCCAAGTGGCGCTAGCCGCTTCGCTTTAGCTAATACACCCTTCATTCCTTGTCCCCCTATATGGCCGAATTCTACCGGTGCTAACCGGCAGCTATGGGTTGATTTCTGCCTGTCATGACTGGCAGAAATCGACCCAATATAGGCATTCGTTAAAGGTCTGTCAGCGACGCTTCACCGTCCGCTCCGTAAGCTCGCGTCGGCTGCAAATTCGCTCTGTCGTCATCAACGTCTATGCTCCACGTGAGGAATTTTCCTGATCGACCGGATGTGGTCGCCGTGCGCTTGCCGGATCAAGGTGCCGTCCACTCTCGTCGTAATCGGTGGAGGAGAAACGAGCCATGATTGAAGTACAGGTCTATCGCTACCACCCGGAACAAGAACGGCCGCCTTGGATGCAGTCGTTGTCGTTGCCCGAGGAGTTCCGGGTGCGAATGGTGCTGGATGCGCTGGAGTTCCTGCACGAGGCAGATCAGACGCTGGTCTACCGGCGCTCCTGTCGGGAGGGTGTTTGCGGCTCGGATGGCATGAATATCAACGGCAAGAACAGGCTGGCTTGCATCACGCCGGTTTCGGAGGCGCTGGGCACGGCCAGCATACTGATCATCAGACCGTTGCCCGGCATGCCGGTCATCCGCGACCTGGTAGTCGACCAGAGTCTCTTCTTTCAGCAGTACGAGAGCATCAAGCCATGGCTGATCAATCACGAACCGGCACCGGCCATCGAGCGTCTCCAGTCCCCCGAGGAGCGCGCAAAGCTCGACGGGCTGTATGAATGCATCCTATGTGGCTGCTGTTCGTCGCAATATCCATCATGGTGGTGGAATCCGGAAAAGTTCGTAGGTCCAGCCGGGCTTTTGCAGGCCTGGCGTTTCATCACCGACAGCCGCGATCAGGCCACGGTAGAACGGCTAGAGCGGCTTGAGGATCCGTTCAGCTTGTTCCGTTGCCGCAGCATCGGCAACTGCTCTTGGGTCTGCCCCAAGGGACTCAACCCCATGGGCGCCATCGGCAAAATTCGCCAAGAGCTGTTCCGAAAATCCACTTAGGGTGTTGGATCAACGTGATGAGTCGGCTCGGCTTCCGAAGACTCTTTAGAGTGCCTGCTCCTGGCCGTTTTCTGCCGGTCACGAAGGGCTGCTCTCGGCCGATTGTGTTGAAAAAGTCGGCTTCGGTTTCCACGGCAGAAAAGTACGCGTCTGAGATTGAAATCCGTGTTTTGCGCAGAAGGTTCAGGACTCAGATTTGACGTAGCAGCGTGCAAAAAAGGCGCTTTCACCGCTCAACGCATGGGTAGCCAGGCCGGGTCGACTTTTTCAACACAATCGGCCAAAAGCGGACGGTGGTGACAGGCGACTCCCAGCCAAAAGCCGAAATTCGAGCGATACGGATATGCTACACAGAAAACTGTCTTGCTTACCGACCAATAATCTTGATTGGGGACGTGGTGTCCGAATCTACTTTAAACAACGAATTAGACGCCTTGGGCGCCTTATTCGTTTCTGGATCTAGCGTTTGTAGAAGGCAACGAGTTGATCCAGACTAAGCTAAAGGTTGGTGACTGGTCACACAGTGGATGCCGCCACCACCTGCGGAGATTGCGTCGATATTGAGTTGCACCACGTCACGGTCTGGGTAGAGTTCAGACAACAGATCAAAGGCTTTCGTATCTGCCACCTTGTCTCCGAACTCGGGTGCAATGACCGCACCATTGATCACGAAGTAGTTGATGTAGCCGGCGGCAAAGTCTGGATTCTTTTTGCTGAATTTGTTCTGTCGTGGATTCATCGGTGGCGATACGGTGTGCACTTGCAGCTTGTGGCCATCGGCATCAGTGGCGTTTTTAAGAATTTCCAAGTGGGCAAGCGTCACCTTGTGGTCGTATGACTCGGGGTCGTTGTCGAGGTTGGCGATCACTACTCCTGGTTTGACGAAGCGGGCGTAGAAGTCGACATGGGAGTCGGTGATGTCCTTGCCTTTGATTCCGGGCAACCAGATGATTTTGCGCAAACCCAGTCTGGCTTTCAGCTCTTCCTCTACCTCAGCCTTGCTCCAGTCGGGGTTACGGTTGGTATTGATCCAGCTGCTTTCGGTCATGATCCCCGTGCCGCGGCCATCCACTTCAATACCACCACCCTCCCCAACCAGCTTGCTGCGGATGTAGGTGGCGTCAGCTTTCTTGGCAACCAAAGCGGCCAGCTGCGCATCATCGGCATGCTGCTGCTTGTTGCCCCAGCCGTTGAAGTTGAAATCCACGGCGCCGAGCCCACCTTCTCCATCGATGACGAAGTTGGCCCCGATATCGCGCATCCAGATATCGTCCAGTTCAGTAGCAACAAAGGTGATGTTGTGCGTGCCGCATTTCTCTTCGGCCAGATCCCGCTCGCTCTCACGATAGAACACCGTGACCGGCTCATATTTGGCAATGGTGCGGGCGATCCGGCCCAAGGCATCTTGCACGTAAGGCGTGAAGTCCTCGTGGATAGCCTCCTGTGCACCAAAGGCGACGAAAGCCCGCTGGTGTTTGTCGCCCTCATCCGGCATATGCCAGCTGCCCTTGATGGCTGCGTGCACCCGAGCGGCATTTAGGCCAAGCCCTATGGACGCGGCGGCGCCTAGACCGGCAACTACTGATACCTGCTTTATGAACTCGCGACGTGTCGACATGTGTACCTCTCTGTTCTTGTCGAGCTTTGTCTTGGCGGACTGCGCCTTGCGCCTGCAGCCGCCAATTTTACCCATATAGGGCAAGACTGTTTTCGAGGCCGACCACCTGGAGATCGGCTTACCGTCATTTAACGGAGGCTGTCTTGAACTTGGTCCACGCACGCATGCGCGCACGCATATCAGCCTGGGGAATATCCTTGCCCGGGATCAGTCGTTCGTAAGTGGCCTCATCGAGGTAGATATCCGGGTTGTTACGCATCATTGAATCGACGCTCGGACGTGCCTTGGCATTGGAGGTGGGATAACCGGTGAAGTTACTGATGGCTGCCATGTTCTCCGGGCGCATGACAAAGTTGATGAACGCATAGGCGTATTCCGGATGCTTGGCATCGACGGGGATCGCCATAGTATCCATCCATACCGTGGTGCCTTCATGCGGGACGTGGTACTGGAACGTGGCTTTCTTGCCTGCGGCGTCCGCAGCCCGTTGCGCCTGAGTCATATCCCCGCTGTAACCGAGCGATAGGCACAAGTTGCCATTGACCAGGTCAGTCACCGGTTGCGACTGGAACTTACGGATGTACGGCCGTAGTTTGAGCAATAGTTCACCGGCCGCGGCCAAGTCCTCCGGTTTGGCGCTACGCGGCTCACGGCCAAGGTAGTTGAGCGCTACCGCCAGCACTTCGTCCGGCGAATCGATCAGGGAGATACCACAATCGGCAAACTTGGCGGCCAGTTCCGGCTTGAACAGCATGTCCAGGCTATTCACCGGCGCATATGGCATGCGCTTGTTGATCTGCTCGGCATTGTAGGTCAGGCCGATGGTGCCCCACGTGTAAGGTACGGTGGCCTTGCTCGAGTAGAGATAATGCGTCCGTAGCTTTTGCAGACCTGGCTCGATGTCATCCAGGGCGGTGAGCTTTGACTTGTCCAGCGGCTGCAGGCTGCCGGCGCGCATCAGACGTTCGCCAACAGCGTCGCCCGGGAAGATCAGGTCATAACCACTGCCGCCGGCCATCATCTTGGCTTCCAACGTCTCACTGCCATCCATGACGTCGTAGATCACCTTGATCCCGGTTTCGGCGGTGAACCTGGAGAGGGTGTCCTCGGCGAAGTAATCGGCCCAGTTGTACAGCTTCAGGGTCTTTTCCTCCGCCTGCACCGACGACAAGGCACAACTTAGAGCCAACCCCAAGGAGCAGAGCAATAGTTTATTGGTAACGTTCATGTCAAACCCCTTGAGTATTCCAGCGAGCATTAATGTGACGACCATCCAGGCTTAACAGCGCCCCGTACATTTCTGGACGGCGGTCGCGGTGGATGCCCCAGGTCAGACGCTCTTCGCGTATGGCGGACAAGTCCAGGCTGTGTACCAGCACGCCAGCGCTGTCGCGGTCAGCCTCGGCGAGGAGCTTGCCTTTGTGGTTGCAGATAAAGGACGAGCCGTAGAAGTTCATCTGCAGGGTCGGATCGGTGGTCGCCACTTCTCGACCGATGCGGTTGGCTGCCACCACCGGCAGGATGTTTGCGGCGGCATGGCCGCGCATGGTCATCTGCCAGTGGTCACGTGAATCCAGTGCTGCGCAGCCAGGTTCAGAGCCAATGGCGGTGGGAAACAGCAAGACTTCGGCGCCCATCAACGCCAGGCATCGTGCGGTCTCGGGGAACCACTGATCCCAACAGATGCCCAAACCTATGCGCCCAAAAGCAGTGTCCCAGACACGAAAGCCGGTATCGCCAGGGCTGAAGTATTCCTTCTCCTGATAACCGATGGCGTTGGGGATATGCGTCTTGCGATACACACCCAGCAGGCGCCCATCTGCATCGGCCACGCTCAGCGAGTTGAAGTAGGCATTGCCTGCCTTCTCGAACCAGCTTAGTGGCAACACAACACCCAATTCCTTGGCCAGTGAGGAAAAGCGCTTGAGTACGCTGCTGTCCTGATACTCCTCGGCCAGCGCCAGATGCTTGTGATTTTGCTCGATGCAGAAATACGGTGTGGCAAACAGCTCCTGCAGCAGGATGACCTGGGCGCCCTTGGCGGCCGCGTCACGCACCAATTGCTCGGCTTGATCAAGGTTGTGTTTCAGGTCCCAGGTGCAGGGCATCTAGGTTGTGGCAACAGTCAAAATGGTCACGGCATTAACCCTTCAGTGGCCAGGCTGGCTGTTGCTGGGTGATGCAATGCACACCGCCGCCGCCATGAGCCAGGTGATTGATCAGAACCGGCACCACCTCGCGCCCGGGGAAAGCCTGACCCAACACTTCGGCAGCCACCTTGTCGGCGTCAATACCATAGGCCGGCATGATGATGGCGTTGTTGGCGATGTAGAAGTTGGTATAGGAGGCACAAAACACATCAGCCTCGGTGTCCACTGCATCGGTGGCTTCATACAGCTCAATCAACTCAAACTGTCGACCTTGGGCATCTGTTGCCAACTCCAGAGCGCGGCGATTTTCACGTACCACTTCGGCATACACCGAATCTTTGTCGTGGGTGGCGTCCACCAGCAGTACGCCAGGGCGGGCGAAAGCGCACACGCCATCGACATGGCCGTCGGTCATGTCGCCGGTCACATAGTTCGGGTCTCCCGGCAGCCAGACAGTCTTCTTCACACCTAACAGGCGAGTGAAGATCTCCTCCATCTCAGCCTTGCTCATGCCCGGGTTACGGTTAGGGTTGAGCAATACCGATTCAGTGGTGATCAGAGTGCCTTCGCCGTCCACATGAATGGCGCCACCTTCGTTACCCAGCGGGGTACCAAAGCACTCCACACCAAGGTGATTGAGCACGCGACGGGCCAAGCCTTCGTCCAGATCAAAGGCCGACTTACCGCCCCAGGCGTTGAAGCGCCAGCTCACACCCGCCAGCCCCTGTTGCGGGTGGCAGACGAAGCTCGGGCCGGAGTCCCGGCACCAGCTGTCGTTCACCGCCAGTTCGATCAGTTCAATGTTTGGCCCACACAGCGCTTTTGCGCTCGCCACAGCTGAAGGGTCAACAACCATTTTCACGGGTTCAAAACGGGCAATGGTGTTGGCCACGCGAGCGAAATCCTCTTGCACCAGAGGCAACGTCACGCCCCAACCAGACTCCCAGAGTGCTTTATTGTGCGGCCAAACCATCCATGTCGCTGCGTGCTTGACCCACTCTGCCGGCATCAACCAGCCACCGTTTTGAAATTCATTCTGCTGCATGACAAGTACCTTTGAGTTAAGTCATTGTGTTCAATGAAAACTGCCTATTCGGTTATGGCATGCATGCTAAGCCTGTAAAATATGGCAAACAAACGATGAATTTTGCAGATAAATGATTAGGAGAGCTTATCAATATGCTCAAGCACTGGCCGCCCTTGAACACGCTGCGCGGCTTCGAAGCCGCCGCCCGACTGGGTAGTTTCCACAAGGCAGCAGAGGAGTTGCACCTCACCCAGTCGGCAATTAGTCAGCAGATTCGTAGCCTGGAGACCTACCTCGAACAACCACTGTTCTTTCGCAATGGACGCAGCGTTATTCTGACCGATGCTGGTTACGACCTGCTTAGCACCACCCAGGCGCTGCTACAGCAACTTGCCGTCGGGATTCGCCGCCTGGGGCAGTACCACAAACCCAACCAACTAGTACTCAACACCACCCCAACGTTCGCCCGTCATTGGTTGCTGCCACGCCTGGAAGACTTCCGCCACCAGCATCCAGAAGTTGATCTATGGATATTCAGTACCGATGAAGTTCCGGACATGGCGAGCCAGACCATCGACCTCGCTGTGCGCGATGACATCAGTTCCCAGGCCGAGTGCAGCTTTAAGGTGCTACACGCTGACCGCCTGTACCCGGCTTGCCATCCGAGCCTGTTGGCAGTGCCCAGCGACCAGCGCACAACCCTGCATGGCGAGCGGGAAATGGACTGGAGCCACTGGGCGGTGGAGGCAGGGATAGATGTAGGCCAGAAGGATCACGGGCTCAACTTCTCCGATCCCGGCCTACTGTTGGATGCCGCTTGTGCCGGACTCGGTATCGCCTTGGTTAGCCAATTACTGAGTCGCCAAGCGCGCGCCAATGGGCTGTTGCAACCCTTGGTTGAGGAAACCATTCGCGGCCCCAACTGGGCCTTGCTGACCCATCGTGATAGTGAGAACAACCCGCTGGCGCGGAGCTTCAGTGAGTGGTTACTTAGCAACCTGGTAGCAGGAAGCCAGGTAACGTAACGGTTCCAGATCAAGGCTTGAATGGTGCCGCCCCTTAGTTCATGTAGTGCACTTTGATTTGCAGATGCATGAACGGCTGCAAAGGGTCGTTTTCAGCCGGTCACGACAGGCAGAAAACGACCCATAGCAGTCATTCGGCGAGGAGTTAAGCAGATGTCAAACATGAATTCAGTGCGCAAGGTGGTGTGACACCGATCAAAACTGTACGGAAACAGATAAGTATTTGCCCCGTCTTCATCCGGTACGGCGGGGCATAGAGCCTATGCATTAGTCTAAATGCTGAAACTCTTTGACAATGAAGTCAATGAACGCTCGCGTTTTCGCAGGCAAATGCAGTCGGGACGTATAAACGAGATTGATGGCTAATTTGGGCAGGTTCCAGTCGGTTAAAATTGGAATCAATCGACCCGCAACAATATCGTCGTGTATCACATACGAGGGCTGAGCAAGAATGCCTAACCCTTGCAGTGCTACTGCCCGCAAGAGCTGACCATCGTTGGACTCAAGTGATGCTTTTGTCGAGATCGTGATGGATTCCTTCTCTCGCTGGAAAACCATTTCGTAAGGGTCGGTGGCGTAGGTGTAAAGTAAAAGTTGATGGTCAACTAATGCCTTAGGGTGTTCGGGACAGCCGTGACGTTGCAAATAGTCAGGCGACGCGGCTAGCGTGCGCCGCGTCTCAGTCAAGCGCCTAATCACCAGGCTGGTGTCAGGTTCACTTTCACGTGTCCGAAGCGCTACATCGATATTGTCGTCAATGATGTCGTAATAACGGTTTTCAGCAACGATGTCTAAGCGAACATCAGGGTACTGCTGATTGAACTTCGGCAGCAGCGGCAATATATGCTGTAGGCACAGCGATAAAGAGGCGGTAACGCGCAATACACCCACTGGGTGGCTTTTGGTCGCGGAGACGGCGTCGGTGGCGCCTTGCATGGCTAGCAGTGCAGCTTTGGAGTTGTTGTAGAAGTCCTTTCCAACCTCAGTCACAAATAATCGACGGGTACTGCGCTCTATCAACCTCGCCCCGAGACGGTCCTCGAGCGCCGCCAGGTGGCGGCTTGCAGCAGCATTGGACAGGCCCAGCGCCTCGGCCGCCTTGTTCAAGCTACCCAGCTCTGTGACCTTTACAAACAGTTCATATTCGGTCCAGCGATCCATCAGCATTGTTCCATTGAGCGAAAATGTCATTTCCAGTTATAGGCTTTTTCAATTTAATTGCTACCGTTAATCTACTTCTATCCCTTGCAGCAAAGATTTTCCGAGCTGAAGGAAATTCGATAGGAATTTAAATTGAGTAATAATCTGGAAGTAGTAAAAAACTATTTTAAATTCTGCGTTGATGGAAAAGATGTGGATCGTGTCACTGAGTTTTTTGCGGATGATGTCGTTGTTCATCGGCCTGACTGCGTTGCCCCTATCGTGGGCGTGAAGCTTTTCAAAGAAGCGTTGAAACTGAATGTGACTGATAGATATGAGTCTTTACATACAACTTTCCAAAAAGAAGTTGTGACTGGCGATATTGTAGTGGTGGCGTTGACGCATCAGGCAAAGGGGTCTAATACTTGGCATGGATTTGATGTCACAGGAAAAGACCTTGCATGGACGGCATTAACCTATTTTCGATTCAATGCAAATGGAATGATTGTCGAGGAAATTGTTGAGCGAAATGAATTATTCATGGCGAAGCAACTCGGCATCATTGAGTACGCTTAAGTAGATTGTATTGTCTGGTTTTTATTAAAAAGCCAGACGATATGTTAATTACTTGTATTCTCCAAGTTGAGTTTTCATGGAATTTATTCGTCGTCATATCGAAACTCAAGTTATGAGTTTGACCGGTCTGTCTCTTGGCAAAATCGATCTGGAAAACCCCAAGGGTGATCCAGGTCTTTTCGGGCCGAATTCGATCTGCTGGCAGGTGCATGGGGACTACAGCAGCATGCTGATCGGTGGCATTAGTGCCCTTATGTTGCAAGCATTGCACCCGCTTGCGTTGGCAGGTATTTGGGATCACTCAACTTTTCGTGAAGATATGATTGGTCGATTGCGGCGAACCGGATTGTTTATTTCTGGAACCACCTTTGGCTCACGACAGGATGCCGAGTGGCTGATCGAAAAAGTACGTTCCATTCATTTGCAAATCACTGGCACTGCTGTTGATGGGAGGCCTTACGCCGCTAGCGATCCAGTTTTGCTGACCTGGGTTCATGTCGGTGAGGTGAGCAGTTTTCTTTCAGCACACCTGCGATATAAAAATCCACATTTGTCGTTGGATGATCAAGACCGGTACTACGATGAAACGGCATCTATCGCTGAGCGGTTGGGCGCCGAAAAGGTACCGCGCTCTAGGCGGGAAATTTCAGACTACCTTGAGCAGATGCGCCCGCAGTTGCTCTGCGACGGTCGAAGTCGTGAAGTTCTGAATCTATTACTTGCCGCCCCGTCACCTAGTCGGCTGGCGAGACCGTTCGGCACGTTGATGATGCAAGCGGGAATCGACCTTTTACCTCACTGGGCCAGTGAGATGTTCGATATCTCCCCTAACCCGCTAAAAAGCAAATTGGTTCGTGCAAGCATCAAACGCAGTTTGCCTGTGCTGCGTTGGGCGGTACGTAATTGTTCATTGAGCCGCGCTCAGAGGCGGATGGGCCTGACTGAATAGCTCAAACCTGCCAGGTTATTTTTGAAGGACCGCTCCTCGCCGGTTTTTGCCACTCCCCACCGGCAGCGATGGGTCGTTTACCGCTGGTCGCGGCGGGCAGCAATCGGCCCAGGCTGTGTGAAAACGCCAGTGATTGTCTAACCTTTTGATCGTCGAGATCTGATCGGGGTCGATCATGAAGCGATTCATTGAGGGCGAGACTCGGACGCAGGTGACGCTGCTGCCGGAGTGCCTCGACGATTACGTCACCGAGACCAATCCGGTGCGCGTAGTCGACGTTTTTGTCAACGAACTCGACCTGGGCAGGTTTGGATTTAAAGGCGACATACCGGCAGACACTGGCCGACCTGCTTATCATCCTGCAATTCTGCTGAAGATCTACATCTACGGTTATCTCAACCGCATTCAGTCGATCCAGCGGCTGGAACGAGAAGCCCAACGGCAGTCAACAATCGCGACCGCAATTTCACCAGCGCCAAATTGAAGCGAGAATGGAAGAAGTTGAATCGAGCATCAACCGTTACCTGACGACACTCGATGCTGCCGACCGGCAAGACCCGACACCCTCTGAGTCCAAGGCTGTACAGCTTTTACAGTCCGCTGGACGTCACCCGTTGCGCCAAGCTAGTGCGGTTGATTGCAAGTTCGTCGCTTACATCAGGGCCGCGATAGACCATGGAAGTTTCATGGTGCACATAGTCGCCATAGCGCTGCGCACTCAGCCAATTGAACGAGCCGATACACAGCAATTCCTCATCGGCCATAACGATCTTGCTGTGCACCTTGTTGACCACGCACACCTGAACATCCCGCGTTTTCAGCGCGGCAATCGCGTCTTTGAATTCCGCAATTCTCTCGGGATCGCCCTCAGGCTTGGCACGTTTGATACCCGTGTTGAATCGCAGGTCGGTATACACCACCACTTGGACGCCGCGCTGCACCGTATTGCCCATGATGTCCATCGCGCCGCTTTCCTGCATCCATCGCAATTTCACCCAGGGCGTTACGATCTGAACCTGCTGGCGAGCCGTTTCCAGCGTGTGCATCAGAAACCGATCATGCTCTTCAACTTCATGCAGGTGGCTCAATCCGGTATGCGCCGTTTGTAAATCATCCCGGGGTTGATAATCGAAAATCAGCTCGTTCGCCGAATCTGCCAACAGAAACTGGGTCAAACGCCCACGCGGCTTGCTTTTCGGCACTTGGCTGAACAGGTCCATGTCGCCAAACACCAGAAAACTGTCCTTGGCCCGAGAAACGGCAACGTTCAGCATGCTGTCCTTGCGGTCGATAAATTCGCCATCGGCATGTTTGGAATAGACCGCCGAGAAGATCACCACCGGCCGCTCGGCGCCTTGGAATGAGTGAACCGTGCCGACAGTCATCTCGCCATCGCCTTTACCGGTCTTGATGCCCCGTGCTGTGCAGGCCTGAACGATCGCCTGCGTCTGTGCGCCGAACGGCGTGATCACACCGAGGATTTCCCACAGATCCTTCTTGTAGCGCTTTGTCAGCTCGGCTCCATTTGCTTGAATCCACGCAGCGATCGTCTGCGCTTCCAAGAGGTTATGACGGCTACCGCCATTGCTCTGCTGGCACATTCCATCAATATGCAGGTAGCCCAGCCCCGGCAAGCCACCTTCCGGTTTTCGCCCTCGTCGCGGTTGCAGCTTGCCCCTGTAGCAAAGGGCATTGCAGTAATCGATTATCGAGTCGTAGCAGCGACGGTGCTCATACAGATACATGCCTCGGGCGAGGTCATGATCGTAGTGATACCGACTGGTCGCCTGGGCGATGGCCATGACGCTGCCATTGGCCGCGCTACGGCCGCTATCGCAGAAGGCGGCATAGTCGTCATCGACTTTGTCGCGCGATAGCAGACCGGCGCTTATCAGGTTGCCGATATCGACCGCAGCCGGAATCGACCAGATGGGTTCGATCTGCTGAGTGTCGCCTATCACCAACGCGTGCTTGGCGAGCGCGAACGACGGCGCGGCGACTTCAGGAAGAACTTGGCCGGCTTCGTCGACGATCAGAAGATCAATGAAGTTCAACGCATAGTCATCGACGAAGCCGTTACCGTCGTGCCGCCTGCAGCGCAGTTCCTTGGGCAGCCTGAAGAAGGTGGCCACCACACAGGGCGTGAGCTTCATCCACCGCCGCCAGTTTTTCTCAAGGGTCTTGCGACCATTTTTGCCGCGGCTCATGAGAATTTCTGGCAGGCTTTCGGCGACGTCCATCAGCCAACGGCCTTCCCAATAATGGGTAGTCAGCAGGAAGATTTCGAAACGCAGGGAAGTGTCCGCCCAGCTGTCGCAGTCGTTGAGAGTCACCTGGGCAGCAGGCCTGTCGGTAGGAATCGGCAGAACGGCAATCACTGCTTGCCAATTCAATACCTGACGTTGCTCGGCTTGCAGCAATTGTCGGGCCTGCTGCAGTTGGGCTTCGAGTACTTCCTGGGCCTTGCTGGCTTGAGCCACGGCGGCCGTCAACCGGGTTTCGATTTCGCAAACACTGGCGGCGTTTTGCAGTTCGGTGTTGGCCTCATCGAGGTGTAATTTCGCCAAGCGCAGACGTTTGCCAGCGACCGGGCCAAACCAGCCGAACAGCGTGTAGATCAGCGGCTCGTGGGCCAGATAGTGTTTGAAATCCTTCAGACGTGCTTTCGCGTTCGCAAGCTGTTCGGCCTGATTGAGGTGCTGCGCGTCAATACGCGCGATGCCTGCCTGTGGATCATCGCTCAGCAGTGCCTGGATGGCTTCGCGGGCGTCGACCAGTTTGGCCCAGGCCTGCTCAATATCAGTGAGTTGCTGCTGTCGCGAGCGGATCGCGGCCTGGAGCTGCTTGACCGCACCTTGGACGCTCGGGCTCAGATCATCGGGGAAGGCGATGACGGCTCGGGCCAGGTAGGCCTGTTGCGCCTTGTCCAGATAGGCCTGCGACTCAAGCTCGGTGAAAAAGCTTTTGGTCTGGTAGGTGCGGGCCATTTCTGCTTCGGCCGAAGACTTGGGAAAGTAAGCGCCGAAGCTTTTGATATCGGGCAGCCAGCGCCCCGCAAAGGGGCCGCTCCCTTCTGAGAAGTCCTTGCCGAACGCTTTGATGATGTTGGTCACGGCTTGGTTGTTGGTGGAACTGGCCACGATCACTGGCGGCTCGCCACCGGCCACTGCGGCCTTGGCCCAGAGCGAGGCGACGACCGAAAGCAGCAAGGTGGTTTTACCAGTACCCGGCGGCCCGTTGACGGCCAGCACATCCCCCGCATCAGCGACGAGGAGATGAGCCAAGCCATCACGTTGGGCGGGCGCCAAGGCATATTCGTTCCCGGCATGGCCAAGTCGCGCGGCAAACTGGCTATTGGCGGGCAAGCAAACTTCGTCAGGGCTAGAATCGCGCTGAGCGAAGCGGTCGAACAGGGGTGCGTCGGGCTTGCTGTCGCGCAAGTGGTCGTAGAGGCAGACGATATTGCGGCTGAAGCCGTCAGCTTTGTCTTCCTTGAACAAATAGCAGAAGTTGACCAGGTCGAAGCCATCCTCTGCCCCCTCCCAGCCGCTGGTGACCTTGCGGAACATTTTCATGCAGAACTGCAGATAGGCATTCCACTTGTCGCGGTGCTGGTCTGCGGTCA
Organism: Pseudomonas sp. 5C2; assembly: GCF_034314155.1. Lineage (NCBI taxonomy): Bacteria > Pseudomonadati > Pseudomonadota > Gammaproteobacteria > Pseudomonadales > Pseudomonadaceae > Pseudomonas > Pseudomonas sp. 5C2. The sequence continues at coordinate 757,611 of NZ_JAVIWH010000002.1, read as the reverse complement.
GTTCTTCACCCTCGGCGGATGGATCGAACTGCGGCACGTCTTCGGCGGACAAAAACGCGTCCAAATCGACTTGGGCACCGATGGCGAAATTGTCGCGGTCCAGCGGTTCGAGAATGTCGCGGGGCATCAGGGTTTGCGATGTCGGATAAAGACGACCATCGTGGGCGACTAACACTCGACATATAACCGGGGTGATGAACGCTGGCAGACCGTTGCGGGCTTTGCGGTGCTCCAGGCGTGACTTGTAAACCAAGGGCCGCAGGGTGATTTCTACGCAGGGTAATTCGGCGGGTTCGTTGGCGAATAACAGGCTCACCTGCTCTGCCGGCACACACCCTGCGAATAAGGCCTCAATGGGTAAAGCGGTGAGTTTTTCGGCTTGGCTGGAGGACAAGGCGCCGTTGCCATTTTCGGCATCGGCCAAGGAATTGCGCCAGTAGTTCGCGAGTTTGAAGGAATAGTCGTTCATCGTCCTGATTCAATGCGGACCGTGACTCACTGTGACGGTCGATGGATGGTGATTGGGCCGAGGGTAGCGTGTTGGGTGGGGAATGGCCAATCAGGACATGCTGCGGAACGGGATACTCCAAGGCTCTAGCATCGGTGTCAGTGGGTTGTATTGATAAACAATCTCCCCGAGAATCGAAAACTTACTGAATAGCCCCTGGTTTCATAGACAGCTTGGAAGGCTGCTTGGGGGCTGCGGAGCTTCGGTTTCAAGCTCTACGGTTCCGATTTACCAAGCCCTGGGTTTTCGCGTATGTGGAATCCAGGTTGTTCAGGTTGCAATGCGCTGGGGCATTCCAAGGCCTCGGGGAATCATGCCGATGGTCAACGTGGAAGCTTTCGAGTCAGTGCAGATCGCAAGTGTCGCAACCAACAGAGTCGTCAAGCAAAAAGACGGGGACATACTTAATAAAGATCGAGAAAAACGCATTAACGAGATAATGAATTTTCTTGGAAGCCAGCTACCCATTCAGCATATGACTATCAGTGATTAATCAATCAACCCATGCAGGTCAATCGAGCGGGTTAGTGTTTACGCCTTAAGCGACCACCCAGCGCCCCCCTCTTTGTTTCGCAAAGAGGGGGTATGTGACCTGAACGCCGGCAAAAAGTGCGAGCAGGTGAATTATTCAGTGTCTCCTCAGGGGCATAGTTTGAGTGCTACGCCCCATATAATTGATTGACTGCGCATTGTATTGGGGTGGAGGTTTTTATGAATTACATACCATTGGAGAAGTCCGGCTGATACATATCGATATCGTTACGCACTGTTTGCAACGTTTTATCGTAGCAACACAGCATATGCAAAGCCCAATCGGCACGCGCCCGAAGGCGAATGTCATTTTCGTCTTGAGGTTCTCCATTGTTCAGCATACTTTCAACTTGCCTGACGATCAGTTGTTCCGGGAGGTAGGTGATCCGGCAATTTTTATAACTGGACCCACGTAACTCAGCGATAGGATAGGCGCCCCCTAATCCGGCCGAAACCCCCACCAATAGCGCTGGCTTATGTCCCAATTCGGCGAGACCGGCGTAAAGGAAGAAATTTTTTAAGGCTGGGCAAGCCATGCCGTTCCACTCCGGACTGATGACGACCAGCGCTGTTGCTTTTTTAAGAATTGACTGCTGTTTGCTCCAGACGTTATCAGTGTCTTTCTCCGGCCAGGGTGGTAGCCGGCTTGATGCTAAGTCTATTAAGTTTATTGACTCGCAAAGTTCGAGTCTTTCTAATCGGTCGCGCAGATAATTGGCGACCTTGACCGATTGACTGTCTGATCTATTCGATCCAGACAGCAGAACGATATGACTACTCATCGTGCCACCTTCTGCTCAGCAGTCACAGTCGGTGCCACGCAGCGGGATCGAACAACTGGCCAGAATAATTCCTCTTTCCAACTGATCGGCGACAAGTGCTCGATACCATAAGCCGGTGGACGACGGCGCGTAATCTTTGCCGTCCCGAACAGTACATCCCAAAGAAACAACATATTGCCAAAATTACCTTTGTAATGCGTGACGCCATCCTCAGCCGTCAAACCGTGATGTGCAGAATGAGTGGATGGCGTAGAGAAGGTGCGCTCCATTATCCAGACAAGAGGCCGCAAAGCAGGAATGCGGTAAAGTTTATCGTCCCAGGCGACACTGCTGTGCGCCGCAAAAATCACGGTCATTTTCAAGATCAAATAAACGTAATAAACCGGTGCGAGACCAAGATAAATTAGCATACCGGACAGCCAGATGCCCGGCATCAGTAGATAGTAAAAACTGTTATTACGATAGACGATGCGAATACTCATGTAAGGTGCTGAGTGGTGAGCGCGATGCAGGGCATATAGCGCGGGGACGCGGTGAGTCAGGCGGTGCCACCAATACTGGGTCATGTCATCCAGCAGCACAAACAACACAAATCCGGCAATCCACGGGATCCCGGCCAACGCGTCTTTCATATTTGGCAAAAGCTGATTTAAGATCAAACCGCTTAGCCACATCACCAAAGGGAACGTGATGGCTACCATTATGCTAGACCCGATGACCTCAATCAGCACGTCACGTTTGCTGCTTGACGATTGGCGAAACGATTCGCAGGCAAGCTCTATTAACACGAAGGCAAGGAAAATTCCGGCGACGATAAAGGTTGGGTTGCTGGCGAGCATTGTTGTATTCATGGCACTCTCGATTTAGGCCCTTGCGGGCAATGCCAAATAATTAGAAACCAGGAGTACGGCGCCTCCAATGCGTGAAACGGACAGAATTGAGCTAGAACCGGCCAATCGCTCGAACCAGCGTTTTCATCGCGGCAGGCTCGGCCAGGTGTTGGAGCGTTTTCTCGACAGCCACGCCCAGCATAAAGGTGCAGATTACAGCTTGGTGGAGCTGGATCAGCTATGGCGTGAGGCGGCGCGTATTGACCCCGCCATTGGCATGAAGCTGTTCACACTGTTCACACCTCAGGACTGGCACGTACTGGCTTATCTGTGCCTGTACAGTCCAGACGTTGCCTCTTCAATGCAGTACTGGGCTCGTTACGCACCGCTGGCATCGGACACAGACAGTGTCAGGTTAGTGAATGACGAAAACGGCTTCGGGTTAGAGCTGGGCATCGACGCACCGGGTGAGCTGAGGCGCTATCTCACCGAGCACTACGGCGCCATGTATATAACCCTACTGCAACGCGGAACTGGCCAGGAAGTTTGTCCCGTGCTGGCAAAATTCACCCATTCGCGTCCGTCGTATTACAAGCAATACGCGCAATCGTTCGGAGAGCGTATTGAGTTTGACTGCCCGGCTAACTGTTTTTACTTTGATTCGCGTAGCCTGGGTCTTCCGATGCTGACTCGGCATAACGGTATGCTGGAACTGCTGACTCAGGAACTGGACCGGCGAATTGCAGTGTATCGAAATTTCAGCGGCTGGGCCGCCAAGGTGGCGGCTGGGGCGCGACGGGCAATGTCGCGAGGTGAACCCCCGACTCTGGAAAACCTGGCAGAGACCCTTCACCAGACACCGCGCACATTACGTAGACGCTTGGAAGAGCAAGGCACGACGTTCCGGCAGTTGCTTGATCAGGTTCGCGCAGAACTGGAATTGCATCTTGAATTGCAGGGAGAATCTCGAGCAGAGATTGCTGACCAGTTGGGCTATAACGATTTGACGGCCTATCTCCACGCCCGTAATAGATGGCGCGTAAAAGTGTAAAGGGGCGATTGAATAGCCGCGGGGTGTTTACCGCCCCTACCCGTTCGTCAAACGCCGAACGTCAGCCCCTTGGCAATTACAAGAAAATCAAAAAAACCTTATTCGGTTAAAACCACAAAAATTTGAAATATTCAATTACGGCGGTTGCAGGAGCTGAGTGCAACACGGTTATTGAATTGAAGACGGTGCAGCATGATACATACCCATCACCTCAGTAAACACTTCAATCGGGTATTTGAAGCCAAATCGCTTACGAGGGCGAATATTCATTTGATAAGAGATGGCGTCCAAGCCGATTCAAATCGTCGCGTTTGGAGCTAGCCAGACCGCAGGGAAAATTGTCAGTCGGGACCAAGCATACTCATCGCAACTGGAGCGGCGATTGAGAACAGAAGGTTTTAATGTAAATGTCGTAAATCAGGGTTCAAGTGGCGACACAACAGAAGATGAGCGCAATAGGCTGGAACGCGCAATTCCGATCGGCACAGACATTGTCCTCTTCCAACCGGGAACCAACGACTGCGGCCGCACTGTTCCAGGCATGAGGGTCGGTGACGTGCTTCCCATCCTCTTCCATGCTGCGGGTCTTGAGCTCGTGGACAGGACCACTGACTCGCCTTGATACTCGGAGGCGTTGATCAGGCGATCAAGCCACTCTTCGAGATGAAAACCACTGACGAACGCCACGTCAGCCTTTTTCAAGGCCTGAGCGTCAGCCGGGGTCGGCTCGTAAACATGAGGATCACCATTGGGCCCGGCTACTGGATTTGACGCCAGTGGCAGGTTTCACCAAGCTACGGCCCTCGAATCGTCCATCTGGAACACATTGCGTGATTAACCACCGTTTTCACTGGCGCAGGCTTTTACTCTGCGCGGCTCCCCTCATCGCCCTGCTGGCGGGTTGCGATGGCGGCGCCCAAAAGACAGAACCACCTGCGGCAGCCACCTATGTCATCGGCAACTGGGACGATCTGCCCGCCGTCAGCGATAGCGACCTGCAGGCTGGTTTCAACGCCTGGTATTCAGCGTGCGCACGACTGGCCAGTGATCCCGTCTGGAAAGGCCCATGCAGCGCAGCCACTCAGGTGCCACCCACCACCACCGCGATTCGCGATTTTCTCAAGACACAGCTGCAGGTGTACGCCCTGCGTTCGGCCGACCGCAGCAAGCACGGACTGATCACCGGGTATTACGAGCCTATCTATCGGGGCAGCCTCGAACGTACCGAGGAAACTGCAGTGCCGGTCCACGGCGTTCCCGACGATCTGGTGGTGGTGGCGCTGGACAGCCTCTACCCCGAACTCAAAGGCAAACGCCTGCGCGGTCGCCTCGAAGGCCGAACACTCAAGCCCTATGACGATGCAGCCACCATTGCACGCCAAGGTGTGAACGCCCCTGTGCTAGCGTGGCTGAGCGACCCAATGGACCTGCAGTTCCTGCAGATCCAGGGGTCTGGCCGCATCCAACTGGATAACGGTCAGCAATTGCGCATTGGTTACGCCGACCAGAACGGCCATCCCTACAAGCCGGTGGGCCGCTGGCTGGTCGAGCAGGGTCAACTCAAAAAAGAAGACGTGACCATGGGCCGGATCCACGACTGGGCCCGTGCCAACCCGGATCGGGTTCCGGAGTTACTGGCGAGCAACCCTAGCTACGTATTCTTCAGCCGACGACCTGACAGCAATGAAGGCCCGCGCGGCTCATTGAACGTGCCGCTGACGGCGGGTTACAGCGTGGCGATCGACCGCAAGGTCATCCCCTTGGGCAGCCTGCTCTGGCTCTCCACCACACGCCCTGATGGCAGCGCGGTGGTACGGCCCGTCGCCGCTCAGGACACGGGGGGCGCCATCGCCGGCGAAGTTCGCGCCGATCTGTTCTGGGGCACCGGCACCGAGGCCGGTGAGTTGGCAGGCAACATGAAACAGCAGGGCGAGATCTGGCTGCTGTGGCCAAAAGGGGTTGCGTTGCCTAACGCGCAATAACGGCCGGACCTGAGGCACTAATCAGCCCTGTTATCGCGTAAGCGCCTGGTGCCCTGAAACAGGGACACCCATTAGCCGGTCTCAACTCAAGCCTAATGGGTGTCCCTTTTTTATCAACGCTTTCTCGACGGAAACTAGTGCTTGCTGACCGCTGCTGCCAGTAGCGGAGCAGCCTGTTCATCGGTCAGTGCCGGGTGAATCTCCATACTCATGAGGTCATTCCACTCAAGCACCCATTTCTGCATCAGCGCAAGATCACTGGTTTCTGCGACGCCAACGCCCGTCATGCGACCTATGGCATGCCAGCGTCCCAGCATGGTCACGCCTGCGGGTGGAACGGCTCCTGTTTTGAGAAAACGCTCAATCGCGCTATTACGACGTTCGGGACTGATTGACCAACTGACAATGAATAGCATCTGCCACCTCCTGATAGGGATTGGCACCTGTTCTTCTCTTCACGCACCTGGCTGGCGCCGCGACCACGGCCACGCGTCTGTTCCCGGGCCACACCCTGGCAGGCCTGAAACGACTGCTCCCATGGGAAGGAATAGCAGCCTCCCGAGCCTTGCGTATGACCGCTGATCCTCTTTCCTTGAATCTACCTCACCCAGCGCAAGCGCCAGATCTGCCGAGGCAGCGACGAAGAGCAACTGCGTATTGCTTAGAGGCGGATGACACTTATTGATCGCGACCACCGCCGAACAGGTTTCAGTCACTCAAGCCTGACGGTACGATTCTGCGGGTGGAATCTTACGCCAACGACAAGCTCCGCGAGAACATGAGCCCCGTGGAACGGCGGTACTACGTCGCCTCAACCTTTATCTGCACACCGAACTCGCAGTCTCAGGAGGTCGGTCACGCTCCAGTTCATCGATGGCAGGGGAATGCCTGCTTAGCTGACCCGTGAACGGCTAACCCAGCTGATCAACCATCACCGCGTTGGTATAGATTAAGCTGCCATCACTCGCCCGATGCCCGACCAAATGGAACTGACCGCGTTGGTCACTCAAATAGACGCGCAATTGGCAATCGGAGAGAGGGCCGTATCCCTCCGGGAGGATCAAGTCGATCGAGCTCATATCGACATCGACCATGACTTCAGGCTCGTGGGTCTTCTGTAAGTGTTCTTCGGCTTGCTCTAGAAGCAAATGGACGGGTCCACTGACGTAAAAATGGATCTCCCCCACAGGGGTGGACTTTTGCTCGCCGCTGATTTTGCACCAGCCTTCGATCGTCAGGGCATTCATGACTAAACCTCCTGATGTGAACCATTGGAAACTGTATGGACTCATTGAGTATTACGACAACATGCGGACGCTCAAGGTTTCAAAAAAACCTCAGGAAGAACCGCAGTGAGGGGGTCATGTTCGTACTCCTATGCCGGAAACCGCGCATCGTGATTGATTCGCGGCGTCGGATGCGGGCATGTACTTGCACCGGTCAGCGAAACCCTGAAACAGGGCTTCGCATCACTCATTAATAGCCCAGTGAAAGTCCCGAGCCCTGCCGCGGATCATTCGCGCCATAGAAACGGTTCTTGCCGACGGGTTTTCCGCCGAGCGAAGGCGCTCCGACTAAAATCGCCGCAACATGGTTGAACGGCTGTGGACCGGTGAACTGCTGCCCCCAACCTTCGAGAATTTTCTGGGTATCAGGGCTGACAGCGAACGCTTCAAGATTGGTCTCTTCCGGCAACCACTGCTGATGGAATCGTGGGGCATCGACCGCTTCCTGAATGTTCATGCCGTAGTCGATCACATTGAGCATTGTCAGCAATGTCGCCGTGATAATGCGGCTACCACCTGGGGTGCCGACGACCATCACGGTTTTTCCGTCCTTGGTGACGATCGTCGGACTCATTGAAGACAGGGGTGTTTTCCCTGGAGCGATAGCATTCGCCTCACCTTGTACAAGACCATACATATTGGGAACGCCCACCTTGGAGGTGAAGTCGTCCATCTCGTCGTTGAGGATGACCCCGGTCTTGCTGGCCATGACCCCCGCACCAAACCAATCGTTCAGTGTGTACGTCACCGAGACTGCGTTGCCCCACTTGTCTACGATCGAATAGTGCGTGGTGTTGTTGCCCTCGTGAGGAGCCACCCCCGGCTTGATATCGCGAGAAATACCGGCTTTTTGCGGATTGATAGAAGCACGGAGCTTCGCCGCATAATTTTTATCCAGCAGGTGAGTCAGCGGATTTTTGACAAAGTCGGGATCGCCCAGATAGCTGTTGCGGTCGACATAGGCGTGCCGCATGGCCTCAATCTGGTAGTGCAGCCCCTGAGCCGAATGGAAACCAAGGCTTTGCATTGGGTAGCCATCAAGGATATTCATGATCTCGCAAATAACGACACCGCCCGAACTCGGCGGCGGAGCCGAGACGACGTGATACCCACGGTAGTCGCACTCGATAGGCGCTAGTTCGCGGGTCTGATACTTATCAAGGTCGGCCTGGGTGATGATGCCCTTGCCCGCCTGGCTTGAAGCCACGATGGACTCGGCAACCCAGCCCTTGTAGAAGCCGTCGGTACCCTTGGCGGCAATTTCCCGTAGCGTCTTGGCCAAATCCTTTTGCACCAATTTCTGGCCAACCTGCATCGGCTCGCCTTTGCTCAGGAAGATCGAACCTGAGTCGTGCATATCTTTCTTGAACTCGTCGGTGGCGGTTTCAAGCAGGTCGACATCACCCTGCTCAAGCACGAAGCCGTCCTCGGCGTACTTGATTGCCGGCGCGATGACCGTGGCACGCTTCATCGTGCCGTATTTCTTTAACGCCAGCTCCATGCCTGACACGGTGCCCGGGATGCCGACTGCCAGGTATCCCTTTGTGCTCAGGTTCGGGATGACGTTGCCATCCTTATCGAGGTACATGTTCGCAGTGGCCGCCATGGGTGCCTTCTCGCGAAAATCGAGGAAGGTCTTGCGGCCATCGGCCAACTGGATGGTCATGAAACCGCCGCCGCCAAGGTTTCCTGCCGCAGGATAGACCACCGCCAGCGCATAACCGACCGCCACCGCCGCATCGACCGCGTTGCCGCCGTCCTTGAGGACATCGACACCGACGTGGCTGGCCAGATGCTGGGCCGTGACTACCATGCCGTTCTCTGCGGCAACAGGGGCTTGCGAAGCCGCGTGTACACCGATGGAACCAATAACGAATGCCGTCGCAATGAGCGATCTGGCAAAGGGTTGGAACTTCATGGGCCAATTCTCTTGTTTTAAGGTAAGGGAAGGCTGCGTGGGCAGTTGCCAAAGTCCCGACTCTACAGCTCTCATCCAGTGCCAATGCCAAGAGACCTTGCAGCGCCACGTTCGATCAAATGGCAAGATGCCAACAGCCAAGAGACTGTAGGTCAGTTTTGACTCGCCCGCCCCGCTTTCCACAACGGCACAGGCAAGAGGAACCACACAAGTGTCTTGCTCGGCAGCCTCCAGCCTCCAGAAACGAATCACGTTCACCGTCCAAAGCGCGCTATCCGGACGTGTAGAACCCCTGAATATCGAGCTGACCTTCAACACGTTCAGCGATTTCAGCGATTTCAGCCCGGAGAAAATCCTGAGCCAGGTCCCTGAGTTGCAGGATCTTTCCAGTGACCAGGTCCATGCCCAGATCAATCTGATTCTTCACAGTAAACCGCTGCAAGCCCTTGAAGCATCATGGCGCGGACTGCACCAACGGATCATGAATACAGAGTCGGGGCCTTTGCTGACGTTGCGCCTGCTTGACGTGACCAAGGAAGAGCTGCGCCTTGACCTGGAAAGCGCCGTCGATTTCGACCAAAGCCTGTTGTTCCCGCGGGTGCCCAAGCATCGAGATAGCTCCTTGGGTGGCGGTCCGTTCGGTGTTTTGACGACCTGGACCGGCCACGCGAGTTATCAACGATATTCGAGAGCATCGAGTGCATGGACTGGCTGGCGTTCCGTGACAGCGAGAATTCGCGCTACGTCGCCATGGTGGTGCCGCGCTATCTGGCCCGCTCGCCTTACGATGCGCAGAACTGTCCGGTGCCGGAGATGCCGACCTTCACTGAAGACGTGCATTTGAACGACGTCAGTCAAGCCGATGATCCAAAAGCAGACCCCTGCACAGACCTGGACAAGTTTCTCTGGGGAAATGCCGCCTGGCTCCTGGCCCAGCGCATCACTGAAGCGTTCGCCCAGCACCACGAGTGTGCCGCCATTCAGGGCATTGAGAGAGGAGGGTGAGCGGTCTGCCGGTTTATGCCTTCAACACCCGCCTTGGCTCGCTGCTGCCTCACATCCTGGGGACCTCCCGCTTTGCCCACTACATTGAAGCGATCTGACCGTTTCGATCAGGGTGGAGGTTGAACTACCTGGATAAACGTCCACCCTCTCGCCCTTTCAATCATCCAGCGCCTTGGGTGGCACGCCGGGTTTACCCGGCTTATCAGGCTTGCCCGTACGAGTTGACGTGGCCTCGGGCGCAGGTGGCGGTGGCGGTGGCGGTGCCGAGGTCTCTTTTTCTTGCACGGGCAGCTGGTCGATAGTGCTGAAAATCTCCTTTGGATCGATGGGGCCGGAGTGTTCGATCTTCTTCTCGCCGTCCTTGCCCACCAGAATAACCTTGGCCTGGGCGCTGGCGCCCAGCTTCAGTTCGCGGATCAGCGCCATGGTAGTTTGCGCGTCCAGGTCCTTGCCGTTGCGCTGGCCGATGGTGTTGACCACGGTGTAGAGCACCATGTTGCGTTCGGCGAAGGCCGCGCGGTTGGCAGGCTCTTCCAGGGCTTTTTTCAGGTTAACCAGCGTTGGGTCCACGGCACTGGGGGCGATGATGATCAACGGACGGGATCGTCCGCGATCCTGAGTCAAGGGGGCATCGCTGTCGGCAGCCAGCACCGGACCGACGCTAGCGAATAGCATGGCAAGGATCAGTGACCGGATGAGCATACGCATCTCCTTTTTCGATACCACGCATCGTTCGTTGAGAATTGCATCCGTGCGGCCTCAAGCTCAAGGCGCATCCGGCTGCACTGACCTGAAGCTTAGGCCAGAGTGCCCATCACGCAACCACGCCCTGAAGATGCTTTGGTTTCAATGTCGCTCACGGCAGCACAAAGTCAACGATGCTCGGTAGCCCGCCATTGGGCAACCGTGGATTTTCCAGAGCCGGACGCTCCAGCGATGGCCAACCTGGCTTACACCCAGCCCATTGAGAATCCCTTCGTGAGTATACGGAACTGATCCAACCCGGGTAGGTGGTTAAATGGGTCATCAGAGGCCCGCTGCCAGCGGTCACTCTGATGACAATCAGCATCAGGACTAAAGCCTATATCCGGAAACTGCCCACCAACTGTTTAAGGCGACCCGCCTGTTGCTCCAGATCAGAGCAGGCGCGCAACGTTGTCTGAAGGTTTTCCACCCCCTCCTGATTGAGCGTGTTGATCTCGGTGATATCCATGTTGATCGCCTCGACAACGGCTGTCTGTTCTTCGGTAGCGGTAGCGACCGACTGGTTCATACCGTCGATTTCGCCGATGCGTTGGTTCACGCTGCTCAAACGCTCCCCCGCAAGGTTGGCAACGACGACGCTGTCCTGACTATGGCGCTGGCTTTCAGCCATCGTGCTGACCGATTCACGGGCACCGACTTGCAGCTCGTCGATCATTTTCTGCACCTGTTGGGCCGATTCCTGAGTGCGATGAGCCAGGTTGCGGACCTCGTCAGCCACCACCGCAAATCCACGTCCGGCTTCCCCTGCCCGCGCTGCTTCAATGGCCGCATTGAGCGCCAGCAGGTTGGTTTGTTGAGAAATGCTGGTGATCACTTCGAGAATCTGCCCGATGTTCACGGTTTTGCTGTTGAGCGACTCGATATTACTGCTGGAGGCGCTGAGCATCTCGGACAACTGATTCATCGACTGAATGCTTTTATCGACCACCTGCTGACCTTCCCCGGCCAATTGCCGCGCATCGCTGGCCTGACGGGAAGCTTGCGCCGCATTGCGCGCGATCTCCTGCGCCGCCGCGCCCAATTCGTTGATCGCAGCTGCGACGCTGTGGGTACGATTGGCTTGTTCGTCCGAGTTGAGCATTGATGAGTTGGAGGCGCAGACCACCCGCGTTGCCACCTCGTTGAGGTGTTCAGTGGCCGAGGACACTTCGCGGATAGAGCCGTGAATTCGCTCAACGAAACGGTTAAATGCGGTACCCAGAATGCCAAACTCATCCTGAGTCTGGATGGTCAGGCGCTTGGTCAGGTCACCCTCACCATCGGCGATGTCCTGTAGGGTGCGGGTCATGACATACAGGGGCTGCATCAGAAAACGGATCAGCATGCCAAGCAACGCAATGATGATGACGACCGCGATGATGGTCGCGACAATCGCAGAGGCCCGGAACTCGCTCAACATTGCGTAGGCTTTATCCTTATCCACGGACAGGCCGATGTACCAGCTAACCGAGGACAGGCCTTTGATAGGACTGAAGGTGACGATACGGGTTTTACCGTCGACCTGGACTTCACTGATATTGCCGCTGATCGGTGGCGTGTCTTTCGGGTAAATGTCTTTGAGGGTTTTCATCACAAAGGCTTTGTCTGGATGAACCAGAACTTTGCCGTCGGAGCTGACCAGAAAGGCATAACCCATGCCGTCGAAGTCCAGCGCGTTAATACTGTCGGCAATGGTTTTCAGACTCAAATCACCACCCACTACTCCAAGGTTTTGACCGGCCTTTTGCACGGCATCAACAATGGAAATCACCAACTCGCCAGTTGCCAGATCAATATAGGGTTCAGTCAGTGCCGAAACGTTGCTGCCTTGCGCACCTTTATACCAAGGCCGTATGCGTGGGTCGTAGCCGTCCGGCATCTTGCTGTCTGGCCGTATAGTAAAACTGCCATCCGAACCGCCGAGGTAAACGCTCATAAAGCTGGAAGTGAGGGCTTTCTGGTTGAGCACATTGCCCACGTTCGTTGCGTCGGGATTAAGCGCAACAGATTGCGAGAGGTTTTCAATGAGCAGGGTCCGCCCGTTCAGCCAGGTCTGAATGTTGCCTGCAGTGGCGCTACCCATTTCTTGCAGGTAGTTCTTCAGATCGGTGCGAATCGCATTGCGCTGCAAGTAATCGTTGTACAGGGTAAAGAGTGCGAAGGTTGTAATCACGATCAGCGAAGCGGCCAGCAGAATTTTATGGCTGAAGCGCAAATTGTTATTCATGGCGTCTAGTGTCCGCTCGGGTCTTCATGACCAAGGGCTCCCTTTCTCCGAAAGAGCGCGAAATGGCCATTATTTTTTGGAGGGCAAACCGGTTATTCCTCCGTTCCCTTGAGGAGCATCCGCGTTCTTCAGTCTTTTCTGGGCTATCGCTTCTGTATCGACAGCAACGAACTAAAGATTAACCAGAAATGTAAAAAATAATGCACAGCCATCGCGCGTGCTGACACTTGGCTTTTTTCAGACGAAAACGCACACAAACAACGTGCAGAAACAGGTTGCAAAGGGTGCTGGAGGGATAGCTGGAGGGGATGAAAAAGATTTGGTAAGGTACTGGGAGGACCAGCTTTGCCCACGTAGCGCTTTTGGGCAATGAGCTGAAAATCTAGCGAACCGCATGATGATCGCGGCACCGGAGCAGCGACAATGCAAGCTGCGTGCCTTGATTAATCAGAAGCGTGCAAGCCAGCGCTCAACGGCCTGAAACTTGCACCTTAAAGGAAGTGGCTCCACGACCTGGACTCGAACCAGGGACCCAATGATTAACAGTCATTTGCTCTACCAACTGAGCTATCGCGGAATGTGGTCTATGTTACTGATTGAAAAGGGCAAGTCAAGCCTTCGGTAAAAATTTCCTTGCCCTGTCTGGCCAAAATCAGATGACCCCACAGGCCATGCGACCACCGCCACCACCCAGCGGTTTTGGCGTGTCGGCATGGTTGTCGCCCCCGGCATGGACCATCAACGCATGGCCATCAATGTCGGAAATCTTTTTGATCCGCGGCGCGAGCACCGGATAGGTCGCGGTGCCATCGGTATTTACGTAGATCGCAGGCAAATCACCCAAGTGACCTTTACCGTATGGCCCAAGGTGTTTGTTGGTGCCCTGCGGATCGAAATGACCTCCGGCCGCCTCTGCCGCAGACTTTTTACCGTCTTTCAATGCGGCCTCACAGCTGCTGTTCTGATGCACATGAAAACCATGTACCCCAACAGGCAAGGATTTCAGGTTGGGCGTGAACAGTACCCCATATTCTGTTTCGCTAAGCGTAACCGAGCCAATGGCCTGAGGCAGACCGTCAGCGCTCACCAGATTCATCGAAACTTCTTTCGACGCGGCTTGGGCAACGCCGCACGACATTGCCCCCATCAATACCAACCAGCCATACAACTTCATGGTGCCTCCAGGGTTTATCGAAAAGAGCCTGGAGTATAAGAAGGAACACTTGTCAGCGGCCCATCTTACACATGACGACACGATGAACTTCAGCCTGGAAAGTTAGCCTTGAGTGCCTCAAGACCACCGTTATAGACACCGCTGAACAGCCCGACGGCTTCTGCATCGGTCACGCCGGCCGGGGTGAAGCTGCCCGACCATTCGACCTGAGTCACCTGTTTGCCCGCCACTTCCCGGACCTGCACCTTCGCCAGATAATCTGTAACCGGAAATGGCCCCTGATCAATGGAGTAAGTGTAGGTGCGCGCCTTGTTATCGAAAGTCTGGAGTCGTTCGACAATCACCGCGCCGTCGTCAGTCTCCAGGTGACGCACGCGCCCACCCTCACTCGCTTCGCTTTTGGCAATGAACGGCAACCAGTCGGGCAATGAGTTGAACCCCCCTATCAGCTGCCAGACTTGATCGGCAGTTGCTGGAATTTCGATCGTTGCAGACGCTTTAGCCACGGTATTTCTCCAAGCAGGATTCGATGGATTGGGAAAGGCTCAATTGAACAGGCGGCTAATATCATCAATTTCAGCCGCACGCTGAATCACAACGCTCAGCAACACAGCGCCGGGTGAAATCCACTGCCTTGTCACAGCACCATACCATCATGCGCAACGATCACCCGTGCCGGCAGTTGATGCGCCTCATCCAGCAACCAGGCATCCAGCGTGTGGCCAATATGGGTCAACACCGCTTGATGCGGCTGCAGGTCGGCGATGCAAGCCAGCGCCAGGTTGAGATCGTTGTGGTTGCGGGGTGTCTGGGCTTGGGGGGGCATGGAGCAGTCCAGCACCAATACATCGAGGGGCTGGCATTGCAGAAAATCGCGAGTCGACTCTGGCAGGCCGACGGTGTCGGTGAGGTAAGCGATGCGTCGCCCCTCACCTTCAAGCAGGTAGCCCAGCGTGGGCTTTGAATGCATCAACGGCACCGCGGTCACGCTCAGGGCACCGAACTGCCGCGTTTCAAAGGCAGCAAAGGGCCGACTGAAGTCGAGAATACCCGGGTGTTTGTACAGGTCGGAAAAGCCTTCTGGATCGACCGGCCCATGTACCGGAATGACCCATCCCTGGCCCCAACGCAAATGCAGCAGGCCTTGTGCGTGGTCCGCGTGGTAATGGGTTTGCAGGATGCCGTCAAAGCTGCGCGGCGGGAAACGCTCGGTAATGTCGGTCAGGCCCGTGTCGATCAGCCAGCGTTGGCCGGCGCATTCAATCAGAGCGCTACACGGTAGACGGCGCAAACGCTGGTCCGAGCGTGCAGCGGCGCACGCCGGGCAGTCGCAACCGTAGACCGGTACCTGACGCGCATCGCCGGTGCCCAGCAAAGTCAGGTGCATGCGGGCTCTTTACCTATCAGTTGCAGCAGCCGCTCAAGGGTCTGTTCGATGGGGCCGGAGTTATCCAGCAGCCACAACGCCTTATCCTCAGCTGCCATCAAGGCCGCAGCGAAATCGGCATTGCGCGCCAATCGTGCTTCGATCTCCGGCAGTGATTCACGACCACGGGCCTGCAAACGCTGACGTAACACGGCCTGATCCACCGTTAACAGCAGCGCGAGCAACCTCGGATAGCGTTGATGCACTTGAGGCAGATAAGCACGCGAGCCGTTGACCAAAACATCCAGCCCGGCCTCCAGCCATTCGTCGATTTCCTTTGGGATCCCGTAGTGCAAGCCATTGGCTTGCCAGCTCAAGGCGAACGCTCCCTCGTCTTGCATCGCCATGAACTGCTCGATGCTGACCGCTTGCGCCGCCTCACCGACCGCTTCAGCCGAACGGGTGATGACCCGCCGCACGATCCGGCAGCCCTGATCGGCTAACGGCTCACGTGCAGCGTCGAGCAGGCTGTCCTTGCCCGAACCTGAAGGTCCGATGAGATAGATCAACCTGCCCGCCATCAAAACACCCTCTTCGCTTGTCGCCAAACCTGTTGAATCACCGGTAATCCGTCCTGACGTCTAGCGTGAATCAGGTCGGCACGCAGCCCGACCCGGATCTCACCCCGGTCATTGAGCCCGGCGGCCTGGGCCGGGGCGCGACTGACCATGCCGACGGCTTGAGGCAGATCACAATCGCTATGCCGCTGGTCTTCGTTCCGGGCAGCCAACATAAATGCCGCCTGCAACAGACTGGCCGGATAATAATCGCTGGAGAGGATATCCAGTAGTCCTTCTTTAGCAAGGTCGGCCGCCGCCACATTGCCCGAGTGCGAACCGCCACGCACGATGTTCGGTGCGCCCATCAACACCCCCATGCCCAGACGATGGGAGCCCCGTGCTGCTTCCAGGGTGGTCGGGAACTCAGCGATGGTCATCCCGTAGCTGGCCGATTCTTCGACGTGCGCCAGGGTCGCATCATCGTGGCTGGCCACCGACAGACCGCGTGCCAGGCAATCCTCGACAATGGCGCGCCGGTAACGGCTACTGAACTCACGGGAGTTAGCCATCTGGGTGACGATGAACGCGTCCATCTCGACCGTCGTCAGGTGGTACTTACCCATGTAGTACTCGCGGTACTTGGACTCCAGAGCGAACTGACGCTGACCTGGCGAATGGTCCATAACCGACACCAGTTGCACCAGCGGATTCTCCACCAGGTCGCGAAACACGCTCAGGGTATCCGGGTGACACAGTTCACAACGCAGGTGCAAACGGTGTTCGGCGCGGGTCAGACCGGCGGCATTGGCCGTAGCGATAGCGTCGAGCATCGCGGGCAATTTCTGCATGCGATTGCCCTTGGGGTTTACGTCACCGATGGACAGCGCGTCGAACACCGTTGTGATGCCCGCAGCCACGATCTGCGCGTCATGGCTGAGTACAGCCGAGGTCGATGGCCAGTCAACACCGGGGCGCGGCGTCATGTGTTTTTCCAGGTTATCGGTGTGCAGCTCGATCAAACCCGGCAGCAGGTAATCACCTTGCAGGTCGTGTGCTTGAGGCAGCCTGCTTCGGCCCTCGTCCACCTCGACGATCAGGCCGTTGCGCAGCACCACCGTGCCGTTGAAAACCTGATCGGCGGTGACCAGTTGCGCGTTGCTAAGGATCTGTTCAGTCAGCATGGCAGTGATTCCTTTGCCGTCGGGGCATTCGGGGTCATGTCGAGATGGCGGTCGGCGACCGCTTCACGGGCAGCACGGTCGTGAAAAATACCGATCAAGGCAGCCCCTCCCGCTTTGGCTTCGTTCATCAGTTCGAGTACAACCTGACGATTGGTGTCATCCAGTGACGCCGTGGGTTCGTCCAGCAGCATCACGGGCCAGGCAACCATGAAGCCCCGAGCTATGTTCACCCGCTGCTGCTCGCCGCCAGAGAAGGTGCCGGGCGCCAGCTGCCACAGGCGCTGCGGAATATTCAGTCGTGCCAGCAGGTTTTCTGCGCGGGCCTTGGCCAACGTCTTCGACCAGCCTCGCGCCAGTGCCGGCTCCATGACCACGTCCAGACTGGCGACACGCGGGATCACCCGCAGAAACTGGCTGACATAGCCAAGGGTTTGCTGGCGTACGGCCAACACATCACGCGGTTGGGCCCCGACCAGTTCCAGCCAGCCACCTTCATGTTGCACCCGAATGCTGCCACCCGCCGGTAGATAGTTGCCGTACAGCGTGCGCAGCAAGGTGCTTTTACCCGCACCGGACTGCCCATGCAGCACCAGGCATTCGCCTGCATTGACGGTAAAGCTCAGGCCGTCCAGTACGTTGAGCACCACACCGTTCTGCTGATGTAGCGTAAAGGTTTTCGAGAGGTCGCGGACCTCGATCAGCCTGTTCATCAAGCACACCCCAAAAAGACGACGGCGGCCGGGGATCGCCCGGCGAATGGACGGATCACGGTTGCAGCACCGAAGACACCAGCAGCTGCGAATACGGATGCTGCGGGTCATCAAGGATCTGATCGGTCAGCCCGGCTTCCACTACGTTGGAGCGCCGCATGACCATCAGCCGGTCGGCCAACAACCGCGCCACGGCAAGGTCA
This sequence comes from Pseudomonas sp. 5C2, assembly GCF_034314155.1. Classification (NCBI taxonomy): domain Bacteria; kingdom Pseudomonadati; phylum Pseudomonadota; class Gammaproteobacteria; order Pseudomonadales; family Pseudomonadaceae; genus Pseudomonas; species Pseudomonas sp. 5C2. The sequence continues at coordinate 739,553 of NZ_JAVIWH010000002.1, read as the reverse complement.
TGGGTGACAATCACCACCGCCAGGTCCAGCTCCCGTACCAGACCACGCAACAGGTCAAGCAAGCGCGCCTGGACCGAGACGTCGAGCCCCCCTGTCGGCTCGTCCATGAACACCAGGCGCGGACCGGAAACCAGGTTGCGGGCGATCTGCAAGCGTTGTTGCATGCCGCCAGAAAACGTACGCGGCAGGTCGTCAATGCGCAGCGGGTCAATTTCCACCTGGGTCAGCCAGTCGATTCCGGCGGCCCGCAATTGCCCATAGTGACGTACGCCTTGAGCCATCAGTCGCTCACCGATGTTGGCGCCAGCCGACACGCCCATGCGCAGGCCATCGCGCGGACTCTGTTCCACAAACCCCCATTCGGTGCGCAGCAAAGTGCGGCGTTCGGCTTCGCTGGCGCTGTAGAGGTCGAGCCAGTCGCCCTCTTTACGTCGATACGCGACGGCACCGCTGTCGGGCGGGCAACGGCCGCTGAGCAAGGACAACAAGGTCGATTTGCCCGAGCCGGACTCGCCGACGATGCCCAACACTTCGCCGGGGTACAGGTCGAAGCTCACGTCCTGACAGCCTTTCTCCGGCCCGTATAAACGCGACAGACCCCGTACTTCGAGCAGCGGCTGCGCACGGTCGGCTTGCCGGTCCCGCAACCGCTGGGAGTGATGCACTGGGTTGTTCATTGACCGGCCTCCTGTTCGCTGCTGCGCTGGGCGCAATAGTCGGTGTCCGAGCAGACGAAGCTCTGGGTGCCGGCGTCGTCGAGGATCAGTTCATCCAGATAAGAGTCGCGGCTGCCGCAGATCGCGCAGCACTCTTCCCACGTCTGGATTGCAAACGGGTGATCTTCAAAATCCAGACTCACCACCCGGGTGTAAGGCGGCACGGCGTACAGGCGCTTTTCACGACCGGCGCCGAACAGCATCAACGCTGGGCTCATGTCGAGCTTCGGGTTGTCGAATTTGGGAATCGGCGACGGGTCCATCACATAGCGATCATCGACCATCACCGGGTAGGCGTAGCTGGTGGCGATGTGGCCGAAGGTGGCGATGTCCTCGTAGAGTTTCACGTGCATCACCCCATAGTCGTTCAGCGCGTGCATGGTCCGGGTCTCGGTTTCCGACGGTTCGATAAAGCGCAGCGGATCCGGGATTGGCACCTGATAGACCATGATCTGATCCGCGTGCAGCGGGGTTTCCGGGATCCGGTGACGGGTCTGGATCACTGTTGCTTCCGGCGTGCGCTCGGTGGTCGCAATGCCAGCGGTGCGGGCAAAAAATCGCCGAATCGAGACCGCATTCGTGGTGTCGTCCGCGCCCTGATCGATGACCTTGAGCACGTCATCAGCCCCAAGAATGGCTGCGGTCATTTGCATGCCACCCGTGCCCCAGCCATACGGCAGCGGCATTTCGCGGCCGCCGAAGGGCACCTGATAACCGGGAATCGCCACGGCCTTGAGCAGGCCGCGCCGAATCATGCGTTTGGTTTGCTCATCGAGATAAGCGAAGTTGTAGGCCTCGTCGCGCACAGGACGGTCATGCGTCACGCTGTTCATTGCTGACTCTCCTGCACAGTGGCCTGCACGGCTGCGGGCTTGCGCAGCTTGCGGATCAGTTCCAGCTCGGACTGGAAGTCGACGTAGTGCGGCAGCTTGAGGTGCGATACGAAACCGGCCGCCTCGACGTTGTCGCAATGGCTGAGGACAAACTCCTCCTGCTGCGCCGGCGACTGGATTTCTTCGTTGAACTCCTCAGCCCGCAGTGAGCGGTCCACCAAAGCCATGCCCATGGCTTTACGCTCGGCATGCCCAAACGCCAGACCGTAGCCTCGGGTGAACTGAGCGAGTTCCGCGCCAGAGCCAACGAACTGATTAACCATTTCGCACTCGGTCACTTCGAGGGTGCCGATGGCGATAGGAAAGCCGAGCTCTTCCGGTTCGATCCAGACCTCCACTTCACCGATGCGGATTTCCCCGGCGAACGGGTGATTGCGTCCATAACCGCGCTGGGTGGAATAGCCCAGCGCCAGCAGAAATCCTTCATCGCCACGGGCCAGGGCCTGCAAGCGCTGGGCACGGCTGGAAGGGAACTCCAGAGGATCACGTGTGATGTCGGCAACGGCTTCGCCACTGTCACTCTCAGTTTTGATCAAGCCTTCCTTGGCCAACAAACCGAGGACGCGCGGGCAAGGTTCGAGTGTCGCGCCCTCCTCTACGTGCGGTCCCGGATGTTCGCCTTCAGCCAGCAATGTGAAGTCCAGCAAGCGATGGGTGTAGTCGAAGGTCGGGCCCAACAGCTGCCCACCCGGCACATCCTTGAAGGTTGCGGATAAGCGTCGGCTCAGTTGCATGACCGAGGTATCAATCGGCAGGCTGGCGCTGAAACGTGGGAGCGTGGTGCGATAGGCGCGCAGCAGGAAGATCGCCTCGATCAAATCCCCGGCGGCTTGCTTGATCGCCAGGGCGGCCAACTGCTCGTCGTACAGCGATCCCTCGCTCATCACTCGGGCCACGGCCAATGGCAGTTGCTGACGAATCTGCTCGACTGCCAACTCCGCAATCGTGGTGTCACCGCGGCGCTTTTTCGCCAACAAACGGTGGGCATTGTCGATGGCCTGCTCGCCACCTTTTACGGCTACGTACATCAGGCAAACTCCTCAGCCAGGGTTGTTGGATTCACGTGGCTGATGCGGGTATTGCGCGGCAGACCGATGACGCTGTGCCCGGCGAGAAAAAACGCATCCAGCCCTCGGGGGAAATTGTTGTGTGCGTCGCGCTCGCTCCAGAACCCGTCAGACAGTGGCAAGGCGACCCGGTTTTCGTGTTGGATGCCCGGGCCGCGCCACGCCAGAGGACGCCCGCCATCGAGCTGATCCAACTGGATCAACAAGGTGCAGGACTGATCGGGGTAACGGTCATTGCCCGGATCGAAGCCCTGTAAATCACCAAGTTCGCTGTCATCAAGCAACGCAAAACGTGCCTGTTCACGACGGCTGACCATCGCGCAGCCACAGTGAAAGGTCAGGTTGGCGCGAATCATCGGTGTATCGAATGCCGGCGCCAGCCACAGCGGCGTGTCGACATCGAGCAGCGCCAGACACAGCGCGTAGCTCGCTGGCGCCAGCCCTTCCAGCGGCGGAGCCTGTTCCAGCGGTTGGGCCACACCCGGCCCAGCCAGGGCCTTGAGCGCCGCACGGAAGCTGCGCTGAGCGTCCAGCACCGGGTCGGCGAATGCCGGTTGCAAAAGGGTTGTACTCATCAGTCTTCTCCTCGGACCAAGGTAAAGAACTCGACCTTGGTCGCTGCGGTTTCAGCGTCTTTTTCGGCGCGGCGTGCGGCGTGGGCACGGGCCAGGGGTTCGATCAACTCACTCAACCAGCGCGCCTGTTGCGGGCCTTGCAGATGCGCGTCGGCCAACGCGGCCAGTTCGGCATGAGCCTTGTCGCGCCCGGCCAGATAGCTGTAACCGGTGCGCCCATCCGCCAGGCGCACTACACAGCGGGTCACGCTCATCTCACCGACGTTGAACGGCGCACCGGTGCCGCCCATGCGCCCACGGACCAGGGTCATGCCGATTTCCGGAGCGCGAATCAGTTGATATTCGGTGTCACGCAGGGCCGCTTCATGGCCACTCAATTCGCCACGGTGGGCACGGGCGAGTACGCCGATCCACTGTTGTCGGGCTGCGTGCGGGGCTACAGGAGCGGAACTCATCGTCGGCATCTCCATCATGTGATGACCTGATATTGGAAACGGTCCGAGCGGCTGGTGGACTGCGCAAGCTCCACCGGCTGGCCGGACGAATCACGGGAAAGGGTAAAAACACTGAGCGCGGGCAAATGACGGGGCATGAGCAACAGACCCGCCTCCTCACGACTCGGCAGGCGCGCGCCAATCAGGCTGAATGTGCGGGTCAACGGCAGGTCGCGCTCAGCGAAAAACTGGCGCAGCGAGCCCCCGGTATAAGGCGCCAGCAGCTCGGTTCGGCTGGCGCAGTAACGGTGGCGGATCAAGCTCACGGGCTGACCGTCGACCATGCGCAATGTTTGCAGCTCAATCAGCGGTGCCTGATCGGCCAGTCCCAGGTGCCTCGCCTCATCGCGGTTGGCCAGGCAACTACGCCGCTGCAGCAGCCGGGCTTCAACCCCATGCCCGAGCGCCGATAACGACTGGCTATACGCGCTTTCTGCAACCAGCGGATAGATCAGCGGACGCTCCAGCACCTGGGTGCCACGGCCCTGGCGACGCAACACGCTGCCATCGAGCACCAACTCATCAATGGCGCGGCGCACGGTATGCCGGTTGACGGAAAATCGCGCGGCCAGGCGGATCTCCGCTGGCAGGTAATCCCCGGCCCGATAATCGCCGAGCTCCCGGCGCAAAGTGTCCGCCAGTTCGCGGTAAACGGGTTCAATTTGTCTAGACAACTGCATGGTTTAAAAAAAGCGCCGTTTGGCACCCTCTCCGTTAAATGAACTGTTTACGCAGGCGTTGCGACAGGATGTCGATCACGCTCACCACGACGATAATCACCAGCAATACGGCGCAGGTCTGGACGAACTGGAAAGACCGGATGTTCTCCCAAAGGATCACGCCAATCCCCCCGGCACCGACCATTCCGACCACCGTGGCCGAGCGTACGTTGGACTCGAAGCGATACAGGGCGTAGGAAATCCATAGCGGCATGACTTGCGGGATGACCCCGTAGATGACTTCTTGCAGAGCACTGGCGCCGGTAGCGCGCACGCCTTCGACGGGGCCTGGATCAATGGCCTCGACCGCTTCAGCAAACAGCTTGGCGAGGACCCCCGTGGTGCTGATCCACAACGCCAGAACGCCAGCGAACGGGCCCAGACCGACCGCGACCACAAACAGCATCGCGAACACCATTTCGTTGATCGAACGGAACGAGTCCATGACTCGGCGCAATGGCTGATGAATCCACCACGGGGTGATGTTCTCGGCGCACAGAATCCCCAACGGCACCGAGCAGACAATCGCCAGCACCGTGCCCCACAGTGCGATCTGCACCGTGACAATCATTTCTTTGAGGTACGAGCGCCATTCGCGGAAATCTGGCGGGAAGAAGTCACCTGCGAAGGTCGCCATGTTCCCTGCATCGCGGTACAGCGCCAGCGGGTTCATCTCAGCGCCATGCCAGGCCCAGGCCAGCATGGCGAGGAACAGGCCCCAGCCCACATATTGCGGCCAGGTACGTTTGCCGACGGCTTCAGCATGTGCAGCATTGGAAGTCATAAACGGCTCTCAAATAGGGCAGCCATAAAAGGCTGCGATGACGCGACGCGCGGGGGCGTCGCGTCGGCAGGCGTCAACCGGCGCTGGCGCTGGAGGTGCTCTTCTTTTCCAGCTTGGTGATTCGTTCTTGCAGCTTGGCCAGACCCGCATCGAGCTCTTTCAGTCGCTCGGCTTTTTCTTTGGCGTCGAGGGTGGTGCTGGCATTGACTTCGGTGCGCTGCTTGAACAGATCAAGCTGGCGGATCGGCAGTAATTGATCGTCGGAGGACGGCAGGAACTTGCCCAACTGCATCTCTTTGAGTACAGCCTTCTCGTGATCGGTATCGCCGTAGGTGGCGAAGAACTCGCGAATTTTTCCCTTGTCGACATCCGACAGACCTTTGTTCCAGACCATCGGATCGGCAGGGATCAATGGCGACTTCCAGATGACCTTGAGCATGGCGGCCTGGTCCGGTTGGGTAACGACCAGACGGTCCCAGCTTTCAGTGTTAAAAGTGGCAACGTCGAGTTGACCTTTGGCCACGCTCAAGGCGTTCACTTCATGGCTGGAGTTGAGCGTACGTTTGAAGGCGGTGGCGGCATTCACATTGTTCTTGGCGAAGACGTAGTAGCCCGGCACCAGGTAACCGGAGGTGGAGTTTGGATCACCGTTGCCGAAGGTCAGGTCCTTGGCGTTTTTGAGCATGTCTTCGACCGAGTTGATCGGACTGTCCTTGCGCACGATCAACAGGCTCCAGTAACCGGCGGCCCCATTGGCGGCGGCAGTCTGGGCAAAGATTTCACCGTTGGAACGGTCCACGGCTTCCATCGCGCCCTTGTTGCCCAACCAGGCGATATCGACCTTATTGAAGCGCATACCCTGAATCAATCCGGCATAGTCGGAGGCGAAGGTCGCGTTGACTTTAAGACCGGTTTTTTTCGACATATCGTCGAGGAACGGCTGCCAGACGCTTCGCAGATTGGTCGAAGACTCGGTGGACATAAGGCCGAAGTTGATGACTTTTTCTTCAGCCTGAGCGGTGCTCAGGAAACAGGTGGCCAGTAAGGCGGCAGACGCGAAAACACGACCCATACGATTCAACATGGAAGGATTCCTGAAGGTGGCGTTGGTTGTTTGTTTTTTAGAGCAACTGCAACGAAATCAGGCCTGCGCAAGCGCCAGTTTTAACGGTCTTTCGGCGCTACGCGTTTTGTCGGAGAACAGAAGACTGCTGTCCAGATCCGCACCGTACAGGTCGTTGAGAAGTTGAGTGCTGAGTGCTTCAGCGGCGCCATCAAAATGAATGCGCCCGGCTTTAAGGGCCACGGCGCGTTGGCAATAACGCACGGCGTAATCCACTTGATGCAGGGTGACGACAACGGTCTTGCCGTCACGGCGATTGATATCGGCGAGGATTTCCATGACCTTGCGTGCGGACTCAGGGTCCAGTGACGCAATAGGTTCATCGGCCAGAATAACGTCGGCCCGCTGGGTCAACGCACGAGCAATCGCCACGCGCTGTTGTTGACCGCCTGAAAGGGTCGAGGCGCGCTGAGTGGCGAGATCGGCCAGACCCACGCGGTCCAGGGACTCCATCGCCCACTGTTTTTCCTGAGTATTGAACAGGCCCAGATTGCCGCGCCAGCCGGGCATGCGCCCCAGACAACCGAGTAACACGTTGTCCAGCACGCTGAGGCGATTGACCAGATTGAACTGTTGGAAGATGTAGCCGATATCCGCCCGCAGCTGGCGGACGTTGCCATTGAGGCGGCCTGAGGCCTGCACTTCGCGGCCCAGCACCTGCACCCGGCCGCCGTTGGTGCGATCACAACGCGCGAGCCCCGCCATATGGCGCAACAGCGTGGATTTTCCCGAACCTGAAGCGCCGATCAGCGCAACCATTTCACCGGGTTGTATAGACAACGCAAGATCAATCAAAGCAGCCTTGCGAGCAAAAGTCTTGTTCAGACGGTCGACATGGATAGCTGCGTTCATGGGCTTCTCTGTCTGGTTGAACAGCCTTTGCACGGCTGCGTTTGTGTGCAACTGACAGTAAAGAGAAGGTGTTTCAGGCCCATGAACCGGGGATGACAGTAAGGTAACGATTGGTTGACGGTTTGTAGACGCCTCGGCCCTCTCTGCGAAGGCCGGGGACGTCTAACGCAGACTCAGATGCGGAACGTCCCCACCAGATGCTGCAACGTAGCGGCTTGGTGCTCCAGGTCGGCACAGGCTTCAAGGGTCGATTTCAGGTTGCCTACACCATCCTGATTCAAGGTGTTGATTTGAGTGATATCAACATTGATCGACTCGACGACGGCCGTTTGCTCCTCGGTCGCGGTAGCAACCGACTGGTTCATACCGTCGATTTCGCCTATGCGGCCAGTCACGCTACTCAGTCGATCTCCGGCCTGATTGGCGATGGTGACGCTGGTTTCGCTCTGGCGCTGGCTTTCGGTCATGGTCACTACCGCTTCCCGTGCGCCAACCTGCAACTCTTCGATCATTTTCTGCACTTGCTGAGCCGAATCCTGGGTGCGATGCGCAAGGTTGCGCACTTCATCGGCCACCACGGCGAAGCCTCGGCCTGCCTCGCCCGCCCTTGCCGCTTCAATGGCGGCATTGAGCGCGAGCAAATTGGTCTGCTGCGAAATGCTGGTGATCACCTCAAGAATCTGGCCAATGTTGACGGTCTTGCTGTTGAGGCTCTCAATGTTGACGCAAGACGAGCTGATTTTTTCCGACAATAGATTCATCGCCTGGATAGTCTGCTGCACGACCTTCTGACCATCGCTGGCAAGGTGGCTGGCAGCGCTGGAATGCTGCGAGGCCAAGGATGCGTTTTGCGCGATTTCCTGGGCCGCCGCACCCAGTTCGTTGATAGCCGCAGCAACACTGCTGGTCCGGTTGGCTTGCTCGTCGGAGTTGAGCATGGACGAGTTTGAAGCACACACGACCCGCGCAGCCACCTCGCTGAGATGAGCGGCGGTGTTGGCCACTTCTCGAATCGACGCATGGATACGTTCAACGAAACGGTTGAATGACTGCGCCAACGCGCCGAACTCATCCTGAGAATGGATGGACAGACGCTTGGTCAAATCACCCTCACCGTCGGCGATGTCCTGCATCGCTCGGCTCATCAGGTGCAACGGCTGCATGAGCACACGAATCAGCAGGCCCAACAGCACGATGATAAAGACCACGACCACCACCATGGCGGTCAGCGCCGAAGTGCGGAACTCACTGAGCATCGAATAGGCCGCGTCTTGATCAAGTACCAGCGCCACGTACCAATTCGCCGAAGCAAGGCCGTCGACATGGGTGAAGGAGATGAATTCCGACTTGCCGGGCAAGTCGACTTCAGTAACCCCGGGAGCAATTTTTGGCGTACCGGTCGGGTAGGCATCGCTCAGGTTTTTCAGGACCAGCTTGCTGTCCGGGTGAACCAGAATTTTGCCGTCACCGCTGACGATGAATGCATAGCCGTGACCACCAAAATTCAGAGCGTTGATGGTATTGCTGATGCTGTCCAGCGCGATATCGGCGCCCGCCACCCCGACAAACTGATTGTCATGTTTGACGGGAGTGGCCAGGGTGACCACCAGTTTGCCCGAAGACGCAGCAATATACGGTTCCGTCACGATGGTCGTCCGGGCGCTTTCAGCCGCCTTGTACCAGCCGCGAAGGCGTGGGTCGTAATCCGCAGCGCGGTTGCCCGCCGGGACGGAAAACATCACGCCATCATTACCGCCAAAATAGCTCAGCTGAAAATTATCGACGTAAGCTGGCAGCCCGACCACCCGTTGCAGCGTACTCGGGGATGTGCCGTCAACGGCAATTTGCTGGGCCATCGATTGCAGCAACTGAGTGCGGCTTTCCAGCCAGGTCTGGATGTTATGCGTAGTGAGACTGGCTAACTGTTGCAGTTCAAGAAAAACATTGGCACGCACGGTTTGACGTTGCCGATAGTCATTCACGGCAATAAAACTCGTAAATGCGACAACAATAATTAACGTGGCGGCGAGCAGAATCTTCCTACTGAAACCCAGACTTTTGATCATGCGAGCAAATCCACTACAAGGAATGACAACCGCATATTCGCAACGCAAGTGCGAACAGGGGAATGGCGATGCAGCGTTGTACGGACTTACGCCTTGAAAAGGAAGCCGTTGCTTGAAGAAGACCCGTTTTTTCGACCCGCCGCGTACCCAACCTCCCTCCTGATCACAACATCACAACATCACAGACTCCAAGTGACAGCGCACCAGGCGGTCCCTTGCCTCACCCTTCGTCGCCACCAACGCCTGCGGTTTGTCACAGCCAGCAGTGGCACGCGGGCAGCGGTCGCGGAAGAAACAGCCGGTGGGCAGGTTGCGGTTGCCGGGCAGTTCAGTGGGGGCGGCGACCTGGGCATTATCAATCGGCGCGCCAAGACGTGGCACCGCGTCCAGCAACAATTGCGTGTAAGGGTGCCTCGGGTGATCAAGCACTTCGGCGGCGCTGCCCAGTTCGACTATCTGCCCCAGGTACATCACGGCCACACGGTCGGCCATGTGCCGGACGACGGAAACGTTGTGCGAGATCAGGATGTAGGTCAGGTCGCGACTGCGTTGCAGTTCACTCAGCAAGTTGAGGATCTGCGCTTGCACCGAAATGTCCAGTGCCGAGGTCGGCTCGTCGAGGACGATGATGTCCGGGTTGGACGACAGTGCTCGGGCGATGGCAATGCGTTGCCGCTGCCCACCGGAAAATTGGTGGGCAAAGCGGTCCATGTACTCGGTGCGAATGCCCACTTGAGCTGCAACTTTGGCTGCGATATCGCGCATCTCTCGACGCGGGACGGCGCGCTGGACGAACAGCGGCTCGGTGATGATTTTCCAGATCGGCAGACGCGGATCGAGAGACGACTGCGGGTCCTGGAACACGATCTGCACATTACTGCTGCGCTCGCGGGCGTCGTTATAGATCCAGTCCAGCGTCCCGCTGGTGGGTTTGATCAGCCCCATCAACAGTTGCGCCAACGTACTTTTGCCACAACCGGACTCACCGACCACGCCGAGAGTTTCACCAGCACGAACGTCCAGATCAATACCGTTCAAGGCATGAGCCATGCCCTTGGGACGCCCCAGCCAATCGCTGCCCACCGGGAAATGCACCCGCACATCGCTCAGGCCGAGAATCGCCGCATTGTCGCTGGGCAGTCGTTTACGTGCAGTGCTGATCATGATGTTTGCTCCTGTACAGTCAGCCAGCAAGCGCTCTTGCGCAGACCTTCGGCGTCAATGGCTTGCAAGGGCGGGCGTTTGCTGCAGACCGGCATCGCGTACTGACAGCGGTCGCGGAACGTACAACCTGCGGGCAACGCGGCAAGATTCGGAACCTGGCCAGGAATAGTCATCAGGTCTTCACCCGGCTGCACTTGCTCCGGCAGGCCGCTGAGCAAACCGCGAGTATAGGGATGGCGCGGATCGACCATGACCTCGCCAGTCGCCCCCTGCTCCACCACGGCGCCGGTGTACATCACGTAGACCCGATCGCAGAACTGCGACACCAGCGCCATATCATGGGTGATCAACAGGATTGCAGTGCCACGCTCTCGGGCTTTTTCCCGCAACAGCAGCAGCACCTGACGCTGCACAGTGACGTCCAGCGCAGTGGTCGGTTCGTCGGCAATCAGCAGCTGTGGATCGCAGGAAAAAGCCAACGCGATCATCACCCGCTGACGCATGCCGCCCGACAGCTCGAAGGGGTAGCTTTCCAACACCTGCTCAGGGTCGGCAATGTGCATGTCACGCAATAGAGCAATGGCCTTGGCCCGTGCATCGGCCTTGCTCAAGTGCTGGTGATGAATGATCACATCAAGCATCTGTCGACCGATACGGCGGGTCGGGTTAAGCGCAGTCATCGGCTCCTGGAAAATCATCGCGACGTCACGGCCACGGACTTTAAGCAGGTCTTTTTCTTTGGCCGCGAGCATGTCGCGACCCAGAATGTGCAGGCTGCCGCCACTGACGTGGTAACTGCGTTCGGGCAACAGGCGCAGACTGAGCATGGCGGTGACGGATTTACCTGAACCGGACTCGCCGATCACTCCGACGATTTCGCCAGGATTGACGTGCAGCGAAACGCCGTTGAGGGCCTTGACCGTACTGCGGTAAGCGGGAAACTCCACGCTCAGATTGTCGATGGTCAGGACCGGAGTATTCGCGTTCGGCACGTGTGCGCTCACTTCTGGAGAGGTCTGCATGGTCATTTCCCCTGTTGACGCGGATCGAGCAAGTCCCGTACGCCGTCGCCCAGCAGATTGAATCCGGTCGCCGTGACCAAAATCGCCAGGCCGGGGAACGTCGAATACCACCATTGGTCGAGGATGTAGTTACGCCCCGTGGCAACCATTGCCCCCCACTCCGCCGTCGGTTGTTGCGCGCCGAGTCCGATGAAACCCAGGGCCGAAGCCATGAGGATCGCGCTGCCAATATCCAGGCTCAGTTGCACCAACAACGGCGGCATCGCATTGCGCGCCACGTGCCAGAGCACGATGTGCCAGCGCCCGGCACCGAAGGTCTGCGCGGCCTTGACGTAACCCATCTGACGGATGCTCAACGCTTGCCCTCGGGCCAGTCGCACATAGAACGGAATCCGCACCAGAGTGATCGCCAACATGGCGTTGAACAGGCTCGGGCCCAACGCGGCGGCCAGGGCCATGATCAACACCAGCGACGGCACCGAAAGCATGATGTCCATCAGGCGCATGGTCAGGCTGTCAAAACGCCCACCAATGACCCCGGACATGCAGCCCAGCAACCCGCCGATCAGACACGAGGAAAAGGCCACGAACAGGCCGACACCGACCGATTGCTGACTGCCGTATAACACTCGACTGAACAGGTCACGGCCGACTTCATCGGTGCCGAACCAGTGCGCGGCGGAAGGCGGTGCCAGGCGATGCACCAGGTCCAGTGCGTTGGGGTCATGGGGCGCCAGCCACGGCGCGAACGCCATGCACAGCAGGACGACCAGGGAGATCGCCAGGCCCGCCATGGTCAGCGGGCTGCGACGAATCTGGTAGGCCAGGTAGGCGAACCTTTCCCTCCAGCGCGGGGGGTGGGCAAGCGGCGCGACGGTCAGCGGGTTAACGGGAATAGACATGTCAGTTGACCTCGCCAATGCGGGGGTCGATCACGCGGTAGAGCAGATCGATGGCCATGTTGAGCAGTACATAAATGAAGGACACCCAAATCGCGAAGCCCATCACTGCCGGAAAATCCAGGGACTGAATCGACTTGACCACATAAGCGCCCATGCCTGGCCAGGCGAAGACCGTTTCGGTGAGCACCGCACCATAGAGCAGGTCGCCCAGCGTCAGACCCAATACCGTCACCGACGGGATCAACGCATTCGGCAGCGCATGGCGCAGAATTACCGCCCAACGCGACAAGCCGTAGGCGCGCGCAGTGCGGATGTAGTCCTCACCAAGCTGGTCGAGCATCGCCGAGCGTATCTGCCGCGCCACCACCCCCAGGTTGACAAACCCCAGGGTTACAGCTGGCAGGATCAAATGCTGCAGAGCATTGGAGAACAGCGCTCCATCGCCTGCCAGCAGTGAATCGATCAAGTAGAAACCGGTAAAGGTCGGTGGCGGCTCAAGCCCTTCATCGAGACGACCGCTGCCGGGCAGCCAGCCCAAATGTCCGTAAAACAGCACGATCAAGCCCAGTCCAAGCCAGAACGCGGGCGTTGAAATACCGGTGACGGCCAGGGTCCGTGCAATCTGATCAATGGCCCGGTTGTGGTATACCGCAGACAACACGCCCAATGGCACTCCGATCAGTATCGACAGGGTCAGGGCCGCCAACGCCAGCTCCAGAGTCGCCGGAAAATACGCCTGCAAATCTTCGAGCACCGGTCGACTGGTGCGGATCGAAGTGCCGAGGTCGCCCTGCAACAGGTCAAGCATGTAGCGGCCATATTGCTGATACAGCGGCAGGTCCAGCCCCAATTGATGACGGATGTTGGCGACGATGGCATCGCTGGCACGGTCGCCAGCAATCAGTCGGGCCGGATCGCCGGGGATCAGATGGGAAATCGCAAAGGTGATCAACGAAACGCCCACAACGACCAGCAACAGGCCGAACAGGCGTTTGCGCAACATATTCAGGAAGGCCATCAGGCTCCTCGGTAACGCTTCGGATCGGCAGCGATAAACGTCTGCCGTGGGCACAACGCTGCAACGACCCACCTTTTACAGGTGGGTCGCTGGAGCGATAACGACGACTTACTTGGTGATGGTGTCGATGTTGAATACTTGCTCAAGCATCGGGTTGAACACGTAACCTTTGACTGCGTCACGCATCGGCAGCGTGTAGCTCTTCTGGTACAGGTAGGCGTAGACACTGTCGTTAAGGACAATTTTCTGCGCTTGCTGATACAACTCGGTGCGCTTGGCGGTGTCGTTGTTCGACGCGGCCTCTCGGATCAGTTTATCGACGACCGGGTTGTCATAGAACGAGCGATTGCCCGCCAGGCCTTGCAGCTTGGAGTCGAACCAAAAGTTCATGAACATGTAGGGATCAGCGAAGTCCGGGCTCCAGGAGCCGATGGCAATATCGAAATCACCCGTGCCCAGGCGCTCACGCAGGGTCGCGTTGGCCAGCTTCTCCAACTTGAGATTGACCCCCAGCGGTGCCAGGCCAGCCTGCAAGGTCAAACCGATAGGCTCCCAGTTAGGGTCCTTGTCCGAATACATGAAGTTTAGGCTGCTGATTTTCTCCGGGACTTTCGCCAGGTCGGCCTTGGCCTTGGCTACGTCCTGCTTCATCGGCGGCAACGCCGGATCGTACGCCCACATGCCCTGTGGGATCGGCCCGTTCATGGGTTTGGCTTTGCCCTTGAGAATGCCGTTAATGATGCCGTCATAATCCAGCGCATCGACGATAGCCCGGCGTGCATCCGGGTTGCTCATCGGTGCTTTTTTGTTGTTAAGGTACAGGTACGTGACCCGCAGCGACGGATAGTCGCGAACCACTACGCCGGCTTTTTTGCCCAGCGCATCAAGCTGGTCTTCGGGCATGTCTTCAATGATGTCGAGGTCACCACGCTCCAGTTGCAATCGGCGTACCGACGCCTCACCAATGATTTTGATCACGACTTTTTTCAGCGTTGGCTTGGGGCCAGAAAAGTAGGTGTTCTGCTCCATGGTCAAGGACTGGCCTTTCTGCCATGAGGTCAGGCGGAAGGCACCAGAACCCGCGGTATGGGTCGACAGGTATGCGTTGACGTCGTCGGTCTTCTTGGCGACATCCGGGTTGATGATCGCCCCGCCGTTATGCGCAAGGGTATAGAGGAACGGCGCATACGGTGCTTTCAGGGTAAAGCGCACGGTCATCGGGTCGACCACCGCCACCACCATGTCGTCGGGGAACGCACCGGACGGGCCTTGCTTGAGTTTCATCAACCGGTCGAAAGAAAACTTTACCGCGTTGGCGTCCACTTCGGCGCCATCATCAAACAGGTTTCCGGTTTTGATCTTGAATTCCCAGATCAAGCTGTCGGCTGATGTGGTCCAGCTGGCGGCCAGATCACCTTGCACCTCGGTGCTGCCCTTGCCGTTCTCGACCTTGTAGGCCACCAGTTTCTGGTACGCCGGATAGGTCACGGTCCAGTCGTTGTTATCAATGGTCACGGCCGGGTCGAGGGTCTGCGGGTCGGCGGGTTTGCCGATCATCAGCGTGTCTTGCGGCACGGCGGCGCTGGCCGACTGCCAGGCACCGAGACCCAGAGCCGAACACAGCAAGGCCATGGCCAATTTGCGCGGGGTGAAGATTAGATTCATGCCGGTTCCTTGATCATTCGATATGTGGAAGTTCGTCAGGTTTTTTATTAAAGCTATACCGGGCAGTTAAAGCTCGACCACTCGCAATGAGTGTTCGAAAACGGCCAATCCTTGCCTGTTCTGGAAAAGGATTGCACCGAATTTACGCCGGGATTCATTGTCGTCCCGGTCATGTCAGGCTGTGTCACAGTCAAGCAGGTGTCATCTATTCAGTGGTTGGCCGGACGGATCGAACCGTCGTCAATCAACGGATAGCTCTCGGCGTCGGGCAATTCGTAATGCCACCATTCGCTGGCAATCGGCTGGAACCCGGCGCTCAGCATGATCCCCAGCAGCAACAAACGGTTGCGCTGCACGGCGGTAGGCAGGTCGGCGAAAAACTGGTGAGACTGCTCACGCATGTCATCGAAACCGGTGCCCATGTCCAGCGGCTGGCCGTCGGCGTCGATCAACGTTAAATCGACCGCCACGCCACGGCTATGGTGCGAACCGAGTGTTGGATCACGCACGTATTCCGGGTTAGGCAGCGCCTGCCACAACAACAGTTGGGCATACGGCGGGCGGTAGGCATCGAGGATGCGCAGGCTCAACCCTGCCTGGCGCGCCAGACGGCTGGCCATGCGCAGGCAGCGTTCGGCGTCGCGGTGCAACAAGCAGCGTGGATCTTGATAAATCGGCGTGCCAGCCAGGTTATCGGCGCCAGCGTAGATCAGATCGATTTCGACCTGCAGCGCGTGGGCATCGACTTCGACAAGTAGGCTGCTGTTCACGTAAACACTCCAATCAAAAGTAAGACGCTGGTCATCATGTTGCCGGTTTGATAGCCCTGAGCAGCGCTATTCAAACTGGCCAAAAAGCTCTTGCAGGTGCCGATTTTTTGCCAGACGCTCGTCCAGACGGTCACCGTATTTTTCCGCCACGGCCGACACCATCAGGTTGAAAAGGCATGTCAGCGGTGCCAGGGAATCCCAAAACTGACCCACGTCGGTCTTCAGTTGCAACAGGTCCATGGGGTAATCCCTGGCCCACGGACAGTGGAAATCGGTGACCAATGCCAAGGGCAGATTGTTGCTGCTGGCAATCTCGCAGAATGTGCGGGCCACGCTGGAATAGGTACGGAAATCGGAAATGATCGCGTAGGGATTCTCGAAACTTGAGTTCAGGGACTCCGCATAAGTCCCGGACAGGCCATCGACGTAGTAGACCTTTGGCCGGATGTATTCGAGGTGGCTATGAAACGCGTTGAGAATGCCGCGAGTGGTCTGAATACCGACAATGAATACCGCATCGGCGGCGTACAGACGCTCGACGATGTGGGCAAACTGTTCGCTCCGGGCCAGGCCGTACACGTGCTGAATAGCGTCCAGTTCTCGGCTCAACGAGCGATCCAGCGCATCGCCGTGAGTGGCTTCTTCACGGAAGGCGCCAAGCCGGTCGGTGATCAGCCAGGTATTACCCGAGTCACCGCGCAAGCTTTGTTTGACGTCGTCCAGATTACGGTAGCCCAGCGAACGCAAGAAGCGTCCGACCGAAATGCCCGTGGTTCCGGTTTGCTGCGCGATGCTGTCCGCTGTTTCGAAGGGCAACTTCTGAGGGTTGGCCAACAGGTAACCGGCGATACGCTTCCCTGTAGGCGTCAGGCCAGTGAAGCGCTGTTCCAGCGTCACCAGAAAACTGCTTTTTTCAGTGGAGTTCATGCCGGATTCAACGCCTTGGCGCAGCCATAAATGTTAGAAGACGGTCATTAATCTTCAATATGTTATCAACATAACATTCAAATTCAGACGGATACAACGACTTTTTTGCAGAAATTTTCAGGAAGATTTTTATTGATTCACAGTGGTGCACGATGAAGCTTGAACGCCCGGTTTACGGGCATAAACCGGGATCTGACCAGCCTGCTTCGCGGGCAAATGCGCGTCCTGTTGGAGCGCATTTGTTCGCGCATAACGTGAGCTTGATGCGGCGTATCAGACGTGCGGCTCACCCGGCGCTTTGACCGGCGTCGCATATTGCGGCTTCAAGTGGCCTTCTTTGT
The DNA here is from genome assembly GCF_034314155.1 of Pseudomonas sp. 5C2. Lineage (NCBI taxonomy): Bacteria > Pseudomonadati > Pseudomonadota > Gammaproteobacteria > Pseudomonadales > Pseudomonadaceae > Pseudomonas > Pseudomonas sp. 5C2. Next base: position 722,455 of record NZ_JAVIWH010000002.1, on the reverse strand, counting down.
CGAGCAACCAGGCGTCCATCACCTGGCGCACGACAGGACCCGCCACGCGACCGCCCGCTTCACCGTTCTCGATCATGACCGAGACCGCGATTTTCGGATGTGCCGCCGGGGCGAAACCAACGAACAAGGCGTTGTCGCGGTTGCGCTCCAGGGTTTTCAAACGGTTGTAGCGCTCACCCTGCTTGATCGCAACCACCTGGGCCGTGCCGCTTTTACCGGCAATCCGGTATTGCGCGCCGAGGGCAGAAGCCCGAGCAATGCCACGCGGGTCATGCATCACCATCTGCATACCGTGATTGACCTGATCCCACTCACTGGAGTCATGCAACACGATGTTAGGCATCGGGTGTTCATCGACCGGTGACACACCATCGATAGTTTTCGCCAGATGAGGCCGATTCCACACGCCTTTGTTGGCAATCAACGCGGTGGCCTGGGCCAGTTGCAGCGGTGTCACCTGCATATACCCCTGCCCGATACCCAAGATGACGGTTTCACCCGGGAACCAGACCTGACGTCGCGTGGCCCGCTTCCACTCACGGGAAGGCATCAGCCCCGCCGACTCCTCAAACATGTCCAGCGACACTTTTTGTCCCAGGCCAAACATGGTCATGTAGTCATGCATGCGATCAATGCCGAGCTTGTGCGCCAGCGTATAGAAATAGGTGTCGTTGGAACGCATGATGGCGGCATCCATGTCCACCCAACCATCACCGCTGTGGTTCCAGTTTCGGTATTTGTGATCGTAATCCGGCAGTTGGAAGTAGCCAGGGTCGAACACCCGGGTCTGCGCGGTAACAACACTGCTGTCCAGCCCTGCAATCGCGACCTCAGGTTTGATCGTCGAACCGGGCGCATACAACCCGCGCAGCACCCTGTTGAACAAGGGCCGGTCGACAGAGTCACGCAGCGCTGCGTATTCCTTGAAGCTAATCCCGGTGACGAACAGGTTGGGATCGAAACTGGGTTTGCTGACCATGGCCAGTACTTCGCCGGTTTCCGGGTCCAGCGCCACCACCGAACCACGCCGATCTCCCAGGGCATCTTCCGCCGCCTCCTGAAGACCGATATCCAGGCTCAGGACAATACTTTTACCGGGGATAGGGTCCGTGTGCTTGAGCACGCGCAACACCCGCCCTTGCGCATTGGTTTCGACCTCTTCATAACCGACCCGGCCATGCAGTTCAGACTCGTAGAAGCGCTCGATACCGGTCTTGCCGATCGATTGAGTGCCGCGATAATCCACTGACAGTTGCTTGGACTCTTTTTCGTTGATCCTGCCCACATAACCAATGGAATGGGCGAAATGCGCGCCCAACGGATAATGTCGAACAAACTGCGGCTCGACGTCGATCCCCGGCAGGCGAAACTGATTGACGGCGACCAGGGCAATTTGTTCTTCGGTCAACTCATACAGCAACGTCACAGGGTCGAAGCGATGACGGGCTTGCTTCAGATCCTTGTCGAACAAAATCCGGTCTTCTTCAGGCAACTGAAGAATACTGATCAGGGAGTCCAGCACCTGGCTCCAGTCCCCGGACCGCTCGCGGGTCATGATCAGGTTGAAACTGGGCCGATTGTCCGCCAGCACCACACCATTACGGTCGTAAATCATGCCTCTTTCCGGCGGGATCGGAAGGACATGCACACGATTGTTCTCTGAAATCGTCGAATGATAAGCAAACTCGGTTACCTGCAGAAAATACATTCTGCCCACCAGAATGCAGCTCAACACGGCCACGAGCAGACCACACGCAAGCAAACGCTTATTGACCAGTTGCGTTTCTTTCTCGTGGTCCTTCAAGGGAATTGGTTCAGGCATTGCTACAGCTTCTCGTTAAAAAAGGGGAAAACGTGACAAATTGTGACGCACAATACCAAGAAGTAGCCCCGGATATTGCACCTCTGATCAACGGCGGCGATGCCTCGCCGACAAATCAGAGTGCGCAAGGGAATGTCATTGCCAACTATTTGCGCACCATCAGCCTCGACGCCAAAAACCGGTGATCCGCTGAAAACAGCCGCCGGTAGGTGAGCAGTACTGCACACACCGTTCCCAGCGCCGATGCCGCCGCGATCAGGAACATTATGATGATTTGATAACGCACCGCCTGAATTGGCGACTGCCCCGCCAGCACCTGCCCCGTCATCATCCCGGGCAGGCTGACCAGCCCGACCACAGTCATTTGATTAAGCGTAGGGATCATCCCGGCACGCACCGCCTGGCGGGCCGGGCCTTGTGCGGCCTCCCAGCGGGTAGCGCCGAGGGCAAGACTCATTTCCACGACGTTGCGCCCGGTCGTCAATTCCTGAGTCATCCGCTCAATACCCAACGACACCCCGGTCAGGGTGTTGCCGAGAATCATCCCGAGAATGGGGATTGCATACTGCGGCTCATACCAGGGATGAATCCGAATAACGGCGAACAGCCCCACGGCAGTGACCAGCCATGAACTCAGCCAGATCGACGCAATGCTGTCGATACGCTGCCCCGCATACGTCCGCTTGCCTCGTCCTGAGGCCGACAGCCCCGCAATCAAGGTCATCCCGGCCATCAACGGCAGCACGACATACCATTGGGCGAAGTTGAACACCCAACCCAAGACATAACCAATGGCGAGTAGCTGCACAACGGTGCGGATCGCCGCCCACACCAGTTTGCGTTCCAGATCAAGCTTCAGGACAAGGGACAGTACGCCGTTAATCAGGATCAACGAGGAAGCAATTCCAATATCCAGTAGCGATAAGTTCTGATAGTCCATCAGGTCGTGTGCTCGCTCAATGTGCCTGCCTGCATCGTCAGCCTTCGCTCACTCATGCGCTGAGCCTGCTCTTGATCGTGGGAGATCCAGATGTAGGCGCGATCATCTTGCGCGGCGCCACTGAACCAGGCCGCCACCAGTGACTCGATTTCTCGAGATGATTCGGGATCCAGTGACGCGGTGGGTTCATCAAGCAGAAGCACATCAGGCTGCAATTGCAGAACCCTGATCAACGCTGCAATTTGCGCTTCACCCCCCGACAGTTCGCTGGCCTGCTGGTCGAGAAAGCGCTCCCCCCTACCCGCCTGCTCGGCCAACCGCAAGGCGGCGGCGCGGTCGAAGGTAAGGTCGTGATAGACCTTCAAGCTGAAGGGGTAACGCAGATTGTCTTCAACTGTGCCCTCAAGCATTGCGGGGCGCTGAGCGATGTAACTGACATGGCGGCGATACGCCGGAATCCCGGAACCCGACACCGGTTTATCGCGCCAAAAAACGCGGCCCTCCTCCAGCGGATCAAGCAGCGCCAGGGCACGAAGAAATACACTTTTCCCCGACCCCGACGGTCCCGTGAGGGCGATGCGATCTCCACCTGCCAAGGTGAAATCCGTAGGATTAAGCAGACACTTCTGGGTTTTGGCGTCGTTTCGGACCAGCCCTGACGCTTTGATCAAGATCACTCGACAGCTGTCCTGGTATAGAAAGCAGCAGTTTCATACGGAACCGTTACCACGTCGTTTGTTTCGCTTTTCATCCTTTCCCCCGATTATTTCGCGTGGTGCCGCTCAGTAAACTCGAGCGGCTTTTGCCTAGGCTAACAAAATAAACGCCACCAACCCCCCGGCGATTACGCTTAAACTGCGCGCTTTCGAATGACTGATAGCCCGCAATGAATTCCGAAGCCCTCTCTATCTTGCAACAGCATTTAATCTCCGCTTTAAGTGCAGTACCTGACGAAGCTCGCCGCCTGTTTCACGGCAGAGGGCTACGCTGGCCGGGGCTTGAAGAAGTGACCGTTGACTGGTTGCAGGGCGTGCTATTGGTGTCGCTGTACAAGCAACCGGATGAAGCCGAGTTGGCTGCCATGAAGCACATGCTTCTGGCCCTGAGTCAGTCTCCCGCCTGGCTGCACAGCCAGGCGCATACCCTGTTATTGCAACACCGCTACCTTCAAGACAGTACAACCGAATGGTTGCTGGGGGAGACCGTTGATAATGGGGTTGTCACCGAGAACGGTCTGCATTTCAAACTGGACTTTGGCAGAAACCAGAACACCGGGCTGTTCCTGGATATGCGCTATGGTCGCCGCTGGGTTCAAGCTCAGGCACACGGCAAACGGGTGCTGAATCTGTTCGCGTATACCTGTGGCTTTTCTGTCGCCGCCATTGCCGGGGGCGCCGAGCACGTAGTGAATCTCGACATGGCCAAGGCCGCCTTGAGCCGAGGGCGAGATAATCACCGCCTTAACCAGCATGATTTGAGCCGCGTGAGTTTTTTAGGGCATGACCTTTTCAAATCCTGGGCGAGAGTAAAAAGAGACGGCCCCTACGACCTGATCATCGTCGACCCGCCTTCGTTTCAGAAAGGCAGCTTTGTGCTGACCAAGGACTACCAGAAAATCCTCCGCCGCCTGCCTGATTTGCTCAACCCGCAAGGTCTTGTACTGGCGTGTATCAATGACCCCGCCATCGGCCCGGACTTTTTAATCGACAGCGCCGCTGTCGAGGCGCCTGACTTGATTTTTCAGCAGCGCCTGGAAAACCCGCCCGAGTTTGCCGACATCCACCCTGAAGGCGGGTTGAAGGCGTTGATCTTCTCGTTGAATAGCGACTTTGTGGCCGGGCAAGGGTCCGCTCTGCTGCCCTGAAACCGTTGATACAGAGAGATTGCAGATCCCGAGCGCATCAATAAAGATTGGACGCTAACGATTTCCGACTTTAACCTTGCCGGCTTGTTAGCGGTTCAAGGGGTCGGGGTCGATGTCTTCTGTATTGAATGTATTGCTGCCGATCTTCGCCCTGATCCTCATCGGTTTTGTATGCCGACGCACCCATCGTCTGGGCCCGAACGCGGCCTCGGAAATCAACCGCATGGTGGTGTGGCTGTGTCTGCCCGCGCTGTTATTCACGGCGACTGCCACCGCAACCTGGGAGAAAATCTGGCACCCAGGCTTTGTGCTCGCGTTTACAGGCAGCACGCTTGCGATGTTCGTGCTGACCCTGTTACTTCGCTGGAAAAAGAGTGGCCACTTCGCCGATGCCAGTATTGATGCACTCAGCGCGTCCTATGCCAATACCGGCTATATCGGCATACCGCTGTGCATCATGGTGCTGGGGCCAGAGGGTCTTGAACCGGCTCTGATTGCGTCCTTGCTGGTGGTCTGTGTGTTGTTCGGGCTGGCGCTGGTGTGCATCGAGATCGGTTTACAGAGCGAGCGTCGGGTGCATCGCATCATGCTCAAGGTGCTACTCGCGCTGGCGAAAAACCCCTTGGTGGTCTCGCCGATTCTGGGCGCCTGCTGGGCCTATACCGGCGTGCCGCTGCCCGGGGCACTTGAAAAATTCTTGAGCCTGCTCGGCGCAGCAACCACACCGTGTGCACTGATCTCACTCGGGCTGTTCCTCGCCCAGAAACAGCAAGGCCCACGGCAAGGCGCAACGATGCTGGTACTGATAAAGCTGATCGCGCATCCACTGCTGACCTGGTTTCTGGTGTTCCGCGTATTCCACCTGCCGCCGTTGTGGGCCAATTCGGCGCTATTACTCAGCGCGCTTCCCACAGGTACCGGGCCGTTCATGCTGGCCGAATACTACCGGCGCGAGGCATCCGTGGTTTCAAGCACGATTCTGATCTCGACCCTTGGCTCGCTGGTGACCCTGTCGATCTGTCTGTACGTCATCAACGGATGACGCACAGCCGAACCCGGTACTCAGTCGAGTCGGCGGCCACGCTCTCTCAGGTACTCAAGCACCGCCGCATGATCGCCGGAAAACTCGATACGCGGCCCTTTGCTGTCTCTCTGATAGGCATACATGGGGTCGTAATACTCACTCAGCATCCCGATGATCCAGTCCCGGTGCAGATCGACCGCACCGGACTTTTCCTGCTCGATCAGTGCACTGTCCATGATCAAGGCCAGGCGCTGGTAGCGCTCTCCGCCCAGACGTTTGACGATGCCTGACAAGCTCTGGCGCAGGTGCGCAGCAAAGACGCCAAAGCCCTGCTCGATGCCATGAACACCTATGAACTCGGCGCACAAATCGATCACATAATCTTTAAGAATTCGCTCGACCCGATCCTCGAAGCGCTCCTCAAGCCAGACCAGCGGGTACTTCTGCATGCCCTGGAACAATGTCAGCGGGATCGCGCGGCTACCGACAACACGCCCCTCGTCCTCGAGAACGAACTGACTGATACCTCCAGCACGCTTTTTGAGAATGTCGATCGCCAAGGCATTCTCGAAACTGATCTGCACCGGTTGCGGCGTCGCATGCTTGCCGAAACTGGAGCCGCGGTGATTCGCGAGCCCCTCTAAATCCAGGGCATTGGCCAACTGCGTCAATACTTCGGTCTTGCCGGAGCCTGTCAGCCCGGCCACCAGCACAAAATCGCACTCGGCCACCGCGCTATCAGTAACGTCGATCAGGTACGTTCGCAGAGCCTTGTAACCACCGATAACCCGTGGATACTCGATCCCGGCCTCGCTCTTGAGCCATTGCTGGGTCAGTTGCGAGCGTAATCCTCCCCGAAAGCAATACAGGTAGCCCTGAGGTTGGGAATGGGCAAAGTCCACCCAGGCCTCGATGCGCGCTTGTTTGGTCTGGCCGGACACCAGTTGATGGCCCAGTTCAATGGCCGCCTGCTGCCCTTGCTGCTTATAGCAGGTGCCCACTTTCTCCCGTTCCAGATCGTTCATCAGTGGCCGATTGCACGCCAGGGGAAAAGCACCTTTGTCGAATTCGACCGGCGCACGAACGTCCATCAAGGGGCGGTCGTTGAGAAAAATGTCGCGGTAGTCGGTGCTGTTTTGACGCATCAGAACACCTCAACCGCGTGACGCTGTCGGCCCACGAATTCGCCAATTACAGACAACTCCAGCCCCAGTTCAGAGGCCAGCGCAAGGAAGTTCGCTTGCTCACCCTCTTCGACGGCAACCAGAAGACCGCCACTGGTTTGCGGATCGCACAACAGCAACTTCTGCATTTGCGTCAACGCGGTGATGCGCTCGCCGTAACTGTCGAAATTACGGTGGGTCCCACCCGGGACGCAGCCCTGCTCAAGATAGAAGTCGACACTGGCCAATCGAGGTACGGCTGCAAAGTCGAGGCGCGCTGTCAGTTGGCTACCGTCCGCCATCTCCACCAGGTGGCCAAGCAAGCCAAAACCGGTGACATCGGTCATCGCCTTGACCCCCTCCAGCTTGCCGAAACGGCTGCCGGGCTTGTTCAATGCGCACATCATGTCGCGCGCCACCCCTTGATCCTCTGCGCGCAATACACCCTTTTTCTCGGCCGTTGTGAGAATACCGATGCCCAAAGGCTTGGTCAGATAGAGCTTGCAACCTTCGGTCGCGGTGTCATTGCGCTTCATGAATCGCTTCTCGACCAATCCCGTCACTGCCAGACCAAAAATAGGCTCCGGCGTATCAATCGAATGCCCACCCGCCAGCGGGATGCCGGCAGCATCACAGGCTGCACGCCCGCCGCGAATCACTTCACGGGCAACTTCCGGCGCCAGCACATTGACCGGCCAACCCAGAATTGCAATCGCCATCAACGGATCACCGCCCATGGCGTAGATATCGCTGATGGCATTGGTGGCGGCAATCCGTCCGAAATCGTATGGATCATCGACGATAGGCATGAAGAAATCGGTGGTCGACACCACACCGCGCTCCTCATCGATGGCGTACACCGCCGCGTCGTCGCGCGATGCATTGCCAACCCAGAGTTTTGGATCAAGGTTCTGCGCACCACTGCCAGCCAGAATCACCTCCAGCACCTGTGGAGAGATTTTGCAGCCGCAACCTGCACCGTGACTGTACTGGGTAAGGCGAATCGGCGAGCTCATCTGTGCACCTCTGAATATCAAGTGCACCGATTCTAACAGAGCGGCCAAGCGTGATAGGCGCTTTGGTTCGAAAGCCTGCTCAACGCACCGCGCCTCAGTGAGAGCAAAAAGTATGACAATTTGACAAATAACCGCTCTGGCACAAAAAAGCAGGCTAGAATCCGCGTATACCTTTTTATCAAGGCAGATTGTGCCTTCCCCCAACGAGCCCTGCCGCCTTGATGGAGGACTCCAAGCGCTCGCTCGAAGCGCGGGAGCAGATTAGCGGCCTGACTTCGCCCTGTGTAGGGAGCGGCAATTGCCGCCCTTGGCATATAAAGCTATCCCTGAATAGCAGCCACACCACTTCACTGCACGCGCATGTTTTATAGTTGATAAGCGTAGAGGCTAACTGCTATCACCCACACCTGAAATCAATAGGCCTCCGCACTATCATTACGCCCTTGATTTAGCATGAGCCATCGTTAGGGAGTAACCCATAACTCGTATGGCTTTACATCATTAAACATTAACTCTTCTGGACATATTTACCTTGCGAACTGCCCGTACTACCACTGCTGTCGAGCAAATATTTCCGGCTCAACAACGCCTGATTTCAGCGACTGATACCAGCGGAAAAATCACCTATTGCAACAGCGAGTTCGCCCAGATAAGCGGTTACTCTCAACAAGAGCTGATCGGCAGCCCTCACAACCTGGTGCGTCACCCCGACATGCCACCTGCTGTTTTTGCGCTGATGTGGCGTTATTTGAAAGCGGGAAAAAGCTGGATGGGTGTTGTAAAAAATCGCTGTAAGAACGGAGATTTTTATTGGGTCAGCGCGTACGTAACCCCCATTCTTGAAGAGGGCAAGTTAGTCGGCTACGAGTCCGTCAGGGTCAAGCCGACCCGACAGCAGATAGACCGAGCACATCGGCTGTACGAGCGTTTGCGTGCCGGTAAAAATGCCGTGTCCACAAAACATCACCTGGCTGCTTTTGCCGGGCAAATGCTTTTCCCCGCAATAGCGGCTGTTCTCGCTATTGGCGCTACTAACTACCTGCCCAATCCGGTCGCCCAGGCCGCGACCGCCGGGTTATTTTTAATCGTAGGTGTGTGGTCATATAAACGGATCGGGCGCCAACTAAAGCACATCATTGAAAGTGCACCTGACGCGTTTACAGACCCGGTGAGTGCGCTCACCTATAGCGACGCCTATGGCCCGTCGGCGCAGCTGGCGATGATACTGATCAGTGAAGACGCCCGGCTCAAGACTGCCCTCACGCGCCTGAGCGATCTCGCTTCCCAGGTGTCTGAGGCGGCGGCACACTCCTCACTGCTTTCCAGCCAGACTGAACAGGCTTTGCTTGAGCAAAGAGCCGAAACTGACATGACGGCCGCTGCCATGACTCAAATGGCCGCGTCGATCAACGAGGTGTCCGGTCATGTGCAACACACTGCACATGAAGCACAAACAGCACATGAACTGGCTCAACGGGCTGGCGAAGTGGCCGGGACGTCTAGAGAAGCCATTCAACTGCTGGCAAGCACTGTAACCAACATCAGCAACGCCGTGGATAACCTGGCCAACGAAACTCAGCAGATCATGAGTGCTGCAGGGATGATTCAATCCATTGCCGACCAAACCAACCTGCTTGCCCTCAACGCCGCCATTGAAGCAGCCAGAGCCGGTGAACAAGGTCGGGGCTTTGCAGTAGTGGCCGATGAGGTCCGCGCACTGGCCGGCAAAACTCGCGAATCAACCCAGCAAATTCAACACGTCATTGAAACCCTGAAAAAGGGTGCCGATGAGGCTGTCAGCATTGCCCGGATGGGCATCAACGAGGCCGATCACGGTGTCCTGCAAGTCATTGAGGCACAACAGGCACTTCAGGGAATCCGGGAAGCCGTTGAGCGCATCAGCAGCATGAGTCACCAGATGGCAGCGGCTTCAGAAGAGCAGGCCCATGTCGCTGAAGATATAGCCCGGCAAATCAATAATGTTGCAGGGACCGTTGAGACAACAGCAAACAATGCACATGCAGCGGTGATGCGTGGCAACGAACTGGAAAGTACATCTCGTGGTTTGCGCGCGCTGGTTGAACGGTTTAACCGGTGACCCGTTGCAGGAACACTGTGTTTGGGAGAGTTCCATAACATGACGTCACCCTGTGCAGACCTCACTGTCCGGCGATAGATACCGGTGCTCATCCACCTTCATGCGGGTGGATGAGCCCATACAGTGTATGCAGGGGGCTGTTATCAGACTTTCACGATCCAGCCTTCAGGCGCTTCGATATCGCCTGTTTGCACGCCCGTGAGTTCGTTATAGAGCCGCTGAGTCACGGGCCCTACTTCTTCTTCACTGTAGAACACGTGCAACTTACCTTGGTACTCAATGCCGCCAATCGGTGTAATCACCGCAGCCGTACCGCAGGCGCCGGCTTCCTTGAACTCATCAAGGCGGTCGATAAACACATCGCCCTCGATGACTTTCAGGCCCAGGCGAGTTTGCGCCAGCTCGATCAACGACAAGCGAGTAATACCAGGGAGTACCGAAGGTGACTTCGGTGTCACGAACTCATCATTGCGCGTAATAGCGAAGAAGTTGGCAGACCCCACTTCTTCAATTTTCGAATGGGTTAGGGGGTCCAAGTAAATGCAGTCGGCGAAGTTATGCTTCTTGGCTTCTGAATTGGGCATCAGGCTCGCGGCGTAGTTACCGCCCACTTTGGCGGCCCCGGTACCATTGGGTGCAGCCCGGTCATAGCTGGAAATCACGAAGTTGTTCGGTTTCAAGCCGCCTTTGAAGTAGGCGCCCACCGGCATGCAGAAGATCGAGAAAATGAACTCCGGCGCCGTACGCACGCCAATGTTATCGCCAACCCCGATGATGAAGGGGCGCAGGTATAGCGCTCCGCCTGTGCCATAGGGGGGGATGAAGCGCTCGTTGGCGCGCACGACTTGCTTGCAGGCTTCAATGAAGACATCAGAAGGAACAGGAGGCATCAGCAACCTGGCACAGCTGCGCTGCATGCGTAGCGCGTTCTGGTCGGGGCGGAACAGATTGATCGACCCGTCCTTGCAGCGATACGCCTTGAGCCCTTCGAAGCACTGCTGACCGTAGTGAAGGGCTGTCGAGCCTTCGCTGATGTGCAACACGTTGTCTTCTGTCAGGGTGCCTTCCTGCCAGGCACCGTTGCGCCAGTAAGACAAATAGCGCAGATCTGTCTTGATGTAATCGAATCCCAGCTTGTCCCACTTTATGCTTTCGTAACCCATGACACCCTCGATCATTTAACAACGCCTGAACACCCCAGGCTTCTGACATCGTGCTGATGCGAACAACAATACTTTATTCACGCATTTATCGCAGCCTGAACGAAAATACTCTTGTTTTTTTACCGCCTGTCGGGAGGCCGAATTCAAGCCTGACCGAACGCCAGCCGGTCGAACGTTGAGCGACGTCCACCGGGTGCCCGGTGGATATTTTTCGCCCGATCCTTGATCAGGGTCTATGCACCCTGGATTTATTGGGGCCAATATAGACCCTTACTGGGTTATCTGGGGAATTGCGCACGCGGCAAGAAATGCCCAGCGCAGCCTTTCAGAATGAGATTTCCCGGTGCCCTACTCGGCTGACAACGGAAATAAGGGGCTCGCATGACAAGCAATGCCTGCTTATCGAATACAGGCGTGGTTGCTTCGGTGCGTGGCAGCGTCGTTGATATACGCTTCGAAGCCCATCTGCCTCCGATCCATTCCCTGCTGCACACTGGGGCCGAAGGCAAAATCATCATCGAAGTGATGGAGCAACTGGATGCTCATCGTGTACGCGGCATCGCCCTGACGCCGACACAAGGTCTCGCTCGCGGCATGCGGGTCGAGGACAGCGGCGGGCCCTTGCTTGCCCCCGTAGGCAAGGAAATTCTGTCACGCATGTTCGACGTCTTTGGCAATGCCATCGACCGGCTGCCCGCGCCTCAGGTTGGCTGGCGCAGCGTCCATCGCGCGCCACCTTCACTGGCCAATCGCTCGACCAAAACCGAAGTATTCGCAACGGGGATCAAGGTCATTGATGTGTTGATGCCGCTGGAGCGTGGTGGCAAGGCCGGGCTGTTCGGTGGGGCTGGCGTCGGCAAGACTGTGCTGTTGACCGAGATGATTCACAACATGGTGGGTCAGACCGAAGGCGTCAGTATCTTTTGCGGCATCGGAGAGCGCTGCCGAGAAGGCGAGGAACTCTACCGCGACATGAAGGCGGCAGGCGTTCTGGAGAACATGGTGATGATCTTCGGACAGATGAACGAACCTCCGGGCGCGCGTTTTCGGGTCGGCCACGCGGCCTTGACCATGGCCGAGTATTTCCGCGACGACGAGCACCGTGACGTGTTGCTGCTGGTCGATAACATTTTTCGTTTTATCCAGGCGGGCATGGAGATTTCCGGGCTGATGGGCCAGATGCCCTCGCGCCTGGGGTATCAGCCGACCATGGGCACCGAACTGTCGCAACTGGAAGAGCGCATCGCCAACACCGATACCGGCGCCATCACCTCGATTCAGGCGGTCTATGTGCCGGCTGATGACTTTACCGATCCCGCCGCCGTGCATACCTTTTCCCACCTCTCCGCCTCCATCGTGCTGTCTCGCAAGCGGGCCAGTGAGGGTTTGTACCCGGCCATCGATCCGCTGCTGTCGAACTCGAAAATGGCCACGCCCGGGGTCATCGGCGAGCGGCACTATGCGCTGGCTCAAGAGATCCGCCGCACACTGGCGCAATACGCCGACCTGAGAGACATTATTGCCATGCTCGGTCTGGAACAGCTGTCGACCGAGGATCGCAAGGTGGTTGCCCGTGCCCGGCGGCTGGAACGCTTCCTCACTCAGCCGTTTTTTACCACCGAGCAATTTACCGGTCTTGCAGGCAAGTGGGTCAGCCTCGAGGACGCCCTGGACGGCTGCGAGCGCATTCTGCGCGATGAGTTCAAGGACGTCCCGGAAAGCGCCCTGTACATGATAGGGAGCATTGACGAAGCGCTGGGCAAAGCCAGCCCCGAGCCTGCAACGGAGGCTAAAAATGCCGTCAACCCACATGAAACTTAAAATTCTGCTGCCCTTCAAGGTCTTCGCCGAGAAGGTCGACGTACTGCGTATTGTCGCCGAATCCCACAACGGCTCTTTCGGCCTGTTGCCTCAGCGGCTGGACTGTGTGGCAGCTCTTGCACCGGGCATTCTCATTTATGAAACTGCGACCGAGGGCGAAGTATGTGTGGCGGTCGATGAGGGGGTATTGGTCAAAACCGGGCGCGACGTCCTCATTTCCGTGCGTAACGCCATTGGCGGCACGGACCTGGGTGAACTGCACAAGGCCGTCGAGCAGGAGTTCCTCAATCTGGATGAGCAGGAGCGCAGTGTACGTTCGGTCCTGGCGAAGCTGGAGGGCGGTTTCATTACCCGTTTCGCGGCCATGCATCATGAGTGACCGCGAAGAAAAGAAGCCCGCCAAGGGCAAGGCGTTCAGCGAGCAGATCGGTGTTAAAGCAGCGCGCAAGCTCAAGGCGCAGCGCCAGGTTAATCAAACGGTCTGGTCCGGTCTTGGCATGATGGGCCTGATCGGCTGGTCGGTGACCCTCCCGACGCTGCTCGGCGCCGCGTTGGGTTTTTGGCTAGATAAGCACTATCCAGGCAGCCACTCGTGGACACTTGCGCTGCTGGCTCTGGGGCTAGGCCTCGGTTGCTTCAATGCATGGCATTGGGTTGCCAAAGAAGGTCGGGAAATTCGCGATCAGGAGTCTGATAAGGATGAGTGACATGTTGAGTCTGGTCCCGGCATTTGCGGTGGGCGTTGTGCTCGGTGCGTTCTTTTTCGGTGGCCTTTGGTGGACGGTTCGTCAGGCAGCGTCATCGCGTTGGGCAGCGCTCTGGTTTTTCGCCAGCCTGCTCCTGCGAACCGGCGTCGTGCTGGTCGGTTTCTATTTTGCCTGCGACGGTGACTGGCAGCGCTGGCTGGTCGCGTTGCTCGGGTTTACCGTGGCCCGCTTTTTTGTTACGCGACTGACTCGGCCAACCCTGCCTTTCGCGGAGGACAGCCATGCACCTTAGCCCGGACGACGTCATTTTCTGGCAATACGGCTTTTTCAAGATCAACGCCACTATCGCCTTTACATGGGCGCTGATGCTATTCCTCGCGCTGGGTTCAAAACTGGTGACCCGCCGGCTGTCCCGTGGATTGGAGCGCAGCGGCTGGCAGAATTTGCTGGAAATCATCGTCACCGGCATTACCACGCAGTTAGGTGAGGTTGGCCTCCTCCAGCCACGTAAATACCTTGGATTTGTCGGGACGCTGTTTCTGTTTGTGGCGAGTGCCACTTTATTTACGATCGTGCCTGGGTATGAGCCACCCACCGGATCGCTGTCGACGACAACTGCGTTGGCAATCTGCGTGTTTATCGCAGTGCCCCTGTTTGGCATCGCCGATTGCGGTCTGGGCGAGTACTTGCGCGCCTATACGAAGCCAACATTCATCATGCTGCCCTTCAACATCGTCAGCGAACTCTCGCGCACGTTGGCACTGGCTGCCCGTCTGTTTGGCAACATGATGAGCGGCGCGATGATTCTCGCCATCCTGCTAACCATCACCCCCTTCCTCTTTCCCATCGCCCTCAGTGCGCTTGGGTTATTGACCGGCATGGTTCAGGCCTACATTTTCAGCATTCTGGCAGCGGTTTACATCGCGGCAGCGACACGATCACGCCCGCCCGCGCCAGACTCCATCTCCGACTCGACAACTTGAACTCAGGAAGGAATTACCATGGATAGCATGACGATTATTGCAGTGGTTTCCATCATCACTGCAGGGCTGACCATCGCCATCGGCAGTATTGGCCCCGCACTTGGTGAAGGACGTGCAGTGGCGACGGCGTTAACGTCGTTGGCGCAACAACCCGATGCTGCCGCGACCATTACCCGAACGCTGTTTGTTGGCCTGGCCATGGTCGAGTCAGTGGCGATTTACTGCTTCGTGGTGTCGATGATTCTTCTGTTCGCCAATCCGTTCTGGAATCACGCCATCGCCCAGGTCGCCGGAAAATAGATCATGCTCATCGATTGGTTCACTGTCGGCGCTCAAGCGCTCAACTTTCTCATCCTGATGTGGTTGTTGAAGCGCTTCCTTTATCACCCGATCCTTGCGGCTATCGATGCGCGAGAGCAGCGTATTGCGGCGCAATTGGCGGATGCCGAGGCGAAAGAAGCCGAGGCCAACAAGGAGCGCGATGAGTTTCTGCAAAAAAACGCGATGTTCGACAAGGAACGGGCTGCGCTGTTGCAACAGGCAACAACCGCGGCGAATGTAGAGCGCCAGCGCCTTCTCGATGACGCACACCAGGCCGCCACGGCCTTGAGTGCCAAACATCTGGAAACCCTGCAGAGCGAAGCTCGCCGCCTGCATGACGAACTGGGGCGGCGCACTCAGAAAGAAGTTTTTGCCATTGCTCGCAAGACCCTGAAAGACTTGGCCGGGACGACCCTGGAAGAGCGCATGGTCGACACCTTCGTCAACCGTCTGAGTACGTTGAACGCTGAGGAAAAGCAAGGCTTGGTGGCAGCGCTAAAGGCATCGGCAGAACCGGTCATCGTGCGCAGTGCCTTTGAGTTGCCAGAGGCGCAACGCACTGCCGCGCAAGCAGCCATCAACACGCTCCTGGCAGTGAGCGCTGACGTTCACTTCGAGACCGCCCCGGACTTGGTGAGCGGTATCGAACTCAGCGCAGCCGGGCAAAAGGTAGCCTGGAGTATCGCGGAGTATCTGGCGTCCATGGAAAAGGGCATCAGCGAACTGCTGGACACGACGGAGCAGGTCTACGCCCGGCCGGAGGTGACGGCCCCCCTCCTGAAAGAAGGGCAAGTCACATGAGCATCGAGCGCCTTCAGGATGTCTTTGCGACTGCCTTTACTGTCATGGGTGAAGCGCGGGAAAGCTTTGTCCATCAGTTGAAGACAACAGAAGTCGGTCGGGTCACCAGCATTGCGTCTGGCATCGCCAAGGTCTCCGGATTGCCCGGTGTCGGTTTCGAGGAACTGGTGAAGTTCCCAGGCGATATCCATGGCATCGCCTTCAATATCGACGAGAACGAAATCGGCGTCGTGCTGCTCGGTGACTACTCGCAACTGCACACTGGCGATGAGGTCGAGCGCTGTGGCCATGTGGTGGACGTACCGGTCGGCGATGGCCTGATCGGTCGTATCATCGACCCTACGGGTCAGCCGCTGGACGGTCTGGGCCCCCTATTGTCCAGCGCCCGGCTACCGATTGAGCGGCCAGCCGCGCACATCATGGATCGGGCACCGGTTACCGCCCCCCTGCAAACCGGCATCAAGGTGATTGACGCACTGATCCCGGTCGGACGCGGTCAGCGCGAGCTGATCCTGGGTGATCGGCAAACCGGCAAAACCGCGATTGCCCTGGAGACCATCCTCAATCAGCACGATCAGAATGTTCTGTGCGTGTACTGCTCCATCGGCCAACGTGCCTCCGGCGTCGCCAAAGTGATCGCTACCCTGCGTGAACAAGGTGCACTGGCGTATACCGTGGTAGTGGTCACCGAAGGCAACGATCCGCCAGGCCTCGCCTACGTTGCGCCGTATGCTGCGACCAGCATTGCCGAGTACTTCATGGAGCAGGGACGCGACGTTCTGCTGGTCTACGACGACCTGACCCACCACGCTCGCGCCTACCGTGAACTCTCTCTGCTGCTGCGCAGGCCACCCGGTCGCGAGGCGTTCCCTGGCGATATTTTTTACATTCACTCGCGCTTACTGGAGCGTGCGACTCATTTGCGCCCCGAGCTCGGCGGTGGTTCCCTGACGGCTTTACCCATCATCGAAACCGAAGCACAGGACATTTCCGCCTACATCCCGACGAATCTGATCTCCATAACCGACGGGCAGATCTACCTCTCTCCAGCGCTCTTCGAACTCGGCGTGCTGCCGGCAGTCGATGTCGGCAAATCGGTTTCCCGCGTGGGCGGCAAGGCGCAACGGGGCGTCTATCGAGCCGTGGCCGGCGACCTCAAACTGGCCTATGCCCAGTTCGAGGAGCTTGAAACTTTTTCCCGTTTCGGCGCCCGGCTCGATGAAGACTCTCGCCAACTGATCGCGCATGGACTGCGGATCCGGGCCTGTCTCAAACAACAGGAATTCGCACCGTTGTCGGTACCCGAGCAAATTGCGGTTCTGCTGGCGTTGACCGCGGGATGCTTCGATAAAGTGCCGCTTGAACAGATGGTCCAGGCCGAGCAGGCAGTGTGTGAGGCTACAGGGGCCATCCCGGTCGAGGTCAGATCACGTTTCAATGGAGATGAGAAACTGAGTGACGCCGACCGGGCTGCGATTATTCAGATCGCGCGCAATGCCTTGGCGCACTTGCAAGCCCCGGCAGACTCCGGGAGTGCGCCGTGAGCGACACCCCCGCCAACCTGCGTCGTAAAATCACCGGTGCCGCAGACCTCGAATCCGTTGTGCGCACAATGAAAGCAATGGCGGCATCGAACATCGGTCAGTATGAAAACGCGGTCAGCTCACTGAATGATTACTATCGCACTGTACAGTTGGGCCTGATGGCCTGTTTCCAGCGCCAGGCGACCGCCGACCAAGGGGGCGTACAGAAAAAGAAGGAAGGGATTGGGGTTATCGTCTTCGGTTCCGACCAGGGATTGGTCGGCCAATTCAACGATGTTCTGGTCGAGTTCGTCATCGATGCGCTAGGCAAACTGCCAGGAGATAAAAGAGTCTGGGCGGTCGGCGAACGTATTCAGTCACGCCTGACAGACAGCGATTTACACTTGGGCCAAAGCTTCGTTCTGCCCAGTTCCATCACTGCGATTACACCTCTGGTCGGGCAGATTTTGCTCGAAATGCAAACCCGCCGCGAACAGGGCGAGATCTCTCAGGTGTACCTGTTCCACAACCGCCCACAGTCAGGTGCGATTTATGCACCCGTAAGCCAGCGACTATTGCCGCTGGACGAAACGTGGCGGCGTAATCTGGCAGCCAATCACTGGCCGTCAAAAAATCGACCCGAAGTGATGAATGGCACAGACCAAACCCTCCCGGCGCTAATCCGCGAGTATCTTTTTGTCTCACTGTTTCGAGCCTGCGCCGAATCGCTGGCCAGCGAAAATGCCAGCCGTCTTGCGGCCATGCAGCGCGCCGAGAAAAACATCGGCGAGCTGTTGGAGGATCTCAACCGGGACTTCCATCGTCTGCGCCAAAGCGCTATTGACGAAGAGTTATTTGATGTCATTTCAGGCTTTGAAGCGCTGAGCAAGTCTTGAGAGCAGCCCGGATGACGTTTTCCCGTCGTGTGCATGCCGTTTTAGTCCTTGCCCTGCAAGCTTCTCTCTACGATTCTGTATGACCCTGTCAGGCCGGTTCGCGGCCACCCCAAAAACAACACTGGAGAGGCTCGCATGAAGACCGTTGCGCAACTGCTGAAGTTGAAAGCCAAGCAAAACCAGCAAGTTCACACCATCGCCCCTGACCAAAAGGTTCTGGAAGCGCTCAAGGTGATGGCCGATAAAAATGTCGGTGCTCTACCCGTGATGGAGAACGGCCAGGTGGTAGGCGTTATCAGCGAGCGCGACTATGCGCGCAAGGTCGTCCTCCAGGGACGGTCCTCGGAGGGCACGTCCGTCAGCGAGATCATGAGTACGCCTGTATTGACCGTGGATTCGCATCAAAGCATCGACACCTGCATGGGCATCATGACCGATAGACACCTGCGCCACTTGCCGGTTGTCGAAGAGGGAAAACTGCTGGGTTTGCTGTCCATTGGCGACCTGGTTAAAGAAGCCATTGCCGAGCAGGCTGACCTGATACAGCAACTGGAGCAGTACATTCGCGGTGATTAAGCTGACCTTATCGGAGATTTCAACATGATCGATAGGCAGGTCAGCGACCGTCTCGAGATGCTCTACCAACTGATGGTCAACAAGCAGTTTTTGGTCCTGACGGGCGCGGGCATCAGCACCCCGTCCGGTATTCCGGACTACCGTGACAGCGAGGGTGTCCGTCGAGGCAAAGCCCCCATGATGTACCAAGAGTTTCTCAGTACGCCGGCAGCGCGGCGGCGCTATTGGGCCCGTGCGATGCTGGGCTGGCCACGCATCCGGCAAGCTCGGCCAAACGCTGCCCATGAAGCGCTGGCAACGTTGCAAACGAAGCAGCTTATCGCCGGACTCATCACCCAAAACGTCGACACGCTGCATGATCAGGCGGGCAGTCACGAAGTGATTGAGCTGCATGGCAGCCTGCACCGGGTGGTGTGCCTGGATTGCGACCAGCGTGCTGATCGTCAGACGATCCAGCTCGTCATGGAAGCGGAAAACCCCTACCTGTCGGGGGTCGATGCCACCCAGGCACCCGACGGCGATACGCTGCTGGACCGGGCCTTCGAAGCGCGCTTCCAGATCCCCCGCTGCCCTTCCTGCAGCGGTGAGCGGTTAAAACCGGACGTGGTTTTTTTTGGCGAAAACGTCGCCCAGGCCACCGCAGCCAAGGCCACACAGCATGTCGAGCAGGCACAAGGATTGCTGGTGGTGGGCTCTTCGTTGATGGCCTACTCGGCCTTTCGCTTGTGCCGCGCGATGGCTGAACAGCACAAGCCGCTGATCGCTATCAACTTCGGCAAAACCCGCGCTGACGATTTTCTGGACCTGAAAATCGAAGCGTCCTGCGAACAGCTATTGCCCCTACTGGTTGAGCGCTTGAGGGATTGAGGCATCGCTGGCGGTCGAGGATTCGCCAGCGTGTATCGACAGTCAGGCTTAGCCCATCATTGAATAAGACGAGAAGTGAACATGAACCCCATTCCGATCGTGCGTGATGCCTGCGAAGACGACATGTCAGCGGTGCAGAGCATCTACGCGCAGCACGTCATCGGCGGTATCGCCAGCTTTGAACTGGAAGCCCCCAGCGTGGCTCAAATGATCGACCGGCGCGCCGATGTTCTAGCAAAAGGGTTGCCATATCTGGTCGCAGAACTGGCTGGAGAGGTGGTCGGTTATGGCTACGCAACACTTTACCGACCGCGTCCTGCCTACCGCTTTACAGTCGAGGATTCGGTCTATGTCCGCGACGGATTGGGAGGCCACGGCATTGGCCTGACATTGCTCGGCGAACTCATTGATCGCTGTATTCGAGGCGATTGGCGGCAGATGATCGCGATCATCGGCGATAGCCAAAACCATGCATCAATTCGTTTGCATGAGCGGCTCGGCTTCCATCGGGTAGGCGTCTTTGAGTCGGTCGGCTTCAAGCATGGTCGTTGGGTTGATACAGTGCTGATGCAGCGTTCGCTGGGCGACGGCTCACTGAGTCTGCCGCCGGTTTAAAACGATTGCCTTGGGCAAATAAGGGATGAGTATCGACCGCTTCAATCTGAGCTAAAGTTCCAGCAGCATCCCCGCCTGGTCAACTGCCCAAGGAAGCCTCAACGCGATTGATCTGCTTAGTACCTCCCCTGCTGGCGGCGTTGGTGCCTGACGGCATACCTCAACGAATCCCGAGTCGCCTGGCCAAGCGACTCAAGTTGGCACGATCCAGACCGAGTTCACGGGCGACATCGACCCATTTTCCCTCATGCCGGATCAACGCGTCACTGATCAGTACTTTCTGATAAGCATCGACCGAGGCTTTCAAACCCTCGCCATCCTTGACCTTGGGCGCGTCACCAATCGTGACCGGTTCAACCATCGGAACTTTCTCGTCCAGGCCCAGCGCATAGGCATCAATGGTGAGGATACGCGGACGCTCGACGTGACTGGATAAGGCCTTTAGCGTAGCGCGGCTGATCAAATGCTCCAGCTCGCGGACGTTGCCCGGCCAGGAATAGCTCACCAACAGTTTTTGAGCATCCTGGTTCATGCGCAAGCTGCGCAGCCCCATGCGCGCACGGTTTTCTTCAAGAAAAAACCCCGCCAGCAGGAGCACATCCCGCCCTCGTTCACGCAATGGCGGCACCCGTAACGGGTAGACACTCAGCCGATGATAGAGGTCTGCACGAAAACGACCGGCGCGCACCTCTTCGGCGAGATCACGGTTGGTGGCGGCAATGATTCGCACGTCGACATGATGCTCCTGATCGGAACCGACGCGCTGCAACTGGCCACTCTGCAACACCCTGAGCAACTTTGCTTGAACCGGAAGCGGCAACTCGCCAACCTCGTCGAGGAATATCGTGCCACCGTCGGCCAGTTCGAACTTACCGCCGCGCCCACTGACAGCGCCAGAAAAAGCGCCTTTGACATGCCCGAACAACTCACTCTCGACCAGCAGCTCAGGCAACGCCGCGCAATTGAGGCTGATCAGGGGTTTTTGCGCCCGTGGCGAATGCAGGTGAATGGCTTCCGCCACCAGCTCTTTACCCACGCCGGTTTCCCCGGTGATCAATACCGACAACGCGCTGTTGCCCACCAGTTGAATCTCTTGCAGCATGCCTTTGTGAACAGGGCTCTGACCAATCAGCTCACGCGGCCGACGTCCGCCTGCCGCACGCTTGTAGACCTCAGCCAACTGGCGCTGATCCTCAAAGCTGCGCGCCAGCTGATTGATCCGCTCACTGGCCATCACTGTCGCCGCAGCTAGGCTGGCGAAAGCTTCGAGATTGTCCAGATCGACCTTGCCAAAGCTCGACGGGTCCAGCGCATCCAGGGTAATCAGGCCCCAGGGTTTGTCCTGGAGGTACAGCGGACAGCCAAGGCAATCGTGGACTTCCAGATGCCCCTGATGACCCTCGACCAAACCGTCGTAAGGGTCAGGCAAGCCGCAATCCGTGGAAAACCGGGTCGGGCCACGGCTTTCAAGTAGAAGCTTGAGCCGAGGATGCTCCTCAACCTTGAATCGTCGGCCCAACGTGTCCGGACTCAACCCTTCTACCGACAACGGAATCAGCACATCGCCCTCAAGCTTGAGGAGCGCCACCGCATCGCACGGCAGTATCTGACGCAGGGCGCGCAGCAGGCGTCGATAGCGCTCATCATCCGGCAATTCGCGGGAAAGATCGGCGACCAGCGGCACCAGTGCCAACAGTAAAGGGTTAGTCATTACGACTCCATTGTGGTCATTACGACTCATCGTCACGCTATCAAAATGACTCGAATAAATTTTAAACTACTGTTTTAAAACGACTTTAAATTTTAATACCAGCATGACTCTGCGCCAGCCGCACAACCTACCACGTTAGGTTACCTGGATGAACCGCCTGACGGTGCTCACTCAGTCGACATACTCCACATACCGCGCCATCAGATTAGGGCGGCGGAAGGTGTCGATCTGTAGTGGTCTAATGAAACCGGACACCCATTTAGGCGAGAATGCTCGCCAGATCGAGGTGTCAGATGACCAAACAACGCCGCTCCTTTACTGCTGAATTCAAACGCGAGGCTGCTGACCTCGTGCTCAAGCAAAACTACAGCTACATCGAAGCCAGCCGCTCACTCGGCATTGGTGAGTCAGCGCTGCGCCGCTGGGTTGACCAGGTTCAGAAAGAGCACCAAGGCGTCACTCCGCAGAGCAAGGCGCTGACCCCAGAGCAGCAGAAAATTCAGGAACTGGAAGCCCGGATCGCTCGGCTTGAGCGAGAAAAATCCATACTAAAAAAGGCTACCGCGCTCTTGATGTCGGAAGATCACGAGCGTTTGCGCTGATTGATCAGTTGAGTGCCCATGAGCCGGTTGATTGGCTGTGTAAGGTGTTTGAAGTCACCCGCTCGTGCTACTACGCCCAGCGCCTGCGGCGCCGCACTCCCGATGTTGAACGGCTTCGGTTGCGTAGCCGGGTCAGTGAGCTGTTCTCGCAAAGTCGCAGCGCTGCGGGCAGTCGCAGCATCCTGTCACTGATGCGTGAAGATGGTGAGCAACTCGGTCGATTCAAAGTGCGCAGTTTGATGCGCGAGCTTGATTTAGTCAGTAAACAACCCGGCTCACATGCCTATAAACGAGCGACAGTAGAAAGACTCGATATCCCGAATACCTTGAACCGTGAGTTTGATGTGCCAGCTCCTAATCAGGTCTGGTGCGGTGACATCACCTATATTTGGGCACAAGGAAAGTGGCACTACTTGGCTGTCGTTCTGGATCTCTGCACGCGCCGGATAGTGGGCTGGGCACTGTCGGAAAAGCCGGACGCCGAACTCGTGATCCGGGCCCTGGATATGGCCTACGAGCAGCGTGGCAGGCCTTCGGATCTGCTGTTCCACACCGACCAAGGGTCGCAATATGCAAGCCGCTTATTTCGCCAGCGGTTGTGGCGATACCGCATACGTCAGAGCATGAGTCGCCGGGGAAATTGCTGGGACAATGCGCCGATGGAGCGGGTGTTCCGGAGTTTGAAAACTGAATGGATACCGACCTTAGGCTATAGAACTGCGCAGGAAGCACAGCGCGATATCAGCCATTTTTTGATGTATCGGTACAACTGGATTCGGCCGCATCAGTTCAACGGTGGGCTGGCGCCAGCTCAGGCCGAGGAAAAACTTAACGTCGTGTCCGGGATTAGTTGACCACTACATGCTCTGGGTCTTGCAGGTGTGAAATTCGGCCACTGTCAGGCCCGAATGGACCCGCGCGGAGCCAGTCTTCGATGGGTGAAGCACTCAGCCAGTAAACGATGCCTACGCCAACGCTGATCGCTATCAACGTGATCCAGCCCATTGGGCCTAAGCCAAGGAAGGTGGCGCCACCGACCATCAAGGTGCTGGCAATGCCGGTCAAGCCACCCGCAGCCATCAGCAGATGACCCCACATGGCATCGTCTCCCCATTGATAGGCATGCCAGGCGTCGTAGAGGTTGAGGCCGACAAAAATCGATCCGGCTACGATCTGACCAAGCAAACGGGTGGTGACTGTATCGACTAGGCGCTTGGCTAGCTTTGCGCCCAATACTCGAGTGCTCAAAGTTTGAGGGACGACAAAAAGGGTTTTGCGAGCTGCGGCTAGAACAGATTCGCTACCTACTAGCTTTACGGTTAAAGCTTCCATCGCAATTGTTAAATCAGCTCCAGCGCCTAATAGACCTAATCCAACCCTGACCCCACCCTTCTCTCTATAGGCCAGTTCTCGACTGTTCCACTCACTCCTCAAATTCCACAACTCCAACATCCCCACCGCCGCCGCAAACGGCGTCGAGTTCAGCGCCCGATACATCCACTCGCTCTGCAATGCGTTCCGGCTCTTCACCGCATCCTGTATGGCCGTTCCCTTGGTGGTGACCTGCTCGGTCATATTCAGTTGCCACGCCGCATTGACCCGTTGGTTCACGCCGCTGATCAGTCGCGACATCCGATGATCGCGGGGCATGGCGATGACGACGGTATTGGCTCGTAGATCGCCTCCGGTGCGGTAATGGTCCTGGCCAACCTTCGACGACCCGGAGGGGCCTCGATAGTCGAGGTGAGGCCGTCGCAGGCGTTCTGACATCTCCGGCAAGTCGGTCAGGCCGAATACGTAGTAGTTCTTGTTTCTCGCCTCTTGGTGGCGCATGAAGTGTGCATCGCCAAAGGCCCCCGGCAGCATGCTGCGCAGTTGCGCCAAGGCCCGATGACGTTGGCGCATGTTCAGCGCCGGGGCTGGGCGTTCGGCGCCAGGGACCGGAATGTGTTGGGTTGCGTTTAGCGCCTGTTCCGCCACATCCACCGAGCCTTGCAGGTTTTCGTGGAAGCTGATCAAGGTCGCCGCGACGACTTTCAGGGTGCCGGTCAGGGTGTTGTTGAGGCTGCCACTTTCCAGCAAACCTGCCAGTAAATGGGCGTCGAGCGTATTGAGTTGCTTGGCATCGACGGCGTCGCTGCTGACGGCCCCAAGCAGCGCGTTCGGCCGAAACAGGCCATTGCCGTCATTGATGTCGGCGACCGCGGGCTGAACATAGGGCGCCTCCATATCTTGCTGTGCGAGGTCGGGCCACAGCATCCGATGCAACGCATGCCCTTCTTCATTGGCCATTCGGCTGATCAGTTGTTGCCCGACACTGGCCTTGGCTTTGTAGAGGCTGATGCCGGTCACCGCGTCAGTGACATCGCCGTTGACCGCAAAGGGGTCCATTTGCGCGGGCGTCATGGCGAGGCTGGCGAACAGCCGACTGACGAAGTGCATGGCGGCGACGTAGTCGAAGCCGTCGAGGCTCAGGTGATCGGCCAGGGTTTGTTCGGTTTCTGCTTGTTGCAGGGTGTCGCTCAACAGCGCCTGACTCATGTCGAGCTGGCGCCAGAGTTGCACTCGTTCGCCGGTGGCGGTGAAGCGGTTGATGTCGATCCGACCCTGATCCTTGAGCTTCTCCATACCCTGATGCAGCGGATTTTTCTGCCCACCCACGGTCTGCGGCACGATCAATTGTTGCACCAGAAGCGCGCTGGCGTGATGGGTGTAATGGCTGGCGCGCTGGGCGCACAGGTTCAACAGATGTTGCTGGTCGTGAATCCGCGTCTGCACGTGGCGCAGGCGATAGTGCGGGTCGTGCAGCAGCACGCCGTACAGTTCGCGTTTTCGTGCACTTAACAGCACATCAGCCACCGCTGGCTGCGCTTGCCAGAACTCATCGGCGATCTGGGTTTCGGGATCGCACACCTGTTCCAGCCAATGGGCCCAGGCGCCGGTTTCCACGGAGGTTGGCTGATAGGCCACTTCACCCTTCTCACAGCGAACCACATGCTGGCGCGCTGCGCTCAAGGCAATGGCCGGGAACTGCCCGCTCAGGTCGCACAGGTAGCGGCCCGGTTGGTCGAGCAGCCATTCGTAACCGGGTTGGCGGGCGCGTTGCGGGGCGACCAGGCTAACCGGGAAGGCGTGCGAGCTGAGGTTGAGCCTGGCGACATGCGCCGCGCCCGCCGCAGACTGGTTGGCCGCGTCATAGGCGTCGAATGCGCTGAACGCTTCGAGCATTGCCACGCCGTCCGGTTTATCGAGGAACACACGCTTGAATTTGTCTCGCGAACTGCGCAAGTCCGGGCTTTGGCAGCGTTGTGCGCGCAACGCCGGGTCTTGCTCAAGACGTCGCAAGCGCGGCCCGCTGAGCTGCACCTCGCTGAAACAGAGCTGCGGCGACACCTGCTGATCGTTCCAGCTGGACGGCAACCAGATGTCCTCCAGCGCCTGCCCGGTGGCCAGTCGAGGGCCCTCCTCGATCTCGTCGCCCATGCGATAACGGTTGAGGTCGATGTCGTGATACGTGGTCTGCTCGTCTGCGACCCGCACCTCCAGCTCGCGCCACAGCCGATCGCCCAAAAAGACATAAATGAACCCTGCGCGGCACAACACCGGCGTGCCGTGATCGTGGGCGCTGTTGGCGCCGGGCAGCGCAACGAAGGGCACCACCGGCACGATCTGATTCCACTGCGCGTCGAACTGGCGCAGGGTGATCGCGACCTCGGGCAAGAGCAGGCGAATGGGACTGCCTTCGACCGAGTCGATCTCCAGCCACAGGCGGTGGGTGTAGTGATTTTTCCAGTTCCAGACGTGCAGGGCGCTGTCCACAAAGTAGGGCTTTTTCAGCGTTTCAGGCTTGTCTTCGGCAGTCAGGGTGTCCAGGCGTTTTCCGGCGTGGTCATAAAACGCCAGGCGCTGACTGGCCGGATGTTGGTTGCCGGTGACCTGTACGATCAATTTATTGATTTCGCAGCATGGGCCGTCACTCAATGTGCTTTTGGCCATATAAGGACTCCTCCATTCAGGTTTCGAGGAAACGAAGCCTGAATGAAAGTGTGCAGGGAGTCTGTCGGACTCAGCAGAGAAGATCAGTGGGACTTTTCCCTGTTCGGAGGACTCATCTACAACCAATGGACTCGAGCGCGAGCCCAAGCCGCTCAAGCCCGCTGTAGACGGGGGGCGATGCAGTTTCCTAAACTGTCGCCTGCGATCGCGCGATGGGTGTAGATCTGGGGGCAGCAACTGATGAACCGCAATGAATTGCGCAAGGCTGACATCAACTTGATGGTGGTCTTCGAAACCCTGATGCAAGAGCGCAATGTGACACGGGCCGCGCAAAAACTTTTTCTCGGGCAGCCGACGATCAGCGCTGCACTTAACCGCCTGCGAGTATTGTTCAACGACCCATTGTTTATCCGGATCGGCCATCGCATGGAACCGACCGCACGGGCCGAGGAAATCATCCTGCACCTGTCGCCTGCGCTGGACGCCATGTCAGTGGCGCTGAGCCTGAGCCACGACTTCGATCCCGCAGTCAGCACCATGACTTTTCGCATAGGCCTGTCCGACGATGTCGAGTTTGGCCTGCTGCCGCCCTTGTTGCGCGCCTTGCGCCAGGAAGCGCCGCAGATCGTGTGCGTGATCAAGCATGTGGACTCCTGGCGCATCCCGGACATGCTGGCCTCGGGAGAGATCACCATCGGCGTCAGCCAGACCCGTGAGCTGCCGGCCAACGCCAAGCGCAAGCTGCTCAGGCAAACCAAGCCAAGGGTGCTGCGCGCCGATGCATCATCGACCCCGCTGACCCTGGATGAGTACTGCTCACGCCCGCACGTCGTGGTCTCCCACATCGCCAATGTCAGCGGCTTTGCTGACGAATGGCTCAAGGCGATCGGCCGCAAGCGCCACGTGGTGCTGGCGATTCCGCAGTACAGCACCTTGCCCGCCCTGATGGCCGGTACCGACTTGCTGGCAAACTTGCCCGACTACACGGCAACCGCCATGTCGGCCGCCTCCAGCCTGCTGTTCGATGAGCCCCTGCCCTTCATGACGCCGACCCTCGACCTGTCGATGGTCTGGCTGAGCATCAATGACACCGATCCGGCCGAACGCTGGCTGCGCTCACGCTTGGAATCGTTCATGAGCAACATGCAGCAAGAAACGCCCGTCACCGCTGGCGCAGTCTTTGGCGTTTAGCCAAAGCTCCCGGTGACTCAGTCGGTCGGCACCGGACTGACCACTGGTGCCCACTGCACATAACACACCACCACGGGCATCCCGTGCTCGGCACAGAAATCCAGCCAGCGCAGTTGGTTGTCCTGCAGGCGGTCGCCCGGCCCTTTGACTTCGATCATGCGATAGCGCTGCTCGTCCGGGTAAAACTGGATCAGGTCCGGCATACCCGTGCGATTGGCTTTGATGTCCAACAGCAGACGCCGAAACCAATGCCGCAGGTGATCAGCGGGCAAACAATGCAGTGCGTGTTCCAGCAGCTCTTCTGACAGGCTGCCCCAAAAAACGAAGGGCGATTGCAGACCGTATTTGGTTTTGAAGTGCCGGTGAATGGTGGTCTTGTAGGCGTCCGAATCCAGCTGTTCCAGACACTCGCTGAACAACCCGGCCCGGCGCTGATAGAAATCCGGGCTGTAGAGATCGCTGGGAGCACTCTGGAACGGGTGAAAAAACGCGCCCGGCAGCGGCGCAAAAATCGCCGGCCAACACAGCAAGCCAAACAAGGAATTGATCAGTGCGTTCTCGACGTAATGCACCGGCCCTGCCTGATCGCCCAAATGCACTTGGATCAAGCGCTCAACAGAGGTATCAGCCGAGGGCGTCACCACCACGTCGAGTCGACTCAAGGCTCGCGTGCGCCGCTGACGCTCGACCGACACACCCAGCTTGCGCTGCAAACGCGGGAGTATCCGCAATAGATGCTGCGCTTCGGCATCACTTTCAGGCGCCGCTTGAGCCTGTTCGAGCAAGGCCATGGCTTGCTCATAGTCGGCACTGAGTTCCAGCACTCGAAGCCGCCGTGAACGCGCCCCAGGGTAGTCACATCGCTGATACACACTCAATGCCAGCGGCCAATCCTGAACGCGCTCCGCCTGTTGGCCGATCCGAAACAACAGTTTGGCCCGGCGCATCCGCAGCCAGGCATTATCGGTGCCGATGGCGATGATCTGCCGGGCCAGGTCCTGCAGGTCATGGCCCTCTTCAAGCCCTTGACGGCAAGCATGCAAGTGCAGGCAAGTATCGATGTCCGACCGCTCGGTGAGGCCTCGGGAATCCAGCGAAAACTCGACCTTTTCATAGCGATAGATACCCAGGTCAGCCAGCACAAATTCAGACCACTCCTGACTCAGGTTGCCAAAATACAGCAACCGCAATCGATCACAGATGGGCATGACGGTGAGGCCGAAGATCACGTCCTCACACCCGGCAAACCACTGCTCCAGCGTTTGCCGCTGTTCGTAGTGCGGCTGCAGTCTCATCAACAGGTCGGTCTTTTTCTCCGTGCTTTTTATCGCATGCGCCTGGAAACAGGCAGTCAACTCTGACTTGCGCAGCAGCCCGAATAACACCTCCAGACTGATGGCCGGGTACTGGTCGACCCAGCCATTCTCGAGCAACGGCATGACCGCGTCCCGCACCGCGCCAAGCTCCGGATAGCTCAGCTTGCTTGCTCGAAACAATGTGCCCTTGCGCATGACCATCCGCACCAGCAAACCCTGAGCCGTTTTCGGCAAACCGGCAAAATCGACGATAAATTGCCGTTCCTGCTCATCGAGCAGGTCGTCGTAACGCTGAGCGATCCACTCCAGCACCTGATGGAAGTTTTCCAGGTAATAAAACGGGTTTTCGAGGGGCGAGGTGTTCACGGTTTGAGGTTCACGCAACGTTTTTTGGAAGTCGTCAGGATACTGGTTATCCATACAGATTCCAGCATTGCATTCACATCAACTGCATTCGACTGATCAGTGGCGTGCAATGGTGACGCGCGACCAGCGCAGCTGACGATAGAATTGCCCTACGTACGATCTCAAGGTACCGACATGAACCAGAACACAACGCCACTCATCTATCTGGCCGGCTTCGATGTCTTCAGGCCGGACGCCATTGAGCATGGCCGTTACCTCAAGGCGCTGTGTGCCGCCCACGGCATGCAAGGGCTGTATCCGTTCGACAATGAGGTCACCCCCGACCTGACCCCAGAGGCAACCGCGCGCCTGATCTGCTCGATGAATATCGAGATGATCCAGCGCTGCACGGCGGTACTTGCCAACCTGAATGTATTTCGCGGCCTCGAGCCGGACTCGGGTACCGCCTTCGAAGTCGGCATGGCAGTGGGACTGGGCAAACCGGTGTGGGCTTACTTCGATCCGGTCGATTCACTGCGCGCGCTGGTGGCCCATGATGCTCAGGGGATAGATGCCCAAGGCTTTGTGGTGGAAGACTTCGGCCTGCCGCGCAACTTGATGCTGGCGTGTACATGGGCCGGCGCCAGTGAGACGGCGGAAGAGGCTGCGGCAGGTCTGGCGCGGTATCTGGTGGGCCATAAACAACCGTGACCTATAGACAATCCGTGTCGGGGATAACCCGGATTGCCTGATAGCCCTCAACTCAAGGTAGACGACCCCACATCCCCGCTGATGGTCGAGTCGAGTTTTTCCGCATCAATGAACTCTTCCAGACCCAGCTCTTCGAGGTCGAGGTCACCTTCCGGGTCGCTGTCGTCATCGGCGTCGGAATCATTCAACGGCGATTGATCGCCGCCGAAATGAGGTTCCGTTTCGGTAAAAAATACAGGTGCCGTTGTTTGCACTGACATGTGTTCCGCTGCGTGTGGGTCAACATTCATCGAGTCCGCCTCCCTCCCTGCATCCTGAATTAATAGCGTGGTCTGCCCATGCCAGAGTAATAGGTGAGATCGCGAAGACCCCTATTGATCAACTAAAGTTATCGATTCATGACTATTAGAAAATAGACGTGATCGATTGCACTGTCGATACTACTCCTCGTTGCGTTGGCAAATAGTCCATGAGGAAAGCCAACGCCTTGGAGAACTTCTGTGTCACGCGCTTCCGCTCTATCGCTGCATACGCTCCCCCCACTCGGGCAATGGCTCGGCTTGGCTCTGCTGGCAGGCGCCTTTGGTCAATTGCTCAAGTTTTGTGAAATCCCCGCTGCATTGTTTCTTGGGCCGATGCTGACGGCGATTCTGTTTGGCGTATCCGGTGCGTCGATCCGCCTGCACAGGCAAGCCTTTCGCCTGAGTCAGGGGTGTGTCGGAATGCTGGTGGCGCACGCCATGACGATTTCAGTACTGACCACTGTCGCTCAGTCCTGGCATGTGATGCTGTTCGCCACCGCATTGACTGTCCTGCTAAGCGCGCTGGTCGGAATTGGGCTGGTGCGCTTTGCTGGCATAGAAGGCAGTACCGCAGCATGGGGTACCGCGCCAGGTGCTGCCTCGGCGATGGTTACCATGTCCGAGGACTATGGCGCGGATTCGCGGGTGGTCGCGACCATGCAATACGTGCGCGTGGTGTGCGTGGTGATGGTCGGCGCACTGGTCAGCGGCCTGCTCGGCGTGGACAGCGGCGTGCACGAGATGCAGAGCAGCGCCGTGGCACTACAGGGTTCAAATGCACTCAACATCATCCTGAGCGTTGCGGCGATCGCGGTCGGTGTGGTGCTGAGCACGCGGATCCCCGCAGGCGCGTTGCTGCTGCCCCTACTGATCGGTGGCGCCCTGCAACTGAGCGGGCTGTTACAAATCACCCTGCCGCCCTGGCTGCTGGCACTTGCCTATGGCGCCATTGGTTGCTACATCGGCCTGCGCTTCGACCGTGCGACGATTCGCTATGTATGGCAACGCCTGCCAGCGATGATCTGCGGCTCGCTATTGGTTATCTCCTTGTGCTCGCTGTCCGCCTGGTTGATCGCCGAACTGATGGACAAGGACTTTCTGTCGGTGTATCTCGCCACCAGCCCAGGCGGCCTGGACGCCATGTCGATCATTGCCGTCGATACTCACTCGGATGTCGGCTTCGTGCTCGCCATGCAGACTTTGCGCCTGTTCGGCGTGATCGCCACGGGGAGTTTTTTCGCCCGGCAGATCATCAGATTGACGGCGAAAATCGCCTGAGGTGTCAACCCTGACTTTGATCTCTCGCGTAAACCTGAATCAGACTGAACAGGGGCCTCAACCCAGCCGTGCAAGGGCTGTTGCCAAACTTGGCGCCAAGGCCAATACCGGCAGCAAGGTTGCCTGATAGGCATGGTAAAGGTCCGGTTTACCTGGCCAGATATCCGCACTGGGTTGGTTGTACGGGTTCAGTTCATGGCGCCAGCTGCCATGTTCGCGGTCGATGAAGAAGGTCTCGTTGAACTCCCAAAACCGTCGATACCAGTCTTCGTACTGTTTTTCCCCCGTACGCCGCAGCAGTGCCGCAGCCGATGCGCAGGCTTCCGCGTGCGTCCAGTGCAGGCGATGACGCACCACTGGGCGATTTTCCCAGTCCAGGGTGTAGACGATGCCGGGCGCGCCATCGACGTCCCAACCATGGCGACAGGCACCGGCAAACAGACGCTTGGCATCCTCCAGCAGCCAGGGCGGCGTAGGCAGCTTCGCGCGCTGACGTGCGGCCTCAAGGTGCAGCAACAAACGCGACCACTCAAACGCATGCCCCGGCGTGGTGCCGAAGGGCCGAAAACCATCCGCGGGGTTGTCCTGGTTGTAATCGGGAAGCGGCTGCCATTGCAGGCTGAAATGCTCAACCACCTGAAAGTCATTGGCGGCGGCATGGGTATGAATCACCCGCTCGACGATACTCAATGCGCGGTCCAGCCACTTGCTGTCGCCGGTGACATCGGCCAACGCCAGAAACGCCTCAGTGCCGTGCATGTTGCTGTTGGCGCCGCGATAGGCTTCTTCATCGCTCCAGTCTCGAGCGAAGGACTCGCGTATCGCACCTTCTTCCGCGCTCCAGAAACGAGTCTCCAGCACCCGTATCGCCTCGGCCAGCAACTCGTCCGCACCGGGACGCCCCGCCACCACCGCCGAGCTGGCCGCCAGCGCGACGAACGCGTGCAGGTAAGCCGCTTTACCGGTTTTGGCTCCCTCGCACAAAGGTGTCGCAAACCAGCCACCCTGCTCGGCATCGCGCAACGGACCGTTCAGCGCCGCAATCCCGTGATCGACCAGCGCGGCAAAGCCGGGAATACCGCGAATATGGGCAAGGGCAAAGCTGTGGGTCATCCGTGCCGTGTTCATGGTTTCGGCCCGAGCATTGTCAGGCAGACATCCCCGGTCACTCAGATTGCCGAAGCCTTGCGGCACCTGCGCCGCCTTGGCAAAAGCCAGCAACCTATTGCCTTCCATCGACAGCCAGGCCGTATGCCCCGGTGCCTGCAACCAACTGCTGAATCCGCGTTTTCCCTCATCCATTTGTTGTTTTACCTCTGTCGATGAGCAGGATCTAAAGGCCAGATCATGCTTGCCGACGTTGGCCTGAGCAAGGGCCGGTATGTCACGCAACGTCACATACCATCAGCCGGCGTCTCAGACCCGGAACCGCGTCACCACCTCACTCAACTCTGCGGCTAAACGCGAAAGCTCATGGCTGGACGTGCTGATCTGATGGGCGCCCGTAGCCGATTGCAGAGACAGGTCGCGGATGTTGACGATGTTGCGATCAACTTCGCGGACAACCTGCGCCTGCTCTTCAGCAGCACTGGCGATGACCATGTTGCGCTGGGAAATCTGATTGATCGACTCGGTGATGTCGGCCAGCGACTCGCCGGCGCGGGCAGCTTCGATGGCGGCGTTCAAGGCCTGCAAGTTGGTCTGCTCGGCAATCGAGCGGATCACCCGACGAACGCCATCACGCAAAAGCCTTAATCTGCTTGTCTAGACGTTAGGTGTGCAGAAAAAGTGGCACCCCGTCAACGTTGGCTCAAGGAGGCTTTTGCCATGCATCTGGAAGGTTCCTGTCATTGCGGCGCGGTCGAGTTCAGCCTCAACAGCGCTCATCCGTATCCCTATCAGCGCTGTTACTGCTCAATCTGCCGCAAGACTCAGGGCGGCGGCGGTTACTCGATCAACCTTGGCGGTGACGCCAGCAGCCTTAAGGTCAACGGGCGCGAACATATCGCCATCTATCACGCACGAATGAGGCTTGATCATCAGACGCATATCAGCAATGCCGAGCGGCATTTCTGCAAGCTCTGCGGCAGCGGGTTATGGTTGTTCAGCCCGGACTGGCCAACGCTGATTCACCCGTTTGCCTCGGCCATCGATACCCCGCTACCCGTGCCGCCGGAACACACGCACATATTGCTCGACTCAAAAGCCTCCTGGGTCGAGGTCAATGTGCGGCCCGGCGACAAGGAGTTCGACGGCTACCCGGAAGAGTCCCTTAAGCAATGGCACGAGCGGCTCGGCTTGAGCCGCTGACGCCAGTAACGGTATTCGATAATCGAATTTCAGTGTGGAGATGACCTCCACCCTATAGCGTCCTCAGGTGCATGAGGACTCAAACCTGTCGGCGGTGGCCTTGGGGTTCGGCAGCGTCCGGGCTGTAAGTTTCGATCACCCCCTCCACGCCCAACCACCACGCATGCCCGCGACTGGAGTATTGCAGGTAAAACGGCTGGCCCATTTGCGGCGTGCTGATGGTGATGTTCTTTTCCCAGGCCAGGGCCAGGATCCGGTCGAAGGGTTCGTGCCAGGCATGCATCGCCAGATCGAACGTACCGTTGTGGATCGGTAATAACCAGCGGCCACGCAAGTCGATATGGGCCTGCAAGGTTTGCTCGGGTTGCATGTGCACGTCCGGCCAGTCGACGTTATAGGCACCTGTTTCCATCAAGGTCAGGTCGAACGGCCCGTACTGCTCGCCAATGTGTTTGAAGCCATCGAAGTAACCCGTATCACCACTAAAAAAAATCCGCTGATCGTCGTCGATCATCACCCATGATGCCCACAACGAACGATTGCCATCACGCAGGGTACGGCCTGAAAAATGCTGCGACGGCGTTGCGACAAAACGCATGCCGTCGATTTCAGTGGAGTGCCACCAGTCCAGTTGCTGCACTTTTTGCGCAGGGACGCCCCACTTGATAAGGGTGTCACCTACGCCGACAGGTGCCAGGAAATGCTCGGTCTTGTGCGCCAATGCTTTGATCGTCATGTGATCGAGGTGGTCGTAATGGTTGTGCGAAAGGATCACCGCCTTGAGCGGCGGCAACTCTTCAAGGCTGATAGGCGGCTGATGAAAACGTTGCGGCCCAGCCCATTGCACCGGTGAAGCACGCTCGGCGAACACCGGGTCGGTCAGCCAGAATTGATTGCGCAATTTGAGTAGCACCGTGGAATGCCCAAGGCGGAAGACGCTGTTATTGGGTGCTGCCAGCAATTGCTGACGCGACAGGGTCTGCACCGGAATCTCCCCCACCGGCCGGGTATGCGCCGGTTTGTTAAAGAGGGCGTTCCAAAAAATGCGCAACGTCTTCAGAAAGCCCATCCGGTTCATTGGCGAGTGGTTACGATAACGTCCCTCGTGCAGCCGAGAGGCCCGTGATCGGGCAACGTCATCTGAATCTCGTGGTGGCTTGGTCATGACAAACTGACTCCAAGGGGCGGATGGAGGTTCCTGCATCCGCACGCATGAGGATGGCAGCGAGAATAAAGATCGGGAGCAACTACACTACACAGTGTAGTTTCAAGCTTGCAACATGTCAGATGACAAGTAAACTGCCGAGTGTAAAAATTTTTACTCCGCCAGTCTGAAGCGAACCTATGAAAGCCCCTCTACGCCTGACCGACCGTAAACGTGAAGCCATTGTTCAGGCAGCTATTGCCGAGTTTCGCGCCAACGGGTTCGAGGTCACCAGCATGGACAAAATTGCCGCATTGGCTGAGGTGTCCAAGCGCACGGTGTACAACCACTTCCCGAGCAAAGAGGAACTCTTCTCCGAAATTCTCCAGCAGTTATGGATCAGCAGCGCCGATCGTCTGGACATGACCTATCACCCTGAGCGCCCGCTGCGCGATCAGCTCCAAGAGCTGCTGGTGTCGAAAATGCAGATGCTGGCTGACAGCAACTTTCTCGATCTGGCGCGAGTGGCCATTGCCGCGACGATCCACTCCCCCGAACGCGCGCAAAACATGGTCTCCCGCCTCAATGAGCGCGAAGAAAGCTTTACCGCCTGGATCTGCGCTGCCCAGGCAGACGGTCGTTTCAAGGCCGTCGACCCGCGTTTCGCCGCCACCCAGATTCATGCATTGCTCAAGGCCTTCGCTTTCTGGCCGCAGATCACTCTGGGTGCTCCGGCTTTGGCCCCTGCCGCCCAGATGTCAGTGGTCGAATCGGCACTGGACCTGTTTCTGGGCGGGTACGAAATACCGGCCTGATGGTGGGCTGACGACTTTCTATGGAAAGTGTAATATTGCATGAGCCATGTCCACGGAAAGCGAAGAGAGCCGTCAGATCGTAGCTTCTCTGGCGCACCGAGTCGGTAATAAAACCGACCCCGCACATATCGTTGAAGCGATTGTTGCGACATTGCAAGACATGGACGCAGCCCTGACCCCCATCATCGGACAGCAAGGGGTTGTCGCGCTCTATCGCCGCAGTCTCTACCTGTGTGCTTCCACTCATCCCCGCCTGGCTGGCACGCATCAACACGTGCGGACCGCCATAGATCTGACTGCACTCAAATCCATGCTTGTTAAGCAAAACAGCACCGAAGCCTGTCTTTTCGGCGAAGAGCTATTGAAGACCTTCTACGAGCTACTGACCACATTGGTCGGGCCCTCGCTCACCGAACATTTACTTCGTTCCGTGTGGGAAAATTCTTTGAGCGGTGCGCCCGCGCAGGATACCTCGCCATGACCACCAAAGTGACAATCAACCGCTTGGCAACCGGAGTGCCTGGACTTGACGAGGTGCTCGGCGGAGGATTGCCGGAGTTTTCGTTCAACTTGATCGCAGGTCCTCCCGGCTGCGGCAAGACCACGCTGGCCCATCAGATAATGTTCAACCTGGCAACGCCTGAGCGCCCGGCCCTTTTCTTCACGGTGCTCGGCGAGCCTCCGCTGAAGATGTTGCGTTACCAACAACAATTCGATTTTTTCGACAGCGAAGCGATCAATCATTCGATCCGCTACGTCAACCTGGCCGATGACACGCTGGCAGGTAATCTGGATGAAGTACTGCGGCGTATCGTTGCCGAGGTCGAAGCTCACGGTCCGGCACTGGTGTTCGTAGATTCCTTCCGGTCAGTGGTGCTGGCAAGCCGGACACAGGACAACCCGAACAACAACCTGCCTCAGTTCATTCAACAACTGGGCATGTTGATGACCACCTGGCAGGCGACCACCTTCCTGATTGGTGAATACTTCACCGAGACCGACACCAACCCGATTTTCACCGTGGCCGATGGCTTGATCTGGCTGCGGCAGAGCGTGCAGCGCAACTCCATGGTGCGCAAGATGGAAATCATGAAGATGCGCGGCCAGCCAACATTGCCCGGGCTGCACACGTTCCGTATTGATACCTCGGGCATCAGAGTCTTCGCACCGGCAGCCTTCCACGTCAAAAAGCAGAATGTTCTGTCAAAAAATGTCGTGCCACCGCGCTTGAAAATGGGCATTCCTCAACTGGACGAAATGCTTGGTGGCGGTCTTCCCCAGGGGTATTCCTTGCTGGTCGCCGGTCCATCCGGCTCCGGAAAAAGCATTCTGGCGGCGTCCTTCCTCGCTGAAGGTGCCCGCACAGGCGAGACCGGCGTGATCGCAATGTTCGAGCAGCGCCCCAACCATTCACAGAACGCCACGCTGGCACGCCTGATCAAGAGCGATAAGGTCGGTCTGGTAGACAGTCACGCGCCAGACATGTCCATCGACGAAATCGTCCAGTTACTATTGGGCGAGATCAAGCGCCTGAAGGCCACCCGGGTGGTCATTGATTCGCTGTCGGGCTTCGAGCTGGCGCTGGCACCGACCTTCCGTGAGGACTTCCGCGAATCACTGTCACGCATGGTCACTGCGCTGACCAGTGTCGGTGTCAGCGTATTGATGACCTCCGAACTTGAAGACCGTTACACCGACCTGCGCTTCAGTCCGTACGGCACGGCCTTCCTGACCGACGCCATCATCGTCCAGCGCTACATTGAAGTCCAAAGCCGCTTGCTGCGCATCATGGCGGTGGTCAAGGTCCGAGCCAGCGCCCACTCGGATGAGCTGCGCCTGTACCGAATTGACGATAAGGGTCTGCAGATTGAAGACATGCTTCTTGACCAGGAAGGCTTGCTCGGAGGCCGGCCGACCCGAAGGCGCTCGGATGTGGCACGCCGTGGAGAAGATGAGGCTTGAGTCAGCCGTGTGGTCGAGGCCACGGGCAAGCGTGAGGTGCGATGGTCAGTGCGCCTCGCGTACTCTTCTTGCCCGGCCAAAAAGCCTTAAAAGCACGGGCCGTATCAAGCCCCTAGCAACGTGCCCCGACATTCGCCAAAACCAATGGAGGCGTAACCCTGACGGTGGCATCGCGCGCGGAAGATGACTTCATCACCATCCTCAAGAAAGCGTCGGCTTTCACCATTGGGCAATGTCAGGGCCTGTTTACCGCCTTCGCTGACTTCCAGCAGGCTGCCAAACTGCCCTGACAGCGGACCGGACAAGGTGCCCGTACCGAACAAATCTCCCGGCTGAAGTTTGCAACCATTGACCGTGTGGTGCGCGACCATTTGTGCAACGGTCCAGTACATGTTTTGGGTATTGCTCAGCGCCAGGCGATGCGGCGCTATGCCCTGCGCGCTCATCTGTTCGGTGAGCAGCAACACTTCAAGCTCGATATCCAGCGCCCCGCCCTGCTGATCGGCGGCATCGAACAAATAGGCCAGCGGCTGCGGATCACCTTCTGGCCGGGCCGGTTGCGCGGTACGGAATGGCGCCAGCGCCTCAGCCGTCACGACCCAGGCAGAAATGCTGGTGGCAAAACTCTTCGATAGAAACGGACCCAGTGGCTGATATTCCCACGCTTGCAGGTCCCGCGCCGACCAGTCATTGAGCAGGCAGAAGCCGGCGATATGCTCGGCAGCTTCGCCAATCGCAATCGCCTCGCCAATCGCATTGCCCGGGCCGATCCACACGCCCAGCTCCAGCTCATAATCCATACGTTTGCTGGGGCCGAACTCAGGAGCGGTCGCACCCGGGGCCAACGTCTGGCCATTGGGACGTTTGATCGGTGTATCGGAGATGCAGATGGTCGAGGCGCGGCCGTGATAACCGATGGGCACGTACTTGTAGTTAGGCAGCAACGGATTGTCCGGGCGGAATAGCTTGCCCACGTTCAGCGCATGATGAATGCCGACGTAAAAGTCGGTGTAGTCACCGATACGCGCGGGCACGTGCATCTGACACTCGGACATCGGGTGCAGCACGGTATCGGCCAATGGCCGCAAACGCGACAGCTGCGGACTGTTTTCGTCCAGCAAATGCAGTAGTTCGCTGCGCAGGGCTTGGCGGGCTGGTGCGCCCAGAGCAAAAAAATCATTGAGCTGATCACCGCTTGCGGCTTCAGCAGCATCACGCGCCGCGCCGTTGAAAAAGCCGACATCCAGCGCAGCACGCAGGTCGAAAATCATCTCGCCGATGGCAACACCTCCGCGTTTGCTCAGGCCTGAATGGCTGAAGATGCCGAGCGGCAGGTTTTGCAGAGGGAAATCTGGGTGGCCGTTGGCGGACGTCACCCAACTGAGGGGGTTCGATGAAGTAGTCATTGCGGGGTTCCCGAATCGAAGTGTTTGGCCATGCCTGACCAGCAGGCATCGTAATCAGTTTGTAATTGCGGGCAATCGAGGGCATGGCGGCTGGGGCGCAGCACTTTGCCCGTCTCGAACATGAACGCCATGGTGTTGTCGATCTTGTGCGGTTTGAGGTTGTCGGCGATAGCCTTTTCCGCCGTGGTGTTGTCCGGGCCGTGAGCGCTCATGCAGTTATGCAGGGACGCGCCGCCAGGGGCAAAGCCTTCAGCCTTGGCATCGTAGGTACCGTCGATCAGGCCCATGAATTCGTTCATCAGGTTGCGGTGAAACCAGGGCGGCCGAAAGGTCTTTTCAGCCACCATCCAGCGCGGCGGGAAAATCACAAAATCGACATTGGCCTGACCAGGCACCGTGCCAGGCGAGGTCAGCACGGTAAAAATGGAAGGGTCCGGGTGATCGAAACTCACGGAGCCAATGGTGTTGAAACGGCGCAGATCATATTTATACGGCACGTTGTTGCCATGCCAGGCGACCACGTCGAACGGTGAATGATCGAGCTGTGTGGCCCACAGTTCACCGAGGAATTTCTGCACCAGTACGACCGGCCCATCCCGGTCTTCGAACTGTGCGACCGGCGCCAGAAAGTCTCGGGCATTGGCCAGACCATTGCTGCCAATCGGCCCCAGTTCCGGCAGGCGCAAGGCGCAACCATGGTTTTCGCAGACATAACCGCGTGCCGTGGCGTCAAGCAGCTGAATGCTGAATTTGAGCCCGCGCGGTAATACCGCTATTTCCTGTGGCTCGATGTCCAGCAGACCCAGTTCAGTCACGATCCGCAAACGACCCGACTGCGGCACGATCAGCCACTCACCGTCGGCATTGAAAAAAGCCCGGTCCATGGACGCGTTGGCGCAGTAGACGTAAACACTGACGCCTTCGGCCTGATCCGCCGCCGCAGTGCTGGCCAGACCGATCAATCCGTCGATGAAGTCGGTAGGTTGGGTTGGGAGGTCGAAGGCATTCCAGCGCAGGCGATTGGGGGTGATTGGCCCGGATTCCAAACCCAGTATCTGCCGTGACAGTCGCTCATAGCGAGGATGGGTGGCGGACGGTTTGATCCGGTACAACCAGGTACGTCGGGCTTCCGAACGCGGCACGGTAAAGGCCGTGCCCGATAGCAGCTCGGTGTACAGGCCGTGCGTATGTTTTTGCGGGGAATTCTGTCCGACCGGCAATGCGCCAGGCAGTGCTTCGCTGCTGAACTCATTGCCGAAGCCACTTTGATAGGCCAAGGCTTCAGGAGAGTGGGCTGTGTGCATCTCTACCTCTTGTTATGTGGGTGTGAGGTGGCGTTGATAGCGCTTGCGATGGGGATTTAACTAAACGTAATTAGATTACGCATAACGTAATTTGAGTTTGTGGTGAGGTCAAGCTATAAAGCAGCCTTCTCAGACCGGCGCGCACCCCTTCATGACAGCGGAAATCGAAAGCCCAGCAAGTGGACGGCAGCAAAAAGTTCAAGCGGCCGAGGTCGGGCTCGGCGTGCTCAAGGCGCTGGCCGAGCTCGCGCCTTCTACCTCACTGTCAAAGCTCGCCGAACACGTGGGCATGCCTGCGAGCAAGGTCCATCGTTATCTGCAAGCGCTGGTGGCCGGTGGTTTCGCCGAACAGGACGTCACCACCAATCACTATGGCCTGGGACGCGAAGCATTGCAGGTCGGACTGGCCGCGCTGGGGCAGCTGGACGTATTGAAAATCGCCGCGCCGCATCTGGTCGCGCTGCGTGATGAACTCAACGAAACCTGCTTTCTCGCGGTATGGGGCAATAAGGGCCCCACCGTGGTGTATGTCGAGCAGTCCATCGGCGCAGTGACGCTGGTGACACAGATTGGCTCTGTGTTGCCACTGCTCGGGTCGTCGACCGGGCTGGTGTTTAATACCTTTCTTGCCGCCAACGAAACCGCCGAACTACGCGAATCAGAGTCAACACGCCTGAGTGCGCGACAACTGAAAGAAGTCGACCTGCACATCAAACAGATTCGCAGCACCGGCGTGCATCAGATTCACGGGCTGTTGATGGCCGGCGTGAATGCCGTGTCGTCACCCATCTTCGCTGTGGGCAATAAACTGGCAGGCGTGCTGACCGTGGTCGGATCGGCGTCGGTGTTTACGGCGAAGGTACAGGATTCGGCGGCCAGACAACTGCTGACAACAGCTCAGGCCATCAGCGACCGGATGGGGGGCAGCCAGCCGGTCGCGGGCAAGCCCGCGCCTACAGGGGAACGCGATTAACTGTGCCTTACTCGGCCTTCAACACCCCGCGTCGCACCTGATCGCGCTCGATGGATTCGAACAGCGCCTTGAAGTTGCCTTCGCCGAACCCGTCATCGCCCTTGCGCTGGATGAACTCGAAGAACACAGGACCCATCAGGGTTTCCGAGAATATCTGCAGCAACAGCCGACGCTCGCCACCGTCCGATGAGCCATCCAGCAGGATGCCCCGGGTTTGCAGTTCATTCAGCGGCTCGCCGTGGTTCGGCAGGCGTCCTTCGAGCATCTCGTAATACGTCTCCGGCGGCGCGGTCATGAAGCGCATGCCGAGGGCTTTCAAGGCATCCCAGGTCTTGATCAGGTCATCAGTAAAGAACGCGACGTGTTGAATACCTTCGCCGTTGAACTTCATCAAAAACTCTTCGATCTGGCCCGCGCCCTTGGAAGATTCCTCGTTCAGCGGAATGCGGATCATGCCGTCCGGAGCGGTCATGGCTTTGGAGGTCAGGCCGGTGTATTCGCCCTTGATGTCGAAATAGCGAATTTCCCGAAAGTTGAATAGCTTCTCGTAGAAGTTCGCCCAATATGCCATGCGCCCGCGATAGACGTTGTGGGTCAGGTGGTCGATGAACTTCAGGCCCGCACCCACCGGATGACGCTCCACGCCTTCGATGAAATTGAAGTCGATGTCATAGATAGACGTGCCTTCACCAAAACGGTCGATCAGGTACAGCGGCGCACCGCCAATGCCCTTGATTGCCGGCAGACGCAACTCCATCGGGCCAGTGGCGATTTCAACCGGTTGCGCGCCCAGTTCCAGCGCACGGTTGTAGGCTTTTTGTGCATCCTTGACCCGAAACGCCATGCCACACACTGACGGGCCGTGTTCAGCCGCGAAGTAGGAGGCAACGCTGTGGGGCTCGCTGTTGAGGATGATATTGATCTCGCCCTGACGATAGAGCGACACGTTCTTTGAACGGTGATTGGCAACTTTGGTGAAGCCCATGATCTGGAACACAGGTTCAAGGACGTTCGGGGTCGGCGAGGCGAACTCGATGAATTCAAAGCCCATCAGGCCCATCGGGTTTTCGTAGAGATCAGCCATGGTTTGGCTCCTTGCAAATAGAGAGTGGGAAGCACGCAGCGCACATCACTCTCCAGCGGGAGGAGCACAGGAAATCCCTCGCACACTGCGGGCGAGGAAGTCTCCGAAGATCAGTTGTAAGCCCAGTATTTTCATGTTGAATGGATCACTCTGGCTTGTCGGGTTGCGCATCGGGATGCGCGCATTGGAAAGCCGGATGTTGCAGCGCGAGGTGTTCGACCCGGCAAATCTTTGGATACGGGGTCAGATCGACATTGAAACGACGAGCCGCATAGATTTGCGGCAACAGGTAAGCGTCAGCCAGTCCTGGCTCGCCGAAACAGAACCCCTGCTCACCGATCAGCGCCTCGACTGCGCTGAAGCCTTCAGTAATCCAGTGGCCGATCCAGGCGGCAACGTCAGCTTCTTCACACTTCAGACCCCGCAACAGGTTCAGCACCGACACGTTGTGCAGCGGATGAATGTCGCAACCGATCAGCGCCGCGACAGCACGCTGCTGCGCCCGCTCGATCAGGTCCACGGGTAATAGAGGCAGCTGTGGATAGCGCTCTTCCAGGTACTCGATGATTGCCGACGACTGGATGATCACTTCGCCCGTCTCCACCCGCAGTACAGGCACCCTGCCCTGTGGGTCGATGGCCTTGTATTCAGGCTTGAGCTGCTCGCCACCGTCGCGAATCAGGTTCACAGGGATCGCATTGAACGCCAGCCCCTTGAAGGCCAGCACGATGCGCACCCGGTAACTTGAGGTTGAGCGGTAGTACGTAAATAGATCCACGGGGGGCTGCCTGTTTCATTGCACGTTCTCCGTTAATGGTAGTCGTCGGAGACGCGTCTGATTGTTATGTTCGGCTTCGCACAAATCGTAATCACATTACGCAATACGTAAATTGCGACAGATACCCGTTGATGTCAAGTCGCTCATGCCCACCCCTCAAGCCGCAGCGTGGAGCGCACCAAACGCTGCTCTTCATTTTCGATTTCCTTGAGGTTCTCGCAAATGCTCTGGATATGGGCGATGGCGGCCTTGCGTGCCTGTTCAGGCAGGCGACCGGTGACGGCGTTGTACAGCCGCGCGTGTTGCCGGTCGATCTGGCGTTTTTGCGGCTCGCGGTGATACAGGTTGTTGACCGAGGCAAACACAGTGTTGAGCAGCAGATCGGTCAACGAACGCAAGGTCTGCACCAGCACCGGATTGTGCGATGCCTCGCAGATCGCCAGGTGGAAGGCGTGGTCCAGACGTGCATGACCTGAGGCGTCAAGCGGTTGGTCGTGGGCGGCGATCAACGCTTCATAGCTGCGAGTGATCAGCACAAAGTCGGCATCAGTACCGCGCAAGGCTGCCAACCGCGCGGACTCTCCTTCCAGCAGGCTGCGCACTTCGAACAGGTCATAAAGGGTGCGCGGCTGCGAGCCGAACAGATGCATCAAGGGCGACGTGGCGGTGTGGCTCGACAATTGAGCGACGAACGAGCCCTTGCCTTGTTCGGTCTCGATGATGCCTCTGGCCCGCAACAATTTCAGGCCCTCACGCAAGGCAGTGCGGGATACGCCAAGTTTTTCCGTGAGGCGCCGTTCGGACGGCAAAATCTGCCCGGTTTTCAACACACCATCAACGATCAAACGTTCGATGCGCTCACACACAACATCGGCGACCTGCGGCGCGCGCGTCGAAGCAGCGTTAGCCATGCAACCTCCACTGGTATGACCAGCTAT
Source organism: Pseudomonas sp. 5C2 (assembly GCF_034314155.1). Taxonomy (NCBI): domain Bacteria; kingdom Pseudomonadati; phylum Pseudomonadota; class Gammaproteobacteria; order Pseudomonadales; family Pseudomonadaceae; genus Pseudomonas; species Pseudomonas sp. 5C2. Next base: position 678,089 of record NZ_JAVIWH010000002.1, on the reverse strand, counting down.
ATATACTCAACCAAAAATATTCAACAATAATTTCAACCTATTGAAAAATAAGTACTTTTAAAAAAATTAGCAATCACCTAGAAAAAATAACTGGTTCGACCAGACTTATAAGTCATGGACAGTAAAGCCTCTGCGGCCAATCATGCAAGACAGTCGAGGCCGTAGATCGGTCTTCAATAACAACAACTCAGGGTTGTCAGCCCACCATGAACATTCTGTACGACGAACGTGTCGACGGTGTATTGCCTCTCGTTGATAAAGGCCAACTGTTCCTGGCCCTGCGCGAGCACTTGCCCGACCTGGACATTCTCCATCGAGAAGAAGAACTCAAGCCTTATGAGTGCGATGGTCTTTCCGCCTATCGCACCACGCCAATGCTGGTGGTATTGCCCCAGCGCATCGAACAGGTAGAAACCCTGCTCAAGCTGTGCCATGAGCGCAAGGTTCCCGTGGTCGCCCGTGGCGCTGGCACAGGCTTATCGGGTGGCGCCCTGCCGCTGGAAAAAGGCGTGCTGCTGGTCATGGCCCGTTTTAATCAGATTCTGCAGATTGACCCCGCCGCGCGTCTGGCCCGTGTACAACCCGGCGTGCGCAATCTGGCAATATCCCAGGCCGCAGCGCCCTATGACCTTTATTACGCCCCGGACCCGTCCTCGCAGATCGCCTGCTCCATCGGTGGCAATGTCGCCGAGAACGCCGGTGGCGTGCATTGCCTGAAGTACGGACTGACCGTGCACAACCTGCTCAAGGTGGACATTCTCACGGTCGAAGGCGAGCGCATGACCCTCGGCTCCGACGCCTTGGATTCGCCAGGCTTCGACCTGCTGGCGCTGTTCACCGGCTCAGAAGGCATGCTCGGCATCATCACTGAAGTCACGGTCAAACTACTGCCCAAGCCGCAGGTCGCCAAAGTGTTGCTGGCCGCCTTCGACTCGGTGGAAAAAGCCGGGCGCGCAGTGGGCGACATCATCGCCGAGGGCATCATCCCTGGCGGACTTGAGATGATGGACAACCTGGCGATTCGCGCCGCTGAAGACTTTATTCACGCGGGCTACCCGGTGGATGCCGAAGCCATCCTCCTGTGCGAACTGGACGGCGTCGAAGCCGATGTCCACGACGATTGCGACCGGGTTCGTGCCGTACTGGAAAGAGCTGGCGCAACCGAAGTGCGCCTGGCTCGCGATGAAGCCGAACGTGTCAGGTTCTGGGCCGGGCGCAAGAACGCGTTCCCGGCGGTCGGGCGCCTGTCGCCGGATTATTACTGCATGGACGGCACCATCCCACGCCGAGCATTGCCAGGGGTGCTCAAGGGCATCACGGCGCTGGCCGAGGAATATGGGCTTCGTGTAGCCAACGTCTTCCATGCCGGTGACGGCAATATGCACCCGCTGATTCTGTTCGACGCCAACCAGCCCGGCGAACTGGACCGCGCTGAAGCCTTGGGTGGGAAAATCCTCGAGCTGTGCGTCAAGGTCGGTGGCAGCATCACCGGCGAACACGGGGTCGGCCGCGAGAAAATCAATCAGATGTGCGCCCAGTTCAACAGCGACGAACTGACCTTGTTTCATGCGGTGAAAGCGGCGTTTGACCCAAGCGGCCTGCTCAACCCCGGCAAGAACATTCCGACCCTGCATCGCTGCGCCGAGTTTGGTGCCATGCATGTGCATTTGGGGCAGTTGCCCTTCCCTGAACTGGAGCGTTTCTGATGCTTGCCCAACAGAATGTCGACGCCAGCGCCGCGTTGCTGGAACAGGTTAATCAAGCGCTGCAAAATGCCACCCCCCTGCGTATTCAGGGGGGCAACAGCAAGGCGTTTCTGGGACGCGAGGTCGCTGGCGAAATCATCGACACCCGCGCACATCGCGGCATCGTCACCTATGACCCGACTGAGCTGGTGATCACCGCCCGCACCGGTACGCCGTTGAGCGAGCTGTGTGCGGCACTGGAAGCCGCCGGGCAAATGCTGGCGTGCGAACCGCCGTCGTTCGGCGACGCCGACGAGGCCACGGTCGGCGGCATGGTCGCCGCCGGATTGTCCGGGCCTCGTCGGCCCTGGTCAGGCTCGGTGCGTGATTTTGTTCTCGGCACACGGGTCATCACCGGCCTCGGTAAACACCTGCGCTTCGGCGGCGAAGTGATGAAAAACGTGGCCGGTTACGACCTGTCCCGGTTGTTGGTTGGCAGCTATGGCTGTCTCGGTCTGCTCACCGAAGTGTCGCTCAAAGTTCTGCCAAAACCGCGCCAATGCATCAGCATTGCCCTGGAAATGAACGCGGAGCAGGCCCTGCTAAAACTGGCCGAATGGGGCCAGCAGCCGTTGCCGATCAGCGCCGCCAGCCATGATGGCCGCGTGCTGCGTCTGCGCCTGGAAGGCGGTGAAGGTTCAGTATCTGCCGCCCATGATCGCCTCGGAGGTGAGCTGCTCGACCCGACTTACTGGCGCGAACTGAATGAACAGCGCCTGGGGTTTTTCGACGAAGGTCAGCCACTGTGGCGCCTATCGCTACCCAACAACACCGGCACCCTCGCCTTGCCCGGCGAGCAGTTGATCGATTGGGGCGGCGCCCAGCGCTGGTTGAAGTCCGATGCGGAGGCTGAAGCCATTCGCGCTATTGTCAGCGAAGTCGGCGGCCACGCGACCTGCTACAGCCATGGCGTCAGCGACAGCCCGTTCCAGCCGCTGGGCAGCCCATTGCTGCGCTATCACCGCCAACTAAAGGCACAACTCGACCCGAAGGGGATTTTCAACCCGGGCCGAATGTACGCAGAGATCTAAGCCATGCAGACCACGTTGAGTGAACATGCCAAACGCCTGCCGCGTGCCGAAGAGGCCGAAAGCATCCTGCGCACCTGTGTGCATTGCGGATTCTGCAACGCCACCTGCCCAACCTATCAGCTGCTGGGTGATGAGCTGGACGGCCCACGCGGGCGTATTTACCTGATCAAGCAAGTACTTGAAGGCCACCACGTTACCGAAAAAACCCAGCTGCACCTGGACCGCTGCCTGTCCTGCCGCAACTGCGAGACCACCTGCCCGTCTGGCGTCGATTACCACAACCTGCTGGACATCGGCCGGGCCGTGGTGGATGACGCCGTTCCTCGTCCACTGGGCCAGCGCCTGCTCCGTCAGGGTTTGCGTGCAGTGGTGCCGAACCCGTCGCTGTTCAAGACGCTGGTCCAACTCGGCCAGGCCTTTCGCCCCCTGCTGCCTGAATCACTCGCGATCAAGTTGCCTCGCGTGGTACACCCGGCCAAGGCGCGACCGATCCAACAGCATGCGCGGCGTGTATTGATGCTCGAAGGGTGCGTACAGCCTGGGCTGTCACCCAATACTAACGCCGCCACGGCACGCGTACTGGATCGTTTGGGGATCAGCATTACAGCGATCAGCCAGGCCGGTTGTTGCGGCGCGGTGGATTACCACTTGAATGCACAGGAAGCCGGCCTGAACCGTGCCCGTCGCAATATCGACGCCTGGTGGCCGAGTATCGAAAGCGGTGCCGAAGCCATCGTCCAGACCGCCAGCGGGTGTGGCGCGTTCGTCAAAGACTACGGGCACCTGCTCAAAGACGATCCGGCCTATGCTGCCAAAGCGCAACGGGTCAGTGCCTTGACCCGCGACCTGGTGGAAGTGCTACGCGATGAGCCCTTGGAAAAGCTCGGGGTCGAGAGTGACCTGCGTCTGGCGTTCCATTGCCCTTGCACCTTGCAGCACGCACAAAAGCTCGGTGGCGCAGTCGAAAGCGTGCTCACCCGGCTAGGCTTCAACCTCACCGCAGTACCCGACGGCCATCTATGCTGCGGCTCGGCAGGTACCTATTCACTGACCCAACCCGAGCTGTCGCGGCAACTGCGCGATAACAAGATGAATGCACTGGAGAGCGGCAAGCCACAGGTGATCGTCACCGCCAACATCGGCTGCCAGACCCATTTGGACAGCGCTGGCCGGACCCCGGTCAGGCACTGGATCGAACTGGTCGAAGAAGCGCTGCACTAATCGACTGCATAATTTTTTATTACAGCCCCTATTGCTGCCCTATTGGAGAGCCACATGAAAACCAAAGCCATTTTGAGCCAGACCGAAGTCAGCCAGATCCTCGCCGCCGCTCGCGCTGAAGCACAGAAAAACAACTGGGCAGTGTCCATCGCGGTGGTCGATGACGGCGGCCATCCATTGGCCCTGGAGCGTCTGGACGGCTGCGCACCGATTGGCGCCTACATCGCCACCGAAAAAGCCCGCACCTCTGCGCTGGGCCGTCGCGAATCCAAAGGCTATGAAGACATGGTCAATGGCGGGCGCAGCGCCTTCCTGTCTGCCCCCCTGCTGACCTCCCTCGAAGGTGGCGTGCCGGTGATTGTCGATGGTCAGGTGATTGGCGCCGTGGGCGTGTCCGGGGTCAAGGCAGATCAAGATGCACAGATTGCAAAAGCCGGCGCTGATAGCCTGAACGGCAAGTAAGCCGAATAGACCGCCTTTGCGAATACCTTCGCTCCCACGATTGGAGACCCCAAGATGACTGATTTCGTTAACTGCCAGCGCCTGAAAGTGGCCGCCAACCTGCAACGTTTTGTCGATGAGGACGTGCTGCCGGGCACGGGTCTGGACCGTGATGCGTTCTGGACCGGCTTCGATGCCCTGGTGCATGAACTCGCACCGCTGAACCGTGCCCTGCTTGCCGAACGCGATCGGTTGCAGACTGAACTGGACACTTGGCACCGCGCTCATCCCGGCCCGGTGAGCGACATGCCGGCTTATCGCGCGTTCCTCCAGTCAATCGGCTACCTGCAACCGCAGCCAGCCACCGTGCAAGCCAGCACCGCCAACGTCGACATCGAGATCAGCAGCCAGGCTGGCCCGCAATTGGTGGTGCCTGCCGTAAATGCCCGCTACGCCCTGAACGCCGCGAACGCCCGCTGGGGCTCGCTGTATGACGCGCTGTATGGCACCGATGCCATCGCTGAAACTGAAGGTGCGGAAAAAGGCAGCGGTTACAACCCTGTGCGCGGCGCAAAAGTCGTGGCCTTCGCCCGCGCCTTTCTTGACGAAGCCGCTCCGCTGGCCAACGGCTCGCATACCGATGCGCAAAGCTACCGCGTAGACGGTGACCAATTGCTGATCACCCTGACCGACGGCAGCCAGACCCGACTCAAGCAGCCGGAAAAATACGTCGGCTACCAGGGCCAGGCACTGCAACCGACCGCCATCCTCCTGAAGAACAATGGCCTGCACGTCGAAATCCAGATCGACGCCAACAGCACCATCGGCCGCACCGACGCTGCGGGGGTGAAAGACCTGCTGATGGAAGCGGCCGTGTCGACCATCATCGACTGCGAGGATTCGGTAGCCGCCGTGGACGCCGATGACAAGGTGTCGGTCTACCGCAACTGGTTGGGCCTGATGAAAGGCGACCTGACCGAGGACCTCGAGAAAGGCGGCAAAACCATCACCCGTCGCCTCAACGCCGACCGTGAATACACCGCTGCCGACGGCAGCACGCTAACGCTGCACGGTCGCTCGTTGTTGTTCATACGCAATGTCGGCCACTTGATGACCAACCCGGCGATTTTCGACGGCGAAGGTCACCAGATACCGGAAGGTATTCTCGATGGCGTGATCACCAGCCTGATCGCCGTGCATGACCTGGCTCGTCGCGGCAACTCGCGCACCGGCAGCGTGTACATCGTCAAACCGAAAATGCACGGTCCGGCCGAGGTCGCGTTTGCCGAGCAATTGTTCAGCCGTATCGAAGACCTGCTCAAGCTGCCGCGCAACACCCTGAAAATGGGGATCATGGATGAAGAGCGGCGTACCAGCGTCAACCTCAAAGCCTGTATTGGTGCGGCGTCGGCGCGGGTTGCCTTCATCAATACGGGCTTCCTCGACCGCACGGGCGACGAGATGCACAGCTCGATGGAAGCTGGCGCAATGCTGCGCAAAGGCGAAATGAAAAACACGCCGTGGATCAAAGCCTACGAACGCAGCAACGTGCTGGTGGGCCTGGCGTGCGGCCTGCGTGGTCGAGCGCAGATCGGCAAGGGCATGTGGGCGATGCCAGACTTGATGGCCGACATGCTCGAGCAGAAAATCGGCCATCCCAAGGCTGGTGCAAACACGGCATGGGTGCCCTCACCGACCGCGGCCACTTTGCACGCACTGCATTATCACAAGGTCGATGTGCGGGCGATTCAGGAGGAACTGGAACAGGTCGATCTGGCCAGTGTCAGCGAGCAAATCCTCAACGACCTGCTGACGATTCCTGTCTCGGCGGACGCCAAGTGGACTGCCGGGCAGATTCGCGAGGAAGTTGAAAACAACGCCCAAGGTCTGCTGGGCTATGTGGTGCGCTGGGTCGAACAAGGCGTGGGCTGCTCCAAGGTGCCGGACATTCATAACGTCGGCCTGATGGAAGATCGGGCAACGCTGCGGATTTCCAGCCAACACATCGCCAACTGGTTACGCCATGGCGTGATCGATAAAGCGCAAACGCTGGAAACCCTGCAGCGTATGGCTGCGGTCGTCGATCAGCAAAATGCCGGGGACCCGCTGTATCGGCCGATGGCCGCCGACTTCGACGCCTCCATCGCCTTCCAGGCGGCTTGCGCACTGGTATTCAAGGGCTGTGCGCAACCGAGCGGCTATACCGAGCCGTTGCTGCATGAATTCCGGTTGGCGTTTAAAAAACAGCAGGGCTAGGGCAAATCCATGGGGGAGCGAATGAGTTCGCTCCCCCATGATTGAAGACAGCCGATATTTTTCAGTGGGGCTTTGGGGTCACGTACTTTCCCGCATCACCAATTCAAACCCCAGGTCCACCTGCGGCACCTGCGCAACCCCTTCCATCAACCCGAGCAACAACTGCGCGGCCCGTTGACCGACGGCTTCGCGTGGCGTGCGGATCGATGTCAGGCGCGGGACCATGTGCGCAGAACCAGGCAGGTCGTTGAAGCCGATCAGCGCCACGCGTTCGGGGATGGCGATACCCCGCCTCAGGGCTTCCAGGGTCGCTCCTTGGGCCAAGTCATCGTTGCAGAAGAAAACCGCATCAACGTCCGGATGGGTCTCCATCAATTGCGCAAACAACTCACCGCCCAGACCAATGGACGAAGGCAGCGGCGACATCACTTCGAGCGCCGGATCATGCAGTCCGGCTTCACGCAGGACACGCCGAAAACCTTCGCCACGCTGCAACACCCGGGGATCAAGTTGCGCCGCAATGTAGGCCAGGCGCCGCCGACCGCGCCCCAGCAAATGCCTGGCCGCTTCGGCACCGGCTTGTTCCTGAGAAAACCCCACGCAATAGGCACCCCGCGCCGGGTCCAGCTCCATCATGTGCACGCAGGGTACGCCGCTGGCGGCGAGTAACTGGCGCACGGCGGGTGTGTGGTCGAAACCGGTCAACAACAACCCCCGTGGCCGATTAGCCAGGTAGGTGCGCAGCAGGTTTTCTTCCTCGACGGGCGAGTAGTGGTAGTTGCCGATTACTACTTCCAGGCCACGCGTGCGCAATACGCCTTGAATTGCTTCCAGGGTTTCAATGAACAACTGGTTGGTCAGCGACGGCACCAGCACCACCACCGTCTGGCTTTGTGATGAGGCCAGTGCGCGAGCGGCCGGGTTAGCGACATACCCCAAGTTCTGCGCGGCAGCCCGGACTTTTTCTACCAACTCCGGCGCGACAGTGGCGATACCGCGTAGCGCCCTTGAGGCGGTAATCGGTGAGACGGCGGCAAGCCGCGCAACTTCATTAAGGGTCGGACGACCCGTGGAGCGGGAACCAATGCGTGTCATGTGCTGCCAATAACTCAGAGGGGTTGCCAAAGATGGCGAATGCGCTCTAAGGTAGCGCTGTCTCACGGAGCCTCGCAACGCTTTATTCGTACTTAACGGTCACGAGTAACGTATGCACGGTCCGATGATTGACCGATTTGCCCATAACAATGACAAGAACTGGAAACAGCCTGGCCGGCCTTTTGTTCAAGCCGTCAAAGACAGCGCTGTCTCCCGCTGAGGTAATTATGAATACTGCTATTTCCGCCCTCGTCGTGATGGGTGTCGCCGGATGCGGCAAAAGCGTCATCGGCGCCGCCATCGCGCTACGCAGCGACGGCCGCCTCATCGAAGGTGACGCCTTCCACTCTGCCGCCAACATCGAAAAGATGAGCGCTGGCATCCCCCTCAATGATGAAGACCGTGCCGGTTGGCTCGTCCGCCTGGGCGAAGAAATGGCCACCGCGTTGCGCAACGGTGAGCGTCCGATTGTCACCTGTTCTGCGCTCAAACTCAGCTATCGCGAAAAGCTTCGCGAGGCGGTGCCGGGGCTGGGTTTTATATTTCTCGAGCTGAGCAAGGAACTGGCAATCCAGCGCTGTGAGCACCGCCCAGGGCATTTCATGCCCGCGAGCCTGGTGGACAGCCAGTTCGCGACGCTCGAACCCCCTTATGGCGAACCCTTGACGCTGGTGGTCGATGCGACCCTCCACGTCGATACGCTGGGAGAACAAGCCGCCGCCTGGTGGAAAGCTTCGTGGCCACAAAAATAAAGCTGTGAACGCAAAAGATAGCGCTGTCTTGCACCCTGCAAACGGAATTGAACGCCACACTCATCAGTAGCTCCAAAAAACAAAGACAACTGGAGACGCACCTATGTTCGGCATGACCCAAGAGACGTACCTGCTCGTCGATGCACTGGTGACCATCATCGGCCTTGTGCTGCTGATCACCCGCTTTAAAGTTCACCCTTTCGTCGCGCTGACCATCGCCTCCGGCTTTTTGGGCCTGACCTCCGGCATGCCTGTGGACAAGGTCATGAAGTCATTCCAGGACGGCTTCGGCGGCGTTCTCGGCTTCGTCGGCATCCTCTTGGCGCTGGGCACCATGCTCGGCAAATTGATGGCTGACTCAGGCGGCGCCGACCAGATCGCCCGCACCCTGGTCCGACTGTTCGGCAAGGATCGTGTGCACTGGGCGATGATGTTCTCAGCATTCCTAGTGGGCATCCCGCTGTTCTTCGAGATCGGCTTCGTCCTGTTGATCCCGCTGGTGTTCATCGTGGCTCGACGCACAGGCTTATCGATTGTCAAAATCGGCATCCCCCTGCTGGCCGGGCTGTCAGCGGTGCACGGGCTGGTCCCGCCGCATCCGGGTCCGCTGCTGGCAATTGGCGTATTTAATGCCGACATCGGTAAAACCATTTTCTACGGTCTGATCGTCGCGCTGCCCACAGCGATGATCGCCGGACCGATCTACGGCAAGTGGATTTCACGCTACATTCCTGGCACACCGTCAAAAGAGTTGATGGACCAGATCGCCCAGGAGTCGACAACCGAAAACCTGCCGGGCTTCGGCATCACGCTGGTCACGATCCTGCTGCCAGTGTTTCTGATGCTGCTCAAAACCCTGGCCGACATCGTACTGCCGGACACCAGCATTATTCGGGTCTGGATGGACCTGATCGGTCACCCGATCACCGCCCTCCTCGCCGCCTTGTTGCTGGCGTTCTACACGTTTGGTGCCGCTCGCGGTTTCTCCCGGCAGCAGATTATGAAGCTGCTTGATCAGAGCCTGGCGCCTGTCGCGGCCATCGTCATGATCGTCGGCGCGGGCGGTGGTTTTAAACAAATGCTAGTCGCCAGCGGCGTGGGTGATGTGATTGGCCACATGGCGGTCCGTGCGGAAATTTCGCCGATTCTGCTGGCCTGGCTGGTTGCTGCGGTAATCCGCATTGCGACGGGCTCCGCAACAGTCGCAACCATCACCGGCGCGGGTATCGTCGCGCCAGTAGTGGCCATGATCCCAGGGGTAAACCGCGAACTGCTGGTGCTCGCAACGGGTGCGGGCTCGCTGATCCTGTCGCACGTCAACGATGCGGGCTTCTGGCTGGTGAAGCAGTACTTCAACATGACCGTCGCCGAAACCTTCAAAACCTGGACCGCGATGGAAACCATTCTGTCGGTGGTCGGGCTGATCTTCATTCTATTGTTGTCACTGTTGGTTTGACGGCCCCTCTGTCGCGAACGGATTCGCGATAGATCCGCGCTGAAACGGGCACCCCCTCTCAGCTGCGGGCTGAATGAGCCACGTGATTGACAATGGCCTGGCTTGAATTCTTGACCGCCTCTAAAACGGCCTTGGGCAACAATAGCGCCGCTCTATAAAGACCTTTAAACACCTCTGGCTTTTTTGCGCTCTTTGCTACTCTTTTCACCACAATAGTCAGCAAACGTTGGCGTTTGAGGGATAATGCTTAGACGCGCAAGCACCAAGCAGGTGCACTATTCGTCCACTTGCGGGGTGACTCGATGACAGATGTGCGTTTCAAGGGAATTAAATTTGCACTTATGACGTCTTAGGGATGGACGCATTCGGATGTACTCGGCAACAATCACACCCAAGGCACACGCCAGCCTCTTGGCAGAGGCGCTTCAAGAGGCCATCAAGGAAAAGATCATGTTGATACTCACCCGAAAAGTAGGCGAAAGCATAAACATTGGTGACGACATCACCGTTACGATTCTTGGCGTTCAGGGCCTTCAGGTCCGGCTAGGTATCAATGCTCCAAAAAATGTTTCTGTGCATCGTGAAGAAATTTACAAACGTATCCAAGCCGAGATCGCACCCCACCAAGACCCCCAATGAATTCGAAATTGCATCCCCACTACTGAGCACTCTGCCCTCTTTGGGCAGAACAGCTACCCGGCGTCTAGATGACGCCGTTTTTTTTGTCTTCCCCGCGCTGCTAGCGATCAGCTGTCAAGATGAGCGTTCCGGGGTTGCAAAACGAATCAGCCGCTCACCGAGCTTCACCTTCGCCCAGGCGATGAACGTTCGCGAACGAATCGACACCCGCCGCGATGGCAGGTAAACAAGCGAAACCGGCAATGGTTCGGGCTGGTAATCAATCAGCACTCTTTCCAGTTGCCCGGCATCTATCAGGTCCTGGACCTGATAGGACAGAAAAAACCCGATTCCCAACCCACTGAGGCAGGCAGAGATAGCCGTGTCACCGTTATTCGTGGTCATGCGGATATTGGCTATTTTCACCGACAGCGGCTTGCCGTTCTCTTGCAGCATCAATTGGCTCCCCCCGAGCACTCCCGCAAGGCAAATGAAGGGCGCGCCGTTGAGGTCATCCGGCGTCTTGATGGTCCGAAGCTCAGCCAATAGTGCAGGGCTGGCACACAGATAACGGCGCACCTGCCCCACGCGAGACACCACCAGATCCGGGGCGGTGACGTGGCCGATTCGCACCGCGACGTCGATCCCTTCTTCCAGCAAGTCAGTCACCCGGTCGATCAGGCTCAAGTTCACTGTCACCTTGGGATAGCGAGCCATGAACCCGTTGAGCACCGGGGCTACGTGATGACGACCGAACAGCACCGGGGCCGTGATCGACAAAGGACCGCTGGGCTCACTCTCCTTGTCGCGGAACACATCCTCAATGTCGCCGATTTCACGAATCACCGTACGACAGACATCGGCGTACAGTTTGCCCTCCTCCGTGATCCGCACATGTCGGGTGGTGCGTTCGAACAAGCGCACACCCAAGTGCTGCTCCGTAGAGGCCAATACCCGGACCACGGTCGGCAGTGAGACATCGAGCTTTTCCGATGCGGCCGTAAGGCTGCCATGCTCGATTATCGCCAATACCACCCGCATCGCTTGAACCGTGTCCATCACTTGCCTCGCCGTTTTACTCCAAATTACGGAGTAAAGATCTTCTCTTTACAGCATTTATTCAAGCGCCTGCGAGCACTAGCATCATCACCGATACCACAACGGCCCCATTCCATGCAGCCCTTTAAAGGTGATTGCCATGAAGCTCTATTCCCGCCCCCTCTCCGGTCATGCCCATCGTGTTCGTCTGTTTCTGTCGTTGCTGGGTATTGAGCATTCTCTGATCGAAGTCGACCTTGCCGACCATGACTAGATCGTCGCAGGCCCCCACCCAACGCTGGCTGATGTCGCGCTGTACAGCTCTACTTCGCTCAAGCCCCTGAAGGCAATGTCGACCTCGCAGGCTATCCTCGGATAAACCGTTGGCTGGTTCGGATCGAAGCATTACCAGGCTTTGTTCCCTTTCAGAAAACACCCGCAGGCCTGGCCGCAATTGCCTAATCCCAGGTCCTAAAGGATTGGCTAAAGGACCGGTGCATGGGCACTTTCAGCAGGGTCCATGCGCGATGAGGGAGGTGATCTGTCATGAGTAACGAACAACCTCAACGACCTCACTCACCCTGGCACGCAGGTGAACGCGCCTTGCAGCACAGCGTCGGGGTAGCCGAGAAAATGGGTGAACTAGGCAGCAGGATCATCCGTGATCAGATCATCGAGCAGCACCGTGCGTTCTACCCGCAGTTACCTTTCGTCGTGCTCGGTACGGTCGATCCCGAAGGGGATGTGTGGGCAACCCTTCGCGACGATGAGCCAGGCTTTATGCATGCGGTCGATCCATACCGTCTGCACCTGCAATTACCACGCAATACCAGTGACCCGGCGGACAGAGGCATGGATGACGGCCTGGCCATCGGTTTGTTGGGGATTGATTTACTGACCCGTCGACGCAACCGGCTTAATGGCACCCTCAAACGCAGCGACGATCACAGCTTCGACATTTCCGTCGAGCAGAGTTACGGGAATTGCCCGCGCTATATTCAACAGCGGCAACTCAGCGTCCGAAGTGACTCACGTCCGGCAACGGTTCAATGGATGGAGCAGCTGGATACCGACGCGCGCGATCTGATCAACAGCGCATATTCTTTTTTTGTCGCGTCTTACGTCGACGATACCCCGAGCGGGCGACAGGTCGATGTGTCCCACCGCGGAGGGACATCAGGTTTCGTGCGACTGGATGAGGACGGCACGCTGACGATTCCGGACTTCGCCGGCAATCTATTCTTCAATACCTTAGGTAACTTTGTCCTCAATCCGAAAGCAGGTCTGGTGTTTGTCGATTTCCCCACAGGCGACCTGCTGCAAATGACAGGCGATGTGGAGCTTATTCTTCACTCAGGCACCCTCAGCACCTTGGAAGGTGCCGAGCGGTTATGGCGTTTCAGCCCGCAACGTATCGTCAGGCGCTCGAATGCACTGGCATTACGTTGTTGATCAACCAAGCCTGACGGCAGCTCCCCTACTCACTGACGGCCGGGAGCTGGGGTACCCGTGCCGCCGTGCCCGGAACGACGCGCCCACAGTCTTAGTCCGAAGACGTCAGACGCTTGACTATCTTGTCCTTCACATGCAGGCGTTTTTCCTTGAGCTTCCTGAGCTGTTCATCGGTAACGTTTCCGGCTGACCCGGATTCAGCGTCAACCACTTCAGCGTCTATCGAGTTGTAGGATTCGAGCAGTTGGCTGAGCCTGTCGTCGGCGTCTCTGCGCCTGGTGATCTCTTCCTTGGTGATATTCAAATCCTTGAGCAAATTATGTTTGACCGGCATGTTGTCACCTCTGTTAAACCTGCAGTGATCGTAAGGTTATGAGGCTGGCTCCTGGAAAAGGTTCGTTATTTCTGCCGGTCCAACCCGCACAGTGGGTGAATCGGGTAACCCGATCACCACGCATGGACGCCAGCAGATCGGTTCGTGATGGAAGCCTGGGCATGCCGGGGCTCGATATTGTCTGGGGGACATGGACTGGAGATCAATGTTCGCGCAAACGCCGTGCTTCATAGGCTTTAAGGTGAGTGTAGGCGAATTCAAGAACCGACAAATCTGCTGTCGACAGCCCTGCCGCGTCACGGCGTGCGACCAGATCACCGAACATATGCTCGACTTCGATGGCGGCACCACGTTCGATGTCTCGCAGCATGGAAGAGGTCATCTTCGACCCGGGAGTCGTCAACATATTCACAAAGCGCTCATGCGCCTGCGGGCGCAGCGGGTAACCGGCCTTGGCGGCGATCTCGGCGCACTCATCCAGCAATCTCAATACCAGTGACTCACCACCTGCGGCGAGCACATCACCGACCGTAGAGCGCATGGAGCAGGTAACGCCAGCACCGGTGGCGATAAAACACCATTTTTCCCACATCTCCTGAAGGATGCTTGAGCTGAGGTTAGCCTCAAAACCCGCGCCGACCAACTCATCCGTCACGCGCTGAATACGTGCGCTCACTTGCCCATCCAGTTCGCCAAATGTTAATTGGTTGGTGTCATTCAGATGCACGATGGTGCCCGACGCATCGCGGTCCACAGAGATCAGGCACTGCCCGCCCAATATATTCGTATGACTGAAACGTGCGGCCAGGCGATCTAGATGCGCCATGCCATTGAGCAGCGGCAGAATCATCGTTTCAGCCCCCACCGCTGCTGCAAAAGACTCCATCGCCGCGTCGAGATCGTAGGCCTTGCAACTAAGGAGAATCAGGTCATAGGGAGTATCCAGTGCCTGGCTCAGCACATAGGGCGGATCAGGATAATCGACGTTGCCCAACGGGCTTCGCACGATCAGCCCGTCACGTTCAAGCTCTTCGGCGCGACGAGGCCTGACCAGAAACGTCACGTCCCGCGTCGCCTCCAGCAGTCGTCCACCAAAATAACCGCCGATCGCACCGGCTCCAACGATCAAAATGCGCATGGCTGTCCAACCTCTGCCGAGCCGTTGAGAGGGTCTGCATAAAAGGTAAGAATAGATGATAAAAAACGCTATTCAACAACAGATATCCCCCTCATCAGTTGTCCCCAGGCACTAAATCGCAGGCAAAAAAAACCCGAGTAGCCAAAGACCACTCGGGACGAGAGAGTTAGCTCAACGCTGAATACATCTTATATTTTGAAGGGTGTGAGGTCTGGCCAGAAAAGTGGCAAGCCACTGTCTAAACGCTCGCTCAAGCTACGGCTGGGGACTCCCCGTTCAGCCAATGCTGCGGCTCTCAATCGTGCTGATATAGCGTCGATGACAGCGCGGCTGGCGTCGTTATGAAACTGCCAGACGCCGTAGATTCTCCCATCGAAGGACGGCTCGCTGCCCAGGCGCGGGTCAATCCCAAGCCCCGAGCCCAGACCGAACAGATACAAACCGTGTAAGCGCCGCCCCGCCAGATCCAAAGGACAGCCTGAAGGGTCGGAATCAAGACCGCCCTTCACCTCGCGCAGGGTGATCGGCGTGCCATCGGCGTATTTGAGTTCAGGTATCCGAGGTTGATAACCCGTGCATTGCACCACCACATTCGATTCAGCCAACGCTTGGCTCGCACGTTCATACTGCCGGGCGGGGCCATTTCGAGTTTGCAGGAGATGGACCCGGACCCCGTCCGCACCTATTCGGCCGCGCTCAAGAATGTCCCGGCCCACGTCTAAAGCGCGATAACGCAAGCCGCCTGACCGGTTGACCCGACCCGATACCGGGCAAATATCATTGACTGGATCAAACTCGTAGCCGTTCGCCAATGCCTGATCGGCACTTTCATAGAACAGGCGGATTTGCGAGCGATGCACCAATGTCATCTCTTCCAGACCGACGCTTTGCAGTGCGCTGGCGAGGTTTTCCAGCACGGAAAAAGCACTATGAGAACCACCGACCACTGTGAATCGCCCCCCTGCGGCGAGGGTCGGCGCAAAATGTTCGCGCAACTCTGAGGCACTCATACGCAGCACTGTATCGGCACTTTGAATACTGGTCGACGGAGGCAGCGATAACCCCTGATCTGCCAGTGCGTTTAGCAGATGCTGCGGATCTTGACGGCCACCAAGGTTGAGTACCAGCGTACGGCACAGAATCGCCTGAGCACGCCCCTCGTGTTCGACCCAGACCTGAAACGCATCATCGTCGCTAACCACTTCCGTGATCGTGGTGCTGCTCCACACCTGAACGTCATAACGTTGAACGATAAAATCCAGCACCAGTTTCGACGCTTCTGCCAGCAGTTCCCCTACGTCTGATAGCCGTGGTGCGACAAAAGCCTGATCGCGGATGCGCCAATACGCCGCGCTGTGCTCCAACGGTTCAAACACTTCGCGCAATGCCGGATCACGCAGGCAATCGAGAAATACATCGCCCACAGAGTTGGCCGTAATCTGGTATTCACCCAATCTACCAGTCCCCGGATGAGGACTGGCGTCGACGATAATCAATCCGTCGCGCGTTAAATCAGGCAAGGCTCCGCTTTTCAAGGCATTGAATATCAGCCCCATGCCAGCAGGGCCAGCCCCTCCTACCAAACAACCGCAGACTACTTCCAGTTGATCTCCATACATGATAATTGACTCCGTGTTTAAATTCAGGTCGTCTTTCTGTGGTCAGAGTGACGTGTCAAGTCCGTCCTAAAAAAGCAGGGATAACCGTTAGCGTCGTGTTTGAATAGAAGAGGATGAAAAGTGGGGAATAACTAACGAGGGGAAAACAAGAAGGCGTTAGCGCAAGCCTCATTGGTGGGCTTGGTACGATGCTTCTTCCTCTGCGTTGCGCGGGAACATGCAACGTCATTCGGTAACTGCTCCTCGATAACTTATTTATCTTTATCGCAGGCAACGCTACCGCTGGGGCCAAATCTGGATACCCTATTAATAGGCATTGTGTGGAGCGTTCCAAAAAAACATCCACACAGCGGTTCAACGATTCGCCCTGGAACAGCCTTGGCTTAAGTACTTAACTTAGGCGCCAAAACCTCGACCAATAATTTCAAAATTTCAGGAAAGTGTCAAATTACAGACTCATTACAAAAAACGTTACACTTACTCATTAACTGCATGATAGATATGGGTATTTTTTTTTGACGTTAAAAAGCCATCATTCACATGCAAAAAGTTTATTTTAAATAATCGATTTGGCGCGAGGATTTCTGGGCATGAGTGGCAGCCAGACAAGGAGCGGGCATAAAAATGGAGGAGGGAGAAAACCCAAAAAAGGTCTAACGAAAGGCGATTGACAACAACGTGGATTGACCGCCTGCAAGGCCCAGTCTAGACGGCAAGTTGACATAAATAGCCGGATGAAAATGACTGAGCCCCTGTAGCCGGGGAGTGCCACCCGCACGTTTAGCGAGCGTGACACATCACTAGAACCCGTAGTCCCCTGGGCCCAAGGGCGAGCCTCACCCGGCGTAGCGGGCCTGTGTATGCAGCTGACCATGGTTAGCCAGGTCATAACGCAGCTCAGCCACCAATTCGCATATATCCCGACTGTTATTAAGCCGGTCCAAAGAAATGCCCGTGACGATCAAATCGACCCGGTCGGATTGAGGGTCGGAAATTTGAACGGTCAATGAGAAATCAGGCGCCACCGTGCACTTGCAGCGCAACGGCAAAAAGGCACGTTCGATAATACCTCGTAGTTCCAACGTGGAAAGCCTGTACGCAATCATGTGCAGTCTCCTCGCAGCAGGCCGGGTCAAGATCCAGACACTGGCTACATCTATTTATTAGGGTACAAGGATTTCGTCCATGGTCGTCAAATAAACGGCGTCTATTACTTGAACGTCCTTAACTCTATACCCGCCCCCTGTGCGGGGCAATGCCATGTTAACGAGGGTGTACACAATCAATTGGAACGGCCTGATTTATAAAATGCATAGAAGAAACGTTTCATCTTTTACGGATGATAACAATACCGGCGGAACACACCCGTTTGACCACATTTACCTCATAAAAAATAAAAAAACCCGTTACGTCTCAGACCACCTTCCGTCGGCTGACTTCACGCAAGCGTCATGACTCGCTTCTTGCAAGTCGCAGATGGATCAGCGCAACCCTGGCGCCGTGTTTGTCTTGACGCTCGTCCACGGCATACGGCTGAAAGCCGAGCTTGGGGTAGAACAACAGACCCGGGACGTTGCGGTTGAAACACGATGCAGTCACCTCCCGGGCCTCGTGCTTATCGAAAGCGATATCAATCATGTAGCTGATCAGATAACGCCCCACACCTCGCGAGCGAGCATGGGGGGAAATGATGACATTACCCAGCGAACAACGGCCCCGAAACTCCCAACGAGAGAAGTTTGCGAAACCGACTACTGTGCCATCCATTTCAATCACGGTGGAGTCGGAGCAGTGGGTGATAGCCTCTTTTAGCTGATGCGGAGTCAGCGGATAAGAGGCCTTGGGAAACATATAAAACAGCTCGTCGGCGCTCTGTGGAAATTCACAGATAACCGGGATGTCTTTTTCTTCCAGGGGGCGATGAAGAAACATAGCTGGATAACCTCTCGAAGCATCAGGAGCACACGCATAGTAAGGACACTATATGCGAAGGATAGAGCAACTACATCCTTGCTAAAAAAACCCCTGAGAACCTAAGTTCACAGGGGTCAAGGCACTGCGCTCTCAGTAACGGGTCAAGGCATCCCCAGCCAATTGGGCAGGGCCATCGAGATGAAGGGGACGTAGGTCACCAGGATCAGGAACGCCAGAAGGATCATCAGCCACGGCATGGCGGCCCGGATTGTCTGGCCGAGGGTCAGCCCGGTTACCGCCGAGGTGACGAACAGGTTCAGTCCCACCGGTGGGTGCACCAGACCGATCTCCATGTTCACCACCATGACGATGCCCAGATGGATCGGGTCGATGCCCAGCTTCATGGCAATCGGGAAGAAAATCGGTGCCAGGATCAACACGATGGCCGACGGCTCCATGAAGCTGCCGGCCACCAGCAATACGATATTGACCATGATCAGAAAACCAATGGGCGTCAGGCCTTCGGAAATCACCCATGTCGTGATTTGCTGCGGAATCTGTTCGGTGGTCAGGACGTGGGCGAAGAGCATGGCGTTAGCGATGATGAACATCAGCATGATCGACAGCCGTCCGGACTCCATCAACACTTTCGGGCAGTCACGGAACCGCATGTCCTTGTAGACGAACAACGCAACGAAGGCCGAATAGACTGCTGCCACCGCCGCTGCTTCCGTCGGGGTGAACATGCCGCTATAGATACCGCCGAGGATGATCACAAGCAGCAGCAAGCCCCAGAATGCACGCCGTGCGGTGTGCAACCACTGACGAAAGCTGACCCGTGGCTGTGCCGGTAACTTCTTGACCCTGGCGACGATGTAGATCACCACCATCAAGATCACACCGAGCAAAATCCCGGGGACAATGCCGGCGATGAACAACTTGCCCACCGAGGTTTCAGTCGCGGCGGCGTACACCACCATGACGATGGACGGCGGGATCAGGATGCCTAGCGTCCCCGCGTTACAGATGATGCCTGCGCCGAACTCTTTTGGATAACCAGAGCGCACCATGCCTGCCACCGCGATGGAGCCAACGGCAGCCACCGTCGCCGGAGAGGAGCCAGACAATGCCGCGAACAACATGCAGGCCAGCACAGCGGCAATCGCCAATCCTCCACGAATGTGCCCGACGCAAGCGTTGGCAAAGTCGATCAGGCGTTGCGCAACGCCGCCGGTGGTCATGAACGCGCCCGATAACAGGAAGAATGGGATCGCCAGAAAGGTGTAGCTGTCAGACGTTTCAAACAGCTTGATCGCCAGCGAACTCAACGAGTCCTGACTGAACAAGAGGATGGAAACCGCCCCGGACAGACCCAGCGAAATCGCGATCGGCACGCCCAGGAACATAAAAACGAACAGCAGCAGGAACAGACAAAGAACCGTCATCAGTGGTGCTCCTCGCTCGAACTGGCGAGTTTGCTCGCTTCGGCCGCCTCATCTGCCAGCCCGAGACCGAGTTGACGATGGGTGAAGATGCGCCAGAAAATTTCCACGTACCGGATGAATACCAGGCCGAAACCAAGGGGCACGATCGCGGCGATGTACGAGACCTTAATGCCGAACTGATCGAGGTCCTCAGCACCGATATTGGCGATGAACACGGCCGACACCCATTTGTAGCTGGCCACCACGAACAATCCGGCGTAAGCCAGGCAACACACGCACGCGAGCATTCCCAGCAGGCGTTGCATGCGCCGTGGCGTCAGCCTGACCAATGCGTCCACACCCAGGTGCCCGGCGGTACGCACTCCGTAGGACATGCCAAAGAAAATCAACCAGCCGAACAGCGCCTTGGTCAGCGCCACACTCCAAGTCATTTCCTGGGCAATCCCCATTAAGTGGTCACCGATACTCGAGAAAAAAGCGCTGCTCACCACCCACTTGTCGCTCAGGGTGTAAAAGAACGTATAGATGTTGTTGAACATCACGTAGACGAATGTAACCAGGGTCATGGCGGCCAGCAGGAAGGCAATAACGGCTTCCTCCAGATGCTCCCAAAGTCGCGTCAGCGATTGCATAGAAGTTCTCCGAACGTAGAGAGAGCAGCCGCTCAGATCAGAACGGCCGCGCAGACATTGCTGTCTGTACCGATCAGTTGTCGGTAAACATCAAGGTGCTTTGTTGGAGTCGTCAGCAGCTTTGATCAGATCGGGACCAATTTCAGCCGAGAACTTTTCCCATACTGGACGCATCGCTTTTCGCCATTCCGCGCGTTGCTCAGAGGTCAGTTCGATGACTTCGCTGGTTTTGGCGTCGATGATTTTTTGCTTGGCGCTCTGGTTCAGCGCTTCAGCTTGCCTGTTCACTTCAATCGAGACCTCGTCGAGGATTTTTTGCAACTCGGTGCGGATATCTACTGGCAGGCCGTTCCAGAACCTGGAGTTGGTGATGACCATGTAGTCGATCAAGCCATGGTTGGATTCAGTGAAGTACTTCTGCACTTCATTGACCTTTTGGCTTTCATAATTCGACCACGTGTTCTCGGTGCCATTGACCGTACCGGTCTGCAACGCTTGATAGACTTCGGCGAAGCTCAACTTACGCGGGTTGGCGTGTACGGCCTTGAATTGCTCTTCGAGCACGCTGGACGCCTGGACCCGGAACTTCAGGCCGCGTGCATCTTTAGGCACGCGCAAAGGCTGGTTGGAGGAGAGTTGTTTCAGGCCGTTGTGCCAATAGGCCAGCCCGTGAATGCCTTTGTCGTCCATGGAGGTCAACAACGCTTTGCCCTGCGGACCTTGCTGAAAACGGTCGACCGCTGCCAGGTCATTGAACAGGAATGGCAGGTCGAAGATTTGCACCTGTTTGGTGTACTGCTCAAACTTGGCCAGGGACGGAGCCAATAACTGCACATCACCCAAGAGCAATGCTTCCATTTCCTTGCCGTCGCCGAACAGGGACGAGTTTGCATAGACCTCGACTTTCACCTTGCCCGCCAGACGTTCCTCGGCGAGTTTCTTGAACAGCAAAGCGCCCTGCCCTTTGGGCGTATTTTCAGCCACGACGTGAGCGAACTTGATAATTATGGGGTCGGCTGCCTGCGTCAGGCTGGCGATGGACACTGCGGCGGCGCATAGGAGCGCGCGGGTCACCTTCAACATCGATTTCACCTTTTTATTGTTGTGATTATTTTTGAGGGAGCTTTTAAAGCGCTGGTACAAAGATGCACAAGGCCGCGCGTTTAGAGAATTTGCATTTTTATAATCCAGCGTTTGGTTTAGCTGAACGCTGGCACTTTGTACCCATGGTCGACTCTGAAGCCCCTGTGGCGTGGGGATAAACCCTCGAAGACTATTGACCCAAAGCAGTTATCGTACAACGAGGTTACGACTAAAGTCGTATACAGCTCTTACCCTCTAGATAAGCGTCAGGGCCAATAATCGTTGAGCGCGCAGCAAGACCGGCGCGTCGACCATTTGCCCGTCGACTTGAAATACGCCTGCGCCATCAGCACCCGCGTCCAGCACGCGTTGCGCCCAAGCCAGGTCTTCAGCACACGGGGCCAAAGCCTGGTGAATCACCGAAATCTGTTTCGGGTGAATGCACAAGGCGCCCGCAAAACCCATCTCATAAGCATGACGAACGGACTGGTGCAGCCCCTCTGGGTCGTCGATGGCCGGGTGCACGCCATCAAGGGGAGGCAACAACCCCGCGCCACGCGAATGCAGCAACAACAAGACGCGCGCCTGATCGAGTACACATTGTGCAGCCCGAGTGCCGTTGCTCAAATTCAGGTCCAGCGCCAGGTCCAGGCTGCCAAACGACAAGCGCTGAACGCCTTTGGCACAAGCAATCTCGGCCAGCGCCAACAGGCCACGAGCGCTCTCGATGATCGGCCAGATCAGCTTGCCGGTGGCCGCCACTGCAGCTACCTGGGCAGAACTCTCGACCTTGGGCAGCAACACCCCGATAACCCCTGAATGGCGTTGGCAGAACGCCAGATCAGCGAGGTGTTCGGCGTGCTCCGGGGCATTGACCCGAACCCAGACCGAGGCCTGCGGAGTGCTTTGCAGAAAAGCCGCCAGGTTATCCCGAGCCTGGCGCTTGAGCGATTCTTCCACTGCATCTTCGAAATCGACAATCACCGCATCGGCACCCGCAGCCAGCGCCTTGGCGAATCGCTCGGGTCGGCTACCGGGCACAAACAGTGCAGAGCGGACAATGGAACCGGACATGGCTATTTCCTCTTTCTTGGGGAGGCCCAATTAATCTGTGGGAGCACGGTGTGGAGGTCTCAGACCACCCCTGCCGCTTGCAGCCGCGCCTGATCTTCAGCCGAAAAGCCCAGCTCACCCAAAATACTACCGGTGTGTTCGCCCAGCCCCGGCACCGGGTCCATGCGCGGGGTAAAGGCAGCGTTGCGCCCTGGCGGCAGCAATGCCGGCAGCTTGCCGGCCGGGCTGTCCACTTCGCGCCAGCTGTCGCGGGCCTTGAGTTGCGGGTGTTCCCACACACCCTGCATATCGTTGACCCGGGCGTTGGCGATCTGCGCCACTTCCAGCCGGGTCACGACCTCTTCCACCGTCAGTTGGGCGAAACCATCGACAATGATCTGGCGTAGCGCCTCACGATTTTCCGATCGTTTGAAGTTCGCCGAAAAACGCTCATCGGTGGTCAGCGCAGTGTCGAGCAACACCTTCTCGCAGAACAGCGCCCACTCGCGTTCGTTCTGCAAACCCAGCATCACCGTGTCGCCGCCCTTGGTCGGGAACGGACCATACGGGTAAATTGTCGAGTGCGAAGCTCCAGCACGCGGTGGCGGCTGGGCGCCTTCGAAGGCGTAGTACATCGGGTAGCCCATCCACTCCACCAGACTTTCCAGCATGCTCACGTCAATGCGACTACCCACACCGGTTTTGTCGCGCAGCAACAGCGCCGACAGAATCCCGCTGTAGGCATACATGCCCGCCGAGATGTCGGCGATGGAACAACCGGCTTTGGCCATCTGGTCTTCGCCCGGCCCGCCGGTCACCGACAGGAAGCCACCCTCGCTCTGAATCAGCAGGTCGTAGGCCTTTTTCTTTTCATAAGGCCCGCCTTCACCGTAGCCGGAAATGTCGCAGACGATCAGCCTAGGGAAGCGCTCGTGCAGCGCTTCGAACGACAACCCCATGCGCGCCGCAGCACCCGGTGCCAGGTTCTGCACCAAAACATCGGCCTTGCCAAGCAGGGCCTGAAGAATGTCCTCCGCCTCGTCCTGTTTGAGGTCCAGGGTCAGGCTTTCCTTGGAGCGGTTGGTCCAGACAAAGTGCGATGCCAGGCCACGCACGCGCTCGTCGTAGCCCCGAGCAAAATCGCCGCTGCCGGGACGTTCGACTTTCACCACTCGCGCCCCCAGATCAGCCAGTTGCCGGGTGCAGAAAGGCGCTGCAATCGCGTGTTCGAGGCTGACCACGGTAATCCCGTCCAGCGGACGAGGATTGGCTGGTTGAGTCGTCATAGGGTTACCTCCGCCGCATTGCGCAGCTGCCAGACCTTTTCAATCAGCGCTCGGCCCTGCTCCGGCGTGCGTGCGCCAGAGAACGCCAACAGACGCTGAAATTTTTCTTCCAGTTCAGGACGCGACAGGGTGTTGCCCGGATCGCCCTTGGGCTCGTCGATAGCTGCGGATAGGGTGCGGCCGTCCGTCGTGGTGACCACCACACGGCCCAACCAGCGCGCCGGATAGGCACCGTCGACTTCACTGTCCAGCGCCATGCTGACTTTCTCGCGGAACGCTGCCACGGCAGGATCAGTCAGGGCAAACGCTTGGAACTCGGTCAATTGGGCCTTGCCGTGCACTGCAATTAAACCGAGTACTGCGCCCATCGAAAACTTGGCCTGATGCACCGTCTGCGGAACCACAACCCGCCCAAGCACATCGATAGCGGCCTGATGCACACGGGTGGTGACATGCTCGATCTGATCATGAGTCAGCCCCTCGCTCTGCATCAAAAGGAGCAACGCATCGGCAGCCGGATGAGTATGGCGGCACGAGGCGTGGAACTTGAACGAGGTCTCGGCCAGCGCCCAACGGCTGCCCAACCGGTCGGACAGCTTGCTCGGATCAGCATCGCTGGACATGCCTGCGGCCATGCCTTGATCGCCTTCGAGGATATTGCGTGCACCGGTCAGGCCATCGAGGGTCATGTACGCTGCGAGTAAACCATCGGCAGCGGCTTTGGCGGTGTGCAGCTGTTTCGAGTCGGCGGCGTCTCGCAAAAACTCCCACAACCCGGCAGCCTGAGTGCCCGCGTTGCCAAACAGGTTGATGAATTGCTCTTTATCGAAGCCCAGCAACTTGCCGACCGCAACGGCTGCCGCGAGGGTACCGACCGTGGCCGTGGTATGGAAAATCTTGTAGTGAGAACGACCCATGAACTCGCCGATGCGAATCCCGGCCTCATAACCGGCCACTGAGGCCAGCAACAATTCGCGACCGGACTTGCCCAGGTCCTGAGCCGCCGCCAGCACGGCGGGGAACACCACCGTGGCCGGATGCAGCACCGAGCTGTTGTGCAGGTCGTCCTGCTCGACCAGGTGCGAGGACGCTGCGTTGACCAGCGCGGCGAAATACGCCGAGGTACCACGGCCGCTCACCAGTATTTTCGCCGGGCCATCGGCTGGCCCCATGTGCTGCGCATAACGCTCGAACAGCGGAATTGGGTGCGAACCCTGGCTGGCCAGCGCCGAGCCCAGCCAGTCGAGAAACAAGTCTTCGGTGCGGTCGAGCACGGCGTCTGGCACCTGCTCGTAGTTCAGGTCGGCCAGGAAGCCGGCCAATGCTTGGGTATGGCTCATGATCGGCTCCTCAGAAACTGCGTGGCAGTTCGAGCAAATGCTCGGCGACGTAGGACAAAATCAGGTTGGTCGAGATCGGCGCGACCTGATATAGACGGGTTTCACGGAACTTGCGCTCGACGTCGTATTCGCAGGCAAAGCCAAAACCCCCATGGGTTTGCAGGCAGGCGTTAGCCGCTTCCCAGGATGCTTTGGCCGCCAGATATTTGGCCATGTTGGCGCTGGCTCCGGCATTCTTGCCGCTGTCGTATTCCTCGCAGGCACGCCAGCGCATCAGGTCGGCAGCTTCGATCTCGATGTGCGCTTCGGCAATCGGGAACTGCACCCCCTGGTTCTGGCCGATGGGTCGCCCGAACACCACCCGATCACGGGCATAGGCGCTGGCTTTTTCGATGAACCAGCGGCCGTCGCCGATGCATTCGGCGGCAATCAGCGTACGCTCGGCATTCAAGCCATCAAGGATGTAGCGAAAGCCTTTACCTTCCTCGCCGATCAGGCTGTCGAGGGGCAGTTCCAGGTTGTCGAAGAACAGTTCGTTCGTTTCATGGTTGACCATGTTGGCGATGGGCTGAACGGTCAGGCCGTTGCCAATGGCCTCGCGCAGGTCGACGAGAAAGATCGACATGCCTTCGGATTTCTTCTTCACTTCAGTCAGCGGTGTGGTGCGCGCCAGCAGGATCATCAGGTCCGAATGCTGGACCCGCGAGATCCAGACTTTCTGACCGTTGATCACGTACTTGTCACCCTGCTTCACCGCAGTGGTCTTGATCTTGGTGGTGTCGGTACCCGTGGTGGGCTCGGTGACGGCCATGGATTGCAGGCGTAATTCACCGCTGGCCAGCTTCGGCAGGTAATAGCTCTTCTGTGCCTCACTGCCGTGACGCAACAGGGTGAACATGTTGTACATCTGGCCGTGAACGGTGCCAGAGTTACCGCCGCAGCGGTTCACTTCTTCAAGGATCACTGACGCTTCGGCCAGGCCCAGACCCGAGCCGCCGTATTCGGTCGGGATCAGCGCCGCCAGCCAGCCGGCATCGGTCAGCGCCTTGACGAACGCTTCAGGGAAGCCCTTCTCTTCATCGACCTTGCGCCAGTAAGCCGCATCGAATTCGGCACACAGGGCGCGCACGCCTTCGCGGATAGCATTCAGTTCTTCGTTATCGTTGGGGTTCATCGATTGGCTCTCATGGGTCCGCACGGACACGGGCTTATCTAACGGGACTGTCCACTGGATTTAGTCGAAATCGACTTCAGCGCTTTGGGCGATACCGGCGTCATTGCCGGCCCATAACTGCGCCTTGCCAGGTTCAAGCAAGCGGCCGCCCACGCTGAACGGTTGCGGGGCAATCAACGGGCGCACGCCGCGATAGGCGAAACGGCGCAGACGCGCCTCGGGGTTGGCCCGGCAGAACGCACGCAAGCTCAAGGTGGCGATCATCGGACCGTGCACCACCAGGCCGGAATAGCCTTCGGTGCCGGTGACGTAGGGGTAGTCGTAATGAATACGGTGGCCGTTGAAGGTCACGGCGGAATAGCGGAACAGCAACGTCGAGGTCGGCACGACAGTCTCACTCCAGTCGCCCCCGGGGACGGCTTCGCCGCTGCTTTGCTTCGGCGGGTTGGGCTCGCGGTAAACGATGTCCTGTTCTTCGCGAATCGCCAATCGCCCGTCCTGGGAATAATCGTGGCGCACGGTGACGAACAACAACGCGCCAGTACGGCCGTGCTTTTCTTCGATGTGGGTGATGGTCGACAGCCTATGGGCGTCGGCGCCGACCCGCAGCGGTTCGAAGAACTCGATACGACCGCCCGCCCACATGCGATTGCGGTTATCGGCCGGTGGCAGAAAGCCGCCGCGTGCTGGATGACCGTCAGTGCCCAGCAGGGACTCTGCCAGCGGATCCTGAAAGAAGCACCACGCCCACAGTGGAGGTAGAGCATCGCCATCGGCGGGAATATCTTCACCGAAGGTGGCAGCAATACGTTTGATCAAATTGCGACTCAGGTGATCCTGGGCTTCTTCGGTGCGACCGATCCACGCAGTGAAATCGGTGCTGCTAGCTGAAACGCTCATGCGGGTTACCCCTGGGCAGTTGTTGTTATGCCGGGATAATGCAAGGCGCTGGGCATTCTGAGAATTTGCATTTTCGTAAGCCAGCGTTCATAAATGCTGAACGCTAATAAAAATGGGAGACGATGATGCACTTCGATCTGGCTGACCTGCGCCTGTTCATCCACATTGGCGAATCGCCGAGCCTGACCCAGGGTGCGCGGCGGGCGTTTCTGTCACCGGCGGCGGCCAGCGCCCGGATCAAGGCGCTGGAAAGCCAATTCGATACTCGCCTGCTGTACCGTGACAGCCGTGGTGTAGAGCTGACACCCGCCGGTCACCGCCTGCTCAAGCATGCGCGACTGGTGATGCGTCAGGTGGATTACCTGAAATCCGAGTTCACCCGCTACGGCACCGATTCCGCCGGGCACATCCGCATCTTCGCCAACACCACAGCAGTGACCGAGTTTCTGCCGGAAGTGCTGGCAGGTTTTCTGGCGAAAAGACCGGGGGTAACCGTCGACCTGCAGGAGCGCCTGTCACGGGACATCGTGCGCGGCGTGCTTGATGGCACCACCGACATGGGCATCATTGCCGGTCCGGTGGAAGCCGCTGGCTTACAGGTGATGCACTTCAGCACCGACCGTCTGGTGCTGGCCGTCCCCGTAGGGCATGCGCTGGCCAGCCCGAAACCGGTCACCCTTAAACAGACCCTGGCCTTCCAGCATATAGGCCTGCACGAAGGCAGCACGCTCCTGAGTTTCCTGCGTGATCATGTCGAGCGACTGGGGCAAAACCTGTCGCTGCGGATTCAGGTGTCCAGCTTCGAGGCCATCTGCCGCATGGTCGAAGCTGGCGTGGGCATTGGCATTATTCCCGAGTCCGCCGCTGCCCGGCACAGCCGCACCATGCAACTGGCGATTGTCGAACTCGACGAACCCTGGGCGATTCGCGAACGCAGTATTCTGGTCCGCGAACTGGACGCCTTGCCAGGCACGGTGCGCGCGCTGATCGCAACCTTGATGCCGGATGCGCCCGAAGTGACAACCGACGACGCGGTACCGGCGCTCGGCTAAGCCCCCGCCGCCGTGAGTTCGAAACAAAAAATCGCGCCTTTTCCGGGCGCCGACAGCAGACGAATCTGAGCGTCGTGCAATTGCAAAATGCGCCGCACGATCAGCAGGCCGAGCCCTCCCGAGCGCCGGTCGCCCGCCTGACTGAAAGGCCGGCGGAACAGGTTTTCCAGCAGTCGCGCAGGAATACCCGGCCCGGTATCGCTGACCGTGACAATTACTTTGCCCGCCTCATGCTTGAGCGCCACCTCAATGGTCCCGCCCGACGGGGTATGCCGGATCGCGTTGTCGATCAGGTTAGTCAGTACCCGCTCGATCATGCCCAGGTCGGCCGACACCATGGACGACGAGCGCGGTAATACCGCCACCAGCCGCGACTGTCTGGCTTCGGCCATCAATTCGAATTTCTGAAAGACGTCCTGAATCAAGTCGGAGAGCGAAAAATCTTCGACCACCAGTTGCACAGCGCCATGCTCCAGCCGGGCCAGCTCGAACAACGCCTGCGCCAGTTGACGTACGTTATCGCTCTGACTCAGGGCCGCAGCGAGATAGCGCTGCCGCTCGGCCTCGCTCAGCGTTGCGCCCTTGAACGAGAGGGTTTCCAGATAGCCATGCAACGACGCCAGCGGCGTGCGCAAGTCATGGGAAATATTCGCCACCAGTTCGCGTCGGTCTTGATCCAGCTGCGTCAGGGTGCGCCATTGCTCGGCAATCCGAGCAGCCATCTGGCTAAAACTGGCCTCAAGCACGGCTATTTCATCGCGTCGACTGGCGCCATCTTCTGCGGTTACCGGCAACGCGACCGGTTCCGCCTGGGTATCGAAGTGGCGCATAGTGTCGGTCAGTCGGCGCAGTGGCCGGGTAATCATCCGAAATGCCATCAGCCCCGCCACAAGCCCCAGCAGTGCAACCAGCGCCATCGACCATAACGTCGTGCGCAACACCGAACTGGCAGCCACCTGAGCAGAAATGAGGTCATGCGCCTCGCCCATCAATACCACGTAGAGGTAGCCCAAATCCTGGCTCCCATCGTGCAGCGCGGCGACGCTGAAAACCTTTTGGCCGTCGACACTGCGCGGATCATCGCCGAGGATTGGCAGTGGCTGCCCGTCTAGCAAGCGGTGCAGAGGATTGAGGTCGACGCGGTCGCGCTTCAGGTGCCCGGCTGGCGCATCGTCACCCGTGATACGGCCCGCGCTGTCCAGCAAATAGACTTCGACGCTGGGATTGACGTTCATTAGCTTGCTGAACAGCCTGCGGATGTCCTCAACCTTGAGAGTCCCGGGACCAATCATGTTGTTGTCGCGGGCGATACTGTCAGCCAAGCCACGCGACAAGCCTTGCACCACTTCCTTTTCATGCAGGTCGTTGGCCCGGATCTGCAACCACGCCGACGCCCCACAACAGGCCAACAGCAAGATCGCGAACGCCACGGACAGGCGTTGTAATAGCGTCAGGTTCATTCAGGAGGCCTCACGCGGTCCGGCGAAAAGCGATAACCCAGGCCCCAAACGGTCAGGATGCGGCTGGGTTCCGCCGGATCAACCTCGACTTTTGCGCGCAGACGATTGATGTGGGTGTTGACGGTATGTTCATAGCCATCGTGCTTGTAGCCCCACACCTGATTGAGTAAGTCCATGCGTGAAAATACCTTTCCAGGATTTTTCACAAAGAAATACAACAGGTCGAATTCACGCGGCGTGAGTTCGAGGTATTTACCATCGACCTCGGCCTGACGCGTCACGGGATCGAGCGACAGCCCGTTGAGCTCAATCTTGCCAGCGACGGTTCTCATGTTTTTTTCCAGGGCGTCCACCCTGCGCAACAGCGCCTTGACCCTTGCCGCCAGTTCCAGCATCGAAAAGGGTTTGGCCAGATAATCGTCAGCGCCCAGTTCGAGCCCAAGCACCCGATGCATCTCGCTGGAGCGGGCACTGGTGATAATGATTGGCGTATAGCGAGCCATGGCACGGGCTTGCCGGCAGATTTCCAGACCGTCCACGCCCGGCAGCATCAAATCCAGGATCAGGGCATCCCAGCCGCCCTGCTCAAGCTGCGCCAGCCCGGCATTGCCATCGGCGCAATGCGTCACTGCGTAGCCCTCGTCCTGCAAATGCAGGCGCAACAAGCCTGCGAGCTGCAGATCATCTTCGACAATCAATACACGTTTGGGCGTATCCATTATCAGCCTTCTGGAATGGGTGACGCCGACGCGCGGGGGACGCGACGGGAAAGCCATTGTGCAAGATTCCATCGAATCCATTTATCACAATTAATTTAACTTTGCGTGAGGACTTGGTGACTGCCCGCGAAAAACAATGACACAACGCCCACTCCTTCCAAGTGAACCCTATGCAATCCAGACGATGGTTTCTTTTTTGCGGCACGGCTGGCGTCGCCTTGGCGGCGACAGGACTCCTCGACTGGCGCGCCCTGGCCGCGACGTCGGGCGGAATGGCCAATACCGGTGAAGTCTTCGAGGTGTCGCACACCGAGGCCGAGTGGCGCGCGCTACTGACGGCGAATCAATTCAAGGTACTGCGCCACAGTGCAACCGAACGGCCGGGCAGCAGCCCGCTCAACAACGAACACCGGACCGGCCGTTTTGCCTGTGCAGGGTGCCAGCTTGAGTTGTTTTCTTCCCGCACCAAATTCGACAGTCACACCGGCTGGCCAAGCTTTTATGCCCCGCTCGAACATGCCGTCGCAGAAACACGCGACATGGCGCTTGGCATGGTCCGCACCGAAGTGCATTGCCGTCGTTGCGGCGGCCATCTTGGCCATGTGTTCGATGACGGCCCCGAACCGACCGGGCTGCGCTACTGCATGAACGGCGTGGCCATGACATTCAAGCCAGGTTCGGCATGAGCCATGACTCAGCCCACAGCGACTAAACAGGATTCAGCCCAATGCTATTAATCATCTTGTCGTATCTAGGGGGCGTGCTGACCATTCTCAGCCCCTGCATTCTGCCGGTGCTGCCCTTCGTCTTCGCCCGCTCAGGCGAGCCGTTCCGGCGCAGTGGCCTACCACTATTGTGCGGCATGGCGTTGACGTTCGCGGCGGTCGCGACCCTGGCAGCTGTCGGCGGTGGATGGGTGGTGCAGGCC
This sequence comes from Pseudomonas sp. 5C2, assembly GCF_034314155.1. NCBI lineage: Bacteria > Pseudomonadati > Pseudomonadota > Gammaproteobacteria > Pseudomonadales > Pseudomonadaceae > Pseudomonas > Pseudomonas sp. 5C2. The sequence continues at coordinate 646,907 of NZ_JAVIWH010000002.1, read as the reverse complement.
AACCAATATGGTCGCTGGCTGGCAGTCGCGCTGATGGCATTCTTCAGCTTGACCCTGTTGATGCCCCATTTGACCGAGCGTTTGACACGCCCGCTGGTCTCGGCAGGAGACCGTCTTTCCCAATCGGCACAAACAGCGGGCGGCCCACCCAGCATCAAGTCATCGTTTTTGCTCGGGGTTGCCACCGGTCTGTTATGGGCACCTTGTGCCGGTCCCATCCTCGGCCTAGTACTCACCGGCGCGGCGCTGCATGGCGCCAGCGTTGGCACAACCCTGTTGCTGCTGGCCTATGCTGCCGGGGCTGCGACCTCCCTCGCCTTTGCCTTGCTGATTGGCGGCAAACTGTTTACAGCCATGAAACGCTCATTGGGTGCAGGCGAATGGCTGCGTCGAGGCCTGGGTATCGCCATGCTAATCGGCGTCGTCGCTATCGCTACGGGGCTGGACACAGGGCTGCTGAGCAACGTATCCAGCGTGGCGACAGCCGGACTCGAGCAAAAGCTGCTCAATACCCTGTCGCCGGTTGCACCGAGTGACAGCAGTCCGAGCGGCGCCACGATGAACGTGAGTCTTAAGGACGTCGCCGACTCAGCCCTGAAACTGCCAGTAGAAGGCTCGTTGCCCGACCTCTCCGGCGCAGTTACATGGCTGAACTCTGCCCCGCTCACCGCCGCAGAGCTGAAGGGCAAAGTCGTGGTCATCGACTTCTGGACGTATTCCTGCATCAACTGCCTGCGCAGCCTGCCTTACGTTAACGCATGGGCAAAGAAATACCATGATCAGGGTTTGGTGGTGATCGGCGTGCACGCGCCCGAGTTTGCCTTTGAACGAGACGTCGACAACGTGCGCAAGGCGGTGCGTGATCTGGGCATACATTACCCGGTTGCCCTCGACAACGACTACGCGATCTGGCGTGATTTCAACAATCAGTATTGGCCCGCGCATTACTTTATCGACGCTCAAGGAAACATTCGTTACCACCATTTTGGCGAGGGTGATTACGCGCAGTCAGAGCACGTTATCCAACAATTACTGGCAGAAGCAGGTCATAAAAATGTTGCCAGTGACATGGTCACCGCGGCCGATGCTCAAGGCGTCCAGATGGCCGCAGATGATGCGGAGGTAAGCTCTCCTGAAACCTACCTGGGTTACGCGCGGGCGCAGAACTTCACATCCGGGGGCGATGAGGTAGCCGACAAGGCGCAGACCTATGCCGCTCCGGCGCAACTGAATCTGAACCAATGGGGCCTGGCGGGTAAATGGACCGCCGAGCCCGAGCAGGTCAGGCTCGAACATGCCCCCGGCCGTATCATCTATCGTTTTCATGCGCGGGACCTGCATCTGGTTCTCGGGCCTGGGCCCGACGGCAAACCTGTGCGCTTTCGGGTCAGCATCGACGGCGCAGCACCCGGTGAGGATCACGGCACTGACAGTGCGCCCAATGGTGACGGCACGGTGACCGAACAGCGCCTTTATAAACTGATACGCCAGACCGGCCCCATTATCGATCACACCTTTGCCATTGAGTTCATGGACCCCGGCGTGCAGGCCTACGCATTTACATTCGGTTGATCACGTGGTTCTGCCTTCGCAGCGTGCGATTTTCTCAATGATGAACGTGAGGATGAAAGAAATGAGTACTTCTACAGTGGGCGAAAAGAAATCGGCTTCGTGGTTGCCGTTGAAACTGGCTGGCATCAGCTTGATCACGGCGCTACTAGGCCTGTCGCAATCAGCGTGTTCAGCCGAAAAAGCCGTTGCCATCGCCCCACCCGCTCTGGATGAACCTGTCGGCACCGCCCACCACGAAGTAGCCGTAATCGCTGGCGGATGTTTTTGGGGGGTTCAAGGCGTATTCCAGCACGTACGCGGCGTCGAGAACGCAGTGTCCGGCTACGCGGGCGGCGCCGCCAACACGGCAGAATATGGACAGGTCAGTTCCGGCAATACCGGGCATGCGGAGTCGGTACAGATCACCTACGACCCGACAACAATCACTTATGGACGCTTGCTGCAGGTATTTTTCTCGGTGGCCCACAACCCAACCGAATTGAACAGACAAGACCCTGATAGCGGCACCCAATACCGGTCAGCGATTTTCCCGCAGAACCCGCTGCAGGAAAAAATCGCCAAGGCCTACATCATCCAGCTTGATGCATCCAAAGCGTTCAACGCACCGATCGTCACCCGAATTGAAACCAACAAAAGCTTCTACCCGGCCGAGGAATACCATCAGAACTACCTGACCCTGCACCCGAGCAGTCCCTACATCGCCATCAATGACCTGCCGAAAGTAGAGAATCTCAAGCAGATGGAGCCGACCCTCTACAGGGCCGATCCAGTACTCGTTGGCATAGCAAAGTAAACGTGTAGCTCGTGAAACCGAGGGCTGGCGACCTGACCCTAGATCCACACATCATTCTGCGCCGTCCTGTCGCCACCCTCGGCCCCGGTATTGAGCACGCCTGTTGGCTCGATCAACATCAGTTTCACTTCATGTTCGGCGTAGGGTTTGTGCTCGACACCCTTGCGTACGACATATAGCTCGCCTGCCGACAGCCGCACCACTCCATCGCGGAAATCGATACGCAACTGGCCTTCAAGGACGATGAACGTCTCATCGGTATCGACATGAGAATGCCAGACAAAATCACCCTGGATTTTCACCACCTTGAATTGGTAATCGTTCATCTGCGCAACGACTTTGGGTGTCCAGTGTTCACTGAACAGACTGAGTTTTTCAGCAAGATTGATGGCTTTATACGGGGTCTGGCTAGAGGATTCCGTGTGCATGGCGACGCTTCCCATGGTCAATGAACCCTAAGCTTAAGAGCGCCAGGTTGGCCTCGTCTTGTATGATCGTGCAGCGTTGAGCGTAGTGCGCTGCCCGCTATCGAGCGCCGAGCATCTTCAACCAGCGCCCCGGCGAAATGCCGTAGGTTCTGACAAAATGCCGAGTCATATGGCTTTGATCAGAGAACCCGGCTAGCGCTGCTGCATCAGTCAGCGAATAGCCCTGAGTCATCATGCGCCGAACCTGATCGAGACGGCGCAGGGTCAGGTAACGGTAGGGACTGGTGCCGAACAGTGCACGAAAATCTCGTGACAGGCGCCAGCGATCCCGGCCGCTAACAGCCTCCAATTCACTGAGGGTGACGGTGTGCTGCCATGAAGCCAGAAGAAATTCACGCGCCTTTTGCGCGGCCGGGTAATCCACGATTTGCCTGACCGCGTGCACGCCCGACGCGACCTGCAGCGCCGTGGCCAGGTCGAACAAGGCATCGTCCATTTCCAGCGGATCAATCGCGCAGTCCATGTCCTGAAGCAAAACCTGAGTCGCCGCAAAAAGACCCGGATCGCCGCTGATCCCGCCCTTGATAAACGGCAACGGTTTGCCTCCCAGCACCTGCTGCAAGTGTGCCGGTTCAACATAAAACATGCGGTAGTGGAAACCGTCCTCGGTACCGGCGTGCCCGTCATGGGGTTCATCGGGATGCAACACCATCGTCCGGCCAGGCAAGCTGTGCTGCAACTTTTTGCCATAATTGAAGCTTTGCACACCGGACAAGGTCCGGCCTATAGCGTAGGTATCGTGCCGATGCATCTCATAACCATGGCCGTGAAAAAATGCTTCAATCCGCTCCAGCTTTGGCGATTGTGTGGCGCGCAGCACCCAGTCTTTTCCAGGCGCGGTGGATGAATCGCCGATTGTGTGTTTACCCATGGTGAAGACTCGGATAGAAGGCACGAATGGCACTACTGATAACACGTTTCTCGATTTACGTTGAAAAGAGCTGTACGCCAACCCAAAACAGGTTAAGCCTGCGCACTAAGGCCAACCTGTCGACTGACGACCCACAACGCAAAGAGCTGCCATGCCGACGTTATATTTTTCGCGCATCAAAGCCCACTGGTTGAGGCTGCTATGCATGACGTTGGTGATCCTCGGCATGCCGTTAAGTTGCTCGGTGCTAAAGCACGAAGAGCGCTCTCTGCTGTTCCAGATCGAGCCCGGCACCGCCAGTTGGTATCACGGTTTGCCAGCCGACGTTGAAGAACTGGAACTCAAGGCGCCCGGTTTTGGCGACTCGCAAAACATTCATGCCTGGTGGTGGCCAGCGGCTAAAGCCGGCGCGCCCGCCGTGCTGTATCTGCACGGAACACGGTGGAACCTGACGGGCCAGTTTTTCCGCATCGAACAACTGCATGCCATGGGTTTTTCTGTGCTGGCTATCGATTACCGCGGCTTCGGTCAGAGCCTGGGGCCACTGCCGTCAGAGGTCTCGGTGTACGAAGATGCACGTATCGCCTGGGCGCGCCTGAAAGTCTTGCAACCCGACGCCACAAAACGGCTTTTATACGGCCATTCACTGGGCGGTGCCGTGGCGATTGATCTGGCCGCTGAACTCGGTCGCGATGCTGAAAGCGACGGCGGTAAAAAGCAGGCGCGGGGGCTGATCATCGAATCCACTTTCACCACCCTCGCTGACGTGGCGACGGCTGTCGCCAACACGTCGTTGCCGGTGCGCTGGTTGTTGTCGCAAAAGTTCGATTCCATCGACAAAATCGCTGAGATCCACATGCCGGTACTGATCGTGCACGGCATGGATGACCCTTATGTGCCATCACGCTTCAGTGAAGCGCTGTATCAGGCCGCGCAGGAACCCAAACGCTTGTTACTGGTCCCTGGCGGCACGCACAACAACAGCATGAGCCTGGGCCGTGATGCCTACAGCCAGGCGATTCAAACGCTATTGAAGTCCGGTAACGCCGCGACCCCGCTAGAGAAACCCATTGCATTCAAACAGAGCACCGCTGCCGGGTGATTTAAAACATCACATCAATACATACAACAGCACGATATTGACCACCAGCATCGCCAGCGCTGTGGGGATCTGCGCCTTGATGACCGCGTACTTGTCCGGTAACTCCAGCAACGCCGCAGGGACGATGTTGTAGTTGGCGGCCATGGGCGTCATCAGTGTTCCGCAGTAACCGGAGAACATGCCAATGGCCGCCATCACCGCAGGGTTGGCGCCGTACATGCCGACCAGAATGGGCACACCAATACCACCCGTCATCACTGGAAAGGCGGCGAAACCGTTGCCCATGACCACAGTGAACAGGGCCATGCCCAGCACGTAGACCATCACCGCTACCAAGCGAAAGTCGAGGTTGATGTAGGCCGTGGCCAAGTGCGCCACCGCCTTGCCAACGCCAGCGTCATTGAATAACAACCCAAGCATGGCAAGCATTTGTGGCAGTACCAGAGCCCAACCCAGCGCTTCTGTCAGACGGCGTGACTCACGCATTGCCTGCACCGGAGTGTCGCGGGTCAGCCAGCACGCCAACACCAGCGCGATCAAGCAACCGATGCCCAGCGAGACAAAAGTGCTGTTGGCCGGATCAAGCAAAGCCACGTCGCCGAATTTGACGTTTTTCAGAAACACCGCGCCGATCACAGTCACCAGCGGAATCGCCAGCGCCGGGATGAACAATTTGTTGCCCAAACGCCCGGCGCTTGCCCGACGAGCCTTGTCGGGCAGGTCATGATGTTTGCCCATACCAACCCCGCCGCACCCGGCGATGGCAGCCATCGCTAGCACGCCGACGCCAACCAGCGCGGGCGGCAGTTGCTCGCCCACTAAAAACGCGATGCTGAACAGGCCCCAAAATAAACCCGTGCTCCAACGCTTCGGATTACTTTTATCGGTGAGCGTCATGACCGTGGTGATCGCCAGAATCACCCCGGCCAGCCAGTACAGGTATTGAATGGAAATGATCATTGTGCGACCTCCTTCATCACCAGATTGGCGTGCAGCTCACGACCTAACCGGCGATCAAAGCGATGCAGCCGTATGGCATGAATCACGAACGCGCAAAATGCCGTTGGCATCCCCCAAAACGCGATGTGCATCGGATCGACATCGATCCCTGACCCCAGCAAAAAGGTGTGCATCAAGGCAATAGCGCCAAAGGCGACGAATATGTCTTCGCCGAAAAACAGCCCGACGTTGTCCGTTGCCGCGCATAGTGCCAACAATCGAAAGCGCACTGCCTCCGGCAACTTACCGAAACGCGCCTCGGCAGCGCCTTCAGCCATGGGCGCCAATAGCGGGCGGACCATCTGCGGATGCCCACCCAGGCTGGTCAGACCTACCGCAGCGGTGGTTTCACGGACAAACAGGTAAGCGATCAGCAGACGTCCGACCGTGGCACTCTGGAAGCGCGCAATCCAGTTTTGCGCGTGCAGACGCAGGCCATGGCGCTCAAGCAAGCCGATGACCGCCAGCGGCAACAGGATGATCAGCGGCAAGGTACGGGTTTTAATAAACCCGTTACCGATAGTCGCGAGAATAGTGTCCAGCGGCATGCTCGCGGCAAAGCCGGTAGCCACGGCCGCAAGAGCGACCACCAGCATCGGATTGAAGCGCAGCACAAAGCCAATGACGATGACCAGCACCCCTAGGAGCGGCCAGAGATTGATAGCGGTTTGCATAATAAGGATCTCGTTCCGTTGTGTTGTTATTCATGGAGTCCTATTTCATTCTTCAGCAATCTTTCGGTACGCCGAGAACGGCGTCCAACGAGAAAAAACCGCTATGCCTCATAAGAATTTCTGTAGAGGTTGTGGCATACAACCTGCAATTTCCAAAAGCATGCGCGCTATGGCTACAGGGCACCGTTCACCTTATTTGTGCGGCATGCGAAACCGCGACACCTTAAACAGCAAGGAATCAACTCAGTGAATCTCAAATTTCTGGAAACCTTCGTCTGGGTCGCCCGCCTGAAAAGCTTCAGGCTCACGGCAGAGAAACTGTTCAGCACCCAGGCGTCTATTTCCAGCCGCATCGCCGCGCTGGAGGATGAAATGGGTGTGCGCCTGTTCGTTCGTGACTCCAAGGGGGTTTCGCTGACCACCGAAGGTTTGCGCGTGCTGGAGTACGCAGAACACATCATGGACACGATGCAGAGCATGAAAGACGCGATCAAGGACCCGCGACAGGTACGCGGCCGGATTCGTATCGGGGCGATGGATACGGTGATACACACCTGGCTCAGCCCTTTGGTAACACGCCTGATGAAGTGTTACCCGGCGCTGGAGATCGAACTGACCGCCGACACTGCCAGTAACCTGTGCGTGCAACTGGAAAAGGGTTATCAGGACATTATTTTCCAGACCGACGTGCTGCGTTTCGACTCGGTGCGCAACACGGTACTGGCCCGCTACCCGATGCATTGGGTGGTGCCGACCGGCTCGGCCTATGACCGGCCTTACGCCTCGCTCGAAGAGCTGTCGCTGGAGCGTATCGTGACCTTTTCGCGGAACTCTCGCCCGCACCAGGACATCCTGAACATGCTGCACACGGCCAACATCGTGACGCAGCGCATCAATTGCGTGAACTCGGCCTCCGCCATCACCCGCCTGGTGCGCGACGGCTTCGGCATCGGTGCATTGCCGGCAGCGCTGGTACGCGGAGAACTGACGCAGGGCGTCCTGACCCTGATCCATGACGTACCCTTGCCGCCGGCCATGGACATCGTCGCCAGTTGGCGTACCGGCGCAGGCATGGAGCTGGTTGAAGACATCGTCAGCCTGACCCAGGAAGTCGTTGGCGAATTCGCAGCGCAGATGCCCTCGGAAGCTCCGCACTATGTATTGATCTGTGATCTGCTGGCGTCTTCGTTGCCAACGGCACCAAGGCCCTGAACCTTAGGGGTTCATACTTTCAAGATACGTCCACTCAGCGAAACACCCAACAGCAACACGGCGACAATCAGAAAGGCCAGACTCAGGCTGCTGGCGTGGGCGATGAAGCCAATGAGCGCTGGACCGGCAAGGATCCCGGCATACCCCAAGGTGGTGATCGCCGGGACGGCCACGTTTTCTGGCATGACCTTTTGTCGGCCGACGGCACTGTAGAGCACTGGAATAATGTTGGAACAACCGGCACCGACCAGCGCGTAACCGAGCAGCGCTGCTTCCCAAGTGGGAATCAGTGTGGACAGTGCCAACCCCAGCGCTGCGCACAGGCCACCCAGAATAATGACGCGATTGGCCCCGACTCGACGAACGATGGCATCACCAAAAAAACGGCCGAGGGTCATGGTCAGCGCGAACACCGCATAGCCCAGCCCGGCATAAGACGGATCGACATTGCGCAAGGAACTGAGGAACACCGCACTCCAATCGAGCATCGCGCCTTCGGTGAGAAATACGGTAAAGCACAACAAACCGATAAACAGCACCACGCCGTGGGGCACGGCAAACGCCGGGCCATCGCTTTCACTGCCATAGGTAAGGAAATGCGGAGAGGCCCTGAACAAGGCGATGACCATAAAGGCAACCACCACCCACATCGCGATCAACGGCGAAGCGCCCGCACTGAGCAAGCCGCTGACCCCACCAGCACCGATGATCCCTCCCAGACTGAACAAGCCATGAAAGCCCGACATCATGGTCTTGCCGCTGGCCCGCTCGACGATGATCGCCTGAATGTTCACCGTGCAGTCCAGCGCGCCCATGCTGGCGCCAAACACGAACAGCGTCGCCACCAGCAACGACAGGCTGGAGACCGACGCCAGCAAGGGCAGACACAGACAGATCAATACGCTGGAGACGATCAAGACACTGCGACAACCGAACCGCGCCGCTAGCGCCCCTGCCAGCGGCATGGCGATGATCGAGCCGACACCCAAACACAGGAGCAACAACCCAAGAGTCCCGTCATTCAGCCCGACACGCGCCTTGGCATAGGGCACCAACGGCGCCCACGCTGCGATGCCGAACCCGGCGATAAAAAAACCGATACGCGTGGAAAACTGTTCCATTCGGCCCGGGATAACCGGTGCCGCGGTGCTGATGGCCGTCATGGGGCGTCCTTCGATAACCCCGGGCAGGTTCAACCGGGCAATCGCAGCAGCCTAACAAAGCTCGCGGCCTAACCAAATGTTTCGTTCCGGATTCACAGGAACACTGAACGGAGTCCATCCTGTCCTGCCATGAAGGATCAGCTAGACTGTGCGCCGCTTCTCTCAAGGTTGAAACCAGAGAGCCCTTCACAAACAAGCTCCCTATAAAAGCTTGAAGCTGCGCGAGGATATTGTGTCAAAAGGCGTTGTACTGTCGGTTATGGCCTCTGTCCTGTTCGGGGTCATGTATTTCTATACTTCGCTGCTGACACCTCTGAGCGGTGAAGAGATCTTCGGTTGGCGCATGCTGCTCACCGTGCCCTGCGTAACGCTGTTCATGATGATCAGTGGTGATTGGCCGCTGGTTTGCCAAATCGGTCGACGCCTGCGACAAAAACCGGCTCTGCTGATTGGCATGCTGCTGTCTTCGACGCTGCTTGGGGCGCAGCTCCTGCTCTTCATGTGGGCACCGCTGCACGGCCGTAGCCTGGAAGTGTCACTGGGGTATTTTCTCTTGCCGCTGACGATGATCGTCACCGGCCGAATTGCCTACGGCGAGCACCTGTCACGCTTGCAAAAAATAGCCGCCTTTTGTGCTCTGGTCGGGGTCGCTAATGAGTTATATCGAGTCGGCAGTTTCTCTTGGGAAACCCTGTTGGTGGCCCTCGGTTATCCGGTATATTTCGTGCTACGGCGCCGGTTGGGCAACGATAACCTCGGCGGTCTGTGGTTCGACATGGCCCTGCTGCTGCCCATCGCGACCTGGTTCATCCTCAACGGTGACCCCAGCGTCGTCGCTGAACACCCACGGCTGTACCTGTTGATTCCGCTGTTGGGCATGATCAGCGCCTCGGCATTGGTCAGCTATATCCTCGCGAGTCGCCTGCTGGCCTTCAGCCTGTTCGGCCTGCTCAGTTATGTCGAACCCGTGCTTCTGGTCGGCGTTGCCTTGCTGCTGGGAGAAAGCATCGGCCGCGATGAATGGCTGACGTACCTGCCGATCTGGGTGGCCGTGCTGGTATTGGTGTTTGAAGGCAGCAAACACTTGCTGGCCCATCGCCGCAGAAACGCCGCGTGAGGTGTCACTGCCGAAGCCCATCAGCACTCCGACAGCGACGTCCGGATCAGAACAGCTTGATGGTATAGCTCAGGATCAACCGATTTTCGTCGATGTCAGTGCGGTAGTTTGAGCGCGCTGTCGCGTTGCGAATGCGCACGCCCACATCCCTGAAGGGACCGCTCTGGATCACGTAGCCAATGTCCAGATCACGCTCCCAATCCTTGCCTTCGAAGCCCCGCCCGGTATTGACGTTATCGCCCTTGAGGTAGCGCGCGCCAACCACCAGACCCGGCAGGCCAATGGCGGCGAAGTTGTATTCGTCGCGCAGTTGCCAGGAGCGCTCTTTGGGAGCCGCGAACTCATAGGTCGGTACTTCGTTACCCAGCGGCGAGATGTTGTCGCCGATCCGCAGGAAGCCGTCTTTGCCGTTGATCGCCTGATAGCCAACGTAAAAAGTATTCCCCCCGTGGGCGGCGGACATCAGTGAGTAAAACGCGCGGTTGTCGAGGCTGCCTGCTTTGCTCTGGCCGTCATCCTGAGCGTCGTAAAAGCCCAGATTCGCCCCCAGTTTCCAGCTACCGAACGGCTCGATGTGTTTGAGGTTGTAGAAGCGTTGCTGGTAGATATCCTTGAGCTGCGCCTGCCAGATGCCGACCGTGGTGCGCTTGTCGTTGAAGGTGTAATCAGCACCCGCGTAGTTGAAACGATTGGAGGTGATATTTGCGATACGCCGTGGGTTGATCGGGTCATTGATCAACGCGTACATCGGTTGGTCATTACTGGAGTCGCGCAAGTTGGTAGAGCGCAATTGACCCGCATTGAGGGTCAAACCTTCAATATCAGTGGAGACCACGCTGGCGCCCTGATAGGTCGGCGGCAACAAGCGGATATCGCTGAACGCCAGCACGGGCAGATTGGGTTGCAGTTCACCCACGCGCAGTTCGGTCTTGCCCACTTTCATTTTCAGTGCCCCGGCCAGAGAGCCATACTCGTCGGCGGAACTGCCGTCGGTATGCAAGGGCAGTAAACCGGTCTTGACCCGATCTGGACTGCTGTCGAGTTTGATCCCCAGTAAACCGAGGGCATCCACCCCGAAACCTACGGGCCCTTCGGTATAGCCGGACTTTATGTTGAGAATGAAACCCTGCGCCCATTCCTCAGCCTTGGACTGTTTGTTAGGACCAACGATGCCCGAATAGTCGCGGCTGAAGTAGTAGTTACGCGCCTGCAAGGTTGCCGTCGAATCCTTGAAGAACGCACTTTCGTCTGCACGCGCCACTTCGCAAAAACTACCGGCCACCGCCGCTGACACCATCATTCCGATGACGCTTGCACTGTTTTTCATAGGGTCACTCTTGTTTTTATTAGGTCAAACGATCCCTATACCGTGGCGTGGGTTTTAAAAACCGCGACAGTCAGTCAGAGATCGATGGATTGATGCGAGTAACGGACGCTCCCGATCCGTACCTTTTTTACCTTGCTACCTTGCTTGTACCGAGGCCGCTAGCGCCCCCGTTTTTTTCACTCTCCCAAAGGTCAGCAGCAGGTGCGCCAAGAGCCCGAAGATCAAGCCCCAGAACGCCGCCGAAAGCCCCAGTAATGACATGCCTGATGCCGTGACCAGGAAGGTAATCAGTGCTGCTTCGCGATCTTTGGGTTCGGCCATGGACCCGGCTAATGCGCCAGCGATAGCGGCAAACAACGCCAGCCCGGCCAGTGCCGCGATCAGTTCCTTGGGGAAGGCGCTGAAGATCGACACCAGGGTCGCACCGAAGATGCCCAGCAGCAGGTAGAACACCCCGCCCATCACCCCGGCGACATAGCGTTTGCTCTTGTCTTCATGAGACTCGCGTCCCGTGCAGATGGCCGCGGTGATCGCTGCCAGGTTCAGCCCGTGGCAACCGAATGGCGCCAACAACAACGTGCCCAGCGCCGAGCTGGCAATGATCGGGCTGGCAGGCGTGTGGTAACCGTCGTTGCGCAATACGGCGATGCCCGGCACGAACTGCCCGGTCAACGCCACCATCACCAGTGGCAAGGCGATATTGAGCAACGCATGCCAACTGAACTCAGGACTGATCCACAGCGGTTTCGCCACATCGATCACCAGCGCAGAGCTGTTCAACTCCCCGGCCGACACAGCGATCACGCAGCCCACAACCAGCACCGCCAACACCGCGTAACGTGGTTTCATACGCCTGAACAGTAGATAGGTGACAAACATCGCCAACACCATGAACGGCTTGTCCTTCATCGACACAAACAGCTGGGTGCCGAAACTGAACAGAATCCCCGCCAACATCGCGGCCGAAATCGCCGCAGGCAGTTTGCCAACGATGCGGTCAAACGCGCCGGACACACCCACCAGCAGAATGATCAGGCTGGAGACGATATACGCCCCCACCGCCTCATTCAGACTGATGCCCGGCAACAGCGCCACCAACAACGCCGAGCCGGGCGCCGACCAGGCGATCACCACCGGAACCCTGAAGCGCAAGCTCAAGTAAATGCCCAACACACCGCTGCCGATGGAAATCGCCCAAACCCAGGACGACAGCACATCGGCAGGCAGACCTGCGCTTTTCGCCGCCTGGAAGATGATTACCAATGGCCCTGCATAGGAAATGATCGTCGCGATAAAACCGGCGACGGCAGCGGACAGGGAGAAGTCTTTGATCAGTGTTTTCATGGTTTCCGTTGCTCGATAAAAAGTGATGGCTCGGGCAATACGCAGCTCCAGCACACGATCAGGACCGAACCTGGACCTCAACCGGCGCGACTACCGGCGATACCTTGCGCCGATAGACGAAGCACATCGCCAGCGCTGCCACGGCGCCCGGCACAGCGAAAGCCATGAAGTTGTAGTGCAACGGAAGACCTATACCGAACAGTGCGCCGCCTAGAATCGGGCCGACGATGGCACCGCTGCGCCCCACGCCCGAAGCCCAACCCAATCCGGTGGAGCGGATCGCCAGCGCGTAGAACTGCGCACCCATGGCGTACAGCAAAATCTGCGAACCGATAGTGGTCGCACCGGCAATCGCGATCAGGCTGTAGAGCATCCACCCCGGACTGTTGAACCCCAACAGGCTGATGGACACCGAGGCGATGGCGAAGAACACCACCAACACGCGCTGCAGGTTGAATTTGTCGCCCAGCCAACCGCCGCCGACCGCGCCGAATATCGCGCCGAAGTTCAGTACCAGCAAAAACATCAGGCTTGAGCCCAGGCCATAACCGGCGCTGGTCATCAGCTTCGGCAACCAGGAGTTGAGCGCGTAAACCATCAACAGACAGCAGAAAAAGGCGACCCACAGCATCAGCGTGCTGATGGCCCGTCCTTCGCGAAACAGTTGCAACACCGGGGCGCCGTCAGCCTTTATCGCAGCCATCTGATACTGATCATCGGGCTGGGCCGTGTAACCCGGCTCAATGCGTTGCAGCACGTGGACGACCTGCTGCCTGCGTCCCTCGCGGACCATGAAGCCCACCGATTCCGGCAAAAACCAGAGAATCAACGGCAATAGCAGCAGCGGGATCGCAGCGACGAAAAACACCGACTGCCAACCAAAACGCGGCAACAACACGATGCCCAGACCAGCGGACAACATGCCGCCCACCGAGTAGCCGCTGAACATGATCGCCACCAGCGTGCTACGGATTTTTTTCGGTGCGTATTCGCTCATCAATGCCACGACATTGGGCATGACTCCGCCGATGCCAAGGCCAGCAATAAAGCGGCAGATGCCAAATTCGGTGGGGTTAGTGACAAAGCCGTTAAGGACGGTGAAACCGCTGAACAGCGTGACGCAGATGGCGATGACTTTCTTGCGTCCGATCTTGTCCGAAAGCGGACCAAAGAACAGCGCACCGAACATCATGCCGAACAGCGCATAGCTTCCCAGCGCACCAGCTTGCAAGGGTGTCAGCCCCCACTCGACCATCAACACCGGCAATACCACGCCGTAGATCACCAGATCGTAACCGTCGAAAATAATGATCAAGGCGCACCAGAACAGCACCAACCAATGAAAGCGATTGAACCTGGCCTCGTCGACCAGGGTGTGGACGTCTATTTTTCGCATGGCGGGACTCTTTTATTGTTTTTATCAAGGCCTGCCAAGGTTAGAAATCCAGCGGTCTGCGCAATATCCGTTTAGTGCAGACCTCTATCCGTTTCGTGCTGAACGGTTGAGTCATGCACGATATGGATAGCAATAGGGCGATCAGATGGTGCACCGATCATAAGGGGGCGAACCGCTCCAGCTGCATTTCCTGAAGGCGACTCAGGGTGCGGCGGAAGGCAAAGGCCAGATAACCCTCGGTGTACAACTGCTCAAGCGGCACCTGCGCTTCGACATACAGCGGCACGCGACGGTCATAGCATTCGTCGACCAGCGCGATGAAGCGCCGCACACCGTCGTCATGCACCGACAGCTGCGGCAGCTCCCGGTCACCGGCGGCGACCTGCACCGCCGCGTCTTCGGTCCCTCGGGCAATTTTTCCTTCGCGCTGTTTGGCGCTCAGCGCAGGCACGTCGCTGATCAGAATGACCGAGAATCGATCACACAATTCAATGAAATCCATCGCTGCCAGCGGCTGTTCACAGACGTCGGCGTAACGGCACCACAGCACCTTCTCGCTGTGCTGCACCACATTCACGCTACGAAGGCCAAACGCGACCGGCTCGCTCGACATGGCATGGCCCGCGCTCAGGCGTTTGAACACGTCACCCAGAACGCTCGGCTGATCCGGCTGGCTGAGCCAATAACGCTGATGCAATTGCCCCGGATGCAGGCGGTGATCTTCACCACCGTCGACGCTCACCACCGTCATTTCACGGTTGATCGCGTCGATGGCCGGAACCAACCGTTGACGGTTGAAGCCATCGGCATACAACTGCTCCGGCGGTTGATTGGAGGTGGACACCAGTACCACACCTTCCTCGAACATCACCTGCAGCAAGCCACCCAGAATGATCGCGTCGCCGATGTCACTGACAAACAGTTCATCGAAGCACAGCACCCGCACTTCCTGACTTAGCTCGCGGGCCAAGGCTCTCAATGGATTGGCCGTGCCAGTCAGCTGGAACAGCCGAATATGCACCCAACGCATGAAGTGATGGAAATGCTGGCGTCGGGCCGGCACTTTCAAGCTCTCGTAAAAGCGGTCCATCAACCAGGTCTTGCCTCGTCCTACCGGGCCCCACAGGTAAACACCCTTGATTGGCGATTGGTGCTTACTCTCATGCAGCGCCACGTAGCATTCCTGTAACAACCGAACGGCCTTCAATTGCGCCGCATCAGGCTTGAATCCTTGCTCATCAATGGCCTGTTGATAGGCCTCCAGTGGGGACACGACATTCATCAAGAAAAATTACCGTCCAATTATTAAATTCCCGAATCGCCTTCTCAGGTCTTCGACTGACCTTTTCGCGCCCGTCATATTTGCATAAAACGCAACGCTCGCCTCGCTCTTGGTATCCCGATATTCCGCATTCGTGAGTGCCCGCCTCATCAGGCCCGACTTATCCCTGTGAGAATTTCAGCAGTCGACAGCACCGTCGCATACTCGTCATGCAGGTTGCTCAACGACATCGCGTGCACCTCCTGTGCCGCATGCGGAGCGCCAAAGAAGTCGGTCTGATCAAACGTAAAACAAGCATCGTGAGGCACCAGCACCTCGAACCCCAGGACGCTGGTCCGCCCGGTCGACACCGACATGAACCCGGCCGAAGGTGACTTTGCGGACTCACTGATCCACCTGATCGCAGTAGGTCGCCACGGTAAAGCCGAAGAAATCGCCGGCTTCCTGGCCTACCTGGCAGGCCAGGAGGCCGGTTACACCACTGGCGCAAGCCTGTCCATCGACGGCGGCTTCGGCGCCTGATTCCTGCTTAAGGACAGCCACGGACTTCGAACAGATGACAGGGCCGAGTCGTATCTGTACTCATCACCACGTCGATGACAGCGTAATTTGCTTAAGCACATGAAAATTCTGAAAAAAACTTTTGCCTTCGTCAAAGGTTTCGACTACATTAGCGCGCCTCGACAGACTGAATGGTTTGACGAGATACGGTGAGGTGTCCGAGAGGCTTAAGGAGCACGCCTGGAAAGTGTGTATACAAGAAATTGTATCGAGGGTTCGAATCCCTCCCTCACCGCCATATTAGAAATACGCTAAAGCCCTGATTTTCCTAGAGAAAATCGGGGCTTTTTCGTTTATGCCTGTTTATTCAGGCAATTTTTAGGGCGAAAAGGACGACTTTAAGCCTGGATTAGGCCGCTTTAGGCTCACCCTTCCCCGGCGTCCTGCCGATCTAACACAATACCTTCTTTATTTACCCACCCCATCAAACGCCTGCTCGCACGTCACACCCCGTGCATGGCTTTGGTCAGCATATCCTGCCAGATCGGCCGCTCGCCGATCAGCGCGCTTGAACATGTCGGCGAGCAAAGGAGCGGTTCAACCTGGGGTCTTCCCCGACCGCACTCGCTCATTTCAAATTGTTACCGGACGCCCCAGCCTGGGCTAAAACCCTGCCTCGGTAACAACCGCAAGCGCATTTCAAAAACCTTCGATAAGTTTTATACCATCTCAAAAACGTTGATCTAGACAGCCTCCAGCTATTTTTAGAACTTTCTTGAACACCCAATCAACGAGTTGGCCGTTCGATTGCATAGGCTTGTACGTACAAGTAAGCATGTGTTCAGACGCGTAAGCGCCAGAAGGGCCGACACACAGGTTTGCTTAAAGCCCTTGCTCGGGGATTCGGTTCGGAAATTTCTACGTTCATAGCGTCATACGCGTTCCCGCAACAGTACTTATGCGTCACAAGCGCTCATATTGATTTTAGGAAATGAATAATGAAAAAAGCATTGCTGACCCTTTCTGCACTGGCTTTATGCATCGCCGCCGGTTCTGCGCTGGCCAAGGAGTACAAGGAATTGCGCTTCGGCGTCGATCCTTCTTATGCGCCTTTCGAGTCCAAAGCAGCTGATGGCAGCCTGGTGGGCTTTGATATCGATCTGGGCAATGCGATCTGCGCCGAACTGAAGGTCAAGTGCAAATGGGTCGAAAGCGATTTCGACGGCATGATTCCGGGCCTGAAAGCCAACAAATTCGACGGCGTTATCTCGTCGATGACCGTAACAGATGCGCGGATGAAGGTTATCGACTTCTCGGAGGAACTGTTCTCTGGCCCGACTGCACTGGTGTTCAAGAAAGGCGCGGGCGTAACGGCCGACCCTGCAACCCTCAAAGGCAAGAAGGTTGGCTATGAGCAAGGCACCATTCAGGAAGCCTACGCCAAGGCTGTATTGGACAAGGCGGGTGTAACAACCCAGGCCTATGCGAACCAGGACCAGGTTTATGCTGACCTGACGTCTGGCCGTCTCGATGCTGCCGTGCAAGACATGCTGCAGGCGGAACTGGGCTTTTTGAAATCGCCAGCCGGTGCTGGTTTCGAAGTCAGCAAACCCATCAACGATCCACTGCTGCCAGCAAAAACCGCAATCGGCATCTCGAAAGGTAACAAAGACCTCAAGACACTGCTGGATAAAGGTATCAAGGCATTACACGATGATGGCAAATATGCCGAGATCCAGAAAAAACACTTTGGCGACATGAATCTTTACAGCGGCAAATAATGCCCCGGCGCCCATCCTCAAGATGGGCGCTTTTTTGCTTGCCAAGGGCCTGACCAATGTTCGAAAACCTATTACATATTCTGGGACTTTCAGCTTTCAGCCTTAAAGGCTTTGGCCCGCTGTTACTGGAAGGCACCTGGATGACCATCAAACTATCGATACTGTCGCTACTGTTGAGCGTTCTACTCGGTCTGATCGGCGCCAGTGCCAAGCTGTCCAGTTCGTCCCTGCTGCGCATTCCAGCGCAGCTCTACACCACGCTGATTCGTGGGGTGCCGGATCTGGTCCTGATGCTGCTGATTTTCTACAGCCTGCAAACCTGGCTGAGCAACCTCACCGTGGCGCTGGACTGGGACTATATCGAGATTGATTCATTCAGCGCCGGGATCATTACCCTGGGGTTCATCTACGGCGCTTATTTCACCGAGACCTTTCGCGGCGCGATCCTCGCCGTGCCTCGTGGGCAGATGGAAGCTGCAACGGCCTATGGCTTGAGCCGCAGCCAGCGCTTCCGCTTCGTGGTGTTCCCGCAAATGATGCGCTTCGCCCTGCCCGGCATCGGCAATAACTGGATGGTGATTCTCAAAGCCACCGCACTGGTCTCGATCATCGGCTTGGCCGATCTGGTCAAGGCTGCCCAGGATGCCGGCAAAAGCACCTATCAACTGTTCTACTTTCTGGTACTCGCCGCCTTGATCTATCTGCTGATTACCAGCGCTTCGAACTATGTCCTGCGCAGGCTGGAATACCGTTATGCCGCAGGCTCCAGGGAGGCGGTACGATGATCGATCTTCTACAGGAATACTGGAAACCGTTCCTTTACAACGACGGTTATCACATCACCGGGCTGGCCATGACTTTGTGGCTACTCAGCGCCTCGATCTTCATCGGCTTTCTGGTGTCGATCCCGCTGTCGATTGCCCGGGTTTCAACCCATGTATGGGTACGCTGGCCGGTCCAGTTCTATACCTATCTATTTCGCGGTACGCCGCTGTATATCCAACTGCTGATTTGCTATACGGGGATCTATAGCATCGCCGCAGTTCGCGCTCAACCGGTGCTCGATGCGTTCTTTCGCGATGCGATGAACTGCACCATTCTCGCCTTTGCCCTGAACACCTGCGCCTACACAACGGAAATTTTCGCCGGGGCAATCCGCAGCATGGCCCACGGTGAAGTCGAAGCGGCAAAGGCCTATGGTCTGACCGGCTGGAAGCTGTATGCCTATGTGATCATGCCGTCGGCACTGCGCCGCTCGTTGCCGTACTACAGCAATGAAGTGATTCTGATGCTGCATTCGACCACCGTGGCCTTTACCGCGACCATCCCGGATATTTTGAAAATTGCACGAGACGCCAATTCGGCGACCTTTTTGACCTTCCAATCGTTCGGAATTGCCGCGCTCATCTACTTGAGCGTCACCTTTGCACTGGTCGGTTTGTTCCGCTTGGCAGAACACCGATGGCTGGCGTTTCTTGGCCCGGCTCACTAGGACGTCAACTGCACGCGCAGCGGCTATCTACTTCCCTCTTGAGGATGCTTGCACACATGTACAAACTGACCATTGACGGCCTGCATAAAAGTTACGGCAGCCACGAAGTACTCAAAGGCGTGTCGCTGAAAGCCAAAACCGGCGATGTGATCAGCCTGATCGGCGCGAGCGGTTCGGGTAAGAGCACGTTTCTACGGTGCATCAACTTTCTCGAAACACCCAACAGCGGCAGCATGAGCCTGGACGACCAGCAGATTCGCATGATCAGTGATCGACACGGCATGCGCGTAGCCGACGACGCAGAACTGCAACGAATCCGCACCCGCCTGGCGATGGTGTTCCAGCACTTTAATCTGTGGAGCCACATGACTGTGCTGGAGAACATCACCATGGCCCCGCGCCGAGTGCTGGGGGTCAGCAAGAAGGATGCAGAGGATCGGGCTCGACGCTATCTCGACAAAGTCGGTCTGCCATCCCGTGTCGCCGATCAATATCCCGCGTTTCTCTCTGGAGGTCAGCAACAGCGCGTCGCCATCGCCCGGGCCTTGTCCATGGAACCGGAGGTCATGCTGTTCGACGAACCGACCTCGGCACTCGACCCGGAATTGGTTGGCGAAGTACTGAAGGTCATTCAGGGGCTGGCCGAAGAAGGCCGTACCATGATCATGGTCACCCACGAAATGAGCTTCGCTCGTAAAGTGTCAAATCAGGTGCTGTTTCTGCATCAAGGGCTGGTCGAAGAACAGGGAGCACCCGAGGACGTACTGGGCAATCCCCAAAGCGAGCGGCTGCGGCAGTTTCTCAGCGGCAATCTGAAGTAAGCCCCACCCTCCGCACACTACCTTTGAGCGACTGGCACGTTGCTCAAAGGGCTGATCAAGGACTTGATCAAAGGGTCACTGATTACTTTGGTAGTTGGCGTTATCATTCTGGACTTCGCTTCCAGGCGGTCCATGTCCCCCATCAAAACCTTTCTTTCGCCATTCGACCAACACCCAATCAAATTTGTTAGGCTCAGCCTTCTATACAGGAGGCCACCCATGACTCTCGAAGAAATGAACATTCCTCTATCGATCAAAACTCAAGCCGCCGATATCATCGCGCGCATTGAGCAGTCGACTGGAATTATCGATGCGACAATGGCGGGAGGGATCGCTGAAGGCTTTGTACTGGGTATCGTCTGCCTCAAGGCAATGCAGCCAGAGGATATCGATCAGTTGGAAACGCTGTTCAGTCAGGCCGGTGACCGGAAAATGGCTGGGTTGAAATAGACTTTCCTGTCCGTGGACGGATGACGGCTGCCACACTTTTATGCGTATTCTGCCCATCAGCCAGGCTCGCGCTCCTTACACGCCAGTGGAATGCATCAAGACCGCTTAGGGGAAATGCGAGTTTCAGATTGCTTCACTCCGTGGTGGGCACTCAACACGCTCCAGGAGATATCTCCCTGTTCCGACGTAGACAGCCAAGCGACCATGCTCCACACCAGGCCCAGCCAAAACACTCCCAAAACCATCAACATCCTTATGAAGGCTCGCGTGGTCATGATGGCAACCCGTTTGAATGATACTCATCATGCATCAGTCTCTCTCTAACCGTTCAACTTTGTTCAAATAAGTTTCATTCCTGCAAATAGCCTGTATGCGTCGAACAGAGGACGATGTGGATAGAGACAGTGGAGGACCCGCCGACCCTGTATCGTGTTAAAACACTGCATGAGACACCGTATATTACCTCGTCATCTAGTCCGGCTCAGCGCCGGGCTTTTTCATTGTTTGCCCACTGCACTAACCCACAACGTTGTACCTATCTTTTGAGGTTGAAATCATGCGATTGACGCTGCCCGTACTAGTTTTAGGGCTTCTTGCTGCTCAAGGTGTCATGGCTGCCGGAGATGGCACTGCTGCTATTGGTGGCGGGCTTGGCGGCGCGCTTGGAAATGTCATCGGTCAACAGATGGGCGGAAGCACCGGGGCGGCGGTTGGAGCAGGTGTCGGCGGCGCTGCTGGCAGTGCTGTAGGCGCTAAAAGAGGCAACAAAACCGAAGCGGCCATTGGCGGTGGTATTGGTTCGGCGGGTGGCTCGATAATCGGCAACAAGCTAGGCGGCACGACCGGATCAACCATCGGTGCAGGCCTTGGTGGTGCAGCGGGCGGAGCCCTTGGTAACAACATGGCCGATGACGGTGGTAATAATCGATCCGACGGGAAGAGGCACGGCCACAAACGCAACAAGCATAAACACGACTGAGTCGCTTTTGATTGATTGCGCGCGACGCCTGATCTGTCGACACGCTCGCTATAGCCCGGCCCAGCGCCGGGCTTTTTCATTCTGCCCCGGCGTATAGCCCTAAAGCACCCACCGACGAGGGCGAGGCGGAACCTGACAGAAAGGCCTGATGATGAGCAGGCCAGCCTTTTTTGGCGCTATTCCTGCCCCAACGAATAGAGCAGTGAAAGCCCCAAATGCAGGATTGCGTCGTCTGACCGGTTTGAAAGCGAAGCCCTCAGACTGATCAGTTCACCCCCTTCATCCCCGGGATGGACCAGGCCTTGCAGTGTGATACGCAGTGCCCACACTTGATGCCAAAACGGTTCATCTCTAGGGTCGTTGTTCAGCTTTTGAATCACATACTTTCCGTACAACCCGGTTTCACGGGTGAATACCCTGAAATGGGCTCTGGCTACGCCGAACGGCGACTCGATATGCCAGGCAGTGCCATCCCCAAGAGTTTCGAAGGTCACCCCCAGTGTTTGCCTGGAGTGCTCGTCCTCGAAAAGCGCATTCAGCCTCGCCGTCAACCTGACAGCATATTTTTTTAGCTGGGCTGACTCTTCCACGGCCGATGTGACTGTGGCCCAGTGTTCTTCGGGTATCGACAGGTATCTCATGGCAACCTCCGGAGCTGCTTGAACGCTCACTGTGCACCTTCCTTGTATCAACCCGGCAACCGCCCTCAAACCCCACACTCGTCGCAGGCTCGGACGCTGCCCGTCCATTCCAATACTAGGCCAAGAAGTGAACATGGATCGGGATCCACGGTTAGGAAGTTGATCCTCACTCCGTACGACGACCGAGACTCGTTTCCGGTGTAACCTAGCGCCGGTTGTCGCATAGCTCGACGTTAATCTGCCAGAAGAGACGAAGCATGAACGCATTAGAGTGGAACGAAGTCGCGCTGGCGAAATTTCTCGCTGACAATTCTTTCTTGCAGGCAGAGATCGAAAACCTGAGCCCCGAGGAGCAAAAGCAGCAGACCCACTGGGCCTTCGAGGATGAGGCGGAGTCTCAAGGTATCGAGCCCTGGGAGTTGGCGTTGCAACTGGTTGCCGAGTCGCCCGAACAACTTAAGACGATGCGTCTTGAAGCCCATAAACAAGTCGCCGAGACACTCGGTATGAACTGGGCAGAGTACTGCGAGCTGAACGATATCGAGGAGTGATAAGCCTCAAGGTGATCCGCCGTTGAAAAAATGTGTTGCCGCACGTGCACGACCGACCGTTGCGGCAGCCCGCTTTATCCAGTGATTCAAGGCTGAGGCCGGCTAAAATCCTGACTCACCAGTCATCCATAGCGCTTTACCTTGGCGTCGCGGGTGGGTAACGTCTGCCCCACTTCAACACAAGGAATCGCGTCATGAGTGATCTGATCTCGTATCACCTGGAAGACGGTATTGCCACGCTGACCTTGAGCAATGGCAAGGTCAATGCTATTTCCCCGGAGGTGATCGTAGCGTTCAACTCGGCGCTGGATCAGGCCGAACAGGATCGCGCGGTGGTGATCATTACCGGGCAACCGGGGATTCTTTCGGGTGGTTATGACCTCAAGGTGATGACGTCCGGTCCTGAGAATGCAATCAGCCTGGTCACGGCCGGTTCGAGCCTGGCACGGCGGCTTTTAGCTCACCCTTTCCCGGTGGTGGTTGCCTGCCCTGGGCACGCAGTGGCCAAAGGCGCATTTTTGCTCTTGTCGGTAGATTACCGGATTGGCGTGGACGGTCCGTTCAGCATCGGCTTGAACGAAGTACAGATTGGCATGACCATGCACCATGCCGGGATCGAATTGGCGCGTGATCGCCTGAGCAAATCGGCCTTCCATCGGTCGGTGATCAACGCCGAGATGTTCAACCCTAAAGGCGCTCTGGATGCAGGTTTTCTCGACAAGGTTGTCAGCGCCGAAGAACTGCAAAGCGCCGCACGCACAGCGGCCTTGCAATTGAAGAAACTCAATATGGTGGCGCACAAGAACACCAAGCTGAAAGTGCGCAAGGCGCTGCTTGAGGCGCTCGACCAGTCCATCGTGCTGGATCAGCAACACTCCGTGATTTGATCTTTAATCGGTTGAAAAAGCCTGATTCTTTGCCAGGTCTTTTCAACCGACCGCTCTAGCGCAAGCCTGTCCCGACACAAGAAATATCTCCTCAAACAATCAACCCTGAACAGCCCTGCTCTGCAATTGCTGTCCTCAGTGCACATCCGTACACTGCGCCACCTTTTGCCTTGGTGGGCCAGTTGATGCTGTTGGTGTTTCGCATGTTGTTAATGGGCCTGCACTTTATTGCAGCGGGTGTACTGGGCGTATTGTTAGGGCTGTGCCGTCCATTCAATCCGGATAACAGTCGTCTGTGCGCGCGCATTTACGCCTGGCCTGCGATGTCTATTTTACGTTTGCGTCTGAAGGCCGACATGGCCCCGTTGCTCAAGCAGTCGCAACCGTGCGTAATCATTGCCAATCATCAGTCGAACTACGACCTCTTTGTCCTCGGCAATGTGGTCCCTCCACGCACCGTTTGTATCGGCAAGAAAAGCCTTAAATGGGTGCCATTGTTCGGTCAGCTGTTTTGGTTGGCGGGTAATGTCCTGATTGATCGCGGCAACGTCCACAAAGCCCGGCAGTCGATGTTGACCACGACCGACACCTTGCAGCACAAGGACACCTCGATATGGGTCTTCCCGGAGGGCACACGCAACCTCGGAGAAGACTTGCTGCCATTCAAAAAGGGCGCGTTCCAGATGGCCATCGCTGCCGGCGTGCCCATCGTGCAGGTATGCGTCAGCAGCTACATCAAACACATGCAACTCAATCGCTGGCGCACGACCCGAATAATGATTCGTTCATTGCCCGCCATCCCGACGGCTGGCTTGAGCCTGGATGACGTGCCCATACTGATGGGCCGATGCCGCGAGCAGATGCAAATCTGTATCGCCGCCATGGACAAGCAACTGCTCGGCGCATGACGCTCACCCTTCAAGCCCGTTGAGTCGGCTTTATTGCCCGTGAACTCACCCGCTATCGCTGACTCTGATCAGTCAGACCACGTTAAGCTAAGCGCTACGTGCCACTGTCATCCAAAAAAGAAGAAGCGATACCACTATGGGCCGAGTTGTTGCTGCTGCGGTTTACAGCGCCGGAAAAAAAGTCACCAACATTACCCTCGACGAGGGTGCCGCATGGGCTGCGAAGCCCGGGCACTTCGTCTGGATTGGCCTGGAACAACCCAATGCGGAGGAACTGACTAATCTACAACGTCAGTTCAATTTGCATGAACTGGCCATCGAAGATGCACTTGAGACACACAGCCGACCGAAGCTCGAAACCTTCGGCGACGCACTGTTCATCGTCACGTACTCCCCTGTTCGCGAAAACGGCAAACTCGAATTCATCGAGACGCATATCTTTGCTGGCAAGGGCTACATCATCACCGCCCGTAATGGCCACTCGAAATCGTACGGGCTGGTGCGCCAGCGTTGCGAGGCGCGGCCGTTGCTGCTTGAACATGGTGAAGATTTCGTGCTGTATGCGCTCCTCGACTTCGTCACAGAGTGTTATCAACCCGTTACCGAGGCCATCCACAGCGAACTCGACGCACTCGAACACGGTGTACTGAGCGGCGCGATGAACGAAGTCGATATTCAGCGCATTCACAGTCTGCGCCGCGATCTGCTGCGGTTACGCAGGTACGTGGCGCCCATGGTGGAGATTGGTGAAGAACTGCAAAAACTGAGCTTCCCGTTTATCGACAAGAACATGCGCCCGTACTTTCGCGACGTGGAAATTCACGTCACTCGGCAAATGGAAGATTTGGCCAACCTGCGCGACATCGCCAGCCAGACCATCGAAATCGGTCTACTGCTGGAGTCCTCGCGGCAAAGCATCGTGCAGCGCAAGTTCGCAGCCTGGGCGGCGATTTTGGCGTTTCCGACGGCGGTTGCGGGGATCTACGGGATGAACTTCCAGAACATGCCGGAGCTGGGTTGGCAGTACGGCTATTTCGCGGTGCTCGGGTTTATCTCGACAGGATGCGTGGGTTTGTATGCCAGCTTCAAGCGCTCGGGATGGTTGTAGCGCACCTGCTCGACAGCGGTAGAGCAGGTGCGATTTACCCTCAGCCCACCTGTGTTTCAGGCTTGTGCGCCACAAAACGCATCATCCATTCAGCCACGGTCGTGCCGTGGTGGTCGTATTCCAGACTGGCGATGCCGCTGTTATAGATCTGCTCACCCAGGTGCTGTTGGCGGATCTCCAGCAAGGCGCGGGAGTAATCGTGGATGAACTCCGGGTGACCCTGAAAGCACAGCACTTGATCATTGATGTGGAACGCGGCGAACGGGCAGAAATCGCTGGAGGCAATTACGGTAGCGTTTTCCGGGAGTACCGTGACTTGATCCTGGTGGCTGATGAGCAACGTCAGCTCGTCGATAGCCGGACTCATCCACGGTGTCGCCGGAGCCAGTTTATATCGGTGCGTACCGACGCCCCAGCCCTGATGGGCACGTTCACTTTTCCCACCCAGCAGCAACGCCAATAATTGATGGCCGAAGCAGATACCCAGCAGCTTGTCACCTTGCTCGAACCGCTGCAGCAGGAAGGTTTTCAGGGTTTGAATCCATGGATCGCTGCCGAATGAGTCGGCTTTGCTACCGGTGATCAGATACGCGTCGAAACGCTCATCAGCAGCAGGGTAATCACCATGCATCACGTTGTAGACGCTAAATTCTGCCGGAATCGGCTGACGCGAAAACAACCGTTCAAACATCTGCCCATAACCCTGATATTGATTGACCAACTCCGGACGCAGGACGTCGGTTTCCAGAATGCAGATGCGTAACGACATAAAAAAGTACCTGACACAGTAAAGGCAATAGCGCAGGGGCAAAGCCTGCCTTGAATAACCACATCAAGGCAAGTGCCCACGCACTATTCATTTACTCCAGTTTCGCGCGCGCCCCTTAAAACAATTGGTTCTGCGCGGCTTTATCCAGCAACAGTACCGGTGGCTCGAAACGCTCTCCGTACTGTTCGACCAGATACTGCGCGCGAGCGACGAAATCCTTGAGCCCGTACTGGTTGATAAATTGCAGCGCACCACCGCTCCAGGCGGCAAAGCCGATGCCGAAGATCGACCCAATGTTAGCGTCGGCGGTGGACAACAGAACGCCCTCCTCCAGGCAACGCACGGTTTCGATGGCCTGAATGAACAGCAAGCGATCGCGTACATCCTGCGCGGCAATCTGCCCATCGGCTTTTTCGAAGCGCGATTTCAGTTCCGGCCACAAGTGCTTGGGCGCGCCTTGTGGGTAGTCATAAAACCCACCGCCAGCGGCCTTGCCTGGGCGCTTGTACTCATTGAGCATCAGGTCGACCACCGCGAACGCAGGGTGTTGCGGCACGGGTTTGCCCTCAGCCTCGAGATCCTTGCGCGCCTGTTGGCGAATGTGGCTCATCAGGCTCAAAGACACTTCATCGGACACTGCCAGCGGCCCAA
Organism: Pseudomonas sp. 5C2; assembly: GCF_034314155.1. Classification (NCBI taxonomy): domain Bacteria; kingdom Pseudomonadati; phylum Pseudomonadota; class Gammaproteobacteria; order Pseudomonadales; family Pseudomonadaceae; genus Pseudomonas; species Pseudomonas sp. 5C2. Next base: position 620,028 of record NZ_JAVIWH010000002.1, on the reverse strand, counting down.
CGGGCATACCGGCCTTGCGCGCCTCGGTTTCAATCATCGCCGCCGATACGCCTTCGCCAAGCATGGCAATGCCTTCGTTGGTAAAGGTTCCGAACACCCGTGAGGTGAAGAAGCCCCGACTGTCGTTGACCACGATTGGGGTTTTCTTGATTTGCAGGACAAAATCGAAACCTCGGGCCAGGGTTTCATCGCTGGTGTTGGCACCCTTGATGATCTCCACCAGTTGCATCTTGTCCACCGGGCTGAAGAAATGCAGGCCGATAAAACGGTTCTCTTGCACAATCGCCTTCGCCAGGCCGCTGATAGGCAAGGTCGAGGTGTTGGACGCGATGACAGCGTCACGCAAGGCAACCCGCTCCGCTGCAGCCGTGACAGTGCCTTTGAGCGAGCGGTCTTCGAACACGGCTTCAATGATCAGATCGCAGCCATGCAGATCGGCATCCAGCTCAGTGGCCAGGATGCGGGCCAGAATCGCATCCCGCTGCTCGGCGGTCATTCGCCCACTGGAGACCTTCTTGTCCAGCAACTTGGCAGAATGGCTTTTGCCCTTCTCAGCCGCAGCCTGACTGACGTCTTTAAGTACCACCTCGATACCCGCCGACGCGCTCACGTAAGCAATGCCCGCGCCCATCATGCCCGCGCCTAACACGCCGACTTTTTTGGTCTGATGAACCGGAATACCTGTGGGGCGTGATCCACCGGCATTGATTTCATTGAGCTGAAACCAGAAAGTGCCGATCATGTTTTTCGCGACCTGACCGGTGGTGAGTTCGGTGAAGTAGCGTGTTTCGATGATCTGCGCCGTATCGAAATCCACCTGTGCGCCTTCTACAGCAGCACACAGAATTTTCTCGGGCGCCGGGAAACATCCCTGAGTACGGTTTTGCAGGATCGACGGCGCAATGGCGAGCATTTGCGCGACTTTCGGGTGTGAGGGCGTGCCACCGGGAATCTGGTACCCGGCCACATCCCACGGTTGTTTCGCGGACGGGTTGGCGCCGATCCACGCGCGGGCCTTGGCCAGCATGTCGTCGCGGTCGCTGGCGATCTGGTCAATCAGGCCTGCTTGCAGTGCCTGTTGCGGACCAATTTTCTTACCTTCGAGCAAATACGGCAGGGCTTTTTCCAGACCGAGCATGCGCACCATCCGCACGACCCCGCCGCCGCCCGGCAAGAGACCCAGGGTGACTTCCGGCAGGCCGATCTGAACACTGCTGCTGTCCAGGGCAATGCGATGATGACAAGCCAGGCAGATCTCCCAACCGCCGCCTAGCGCGGCGCCATTAATGGCGGCGACCACCGGTTTGCCCAAGGTTTCGAGCGTGCGCAGCTGTACCTTCAGGTTCAGGACCATCTCGTAGAACCACTGTGCACGGGCCTTGTCGACCTGAATCAGTTCGTTGAGATCGCCACCGGCGAAAAAGGTTTTCTTCGCGGAGGTGATGATTACCCCGGCAATCGAGTCTTTCTCGGTGTTCAGTCGGGCGACGATGCTGGCCATGGCATCGCGGTACACCGCGTTCATGGTGTTGGCGGTCTGGCCGGGCATGTCGATGGTCAGGACGACAATCTGGTCCTGGCCCTTCTCATAATGGATGGCGTCAGTCATGGCGGAGGTCATAGAGAAATCCTGGTGAAGTCGGGAGACAGGCTTAATAGCGTTCGATGATGGTGGCAATGCCCATGCCGCCGCCGACACACAGTGTCGCCAGGCCATAGCGCAGCTGGCGGGCTTCCAGCTCATCGAGCAAGGTGCCAAGAATTGCGCACCCGGTTGCTCCCAGCGGATGGCCCATGGCGATTGAACCGCCATTGACGTTGACCTTGTCGGCACTGATGTCCATGTCCTTGATGAACTTGAGCACTACCGAGGCGAACGCTTCGTTGACTTCGAACAGGTCGATATCCTCGACCTTCAACCCGGCGCGGCCCAAGGCCTTGCGCGTCGCTGGCGCGGGACCGGTGAGCATGATGGTAGGGTCGGCACTGGTCACCGCCGTCGCGACAATGCGTGCCCGAGGGCGCAGACCCAGCGCCAGGCCCTTGGCCGCGGAACCGATAAGCATGGCAGCCGCACCATCAACGATCCCGGAGCTATTGCCGGGGGTATGAACATGGTTGATGCGCTCGACATGGCTGTAGACCCGAAGCGCAGTGGCGTCGAATCCCATCTGGCCGATCATTTCGAAGCTCGACTTGAGCTTGCCCAACCCCTCCAGGGTCGAGTCGGCGCGAATGAACTCATCGTGATCAAGCAGCAGCGTGCCGTTCTGGTCTCTTACCGACACCAGAGATTTGTTGAACGAACCATCGGCGCGTGCACGGGCGGCTTTTTGCTGTGAGTACAAAGCATAGGCATCGACATCGCCGCGACTGAAGCCCTCCATCGTCGCAATCAAGTCGGCACCGATCCCTTGCGGGGTGAAATGGCAGTGCATGTTGGTCTGCGGGTCCAACGCCCAGGCACCGCCGTCGCTGCCCATTGGTACACGTGACATCGACTCGACCCCGCCCACCACCACAAGGTCTTCAAAGCCTGAGCGAATTTTCATCGCGCCCAGGTTGACCGCTTCCAGGCCCGACGCGCAAAACCGGTTGAGCTGCATCCCCGCGACGCTGACGTCCCAATCGGCGACCAGTGCAGCCGTTTTGGCAATGTCCGCGCCCTGATCACCCACCGGCGTTACGCACCCCAGAACAATGTCATCGACCTGACGGGTGTCCAGTTGGTTGCGTTGCTGCAAGGCAACAAGCAATCCCGCTATCAAGTTCACCGGCTTGACACTGTACAGCGCCCCACCCGGTTTGCCTTTGCCACGGGGCGTGCGTACCGCATCGAAAATCAAAGCTTCAGTCATGAGGTCCTCGGAGCGCAGTGGAAAGTGGGTTCCTGTACCGACACCTTAAACGTCACCCGAGCTGATTCAATGACCTAAGCGCTCATTAGGCTTGACCGCCTCGCTCAGACGAACGGTAGCTGACTAACATATCTGTATCGCAAGCCTTCAAAGCGTCTAGCAAAGGCAGTACTCGGAAGCTGGCGATGAGCCTTAGTACGTGCAATTCATATCGTCTCTTAAATGATACGAAATCGATCTAAGCCATACGTGACGCGGGTCCTAAGGTTAACCCTGTAACAGACGGACGCAAAAAAAATACAGTAGCAGTCTGAGTTGCCGGGTCTGCCGGGACACCTGTTCGCGTGTATCACCTTTGCCAGCTGCCCGATTCATGTACTACGAAATCGGAGAGCTTTAGTCGCTCAGGAATAACAACAAAAGGCAGTCAGCCATGTTTAAACATTCGAAAGTTCGTCAGGCGGGGCTTATTGTGTTCGCCACTACTCTTTTATTGATTGTGCCGAACATGACCCGTCTGTTCGGTTGAGCGTATCTTTGCCATGCCAAAGCAAGGTATTCGATACGCTGTCGAGTAAAGCGCATCTGTGCCAATCTTCCAGCCTGAATTAATGGAGATGGGTTTATGCGTCAGTGGTTAGCGTTCATACCGTTGCTCTGCTGCTTTGCTGTCAGCCACGTGGGCGTCGTCCAAGCCGCTCAATTGAGCGTCGAGCTACCCGACGGGGTCCATATTTGGGACACCGCACAGCTGCTTAAGCATCCGCAAGCGCAGCAGATCCAAATCGCCGAAGATGTTTCCTACAAACGCGCCATGACCTATCGCGCAGTGCCAATGGCGGCGCTGCTTGGGGGCATTACTGCAAAGGATCATCTCCAGGCCGTGGCCACGGATGGGTTTGCCGCCGAGATGCCCGCAGGGCCTTTGCTTGAGAGCACTGGCGCACGCGCGTGGCTGGCGATCGAAGACCCGGCAGCTCCGTGGCCCACGCTGGGCGAAAACCAGCAAAGCCCCGGTCCTTTTTATCTGGTATGGACCGAACCGAAAGCCGGCAACATCAGCCCCGAACAATGGCCCTTCGCGGTCAGTAAAGTACGAATATTAGCGTCCGTGGCTGAACGTTTCCCAATGATGCTGCCGGACCGGGCATTGGCTGCCAATGATCCGATCAATCAAGGGTTTGCACTGTTTCAGAAAAACTGCCTAGCCTGCCATCGCCTCAACGGTGCCGGTGACTCGCAACTGGGTCCGGACCTGAATCAGCCGCACAGCCCCATTGAGTACTTTGCGGGGGACTACCTCAAGCTCTACATCCGAAACCCGCAAAGCCTGCGTCAATGGCCACAGGCAAAAATGCCCGCGATCTCTACAGCGGTGCTGTCCGAGGGTGAGCTGGATCAACTGATTGGCTATCTCAGGCACATGGCGCAACGCAGAACGGCAGCGTCCCCGCTCTAAGCGCTGACGTGCCTGCGAAGAAGCTGACGCGGTGTGTCACACCGCGCTCAGGATGGTTACTGCTGCTGCACCAACAACATCGGCGAGACGAACACTTTGGCATGCATCTGCTCGCAGCCACCGCCACGGCGCATACCCCGTACCGGGCAGGCGTCGAGGTAATCCAGACCCACTGCCAGCTTGAGGTGACGCTCAGGCCGGGACAGTTGATTGGTCACATCGAAGCTGTACCAGGCGTCATCGATCCAGGCTTCCGCCCAGGCATGACTGGCCAGATGCTCGCTGTTTTCGCTATAGAGATAACCTGATACATAACGCGCGGGCACTCCCAGACTACGGGCACAGGCCAGGAACGCATGAGTGTGGTCCTGGCACACGCCTGAACGGCCAGCAAACGCTTCAGCAGCGCTGGTATCGACCTCTGTCGAACCAGGGCTGTAGGTCATGTGTTGGTTCAGACCGTACATCAAGTCGATCAAGGCATTGCGGTCTTTGCGCGTGTGGCACTGTTTGAGCGCAAAGGCACGTATGGCTTCATCGGCTTCAGTCAGACGGGTGAAACGCAGAAATGGCAGCGCTGACTGGCTTTCATGCTCAGCCTCACGCTTCTCGTCGATTTCAACCTGGCCACGGGCACCGATAATGATCGCTTCGTGGGGCTCATCCAGCGTCAATACATGAAGGATATTGCCGAACGGATCGATCTGCGCACGCACCGGGCGCGGCAAGGTCAGCTGCCAGCTGAGTACCTGCTGGCGCTCGCTGTCGTGAGGTGTCAGACGCAAATACTGGATGCTGGCGCGGACCTGATCTTCGTAGTGATAAGTGGTCTCGTGGCTAATTGAGAGTCTCATGCAGCCTCCAGGTATGAAGTGTGGATAGCGTTACCCAATTGGGCCACTAACGGAATGAATTCATTCAGCCATTCATGCAGGCCTTCACCCAGGATTTCATCGATGCTGGTATAGCGCAGACGTGCGTCCAATTCGGCGGCCAAGCGCTGTGCCGGACGGCCATTGGCGCCTGGCAGACTCGCGAGGATCTGATCGAGCTCCTCCAGACAGGCGCGCAACGAGCGCGGGATGTCGGCACGCAACAGCAGCAATTCGGCGACCTGACGCGCACCCGGCGCGTCCCGATACAGCTCGGTGTACGCCTCGAACGACGACAAGGCGCGCAACAAGGCGCTCCACTGGTAGTAGCCGTGCGCCGAACTGTCAGAGATCGCTTCGGTATTTTTCCCGAGCACTTCGAGCATCTCGTAACGGGCGTCGAGCATGCGCAGGGTGTTATCGGCGCGCTCGATGAACGTCCCCAGACGGATAAAACGGAACGCATCGTGACGCATGATGGTGCCATAGGTCGCCCCCCGAAACAGGTGCGAACGCTCTTTGACCCACTCACAAAAACGGCTCATGCCGTAACGACTCAAACCCTGCTCGGCGATGCCGCGTATCTCAAGCCACGTGGCGTTGATGTTTTCCCACATGTCTGCCGTGATTCGTCCGCGCACCGCATGAGCACTGGCCCGAGCGGCACCCAGGCAGCTGTAAATGCTGGCCGGATTGGTCGCATCCAGGGCGAAAAAATGCAACAAGCGTTCGGCGTGCAACTCACCGTAGCGCTCCAGATAGTCGTCCAGCGTGCCGGTAATCAACAGCGGCATGGCCATTTCATCCAGACCATCGCCGCGCCCATCCTGGGGCATCAGTGACAACGAATAGCTGACGTCGAGCATCCGCGCGAGGTTTTCCGCTCGCTCCAGATAACGCGACATCCAATATAAATCCGAGGCAGTTCTACTTAGCATTGGCAGGCATCCTTAATCCTCAACCACCCAGGTGTCTTTGGTTCCGCCGCCCTGGGACGAGTTCACCACGAGAGAGCCTTCACGCAGGGCTACTCGGGTAAGGCCGCCTGGGACTACTCGGGTTTCACGGCCGGAAAGAACAAATGGGCGCAAGTCGATATGGCGTGGGGCGATGCCGTTCTCGACAAAAGTCGGACAGGTCGACAGGCATAAAGTGGGTTGTGCGATGTACGCGTGGGGCTTGGCTTTCAGGCGGGCACGGAACACTTCGATTTCAGCTGCCGAAGCCGCCGGGCCAACCAACATGCCGTAACCACCCGAACCTTGGGTTTCCTTGACCACCAGTTCCGGCAGATGCGCCAGCACGTGGGACAACTCTTCCGGTTTGCGGCACTGCCAGGTCGGCACATTTTGCAGAATCGGCTCTTCATCCAGATAGAAACGGATCATGTCCGTCACATAGGGATAGATCGACTTGTCGTCCGCTACGCCGGTCCCGATGGCATTGGCCAGCACCACATTGCCCGAGCGATAGGCCGAAAGCAGGCCCGGGACGCCGAGCATTGAGTCGGGGTTAAACGCCAGCGGATCGAGAAACGCATCATCCAGACGCCGGTAGATCACATCGACGGCTTTAGGCCCGTCAGTGGTGCGCATGAAGACGCGATCATCACGCACGAACAGATCGGCCCCTTCCACCAACTCGACACCCATCTCGCGCGCCAGAAAGGCGTGTTCGAAAAAGGCACTGTTAAAGCGGCCAGGAGTCAGGACTACAACGCTCGGATTGTCGATGGGGCTGGAGCTTTTCAAGGTATCGAGGAGCATGTTCGGATAATGATCGATGGGCGCGATGCGCTGAGCGGCGAACAGCTCCGGGAACAGGCGCATCATCATCTTGCGATCTTCGAGCATGTAACTGACGCCGCTGGGTGTGCGCAGGTTGTCTTCGAGCACGTAGTAGGTGCCGTCGCCATCACGCACCAAGTCAACACCGGAAATATGCGAATAAAGGTCACGGTGCAGATTCAGGCCCTGCATCGCCAACTGATATTGCTCGTTGGCCAACACCTGTTCGGCGGGAATAATCCCGGCTTTGATAATCCGTTGATCGTGATACAGGTCGGCGAGAAACATGTTCAACGCCTTGACCCGCTGAATACAGCCGCGTTCCACAATCCGCCATTCGCTGGCAGGAATACTGCGCGGAATCGTATCGAACGGAATCAACCGCTCAGTGCCCTGGTCGTCCCCATACAGCGTGAACGTAATCCCGGCACGATGAAACAAAAGGTCGGCTTCACGTCTGCGCTGAGCCAAAAGCTCCGGCGGCGTCTCACCCAGCCAACGGGCAAACTCCCGATAATGCGGACGGACCAAGCCGCCAGCGTCATACATCTCATCATAAAAGGTGCGGATCATGCCGTACTCCTTGTCACCACGGACACCAAAGGCCTTCGCAAGGCCCGTGCCATCGGCATAAACGCTTTAATATCAAACAGTTGGATAAATCCCCTAACGCAACCGCACCATTCCTGTGCAGTAACCGCCCCAACTTATTCACCTACGCCTCATTGCGACGCGTCCTTCAATAACGCTATCTATTACCAGCATAGTCAGCGTTGATTTCACAGGTGTAATTTTGTTTCACAACCCACCCAACAATCCCTCTAACGGTTAGAACCTACAAACTAAAACCGGCTGACAAAAGGTCAGCCGGTAAGGGGATTGCAACGGGGACACCCTCGGGCGTTAATTAAAACGCTTGATTTCCTGAGTCACGCCCCACCCCTCGACCTCACCGTCCAGCGGTGTGATCACCGTTTGAAAGTCTTGCTCGAAATCATCGATCCCACCATAAGTGGCGTACATCACTTTGCTCAATTGAAGATGCCATGCCCCGTCATCACGGACGCTGACCTGCGCGTTCAAGGATTCCCCACGAAACTGCCCTGCCGCTTGCCGTGCCCGCTCCTCATCCGGGAAAACGGCATAAAACTCGATGGGATGAATACGTGCGAAATCAAAACCGCCCTCTTTCATGCGGCGCAGTACGTTACTGCTGATGTCCTCTTGATAGGCTGTGCTCATGAAACGTCCTCCTATGCAACGATAGATAGAGTTTCAACACTCCCAACGCGACCCGCCGATTGGTGGTCGCTCAGCAACAGATAGTCTGTCGCCAGGAGCCAAGCATGTAGCTGACAAGGCCAGATCTATCAGGTAGACCGGGCATCGACATGGAGGAAGCCAAAGCAAGCCAGCTTCGGCCTCATTTGCAGAGTAACCCTATCGGCCGTCCGTGCCAAATGGCAGATCAAGCAATGGCCAAAGGTATGATTCAAGGAGTTTCAGTGACCGAAATAATTTGCACACTGTGCAGTGCCTTCAGGGATTTTACCGTCGGCTCGGGTGCCCGGCCGTCAAGGTCGTTCAGATCAAGTTTATCAACCACAGGGTACAAAACCTCGCGTAGATAGTCTGCCGCTGCCTCCATATCAGGACGCTGCTCGCTGCCAAACTCTAGGCTTTGTCGGACGCCGTCTTTATCAAGATAAGTAATGGTCCACTGTTTCATCTATGTCTCCTCAGCGAAGCCGAAGAAAGCGGCTTACTTAATCTGGACCCTGAAAATCCAGTATTCGTTCCACTGTTTTGGCTGCCGGGCGGACAAAAAAAGAGACCGGTAAAGGTCTCTTTTTTAGTACGCCGCTCGCTTAGCGCGGCTTGCTGTCGACCACGCCCGCGGTATTCTCCATCAGGCTCTTGGTTGCGGTTTGCAGGAAGCTTTCCAGCTTCAGCCTTAGCTGTGGTAAATCAGCTTGTTGAGGCATCAGTTCGGCGTGGGGCTTGGCGCCCAGCTCATATTGGTACACGCGAGGTTCCATATCCTTGGGCTCGATCAGAATACGATCGCCAGTCACCAGGGCGACAGTCAACTCGCCCCCCGATGGTTTGATCACGCCAAAACCTTTATCGCCTTCAGGCAGGTTCAGCAAGTCACGACCCCAGCATTGGTTACGCGATTCGCCACCCAAACGCCCCATGATGGTCGGAACGATATCAATCTGGGTGCCGACAATACTGCTGCGCTGACCGAATTTCTCCTGGACGCCTGGGCCGATCATCAGCATGGGTACGTTAAAGCGACCAAGGTCCATTTCGGAGACTTGCTGATCGTTACCGAAACCGTGATCCCCGACGACGATGAACAGGGTTTCTTTGAAGTAAGGCTCTTTGCGCGCCTTCTCGAAGAATTGCCCCAACGCCCAGTCGGCATAACGCATGGCCGTCAAATGCTCATCCAGCGTGCCATGCCCGGTAACCCGCTCGACGGGCAGGTTTTCCGGCAACGCATACGGCGTATGGTTGGACAGGCTTTGCAGCAACGCATAGAAAGGCTTGCCACCTTCGCGTGCTTTCAGCTCCTGAGCGCCTCTGTCGAACATATCCTGATCGGACACACCCCACGTTGGATCGGAGAACACGGGATCGACAAAATCATTACGGCCAATGAAGTTGGTCATGCCCTGGTTGCTGAAGAAGCCTGATTGGTTGTCCCACGCAAAATCGCCGTTGTAGACATAGACATCGTCGTATTTGCGGGCACTTAGCAACTGCGGCAGGCCGGACAGTTTGTGGCTGCCTTCCGGGGTTTGCATCAGGTATTCAAAACCTGGCAGGTTTGGAAAGCAGGCCATGGTGGCGAACATGCCCTGGTGGGTATGCGTGCCATTGGAGAAGAAGCGGTCGAACAGCAGGCCTTCCTTGGACAGCTTGTCGAAGTAAGGCGTGATGTTGGCATCGCTGCCCAAAGCACCCACCGAATGACCGGCGAAACTTTCCATCAGGATCACCACCACGTTGCGGATCGGCAGTGTTTTTTCCACGGGTGGCAAGGAATCGCGGCGCACGGCAGCGGTGTCGGCATCAACCAGCTTGTCACTGGCGGTCAGCAACATGTCACGCACGGTTTGTTCCGCCAACGGTTGGGGCAGCGTGGCCTTCCAGATATTGGCGCGCTGGTCGGACGTCAGGGCTTCGGCAGCAGAGATCAACGATAAGGTGCCATTGAGGCCCAACTGGTTGGCGAAGTTCGAATCAGTGGTGTACGCATCCCCCCAACGTAATGGCGGGCCCTGACGCAGGGTGCCACGAGCGGCGACGACGGCAACCATCAGGCAGGCCACGAACACGCCGATACGCAGATACCACGGTGCGACCGAGCGGTTGCTGCTCGAACTGACATTAAGCCGCCGACGGGTTCGAGTCAGACGGTCGATGCCCTTGAAGAGCAGACTCAGTACCCAGGTAACCGCCGCCCAGGCCAGCAGATAGCGTCCCACCGGGAAGCCGTTCCAGAGCATGCTCAGCACGGTTTTCGGGTCTTCCTTGACGTACTGGAACACCAGCCCGTTCAAGCGTTGATGGAACTCGCGGTAAAAGTCCAACTCCATCAGGCCGAGGAACAGCGTGATGCTGGCGCCAATCGTCAACCAAAACCGGAACAACCCACGCCCAGTCATTGCCCGGGCGCTGAACAACGCCAGCACCAGAGGAATGAGCAGGTAAATTGTCAGGCGCAAGTCGAAACGCAGGCCATTGACCATCGCCTCGAAAAAGGTCGACGCAGGGATGCTACCAATCATTTCGCGGTTATAGACCAGCAGCGCGACTCGCAGCAGGGTATACATCACCATCAAGACCAAGCCGCTCAGCAGCGTGTAAGCCAGATGCGATTTGACGGTGGGTTGCAGCAAGCGCGACGAGGCGTGCTGATGACTCAGGGCGTCCTGTGTGGCCATGGTGTTCTAGGATCCGTTGGATTCAGGGTAAATGAAGTTCAAATGCATGTGCGCCCTACGCTGTTCGAGACGGCGAGGTTGGCGCGGCGGGCAATTTATTCATGATCGTGTGTGGAGTTTACCAATGATGCGCGCCAAATCGCCAACGACAGCGCATCTAAAAAAAGGTTCCCGTGGCTCTAAAGCAAGGGTCTTGGCCGCCACAGGGCGAAATAACCGCGCATGATTTTCTGGAATGGGCTGTGAAAATTTCGTCTCGCGCAGCGACTTAAATGTAAGGTTGTGTGTCGGGGAGTTTGCATACGACGATCTAAATCGCTATTCCACGTAACAAAAAGCCGCCAATGATGGCGACTTTCCACATCAAAAATCAGTCGTTACTTGGCTTGTTGACTGCCTGCAAAACATACTGCGGCAACGCAAAGGCACCGATATGGATTTCAGGATTGTAATAGCGCGTCACGATACCGCTGCTGGCGAAACGCTGACGTAACGTGTCCAAAGGCAGTTTGCGGTAGTCAGTATTGGTTGCGCCCCACGCGAAGGTCATGGCGCCACCGATGTAAGTCGGGATCGCGGCCTGGTAAAAGTGCCAGTCCGGGAACAGGCTGCGCAGGCGACCGGCAGTGGTCTGCACTTCGGCCAACTGCATGAAAGGTGTGCCGTTCTGGGTGACCAGAATACCGCCTTCGTTCAGGCAGCGGCGGCAGGCCTCATAGAAGTTTTCGGAGAACAACACTTCGCCCGGGCCAATCGGATCGGTGGAGTCGGAAATGATGATGTCGAATTTTTCTTCGGTGGTCGCCACGAAGCGCATGCCGTCATCGATCACCAGATTCAGGCGTGAATCTTCAAAAGCGCCTTTCGAGTGGTTCGGCAAGAACTGCTTGCACATCTCGACCACGGTGCCATCGATTTCAACCATGGTGATGTGTTCGATGCTGCGATGTTTGGCAACTTCGCGCAGCATACCGCCATCCCCGCCACCGATAATCAGCACGCGCTTGGCTGCGCCGTGGGCGAGGATCGGTACGTGGGTGAGCATCTCGTGGTAGATGAATTCGTCGGCTTCAGTGGTCTGGATAACGCCGTCGAGCGCCATGACCCGGCCCATGCGCGGGTTCTCGAAGATCACCAGATGTTGATGCTCGGTGCGCACTTCGTGCAGCAGTTTTTCCATACGGAAGCGCTGGCCGTAACCTTCATACAACGTCTCTTGATAATCGCTCATGGGTAAACCCCTGGTGGATGCTGATAGCAACGGACAGTGAGCCGCTTTTAGTAAAAGCGCTGCCCCTGAGAAAGTCGGGCATTCTACGTCGCGGACGATGACAGGTCGAACCTCTATTGATCAGCCCATGCTGCCCGGACCTGAAAAACAAAAAGCGCCTGACTGCAGCAGTCAGGCGCTTGAGGGGTACGTCAGCGTCAGGTCAAACGTGTCAGAAGCGCACGTTACCGCGCGGTCCGGCAATCGCCCAGATGATCAAGCCCAAAACCGGTAGCAGCACAATCAGCAATACCCACAGGATCTTCATCCCTGTTTCGGCGCCGCTTTTCAATACATTGAGGATTGCCCAGATATCCAGGGCAAGGATGATCAGACCGACCAGACCATTAAACGTAGAACCCATGGTGTTGCTCCTAATTGAATACTTCTCTGATTAGGATAGTTGCACGCAGTGAGGGTTCCATTTCGCCAGCATCTTATTTTTCGTGCCCGCTGACCAAGGTCGTGCGCCGATCAAACATGCAAGGCAATGCGCAGGGCTTCCAGTGAAGGCGCTGCCGTGATACCCACTGCCGCCGCCAACTCGATCACCCGATCCTGATCCTGACCATAGATCAGCACCGCTTGCAGTTCATCGTCCAATGGCTGACTGAGGTTCATCAGTACGTAACCGCCCTTCTCCCGGTTCATGCTGCTCAGTTGAATCTGAATACGGTTGAGAGCGATCAATGCTTCGGTTTTGGCCAATTGCTTGGGTTTGATGTTGAAGGTCACGTCCTGACCGAAGGATTCAACGATCTGTGCAAACAGGTCCATGTAACTGTCGGCCTGAAACAACACGGTCTCCGGCAAGCTGCCAACCACGACCCATTCGCCCAACGGGATGGGGAAACTGTCGTCGTAGTTGATGTCAGGATTGGTCGCGAGAAACGCCTGGGGATCGGCGTAAGCTTGGGCGGCCTCAGCCGCGATGTGCGCGATTTCTTCCTCGCCCATGCAACCCGAACTGATTTTACTGATTAATTCTATGAGTTGGTTCTTCATGGGCTGTCCTGACAATAGGCGAATAGGGGGCGCGAAAACAAGGCGCGAAGGATAACTTGAAATCCATCAGGGCTCTATTGGTAAGGCCTTGATTAACGCTACCCCTGAGCGACCGCCCCAGCGCGATCACAAGGAAGTCGGAACGATCAGCCGTTGAGCTTGCTCAATTGCTCGGCGGTGTCCGCCGCGCCCATGGTTTGCGCAGCGGCCAATGGGGTGACGCCGTTGGCATCCTGCGCATGAGGGTTGGCGCCTTTAGAGAGCAGGTAATCGACGATTGCGGTGCGGTTGAACATGGCCGCCATCATGAGCGCAGTACGCCCGTCCGCAGAGGCGCCTTCGACGTCGGCGCCGTTTTCAACCAGCAGTTTGACCACAGGCAGGTCACCCTTGAACGCCGCACCGGCAATAGGGCTCTGACCGTTGTCGTTACGTATTTCAGGATCAGCTTTAAAGTCCAATAACACGCGGACGCTGTCCAGATGTCCATGGTAGCTGGCAAGCATCAACAACGTGTCGCCCTTGTGATTGCGCAAATTGGGGGTAAGACCTTTTTCCAGTAGACGCCCAAGCATCAATGCGTCGCCTTTGCGTGCAACATCAAATACCTGCTCGGCAAACTCCAGGGCCTCGTCATCGGTCATTAATGTGGCATCGGCAGCCGATTTGGAATGATCTGACATGGTGTACTCCTTGAACGGCGCAGGCAGTTGGAATCAGCGTATGTCCGCCAGTTTCCAGAGCTGCCCGCCCAGGGTCAAGGTATGTGGTCCATAGCCAAATTCAATAGCGAAACTTGCCAGCATGGATATCCCGCAGCACATCGGGCGTTACCGGCACATAGGTGTCTGAACCCGGTAGCCAGGCGTAAACCGGATCACCCCCGGTTTTGCCGGGGTCAAAGGCCTCGTTCTTCAGTCGGGTCTTCTGGTACTTGAACGTACCCGTGGTTTCCATCTTGACCTTCACGCGCAGGAACACTGGCACTGCGTAGGACGGCATCTGACTTTTCGCGAACTGCAGCAACTCCTGGAAGTCCAGGGTCGCCAGCGACTCTGCCGGGGTAATCGCCGCCATCCCGGCACGACCGTTGGTGTTCATGATCTCGACACCGTACGCCACGACTTCAGAGATTTTAGGGTATTGAAGCATGATGTTCTCGACCTCGGTGGTCGATACGTTTTCGCCCTTCCAGCGATAGGTATCGCCCAACCGGTCGACAAATTGCACATGGCCAAAACCGATATCGCGCAGCAGATCCCCTGTGTCGAAGTACCGATCACCCTTTTCAAACACATCGCAAAGGATCACTTTCTGGTTTTTCTCAGGCTCGGTGTAGCCATCCAGCGGTGCTTTCTCATCGATCTTCGCCAGCAGCAATCCCTGTCCTCCCTTCCCGATCCTCTGCATGAAGCCATCAGCGTTACGGATCGGCGAGCCACTTTCATGGGCGTATTCCACCAACGTCCAGGCCTGAAGGGAAAAGCCAACGGTATTGTCGAAGTTGAGGACATTGGTGAAGCCGATATTGCCGTCGCTGGCAGCGTACAGTTCGCAGACATGGTCGACAGCGAAGCGTTTTTTGAACGCGGCCCAGACCCCGGGACGCAGACCATTGCCGATCATCTTGCGCACCGGATTGTCCGCGTCGTTATGCTGCTCCGGGTGATCCATCAGATAGCGGCACAGTTCGCCGACATAACCAATCGTGGTCGCCTTGAACGTGCGCGTATCACTCCAGAATTGACTGGCACTGAACTTGCGTCGGATCGCAAAGCCCGAAGCACCGCATATCGCAGAGCCCCAGCACACGTTCAGCCCTGTACCGTGATACAGCGGCAGCGTGCAATAAACAATATCGTCAGGCCGCATGTCGAGCGCGATCATGCCGAAACCACCATGGGTTTTCATCCAGCGACCGTGCTTGAAAATACCCGCCTTGGGCAAACCAGTGGTGCCCGACGTGTAGATATAAAAGCACGCATCATTGAAGTAGATGCGTTGGGTGGTTATTGGGTTTGCCGGGGATTCTTCAGCGCTGACCCGCGCCAGGTTGATGTAACTCTTCGGGGCCTGCCCTGCATCCCTGCTGGTGTCCTGATCGGCGACGAAGAAGGTTTTGCCCGCGTCGATGGCGACCTCGGTGCGCACGGCATCGTAAACCGCCACCAATTCCTCGCCGACGATAATCGCCAGCGGCTTCACCAGATTCAGGCTGTGTACCAACAAACCCTGAGCTTGCGAGGTGTTGAGCATTGCGCACACGCCGCCGATTTTTGCCACGGCCAGCACATGCACCAATAGCTCAGGACGATTCTCGATGAAAATCCCGACCACATCCCCCTTGCGGAGGCCTTGACCGATCAGGTGATGGGCGATGCGATTGGCCCACTGATTGACCTGCTCGTAAGTGAATACGCAGTCTTTATAAAGAAGTGCCGGGCCCTGCGGGTTGCGCAACACCGCGTTTTCAAAAGTCCAGCCCAAGCCGCACGGCTGATCGGCCTTGGTGACATTGGACATTTTCATGCCCTTGATCACCCGTGGCAGCGCCCTGGCGATAGAAGGAAGCTTACGGGCCATCATGGCCCACGTGATCATGTCGCTATGACTCATGGTTGCCCCTTCGTAGCCGCGTGATTCTATTTTTTGTTTTGGGCGCGAGCGGTGCGGTGACGTCCCTGCCGCAACCACAAAGAAAGTACGTCAGCCGTTCAAAGGGTGTACACGATGGATTTGAAAAATTTTGTATCTCCCACCTAAAGAGCATTGGCATAAGGATGGGATTAACCCACCTGACCGCTGTCCTAGCTTCAGCACGCCTCATAAAACCGCTGATCGTTAGAGCCTCTGCCAAACTCCATCGCCCCTGTATTCCCGGCAAAATGCAGGATGCTCGACAGCCATTCATGCACTTTGCACGACTCAAGAAAAACACGATATTTTTAAGCTGTTGATTTTATTACGTATTATACAAAGTCCGAGACTGGCACAGACACTGCACTAATCACTCCACGCTTGTTATCCCGTGAGCAATGGAGCCGCTAGATATGACTTTCATTCAAGAAAAATTTGCATCCGTATTTTCCGAGTTCGAAGTCACCACCCAAGCCCGTCCCGATGGTGGAGTGTTGCTGAGTTTGCGCAACAGCGAAGGCAAGCAGATCCGTCGTTCGGTGTCCTACGCTCAGCTGCACACTGCCGTGCAACTGCAGTGGGTGATCAGCGCGATTCGCCGAGACCTGGCCGCACAAGCCAGTGAACTGCCAGCACTCTCCATGCTGCAGAGTCAGCACCGCTTCGATCTGCCGACCTACTACACACGCTGAGTTCATCCAACGTGGCATAAGCATTAGCGAACAAGGCCGTAGGCGCACATTCAGCGTCCACGGCCTTGTTGCATGTGCACCCCCATAGAAACCCACCGCAACAGTTAATACCCTTCCTGAACACTGCGCACCTGCCCGACCGGATAGTTTTATTCGTGCCGCGTTCATCATAAGGTTTCCCTGCCAGGTACATGACGTACCTGATTTCAACTAACAGGTGAACCGGATGAACACGCAAACACTCAAGCGCATCAAACCCACTCAACAGAACACCTTCGGCTTTTACCCGCTGACCAAGTGGTGATGTGTATAACCGCTTAACGTGGTCAGGCACACCATGACGTTATCGTCATGGTGTGTTTCTTAACTGCCGAGTACCCAACAATGAATAACTTAAAACACCTCGACCATTTTTTTGGCTCACGCGATATCAGTTTACTGACAGACTCCAGCGCACTGATTGCCCACGCACAACATCAATCAATCAATGCCCTGTTGATCAACGAACTCAGCTGTTTGCCTGCCAACAGTGTGTGCATCACGTTCAGCAGAGAAGCAACCGAATCGCTGCAACAGCTGGCGGCCCACTGCCAGTCAGGGCAAACGCTGTATACCCAGGCTCACGCATTCGACCCATCGCTGAAAAGCGGGATCTACACCCTCGACCTGATCTGTTCCTGCGACTATCGTCTGGCCATGCGCAAGCAGGAGCAACTGCTGTCGCTGCTCGATGAGCATCACGTGTTGCGCCTTTCCGGGGACAACACACTCGGTACATTGCGCATCGTCAATGAGGCTGCGCCCTACGCGATGATCGAGGAAGACATTCAGGCGTCCAAGGGCTTTTATATATTCCCGCTGGCTGAGTTGCTGGAAGTCCATTACACCCATATGGACCCGGATGAACCCCGGACCTTCACCCTTGATGGCGAATTTAACGTCTCCGGCATCCTCTACGCCCGCGGCTATCCTGATCCGTCTATTGCGCCCCGATTGATCGAATCGTTGGCCAGCCTGGCCCAGGCTGTCGCTGCCCATGGCGCCACGGCGATCATCGTCGACAGTCAGGTCAGGTCCTTTACCGTCAACGCTCGCGACTACTGTGCATTGCTGACCGAAGCCACCGGCCCCCGGGGGCTGCACTTGACCGAGTGTGCATTCGGGGTCAATGCCAGCATTGCCGACAAGATCGACTACCGCATCAATTCCCAACTCAACGAAGGTATCGAAGGCCTGCACATCGCTGTGGGGGACGGCCGTCAGGGCTATCACATCGACATGCTGATGCCGGGTGTGGTCGCCACGCCCTTGGGCTGAGTCATTTAATAATGCCTTGGCAAAGCGCCTCCCCCACCGCCTGCGCTCGATTGGAAACGCCTAACTTGGAATAAATACTTTTGAAGTGGTACTTCACCGTGGCTTCGGAAATAGCACGGATAACGCTGATCTCCCACGCTGTCTTGCCTGCGCGAGCCCACTTGAGCACTTCCAGTTCTTTTTCGGTGAGCGCCTTGGCATGCAGTTTTCGGCCTTTGCCGGCCATATGCAGAATAGGGACAAGATTGCTCAACAGGTACTTGTCTCTATCGTTGAGCGTACGGCTCATCGCATTGAGTGAACACACGGTAACAACACCTTGCTGGACGCTAGCCTCGTTGGAATAGCCGTAGGAGGCGCCGGGCATCAGTCGGTAATCCTGAACCACCTCTTTGTAGGTCGGCGTCGGTGGATGACGTTCGAACGCTTTGTCCCAGTCCATGAACCCCAAGTGCTCGCGATAACTGCGGATCACTGGATCATCCATCATCAATCGACCATGACGGTAGAGGTCGCTCCAGACACCGTCCACATTAGAGGTAATGCAAGTCAGCAATACGGTCCCTTTGAACTGATACAGCATGGCCCGCTCACAACAGCATTGGCATCTTAACCAACCCAAGGCATTTTCGATGGCCTTGTCGCCATTGAGTTCTGTAATGCTGACCACCATCTGTTGAATGAGCTGGGTCAAATCGGCGTTGACTGATACTGCACTTCCCATGATCACCTCCCTTTACCCCCGACATAAAGTATTCAGGAATCGACCGACAGAGAGTTGCACAGTAAAAGGCATTTAAAAATAAAGGAAATTATAAACAGGGTTTACTTACTTACCAACAAGCCACTTCCTACAAAGCAATAAGAAAAACCTTACAGACATTTCGCACGATCATAATGGAAGTCATGGCCTATCGTCGGCCGCAATCACCCTCTATCAAGGGTAATTGCAGTTAGAGGGCTTACAACGAAGTCCCTGCAGACGAAAAGCAAAACGTTTTAGAACGCCGACAGGTCAATCACCGCAAAACTGGCGACATTAGCGTGTCCAACCAACTCGCCGCCATTGCGAACCAGGCCACAAGTTGGCATGCCCGCTTGTTGCGCAGCGTCGAGTTCTTCGACGATATCGGACAAAAACAGAATCTCCTCTGCCGGACGACCTATTGCTGCGGCAATGCTGCGATACGACTGCGGCTCGCGCTTGGGCCCGGACGTCGTATCGAAATAGCCGCTGAACAGCGCAGACAGATCGCCTGCATCAGAGCAGCCAAAAATCAGCTTCTGAGCCTGAATCGAGCCAGACGAGTAGACATACAGCTCATAACCTTCCTGATGCCAGCGCTTGAGCGCCTCGACCGCATCCGGGTAAACATGGCCTTTCAACTGGCCAGCTCGATAGCCCTGCTCCCAGACCATGCCCTGCAGCGCCTTGAGCGGCGTGGCCTTACGGTCTTCGGCAATCCACTCCAGCAAAATTTCGATCACACGCTCGACATCAGCCTGGGGTTCGTCGATTTCGTGGCGCACCGCTTGCAACTGCAAGGCCACCGCAGGCTGAGTGGCCTCTTGACGAATAAAGTCCGGCAAATGCCTGGCGGCGTAAGGGAACAACACCTCAAACACGAAACTCACCGCGCTGGTGGTGCCTTCGATGTCAGTAAGGACAGCTTTAATAGGCATGCAAACTCCGGGTCTTTAGTCTTCAAGCCGTGGAAAATGGTTGGCTATCTGTTCGCCGGTGAACGTTGCCACCCAGCCTTCCGGGTTGTTGAACAACCTGATCGCCACGAAATGCGGGTGTTCCCCCATGTCGAACCAATGACGAGTGCCCGCCGGGACGGAGATCAGATCATTCTTCTCGCACAGCACGGCATATACATAGTCGTCGATGTGCAGCGTGAACAAACCACGTCCGGCCACGAAGAACCGTACCTCGTCTTCGGCATGTTGGTGTTCATCAAGAAACTTGGCGCGCAGTTCGGCTTTCTGCGGATGGTCGCGGTCGAGGCTGATCACATCCACCGTGACGTAACCGCGCTCGGTCATCAATTTATCGATCTGTACCTGATACGCGGTAATCACTTCTTCCTGGGAAGCACCCGGCGTGACGGGTGCCGTCGCTTGCCAGCGATCGAAGCCAACGCCATGTTCGGCCAGGGTTGAGGCGATGTCTTCCAGATGGGTCAATACTTTGTTCGGCAAATCAGGCGTAGAGACGTGATAAACGGACAAGCTACTCATGACGGCATTTCCTTAACGGTTCAATAGAGCGCGAGTCTTGAGCTCGCACTCGAACAAAAATTCAAACGCTTCGATCTGACGCAATGCATCGCTCATTCGCGCGCCCCAGGTGTAAAGACCGTGGCCACGAATCAGGTAGCCGGGGCAATCAGGGTGGGCGTCGAGCCAAGGTTGGACCTTTGCCGCCAATCGGGCAATGTCCTGATCATTTTCAAAAATCGGCACGATAACCTTTGATTCATGGGTCGCCACGCCCGCAAATGCTTTCTGCAGTTCATAATTTTCGAACACCACCCTCTCCCCCGCCGTCAGGCGCGACAACACGGTCGCATTGACAGAATGGGTGTGCAGCACTGCGCCTACCTGTGGCTTACAGCGGTATAACTGGGTGTGCAGCAAGGTTTCGGCAGAAGGCTTTTTGCCCGGCTCCAGGCTGTTGCCGGAAAGGTCGGTGACCAGCACGTCATCCTGGCCCAACTGACCTTTATGCTTGCCTGACACTGTCAGTAACGCGGTGGTCGCCGACAACCGTGTCGAATAATTACTGCTGGTGGCTGGAGACCAGCCACGGCCATACAAAAAACGCCCGGCGTCGATGATTTCCTGAGCGAGTTGTTCGCGGGTCATGCCCTGTCCTCTTTCATTCGTGTCGCAATCATGACGGCTGCGGCGAGCGCCGCAAGACTGGCAATGCTGAAGGTCCAGTTCGGCCCCAATACATTCCAGCTATAACCAGAATACAACGCCCCCAAGGCACCTCCAGTGCCGGCGAGCGCGGCATACAGCGCCTGCCCTTGACCCTGCTGCCCGGGGCCGAAACTGCGCTGCACAAAATGGATAGCCGCCGCGTGAAAACTGCCGAACGTCGCGGCGTGCAGGATCTGGGCAAACAACAACACAGGCAAATGTTCGGCGAAATTGCCCAGCAGCAACCAACGTAACGCAGCCAGAAAAAAACTCGCCATGAGCACATGGCGAAGGGTAAACCGCGTCAGAATCCGGCTCATCGACAAAAACATCAACACTTCGGCCACGACTCCCAAAGCCCAGAGTAGACCGATGAGGCCGCGACTGTAGCCCAAATGCTCCAGATGCAGGGTCAGGAAGGTGTAATAAGGGCCGTGGCTCAACTGCATCAATGCAACGCTGGCGTAAAAAGCCAGAACACCGGGACTGGCAAGCTGTTTAAGAAAGCCGCCACTGGCCAACCTGTGCGTCGACGGTGCGGGTTGCGCATTGGGCACCCACCAACTGCTGGCGACAATACCGGCCATGATCAACAGTAGCGCCTGCGGGTACACGTCCAGGCTGAACCACTCGAACAGCCGACCCAACGCCACCACCGTGAGGATGAAACCAATAGAACCCCACAGCCGGAACTGGCTGTAGCGGGCGGTCTGCCCCTGCAAATGGGCCAAGGTGATGACTTCGAACTGCGGCAATACGGCATGCCAAAAGAACGCATGCAACGCCATGACCATTGCCAGCCAGGCGTAGCTCTTGTCGAACAGGATCAAGGAAAACGTCAGCAGCGTACAGATCGCCCCAAAGCGCACAATCGCCAGGCGGCGCCCGGTGTAATCTCCCAGCCAACCCCAGATATTGGGGGCGATGCAGCGCATCAGCATGGGGATGGCTACCAGTTCACCGATGCGTGCGCTGGAAAACCCCAGGTGATCAAAGTACAGCGCCAGAAACGGCGCTGTCGAACCCAGCAAAGCGAAGTAGAACAGATAGAAACTGGACAATCGCCAGTAAGGGATCTGACCTTCGGGAAGTGAAACCACGGCTAAACCGCCGTGGCTGCATCACCGTCATCGAGCATTACAGTTGCCCCAGAACAGGTGTCGACACCTGCACATCGGAGTTCTGCCCGCGATTGCGCAGGAAATGATCCATCAACACGATGGCCATCATGGCCTCAGCGATAGGCGTGGCGCGGATACCGACGCAGGGGTCGTGACGACCTTTGGTAATGACGTCGACCGGGTTGCCATGGGCATCAATCGAAAGTCCTGGCGTGGTAATGCTTGAGGTCGGTTTAAGCGCCAGATGGACGACGATTGGCTGCCCCGACGAAATCCCACCCAGAATGCCGCCAGAGTTGTTCGACAGGAAACCCTGCGGCGTCATTTCGTCGCGATGCTCGGTGCCGCGCTGGGCGACGCTGGCGAAACCGGCGCCAATCTCCACGCCCTTGACCGCATTGATACTCATCATCGCGTGGGCCAGTTCCGCGTCCAAACGGTCGAAAATCGGCTCGCCCAACCCAGGCTTAACGCCTTCGGCAACCACAGTAATTTTGGCGCCGACCGAATCCTGATCCCGACGCAACTGGTCCATGTAGGTCTCAAGCTCCGGCACTTTGTCCGGGTCCGGGCAGAAAAATGCGTTCTGATCCACCGACTCCCAGGTCTTGAACGGAATTTCAATCGGGCCCAACTGGCTCATGTAGCCGCGAATCCGAATGCCCTGGCTGGCCAGGTATTTCTTGGCGATGGCACCCGCCGCCACGCGCATCGCCGTTTCACGGGCCGAGCTGCGACCACCGCCGCGGTAATCGCGCACGCCGTACTTGTGGTGGTAGGTGTAATCGGCGTGCGCCGGGCGAAACAGGTCCTGAATTGCCGAGTAGTCCTTGGACTTCTGATCCGTATTGCGGATCAACAGGCCGATAGGGCAACCCGTGGTCTTTCCTTCGAACACACCAGAGAGGATTTCGACTTCATCGGCCTCCTGGCGCTGCGTGGTGTGGCGGCTCGTGCCGGGCTTGCGGCGATCCAGATCGAACTGCAAGTCTTCCAGCGAGAGCTCAAGCCCTGGCGGGCAGCCGTCAACGATAGCGACCAGTGCCGGGCCGTGGCTTTCGCCAGCAGTGGTAACAGTGAACAGCTTGCCGTAGGTATTGCCGGACATGCAGGACGCTCCGCGAAAATAAGCTAAAACAATCAAACGGTCTGTTTATCAATCAAAAACCGCAAGCACGCCAGTATACGCAGGCTGCCTGAGTAGTTCATCCTTCAAGCGTATTGCCGAACCTTATCCGCGTTGACGCGTCCAATCGGCACTTGAACAGATGATGGCCTACCGATGTTACGAGTCACCACTTTAATTCGTGCTATTACCGTAACCCTGCCCCTGCTGACAGGCCTTGCCCACGCAGCCACACCCAGCGTATTGCAACGTCCCATCAGCCTCGATACCGGAACCGGCGAGCTGTTTGGCACCTTATTGCTGCCCAGATCCGACGCCCCTGTCCCCGTGGTATTAATCATCGCTGGATCCGGCCCCACCGACCGTGATGGCAACAACACCGACGGCGGTCGTAACGACAGCATGAAGCTTCTGGCGAGAGTCCTCGCCAAACACAATATCGCCAGCGTGCGCTACGACAAGCGGGGCGTGGCCGCGAGCAAAGCGGCCACGCCCGATGAGCGCAACCTGAGCATCGAAGCCTATGTCGCCGACGCAGCGGCCTGGGGAAAAATGCTCAAGACTGACCCACGCCTGGGACGCTTGATTCTCCTGGGGCATAGCGAAGGCGCCCTGGTCGCCGCCCTCGCCGCAGAGCAAGCTGGAGCTGCGGCAGTGATTTCCGTCGCAGGCACCGGGCGCCCGGTGGATCAAGTGTTGCGCGAACAATTGCAATACCGATTGCCCCCACCCTTGCTGCAACGTAGCGAACAGCTGATCGACTCGCTTAAGGCAGGCCACACCGATGACAACGTGCCACCCGCTCTCGATGTGGTATTCCGCCCGAGCGTGCAGCCGTATTTGATTTCGCTGCTCCGCCAGGACCCGGCCGCCGCCTTCGGAAAACTGCAGGTTCCGGCGCTGATCATTCAGGGTCGTAACGACATTCAGGTGGGGGTCGGTGATGCCGAGCTTCTCCATGCGGCCAAACCCGACGCGGAGCTGGCTCTGATCGACGGCATGAACCATGTCTTGCGTATTGTCCCCAATGACATTGGACGCCAGCTAGCGTCCTACAAAGACCCGCAGTTACCGCTCGCCAGTGAACTTTCAACGCGAATCCTGCGTTTTATTGGCGCATTACCCGCCGCGTAATGCGCGCTGGCCTGTCCACAAACCGGCCAATGGCCTTCAGTCCTGAAAAAAACGGCCGATAGCGGATGGCTGGCACTGAGTTTGCTGCTTGGTGCCTGGGCCACAGGACTGCTTATATGACCGACACTCAAGCCACACCCGACGCTGAAGTTGAAGCCGAAAACGCAGCCGTTGCGCCGGATCCTGCGAGCTTGCCGTGGGCGGACGTTCAACCGGAACATTTTAAAATGCTGCGCCTGGCGCCACTGCCGACCGACCGGGCCACCGGCGGCCGCCCATTGCGCTTCGTGCAGTTCGGCCGCGCCGAGCGCAACGATAAAGAACACAGCCTGTTACGCATGGATATCCAATTGCCTGCGCAACGTGTGCGCAAAGAGCAGAACCACCTGGACGTATGGGTCGATCACGCCACTCATCGGGTGCGCTTCAGCCCCGAAGCCGGGTTACAGATAGAACCGTGGAATCGTGGTCTCGGTCGCTTTCTGATGGCTCAGGGCATTCACTGGGCGCAAAAAAGATGGTCGCATTACCAGATCGACGAAAACGTGCTCGCCAGTAAAGACGCCCTTAACGAAGACACGCGCCTGCGCCGGGATAATTTTCTACGCACTCAGGGCTTCGAGATTACGTACGCCGACGCCCAGCACATGAAGGGCAGCGTCAAAGCGGTAAACGTCAGCGAACTGCTTAACACCTGGAACAGCGAAAAGGTCCAGATGGTCGAGATTCTCGACGCGGGCAATATGCTCCAGCAAGCAGAACAGAACTTGCAGGAGCAAGACGTCAAGCTGCGCAAACAGGAGGAGTCCGTCACCCGATTCAAACGCGAAGACAGCAGCTTGCGCTTCACCATCGCTTGCCTGGTGGCGTTCGCGGTATTCCAGGCTGGGCTACTGATCTGGATCGCTACGCACCGTTAGGTTTCCCTTGCGTTAGGAGGCCCCACCGAGTCTTCGCCGCCGCGCTGTCACACAGAAAACCAGGTTGTGATTTGTGTGTTGTTATCGGTGGTGGTGCACCAGATTGCGTAATTGCATGGACTTGACCACCCATTTGCATTGCCACTGATCAGTCAATTGCATTCACTCTAACCAGCCGACGCCTGCTAAAAACGGTCAGCAGGTGCCACCCGGGGATGCGCGCGTCAGCCAAGACGGAAGGACAGTAACCGACCCATTGCGGACGCTGACCAACGATTAAGCTAAGGGGCGGCGGCACGCAGTCCCAGTGAGCGAAGCTAAGGATTTGAACCACTTGTTAGGAGGTACACTTATTTGTTGAACCGAAACTTTTTTGAGGATGGCTTTGTACGTAAATATGTGCATTATTAGTAGATGGGTTTCAGGTTGTTTCTGACAACTTCTGTATACGGATCTGATGTGCAGAATACGATCTTAGCAACATCATATCCCGTTGAGAAGTATGTATTTTGTCTGAGGCTCTGCCCTGGCTGTAGGCTGTTAATGTAAATTTGGTTAGAACTTCCAAGTTGCATGTTGTTACTGTCATAAGCATAGACCAAGAGGAAGGCTGGAGATGGAGCGTTAGCCGTATTCCGGAAAGTGCATGTTGGTGAATATTTGTGTTCTAGTTCGCAGTTTGAGATCTCCAGTGGTTCATTACACTTGTACAAGGAAACACCAGCATTCGCTTCAAAGGTTGCGATTGCAGCAAAAAAACAAAGAGCTAGATGGGAGCTATTCATGTCTATTTCTCTAGTGGGGGGGGGGGGGTGAGAACAGGTCTCACTAATTAATCGGCGATGCGATAGAAAACTTTAGGGCCGCCCCGGTCAACTTGTCCCGATCACCCGAAAAAATATCTGCCAAAAGCATTAAGAATGCTCTCGGTGACATTTTCTTACACCTTGGTAGCGACCGCTTCTGGCCGATTCCTGCCCGTCACCACTGACCGAAATCGCCCAAGAGCGGACATCACAAGTCCGCTTTCGGACTGTAGTTTGGTTTGTGTTCAATACCTTACTAGTACTTCAGTGCGATCTTTACGCAGTGTGCGCGCCCCCGACGTGATCGTGCAGGATGGTTCAGTGACTCCGCCAGTCTTGACAACTGGAAATCAGGCAGACTATTGTCTGACAACCTGACTACTAAGGTTCTCTTATGCTTGAGATACAGCGTCCCGACTCTCTCGTGGTGCGTGTTGTCAGCGCGATTCGTACGGAAATCGACTCCGACCAGCTTGCTCCCGGATCGCGCTTGCCGACCGAACAGCAGTTGGCGGAACAGCTGAACGTCAGTCGCTCAGTGGTTCGCGAAGCTATCGCCCAGCTAAAAGCTGATGGCGTATTGATCGCGCGGCGAGGCCTTGGCTCGTTTATCTCCCAGACACCCACCGGGACGGTGTTCCGCTTCCCGAAGAAAAACGGCCGCAGGCCAGACCTAGCGCAAATGTTCGAGATGCGTCTGTGGATCGAGACCCAAGCGGCCTCGATTGCCGCTGTGCGCCGAGACGCAGCAGATCTGCAACGTATGAAGGAAGCGTTGCAGGAAATGCATGACAAACGCACCGACTTCGAAGCCGCGGCCTTGGCGGATGTGGAGTTTCACCGGGCAATCGCCGAAGCCAGCAAGAATGACTATTTCGTGGCCTTTCATGACTTTCTGAGAAGCCAGTTGGCTGCGGCGCGCAAAACGGCCTGGGAAAACTCGGCTTCACGCTTTGTCAGCGGTTCAGTAGATGCTGCCCACGAACACCAGGCGCTGTACCAAGCCATCGCCGATGGTGATCGGCATGCCGCTGCGGCCTGTGCCGACGCCCACTTGCGCGCATCCGCCAAGCGCCTGCAACTTGAGCTTCCTCCAACGGACTGAATTGATCCAATCCTGAAGCCCTGAAGCCCTGAAGGCGTGATGCGGCATGCAGGCTTTTAACAAAATCATTAGTCTGACAACCTGATAACCATACCGGAATTGACGGATCGAAGGTAACTACAACAATGACTTACGACTTTTGCATCATTGGCGGCGGAATCGTCGGCCTTGCCACCGCGATGGAGTTACTCAAACGCCAGCCCACCGCATCGTTGGTGATTCTGGAAAAAGAAACCCTCTTGGCCACGCACCAGACGGGCCATAACAGTGGCGTGATCCATGCTGGCGTCTACTACGCTCCGGGCAGTCTCAAGGCTGATTTGTGCAAACGAGGTGCCGAGGCAACCAAGCAGTTCTGCACGGAACACGGCATCAAATTCGACGTATGCGGCAAGTTGCTGGTGGCCTCGACCGCCCTCGAAGTCGAGCGGATGGAAGCGCTGTATGCGCGTTCGCAACTCAATGGAATGAAAGTCGAGCGCCTTGACGCGGATGAGCTGCGTCGCCGCGAGCCGAATATCATCGGGCTCGGCGGGCTATTTCTCGACGCCACCGGCATCGTCGACTACCGGGAAATATGTGAAACCATGGCGCGCGTCATCACCCGCAGTGGCGGCGAGATTTGTCTGGAAAAGACCGTTACTGCCATAGAAGAACACGGTAACAGCGTGACAGTCAGCACCCATGACGGTGTTTGGCGTGCGAAGAAGCTGGTGGTTTGCGCCGGCCTGCAATCGGATCGCCTAGCGACACTCGCAGGCATCAAGATTAATCACCAGATCATCCCGTTTCGCGGCGAATACTTCCGCCTCCCGGCAGCGAAAAATAATATCGTCAATCACTTGATCTATCCTGTCCCCGATCCAGAGCTACCGTTTTTAGGGGTACATCTGACACGCATGATTGATGGCAGTGTCACCGTAGGCCCAAATGCCGTGCTGGGTCTGGGCCGTGAAAACTACAAGAAATTTTCGATCAACTGGCGCGACGTAGCCCAGTACACAACCTTCCCGGGATTCTGGAAAACCATCTGGCAGAACCTGGGCTCCGGTAGCGTTGAGATGAAGAACTCATTGTTCAAATCCGGCTATCTGGAGCAATGCCGAAAATATTGCCCTTCACTGAACATTGACGACCTGCTGCCGTATGAGGCTGGCATTCGTGCCCAGGCCGTCATGCGCGACGGCACCTTGGTGCATGATTTTCTGTTCGCCGAAACACCACGCATGCTCCACGTGTGTAATGCGCCTTCTCCCGCAGCCACTTCGGCCATTCCCATAGGCTCAATGATTGCCGACCGAATTTTCAAACCCAGCTAATACCGCCCCACGCAAACTATCGACCCTTCTCGCTCTGCATCTGTGATGCCTGCTGGGAGACGGCGACTAAGAACATGAAAAAACTCTATTGGCGCCTGACGGTGAATAGAGAGCAATAAGCGTCAACTAAAAATAATTACAATACTCATGAGGAAATATAAAATGACGGCAATAAAAATGATCAACCCTTTAGCGGAAACCCCGGAACACACTAAAAAACGTCTGCGTAAAGTTGCCGCTGCCACCATTGTTGGCTCAATGCTGGAGTGGTATGACTTTTACTTGTACGCGACAATGGCGGCGATTGTCTTTTCGAAAATATTCTTTGATAACAGCGACCCGAAAACAGCGTCGCTGTTAGCCTTTTCCACGTTTGCCATCGGGTTTATTGCTCGCCCGTTTGGCGGGGTTCTTTTCGGCTACTTGGGAGATAAATTCGGCCGCAAGCAAGTGTTGGTGCTGACGTTTTGCTTGATGGGTGTCTGCACAACATTGATCGGCCTGATTCCCAGCTACGCCTCAATCGGCATATGGGCACCCATCATTTTGGCCAGCGTAAGGATCATCCAAGGTCTAGGGGCGGGGGCTGAGCTGTCCGGGGCGGCGGTCACCTCCTACGAGCATGCGTGCGAAGGTAAACGCGGAAGTCAGGGCGCTTGGCCGGCACTGGGTCTAAACCTAGGTCTGCTGCTTTCATCGCTGACTATTTATCTTCTGACCATCAACGGCAATGAGTTCCTGCTGGCAGGCGGATGGCGCATCCCGTTCATTTGCAGCATTGCATTAGTAGGCGTAGGTCTATGGGTACGCCGCAGCATTCCGGAAACACCCGAGTTCGCGGAACTGAGCAAGGAAACGGCAAAAGCCAAGGCATCGCCCTTGAAAGCATTGTTCAAGAACGACCTCAAAGGGCTTGCGGTGGTATTTTTCGTTGCCGTTGGCTACAACGCTTTGAGCTACATCTTCAAAACGTTCTCCCTGGCCTACCTGACTCAATTCAAGGGGGTTGACGTTCATGTCACGTCACTGTCGGTGACGATCGCCAGTTTGATAGCCATTGTCGCCGTACCCTTCTTCGGCTGGCTGTGCGACAAGTGGAGCAGTAAGACCGTACTGATACTCGGCGGTGTATTTTCGCTGTTGTTTGCCTACCCGTTCCTGGCACTGCTCGACACCGGCGAGAGCCTGATGATCTATCTGGCCATCGGCATCGCCACCGGCATCCTAGCCCCGATGATGTTCGCTCCGCAGGGTTCTTTCCTGAGCCGCCAGTTCCCCACCCAGACCCGTTCCTCAGGCTTCGGCACCGGGCGCGAAATCGGTACCGCGATTGCTGGCGGTCTGGCGCCGCTGGGTGCATTGTCGCTGGTGTCCGCCTCCGCGACGCACTCCACAGTTGGAGTGGTCATCATCCTGGCGATCGCATCGGTATTGGTCGTGGTTTTCGCCTTGTGCGACCAAGGACGCAAGCACTCGGCGTTCAAAAACTAACCGGAAAATGATCGTTTAATGAGGGAGGGTACGAACTCCGCCCCCTCTTAACTTGTATAGGAGTTGATTTACCCGCCACACAACGGGGCGTTGCCTTCCAGAGCACGCGACTGGCTGCGGAGGTTCGTTTCCAGCCGATGGCGACAGGCAGGAAACGGCCCAGAGTGTGTAAAAACGCTTAGTCAATATCGAAGTCCGCGCTTCTGTGCGAAATCTGAAGTTTATCGGCTGGTTGGCCAGACCTATATTTTACGTAGAAACGCGATTTTCAGCCCTACTTCGGACGCCAATCACGCTGAAAACCGTTTTTACACACTCTGGGCCGATTGCAGTCCTTCAGTGCTTGGCTGACGCACTCCCCCTGAGTGGCACCCGCTGACACCCATCAACTGCAAAAACTGGTCAGCGCGAATGCAAACGACTGGTCAGTGGCGATGCAATTAGGTGGTCAAGCGGGATGCAATTAAGCATCAGATAAACCGCCTTCGCGAACAAGTTCGCTCCCGGGATTTTGTCTGAATTGACTGCCGAATTACGGCCTTGAAAGTGTCGTATCAGGCACCCCTCATTACGATCAAACCCGAGAAGCGAACAGCGCTTGATGTTCGCGGCATTGCTCGGCCGATAACATGAACACGCCATGCCCTCCCCGCTCAAACTCCAGCCAGGCGAAGTCGACTTCCGGGTACAGCGCCTCGACATGGATCTGGCTGTTGCCGACTTCGACGATCAGCAAGCCCTTCTCGGTCAAATGTTCCGCAGCCTGACTGAGCATGCGCCGCACTAGGTTCAGACCGTCATCGCCACAGGCCAGCGCCAACTCCGGCTCATGTTGATATTCATCCGGCATGTCGGCGAAATCTTCGGCATCGACATAAGGCGGGTTGGAGACGATCAGGTCGAATCGCTGCCCCGGCAAACCGTCGAAACCATCACCCTGCACGGTGTAGACGCGCTCATCCACGCCGTGACGCTCGATGTTCTGATTCGCCACTTCCAGCGCTTCGAAAGAAAGGTCGGCCAACACCACTTCAGCGTTGGGGAACTCGAACGCACAGGCAATGCCGATACAACCGGAGCCCGTGCACAGGTCGAGAATGCGTGCTGGGTCTACTGGCAACCACGGCTCAAAACGTTTTTCGATCAGCTCGCCAATCGGTGAACGAGGGATCAGAACCCTTTCGTCCACGATGAACGACAGGCTACAGAACCACGCCTCCCCCAGCAGATAAGCGGTTGGGATGCGCTCGTCAATGCGGCGTTTGAGCAAGCGTTGCAGATTAACCAGCTCGTCGTCTTCCAGACGGCAATCCAGGTAGCTGTCGGCAATTTCCCACGGCAGATGCACCGCGCCCAGCACCAACTGACGGGCTTCGTCCCAGGCATTGTCGGTGCCGTGACCAAAAAACAGATCTTCCCCATGGAAACGGCTAACGGCCCAACGGATATGGTCGCGCAGGGTGCGCAGGCGGGAAGTGATCACGGGGGCATGCTCCTTGAAAAAACGACGGACGATTCTATCAGCCATGGTCTGAACAAACGATGCCCAAAAGATGATTGATCACCCCCTCGACAGCAGACAACCTGCGATGACTTCGTAGCCACGAAGCAGGCAAAATGACATGAATCGCAAACACTCCGATGGCTTGCAGCCCAGTAACCACGCCACTTCCAATCGTTGCCATTCACAGAACCGCTCAGCCAGAGGACAATGTGACAAAAGCGCCACCGACAGGAGCCCCAGATGTCCGACCCAAAAACGATGTTTCAACTCAGTGGCCGTGGTTACGCACCGGCTAATCTGAGCAATGCCAGCCTGATCATTATCGATGCGCAGAAGGAGTACGTCAGTGGTCCGCTGGCGCTGACAGGCATTGATGAGGCCGTGGCCAATATCTGCCAATTGGTGGACGCTGCCCGGGCAGCGGGTCGACCTATCGTGCATGTGCGCCATCTTGGCACCGTGGGCGGTTTATTCGATCCGCAAGGTGAGCGCGGCAAGTTCCTTCCCCAGCTATTGCCTCAAGGCGAAGAGCCGGTCATCGAGAAGCTCCTGCCAAACGCATTCCACGGCACTGGCCTGCACGATCTGTTGCAACGCTTGGGGCCTCTGGACCTGATCGTGTGTGGCTTCATGAGCCATTCAAGCATCAGCACCACCGTACGCGCAGCCAAAGACTACGGTTATCGCTGCACGTTGGTGGACGACGCCTGCGCAACCCGAGACTTGCCCAGCAAGCAGGGCGTGATCAGCGCCAAGATAGTTCATCAGACCGAGATGGCGATCATGGCGGACAACTTCGCAACGCTTGCACTGACCCGGGATTTGATCTGAGTCAGGCTTGATCCATCAGGATGCTGACCCGGCCTCATCGCTTTGGCAGCTCCTGAAAAACGGCTGGGTTACCTCTGCCAAAGAGACGAATTGGATGTAACCGCCCATCCATTAATCATCCCCACAGCCCTTGATTTCCGCCAAAACGGGAACCACCAGGTTATATCCTGGTCAGAGCGCCGATACCCTGAGAGGAAATCGGAATGAAGATATCCGATGGTTTCGATGCTCGTCGCTTGCGCCCAAAAGGCCCAAGCAACTGGCGGATGCGCTTCGGCGCCGCATTTGCAGCACTGTTGGCCACCTGTGGCGTTTTACTGGTGATGGCCGGTATTGCCAGCTTGATCGGTCACCCGCCAGCACTGGGCGAGCTCAATGCCAGCGCGGGCGGAGCGAGTCTCGTGGTGGCGATCGGGTTGTTCCTGCTGTATCTCGGTGTCTCGATATGGCGTCGCTGCCGTCGTCGTCTGCGCCGGCCCAGCGAGCTGAACATGGCACCGCATCTGATGAAAAAGCACGACTGAGGCTGACAAACCCTCTTCGTATCGCTCACTGGAAACACAACCGGGCACAGCGATAACGTTTTAGTCACGCCTGGCAAGGCGTGACGCAGGTAAACTAGCCGTCCTGCGCGGAGGCTTAAATGCAAGACGACGATTTTTCCCTGTTTAAAAACGAGATCCGCGGCGTAAAGCCGATCAAGCACGATCACGCAGACGTCGGCAAACCCAAAGCCGACCGTAAGCACCTGGCCAAACTGCGTCAGGCTGCTACTGTGCGCACTGACTCGGTGATCGTTGATGGCCTGTCCGACCAATTCGTCATCGACGTTGGCCCGGAGGACGTATTGAGCTGGGCTCGTGATGGCGTCCAGGAAGGCCAGATGCGCAAGCTTAAACTCGGGCAGATCAGCTTCGAGGGGGGCTTGGACCTGCACGGCATGAGCGTCGAAGTAGCGCGGGAAACACTCTGGGAGTTTTTGGCCGAAGCGACCAAGCTGGAAGTTCGTTGCGTGCGCGTGACCCATGGCAAGGCGGTGCGCCTGGATGGCAAACGCCCGATGATCAAAAGCCACGTCAACACATGGCTGCGCCAGCATTCACAAGTGCTGGGCTTTGCCTCTTGCCTGGCAAAACACGGCGGCGCGGGCGCCGTTTACGTCATGCTCAAACGAACAATGATGGAAGGCCGCGACGAGTAACTCCTTAAGTCGCAGCCTTAATGATTGCGGACCGTCAGGCTGCTTGGGTGTCACAGCCTGACTGGATCAGATCCGATTCGATCAACGCCGGCCACCCTCATAGTAACGGTGACCATGCCCATAACCGTCATGCCAAGGTCCAAAGAAACAGCCCGACATGGACGACAATACCGCCACCACAATCGCCATTTTCACTACTCGACTCACCATACATTCGCTCTCTTCACGACAGGTATTTATTACCTGATACTTCAGACATCAACGGCTTTCGTATCGCCAACCGATGACTGTAAAGGTTAGGTAAATGCCTGGTGATTGATCGCGATTTTAAACTTCCCCCGTGGCCTCGGCCAGTGTCGCCAAGACTTCCTCCATATGATTGATGGAGTCGCGTAAATCTTCAAAAGCGCGCTCAAGCGCATGATGGCTATTGGCAGGATTGTTGCCCGGCAAAAGTTTGGAGCTGACGTCTTCTTCCGCCTTTAGCTGATGAATGCTCGCGCGTAGCGTCTCTAACTCCAGTGCAATACGACGAAGATGCTCTCGCCTTATCTCGCTCATGAACGTGCTCCTTTCAACAGCGTGGGGCCAGGCGAACGAGAAGAGCATCGCCTGGCCCCGAGCATCAACCAATCGTTAGCTTATCTTCAACTTTGTAAACACCGGGGACAGACCATGCCGCCCGCTCAGCTGCCTGACGTTCGAGCCAGAGGTGAACCTTACCTTCGAGTTTCACGGTGCCACCAGTGACTTTGACATGAATACCGTGAGCCTCAAGGGCAGCATTGCGCTTCAGCGCATCTTCGATCCTGCGTTGAACGTCTGCAGCATTCACCCGTGGTTTAAGCGTGAGCAGGTTAGTGACGCCCTTGACACCGGACAGTTTGCGCACTGCACGTTCAGTGGCTTCTTTCTGGAATTGCCAGTCCACTTCGCCTTCCAGCGTTACCCAGCCAGCCTGAACCCTGACCTTGATTCGATCATCCGGAACTTCAGTGTTCCAACTGATGACATCCAGTGTCCTGGAGGCAATGGTGTCGTCCGCGACGACGAAGTCACTCGGAAAGCGCACTTCGATTTCCTCGGCAATGGCTCGAACACCCTTGACGCTCTTCACGGCACGCTCCGCCGCGATTTTTTGCGCATAGTTAGTGACATGACCTGTCAGTGTGACGACGCCCTTATCTACAGCTACACCGATGTGGACCGCATCAATGTTCGGCTGGAATTCAAGCTCATCCAAAATATCCTGGCGTAAACTTAAATCGTTCATGGCGGATCCTCGCGTTCTTTATGGACTCATTGATTTCTCGCATCTGACAGCGAGCTTCCCACTGCTATTATGGTTTTACCCCCCGAGGCTGGAGCGGTATTGAGTTTTATCAACAATCCATCCTGTGCCTGACAGACCGACGCGCAAGGGCGCCAGCCGTCCGTGTCCAAAGCAGACTGACGGCACTGTCTTCCATCCCGCCAGGATTGACGCGTACCACCGCAAGGCATTGAATATTTTTGCAGTGACACTGAAGGAGGATTCCACATGGCCAAAATCAAAGCGCTGGCGGGTGATTTTCTTCAAGGTGATGGCGAGTACAGTTCCGGTTCAATTACGCTCACGACACCCCTTTACCCCTGGCCCGGCATCAAGATTTCGGTTTCTACGATAAAAAATCTGGAGGTAGCCAGCGAAGCGTCAACTAAAAAAACCGCAGACGCTATCAGCTTTGGATTGGCCGGCGGGTTGGTGTTGGGGCCTGTAGGCGCCGCAGCAGGTTTCATGCTGGCCAGTGAGGAAAAGGAAGTGACGTTTTTGGCAACGTTAAAAGATGGCAGAAAGCTTCTGGCGGCAACCGACGACTGCACCTACCGGCAAATAGCGCAGGATGTCGGCAAGCCGCGTTTCTTCACAGCCACGACCAGGCAGTGACACTGTCGAGACGTTGTTATGACGCCCCATCCAGATCGTTAGCCACCCAGCAATGACTGATTACCCTAACAACCGAGCCCGGCCCGACGCCGGGCTCTTTGCCGTCGGCGTTCAGATCGCGTCGACCGTGCAACTGCTGTCACACCTACGCTACCATGTGCCTCATTGGCGGGCATGGACCCTGCATTCATCGCCAATCAGCTCGGCCATAGCGTGCAAATGTTACTATCCACGTACGCCCGATGGATAAACGCCAGCACCGACTGGCGCCAACTCGAAAAGCTCGAAACAAGCCTGATTGGTACACATCTGGTACAGACAGAAAATGTACCGCCCTGAAACCCGTACGGAAAAACAGCCCTGTGACACTGGAACAGAATTACACCGCGATACTGGGTCAGCTCGGCGAGGACGTGTCCCGCGAAGGTTTGATCGACACACCAAAACGTGCTGCCAAAGCCATGCAGTATCTATGTCGAGGCTACGAACAAAGTCTCGAAGAAGTCACCAACGGTGCCCTCTTCAGCTCCGACAACAGTGAGATGGTCATGGTAAAGGACATCGAGTTGTACTCGTTGTGCGAACACCACTTGCTGCCATTTATCGGCAGGGCTCATGTCGCTTACATCCCGAACGGCAAAGTGCTCGGTCTGTCGAAAGTCGCGCGAATCGTCGACATGTATGCCCGCCGCCTGCAAATCCAGGAAAACCTCAGCCGCCAGATCGCCGATGCGATTCAGCAAGTGACCGGTGCTTTGGGTGTCGCAGTCGTCATTGAAGCCAAGCACATGTGCATGATGATGCGCGGCGTCGAGAAACAGAACTCATCGATGATCACCTCGGTGATGCTCGGTGAATTTCGCGAAAACGCGGCGACCCGCAGTGAATTTCTCAGCTTGATCAAGTGATTCGCTGTGCAGGGGCCGTCCAGATTTCTTGTCTGCGGCTCCTGAGTAATCTCACCTTCGTTTCATCCCCCTACTGCGAGGCGTCACCGTGTTCATCAAGGCATTAAGGGTTGGTTTGGGCCAACTCATCATTTTTATCGATTTCCTGACCCGTCCGGGCAAGAAAAAGCGCACGCCTGCAGCTCAAGCCGCTGTCGATCTGTCGGCGCAGGACCTGACCTTGTATCAGTTCAACGCCTGTCCGTTCTGCGTAAAGACCCGTCGCACCTTGCGCCGCCTGAACGTTCCCGTGGCCTTGCGTGATGCGAAAAACAACGAAGTCGATCGTCAGACCCTGCTCACCGAAGGCGGCAAGATCAAAGTACCGTGCCTGCGCATCGTAGAAGGTGGCAAGACCGTATGGATGTATGAATCCAAGGTCATCATCGACTACTTGCAGCAGCGCTTCGCGGCGGTCTGAAGCTGGAGCCTTCGCAGACAAGCCTGCGGAGGCTTATTTCGGGCAACCTTCAGCCCGACAGGCCACGTAGGCTTTCAACTGCTCCACTCGCAACTGGGTATGCGCTGCCAGACACTGCGACTGAAGCAACGGCCAGATCGAACCAGAGTCCTCTCGCTTGCCCACTTGGTACACACAATCGGCATCACGAAACGCAACCCACTTACGCTGCGCGTCCTTGAACGCCTGCTTTTGCGTCGGCATGTTCAAGTAAGCCATTTGCGCCTGGTATTGGGTGTTCAAGTCCGCATCAAGCCTGGACAGGTCATTGCCAGCACACGCGTTCATGGCTGCCTGATTCGCATTGCAGTCGTCAGCCAAAGCGACTTGCACACTTGTCCATCCAAGCCCCATCACGATGGCGGCCGTTATCAAATAACGCATAGTCAATACTCCTTTTTCCAGAAATAACGTTCAGCCCGAGCCAAACGGCCGCGCAGACTAGAACAGCATTGATGCCCAGACAAAGGCCTATATCGCCACCGAAAACTCCAGGCATTAAAAAACCGGTCGCTCGTTGCAGACCGGTTTATTTGTCTTCAACCTGGGTTCAGGTTAATCCAGCATCCCTATATAGCCCGGTTGCTCGGCCACTCGGCCCAGCCATTGCTGGATTGCCGGGTACGGGGCAAGGTCAAATCCGCCCTGGTAAGCGACGTGGGTGTAGGCGTAAAGCGCGATGTCGGCGATGGAGAAGGTTTCTCCTACCAGGAACGGCGTGCGCTTGAGTTGCTGCTCCATGACTGCGAGCGCTCGGTAGCCAGCTTTTTGCATGGCGTGATATTCCGCGAGGCGCTCTTCCGGTAGCCCGAGGTAAAACTGGATGAAGCGAGCCACCGCGATGCAAGGCTCATGGCTGTACTGTTCAAAAAACTGCCACTGCAAGACTTGCGTGCGCAAGCGCGGCTCGCTGGGCAGATAGGCGCTGCCGTCGGCCAGGAAGTTGAGAATCGCGTTGGATTCCCACAGGCAAGTGCCATCCTCAAGCTCCAGGACCGGGACCTTGCCGTTGGGATTCTTCGCCAAAAACTCGGGGGTCTGGGTTTCACCGTTAAGGATGTCCACTGCCACCCATTGGTACTTGATGCCCAACAGGTTGAGCATCAATTTGATCTTGTAACAATTGCCTGAATTGTAGTCGCCGTAAACTGTGTACATCACCCTTCTCCCTTGCTGCGTATTCATGAATGCATCACGCCGCTTCAGCGACCTGTGCCTGGCGAACCACTGCGGCCAGCCGCTTGAGACCCTCACCCAGACGCTGGGGGTCGATATGACTGAAGTTCAATCGCAGATAACCGGGGTTGGCGTCCGGATCGGCGAAAAACGGCTCACCCGGCATAAACGCCACATCTAGGGCCAGCGCTGGTTTGAGCAGGGAACGGGTGTCCAAAGGCGTTTTAAGGGTCAACCAGAAAAACAAGCCGCCCTGCGGGTTATTCCAATCGGCCAGATCGCTGAAGTGCTCTTGCAGGGCGGCCTCGAAAGTGTCACGACGCACACGATAGAAGTCGCGTAATTCCGCCAAATGGTTGCGGTAATGCTCGGTACCCATCCATTGCAGAGCCTGCCACTGCCCCATCCGGTTGGTGTGCAGATCGGCCGATTGTTTCAGGCGCAGCAAGTGCGGAAAAAGGTCCGGCGTCGCGATCAGGTAACCCACGCGCAGCCCAGGCAGCAGGGTTTTGGACATCGTGCCGGTGTAGATCCAACTGGCCTTTTTCAAGCGGCTGACGATAGGGGTCGCGCTGCCACCGTCGAAATTCAATTCGCGATAAGGTTCGTCTTCGATCAGGGTGACATCGAATTCATCAAGCAGGGCCGCCACGGCATCGCGATGGGATTCACTGTAGCGTACCGCTGACGGGTTCTGGAAGGTCGGAATCAGGTAAGCGAACGCAGGCTTGTGCTGCTCAAGACGCTGGCGCATAGCGATCAGGTCCGGGCCATCGGCCTGCAAGGGCACGGTGATGCAATCGGCACCGAACAGCTGAAAAATCTGCAGCGCGGCCAGGTAGGTTGGTGCTTCGAGGAGGATCTCGGTGCCCTTGTCGATATACAGCTTGGCCGCCAGGTCGAGGGTCTGCTGCGAGCCGCTGACAATCAGCACCTGGCTGGCTTCACACGGCACGCCCAAGGCGCGGGCTTCAGCGGCCAGCGCTTCGCGTAAAGCAGGCTCGCCCTCGCTCATGCCGTACTGCCACATGGCCAGTGGCATGTCAGCCCATTCAACGCGTGGCAGCATTGCTTCTGCGGGTAGCCCGCCAGCGAACGACATCACTTCCGGACGCTGGGCTGCGGCCAGAATTTCACGAATCAAAGAACTTTTAAGGCGTGAGACTCGTTCGGAGAAAGCCATGGAGGTCACCCGTAGCGAAGTTAAATAGAAATACGTCAAACTGCTTGACCAAAATTACGATACCGGGCCTAGATACGTCAATATGATTGACCTTAAAAATAAAATAACTCAGCAGTCGGCGATGGAAGCCTTTTTTTTCGGCTACCAGGCGTTCACCGCCAAAGCCGACGAAATGCTCGCGCAACGCGGCCTCAGTCGCGTGCACCAACGCATCGTGTTTTTTATCGCCCGCTATCCAGGTTTGAGCGTGAAAGAGTTGCTGACGGTGCTCGGTGTCAGCAAGCAGGCACTCAATACGCCCTTGCGCCAATTGATCGACATGAACCTGGTGCACAGCGTCGCGCCTGACGTCGACAAGCGCAAACGCTTGCTGGGCCTGACGGAAGAAGGCATTGCATTCGAGCAGGCCCTGCGTCACGAACAAGTGGATCTGCTGCAACGGGTGTTTGCCGAAGCGGGCGAAGCGGCGGTTGATGGTTGGCTGGCCGTGAACAAAGCACTGGGGCAAGCCCGCCAGACAGGGGTGATAATCCCTGCCGAGTCTCTAGCATCCGAGTGATACAGCTGACGCATTCGACGCTATCAATTGCGACTGTACGGCTAATTGTGACGATTGCTGTATTGCAACAGCGGGTGGCGACTGCGTTTAGGCTTGTGGCTTGACTGGACACCGTTAAGGAAAACCCACATGACCGACGCCATCACTCCTACCCGCCTTCGGCCATTGGCCGACAGCTCGCCTGCTGCCGTGGTCGCGGGCTTTATTGCGATGATGACTGGCTGCACCAGTTCATTGGTCCTGATGTTCCAGGCAGGGCAAGCCGCTGGGTTGACCAGCGCACAGATTTCTTCCTGGATCTGGGCCCTGTTCATCGGCATGGCGATTTGCAGCATTGGCCTGTCTCTGCGCTACCGCGCCCCCATCACCGTTGCTTGGTCGACGCCAGGTGCAGCGCTGCTGGTGACCAGCCTGGGCGGTGTGTCGTACGGCGAAGCCATCGGGGCCTTCATCACCTGCGCCATACTGGTCACCCTGTGCGGCGTTACCGGCAGTTTCGAGCGACTGGTCAAGCGTATACCTGCGTCACTCGCAGCGGCGTTGCTGGCGGGGATTTTGTTCAAGATCGGCAGTGAAATATTCGTCGCCGCGCAACACCGTACCGGCTTGGTGCTGTGCATGTTTTTCAGTTATCTGCTGATCAAGCGCATATCACCGCGCTACGCAGTCCTCGCAGCGCTGATTGCCGGCACGGTGATATCAGGCCTACTGGGATTGCTTGATTTCAGTGGCTTTACGCTGGAAGTGGCAACACCGGTGTGGACCACTCCCTCGTTCTCGCTGGCCGCGACCATCAGCATCGGGATTCCGCTGTTCGTGGTGGCGATGACCTCGCAGAACATGCCCGGCATCGCTGTTCTACGCGCCGATGGCTACACCGTACCGGCCTCCCCGTTGATCTCGGTCACCGGCATTGCATCGTTGCTACTGGCGCCGTTTGGCTCGCATGGCATCAACCTGGCCGCGATCAGCGCTGCCATCTGCACCGGCCCGCATGCCCATGAAAACCGTGACAAGCGCTACACCGCAGCGGTCTGGTGCGGAGTTTTTTATGCCATCGCGGGCATCTTTGGCGCGACCGTGGCCGCGTTGTTTGCGGCCTTGCCTAAAGAGTTGATGTTATCGATTGCCGCGCTGGCCCTGTTTGGTT
This sequence comes from Pseudomonas sp. 5C2, assembly GCF_034314155.1. Taxonomy (NCBI): domain Bacteria; kingdom Pseudomonadati; phylum Pseudomonadota; class Gammaproteobacteria; order Pseudomonadales; family Pseudomonadaceae; genus Pseudomonas; species Pseudomonas sp. 5C2. The sequence continues at coordinate 579,284 of NZ_JAVIWH010000002.1, read as the reverse complement.
CGATCATGAATGGCCTGACCGTCGCCATGAACGAACCCAAGGAGCGTGAGGCAGCGCTGATCACCTTTATGGTCACCGCGTCAGGCCTGACACTGTTCTCCATCGGTTCGGCATTCTGGGGGATTGTGGCCGGGGTGCTGACGTTGATGATCTTGAATAGCCGTAAGGGCTGATGCGGGAAGTCAGCTGTTCCGTATCAAGCCCTTCGCTTATTTAAAGCCGGAAGTGCCCGACCATCCCCTTGAGCTCAGTCCCCAATTGCGCCAGCTCGATACTCGACGCAGCATTCCCCCGCATCGCGAGGGCTGATTGATCGGCGCTGGCACGGATGCTGGTGACGCTGCGATTGATCTCTTCAGCGACCGAGCTTTGCTGCTCGGCAGCGGCGGCGATCTGCTGGTTCATTTGCTGGATCAGGGACACCGCTACGGCGATGCTGCCCAGCGCGCTTTCGGTCTGCAATGCATCGCTGACGGCCATTTTCACCAATTCGCCGCTGTTTTTAATCTGCGCCACGGACGACTGCGCCCCGCTCTGCAGGCTGCCTACCAGTCGTTCGATTTCTTCAGTTGATTGCTGAGTCCGTTTGGCCAGCGCGCGCACCTCATCGGCGACCACCGCAAAACCCCGTCCCTGCTCCCCGGCCCGCGCGGCCTCGATGGCGGCGTTCAGCGCCAGCAGGTTGGTTTGCTCGGCGACGCTCTTGATCACCCCCAGGACTTTGCCAATGTTCTGGATCTCGGCACTGAGGTTCTCGATACTCTGGCTGGCGGAGGTGGCGGAACTGGCAAGCGCTTCGATTCGTTGCATGCTCTGGCGAACGACCAGCTGACCGCTTTCGACTTTGTCGTCGGCAGTCTGTGCGGCCTGTGCGGCCTCCTCAGCATTGCGTGCCACGTCATGCACCGTCGCCGTCATCTGATTCATGGCCGTAGCGACCTGCTCGGTTTCTTCCCGCTGGCTACTGACTTCCAGGTTAGTCTGTTCGGTGACCGCCGACAGCGAATGAGCCGACGTCGCCAATTGCTCGATACCGGCTTGCAGGCCGCTGACAATGCTGCTCAGTCCCGCGCCCATCTGCTGCATGGCCAGCATCAACTGGCCGATTTCATCGCGGCGTTTGACCTCTACCGTGGCGCTCAAATCGCCGGACGCTATCTGCTGGGCGACGCGGATCACGCTACGCAACGGTGCCACGATCAGGCGAGTAATGCCCCAGGCGGCGATCAGACCGACCAATAACGCCAGCATCGAGGAACCGATAATCAGCAGCGAGCTGGCTTTGAGCTCAGCCTGCATCGCCTGGTCTTCGGCGCTATAAGCCTCATTGACCCGCTGCACGACCTGTTTGGCATTGTCGGCAAGTTGCTGAGAAACCTGCGCTTCGTTGGCAAGCAAACCGGTGTATTCGGCGAGTTTCTCGGTGAAGTTGCCAATGTGGGTGCTGACTTCGCCCAGCACGGTCAGGTAACCCGAGTCCTTGACCACGCCTTTGAGCTGCTCGGCCAACGCAAGTGCCTGGTCAGCCTGTTCGATCTTGCCTTCTTTGCGGGGCTCACCCGAGCCTGTTTTACGGCTCTGGTCCAGACGCACCCGCGCTTCATCCATCGCCTGCAACATCAACCGTGACACCTGGCTGACCTGATTGGCTTGCGCAATGAACTCAGCACCTTGCTGACCCTGGGAGTCCTTCAGCGCGTAGGTGCCATCATCGGCCAGCCCGGCTTGCAATACATCCAGATTATTAGCAACGCTGGACACCGACCAACTGGCCATCTCCAGAGAAAGGTCCTTGCTCTGGCTGATCTCGACAAATTGATCGAAGGATTTGCGGTAAGCCGTGAGCGCGGTTTGCACCTGGCTCATCATGGTCTGGTTGGCGTCCGACTCGCCCTTGAGCTGCTCCGCCAGGGCCTGCAACGCGTCCACGCCCGCGCGCAAATCATCCGCCACTTTCGGGTCGCTGTGCAGGGCGTAATCCTGCTCCTGCAAGCGCACCTTGAGCAGGCCGCTATTGAGGGTCGACATTTGCTTGAGGCCATTGAAGCGCAGGCTGATGCTCTGCAGCGACCAAACGCCAATGGCAGCGACCAAGGCGGTCAGCAGCAGTACGAGGATGAAACCCACCCCCAGTTTTTTCGCCATCCCGAGGTTGGCAAAGCGTGCTTGCACGGCCGAAATCATAGCGCTCAATCCCCGTTCGAATACCAGAAGGCGTTCAGGCTATTCATTAAGCCGTCCTGGAATCATGCAGATTCGCAACGGACCCGATTCAGCACAAGCCTTTGGCGCCTGGATAATGGCAAAAAGCTACGTGCAAGTCGTTTTCAGAACGCTTAGTGTCGGCTGGCACGTGAACTTTATCGGCTGATCGTCACCCTTCGGTAAAGTACTCACCCAACGGCAACGATTTTCGACTTCACACCGCGCCTTTTTAACGGCAGGCAGCTGCCACCAGCAAGGTGCCAGCATCAGCGTCGAGGATGGCCTGCGTGCCCAACGGCACCGCAATGTTGGGGTCACCGTGACCGATGGGCAGCCCACCCAGCAGCGGAATGCCGAGATCGCCCAGACGTTCGTTGAGCACGTCCGCCAGACTGATCTGCCCTGCCGCGCCTGCGGGCTCGCTGAACTGCCCCACCGCCACGCCCGCCAAGCGCTGCAGGATGCCGCAATTGCGCAGGTGCGTGAGCATTCGATCGACACGGTACGCGGCTTCGGCCACGTCCTCGATCAGCAGGATCGCGCCGTTCAGGTCGGGCATAAATGGCGTGCCAATGGAGGTACTGAGCATGCTCAGGTTTCCGCCCAACAGAATCCCTTGGGCAACACCCGTGCTGCGCACACTCACCGTCGCTTCTGCGGGGTCGGCCCTGATCAGCACCGGTTCGGCGCTCATCAACGCGTGTTTTACGCTGCTATTCGTCAGGCCGCCCCGCTCAAGCTGCGCGGCCACCGGACCGTGGATACTGGCCAACCGTGCGTTGCGCCAGAGCGCTGCATGCAAGGCCGTGATATCGGAAAATCCCAGCACCAGCTTGGGGTCTCGCCTTACTGCATCAAAGTCCAGGTGTTCAATAATGCGCTGCACACCATAACCACCGCGGTTGCAGATGACCGCACGGATCTCGGGATCGGCCAACGCGTCGTTCAGGTCCGCAGCACGATGCTCATCCCTGCCCGCATGAAACGAGTTTTTATCCAGCGCATGGGGATAGATACGTGGTCGCAGGCCCCAATCGCTGAGCACCTTGACCGCGACCTCGACGCGCGCCTGAGCCACGGGCCCGGCAGGCGACACCAGCGCAACCGCATCTCCGACTCGAAGCCGTTGCGGGTGCAGTGTCGGTAAACCGCTGTGTTCTTGAGTGTGATAAAAATCCATCGTTACTCGCCGCCCCCTGGTTTTGATAAAACAGTTAACCACAAATCGAACCGCCGTTTATTGTCACCCAAAACCCAAGGCATGAACTCACTGCCCTCGTTGAGGTATGCTCAGCGGCGTCCGATACAGCGCTAGGTTGCTTAGGTAGCGCTCCTATTTCATCGACCCATAAAGAACGTTCATGAACATTAAAATCCCGGCTTCCATCATCGCGCTTGATCAAATTCTGCCTCAGGAACCGTTGCTGATGATGGGCGCGGGCCCCGTACCGCTGCCGCACAAAGTGGCCTATGCGAACTCCATCGTCATCAATCACCTGGGCGATGTGATGAACCAGGTGATCGACCAGGTCAAGGACATGGGCGCCTACGTCTTTCAGACCGCATCCAAGCATGTATTGGGTGTAGCCGGTCCCGGTTCAGCGGCGATGGAAATGGCGATCTGCAACCTTGTGACCCCAGACAGCAAGGTCCTGTCGATCTGCAACGGTTACTTCAGTCGTCGTATGGCCGAGATGGCGTCGCGTGTCGGCGGTGCAGTCACCATTATGGAGGTCCCGGACAATCAGGCGGCCGACCCCGATATCGTTGAGCACTACTTGAAGCAGGGTAATTTCCGCACCCTGACCATTGTTCAGGGCGAGACCTCGAATACCGTTTATAACCGCCATCTGGAAACGATTTCGCGACTGGCGCATTCCTATGACTGCGCAGTGATTGTCGATGCGGTTTGCACCTTGAGCACCATGCCGTTCGACATGGATGAGTGGCAAGTCGACGCGGTCATCACCGGCGGACAAAAAGGCTTATCGTCCATTCCCGGCGTTTCGCTGCTGGCCTTTTCCGATTACGCATGGGCACGAATCGAGGCGCGCAAACAGCCTATCGCCCACTGGTGCCTGGACGCACTGTTGGCAGACAAGTTCTGGAACCAGCGCTCCTATCACTACACCGCACCGGTCTCCGGCATTCTGGCGCTGCATGAAGCGTTGCACTTGGTGTGCGAAGAAACCCTGCCACGTCGATTCCACCGGCATGAGCTGTGCTCAAAAGCCCTGCAAAGAGGGATGGAAGCCATGGGCCTGGAACTTCTGGTCCCGGAAGAAGTGCGCCTCAACTCGGTGATCGGCATCAACGTTCCCAAAGGTGTATCCGCTGACCTGGTCAGAAGCCATATGACAGCCGTACACAGGGTCGAAATCTCCGGTTCGTTCGGCCTCAATATCGTGCGTATCGGTCAGATGGGTGAGCAAAGCCGCGTGCACAACCTGTTCCGCACCTTGCACGCTCTGGGGTCGAGCATGCGCCATGCCGGCGCTTCTCTGGACCTGCCAACCGGAATCTCCGAACTGGAACGGTATGTGTCTCGTGATACAGCCTCGGCCGCTGCCAGCTAAAGCCCCATCAAAGGCGCATGCGACACCAGCCGCTTGGTGTCGCATGCGCCCGTGATGAAAACGTTTGTGTTCGTGCTGTGGCGACTCAACTGAGTTTGTCCGTCGGCCCGCGTTCGTTACCCGGCTGAAAGCGAGTGACGCTTTTGCGCAACCATTGCAGGAAACCGTTCTGGCCCACATCCAAGGGCTTATGCTGAATCATCGTCGCCCGAGCCTGCGCGCGGAAGCGTACCAACCCTGCCAGAGCCCCACGCAATTCACCGTGTTCTTCCAGCCAAGGCTCAAGGTCTTTGCTTTCGATGCGATAGACCATGCAGTCGGTCATCGCACTGAAACGAGCGAGGCTGGCCGACTGGTCGACAATACCGGTTTCGCCAATCAGTTCGCCCGGCCCCATGCGCCCGACCTCAAGCCAGCCATCAGGCCGTTCAACAGCCGCCGTCACCACCCCAGACTCAATGATCAACAGCGCATCGGGAACGACACCTTGAGCGAGAATCACCGCGCCAACAGGGTACGAGCGCAAGTGCATGTGACGCTCGAGTTCGGCACGATCTTCATCGCTGAGCATGCGCAGCACCCCTACCGTGTTGAGTACTGCTGACTGCCGCGTCGCAGGCTTGATCTGATCCTGACGCAGGGTTTCGGACGCCGCCAGCTGGCGATAGATCAAGTCATAGAGCTGGTTACTCACCGCGCTACAACGGTCCCTGGATTTGATGTAGCCGGTGATCTCATACTGCACGGAGCGTAAACCGGAGGCTTTGACCACGGCCCCGGCTTTGGGTTTTGCCAGCAGCTCACGGCAGCCCTGCAAGGCTTTCTCCAGCGAGTCCAGCACCAGGCTGGGACGCAAGCGTACTGGCAGCTCGACGGTCAGGGTCACGGAATGAAAGTGATCGGGGCGGCTGAAATTGACGATCCGGGTCTTGGCCGCCATCGCGTTGGGAATCACCGCCATGCTGCCTTCGGACGTCAGCAGATGGGTTGAGCGCCAATCAATTTCGATCACCTTACCTTCTATGTCGTCGACGCGAATCCAGTCATCGACCCTAAAGGGCTTGGTTGCGTTGAGCACGATCCCTGAAAATACGTCGCCCAGCGTGCTCTGCACTGCCAGACCTAGGATGATCGCCACCGCGCCCGACGTCGCCAGCAAGCCTTTGACTGGCAAATCGAGGATGTACGCGGCGGCAGCGACGACGGCGACCAGAAAGATGATCGCGCCCATCAGGTCTTGGAGCAAATGCCCCTTGCCACCGATCCGCGGTTCCAGAATCACCACCGCCAATACGGTCAGGGTTCGTGCGCCGTACAACCACCAGACAATAGCCAGTACGGTCGCCAGCGTGTGGCGCGGTGGCAGGACCGCATCGGGCACCGGAAACAGAGGGCTCAACCCGGCATCCAGCAATGCCATGCTGAACAACAGAAACAGGCCCAGCCGCACCGCCATCTTCCAGCGCACATGCCGTGGATCAACCCACTGCCAAAGGGTCAGGTCGATAATGATCAGCACCAAGGCACTGACCAGTGGGTAGGCAAACCACATGAAATCCATCGACTCACTCCTGACACATAGACCACTACAGGAGGCGAGCTTAGCCGATCGGTGTGTGCAGGGTAAGCACGTACTGCAGGCGCTGGCGGGCCTTAAATCGCGGTCACCCCGCCGTCCACCGCCAGCGCGTGGCCGGTGGTGAAGCTGGCGCCATCGCTGCACAGATAAAGCACGGCGCTGGCGATTTCTTCGACGGTGCCGACACGACCGACTGGGTGCATGACGGCCACGTATTCGGCTTTTTTCGGGTCGGCTTCATAGGCGCGACGGTACATGTCGGTGTCGATCACTGCAGGACAGACGGCGTTGACGCGAATTTTCTTCTTCGCATATTCAATCGCGGCTGATTTGGTCAGACCGATCACGGCATGCTTCGACGCACTGTAGATACTCATCTTTGGTGCAGCGCCAAGGCCAGCCACTGATGCGGTGTTGACGATGGCCCCACCGCCTTGGGCGAGCATCAGCGGCAATTGGTACTTCATGCACAACCAGACGCCTTTGACGTTGACGCCCATGATTGCATCGAACTCGGCTTCGCTGCCCTCGGCCAAGCGACCCTTTTCGATCTCGATGCCAGCATTATTGAAGGCATAGTCGACGCGGCCATACGTGCTCACTGCCTGCTCCATCAACTGGCGCACTTCAGCTTCCTTCGTGACGTTGCAGCGCACAAACACTGCATCGCCGCCCGCTGCACGAATCAATTCAACTGTGCCTTCCCCGCCTTCACTGTCCAGGTCTGCCACCACCACTTTCAGGCCCTGCTCAGCGAAGGCCAATGCGGTCGCGCGACCAATACCCGCAGCAGCGCCCGTGACCAAAGCCACCTGACCGGAAAAAGTCATGCTCATGTAATTGTCCCCTGACGGTTGAATAGTGATGCAGTCTAGCCATCCCCCACAGGCGTACGTCAGCACTATCAGAGACCCGGTTATGCACGTATGCGCCAGAGTGATTAAGCCCGTGGAGGCTCATCACCCAACTGGATCAGCCTGCATTCGCCAGACGGACAAACCTTGCCGGAACGGCGGCCAACGACTATCACGTAGGCTTGTTCTCCCTCCTTCCTGTCTAAAAGAGTGCCTGCCATGACTGCCCAGACCAACCGTCAATTCCTGCTCGCCAAGCGCCCTTCAGGGGCCGCGAGCCGCGACGACTTTACCTTCCAGCAAGTGCCTGTCGGCGAAGTGGCGGCAGGTCAGGTTATGGTCGAGAACGAATACCTGTCGCTGGACCCGGCCATGCGCGGCTGGATGAACGAAGGCAAGTCCTACATTGCGCCCGTCAATCTGGGTGACGTGATGCGCGCGTTGGGTGTAGGCAAAGTCATCGCCTCACAGGTCCCTGAATTTGCCGTCGGTGATTACGTGCAGGGCGCACTGGGGGTGCAGGATTATTTTCTCGGTGAGCCCAAGGGTTTCTACAAAGTCGACCCGAAACTGGCACCACTGCCGCGTTATCTGTCCGCACTGGGCATGACCGGCATGACCGCTTATTTTGCCCTGCTGGACGTCGGCGCGCCGAAAGCCGGTGAGACTGTGGTGATTTCCGGGGCCGCAGGTGCAGTGGGCAGCGTTGCCGGGCAGATCGCCAAAATCAAAGGCTGCCGCGTAATCGGCATCGCCGGGGGCAAAGAAAAATGCCAGTCGCTGATTGATGAACTGGGTTTCGACGGCGCCATCGACTACAAGAATGAAGACGTCCACGCGGGCCTCAAACGTGAATGTCCGAAAGGCGTTGACGTGTATTTCGACAACGTCGGTGGCGATATCCTCGACGCCGTTCTTTCCCGCCTGGCGCCCAAAGCACGGGTGATCATCTGTGGCGCCATCAGCCAGTACAACAACAAGGAAGCGGTCAAAGGCCCGACCAACTACCTGTCATTGTTGGTGAACCGTGCGCGCATGGAAGGCTTCGTGGTCATGGACTACGCCCCCAAATTCGCCGCAGCCGGTCAGGAAATCGCCGGCTGGCTCGCTTCAGGCAAACTCAAAAGCAAGGAAGACATCGTCGAGGGTCTGGAGACTTTCCCCGAAACCCTGATGAAGCTGTTCAAGGGTGAAAACTTCGGGAAACTGGTGTTAAAGGTGTGATCGGAGGCGCCTGAACCGACGCCTCGCGAATAGCTTTTACGCCAACTCAGCCACGACCGCTGCCAGCGCTTTTGCCGGGTCGGCGGCCTGGCTGATGGGACGGCCGATGACCAGATAGTCGGAGCCGGCGTCCAGCGCCTGACGCGGTGTCAGGATGCGGCGTTGATCGTCCTGGGCGCTGCCTGCCGGACGAATGCCAGGGGTGACCAGTTTCAACGACGGATGGGCGGTCTTCAGGGCACGGGCTTCGAGTGCCGAGCACACCAGACCGTCCATACCGGCTTTTTCCGCCAACGCAGCCAGGCGCAGCACCTGCACCTGCGGTTCGACGTCCAGACCAATAGCCGCCAGATCTTCACGTTCCATGCTGGTCAGCACAGTGACCCCTATGAGCAACGGTTTTGGCCCGCTACGCTGATCAAGCACTTCACGGCAGGCTGCCATCATGCGCAAACCGCCGGAGCAATGGACATTGACCATCCACACGCCCATTTCCGCAGCGGCCTTTACCGCCATCGCCGTGGTGTTGGGGATGTCGTGGAATTTCAGGTCAAGAAACACCTCGAAGCCCTTGTTGCGCAGGGTTTCGACGATGTCCGACGCACAGCTGGTAAACAATTCCTTACCGACTTTGACCCGGCACAGCTTCGGGTCCAACTGATCGGCCAGTTTCAACGCGGCGTCGCGGTTAGGGAAATCCAGGGCGACGATGATAGGAGTCTGGCAGGCGGACATGAGTAGGCTCTCAGGCAAGTCGAAATCGGCGCGTATTGTAGCCGAACCGACCCATTTTCGGGACCCAGTGATCGATAATTGATCCAGATCGCGCGCCCAGCCCTGAACAAACAGCATGCCGCTAACAAACCGGGCACAGGGCGCCTAGAATTGAACCACTGGCAATATAGATTGCTCAAAGTGATATCACTTCAAGGAGAGCCCTATGCCCTGGTATGCCTGGTTAATTCTGATAGTTGCAATTGGCTCGATCGTTGGCGGTCTGTTGATGTTGCGCGATACCGCTACAAAGGTTGATTTGACCGATGAGCAACTCAAGCGCGTTCATGAACGCAACGCCGAGATGGATGCCAAAGACGCGAAGGACCGTTGACCCACGTGATTGTTTTCGCGGGTTTGCCTGCGAAAACAATGCGTCTCCTGTCTGATAGCGGGATTAGTGCGTTCCATACGCAGTCATCGAGTGATTGTTCTGTAGCGATGTGACCGCGATTCGATACGGCTGAAAAATCCTGAACATCTGCCCGTTATCACGAAGTTGCTGCAATAACTGGCTGAACTGCTCCCCCGTAATAGGTGCCTGCGGACGCAGCAAGGCGTAATGCCGATAAATCTGATCGACCCGCTCGGACACCAAAAACTGGCGGGCTTCATCATGATTACGCGCCATGAAATCGCTCAGGTACGAGCGCGTCACCAGAGCAATGTCAGCCCGTTCGCGCAGCACCATCAGCAAGTTGCTGTCATGGGAATACGTCAGCGTTGCGTTGTAGTGTTCGGCCAGGAATTTGGGTTCGGCATTGAAGTGGGCAAACGCATAGTGATAGCCACTGAACAAGGCCAGACGCTTGCCCTGCAAGTCATCGAAGTAGTTTTGTGTGCGCCCTTCTTCGCGCTTGGCGACGAAGATTTCAGCGTCTTCAAGGCCCATGTCGACATTGACGTGGGCAATATTCTTCCAGCCCCAATCCGGATTTTCGAAGATAGCCATGTCGAACCGGCCGTCCTGAAAATCACGAAAGCGACGTGGAATGGAGGTCGGCACGAGCAAAAACTGAAAGTCGCTTTGCGCCGCATTCAAGGCAATGACCAACTGCGGCAACAAACCGGTGTCTTCGCCTTTTTCGGGGTGAACAGTGTAAGGCGGAAAATGCGCCGCACCGATACGCACCAGCTGCACGGCACATGCCTCACTAGCCCATAACGTACTGATAGCCAAGAACAAAATTCGGTAAGCCGTCCGCAAAGGCAAAGACATCGACACAGCACACCTCAGGTAACCGGATGTGGATAAGCTATGCGTTTTCGGCCTGTTAGACAATATCAAAGTGATGTCAGTTCGAACGTGCCGGCAGGCTTCAACGTTATTTTAAAACCATGATCAGTGCTTCATCCGCCAACTGATCGAGGGTCATGCTGCCTTCAGCGCGAAACCAGGTCGTGGTCCACGACAAGGCGCCCGTTAGAAAACGCCGCGTGATAAATACATCGCCCTTGATATAGCCGGCCTCTTTTGCCTCTCCCAATACTTGCAGCCAGAGCTGCTCGTAGAGGTCGCGCAAGGCCAGTACGTGAACCTGTCCTTCTTCCGACAACGATCTCCATTCGTAGACCAGTACTGCCATGGCCTCGCCACTGCCACCCATAATCGATTGCAGCTCACAGCGAATCAGCGCTAGCACCCGCTCGCGCACAGTGTCCGCGTCGGCGAGCGCCGCGTGCATCAAAGCGGTGTTATAGCGGATGGTCTCTTCCATCACTGAGCGCAGGATTTCGTCCTTGCTTTTGAAGTGATGAAAGATACTTCCGGACTGAATGCCCACCGCGCCAGCCAAGTCCCGCACGGTGGTGCGTTCGTAGCCTTTGTTGCGAAACAGGTGAGCGGCCACCTGCAGTAGTTTGCCGCGAGCGCTGTCGGGATCGGTGATCTGCCCACCGTCCACCAACTCGCGCATCACCTTCAAAGCTTTTTGCTCGTCCACGGTGAGGTTCCTTTTGGAAGTTGGCATATGGCGCGCGCAATTTATGCCTGTGCGGCACACCAAGCAAGCGCTCGGGCGCCACGCAAAGCAATTATTTTAAACGAGGGCTTTCAAAACCAAGCGCTTGCTTGGTAGTCTCTGATGCACAGTCAATCGCCTACGAGGTCTGTCATGTCCAAAACCGTGCGCATCGGTTGCGCCAGCGCATTCTGGGGGGATACCTGCACGGCGGCCGCGCAACTGGTGGACGGCGGCGGACTGGACTATCTGGTGTTCGACTACCTGGCCGAGATCACCATGTCGCTGCTGGCCGGGGCCAGGATGAAAAATCCGGACGCGGGTTTCGCCACCGACTTCGTTGAAGTGCTCGCTCCACTGCTGCCAAAAATCGCTGAGCAGAAGATCAGGATCATCAGCAACGCGGGCGGGGTCAATCCCCTCGCCTGTGCCGCGGCCTTGCAAGCGGCCTGTCTGCACGCGGGGGTCAACCTGAAGATCGCTGTCCTGCTCGGCGATAATTTGCAGCCGCAGTTCAAGCACTTGAGCAGCGCGGGCGTTCACGAAATGTTCACTGGCGCGCCCCTGCCGCCGATGTGCGTGTCCATCAATGCGTATCTCGGTGCACCCGGCATTGTCGAAGCGCTGCGACTGGGCGCTGATATCGTCATCACCGGCAGAGTGGTCGACAGCGCAGTGGTCAGTGCAGCGCTGGTTCACGAGTTCGGCTGGTCCTGGCAAGATCACGACAAACTGGCCCAAGCCGCCCTCGCCGGCCACATCATCGAGTGCGGCGCACAGTGCACCGGCGGCAACTTCACTGATTGGCAGGACGTGCCAGACTACGAACATATCGGCTTTCCGATCATTGAAGTCAGGGCTGACAGCCACTTCATTGTCAGTAAACCTGCCGGCTCCGGGGGGTTGATCTCACCGTTGAGCGTCGGCGAACAGTTGCTCTACGAAATCGGCGACCCCCGGGCCTACCTGTTGCCTGATGTGGTATGCGACTTCACCCACGTCCGACTCAAGCAAGTAGGCGACAACCAGGTCAGCGTCGAGGGTGCTCGCGGCTTCGCGCCCAGCGGCCAATACAAGGTCAGCGCAACGTACCCGGACGGTTTCCGCTGCACTGCCAGTTGCCTGATCGCCGGAATCGACGCGGTAAAAAAAGCCGAGCGCGTCGGCCAGGCGATTATCAACAAAACCAAAGAGTTGTTCAGCCAGCGCGGCTGGCCACCCTACAGCGAAGTGAACATCGAACTGCTGGGCAGCGAAGCCACCTACGGCCCCCACGGCCAACGGCACGACACTCGCGAAGTGGTGATCAAACTGGCGGTGCGTCACCCCGAAAAACAAGCGTTGATCCTGTTCTCCCGCGAGATCGCACAGGCCGCCACAGGCATGGCGCCGGGGCTCACAGGCATCGTTGGCGGTCGGCCCACGGTCTATCCGGTCATTCGCCTGTTCTCATTCCTGATCGACAAGTCCGCCTGCCGCCTGGAAATCGACATCGACGGCCAGCGCAGTCTTTTCGAGCTGCCGCCCCAGCAGAGGTTCGACCCAAGCGCACTGCCCCTGGACCTGCAACCACCACAACCTCATGGGCGTGCCGATGCCAGTGTTCCCTTGGTGAAACTGGCGGTGGCGCGCTCCGGTGACAAAGGCAACCACAGTAATATCGGGGTCATGGCGCGACGCCCGGAGTTCCTGCCGTGGATCGCCGAAACCCTGAGCAGCGCAGTGGTCGTGGACTGGATGAGCCATGTCCTCGACCCGGTTCATGGTCGGGTCGAGCGCTGGTATCTCCCCGGCAGCCACAGCCTGAATTTCCTCCTGGAAAACGCCCTCGGCGGTGGCGGAGTCGCCAGCCTGCGTATCGACCCACAGGGCAAAGCGTTCGCTCAGCAACTGCTGGAAATCCAGATCCCGGTGCCGCAAAGCATTGCCGATCAGGTCAATGGCCAGCAACGCCCGTAAACCGATCCGAACTCAAAATAAGAAGGGGTGATACATGGCATACGATTCGGTCTTCAGACCCGACTTGTTCCGCGGGCAGACTCATATCGTCACCGGTGGTGGCAGCGGTATCGGCCGTTGCACCGCCCATGAGTTGGCAGCCCTTGGCGCCCATGTGGTGTTGGTCGGGCGCAAGCAGGCGAAACTCGAGCAGGTGAGCGCCGAGATCACCGAAGACGGAGGCCAGGTCAGTTGGCAGGTGTGCGACATCCGCGAAGAAGATCGGGTCAAGGCGCTGATCACTCAGGTGGTTGCCGAGCACGGGCCGATTCATGGGCTGGTCAACAACGCCGGCGGCCAATACCCCGCCCCACTGGCCTCGATCAATCAGAAGGGTTTCGAAACCGTGATGCGCACCAATCTGGTCGGTGGTTTCCTGATGGCGCGCGAGGTATTCAATCAATCCATGAGCCGGCACGGTGGCGCCATCGTCAACATGCTCGCCGACATGTGGGGCGGAATGCCCGGCATGGGCCATTCCGGTGCCGCCCGTTCAGGCATGGAAAACCTCACCAAAACCGCTGCGGTTGAATGGGCTTATGCAGGAGTCCGCGTCAACGCCGTGGCCCCAGGGTGGATAGCATCCAGCGGCATGGATACGTATGAAGGTGCGTTCAAGGCAGTAATTCCCACCTTGCGCGAGCATGTACCGCTCAAGCGCATTGGCACCGAATCCGAGGTCAGCGCGGCGATTGTTTTTTTGCTCAGCCCCGGGGCGGCGTTCATCAGCGGCAGCACCCTGCGCATTGATGGTGCCGCCAGCCTTGGCAGTCGCGCCTGGCCATTGCACAAGGCGCAGAACAGCGAGTCGTATAACGGCTTTCATCGCGCCTATCTGCCCGATGTCTTGAAGGACAAGGAGTAGCGCATGCCGATGATTGAATCGCAGCTCGATTGCCACAGCACGAGCTTTGCTCAGAACCGCGAGGCCATGCTGGCGAGTATCGCGCAGGTGCGCCAACTTGAACGGGTGCTGTTGGATAAAGCCCTTGAAGCCAAGCCCAAGTTCGACAAGCGAGGTCAGCTGTTGCCCCGCGAACGCCTGAACCTGTTGCTTGATCCCGGCGCGCCGTTTCTCGAACTGGCTTCACTCGCTGGCTACAAACTGCATGACGACAAGGACGGCAGTCAGGCCGGTGGCGGGCTGATTGCCGGCATCGGTTATGTGTCCGGGGTGCGTGTGCTGGTGGTCACCAATAACAGCGCTATCCGGGGGGGCACGATTTCCCCCAGCGGCCTGAAAAAATCCCTGCGCCTGCAACAGATCGCCATGGAAAACAAACTGCCGGTGGTGACCCTGGCCGAAAGCGGCGGCGCCAATCTCAACTATGCGGCGGAAATTTTCGTCGAGGGTGCGCGAGGGTTTGCCAATCAGGCGCGAATGTCGGCCATGGGCTTGCCGCAAATCACCGTGGTGCATGGTTCCTCCACGGCTGGCGGCGCTTATCAGCCAGGACTGTCGGATTACGTGGTGGTGGTGCGCGGCAAGGCCAAACTGTTTCTCGCCGGTCCGCCGTTGCTCAAGGCGGCGACCGGAGAAATTGCGACTGATGAAGAGCTGGGCGGTGCAGAGATGCACGCGCAAATTGCCGGCACCGCAGAGTACTTGGCGGAAAACGACGCCGATGGCCTGCGCATCGTGCGCGAAATCATCGCCCTGCTGCCGTGGAATGCCCAGTTGCCGATGCGTGCGCGTCCGGCTTATCAAGCACCGCGCTACCCCATTGACGAGCTGCTTGGGCTGATCCCCCACGACCCGAAAAAGCCCTATGACGTGCGTGAAATCATTGCCCGCCTGGCCGATGGTTCGGTATTCCTCGAATTCAAAGGCGAATACGACCAGCAAACCGTCTGCGGTCATTTGCAGATTGAAGGCCAGCCCTGCGGGTTTATCGGCAACAACGGGCCGATCACGCCCAAAGGCGCGAGCAAGGCCGCACAATTCATTCAGCTGTGCGACCAAAGCCAGACACCGCTACTGTTCTTCCACAACACCACCGGTTTCATGGTCGGTACCGAGTCCGAACAACACGGCGTGATCAAGCATGGGGCGAAGATGATTCAGGCCGTGGCGAATGCCAGGGTGCCGAAACTGACCATCGTGGTCGGTGGCTCCTACGGCGCAGGCAACTACGCCATGTGCGGCCGAGGACTGGACCCGCGCTTTATCTTTGCCTGGCCCAACAGCCGAACCGCAGTGATGGGCGGAGCCCAGGCCGGCAAGGTGTTGCGCATCGTCACCGAGGCCAAACACATCAAAGCCGGACTCGACCCGGACCCGAAGATGCTCGACATGCTGGAACAGGTGACCGCACAGAAGCTCGACAGTCAGTCCGGGGCGCTGTACGGCACGGCCAGCCTGTGGGATGACGGCCTGATCGACCCTCGCGATACCCGAACCTTGCTCGGTTATCTGCTGGATATTTGTCAGGAAGCGGCGGTGAGACCGCTGCAACCGAATAGTTTCGGCGTGGCGCGATTCTGATGTTGAACCCGTAGGCGATTTCCAAAGGAGAACAATAAAAATGATCTTCACCCAGGAACACGAAGCACTGCGGCGCACCGTGCGTAATTTTGTCGACAAGGAGATCAATCCGCACGTCGATGAATGGGAAAAAGCGGGCCGTTTCCCGATCCATGAGCTGTTCAAGAAAGCCGGCGAACTGGGTCTATTGGGCATTTCCAAACCCGAACAGTTTGGTGGTATGGGCCTGGATTACAGCTACTCCATCGTCGCCGCCGAAGAGTTTGGCACCATCCACTGCGGCGGCATCCCGATGTCCATCGGCGTGCAGACCGACATGTGCACCCCTGCGCTGGCGCGCTTCGGCTCCGATGAGTTGCGCGAAGAATTCCTGCGCCCGGCCATCTCCGGCGAACAGGTCGGCTGTATTGGCGTATCCGAAGTCGGCGCTGGCTCCGATGTCGCAGGGCTCAAGACCAGCGCGAAGAAAGACGGCACCGACTACGTGATCAATGGCAGCAAAATGTGGATCACCAACGCTCCGAGCGCGGACTTCATTTGCTTGCTGGCCAACACTTCGGACGACAAAGCCCATGTAAACAAGTCACTGATCATGGTGCCTATGAACAGCCCCGGCATCAGCCTCAGCCCACACCTGGACAAGCTCGGCATGCGCAGCTCGGAAACCGCCCAGGTGTTTTTCGATAACGTACGCGTCCCCCAACGCAACCGCATCGGTCACGAAGGTGCAGGGTTCATGATGCAAATGCTGCAGTTCCAAGAAGAGCGTCTATTCGGTGCCGCCAACATGATCAAGGGCCTGGAATACTGCGTCGACAGCACCATCGAGTACTGTCGCGAGCGCAAAACGTTCGGCAACGCGCTGATCGACAATCAGGTGATCCACTTCCGCCTGGCCGAACTGCAAACCGAAATCGAATGCCTGCGAGCCCTGGCCTATCAGGCGACCGAGCAGTACGTGAAGGGCCGCGACGTGACCAAACTGGCATCGATGGCCAAACTCAAGGCCGGACGACTGGGCCGCGAAGTCAGCGACAGTTGCCTTCAATATTGGGGCGGCATGGGTTTCATGTGGGACAACCCTGTTTCTCGCGCTTATCGCGATGTGCGCCTGGTGTCGATTGGCGGCGGCGCCGACGAAATCATGCTCGGGATTATCTGCAAACTGATGAACATCCTGCCCGGTAAAAAAGCATGAGCCTGTTACCCGCGTGCCACACGCTGCTGCTGAACAGCCACGGTGGCGTGCTGCACATCACCCTTAATCGGCCCGAGAGCCGCAACGCCATGAGCCTGCAAATGGTCGGTGAACTGCGCGCCGTGCTGGCCGGGGTGCGTGAAGACCCGCAAGTGCGGGCGCTGGTGCTGTGCGGTGCCGGCGGGCATTTCTGCGCCGGTGGCGACATCAGGGACATGGCCAACGCCCGAGGCCAAGGCGCCGAGGCTTACAAGGCATTGAGTCGCGCATTTGGCGCGCTGCTGGAAGAAGCGGAAAAAGCCCCGCAGGTGGTGGTCGCGGTGCTGGAAGGCGCGGTGCTGGGTGGCGGCTTTGGCCTGGCCTGCGTCAGCGACGTCGCCATTGCCCATCATCAGGCGCAATTCGGTCTGCCAGAAACCAGCCTCGGCCTGATCCCGGCGCAAATCGCCCCGTTCGTGGTCAAGCGCATCGGCCTGACTCAGACCCGGCGCCTGGCGCTGACCGCCGCACGCTTTGATGGCGAAGAAGCCGGACGCCTGGGGCTGGTGCACTTTGTCGAGCGCGACGCGCACGCCATGGCCGAACGCTTGAGCGATGTGTTGGAGCAGGTCTTGCGCTGTGCACCCGGCGCGAATGCCACGACCAAAGCCTTGTTGCTGGCCACCGCGGATGTGCCGCTCGGCGCCCTGCTGGATCAGGCGGCCGAAGCGTTCAGCACTGCAATCGTCGGCACCGAAGGTGTAGAAGGCACGCTGGCTTTCGTGCAAAAACGCGAACCCGTATGGGCGAAAAGCAGCTTTTAGCCCCCAGAACAAAGGATGCCACGAATGCCAGCCTTCAACAAAATCCTCATCGCCAACCGCGGCGAAATTGCCTGCCGTGTTTTGCACACGGCACACCGTCTGGGCTATCGCACCGTGGCCGTGTTCAGCGAAGCGGATGCGCACGCACGCCACGTGCAGCTGGCGGACGAAGCAGTGTGCATCGGCCCGGCACAGGTGCAGCAGTCGTACCTGAACATCGAAGCGATCATCGACGCAGCCAGACGCACGGGCGCCGATGCAATTCATCCCGGTTATGGTTTTTTGTCAGAGAACGCTGATTTTGCCCTGGCCTGCGCAGCGGCGAGTCTGGTCTTCATCGGTCCCAGCGCGGAAGCGATCGAGCTTATGGGCAGCAAGCGCCTGTCCAAACTGGCGATGATCGAGGCCGGAGTGCCGTGTATCGCTGGCTATCAAGGCGCTGAGCAGGATGATGCCAGCCTCGGCCGCGAAGCTGAACGGATTGGCTACCCACTGATGATCAAAGCCAGCGCCGGTGGCGGTGGCCGGGGCATGCGCCTGGTGGAAAAGGCCCAACACCTGCTCGAACACCTGCGCACCGCACGGTCGGAAGCGCAAAACGCTTTCGGCTCCAGCGAACTGATTCTCGAGCAGGCGCTGATCAGACCGCGTCACGTGGAAATGCAGATCTTCGGCGACAGCCACGGCAATCTGGTTTACCTCGGCGAACGTGACTGCTCGGTGCAACGTCGGCATCAGAAGATCATCGAAGAAGCACCCTGCCCGATCATGACCCCGGAGCTGCGCGCCGCCATGGGCGCCGCAGCGTTACAGGCCGCCAGCGCAGTACATTACGTCGGCGCGGGCACCGTCGAGTTTCTGCTTGATCAGCGTGGGCGGTTCTACTTTCTGGAAATGAACACGCGCTTGCAGGTCGAACACCCGGTGACCGAAATGATCACCGGCCAAGATCTGGTCGCCTGGCAGATTCAAGTGGCGGCAGGCGATCCCTTACCGCTGCGTCAGGAGCAGATCCAACCCCTGGGTCACGCGATGGAAGTGCGGCTTTACGCCGAGGACCCGGCGCAGGGTTTCATGCCGCAGACCGGCCAGATCGTGCACTGGCAACCCGCGCTGTGTGACGGTGTACGTGTCGATCATGGGGTACTGGAAGGTCAGCACGTCAGCCCGTTCTATGACCCGATGCTGGGCAAAATCATCGCCCACGGCGCCACACGTGAAGAGGCCCGACGCAAGCTGTTGCGAGCCGTGGAAGATTGCGTACTGTTGGGCATCAACAGCAACCAGCAATTGCTGGCCTCTCTGCTGAAACACCCGCAGTTCGTCGCGGGCGCTGTCAGCACCGGTTTTATCGGCGATCACTTCACCGACGCTCCTTGCCTGCACCCTCATTCGCCCACCGCCATTGAACTGGCGATGGCTGCGGCCTTGTTTTATCTCGCCTCGGCCAAGACACATCCCGCCCAGCGTACAGGCTGGGGCAATAGCGCCACAGGCCCGTCACACTATCGATTGGGACATGGCGAACACACATTCGCCGTGGAGTTGAGCCCGAACGCTGAGCGCCTGGACGTGCTGGTGGCGGAAACGCTGATCAGCCTGCACGTGCTTGATACCGACGGCCGCCGGGCGAATGTCGAGGTCGAGGGTGTGCGTCGTCGGTATGCCTATCATCTGGACGCCGACGCGCTCTGGCTGCACAGCAACTCAGGCAATCTACACGTACTCGACCTGACCCACGCCCTTGTCAAAGGCCAGATCAGCGTTCACTCAGGCACCCTGAAAGCGCCCATGGACGGTGCGATTGTCGATGTACTGGTCAGCGAAGGGGCGACCGTCAGCCGTGGCCAATTGTTGCTGGTGCTCGAAGCCATGAAGATGGAACACCCGCTCAAGGCCGGAATCGACGGGGTCATTCGTCGTCTGCACGTGATTCAAGGTGATCAGGTAAAAAACCGCCAGGTGTTGCTGGAGGTCGCGCCATTGGACGTAGCAGGCTGATTGTGTCTACGCTCAACTCACCTTAGCGCTGTTTGATCGGAGTTTGATATGCCGCACTGGCTGGTGATTGATCTGGAAGCCACAACAGAGGACGGCGGCTGGCCATTGGCCGAGATGGAGATCATTGAGATCGGCGTGAGCTTGGTCAATCAGGACGGCCGGGAGCTGGATCACTTCGAGCGCTTCGTGCGGCCTTTGCGCCGTCCGCAGCTGACCCGCTTTTGCCGGGAGCTGACGCACATCAGCCAGGTCAATATCGACAATGCTGCGCCGTTGACCAGCGTCTGGCCGCAGTTCGAACGCTGGCTCAGCCATCACCTGCCACGCCTGGAAGGGTGGGCCAGTTGGGGTGAGTATGATCGCCGGCAACTGGAGCAGGAATGGCAGCAGCAACAACTGACCAGCGCCTTGAGCACCCTGCCCCACATCAACCTCAAACAACGTTTTATCGAGGCCCGCAAACTGCAACGTCCACTGGGCTTGAACGGCGCGTTACAACTGGCCGGCATGCAGTTCAACGGGCAACAGCACCGGGCGCTGGTCGACGCACGCAATACAGCGCGACTCCTGCCACTGATACTTCCGACGTGATGAGTAGCCTGCCAACATGACGCCTTTTTTAAAGCGGATGACGGCCTTTTATACGTTCGGCATACTGAGCGATCTTTTGTAACCCTTATCTTCGAGGAATCGCCCATGTTTAAAGTCAACGAATACTTCGACGGCACCGTAAAATCGATTGCGTTCCGTCAGGCGGAAGGCGATGCCACGATCGGCGTCATGGCGGCGGGCAAATACGAATTCGGTACCAGCAAGCGTGAAATCATGCACGTCATCTCCGGCGCCTTGAAAGTCAAACTGCCGGACAGCGACGTGTGGGAAACCTTCACGTCCGGCAGCCAGTTCAATGTACCGGCCAACAGCAAATTCAATCTGGAAGTGCTGGAAGACAGCGCTTATCTGTGTGAATACCGCTGAGTCACGCGTGATCGAGTGATGCTCCGCGTCACCTTTTCAAACCACCGCCTCCTGATGTGCATTGAACTGCAACGCTGCTAGCCGTGCATACAGCGGGCTGCTCGCGATCAGTTGGTGGTGGGTGCCGACCGCAATCAAACGCCCCTGATCGATCACCGCAATACGGTCGGCGTTTTGTACCGTGGCCAGGCGGTGGGCAATCACCAGCGTCGTGCGGCCTTTCATCAAACTCGGCAGGGCTTGCTGAATCAGGTGCTCGCTCTGAGCATCCAGCGCGCTGGTCGCCTCATCTAACAACAGAATCGGCGCATCGACCAACAACGCTCGGGCAATGGCCAGACGTTGACGCTGGCCGCCAGACAGCCCAAGCCCGCCATCGCCCAGATGGGTCTGATAGCCTTCGGGCATCTGCAAAATGAATTCATGAGCATGGGCGATCCTCGCGGCGGCCTGAACTTGCTCGTCAGTTGCGTCGGGATTGCCGTAGCGGATGTTCTCTTCGACACTGCCAAAAAACAGCGCGGGTGTTTGCGAAACCATGGCAAAACAGCGTCGCAAGTCCAGTGGATCAAGCTGGGTAATCGGCAACCCTTCGACCAGAATACGCCCCGTTTGCGGGTCGTAAAAACGCAGCAGCAGATCGAACAATGTCGACTTTCCCGCACCTGAAGGCCCCACCAGTGCCAGGGTTTCGCCCGGTTCGATGCTCAAGCTAAAACCATCGATAGCGTTACGCTCTGGCCGTGACGGGTACGCAAAACTTACGTCTTCGAGGGTCAGGCGCCCACTGACCCGCTCCGGCAGATGCAGCAGATCACTGACCGGCGGCTCGATCTCACTGGGCGCCTGCAGCAGCTCGGCAATCCGCTCAGCCGCACCCGCCGCGCGCTGCAACTCGCCAATGACTTCACTCAGGGTGCCAAAGGCGCTGCCAACGATCAGGCTATAGAAAACGAACGCTGCCAGCTCTCCCCCTGAAATACGCCCGGCAATCACGTCCATACCGCCCACCCACAGCATCACCCCCACGGCGCCCAATACCAGAACGATGACCAGGGTGATCAGCCATGAACGCTGCAAAATGCGTTTGCGGGCGGTGTCGAACGCCTCTTCCGCGGTCACCGCGAAACGTTGTTTGTCCTGCTGCTGATGGTTGTAGGCCTGCACGGTTTTGATCTGGCCCAATGCTTCTGCGACATAACTGCCGACATCGGCAATCCGGTCCTGGCTCAAGCGCGACAGGCTGCGCACCCGACGGCCGAAAATCAGAATCGGGGCAACCACCAGCGGCAGGGCCACGACCACGATGCTGGTGAGCTTGGGGTTGGTGAAAAACAACAAAAAAATGCCGCCGATGACCATCAGCAGGTTGCGCAGGAACATCGATAACGACGAACCAATCACCGACTGCAATAACGTGGTGTCGGCGGTCAACCGCGACTGAATTTCCGAGCTACGGTTGTTTTCATAAAAGCCTGGATGCAGGTTGATCAGGTGATTGAACACCTGCTTGCGGATATCGGCCACCACCCGTTCGCCAATCCATGACACCAGGTAGAACCGGGCAAAAGTGCCAACCGCGAGCCCCACCACCAGCAGCAGAAAGAACTCAATCGAACGGTTGAGCAACTGCGGCGACTGGGTCATGAACCCCTGATCCACCAACAGACGAATGCCTTGGCCCATGGACAAGGTGATGCCAGCAGTCACGATCAAGGCCAGCAAAGCGCCCAGTGACTGCCAGCTATACGGCGCGATAAAACGCACGGCCAGACGAATGGCATTGCGCTGGCGACTGGAAAACACTGAAACCATGGAGGTGACCTGCCTGCCGAAAAGACTTGAGTCAAAGAGCCTACACCTGCGGCGCGGGCGAATCCCTCGATAACGTTGCCTGCGCTGAAATGAACCAGGGCAGTGACGCCGGGTCAGCGTTGATATGTCGTCGTTCTATAAGGGTTAGACAGTTTTGATCTAACGCCATGCTGGCAGTTTTTAATCATTTCTGCTGGACTTGGGCTGCCGTTTGAATGCGCTGAAGGAATGTCACGGCGCGGTCATCAAGCGGGTTTACTTTGAAGCGCACAACCTGATGAGGAGACAGGCCATGAGCTTGCAAAACAGCACCAATCACGTACCGGTCGTTCGAGCTACCCCAACCTTGCCTGTCGGGGGCGCGATTCTTGATAAGGATGGACGCGAGATCCTGATCACCGAAGAGATGGTTCAGGTCGCGTGTCAAGAATGCGACAAACATTGGGTCAAACCCGTAAAACAAGATTGATGCTGCACAGTTTTTTTAAACCCGGCCTTGGTGCCGGGTTTTTTCTGCCTGCGATATCGATGTTTCCACAGGGTTTGTGATTTAAACCAATACCGCACCCAATGCCGTCACGACCCGCTGCAATTGCGGCGACTCACCCAGGATATTCACGGCCAGCCCTTCGATTTCACGACGAGCAGGGTAGTGTTTGCGTAACGCATCAAACGCCAGACGACGACTGTTTGTATCGCCAATCAGGCTGCGGCGAAAGTCTGCGTCGTCGCGGCGCAGGTCATAGACCCCACGGCACAGCATCGCCAGTGCCCAGGCTGGATCACTGTTGGCATTCAGGCTGACCTGCGCCAGCCAAGGTTTTGGCAACAAGCTGTCCAGGCTGATACGCGGTGTTTGCCCCAGGTATGCGCAAAACGCCTGATAGATCTGCGCCGTTCCGCGCTGCCTGCCATCAAGGCTGTAACCGGCGATGTGCGGCGTGGCCAGGACACACAAGTCAGCCAGCGCGACATCCACCTGCGGCTCGCCTTCCCAGACATCAAGCACCGCTTGCAGGTCTTCGCGCTCAAGCAACACCTCACGCAAGGCCGCGTTATCGACGACCGCACCCCGGCTGGCGTTGATCAACCAACTGCCGGGCTTGAGCTGCTGCAAACGCGAATGATCGAACAGATGCCAGGTCGGTTGATCACCCGCCTTGCTCAGCGGCGTGTGCAGGCTGATCACATCGCAGTGCTCGAGCACCTGTTCAAGGCTGACAAAGTCGCCGCCTTCTGCCGCCTGACGGGGCGGATCGCAGACCCGCACATTCCAGCCTAGCCCGCGCAACACCTTGACCAGTCGCCCGCCTACCTCACCGGCACCAACCACGCCATAGGTGCGCTGAGTCAGATCAACGCCTTCGATCTCCGCCAGGGTCAGCAAACTGCCCAGCACGTAGTCGACTACCCCACGCGCGTTGCAACCGGGGGCGCTGGACCATTGAATTCCGGCCTCCTGAAAGTAATCCAGATCCAGGTGATCGGTGCCGATGGTACACGTCCCGACGAAACGCACCGGGCTGCCCTCGAGCAGTGCCCGATCAACCCGGGTCACCGAGCGCACCAGCAATACGTCGGCATCCGCAACGGCGGCGCGGTCGAGCGAGCGTCCTGGCAGACGGCGGATGTCACCGTACTGGGCAAAAAAGGCATCGAGCAGCGGTATATTTTCGTCGGCAACAATTCGCATGATGAGCTCCTGAGGTCGGCGGCAGTGTAGGCGCTAGGCCCCTCACTAGGCCAGTCATGGTCTTGCACAACTTCGATTCCTGACTCTTGTGTCAAGAGTGTAGAATGGCCGGCTTTCTGCGTCAGCTTCTGGATTTATTGTGAACTCTGCAACAACACGCTCCCCCGCCTTGACCCGTCCGGCGAGGGTACGCCTGGAACTGCGCACGCTGCTGGCGTTGGCGCTACCGATCATGATCGGGCAGTTGGCCTACACCGCCATGGGCTTCGTCGATGCCGTGATGGCCGGCAGTGTCGGCCCGCGAGATCTGGCCGCCGTGGCCTTGGGCAACTCGATCTGGGTCCCGGTTTACCTGTTGATGACCGGGATCCTGTTGGCAACCACGCCCAAGGTTGCACAGCATCATGGTGCGGGTCATACCGCAGAAATCGGCGCGTTGGTGCGTCAGGCATTGTGGCTGGCGTTGGCGGTCGGACTGATCGCGTCGGCGTTATTGCTGAGCGCCGAACCGGTACTGCACCTGATGAAAGTCGACCCGGTGTTGATCGAACCCTGCATGCAATACCTGCGAGGGATTGCCAGCGGTCTGCCCGCTACAGCACTGTTCTACGTGCTTCGCTGCTTCAGCGACGGCCTGGGCCGAACCCGACCAAGCATGGTGCTCGGCCTGTGCGGTCTGGCACTGAATATTCCGCTGAATTACATCTTCATCTATGGTCATTTCGGCATGCCAGCCTTGGGCGGTGTCGGTTGTGGCTGGGCCACGGCCATTGTGATGTGGGCCATTTTACTGGGCATGACCGGCTGGGTGCGGCGCGCAGTGGTATACAAAGCCAGCGAAGTGTTCAGCCGTTTCGAGTGGCCGCAATGGGCCGCGATCAAGCGCCTGGTCGATATCGGCCTGCCCATCGGCATCGCCGTGTTCGCGGAGTCGAGCATTTTTGCAGTGATTGCACTGCTGATCGGCAGCCTCGGTTCCAACGTGGTGGCAGGGCATCAAATCGCCCTGAACTTCAGCTCGCTGGTGTTCATGATCCCCTTCTCGCTGGGCATGGCCGTGACCGTGCGCGTCGGCCAGGCATTAGGGCGTAACCAGCCTCGGGAAGCGCGCTTCACGGCCGGGGTCGGGATGGCGACAGCCTTGGCCTATGCGTGCTTTTCGGCCAGCTTGATGATGCTCTCGCGTGAGTACATCGCGACGATCTATACGGCCGACCCGGTGGTGATCAAGATGGCTGCGTCGCTGATTGTGTTTGCTGCTTTGTTCCAGTTTTCGGACGCAATCCAAGTCACCGCCGCGGGTGCCCTGCGTGGTTATCAAGACACTCGCGTGACGATGATCCTGACCTTGTTCGCGTACTGGGGGATTGGTCTGCCCGTGGGCTATGCCTTGGGCCTGACCGACCTGCTCGGTGCCGCCAGTGGCCCAGCCGGCCTGTGGCAAGGGCTGATCGTCGGCCTGACCTGCGCAGCACTGATGCTCTCGATCCGCCTGACCGGCAGCGCGCGCAAGCGGATTCGGATCAGTTCAAACGCTTGAAAGCCGGCCGAATTTGTAATCGCAGGCGGTTACACATCAATCGAGCTTTTTGCGAATCCAGTACAGGTAAGTGCCGCCGTCTGCCTGTTGCTCGACCAGTTCATGCCCGAGAAACACGCAAAACTTGGGGATATCGCGACGGGTCGACGGATCCGTGGCGATGACTTTGAGCAAACCACCCGCCTGCAGGTCCCGAACCTTTTGGTGCAACATCATCACCGGTTCCGGGCAATTAAGGCCGCTGGCGTCGAGGATAGCGTCAACCGGCAAGGTATCGATGGGTTCAGACATAAAACACTCCAAAAACAGGCGGCCATTGTCGCTCAATTCATTTGATTCAGCCAAACCCTGTGGAAACCCACAGGGCTAATTCAACGCCGCTTGCCATCCAGACGCCGCAGATGGCACGTCACTTCTTCACGGTCGTGGTACAGCTGCTTGCAGCCGATTTCGACCCTGATGCCCCGCGCCTCGAAGCCTTCTTCAATGCGCAGCAGCAAGCGCCGCACTTCGGCATAACGCTGCTTCATCGGCAACTTCAAGTTAACCACAGCCTCGCGACACAAGCCTTCGCCCAGCCAGGTCTCCAGCAACGCAGCGTTGCGCGCAGGCTTCTCGACAATATCGCAGACCATCCAGTCCACCGGATGACGCGGTTTGAAGGTAAAACCGTCCGCCATCAAATGCTGCACGAGCCCGGTGTCCATCAAGCTTTCGGCCATGGGACCGTTGTCGATGGCCGTTACCAGCATGCCGCGCCGGACCAATTGATAGGTCCAGCCACCCGGTGCGGCCCCCAGATCGACGGCGGTCATCTCGCCAGACAAGCGCTCATCCCACTGATCGCGGGGGATGAAGTGGTGCCAGGCTTCTTCCAGTTTCAAGGTCGAACGGCTAGGCGACTCCCGGGGGAACTTCAGGCGCGGAATACCCATGGGCCACATCGCCGAGTTGTCCGCGTCGGCCATCCCGAGAAATACTTCGCGTCCACTTTTGAAGGTCAGCAGCAGTCGCGGTTTATTCGCGTCTTCCACCAGCTTGCCGGCTTGGGTCAACGCCTTGCGCAAAGGTGCTTCGAATTTGCGACAGAAATTCGACAACTCTTTGCCATCATTGGTATCGACCACCTCCAGCCACAGACTGCCACAGGTCGGGAAGTTCGCGAGCTGAGCCAGAATCACGCTGATGCGGTCGGTTTCCGGCAAATCGAGAAAAACGCCACGCGCCCATTGCCGGGGAAAGATCAACTGAGCGAAGCGCTGCCCTTTCATCAAGCGCTCGGCGCCATCGTCTTCGGTACAGACGAACTCGGCACAGGCGGCGTTGGTTTTGGCTTTGGCGTAACCCGCCACGTTCAGACGGGCAGCGTGCTCGGCGATCTCGGAACAGACTTCACCTTCGAAGCCTGGCCGGCAGTGCATAAACAGGGTGTTCATTCAATTCTCCTGGGCAGCGGCGAGACATTCAGCCACTGCGCGGCGCTCGGGGTCAGCCCCAACGCTTAAAACCAGCGCATGATAGCGGAATCAGGAACCACTGGCTCCGCTCTGCGGTCCAGTAATACTCATGTCATTAGCCAGAACCACCAATCAGAGCTAGTTTTAGATTCTGCTCGATTCCCTGGTCCGTACCGTGCGGACTCGTAAAGGAGTTATTTCATGCCCTCCCTCGATAGCCTGAAAAGCCTCAAAACACTAGAAGTCGACACTAAGACCTACCACTATTTCAGCTTGCCGGAAGCCGCTAAATCCCTCGGCGACCTGAGCAAGCTGCCGATGTCGCTCAAGGTGCTGCTGGAAAACCTGCTGCGCTGGGAAGACAACAAGACTGTCACCGGCGCCGACCTCAAGGCCATGGCTGCCTGGCTCACCGCGCGACGCTCGGATCGCGAGATTCAATACCGCCCGGCGCGGGTGCTGATGCAAGACTTTACCGGCGTGCCAGCAGTGGTCGATCTGGCCGCGATGCGCGCGGCCGTCGCCAAGGCCGGTGGAGACCCTCAGCGCATCAACCCGCTGTCCCCGGTGGACCTGGTGATTGACCACTCGGTAATGGTCGACAAATTCGGCGATGCCAGCGCTTTTGGCCAGAACGTCGACATCGAAATGCAGCGCAACGGCGAGCGTTATGCCTTTCTACGGTGGGGCCAGAACGCGTTCGACAACTTCAGCGTGGTGCCGCCGGGCACCGGAATCTGTCACCAGGTCAACTTGGAATACCTCGGACGCACGGTCTGGACCAAGGATGAAGATGGCCGCACCTACGCCTTCCCCGACACCCTGGTTGGGACCGACTCCCACACCACCATGATCAACGGCCTCGGCATACTTGGCTGGGGCGTCGGCGGGATCGAGGCGGAGGCCGCGATGCTCGGCCAACCGGTGTCAATGCTGATTCCTGAAGTGATCGGCTTCAAGCTGATCGGCAAGCTCAAAGAAGGCATCACCGCCACCGATCTGGTGCTGACCGTCACCCAAATGCTGCGTAAAAAAGGTGTAGTCGGTAAGTTCGTCGAGTTTTATGGCGACGGACTGGCGGACCTGCCATTGGCTGACCGCGCCACCATCGCCAACATGGCCCCGGAATATGGCGCCACCTGCGGCTTCTTCCCCGTAGACGATGTAACCCTGGATTACTTGCGCCTGTCCGGCCGCCCGACCGAGACCGTGAAACTGGTGGAGGCCTACAGCAAAGCGCAAGGCTTGTGGCGCCTGGCCGGTCAAGAACCGGTATTCACCGACAGCCTGGAATTGGATATGGGCAGCGTCGAAGCCAGTCTCGCCGGGCCGAAGCGTCCACAGGACCGAGTCTCACTGCCGAATGTTGCTCAAGCATTCACCGATTTCCTCGGCCTGCAAATCAAACCCAACGGCAAGGAAGAAGGCCGCCTGGAAAGCGAGGGCGGCGGCGGTGTTGCCGTTGGCAGCGCGGACCTGATCGGTGAAGCGGACTACGAACACGAAGGTCAGACCTATCGGCTAAAAAATGGCGCAGTGGTAATCGCCGCGATTACCTCCTGCACCAATACATCCAACCCCAGCGTGATGATGGCTGCCGGGCTGGTGGCGAAAAAAGCGGTAGAAAAAGGACTGACCTGCAAGCCTTGGGTCAAGACCTCGCTGGCACCCGGCTCGAAAGTGGTCACCGACTACTACAAGGCCGCAGGTTTGAACCAGTACCTCGATAAACTGGGCTTTGATCTGGTCGGTTATGGTTGCACCACCTGTATCGGTAACTCCGGGCCACTGCGCGAGCCTATCGAGAAAGCCATTCAACAGTCAGACCTGACCGTCGCGTCAGTCCTGTCCGGCAACCGCAACTTCGAGGGCCGTGTGCATCCGCTAGTAAAAACCAACTGGCTGGCCTCCCCGCCGCTGGTAGTGGCTTACGCCTTGGCCGGCACCGTACGTATCGATATCAGCAGCGAGCCGCTGGGCAACGGCTCGGATGGCAAGCCGGTTTACTTGCGCGATATCTGGCCCAGCCAGAAGGAAATCGCCAAGGCGGTGGAAAACGTCAACACCAGCATGTTTCACAAAGAATATGCCGAGGTATTCGCCGGTGACGCGCAATGGCAAGCCATTGCAGTACCGCAGGCAGCAACGTATGTCTGGCAGTCTGACTCCACCTACATCAAGCACCCGCCTTTTTTTGACGGTATCGACGGCCCTCCGCCCGTGGTCGAGGATGTAGCTGGCGCACGCATCCTGGCGCTACTCGGCGACTCGGTGACCACCGACCACATCTCCCCCGCAGGCAATATCAAGGCCGATAGCCCCGCAGGCCACTACTTGAGCGAAAAAGGCGTAGAGCCAAGGGACTACAACTCCTACGGCTCTCGTCGCGGCAACCATGAAGTCATGATGCGCGGCACCTTCGCCAACATCCGCATCCACAACGAAATGCTCGGAGGCGAAGAAGGAGGCAACACCCTCTATGTGCCGACCGGCGAAAAACTGTCGATTTACGATGCGGCCATGCGTTATCAAGCCGACGGCACGCCGCTGGTGGTGATCGCAGGGCAAGAATATGGCACGGGCTCAAGCCGTGACTGGGCGGCCAAAGGCACCAACCTGTTGGGGGTCAAAGCCGTGATTGCCGAAAGCTTCGAGCGGATTCACCGCTCCAATCTGGTGGGCATGGGCGTATTGCCGCTGCAGTTCAAGAACGGTCAGAGCCGCAAAACGATGAAGCTGACCGGCAACGAAAAAATCGACATCACTGGCCTGACCAAGACCGAACTGCAACCGGGAATGAGTTTGAAACTGAACATCACCCGTAACGACGGCAGCCAGGAAACCCTCGACGTGCTTTGCCGGATCGACACGCTGAATGAGGTTGAATACTTCAAGGCTGGAGGGATTTTGCACTACGTGCTGCGCCAGATGATTGCTTCGTAGCTGAACAGTCCTATTAGCAGGAAGACGCCTGGCGGTAACCCTGCTTTATAGAACACATCACGTGACTGATTGCGCTCCGTCTTCAATGGGGCGCAATCGCTCGGTAATCCTTCTTTCAGAAGCTCCTTACGGAAAAACTGGAATCCCCCTCCCCTAATCATCAGAAATATCCTTGCTGCGTCTGACAGGCTTGCGCACCATTCAGCGGTAGAATCCGCGCCTAAACGGATTTTGAGTGGTCACAAGGAGCTTCCCCATGCCTGCATTGCGCTGGACAGGATTAACGTTACTCACCCTCGGATATGGCATGGCGCTGGCATACGGTTATCTGAACCTGTTTGCCTCGCTGTCAATCGCCCTGCTGATCATGGCCGGCCTGTGCGTCTCGCAGTTCAGCGACACCTATGTCCGCGCGTTCGGCCACGGGCTATTTCTCCTGCTGGCGTTGGCGCTGGCCACCCATTGGTTGCCGGGTTTTTACAGCGCGCGCGTGATCGCCGGTGTGCGGTTCACGCCCGAGGCAGCACCCTTTTCGATGTACCTGAACCTCGACAAGCCGCTCATCGGCTTCTGGATTCTATGGATATGCCCGTGGGTGCTGACCCGCACAGGTTTCACCCGATCAGCCATCGTCAGTACCATCGCGCTGGTTGCCACCAGCACCGCTTGCATGCTGGCCGCCGTGTCATTGGGCATGATCACGTGGGCACCGAAATGGCCGGCGCAAAGCGGGCTGTGGATAGTCAATAACCTGTTGTTGGTGACCTTGACCGAAGAACTGCTGTTTCGCGGCTATATCCAGGGCGGCTTTCACCGTCTATTCAAACAATTGCCCTACGGCAGTGGGCTGGCCATCGCCGCAGCAGCGACAGTATTTGGTCTGGCTCACATGGGCGCGGGTTGGCAATGGGTGCTACTGTCAGGGTTTGCTGGCATAGGCTATGGTCTGGCCTACCGCTTTGGCGGTTTCCAGGCAGCGGTCATCACTCACTTTGGTTTGAATCTGGTGCATTTCAGCCTGTTTACCTACCCCATGTTTGATCGATAATGACGGCCGCTATCAAAGACCGGCTCATGTCAAAACCTGCGACTCGTCGGTCATTAAAGAAACCTGCTCAATTTATCAATGCCTTGGCCGATACCCCGTCAAAGCCCAGCGGACTCGAAAGCTCATGCGTAATAACCAGCCCATCACCCAGCGCGAACGGACGTTTCCCGCTCAACAGCGGTTGATCTCCACCACCGACGCCAAGGGCGTGATCACCTATTGCAACGACGCCTTCGTTGAAATTAGTGGTTACACCTCAGAGGAACTGGTTAGAGCGCCGCACAATATCGTCCGCCACCCTGACGTGCCCTCGGCGGTTTTCGCCCACATGTGGAACACCCTCAAGCAGGGTCAGCCATGGATGGGAATTGTCAAAAACCGCAGCAAAAACGGCGACCACTACTGGGTTAACGCCTATGTAACACCCATATTTGAAAACGATCAGGTGGTGGGCTATGAATCGGTGCGGGTCAAACCGACCGCCGAGCAGATCCGTCGCGCTGAAGCCTTGTACACCCGTATCAATAACGGAAAATCGGCGATTCCTCGTCGGGACAAATGGCTACCCGTCCTACAGGACTGGATACCGTTCATCCTGGTCAGCCAATTAAGCTTCATGATCGGCGCTTGGCTTAACCCCAATTGGGGCTTCGCCCTCGCCGCTGCATTGTCAGTCCCCTTGGGGTTGCTCGGCTTGAGCTGGCAGCAACGTGGTATCAAGCGATTGTTGAAGCTGGCCGAACAAACCACCTCCGACCCGCTGATCGCCCAAATGTATACCGATAGCCGTGGGCCGCAAGCGCGCCTGGAAATGTCGATCCTCAGCCAACAGGCTCGCCTGAAAACCTGCCTGACCCGCTTGCAGGCTTCCGCCGAAGACCTGAACGACCAGGCCCGCCGATCCGACACCCTCGCCCACGCCAGCTCCGATGGACTTGAGCGTCAGCGTGTCGAGACCGAGCAAGTGGCCACCGCCGTCAACCAGATGGCCGCCACCACTCAGGAAGTCGCCAGCCACGTGCAACGCACGGCCGATGCCACCCAACAAGCCAACGAACTGACCCGTCGCGGCCGTGATATCGCAGGTGAAACCCGCGAAGCGATTCAGCGCCTGTCCACCGCCGTCGGTGAAACCGGCCTGACCGTGACGCAACTGGCCAAAGACAGCAACGAAATCGGCAGCGTCGTCGACGTCATCAAAGGCATCGCCGACCAGACCAACCTGCTCGCGCTCAACGCCGCCATTGAAGCGGCACGCGCCGGGGAAATGGGCCGGGGCTTTGCGGTGGTCGCCGATGAAGTCCGCCAACTGGCACAACGCACCACCGAGTCCACCGGGCAGATTCATGGCCTGATCGCCAAACTGCAAAAAACCGCCAACAATGCCGTGCAAACCATGGACGCCGGGCATCGCCAGGCCGAAGAAGGCGTCGCCCGGGTTATGGAAGCCGACAAAGCGCTGGTGGGCATCAGCGACGCAGTGGCCAACATCACTGACATGACCACCCAAATCGCCGCCGCCACCGAAGAGCAAAGCGCCGTCGCCGAGGAAATCAGCCGCAAGATCACCACCATCGCCGAACTGGCCGATAAAACCTCAGACGAAGCCCGCCGCTCGGCCGTACTGAGCGAAGAGCTGACCAGCACCGCGCGGTCTCAGTATTCGCTGGTGGAGCGTTTTAATCGGTAATAGGTAATTTGTTGTAAAAAGACCCTGACAGACTTTGTTTGTCGGGGTTTTTTATTGGGTGGCGTTTGGGAAATGTAGGATGCTTCTGAAATACGGCATTTGAACGGATTGCAGACCACAACAACACGACAGGCCCACCCTAACAGCTTGACAGAACCTTGCCACCTCTATTAGTTGATTTGAAGGCAGCGAAAACAATAACTAATTACCACCCAATAATGATAATAAAACAACAATTGACTACTTCGTCACTGACCGCGCAGGCAACACATCCATCGCCTCGCACTGTGTAACCTTAACGCTGCAACTACAAGACACTCCTTCTCCCTCCATTTCCTCCACGCACCAAAAAAACCCAGGCGGATTATCCGCCTGGGTTTTGTTTATTATAAAAAATAAGTACTCTCCTTTAAATATGTAGGAATTAATCCATACCTGTAGGTTGCATCCTACATTCCTTGCGCCTTCCCATCTAATTGACTGTCCGAACGGGCCACTCTGATTGACAACCCGGCGAATACCCTATTACGTCGACATGCACCTAGTTAACACTAACGAGTCACACACAGCATCAATTGCTCACAACATGAAATCAATGGCAGAAAACCAAGCAACAACCGTGTAGTCTTCCGACCAACCCCGAGCCTCGTTACACGAAGCAATGTAATTGCTCCAGGAATAAATCGCCATTGCAGCTTATAAATATTGTGTCGCCGCACTATCAACATTTATGTCCGCACTGTAAGGAGTATTGAATATGGATGATCAAAAGCCGCCTGGCTCTCCTCCCTTCAAGCCTGAAAAGCCTACGACGCAGGTTACGCGTCCGGCTCGGCGAGACAGCCCCACCAAACCGGGCGCTCCTCTGGGAACGCACTTGCTGGCAGAACGTTCGGACGGCGCTCCGAAGACCTCGTCAACCGGGGAAATGGCCTTTACCTACGCCCGCGTACTACGGGCTGAAGATAACTCGTCGGGCGAGCTTACCATCCTCATTTCCACCCACCTGGAGCCACCCTCCCTGGAAGGGATCAACCCCAAGTCAGTCTCGGAAGCGCAGATGAAAGCCGGGATCAACGTACTGATACCTGGCTCGTCCTATTTGCAACCCGGGGATGAATTCCACCTGCTGTGGGGCAGCAGAACCTACCCTATCCAGACGCTGGATGAAGAACACATCAACGATCCGATCATTGGGATGCAATGGGTCTCGTACAGTACAGATAATGTTGCCCCGCAGGGCAAAGTCGAAGTGTGTTACGACATCAATCGCGACGGACAACGGATTGGCACCTCCGCGATCCTCTATCTGAACGTGCATAGCTGTTACCGATCCAGCGCCAAACAACGCAACCGAGGACGATCCATCAGACGCAAACAGCAGCGACGCCCACCGCCGCAGCATTGAGGGTGTAAAGAAAAACCCCCGATGAGTGATCACCGGGGGTTTTTCTACGCTGGCTTCAGAACCCCGAAGCGCTTGGACTCACCTCATCAAAAAGCATACCGCACACCCACGTTTGCCCCCCACGGCTGCTCGACGTTATTGCCCTTCATGTAGTCGAAGTCCGCGTGCACTTGCAGGCGCTTCGACAGCGATACCGCCACCCCTGCACCCAACTCTGCACGCGAGCCAAATAGCTCATTGTTGAAACGGGTGTCGTTGACCGTCACCTCGTTGCTGCGCGCAAATTCGTGAGCGACAGCGACACGCACATAGGGCTGGAGTACACCGCCATCCTTAAGCGCGATGTTACGGCCGACCGAAGTACCCACCTTGCCCAGTACCGACTGAGTGCGGTTGTTCTTCGCTTCCAGGCCGTTGTCCAGAGTGTAATGGTCGCCCTGAATCACCACCGCCGCCATCTGCGCAAAGGGTTCAAGGAAGAAGTCATCGGCCAACTTGATGTGCTTGCCGACCTCCACCGAACCACCGATACCCGTGTTTTTATAACTGCCCTTGGCTTGAGTCTGGTCGCTCATCGCCACCTCCGACTCGTTGTTGAAGGTGTTGAGCTTGAGCACACCATCAACGTAATAGCCCTCCTCCGACAGCCAAGTACCGTAAGCGCCGACGTAATAGCTGTCGACATTGCCCGAGGTGCCGCGACTCAAGTCCAGATCGGACTTGCTATACCCACCGAGCAACCCTATCAGCAACTGACCGTTACTCACCGGAACCGGCGCATCCGCACCGAACGACATACCGCTCTGTCGCTGCTCATAATCGACACCTGCGCCGGTCGTGGCGTTGAAGCGATTGCCATACGCCCGAATCCAGCCGCCACCCTCGCCGCTGGTGCGCACTTCACCCATGCGACTGCGCAACGTCGACAGCTCGCTCATCCAGATATTGGGTGCAGCATTGAACAAGGCCAGCACACTCTGCGTCGAGGGGCTGATGGTTTTGCCCGAACCGACGATGAACCAGTCGGTGCCCTGCTCTTCCAGTTCGTAGGAATAGACGCCCAAATCCACCCGATTGCCCAGCAGGATGAACTGCGCATCGCCACCTTCGGTGTGGACCACCTGCAATGGCTGAATGTCGGGCGACACCGGTTCAACGCCCGTGTTCTTCACTTTGAGCGTGAAGTCGCCATTGGCCTCGCCGTTGACCTCCAATAAGTCACCGACACCAGCATCCAGATCAATGTTCATGGCAAATGCACCGCTACCGGACAACTCACCCAGCGACAGCGTATGAAACCCGTCCGCACCAAAGTTCACCCCGCCGCCGTTGAGGTTCAGCGTCTTGACTGCGTTATCACCCACCATCTGCCACTGCGCACCGGAATTGATCGACAAATTGTTGCCGTTGATCACATCGCCGGTGAGCTGCGCGTTGTTTTGCAGGGTGACATTCAGCGTGCTGGTGTCATCGGCGACCAGATTGCCAGTAAGGGTACTGTCGTCGACGGTGAATTTTACGGTGCTGTCGCCGTCGACTTCCAACAGATTGCCGTTACCGGACAAAAGGGTTGAGTGGTTTTGAAAGGTGATGTCGGCGACGGCACCAATAGGCTCGCTCACCATAGAGGGCGGTGTTGCTGTGACCTTGATTGCGGGACCGTTCAAACCCTGAACTTCAGACCCATCTATAACGACTACACTATTGATCGATTTAGGCACATCCGTAGCATTTCCCACATCAATGGAAATCAATAGGCCATTATTACTGCCCACAATTAAACTACCATTCGATGCGTTTACTGTAGCACCTGCAAGCACTACACCCAATCCACCAAAACTACCCCCACCAACCCCTGCCAATTGACTATTACTAACATTCAGTTCACTTCTACCACCAACATTGGCGCCAACCCCACCAGAAAGTGAACTATTGCTCACATTTGCCACGGAAATCGCATTACCCCCCCTAATCACGGTCAACGCTTCTCTATCGCTGACAACAACGGATTGATTAATATTTACCACCCCACCAAAAGATTTAACGTCACCGCGGGCAGTGCTTGACTCCATATTAAGCGTACTGCCGTTAATATTAATATAACCAGTAGTAGCACCGCTAACGTTCAACACACCGCCATTCTGGACATTATATGAATCTTGCGGCGTCGCCCCATCCACATTCCATACAATGCCATCAACTAAGAGCCTCGATGTTTTAGGGTCTCTCGCCAACACTTGATTTCCATTAGGCGCACTGGGAAAACGGACTAACGCAGCATCAGCCATAGCGTCCTCAGCGACAGCGTACAGGCTCAACGAAGCGCCCAATGAAACGCCTACCGCCCCCAGCCCTATCCGAAAAATCGGGCGGCACGAACCAATCCTTTTCAATATGCAACTCCTTCATAAAATGAACTGACCCTATTTTAGAGTTCGCATTCAGTCCTGAAGAGCGTTATGGATATTATCCTTGTAGGACGCATCTGAAGAATTTGAAATATGAGTCTTACAGACAGCGGGTATTCCGTTTGGGCGCCTGAGACGAGCTCTATTAAATAAAATTCGAGCGATTGACAATCACATTCAATTGCTATTGGTTCGATTTTAGACAGCACCCCCATAACTATGTACCACCCGATGGCTGTGGGGCCTGTTTCCAACGCAATGCTTTCAGACGAACGCTTATGAGCCGCTATCGATGACGCGACAGCGACAGGTGTCTCAAACCATCAGGAGAGTCAACATGCAAAACTACGACAACCAAACAGCTGGCACTAGAGAAACTTCCATGGAGCTGCCCACCATTTCAATTGCTGACCCTGTGGATGGACTTTTACAGCGTCGGGATTTAGAGAGCACTATCACTGTCAGCTTTCCAACTTGGCCGGATGCGATGGAGGGTGATTATTACCAACTGCTCATTAATAATGCTCTGAAGGGGGAACAAAAGCAGCTAGGGAGCAATCCGACGCCCGGTGAAATACTGACGTTTGAAATTTTTATTTCTGATCGCTGGGAAGAGGGTGCTCATACGCTGGCTTACCACACCAAGCGCTTCATCGGCGGCACCCCCAATGTATCTGCCTCCACCCCCGTCATCATTGACCGTACCCCTCCCGGCGGCGGCACACTCGCACCGCTGATGTTCCCGAGCGAAAGTGAAAACGGCCTGACCTCCGCCGAACTGTCGGCCATGGGCAACGTGCTGGTGGCGAACGTGCCGGGGTATTTCGACATGAAATGGGGGGATGTGATTCGCAGCTATTGGGCGGGCCAGCCAGGACCGGTCCATACGGTGCTGGCGGAAGAACTGACCGACCCGGCCATCAGCCTGAGCTTCGACCGCACCTATCTGGAGTCGCTGGAGGATGGCGAGGTCGCAGTGACCTACACCGTGACCGACCGCGCAGGCAATACCTCGGTGGTGTCGCAAGCGGCCAGCGTTGTGCTGCGCATCAAAAATACCCCGACCGATCTGCTGCCACCCATGGTGCCGCAGGCCGACGATGGGCTGATCGATGACACCGATGGTGCGGGTGGATATTCCGGCGTACACCCATGCCGAGGCCGGGGACGCCATAACCCTGCTATGGGGCAGCGTAGCCTTACCCGAGTATCGGCTGACTGCCGCTGAGCTCGGCCAAGCGGTGCTGTTCTCCATGGCGGTGGCCTATCCGAGTCTGGTGCAGGCCGGCGATGGCAAGATCGAGGTTCGCTATGAAGTACGCCGCGAAGGGCAATTGCTCGCTACCTCGCCGAGCCTGGAGGTGCAGGTGTTTCTGACAGTGCCGGGCCCGCAGGACGACTCGCCGCACACCTTGATCAACGAAGCGCTGGCCGCGCCGGTCATTAAAGGCAGAAGCGATAACGCCAATCGACAGGACAACGTCCTTGATGAAGACGATTACCTGCTCAGCGCCGACACGGTGATTGCCTGGCGTGGGGGGTTCAAGCGCTGCGACCTGATCAATCTGTTCTGGGGCGCCTCGACCGTGCCGGTGGTTCGGCCAATCAATCAGAACGACGTTGATACAGCAACCGATCTGCTGATCTGCCTGCCCAATCGGGTCATCACCGCTGAAGGCGTGTGCAAGCCGGTTTCAGTGCGTTACACCTTGACGCATGCGGGCAACCCCAACACCTCATATTCGCCAAGCCAACCGGTGAAGCTGGTGTCGAAAGGACAATTGCCGGGCGGTGAAACCGGCCTCGGTGCGCCGCTGTTTATCCAGGCCAATGCGTATTGCACGCTGGAACCGGCAGGCAGCCCGGACGGCAGCCCGAACGGCACCGCAGTGCACATCAACCCCTACCGGAACATGCAGGTCGGCGATGTTATTCAATTGTCGTTCACCGGGTTCGACGCCATGAGTGGCGGTGATCCGGTGGTGGCCGCGTCGGACCGTCAGGAACAGGTGGTGAGCGACAATGACCTGCTCAAAGGCTGCCGGTTCATGATTGCCCACACCTGTTTGATGGCCATCCAGCGGGGTCGAGCGGAAGCGCGCTACGAGGTGATCAATACCCATGGGCAGGCGAGTTCATTAAAGGCAGGCACTTATGTCGATATGCGCACGCCTGCGCCGGGGTGCTGAACGCGCTTGCTCGTTCAACAGATAAGAAAAAACTATTTATTTACCACCCACTGTTGACAGGTCACGAAAATCTCTATTAGTTCAATGACAGATAAAGCCTTTACACCGTTTATCTAACCGCCATTATCCCGCGTGATAACGGGCCCTATACATCGTTAACCACGCAACTTTAACCCTAAAAGTTGTCGGGCTTTTATTGCCAAAAAAACGCGGAAAACTGCTCTTCAGCAGAATACCGCGCATTCACTCAGGAGAATAACCATGTGTACTTCAAATGCTTTGATTCGCCGTCATTCACATCGCGCACCGCGTGCATTAGTTCCACCGGTACTGCCCACTGCATTGGTCGACGGTCTTTTACCGGCTGCACTATTGACCGCACCAATCCCTGTAACATTCCCTGTATGGGACGATGCTGTCGAGGGTGACTACTACCAATTGCTGCTGGATAACGTACTTGTCGGCGTGCAAGGACAACTTCCGGCGAACCCGATCCCGGGCACTGAACTGACCCTGGATATTCCAGTTGATAGTTTGACCGGCGCGCAGGACGGTAACCACACGCTGGCGTACCTCTCTCGGCGTTTTATTGGTGGTACGCCCAATGTGTCGGCAGCAACTCCGATCGTGTTCGACCGACAGGCGCCAGGCGGTTCGCTGCTGTCGCCGCTGATTTTCCCGAGGGTCGTCAATGATGGCCTGACCTCGGACGAACTGACCGCGATGGCGGATGTGTTGGTCGGTGAAGTACCGGCCTACTTCGACATCAAACTGGGTGATGTCATCCAGACTTACTGGGCTGGCCAGAAAGGTCCGGAACATACCGTGCAACAGGCCGAAGTACCCGGCGGTGGCACGCAGCCTGAGCGGATCATGATCGGGTTTACCCGCGTATATCTGGAAGCATTGGGCGATATCAAAGATGACGTGTACTACGTCATCACTGATCGTGCCGGTAACATTTCAGTGGATTCAGAACCGGTGGCGTTCCAACTTGCACTGCATGAATCCGCAGTCGATCTGCCCGCGCCGATTATCGCTCAAGCCGATGACCGTGTTATCAGCGATGCCGACGCGAAGCAGTCTGTGAGCGTAGACATTCCTGCGTACGACGGTGTGCAACCGGGTGATGAGGTCACGCTGTATTGGGGTGCCAATAGCCTGCCGATGCAGTCTGTTGAGGCAGGAGACGAAAACGAAGACCCTATTTTCACCCTGCTGGTGAACTACGCCACCGTCGCATTAACACCTGATGGCGACGTAGACGTGTACTACGAAGTGCGTCGCAACACCCTGTTGTTTGGCACTTCCGCAGTGAAGACCGTCAATGTCGTGCTGGATCTTCCAGGTCCTGTGAGTCCTGAAA
This sequence comes from Pseudomonas sp. 5C2, assembly GCF_034314155.1. Classification (NCBI taxonomy): domain Bacteria; kingdom Pseudomonadati; phylum Pseudomonadota; class Gammaproteobacteria; order Pseudomonadales; family Pseudomonadaceae; genus Pseudomonas; species Pseudomonas sp. 5C2. The sequence goes on along the minus strand of NZ_JAVIWH010000002.1, from coordinate 539,091 downwards.
AACCGATCATCCGTGGGGCCAGCACCAACCCCGACGATACCGACAACGTAATCGACGAAAACGATTACCTGCAACCGGCCACTGCCATCATCGCCTGGAAAAGCGGGTTTATTGAGGACGATCAAATCAGCCTGTTCTGGGGGCAGCAGCCGGTGCCGGTGCTATATCGGATCAAGCTTTCCGATGTCACGGCAGCAGCAGACCTGTCGTTGACGGTTCCTAACGCGTTGATCTCTAACGAAGGCACCGGCACGGACATTCGGGTCAATTACACCGTGACGCATACGGGTAATCCCAACACAACCTACTCGGCGTCTCAAAGCGTGATTGTGAGACGCAAGGGCGAGTTGCCAGGCGGCGAAAACGGTCTGCAGCCACCGGAATTCCAGCGAGTGACTGAAAACGGCGGTATTGGGGCGATCCTCAACCCCGATGGTGCCACTTTATTGGTCAAGCCTTACGAGAATATTAAAACGGGCGACGTATTGAACTTTACATTCCTGGGATGGAAAGGTTTGTTCGAAGGCCCGCAAGTTCCAGAAGCAACGTACACCTTTACCACTGAGCCACTGACCGAACAACAAACTCGCGAAGATTACGAGTTCACCGTGCCGGATGCGAACCTGCGTCTGATTTGTTTCGGTCGCGCCGAAGCCATGTTTAAAATCAACAGTATTACCGGCCCTGCTACTTCCGGTATTGCAAAAGTCTTTATTGACATGGTCACCCCTGGCGAAGGCTGTGCAAAGCCTTGATCTCGCGTGTGGGCCGCCGAACAGCGGCCCACTTTCATTGTGACTAATACTGACCCTGTGAGTAACGACATGGATTCTTTAAAACAGACAACATTGCTGGCAAAACCAAAGCTGCACAGCACTAACGACCCCAGTGGCATCGGTCACCTCGATACGCTAGATCCTTCGGTCCCTGTACTGATCCGGATCGGTCCCTATATTGGCATGATGGACAGTGACTACATCGAGTTGTTTTGGGGCGACCAGGAAGGATCGATTGCTAATTACACAGTTAAACCTGGCGATACTGCCGAAGGGACGGGCTCTTTTGTCACGCTGCCGGTGGATCAACGGTACATCGTGCCACCTGCGGACATTAATCCACACTATCGGGTAGACACTTGGTATACGGTAAAAAGACTGGTGGGCGGCACGTTCAATAAATCCGAACGCCTGCCAATAACCGTAAAACTGACGGTCCCCGGCGGCATTGATAACACGCCTGACACGCCTTATATCAATGAGAACCTGAGCCTGTGCACGATAACGCCCGAGGGCACTATCGGTAACGGAGACCTCGATCAGGTGACGGTCAATATCGCAGCCTATCAAAACATGGAGATCAACGATGCGATCACCGTTTTCTGGCACGGAACACCCGTGAGGCACTCGCTGGATGAGCTTCCAGCGGCGGATCAACTCATTAGCGTGTCGATCCCCCGAGAAACCATTATTGGCGCGGGTGACTCCGACACACTGGTGGGAATGTACGAAGTTCGTGACACCGTAAACAACTGGTCGCGCTTTTCCCTCCCCACGTATGTCGAAGTCGAAGCTGGCAACTCCACCCTTCCCGCCCCGGTCGCCCCACAAGCGGCCAATATGGAGCTGAACCTGGAGACCCTCGCCGGTGCCGATGTGCAGGCGTTGGTGTTGTCTTATCCGGGGATCAATGCCACAGACGAAATCACTTTCACCGTCGAGCGCAACACGGCGGAAGGGTTGGGGCTGGACCCTTATATCGAGATGAAACCGGTGGGCACGTCCATCGGGTTTGTGCAGTTCCTGATTCCCAATGAACAATTCGAGCCGATTGCCCAAGGCCGGGCGCGGCTCAAGTACAAGGTCAGGAAAGTGTCCGGCGAGGAGCAGCGCTCCAAGAGCCTGCCGCTGACCATCGTGGGTGAGGCTCAGGTGCTGGCGCCACCGAAGTTGCCTGCTGCGGAGGAGAATAACGGTGTGCTCGACCCGACGGCGCACAATGTCATCGCCCAAGTGCCAGCGTATTACTTCATGGCCGATGGCAATGACGTCACTCTGGTGTGGATGGGCAAGACCGCCAGCGGTGCCAATGTGATTCATGAAGAGGTGAAAAACCTCAACAGTGATGACGTTGGGCAAACGGTGGCGTTCTTGATCCCTGACGATAAAGTCAGTGCGCTGGCGGGCGGTACGCTTGAACTTTATTACACGGTGACTACATTCGCCCGGGCGTTTTTCAAATCGCCTTCGCTGCAGGTGCAAGTCGGCACTGACGGGGGCGCATTGTTACCGTCCCCCTCTGTCGATGGCGCAAGTGCAGATGCTGTGCTTGATCCGGCGGACATCGTGCTAGAGGCCGTGGTTCGTGTCAGGCCATACGCGGGCATGGCGCCGCTGGACAAGGTCACGTTGCATTGGGATGGCAGCACGCCGGACGCCAGCTACAGCACTAGCACAACACTCAACAGCGGCATGTTGGGCAAGGACGTCATTTTCCGGGTCAAAAAGCACTATGTGGACGCCAACCTCGATGGCAGCGTTGCTGTGCGGTATGAGGTGGTGCGTGGTAATCGCACGCTTGCCTCGGAAACGCTGCTACTCAAAATCGGCGCCACGGTCATCACTCCCCTGCCCGATCCAACGGTCAAGGAAGCCAAAGAAGATGGCACCCTTGACCCTGTCGATACGTTCAATGGAGCAACAGTGGTCATTGACGCCAGCGCGAATCTGAAGGAAGGCGACTTCGTGACCGTGTCATGGCAATCGCCGGGCGGGAGGTACGCTAAAGATAAAGCCATCTCCGCCAGTCAAGCAGGACAAGAGTTGTTGGTGATTTTTTCGGGAACGATAGTTGCCAATGACCTCGGCAATAAGGTGCAGATTTATTATGTAGTCACCCGCGTCGACGGCACGATTGAACAGTCAAACGTCCTTGATCTGCTGATCGACACAGCCCTCTCTCACCTTCCCAAGCCGGCTGTCGCAGGTGTAGACGTTAATAACATCATGACCCTGGAAAACGTACCTGGTTATGGCGTATTGATAACAGTCCCCCGTTACACCGGCATCGATGAAAAAGACAGCATCGTCGTTAAATGGGACGGACCTCAAAACCACGTAACCCCTGCGAAGGAGGCTGGCACTGCGGCTAATATTGAATTCGTCGTGCCCAAATCCGTTGTGATCGGCAGCGCCGATGGTGCCGTTCAGGTCACTTACGAGGTGACTCGTAATAATGCTTTGCCGCTGGTTTCGCCGGCGACTGCGTTCAAGGTCGTGGCCGGTGCCAAGCCTCCGTTGATCATCGACACCTCTGAACTGGTGCTGAGCGCTCGGCACTTGCGAGCAGCGTCCACGCCTAAGTTTCCACCTGCCGGAGCGTTCGCGCAGCGAGTGGCCTCGGGTGGGGTCGCACCTTACCGTTACGAGTCCAGCGCACCAACGATTGCGGAGGTCGACGCAACGGGACGAGTCATCTCGGTCAGCAATGGCGCTGCCGCCATCATCGTCACTGACAGCGCGGGTCAACGCGTCAGCTATAACGTAAAAACCTCAAATGTCCTGACGTTTGTGTATTTCATCTTCCACACCTACACCGAAGCTATGAAACCGGTAAACAGCGCGGGTGCGCACATGCCTTCGTTGGCCGACTGGAATACATTACGTGCCAATTACGGCGGTGATCCGGGACTCAGCTACGAAGCAGGCCGAGATAGCCGCGCTTGGGCTGCGGACGTTGCCGGTTTAGGTAAACGCTGGGCGATTTTTCCCCGGGATGGCCGAACGTTAGCACTCAAAGACGTCGGTTTTGGCGGGGAAGCGGCTCACGCGTTCGGCATGAAGGGCTGATTGAACGACTAAGTTCCAAGTACTAAGCCTGCGATGCCGCAGGCTTAGTACTTTAAACGGACTACTTCATCAAAAAATCTACCAGCCTTTCGGCCGCTTGATCCAACACCGCATCGCTACTCACACCCGCCGACTTCAACGGTTTCAGGTCGTGATTGCCTGTCGGCACCCAATAAATATCGATAGCGCTGGATAATTCATACCCGTCTACCGCCTCCCGATTCCCCAACGCGTCCCTTTCCCCCTGCACGATCAAGGTTGACGTCTTCAATTCAGCCAAATGCGCCACCCGAGGTTTTTCCGGTTTGCCCACGGCATAGAACGGGTAACCCAGACACACCAGCGCATCTGCGCCCAGCTCATCAGCCACCAGACTGGCCATTCGTCCGCCCATGGACTTACCCCCGACAGCCAGGCGTCCAGCGACGTGTGGTCGCACCTGGGCATAGACCTGCCGCCAGCAGTCGAGCAATTGCGCTTGCGGGTTGGGGGGACGTTTGCGGCCGTCGAGGCGTCGTTGAGCCATGTAGGGAAACTCGAAGCGCATCACGTTGACACCCCGCACGGCAAGGCGTGCAGCCATGTCGGTCATAAATTCGCTGTCCATGGGTGCGCCTGCGCCATGGGCCAGGATCAGGGTCGGCGACGTGTCAAAAACCCTCTTCGGAGCCAGACTCCACAACCAGCCATTAGTTCGCGCCAGTAGTTCACATTGATCCCCGTCAATACCGGCACTTAGCCCTTCTCTCATGCTTACCTCGCTTTTGATTAGTCTGCCTATAACTCGGTGCTATGACTCGGACCTCTGATCCGGACCAAAGAAGATGGGAACACACCTAAATGAACACAACTAACAGTACCGCCTACAACTATAAGGTGGTCCGCCAATTTGCCATTATGACGGTGGTGTGGGGCATCGTCGGAATGGGGCTCGGCGTTTTTATCGCCGCGCAATTGGTTTGGCCTGAACTCAACTTCAACTTGCCCTGGACTACGTTCGGTCGTTTGCGTCCACTGCACACCAATGCGGTGATTTTCGCGTTCGGCGGCTGTGCGCTGTTTGCCAGCTCCTACTACTCGGTGCAACGCACCTGCCAGACCCAACTGTTCGCGCCCCGACTGGCGGCGTTTACGTTCTGGGGTTGGCAACTGGTGATTCTGTTGGCCGCCATTACCTTGCCGCTGGGTTATACCAGCTCCAAGGAATACGCCGAACTGGAATGGCCGATCGATATTCTGATCACCATCGTCTGGGTCAGCTACGCCATCGTCTTCTTCGGCACGCTGAAGAAGCGCAACACCAAGCACATCTATGTCGGTAACTGGTTCTTCGGCGCCTTTATCATCACTGTGGCGATTCTGCACCTCGTCAACAACATGGAGATACCCATCAGCCTGACCAAGTCCTACTCCGTGTATGGCGGGGCGACTGATGCGATGGTGCAGTGGTGGTACGGACACAACGCCGTAGGCTTTTTCCTGACCGCAGGCTTTTTGGGGATGATGTACTACTTCGTTCCTAAGCAAGCTGAACGGCCGGTGTATTCCTATCGCCTGTCGATCGTGCACTTCTGGGCGCTGATCACCCTGTATATCTGGGCTGGCCCGCACCACCTGCACTACACCGCGCTGCCGGACTGGGCTCAGTCACTGGGTATGGTTATGTCACTGATTCTGCTGGCACCAAGCTGGGGCGGCATGATCAACGGCATGATGACGCTCTCGGGCGCCTGGCATAAATTGCGCGACGACGCGATCCTGCGCTTCCTGGTCGTGTCACTGGCGTTCTACGGCATGTCGACCTTTGAAGGTCCGATGATGGCGATCAAGACCGTCAACGCCCTCTCCCACTACACCGACTGGACCATCGGTCACGTGCACGCGGGCGCTCTGGGTTGGGTGGCGATGATTTCCATCGGTGCGCTGTACCACATGATCCCGAAAATCTTCGGCCGGCCACGTATGCACAGCGTCGGCTTGATCAACGCCCACTTCTGGCTGGCAACTATCGGCACCGTGCTGTACATCGCCTCGATGTGGGTCAACGGTATCGCTCAGGGCCTTATGTGGCGCGCAGTCAACGAAGACGGCACGCTGACTTACTCGTTCGTCGAAACCCTGGTGGCCAGCCATCCTGGCTTTATCGTGCGGCTGGTGGGCGGCGCGATCTTCTTCAGCGGTATGTTGCTGATGGCCTACAACACCTGGCGCACCGTACGGGCCTGCGTGCCTGCCGAAGCTGCCGCCGCAGCGCAGATGGCCTGAGGAGTTCGCCATGAAACACGAAACAATCGAGAAAAACGTCGGCCTGCTGATGTTGTTGATGGTCTTGGCTGTGAGCATCGGTGGCCTGACACAAATCGTCCCGCTGTTCTTTCAGGACGTGACCAATAAGCCGGTTGAAGGCATGAAGCCCTACACCGCGCTGCAGCTGGAAGGTCGCGATGTCTACATCGCCAACGGCTGTGTGGGTTGTCACTCGCAGATGATCCGTCCGTTCCGTGCTGAAACAGAACGCTACGGGCACTACTCGGTCGCCGGTGAAAGCGTCTGGGACCATCCGTTCCTGTGGGGCTCCAAGCGTACCGGGCCTGATCTGGCACGGGTCGGCGGGCGTTACTCCGATGACTGGCAGCGCGCGCACTTGTACAACCCGCGCAACGTGGTGCCTGAGTCGAAAATGCCTGGCTATCCATGGATGGTGAACGAACCTGTCGACAGCAGCCACACCGTAACCAAGCTCAAAACCATGCGCAGCCTCGGCGTGCCTTACACCGACGCCGACATCGCCGGGGCCGTTGAAACGCTCAAAGGCAAAACCCAGATGGATGCACTGATTGCCTACTTGCAGGTACTCGGCACCTCGATCAAGAGCAAGAGGTAAGCCATGGATATCGGAGACTTACGCGGTCTTGGCACGCTGGTGGTGGCAATCGCATTTATCGGGTTGGCCTTTTGGGTCTTCAACAGTAAACGCAATCCGGAGTTCGCTGAAGCGCGCATGGCGCCTTTCGCGGACGAACCGCTGCCATCTCACGCTGAAGAACAATCTGTTGTAGAGCACCCTGTTGAGCGGAGTACCCAGCCATGACCACATTTTGGAGTACCTACATCTGTGTACTGACCATCGGCAGCCTGATCGGCCTTACGTGGCTGCTGATCGGCACCCGTAAGGGCGAAACCAAAGGCAGTACCGATCAGACCATGGGGCACAGCTTCGACGGCATTGAGGAGTACGACAACCCACTGCCCCAATGGTGGTTCATGTTGTTTGCCGCAACTCTGGTGTTCGCGGTCGGCTACCTGATCCTCTACCCAGGCCTGGGCAACTGGAAAGGCATTCTCCCCGGCTATGCGAATGGCTGGACCAGTGTCAATGAGTGGCAAAAGGAAATGGACAAGGCTGACACCAAGTTTGGGCCTATTTTCGCCAAATTTGCTGCCATGCCCGTGGAAGCAGTCGCCAAAGACCCACAAGCGCTGAAGATGGGCGGACGTCTGTTCGCCTCCAACTGCGCCGTCTGCCACGGTTCGGATGCTCGGGGGGCCTATGGCTTTCCCAACCTGACAGATACCATTTGGCGATGGGGCGGCAGCGCCGACACTATCAAGACCACCATCATGGGTGGCCGTATAGCCGGCATGCCAGCCTGGGGTCCGATTCTCGGTGAGGAAGGGGTGAAAAACGTCGCAGCGTATGTACGTCACTCCCTCGCAGGACTGCCATTGCCAGCCGATGAAACCGCCAATGTCGAAGCCGGACAGCAAGTGTTCAACACCAATTGCGTAGCCTGCCACGGCGCAACAGGTCAAGGCACGCAAGCGATGGGGGCGCCGAACCTGACGCAACCGACCGGTTTCATCTACGGCAGCAGTCTGACCCAGTTGCAGCAGACTATCCGTTATGGTCGTCAAGGTCAGATGCCAGCGCAGAACGAGCAGCTGGGCAATGACAAGGTGCAGTTGTTAGCCGCCTATGTTTATAGCCTGTCACAGGGTACTGCTCAGCAAGAGGCGCCAACAGCCAAGGCACAATAACGATTCAGCAACCCGGACAATCTCTGGGCTGTGCGTGAATGCCGCTCCTGTTACAGGAGCGGCAACTCCTTTCCCTCCGCGACCAAGTGTCGCACCCGTCGTTAGTACACCTTCCCACTCCCGACATTCAGGACTAAGCTTGCCAGCATAGTGGACTGCCAACAGTGGGCCACAGGTCAAGTGATACGAATGTTTTCGGCGATTGTGCTCGATAACTTGCGCAAAAAGCTCATCTACAGCGGCTATGGTCCGCGGGTTGTTGGTTTTGCGTTTTGTTTCGTCCTTTTCCCGCTGCATTCCGCCAGCCTGGAACCCTCACTTTTTTTCGTCCACTGCGGCATTTCGTCACTGCGCCTGACAGCTCCCTGACCGTGCTGAAATGACCGCAGAATCAGCTTCAGGAAGCGGTTGCAAGGCGTTGATCGCATTGCAATGGCAACTCGCTTTCTCCATACTGCGGCCGCTTTTTTATCCCTAAAAAACACCCAAACCGTGGAACCTTAGAATGAGCACAGCAATCAGTCCGACTGCTTATAACTATAAGGTAGTCCGCCAGTTCGCCATCATGACGGTGGTCTGGGGGATCCTTGGCATGGGGCTTGGTGTCTTTATCGCCTCACAGCTTGTTTGGCCCGAGTTAAACCTCGGCCTTCCGTGGACGACTTTTGGACGCTTACGCCCGCTGCACACAAACCTGGTGATCTTCGCCTTCGGTGGTTGTGCACTGTTTGCCACTTCTTACTATGTCGTGCAGCGAACCTGCCAAACGCGACTGATCTCCGACAGCATGGCCGCCTTCCACTTCTGGGGATGGCAAGCAGTGATCGTCGGCGCAGGCATCACGTTGCCGCTGGGCTACACCACTACTAAGGAATACGCCGAACTGGAATGGCCTCTCGCCATTTTGCTGGCCATCGTCTGGGTAACCTACGCTGCGGTGTTCTTTGGCACCATCATGAAGCGCAAAACCAAGCACATTTATGTGGGCCTCTGGTTCTATGGCGCCTTCATCCTCGTGACGGCGATGCTGCATATCGTCAACCACGCGTCGCTGCCCGTGACCCTCTTCAAGTCCTACTCGGCCTACTCCGGTGCGACTGATGCGATGATCCAGTGGTGGTACGGCCACAACGCGGTAGGTTTCTTCCTGACCACCGGCTTCCTGGGGATGATGTACTACTTCGTTCCGAAGCAGGCCGAGCGTCCGATCTACTCCTATCGCCTGTCGATCGTGCACTTCTGGGCACTGATCACCCTGTACATCTGGGCAGGCCCGCACCACTTGCACTACACCGCTCTGCCAGACTGGGCTCAGTCGCTGGGCATGGCGATGTCGATGATTCTGCTGGCGCCAAGCTGGGGCGGCATGATCAACGGCATGATGACGCTGTCAGGTGCATGGCACAAACTGCGTACCGACCCGATTCTGCGCTTCCTGGTCGTATCGCTGGCGTTCTACGGCATGTCGACCTTCGAAGGCCCGATGATGGCCATCAAGACCGTCAACTCGCTGTCTCACTACACTGACTGGACCATCGGCCACGTACACGCCGGCGCTCTCGGCTGGGTAGCGATGATCTCGATCGGTTCGCTGTACCACATGATCCCGAAAATCTTCGGTCGCCCTCAGATGCACAGTGTTGGCTTGATCAACACCCACTTCTGGCTGGCTACCATCGGTACCGTTCTTTACATCGCTTCGATGTGGGTCAACGGCATCACCCAGGGTTTGATGTGGCGTGCGATCAACGACGACGGCACCCTCACTTACTCCTTCGTCGAAGCATTGCAAGCCAGCCATCCGGGCTTCATCGTCCGCGCACTGGGTGGTGCATTCTTCGCCAGCGGCATGCTGTTCATGGCTTACAACGTGTTCCGCACCGTACGCGCCTCGAACCCGGCTGAAGCTGAAGCCGCCGCTCAGATCGCTGTAGTTGGAGCTCACTGATGAGACACGAAGTAGTCGAGAAGAATATCGGCCTGCTGGCCTTCTTCATGGTTATCGCCGTCAGCATCGGCGGCCTGACCCAGATCGTCCCCCTGTTTTTTCAGGACGTGACCAACAAGCCGGTTGAAGGCATGAAGCCTCGCCCGGCGCTGGAACTCGAAGGCCGCGATGTTTTCATCGCCAACGGTTGTGTCGGCTGCCACTCGCAGATGATCCGTCCGTTCCGTGCTGAAACCGAACGCTACGGCCACTACTCGGTCGCTGGTGAAAGCGTCTGGGACCACCCGTTCCTGTGGGGTTCCAAGCGTACCGGTCCGGACCTGGCCCGCGTCGGCGGTCGTTACTCCGATGACTGGCAGCGCGCGCACTTGTACAACCCGCGCAACGTAGTGCCCGAGTCGAAAATGCCTGCCTACCCGTTCTTGGTAGAAAACAAGCTCGACGGCAAGGACACCCCGAAAAAAATGGAAGTCTTGCGTACGCTCGGCGTCCCTTACACCGACGAAGACATCGCCGGTGCAAGTGCTGCTGTGAAAGGCAAAACTGAAATGGATGCGTTGGTCGCCTACCTGCAAGGTCTGGGCACCATCATCAAAAGCAAACGGTGATATTGATGGATATGGGGATGATTCGCGGCCTGGGCACCGTCGTAGTGATGGTGGCTTTTATCGGCCTGGCATTGTGGGTATTCAGCGGACGACGCAAGGCAGAGTTCGACGAAGCAACTTTGCTGCCCTTCGCGGATGACCCCGAAGCCATCAAGCACGTTGAGCAAGAGCAAGCTTCTAGGAGTAACAAAGAATGACTACTTTCTGGAGTCTGTACGTCACAGTCCTCAGTTTGGGTACCATCTTCGCCCTGACCTGGCTGCTGCTGTCCACCCGCAAGGGCCAGCGCAGCGAAGCGACAGAAGAAAAAGTGGGCCATTCCTTCGACGGTATCGAGGAATACGACAACCCACTGCCAAAATGGTGGTTCATGCTGTTCGTGGGCACCATCATCTTCGCGCTGGGCTATCTGGTGCTTTACCCGGGTCTGGGTAACTGGAAAGGCCTGCTGCCTGGCTATTCCTACCTGGACAACGACAAGAAAACCGAATTCGCCAATGGCCAATCCGGTTGGACTGGCGTGCACGAATGGGAAAAAGAAATGGCTAAATCGGATGCTCGATTTGGTCCGATTTTTGCCAAATTCGCATCCATGCCGATCGAAGAAGTCGCCAAAGACCCGCAAGCTTTGAAGATGGGGGGCCGACTGTTCGCCTCCAACTGCTCAGTTTGCCATGGCTCCGACGCCAAAGGTGCTTACGGCTTCCCGAACCTGACCGACGAAGACTGGCGTTGGGGGGGTGAACCGGAAACCATCAAGACCACCATCATGGGTGGCCGCCATGCGGTCATGCCTGCTTGGGGTCCGGTCATTGGTGACCAGGGCGTACGCGACGTCGCAGCGTTCGTTACCACCCAACTGGATGGCCGCAAGCTGCCTGAAGACGCTAACGCCGATCCGGTTGCTGGCCAGAAACTGTTCGCTACCAACTGCGTGGCATGCCACGGTCCGGAAGGTAAAGGCACCGCTGCAATGGGCGCACCTAACCTGACTCACCCGGCGGCATTCATCTACGGTTCGAGCTTCGCGCAACTGCAGCAGACCATCCGTTACGGCCGTCAGGGCCAGATGCCTGCTCAGGCATTGCTGCAAGGCAATGACAAGGTTCACCTGCTGGCTGCTTACGTCTACAGCCTCTCCCATGGAGACAAGGCTGCTGCCGCTGAGTAAAGCGAACGCGTGACCGCAACACACAACGGCCCCGCCAGTGAAAACTGGCGGGGCCGTTGTGGTTTTAGCTGTCTGATGATTTAGCCATACAGACCCCTTCGAGAATAAATTCGCGTACGGGTGAGTAATCTGCGGGAGCGAACACATTCGCGAAATCGCGGTATATTCCCCTCTATCATTACGCCCTACCCGTCAAAACCGACCATAATCCATAAGTCAATTGATTCAGGTCATTACACCAACATTCGCTTTCACCCAACGCGACCAAAGGTCGCACCCCCGGGCCAGAGCGAGAGGCGTATCATTGGCGCCTTAGCGACACTCTTTTGACCACAGTCGGCACGCACTGGCTGAGGCTTTTTCCACTGCCGTGGGACGCACTAATGAGCAACCAGATTCCGGTACACAATGTCACTCCGCCGCCTAAAAAAGACAGCAGCGGTGTCGATCTCTATGCTTCCCGTGAAAAAATCTATACCCGTGCCTTCACCGGCCTGTTTCGCAATTTGCGGATGATGGGCGGTGCCGGGCTATTCCTGCTGTACTTCGGTACGGTCTGGCTGAACTGGGCGGGCCATCAGGCCGTCTGGTGGAACCTGCCAGAGCGTAAGTTCTACATTTTCGGCGCCACGTTCTGGCCGCAGGATTTCATCCTGCTCTCCGGCATTTTGATCGTCAGTGCCTTTGGCCTGTTCTTCATTACCGTATTCGCCGGGCGCGTGTGGTGCGGGTATACCTGCCCGCAAAGCGTCTGGACCTGGATTTTCATGTGGTGCGAGAAGGTCACCGAAGGTGATCGTAATCAGCGCATCAAGCTCGACAAAGCGCCGATGTCCGGCAACAAGTTCTTGCGCAAGCTCAGCAAGCACGGCTTGTGGCTAATCATTGGCTTCGCCACGGGCCTGACCTTCGTCGGCTATTTCGCCCCTATCCGTGACCTGACCATTGATTTTTTCACTGGGCAGGCTGATGGCTGGGCGTATTTCTGGGTCGGCTTCCTCACCCTCGCCACGTATGGCAACGCGGGCTGGCTGCGCGAACAAGTGTGCATTTACATGTGCCCGTATGCGCGTTTCCAGAGCGTGATGTTCGACAAAGACACCCTGATCGTGTCCTACGACCCACGTCGCGGCGAAAAACGTGGCACACGGAAAAAGGATATCGATTACAAAGCACAGGGTCTGGGGGATTGCATCGACTGTACGATGTGCGTACAAGTCTGCCCGACCGGCATCGACATCCGCGACGGCCTGCAGATCGAATGCATCGGTTGTGCAGCCTGTATCGATGCATGCGATACCATCATGGACAAGATGAACTACCCACGCGGGTTGATCAGCTACACCACTGAACACAACCTGTCCGGGCAGACAACGCACAAACTGCGTCCGCGCCTGATTGGTTATGCTGTGGTGCTGCTGGTGATGATGAGCTTGCTGGCGACCGCCTTTTTCATGCGTCCGCTGGTTGGTTTCGACGTCAGCAAGGACCGCGTGCTATATCGCGAGAACGCAGAAGGCCGGATCGAAAACGTTTATAGCCTCAAGGTCATGAACAAGGATCAGGTCGATCACACCTACACTCTCGATGCCTCTGGCTTGCCTGACCTGAAACTGCAAGGTCGTCGCGAATTCAAGGTGCAAGCGGGTGAGATCATCAGCGTGCCGGTCGAATTATCGAGCGCACCGGAGCAACTGCCGTCGAGTACCAACGAGGTGACTTTCACCCTCAAGGATACTGACAACAGTGGCACCCACGTTCAAGCCAAGAGCCGTTTCATCGGCCCGCAAATTCGCTAAGAGAAGTTAGTCATGTCCGTAGCAAACGCCTCTAGCCCTTGGTACAAGCACCTTTGGCCATGGATAATCATCGGCATCCTCGCCTGTTCGGTGACGCTGACCTTGTCGATGGTGACGATCGCCATCAATAACCCGGATAACCTGGTCAACGATAATTATTACGAGGCTGGCAAAGGCATCAATCGCTCGCTGGACCGTGAACTGTTAGCCAAGAGCCTCAACTTGCGCGCCGCGGTGCACCTGGATGAGCTGACAGGTGAAACCGAGCTGCGGCTGACGGGTGACAGCCAGCCGGAAACCGTGGAACTCAACCTGATCTCGCCGACGCAACCGGAAAAGGATCGCAAGATCATCCTGGCCCGCAGTGCGTCCGAGCCTGGCCGCTACATCGGCCAATTGAGCGACAAGGTCGAAGGTCGGCGCTTTGTCGAACTCCTCGGCGTGCAGAATGGCCAAACCTGGCGCATGTTCGAAGAAGAGCAAGTGCTCAACGGGAAACAGCTGTTGCTGGGCGACGAGCCACTCCAGGGCGCGGAAGACCTGAAAAACTGATCTGACGCAATGACCACGCCAACCCCCTGCTACCATTGCGCGCTGCCGGTTCCTGCTGGCAGCCGCTTCACGGCTGTCGTGCTCGGGGAAACCCGCGAGCTATGCTGCCCAGGTTGTCAGGCAGTGGCAGAGGCTATTGTCGCTGGCGGCCTGGAAAGCTATTACAGCCATCGCAGTGAAGCGTCGGCCAACCCGGAAACGTTGCCCGTGCAATTGGTCGACGAACTGGCCCTGTACGATCGCCCTGACGTACAGGCACCCTTTGTGCGCCATGAAGGCGAACAGGCCGAAGCGACTTTGCTCATGGAAGGTATCAGCTGTGCCGCCTGTGGCTGGCTGATCGAGCGTCATCTGCGCAGTTTACCTGCCGTGGCCGAAGCCCGACTGAACCTGTCCAACCATCGCTTGCATGTGCGATGGGCCGATAGCCAGCTGGCGCTGAGCCAGGTACTCAGCGAATTACGCAGCATCGGCTATGCCGCACACCCTTATCAGTCCGACCGCGCCACCGAGCAACTGGCCAGCGAAAACCGTCTGGCCTTGCGCCAACTCGGCGTTGCCGGGTTGCTATGGTTCCAGGCGATGATGGCAACCATGGCCACCTGGCCGGAATTCAATATCGACCTCAGCCCGCAGATGCACACCATCCTGCGCTGGGTCGCGATGTTCCTCACCACGCCTATCGTGTTTTACAGCTGTACACCGTTCTTTAAGGGTGCCGTGCGCGATCTACGTACGCGCCACTTGACCATGGATGTTTCGGTTTCCCTCGCCATCGGCAGCGCCTATATCGCCGGTATCTGGACGTCGATCACTGGCGTTGGCGAACTGTACTTCGATGCAGTCGGCATGTTCGCCCTTTTCCTCTTGGCCGGCCGCTACCTGGAACGCCGCGCACGCGAACGCACGGCGGCAGCCACGGCACAGCTGGTCAATTTACTGCCCGCCTCTTGCCTGAGGCTCAGCGCCGACGGTCAAAGCGAGCGAATCCTGCTCAGCGAACTGCGCCTGACCGACCGGGTGCTGGTGCATCCCGGCGCCATATTGCCAGCTGATGGCAAGATTCTCGAGGGCCAGTCCAGCATCGATGAATCACTGCTGACCGGCGAATACCTGCCGCAGCCGCGAACCGTAGGCGACGCGGTCACCGCAGGCACACTCAATGTCGAAGGCGCGCTGACCGTGCAAGTTCTGGCCTTGGGTCACGACACACGCCTGTCAGCCATTGTCCGCCTGCTGGAACGCGCCCAAGCTGAAAAACCCCGTTTAGCGGAAATTGCCGACCGCGCCGCCCAATGGTTTCTGCTGCTGTCGCTGATTGCCGCCGCCGTTATCGGTCTGATCTGGTGGGAACTCGACTCATCTCGGGCCTTCTGGATCGTGCTAGCCATGCTGGTCGCTACCTGTCCGTGCGCGCTGTCGCTGGCAACGCCCACGGCGCTGACCGCCGCCACCGGCACTCTGCACAAACTGGGCCTATTGTTAACCCGCGGTCATGTGCTGGAAGGTCTGAACCAGATCGACACCGTGATTTTCGACAAGACCGGTACGCTCACCGAAGGTCGATTGGCACTGCGCACCATCCGCCCTCTGGGGGAACTGGATGCGGATCGTTGCCTGAGCCTGGCCGCAGCCCTGGAAAATCGCTCCGAACACCCTATTGCACGGGCATTTGGGCGCGCGCCGGTGGCCGCTGAAGATGTCCACAGCACGCCGGGCCTTGGCCTGGAAGGCCTGGTCGGCGAACAGCGCTTGCGCATCGGCCAGCCGGGATTTGTCTGCGAGCTCAGCGCCTGCGCACTGCCATCGACGCCCGACGAAGCCGGCCAGTGGCTACTGCTTGGCGACACTCAGGGTGCCCTGGCATGGTTCGTCCTCGATGATCGCCTGCGTGCCGATGCTCCCGCACTGCTGCAAGCGTGCAAGGCGCGCGGCTGGAAGACCCTGCTGCTCTCCGGCGACACGTCTCCGATGGTCGCCAGCGTAGCAGCCGAGCTGGGAATCGACGAAGCCCGTGGCGGTCTGCGCCCGGACGATAAACTTCAGGTGCTGCAAGCGCTGCACCAGCAAGGTCGCAAAGTGTTGATGCTCGGTGACGGGGTCAACGACGTACCGGTACTGGCCGCAGCAGATATCAGTGTCGCCATGGGTTCAGCCACCGACCTGGCCAAGACCACCGCCGACGCAGTGCTGCTGTCCAACCGCTTGCAAGCGCTGGTGCACGCGTTCAGCCTGGCGCGGCGCACCCGCCGGGTAATCATTGAGAACCTGCTGTGGGCAGGCCTGTACAATGGCCTCATGCTGCCCTTCGCAGCGCTCGGCTGGATCACCCCCATCTGGGCAGCGATCGGCATGTCCATCAGTTCGTTGACTGTGGTACTGAACGCCTTGCGTCTGACCCGCATGAAAGGCCTGCAAGACGCCACCCTTCTCAACACCCGCCCGCTGCCAACATGAATCGGCGGCCGGCTTCGGAGGCTCCATGCCGGCTCTATACATAATGATTCCAGCGGCGCTGTTGATCGTCACAATCGCCATCTACATATTCTTCTGGGCGGTGGACAGCGGCCAGTACGATGACCTCGACGGTCCGGCACACAGCGTTCTGTTCGACGATCAGGACCCTCAACATCTGGCCGCCATGGAAGAAGCCACCGGCCACAAACCGGTACCTCAGGCCGAAAACAAAGACCAGGCCCCGCCCCATGCTTGAACTGGCCCCCCTGCTGGTGTCGGCAATCATCCTCGGTCTGCTTGGCGGCGGCCATTGCCTGGGCATGTGCGGCGGCTTGATGGGCGCGCTGACCCTGGCAATCCCCAAAGAACAACGTAGCCGGCGCTTTCGCCTGCTGCTGGCGTACAACCTGGGGCGAATTCTCAGCTACGCCACCGCTGGCTTGCTGATTGGCCTCGCGGGCTGGGCAGTGGCCAACAGTCCAGGCGCGATGATCATGCGCGTGATCGCGTCGCTGCTATTAATTGCGATGGGTCTGTATCTCGCAGGATGGTGGAGCGGCCTGACCCGCATCGAAAGCCTGGGGCGCGGCCTGTGGCGGCATATACAGCCGTTTGCCAGCCGCTTGCTTCCGGTGTCGAGCATGCCTCGCGCATTACTGCTTGGGGCGCTCTGGGGTTGGCTGCCCTGCGGCCTGGTCTACAGCACCCTGCTGTGGTCGGCCAGCCAAGGCAACGCCCTCGACAGCGCGCTGCTGATGCTCGCCTTTGGCTTGGGCACCTGGCCTGTGCTACTCGCCACCGGGCTTGCTGCCGAGCGCACCACTGCCCTGCTGCGCAAACGCGGTGTGCGCATGGCCGGCGGCCTGCTGGTTATCCTGTTCGGTATCTGGACGATGCCTGGTCCTCACCAGCATTGGTTGATGGGTCACTAAGCCCTCATCACCAGGAATAAACCGACCCTCCGTCAACGATTTGCCGCCAGAACGCAGGCCGTTGACGCAAATCAACACCGCCCTGAGCACACCTCCCTAGACTCAACGACATTGCCAGCCTATTCGGGAAATACCCGCATGCTCGACGCCATTCGTTGGGATTCCGATCTCATCCGCCGCTATGACCTGGCGGGGCCACGCTACACTTCATACCCCACTGCGGTGCAATTCCAGACCAAGGTAGGGGCATTTGACCTGCTGCATGCTCTGCGCGACAGCCGCAAGGCTCTACGGCCTCTATCACTGTATGTGCACATACCGTTCTGCGCGAACATTTGCTATTACTGCGCGTGCAATAAGGTCATCACCAAGGATCGAGGGCGGGCTCTGCCCTACCTGCAACGTCTGGAGCAAGAAATCCAGATGATTGCCTGCCACCTCGACCCGAAGCAACAGGTCGAACAGTTGCACCTGGGCGGCGGCACCCCGACGTTCCTGAGTCATGACGAATTGCGCCAGTTGATGGCGCATCTGCGCAAGCATTTCAATTTGCTCGACGACGACTCCGGTGACTACGGCATCGAGATCGATCCTCGCGAAGCCGACTGGTCGACCATGGGCCTGCTTCGCGAACTGGGCTTCAATCGGGTCAGCATCGGTGTCCAGGATCTCGACCCGCAGGTACAGCGCGCCGTCAATCGCCTGCAAAGCCTTGAAGAGACCCGCGCCATCATCGAAGCGGCACACACCCTGCAATTTCGCTCGGTGAATATCGACCTGATCTACGGCCTGCCCAAGCAAACGCCTGAGTCCTTCGCCCGCACCGTCGATGAAATCATCACGCTGCAACCGGATCGCCTGTCCGTGTTCAACTACGCCCACCTGCCGGAGCGCTTCATGCCCCAGCGGCGGATCAATGCGGATGAACTGCCGGCGCCAGAGCAAAAACTTGAAATGCTCGAACGGACCATCGAACAGCTGACGGATGCCGGTTACCGCTACATCGGAATGGACCACTTTGCCCTGCCCGATGACGAACTGGCCATCGCCCAGGAAGAGTCAACGTTGCAACGCAATTTCCAGGGCTATACCACCCACGGCCATTGCGATCTGATCGGGCTCGGCGTCTCGGCAATCAGCCAGATTGGCGACCTGTACAGCCAGAACAGCAGCGACCTGAATGATTACCAGACCTTGCTGGCCGGCGACCAACTTGCCACCAAACGCGGCCTGCTATGCAATGCCGACGACCGCGTGCGCCGAGCAGTGATCCAGCAACTGATCTGCCATTTCAGCCTGAACTTTGCTGGTATCGAATACGCGTTCAATATTGATTTCAGGGGCTATTTCAAAGAGGAATGGCCGCAACTCCTGACGATGGTCAACGACGGCCTGATCGAAATCGATGAGACGGGGATAACCGTGCTACCAGCGGGTCGTCTGCTGGTGCGCTCAGTGTGCATGGTGTTTGATGCCTACCTGAACCACCAAAATCGCCAACGCTTTTCACGGGTGATCTAACCCGATATAGCCCCCCTTTACCGATTGAAGGAGGGCAATACACATCGGTTACTTTGCAGCGGTTTTGGCGTTTTTCTCGATAAGCTTGATCAAGCTGGCGGAGGCCGTAAACAGTGCTGCAGTCAATTGCGCCAACTCCGACTGAATACTGCTCGCCTGTGTCTGCTTCTGCTCCGGGCTCAGGCTTTTGTTCGACATCACCGCCTGCAATCGTGCCTGCGCCTCGGCGATCTGCTTTTGCAGTTCTTTGATCCGTTTTTGGAGCATTTTGATGGGGTCGGTGCTGTCAGCGCTGTCGCTAGCTGCGGCCTTGGCCTTTTCTATTGCAGCGGTGGACAGCTCGACCTTCACGCTTACCGGCGCTTTGCCGGTACCCTCTTCGTCGGTCGACGCGGCTGCAGCAACCGCTCTGGTTTGCGGGGTTGTGGCTTGAAAGCCAGTGCTGCTGGACGCACTGAGGTTGACGGACAACATGAACGGCGCTCCTGAGTCAGTTAGGCCACCACTTGTTATCGGCAGTCGTGCGAAGAGCTTTATCGTCTTGCGTTAAATCTGCTGGCACTGGCCGGAACAGCTTGCGCTGGGTTACCCTTATGTCTTCTGTGTGTTTTCCCACAAGGATTGAAGTCATGTCTGAGCCAGTCAAACTGCGCGCACCTAACCAGGCCCATTGCAAGGATTGCAGTTTGGCCCCGCTGTGCCTGCCGCTTTCTTTGAATCTGGAAGACATGGATGCACTCGATGACATCGTCAAGCGCGGTCGTCCACTGAAAAAAGGCGAGTTTCTGTTTCGACAGGGCGATGCATTTGGTTCGGTGTATGCGGTGCGCTCCGGTGCGCTGAAAACCTTCAATCTCAGCGATGGCGGTGAAGAACAGCTCACCGGTTTCCATCTGCCGAGCGAGTTGGTGGGTCTGTCCGGCATGGACAGCGAAGCCTACCCGGTATCGGCTCAGGCACTGGAAACCACATCCGTGTGTGAAATCCCGTTTGAGCGCCTTGATGACCTGTCGGTTCAACTCCCACAACTGCGTCGGCAATTGATGCGGATCATGAGCCGGGAAATTCGTGACGATCAGCAAATGATGCTGCTGCTCTCGAAAAAAACTGCCGACGAACGCATCGCCACGTTTCTGGTCAACCTGTCGGCCCGTTTCCGCGCTCGCGGTTTTTCGGCCAATCAGTTTCGCTTGAGCATGTCGCGCAATGAAATTGGCAACTTCCTGGGTTTAGCCGTGGAGACAGTGTCGCGGGTGTTCACCCGTTTCCAGTCGAGCGAGCTGATCGCAGCCGAAGGCAAGGAAATCCAGATCCTTGATCCTATCCAACTCTGCGCGCTGGCGGGCGGCTCAATCGAAGGCTGAGGCATGCTATCCATGGCGGCTGCGCTGTAGACTAGCGTCAGCCAATACGCCTCAGGATCCTCTTGATGATTTTCGACGAATTCAGCTTCAAATCCCTTATTCGCCCGGTCATGGACTTCCCTAAACCTGGCGTTGTTTTTCGCGATATTACCCCGCTGTTTCAATCGCCAAAGGCCCTGCGCCTGGTGATCGACAGCTTCGTGCAGCGCTATATCGACGCCGAATTCAGCCACATTGGCGCCATGGATGCTCGCGGCTTCTTGATTGGCTCAATCGTCGCTTATGAGCTGAACAAGCCACTGATCCTGTTCCGCAAGCAAGGCAAACTGCCGGCAGACGTGTTGTCCGAGGCCTACCAGACCGAGTACGGCGAAGCATGGCTGGAAGTGCATGCCGACAGCCTGTGTGAGGGCGATGCCATCGTGATGTTCGATGATCTGATTGCCACCGGTGGCACGCTGGTCGCGGCCGCCAACCTGGTACGCCGCATGGGCGCCCATGTCTACGAAGCCGCGGCGATCATCGACCTCCCGGAACTCGGCGGCTCACAGCGCCTGGAAGACATGTCCATCCCGACCTTCTGCCTGACCAACTTTGCGCTGAGCGATAGATAGCGACAGGGGGGCATCAAGCGCCTGCAGGTTTTCGAAAATACACAATCAAAGCCCCATCTGCTTGGCAATGATCTCGTTCATTACCTCACGCGTACCACCTCCGATTGAAAGGATGCGCTTATCGCGGTACAGGCGCTCCACCAGGCTATCGCGCATATAACCCGAACCGCCAAGGATCTGCACCGCGTCGTAAGTGATGCGGTCGGCGGTGTCGGTGGCGAAGTTCTTCGCCATGGAAATCTCTTTGATCACGCTCTGCCCTGCGGCCATTTTTGCCGCCTGGCGGTAGGTGAATTCGCGTGACACTTCCAACTGCGTGGCCATTTCTGCCAACCGATGCTTGAGCACCTGGAACTTGCCAATCGGTTTGCCAAATGCCTCACGCTGCTTGGCCCAACTCAGGCTCTGTTCAAGCGCCAGTTGTGAGGTCATATTCGCCATCAGCGCCAGTGCCAGGCGCTCATGCTGAAAGTTGCCCATGATGCAGGCAAACCCCATGTTCTCCGCGCCAATCAAATTGGCCATCGGCACCCGACAGTCCTCGAAAAACAGCTCAGCCGTGTCCGACGCCCACCAGCCCATTTTCTTCAACTGCCGACCGACACTAAAACCCGGAGTGCCCTTCTCTATCAGCAACAGACTGATGCCCGCAAACCCAGGCTCACCGGTGCGCACTGCTACGGTATAAAAGTCGGCGCGTATGCCGCTGGTGATAAATGTTTTGCTGCCGTTGACCCGATAGCCGTCACCGTCTCGCACCGCACGGGTTTGCAGGTTCGCCACATCAGAACCACCCCCGGGCTCAGTGATCGCCAGCGCCATGATCTTTTCCCCGCTCAGCACCTGCGGGACAACACGTTCGCGTAGCGCCGGCTGCCCCCACTTGACCACCGGCGGCAAACCAATGTCCAGCGAACCCAAACCGGCGACCAGCCCGGCAGACCCGCAACGCATAAGCTCTTCGCTGGCCGCAACCTTGGCAAATACATCACCTTCATGGCTGCCGCCCAGCGCTTCGGGATAACCAATGCCCAAAATCCCGGCAGCGCCCGCCTTCAGGTAGAGCTCACGCGGAAAGCCTTCGGCCTCCTCCCACTCATCGACGAAAGGCAGTATCTCTCGCTCGACAAAGCGCCGCACGGCGTCGCGGATCAATTGGTGGTTGGGGTCGAAGTATTGCTGAAAGTCGGACATCGGCGCGCTCCACTGAGAGGTTCAGCGAACTTACCGAGCGCTTGCTTGGTTTACAAGCGCTAATCGTTCCTCACGCCGAAGCCTCGAACCGGCGCCGAGGAACGATCCATCACAATGCTATTGGCTTACGCCCTGCAAACGAATGCGCCAATGTACCGCCGTCCACCAGCTCCAGCTCACCCCCCAGCGGTACGCCGTGGGCGATGCGGGAGGTGATCAGGCCTTTGTTGCTCAGCAACTGGGCGATGTAATGCGCGGTGGCTTCGCCTTCGACGGTCGGGTTGGTGGCGAGAATAATTTCGGTGAAGGTGCCCTGCTGCTCGATGCGCGTCACCAATTGCGGAATGCCAATGGCTTCCGGCCCGAGACCGTCCAGCGGCGACAAGTGCCCCTTGAGTACAAAGTAGCGACCACGGTAGCCCGTCTGCTCCACCGCATAGACATCCATCGGCCCTTCGACCACGCACAGCAGTGTGTCGTCACGACGAACATCCGAACATTGCGGGCAAAGATCGTCTTCGGTAAGGGTGCGGCAGAGCCGGCAATGGCCGACGCCCTCCATGGCCTGACTCAATGCCAGCGCCAGGCGCGAACCGCCGCTGCGATCACGCTCAAGCAATTGCAGGGCCATGCGCTGGGCAGTTTTTTGACCGACGCCGGGCAATGTACGCAAAGCATCGATCAATTGGCGAATCAGGGGGCTGAAGCTCATGAGAAAGGTCCGACAAAACAACGAGACGCGGTTTATACCCGCGCCTCCGGTTAGCGTCAATTCAAGCATCAGCGACACGGACGACCAGCTTGCCAAAGTTGCGTCCTTCCAGCAGACCGATAAAGGCCTCGGGCGCCTGTTCGAGCCCTTCGACTATATCTTCACGAAACTTGATCTTGCCCTCTTTAACCCACGGGACCATGGCAGCGAGAAACTCCGCGTGGCGATCGCCATACTCCTCGAACACGATAAAACCCTGAATCCGTGCGCGCTTGGTCAGCAACGTGCGCATCAGCAATGGCAAATGATCGGTCCCTTCCGGCAGCGACTGCGCGTTGTATTGGGCGATCAAACCGCATAAAGGAATCCGCGCACGGGCATTGAGCAGTGGTAGCACCGCGTCGAACACCTTTCCGCCAACCAATTCAAAATAGATGTCGATGCCATTGCCACAGGCTTTCGCCAGCTCATCGGCGAAATGTTCGCTTTTGTGATCGATACACGCGTCAAACCCCAACTCATCGACCACGTACCGGCATTTTTTGGCACCGCCAGCGATGCCCACCACGCGCAAACCCTTGAGTTTGGCCACCTGCCCTACCACCGACCCGACCGCACCGGACGCCGCAGCCACCACCAGGGTCTCCCCGGCTTTGGGCTTGCCGATGTCCATCAGGCCCATGTACGCGGTCATCCCTGGCATACCCAGCACGCCGACGGCCATTGAAGGGCTGGGTAGATCCTTGGGCACCGACACCACTTGCGTACCATCGCAGATGCTGTGGGTTTGCCAACCGGTCATGCCTACGACCAGATCGCCCGGCTTGAAATGGGCATTGCGTGACTGCTCGACGCGGCTCACCGCCCCGCCCGTCATGACGTCATTGACCTGCACCGGTTCCGCATAAGACGGCGCGTCGCTCATGCGCCCACGCATATAGGGGTCGAGGGACAGATAGAGCGTACGCAGCAACACCTGACCCTCTTCCAGATCAGGCAGCGCCTCACGCTCCAGACGAAAATTCTCTGGCATGGGTGCGCCTTTGGGACGAGAGGCCAGAACGATGCGTTGGTTGAGGATCAATTCTTGCGCCATAGAGCAGTTCCTTAATCGATAAATTCAGGCTAATACAGAGCAGACCGTTTTGCTCGGCAGGCGTTCGGTCGATATCCAATAAAGCAACCCGTGCAGGCATGGTCTTGCCCACGATAAGCCGGGGACGCGCTCGACCCGCAGGACCTTCTTCGCAGCAAAAAAAAGCCAGGCACGGGGCCTGGCTTCCGGTCACGCTAAAACGTTTTAGAACGGCAGTTTCATGCCCGGTGGCAATTGCATGCCCGCCGTCATGCCAGACATCTTTTCCTGGCTGTTCTGCTCGATCTTGCGCACAGCGTCGTTCACCGCGGCAGCGATCAGGTCTTCAAGGATTTCCTTGTCTTCCTGCATCAGGCTGTCATCCAGGCTGATCCGTTTGACGTCATGACGACCGGTCATCACGACGCTGACCAGGCCTGCGCCCGACTGCCCGGTGACTTCGGCATTGGCCAGTTCTTCCTGCGCCTTGGCCATTTTCTCTTGCATCTGCTGTGCCTGCTTCATCAGGCCGGCCATGCCACCTTTCATCATGGGAATTCACCTCAAGTATTGATGGGTCATTTTTGCGTAGCGCCACACAGGCGCCACGCACGTCAGTTAAAGAGTCTGAGCCGCCGGAGCATCAACAGGTTCAATCGTATCCTCTCGAATCACCGCGCCAAACTGTTGCAGCATTTGCTGGATGAACGGATCGGCGTGGATCGATGCTTCTGCTTCGCTCTGGCGCTCGGCACGGCGGCGCGAACCCGCCTGAGCCGGGGTTTCCTGCTCGGGTTTGATCAGCTCGATGCTCAAGTTCAAGGTCCGCCCGTGGTATTGATTCAGGGCATCGTTGAGTCGGCGCAGTTGCGTTGTATTGAACAGCGCGCTGTGGGCCGGGTCCAGGTGCAGCAGCCAGTTATCGCCCTCCACGGCCATCAAGGTGCAATTGGCAGCGATACTGCCCGTCATGCCCGACACCGGCAGCTTCGGAAACAGATTCAGCCACTCCAGCGCCAGCCCTGTCGCCGGCATCAAGGCCGGTAACGGCTCGGGCTCAACGACCTCGGTCACACTGTCGTGGGCCAGTTCGTCCAGGTAGCTATAAGATGCGGGGTCAATGTCCACCTCCACATCGAAGAAATCATCATCGTCCGGCGGCTCGTCATCACGGTCCATGGGCGCAGGAACGAATGCCACTGACTCTGGAACCGGCTCAACCATGGCCGGCGTCGCCACCTCCGTAGCAGCCTGTACGTCCTCAGGCTTAACTACGTCAGGCGCGTCGGGAACCGGGCTTGCGGGTGCCGGTATCGGCATGGGCGTCAGGTCCGGCTG
Organism: Pseudomonas sp. 5C2; assembly: GCF_034314155.1. Taxonomy (NCBI): domain Bacteria; kingdom Pseudomonadati; phylum Pseudomonadota; class Gammaproteobacteria; order Pseudomonadales; family Pseudomonadaceae; genus Pseudomonas; species Pseudomonas sp. 5C2. Next base: position 513,923 of record NZ_JAVIWH010000002.1, on the reverse strand, counting down.
TTCGGCCACGGTATCGAGCATCGGCTCGGGAACGGTTTCTACGACCGGCTCGGAATCGGATTCCGGCTCAGAGATCGACTCAACGTCGGCTTGTAGCTCTGGTTCAGGCTCAATTACCGGCTGCACGGCCCTGGGCTCATTCCAGGGTAAATCGACTTCTTCTGCCGGAGCAGGTTCAGGCATGATCGGCGCGGCAACAGGCTGAACAACCGGCTTATCCATAGGTGCAGGCACAACGGCAGCTACCGGGGCGCCTGCAACTACCGGCGCAACGGAAGTCGCGCCGGCCACTGGTTGCCTGGAATCAACTGTGGCCTGGTTGATCCCCACTGGCTTTAGCGGCTGCCTCGGCGCATCACTGCTGTCAGCGGGGCGGAAGGCCAGCATCCTCAGCAGAACCATCTCGAAGCCACCCCGAGGGTCTGGCGCCAGCGGTAAATCACGGCGGCCGATCAGGCCCATCTGATAGTAGAACTGCACGTCTTCGGCGGGTAACGCCTGAGCCAGTGCCAGCACCCGATCCCGGTCGCCATGACCGTTATCGACGCCTTCGGGCAACGCCTGGGCAATGGCCACGCGGTGCAACACGTTGAGAATTTCCGAGAGCACACCATTCCAGTCCGGCCCTTGCTCGGCCAGATGTCGCACGGCTTCAAGCACCCCGCGCGCATCGCCATCAAGCAGCGCATGCAGCACGTCGTACACCTGGCCATGATCCAGCGTGCCCAGCATGGCGCGAACGTCCGCCGCCATGACCTTGCCTTCGCCGAACGCAATCGCCTGATCGGTCAGGCTCATGGCATCGCGCATAGACCCATCGGCAGCGCGGCCCAAGAGCCACAGCGCGTCGTCTTCGAACGGTACATTTTCGACCGTGAGCACGTGGGTCAAATGCTCGACCACACGCTCGGGAGTCATGTTTTTCAGGGAAAACTGCAGGCAGCGCGACAGAATGGTCGCCGGCAACTTCTGCGGATCGGTGGTTGCCAGGATGAACTTGACGTAGGGCGGCGGCTCTTCCAGGGTCTTCAACAGGGCGTTGAACGAGTGAGTGGACAGCATGTGCACTTCGTCGATCAGGTAGACCTTGAAGCGCCCGCGGCTTGGTGCGTACTGCACATTATCAAGCAGCTCACGGGTGTCTTCGACCTTGGTCCGGCTCGCGGCGTCGATCTCGATCAGGTCGACGAAACGCCCCTCGTCGATCTCCCGGCAGACCGAACAAGTCCCACAAGGCGTCGACGTGATGCCCGTCTCACAATTCAGGCATTTGGCGATAATCCGCGCAATCGTGGTTTTGCCCACGCCACGGGTGCCGGTAAACAAATAAGCATGGTGCAGCCGTTGGCTGTCCAGCGCGTTGATCAAGGCCTTGAGCACATGGGTCTGGCCGACCATTTCGCGGAACGAGCGCGGACGCCATTTACGTGCAAGAACCTGATAACTCATCGAAAACCGTCGCAACTGGGAAGCGGAAGACCGCCAATGCTAGCGGAGCAAGGGCAAAATTGCATCCGGTGTCATTCTCTAATATGACTACGCTGTTGAAATGGAGGAAACTTCGGCATCAAATTCATCCTGAATCGCATCGTATTGCCCACGCAAAGGAACCGAATGCGGCCGCTCTTGAGCACTTTGTTGTCACTCAGCTGCTTATGCTCGTGCTTCAGCTACGCCGCTGAGGCACCTTTGCGCTTTTCGATTGCCGACAGCTGGTCGATGCCATTGGTACAGATCGACGGCGCTCAGCCAACTGCCGGATTCCTGTTCGACATCATGCAGAGCCTGGCCCGACAGGTCGGCCGCCCCGCGGAATACCATGTATTAGCCCGTCTGCGCGTGCAAAACGCGCTGGACCGTGGCGAAGTCGATGTTCGTTGTTACGCCGCGCAATCCTGGGTACCCAACTTCTCCGGTGACTACACCTGGAGCCTGCCGCTGATGACCCAACGCGACCTATTGATCAGTACCGCTGACAACACAGCTCCGATCCGCGTCGACCAGCTTAATGAACAGATGATCGGCACCGTTCTGGGTTATACGTATCCGCGCCTGCAACCCCTGTTCGACAACCACCAATTACACCGTGAAGACGCCCGTAGCCAGGAACAAGTCCTGCAAAAACTTGGGGCAGGCCGTTATCGCTATGCCGTGGCCAATGAATGGTCGATGAACTGGTACAACCGCCAACTGCCACCGGACAAACAATTGCACAGTGTTTCCATCGTCGAAGAACAAGCGGTAGGCTGCATCGTGCGTAACGACCCGAACCTGCCGGTACAGACCATTCTACGTGCTTTGTTGCGCATGAAAATGTCAGGGGAGATTGATCGGATCATCGAGCGCTACGGCACTCAGGCATCACTCTCGCTTGAACGGAATTAGCCAGCGACTCGCTAGCACCCGGACCGCGGCGTTAATCGCTAAACCCTTCACGCCTACCTTGTAGCATCAGCGTCACACTGCCTGACTACCCTCCTCCGAAATCATTTGTTACGAACTCAGCCAAACACGCAGGTAACCGCCATGAACAACAAAGACGACGACGCGTTGCAGCCGCCTGCTGGCGATAACCCACCCGATGCGGGTAGAAGACGTTTCCTTGGTGGCGTTGCGGCGCTTGGCGTCGGCGCGACCCTCAGCGCTTACGTTTCAGGCAACGAGCCGCCAGCCAAGCCCGACGACAAGCCTTTAACCGGTGCCGCGCTGGATCAGGCACTGCGCGATAACGTGAAAACGGTGGTGGTCATCTACGCCGAAAACCGTAGTTTCAACAATTTGTTCGGTGACTTCCCGGGTGTCGAAAAGCCGCTGGCTGCGCTCACCACAAACGATTATCAGCAACGCGACCGCGACGGCAGCATTCTGGAATCCCTGCCCCCGGTATGGGGCGGTATATTGCAGATTGGCCCACAAACCGTAGACGGCGTGACCTACCCCGCCGAAACCCAGTTTCAAGAGCACCTGATCAACGCGCCCTTCGCCCTTGAGGGGCCCAATGGCGAAGATCTGCCGCTAGGCTTGGTCACCCGCGACCTGTGGCATGTGTTTTATCAGAACCAGATGCAAATCAATGGCGGCAAGAACGACAGCTTCGTCGCCTGGGCAGACTCGGGTGGCCTGACCATGGGCCATTACGCGCAAACCCAGTACTCCCTGCGCCTGTGGGACGTGGCAACGGAGTTCGTGCTGTGTGACAACTTCTTTCAGGGCGCTTTCGGCGGCTCGTTTCTCAATCACCAGTACCTGGTGTCCGCTACTGTGCCGTTTTACCCTAACGCCGCGAACTCACCGGCCAAACAGCAAATCGCCACACTACAGAGCGATAATCCGCACGATACGCGGCTCAAGCCTCTGGAGAAGTCTCCCGCCAGCGCCATGACCGGCCCACCGCAATTCGGTCCAAGCGCATTGACGCCCGACGGTTATGCGGTCAACACCCTGGCCCCACCATACTGGCCGACCTGGCTGCGTGACCCCGAGCGCCCGGACTACTCAAAACCGGGTCTGGCCAACGTATTGGTGCCGCAAACCCATGACCATATCGGCGACAAACTGTCGAAGAAGAACATCGACTGGGCGTGGTACGCCGGCGGATGGCAGGCCACCATCGACCAGTTCAAAGACTCTCCCGGCATCCCGAAAATCCCGAATTTTCAGTATCACCACCAACCGCTCAACTACTTCAAAAAGCTCGGCCCCGACAACCCCACAGAACGCAGTAAACGCCTGCGCGACGCAGGTTTGGGTGAAGAGTCCAGAACCAACAAATTCTTCGCCGACGCCGAAGCTGGCAAGCTGCCCGCCGTCACTTTCTACAAGCCCCAAGGCAACCTCAACATGCACGCCGGTTACGCCGACGTTGCCTCTGGAGACCGCCACATCACTCGCGCCATCAAAGTCCTGCGCAACAGCCCGCAATGGAAAAACATGGTCATCGTCATTGCGGTCGACGAAAACGGCGGCTGGTGGGACCACGTCGCGCCGCCAAAAGGCGACCGCTGGGGCCCTGGCACACGTATTCCGGCGCTGGTCGTCTCACCCTTTGCCCGCAAAGGGGTTGTTGACCACACCGTCTATGACACCGCCTCAATCCTGCGTTTGATCACTCGAATACACGGGCTGGAGAAGCTGGATGGGCTGAAAGAGCGGGATGAAGAAATGCTGACCAGAGGCCAGGAGCCCATGGGGGATTTGACCAAGGCGTTGCAATTTTTCGAGGCCTAGCAACGCCTGCACCGAATGATCGGCGACATTCATCCCCTCTTTCGCAGCAGGAGATTAAGTTGATCGACCACCTCGGCCCAGTCGGCGTCTTCAAGGATCTCCTCGCGCAGAAAAGAGGCCTGTGCGGGGGTCCAGAAAAAAGCGTCCTCTAACGCAAGGTCGGCCTTGAGGGGTGAATGAGTGGCGAGGAAGGCGTCAATGCTGACCGGGTCGGCCGCAAGCCCCAACTGTTGAAAAAGAGCCGGCAAACTATGCACAGGTAATTCCATGAGTCACTCCTTGAGCCAGGTTGAACGCACGCGGCACAACCTGGCTCGATCATTGACGCTCATTACTGGCAGACCTCACGCACCTCGGCATGCGGCACCAGTTTCAGGTATTGGTCCATGCGCATGTGGACCAAATAGTGGTGGTTACCAGCTTCCAGGTAGATGTCCTCCTGGCGGGTCAACATCGGATCGAGCAGCATCTTGATTCCATAGGCCTCACCCAGTGCCGGGATCGCGCCACGCTCACAGTCGCCGAACAGGTGCGGCAAGCCACTTTCGCGAGTGAGCTGCCAATCCCCACTGGTTTGTATTTTGCTCAAATCCAAATGCCGATCAGCGGGCAACACAGCCATCATGTAATGCCCGTGTTGATCATCGAGAATCACTGATTTAGCCAAGCGCTCCGCCGGAACGCTGGCCACCCGCGCGGACTCCAGACTCGTCGCCGAGTGCGGGTGAACCACGATGTCATAATCACAGCGCGCCTGTTCCAGGCTACGTTGTACCGTTTTTGCCATACGCATGATGCACCTCCACGCCCTGCACGGAAGGGCAGAGCCGATATCTTTAACGTCAAGTTTAGGCAGCGCACGGCGTGGCGGCGATTGGATGGCAGTAACAGTTAAGACTATGCGGCACCGTCAATAGTCGAGAATGAACTAAGATCAGAACCTGCCTGCTCGCCCCTCTGTATGCCTACTTTCTGATGTAGATCAACCCCCCCTTAACACCGACTCCTATTCTTAAAACGGCACTCACGACGTTGATAGGAGCTGAAGATGAAAAAAGCAGGCCTGATCGGCCAATACATACTGATGGCAGCAAGTGCTTTACTGCTGCCATCAACCAACGTCTTTGCTAACCCGGAAACGCCACCTTCAGGGGGCGTGGCCGAATACCGTCAGAATTTTGACTGGGTCAAGCACACGCAACAGACTCTGGACGAACTCAAGGGCAAGCTGAATCTAACACCAGCGCAAATGCCTGCGTGGGAGACATGGTCCGCCGGCTTGATGACGGATGCCCATCAGCAACTGGAAAAAGACAAACCCGGACATGAGGAAAAAGGGAGCACGGCGAAACCGGTGATTGACGAAACAACGCCGGAAAGAATGGCACAAGGAATAGAGCGTTTACACGCACAAATCACCTGGATGCAAGCACACGTAGCTCGTCTGGAAGCGGCTCAAGCTCGCACCAAAACGTTTTATGACACGTTGAGCACTGACCAAAAAACCATATTCGATCTGTTCTGGAACGGGATGCACCGCAGAATGCACGGGTACGGCGGCTGGGGCACACACATGCCCATGTCGAGCCCCATGATGGAAGAAAACCAAAGCCGAACACACGAAGAATAAGCTGCATTGCACAGTCTATTAGGTAGACATCATGAACATTGACTCGATAAAACGTTGCACGCTTATTGGCGTGGTTCTGATCGGTACGAGTCTTTCATTACCGGCCACCGCCGACTCGCATGGAGGCGGTCATGGTGGCGGCTGGCACAGCGGCGGCCCCGCATGGTGGGGCATAGGAATTGGTTTGGGCCTGGGCTGGGAAGCCGCGCACATTGCCGGCCCTTACTACTACCCTGCTTACCCGGTCTATTACTATCCCGCCCCTGCTTACTACTACCCTTACAGGCCGTCCACGGTGGTGATTGAGCCAACACCGTCGATGCCGCCCGAGAGGATAACGACGGGGGCGCCATCAAGCCCTCCACCCGCGCCCAATTGGTACTACTGCGACTCGGCCAAAGGCTACTACCCCTACGTACGCCAGTGTCCTGAACCGTGGCGCACAGTCCCGGCGACTCCACCCGGACCGACACGCTGACCTGTCCAGCGAGTGCGATTCGAGGAAGGAATTCTGGACGTGAGAAAACACCCTTTGAATCGCCTTGTAGCGAAAGAGTGGTTAGCTGTTTTAATCGAGGAATTTTGCGTTATGGAGGCAACCCCACCAGCCACACCCCGGCACACAATGTTCCCGCTGTGGCTGCTTCCTTCCGGATCTGACCAGGTTCACGGGTAATCGTTGCGGGGGGACCGATGGGGTCACCATAACGACGTTCACCTGACGGCGAACGGCGCCATTGTACCGGTCTGGCGAGAAGTTACAACCGTTGGTTTTGGATTAAAAATCCGAGGGGGCTCAAGCACTTGTGTGACAGAGGCTGGCGGCTGTGTACGGTGGGCCCGACGTTGGGGCTTTTGCGTTACCCTATTCGGCCGTGACGCGATGCGTCCTCGCAGGATTCGATCGATGCAAACTAAATTGGTCTGTTATGAAGACCTATCGGTTGTTCAACGCCAGCAATTGCAACACCTTGAAGTGCTGCCGGAGCAGAAGGCTTTTTCCGGGGATATCTACAGCGCACTGAATGCCCTGCAGGGTAAACCGAATGACGATATCAAGGGTTTTGTACTGATTGCCGACGACTATCCCATCGGTTTTTTTATGCTAAAGCGCGGGCCGTATTTACCGCACTGGGCAGATCAGGATGCCGCCACCCTGCATGCCTTGCAGATCGACCGCAGGATGCAGGGTCATGGCCTGGGGAGAGTCTGCTTGCAGGCGGTCCCGGACATGGCACGCTCGGTGTGGCCAGATGTGGCGCAGTTGATGCTGTCGGTGGATACGGACAATCAGGCGGCGCTTTGCCTGTATCTTGGTCAGGGCTGGGTCGATACGGGGGAAGCGTATCGGGGGCGGATTGGTTATGAGCGGCGGCTGTCGTTGGCATTGCGGGATGGCGCTACCGAGCGTCTATAAGGGGTGTGCGTGCCCCCTCACTGCGCCTGTAGCACCTCGTCCGCCCTGCCCCCGGCTTGCTGAATAACCAAGTGAATGAAGTGCAGCTTGGTAATGACTGCCGAAGACAGAACGAACGGGTAAAAGTCAGGTTGCCCCATGCTCCGGGACAGTTCGTTGAGCATCCCCGCCAGTTCGATCCAGGCGTTGACGAATGAGAGGAACGCAGGACCGCCGGGGTGCTGGGGGTCGTAGAGAGCTTCCAACGTGAATGGCGGATAGTCGAAGTCCATATCCCGTGCGCTCATGCCAAAACCGAGGGCGGTGTCGACGGCATCCATCATGTGCAGGTAGTGGGCCCAGGTTTCAGCCCAGTCTTCCCAAGGATGCATGGTGGCGTAGGCGCTGACAAAACCCTGTTGCCAGTCAGCCGGCGCGCCTTTCTGGTAGTGGTGCTCAAGAGCATCGGCATAACTGGCGCGCTCGTCGCCGAACAGGGTGCGATAAGCATTTTCCCATGGGCTGTCGGGGATCAGACGATCCCAATAGTAGTGACCCACTTCGTGCCGAAAATGCCCGAGCAAGGTCCGATACGGCTCGTGCATCTGCACGCGCATGGCTTCGCGGTGGGCGTCGTCGGCCTCTTCGATGTTGAGTGTGATCAAGCCGTTGGCATGGCCGGTGGAGGGACACTTGCCTTCCCGGTCGACGCCGACGAAATCAAATGCCAGACCGGTATCTTCATCCTGCGCTTTTGGAATCACCTGCAAACCCAACGCGATCAATTGCGCGACAAGGCGGCGCTTGGCGGTTTCGACTTTGCACCAGCGATCCGCGTTTTCTGGAATAGACAGGTCGGGGATGGTTCGATTGAGGCTGCACGCGATGCAGAACTCACTCTGGTTGTGCGCCGGAAACAGCCAGTTGCAGGCAGCAGGCGTGTCCAGGTTGGCGCAACGCCTGTAAAGCTCCAGGCCGGGTTCGTCGCTCAAGCGCCAGGTGCCTTGATCAGGCCCCGACTCGAGCGCGGCCAGCCGACCCTGCTCCGGCAAATAGCCCAGCGCTGCAGAACAGGCCAGGCACCGGGTATTAGGGAAGAAGATCGACTGTCCACAGTGGCACTGCCAGACCTTGCTATTACGTTTGGTCTCGCCCACGAACGGCGCGGCAATGCGGGAGCTGAGTTGCTCGAAGAAGCGGTACATGACGATCTCCTTTTGGCGTACTAGCACTGGATCATGAATTGCATGACCGATTCCGTGTACATGAGGGTGAACCATGACGCCCCCTTCGCAGACAAGTCAGCTCCTACAGATCTGTCAGCTCACTTCAATATTGTGTTTCTTCAGAAACACCACAAACGCTTCTTCATCCAACACTTTTAGCCCCAGTTCATTGGCCTTGGTCAATTTCGAGCCCGCACCAGGCCCGGCGACGACGGTGTGGGTTTTTGCTGAGACTGAGCCTGAGACTTTAGCGCCGAGGCTTTCGAGTTTTTCCTTGGCGATGTCGCGGCTCATCAGCTCCAGGGACCCGGTCAGGACCCAGGTTTGCCCAGCCAGCGGCAGGCCTTCGACGACTTTTTTCTCGCTCTGCCAATGCATGCCGAAGTCTTCGAGTTGCGCCTCGATCTCCAGTGCACGCTGGACGTGCTCTTTGATGTCGAAGAAATCACGCACGGCTTTCGCCTGTTTCTCGGCCAAGGCCTGACGCATGTCCAGCCAGTCGGCGTCGATGATGCCTTGCAGCGAGCCAAATTTGTCCGCCAGTTTTTGCGCTGCACCCGGCCCAATCGCAGGGATGTGCAGTTTGTCGATCATGCCCGCCAAGGTAGTACTGGCTGCGAATTCAGCACCCAGCTCGCCCTGATCCTGCAATTCCAGACCGCGCTCAAGCAATTGCTCGATGACCTTGATGTTGTGGCCATCCCTGAAGAAGCTGTGGATCTCATAGGCGACTTCCAGCCCGACATCCGGCAAATACGTCAACACTTCCGGCAGCGCCTGTTTAATGCGCTCCAGCGAGGCCAAAGAGCGCGCCAGTACCTTGGCGGTCTCTTCGCCAACGTCGGGAATGCCCAACGCATAGATGAAACGCGCCAGGGTTGGTTTTTTGCTGTCGCTAATGGCCCTGAGCAGCTTGTTGCTGGAGACCTCGGCAAACCCCTCAAGGCCGACGATCTGTTCGAACTTCAAGGTATAGAGGTCAGCCGGGGATGACACCAGCCCTTCATCCACCAACTGCTCGACGCTCTTGTCACCCAAGCCGTCGATGTCCATCGCCCGACGGGACACGAAGTGGATGATCGCTTGTTTGAGTTGCGCGCGGCAGGCCAGTCGACCGACGCAACGGTACACGGCGCCCTCGCTGATGGTTTCCTTGCCTTTGCTGCGTTTGACCAGCTGCGTACGCTCGACCCGAGAACCACAGACCGGGCAGGTTTCTGGAATATGCACCGGACGCGCGTTATCTGGGCGGCGGTCCAGGACGACCTGCATCACTTGCGGGATGACGTCGCCGGCGCGACGAATGATCACCGTGTCGCCGATCATCAAGCCCAGACGCGCCACTTCGTCCATGTTGTGCAGCGTGGCGTTCGCGACAGTAACACCCGCAACCTTGACCGGTTTGAGGCGCGCGACCGGAGTGACTGCACCGGTGCGGCCAACCTGGAATTCCACGTCAAGCAGTTCGGTGAGTTCTTCCATGGCCGGGAATTTGTGGGCGATGGCCCAACGCGGTTCGCGGGCACGGAAACCCAGCTCGCGCTGAGAGGCCAGGTTATTGACCTTGAACACTACACCGTCGATTTCGTAGGGCAGCGACAAGCGCCGCTCGCCAATATCGCGGTAGTAATCCTGGCATTCGTCTATGCCGTTAGCCAACTTCAGCTCATGGCTGACAGGGATGCCCCATTGCTTGAGCTTTTCCATGTTGCCGATATGGGTGTCGGCGAACTCTTCCGACACCTGACCCAAGCCGTAGCAGCAAAATTCCAGCGGACGGTTGGCGGTGATCTTCGAGTCCAGCTGACGCAAGCTGCCGGCCGCAGCATTACGTGGGTTGGCGAAGGTTTTACCGCCGACTTCCAGCTGTCCGGCATTAAGCCGTTCAAAGCCTGCTTTGGACATGAACACTTCGCCACGCACTTCCAGGGTTTGCGGCCAGCCGCTGCCGTGAAGCTTGAGCGGGATATTGCGTACGGTACGTACGTTGACGCTGATGTCTTCGCCGGTAGTGCCATCACCACGGGTCGCACCGCGAACCAGCGAGCCATTCTGGTACAACAGACTGACCGCCAGGCCGTCGAGTTTCGGTTCACAGCTGTACTGAACGTGAGCGCCGTCGCCGAACAGGTCGCCCACCGGCAGGTCCAGGCCTTCGACGACACGGCGGTCGAATTCACGCATGTCGTTTTCGTCGAAAGCATTACCCAGACTGAGCATGGGAATTTCGTGACGCACCTGGGTAAATGCCGACAGCGCTGCGCTACCGACCCGTTGAGTCGGTGAATCAGGCGTTATCAGCTGCGGGTTCTCGGCTTCCAGCGCCTTGAGCTCTTGGAACAGGCGGTCGTACTCGACGTCGGGGATGCTCGGCTCGTCAAGGACGTGGTAGCGGTAGTTGTGCTGCTCCAGTGCTGCGCGCAGTTCCAGGATTCGGGTTTCGACGGCGGTCATACGTGTTCTCTCGAAAAGCAAAAAAGCAGCCGAAGCTGCTCAATGTTGATTCGCCACCGCAGGAAGGTCGTTCCGACCTTCTCGCGGGCAAGCGCGCTCCTACAGGTTAAGCGGCGCGTATTTAGCGGCGCTGGGTCAATGCACGGCGTTCGAATTCGGCGATGCGCTGGCGGTAGTGTTCAATGGTCTGCGCGGTCATGACGCTGCGCTGATCATCTTTCAATTCACCGTTGAGTTCGTGGGCCAGTTTGCGAGCAGCGGCCACCATGACGTCGAAGGCCTGTTTCGGATGACGCGGGCCGGGCAAGCCAAGGAAGAAACTCACGGCGCGGGTGCTGAAGTGATCGATATCGTCGAGATCGAACACGCCCGGCTTGACCGCGTTGGCCATGGAGAACAGTACTTCGCCGTTGCCGGCCATGCTCTCGTGGCGATGGAAAATATCCATCTCGCCGAAACGCAAACCACTTTCCAAAATGTTCTGCAGCAACGCAGGCCCCTTGAAGCCACTTTCGTCGCGGCAGATCACACTAATCACCAGCACTTCTTCAACGGGCGGCAGATCTTCGGTACGGCGCGTCGTATCGTCTGCACGTCGCCCAGGCTTGTTCTCGTCCGGAAAGTCTTCGTCGCGACCGGCGTGCAGGCTTGGCCCGTCCAGATCGAGATTCAGATTCAGGTCGCCCTGATGCGGTTCGTCCTTGCGTTTGCGCTTGGCATCACGCGGGGTGACGTTCACCGACGGCAGATCGTGCTCATCCAATTGCGGTTCTTTCTGGTTGTCCAGCACACGCGGCGGCCCCAAGAGCTCGGCGGACGTGGCTTCGTCGTCATCCGGCAGATTGGAGAAGCTTCGGTCCAGCCTGAATTTCAATTTACCCTTGCCGCCGCGCATCCGGCGCCAGCCATCAAAAAGAATACCGGCAATGACAATAATGCCGATGACGATCAGCCACTCGCGCAGACCGATTTCCATGTAATCCAGTGCCTCTAATAAAAATGCTGAGAAATAAGGGCCGAAACCCCTTTAAAACGTGGCGCCAACTCTATGTTCTGACAGGCGTTTTACCCACGCAAAAGAAAAAGTGGTGATTAAACTAGCACGACCAAAGATAACTTTACACCGTCTGTTGCAAAGGGCCGGCCGCTCAAAAGTGGTCAAACGGCTTCAGACGCTTGATAACACCATGCATTCCCATAGCAAAGGGGCCACTAAAACGCCATTTCCCTTGCTGTACAAGGCCTGCACGCTAGGCATCCACCAGCGCCATCGCTTCCTCCACGTCTACCGCAACCAATCGCGAGCACCCAGGCTCGTGCATGGTGACCCCCATCAACTGGTCTGCCATCTCCATGGCAATCTTGTTGTGGGTGATGTAGATAAATTGCACCGTCTGCGACATATCCTTCACGAGTCGGGCGTAACGTCCTACGTTAGCGTCGTCCAGCGGTGCGTCAACCTCGTCGAGCATGCAAAACGGTGCCGGGTTCAACTTGAAAATGGCAAAAACCAGCGCCAAGGCAGTCAGGGCCTTTTCACCACCGGACAGCAAATGGATGGTGCTGTTCTTCTTGCCAGGTGGCCGCGCCATGATAGTCACACCTGTATCGAGTAAATCTTCGCCCGTCAGTTCCAAGTAAGCGCTGCCACCACCGAAAACTTTTGGGAAAAGTGCCTGTAAACCGCTATTTATCTGATCAAAGGTCTCTTTGAAACGATTACGCGTTTCCTTATCAATCTTGCGAATGACGTTTTCCAGGGTATCCAGCGCTTCGACCAAGTCGGCATTCTGCGCATCCAGATAACGTTTACGCTCGGATTGTTGCTGGTATTCGTCGATGGCCGCGAGGTTGATCGCACCGAGGCGTTGAATACGCTGGGCAATGCGCTCCAACTCTTCTTCCGCGTGTTTTTCGTTGGCCTCGCTGGTCAGCGTAGCCAACACGCCATGCAGGTCGTAGCCGTCTTCGAGCAATTGGTCCTGCAGGGTTTTGCGCCGCACCGTGAGCGCCTGCCATTCCATGCGTTGCTGCTCGAGCTGGCCGCGCACCAGTTGCGATTGCTGTTCGGCCTGAGTGCGGCGTTTCTCGGCATCGCGCAGTTCACGGTCGGCGTCTTCCAGCGCCATTTTTGCCAGACGCATCTCGTCGTCGACAGCCATGCGTTTTTCCAGCAACTCTTCGAGCTTGAGGCGCAGTTCTTCGAGCGGCGCCTCGCCCTCTTCCAGATTAAGGCTTAGCTGCTCGCGTTTTTCGTTCAGACGCTCGGACTGCAACTCCAGCCGCTCAAGGGCCTGTCGGGTGGAATCGTGCTGCGCCTTGAGCGACCCTAGACGCACCGCCAATTGATGGGCGTGGTCCTTATGCTGACGGGCTTCCTGACGCACCCGGTCGAGGCGTTCGCGCAGGCTGTCGCGCTGAGCCAGGAGCAACTCACGCTGTTCGGTGTCGATGGCCATGCTGTCCAGCGCGCCCTGCAATTGCAGGCGAGACTCGCCGAGCTGTTCGTGTTCGATGGCGCGTTGCTCGCCCAATTCGCCCAGCTCTTCGTCCAGACGCGTGCGGCGCAGGGTCAATTGTTCAACCTTGGCTTTGCCAGCAGATAGCTGCGCCTTGAGTTCGCCTTGCTGACGCGCTTCATCCTGTAAACGCCGACGCAGCTGCTCGCGGGTGTCTTCTTGCTGCAACTGCTGCTCACGCAGGGTGACAAGCTGCTCTTCAAGGGCGCCCAGGGTGGCTTCGCGCTCCTCACGCTCCAGCCCCAGGCGCTGCAACTCCTGACCGCGAGCGAGCACTCCGCTTTCTGCTTCACTGGCGCGGCGCACCCTTAGAAAATGCCGACCGACCCAGTAACCGTCGCGGCTGATCAGACTCTGCCCTGCCCCAAGCTGACCGCGCAAGGCTAAGGCGTCTTCAAGACTGTCTACCGGTTTGACCTGACCCAGCCACGCCGACAAATCGACCGACGCTTCAACCTTGTCCAGCAAACTGCCAGGAATTCGCATCACGTCGGCCGACGGGCTGAGCAGGCGCAGGTCGCCCTGTTCGAAACCCGCAAGATCCAGTCCAGCGAAGTCATCCACCAGCACCGCTTGCAGGTCGGCACCGAGCACGGTTTCCACCGCCAGCTCCCAGCCCGACTCGACCCGCAGGCCTTCAGCCAGTCGCGGGTGCTCGGTCAGTTGCTGTTCACGCAGCCACTCAGCAGTACCGGTGCCCGGATCGAGCGCCGCTTGTTGCAAGGCTTCCAGCGAGGCCAGCCGACCGTTAAGGCGCTGTAGATCGCCCTGAGCCTGCTGCTGTGCCTGATTGGCTTGATGCAGCTCTCCGCGCAGTTGTTCCAGGCGCTCGACCAACTGTTCTTCGCTGGCGTGCAACTCTTCCAGGGTCATTTCGCGGGTGGCGAGTTCTTCGCTGAGTTCAAGAATGGCCGCGTCTTCCGGGTCTGCGGCGAGCAACTGTCGCTCTTCGCCCAAACGCCGTTGCCGTTCGCCCAATCGCTCCATACTGCTTTCCAGCTGCTGGATGCGCGACTGCTGCACTTCGGCCTGACGCCGCGGTTCGGCAGAGTCCAGATTGAACGCGTCCCACTTCTCCTGCCAGCCGTGCATGGTGCTTTCGGAGTCCTCCAGCGCTGCGGTGGATTCTTCGGCGGCTGCGCTGGTGATTTCCTGTTCGGGCTCGAGCATTTCCAGCTCTTCGCCTAGCGTCGCCAGCAAGGTGCGGTCGTGGCCCAGATGCGACTCTGTTTCCAGCCGCGCGCGTTCCGACTCGCGCAGGTCGTCCTGCAACTGACGCAAACGCTGCTGGCCGTGCTGGATACTTTGCTCGACCCTGGCAATATCGCCGCCCACGGAATAGAAACGGCCCTGCACCAGATTGAAGCGCTCGGACAGGTCGTGATGACCGTCGCGCAGACGTTCAATGCTGGCGTCGGCATTGCGTTGCTCAGCCACCAGTGCTTCGAAACCGACTTCCTGATTGCCGATCACCGCTTCGCGCTGGCCGACTTGCTCATTCAACGCCTGCCAGCGCAGAGCCGACAGTTGTGCCTTGAGTTGACGCTCTTCGCCTTTGTATTCCTGGTACTTCTCAGCCGCCTGCGCCTGACGGTGCAAACGGTCGAGCTGGCGTTCCAGTTCGTCGCGCAGGTCGGTCAGGCGGGCCAGGTTTTCATGAGTGCGGCGGATACGGTTTTCAGTCTCGCGCCGACGCTCTTTGTACTTGGAGATGCCGGCGGCTTCTTCGATGAAGTTACGCAGTTCTTCAGGCTTGGACTCGATCAGCTTGGAGATCATCCCTTGCTCAATGATCGAGTAGCTGCGCGGGCCCAACCCCGTGCCGAGGAAGATGTCGGTGATGTCACGACGACGGCATTTGGTGCCGTTGAGGAAGTACGTATTCTGGCTGTCGCGGGTGACTTTTCGGCGAATGGAGATTTCCGCGTAGCTGGCGTATTCGCCCACCAGGGTGCCATCGGAGTTGTCGAATACCAGCTCGATGCTGGCCTGACTGACGGGCTTGCGACTGGTTGAGCCGTTGAAGATGACGTCGGTCATCGATTCGCCGCGCAGGTTCTTCGCCGAACTTTCGCCCATCACCCAACGCACGGCGTCGATGATGTTGGATTTTCCGCAGCCGTTGGGGCCTACCACCGCCGCCATGTTACTCGGGAAGTTGACGGTGGTCGGGTCCACGAAGGATTTGAACCCGGCCAGCCTGATGCACTTGAGCCGCATAGGGTCAGCCTGCAGTCAGGGCGGACAGTACCAACTTGCAACTGCGCTCGACATAGCTGCGCAGCACATTACGAATCTGCGCATGGTCGCGCGCCACGACCGAGTCGAGCAGTTGCGCGAACAGGGTCAGGTACTCGCTCATTTCCGCCTTGCGTTGGTCCAGCGCCAGGTAATAGTTACGGCTCATGGACGGCTGCAGGTTTTCGACTGTTTCTTGCAGGTACGGGTTATTGGCGAACGGGTAAGCGGCGCGCATTACGTTGAAGCTCTCTTCAACGAACATTTTCACGTCCTGACGCTCGTAGCTGGCGGTCAGGCGCTGCTGAACCCGCAAAAACGGCGCAAGATCAGCATGCGTTTCCCAACGATTGGCCACGGCATTGGCAAGCAGGATGTACAGCTCGCCCATCAGCGCGCACAGGCTTTCAACGTTGTGCGCGTTAAGTTCGGTCACTTGGGCGCCACGACGCGGCAGGATCACGATCAGGTGGCGGCGCTCGAGAATCAGCAAGGCTTCACGCACCGAACCACGACTGACACTCAATGCTTGAGTGACTTTTTGCTCTTGAATGCGCTCACCCGGCTTGAGCTCGCCACGAACGATCCGTTCTGCGAGGTGGTGAGCGATTTGCTCGGCGAGGCTATCCGGCGCCTTGAACGTCATGGTTTTCCTTCAACTTCGGCTAAATCATACAAGCCGCGCAGTGTATCGCAATGGGCAGCCATGGCGCAGGGCCATGGGGGTTGAATCTGGCACGAAATAAGCAATTCTTTGAGCACTGGTCGGCAATTTTGTTACCGATCAGGCACACCGTTAATCGGCAAAACCGGGAAAAGCGATTTTTCCTGACTTAAGGGTCAGCAAATAATTGACCAAAAAGTCAGAGCTGATAAATTCAGTCCATGTGTCGATTACAAAAATAACGTGCAGAGGGGCCTTCCGTGATCCAACTCTTACTCAATCAGGCGCTACGCACCGAGCACGCCCTGGACCCGAATCTGACCGTGCTCAATTATTTGCGCGAGCATCTGGGCAAACCCGGCACTAAAGAGGGCTGTGCCAGCGGCGATTGTGGCGCCTGCACCGTGGTGATCGGCGAATTGAGCACCGATAACGATGGCGCCGAGCACCTGCGCTATCGCAGCATCAATGCCTGCCTGACGTTCGTTGCCTCGTTGCACGGCAAACAATTGATCAGCGTCGAGGACCTCAAGCATCAAGGCCAACTGCACAGCGTGCAAAAAGCCATGGTCGAGTGTCACGGTTCGCAATGTGGTTTCTGCACACCCGGGTTTGTCATGTCGCTGTTCGCGCTGCAGAAGAACAGCAGCGAAGCCAACACTCATCAAGCCCACGAAGCATTGGCCGGCAATCTGTGCCGTTGCACCGGCTATCGCCCGATTCTCGCCGCCGCCGAGCAAGCCTGCACTCAACGCGAGCCCGACCAGTTCGATCAGCGCCAGACAGAGACCATCGCCCGTTTGCGGGCCATCGCACCAAAAGAAACCGGCGAACTCAACAGCGGCGACAAACGCTGCCTGGTGCCGTTGACTGTCAGCAACCTGGCCGATTTGTATAACGCCTATCCGCAAGCGCGCTTGCTGGCCGGCGGTACCGATCTGGCGCTGGAAGTCACTCAACTCCATCGCACGCTGCCGGTGATGATCTACGTCGGCAACATCGAAGAAATGAAACGCATTGAGCACTTCGACGACCGTATCGAGATCGGCGCCGCCACCTCGTTGACCGACTGCTACGCAGCACTGACCGCTGAATACCAGGACTTCGGCGAGCTGCTTCAGCGCTTCGCCTCCTTGCAGATCCGCAATCAGGGCACCTTGGGCGGCAACATCGGCAACGCCTCGCCCATCGGTGACTCCCCTCCTCTGCTGATCGCCCTCGGTGCGCAGATTGTCCTGTGCAAAGGCGAAGTCCGCCGCACCCTCGCGCTGGAAGACTACTTCATCGACTACCGCGTGACGGCACGCCAGGAAAGCGAGTTCATCGAAAAAATCATCGTACCCAAGGCCAACGACAGACAGGCGTTCCGCGCCTACAAAGTGTCGAAACGGCTGGACGACGATATTTCTGCGGTGTGCGCGGCCTTCCGCTTGCAGGTCGAGAATGGCGCCGTTGTCGATGCGCGCGTTGCATTCGGCGGCATGGCGGCGATCCCTAAACGCGCCGCTGCCTGTGAACACGCGCTGATCGGCGCACCTTGGACCTCGGCCACCGTGGAGCGTGCCTGCGCGGCCCTGGCTGAGGATTTCACCCCGTTGTCAGACTTTCGCGCAAGCAAGGAATACCGCCTGCTGAGTGCGCAAAACCTGCTGCGCAAATATTTCATCGAGCTGCAAACGCCTCACATCGAAACGCGGGTGACCTCTTATGTCTAACCATGCCCCGGACCAAACCTTGGAAGACAGCCAAGCCGAAATGGCCGCGCTGTTTCAGCAGGACCTGAGCACGGGCGTGGGTCGCAGCGTCAAGCACGACAGCGCTGACAAGCATGTGTCCGGCGAGGCGGTGTACATCGACGACCGTCTGGAATTCCCGAATCAATTGCACGTGTATGCAAGCCTGTCCGACCGCGCCCACGCGCGGATCATCAGCGTCGACACATCGCCGTGCTATGCCTTTGAAGGCGTGCGCATCGCCATCACTCATGACGACATTCCGGGCCTCAAGGACATTGGTCCGCTGCTGCCGGGCGATCCGTTGCTGGCCATCGATGTTGTAGAATTCGTCGGTCAACCGGTGATCGCGGTTGCCGCACGGGATATGGAAACCGCGCGCAAGGCGGCAATGGCCGCGATCATCGAATACGAGGACCTCGAGCCCGTTCTGGACGTGGTGGAGGCCTTGCGCAAAAAACATTTCGTCTTCGACAGCCATACCCATCAACGCGGTGATTCGGCCAGCGCTCTCGCCAGTGCGCCGCATCGCCTACAAGGCAACTTGCACATCGGCGGGCAGGAACACTTTTACCTGGAAACCCAGGTCTCGTCAGTGATGCCCACCGAAGACGGGGGCATGATTGTCTATTGCTCGACGCAGAACCCCACCGAAGTACAAAAGCTGGTGGCCGCAGTGCTCGGCGTGTCGATGAACAAAATCGTGGTCGATATGCGCCGCATGGGCGGTGGTTTTGGCGGCAAGGAAACCCAGGCGGCAAGCCCTGCGTGCCTGTGCGCGGTGATCGCCGTGTTGACCGGGCTGCCGACCAAGATGCGTCTGCCCCGGGTCGAAGACATGCTGATGACCGGCAAGCGTCACCCCTTCTATATCGAATATGACGTCGGCTTCGATGACAGCGGACGCCTGCACGGGATTCAGCTGGAGTTGGCTGGCAACTGCGGCTGCTCACCGGACCTGTCCAACTCTATTGTCGACCGGGCGATGTTCCATGCCGATAACGCGTACTACTTGGGTGACGCCACCATCAATGGCCATCGTTGCAAGACCAATATCGCCTCAAACACCGCCTATCGCGGCTTCGGCGGCCCGCAAGGCATGGTCGCGATCGAAGAAGTGATGGACACTATCGCCCGTCACTTGGGCAAAGACCCGCTGGACGTGCGCAAAGCCAACTACTACGGCAAGACCGAGCGTAACGTTACCCATTACTACCAGACGGTCGAGCACAACATGCTCGAAGAAATGACCGCCGAACTGGAGGCCAGCAGCCAGTATGCAGAACGGCGAAAATCGATTCGTGCCTACAACGCACACAGCCCGGTGCTAAAAAAAGGCCTGGCGCTGACCCCGGTGAAATTCGGCATTTCCTTCACCGCCAGCTTCCTCAATCAAGCCGGTGCGCTGATCCATATCTACACCGATGGCAGCATCCACCTGAACCATGGCGGCACCGAGATGGGCCAGGGTCTGAACATCAAGGTTGCGCAGGTGGTGGCCGAGGTGTTCCAGGTTGATATCGACCGCATCCAGATCACTGCGACCACTACCGACAAAGTGCCGAACACCTCGCCGACGGCAGCTTCCAGCGGTGCAGACCTGAACGGTAAAGCTGCGCAGAACGCTGCTGAGATTCTCAAACAACGGTTGGTGGAATTTGCTGCGCGGCAGTACAAGGTCGGCGAAGATCAGGTGCAGTTTCACAATGGCCACGTGCGGGTTGGCGAGCACATTCTGTCGTTCGAATCCCTGGCGCAACAGGCATGGGTCGGTCAGGTATCGCTGTCGAGCACTGGCTATTACAAGACACCTAAAATCTATTACGACCGCAGCCAAGCGCGCGGTCATCCGTTCTACTACTTCGCTTACGGCGTGGCTTGCGTTGAAGTGGTGATCGATACCTTGACCGGCGAATACAAGATGCTCCGCACCGACATCCTGCATGACGTGGGCGCCTCGCTGAACCCGGCCATCGACATGGGCCAGGTCGAAGGCGGCTTCATTCAGGGCATGGGCTGGCTGACCATGGAAGAGTTGGTGTGGAATGCCAAGGGCAAATTGATGACCAACGGCCCGGCCAGTTACAAAATTCCGGCAGTCGCCGACATGCCCCTGGACCTGCGGATCAAGCTGGTGGAAAACCGCAAAAACCCGGAAGACACGGTGTTCCATTCCAAGGCCGTGGGCGAGCCGCCGTTCATGCTCGGCATCGCCGCCTGGTGCGCGATCAAGGACGCCGTCGCCAGCCTTGGCGACTACCGACATCAACCGAAGATCGACGCGCCTGCGACCCCGGAGCGGGTGTTGTGGGGGTGCGAGCAAATGCGCACGTTGCATAGCGCGACGGCTGCGGCCGAGCGCGACCCTGGGCGCATCGCTGGCGAGCCCGCGCCTACAAGAGCTTAGGAGACCGCACATGAACAACTGGATCAGCGCTCTCGCCGAACTGCAAAACCAGGGCGAACCCTGCGTACTGGTGACCATCATCGACGAGCGCGGCTCGACGCCGCGCAATGCCGGTTCGAAGATGGTCGTCACTGCCGGACGGATTTTCGACACCGTCGGGGGTGGGCACCTGGAATACAAGGCCATGCAGATCGCCCGCGAGATGCTCGCCAGCGGCAGTCAATACACGCGCCTGGAGCGCTTCAGCCTGGGCGCCAGCCTGGGTCAGTGCTGCGGTGGGGTGAACGTCTTGCTGTTCGAACCCATGGGCCAGCCTCAGGCACAGATTGCGGTATTCGGTGCAGGGCATGTCGGCCGGGCGCTGGTCCCGCTACTCGCCAGCCTGCCCTGTCGGGTGCGCTGGATCGATTCGCGAGAACAGGAGTTCCCCGCGCTGATCCCGGAGGGCGTTACACGGATCGTCAACGAAGAGCCTGTGGATGAAGTCGAGCAATTACCCACAGGCAGTTATTGCATCGTCATGACCCACAACCATCAACTGGACCTCGAGCTGACGGCAGCCATTCTCACGCGCAATGATTTCACTTATTTCGGCTTGATCGGTTCGAAGACCAAGCGGGTCAAATTCGAGAATCGCCTGCGTGAGCGCGGTTTCGATGCGGCACTGCTGCAACGCATGCGTTGCCCGATGGGCCTGGCCGAGGTCAAAGGCAAATTGCCCTTCGAGATCGCCGTGTCCATTGCCGCTGAAGTGATCGCTACCTACAACGCCAGCTTCGGCCAACACAGCAGCCATGCCGAACCTGTTGCGCACCTATTGCCGGTTTCACGCCGCAGCCAAGTTCAATGAGATTTCTATGACATCTGTATCTGCAAAAAACGGTAGCCACACCGTCACCAAAGCCTACCGTGCTGCCATCCTGCACAGCATCGCCGATCCTGCCGAGGTGGTGGTGGTCGAGGCGTCCTATGAGTATTTCGAAGACGGTTTGCTGGTGGTCGAAAATGGCAAGATTGTCGCCCTTGGGCATGCCGCGGACCTGCTGGGACAGCTCGGTGCCGATGTCGATATTACCGAATACCCTGACGCGCTGATTACTCCCGGCTTCATCGACACGCACATCCATTTGCCACAAACCGGCATGGTCGGTTCCTATGGAGAACAACTGCTGGATTGGCTGAATACCTACACCTTTCCCTGCGAGAAACAGTTCGCTGATCCAGCTCATGCAGCTGAAGTCTCGGACATTTTCCTTAAAGAATTACTGCGTAACGGTACGACCACCGCGCTGGTGTTCGGCAGTGTGCACAAGGCCTCGGTGGAGGCGTTTTTCACCGTAGCCGAAAAGCTCAATCTGCGCATGATTGCCGGCAAGGTGATGATGGATCGCAACGCGCCGGACTACCTGACCGACACCGCAGAATCGAGCTACATCGACAGCAAAGCGTTGATCGAGCGCTGGCATGGCAAGGGTCGCCTGCACTACGCGGTGACCCCACGTTTCGCTCCGACCAGCACCCCGGAGCAGCTGGCATTGGCCGGACAATTGCTCAGTGAATACCCCGACGTGTACCTGCAAACCCACATCAGTGAAAACCTGAAAGAAATCGAATGGGTCAAGGCGCTGTTCCCGGATCGCAGCGGCTATCTGGATGTTTATGACCACTTCAATCTGCTCGGCGAGCGCTCGGTATTCGCCCACGGCGTGCACCTGTGTGACGACGAATGCCAGCGGTTGGCAGAGACCGGTTCGGCCGTGGCGTTCTGCCCGACGTCGAACCTGTTTCTGGGCAGCGGTCTGTTCAATCTGCCAATGGCCGAGAAGCACAAACTCAATGTTGGCCTGGGTACTGACGTCGGCGCAGGCACCAGCTTCTCGATCCTGCAAACGCTGAACGAAGCGTACAAAGTGATGCAGTTGCAGGGGGCGAAACTGAGCCCGTTCAAGTCGCTGTACCTGGCGACATTGGGCGGCGCGCGAGCACTGCGCCTGGAAGACAAAATTGGCAGTTTGCACCCTGGCAATGAGGCGGACTTCCTGATCCTCGACTACCACGCCACCCCGCTGCTCTCCTATCGCCTGAAACAGACCAAGGATATCGAAGAGACGTTATTTGTACTGACGACGCTGGGGGACGACCGCGCGGTGCTGGAGACCTACTCGGCGGGGCAGTTGGTGCATCAGCGATCTTGCAGTCCCACCGCTTAAATCGTCGGACTGCGCCCCGGCTTTTTCTTGCTTTGCAGCAGGTGCGAAAACACCGCGTGCAAGTCGTCTGAGGCGCTCTCTTCGTCAAGGTTGAGTTTGCTGTCGATGTGATCTATGTGATGCATCATCAGGCTCACGGCCAGCTCGGTGTTACGCGCCTCGATGGCGTCGATCAACTGGGTGTGTTCATCGTAGGAGCAGTGCGAGCGGTTGCCGCTTTCGTACTGGGCGATGATCAACGATGTCTGGGAAACGAGACTGCGCTGGAAGCTGATCAGCGGCGCATTCTGCGCGGCCACCGCCAGCGTGAGATGGAACTCGCCCGACAAGCGAATCCCGGCACCTCGGTCTCCACGTGAAAAACTGTCGCGTTCATCACTGACCATTTGCCGCAATTGGGCAAGCTGCTCAGGCGTAGCGTGTTCGACCGCCAACTCAGTGATCGCTTTTTCCACCATGCGTCGGGCAAAAAATACCTGCCGCGCCTCCTCGACGCTCGGACTGGCAACCACCGCGCCACGGTTGGGCCGCAGTAACACGACTCCTTCGTGGGCCAGGCGTGACAGGGCACGACGAATGATCGTGCGGCTGACGCCGAAAATCTCCCCGAGAGCCTCCTCGCTCAGCTTCGTACCGGGGGCCAGACGCTGTTCGAGAATCGCCTCGAAAATATGCGCGTAGACCCTGTCGTCCTGCGTGCCGACACGGCCAGCCTTGACGGTTCTCGGCTGTTTTTTGAGGGGCTGCAACGGTTCGTTCATGGGCGCTCGTGTGCAAATCACAGATAAAGTACCGCCACATTGTACACAGTGCATGAGGGGTGAATAGGTGCGGTCTTGTCTACAGCTTTACGCACACGACATCGAACATATTACGTACAACTTTAAAAAAATTATTAGGTTTTTTGTACACAAAATCACGACTTCGCTTATTGCGAGGCGCTGAGCTGGCGGTCAAAAAATCCGACAGCTCGGCGCGTTATTGCAAAGCAAACTCGGCCAACGCGTTCCCGCAAAAGCGTATTGAAAATCAACCTCCGTCAAATATCATCGGCGACCCTGACGACAAACAATTGTGTTCTAACACCCGACACCCTCGTGGTGTTTGTCCCGCCCACCAGCCTGATCAGACTCCCCTGCTCTTGGGCGGTCGCGATTCTTGTCGCTACCGACGTACCGGCATAGCGGTCCAAAAAGGCATCAAGCCACGTGCTGGACAGCGGAAATCCCAACGGTAGAGGTTGTAGCTCATGCGCCACCTGACTGTTGTGGACTCGCCGCACACTCATCATGTACAGCTTATCCAGTCCGGGCCGCTGAAACGTCAACGTGGGCGTGAAGTGCATCAAGTCCCCGCCGGGTAATAGCTCGTAACCGCTCGACGTCAACTGGCGGGTCATCAACTCACTCAGTTCCTGGGCACTCATCGCATCCGCCCCCCCTCTAAGCTTTGCCAGGTCTGACGGATCGCCGGGCAGGAAGTCCAGCCGATGAAAGGTGTCGAGCGAACTTTCATAGCTGATGTTCATGCTTTGATAGGTGCTGCCTGTAGGCCTTGCCCCATCAAGCATGGTCAGCGGATCGTTGAGTTTTGCCAATGGCGCAGCGTGCCCCTTCCTCCAGGCATTGAGCGTCGCTTTCATATTTATCAACCGGGTCGCCGTCATGCTGAGGCTGGTACTGTCGGCCAGTTGATAAAGCTTTTCCGCCAGCACTCGCTGGGAGATGGGGGTAAATGCCGGGCGAATATCAGCAATGAGGCTCTGGATTTTTTTCGAAAACAAAGGCCCATGAACCGTCCATTGGCCTGCCTTGAAAGAAGCCATCACCGGTTGATCGAACGGATTGACCCTGATGACCTCGTTCAACTCTGCGAAGCTGCCTCTGGAGTTCCCCGCTGCCGGGTTGCGCAGAAATACCATGCTCGGGCTTTGTGTCGAACCGGCAGGCAGGATATCGAAACACTCGCGGCCGATGACAACGACTTCGCGCTCAGGCGCACCGGTCACCCGGAAGATCGGCGGTTGTTGCCCGATGGGCTCCAGAACAGTCAGCTCGTCCAGCTCCTGGCCCCAGCCTTTCCAATTATCTGCTGGCACGGCGATGCTCCGACTGGTACCCGGAACCGGTTGCGGCGGCTGGCGATTGGTTTCGCTGGTTGAGGGTGCTGGCTGCTTGCGTTTGCTTGCAACGGGAATGGGCAGGGGAGCGACCGTCTCACCTTGTGGTTGGCGTCGATGGGCCTCTGCCCAGCCTGGAACTGCTCTGTGGCTTTGGTAATGTACGGCCACGTCCAATTCAAGCCGTCGTTGTTGATCGACGGGAAACGCAAACTGATCAAGCAACTCGCGCGCCTGCTTGCGCGTAAAGCTGCCATCGGGATGGGCTTCACTAATCAGCGTCTCGGCAATACTCGATTTCACCCCTCCCTTGAGGCCGACATCCATGTGATAAACCCAGTCCCCCTGCGAGTCGAGACGCACCGGAGGTTCATACCCCTGACCCACCGTCTTTTGCAGACGAAGTGACTGCTCGCCTTTGCGCCTGTAGACCTTGTAAAACTTGCCTTGCCGTTGTATCCAGAGCTGCCCGTCTTTCAACGCCGTGCACGCGTTGACCCCGTTCTGTTTGCTTGCTCCGACCGGTGAAACGTCGGCCTCATACCCTTTGAATGACGTGAGCACGTAGCGCTTGCGCGTGACCGAGGGCAGGGTGCCCGTCAACCGGGCAGCCTGGCGCAATTTTGTCGCGCGGCGGGCGACCTTGGCGAAGGCGGCAACCGTGGCGACACCGGGCACGACTGAGAGCAGGATGTCCAGAACGCTCAGGGATGCGCTTGCCGTCAGCACCTCGCCCTCGAACGTTCTGCCCTCTCTGAAAGCTGCAGCTGCGGAGTGACCGTCATTCCAGCCGTCATGCACGCTGAACAGGGTCCCCATACCGGGCAAGAACGACAGGATTGCCTTGAAGTACGCCATATATGCCTGGCTTTCACGAAGGTCGTGTCCACTGCGGATGTCGGCGTTGCTACGCGCATCAAGCTTGGTGTGTACATGGATCAGCCTGGCACGTACATCCACCTGCTGAGCCGCTATTTTTAGAAAAAGAGCTGGGGTGAAGGTGATAAAACCGTCGAATTTGCGTAGCAATGCCTGTTCGATATAACGCGTATTAGCCGCTTGGCTGCCCTCTTCGCCAGCACGCGAAACCAGGTACTCGATCAGCGGCGGGTTATTGATGAGTTTGTTAATCAGCCGCGCCTTGGCTTCTTGCAGACTCATGGCTTCTATCAGCGAAACGCCAGTGGGTGCCTGGGGCAAATAGACCAATGTGGTCCCTGTTGTCTCGTGATGGATAACGCAGAGACCTGAAAGCGTCGCGCTTTTGGTTTCACCGCTTACCGCATGACCCGGGTTTAAAACGACCCAGCTCATTCGCAGTTGGGCTGCGTGCAAGTCCGCATTGGAACGTGCCTGCACCGCCTGCTCAAGCACGCGATAGCCATGAGCGCTCAAGCGTTTTTCTTGCAGGGCAGCAAAACCTTCCAGCAGAATTTCCAGTTCATAGGGTTTGAGCAAAACATCGGGCGTGATCAGCGGCGACGTCTCCGTACGCGTCTGGAACACGCGGCCCAGCAACGCCCGGTACTGAGCGGCGATATTGACCAGAGGAATGATTCGGCTGATGTAATCGACTGTCAGGCCAATCGCCGTTCCAAGGTCACCGGCAGGCGAATCGATCCGGGCAAAGGTCAGTCGCGCCGTCATCTCTTCATCCTTGGGATCGATGTTATAACGAGCCCACTCAGCCACGGAGAACCTTACCCGCCCGGCACTTGCACTCCAGCTGTTGCCATGGCGAAGCACGCCGTACTGCGGATCGATATCGAAATCCCGAGTCGCGCTTTCGGGCAGATCGATAAAGACCTGATCGGCGTCGACATCAATGCCCAGATCGTCCTTGATCCGAGCCGCGAGCGTCTGGCGGGTGAATGCCTCGAATGACGGCAACACTGCGTCCAACTCGCGTTCCAGCAAGGCCGCCGCTGCATGGTATGCGCTCAATCGCTGGCCATGCTCACGGCGAATATCGACCGGGGCGTGCAACAGCCATTGCGGCATCTGAGCAACTAATTCACCGGTTCGCTGCTGCTCTGCCACACGGTCGATGGCCTGGTCCCGCGCGTCGTTGCGATGGACCTGCAGGTTGTCAGCCGACTCCAGATACAAACGACTCAGCGTGGCCTCCTCGTTGCTGGCGTCATCAAAAAATCGTTGACCATCGGTGGCCGCGCGAATGGAGGCTTCAAGGCTTTCAATCTGCACGTGCACGCTGTGGGTCATGGCTGGCGCAGTGGTGACACGGGTAATCAACTCCAGAGGGCCGGTCCTGGCCGCGCCCATTGCCGCACCTCGCGATGAGGCAGACACATGCCGCCAGAACGGCGTGTCCAGGCCCGACTGCAAGGTGAACTGCACGTCATCTTTGAGCGCCTGCAAAGACGAGAACTTCTGCAGTCCACCACCTTTCCCCGGCATGAATAACAACGCGGACTCTTCGGCATCAGGCGTATCGAGCGCCTGTTGCGTGGTAAAAATCAGGACGCCGCTCAAGGCATGAACCGTTTCGCCGACAGCGATGCACAGGTCAGTCACCCGCACTGACTCGGCAACAGGGTCAAGCGTGCCAACCGCTTGCTGGATGTGCGTCAGCTCGACAGCGCTGATCGAGCCCTCATAGGCCTGAAGCTGCGCTTCACTGAGCAACGCTTGCTCGCGATGCGCGATCAACCCGGCAGTGTTTTCATTGATAAGTTGCGCTGTACTGGCACCCAGGGTGCTCGTAATTGCTTGCATCGACACCGAGGCGCTATGCAATGCAGCGTGAAAACGGCGGTACTCGGCCAAGGGCTTTACGCGCTCGCCCTCCTCCCCGATCCATGCCTGAATACGGTTGCCATACAGCGCGACTTTCTCTTCGCACAAGGCGACGAAACGCGCGGGCGGCAAACTGCCAAACGATACGATCCGGCGGTACAGCAAAGCGTCGACAGACGGAATGTCTTCGCCCTCTTGTGTCAGGAGGTCTGCGGGGGCTAGCGTCATTGAAATCATGGATTATTCCAGAATTGATTAGACCCGGAAGTGTGCCCAAGCCCGCCGGCGCGCAATGACTACATAAATATCGGCTACCTGTTTTCCGGACAGAAAAAAGCCCGCAACGTGAGCGGGCAAGAGATGACGAGGGGAGCTACCCGGCAGCGACTAACTGCCGCGATACGTCGAGTAGCTGTAGGGCGAAATCAATAACGGCACGTGATAGTGGTCCTGCGCGGCATCAATCCCGAACCGCAGAACCACCACATCAAGGAACGGTTGATCAGGCAAATCCATGCCCCGTGCCCGGTAGTAGTCACCGGCATGAAACTGCAATTGGTAGACGCCCGAACGGTAATCATCGCCCTGTAACAAAGGACCATCGCATCGGCCATCGGCGTTGGTCACCGCAGTGGCAACCCGCTCCAGGCGTTCACCTTCGACCCGGTACAACTCGATTTTGATAGCGCTGCCCGGGCAGCCGTGGGCGGCATCCAATACATGCGTCGTCAATCGTCCCATTGCTCGTCAGCCCCTCGCGCAGTCAGTTGAAAGATCAGGCTGCCCCCTTATGGTGCCAGGATTGAGAGCGGCGAGCCGTAATTAAGACATTTGCTAAAAAAATTGTACACAATAAATATCGCTTTCTAGAGCGGCATGACGAGGATTACATCGAGACATCTGTTTCGGCCAACAATCAGGCGATTAAGCCCTCTTGCAGATATAAGCTGATCGCTCAGGCAAGTTTCTTGCAGGCACTAGCTCCTGGAAAAACGCTAAAAACCAGGCTTACAAAACGATTTAAGAGTTGTATACAATCGAGCCATCGCGATGGCGCCGGCCTTGATTGCCCTGGCAACCGCCGCCACTGACAATACGCACATAAGGAAGCCTGCTGTGAGTGCTGACTACCCACGGGACCTGATCGGATACGGCAACAACCCGCCCCATCCTCACTGGCCGGGAAATGCCCGCATCGCGCTATCCTTCGTGCTCAATTACGAAGAAGGCGGCGAGCGCAATATTCTGCACGGTGATAAAGAGTCCGAATCTTTCCTGTCGGAAATGGTGTCAGCCCAACCGCTGCAGGGCGAGCGCAACATGAGCATGGAATCGCTCTACGAATACGGCAGCCGTGTCGGCGTGTGGCGCGTGCTCAAGTTGTTCAAAGCATTCGATATCCCGCTGACAGTTTTCGCCGTGGCCATGGCCGCGCAGCGTTACCCGGAAGTGATCCGCGCCATGGTTGCAGCCGGTCACGAAATCTGCAGCCACGGTTATCGCTGGATCGACTACCAGTACATGGATGAGGCTCAGGAGCGCGAACACATGCGTGAGGCGATTCGCATCCTTACCGAGATCAGCGGCGAACGCCCACTGGGCTGGTACACCGGCCGTACCGGGCCCAATACCCGCCGCTTGGCGATGGAGGAAGGTGGCTTCCTCTACGACTCCGATACCTATGACGATGACCTGCCCTACTGGGAACCGAACACTCCCACCGGCAAGCCACACCTGGTGATTCCTTACACCCTGGACACCAATGACATGCGCTTCACCCAGGCGCAGGGTTTCAACAATGGCGAGCAGTTTTTCCAGTACCTCAAGGATGCGTTCGACGTGCTGTACGCCGAAGGTGCCGAGGCGCCAAAAATGCTCTCCATCGGCCTGCACTGCCGGCTGATCGGGCGCCCGGCGCGACTGGCAGCGCTCAAGCGTTTTATCGAATACGCCAAGGGCCACGAACAGGTCTGGTTCAGTCGGCGCGTCGATATCGCCCGGCACTGGCACACCGAACATCCTTATCAGAAAGCCGAGAACACGCCATGAGCCGCTTTCAGACACTGACGCCATCGTCTCTGAACCGTGAAGCATTCGTCGCCGCCTTCGCTGATATTTATGAACATTCACCGTGGGTGGCCGAGCAGGCCTACGACATGGGCCAGGGCGCAGACTTGGACCATGTCGAAACCTTGCATGCCCTTATGAGCGACATTCTGTTGAGCGCTGATCATGCCCGGCAACTGGCTGTGATCAACGCCCACCCGGACCTTGCCGGCAAAGCCGCCGTGCAGGGCCAACTGACTGAAGCCAGCACGTACGAGCAAGCGGACGCCGGTATCCACCAATGCTCGGCCGAAGAGTTTCAGCGCTTCACCGAGCTGAACGACGCCTACAAGGCCAAGTTCGCGTTCCCCTTCATCATGGCGGTGAAAGGCAGTGACCGACATCAGATCCTCGCCGCTTTCGAAACACGCATTCATAACCCGGTCGACACCGAGTTCGCCTGCGCGCTGGCGGAAATCAACAAGATCGCGATGTTCCGTTTGCAGCATGTGTAATCACCCTGTCCCACGCCAACTTTTGTAAAGGCAGACAAGAACAATGAAAGCTTACGCCGCACCGTTCGAGAAATTCGTCAACCTGGCCGACGCCCGTCTGGGCACCAAAATCATCTCGGTCACCGATGACTGGTTCGCCGACGCCAACCGTCTGTTCCAGCCGACCCCGGCCGTCTGGAAGGAGGGCGTGTTCGATGACAACGGCAAGTGGATGGACGGCTGGGAGTCACGCCGCAAACGCTTCGAAGGTTATGACAGCGCCGTGATCCGCCTGGGCGTGCCGGGCTCGATCAAGGGCGTGGACATCGACACCTCATTTTTCACCGGCAACTTTCCGCCCTCGGCCTCGCTGGAAGCGTGCTTCCTGACCACTGGCGAGCCGGACGAAAACACCCCATGGACTGAAGTGCTGTCGGCCGTCGAACTGCAAGGCAACAGCCACCACTTCCACGAGATCAGCAACACTCAAGCGTTCAGCCACTTGCGCTTCAACATCTACCCGGACGGCGGCGTGGCACGTCTGCGGGTGTATGGCGTTCCGTTCCGCGATTGGTCGGCCGTGAGTGACAACGAACAACTCGACCTTGCTGCAGCGCTCAATGGCGGCCGGGCGCTGGCCTGCTCCGACGAGCATTACGGGCGTATGAGCAACATCCTGAACCCGGGCCGCGGGATCAACATGGGCGACGGTTGGGAAACCGCGCGTCGACGCACGCCGGGCAATGACTGGGTGATCGTCGCCTTGGGCCATGCTGGCGAAATTGAAAAAGTCATCGTCGACACCCTGCACTTCAAGGGCAACTACCCGGACACCTGTTCGATTCAGGCCGCGCTCGTCAAAGGCGGCACGGACAATCAGATCGAAACCCAGAGCCTGTTCTGGCGCGAACTGCTGCCGGCCCAGAAGCTGGAAATGCACGCCGAACACACATTCGCCGAACAGATAAGAGCCTTGGGCCCGATTACTCATATCCGCCTGAATGTGTTCCCGGATGGGGGCGTGAGTCGCCTTCGCGTGCTGGGTAAAGTCGCGAAATAAATACAATCCCCTACAGATTAATCGTGAACCTTAGAACAGAAGAAATAGCATGCGCACACTGATGATCGAACCCCTGACCAAAGAAGCTTTCGCCCCCTTCGGTGACGTAATTGAAACCGATGGCAGCGCGCACTTCATGATCAACAACGGTTCGACCCTGCGTTTCCATCGTCTGGCCGAGGTTGAAACCGCCGCGCCGGATGACAAGGCGATCATCAGCATCTTCCGCGCCGAAGCGTTGCAGATGCCACTGACCGTGCGCATGCTGGAACGACATCCACTGGGCAGTCAGGCGTTCATACCGCTGCTCGGCAATCCTTTTCTGATTGTGGTCGCGCCACGTGGCGATGCACCTGAATCAGAGTGGGTCCGCGCCTTCATCAGTAATGGCAGGCAGGGCATTAATTACCATCGCGGCGTTTGGCACCACCCGGTGCTGACGATCGAAAAGCGGGATGATTTCCTGGTGGTTGATCGCAGCGGAACTGGCAATAACTGCGATGAGCATTTTTTCGATGAGGACCAGTGCCTGTTCCTCGACCCCCATCAACAAGGAAGGTCTGAGCGCCCTTAAGTGGTGACAGGCAAGAGGTCAATTCTGTGGAAGCACATTTAATGGAATGGCTGAACCTGAGCGTGCGCTGGGTTCATATGATTACCGGCGTGGCCTGGATCGGGGCGTCGTTCTATTTTGTCTGGCTGGAAAACAACCTCAACCGAGTCAACCCGCGTGACGGGCTGGCCGGCGATTTATGGGCCATTCATGGTGGCGGTATCTACCACCTGGAAAAATACAAACTCGCCCCGCCGACCATGCCCGACAACCTGCACTGGTTCAAATGGGAAGCCTATTCCACCTGGATGTCCGGCGTAGTGTTGATGTGTGTGGTGTTCTACTCCAACCCGACGCTTTATTTGCTCGCCCCTGGCAGCAGTCTTTCGGGCGTCGAAGGTATCGCCATCGGTATCGGTTCGCTGATCGCTGGCTGGTTCATCTATGACGTACTGTGCGACTCGCCACTGGGCAAGCGCCCCGCCCTGCTCGGCCTGATTCTGTTCGTGCTGCTGATTGGCGCCGCGTTCGGTTTCAGTAAAGTGTTCAGCGGTCGCGGCGCGTACCTGCATGTGGGCGCCATCATCGGCACGATCATGGTCGGCAACGTGTTCCGCATCATCATGCCCGCCCAGCGCGCATTGGTGGCCGCCATCGCTGCTGGCCGCACGCCGGACCCCAGCCTGCCCGCCAAAGGCTTACTGCGCTCCCGGCACAACAACTACTTCACCCTGCCCGTGCTGTTCATCATGATCAGCAACCACTTCCCTAGCACTTACGGCAGTCAATACAACTGGCTGATCCTGGCCGGAATCTCGGTACTGGCGGTTCTGGTTCGCCACTACTTCAATACCCGCCATAACAGCCACACATTCGCCTGGACCCTGCCCGTTGCCGCGCTGGGCATGATCTGCCTGGCGTATGTCACTGGCCCTGCGCAAGGGCCGACTGACGCGGCATCTGCAGCACGCGCCAGCGGTATCGATTTCAACAAGGTTCACAGCGTGATTCAAGAACGCTGCGCCGTGTGCCATTCGGCCAAGCCGACCAGCCCACTGTTCAGCACAGCGCCCGCTGGCGTGATGTTCGATACCCCGCAACAAATCCAGCAACTGGCACCGCGCATCCAGGCCCAGGCCGTGATTTCGCAGATCATGCCGCTGGGCAATATCACCCAGATGACCCAACAGGAACGTGATCTGATCGGCGCATGGATCGACAAGGGTGCGCAGACCAACTGATCGATTAATCCAAGGCACTTGAGCCGCGCGACTTGTGCCCGTATCCATTGCACCTTCCTGATAAGAAGCCAGAAGGTGTAAACCTTATTCAGGGCGAGTCAATCCCCTGAAAAAAGCCTGAATACTCAGGCTTTTTTGCTATAGACCGGTGACGCGCTGGACGCCCGTCCCGGGCAATCTTGAGCCTGCCGCAAAACCGGTGCTACCATGCGCAACCGCTGGCACAGGCAAGGAAAACTCTGGTTCATGAGCAGCATTCGCGAGCGTAACAAAGAACTGATCCTGCGCGCAGCCAGTGAAGAGTTCGCCGACAAGGGTTTCGCAGCCAGCAAGACCAGCGATATCGCGGCCAAGGCCGGGCTGCCAAAACCTAACGTCTACTACTACTTCAAATCCAAGGACAACCTCTACCGCGAGGTGCTCGAAAGCATCATTGAGCCGATCCTCCAGGCATCGACGCCGTTCAATCGCGACGGCGTACCGGCTGAGGTGCTGAGTGGCTACATTCGCTCGAAAATCCGCATATCCCGCGACTTGCCGTTCGCCTCGAAGGTGTTCGCTAGCGAGATCATGCACGGCGCACCGCACTTGACTGCCGAGCAAGTCGAACAGCTCAACAGCCAGGCCCGACACAACATCGACTGCATTCAGTCCTGGATCGACAGCGGTCAGATCGCACCGCTCGACCCGCACCATTTGATGTTCACCCTCTGGGCCGCGACCCAGACCTACGCCGACTTTGACTGGCAAATATCCACCGTCACCGGCAAAGCCAAACTCGACGACAGCGACTACGAAGCCGCCGCGCAGACCATCATCCGGTTGGTGCTCAAAGGGTGTGAGCCCGATAAGTGACACTGCGGCTGATACATAACCTGTAAGAGATCCCGCTCCGCCTTCGACACCGCGCAGGCGATACTGTGTGCATGCCCTGCCCACCTTGACCCCATCTTTTACCCCCGCTGGCTCTGTTAGTTCAAGCCAGCGCTTGCCTGTTACATCAGTCAGCGCTGGATCATCAGTTGCACTGGTGACCGGAAAGCTCCTAGGCTCTACGCATACTCAATTCGGAAATAGCCCATGGACAGCAACACCGGCTGGCGGGAACAGCTACGCATCATCATCTTTCAGACCGATACGGTCGCGGGCAGACGCTTCGACAAGACCTTGCTGCTGATCATTCTGAGCAGCCTGGTCGTGGTGATTATCGATAGCATCGAAAGCATTCATCACGACTACGCCAACCTGCTGGCAACTATCGAATGGGGGTTCACTCTGGTGTTCACCATCGAGTATGTCCTGCGTCTGTACTGCTCGCCTAAACCGATGCGCTACGCCTTCAGTTTCTATGGCCTGGTCGACCTGCTGGCGATTGTGCCCGGCGTTCTCGCGTTGTATTACAGCGACGCTCAATACCTGCTGATCATTCGTATCATTCGGATGTTGCGAATCTTCCGGGTGCTCAAGCTCGGTCATTACCTCAAGCAGGCCAACTACCTGCTCGCGGCGCTACGCGGCAGCAAGCAAAAGATCATCGTATTCCTGGCCACCGTCACTACCCTGGTCATCGTTTTCGGCACCCTGATGTATGTGATCGAAGGCCCTGAACATGGGTTCACCAGTATCCCCATCGGGATCTACTGGGCCATCGTCACGCTGACGACAGTAGGCTTCGGCGACATTGTGCCGAAGACACCGCTGGGGCAAATGTTGTCGTCGCTGGTGATGATCACCGGTTACTCCATCATCGCGGTGCCCACCGGGATCTTCACCGCCGAACTGGCCAACGCCATGCGTGGAGAACAACTGGAGCACACGTGTCCGGTCTGCGCCAAGAACGACCACCAGCCCAGTGCGGCGTTTTGCGCGCGGTGTGGCAATGCCTTGTTTCCCAAAAATGAGAACAAAGCATAAGCAAATTGCTTTTGAGTATTTAAATGACTATAGCCACCCGGCTATAGTCGCCAGCAATGAGCCACTCGCCCTATCAGCAGCCTCACCCACACCTCCAATAAGGAATGCGCAGTGAACAAATTCTTTGGCGCCTCACTTCTGGCCGCAGGCCTGGCCTTCGGCAGCGTGGCCCAAGCCGCCCCGACCCTGCTCAACGTTTCCTATGATGTGATGCGCGACTTCTACAAAGACTACAACAGCGCGTTCCAGAAACACTGGCAAGCCGAACACAATGAAAACGTCGCCCTGCAAATGTCCTTCGGTGGCTCAAGCAAACAGGCCCGCTCCGTAATCGATGGTCTGCCGGCTGACGTCATCACCATGAACATGGCCACCGACATCAATGCGCTGGCCGACAACGGTGGTCTGGTGCCGAAAGACTGGGTCTCTCGCCTGCCAAACAACAGCGCGCCGTTCACCTCGGCCACGGTTTTCATCGTGCGCAAGGGCAACCCTAAAGCCCTGAAAGACTGGCCTGATCTGGTCAAGGACGGTGTTCAGGTGATCGTACCCAACCCGAAAACCTCGGGTAATGGTCGCTACACTTACCTGTCGGCGTGGGGTTATACGCTGAAGAATGGCGGTGATGAAGCGTCCGCGAAAAAGTTCGTCGGCCAGTTATTCAGCAATGTGCCTGTACTCGACACAGGCGGTCGTGGTGCCACGACCACCTTCATGACCAACCAGATTGGTGATGTGCTGGTGACCTTCGAAAACGAAGCCGAAATGATCGCCCGGGAATTTGGTCGGGATCAGTTCGAAGTGGTTTATCCAAGCGTTTCGGCCGAAGCCGAGCCACCCGTGACCGTGGTCGATAAAGTCGTCGACAAGAAAGGCAGCCGTGCCCTTGCAGAGGAATACCTGAAATACCTCTGGTCCCCTGAAGGCCAGGAAATCGCAGCCACCAACTACCTGCGCCCACGTGATCCGACCATATTGGCCAAATACAACGACCGCTTCCCTAAAGTCGACTTCCTCTCGGTAGAGAAAACCTTCGGCGACTGGCGCACCGTGCAAAAAACCCACTTCAGTGACGGTGGTATTTTCGACCAGATTTACACGGTGAAATAAGCCCTGGCGCATAAACAAAAACGGCGACCCTGGGGTCGCCGTTTTTTTACGCTGACTCAATGACCGTACTGACGCCCCAGCCCCGGCGGCACGCCATTGGCATCTGTCACCTGCCATGGCCCGTTACGCCCGGTCGACCAACTCCAGCCGTTATTCCAGCGGTAGTAAGTGCGCTGACGGTAGAAGGTGTCCGCCTCGTCATCCAGTACGTACACACCGAGGCGCGCATCCCAGTGGCAGTTACCACCCGGCGGTGGAGCGAAGTGGGCAGAGGTTTTGGGGCCAGTGGCGGGCGCCGGACGCTGGGGAGACGTCTGCGGCGCAGTGTGCGGTTTGCCGGATTGCGGTTTGCTGGGCAGTGTCGGAATCGACTCGCTGCTTTGCGGTCCCGTGGGGTGCTGGACGGCACACGCACTCAAGCCAAGGACCAGACTCAATAAGGTGATACGTGCGACAGCGGTCATGGGACATTCTCTCTACTGATCTGGACTGTCGATGGTCAATGCTTGCTGGGCCGTGGTGCTGCTGGCCAGTGGTTTGCTGCGACCGATCCACTCACCCTTGGTCGCCTGACCGGCACGGGACACCCGTGCAACCAGTTGGACTTCCGGAAAGTTCGACAGTTTCAGTTGCGGCATCATTGCATCGGCATCAGCCAATTCGACTTCGGCCGGCAGGTCCGCCACGGTCAGGCGTTTGACGGCCAGCGGCATCGGTGGGCCTGAGGTCGCGCGAGCAAAAATGAACACGCTATCACCCGGCTGGACGCTGGCTTTGACTGCTGCCGTCAGATCGACACGAACCTTGAGTAACCCGGCGACCTTGTTGTCGGCCGCTGGGGAACCCGCTGGTTTTGCAGCAACTGTCGGTGTCACGGCGACTTTGCCGCCGCTCGCCACCAACCTGTCACCGGCACGTGAGATACCGCCTTCGAGCGCAGAACGGGAAGGGTCTTCGGCAGGCAGTACAGCCAACAGACGCTTCCAGTAATCGATAGATTGCTGATAACGCTCGCCTTCAAATGCCTCGATCCCCAACAGCCCCAGGCTGGTGACTTCGTTAGGATCAGCTTTGAGTGCTTCATCGGTCAGGGCCTGAATCTGCGCCGACCATTGCTTGTTGCCCGCAAAATACAGCGCCTGAGCCCACTGTCCGAGCAGTTCCGGCTGACGTCCGGCCAACCCCACGGCACGTTCGAACATGTTCGCTGCATCGGCTGGACGCTCCTGAGCCATGTAGGTGCGGGCGAGGAAGTACATGCCTTCGGCCGAATCCGGCTGGGCTTTTACCGCGCGCTCCAAACGATTGGACATTTGATCCAGTGATGTCGGCGCCTGGGCAAACTCGCGAGTCAGTTCGACCTTGTCGCTGGCACCGAAATGCAGATACAGCGCCAAACCCAATACCGGTACCAGCAACGCAGCCAGCAACGGCAAGGGCTTACCCAGGCGTGAGGTGCGTGGGATGTCGGCGCCTTCGGTATCCGCCAGCAACTCACGGGCGGCCTCGGCACGGCCACTGTCCATCTGCACAGAAGAGAGCACGCCCTCCTCCTGCTGATCTTGTAGCTCGGCCAGGCGTTCCTGATACAGGGCAACGTTGAGCGCGGTACGATCCTCTTCGCTTTGCGCACGACGACCGCCGCGCAGAACAGGGATCAACAAGAAACTCAGGGCCACCAGCAACAGCAGGCCGGCAGCTAGCCAGAAATCAATCATTCGTGTTTTTTATCCAACAGTTGGTCGAGGCGCTGACGCTCCTCGTCAGAAAGAACGTCCGCACCTTCGGCACGCTTGCCGCGCCGGCGCATCACGATCACACCCATCACCAGCACGCCGCCAATCAGCAAGATCCCGGGACCGAACCAGAGCAGCCAGGTGCTTGAATTGAGCGCCGGCTTGTAGCGTACAAAGTCACCGTAGCGATCGACCATGAAGTCGATGATCTGCTGATTGCTCTGGCCTTCGCCAAGCATGCGGTAGATCTCTTTACGCAGGTCAGCGGCAATCGGCGCGTTGGAGTCGGCGATGTCCTGATTCTGGCATTTAGGGCAACGCAGCTCTTTGGTCAATTCGCTATAACGGGCGCGTTCGGCTTCATCACGAAACTCGTAGGCGTCAATGGCGGCCTGCGCCACATTAGCGAGCCCGACACTTAAAACAGCTGCGACTAACCAACGCTTCATGGTTTGGCCTCATCGACCAAGCCTTGATACAACCCAGCCAACTTTTCACGCCAGACGGTCTCGTCGATCACGCCGACGTACTTGTGGCGAATCACGCCCTTGCTGTCGATCAGGAAGGTTTCCGGTGCGCCATACACGCCCAGGTTCAAACCAAGACTGCCAGCGTCATCGCGAATGTTTATCTGATAAGGATTGTGAAACTCCTTCAGCCACTTCAATGCGTCGGCGTTCACATCCTTGTAGTTGACGCCGTAAATCACCACGCCCTGCCCCGCCAGCTTGTTCAACACGGGGTGTTCAACACGGCAGGAAATGCACCAGGTGCCCCAGACGTTGACCAAGGCAGGTTTGCCCAGCAAGTCAGCCTGGGTGATGATTTTGCCGCTCTGCACATCCGGCAGCGAGAACGCAGGAAAAGGTTTACCAATCATCGCTGAAGGCAGTTCGGCCGGGTCAAGGTACAGACCCCGGTAGAGAAACGCCGCCATACCCAAAAACAGCGCAAGCGGCACCAGCAGAATCCAGCGCTTCATACCGCAGCTCCAGACAGGCCCAACGCGTCGCGCACTTTGCTTTTGACCTTGACCCTGTAACGCCTGTCAGCAGCGGCCAACAGCCCGCCAAAGCCGGTGAACAGGCCACCGAACCAGATCCAGCGCACAAACGGCTTGACGTGAACCCGTACCGCCCAGGCACCATCGCCCAGCGACTCGCCAAGGGCAACGTATAGATCACGGCTGAAACCGGCGTCGATGCCTGCTTCCGTCATCATCGACTGCTGCACGGTGTACAGACGCTTTTCCGGGTGCAAGACGGTGACTTCCTTGCCG
This sequence comes from Pseudomonas sp. 5C2, assembly GCF_034314155.1. NCBI lineage: Bacteria > Pseudomonadati > Pseudomonadota > Gammaproteobacteria > Pseudomonadales > Pseudomonadaceae > Pseudomonas > Pseudomonas sp. 5C2. The sequence continues at coordinate 474,910 of NZ_JAVIWH010000002.1, read as the reverse complement.
TTTTCAAGCACACGGATGGTGCCCTTGTCGGAGGTATAGTTCGGGCCCTGAACATGCTTGGCACCCTCAAAAACAAACATATAGCCACCCAGCTCCATCGATTCGCCCGGCGCCATGCGCAGGTCGCGCTCGGCACTATTCTGGCTGGACAGAACCACGCCCAGTGCGCAGATGGCAATACCGATGTGGGCCACTTGCATGCCCCAATAGCTACGGGTCAAGCTGCGAGCACCTTTGATCAAGCCTTTGTGCCGCGTCTTGTCCAGCAGGTCGCGCACGCCAGCCAGCAATACCCAGGCCGCAAGCATGAAGGTCGCCAGCACTGCCCATTGGAAATCACCGAGTACGAAGCAGGCAACGATGGCCAATATGGCACTGCCGACCAGCACCGGTGCAAGCATGCTCACCAGCCATTTAACCGGCGTGTCCTTCCAGCGCACCACCATGCCGACTGCCATCACGACCATCAGCAGCGCCATCAACGGCACGAACAACGCGTTGAAGTACGGAGGACCGACCGACATTTTGGCACCGGTCAGTGCATCGAGTACCAGCGGGTACAGGGTGCCCAGCAGAATCATCGACGCAGCAACCACCAGCACCAGGTTGTTGCCCAGCAACAGGGTTTCACGCGACCACAGGGCGAAACCCACGTGGCTTTTGACCACCGGAGCGCGGAAGGCGAACAGCGTCAGCGAGCCGCCGACGACTGTCAGCAAGAAGATCAGGATGAACACGCCACGGGCCGGGTCGGACGCAAACGCATGCACCGAGGTCAGCACCCCGGAACGCACGAGGAAAGTGCCCAGCAGGCTCAGCGAGAACGCAGCAATCGCCAACAACACGGTCCAGCTTTTGAACACGCCACGTTTTTCCGTGACCGCCAGAGAGTGGATCAACGCAGTACCCACCAGCCATGGCATGAAGGAAGCGTTTTCCACCGGGTCCCAGAACCACCAGCCGCCCCAGCCAAGTTCATAATAAGCCCACCAGGAACCGAGGGTGATACCGATGCCGAGGAAGGCCCAGGCGACGATGGTCCATGGTCGCGACCAACGCGCCCAGGCGGCGTCAAGACGTCCGCCAAGCAAGGCGGCGATGGCGAAGGCAAAGGCCACCGAGAAACCGACATAGCCCATGTACAGCATCGGCGGATGCACGATCAGACCGATGTCTTGCAGCAACGGGTTGAGATCGCGGCCGTCGGCCGGTATTTGCGGCAGGATGCGCGAGAACGGGTTGGACGTGAGGATCAGGAACAGCAGGAAGCCGACGCTGATCATGCCCATCACCGCCAGTACACGCGCCAGCATCACTTGCGGCAATTGCCGGGAGAAGATCGACACGGCGAAGGTCCAGCCGCCGAGGATCAAGGCCCACAGCAGCAACGAACCTTCGTGAGCACCCCACACCGCGCTGAACTTGAAATACCAGGGCAAGGCGCTGTTAGAGTTATTGGCCACATAACCGACTGAGAAATCATCGGTCATGAACGAGTAGGTCAGGCAGGCGAAGGAGAATACGAGGAAAGCGAACTGCCCCCAAGCGGCCGGTTGGGCCAGGCTCATCCAAAGACGATCGCCGCGCCAGGCACCGATCAACGGCACGACTGCCTGCACGATGGCAAAGCACAGCGCCAGAATCATGGCCAGATGGCCGAGTTCGGGAATCATGGTTTCAGCCCTGTTTGGATGGTGTGGTGGACGTCATGGGCGCCGACTGGCCGCTGTCTTTCAGCGCTTTGGTCACTTCCGGCGGCATGTATTTTTCATCGTGTTTGGCGAGTACTTCATCGGCGACAACCACGCCATCGGCGTTGATTTTCCCCAGCGCGACGATACCCTGCCCTTCACGGAACAAGTCCGGAAGAATGCCGCGATACGTGATGGTCACCGACTTGTTGAAGTCGGTGACGATGAACCTGACGTCCAGTGAATCGCCGGAGCGTTGCAACGATCCTTTCTCGACCATGCCACCTGCGCGAATGCGCGTGTCATGCGGCGCTTCGCCATTAGCGATCTGACTCGGGGTGTAGAACAAGTTGATGTTCTGCTGCAACGCGTTCAAAGCCAGGGTCACGGCAATGCCGACCCCCGCCAGAATCGCGACGATGATCAACAGACGTTTTTTACGCAGCGGATTCACTTCTTATTCTCCCAGCGCAAACGTCGCGCCTCTTGTTGCAGGTAACGCCGACGCGCCAGCACCGGCCACGCCACGTTGAGGGCCATGACCAACAGGCTGATGCCATAGGCCGACCACACATATAAACCATGGTGACCCATGGCGAGAAAATCACTGAAGGAGGCAAAACTCACAGCGGGGCTCCTTTGACCGGGACTTGACCGAGGCTTTTCAGAACTTCGGCCTTGACCCAACTGCTGCGCGCTTCGCGCTTGAGCACTTCAAGGCGCATACGCAGCAACAGCACCGCGCCAAAGAAACAGTAGAAACCCAACACCATGAACAGCAACGGCAGCCACATCTCGGCCGGCATCGCAGGTTTCTCGGTGAGGCTGAAGGTCGCGCCCTGATGCAGAGTGTTCCACCACTCCACCGAATACTTGATGATCGGGATGTTGATCACGCCCACAATCGCCAGTACCGCACAGGCCTTGGCCGAGCTGTCACGGTTACTGATTGCCTGGCCCAATGCAATAAGACCGAAGTACAGAAACAGCAGGATTAACATCGACGTTAGTCGCGCATCCCAGACCCACCACGAACCCCATGTCGGTTTACCCCAAATAGCGCCGGTGACCAGTGCCACGGCGGTCATCCAGGCGCCAATGGGCGCGGCGCATTGCAGCGCGACATCGGCAATTTTCATCTTCCAGACGAGCCCGACCACACCACAGACCGCGAGCATTACGTAGCAAGACTGAGCGAGCATGGCTGCCGGGACGTGGATATAGATGATGCGAAAGCTATTGCCCTGCTGATAATCGGGCGGCGCAAAGGCCAACCCCCACACCAGGCCGATGCCGATCAGTAATACGGCGGCGATGCTCAGCCAAGGCAGCATTCGCCCGCTGATGCCATAAAACCATTTAGGTGAGCCCAGTTTGTGGAACCAGGCCCAACTGATGCTCGCTTTCATCACGTTGCCTTTCATCACGGTGCATCCAGGGTCTTTACTGATCGCCAGCCGTCGTATGCGGGCGTGATCAGAACCTCAATTATTCGCCGACGCTGATCTTCAGCCCAGCCGCTATTGCAAAAGGTGTCAGGGTCACTGCCAAGGCGGTCAGGCTGCCAAGCCAGAGCAGATAACCCGTTGCCGGCATCCCTTGCAGGCTCGCTTGCAACGCGCCACTGCCAAGGATCAATACCGGGATGTACAGGGGTAAAATCAACAACGCCAACAACAGTCCACCGCGTTTCAAGCCTACCGTCAACGCCGCGCCCACCGCACCCAGCAGGCTCAATACCGGTGTGCCCAGCAGCAGCGAAATCAGCAACACAGGGACACATTCACCGGGCAAACCCAACATCAGCGCCAGCAACGGTGCCAACAATACCAGCGCCAACCCGGAAAACGCCCAGTGTGCCAGTACCTTGGCCAGAACTAGAAGAGCCAGGGGGTGCGACGAAAGGACCCACTGCTCCAGAGAACCGTCTTCAAAATCACTGCGAAACAGCCCGTCAAGCGAGAGCAGGACTGACAATAACGCCGCCACCCAGACCAATCCCGGTGACAAGGTTTGCAACAATTGAGTCTCCGGGCCGACGGCCAGCGGAAACATGGCGATCACAATTGCAAAAAACACCAGCGGGTTGGCTAATTCCGCCGGGCGACGAAATAATAGACGCGCTTCACGGGCGACCAACAGGGTAAAAACGTGACTCATACAGCCCAATGCCCCAGATCAAGGTCCCGATAGCCGGCAGGAATCCGGGTCAGCGTGTGATGGGTGGTCAGAACTACCATGCCACCTTGCTCGCAATGTTTGGTCAAATGTTCTTCAAGTTGGGCCACACCTTGCTTGTCTAGAGCTGTAAAGGGCTCATCCAGAATCCACAAAGGCGGCCCTGCCAGATACAGACGCGCCAATGCCACTCGTCGTTGCTGTCCGGCCGATAAGGTGTGACACGGCACATCCTCAAAGCCGCGCAGGCCAACTGACTCCAGCGCCTGCATGATCGCATCGCGCTCGACAGGGCGGTGCAAGGCACAGAGCCAGGTCAGGTTCTCTTCCGGGGTCAACAGGTCCTTGATGCCTGCGGCATGACCTATCCAGAGCAGATTGCGTGCCAGCTCGGTTCGTTGCTGCGCCAGAGGTTGGCCGTTGAGCCGGACTTCACCTGAGGTGGGCTGCATCAACCCGGCCAACAACCGCAGCAGACTGGTCTTGCCGCTGCCGTTCGGGCCACTGATTTGCAGCATGTCACCGGCGGCAAGACGCAATTCGAGATTCTCGAAGAGCATCCGCCAGTCACGCTCGCAAGCAAGCGCCACGGCTTCTAGAAGAGGGCTGGGCATGGCTGACCTTTTCTTTTGATCAAGAGCTGAGCGGTTCAAGTCGGCTAAACAGCAGCCGTTATACTGATGACGATTAAATGAACATCCAGCCTGAAACCGTGGATCGCAGACGTTCTTATGCGCGCCACCGTAGACGGGGCGGCATTATACATGTCATGTCCTGATACCAAGAGGGCAATTTCGACAGGTTGTAACCCATGACAGGCGACATCAGCAGCCTTGCACCGCTTGCCCCGACCACCGCTCTGGTGAAAGCGGGCGTTACACCGAATGAAATTCTCAAATTGATACAACCTGTGGACGGTTTGGTGGCCGCTGGCGAGTCAGTCAAGGCCGAAGTCGTGAACCTGAAACCGGTCGATCAGGCGTTTCAAGTGCTAATGCGGCTGACGCTGGACGGTGGCCGCCAGGCATTGGTAGAAGCCATCAGCCAGCGACCTCTACCCGCCGGCGCCAACCTGATCGTCACCCAGCCAACGCCGAGCAGTCTGGCAATCACTGTGCAGCAAAGCTTGAGCGCCGCCGTCGCCACCCTGACGAGTATCGACACCAAACAATTACCGGTGGGTACGTTGTTACAGGGCACCGTAATGAGCAGCCAGGCGCTCGCGCAAAGCGCGGGTCAACCGGCGTTGTACCGGAACGTGATCAGCCTGCTCAACACCCTGCTGGCCGGTGCCAGCCTGACCGTGGACAGCCCAAAGCCGTTGACCGTCGGCAGCCTGCTCAGTGCGCAAGTCCAGGGAGCGCAGGCGCTGAACTTCGTGCCGCTGAGTGGTCGGCTCGACCAGTTGGCGGTTGCGCAACAACTGAGCGTTCAGCAAAGCCGCCAGGGTTCACTGGACGGGCTGATCAAAGCGCTGCAGACCGTCCAGCAAGACGGCGATCTGCCACCCAACCTGCGCGCCAGCATCGAGACCCTGTTGGACGACCTGCCGGATATCCGTCAACTCGCAGACCCAAAAACGCTCGCACAGGCGTTGAACGGCAGCGGACTGTTCCTTGAAGCCAAATTACTCAGTGGTCAGAACCCCGCCGCAGCCCCGGACTTGAAGGCCAACCTGATGCGCCTGATCGCGCAAATTCTTCCCGGCCTGCCCGGCAACAGCAATTATGACGCAGCCGCAGCCGCAAACACCCTGGCCCGCGTCATGCCCAGCATGATCCGCAGCGCCTTGGGAACGTTAGGCCTGGTCAGTCCTCGCGCGCAACCCAGTAGCTTCCCTCTGCCCTCGCGTACTATGAATGGCGAACATGGCGAAGACTTGGAGACCCTGCTCAAACTTGCCGCCGCAGCAGTGTCGCGCCTGCAAAGCCATCAACTGTCAGGCCTGGAACAGACCCGCACGAACGCCGACGGAACTCAATTGACCACATGGCAGTTGGAAATACCGATGCGCAACCTGCAGGACATTGTGCCATTGCAGGTCAAATTGCAGCGCGAGGAAACGCCGGACAAGGACCAGCCAGCCGACAAGGATGACAATACGGTCAAGCCTGCCAAGGAAAAACTGTGGCGAGTTGAACTGGCGTTTGATCTTGAGCCACTGGGACCATTGCAGGTCCAGGCGCAATTGATCAGAGGCAGCTTGTCCAGTCAGTTGTGGGCCGAACGCGCTGAAAGCGCGAACCTGATTACCCAGGAACTGGACCACCTGCGCGACCGCTTGATCGCATCTGGTCTGACTGTTGGCGAACTGGCCTGCCGTCACGGCACACCACCACAAGGGCCGCGCACCGCCCTGGAACAACGCTGGATCGACGAGACCGCCTGATGACTCAATCCGAACATACCCCGCGCCAGGCAATCGCCCTCAGCTACGACGGGCAACACGCGCCTACGCTTACCGCCAAAGGCAATGACCAGTTGGCCGAGGCTATCCTGACCATCGCCCGGGAATATGACGTGCCTATCTATGAGAATGCCGAGCTAGTCAAATTGCTGGCTCGCATGGAACTGGGTGACAGCATTCCCGAGGCCCTGTACCGCACCATCGCCGAAATCATCGCGTTCGCCTGGCACCTCAAAGGCAAATTCCCCGAAGGGCAGGATCCAGATGCACCGCCTATGGAAAGAGATATAACGCCGACCGCCTGAAAACGACGCAGCACGGTTTAGTTGTCGGACTCTTCCATGCCCAATCTACGCCCAGGCGACTGGTGCATTTTGCTCATCAGCCGAGCTTCTGCCTGAGTCAGACCGCAAGACTGGGTCAGTTCATCGGCACTCGCACCCATGCCGACCAGTCGTGCTGCCTGGGCAAACGACAGGCTGGAGGGGTCGCGCTGTTCGAGCTGAATCAATTTGTCAGGCAAGGGCCCAACCACCGCGCGCAGTTCGTGCAGGTCTTCACCCATGCGAATGGTGCCGCTCTGGTAGTCATCCAGGCGCCTGGCCAACTCCTTGACCCGCTGATCGCGCAACACGTCATCCTCGGCCTGCTGCGCAACCAATAGCCGCTGGCGCTTGCTGTACGCAAGGAACAGCACCAGTGACAATGCCCAGAGAAGGCCCAGAAAAATGACAGCAGCCTCTAAGATCAATCAGATGTTCTCCAGATCCGACCACTCTTCTTCGGACATCATCTTGTCCAGCTCGACGAGGATCAGTAATTCACCGTTTTTGTTACACACGCCCTGAATGAACTTGGCTGACTCATCATTGCCTACGTTCGGCGCAGTTTCGACTTCGGACTGACGCAGATAAACCACTTCAGCCACGCTATCGACCAGAATCCCGACCACTTGCTTGTCGGCTTCGATGATCACGACGCGGGTGTTGTCGCTGACTTCTACCGGAGCCAGGCCGAAACGCTGACGGGTGTCGATCACAGTCACAACGTTGCCGCGCAGGTTAATGATCCCCAGCACATAGCTTGGCGCGCCTGGCACAGGGGCGATTTCGGTGTAGCGCAGCACTTCCTGAACCTGCATCACGTTGATGCCGTAAGACTCGTTGTCCAGACGGAAGGTAACCCACTGCAGGATAGGATCTTCGGAACCCTGTGCTGACGACCTATTCATACCCTAACCCCTCAAGTGTGTGCTGTGCAGACGGTGCTTTGCACCGCCCTATGATTATTTGATGGTGTGCATTTGCTTGACCGCGCCACTGGCTATCAGCTCGGCCAATTCGGAAACATCCAACAGCGCGCACATATGCTCGATCACTGTGCCCGCCAGCCAGGGACGCTGGCCTCGGTGGATGCGCCATTTGATTTCGTTCGGGTCCAGGCGTAACGAGCGGCTGACCTGATGCACCGCCAGCCCCCACTCATAGCCTTGAACCGAGATAACGTATTGCAGGCCCTGACGTAAATCGTCGCGGTAACGGTCCGGCATGACCCAGCGTGCGGTATCGAGCACCTTCAGGTTCCCGCTCTGGCTGGGCAGAATGCCAAGAAACCAGTTCGGCTGACCGAACAGCGGCGTCAACTCCTGCCCTTCCAGCGAATAAATCGAGCCCAGACACACCAACGGCACGGCCAGGGTCAGCCCGGCGACATCGAATAACAGGCATTCGAACGGCTCGGCAGCCCATGCCGGCCTACCGTCAGCAGACGATGGCGGCGGCGTGCGATGACCGGCCGCAAGATGCACCTCGACCACAGGCTCAACCAAGGTCACAACCGGAGTCTCAACCGCCTCTAAAACAGGTTCCGGCAGTGCAACATCAGCGATAACGGCAACCGGCGCAGGCGTGGCAACCGCAACCACTGGCGAATTGAGCGCCGCGCGAACCACTGCATCGCGTGCCTGCTCTTCAAGTACCGCCGCCTGGAATTCGTCAAGACTGGAGCTGAGCGTCAGCTCTTCAGTCGCTTCCTGCAGCAAGGCATCCAGATAAGACTGCAGCGCCAATTGTGGCCGTGTTGCTATATCGACAGGGCGGCTCATAAGGGTGCCCATAAACAAGTACCGTAGAAATAACATTCACTGTTTATTGTTATCGGCTGCGCTGGCGCCCGACTTGAATGTGTCCGAGAGTCACGCACCAACACCTCAAGCGACCTGAGCAACAAGTTGCTGGGAAAGCAGGTCTTTGAGCAGCGCCCGATAGGCCACCACGCCACGACTTTTGTTGTCGAACTGCGAGGGCGTCAGCCCGGCCCGGCTGGCATCGCGCAAACGGGTGTCCACTGGCACGTACGCCTTCCAGATGTTTTCCGGGTAGTTGTCGCGCAGCACCCTCAAGGTACTCATGGACGCCTGCGTGCGGCGGTCGAACAAGGTTGGAACAATGGTGTAAGGCAGCGCCTGTTTGCGCGAACGATTGATCATCGCCAGCGTGCTGACCATGCGTTCAAGGCCCTTGACCGCCAGAAATTCGGTTTGCACTGGAATGACTAACTGCTGACTGGCCGCCAAAGCATTGACCATCAACACGCCGAGTAACGGTGGACTGTCGATGATGGCGTAATCAAAATCCTGCCAAAGCTGCGCCAGACTTTTTGCAATCACCAGCCCCAGGCCACTTTGCCCCGGCGACTGACGCTCCAGCACCGCCAGCGCTGTACTCGATGGCAGCAGGGAAATGCGCTCATCGCTGGTCGGCAACAGCAACTGACCGGGCAGACCATCGGGCACGACACCCTTGTGCAGAAACAGGTCATAAGCGCTGTGCTCCAGCGTGTCGGGGTTGTGCCCGAAGTAACTGGTCATGGAACCATGAGGGTCGAGATCGACAACGACCACGCGCTTGCCCGCCTCTGCCAGCAAGCCAGCTAAAGCGATGGAAGAGGTGGTCTTACCGACGCCACCTTTTTGATTGGCTACTGCCCAGACTCTCATTGTGCTTTTCCTCCCGACATGACGCTTGCCATACCGAGAATTGACTATAAGGCGGGTGACGGGGAATTGACGGCGTTCCCACTTACCGGCTGCGTACGGTGGGTCGGTGCAGTTTGTGTGCCAGCACGCTTCAACGCGGCATCCGGTTTTGCATTGGCAGTGCCGGAGCCAGTAAGACTGCGGCGTACCTCGAGATTGCGCGAAATCACCAGCACCACGCGCCGGTTATGGGCGCGCCCCTCGGCCGTGGTATTTGAAGCCACCGGCTGAAACTCGCCGTAACCCACCGATGCCATGCGAGCCGGGTTAACCCCATCCATCGCCAGCATGCGCACGATGCTTGCCGCCCGCGCCGACGACAACTCCCAGTTGGTCGGGTACTGCGCCGTGCGGATCGGCTGGTCATCGGTGAAACCTTCAACGTGCACCGGGTTGTCGAAGGGATGCAAAATCTTCGCGACCTTCTCTATGATATTGAATGCCATGTCACTGGGCATGGCATCGCCGCTACCGAACAACAGACTGGAGTTGAGCTCGATCTCAATCCACAGTTCATTGCCGCGAACCGTCAACTGATTGGACTTGATCAAATCGCCAAAGCCACTGCGCACATCGTTCGAAATCGCCTGCAGCGGGTCAATCGAGCTTGGCGACAAACCCGCATCGACCTCCTCGCTGTCCCGAATCAATCGTTCCGCCGGTCTGACCGTCAGGGGGCGCTCGTTACCGATAGGAATCGGTTTGAGACTGCGCTCGGCATCGCTGAATACACCATTCAAGGCCTCCGACAGAACTTTGTACTTACCCTCGTTGAGCGATGAAATCGAATACATCACCACAAAAAAAGCAAACAACAAGGTGATGAAGTCCGCGTAAGACACCAGCCAACGTTCGTGATTTTCATGCTCTTCGGGACGGCGACGGCGGGCCATGACTATTGCATCACTCCATGAAACCTTGCAGTTTCAATTCGATTGAGCGCGGGTTCTCGCCCTCGGCGATAGACAAAATGCCTTCGAGCAACATTTCGCGATAACGCGACTGACGCAGGGCAATCGCTTTGAGCTTGCTCGCGATCGGCAGCAAAATCAGGTTGGCTGAAGCCACCCCGTAGATAGTCGCGACGAATGCCACGGCAATCCCGCTGCCCAACTGACTTGGCTCGGCGAGGTTGCCCATCACATGAATCAAGCCCATAACCGCGCCGATGATGCCGATGGTCGGCGCGTAGCCACCCATGCTCTCGAAAACCTTGGCCGCCTGAGTATCGCGTGCTTCCTGGGTCATGAAGTCCACTTCCAGAATGCTCCGAATCGCTTCGGGTTCAGCACCGTCGACCAACAACTGCAAGCCTTTGCGCGAATAGGTATCGGGTTCCCCGTCGGCGATGGCTTCAAGCCCGAGCAGCCCTTCCTTGCGTGCAATCAGGCTCCAGTTGACGACACGGTCAATCCCACCCGACAGATCGATGCGTGGCGGGAACAGAATCCAGCCAACAATCTGCAGGGCTCGCATAAAAGAACTCATGGGAGACTGCAGCAGCGAAGCCGCCAGAGTTCCACCCAGTACGATCAAGGCTGCCGGACCATTGAGCAAGGCGCTCAGGTGTCCGCCCTCCAGGAAATTGCCGCCAATAATGGCGACAAACGCCAGGATGATCCCAATCAGGCTCAGCACATCCATCAGAGACAGGCCTCGACCAAATGCTTGCCAATCTCGTCCAGGCTGTACACCGCATCCGCCAGGTCGGCTTTGACGATCGCCATAGGCATGCCGTAAATCACACAGCTTGCCTCATCCTGCGCCCAGATATGGCTACCACCCTGCTTGAGCAGGCGAGCACCCTCGCGACCATCGGCCCCCATACCGGTGAGTACCACCGCCAACACCTTGTCACCGTAGGATTTGGCCGCAGAACCGAAGGTAATATCCACACAGGGTTTGTAATTCAAGCGCTCGTCACCGGGCAGGATCTTCACCGCGCCGCGACCATCGATCATCATTTGCTTGCCGCCAGGGGCCAGCAATGCCAGACCCGGACGCAAAATATCACCGTCTTCGGCTTCTTTGACACTGATCTGACACAGCTTGTCCAGACGCTCGGCGAACGCCTTGGTAAACGCTGCCGGCATGTGCTGAATCAGGACGATAGGTGCAGGGAAGCTGGCGGGCAATTGCGTTAACACGCGCTGCAATGCCACCGGGCCACCCGTTGATGTACCGATTGCCACCAGCTTGTAGGCTTTGCGCTTTGGAGCAGGCGACGCATGCGCTGGCACGTGCGCCGAGGAAGCGTTTGTCGGCGAGCGTACGGGTACAGCGCGGGGAGTCGTCGACCCGACACTCAAAGCGCTACTGGAAGTTGCGCCCGATGACACAGCCACCTGCGGCGCCGGAGTCGGAGTGCTGTAGCCAGTGAAACGACGGTTGCTGCGCGAAATAGTGTGAATTTTTTCGCACAGCAGCTGTTTGACCTTTTCGGGGTTGCGCGAGATGTCTTCGAAGTTTTTGGGCAAGAAATCGACCGCACCCGCATCCAGCGCATCCAGCGTAACCCGGGCGCCTTCATGGGTCAGCGAGGAGAACATCAAGACCGGTGTCGGAATGCGCTGCATGATGTGACGCACTGCTGTGATGCCATCCATCATTGGCATCTCGTAATCCATGGTAATCACATCGGGTTTCAGCGCCAGCGCTTGCTCGATGGCTTCTTTGCCGTTAGTCGCCGTGCCGACTATCTGGATATTCGGGTCCGCAGAAAGAATTTCCGAGACGCGGCGGCGGAAGAAACCTGAATCATCCACCACCAGGACCTTGACTGCCATAAACACTCCGTTAGGTGCTGCGGGCACCAAAAGCGGCCCGCAGCCCCAGAATCAAATACGCCGTGCAGCGTAACGCTTGAGCATGCTTGGTACATCGAGAATCAAGGCAATTCGACCGTCACCGGTAATGGTGGCGCCTGACATACCCGGTGTTCCCTGCAGCATTTTGCCCAGCGGCTTGATGACGACTTCCTCCTGACCCACCAACTGATCGACGACAAAACCGATACGCTGGGTGCCGACCGACAGGATCACCACATGACCTTCGTGCTGCTCCTCGTGAGCGGCCTTGGCCACCAGCCAACGCTTGAGATAGAACAGAGGCAAAGCCTTGTCGCGCACGATGACCACTTCCTGGCCGTCGACAACGTTGGTCCGCGACAGGTCGAGGTGGAAAATCTCGTTTACGTTGACCAGCGGGAAGGCAAAAGCCTGATTGCCAAGCATCACCATCAGGGTCGGCATGATCGCCAGGGTCAACGGCACCTTGATGACGATCTTCGAACCCTGGCCCTTGGTCGAGTAAATATTGATCGAGCCATTGAGTTGGGCAATTTTGGTTTTCACCACGTCCATGCCCACGCCGCGCCCAGATACGTCGGAAATCTCGGTTTTGGTCGAGAAGCCCGGCGCGAAGATCAGGTTGTAGCAATCGGTTTCGCTCAAGCGATCCGCAGCGTCCTTGTCCATCACCCCGCGTTTCACGGCGATGGCACGTAACACGTTGGCGTCCATGCCCTTGCCGTCATCGGAAATCGACAACAGGATATGGTCACCCTCCTGCTCAGCCGCCAGAATTACCCGACCGCATCGGGCTTTCCCGGATGCTTCGCGTTCTTCCGGGGTTTCGATGCCGTGGTCGACAGCGTTGCGCACCAAGTGGACCAGCGGGTCGGCCAAGGCCTCGACCAGGTTCTTGTCCAGGTCGGTTTCTTCGCCGACCAGCTCCAGATTGATCTCTTTCTTCAGCTGGCGTGCAAGGTCGCGAACCAGTCGTGGGAAGCGGCCAAAGACTTTCTTGATCGGCTGCATGCGGGTTTTCATCACCGCGGTCTGCAGATCAGCCGTGACCACGTCAAGGTTCGACACCGCCTTGGACATGGCTTCGTCGCCACTGTTGAGACCCAGACGAACCAGGCGGTTCCGCACCAACACCAACTCGCCGACCATGTTCATGATTTCGTCGAGGCGTGCGGTGTCGACCCGCACCGTGGTTTCAGCTTCAGACGCCGCGTGCTTCTCCGGTACGGGCGCTTTGGCCGGAGCCGGGGCTGCAGCAACAGCCTTGGCCGGCGCAGGCGCCTTCACCACTGCGGCTTTAGCTACGACAGGTGCAGGGGCAACAGCTGCCACAACGGCTTCAGGCTCAAACTTGCCTTTGCCATGCAGCTCATCAAGCAACGCTTCGAATTCGTGATCGGAGATTTGATCGCCGCCCGCAGCACTGACAGGCGCCTTGGCGACGGCCACTGGAGCCAGTACCCCAGACTCCAGAGCATCGGCTACGAACGAGCCTTTTCCGTGCAACTGATCGAGCAGTGCTTCGAACTCGTCGTCGGTGATCTCATTGCTCGCTGACGCGGTCGCCACAGGCGCAGCCTGAACAGGCACGGCATCGGCGGCGAACTGGCCTTTCCCGTGCAACTGATCGAGCAGCGATTCAAATTCAGCATCACTGATCTCGTCGCTGGCATTGGGGTCAATAGCAGGCATCGCAACTACTGCTGCGGGGGCCGCAGCTGAAGCGGCCGCTTGCGCCTTGACGGCGTTGAGCGAATCGAGCAACTGCTCGAATTCGTTATCGGTGATGTCGCCTGCGGCCTCAGCAGGTGGCTCTTCGACGCTGGCGGGCGCTGCCGCAGCGATCTCATCGGCAGACGCTGGCGCTGCCAAACGTGCTAATGCAGCCAGCAATTCGGGCGTGGCCGGGGTCACGGTAGTGCGCTCACGCACTTCAGTGAACATACCGTTGACCGCATCCAATGCTTCAAGGACCACGTCCATCAACTCCGAGTCGACGCGACGCTCACCCTTGCGCAGGATGTCGAAGACGTTCTCGGCGATGTGGCAGCACTCCACCAGCTCATGGAGCTGGAGGAAGCCGGCGCCCCCTTTTACAGTGTGAAAACCGCGAAAAATTGCATTAAGCAAGTCCGCATCATCAGGTCGGCTTTCCAGCTCGACCAGCTGCTCGGACAATAGCTCGAGAATCTCGCCGGCCTCTACCAGAAAATCCTGAAGGATTTCTTCATCGGCGCCGAAGCTCATTGGGGTGCTCCCTAAAATTAACCATCAACCGACCTAGAAGCCCAGGCTGGATAGCAGATCGTCAACATCATCCTGTCCGGACACAACGTCATCACGCTTATCGGCATGAATCTGCGGACCTTCACCCTGAGACAGATGTTTTTCTTGTTCTTTTTCTACGCGTATCGATTGATGGTCATGTTCGATCCCGGCAAAACGATCGACCTGACTGGCCATCAGTACCAGTTTGAGCAGGTTGCTTTCGACTTCCGTGACCAACTGGGTCACGCGCTTGATGACCTGACCGGTAAGGTCCTGATAATCCTGAGCCAGCAAAATATCGTTGAGGTGGCCCGACACTTCCCGGGTTTCCTTTTCGCTGCGCGTCAAAAAACCATCGACACGCCGAGCCAGCTCACGAAATTCTTCGGCGCCGATTTCGCGACGCATGAAGCGTCCCCAATCGACACTCAAAGCAGCAGCCTCAGTGCCAAGCCCACCCACCAGCGGTGTACTGAGCTCCACCAGATCCATCGTGCGGTTGGCCGCTGCCTCGGTCAGCCTGACCACATAGGACAGCCGCTCGGTAGCATCATTGATCTGCGAGACTTCCTCGGCTTGCGGCGTGTTCGGGTCAATCTGAAAATTGACGATGGCACTGTGCAGTTCGCGAGTAAGTTTGCCGACTTCCTGATACAGGCCGCTGTCGCGGGCCTTATTAAGCTCATTGATCAGTTGCGCAGCGTCTCCGAACCGGCCCTTTTCAAGGCTATCGACCAACTCGTGTGCGTGTTTTTTCAGGGTCGACTCAAAGTCGCCCGATGACGAATCTGTGTGCTCCATAGAGCCCTCGCGGCAAACATCAGCTATTGACGCGCTCGAAGATCTTTTCGATCTTTTCTTTCAGCACTTGAGCCGTGAAGGGCTTGACCACGTAACCGTTCACACCGGCCTGAGCAGCTTCGATGATCTGATCACGCTTGGCTTCAGCCGTTACCATCAACACCGGTAGATGCTTGAGGCGTTCATCTGCACGCACATGGCGTAACAGATCGATGCCGGACATGCCAGGCATGTTCCAGTCAGTCACCAAAAAATCGAAGCTCCCGCTTTGCAGCATCGGCAGCGCGGTAACCCCGTCATCCGCCTCAGCCGTATTGGTAAACCCCAAGTCACGCAACAGGTTTTTTATGATCCGCCGCATCGTTGAGAAGTCATCAACGATGAGGATTTTCATGTTCTTGTTCAATTCGACCTCCAAGCAGTCTTTAACGCATTCAGCACCTGAATACGCTGTTCAATCAAAAACCGGCGCAGCACACAACGGCTGCACGAAAACGACGACGAGCTTGGTAAATCAACAGGTCGGGAAACGGGCACAGCAGGTCTTACAGGACCCTGGCTGACCGGCTCCTGCCTAGTCCTATTTTCTTCGCACGCAACGCTTTGCACAGCCAGCCTGCAGATAGCGCGAAACCACCAAGGGCCACGCACTGCCTGTCAACGCGCTCGCCATTCCCCCAAACGCCCTCGCAAACGAGCTGCGCACTGGCTGTGTAACTGGCTGACCCGCGACTCGCTGACCCCCAATACCTCACCAATTTCCTTAAGGTTCAGCTCCTCGTCGTAGTACAGCGCCAATACCAGTCGCTCGCGCTCTGGCAAATTGGCTATCGCATCTGCTAACGCAGCCTGGAAGCGTTCATCTTCCAGATCGCGCGACGGCTCAAGGTGAGCGCTTGCGCCATCCTCGTGCAGCCCTTCATGTTCGCCGTCCTGCAACAGATCGTCGAAACTGAATAGCCGACTGCCCAAGGTGTCATTCAAAATCCCGTAATAATCATCGAGACTCAATTGGAGTTCGGCCGCAACCTCGTGATCTTTAGCGTCACGACCGGTTTTAGCTTCAATTGCCCGAATTGCGTCACTGACCATGCGTGTATTGCGATGCACAGAACGCGGGGCCCAATCACCCTTGCGCACCTCATCGAGCATGGCGCCACGAATACGAATCCCGGCATAGGTCTCGAAACTCGCACCCTTGGTGGCGTCGTATTTAGTCGAGACTTCCAACAAACCAATCATGCCAGCCTGGATCAGGTCTTCGACCTGCACACTGGCTGGCAACCGCGCCAGCAGGTGATAAGCAATGCGTTTAACCAGCGGCGCATAACGCTCGATCAGCTCGTACTGGGAGTCTTTTGACACCTTGCTGTACATGCGATAGCCGCTGGCTGTCATAGCACCGGTCCTGCACTCGCTGGATGTACGAGCCGCTCAACGAAAAATTCCAGATGCCCGCGCGGGTTGGCCGGCAACGGCCAAGTGTCAACTTTCTGTGCGATAGCTTTGAACGCCAGGGAGCACTTGGAACGCGGGAACGCTTCATATACGGCGCGCTGCTTCTGCACGGCTTTACGTACACATTCGTCATAAGGCACGGCGCCGACGTATTGTAGGGCGACATCCAGGAAGCGGTCAGTGACCTTGGTCAACTTGGCGAACAGATTGCGGCCTTCCTGAGGGCTTTGTGCCATGTTGGCAAGCACCCGGAAGCGGTTCATCCCGTAATCGCGGTTGAGCAGTTTGATCAGCGCGTAAGCATCGGTGATCGAGGTCGGCTCATCACACACCACCAGCAATACTTCCTGGGCCGCGCGCACGAAGCTGACGACCGATTCACCGATGCCCGCAGCCGTGTCGATCACCAGTACATCGAGGTTATCGCCGATGTCGCTGAAGGCCTGGATCAGACCGGCATGTTGTGCTGCCGTCAGGTGAACCATGCTTTGGGTGCCGGACGCAGCCGGCACGATACGAATCCCGCCCGGCCCCTGAAGCAGCACATCGCGAAGCTCGCAGCGTCCTTCGATAACGTCGGCGAGGGTGCGTTTGGGGGTCAAGCCGAGTAACACATCGACATTAGCCAGACCCAGGTCGGCATCCAGCAGCATGACGCGCCGACCGAGCTCAGCCAGAGCCAGTGATAAGTTCACTGACACGTTGGTCTTGCCGACGCCACCTTTGCCACCGGTCACCGCGATAACCTGTACGGGATGCATGCTGCCCATGTTATTTCTTTACCTTGTGTTGCTTAGACCGAGGCCACATTACTGACTGCAAGTTCGTTGAGAGAACAAAGCAAGGCAGACCATGATGTAGGTACATTCCAGTGTCTTGCTTTACCCAACCCTTTTGTTCGGGCTGTGATAAAGATCCGCGAACATATCCGCCATAGCTTCCTCGCTCGGCTCTTCCTGCATTTGCACACTGACCGCTCGACTCACCAATTGGTGCCGGCGCGGCAAGTGCAAATCATCCGGTATCCGTGGCCCATCCGTCAGATAGGCCACCGGTAATTCATGACTGATTGCCAGGCTTAACACTTCACCCAAGCTGGCGGTTTCATCCAGTTTGGTGAGAATGCAGCCGGCTAGACCGCAACGTTTGTAGCTGTGGTATGCCGCGGTCAGAACCTGTTTCTGGCTGGTTGTTGCCAGCACCAGATAATTACGCGCCTTGATACCACGACCTGCGAGGCTTTCCAGTTGCAGGCGCAGTGCTGGATCGCTTGCCTGCAGGCCGGCGGTGTCGATCAAGACCACGCGCTTGCGTACCAATGGCTCCAACGCCTGACCAAGCGACTGGCCCGGGTCGATATGAGTGACCGGCACATTGAGAATACGGCCCAGGGTTTTCAGCTGTTCCTGGGCGCCAATCCGATAGCTATCCATGCTCACCAGTGCAATATTTTGTGGACCATATTTCAAGACATACCGTGCTGCCAGTTTCGCCAGCGTCGTGGTCTTGCCCATCCCTGCCGGACCGACCATGGCGATCACGCCGCCCTCCTCCAGAGGTTCGACGTCGGGCGTCACGATCATCCGCGCCAAGTGGGCCAGTAACATGCGCCACGCCTGACGGGGTTCTTCAATATCGGTGATCATCGCCAACAGGTCCCGCGACAACGGACCCGACAGACCAATGCGTTGCAGGCGACGCCACAGGTTGGCTTGCTGCGGACGGCTGCCTTGCAGTTGATTCCAGGCCAACGAACCGAGTTGCACTTCGAGCAGTTCGCGCAGACCGTTCAACTCAAAACGCATGGACTCATAAGCATGCTGCCCAGCGACGGGCTCAACGGCAGTGGCCGGAGCGGCTGGACGCGGCGGCTCGCTGAAGGTCGGCTCAATGTGCGAGTCGCCAGCGGTCAACGGCAGGCCGGAATAAAGCTGGCGATTGATCGATGAATCGCTATCGCCACGGGTGCCGAGCTCAGCCTGAGCAGAGACGATGCGAGATTGGGTTTTGCGCAGTTCGTCTTCGAGTTCAATGTTCGGCACACGCGGTGCCAGCGCGGAAAGTTTGTAATCCAGGGCAGCAGTCAGCTCTACACCACCGGCAATCCGCCGGTTGCCAATGATGGCGGCATCAGCGCCCAATTCATCACGGACCAATTTCATGGCTTGACGCATGTCGGCGGCGAAAAAACGCTTAACTTGCATGACTCACTACCTCAGCCGTTGGGCCCGACAGTCGCGACGATTGTGACTTGCTTATTGTCAGGAATTTCCTGATACGCCAGAACATGCATGTTCGGTACAGCCAACCGTCCAAATCGTGACAGCATGGCGCGAACCGGGCCTGCGACTAACAAAATCACTGGCTGCCCCTGCATTTCCTGGCGCTGAGCAGCATCAATCAACGAACGCTGGAGCTTTTCAGCCATGCTCGGCTCGAGAAGAACGCCCTCTTCCTGACCCTGACCAGCCTTCTGAAGACTATTTAGCAATATTTGTTCCAATCTTGGCTCAAGGGTAATGACAGGCAGCTCCGGCTCAGCCCCTACAATGCTTTGGACGATAGCGCGACACAGTCCGACGCGCACCGCTGCGACCAGCGCGGCAGTATCTTGACTCCGAGGTGCAGCGTTAGCGATGGCTTCGGCAATGCTGCGGATATCCCTGACAGGGACGTGTTCAGCCAGCAACGCCTGCAACACCTTGAGCAATGCCGAGAGCGAAAGAACACCTGGTACCAGCTCTTCGGCCAGTTTGGGCGAGCTTTTGGCCAATAACTGCATCAATTGCTGCACTTCTTCATGGCCAATCAGCTCATGAGAATGCTTGTACAGAATCTGATTGAGGTGAGTCGCCACCACTGTGCTGGCATCCACCACGGTGTAACCGAGCGATTGCGCCTGACTGCGCAGGCTGACTTCGATCCACACTGCCTCCAGACCGAACGCTGGGTCCTTGGCGGTGATCCCGTTGAGCGTACCAAAGACCTGACCCGGATTGATCGCCAGTTCGCGATCAGGGTAAATCTCGGCCTCAGCCAGGGTGACGCCCATCAGTGTCAGACGATAGGCGCTGGGCGCCAGATCAAGGTTGTCGCGGATATGCACGGTCGGCATCAAAAAGCCCAACTCTTGGGAAAGCTTTTTACGCACGCCCTTGATCCGTGCCAGGAGCTGACCGCCTTGATTGCGATCCACCAACGGAATCAAGCGGTAGCCTACTTCCAGGCCGATCATGTCGATGGCTGTGACATCATCCCAACCCAGTTCTTTCGAGTCCTGAGCTCGCGTTGGCGAAGGCAAGAGATCCTGCTGGCGCTGGACCTCTTGCAACGCATTGACCTTGACCATGCTCTGCTTTTTCCAAAGCAGATAAGCAACTCCAGCGGCCACCAGCCCCAGACTGATAAAGGACAAGTGGGGCATGCCCGGCACTAACCCCATGACTATCATCAAGCCCGCGGCCACCGCCAGCGCCTTGGGCGAGGCGAACATCTGCCGATTGATCTGTTTGCCCATCTCTTCCGAGCCGGACGCACGGGTCACCATGATTGCCGCGGCGGTGGACAGCAGCAGTGATGGCAATTGCGCCACCAAACCGTCACCAATGGTCAACAGCGCGTAAACCTTGCCGGCATCGGCAAAGGACATGTTGTGCTGGAAAATACCGACAGCCACGCCGCCAATCAGGTTGATGAACAAAATCAGCAGCCCGGCAATCGCATCGCCGCGCACGAATTTACTGGCGCCGTCCATCGAACCGTAGAACTCGGCTTCCTGGGCGACTTCCAGTCGACGATGTTTTGCCTGGGGCTGATCGATCAGGCCTGCGTTGAGGTCTGCGTCGATAGCCATCTGCTTGCCGGGCATCGCGTCGAGGGTAAAGCGGGCACTTACTTCGGAAATCCGCCCGGCACCCTTGGTCACAACAACAAAGTTGATGATCATCAAAATCGCGAAAACTACGATACCCACCACGTAATTACCGCCGATCACCACCTCACCAAAGGCCTGGATCACCTTACCGGCGGCAGCGTGACCGTCTTGACCGTGAAGCATGACCACCCGGGTCGACGCCACGTTCAGCGCCAGCCGCAACAACGTGGCAACCAGCAAAATGGTGGGGAATACAGAGAAGTCCAGTGGCCGCAGGGCGTACACGCAAACCAGCAGGACGACGATCGACAGCGCGATGTTGAACGTGAAAAACACATCGAGCAGGAATGGCGGCATCGGCAACATCATCATTGCCAACATGACCAACAGCAGCAACGGTACACCCAGCTGCCCACGACCCAGGCCCAGCAGGTTGCTGCGTGCAGCGTTGATTAATTGAGAGCGATCCACCAATTCTTTTCCTGCCTGCTAAATCAAACTTTTGACGCCATCAAGCGACGTAGCAAGGTCAGTGCAAGAAGCTTTCCAACTATGGGTTTGTTGCGCAAACTTGTACGCAGGCTCATGAATCACGTCGCAAATCGCCTGGGATAGGCATATCGCCCAATGGGTCCGGGCGCTTGCCCTTGCCTGCGCGATGCTGGCGGATTTGATAGACGTATGCCAATACCTGCGCTACTGCGAGGTACAGGCCAGCAGGAATTTCCTGATCCAGATCGGTGGAGTAATAAATCGAACGCGCCAAAGCCGGTGATTCAAGGAGGAGTATGTTGTGCTCGGCGCCGATTTCCCGAATCTTCAACGCCAGAAAATCACTGCCCTTGGCCAGCAACATCGGCGCCCCACCTTGCTCTGGATCATATTTGAGCGCCACGGCAAAGTGCGTCGGGTTGGTGATGATCACGTCGGCATCAGGGATCTTCGCCATCATTCGTCGCTGTGACATTTCACGCTGCAACTGACGAATCCGCTGTTTGACCTCTGGCCGCCCATCACTGTCTCGGTGCTCGTCACGCACCTCCTGCTTCGTCATCAACAGCTTTTTATGGCTTTCCCAGAGCTGAAACGGTACATCCACCGCAGCGATAATGATCAACCCACACGCCATCCATAACGCACTCCAGCCCACCACCTGCACACTGTGGACGATCGCCAACTCCAATGGCTCATGGGCGATGGAGACCAGATCCCCCCGGTCCTTGGACAGCACCACCAACGCCACCATCAGGATGATGAAAAACTTGGCAAACGCTTTGACCAGCTCGACCAATGCCTGAACGGAAAACATGCGCTTGATCCCGGAAAGCGGATTCATTCGACTGAACTTGGGCACCATCGTGTCAGTAGAAAACAGCCAGCCTCCCAGCGAGATGGGGCCGATGAGCGCCGCCAGAACCATGATCAGCATCAGCGGCTGGATGGCAACCAGCGCCGCTTTGCCGGCGTTGAGAAAATACAGGCCCATATAATGGTCATCCATGATCACTTCACGCGAAAGCGTGAAATTGACCCGCATCAACCCGAGCATCATTTCCGCCAGCTGGCCACCAAACGCCAGCAATCCGCCTGCACCCGCCATCATGATGACCAGTGTATTCAGTTCTTTGGAGCGGGCCGTCTCACCCTTGTCACGCGATTCCTTGAGCCGTTTGGACGTGGGGTCTTCTGTTTTGTCCTGGCCATTCTCGTTCTCAGCCATCTCAGCGGGCCCTGACCAGACTGCGTAGCAACTGCAAGGCTTCCACCGCCAGCGGTTGATACTGATTGAGAATATCGCCGAGAGTGATCCACAGAATCACCATGCCCAGCACCAACGTAAGCGGAAAGCCAATTGAGAAGATATTCAACTGCGGCGCAGCACGCGTCATGACCCCAAATGCAACGTTCACCACCAGCAACGCAGTAACGGCCGGCAAGACCAGCAGCAAGCCGGCACCCAATACCCAGCCCATACGACCAACCAGTTCCCAAATGTGCGTGAGATCCAGCCCACTGCCGACAGGCAACGTGGTAAAGCTCTCCACCAGTACTTCGAAGACCACCAAATGGCCATTCATAGCCAGAAACAGCAAGGTCACCAGCATGGTAAAAAACTGCCCGACCACCGCCACTGATACACCGTTGGTCGGGTCAACCATCGACGCGAAGCTCATGCCCATTTGCGTCGCAACAATCTGCCCGGCGATAACGAACGCCTGAAAAAACAATTGCAGGGACAAGCCCAGCATTGCACCGATGATGATCTGCTCACCAATCAGCAGTAGCGCGCTCAGATCCAGCGCATGGACCTCGGGAATCGGCGGCAGACCGGGGGCAATCACGACGGTAATCGCCACCGAGAAATACAGACGCACACGCTTTGGCACCAGCGTCGTGCCAAAGACCGGCATGGTCATCAGGACCGCCGCGACCCGGAACAACGGCAGCATGAAACTCGCTACCCACGTCCCGATCTGCGCGTCAGTCAGGGCAAGCACGGAGGGCACGTTGCTAACCGATCAACTGCGGAATACTGCCGTACAGCGACAGGATGTACTCCATGAACACCCGAACCAGCCAGGGCCCCACGACGATCAGGGTGATCAGCATCACCAATAGACGAGGCAGAAAGCTCAACGTCTGCTCGTTAATCTGCGTCGCAGCCTGAAACATGGCGACCAACAACCCCACGATCAGACTGGGCACCACCAGTATGGCGACCATCATCGTGGTCAACCATAACGCCTCGCGAAACAGGTCGACAGCGACTTCAGGCGTCATTGCGCACGCTCCCCGTCAGTCATGGCGAGACCCCGCCAAAGCTGCTCGCCAGGGTGCCGATGATCAGGGCCCAACCGTCCACCAGTACAAACAGCATGATCTTGAACGGCAGAGAGATAATCAGCGGCGACAGCATCATCATGCCCATCGCCATCAATACACTGGCAACCACCAGGTCGATAATCAGGAACGGGATGAAGATCATGAACCCGATCTGGAACGCGGTTTTAAGTTCCGAGGTCACGAATGCCGGAACCAGGATCGTCAGCGGCGCCTGATCAGGACTGGAAATATCGGTGCGTTTGGAGAGTCGCATGAACAAATCCAGATCGCTCTGTCGAGTCTGCGCCAGCATAAAGTCCTTGATGGGCACCTCAGCCTTGAGCACTGCGTCCTGCGCGGTAAGTTTTTCACTCAGATAGGGCTGCAATGCATCCTGGTTCACCCGGTCAAACACGGGCGCCATAATGAACATCGTCAAGAACAGCGCCATGCCGGTGAGTATCTGGTTCGACGGCGTCTGCTGCAAACCCAGGGCCTGACGCAAAATCGAAAAAACGATGATGATCCGGGTAAAGCTGGTCATCAGCATGACGAATGCAGGGATGAAACTCAGCGCCGTCATGATCAACAGGATCTGCAGGCTGACCGAATATTCCTGTTGACCGTTGGCACCGCTGGACAATGTGATCGCAGGTATCGACAGTGGATCAGCCGCGAATACCAAGGGCGCCGCCAGCACCAGCAGCAACGTCAAGATTATGCGCAACGCACCCATTACTTCTTATCCTTATAATCCTTGCCCAGCAGCTCCATCAGACGCTGGGCAAACTCCGGTGTTGCCTGCGAAGCGGCGGGCACTTGTAGCGGCTCTTTGAGCACATGCAAGGGCGTGATGCGTCCCGGCGTAATCCCGAGCAAAATCTGCTCGCTACCCACTTGCACCAGCACCAGCCGGTCTCGCGGACCCAGTGCGCGCGAACCCAGCAGCTCGATGAGTTGGCCGTTGCGCGGGCCGGCACCCTGCGCTCGGCGTAGCAGCCAGGCCAACCCGAAGATCAGGCCAATCACCAGCAACAGACCCAATACCAATTGCATCAATTGACCGCCCACCCCACCGCCCAGCGCACTGCTGACTTGCGGCGCAGCAGCCTGCACGGCAGGCTCCGCAGCCATCGCGCTTAAAGGCAAGACGAGCATCACACCGAGGAGCCTATTCATTCAACGCAACTTCTTGATGCGTTCACTTGGGCTGATAACGTCAGTCAGACGAATGCCGAACTTTTCGTTGACCACAACCACTTCACCGTGAGCAATCAGCGTGCCGTTGACCAGCACGTCCAGCGGTTCTCCAGCCAACCGGTCGAGTTCGATCACCGAACCCTGGTTAAGCTGTAACAGGTTGCGAATATTGATATCAGTACTGCCCACTTCCATGGAAATCGATACCGGAATATCCAGAATCACATCCAGGTTTGGACCCTCCAGGGTCACGGCCGCATTGTTCTTCGGCACGCTGCCAAACTCTTCCATTTGCAAGCGACTGGCAGAGGAGTTACCGGTATCGGCTGAAAGCAGAGCGTCGATGTCATCCTGGCTGGCATCGCCAGATTCACCCAGCGCGGCTGCCCATTCATCGGCCAATGCCTGATCTTCAGCAGACGTTATTTCGTTTTCATCAGCCATCAGTTGTCCTCGGCGGGCATTGATTCGTTAACACATCACATTTATTCACGCTGACGGCAAAGGTCAGCGACGTTCAATTGGTTCGATAACTTGCAGCGCCAGATGCCCCTTGTGGGAGCCCAGCTTGACCTTGAACGACGGCACGCCATTGGCACGCATGATCAGCTCTTCAGGCAATTCCACTGGAATCACGTCACCCGGCTGCATGTGCAGAATGTCGCGCAGGCGCAATTGACGGCGAGCGACGACGGCACTCAGTGGCACAGCGACATCCAGCAGGTCCTCGCGCAAGGCTTTGCTCCAACGCTCATCCTGGTCATCCAGGTCGGACTGGAAACCGGCATCGAGCATTTCGCGTACCGGCTCAATCATCGAGTAAGGCATGGTCACGTGCAGGTCGCCGCCACCGCCGTCGAGCTCGATATGGAACGTCGAGACTACAACCGCTTCGCTGGGGCCGACGATGTTGGCCATGGCCGGGTTCACTTCAGAGTTGATGTACTCGAAGCTCACTTCCATGATCGCCTGCCAGGCTTCTTTCAAATCGATGAATGCTTGCTCGAGCACCATGCGCACCACGCGCAATTCGGTTGGCGTGAACTCACGACCCTCGATCTTGGCGTGCCGCCCGTCACCACCGAAAAAGTTGTCCACCAGCTTGAACACCAGCTTGGCGTCCAGAATGAACAACGCAGTGCCGCGCAACGGCTTCATCTTGACCAGATTGAGACTGGTCGGTACGTACAGTGAGTGCACGTACTCACCAAATTTCATGACCTGCACACCGCCCACCGCCACATCCGCAGAACGGCGCAACATGTTGAACATACTGATACGGGTATACCGGGCGAAACGCTCGTTGATCATCTCCAGGGTCGGCATCCGCCCTCGGACGATGCGATCCTGACTGGTCAGGTCATAACTTTTGACGCTGCCGGGTTCGGCAACGCTTTCGGTCTGGACCAGACCATCGTCGACACCGTGCAACAGGGCATCGATCTCATCCTGGGACAGCAGGTCTTGCACGGCCATGTCGTGGTCCTACTGCAATACGAAGTTAGTAAAAAGCAATTGTTCAACCACCACCTTGCCAACCTCTTTCTGCGCCACTTCCTGAACGCTGGCGGTGGCCTTCTGACGCAGCATTTCCTGACCGATTGGCGTTGCCAAAGAGTCGAAAGTCTGCCCAGAGAAGAGCATGACCAGGTTGTTGCGGATAACCGGCATATGAACTTTCAGCGCATCCAGATCACCCTGATTACGTGCCAGCAGGGTGATACTGACCTGCATATAACGCTGACGACCGTTCTGGTTGAAATTGACCACAAAGGCCGGTGTCATAGGCTCGAAAATCGCAGGAGCCTTGACGTTGCTGGCCGCTACGGCTGGCTCAGGTTTACTTTGGGACGAGTGCAAAAAGAACCAAGTGGCGCCAACCGACAAGCCGATCGCAAGCAACAATGCCACGACGATAATGATAATGAGCTTGAGTTTGCCTTTCGCTGCGGGGTCTTTTACTGCTTCGGTCTTCGCCATGCCAATAATCCGTCACTATTCGGGGGTTCACCAATGCGTGACAGAGGCAGAGCAAGTGTTATGCCAGATGTGTGACCGGATCGGCGGAGGGGGTTTATTCTGTAGGCGCGATCTCACTCACGAAGGGCTTGAGGCGGCGTGTCGGGCACACCGCCATCACGGCTGAACGCACGGTCGCAAGCCCGCGCCTACCAATAGCGTGTTACAGCATCAAGCGTAGTAATCCACTTCGCTGGAGCCGATGATTTGCATAGGCTGACTGGCAGCCTGCACCACATCATGAATGGACCCGTCATCGAGGCCATTGACTGGATCAGTGCCACCACTCCTCGCGCCGCCACTTCGCTGCCCCTGGCTAGCCTGCTGCTGGTCCTGCCCCTGCCCATTCCAGCCACGGGACTGGTCAGACACATTGACGTCAACCTGGCCCAGTCCCTGCTGAGTAAACGAATCGCGCAGCTTGGACATCTGCGCCTCCAGCGCATCGCGCACACCGACATGGGCACTCATGAACGTAACCTGGGTTTGCTGGTCAGGTGCCATGTTGACGCGGATATTCAGGCGACCCAGCTCCGCCGGCTCCAGCTGAATATCTGCTGACTTCAAGTTCTGACTCGACATATACATGACGCGATCCACGACCCCCTCACTCCAACCGCTCTGATGCATGGCCAATGGCTGGGCCAACGACAAAGGCGAAGCTGCTTCCGCCGCCTTGGGCTGTACTGCCTGACTCAGGGCGGCTAGGCGATTGGCAAAATCATCGACCCGAGTGTCACTGGCCGGAGCTTTGACATTGCTCAAACCGTCTTCAATAAGACCTTTAAAAGCCTTATCGCCCCCCTCAGTACCTGCGCCACCCGCGGACGGTTGATCCGTGATGACCGTCAAGTTATTGGCAATGGCCTGCAAGGGGTCCGCATCGGCTTGAGCGGGAGATGCTTTCGCGACACTCGGAGCAGAGGTAGACGCGGTGGGCACTGACACTGAGCCTGACGCCTTGGCGCTCTGCTCCAGCGCCATTTGCACGGCAGGCAACCCTGCCAGAGGGTCAGTCGCAGGGTCGAAACCAGCACCAGTGCCAGTGCCAACAGGAACAGGAACAGCCGACTGCTGCGTGGCTACCGCTGCACTCACGGCTACCGGCACGACCTGAGGTTCAACGGCCGGAGCGACCGGCACCACAGACTCGGCAGCCGGCTGGACGACCAGCGCCTGCAAGGCCGCCGGATCCAGGGTCGGATCAACGGGGGCAACGTCGCTTAGCGCCGGGTCGGTCGTCTTATCCTTCGGCATATCCTTACCCGTAGCATCCGCTTTTCCGCTGACGCTATCGGCAGGCAAGGATTTGCCGCTATCGGCAACCGCCGAGGTGGAAGCGGCAGATTTATCGCTCACCGCTTGCTTGCCGTTACCTGCATCGGGCTTGTCGTGGACCGCTTTTGTACGGGTGTCATTGCTCACAACAGGCTTGGGCTGGGCATGTTTGGCAAACACTCGAGCAAAGCTGGAAGTGTCTTCCTTGCCCGTCTCAGCAGGTTTTGCCGCACTACTGGCGACAGCTGGCTGGGATTTGGCTACGGCGGCAGCCTGGAGAAGCGGGTGAGTGGCAAGGGGCATGTCAGTCTCCGTACGGGCACAATTGCCAAGTCACCAAGCAAGGGACGGGCCAGCTTCGGCTTATCTCAGCCTTGACCGATAAAACGCTGACGTTCAACGCTGAACAAACGCCGGACCGTGATGAATTCAACGTCGATTTTCCTGAGCAACTCATCGACTCCGGTCAGCTCATTGCACTGAGCACGCTCTTCGAGCTGCTGGCACAGCTCAGCCAACCGAGTAGCCCCCATGTTGCCACTGCTGCCCTTGAGACTATGAGCAGCCATGCCCAGCGCCGGCAAACCAGATGCCTGCGCAGCAAGGGCATGGTGCAACTGCACCAGGCGCTGTTCGGAGTCTTTAAGAAACGTGTCGAGCAAGATGGGGTATTCGGCCTCCATCACTTCTTGCAAGCCGCCCAGCACACGGTAATCCAAATGAGTCACTGACACTTGTTCGCTCCTTGATCAAGAATCATTGGATTATGCCAGAGCCCCCCAGGAAAATTCCACGCACGCGGTACGTCCGTCCTGCGACCAATAGGAATGCTCACTCAATTCACGTATCAAGTTGAGGCCTCGCCCTGATAACTCATGAGTCTGCGCCGACAGCGCCAGAACACGATCGACGTCGAATCCAGCACCACTGTCTTCAACGCGTATCGTCAAATGACCACCCTGCCCGCGCGGCACAATCTGCAAATGCAGGCGCACATAACCCTCTTCAAGACTCGCCAAGTGCTCATTGCGCTCCCGGTAGTACTGGGCAAAACCAAGAGCATCGCGCTTTAGTTCCGAGTCGAGACCCAGCACGCCATGCTCCAGGGCGTTGGTGTACAGCTCGGAGAGCACGCTGTACAACGGCCCGCTCAGACTGCGCAGACCATGCACCTCCATCAGCAGCTGCAACAAGTAAGGCAAAGGATTGAAACGCTTGAGCGTCGTGGCGCGATACTCGAAGCTCGCCGACCAGTCCAGCGGGCTGGACTCACCACTGTCCGAATATGTCACCGACGGAGACCCCAGCAGGGCCGGGGCGATCAGGCTGATTTCGACCATGCTTACATCATCCCGCGCCTGCCCTCGAAAGCCGTCCAGGGCACGCTGAATCTCATTGATCAGTTCGTCCGGCTGGCGATTGGCGGCGAACACCGCCTGTAATCGCTCGACACCAAACAATTGATCATCGTTGTCACTGGTGTCGAGTACGCCGTCGGACAACAGGAAAATCCGGTCACCCAAGGCCAGCGGGTGCACTTCGGTCTTGTAATCGAAGCGAGCCGGGTCGAGCACACCCAATGGCAAATGCCGCGACACCAGCGGCGTTCGCTCCCCACTGGCAACGTGATGCAGATAACCATCAGGCAGACCACCGTTCCACACTTCCACTTGCTGCAAGCTGAAGTTCACGCTCAGCAAAGTCGCGCAGCAAAACATGTCCACGGGCAAAATGCGTTTGAGCTTCGCATTCATTTCCCGCAAGGTTTGGGTCAGGCCGTACCCCTTGGCGGTCATGCCGTAAAACACTTCAGCCAAGGGCATCGCCCCTACAGCCGCAGGCAAACCATGGCCGGTAAAGTCACCCAATAAAACGTGCATGTTGCCGGCAGGCGTGTACGCAGCCAACAATAGATCGCCGTTGAATAAGGCATAGGGCGATTGCAGGTAGCGAATGTTCGGCGCACTCAGGCAGCCGGAATGCGCCACCTGATCAAATACTGCTTTGGCTACCCGCTGTTCATTAAGCAAATAGCCATGATGCCTGGCGATTTGGTCACGTTGTTCCAAGACCGTTTCCTGCAACCGTCGCAAGCGCTCCATGGCATTGATCTTCGCGGTGAGGATCGCCTCGCTGTAGGGCTTGGCGAGAAAATCGTCGCCCCCTGCGTCAAGGCATCGAACCAACGCCTCGCTTTCGCTCAGAGAGGTGAGAAAAATGATGGGCACCAGCGCTTCGCCTGCCACCTGTTTGATTCGGCGCGCGGCCTCAAAACCGTCCATCACCGGCATCAAAGCATCCATCAGCACCAACTGCGGACGCTCTTTTTCAAACAACGCCAACGCTTCCAGGCCATTGCTGGCGCTGAGCACTGTATGGCCCTGGCGACGGACGATGGTCGTGAGTAGCAAGCGATCACTGGCATTGTCGTCAGCAATAAGCACGCACAGGCTTTCGGGCAGGGTTAGCACACGTCAGCCGATCTGAAACAGTTTTGAGAAATTGGAGATGGTCAGGATGGTGTTCACGTCGGCGTTGCAGTTGATCAGATGGATCTTCGCATCGTCACCGCCGGCATGGTCACGCAGCAGTAACAGCATGCCAAGCGCGGAACTGTCCAGATAACTCGTGCCCTTTAGATCGACAACGAAGCGCCGAGGAGTGCCGGCAGCGTTCTCGTAGGCACCGCGAAAATCTTGATGCGCGGCGAAATCAAAACGCCCTTCGATGAAAATGGTCAGTTCTTGCCCGTCGTGGGAGAGCTCGGTGTTTACGGACATTGGAGGCTTCCTTGGGTTAACACAGACACGGTGTGAAAGATTTAGCATTCTGCTGCGCCAACAGCAACCCGAATGAATTCAATTACCTGCATTAAAATTGATCGTGGCGGGGTAAGCGCTGGGAAAGTTCGTCGAGAAGCTTTTGTTCGCGCTTGTCTTCAAGCTGCCGCGCTTCATCAATGTAGCGCTGAACCAGCTTGCGCAGACCCTCGACCCGCGCATAACACTGCTGCCAGGCACCCCGAGCCTTGTCGAGATTTTCCTGATGCCAGGCAAGGCTCTTCTGTTGCTGGGCCACAGCAGTTTCCAGCTGATTGAGAAAGCTTTGATAATTTATCAGCCACTGCCCCGACACCCCGCGACCGCCTTTGTCGATCCACTGCAACTGATACTCATGGCGAAAACGCTCGAGTTCGGCCAGCTTGGTCTCAGCCAGACTGACCTGTCCCTGGAAGTGCCCCAGGCGCTGAGCCGCTGCGCGCTCTGCCTTTTCGGCCATGTCCACCACCGGCGCCAGGCGTACCGCTCGACTTGAGGCCATGGCTTATCAGCCGCCTGCTGCGGGATTGAACACTGCGGCGAGGCGCGCCTTACTCTCCTGCAGGCTCTCGTTGTCATTGAGCCCTTGGCGCAGGTAGCGCACCAATGTCGGCTGCAAGGCGATCGCCATGTCGGTTTCCCGATCACCACCGGCCACGTAAGCACCAACGCTGATCAAGTCGCGACTCTGCTGGTAGCGCGACCACAATTGTTTGAAATGCTGAGCCTGCCCCATGTGTTCAGGACTGACCACCGAAGGCATGACCCGACTGATGGACGCTTCGATATCGATAGCCGGGTAATGTCCCTCTTCGGCCAGACGCCGGGACAACACGATATGCCCATCGAGCACACCCCGCGCGGCATCGGCAATCGGGTCCTGCTGATCGTCGCCTTCAGAAAGCACGGTATAGAACGCAGTAATCGAGCCGCCCCCGGCCTCGGCGTTACCGGCGCGCTCCACCAGCTTGGGCAACTTGGCAAACACTGACGGTGGATACCCCTTGGTGGCGGGCGGCTCGCCAATGGCCAAAGCGATTTCCCGCTGAGCCTGAGCAAATCGAGTCAACGAATCCATGAGCAACAGGACGTTTTTACCCTTGTCGCGAAAGTATTCGGCAATGCGCGTGCAATACATGGCCGCCCGCATCCGCATCAAGGGCGCATCATCGGCGGGTGAAGCCACCACCACCGAGCGTTTCAGCCCCTCTTCGCCGAGGATATGCTCGATGAATTCCTTGACCTCTCGCCCCCGTTCGCCGATCAGGCCAACCACGATAATGTCGGCTTCGGTGAAGCGCGTCATCATCCCGAGCAGCACGCTCTTGCCCACACCGGTACCGGCGAACAGACCGAGACGCTGACCACGGCCAACGGTCAATAGCCCATTGATACTGCGAATACCCACATCCAGAGGCTGGCTGATCGGATTGCGCTTGAGCGGGTTGATCGTCGGGCCATCCATTGGC
Organism: Pseudomonas sp. 5C2; assembly: GCF_034314155.1. Taxonomy (NCBI): domain Bacteria; kingdom Pseudomonadati; phylum Pseudomonadota; class Gammaproteobacteria; order Pseudomonadales; family Pseudomonadaceae; genus Pseudomonas; species Pseudomonas sp. 5C2. The sequence goes on along the minus strand of NZ_JAVIWH010000002.1, from coordinate 442,781 downwards.
ACCCAGTCTTCGGCTTTCATTCCACCTTTGCCATCGAGCGCGCGTCCGGCGCCATCGAGGACCCGACCCAGCATTCCCATACCCATCGGCAAGCGACCGGTATCGGCCAGCGGCACAACCCGAGCACCCGGTGCGATACCGGCAACACTGCCCACCGGCATCAGGAATATCTTGGACCCGGAAAACCCCATCACCTCGGCTTCGACTTGCATCGGGTGATAGCTATCATCGTTGATCACCAGACACCGACTGCCCATCGCAGCCCGCAAGCCTTCGGCTTCCAGGGTCAAACCGACCATACGCAACAAACGACCTTCCACCACCGGCTGGCCTGCCAGCTCGATGGCGTCGACGTAGGAACCCAGACGCTTGCCGAAGCTGGTCCGGTCAAGGCGCATCGGGGCCTGCTTTTTCAGGAGAGGCGTCATCTGCGTCATCTGCAATGACCGGGGCGTCGACGACTGTACCCAGATCGAGGCTCATGTCCGCAGGCGCAGGGTGCAGAGCCTGATCGTGCAACTGATCGAACATTTTCGCCAATGCTTGAGAAATTCGAGTTTCGATGGTCGCATCGATTCGACTGTGCTCGGTTTCGACCCGGCAACCACCCGCCTGAAGGGTATCGTCTTCGACGATGCGCCAGGTTTCTTCATGGCGTTCACGCAGGGCTTTGACCTGAGCGAAGTCCTGAGGGTTGATGAAGATGCGTACATTCTGCGCGCCCATAGGCAACAACTTCAAAGCGTCACGCAATACCTGACCGATACGACTAGAGTCAGTGGTCAACTCGCGCTGAATGACTTGCCGGGTAATGTGCCCTACCAGTTCGATCAGCGATTTTTCAATCTGCGTGTCCTGCTCGGCGATAGGCTCGAACAGATGGACCATCAATTGCTCAAGGCTCGCAAGCTTGGCGCTCAAGGCTACGTCAGCCTCTTGCCGGACCTTGAGCTGAGTGCTGTGAAAACCCTCTTTCTCACCCGTGGCAAAACCTTCGTTGTAGGCTTCCTGACGAATGCCTTCCAGCTCTTCAAGGGTCAGCGGCTGGACTTCGTCCAGAGGTACTTCTTCCATCTCCGCCGGCTCGACCTCAACCGGTTCAGGCTCTGGCTCTAACAGCGCTTCACTGTGCGGGTCGAAACTAGGCAACGACCAGACATCAAAGCCGCCGACATCCTTGGCCCGGATCAGATCACTGGGCGGCTCTTTGTTGGAGCTAAACATGTAGTGATCCTCAGATCATCTCTTCGCCGCCCTTGCCACCGAGAACGATTTCTCCGGCTTCGGCCATACGGCGAGCAATAGTGAGGATTTCTTTCTGCGCGGTTTCCACATCGCTGACGCGCACCGGGCCTTTGGCCTCGAGATCGTCGCGCAACAATTCGGCAGCACGTTTGGACATGTTCTTGAAGATTTTCTCCTTGATTGCTTCGTCGGAGCCTTTAAGCGCCAACACCAGCACATCAGAAGACACTTCGCGCAGCAACGCCTGGATACCCCGGTCGTCGACATCGGAAAGGTTGTTGAAAACGAACATGAGGTCTTCGATCTGACCGGACAGGTCCCCGTCGACTTCGCGGATCGAGTCCATCAACTGGCCTTCGATGGAGCTGTCGAGGAAGTTCATGATATCGGCCGCACGCTTGATGCCGCCCAAGGTGGTGCGCGCTGTATTGGAGTTGCCGGAGAACTGCTTTTCCAGAATCTGGTTCAGCTCTTTCAATGCCGCCGGCTGCACGGTGTTGAGCGAGGAGACACGCAGAATGATATCCAGACGTACCTTGTGATCGAAATGACCGAGCACTTCGCCAGCCTGATCCGGGTCCAGATAAGCCACAACGATGGCCTGAATTTGCGGGTGCTCATAGCGGATCACGTCAGCAACCGCACGAGGCTCCATCCATTTCAGGCTGTCCAGACCACTGGTATTGCCCCCCAGCAAGATCCGGTCGATGAGGCCGTTGGCCTTGTCTTCGCCCAAGGCCTGGGTCAGCATTTTGCGGATATAACCGTCGGAGCCGACGCCGAGACTGGTCTGGTCGCCGACGATCTCGACGAACTCACTCATCACCTGCTCGACTTCCTCACGGTGCACATTGCGCATTTGCGCCATGGCGACACCGACCCGCTGAACCTCTTTAGGCCCCATGTGCCGAAGCACCTGAGCGGCATCGGTTTCACCGAGGGAGAGCAAGAGAATTGCAGCCTTGTCGACCTTGGTCATCTTGGCGGTAAGCGCTCGATTGTCACTCATCTGCGTTAATCCACTCTTTCACGACCTGAGCCACACGACCTGGGTCTTCAGCCACCAGGCTCTTGATTGCATTCAACTGTGCGTCATAACCCTCGCTCGGGCTAGGCAGCAAAATACTTTGCGGACCGCCAAGGCTGACGCGGTCATTGGACAGTTCACCACCCAGACCACCCATGCCACCGAGCTCGGCATCGCCGTCGACGCCAACCAGCTGCCGGTTCTTGCCACTGGTGATGTTGTTGAGTACCGGCCGCAGAACACCAAATACCAGTACCAGGATGAACAACACACCCAGCACTTGTTTGACGATGTCCCAGAACCACGGATGGGAATAGAACGGAATATCAGGGATCACTTCGCCACGATCGGTGGAGAATGGCACGTTTACCACACTGACGCTGTCGCCGCGACTGGCGTTGAAACCAACAGCGTCCTGCACCAGCCGGGTAAAGCGCGCCAATTCGTCGGCATTCCATGGCGTAAGGCTGGTCTCGCCTGTCTTGGGATCGACTTTGACCCGATCATCCACGACCACCGCCACAGACAAGCGATTCACCCGACCCTGCTGCTGCTTGGTGTGACTGATGGAACGGTCCAGCTCAAAGTTCTTGGTCGACTGCTTACGCTTGTCCGCTGGATAAGGTGCCAGCATCGGCTGACCGGTCGCTGGGTCCATGATCTGCTGACCATTTGCGTCGAGCAGCGGTTGACCTGGCTGTATGGAACCTGAGGCAGCTGCACCCGCGCCCGCCTGCTGAGGCGCACTGGCTGGACCGGGCGGCTGATTACTCAACGCACCCGGAACGCCCTGCGGACCGCCACCGGAGGAACGCTGTTCGTCGACCGACTGCTCGCTGCGCAACGCAGGTTGATCGGGGTTGAAGCTTTCCGCTGTCGACTCAACGGCGCTGAAGTCCACATCGGCCGAGACTTCGGCCTTGTAGCGATCATTGCCCAGAATCGGTTGCAGGATGTTCTGTACACGCTGAGTGAGCATGTTTTCCATACGGCGACTGTAGTCAAACTGCTTGCCAGCCATGGTCAATTCGGAGTTTTCACTCTGATCGGACAACAGCGTGCCCTTCTGGTCGACCACGGTAATCTGCGACTTGCTCAGTTCGGGAACAGCCGTTGCCACCAGGTTGATAATCGCCATGACCTGACCCGGCTCCAATGAGCGGCCAGCGTACAATTCGATCAGTACCGAAGCGCTCGGTTTACGCTCGTCACGCACGAACACCGAACTTTTCGGGATCGCCAGATGCACACGTGCACCCTTGACGTTATTGAGGCTGGAGATGGTCCGGGCAAGCTCGCCTTCAAGCCCGCGACGATAGCGCGTGGCTTCTATGAACTGGCTGGTACCCAGGCCCTGGTCCTTGTCGAGAATTTCGAAGCCGATGTTGCCGTCGCCTGGCGCTACACCCGCGCCCGCCAATTTGATCCGCGCACGCTGCAAATCATCAGCCTTGACCAGCAACGCGCCAGAATTTGGTTCGACGGTATAAGGGATGTCCGCGGCCGCCAACGTATCCATGACCTGTTTGGCGTCCATACCGGCCAGACTGCCGTACAGCGGCCGATAATCAGGCTGCTGGGACCAGAGCACCACGGCAAAACCAATAGCAACACTCGCTGCCAGACCGACCATAAGGCCAACCTGACGCAACATGGTCATCTCGGAGAGATTTTCCAGAAAGGACAAACCAAACAGCTGCGGCTTACCTTGAGGGGCACCCGATTTGGCCGGAACGTTATCGGTGACTGCTTCAGCCATGACTCAATACGTCCTTAAACCGGCATCTGCATGATGTCTTGATACGCTTGAACCAGTTTATTGCGGACCTGGGTCAACGCCTGGAACGAAACGCTCGCTTTTTGCGAGGAGATCATCACGTCAGTGAGGTCCACACCGCTTTTGCCGATTTCAAACGCATTCGACAATTGATTAGAGGCCTGCTGGGTATCGTTGACCTTGTTGACGGCCTGGCCAAGCATATCGGCAAAGCTGCTGGCGCCGATTTCCGGGGTGCTTATTGCTTTTGGCGTAGCCATGGCGTCCATTTGCATGGAGCGCATGTCCAACATCAAGCGATTAAATTCAACACCTTGGCTCATGACGTCTCTCTCACTAAAGGCCGCAGATTTTTGACACTCGTTAAGCGGCTACACATGGCAAAGCAACAACAGTGCCAGCCAGGTGATGGCCTTTAGCCGCAACTTGCATTCAAATGGTATGAAGTCTCCAGGAACACGCGCCAGCCTGCGAATAGTTTGATGCGGTGCGCCTTATACACCACACGGCATCAAGTAGCGAATAGAGACGCTTCAACATCCATCCCCGCATCGCGCATCTGCGCCAGCTTGTAACGCAAGGTCCGGGGGCTGATACCCAAGCGTTCCGCCGCTTCTTTGCGACGGCCGCGCTCAGCGCGTAGGGTGTCGATGATTATCTGAAACTCACGACGCCGCAAGTCATCACCCAAGGCCCCGGCGGACTCTCCGACCTGATTATGTGATGCCGCACCATCGGCTGAAGGCACTGACACTGAAGGCATCGGTGTTGAAGCAACAACCTGCGGCTGCGTCGGAACACCTAACGCCGGCACTGGCGAAGCCGCTACCGGGCCAGACAAACAGAAGTCCTGTGCCTGAATCACCCCTCCCTGCTGCAGGATCAATGCCCGCTGAATCGCGTTATCCAGCTCGCGAACATTGCCTGGCCATGGGTAGCCGATCAGACAGGCTTGCGCGTCCGCCGACAATCGTACGGCGGCATGCTTCATTTTATTGACGTGTTTGGACAGCAACCGTTCGGCCAGCGGCAGAATATCGGCAGTTCGCTCACGCAGTGGTCGCCAAGCCAACGGAAACACCGAAATCCGGTAATAAAGATCTTCGCGAAAACGTCCTGCAGCTACTTCTGCGGCCAGATCGCGGTTGGTGGTTGCCAGCACACGAATATCCAAGATGATGGGTTTACGCCCACCCACACGCTCCACTTCCCTTTCCTGAAGCACGCGCAGCAATTTGGCTTGCAGACCGAGGGGCATTTCAGAAATCTCATCCAGCAGAATGGTGCCGCCATCTGCCTGCTCAAACTTGCCCGCCTGCGCCGCGATGGCGCCGGTGAACGATCCTTTCTCATGACCGAACAACGTCGCTTCAAGCATGTTGTCCGGGATCGCCGCGCAATTGATCGCAATAAACGGCTTGTTAGCCCGAGTAGACTGCTGGTGAATAAAACGCGCCAACACTTCCTTGCCCGTACCGGACTCACCGGAAATCAGCACCGTCGAATCACTCCTGGCCACTCGACCGGCCAAATCCAGCAATTGTGCGCTGGCCGGCTCGAAGGCTACCGGCCCCTCACTGTCAGCAGGTCCGGGACGACCCAGTGCGTGCCGCGCTACCAACTCCATAAATGCTTTGGGCTCGAAAGGCTTGACCAGATAATCCGCCGCGCCCTGACGCATCGCATCTACCGCACGCTCGACCGCGCCGTGCGCAGTCATCAACAGTACAGGTAATTGCGCATAACGGCTGCGCAACACGCTCAACAATTGATGACCATCCATGCCCGGCATGTTGACGTCACTCACCACCAGACCGAAGGACTCTTCAGCCACGGCCTCAAGCGCCTCTTCAGCCGAACCGACGGCACGGAAGTCGTGCCCGGCCAACATCAAGGTCTCACCCAGCGCCTCGCGCAGTGAAGGATCATCCTCGACCAGCAACACCTTGATCGCCATCAGTTCACTCCCGCGTCACAAGCTTCCGGAATCAAAGGCAGAGTGACAATCGCGCACGTGCCGCGACCCGGACGAGAACGAAATTGCAGCTGCCCCTGGTGTGCACGGGTGACTGCGCCGACCACCGCCAACCCCAACCCGGTGCCGGTGGACTTGGTGGTAAAGAAAGGCTCGCCGATGCGCGCCAGTGCCGAGGCGTCGATCCCGCTGCCGTTGTCACTGATGCATAAGCGCAGCGTGTTATCGCGACTGTAGAGATGGATTTTCAAGCGCGTTTTTCCAGCGCTGGCCTGCACCGCGTTTTCAATCAAATTAAGCAGCGCCCCCACCAGCGTGTCTCTATTGCACAGCAACGCGCCTTCGCGACTGTCGCACTGCCAACGTACCGATAGACCCTGCACGTGGGTTTGCGCCGCCGCCTGCAAGGCCTGAAACAACAGATCGGGCGCAATACGATCGGTCATCGGCAACTCGCCACGTGCGAAGACCAGCATGTCGCGCACCTGATGTTCGAGCTCGTGCAAACGCTCTTTCAAGCGTCCGGCAAAACGTTGCTGAGTCGCCACCGGCAGCTCCTGCTCAGCCAAATGGCTGGCATAGATCAAGGCTGCGGACAGCGGCGTACGAATCTGATGAGCCAGCGAGGTGACCATTCTCCCCAGGGAGGATAGACGCTCGTGACGGGCTAGCTGCCCCTGCAGATGACGGGTTTCGGTCAAGTCGTTAAGCAGCACTAGCTGACCCGGCTCCGCGTCCAGTGAACGCGTTGCGATGGACAGACGTCGTCCATCCTTGAGAGACACTTCGTGACCATCATCTTCGCGCGGCGCGAAACACCGACTGATCACTTGTCGCCAAAGCATGCCCAGCAGTGGCTCACCTAACAGGTCGCATGCTGCAGGGTTGGCCTCACGCACCACGCCCTGACCGTCCATGACAATGACGCCGCCGGGCAACAGCATGAGCAAGTTTTGCAGGCGATTAGCCAGACGCTCTTTTTCCGCCAATTCCTGCATTCGCTGAGCACTGACGACCGCCAACTCCCCCTTGAGCTCCGTCACCCGCGCTTCGAGCAAGCTGTAGGAGTCACTCAACTGACTCGACATCTGATCGAACCGCGAGAACGCCTGCTCAAGCCCCGTCCGGCTTTCCGGCTCGAGGGACGGCTGCGCTTCGTAAGAAAGGGCAGAAGACATCTGGGCAGCCTGGGGCATAGTGGTCTCTCGCATGGCGAACCGTCATTAAACGGTATGTAGCAAGAGATATAGCAATACCCGTGCCGAAAAAAAACCCCTGACTTATCAGGGGTTTGATTATTCGAGAAGAGAAGAAGCGTCAATCCTCCGCCTGTTCTTCCCCATCACGACGGCTCATGCCGTATTTACGCATTTTTTCCACCAGGGTTGTACGACGAATACGCAGACGCTCAGCCGCGCGCGCCACAATGCCGCCTGCATCGTCCAATGCCTGCTGAATCAGGCCCTGCTCCAACCCTCCCAGATAGTCCTTGAGGTCAAGACCTTCAGGTGGCAACAAGGCGCCGGAAGCGAAGTTGGGCGTATGTCCATTAATAGCGACCCGCTCTTCCAGGTCAGTGCGAAAGCTATCAACCAGTTGCTCGTCTTCATCGTCAACGTAACGGAATTTTTTCGGCAACTCGATGACGCCGATCACCCCGTAGGGATGCATGATCGCCATGCGCTCGACCAGATTGGCCAGTTCGCGAACATTGCCCGGCCAGGCGTGACGACAAAGCGACATGATGGCCGCCGAGTTGAAACGGATCGAGCCACGTTTTTCGTGCTCCATGCGCGAAATCAATTCGTTCATCAGCAACGGAATGTCTTCGACACGCTCGCGCAGCGGGGCCATCTCGATCGGGAATACATTCAAACGGTAATACAGGTCTTCACGGAACGTACCGATCTCGATCATGTGCTCGAGATTCTTGTGCGTCGCTGCAATGATTCGCACATCGACGCTCTGGGTTTTGTTGCTGCCGACCCGCTCGAAGGTGCGCTCCTGCAGCACACGCAACAGCTTGACCTGCATAGGCAGCGGCATGTCGCCGATTTCGTCGAGGAACAAGGTGCCGCCATTGGCCAGCTCAAAGCGCCCGGCACGACTGGTGATCGCCCCGGTAAACGCGCCCTTCTCATGACCGAACAGTTCGCTTTCCAGCAACTCGGCAGGTATGGCTCCACAGTTGACAGGTACGAACGGCGCATCACGACGCTTGGAGTGATAGTGCAGATTGCGCGCAACCACTTCCTTGCCAGTACCGGACTCACCGAGGATCAGCACACTGGCATCGGTGTCGGCAACCTGCTGCATCATTTGCCGAACATGCTGAATCGCGCGACTGGTACCCACCAGACTGCGAAACAGGTTCGGCTCACGATGACGACCACGCTCACGGGCATGATCGTACATTTCACGATAAACCTGAGCACGGTGCAGGGAATCGAGCAGTTTGCTGTAGCTGGGCGGCATTTCCAGAGACGAGAGCACACGACGGCGCAAGTCCTCTGGCAGGTCAGTGGAAGAAAATTCTCCCATTAACATGACGGGAAGGAACTCATCCCAGGCGGCGATGGTCTTAAGCAGTCCTTGAAGAGTACCTGGAGCGCTCACTTCGCCCACCAGCACGCAAAGCACTTCTCGGGTAGAGGTCAGAGAACCGACGACCTGCTGCCAATCAAGGCTTGAGCAGGACAAATTTTCTTCGCCAAGAAAATTTAAAATGACCGCCATATCCCGGCGGCGCAGGCTATCGTCATCAATCAGCAAAATCTTGATTTCACGCCACATGCAATAGCAACTTCCCTAGTCAAACTCAATGCCCATGAAATGGGGGCAAGCTTGGCGTCTACGACCCATTTGGCGATTTAGACGTCAGAAAATAGTAAACCGCACTAGTTAAGTCAAAAATCCGCGCACAGTCAAATTTATGGCGAATTTCTTTTTTTCGATCAACTGAGTGTCAACCGAACAGATGGTAAACCTTTGCCGCGTTTTTCGCTTGCCGGATCTGCGTCATCTCGTCGACTATTGCTTGGCGCTCATCAGTAGCGACCTCAATCAGCTGTCGATACACCCCTAACAGGCGTTCAAGATTGCTTCTCACTTCGGTTTCGTTTAGCGGAGCCTCGCTGATCACATCGTCAACACAAGCGCGGCAAGCTAGATCCAGCTGCCCAATAGCTTCCCAGTCACGCTCAGCCAATGCACCGACCAACGCTTCACGGGTTTCTTCGATACGCTGCAATACAGCACTCATGGTGATCTCCTCGAAACAGCAGGCTATAGGGTCGCGATGCCATCCCAGCCATCCTTGACCGTACGCAGCAAATCGCTGACTTCGTCGAGGATTTTCGGGTCGCTCTTGATGTTGGCTTCCGCCAGACGCTTCATCATGTAAACGTAGAGATTGTCTAGATTCCCCAGAGCAGCTGCCGATTTCTCCAGGTCAAGACCTTCGCGCAGACCACCCACGATGCCAATGGCCTTGCCGATCAGGATGCCCTTGTTAGGAATGTCCTTACGCTCCATCGCACCCCTGGCTTGAGCAATGCGGTCCAGACCGCCTTCCATCAGCATTTGCACGAGGCGGTGGGGACTGGCTTCGGAAGTCTGGGCTTGCGCACCAATCTTCTGATACTGCCGAAGAGCTAACATCGGATTCATGTTCTACCTCATCAAAACTCAAGAGTTCGTATACCCAAGGTATCGACACAACGTCACAAAACTTTAGGCCAGATGCCAAAAGCCCGACTGCGTTAAACGCAGCCGGGCTTTCGGTGCCGAGACAGTAATTAGCCCGTCTTCGATGCGCTCAACGAAGTGAAGTATGACGTGATACTGGTCGAAGTCGCCTTCATCTGCCCCACCAAAAGGTCCATCGCGTTGTATTTGGCTGTCAACGCGGCGGTCATATTGGTCACCCGCAGATCCAGTGCGGCCTGCTGGGTGGTGAGGGCATTCTTCTGCGTGGTCAAACTGCTCGAACGCGTATCAAGAATACCACCCGTCTGAGTATAAGGCGTAAGGACCGCACCCATCCGCGCCAGCAATCCGTTGGTACTCGTGGTACCGCTGAACAACTGCTGAACCTGCCCGCCCAGACTCTTGCTGGTCATCGCTGTCGTGAACTTGGTGCTATCAAAGGTCAGCGTACCGGCCTTCTGGTCCGTCTGGATACCCAACTGTGAAAGCACCGACAACTGACTGCCAGGACCAGGCGTAACCAATTGGTCACGCAAAGACGCCAGCAATGTCCTTGGCAGAGAATCACCGGTCATAGCAGCCGCTACCGTGAGATTACCCTTGCTGTCTGCGGTGGCCTTAGTCAAGGAGGTAATGGTCTTGACCACTGTGTTGTAGGCATCAACAAAGGTCTGCAACGAGGTTTTCAAGCCATCGGTATTGGTTGCAACCGTCACCGTCGAGCTGCCAGCGGCAACCAATGTCATGCTCAAACCACTGATTGCCTTGCTCACCGTGTTGGACGAGCTCTTGACCGCCAGCCCATCAATGGTGAGATTTGCATCCAATGCCTGACTGCCTATATAGCCAGCACTACCAGGAGTTGCTGAATTGAGCGCAGTATTCGCGGGTATAACCAACCCCGCAACGCTACTGGTGGTGGTGATATCCGAGCCAGCACCGGTGGTTGTAGAACCAAATACCAGACGCGAGGCCCCCGTGCTGTCCGTCACGATGTTGGCGCTGACGCCACTGGTGGCTGTCTGGGTGTTGACCAAATCACGAACCGACTGCAGCGTCGAGTTCGCCGGGATAGTGAAGCTGGTCGCAGTGGTATTTTGAGTGATAGTCAAGTTACCACTCGGAATAGCACTGGTAGCCCCTCCAGAGAAAGAGGCAGTCGCAACTTTGGAGCTGGTGGCCAGATTCTGAACAACAATATTGTAACTGCCATTGACCGCCGTATTGTCCGAGGTCGCACCAAGGGTTGCCGGGGTAGACGAAGTCGCCGCAAAACCCGAAAAAGCCGGGTTTGTGGCGCTGCCAAGATTGGTCAACGCCGTCTGATAGGCAGTCAGAGCGCTTTTCAGCGAACCCACTCCAGAAATCTTGGACGTCGCGAGGGTCGTCTGACTGTTGATCTGCGTCTGCTTGGCCGACTTGTCGGCATTGACCAATGCGGTGACGATAGAACCGATATCAAGGCCAGAGCCAAGGCCTGTACTGGGGACAATTGGACTTGCCATGTGCATCTCCTTTCAGTTTTTCGTCGGTCTTTTGACCACTACAACGAATAAAAGAACATACAGACACTATTCATGCCAGCATCAAGCTTTTGCGTTGAACAACACGCTGCTTGCATTACTTAAGTTATCTGCCAATTTCAGCGCCTCCTCCGAGGGAATCTGCCTGACCACCTCACCCGTTTCACTGGCGATTACTTTTACCACAACCTTGCCGGACGTTTCGTCAATCGAAAACTCCAGATTGCGCTTGACCGATTGAACGAATTTTTCAATCTCCTGCACTGCCGCTTTCAACTTTTTCGAATCAGAGTCTTTACTCGCGGTCACTTCTGCCACGCTATCGACCAGAGGCGTCCCAGCCGACTTATTAGCAGCACCGCTCAGCGGTGTCACCGCCGGGTAAGACAAGTTCAGCTTGACGCTCATATCCATGTCCATCACCTCCTAAAGTAAAAAAGCGGGAGAGCACGACACGCGCACCCTCCCGCCAAAACTCATTCCAAAATTACTGAAGCAGTTTCAGTACAGCGGAAGGCAGCTGGTTGGCCTGAGCCAAAACAGCGGTCGAAGCTTGTTGCAGGGTTTGGCTCTTGGTCAACTGAGCAGTTTCAGCAGCGAAGTCGGTATCTTGTACGCGACCTTGTGCAGCCGTGACGTTTTCAGTGATGTTCTGCAAGTTGGAAATGGTGCTGGTCAGACGGTTCTGCGAAGCACCCAGGTTTGCGCGAGTTGCGCCGATTTGAGCGATGGCAGCATCAATTGCAGTGATTGCGTTATCGATGTTGGTACCAACAGTGGCGCTGGTACCGGTCAGCGCAACAGTAGCGCTGGCTACGGAAAGGCTGGCGGCGTCGAACTTGCTGCTCAGAACCAGGTCGATGTGGTTAGCAGTACCGGTGTTGGAACCCACTTGCAGGGTCATGGTACCGGCAGAACCGTCGAGCAGGTTCTTGCCGTTCAAGTTGGTGCTGGCAGAGATACGAGTCAGTTCGTCAGACATCTGAGCGAATTCTGAGTTAGTTGCGGTCTGGTCAGCGGTACCGTTGGTGCCGTTACGTGCCTGAACAGCCAGTTCACGCATACGTTGCAGAATGTTGGTAGATTCTTGCAGCGCGCCTTCAGCAGTCTGAGCCATCGAGATACCGTCGTTGGCGTTTTTCACTGCCACGGTCTGACCACGAATCTGGCTGCTCATACGGGTAGCAATCTGCAGGCCGGCAGCGTCGTCTTTAGCGCTGTTGATTTTCAGGCCGGAAGACAGGCGAGTCATGGATTGAGAAAGAGAACTCGCTGCGTTGTTCAAGTTTTTCTGAACAGCCAGGGATGTAACGTTGGTGTTTACGCCTAAAGTCATGATGAGTTCCTCAATGGTTGGGTACTGCGGCTTCCGGCCCTGGCAACCGCCGGGTGTGGCCTAGAGAACCTTCGTAATAGTTATCGTCGAGATAGCAAGGAGCTTGAGGGCTTTTTAAAAAAATATTGCCACTACTCTGACATCCCTACAGCTGTCGGGGGCTGCAGAGCATCTCACTCACTCTATTCAACGACCTACAACCTCACACCACCCCGACATCTCCAACCGTTTTGAGGCCTGGCATCCTTGACCGGATACCAGGATTCGACATGCGCCCGAAGGCATTCTTTATTGCAGAAGTTTAAGAACTGCGGCCGGTAGCTGGTTGGCTTGAGCCAAGACGGCCGTCGACGCTTGTTGCAGCGTTTGCTGCTTGGTCAGCTCGGCTGTTTCCGAGGCGAAATCGACGTCTTCGATTTGGCCGCGCGCAGCCGTGGTGTTCTTTACCATGTTGTTGAGGTTGGAAATGGTGCTGGCGAAGCGGTTTTGCTTGGCGCCCAGATTGGAACGAGCGGCATCAATGGTTTCCAGAGCCTTGTCGATGGATACAATAGTTGCCTCGATGTTGTCGGCAATGGCTTGATCGTTGAGCGGTTTGCTCTTTTTATCCAGTTCGGTTGCGTCCTTTAAAACTGTCGTCGCACCATCGGCTTCCGTTTTTGCGGTAGCCACAACGGCTTGTTGAGCCGTGTAGGCAGCAGGATCAGTAACCGCATCAATCGCACCCAGCGCAGCTTCAGCAGCAGCCAGTGCTGTATTTTTCTGTAGAGCATCATCGGTCATCTTTTCCGTCACATTGACAGGCAATAGATTTCGACTTCCGCTCCCATCAATCGCAAGCGCCGTGTACTCGCCCTTCACAACCGCTACGGAGCCGGTTGTCTTATCGTCGCCCGGTACAGCCGCAGCGCTTTTAGCCGCTACAAACAACGATTCGGCAGAGAAATCGTCCGAGAGCGACAGGCTGATCTCCTCGGTTCTCCCTACGTTGGCGCCCACATGAAACGTCATCGTCCCGGCGCTGCCATCCAGCAGCTTCAAACCACCACCAAACGTGGTGCTCTTCGAAAGACGGGTCAGTTCTTGAACCGACTGATTGAATTCGGAATTGAGTGCATCCCGCTCCTTTTGACTGTTGTCGCCGTTTTTTGATTGAATCGCCAGTTCTCGCATCCGCTGCAGGTTGTTGGTCGATTCCTGCAATGCCCCCTCCGCAGTTTGCGCAATGGAAATTGCATTGCCCGCATTTCTGGCCGCAACCGTCATCCCTTTAATCTGGGTCGTCAGGCGACTCGCGATTTGCATGCCGGCGGCATCGTCCTTGGCGCTGTTAATCCTTAAGCCTGAAGACAAACGCGCCATTGATGTGCTGACGGCATCGGAAGAGCGGTTCAGATTTCGCTGAACCGACAACGAAGCGACATTGGTATTTACGGTTAAAGTCATCGTGAAATTCCTCACAAAAAAAAGATTGCTGGCTTCCAAAAACGGGCTGCATCCGGCACGCCCTGAAAACCTACAAAATGTTTATCGGAAAAATTACAAGTGGCTTTAACTGGCTTTTTAAGACTGTTTGGGAATTACAACTATTAAATACCAGACATTTGTAGGGTATTTTGGTTATAAGCGTGGATTTTTAAAGGTTTAATTTTTTACGGATTTTTTTGCAAAAAAAGATGAAAAAAAAATCGAAAAGCCTCCTCCTCACACATTTTCCGAGCGGGGATAAGAGAAAAATTCGTGACGTATCTAGAACGGGGTCGTGACGGGGAGTCGAGAAAGGAACACATCCATGCAGAAGCGTCGGCGGGGCAACCTGAACGCGCTCGAACTACTATTCGCGCTCGAGTAACGCCACCAACTCATACTCTAGATAGTCAGCCAACCCCAACCAGTCCAGCCCTTCCTGGCAGGCCAGCATCGGCGGCAGTAGCTGCAACCATTGTTGTTGCGCTGCTGGCGAGCCCCGACTTAACAGACTCTGCGCGTGATCGAACACATCGACCATAGTCAAGGCCGCCTCGACATTACGCCCAAGACGAAACAGCCCGGCACACTGCCGACAGTCGATGACACACTGTGCACGGGGGCTCATTGCACAAACTCCAGGTTAAAGGCCGTACCGGCGATCATCGCACCTGCCCGACTACTGTTAAGAAAGCGCACCTCTGGATGCCCGGCAATGTAACGTTCCAGCTCGCCCAGATAGCGACGAAAATTGAGCTGCGTCTTGACTCGTTGTCCATGACCATCAAGCACCCAGTGCCTGGCGAGGTTAACGCCAGGCCCTAGATCACCGTCATTCCAGCCCGCGTGGGTCTTGTTCATCGGGAAAGCAAAATCAGCGCCGAACAAGGTGATTCTCGCTGCGCCCATTTTCACCGCCAAGTCTACCGCCGGATGAAGCACGCTGCCGCCGACGTACAACTGCGCTTTGGCAATTTGCTGGCGCAGCGCGGCATAGATCGGGCTGGCGGAATAGCCGGCATAGCGCAGGCCCTTCCAGGCCACGAGCACCTGCGGATCACTCATTGGCATATACACCAAGGGGATACTGTCGGAGTCCGACGGCGGCAAGTGCCGAGCCGTGATCCCCTTATCGATGCTCACCACCAAGTCCGGTTTGATGCCGTGCTCAATTAACGGCCGGTAAGCCGTATCGACACTGATAAACAGAGGCCGCTGCACCTGCTCACGAATAGCCAGAAGCTTTTCGAAGTGCTGCTCCAGGCTCGGCCCCGTACCAATCACATAGACTTCCTGCCCCGCCTGCGAGCCGAACAGCTCAGCGATATCACGGTCACTGCGCAACAGCTCGAGGCTGTCCTGCAAGCGCTGGAGAATCTGCGGAGATTGCGGATCGAACTCGCGATTATTGAAGCTCAGGTGCACTTCGCTGACCAGTCGATCACGAATCCTGGCATTAAACTCATCCGCTAATTCCAACTCGGACGGCAGCGCAAAGAACGGTAACTGGATCTCGCGGCAATCGGCGGCATAACTCAGTTCGACCCGTGGATCACTGAGCCAGGGCGTTTGGTCAAGGAGGCTGAGGACCAAAGCAAACAACCCACCGTTGAGAATGTGCACCTGCAACCGTCGTAGCTCGGGATTTTCCAGCAAGACCTGCTGCAAATCGCCCAGCCCCGTACCGTACACATGCAGCATCGGACTCTCAGGTGGCAGAGTGGCGGCTTGCAGGCGGGCTTCAGCAGTGCGGTCATGGCGACTGGTCAACTGAATGCCGGCAATCCTCAGGGTTGAACCCAACCCTTCCACCAGTTCGACCTGCAATGATTCGCTATCTTCGGCCAACAACCGGGAGAACACCTCCGGCCAGCGCGCCTGTAGCACCTCGGCATTTTGCTGAAAGCTCTCGCTCATGCTGCCTCACTCAAAACGTGCGCAAAAAAATAGCGCTCAAGGTTAACTCACCTGAAGCGCTATTTTTAGAAGCTTATGCAATCACGAGCGATGAATGATCGCCGAGCCCCAGGACAAGCCAACACCAAAGCCACTCAACGCAACCCGATTCCAATCGCTGTCGAGCACGTGTTTTTCCAGCAACAAAGGAATGCTCGAAGAAACGGTATTACCGGTTTCCAGCATGTCCTTGAGAAACTTCTCCGGATCACCTTCAAAACGCCGGGCTACAGCATCGACAATCGCAGCACTGCCCTGGTGAATACAGAAGGCGTCGATATCGTCCGAATGCAAGCCAGACTCATCCAGCAACTCGTGCAGGTGCGCGGGCACTTTGAGCAGCGCGAAGTTGAAGACCTGACGGCCATTCATGAAAAACACGCCGCTACTGACCTTCAGGTGCGGTGCGCCAGAACCGTCAGTGCCAAATTTGGCCTTGCCCAGCTGCCAGTCAGCCCCCTCGCCCATCCACGTGGCTGTCGCAGCATCGCCAAACAGCATCGTGGTATTGCGATCTTCGGGGTCGACAATTTTCGAGTACGGGTCGCAGGTCACCAGCAGGCCGTTCTTCAGCCCTGCGGCGTCCATGAAGCCCTTGAGCGCATACAGGCCGTAGACGTAGCCCGAGCACCCAAGGGAGATATCGAACGCGGCCACATGGGTCGACAAGCCGAGCTTGTCCTGAACGATGGCGGAGGTGTGGGGCAAGGCCTCTTCGTCGCCGTTCTGGGTGACGACGATCAGCACGTCGATGGATTCGCGCTTGAGGTCGGGATTCTTGGCGAACAAGGCATTGACGGCCTCGACGCACAGGTCAGACGTTTCTTGCCCGGCGTCTTTGCGCGGCAGGAAAGCAGAACCGATCTTGCCCAGAATGAACTCTTCATCCTTGGCGAACTTAGCACCTTGTGCGTAGTTATCGACGCCGGCTACGGGCACGTAACTCGCTATGCTTTTTATGCCAATCATTATGGCTTCCCAATAATAAACAGCTGAATATCACCGTTCTCTGCAATCGAGAGCGCTGGCCAACAGAGATTTCCTGTCGTCCACAAGGAGCGACAGCGAAGGGAATAAGTGGCTATCGCCAGGCCAATAAAGAGCCAAGCGCCATCATTCCCTATTAATACAATACAGTGAAGATGCGCGTTATGACTCGCAGGTCACGCTATTTTGCCGAATCAGCCACAGAAGCTGTTATTCGACCAATGACCAGTCCAGGGGTGTACCCCGTTTCAAGGCCTGTCCCGCACGTCGCCCGATGAGCGCATCGCGGTGTTTTGGGGCCAATCCAAAGCCCGGACGGATTGCTCTCAGGTTGTCAGCACTGAAGACTTCACCGGCGACCATATCCTGAGTCACATACAGTGATCGACGATAGACCAGTGACGCGCGCTCGGCCTCTGTGACGCCATAATGCACGTGCCCCATGGCCTGCCAGGCACGTTCGGTTTCAATGACCAGGCTAGCCATTTCAGCCGGTTCCAGGGAAAAGCTCGCATCTACCCCGCCAGCGGCTCGATCCAGAGTGAAATGTTTTTCGATCACTGTCGCCCCGAGCGCTACGGCTGCCACGGAAACGCCAACGCCCATGGAATGATCGGACAATCCTACCTCGCAACCAAACAAATCGCGCAAATGCGGGATGGTGCGCACATGGCTGTTTTCTGGCGAGGCCGGGTAAGTACTGGTGCACTTGAGCAACACCAAGTCCTTGCACCCGGCAGCACGAGCAGCGCGAACCGTCTCGTCCAGTTCGGCGATGCTCGCCATGCCGGTCGAGATAATCAACGGCTTGCCGGTCGACGCGACCCGGCGAATCAACGGTAAATCGGTATTTTCGAAACTGGCGATTTTGTAAGCCGGCACATCCAGGCTTTCAAGAAAATCCACCGAACTGTCATCGAATGGCGTCGAAAATGCCAGCATCCCCAGCGCTTTGGCCCGGGCAAAAATCGGCGCGTGCCACTCCCAGGGTGTGTGGGCTTTCTCGTACAACGCGTAGAGGGACGACCCCGCCCACAGACTATTGGGGTCCTTGATAAAAAACTCGCCGTGCTCAAGGTCCAGGGTCATGGTATCGGCGGTGTAGGTTTGCAGTTTCAAGGCGTGAGCACCGGCCTTGGCCGCCGCCTCGACAATCTGTAGCGCGACCTCAAGCGACTGGTTATGGTTGCCGCTCATTTCGGCGATGATGAACGGCGCGGTATCGGCACCAATCGAACGCGAGCCTATCTTGAAACTAGTCATTGGCATGATCCTTTAAAACGCGCTCGAAACGGCAGGCACTCTGCTGGTAGCCCGCATCGCGAAACAGGTTGATCGACGCCTGGTTGGCCGGCAGCACCTGAGCATCGATCACTCGTAGTTGCGGCCAGTGACGCGTGATGAATCGCTCCCCTCCGGCCAGTAGCGCCCTGCCCCAGCCCAGACCGAATCGCCCTTCGAACAGGTAAATCGATACTTCAGCCCTTGTATCCAGCCTGTCATAGCGCAGCACGCCCACCGGGCCGTCGACCGTTTCTGCAACCAACAGCAGGCGTTGGTCATTCACGAGGGTGGCAGCCAACCAGGTCAGATGACCGGCCCAATCAATGGCGTGCGATTCCACCGACCAGCGCCGGACCTCTTCAGCGTTGCGCCCATCGAACAGCAGACGTGCGTCGTCTATCGTCGCCGGGCGCAATTGCAGCACCTCACCGGCCAGGGCCGCTGCCACACGGCGTGCGCCACAGCCATCGACCAGCTGGCGAGAGCGCTTGGCAAAACTCCGACGCAACCCCTGATTGGCCAACAACACACTGATCGATTGACGCAATGACTCAACAGAAACCTGGTCACGCGGCCCCAGGTACAGGTGCGCACCGACTTCAGCCAAACGTTCAGCGTTGGCCTGTTGATTGGCCGCCACCGCGATACAGATCGTTGGCAGTCCCAAGGCGGCACGCTCCCAACTGGTGCCGCCGCCCGCGCCGACAAACAGATCGGCATGCGCCATCAGCTCAGCGAACTGGTCCGTGTGGGTTTGCAATCGCCAGGTGGAACGCCCTGAGGCCAGTGCCTGCATCCGCGTCCACTCGGGGTTACCGGTGCCCGCGATAAAGTCGACTTCCAACCCGTCTAGTTCACTCAACGCCAACATCGCCTTCCAGGTTTCCCCGGCGGCATCGAAGCCGCCGAAATTCACCAGAACCCGACGCGCCAGGGCCTGAATCGGCACCGGGTCGCGCTTGAACTCATCCCGAATCATGGCAAAACGTGGGCCGAACAACGTTCGGCACTCGGGTCCCACCCACGGTGCATAAGCGCTCGGCGTGCCGCTGAAGTTCTGGTCGAGCAACAGATCAACAGCGTGACGGCGGTTGGCCAGATCATCGATTGCTGCGATCCGTGGTGCCCATTGTCGGGCGGCGGTCTGCCAATGATGATCGAGGCCATAGTGATCGACGATGATCCAGTCGAACGCATCCTCTACCGTCAGCAACTGCTGCAGTGCCGCAATGTCCGCCTGCCAAGGCAACGCAGCTTCGATGTCTTGCCCTGCATTGGCTTGCTCAGCGTACGTCGCAGGTAACCCATAAGCGCGCCATCCCTGAGTCGCGAGATGCTCGAGCAAATGCCCAGGCAATAAGCGACAGGCAAAAGCCACGTCATGTCCGCCGTCGCGCAATACCTTGGCCAAGGTCAGGCACCGCGCAATATGGCCGCTGCCTATAGCGTGCGAGGCATCCGCCCGGATCAGCACTCTCACGACTCCAGCTCTCCACCCGCCAGCAACGCTGCGTAGAGGTACTCGGCGCGGGTCCAGTCCTCTTCGCTGTCGATATCCTGGACCAGATGCCGGGGCAAGATCACCGGCAAACTCTGATCCGAAAACAATACATCACCCCGCAACCATGCCTCGGTGCGCCCCCAATAGAACTGTCCGGCGTCCTGATAGGCCACGGGCAGGTCCTGGGATCGGGTTTCCCGGTACTGCGGATACAGCGGTTGCAGGGCGCCCTGCTCATTCAGACTCAGCGCACGCTGCACGGCAAAGCCAAAACCGCACACGGAAAAGGCAAAGGATTTCCCCGGGTTCTGCTCGAGAGCCGTCAAGCCTTCGCGCAGGTAGCGCCCTTGCAGCAAAGGTGCTGTGGCATAGATACAACAAGCGTAATCGAAGCAGTGCCCCTGCTCCTGCAGTGTCGCCAGCCCATGCATGATCACCGCCGCCGTACCGGTGAAGTCATCGGCCAGTTGCGCCGGGCGCATGAAGGGTACCCATGCACCGTGGGCCCTGGCGATCGCAGCGATTTCTTCATCGTCGGTACTGACCACAACCTGATCGAACAGGCCGCTCCGTAGCGCAGCCAGAATCGACCAGACAATCATCGGCTGGCCGTTGAACAGCTTGAGATTCTTGCGCGGGATCCGTTTACTGCCACCCCGCGCCGGGATGATTGCTACCGCTGTCACAGGCGCTTTTCCAATAGAAACCAGTTGATATCGTCGGTCGGGAACTGCGGATCGCGGTGATAGCTGAACCCATAGTCGAGCAGGTGCAGATCACTGTAGCGATCGAGCATTTCCCCGGCAAAATCACGCTTGAACAACTTGCCGTTGTTACCGCGATAGGACACCTCTACCGGCACCGGGTTGTAGTACTCGCAAATCAGGATATAGCGTTGACTCAGTTGGTACAGCTGAGCGTAAGCCGCAGGCAGCAGTTCAGGCGCGAGGTGAATCAGTACGCCTTTGCTCAGGGTCAACTGGAAAGTCCGATCATGTGGATAGTCGAACAACGAACCATGCCAGACGTCCGCAACCCCCAGCGCTTGCGCATAGGCCTGAGCCTGAGCATTGATCTCGACCCCCTGAAGCACACATGTTGGCAATAGCTGATGCAAAGCTTGCAGGTTATTGCCCGTGTTGGTGCCCAACTCCAACAGACTCTCTAGCCGTGAGGTTCGCGCCAGCGCTTTGGCAAACAACGCCAGGTTGGCTGCGATCAGCGGCTGCCCCTGATTGCGTCCCGCGTATTGGTCACCGAACTCGCCCCGCCAGAACTGCTCTTGCTCACTTAATTCACGCATGCACTACTCTCATCAACGGATCGCGGCAAGAAGGCACTTAGCCAAGCAGGCTACGCAACTGCTCGATCACATAGTCTTGTTGCTCGTCTGTCAGGTCCGGGAACAGCGGCAAGGTGACCGCCTCGTCGAAATAACGCTCGGCCTCTGGATAATCGCCATCTGTGAATCCTGACTCGCGGTAGTAAGGCTGTAGATGCACCGGAATATAGTGCAGGTTCACACCGATCCCTGCAGCTCTCAAAGCATCGAAAAGGTCTCGTTGGCTAAGTTTTACTTGATCAAACCGCACACGCACCACATACAGATGCCAAGCCGATTCGGCGCCTGCCTGTGCAGTGGGTAACACCAACGGAAGTTCAGCCAACAGTCGCTCATAACGCGCGGCCAATTGGCGCCGCCTCGCGATAAAACCGTCGAGCCTGGCCAACTGCGAAAGGCCCAATGCAGCGTGCAGGTCGGTCATTCGATAATTGAAGCCCAACTCCAGTTGCTGGTAGTACCAAAGCCCTTGGCTGGGTACCGACATCTGCGACGGATCGCTGGTAATGCCATGGCTGCGCAACCGACGCAAACGTTCGGCAAGCTCTGGCCGATTGGTCAGGACCATACCGCCTTCACCCGAGGTAATAATTTTCACTGGATGAAAACTGAAGACCGTCATCGTTGCATACGCGCCACAACCCACTGGGCGTCCGTCATAGGACGCCCCGACCGCGTGCGCCGCGTCTTCGATCAAGGTGAATGCGTAACGTTCAGCGAGCCCGGCAATGGCTTGCATGTCGCAGCTCTGACCAGAGAATGCCACCGCCACCACCACCTTCGGCAGTTTTCCGACGCGCTCGGCGGCTTCGAGTTTTTGCGCCAGCAAGTCGGCGTCGAGGTTCCAGGTATGCGGATCGATGTCAACGAAGTCCACATCGGCGCCGCAGTAGCGTCCGCAGTTGGCGGAGGCAACGAAAGTATTAGGCGTGGTCCACAGCCGATCACCGGGGCCCAATCCTGCCGCCAGACAGGCGATATGCAACGCTGCCGTGGCATTGCACACCGCAACCGCGAAATCCGCCTGACAGCGCTCAGCCATTGCCGATTCAAAGCGCTCGATGGTTGGGCCCTGGGTCAGCCACGGGGACTTGAGAACCTCAACCACCGCGTCGATATCCGCCTGGTCGATGCTCTGTCGCCCGTATGGAATCGAGTATGGAATCATGAATGCAGCTCAGCGTGCAGATCCGCGATCTGACCCACGCTCAAAAACTCTGGATTGGTATCGGAACGATACTCAAAGGTTTCGTCTACTTGAGCACCACACTCACCGAGGCCATTGACGGCATAGTCGACGTCGACGTTGGTAAACCGGATCGAGGGCTGGATGGTGTAGTGATCGGAGAACTCCAGGGTCATTCGCGCATCGTCGAGCGGCACCATCAACTCATGGAGTTTTTCACCGGGACGAATCCCGACATTTTTGTGCGGTAGATGCTCGGCCATGCCCACGGCCAGATCGATAATCCGGATCGACGGAATCTTCGGCACAAACACCTCGCCGCCGTGCATGCGCGCAAAGCTGTCGAGCACGAACTGCACACCATGATCCAGGGTGATCCAGAACCGCGTCATGCGCACGTCAGTGATCGGCAACTCCCGCGCACCGTCGCTAATCAATTTACTGAAGAACGGCACTACCGAACCTCGAGAACCCGCCACATTGCCATACCGCACCACAGCGAAACGCGTTGGCTGGTCACCGGCAATGTTATTCGCCGCAACGAACAACTTGTCCGACAGCAGCTTGGTTGCGCCATACAAGTTGATCGGGCTGGCCGCCTTGTCGGTGGACAAGGCGATAACCTTTTTCACCCCATTGTCGATGGCCGCAGCAATAATATTTTCCGCGCCGTTGACGTTGGTGCGGATGCATTCGGTCGGGTTGTACTCGGCGGCCGGCACCTGCTTCAAGGCTGCCGCATGCACCACATAATCGATCCCGCGCATGGCCAGACGCAGCCGCTCGGCATCGCGCACATCCCCCAGAAAATAACGCATACACGGCGCGTTGAACGTCTGTTGCATCTCGTATTGCTTGAGCTCGTCGCGGGAGAACACCACGACACGCTTGGGCTGATACTGCTCAAGCAAACGGCGGATAAAGTTGCGACCGAACGAGCCGGTGCCACCCGAGATAAAAATTGATTTGCCGTTAAACATGCCGTGAGTCCTTTTCCTGTCGACCAGACTTAAGCAAGCAACTGCGCCCAGTTCACACTGGTCGGGCTGCCAAGGGTAAAGCCCTTGCCGGTCAAAGCGAGGTTCTTGTTGTACGCCAAATCGTGCTGGAACGGTCCTGCCCACTTGTCGCGCAGAGCCTCAAGGGCGACTGGCAACGTTGGCAGGGTGCCTGGGTGAATTACTTGCACCTGCGGCGTCCAGACCGTCAGGTAGCCGGCCTGGGCGATTTTCAAGCACAGATCGACATCACTGAAGGCCTCGGAGAAGCGCTCTTCGTCCAGACCGCCAACGGTTTCATACAGTTCTTTACGGACCATCAGGCACGCAGCGGAGACCGCCGAGTAGTTTTGCTCAAGCACCAGACGATGCAAATAACCATTGGCTTTCACAGGTTCGCCGACAAACGCCGAGCCGGCCGCGTCATGCATGCCAAGAATAAGCCCGGCCTGAGTCACATTACCCTCACGATCAACCAGCTTTGGCCCTACCACGCCGACTTCCGGACGCTGCGCCTGATTGAGCAACGTCTCGATCCAGTTCGGGTTGACCACCTCGCTGTCGACCGCCAGCAAGATCAGGTATTCACCCTGCGCCTGCTGACAGGCTGCATTGTAAAGCGCGGACGTACTGAGGCTTTGCTTGGATCGCAACACCCGCACCTTGCCGGTTTTTTGCTCCTGGGCGTCAAGCCAGGCCGAGACCGCCGAGGATTGACTGTGGTTGTCGGCGATCAGCACTTCATAGCGCAGGTAGCGTGTTCTTTGCAGGACGCTGTCCAGACAACGTTCCAGCAGTGGGAGGTTGTCCTGACTCGGCACGATGATCGACACCAGCGGACGCTCAGTGTGGCGATAATCAATCTGCCAGGTACCGGGCGTCGCCGAACTGATTTGCGCCTTATAACCACGGTTCGCAAGATGCCGAATCAACGCCAGGCGCTCATGGGGATTTTCCTCTAGAACCGGCGCCTGGCAGATGAGTAACGGCTCATCCAGATGAGCCAGCCAGGCCATACCGCCTTGCTCAATCATCCGCAGCAGCAAATCAAATTCAAGTGCCTTACTGAAGTCCGCTGAGTAACCACCCGCTTCCACCAGTACATCGCGACGGATCAGCCAGTGTCGTGCCATCAGCGTCGGCAGGCTTTGCAACAAGTCGAGGTTGAAGCCTGGGCGGAACACATCGATCAGTGCGCCGTTGGGCTGTCGGTGAATTTCATCCGCAGCCACCGCGCGGCATTCGGGGGCCGCCAGCAGTTCCAGGCTGGCGCGCAACAAACCGCTGGCAGTGAACTGGTCTCCTGCCTCAGCCAGAAGCATCCAGTCGCAGGACGATTGGCGAGCCACTTGATTCAGCTTGTCTATGTAGTTGCCTGCGGTGACCTTGACAAAGTGCAGGACGTTTTGCGCAGTGGTAGCAGACTGCGGCTCACCGGTGGTGAACACCACAATCTTGAATTTTTTGCAGTATCCCTCTAACAGACTGTCGAGGGTAACTTGCAGTTTTTCGACGTTATTATCGAGGTCCAGTAACAAAATACCGAACTGCGGACCTCCTTCATGGACCGCCAGATGCCCTGTAATCGACTCCAGTTCTTCGGCATTCGGACGTCGCGCTTCCAACCACTTGAGCAAGCGACCCGAGAGCATATTGTCGAATGTTTGACGGTAGTCAGAAGGCGATACTGCATCCAGGCGCTGAGCCCAGTCGAGCATCAGTTGGGCCTCATCCTGCTCACCAATATTTTCAAGCTGTTGCGCCAGCTGCTTGACCACTCGCATATTGAACGGATTGCAGTCCTGCGCCTGCCACAGACGATCGACAATGCTCTCGGCGATATCATTGTTGTGAGGTCGCAGCAAATCTTCTTGCCGAGTCCATACGCCTTCAAGCGCCTGAAGCTGTACACGGCCAGCCGGCATGGCGTGGAGCAAAAACTCGAACCGGGTCAACTGATCGAAAAACGCCTGGTTGTAGAACGGCATTTCCACATATTGCTTGGGCCCGAAACGTCGCACCGGCTCCGCATGAGCGGCTGTCCATGTGGACTCGAAAATCAGCTCGGCCGCCAACGCATTGCCCGTACGCAAACTGGCGGTCATCGCCGCAAAACTCTCGAGCGCAAACTGCTTCGCCTGCTCATGGTCGAGGTCTTTGATGCCCGTGGGCAGCGATGCTAGGAATTCAGCAAACGCCTCGCGCTCGGCCACTGATTTGGAGTCGGTATAACAGAGTGAGGTATACACCTCAGTGTTATGGTCGGAATGAATGTAATTGATCTCACGCACAACATACGGAATCGGCAGAATCCGCGCCTTGGCGCGTGCCAGCATGTAGTACACGTGGCCGACTTCCTGCCACTGAAAGATAGTGCCTTCCGGCATGACGGCATACCAGTCGCGCAACAGTGCAGTGCGGTGAACGGCATAGAAAGGCGGGATGTACTGGCCCATGTAGTCAAGCACACGGTCCTGAGCGCGTTCGGACGAGTAGTCTTCACAGACCTTTTTGTCACGTCGGTAATAGCTCACGCTATTGGCCAGGGTCAGGTACATCAGGCAATAGCCGTGACACATCCCATAGTCCTGGTTCGCCTCCAGAAACGCTACCGAATCGCAGAGCGCGTCATGCACGATGAAATCATCGTCCGCAGCGAACACCATGTAAGGCGTGGTCACTTGCTCGACGCCGTAGGCCAGTTTGGTCTGAATCCCCCAGTAGCCGAACTGTGGAAGACGCCGATAGTCGACCGACGCTAAATGCCCTGCTATCCCCTCGGATGGCTGGATTGACGAGTCCAGTACCAGAATCTTGCAAGGCAGCGAGCTGTAAAACTGCACAGCTCTGCGCAAAAAGGCCGGCCGGTTGTGGGTAATCAGCACCACTGTCAGCAGCTCACTCAGAGGTAACGCGTGTTCAGAACCATACTTGCCTTGCATAACTTTCCCCACACCCGGCGAATCGCAAAAAAATACTCAACGATGATGTTGCGGCTTAACCAACCCGTCGCAGATAACCATCCGGCGCGACGGTGATCAGCAATTTGCTGTGGATCGCGGAATCGATCTCGAAATCGCGATTTTCTTTCAAATAAGCCCAGACTGCAGTTTTCGGGTTATCGCCTTTGCCCCACGGACGATCTGGAAAGGCGTCTTCGGGCATATCTTCGACCACAGTGTCCATGACCACGCAATAGCTGCCGACCGAAACCAGCGGCGCGTATAGACGCAGTTCCTCAAGAACATGTTCGTGGGTGTGGTTGGAGTCGAGCACTACCAAGACTTTCTTACCGGCGATGCGCGCCCGCACTTGATCGACAATCGTCGGATCGATACTAGACCCCTGGATCATATGAATCCGATGGCTCATCGGATGCGCTTCAATCGCCTCACGGTTGTGCTGGCGGATATCGATATCGACACCCACCACTTCACCGTGTCCGATCAATTCAAGCATCGATGCATAAAACACCAGGGAGCCGCCGTGGGCGATTCCGGTTTCAATAATTACATCAGGCCGCTGCGACCAAATGATTTCCTGCATGGCGATCATATCCTGGGGAAATTGAATGATCGGCCGCCCCATCCAGCTGAAGTTGTAGGTGTACTTGTGTTTTGCCGTCGTACCTACCCAGCCCAGAGAAGTGGCTTGAAGCTCTTTGTCCTGCTCCAGTCCTTCGATATTTTGTTTTACTTCTTCACGAAACAACTCATGAGGATTCATAGGAAACTCTCCGAAAAATAGGGGCGGCTTTACTTGAAAACCCGGCCATCCTGATAGGAAACAGCATTCGACCTGATGATTCTGGCGGGATTACCCACCACCACTGCATAGTCAGGAACGTCTTGGGTGACGACCGCCCCGGCGCCAATAGTGACCCAACGACCAATGCGCAAACGGGGCAAAATGGTCGCATTGATACCGATGAAGGCACCGTCTCCGATCTCGACACAGCCGGCGATACAGACCCCAGGCGCCATGAACACTGAATGACCAATCCGGCCTTCATGCCCAATCACGCTTCCTGCACTGATACTGGTGTTGTCACCCAACGCGACGTCGGCCTGCATGATCACGCCCTCCTGCAGATAACAGCCAACGCCCATTCGGACCATCATCAGATCAATGCCAGGATGCACAAAGTTACCCAATGTTCCGCCGGCCTCGACGATCTGGCAGGTTGTCTCGTAGCGAAGCTCGGTAGAGCCGGTAATCAGGTTGACGAACAGGGTGTCCGACCCCTTCAGATCGGCCACACGATCAGTACCACCAACCACTGGAACACCAAAAAAATCAGCGCCCTGTTTGGCCGGATTATTGTCCAGAAACAAAAACTCGACGTTCGGGTTCGCGCGCTGCACCGAACGAATCATGCGTACGGCCTCAGGATTCGCCGCACCCAACAAGTAAATATTCACAGCAGCCCCAGCCCCCTGCTTGCGCAGACAGCGCGAACCACCGCAATGACCCGCTGCTGATCCGAGTCAGTCATATCGTGATAGCTCGGCAGATTGATCGCACGCTCCGACAGTGAAAAAGCCACCGGCGTATCGACATCCATCGCGCTGAACATCGGCAGCGACGACAATGGCCAGAAGAACACTCGCGCGTCGATATCAGCGGTTCTGAAAGCCTCGATCAAGGTGTCGCGAGTAATCCCGGTGCTCTCTTCAAACACCAACGTCGGCATCCAGTAGCCGTTGCGTGAGTGATCCGGCTGCGGGTTCATTGAAATACCCGGAATCTCCAGCAGAGCACTGGCGTAGTTGGCGAATATGGCGCGCTTGCGCTCAATCAGATCGTTGACCCGTTCAATCTGAGCACAGCCGATGGCGGCCTGCAGGTTGCTCATCTTGTATTTAAATCCAATGAAATCTGGCCAGAACTGACGCGTACTGCCGTTCACCCGACCATGATTGGACAAGGTCAGAACCCGCTCGTACACGGATCTGTCCGACGTCACAAACATACCGCCTTCACCGGTGGTGAGGGTCTTGGTGCCGTGAAAGGAGAACGCCCCAAAAGTCCCCAGCGAACCGGCAGGCTTGGCGCGCCACTGGGAACCGATAGCTTCGGCGGCATCTTCGATCACTGCAATGCCGAACTCGCGGCCGATCGCCAGTAACGCGTCCATGTCGCACAGATTGCCGTAGAGATGCACCGCGACAATGGCTTTGGTACGAGGGGTGATGGCTTGCCGGACTTTTTCCGGATCCAGGCACCAACTGTCCGGCGATACGTCGACAAACACTGGGGTAGCGCCAAGGTAGGTAATCGGCGCCGCAGAAGCGATCCAGTTGGTGTTGCCCAGAATCACTTCATCGCCCGACCCGATCTCGAGTGCCGCCATCCCCATGTGCAAGGCACCGGTGCAGCTTGAAGTTGCTATGGCGTAAGGCACGCCCATATGCTCGGCAAAGGCCTTCTCGAAACGGGTGATGTATTCATAGCAGCGCTCGCCCCAACCGTTCTGTACTGCATCCAGTACATAGGATGCTTCCAGCTCACCCACACTCGGTTTGGTGTAATGAATTCTGCTCATCGGTAGCTCAACTCCGGAACCGCAACGACAAAACGACCACCCCACGTGCTAACGCAGGCGTACTGCTGAGTGATTTCATCCAGCAGATTCCATGGCAACACCAATACGTAATCCGGTTTTTCTTTCTCGATATGATCGGGAGAGACCACAGGAATGCGACTGCCCGGCAAGAACTTGCCCTGCTTATGCGGGTTGGCATCCGCGACCCAGGCCAGCAGATCAGGTTTGACCCCGGCATAGTTGAGCAAGGTATTGCCTTTGGCAGCGGCACCATAGCCGACCACGCGCTTGCCTTCGGCTTTGGCCTGCAACAGGAAGCGCAGCAGTTCATGCTTGATGCGTTCGGCGGCCGGAGCCAGCGTTGCGTAGAACCCGGGGGTTTTCACCCCGGCGATCAGCTCGACATCCAGCACATGCTGCACGGCCGGTTGCAGCGCACGGCGCACGCCATCAGCGCGCTGGACGAAGACCCGCAGCGAGCCGCCATGGGTCGGCAGTTCGCTGACATCGAAGACTTCCAGGCCATTGCGTTCGCACAAACGCTGCACGGCCGTCAGCGACAGATAAGAATAATGCTCGTGGTAGAGGGTATCGAACTGAGCCCCCGCCATCAGCGTCAGCAGGTGCGGGAACTCGAAGGTTGCGACACCGGTGGACTTCAACAACGTAGCAAAGCCGCTCAGGAAGTCATTGATGTCCGGGACATGCGCCAACACATTGTTGGCCGCCATCAGGTCCGCCGCCCAGCCCTCTTCAAGCAAATGCAAGGCGGTCTCTCGACCAAAGAACAGCTCGCGAATCTCCAGCCCCTTTTCCCGCGCTGCCTGAGCCGTGCTGTGGGTCGGCTCGACGCCGAGGCAGGCGATGCCGCGTTTGGCCACGTATTGCAGCAGGTAACCGTCGTTGGCGGCGATTTCCACCACCCGACTGTCAGTCGTCAGGCCAAAGCGCTCGACCATCTCCGCGACATAGCGCTCGGCATGAGCCAGCCAGGTGCTGGAATAGGAACTGAAGTAGGCATAGTCGGCGTCGAACAGGCTGTCGGCGCGGGTGTAGTCCTCGGTCTGGACCAGCCAGCACTCCTGACACACCTGCACCTTCAACGGCACCCATTGCTCGGACTGCTCCAGTTGCTCGGCCCGCAAGTACGCATTGGAGGGCGGCGACGTGCCGAGATCAATCAGCGACAAGGTCAATGGGGTGCCGCAACCTCGGCAGTTCATAGACGCACTCCAACGAACTGAGGATCGAGCAAGGGATGCGAGGCATCCCGTGCTGACAGATTTTTGACAACCAACGGCCAGGCTATCGCCAGCCGGGGGTCTAGTACTGAAAGACCGCCCTCGTGATCCGGGGCATAGTCGGCACTGTGCAGATAGAGCAGCTCGGCATCGTCGGTCAGGGTCTGAAAACCATGGGCAAAACCTGCCGGAATCAGCAGGCTACGACCATCCCCTGCGCACAAATGCTCGGCATGCCAGTTCAGGAACGTCTCGGAATCCGGCCGCAGATCCACCGCTACATCCCAGACTTCGCCCCGCAGGCAGGTAATCAGTTTGGCTTCCGGCTGTTCGGCTTTTTGATAATGCAGGCCGCGCACACTGCCCCGCTCGCGGGTGCAAGAATGGTTGATTTGACGAATATGAAACGACTGACCGAAGGCACTCAAACCACCTTCACAGAACAGCCGGGCGAAGTGCCCACGCTGATCCTCATGGCGCTTGTGCTGCACGTTGAACAGTCCGGTCAACGGTAGCGGGGTTAACAAAAACTCACTCACAACTGCCCCCGATACAGGTTCAGCTGAGCGAGCGTTACTTCACGCATGTCCTCGCCATTCTTCCAGGCCAAGTGCCAATCCAGCGTCTGCTCCAGGCATTGCTGCAATGACCAGCGCGGCTGCCACGCCAACAACTGACGGGCGCGGCTGCTGTCCAGACGTAACAAGCCGGCCTCGTGAAAATCGCTTGGTTCAATACGCAGCCCCGGCGCTTGCGGCCAGCGCTTGGCAAGCAGCTCAACCACCTCGCCGACACTGCACATATCGCTTTCACCGGGTCCGAAGTTCCATGCACCGGAGAACTGCGGGCCTTGTTCGTACAGGCCAGCGGCCAATTGCAGGTAGCCCGCCAATGGCTCCAGCGCATGCTGCCAGGGGCGAACAGCCTGTGGATAGCGCAGAGTCACCGGTTCACCAGCCGACCAGGCCTTGAGCACATCAGGGATCAAACGCTCGGGAGCGAAATCGCCACCACCGAGTACGTTACCGGCGCGCGCCGTGGCCAGTGCCAAACCGTGTTCGGCATAACGTTCGGCCGGAAAGAATGAGGCCACATACGATTGTGCGAGCAACTCGCAGCAGGCCTTGCTGCTGCTGTAGGGATCATGTCCGCCGAGGGGCTCGTTTTCACGATACGGCCACAGCCATTCCTGGTTGGCGTAGACCTTGTCGGTCGTCACCAGTACGCAAGCACGCACCCCACCGATCTGGCGAATCGCTTCCAGCAGGTTGAGGGTGCCCATGACATTGCTTGAATAGGTGCCAAGCGGGTCGCGATAGCCTTCACGCACCAGCGGTTGCGCCGCAAGATGCAGGACAATCTCGGGCTGGACCTCTGCGATCAGTTCAAGTAAGGCGCCGAGATCGCGCAAGTCACCGCGCTGATCATTGATGCCTTCAGTGACCCGAGCCAGTTCGAACAAGCTCGGCTCGGTCGAAGGATCAAGGGCAAAACCACTGACCTCGGCACCGAGGCTTTTCAACCACAGCGTCAACCAACTGCCCTTGAAACCGGTGTGACCCGTCAGCAGAACCCGCTTGCCGCGCCAGAATTCCAGATTCAGTCCCATTGCTTCCATGGGGCCTCCCCACTTTGCCACAGACTTTCAAGATAATTCTTGTCGCGCAGGGTATCCATCGGGTGCCAGAAACCATCGTGCTGGAACGCCGTCAATTGCCCTCGCTCGGCCAGACCGATCAAGGGCTCTGATTCCCAGACCGTCTCATCGCTGTTAATCAGGGATAAAACCTTGGGCGACAACACAAAGAAGCCGCCATTGATCCAACCACCGTCGCCACGGGGTTTTTCGGTGAACCCGCTGACCAGATTGCCCTCGCGCTCCAGCGCGCCATAACGACCCGGCGGCTGCACTGCCGTGACGGTGGCCAATTTGCCGTGGGAAAGATGGAAGTCCACCAGTTCGCCAATATTCAGATCGGAAACACCATCGCCATAGGTGAAGCAGAACGCCTCTTCATTTTCCACGTAACGGCTGGCCCGCAGCAAACGGCCGCCGGTCATGGTGTCCTCACCGGTGTCGATCAGTGTCACCCGCCAGGGTTCGCTATAGTTCTGATGAACGTCCATGCGGTTGTTACACATGTCGAAGGTAACGTCGGAAGTATGCAGGAAGTAGTTGGCGAAAAAGTCCTTGATCGCGTAGCCCTTGTAGCCGAGACAGATCACGAAGTCGTGAATTCCGTGAGCGGAATACTGCTTCATGATGTGCCAGAGAATTGGCTTGCCGCCGATCTCAATCATCGGTTTGGGCTTCAGGTGCGACTCTTCGCTAATGCGCGTGCCCAGGCCACCCGCCAAAATAACTGCCTTCATCTTGTCCCCTTTTATTCGTCACAGGGCTCAGCCAAGCTTTTACGGGCTTTGCAGGCCTTCTGTATAAAACCTTCAACGCCGCTCATGGCTCTTCTGGCAACGCCGGAAATGCATGTTTTATGACGATATACGGGGGACCTGCAGGAAACGCGCCAGCTCGGATTGCCCGAGCTGGCAGTTTACTGACTCAAAACAGCACTTAAATCCCTGGAGTTTAATCCGCCAACCAACCATTTTCCCAATACCGCAAGTTGTCCCCGCGCAGCATGTAATCGCGCAGTACCGTCTCACGCAGCTCATCACCCATACGGTAGCTGGCATCAGGGTCGGCCAGGTGCATGCGAATGGCCTGCAGCCATTCCTCTGTGCTGTTGCCGATGACCCGAGTACACGGCAGGTAACCTCGATAGGCGGCGGTGTCGGTGCACACCACCGGATAACCGCAAGCGCCATACTCCAGCAAGCGCAGGTTGCTTTTGCAGTCGTTGAAAATATGGAATTCCAGAGGCGCCAGGGCCAGGTCCAGATTCAGGCTGGCCAGCTTGGCCGGGTAGACACGCATATCGATCACCCCATGGAATTCGTGCAGATAAGGCCGCAACGCTTCCGGGCACATACCGAAAAACACCCAATCCACTTCATTGGCCAGCTCGCGAACAACCTCGGCAATGATCTCCAGATCCCCCGAGTGACTGGTGCCACCCCCCCAGCCTACCCGAGGTTTTTTTGACGTCCGGCGCTGGCTGGACAACCCGGCCCACAAATCCGGCGCCAGCATATTCGGCACGACCCGAATGTCGTGGTGCATGTCCGACAGGGCATTGGCCAGAGGCTGGGTCGAGACCACGACCCGATCACACAGGCCGATACCGCGCCGAACCAGACGCTCCATATCCGCACCGCCAGGCATATTACGAATGTGCGAATTTTTATGCGGAACGCTGATGACATAGTCATCCAGTTCGAAAATACGTAGCGCACGGGAGTAAGTTTTAAGGCTGATGATTTCGCTGATCGGCCCTTCGCTGTAGCGCCCTTGCAAAATGATAACGTCAGGCGACTGGCGTTCTACCTCTACGATTGATGGCATGTCATAGCTGATCCGCCCGACCGCCCTGCCCGCCGCCTGCAACTCGATAAGTGGCTGGGTCACACGATAATGCCCAATTGCCGAAGCATTGATTGGCAAGGCAAGGACATTGGGTAACTGGCGATTGGAAAAAGGGTTCCACCCCGTATTCAAACCGGGCTCCAGGCTAAAGCTTGAATTATTGAGGGCCAGGTTCGGGTTATACGCCGGATCCTTGGCAATAATCGGTAGCCAGCGCAGGTAGAACTTCTCCTGTTCCTTGGCCCGTCGCTCCTCGATAGTGACATCCCCCGCCGCAACAGGACGCGCGCCCAACGCCAGCTGGGCATGGGGCGTCCAAACGACTAAATAGTCCTTTTGGCGCACCCGCAAGCACAGATCCACCGCACTGAAAGTTTGCGCGAAGCTCACCTCATCCAGCCCGCCCACGGCGTCGAATACCTGCTTACGCACCATCAGACAATCGCCATCGACAGCGCTCAAATCGTGAGCGACTTGCAAGCGTTGCATGTAGCCAGCAGCATGCAGGGGCTCCCCGAAGAACGGGACCCCGGCCGGACCTTGAAGGCCGAGAATCAGACCCGCATGCACCACACAGCCATCAGGATTGAATAGCTTGGCACCCACCACCCCGACTTCCGGACGCTGCGCATGGTTGAGCAAAGCATCCAGCCAGTCCGCATTAGTGATCACCGCATAAGGGCTGAGCATCAGCAGGTATTCACCGCGTGCCTGCTGCGCTGCAAAGTTACGGATCGCCGCTACGTTGGCCTCCAGCGGATAGTCCAAGACACGCAACCTGTCGCTGCCCAACTGCGCCATGCTAGCCAGCCAGGCGCGGGCCTCGGCACCGTCACTGGCATTATCAACGATCAACAGCTCATATTCGCTGTAGGCCGTTTTTTCCAGCAGACTTTCCACACAGCGCTGCAGCACCGCCAGCTGATCCTTGCTAGAGATGATAATCGACACCAGCGGCCGTCTGGCGTGAAGGTAATCGACCCGATTGAGCAATGGCAGACTGCCGGGCCGAACTTCGTGAGCAATGCCCATACGCTGCAGATGCGCCGCCAGCACCAGAGGGTTTTGCTCGACCACTTCAGGCAAAGACAGCCACTGGGAAAGGGCGAACGGCGATTCCAGCATAATTTCGGCGATATGCTCTATGGCCTGAGGACCGTCATTCTCAATCAGACGCCAGAGCAGATCGTGTACACCAAGTTCGCCATAGAGCGGATTGAAGCCACCCAACTCGAGAAAGCGCTGGCGCTGGAAGGCTAAATTCCGCCCCACGTAGGGGTAGCTGCGCAGCAAGTCCAGGTTGAAATCAGGTTTGAACACCGGCTCGGCTGACTCGCCCTCACGCAAGGCACCCTCGTCGCTATAGACGCACAGCGCGCCTGGGGACATGGCAATGCGTTCGGCCAGCACCAGCAACGCCGGCTCTACCAGACGATCCCCGGCACGCAGCAAATAGAACCAGTGCGCGCCTTCGAGTTGCGGCAGGAGCTCATTGAGTTGCTGCTGCCAGTTGTCCTGCAGTGGCAAACTGAAGACCCGTTCATCAAGCGAGGCCTCAGTACGAGCGCTGGACAACACCAACACCAGCTCCGGAGGATAGAGCTGCCCGGCAAGGCTCTCCAGGGTGACATCAAGGCCGGCACTGCTGGCCTGCTCATCGATAACAACCGCAACAATTTTCGGCTGCTGCGGCCAGGCGGCAAGGGTGTCCGGCAGTAATTTGCGCTGTGGTTCAGAAAGCGTACGGCACACCAGCCATTGCGCGTAAAGCTCGGCAAAGCTCTCGCTGGCGACGCCCACCTTCCACGACAAGGTGGATTGTTTGCTGCCCAACATCCGGTTCAGCGCCAATTCTTCCCAGTCTCGCGACAAGTCGCCCGCTTGCTTCAACGGCACATAACGAACCCAACCCTTGGCCGGTGCTGGCTCACCGCTACGCGCCTCAAGCATTTGTACCAGCCACTGCATTTCGGTCGCAGCCGCATCTCTCATCGGCTGCTGCCGACTCAGACGGCCCGGGTATAGGCGCTCGACACTCAAAATCAGGTTCAGCGAAACCATGTTTCCGCGACGCAACAGGCAAATGTACAACGCGAAATCGAGCATAGCGGCAAAACCATGGCCGGACTGAGTCAAGGCCGGCAAAAACTCCAAAACATCAAGACGACGCAGAAGGGCACTGCTGAAGCCACCCAGAAAGTTGAGGGGGAATGTCTCGAAAATCGACAGTAAATCCTCCCCCTTGAACAACCCATCGGTGGGCGCCAGCGGTGAGTTCTCCAGGCGTGGAGGCAGTTGAATATCGTCGGCATCCCAGAACAACCGCTGGGCCAACACCAAGTTGACATCCGCGTGTTCGATGAACACTTGCGCCTGACGTTCAATGCTCGCTGGAAACAGCTGATCATCGTCACACAGAAACTTGATGAACTCGCCGCGCGCCTCTCCCAGGCCAGCCTGTAGGTTGCCGACAAACCCCAAATGCTGCGGATTTCGCACGTAGCGCAAAGAGACGGTAGGGCTTCCCTCCAATGACTCGACGATACCCTCGATCTCATCACCGCAGCTGTCGTCACAGACAATGATTTCCAGGTTGCCGTAGCTTTGGTTCAAAGCGCTGACTAATGCTTTTTTAAAAAAACGCGGGTTGAAAGCAGGGATGACAATACTGACGAGAGGAACTGGATTCACGGCGCAGACTCACGAGCGGCGGGCGCCCACTCAGTCGAGTGAGCCCCATGAACCGCTAAAGAACGGTTATCGCTCGGTGGTTGTAGCGACGGATTCGCTACCTTCCGGGCAGACGTTTAAATTTTGCTGAACAGGTTCAATTGGGAGACCTGGGTAAAGACCAATTGCAAAGCCTGCAACATGGTTTTCTGCATCGTCAGACGGGCGATAGCGTCTACCGGGTCGGAAGCAGTGATCGCCGACTGATTCGTGGAATTGGATGCCTGCAGGCTGTCATTCGTGACGCCTTGACTAGTCGCCGCGTTTTGACGCGCGCCACCGGAGCTAATCGCCGTACTTATCTGCTCGGTGCCACTGGTCAGGTTGCCCAACGCAGAATCCAGTGCACCGCTCAATTTCTGCATGGCAGCCGGGTTGCCGTCGGCTGGCGTGTTCAGCGCAGTAATCACTGACGTCAGCGTGTTCAGAATATTCTGAGTCTGATGGGTATTGGCCTGGACCACGAATTGATCGCCTGCCGCTGGCGTGCCACTCAGCGTGAAGTTGACGCCGGACGCATTTGCAGTAGAGCCGCTCAAACTACCGCTGGAAACCGGCGTACTGCTGGCGGTAATGGGTGATGCATAGAGATCATAGTTAGTAGCGCTGCTGAACTTGAGAATCGCCCCGCCCGCTGGAAAACTGTTGTTATACGCAGTCATGTCCGAGGCTGTAGTACCCACTGATGCAGCAGTAATTGTTGCGGCAGAAGGATTACCAGCGCTACGCGACGTACTGATACTGCTCGGCGTAGAAGCCAACTGGAAGCTGTGCCCCGCAACAGCAGCATCTGCGGTGGCGGTGGTTGCCCGTTCAGCATCCGTCAGGTTGATGTTCAAATTCAAATTGACGCCGCGAAAACTGACAGTCTGATCCGAAGCATTGGCCGAACTGAATGCACCCGCCTGACTGGCTTCAGTCGTCACATCATTGCCTGCTCCATCAATGATTTTCAGCTGCGAGCTACTGAGAAACGACACGGTGTAGGGCTGACCACCCACAAACTTGGAATTGTAGGTTGTATTGGACCCCACAATGCCACCCGACAAAGCAACCTTGCCATCGTTCACAGCAGGCGACGTCAGACTGCTCGACGTGCGCGTGGTATTGATCGCCTGCTCGAAAGCATCCCAGCCCGTGGTATTGCTCGCCATAGAGAGCCCGTCGCCGATGGCCAGGTTTACCGAGGTCTGATCACCGCTATAGCTGTAGGTACCGTCACTGTTCAACGCATACGGTGGCGTCGTGGACTTGGAGCCGGAGAATAAATACTGGCCGTTGGCGTCCTGACTGCCCATCAACCCCACTATCTGAGCCTTGAGCTGAGTCAGTTCAGCAGCGTTGGCTTTACGGTCGGCATCTGTAAACGTCCCGTTACCCGCCTTGATCACCAATTCCTTGGCAGTCTGCAACGCATCAGTGATGCTGCTCAGCGCCGTTTCGGCCTGGGTCATATTGGAATTTACGGTGCTAATGTTGGTCTTGTACTGGTCGAGCATCGAGCTTTGCTGCGCGAGCTGAAGCACACGTGCCGCACCGACAGGATCATCGCCAGCGGTATTGAGCTTGACCTGACTGGAAACCTCATTACCGGTCGTGATCACGTTGTTGTAAGTACGCTGGTAGTTCGTAGCGCTGGCTTCGTAAAACTGGGCAGTGGAAATACGCATGGATTACGACTCCTTAAAGACTGTTGATCAGCGTGCTGAAAATGGTCTGCGCAGCTTTGATAATCTGCGAAGAGGCGGTGTAGTACTGCTGATACTTGACCAGGTTGGCAGCCTCCTCATCAAGGTTCACCCCAGAAACTCCATCTCGTGCGCTTTTGGCCTGAGTCAGGATTGCCGTGGTCGCAGAGCTATCGCTTTTGGCCTGACTGGCTTGCGCCCCCACATTCTCAATGAGCTTGCCATAGGCCCCGGACAGGCTCATTCCGTTATTGGCTGAAGAAACATCCACCGTCTGCTTGGTCTGCAACGCTAACGCTGCCAGGGCGTTGCGGTTATCCGCAGAACCAGCACCTGTAAGGCTGATGCTATAAGCATCGTTCGAGCTCGGCGAGCCCGCCACTGTCATCTCGAATTTGTAGGCCTGAGCTGCGCCGGAGGAATCGGTATACCCCACTGACAAACTCAGCGTATTACTCTGTCCAGGCACGATGGAGCCAGTAACGGCAGTGCCCGAGGCATCAAGCACCGGCTGCCCCTTGGCGTCGAGTAACCGATAGCTTTGAGCGCCGCCGCTGACTGCCCCGAAAACCAGTTTGACCGGCGTCGAATCCTTCAAGGCCGTGCGCAGGTCCGAGCTGGTGGTTGAATTGTAGATATCCAGACTGGTTGTCAGCACGGGCTGGGTGATCGTGCCTGAACCCATATTGCTGGCGCTGGCTGTCGCGGTCAGCGGCGCAGCAGCGGCAATGGTCTTGGCATCACTCATCACGGTCGCGATACCTGCCGCCGCATTACGAGTCGGGGTGAGTTTGAAGCTATCACCCGCGCTCACGCCACCGCCATTGAGCGACAGCGAAAAGCCGTCGATGACCGGAGGCGGAGTAGTGCTGAGGTCATAGGACCCCACACTTGAACCATCAGGCAGGCGCTTGACGTTGTAGCCGGTGCTGCTGGTGAAGGTGACTTGGTAGTCGTTCGCCGTCAGTTTGCCAGTATTGGCAATGGTCACGTCGAGGTTGCCCGACCCGGCGCTGTTGCCTGACGAGGCAAGGCTGCGCTGATTGATCTGATCAGCACCATTGATGCTGTTGAACAGATTGGAACCAAACTCGCCGTTGCTGTCGATACCCTGGTTCAGCTGACTGTTGACCTGGTCTGAAACGACCAACGCCACACGCCCCAACTCGTTGGCCGCCGGTGTCAGCACATCGCTACGGTAACGCAGCAGACCACCGATGGTGCCGCCGGTCACGACCGACGTCACATCAGAACTGGTCTGTGAGTAGTTCACTTTCAACGTGTATTGCGTAGCGTCGCTCGTGCCGGGCCCTGCAGACAAGGTATTGGCGGTCGTGCCACTGACCAGCGACTGGCCAGTACCGATGTACACATCGTAACTGCCGTTATTACTCACCACTTTCGCGCCAACCAGCACGTTCAGCTGACGTACTGACTCGTTGCGAGCATCAAGCAGACTATTGGGTGTTGCCCCGCTGGCTGAGGCCTGAGTGATCTGCTGGTTCAAGTGCGCAATCGACGACGAAAGCGTATTGACCTGACCCGCCAGACTGGTCAGCTGGCTATTGATCGATGAGTTTTGTGCGGCCAATTGCGTAGAAATCGAATTGAACCGGGCACTGAGCGCGGTGGCTGTAGTTAAAAACTGTGCTCGTGCACTGGAGTCGGTTGCGGTCGTCGAGACGCCCTGCAACTGAGTGAAAAAAGTGGACAGCACGGTCGAGATCCCGGTGCTACTGTCAGACAGCAACGTATCAGTCGAACTGGCCTGCCCCAGGAAAGCCGTAGCGTCTGAGTTGAGCGCGGTACTGGATTGCAACTGGCTGTCGAGGTAACTGTTGTAGATGCGGCGCACATCGGACAGCGTCGTCCCGGTACCGATAAAACCAACACCGACGTTCTGCGAGGCCGAAGCAACGGTCATCGTCTGCTGACGAGAATAACCTGCGGTATCGACGTTGGCAGTGTTGTTACCGATCGTGTTGATCGCCGCACTACTAGCAGTCAGCCCTGAGAGCCCAATTGAAATCAGTGACATGATTCAAGCCTTATAAAGTCGTGGAAGAGCTCACTACCGCGTAGTTTTGGTAGCTCTTCATCTGCTTGGCAATTTGCGAAATCTTGCTGGCGTAGTCCGGGTCCGTGGCGTAACCGGCCTTTTGCAGCTCTTTCACAAACTGTTCCGGGTTATCGGCAGACTTCAGCACACCTTGATAGCGATTGTTGCTCTGCAGCAGGGTGACCAAGTCATGGAAGCTGTCGGAGTAGGAGTCGTAAGAACGGAAGTCCGCCGTCTCCTTGACCATCTTCCCATCACGAAACTCACTGGTGATGGCCCGCGCTTCCGGGCCCTGCCAGTTACCTTGCGCTTTGATGCCAAACAGGTTGTGACTGCTGCTGCCGTCCTGCTGACGCATGACCGATTTGCCCCAACCGGTTTCCAGGGCCGCCTGAGCCACCAACACAGTTGGGTCGACACCAATGCGAGCAGCAGCATCCTTGGCCAGCGGCAACATGGTCGCAACAAAGTCGTCAGCGTTACTGAACGCTTTACCCCCCGGCGCCAGCGGTGGCTGAGCTATTGTGCGACCCTGCGCGCGGGCCGCCAGGGAAAGGTTCGGGTCCTGAGTCCAATCGCCGTTCCCGGCGAATGTAGCGCTGTCGCCAGCAGCACCCGGTGCCGTAATTCGATTTTTCACACTGCTTTCGCTTGCAGCCGTGGTGGCCGGGACAATGCCAGCGAGTAAACGGTCAGCAAGCTTGCTTGGCAACGACAGTCGGCGCTGGTTGAGCTTTGCCATATCATTGCGCTCGACACCGCTGACCGAAGCAGCAGCGGCAGTCGCCGCATGCGACCGATCCACCGCAACCGACCGCGTGGCCCACAGCGGTCGCTGAGCGATATTGGTCGCCAAGGCGGTACTGTTCTGATCCGACCCCGTCGAAGCCGGGCTCCTGTTGAGCGACGTAGTAGCTGTCAGATTGCCAGCCGCAGGTTCAGAGGGATGAGCGCCCTTGGTTTTAGACAGCTGTCGCATCAACACATCCTGCAAGCCGATACCGCGACCCTGCTTGGACAAGCTCACTGACAACTGCTGGTCATACATGTCCTGGTAATGCCGAGTAGCCGCCGTATTCATCGGGTTGTCCTTGGCCATCACCTCGTTGGCAGAGCGCATGGACTTGAGCATCTGACTGACGAACAGCGACTCGAACTCCTGGGCAACCTTTTTCAGGTTCGTGTCGCTATTCTTGTCCCCCGTTTTCAGGGCGTTCAGACGATTCAGGTCGGTATAAGCGCCTGAGTCGCTAGCCGACGACACTCCGCTTTTCGGCATGTCCATACTCAGCTCCTCAGATGACGATCAGGTCGGCTTGCAGCGCGCCGGCCTGCTTCAGGGCTTCGAGAATCGCCATCAAGTCACCTGGCGCTGCGCCGACCTGATTGACCGCTCGCACGATCTCATCCAGCGTGGTGCCTGGGCCGAACTTGAACATCGGGTGCAGCTCTTGCGCCGCGTTGATCCGCGAACGCGGGACCACAGCCGTTTGCCCGCCAGACAACGCACCCGGCTGGCTGACAATCGGGTCTTCGGTGATAGTCACGGTCAGGCTGCCGTGAGTCACGGCTGCCGGTGAAACCTTGACGTTCTGGCCAATCACGATGGTGCCAGTACGCGAGTTGATGATGACCTTGGCCGCCGCCTGACCCGGATCAATCTCCAGGTTCTCGAGAATCGACAAGTAGTCGACCCGCTGACTCGGATCCAGTGGCGCAGTCACCCGCACCGATCCACCATCCAGCGCTTTAGCCACGCCAGGGCCGAGCATGTCGTTGATTTTGTCGACTACGCGCTTGGCAGTAGTGAAGTCGGATCGGTTGAGGTTCAAGGTCAGGCTGTTGCCCTGGTTGAATCCACTCGGCACCGAACGCTCG
Source organism: Pseudomonas sp. 5C2 (assembly GCF_034314155.1). Classification (NCBI taxonomy): domain Bacteria; kingdom Pseudomonadati; phylum Pseudomonadota; class Gammaproteobacteria; order Pseudomonadales; family Pseudomonadaceae; genus Pseudomonas; species Pseudomonas sp. 5C2. The sequence continues at coordinate 400,844 of NZ_JAVIWH010000002.1, read as the reverse complement.
ACTGAAGCACCACCCGGAATACGCCCGGACGAAGGAACATTGACCGTAATCTTCGAGCCGTCGCGGCCCTCGGCGTCGAAACCGCCGACCACCAAATTGCCTTGGGCGATAGCGTAGACGTTGCCATCGATACCTTTCATGGGGGTCATCAACAGGCTGCCGCCGCGCAAGCTTTTCGAGTTACCGATGGACGATACGGTGATGTCGACCATCTGACCTGGCTTGGCGAATGGCGGCAGATCAGCATATATCGCCACTGCTGCGACGTTTTTCAGCTGTACGGTGCCCGAGCCACTCGGCACCTTGATACCGAACTGGGCCAGCATGTTGTTGAACGTCTGCAGCGTGAACGGGGTCTGCGTGGTCTGGTCGCCGGTACCGTTGAGACCGACCACCAGGCCGTAGCCAATCAATTGGTTGGTCCGAACGCCGGAAATGCTGGCAATGTCCTTCAAACGCTCGGCATGAACACCGAGTGTCGTGGATAACAGCAGTACCGCAGCCATCAGTTGCTTGAACGTATGCATGTCTATCCCGCGATCAGAAAGGGAACAACGGGCTGAGGAAGAACCGATCGAACCACCCCGGTTGACTGGTATCGGCGAACGAACCGGTACCCGAATATGTAATGCGTGCATCGGCCACTCGAGTCGACGACACCGTGTTATCGGTGGCGATATCGTCAGCACGAATCAAGCCAGCGATGCGCACCAGTTCATCGCCCGTGTTAAGGGTCAACCATTTCTCGCCGCGAACCGCGAGGATACCGTTGGGCAGGACGTCAGCCACCGTCACCGTCACCGAACCGGTCAGGCTATTGCTTTGGGCTGCCTTGCCATCACCCTTGGTGGTGCGTGCGCCGTTATAGCCAGCGTTGATGCTCAGATCGCCGCTGCCCATCGGGTTATTGGTGGTCATCCCGCCACCGAACAACGACGTCAGACCAATGCTGTTAGTGCTGTTTTTGGTCAGACCGGAACTGGCCGCCTTGCTCGCTGCAGTTTTCTCGGAAAGCGTGATGGTGATGATGTCGCCGACCCGATAAGCCTTGCGATCGTCATACAGGTTTTGCTCAAACCCAGCCTGATAAATCGAACCGTTGTTCGCGGCAGCAGCCAGCGGCGTGCGCGGCAACACCGGCGCGTAATAAGGGTCATTGGGCTTGGCCACGGGCGCGACGCAGCCCGCCAGAAGAGCGATTCCGCAGAGCGAAGCGATCAGCGCGGAAAGCCGCAGAACAAGAAGCCGTTTCATGACACTTAAAACCTCGCGGTGTAGCAGGTGCCGACCGGGCACCCCGTCCAATTGATCAGGTGTATCGACAGGTCGAACAGGCCTATCAGAGCCTTACAGATTTTGCGTCACGTACTGCAGCATCTGGTCAGCGGTGGAGATCACTTTGGAGTTCATCTCGTAAGCGCGCTGAGTGGTGATCATGTTGACCATTTCCTCGACGGTGCTCACGTTGGAGGCTTCCAGGGTGTTCTGCTGTGTCGTACCAAAACCGTTCAGCCCCGGCGTACCCACCTGTGGAGCGCCGCTTGAAGCCGTTTCCAGGAACAGGTTGCTACCCACTGATTGCAGACCTGACGGGTTGACGAAGTCAGCGGTTTGCAAGTTACCAATCACCTGGGAGGTGGCATTGGCGCCTGCCAGGGTCACAGACACCGTGCCGTCCTGGCCCACGGTGAACGTCTGGGCCTGGGCCGGGACGACAATCGCTGGCTCCAGGGCGTAACCATTGGCGGTCACGATCTGGCCGTTGCTGTTCAGGTGGAACGTACCATCACGGCTGTAGGCCACCGTGCCATCGGGCTGCATGATCTGGAAAAAGCCGCGACCATTAACTGCCAGATCGAGCGGCTGATCAGTCGTTTGCAGGCTACCAGCCGAAAAGTTTTTCTGCGTCCCGACAATACGCACACCGGTACCCAACTGCAGACCAGATGGCAGTTCGCTGTCCTGGGTCGACTGAGCGCCTGGTTGACGTTTGATCTGATAGAGCAAGTCCTGGAACTCGGCACGATCACGCTTGAAACCTGTGGTCGATACGTTCGCCAGGTTGTTGGAGATCGTCGTCAGGTTTATGTCCTGAGCGGCCAGACCGGTCTTGCTTACATAAAGTGCCGGAAGCATTCTTTCTCTCCTCGAGCGCCTGATTATCGGCGCAAGCTGTCAATGTTTAGCTAATCTGCAAGACCCGAGCCATCGACTCGTCGTTTGTTTCAGCGGTCTTCATCATTTTGATGTGTAATTCAAATTGACGGGACAGCGTCAGCACCGATGTCATTTCCTCAACGGCATTGACGTTGCTCGCTTGCAGAAATCCCGACTCGACCTGGACGGTGCCGTCAGCACCGGCAGCCTTGCCGTCCTTGGTGTGGATCAGGCCATCGGCACCTTTCTCCATGTTTTTCATGTCAGGCTTAACCAGTTTGATTCGGTCCACCTGCGCCATCACCTTTGGACCTTCACCCATTGAACGAACGCTGATGGTGCCATCGGCACCGACCTCAATTTGTTGCTGGGGTGGCACGGCAATCGGCCCACCATTGCCCATGACCGGCAAACCATTGCCAGCCCGCAAAATACCAAGAGCATCGACATTCAGACTGGCGGAGCGCGTGTAAGCCTCACCACCGTCTGCGGTCTGTACAGCGATCCAGCCATCCCCTTTCACGGCAACATCCAGATCCCGCCCCGTGTCGACCATGGCACCGCCCGAAAAATCAGTCCCCGGACGCTCACTCATGGCATAGGCACGCGAAGGCATGACCTCCCCAAACACGGGGATTGAGCGCGCCTGTTCAAGGTCACGCTGAAAACCGTTGGTCGAGACGTTCGCCAGGTTGTTCGCATGAGCCTTCTGTGCGATAGCGTTCTCGGACGCACCGCTCATTGCCACGTAAAGCAACTTGTCCACAGTCTTTCCTCCCCTGACAGACGTTTGCCGCCTGTAGCTGTTTTAAAAACGTTGTAGCAATATTCGAACCAACTAATCTTTCACCACACAACATCTTGATTTTCCAGCGTTAACGGAGGAAAACTCGAAAACAGAGAGCGCCGCTCGGGCATACGCGGCGGCGGACTGCCGCATTTGGCCAAATGATGGGGATATTGCCGTCAGAAAACCCTCACCGAGGGAGAAAACAACAAAAGCGGGATAAAAAATGTGTTCGTCGCGATACCATTTGATTGGTACCCAACGAGGTTTATATGCCCCTTCAAACCCGCTTGATTCTTTTACTTGTGACCAGCCTGATCCTCATCCCGATCCAGGCCCAAGCCGCCACCGCGCCCTGGTACAAATGGCAAGGCGCGACACGGATTATTTGCAAGCAGTGGGTCAATCCCAAATCGGCATTCAAGCTGATTGGCGGCCCCTACAGAGATGCGAGTTGCCGATATCCAGGACGCCCTGGCTAAAGGCACCAAGGGACACCGCGCTAGCAGACATGCCTGGAATCATGTCGCCTGAATCAGCGTTTGCATCAGCGTCGCTTCTGTAGACAAGGCTTTTGAATTGGCCTGATAGGCAACCTGCGCCTGGATCAGTTCCACAAGCTCGTTGGTCAATTCGACGTTGGAGCCCTCAAGCGCACCCGAGACAATGCTGCCCAACGTACCGGCTTTTGGCGCATCGAGATTAGCAATGCCTGAGGCGTTCGTTTCCCGCCAGTGGGTGTGACTGTCCGGCTGCAAACCTTGCTCATTGGCAAAGCTGGCGAGCGTGACCTGGCCGATTTTCTTATGCAGCCCGTTCGTGAAGCCCGCACTCAGAACGCCATTCATATCGATGCTGATGTTGTTGATATTGCCTGCAGCATGCCCGTCCTGCTGAGCTGAAACGCGCGCAGACTCTGCGTTATGCTGGCTGAGTCTGTTCAAGTCAATGGCAATGCCACCCGAACTGCTCCGGGCACCGTTGGATACCCATTTTTCGTTACGGGTTCCCCCATCAATCACCTTGGCAGGCACCCACCCCTCAAGGGTCAATGTCCGGTTTGCCACCGCAAGACCTTGACTGCCGGTCATTGACTGAACCGACCCGTAGGAATCGAAGATTATCTGTGCCGAGACTGGATCGGCTTTCTCCGGGTTCGCCGGGTTTCGACCGTTGACGAGAACATGCATTTTCCAGCTGTTCGTATCATCCTTGACGAAGTATTGAGTCATCTCATGCTTGTTACCCAGGCTGTCGTAAACCGAGGTCGCAAACGACTTGTTAAACGTCGTGACATCGTTAGGGTCGAACATTGGAACACGCCGCGCCATCACGACGTCGCCCTCGTCAATTCCATTGATTGCACCGTCGTCTAACGAAAGCACAATCGATCCGTCGTTAGAGGCTGGACTGGCAGCCCAAATACCATTGAGTTGCTGAGCGGGCTTCCAGCCGTTCAGGGTGAACTCTGTGTCGGATGTTTTTTTGATATGCTCACCCTCGCCCGCCGATGACAGGCTGCCATCCGGTTTTTTTGTAATCATACCTTCAGCGGTGTGGTCGCTGTGTGATCCACCGGATTACGCCCATCTATTAGCGTGTACATAGCCCATTGATCCGCATCGGTTTTAACGAAGTATTGCTTAAGTTCATGCTCCACTGGAGGAATGGCTGGCTGGGCCTGAATAAGCACTGTCTCATTCCCCTGCGCATCCTTGACCCTGACCTCCGCAACCGCGTCTACCCCTTTATCCTTAACCATTCTGCTGATCACTTTCGAATAGGTACCTGGATCATCCGGATTAAAAATCGGAAGTGCCGAGAGTGCGGATTGAGATGAGTCCAGGTTCATTGTTTCGAGAACTTCAGTGGTGGCCTTGGGCACCATATTAGAGGTATCGATCTTCAGGTCGGTCCGCCCCCCATTAACGGCATCACCTTTAGCGTTTACACCATAGCCTTGCAAGCGGTTGCCTTCGTTATCAACGATATAATCGTTCTTGTCCATTTTGAACGCGCCAGCGCGGGTATAGCTCAGCGCTCCGTTATCGCTTACCACGAAAAAGCCTTTACCCTGTATACGCATGTCCAGAACCCCGCCCGAACTGGCATCAACACCACCCTGACTGAAATTTTGCGAGACATTAGCCAGACGAACACCGTCACCGACTGCGTTGTGACCATTACCCAGTTGCGCGCTCAAATACAGTGCCGCAAATTCCGCACGGGATGATTTGAAACCATGAGTCCCAACGTTAGCGATGTTGTTGCCGGCGACCTCAAGTCTTTTATGGGCAGCGTGCAGCCCACTCACGGAAACATTGAATGACATAAACACTCCTGTGCCGTATTGAACGACGCTCTCGTTAATGCATTTTTTCGCAGTAAAACTTTGCAATACTTAAACTTCAGTACCACCCGTTTCTTTCTGCGTTTTTATTCTCGCATTATCGAAAGTAGGAATTTTCTACATATGCAGTAGGAATCAGCTATAACTTTTACTTCTTAACCTTGGCGCAACTATCTACTTGAATCGCGCTCAAGGCGTGACGGCAAACTTCTATATCTTCTGGATAACCAATGACAGAAATACCAAATCGCGCCCAACAAAAAGCCCCTTCAAGAAGGGGCTTCGTTCGACACTGCATCACTGCATATTTATCACGCCATCTGGATGATGGTCTGCATGATGGTGCTTTGAGTCGAAATGGTTTTCGCGTTTGCCTGATAGTTGCTTTGCGCCTTGATCAAGTCGACCAATTCACTGGTCAGATTGACGTTAGAGTCTTCCAGCGCTTCACCCGTGAGACTGCCAAGTGTGCCTGACTCCGGCACTCCCGTGACCGGAACCCCAGACGCATAGGTTTCACGCCAGCTAGTACCGCCTGCCGGAGACAAACCCTGAACGTTGGCGAAGTTGGTCAACGACACTTGTCCAATGACCTTGGACTGACCGTTGGTGTAGGTGGCGAACAGGTTGCCGGTAGGGTCTACCGACATGGCCGACAACTGACCGGTTGCATAGCCGTCCTGAGTCTTGGTGATCGCGCCCGAGACCGAGTTGGTCTGAGTGGTCGCGAGCATGTCCAGCTTGACACCGCCAGTCTTGGCCGAAGCGCCGTTGCCTGCCCAGACGCCTGTGGTACCCACTTGCGCAGCCGGCACCCAGTTGTTCAGGGTAAAAGTGCCGTCAGCATTGACAGCCAGGTTACCCGTTGTAGCCAGCGCAGTAGTATCCAGCGAGCCGTCAGATTTGAAGGTCAGGTTCATCGAGTCAGCCACTACCGGCGTGGTCGCCGGGCTCGATGCATTGCGACCGTCGACCAGCGTGTACATCGTCCAGGCATTGGTACCCGTCTTGGCGAAGTACTGACTCATGGAGTGCTCGTTGCCCTGACTGTCGTAGAGCGGCGTACTGAACGTGTTGGTGTAGCTGTTCACGTCATTTGGGTCGAACGGCGTGACAGTCGGAAGTTTCGATGAAGAATTCAGATTGGACGCAATGGTGACGGTACCTGTCGGGCTAGGTGCCAGATTCGACGAGTCGATTTTAAGATCGGTCAATACACCGTTCACGACATTGCCTGCCGCATTAACACCGTAGCCCTGCAGCTTGTTGCCGGAAGCGTCGACGACATTACCACTCTTGTCCGGGTAGAACGCACCGGCACGGGTATAGAGTTTTTCGCCGTGATTGCTGACCATGAAGAAGCCGTTGCCGTTAATAGCCAAATCAAGGCTGCGGCCGGTGCCGGTGGTCAAAGTACCTTGCGTGAATTGCTGGGACACGGCGGCCGTGGTGACACCGCTACCCGCAGTGGTACCACCGGAAGTACCGCGAATCGAAGCAGCGTACTGGTCCTGGAACTCGGTACGGGACGATTTAAAACCCGTGGTCGCAACGTTGGCAATGTTGTTGCCGGTAACGTCGAGACTTTTGTTTGCCGCATAGAGCCCACTGAGGCCGATATTGAATGACATGCTCAACTCCTTTGCCGTCTAGTCGGCTCTATATTCCGATTGTTTGCACTTTGGACAAACCAACACTGCTGCCGCCTGCCAGGTTGAGCGTCATTTCCGCACCACTGACACCCATCGTCACACTGTTGACGGTGGCTGGCAGATAGGTGCTCAAGGCAGTAGCCGTACCATTGGCAGTACCTGTGGCGACGACGCTGTAAGTACCTGACGCCGCAGTCGTGCCATCGCTGTTCTGACCGTTCCAGGTAAAGCTGGTAGTACCCGCCGCCTGCGCACCAAGATCGATGGTGTCGACCAGGTTCCCACTCGCGTCGGAGATTTTGACCGTGGTCGACGAGTTCGACGCCGGGACGACCACTGAACCGGTCAGGCCCTTCGTGGTATCGACCACTGCCGAACCGCTGCTGACGATCACCGAACGCCCAACCAGAGAGGACGCCTGCAAGGCTTGGGACGACTGATAAGTACTGGCAATCGTATCAACCGTACTGCTCAGGTTCTGCATGCTCTCAAGGCTGCTGAACTGAGCCAACTGAGAAACGAACTGCGTGTTGTCCTGCGGACTGAGAGGGTCTTGGTTCTTCATCTGCGTAACCAGCAGTTGCAGGAATGCATCTTTGCCCAGTGAGGCAGTCCCCGTTTTGCTGGTGGTGCCTGTGTTGCTTGAGCTTGCCGTTTTCTGAAGCTGATCCAGAACCGACTGACCGACGCTGCTAGTAGTTGTCATCGACTGCGCCTCTTATCACTGACCCAGGGTCAGGACCTTCTGCATCATGGTTTTGGCGGTATTCATAATGTCCGCATTGGTCTGAAACGAGCGGCTGGCCGAGATCATGTCGGCCATCTCCGAAACAACATTGACGTTGGGGTAGTAGACATAACCGTTCTTGTCAGCCGACGGATGCGTTGGCTCATAACGTGCCTCGAGGTTGCTCGGATCTTCGATGATCCCGCTGACCTGAACACCCTGACCCGCTTCGTCCTGACTGCCGAACAGCGAACCACTGTCGCCGCTGCCCTGCCCCTGAAGCACGGTCGCAAACACGGGGTGACGGGTGCGGTAGGTTTGATCCATGCTCGACGAGACTGTTTCGGCGTTGGCAATGTTACTGGCCACGGTGTTCAGGCGCGTGGTCTGAGCACTCATGCCACTGCCGGCAATGTTAAAAACACTTGCAAGGGACATGAATTACTCTCCACGAAGGGCTGACACCAGCCCTTTGAATTTGCTGTTGAGCAGGGTGAAACTGGCCTGGAAGCCTACGGCGTTCTGTGCGTAGCTGGCCTGTTCAACCTGCGTATCGACGGTATTCTGGTCAAGCGAAGGTTGGCTAGGTGTGCGATACAGCAGCGCGCCGTCGCCACCGCTCAGACCCTCGGCGTCGATGTGCCGACTGTTGGTCGTTTTAAGGCCAAACGCGCCATTCTTGGTTTTATCGCTTTGCGCTGCGAGCACGGCCGAGAACTCAAGATCTCGCGCCTTATAGTTCGGCGTGTCGGCGTTGGCGATGTTGTTGGCCAAGACCTCTGCACGCTGAGCGCGAAAGCCAAGGGCTTGCTCATGGATGCCTAGCGCTTTATCGAAGCTGATGCTCATGTCGGGAAACCTTTAGCGGCTGACCTGAATTTCGTATCAGTCACAAAGCAATCAGCGTGCCAGCTTCGCCAGCGCCATAAATCAAGGGTTTGCGAGCTATCCTGGGGCGGCAACGACAGAAAAGCGGCAAGGCATTTCCGCTATAAAGGGATAAAGCGGCAAGCACAGCGCCGTTTTCTTGCCATTGCCGCTTCCTCCCAGAAGAGCCGCAACGGTTTAGCTGATGTAAAAAAAGAGACCCTAAGGTCTCTTTTTTAGCGCAGCGATCACTTCGCCTGGTAAATGATCCCAGGACTGCACTGAACCATCTGATAATGCTCAGGCAAACCATTCAGCGCTTCCGATGCCCCGAGAAACAGGTAGCCACCGGGCTTAAGCGTACTGTGGATACGCAACAGAATGTCCTTCTTCACCTCCGCCGAGAAATAGATCAGCACGTTGCGGCAAAAAACGATGTCGAATTTCCCCAGGCTTGCATAACTGTCGAGCAGGTTGAAAGAGCGAAACTCGACCCGGCTCTTGATGGGCGCCTTGATTGCCCAACGCCCCGCTTCTTTGGGATCGAAAAAACGCTGCAGACGCTCTTGGGATAGCCCTCGACCCAACGCCAGACTGTCGTATTCGCCCGTCTTGCAGTTGTTCAACATCAACCCCGAAAGATCGGTAGCGATGATCTGCACGCCCTGTTTTAGCTGACCGAGGTTGCTACGCTCGAACTCGTCGATCGTCATCGATAACGAGTACGGTTCCTGGCCTGAAGAACACGCCGCCGACCAGATACGCAGGCGCTGGTTCGGGCTGGCCTTGATCGCCTCTGGAAGCACTTTGTTCTTCATGACTTCGAACGGATAGGTGTCGCGAAACCAGAGCGTTTCGTTGGTGGTCATTGCATCCACGACCTGCTCGCGCAGACCACTGCGAGGCTGAGCCTGGATTCGCTGAATCAACTCCCCCAGCGACTTGATGCCTTGCTGGTCCATGAGTTTGTTGAGACGGCTTGAGACCAGATACTGTTTATTCTCTCCGAGCAAAATGCCACAGGCTTTTTCCAGGAAGACCCGGAACTGTTCGAAATCCAAATTACCTGTAGACAAAGAAACCGCCTCTTACAATCTTGCGTCCAGCCAAAGGGCGGCGCCCTTTGGCGATTATTTCACCGCGTTGATCCGATCAACTACCCGAGCGGCAAGCTCATCAGGCCGGAACTTGGCAAGAAAATCATCGGCACCGACTTTCTTGACCATCGCCTGGTTGAACACTCCCGACAAGGAAGTATGCAGGATGATGTGTATTTTTTGCATGCGCGGATCGTTGCGGATTGCCGAAGTCAAGGTATACCCATCCATCTCGGGCATTTCGATGTCTGAAATCATCATCAAAAATTCCTCTTCAGGCTTCTTGCCCTCTTCGACCATGCGTAGCAGGTAATCCAGCGCCTGACGACCGTCATTCAAGGCTACCACCTCGACCCCGACTGTCTGCAGACAGCGTGTCACCTGCTTACGCGCAACCGACGAATCGTCGACGGTCAGCACTCGAAGGGTCAGCGCTTTGGCCTGTGTTTCTTCATCGACAACACCGACCGAAATACTTTCCGAAGTCGGCGCTACTTCCGCGAGGATTTTCTCCACATCAATGATTTCGACCAACTGGTTATCGACTCGGGTCACTGCGGTCAGATAATGATCGCGTCCCGTTCCCTTGGGCGGCGGATGGATCTCCTCCCAGTTCATGTTGACGATGCGCTCCACCGAATGCACCAGAAAACCCTGAATTTTGGTGTTGTACTCGGTAATGATAACGAAGGTGTCATTCACACCCCGCTCCAATGCCTTCGCGCCTGTTGCCATCCCCAGATCGATGATCGGAATGGTCGCCCCACGAATATTTGCAACGCCACGCACCACTGGGTTGGACTTGGGCATCACGGTCAGTTTAGGGCATTGCAGCACCTCCCTGACCTTGAACACATTAATCCCGTAGAGCTGCTGGCCGTTGAGACGGAACAACAACAACTCAAGACGGTTCTGCCCCACCAGCTGCGTGCGCTGGTTCACCGAATCCATTACTCCAGCCATGCCCTTACTCCTGAATCAAAGCTTCGAACCCATAATTGCCAAAATGACTAAGCGGCACGGGCCTTGCTTTTTAACTGTTATGAATGCAAAAACGACATTTTCCCGACGCATGGCATCTGGCTACGGCAGCTTACGCTGCACTGTGGCCGTTTTGTGGCTTTTTAGTGGCGGCCAATTCGCACAGAGCGAGCCTTTGAGCCTTTCTGATCAACTTATCGGCGTGACCCAAGGGTTTCTTGAATTCTCCATAGAGGATTATCTGGCAACGACCCAAACCGAAGGCCGCTACCAAATTCAGGTCAACCAGCTCGATCCGCGCATGACACTGACACAGTGCGACAAGGAATTGACAGCGAGCCTCGAAAGTCCTGCTCAGCCTCTAGGACGTGTGACCGTCAAGGTTCGTTGCGAAGGATCATTACCCTGGACGGTATACGTACCGGCCCAGGTACATTTATTTCGTCAAGTCGTGATCGTCAAACGCCCGCTCAAGCGTGGCGGCATCATAGGCGAAGACGACGTATCCCTGAGCGAGCGCGATATCAGCCAGATGCCTCAGGGATATATCACGTCGCTTGACGAGGCGATCGGGCAGAAAATGACCCGACAAATGGTCAATGGGCAGATCATTACCCCGCTGCAGATGGAACAGGCAGAAGTGATACGCAAGGGCGATCAAGTTGTGATCATTGCCAAGAGCGGTACACTGCTGGTCCGCATGCCTGGCGAGGCATTGTCCGATGGAGGCTTGGGTGAACAGATCAGGGTACGGAACCTGAACTCGAAACGGGTGATCAAAGCGCGTGTAACAGCACCTGGGCAAGTTGAAGTGACCTTGTGATCGCTGGCGGGATGGCGCGGAGTTTCCTAAACTGACAGTCTGTGTCAGTGAGCGTTTTTATCGACTTCAATAACGCACCTAAAGTTTTCTTGTGTTTGGCCGAAAACATGGCAAGCGTCCAAACACCTAGAGGTTCTCAACCATGGTCATCGACTTTAGTCGTTTAAACAGCTCCCCCTCCGTGTCGACGAGTTCGCGTACCGGCAATGTCAAGGAGACCGGCAATGCCGCAACCTCCGCCAGCGCGAAAGCCACCACCGAAGCGGTCACCACGTCGAGTGGGGAAGCCGTGCATCTTAGTAACGAGGCTCAACAGTTGCAGACTATTAGCGACAAGCTGCGCGGTCAGCCCGTTGTCAACAGTGCCCGTGTGGCCGAGTTGAAACAGGCCGTTGCCGATGGCAGCTATACGGTCGACAGCGGTCGCGTAGCCAGCAAGCTGCTTAATTTCGAAGCCCAGCGCTAGCCGAAGGCCTGCGCCAGGGCTTTTGGACGCCTAAAACCCAGAGCATGCAATGCACGATACGACTCTATTGCAACTGATTACCGACGATATTGCACCGGCCCAACAGCTGTTGGAACTATTGCAAGCCGAATCCTTGGCGCTGCATGGTCGGGATATGTTCTTACTCGAAAATATTCTTGCGCAGAAACAGTCGCTGGTAATCATGCTTGAGCAGCATGGCCGCAAACGCAGCCAGATTCTTGCCAGCCTGAATCTGAGGCCCGATCGCCAAGGCCTTGAGGAACTGGCGAGTCATTCATCGATCGGTGAAGAGTTGCTCAGCCAAGGTGACGTACTCAGCGCCCTGATGAGCGACTGTCGGGCCAGCAACGAGCTCAATGGTCACTCGATCAAGCTTCAGCAGGCCTCCACGGCCCATCAGATGAGAATTATTACCGGCGGTGAAACGCCAATGTTATATGACAGCCGTGGGTCGACATCCAGCGTCCATAAGCCACGCCCGCTGAGCCAAGCGTAATTTTACTGTATCAAGGCACCCAACATGCTGGCAAAATGCCCCTCGATTACGTGCTGTCGTATTTTGCCTGGAGATGGATGAACCGTGTTCAATGCCTTAAGCGCGGAAGATGATCCGCAGCCACCAAAGGTACTCACCACACCTTTGGAAATTGCCGCAAATCTGCGGTTACTGCTAGACAGCCATGACCCCCTGATCATTACCTTTCATGAGCGCAGTCAGCGCTTTCAAAGCTACCTGATCGAGGTCAATCGCGACGGCAATGGGATTGCCCTCGACGAAATGATCCCTCGCGACGGCGAGCGTTTCTTGACCAGCGGCGAACCGTTTCGCATCGAAGGCTTTCATGACGGTGTTCGGATTGCGTGGGAATGCGAAGAGACGCTGACCATTGACGATCATGACGGTCATCGCTGCTATCGTGGCTCCATGCCGACAGAAGTGGTTTATCACCAGCGCCGCAACGCCTTTCGCGCAGCACTGAAATTGGCTCAACTGGTCAACGTTGAAATCAATGGCGACAAAATCAAGTCGGCGCTGAACGGCAAGCTCCTGGATATCTCTGCCACGGGCTGCAAATTGCGGTTTGAAGGTGATATTTCCGAGCAACTGCAACTGGGCCAAGTGTACGAACGCTTTGTTGCAGGCCTGCCTTTTGGCAACATGAGCACGCCTGTCGAGTTGCGTTACCTGCATTTCGAAGAAAGAATCAACATCACGTTCGCCGGTGTGCGCTTCCACAACATGAGCGGCCTGGTACAGCGCCAGGTTGAGCGATTCGTTTACCAGCTGCAGCGAGAAGCGCGGCGCTTCGATAAAGACGACGACTTCTGATCAGTATTTGCAGTATCAGCGATTGCGGTGAATAACCGCCGCAATCGCGCTATCCGAATACCGCTTCTCCCCCCGCAGCTCAATCACTCAATTGCGCAATCTCCGCTATCAAACAGGCTTGTCAGCGCTCTCTTCTGTAGAAGCCGTCGACTGCGATTCCGCTTGCCGCTCGCCTTCGGTTTCAGCCCCTTCTTGCGGTTCGACTGCTGTCTGCATCTGCTCCTGAACCACCTGTTCATCGACACGTGGGTCCAACGCGACCACCAACGGTGAGCTGGACATGCTGTCCGGCATCGCAACGTGTTGCAACGGCGCGTCCTCGACCTGGTGCAGATTGGTCACCGCCTTAGGCCGGATGCGCCAGACCAGAATCACGGCAGCAAAACAGACGAAAGCGTAGAGCATGTTGCTGCCGAACATCTTCATCAGTACGCCCGCAGCCAACGGGCCGATGCTGGCACCAATACCGTAGGTCATCAGCAACATGGCGGTCAGCGACACACGGCGCTCACCTTCAACGTGGTCATTGGAAAAGGCCACGGCCAACGGATAAAGACAAAACTGCATCAAAGATGCGAAGAAGCCGACCCCGAACAACACTTCCACAGGCACCTGCGGCATGACCGCCAAGGGAAAAGCCAACAAGGCCAGCGCGCCGGCAAAAATCCGAATCAACAAGGCACGGTCATAGCGATCCGATAAGGCGCCGAGCGGCCATTGCACTAACAGCCCCGCAAGAATGCAGCTACCCATGAACAAACCCACCGCCTCGGTAGACAAACCCTGCTGGGAGGCATACAGCGGCGCCAGACCATAGAACGAGCCGATGATCAGCCCTGCCCCCAATACGGTGCTCAACGATTGCGGCACCCGCTTAAGGAAAAAACGGGGTTCCAGCGGCGCCGGGTGCATGGGCGCCGGGTGAATACTGCGGGTCATCGCCACCGGCACAAGGCAAAGGGCAAAGCACAGCGCGACCAGCATCAGCAACTCGGGGCCCAAAGACGGGTGAATAACCAGAATCAGCTGACCCAGCACCAAGCCAAGGTAAGACGCGATCATGTAACCGCTAAACACAATGCCGCGTTGCTTGGCGTGTGCCTGCTCGTTCAGCCAGCTTTCGATGACCATGTACTGACACATCATCCCCAGGCCCACGATGACCCGCAGGAACAGCCACGCAGGCAACCAGTCGACCAGACCGTGCCCCAACACCGCAGCACCAACAATACCTGCGCACGTGGCGTAGGCGCGAATGTGCCCGACCCTGCTAATCAGCCGGTGACCGATCTTGCCGCCCAGTACCAGACCGAAGTAGTTGGCCGCCATTAAAGCGCCGACCCACAGACTATCGACTTGGTCGGCCGCCAGGCGCAAAGCAAGATAGGTACTTAACAGACCCGAGCCGATGAGCATCATCAGCGAGGCAAAATAAAGCGCTCGAAAGGACTTCCAGATTTGACGCATCGACGTTCCAGGCTTTCCACATAAAAGAAGAAGAGCAAAAGAATGGAGTCATCCAGACGGAAGAGTCCAAAACCAACGTTTCTAAGCCTGAGCAGCCAGCACGCGCCTTTCCCAGGGAGTAATTTCATCAAAAAAAGCTGGTCAGTTCCATACTCTTCGAAGCGATGTAGCCTTCGATGAACTCTTTACCAAACAGCTCCTTCGCCAATTGGCTACGCCTCAGACGCTCCAGAGCGGCATGCAAGGTACACGGCAATGACAATTCATCCGGCACTTGAATCTCACCCTGAATCGGCGCCGGTGGCTCCAACTCATGTTCAATACCATAAAGACCGGTGGCAAGGCTCGCGGCGATGGCAAGATAAGGGTTGGCGTCCGCACCAGGCAGCCGATTCTCCACCCTTCTGGCGACCGGCGCACTCGCCGGAATACGCAAGCCAGCAGCGCGGTTGTCGTAAGACCAGCAGGCATTATTGGGCGATGATCGCCTTGAGCTAACCACGCATCGAGAGACGAAAACCCTCCCCCGCCAGCTCATCCGCATCGCAAATTGTCAGCGCACGCGGGTGCTCACTTCAGGGCAAACGGTGAATCTGGGTCGGATCGGCAATCAGCGCCAGATCGCCGTCATCGCTACCGTAGAATCGCGCCGGCGGATAGCCGCCTATGATGCATTGCAACAACACGCCACGCGCAAGCTGCAAACGCCGCCCTTCGAGGAAACCCTCAGCGGTCATCACCCTGCCACGTGACACACCTTTCAAATCCGGCGTTACGCACTCAATCTCATCAATGCCCGTCAATCGCTCCGCAAGGGAACGGTGGTCATTAATTGTCATGATTCTAAATCCTTTATTGTTGTACAAGCCGTCCACCGGCAACCTGTACAAAATACGCATCACCCGTTCAAAATTTCAAGCGCGACGACAAAAATCCTTTTCCCATCAAAATCGTTAGAAACCGCAGCGCGTGCAGACGCAATCAGAGCACCGTATTGACGTACGGCGCTTTGGTCAGCGACAGGAAGTCTTTCCTGTAACCCTCGTTTTCCGGATCCAACGTCAGGGCCTGACGCAAAAACTCGATGCCCTCATGGGTGTAACCCAACTCGCAGCTTAGAAGCGAAGCCAGATAGAGCTTTTCCGAATCAAAAAAATTGAAGGACAACGAAACCTTGATCGCGCGGAGTGCATCGGCCAGTTTGCCTTCATTCACCAACTGATTAAATGACTCACTGAAGGCTGCGCCGTCTTGCCACACCGCACCGATAAGTCCGTCGAACTTTCTCAGCACAACCGTGTGCCCGTTACCGACCTTCGAGTCTGTCTCCTCGACACATTCGATGAGCCAGCTTCCTAATTCATTCCTGTTCAGGAAATTGATCGCCCGAATCATGCTCTGCAAGGAAAAAACCTGGTAATGCCCTCGCCAGTTCTCCTTTGGCATGATCGCCATGTCGAGCCCCTTCTCGTAGTCATCGACCATCTGCTCGACCGTTATCAATGGCCTCGTTGAGTCGTAAAGGGTTGCCGTACGCTTAGGAAAAATGCAGAAAAAAACACCGCCGTTCTTTAAAACCCGCGAGGACTCTATATAAGCCGCAAAGACGTTAGGAACATGCTCAATGACATGAGAACTGATGAGGTAGTCAAAGGTCCCATCACCAGCGGCTATCGACTGAAAATCGCCCAATAGATCAACGCTCTCCACTTCGCCGGATGTACGCATCTGCTCGTGATGATAGGCATTGAAATCGTCCATATCCTGAGGATACAAAAACAACCTGCCATCGCAGGGAGCCACCTTCAGGCAGTCTGGCAGATCGAAAGGGTTATGTGATGCTGCCCCCAACTCGACGCCAGTGCCTACACAGTATTGGGTGGCTAACGCCATGGTTCGTAGTTTCATCATGCCCCTATAACGTACAGAATCACCGATGACGCGAGTTCACTCGCAGTGTTGACGCCGGTCAGACGCGGAAATAACCTACCGTCGAATCGAACGGCAAGCGCTTGAGTTCAATTTTGTTCAGGTCCACGCACTCACGCAACGCGCTGGTTTCACCAGGGAAGTTGCGGTATGCAACTTCATCCAGAACGACGATCGCGCCTTTAGGCATGTAAGGCAAAAAGGTTTGCAGCGCGACTTTGGTCGACGAATAGAGATCGGTATCAAGAATCAGCATCGCCACCACCAGATCCGGGCGTGTTTTGACGAAAGCGGGCACGGTGTCAAGGATGTCACCTTTGACAATCTCGCAACGCGGAATCCGATTGACCGGACGCACCAGATCGTTGGCATCGATCATGTCCTGAATCAGGGTCTCGTCAGTATCCGAGAACATAGCATCGTTGATATCAGTGGGATCTTCTTTAGCGTCGATACCGGTGAAGCCAGAGAACGTATCGAAGCCGATGATCGAGCGGTTGATCGCATAAGGTTCGAGAATCATCGACAACTGCATGTACAGCATCAAGGAATTACCCTTGTAGACACCGCATTCGATAATGGCGCCGGGCACATCCTGAACCATTTTGAACAACTCGATGCGTGACAACGCTGCCGTGACCGTAATCCGATCTGCAAACACGAATGGCGCATCAGCGACGTATTTGGCGTCAACACGGTTGAGTACGCCCGCGCGTTTTTCGTTGTACTCGGTTTCAGCTGCGGTAAGGCGACGCTTGGTCATTGGTTGGTTCCTTGGAAATGCGAAAAGTCGCTGACATGGAAAAAATCTTTATACCCGGCTTCTGTGTCTGCGACTCCGCTGTCGACGTTGACAGCACCACGCTGACCAAGAAGATCAGCGATGTGCACCAGGCGAAAATCAATGCTGAAACGGGTCTGTTCAGTATAGTTAGGCACCGTGCCGTGCAGGTGCGATCCCGAAAAAGTCAGAATCTCGCCAGCATTGGCGGCAATCCGGATTTCCGAAGCCGTTGAAATATCTTCAAGCGGAACGGGGTGAACGCGTAACTCTTCAATCACGTTTTCCTGAGCCAAAGGACGCTGCACGTTGATCCAGTCAGACAGACTCCAGTCCGCAGAGGAGTTTTTCACCGGCACTGAAAAATAGGCTGGATTGATCATCATCGTCTGGTCCGGTTGAATCGTGTAAACCGGCATCCAGGTATTGATCTGACAGTCGACACTGCCATACCACTTATCACGATGCGGTTTGTAGGCATAACTGACGCCAGCATGCAGATAGTCATAGTGAGGGACGACCCGAATTCGCGGAACGTCAAAAAGAAACTCACCAGGGTTTGCACCAATTTCCAGGACGAAATTGCGGATCATTTCTTTAACTTCAATACAGTTAGTGAACTGGCCCTTGAGCTTCGTCACCAACCCGATGAACTCTTGCACCGGCATCATCGTGTGCAACGCTTGGTGACGGGTCTCGCCGTCGAACGCCGCAGTGATACTTTCCCGGGCAAACGCGCAGAGGTCCTTAGGAGCATTCAGATCAGTATTCAGGAAAATATCGCCTGCATAGATCGCGTTCCTGAAATCATTCTTCTTCTGAAGCTGGTTGATATACAAATTCACGGTTTCCGCTCCTGAATCCTGGACTGACCTGATTATCGGCAGGTCGGGCCCAAACTGAAGGGACATTATGCGGGTTTGGCTGCGGCCCCGGACAGAGAGCCCGGAGGTAAAACTGGCAAAATGTATACACAAAAAACCGTCAGTCGCGGCTCAGCGAGAGGGTAATTGTGCCATTGCCGCCTACCCACCGCCACGCGAGCCTGGTTTCAACATTTCAAGCCTTTTTTCAGCGTTCGCCTAGCGAAGTGCCGGTCTCTGGTCTAGCCTGCCTCAGTAGCATAACGCCATGAAAAAGTGCAGCGCTCACGCGTTGGTACCTTTTTGTTTTCTGGATTGGACAACATCTAGCAAGCAGTCAGGGGTACTTTTTTATGACTATTTTGACCTTCCGGCCCCCCTTCATATTAAGCACTTCATCTCGACAATCTCCTGCTGTGCTTCGACTCATTCCAGACATCTGGCATAACCTTCGTCTGCCGTCAGCCCTTGCGGTAACTCTAACTTTCAAGACTGGCCAATGTGCCGGCATAGAGAGTGCCCCGCCCAACGACATTGATTCGATCCCGTTTAAGTGCTGCGTACGTCGTTTCAAGCAGCGCTCAAGGGTTCTTGACGTTTTAAAGGGGATTTAAAATGGCATTTTTCCCCTGTTTTTTGTCGGTGGTTTTCGTTGTCCGCAACGAGTCTGAGCGCATTGAAAGCATTCTGTTTGAGGCAACCTCGGTGATTGCCTCCATCGTCAGTGATTATGAGTTGATCATTGTTGACAATGCGTCGAACGATGACAGCATTTCCGTCATGAAGCGCCTGACGGGCGAAGATGGATTTGCCAATCTGCAGGTCTATGCACTGACCAAGGAGGTGGATGTCGACACCGCTTCATGGGTCGGGCTGGAGAATGCACTGGGTGACTTTGTAGCCGTCATTGATCCGATGATAGACGACATCAATTTTTTACCGCAAATGCTCAAAAAAGCCATTGGCGGCGCTGATGTGGTTTTTGTCAGTAACGAGCAAAAGCCTGTGCAAAGCCTTGCCTATCGGGTTGCTTTTGCCGTATTCCACATGCTCTACCACTGGTTCAATGGCATCCATCTCGCCAAAGAAGCGCCGCAGTACCGCATCCTTAGCAAAAGAGTGATCAACTTCATTCTTCAGCATCCCAAGCCAGCGATGACCTATCGCCATCTGCCCGCTACGGGTGGGTTTGCGCGCGCACACCTCAGCTACAGCTATAGCGCGTCACCCACATTCCAGCGCCGCAAACGTCTGGGAGACAGTATCGACCGTGGCATACGCCTGCTGGTGTCGACCACGCGCGCGCCGATGCGCCTTGTGACAGCACTCTCCTTGTTTGGCGCTATCGTCAACCTTATTTACTGCGGCTATGTGGTCGGCATCGGTTTTTTTAAAACCGACGTCGCGCCTGGCTGGATCAGCCTTTCGCTGCAACAGTCGGGCATGTTCTTTCTGATATCACTCGTGCTTCTGGTGCTCGGCGAATACATCCTGAACATGGCCAGCTTCTCGAATGAAGGTCCGCTCTACCATGTGGCCCAAGAGTTCACCAGCGCTCGCATGACGCGACTCGACAAACTGAATATCGAAGAGGTGTCGTCACCCCCCGCCAATACGACAAACTTGGCCCGGGGGGAAATGTCCTGATGCCAAGTGTCGACCCTAACTACGATGCGGTTATTATTGGCGGTGGGTTTTATGGCTCGGCCATCGCGGTCTACCTAGCGAAGCAGCGAGGCCTCAAGCGCATCATGCTGATAGAGCGTGAGCCCGCGCTAATGATGCGCGCCTCGTATAACAATCAGGCCCGCGTGCACAATGGCTATCACTACCCTCGCTGTTTCACGACAGCGTATCGCAGCCGGATAAACCTGCCCAAGTTCGTACGCGACTGGCCCGAAGCGGTAACACAGGATTTCACCAAACTCTACGCCATTGCCCGCCACAACTCGAAGGTCACGGCAAAACAGTTTGAGCGATTTTGCCGTGACATTGGAGCCAAGGTTCAGCCGGCAGCCCCTGCGTTGCGAGCCTTGTTTGAACCACGCCTCATTGAAAATGTGTTCCTGGTCGAAGAGTACGCTTTCAACTCCACCAAACTGGCACGTTGGGCTGAACGCGAGCTAGCAGAGTGCGGTGTGCAGATCTGCTACAAGACCCGAGCAACGGAGATTTCGAAAGGACCAGATGCAACACTGCAAGTCATCACAGAAACCGAGGACAGCGCCCAAGCTTCAATCTCCTGCCGTTATGTATTCAATTGCACCTACAGCGGCACCAATCAATTCAGGGGTGATTTCCCAGGAGTGCAAACGGGTCTGAAACAAGAGATCACCGAAATGGCCCTGATGCAGATGCCTGCACCTCTCGATGGTTTGGGGATTACCGTGATGGACGGCCCTTTCTTTTCGATGATGCCATTTCCCGCCCGCGGGCTGCATACGCTCTCCCACGTCCGCTTCACCCCGCACCTGCACTGGACCGATCAGCAAGGGATCGATCCCTACAAAAAACTCGAGCACCACGAACGTGCAACTCGTGTGGATCGTATGGTCAGGGACGTGGGCCGGTATGTCCCGGCTGTACTCAAGGCTAAGCATGTCGACTCATTGTTCGAAGTCAAAACGGTGCTTGTGAAAAATGAAGGCGATGACGGGAGACCCATTCTTTTTGAGAAGCACGCCGCGTTGCCCGGCTGTTATTCCGTGCTGGGGGGAAAAATTGACAATATTTATGATGTGCTGGAGAAGATGAATGAAGAAGTATTTTGATCTACCCACACTGTGCACGGGCATTGCCTTACTTTTTTTGGTGAGCATATTTTTATCGTTAGCGTCCCGCTCGGTATGGATTGATGAAGCCATGCTTCTGAAGAACATCATAGAGGTCAATACACTGAGTGGCTTTATTAGACCACTGCCCTATTACGATCAAGCAGAACCGGTACCGGCTTCATTTTTCTTTAAGGCGGCGATGGCAATTTTCCACTATGACATCAAACCCCTCAGGCTGTCGGTACTGGCCGCGTCGGTATTAATGATCTTGCCCGTCTGTCTCCTGTTCAAGAAATATAAGTGGGGTCTTTTTGTTTTCCTGGTGGCGATCATCGGAAATACGTTTTCTTCCGGCTTTCACGTGACAGAGCTAAAATATTACTTCCTTGAAGTCAGCGGGAGTTTTCTGGCCATCTTTGCGATATGGGAGGCTGAAGAAAATAAAAATATTTTTTGGACTCTCTTAATTGCGGCAATCATCAGCCTCATCGGGTTTTCCACGCTTATCGTTTCAGGGGGACTGCTAGGCTATGCGTTTCTCTGGTGCCTGGCGAACAGAGAATTCCCCCGACGCAGCGCAACAATAGTTGCCTTTTTGTGCGCGGCCGCGTGCGTGGCTTTCTCATACCTCTACATGAAACACCTTACCATCTATCAGTTGAGTAACTACGCTGAGTACGGGGGAGGTAAATCTCTTTTAGTGTCAATGAAATCGTTGGGTGGCGCGATACTGGGGGCCTACGGAAAAGCCCTGTTAATCACGTCCTGCCTGTCGAGCATCGCACTGTTCGCCTTCAATAACAGAGGGTTTATTTTCAGGTTGAATTTATTTTTTTTTGCGCTGGTGTGTGTTGTCGTGGCAGGCAGAGTTTTTGGTTTTTATCCCGCCACCTACCCCCGACATGTGATTTGGCTGGTCCCCTTTAGTCTGGTTATTTCCAGCTGCGCGATTCTTGAGTTCACATCAAGCCAAGCCAAAACTTTCAAAGTATTGGGTTGGATTCTGTTCGTTGTCCTGGCACTCCAGGCAGGCAAAGCGTGTTACAAGAATCTCACAGGGGAGAATTATGAATACACGGCCAACAATAGCCTGTACGAGTACCTTGCGAAAATGGAGCCCAGCAATATTCTAGTTTACCCGGATGCTCAACCGTCTCTTGAATATTATTTACAGTTGGATGACCGGCTAAAAAAACACCACTATACCCGTGTACTGGATGAAACGACTCAGACCCGAGACCCGGCCATGGAAATGCCAACGTTCTTCTCAATGATCCGGACGTTATTTGAACTCAGGCCCGCCGGTGAGTTTTACTTATTACTGTCGCACCTTGATCGCCAGGACGACGACAAGGGAATTACCGCAGTGATTGAAACTGAAATCAAAAAATTTGACTGTCAGTACACCTCAGTTCTGCATGTTCACAATGCCGAGTTGCTCCGTATGCATTGCCGGGTGGATCATGAATAACATGAATAATTGTTTGATTGGGTTTAGTGGGTTTGTAGGGTCTACGATTGCAAAGCAGACTGCCTTTGAGTCAGTTTATCGATCAACCACTATAGGTCACATTGAAGGCCACTCGTTTAATACCGTTGTCTGCGCAGGCGCCCCCGCTCAAAAGTGGATTGCCAACCGTGAACCTGAAGCGGATCGGCAGAAAATCGAGGGGCTGATCGCCCACCTGAAAACCATTCAGTGCAACACCTTCATTTTGATCAGCACGGTCGATGTCTTCAGTACCGTCATGGGTGTCGATGAGGATACCCCTGTCGATGAGTCAGGCCTGCACGCCTATGGCCTGCATCGCCGGCTGCTGGAGACGTTTGTCGAAAGCCACTTCCCCAATCATTTAATCGTCCGTCTGCCTGGGCTAGTTGGACCCGGCTTACGCAAGAATGTCATCTTCGATTTTTTGAATGACAACAATCTTCAGGCCATCGATAGTCGCGGTGTCTTCCAGTTTTACCCAATGGTCAACCTCTGGTATGACATCCAAACCGCACTGAACGCCCGCTTGAGGTTGGTTCACCTCACTGCAGAGCCGATCAGCGTAGCGGATGTTTCGCAACTGGGTTTCGGCAGGTCGTTCTCGAATGCCTTGGCTAACCCGGCAGCGGCCTACGACATGCAGACCAAACACGCTCATGTATTTGGAGCAGCCGGGCGCTATCAGTACAGCGCCCGTGAAACGGTACAGGCGGTCAGGGCCTACGCTCAGTCCGAGCCGCTCACTATAAAAATCGATGAGGGAGCGAAAATATGAGGTTGGCTATTTCCAATATTGCTTGGGATGCCGCGGAAGATGAAGCCATCGCCACGCTCCTTCAGCGCTTTGCTATTGATGCGATCGATGTTGCACCCGGCAAGTATTTTCCTGTTCCCGCCAACGCTACGGATGAGCAGATTACTCAGGTCAAAGGCTGGTGGGCCGAGCGTGGCATCGACATCACCGGGATGCAGGCGCTGTTGTTCGGTACTACGGGGCTCAATGTATTTGGGTCAGCCCAAAGCCAGTCCGCACTGTTGAAACACTTGGCCGCCGTGTGCCGCATCGGCTCGGGTCTGGGCGCCACACGGCTGG
Source organism: Pseudomonas sp. 5C2 (assembly GCF_034314155.1). Classification (NCBI taxonomy): domain Bacteria; kingdom Pseudomonadati; phylum Pseudomonadota; class Gammaproteobacteria; order Pseudomonadales; family Pseudomonadaceae; genus Pseudomonas; species Pseudomonas sp. 5C2. The sequence goes on along the minus strand of NZ_JAVIWH010000002.1, from coordinate 377,187 downwards.
TTTTTGGCTCACCAAAGAATCGTGATCGCACCGGGCTCGATGACCAGGAAACACTGGATGTGGCGGTGCCGTTCTTCAGACAACTGGGGGACATCGCTCAGGCCTATGGTGTAACAATCTGCCTTGAACCCAATCCCACCTGTTATGGCGCCAACTTCATGACCACCAGCGCTGAAACGGCCTTGGTGGTGACGCAGGTCGATCATCCCACCATCAAGATGCAACTGGACACCGGCGCGCTGGCCATCAATGGCGAAGATCCTTGTCTGGTGCTGCAAAACTGCGCATCTCTTATCGGGCATGTGCATGCCAGCGAGCCCGATCTGCTACCTCTGGGGGATGGCAGCACTGATCATGGGCTGATGGTGAGGGCCCTGGAGCGCTATCTGCCCAACCCTGTTGTGACCATCGAGATGCTCGCGACCAAGGATGAACCGCATGCTGTGTCGATTGAGCGAGCACTGAACGTGGCGATCCAGCATTACCGCAAACATCGCGTGGAGGGCCGCGTATGAAGTGGCTCATCCTGCTTGTCGGGATTCTCTCCAATGCTTCCGCCAGTGTTCTGGTGAAGATGGCCATGATGCCGCCGCGCAAGTTTCCGTCCCTCGGCGACCCTCTGGGCGCGCTGAGTAATTGGCCATTCTGGCTAGGTCTCGGGCTGTATGGCGGCGCCTTTTTACTGTATGCCGCAGCGTTGGCCCGCCTCCCTTTAAATGTGGCGCACCCGGTGCTGACCGCTGGGGCAGTAGCGACCGTGGCGTTGTCTTCGGTGCTAATTTTTCGTGAACCCTTCCACTGGACGACAGGGGCTGGGATCGTACTGGTAATTGCTGGCGTAGCGCTGATTACAGCGCGCGTTGCTTGATGGTAAACACAATGATGCCAACCGATATAACGCCTGACGGGCGTAAGACCTGGCAAGTGCCCTCCTTTCAAACCCCGCTATGGCTCGGCCGCCAGCACCCTTGGTGCATGGTGATTCCGGTCATCAATGAAGGTGAACGGATCAAGAGCCTGTTGGCCAGGATGGCGGCCCTCAACATTCAAGACACTGCCGACATCATAATCGTTGATGGCGGAACCACAGATGGCTCGCTTGAGCTGCACGCGCTACAGCAGGTAGGGGTGCGAGGGCTGCTGCTCAAAACCGCTCCGGGAAAGTTAAGCGCTCAACTGCGTTGCGCTTACGCCTTTGCACTCGATCAGGGCTATGAGGGCATCGTCACGATTGACGGTAACGACAAGGACGATCCTGAAGCCATACCTCGCTTCATCGACGCGCTCAAGCAAGGCGTGGACTTCGTCCAGGCGTCCCGTTTTGTCTCGGGAGGCGTCGCAGAGAACACCCCTAAATCGCGAGACTTCGCGATCCGCTTTATCCATGCGCCAATGCTGAGTCTGTCTTCCGGTTTTAAATGGACAGACACCACCCAGGGTTTCCGTGCCTACAGCCGCAAACTGCTGTTGGACCCGAAGGTGGCGATATTCCGCGATGTGTTCATGACCTACGAACTACTCGCTTACCTCTCCTACCGCGCACCGAAACTGGGTTATCGCTGTGTCGAGCTACCGACCGTCAGGCGCTATCCAAAAGGCGAAGTACCGACAAAGATCAGCAGCGTCAAGGGCAACCTGTCAGTGCTTGAGGTGCTGTTTCGGGCCTGTTTTGGAGTTTACAACCCGTAGGCTGTAATCCGTACAGCTTATGGGCCACCAGAAGCATTCCCGCCGCAAACAATGGCATTTTGATATACAACTCGACAAGTCTGTTAAGTTATCGAACGTGCATAAATTTTCATGCTCGATTTGGCCAGCGCTTGAGCGAGGTCGTAGCTGCATAATCTCGATGTATGGATACAGTAATGACGAGTTCATTCGGAGCAAGGAACAGGAGCCAGGCCTTCGCAAAACGCGCATTGATGCCTCGTGCGATAGGGCTGGCCGCTGGTTTTTTCTGCGTCGCCGGGGTCTTTTGGGAGCAAGGTCGTCCGCCTTTCATATGGGCACTGCTCATCACTTTTTGCTTCGTTTGGCCGTGGATAGCCTTCGTACTGGCACGATCCGCCGAGCATCCCGCGGATATCGAACGGCGCAGTGTCCTGCTTGACTCAGCTTTTTCCGCGTTTTGGGTCGCCGCCATAGGGTTCAACTTGCTCCCCAGCGTGGTGATGCTCTCGATGCTGGCAATGAACAACGTTGCTACAGGCGGAATGGCCTTTGTATTACGCGGCTGGCTGGCCAAAATGGCGGGAATCGCTGTCTCCGTCGCAATGTTCGGCTTAAGTTTTTCACTTTATAGCAGTCCCTTAGTGGTCTATTCGTCGATGCCGATGATCATCATCCAGCCACTGGTCATCGGTTGGACGTTATACCGGCTGGCGCTTCGGCTAGGGCAGAACCGTAAAGTGTTGCGTGAGCTGAGTGAGACCGACAGCCTGACAGGTCTCTATAACCGTCGTTACTGGAACGCGCTGCTCGAAAACGAATATAAACGCTGCGGATATGGCGTCTCGAATGGCTGTCTAGCACTCGTAGACCTGGATCATTTCAAGCAGATTAACGACACGCATGGCCACCTTGTTGGGGATGAAGTCCTGCGACACGTAGCTTCCGCGCTCAGGTCTAACCTGCGTTCAACTGATATTGTCGCGAGATTCGGTGGGGATGAGTTTTGTGTGTTCCTGCCTGATACCGACAGGGCGACCGCCTTTCAGGTGCTTGACAGGGTGAGGGTAGAGATCGCTGACGCTGTGTTCGGTCAAAAACAGACGGCCATTGCGACCTTAAGCATCGGTCTAACCGCATTCGACAATCCAATGTTGTTCAATGAATGGTTCAAACAAGCGGATTTGGCACTGTACGAAGCAAAAGCGCGTGGACGCAACCAAGTCGCTTGTTTCGACGGTGACTCGATGCGCGCGAGTGCCTGACACGACTGCAGTGCTACCAGCATCCGCGCAGGAAGACGGGCCCCTGAAGTTCAGCGTACGCAAACAACCATCGACCATGGCCTGCCAGTACTCCTCCCCATCCGGGTGCTGCTCTCGAACAAATAGCCAGCGGCCCTTACGCTCTTCATGCAGCCGGCTAGCGCACTGATTTGATAACGGAAAACCACGGCAAGGAAAAGCAGCGACTAAAATCAAGGGGGCCGAGCACTTCAAAACAGATGATGGCCAATGGTTACAACACACTTTTTTGCCAAGGCGGCTTTATGAGAAAACTACAAAAAAATAGCTCGATGGAAAGCGATCTTGGTGATGTAGCTGACAATCTAAAGCAGACGATGAGTCAGCTTTCAGATTGTTCAACGCAGCTGATCGAAGGCGGCAATGAACAAGCCTCTCAGTTGATCGGGAAAGTAATTCTGTCGCTTCAAGAAGATGAATGCATGCTTCGCAGGTACACGGACAGTTTAAAAACCGGAAGGCTCGGACGAAGATCGGACGATTAAAGGTCTTCATGGCATTCAACACGGCAACGCAAGACATGCCGCCCGACCAGACCAGGGCGGCATAGAGGATGAGTTGATCGACCACAACGATACCCACAGCCGTTTAAGGACTTTGCATGATCCAAACTGAACAGCCGCACCAAATAGCACTGGATAAATTTCTTGCGGAGCACCCTGCCCTCCGCGAAGAGTTGGACAACCTGAATCCGCTCGAGGCCCAGGCCTCCTGCGTGCCGTTGGCACAATACCGCGATGAGCGACTGCACCAGGCGTTTGAGGCCGAGGCTGAGCGCTTGGGCTTCTTTGCCTGGGAACTGACCCTGCAATTGACGGCGGCGTCCCCTGAGGAATTTGAGGCGCAACGGATTGAGGTGCACAAGGAAGTTGCCGAGATGGCGGGCATGGAGTGGGCGGAGTATTGCGAGATGCACGGCCTGAAGGCTTGAGTGCCTGAAAGATTTGGTGTCCAGGGCAGGTTCGTGTTGCGTGGACGGCGCCAATGCCTATCCACCCGAAGACGTGCGCGGCGAGCAGGGACATGAATTTTCCGTGGTGACCGACGAAGTGCGCAACCTGGCGATGCGCACTTGGGAGTCGGCTCAGCAGATCCAAACCATGCTCAAAAACCACTCGCTCAGGGGCCGGCGAGGACCTTGAGCGGGTGGTTGTTCGAGACGCAGACTTCGGCTCGCTAGTGGGCCGCCAGCATGCTGCCCGTTTCGTTCAAGCGGATATGCCAGCTCAATGCTTGATTGAGGTCGTGAGGGGTATGCCCGCCTAGACGACAGGCGGCGGTGAAGTAATCATTGAGTGCCTCGCGGTAGTCCGGGTGTACACAGTGATCGATGATGATTCGCGCTCGCTCCCGAGGCGCAAGGCCCCGTAAGTCAGCTAGCCCTTGTTCGGTTACAAGAATGTCGATGTCATGCTCTGTGTGGTCGACGTGGCTGACCATGGGCACTACGCGCGAGATGTTCCCGTCCTTGGCAATTGATTTAGTCACGAATATCGATAGGTGGGCGTTGCGGGCAAAATCCCCCGAGCCGCCAATACCGTTCATCATGTGTGTACCGCCGACGTGGGTGGAGTTGACGTTGCCATACAGGTCGAACTCCAGCGCGGTGTTGATTGCAATGATCCCCAGGCGCCGGATTACTTCCGGGTGGTTGGTGATTTCCTGTGGGCGCAAGACCAGGCGCTCGGCGTATTTTTCCAGGTTCTTGAAGACCCGCTCGCCACAGGCGCCAGAGAGGGTGATGGAGCACCCCGAGGCGAATTTCAGCTTGCCGGCATCCATCAGGTCAAAGGTGGAATCCTGCAACACCTCGGAGTACTGCACCAGGTCGTTGAACGGGGCGTCGATCAAGCCGCACATCACCGCGTTGGCGATGGAACCCACCCCCACTTGCAGCGGTGCCAGGTTTCTCGTCAGACGCCCCATTTCCACCTCGATCTCGAAAAACCGCACCAAATGATTGGCAATGGCCTGTGTGTCGTTGTCAGGCGGCAACATGGGAACGGCCGCCTCGGGTGTGTTGCAGATGACGATGGCGGCGATGCGTGACGGGTCGATCTCGATGGCATGGCTGCCAATGCGGTTGTTTGATTGGAGGACGGGGATCGGGCCACGGTGAGGGCGATTCTGGGGTTGGTAGATATCATGCAGCCCTTCGAAATGAGGGCTGCTCGCCAGGTTGAGTTCGATGATGATCTGTTTGGCGGCCAGTGCCAGGGTGGCCGAGTTGCCCACTGACGAGGTGGGCACGATATGCCCCTGTTCGGTGATGCACACCGCCTCGATAACTGCGATATCCGGGGTCGGCAGGTAGCCATCGCGCAACTGCTCGACCACTTCCGAGAGGTGCTGGTCGATAAACATCACCTTGCCTTCGTTGATGGCCTTGCGCAGCACAGCGTCGCCCTGAAACGGCATGCGTCGGGCCAACAGACCCGCTTCGGCCATCATCCCGTCCAGACCACGGCCAAGGCTGGCGCCGGTGATCAGGTTGATTTTCAGCGGGTCGTGCCTGGCCTGCTCGATCAAGGCCAGGGGGACTGCCTTGGCGTCTCCGGCACCGCCAAAACCACTGATGCCGATGGTCATGCCGTCTTTAATGAGCAGGGCGGCCTGTGTTGCACTCATGATTTTGTCGTGCAAGGAAGCCAGCCGGATACGCGCAGCGTGCATGGAAAAAACCTCGAATGTAGGGAATAGCAGGCGGGGCACCGGACATCTGCCGTTCAACCGGTACTCGCGCCCATACCGGGCAGTGCCTCTGAGAAGCACTGCTCGTCGGATTGTTCGTTAGTCTGGGCACAAGCAGAGGCCGAGACGATCAAGGCGGACGACGACGTTTAAACGTTGTCGCCACGGCTCATGGTGCGGGCCATCACGTGGGTCAATCAGGCCCGCGCAGGCTCAAAACTGCTCATCGTCCAGCGCCATGATGCTTTTGCTGCCACTGCTAATCGCCGCCAGCAGGGCGTGCACGCGAGGCAGCAGTTGCTCGGCATAGAAGTCGGCAGTGATCCGCTTGGCGTCCAGGAACTGCGGGTCGCCGTTGCCCGAGTCCAGCAGGGCTTGGGCTCTGAGTGCCGAGCGGGCCATCAACCAGCCCCCGCATAGGTAGCCGAACAGCATCATGAAATTGACGCTGATGCTGCCCGCCAGGTGGGCGTCGTTTTTGGCATTGTCGAGGAGCACGCGCAGAGCGGCGCGGCCAGCGCACAAGGCATCGTCCAGTGCCTCGGCCTGGTGGGCCAGAGTGGCCGAGCCTTGCAGCAGGGCGACGGTTTCACCGATTTCGTCCAGCAAACGGGTGAGCAGTTCGCCCTGATTGAGCAGAGTTTTGCGCCCAACCAGGTCCAGTGCCTGGATGCCAGTGGTGCCTTCATAAATGGTCAGGATACGGGCGTCACGGTAGTGCTGGGCTGCGCCGGTTTCTTCGATAAACCCCATGCCGCCGTGAATTTGCACACCGAGCGAGGTCACCTCTTGCGCCATTTCTGTCAGCCACCCCTTAACGATGGGTGTGAGCAGGTCGACGCGACCTTGATGAACCTGCGCGGCGTCGGCGTCATGCGCGTGGGCAGTGCGGTCCACTTCGGCAGCGGCCACCAACGCCAGGGCCCGCATCGCCTCGATGGACGATTTCATCTGAAGCAACATGCGACGGACATCGGGAAAATGGATGATCGAGAAGCGGCTGCCGTCCTTACGCGTCCCTTGCAGGCGATCTTTTGCGTACTGACGCGCCTGCTGGTAAGCCCGTTCCGAGATGGCCAGCCCTTGCAGGCCAACGCTTTGCCGGGCGTGGTTCATCATGGTGAACATGCAGGCCAGCCCTTGGTGCGGTTCGCCCACCAGATAACCGATGGCCCCGCCGTTGTCGCCAAAGCTCATGACGCAGGTCGGGCTGCCGTGGATGCCCAGTTTATGTTCCAGGGAAATGCAGCGGGCATCGTTGCGTGCGCCGGGCTTGCCTTGAGCATCCAGCAGGAATTTAGGCACCACGAACAGGGAAATCCCTTTGACACCGGCCGGTGCATCCGGCAGCCGGGCCAGTACCAGATGGACAACGTTGTCCGTCATCTGGTGGTCGCCCCAGGTGATAAAGATTTTTTGCCCGCTGATGAGGTAGTGATCACCCTGAGGGATGGCTCGGCTCTTGATGGCGGCCAAATCCGAACCTGCATCGGGTTCGGTGAGGTTCATGGTGCCGGTCCATTCGCCGCTGACCAGTTTGGACAGGTAAGCCTCGCGTAGGGCGGGCGAGCCATGGTGCGCGATCGCTTCAATCGAGCCTTGGGTCAGCATCGGACAGAGGGCGAAGGCCATATTGGCCGAGTGCCAGATTTCACTGACGGCGGTGCCTATCACGTTGGGGAGGTTTTGGCCGCCCCAGGCTTCGGCTGCAGTCAATGAAGGCCAGCCGCCAGCCTGGAATTGGCGGTAGGCGTCGGCGAACCCTGGAGCTTCCTGCACGCCTTGCTCATTCAGGCGCGCGCCTTGGGTGTCGCCAATCCGATTGAGTGGTGCCAATACCCCGGAGCCCAGACGACCGGCTTCGGCCAGAATCGCGGACACCAGCTCATCGTTGATATCGTCCAGATGAGCCGACGCGCACAAGGCTTCAAATTCGACCAGTTCTTTGAGGACGAACGTGGTGTCGCGGTAGGGGTGGGCGTAATCACTCATTATGTTTCCTCTCTAAAACGATGCGTTAGGCAGGCCGCCTGTGTCAGCCACAGGGGGGCATAACGGGCGATGTTCGGTATCGGCCTGAGTCACGTCAGGCCTTGGCTAACAGCACCCGGTAATCGACTAAATTGGCCATATTCGCGGACCTCTTGCTTCAACCGTTACGCACTAGGTGGCGCTGGCAATGACCACTGCGTCGCAGGTGCAATTGCGCTCATCGGTGCCGGACTTGCCCGGGAACCGGTGCGGCGGTTGGCGCGTATCGGGAAGGCTGTGCGTCGTGCGGGCGTACGTACGCCCTACAACGGTGGCGCGCCCATTCGTTTAGCGTGCGGTTTTTCAGGCGGGATGCGCCTGTTCCGGGTGCCGTCACGTTCTGGTGGACGGTAACCGCGTCTGCTACTTGCACGTGCACGGACGGGCTTCCTTGGAGAGTCAGGCAATAACAGCGTTCTGGCCGGGTCAGACAAGCGTCTGCAGGTGGCGGCTAGCTTCTATCGGGAGGCCCCTTGGCGACAATAACGAAACCAGTCTAAAAATAGACATTAACGGACAGCGCTTAGGCGATAAACTGACCGCACATGCTGCAGGAATCTGCCTCCGATGGGCATCGAACGCTATTCAATCTCTATCCATTTCGCCCGAATGTTGATGAATGCCGGCCACCGTCTTCACCTCGACGAAGCGGTGCTGCTCAAGGAGGCGGGCCTTAACCGGCGCATGCTGGAAAATGCCCATCTGCGGATCACGCCTGACCAATTCAGCCGCCTGATGCGGGCCGTCTGGCGCCTGGCCGACGACGAGTTTCTTGGCATGGGCTCGCAACGCTGTCCACAGGGTGTCTTTGCCATCATGGCCAAGCAGGTCGTTCATTCGCACAACCTGCATTCGGTGTATTACAAGCTCAGCCACTTCTACAACGTGGTCAATGACTCCCTGCATCTGTCGCTCGACATCGTCGGCGATGAGGCGATTTTTTCGATGGCGCTCAAGGACCCGGCTAAAGACCCGGATTACTTGTTGAGAGGTTTCCTGTTGCTGCTGTGGCATCGGTTTCCCAGCTGGTTGGTTGGCCAGCGGATTCCCCTGAAATATGTCGCGTTTGACCATCCTGCGCCCAAACACCTGACCGAATACCGCTTGATGTTTCCTTGTCCGGCAATGTTCGACCAGGCCGTGACCTGCCTGGTATTCGATGCCGCGATACTCACGGCACCGTTGGTGCAAACGCCCGAGACCCTCGGCCATCACTTGAAACGGGCACCGGTCGACTGGTTCACTCGCCCGGCCTACTACCCGGTTTATACACGGCGGGTGTTGGATCATCTGGAGCGTTCCGAAGACCTGGCTGAGGCAACCACTCAGAGTGCCGCCCTTGAGTTGCACCTCACGGAGAGAACGCTGAGGCGAAAACTCGCAGCCGAAGGCAGCCAATTTCAACGACTCAAGGACGGAGTGCGTCGCGACATGGCGATCCACTACTTGAGCCAGACGTCGATGTCGATCAGCCTCATCTCCCAAATGCTGGGTTTTTCTGAGCCGTCCGCGTTCACCCGAGCGTTTCGGCAATGGACCGGGGAGTTGCCCAAAACCTACAGAGACGTCGCGCGCCAAAAGAAATAGCCCACAGTATCTTTTCGGACGGTTCAGGGGGCTTCGCGTTCTGTGGGTCTGAATCGATCGCGTGGGTGACCAAGGACGAAATCGAGTCGATGTTACCCAGCCAGTTGCGCACCGTTATCGCTACGCCAATTTCCGCAAAAGGCTTAATGCATCATGTTGTATAGTCTTTGGCCAAACAGCTCCATGCATTCGGTGATTCATGTCTTACCCCTTCGACGCTATCACTCACACTTATCTGGGCAGCAACGTTTACTCCAAACTGCGCAACGCGCTGATCACAGGCGGCCTCAAGCCTGACGATCGACTACGCATCCGGGAGCTGGCCAGTCAGTTGGGAACAAGCGTCACACCCGTGCGAGACGCCATTCTGCAACTGGCGAAAGAGAAAGCTCTGGTGCTCAAGACCCCCAAAGACATCCGAGTACCGGTGCTCGACAGTGCGGCCTATCTGGAAATCCGCACACTGCGGCTGAATCTTGAAGGCCTTGGTGCCGAAACCGCCGCGCGGCTTGCAACCTCAAACGACCTTAAGCGCATCGACGCCAACATTCAGCTCAACCTCGAAGCCATCAACAATAGCGACCTTCCTGAAGCGCTACGCCTGAATAGCGAGTTTCACTTTTTGATCGCGGAAGCTGCACGCATGCCTTTGCTGCGTAGCTATCTGGACAGTCTGTGGATGCGCGCAGGACCGTTGATCGCTCAGGCGTACGTGCATTTCTCCCTGACCATGGCCATCGAACACCATGTCGAAGTACTCAATGCCCTGCGTCAGCAGGATGCGGCAGCCGCCAAACACGCAATCCAGGCAGACATTCTCGACGGCAATCAAAAAATGCTGGAGTTCATAGCCGTCAACCAGGAAGCGGCTTCCTGACGAAACTTTCTCTCATGCCCCTATTGACTAGTTGCACGCCTAAAAACATGATGCATCAAACTTCAATTACGAAGGACCGTGCTCATGAGCGAGAAAAAAAAGCTACTGTTAACCGGCGCCAGCCGCGGCATTGGTCATGCGACGGTCAAGCATTTCAATGCGGCTGGGTGGGAAGTATTCACCGCTTCCCGGCAAAACTGGGTCGCTGAATGCCCTTGGACGGAAGGCTTGCTCAATCATATCCATCTGGATCTGGAGGACATCGACAGCGTCAGCGCCAGCCTGGCGACCATTAAGGAAAAACTGGGGGGACGCCTTGATGCCTTGGTGGACAACGCTGGCATATCGCCAAAAGGTCCGGAAGGCGGCCGACTCGGCGTGCTGGAAACCGATTACGCCACGTGGTTGAAGGTGTTCAATGTCAATCTGTTCTCCACCGCGTTACTGGCTCGCGGCCTGTTCGATGAATTAAAAGCCGCTCAGGGCAGCATCATCAACGTCACGTCCATTGCGGGATCCAAAGTACATCCTTTCGCCGGTGTCGCTTACGCGACCTCCAAAGCTGCGCTCTCGGCCCTGACTCGGGAAATGGCCTATGATTTCGGCCCGCACGGGGTGCGGGTCAACGCCATTGCCCCCGGCGAAATCGACACCGCCATCCTGTCTCCGGGCACCACCGACATCGTCGAGCGACTGGTGCCCATGAATCGCCTGGGCAAACCGGAGGAAGTGGCCTCGCTGATCTATTTCCTCTGCACCAGCGGCGCTTCTTACGTGAACGGAGCGGAAATTCACGTCAATGGTGGTCAGCATGTCTGAGGCGGTCATGGACAAGGGGGGCTGCACCGACCTGATGACGACGCAGGCGCCGACGGTGGATCTTGCCACGGTGCAGGAGATAGCTGATCGGGTATACGGCCTCAAGGGCACGCTAAAGCTACTGAATGGCGAACGCGACACCAACTTTCTCATACAGTCCAGGCAAGGCGCCTTCGTCCTGAAATTCATCAACCCAGCCGAAGATCCCAATGTCATCAGCTTCCAGACCCAGGCGTTGCTGCACATTGAGCGGCACGGCGCGCACCTGCCGGTTCCGCGTGTTCTGCCAGCACGCAATGGTGAGGTTGAACCGAAAGTGCTGGTGAGCGAGCAGCCACTGACACTGCGCACCGTCAGCTACCTGGACGGTATTTCGCAGAATCTTGGCCAACCCAGCGTTGCACTGATGCACGAACTCGGTACCTCCCTGGCCGAAGTCAACCTGGCCCTCAAGGACTTCCAGCACCCGGCCGCCCATCGCAACCTGCTCTGGGATGTCGGCCACGCCGAACGCGTCAGGCCTTATCTGGATTACCTGGAAGCCGATCAACTGCCGTTGGTTTCCACGTTGCTGGACCGCTACGCGACCTGCGTAAAACCGCGTCTGGCCACGCTCCGTGCGCAGGTGATCCACAACGACCTGAACCCGCACAACGTCATGCTCGACTGCGAAACCGCCAGCCGCGTTGCGGCCATCATCGACTTCGGCGACGCTCTGCACGCCCCGCTAATCAACGAACTGGGGACGGCTCTCTCATACCAGTTCGACGCTGACGCCACCGACCCACTGTGGCAGATCAAGGCCTTTGTCGCCGCCTACGACGCAAGGATCCCGTTGCAGCGCGAGGAGCTGGCTGTACTCGGCGAACTGATGGCCATGCGCATGGCCATGGCAATCACCATCGCCCGGTGGCGCGCCTGCCTGTATCCGGAAAACCGCACCTATGTGCTACGCAACCTGCGCACCAGCTGGCGCAATTTGCAATGCCTCACCGCTATGCCCGAAGGGCTGCTGACCCAAAGCCTGATCAATGCCTGCACCCCGGAGGTGCCATGAGTTCGCCCACCACCGCTGAATTGCTCGCCCGTCGCCAACGCGCACTGGGCGCCAGCTATCGATTGTTTTATGAGGAACCCTTCGCGCCGGTGCGGGGTGAAGGCGTGTGGCTGTATGACAAAGACAACACCGCCTACCTGGATGCCTATAACAACGTGGCGTCCATCGGTCACTGCCACCCTGCTGTGGTCGCAGCCATTGCCGAGCAAAGCGCCCTGCTCAATACCCACACACGCTATCTGCACCCATCGATCGTGGATTACGCCGAAGATCTGCTCAGCGAGTTTCCTCCACTACTCGATAACATGACCATGACCTGCACCGGCAGCGAAGCCAATGACCTGGCGTTGCGCATCGCGCGCTGCCACAGCGGTGGAACGGGCATCATTGTCACCCGCTGGGCCTACCACGGCGTGACCAGCGCCTTGGCTGAGGTCTCGCCATCACTGGCCACCGGCCTCCCCACCGCCAGCCATGTACGCTTGGTCGATGCTCCGGATTCCTACCGCCGATCCGCCGATTTCCTTGGCGACGTGAAAGCTGCGCTGCAAGATATGCACGCTCACGGCATCAAGCCTGCGGCGTTGCTGGTCGACAGCATTTTCTCCAGTGACGGGGTGTTCAGCCCCGCGAACGGCGAACTGGCCGCTGCCGCGCAATGCGTGCGAGACGCCGGCGGACTGTATATCGCCGATGAAGTCCAGCCGGGGTTTGGTCGCACCGGAGGGCAACGCTGGGGGTTTGCCCGCGACTCGGTAACCCCGGACCTGGTCACGCTCGGCAAACCCATGGGCAACGGCCATCCGGTTGCCGCCGTGGTCGGGCGCTCGGCGCTATTCGATCAATTCGGTCGCCAGCAGCGTTATTTCAATACGTACGGCGGTAATCCGGTGTCCTGCAAGGCTGCGCATGCGGTGCTGCGCGTGCTGCGCGAAGAAGACCTGCAAGCCAATGCCCGCGATGTCGGCGGCTATCTCAAGGAGGGGTTGCGCAAACTGGCCGAGCGCCATGAAGTCATTGGCGATGTACGCGGCGAGGGCCTGTTCATCGGCGTTGAACTGGTTGTTGACCGCCAGGCGCAAACCCCGGCGACAACCGCCGCCGCCGCGGTCGTCAACGGCATGCGCCGCCGTCAGGTGTTGATCAGCTCGACCGGTCCCATGGCCAACATCCTCAAGATTCGCCCACCCTTGGTATTTGCCCGCGAGCATGCGGATCTGCTGCTCAAGCGCCTGGATGCAACCTTGAACGACCTGCGCTGAACGTCACTCATTACCGGCGCCGACTTGGCTGAGCCAGCATCGGCCCCCGCAGCAGGTCCTGATATGGGGTAATCCGTCATCCATTCAGGCGTCCAGGCACACTGCTGGGCGCCAGCTGCGCACATTCACCCCAATACTCCCAATCCAAGACAGGCAGCGATAAGGGGGGGTGAGCAATGCAGAGGACATTTCGAATGCAGTGACCGAAAGCGGTGAACTGCAACAGCTGAAAATGAGAGAGTGGCAGGTTATATGGTGTCCCAGGGCAGGTTCGAACTGCCAGCCTTCCCCTTAGGAGGGGGATGCTCTATCCAATTGAGCTACTGAGACACGAGTGCTGGAGCACAGGAAAGGCACCAGCAAGGACGGCGTGCATGTTAACGGCACTGCATGACTTTGTCATGTCGTCCTTGGCTTTTTAAGCTGTAGTACTGCGCTGACGAGACGGTTCTGGATGACGCCCCCCTTTGCAATCATGCAAATTGCACTACTGCAAAAGGCCATCATTGCAAAGTGCAAGACGCACGCGCACCAATACAAGCATAACCTATTGATTTTTATCATATTTTGTATGATTTCCATTTGGCACAGAGCATGCAACTAGCTACTCATACAGGAAACCCCTGTAAAAAGTTTCAGGTGGAGGTACTTAATATGAACATTGCCCTTTCATTCCTCAATGCCGCTGCCCTCGTCGCGCTGGTGACATTTCAGTTTCAAGGCAACAGCAGCGACGATGAACAGATCAGTGCTCAGGTACAGACACACCACCTTATGCAACAGGCTTCGCATTTCGCAGTGATGACCGACCAGTCCTCAAACAGAGCTATGCTCACCAATGACAGCAATGACGCCATGCCGCTGTCGTTTGATCGTTCCGAACGTTGGGTTTTTTAGTCGCCCGATTTTTTCCGGTATCAATCCCTACGAGAACTGCCATGTCAAAATCCGCACTGTCATTTCTGGTTCTGGCATTGATGGCAATCGTCATCGATATGCTACTTCCGCTGGATGCGAATGCCATGAGCTCTTTGCTTAAAATCGCCAGTGGCCTGTTTATCGTGCTTTTCATTGTGGCGCTGGTCGTCGGCCGAAAAATCAAATTCGACCCGCTGCTGCGCTAACCCTCTTGCCTCTCTGCATCCCTCTGTAAAGGCAAGGAGGCAGCCGCTACCCTAAGGATCATTTGACCCGCGCGCAGGCTCAGAAACATCTCCCCCCCTCTTCATTTGCTTGATTTACCCGTAGCCCCTGGAAAATCGATCAAACCGCTCTACGCTCATGAGAAGCCTGTCGCGCACAACACGACGCCCGAATCGGCCAAAAACAGGACTTTCGGAGCGTCGGCAGCACGAATACTTTGCAAAGCAGCCCGCAATTCTGATAATTGGTACTGGCTAATCGCCTTTACCAAGCTCAATATTTGTCACATAATTGGCGCCAAGGAACTGGCAAAAGTCGGGCATGATGCTGACCTCTTTGACATTCAGGTTGAACATTTGCCCAAAAAGGCTGTCACAACATGACATCTTGCGGCCAATTGCTAAAACCGCTCCCTCTGAACTAACCGGTTAAATATATGAGCCCTATGAAACAGGCTACTTATTCCAGCCGCACGGCTGACAAGTTCGTAGTACGACTACCTGATGGCATGCGTGACCGCGTGTATGAGGTTGCCAAAAATCATCACCGCAGCATGAACTCCGAGATCATTGCTCGCCTTGAGCAGAGCTTGATTCAAGAAGGCGCGCTGGGCGACGAGCCAAGCCTGCGTCTCGACAGCCCGGAACTGTCCTTGCATGAGCGCGAATTACTGCAGCGCTTCCGTCAACTTTCTCATCGCCAGCAAAACGCACTTGTTTCGCTGATTGCTCACGATACGGACAACGCTGCCGACGACGAGTCCTGACAGCGAGATCAAGATATTCAGGCCAGCATTTAGCTGGCTTTTTTATCGATATTTTTATTATCGGATCGTTGTAGCACCTCTTTTTCAAGCTAAAAAAAACCGCCTTCCGGCGGTTTTTTATTAGTCGTATTCAAAGCAAGAAGACCGTCGCCAACCCCAGAAAGATAAAGAACCCTCCGCTGTCCGTCACCGCAGTAATCATCACACTCGCCCCCATGGCCGGATCTCGCCCCAGACGCGTCAGCGTCATCGGGATCAGAACCCCCATCAGCGCCGCAAGCAACAGATTGAGCGTCATGGCGGAGGTCATGACCACGCCCAGCGACCAACTACCGTACAGCAAGTAAGCCACCACCCCAATAACGCCACCCCATATCACGCCATTGATCAGCCCGACCGCCAGTTCTTTGCGCATCAGGCGCGATGTATTACCGGTACTGACCTGGTCCAGCGCCATGGCCCGGACGATCATGGTAATGGTTTGATTACCGGAGTTACCGCCGATCCCGGCAACGATCGGCATCAACGCCGCCAGCGCTACCAGTTTTTCGATCGAGCCCTCAAACAAACCGATGACACGCGAAGCGATAAAGGCAGTGATCAAATTGATCGCCAGCCAGGCCCAACGGTTGCGCAAGGACTTCCAGACGGAGGCGAAGATGTCTTCTTCTTCACGCAAACCCGCCATGTTGAGGACTTCGTTTTCACTTTCTTCTCGGATCAGGTCGACCATTTCATCAATGGTCAGACGCCCGATCAGCTTGCCATTCTTGTCCACCACCGGCGCGGAAATAAGGTCATAACGCTCAAAGGCTTGAGCTGCGTCGTAGGCATCTTCATCCGGATGAAAACTCACCGGATCGCTGGCCATCACCGCAGCCACCTGCTTATCGGGATCGTTGACCAACAGACGCTTGATCGGCAGCACACCCTTGAGCACACCGTCGTAATCAACCACGAACAGTTTATCGGTATGCCCAGGCAACTCTTTGAGGCGACGCAGATAACGCAATACTACTTCAAGGCTGACATCCTCACGGATCGTCACCATCTCGAAGTCCATCAGCGCACCGACCTGCTCCTCGTCGTAAGACAAAGCAGACCGTACGCGCTCACGCTGCTGGCTATCGAGAGACTCCATGAGCTCATGAACAACGTCACGCGGCAATTCAGGTGCAAGGTCGGCCAGTTCGTCGGCATCCATCTCTCTGGCAGCCGCCAGGAGCTCATGATCGTCCATGTCGGCGATCAGTGTTTCACGGACAGAATCGGAAACTTCAAGAAGGATATCGCCGTCGCGCTCGGCTTTTACCAACTGCCAGACAGTCAGACGCTCTGCGAGAGGCAAGGCTTCGAGGATGTAAGCGACGTCGGCGGAGTGAAGGTCATCGAGTTTGCGTTGCAACTCGACGAGGTTCTGCCGGTGAACGAGGTTTTCTACGCGGTCATGATGCTGACCTTCCTGACGGTGAGTCAGGTCTTCGACCACCCGCTGACGATGCAGCAGCTCAACGACTTGAGCGAGGCGATCTTGCAGGCTTTCTTGTGTTTTTTTTACTTCTATTTCGGTCATAGGCGAACTCCACCCCCAGCAGCGGAGCACGCCCGGGAGATCAATCAGTCAATTCATGATTGGTAAAACGTAATTCAGGGTAACTACTGGGTAAGTCCATGGAAGTATTCCACAAGCCCCGACGGGGCTGACGGGCGCAATGATACACCGCTTGAAAGCACCACACGCTACAAAACCTAGGCAAGAACAAGCGCTCGCGCGACAAAATTGAATCAATACATGTACGACGTTACATCTCGAGAAGAAAGTACGCACTCTGCCAAATAAGCATGGGCTAGCCTTGAATACAGCCGTCACGGAGGACGCTGAATGCCCGCCACTGCTCGAACGACCCTCTTGCTCACCCTGCTCTACTTTCCCCTGCCAACGCTGGCCACAACCGTTCAACGCTGCGAAGACGCCCAAGGGAATATCACCTTCACGTACCAGGGCTGCCCTAGCGGTCACAGCACGCACCTGCAAAGCACCTACAACGCACCACCAGGCAACGTAGTCCATCTGCTGCCTGAATCTACGCCTTCCTCAAGACAGGTCTTGGCGCCGCCGGACAATCGCCGAGCACACAAAGAACTGGTAGTTGTCGGCCAGAGAGACGACGGGTGCGAAAATCAAGTGAGTGGCGAACAACGGCGGCGGGCGATCATCAATCAGCGAGTCCGTGCAGGCATGAGTTTTCGGGACGTAGAAAGCTCACTGGGCAAGCCGGATAAAATAGCCGAAAGAAACGGAGAGACCCGTTATCACTACAACGAAAAGAAGGGCCGCAGCAATCAGGTTGTATTCGACGAGAACGGATGCGTAAAGGGCAAACGTCAGAAAGCAAAAAGCCCGCATTAAATGCGGGCTTTTTGGTGTTTGGTGCACTCGACAGGATTCGAACCTGTGACCGCTCGGTTCGTAGCCGAGTACTCTATCCAGCTGAGCTACGAGTGCAATTGGCGTTTGATAAACCAGACCACCGCTGGTTGAAGCAAGTTGCTTACATCACTGCAAACAACCCTTTAAATGGTGCACTCGACAGGATTCGAACCTGTGACCGCTCGGTTCGTAGCCGAGTACTCTATCCAGCTGAGCTACGAGTGCATTTGTTGCCGCGCATTATAGATCGTTTAATCATTTGGTCAAGCACTTTTACGAGTAAATTCAAACACTTACCGCTCAAGCCAGATTACAACGCCCTACATAAATAATGGCGGAGAGGGGGGGATTCGAACCCCCGACACCCTTTTGAGGTGTACTCCCTTAGCAGGGGAGCGCCTTCGGCCACTCGGCCACCTCTCCGCAACACGGGGCGTATAATAACCGCCTTTTCCCCGTTTGCAAAGCCAAAAATTCAATAAAAATTAATGGCTTGGTTCCTGGTCCTTCTCTTTCTTGATGCGCAGGTAAATTTCCTCACGGTGAACAGCCACCTCTTTGGGGGCATTGACACCGATTCGTACTTGATTACCTTTAACGCCGAGCACGGTCACTGTGATTTCACCATCACCAATGATCAGGCTTTCTGCGCACCGACGAGTCAGAATCAACATACTTTTCTCCTCACGCACTACTTTCAGGGACAACAGTCTGCAAAGCTAAAACAGCATTGGCCTACAACAAAATGAGCAATAGACCTACACCTGAGTATTGACTAGCGCAAAGAAAAGAACAGCCTTCCTACGCAGATCAAAAAAACGAAAGGCGCGGATAAACCGCGCCTTTCGGGCAACGCATCACTCGCCCTGTCGGGCCGGAGCGTCCAATTCAAAAGCGGTGTGCAACGCACGCACTGCCAGCTCCAGGTATTTCTCTTCGATAACCACAGACACCTTGATTTCAGACGTCGAAATCATCTGGATATTAATGCTTTCCTTGGCCAGCGATTCGAACATACGGCTGGCGACACCCGCGTGCGAACGCATGCCCACACCCACGATCGACACCTTGGCAATCTTGGTATCACCGACAACCTCACGAGCGCCAATTTCACGCGCCGTGTTTTCCAGCACCAGCAAGGCTGCCTGATAGTCGTTGCGATGCACGGTGAACGTGAAGTCGGTGGTGTTATCGTGCGCGACATTCTGCACGATCATGTCCACTTCAATGTTCGCGCCACTGATAGGGCCCAGAATCTTGAAGGCCACCCCTGGGTTATCCGGCACGCCACGGATGGTCAGCTTGGCTTCATCACGGTTGAAGGCGATACCGGAAATGATCGGCTGTTCCATGGATTCCTCTTCATCAATGGTAATGAGGGTGCCCGGACCCTCCTGAAAACTGTGCAGAACGCGCAGTGGAACGTTGTACTTGCCAGCAAACTCGACCGCACGGATCTGCAGCACCTTTGAACCGAGGCTGGCCATTTCCAGCATCTCTTCAAAAGTGATTTTGTCCAGACGCTGAGCCTGCGACACCACACGCGGGTCGGTGGTGTAAACGCCATCGACGTCGGTATAAATCTGGCATTCGTCAGCTTTCAACGCAGCCGCCAGGGCCACGCCGGTCGTGTCCGAACCACCGCGACCGAGGGTGGTGATATTGCCGTGCTCATCGACACCCTGGAAACCGGCGACAACGACTACCCTGCCCGCCTTCAGATCGGCACGAATCTTCTGATCGTCGATTTGAAGGATACGCGCCTTGTTGTGTGCGCTGTCGGTCAGGATACGTACCTGATTGCCGGTGTAGGACACCGCTGGCACGCCACGCTTGATCAAGGCCATGGCCAACAGGGCAATGGTCACTTGCTCGCCCGTGGACACAATCACATCCAGCTCACGCGGAACCGGTTGATCGCTGATCTGCTTGGCCAATCCGATCAGGCGATTGGTCTCGCCACTCATGGCTGACAACACAACCACCAGCTCGACGCCTGCATCGTGGAACTTTTTAACCTTGTCGGCCACCTGCTCGATTCGCTCGACAGAGCCAACGGAGGTGCCTCCAAATTTCTGTACGATCAAAGCCATCTCAAAGCAGCCTCAGCCCGTGAAGGGCGCCCATTAAACATTCAAACCCATCAAAGCGCCAAAGCCTGCCGTCAGGCGGCAGGCCTGGTGGACGATTTAAACACCCTGCTCGACAAAGGGTACGGTCAACGCCAGCGCTGCATCCAGTGCACCGGCATCAACACCACCACCCTGAGCCATATCAGGACGACCACCGCCTTTACCGCCTACGGCAGCGGCCGCTTGCTTCATCAAATCACCGGCTTTGAGTTGGCCAGTCAGGTCCTTGGTTACGCCTGCAACCAGTACGACCTTATCTTCATGGACACTGCCGAGCAGGATCACTGCGCGGCCGAGCTTGTTCTTCAACTGATCAACCAGCGCCAACAGGGCTTTACCATCCTGACCGTCAAGGCGCACGGCGAGGACTTTTACCCCTTTGACATCCAGCGCAGAGGACGACAGATCATCGCCCGCAGCACTGGCCGCCTTGGCCTGCAATTGTTCGAGTTGTTTTTCCAACTGGCGGTTACGCTCCAGTACAGCCGAGAGCTTGTCCAGCACGTTGTCGCGACTGCCCTTGATCAGCGTCGCGGCTTCCTTGAGTGTGTCTTCCGCCGCGTTGAGGTAGGCCAGCGCCGCAGCGCCAGTGACCGCTTCGATACGTCGAACGCCTGCTGCAACGCCACCTTCACTGATGATTTTCATCAGCGCGATGTCGCCGGTGCGATTGGCGTGAATACCACCACACAGCTCGACCGAGAAATCGCCACCCATGCTCAGTACGCGCACGTTGTCGCCGTACTTCTCGCCAAACAGCGCCATGGCACCTTTCTTCTTGGCAGTCTCGATATCGGTTTCTTCGGTTTCGACCGGGGAGTTCTTGCGCACTTCACGGTTTACGATGTCTTCCAGAGCTTTCAACTGCTCCGGTTTGATCGCTTCAAAGTGGCTGAAGTCAAAACGCAGGCGCTGACTGTCGACCAGCGACCCTTTCTGCTGTACATGCTCACCGAGTACCTGACGCAACGCGGCGTGCAGCAAGTGCGTCGCCGAGTGGTTCAGGGATGTGGCGTGGCGAACCTCGGCATCGACCTCTGCATTGAGTTCGACACCCACTTTAAGACTGCCTGCAGCCTGGACGCCGTGGTGCAGGAAAGCGCCGCCGGTTTTGGTGGTGTCACGTACGTCGAAACGCACGGCACCCGCCGACAGATAACCGCAGTCGCCAATCTGACCACCGGATTCGGCATAGAACGGCGTCTGATCGAGGATCACAACGCCCTCTTCGCCTTCGCTCAATTGCTCGACCGCCTGGCCGTCTTTATACAGCGCAATCACCTTGGCGACAGCGCGAGTAGCGGTATAACCGATGAAGCGCGTGGGCTCATCAACCTTGACCAGGCTGTTGTAGTCCATACCAAACGAACTGGCCGAACGAGCGCGCACGCGCTGGGCGTCCATTTCGCGCTCAAAACCTTCCTCATCAAGGGTCAGGTTACGTTCGCGGGCGATGTCGCCGGTCAGGTCCATCGGGAAACCGTAGGTGTCATACAGCTTGAACACCACATCACCCGGCACCACGCTGCCTTTGAGTTCAGCCAGATCCTGCTCGAGGATCTTCAGACCCTGCTCCAGGGTCTTGGCGAATTGCTCTTCTTCAGCCTTGAGCACGCGCTCGATGTGCGCTTGCTGCTCGGTCAATTCCGGGAAAGCGCTGCCCATTTCCGCGACCAGAGCGCCAACGATCTGATAGAAGAAGCTGCCTGTGGCGCCCAACTTGTTGCCATGGCGGCAGGCGCGACGAATGATCCGGCGCAGCACATAACCGCGGCCCTCGTTGGACGGCAGCACACCGTCGGCGATCAGGAAGCCGCAAGAACGGATGTGGTCTGCCACGACTTTGAGCGAAGGCTGCATGTCGTTGCTGCAACCGATGGCCTTGGCTGAAGCGACCAGCAGGTTCTGGAACAGGTCGATCTCGTAGTTCGAATGCACGTGCTGCAGCACGGCACTGATCCGCTCCAGGCCCATGCCGGTGTCCACCGACGGCGCTGGCAACGGATGCAGCACGCCATCGGCAGTGCGGTTGAACTGCATGAACACGTTGTTCCAGATCTCGATATAACGGTCACCGTCTTCTTCCGGCGAGCCCGGTGGGCCACCCCAGATGTCGGCGCCGTGATCGTAGAAAATCTCGGTGCACGGACCGCAAGGGCCGGTATCGCCCATGGTCCAGAAGTTATCGGAGGCGTACGGCGCGCCTTTGTTGTCGCAGATACGCACCATGTGCTCGACCGGTACCCCGATTTCCTTGGTCCAGATATCGTAAGCTTCGTCATCGCTGGCGTAGACCGTGACCCAAAGCTTTTCCTTGGGCAGGTTCAACACACCGGTCAGGAAGGTCCAGGCGTAGGTGATGGCATCGCGCTTGAAATAATCACCAAAGCTGAAGTTACCCAGCATTTCGAAGAACGTGTGGTGACGAGCGGTATAGCCGACGTTTTCCAGGTCGTTGTGCTTACCACCGGCACGCACGCATTTCTGGCTACTGACCGCACGGGTGTAGGCGCGCTTTTCCTGACCCAGGAAGCAATCCTTGAACTGGTTCATCCCCGCGTTGGTAAACAGCAGGGTGGGGTCATTGCCCGGAATCAAAGAGCTGGAGGCTACACGGGTGTGACCTTGCTCTTCGAAGAAGCGAAGGAAGGCTTCACGGATTTCTGCGCTTTTCATAGATTCTTCCACGGAGACGGCGGCCAGAGGCAAGTGCAAAGTGTTAAACGAGGGTGCGACTTGCAAAGGGCCGCATTATATAGGCGTTGCGCCGTCGGTACAGCGTGTTTGTACGATAGAAACAAGCAATTGGATCGTCGGCAACATCACCCTTTAGCGAACTCGGCAAATGCTGCCACGACCTGTTCGATCTGAATACGCGATACATCCAGGTGCGTGACCATCCGCAAGCGCGCTGCGGCACTGAGCTTGATGCCCCGTTCAGCGCAAAAACCCTTGAGCGCTTCAGCCCGATCATCGACCTGCACGTACACCATGTTGGTCTGTACCGGTTCGACCTGATAACCCAGCCTACGCAAGCCTTCGGCCAGAAATTGGGCATTGGCATGGTCATCGGCCAATCGCTCGACGTGGTGCTCCAACGCATACAGCCCGGCAGCAGCGAGAATCCCGGCCTGACGCATGCCGCCCCCGACCATCTTGCGCAAACGACGGGCCTTGCCAATCAGCTCGGTCGTGCCGCACAACACTGAGCCGACCGGGGCACCCAAGCCTTTGGACAGGCACACCGAGACAGAATCAAAGTACTGGGTGATTTCTTTGGCATCAACCCCCAGCTTCACCGCCGCGTTGTACACGCGCGCGCCGTCCAGGTGCAAGGCCAGACCCTGCTCATCACACAAGGCTCGAGCGGCAGCCAGGTACGACAGAGGTAAAACCTTGCCCTGCATGGTGTCTTCCAGTGCCAGAAGTCGGGTACGGGCGAAATGGAAATCATCAGGCTTGATCGCAGCCAACACCTGATTCAAATCCAGCGAACCATCCGCCTGGACGTCAAGCGGTTGCGGCTGAATCGAGCCCAATACCGCGGCCCCGCCGCCTTCATATTTATAGGTATGCGCTTGTTGGCCGACGATGTATTCATCGCCGCGCCCACAATGAGCCATCAAACCGAGCAGATTGCTCATGGTACCGCTGGGTACAAACAGACCCGCCGCAAACCCGAGCTGGCCGGCCAGATGCGCCTCGAGACGGTTCACAGTCGGATCCTCGCCATACACGTCATCGCCCAACGGCGCACGCGACATGGCGTCGAGCATTCCAGCCGTGGGCTGGGTCACGGTGTCACTGCGCAGATCAATTACCGTCACGATAGAGCTCCATGAGATGTTCAAAACCCGGACAGTGAACGCAAGAACAGTCCTGCGATCACTCATTACTGAGGCCATTGAGTACTTTATTCAAGGTCACACTTCATGAACCGACCACTTCGATATAAGAAAAAGTCAGGACACCCTGACTAAAGTGTCCATGCATACTCGAGAAAACTATGATAAAAAATGCGCGCCGGCAGAAGATGCTGTCGGCAACGTTCTCAGGGCGGGGTGTGATTCCCCACCGGCGGTAATAACGCAAAATGCGTTTAGCCCGCGAGCGCTTGTGGTGCAGGATGCTTCGGCTCCCGCCCTGACAAGGTCAGCAGACCCGGTGTGATTCCGGGGCCGACGGTCATAGTCCGGATGAAGAGAGAACGGGATTGGCACCAAAGGGCCGTATCGTGCGCATCGCCATGAACACTTTTGCATTCTGGCCATGATCTCGACGTACCCTTGAATCCCATTCGATCCAAAGCGCCCTGTTTTTTTTATAAACAGGAGTCAGAACAGATGCAACTCACCTCAATCGATAGCAAAAGCAAAAGCCACCCTAACGAGCGCATCGCTTTTATCCAGGCCTGCTGGCACAAGGATATTGTCGATCAGAGTCGTAATGGTTTTGTCGCTGAAATGGCAAACCATGGCTACGCCGAGAGCGATATCGATTTCTTCGAAGTCGGCGGCGCGTTTGAAATCCCTTTGCACGCCAAGCTGCTGGCCAAAACCGGACGTTACTCAGGCATTGTCGCGGCCGGCCTGGTGGTCGACGGCGGTCTTTATCGCCATGAGTTCGTCGCTCAATCGGTTGTCAGTGCGTTGATGCAAGTGCAGCTGGAAACGGAAATCCCGGTATTTTCCGTGGTCCTCACGCCGCATAACTTTCATGCCGGTGACGAACACCAAAAGTTCTTCTTCGAGCATTTCGTGCTGAAAGGCGCAGAAGCTGCAAAAACCTGTGCTGACACCGTGAACAAGTTGCGCAGCTTGCGTCGCACCGAGCCGCAACAGCGCGTCGCGGTTTAATCAGCAGCGCTTCGCGCAACAAACTGGGTCTAGGTAGCTGACTTGTCTGCGAAAGGCGGGGTCGCAAACAAGTCAGTTACAGATCCTTTGGCTTCAAGCCAATTCTTCGCCGTTACTGGGCACAATCAGAATGCCAGCGCGCAAGCCGTTCTTGACCTTGGGGTTAGGGAAGATGATACGTGCGCCCTGTTCTTCAACGACCCAGCGGGTATCGGCCAAGTCATTGGCCAATAGAAAGCCTTGGTCCAGTTCCGAAAAGTTCTCGATGTCCGCAGGCAAGTTCAGCTTGAACGCATCGCTGTGCTTGATGATTTCACGGGCCACGCTGAATAGCTGCAAACCGTTGAGTGGCTGATCGTCAAACGCTGGTTCCGTGCCTTCGATCATGTGTTTGAGACGCTTTTCGAGTAACTGTAGATTGACCTGTTGGTTTTCCCCGAACGGCCGCGCCTTACCCAATTCCAGGGTAAAGGACTCAGCACCTAACTTGTCGTAGGTGTAAGAACTGAAGACGATAGATGCCTTGTTTTGCAGCAACACTGCCTCCATCCCCGCCGCCTGCAAGCGCGCCAGTTCAAGGCGCGAGCGCTGACGACCTTCCTTCCACGGATACAGCGCGAATTGCTCGATCTTCGAACCACGAATGGCTGTGTGCAGGTCGTAATGCAACCGATAACGATCCGGCAGACTGAAGAAACTGGCCGCCAGACGCTCCAGCTCGCAGGCCCGTAAAGCCTCGAAGCCGCTGGTCTGTTCATGGCGTCCGTTGAACAACCGGTTCACATCCTGCTCGATATAACGCTCCCCGCGACGCATGGCCACGGGGTTGCCGAACAGGAACAAAATACGTGCCCGCGGTTTCAGATCGCCGCGTGCGATGTCACGAATCAATTGGTCCAACAGCTCGATAGGCGCGGTTTCGTTGCCGTGAATCCCGGCGGACAACAGCAAGTCCATGCCATTGTCCCGGGCTGCAGGCGGACGGACTTCAAGCGCCCCTTCGCTCATCCAGCGCATACGCACGCCTTCGACAGTCAGTTGAGTCTTTTCCGCTGGTTCATGACCAGCCAGGGTCAGTTCAAGCAGCTTGCCGAGAGCGAGCATACGTCGTGCTCCTTATTGAGCGGGCGTGGTATTTCAGTGATCGTGGGCGCAGTCAGGACCGTGAACGTGCTCTTCATCACCGACGTCTGCCGGTTCCATTTCCAGTTGCAGGCTGACCAGGTTGGTCGCCAAAGGACGTAACAGCAGGTTAGCGTATTCGGCGTCACCCTCTTCAACATCGACGCCAATCAGCAACTGACCACGGCCATCGTGCTGAATCCACAGCTCTTTGCCTTGCCACATGACCGCAACACGGGTGCAAGAGGTCTCCAGCTGGGTGCCGTCGGTGTCTTCAAGGATCAACTGCAGGGTGTCGCTCATAATCGGGTGCTCTTTAGAGAGGGAAATCGCGCGCCCCTCTTCAAGGGCGCGTACTTTCAATTGATTTGGAAGGGATAAACCGAGCCCAGTTTAAGGATTTTCGTCAGTTCATCCAGTGCCGCACGGCATTCAAGCAACAATCCGGGATCGGTCAGGTCGGTTTCGCTCATTCGATCGCGGTAGTGCTTCTCGACCCACTGGGTCAGCGTGTCGTACAAGGGCGCCGTCATGATAACCCCTGGATTGACTGCCGCCAGCTCGGTTTCGTTGAGTGCGACCCGCAGCCGCAGGCACGCCGGACCACCGCCATTCTGCATGCTTTGCTTGAGATCGAAGACTTTCACTTCAGTGATCGGGCCATCGTCAGCGATCAATCGCTGCAAATACTGCCAGACGCGCTCGTTGCCTCGGCACTCTTCCGGGACGATGAGCAGCATTGAGCCATCGGCACGGGACAACAACTGGCTGTTGAACAGATAGGAACGCACCGCGTCTTCGACCGCGACTTCAGCACGTGGTACGCAGATCGCACGGAAGCGCCCGCCGCGTCGCCCCAGCTTGTCGTGAATTTCAGCCAACATGTGTTCGGTATTGAGGAATGCATCTTCGTGATAGAACAGCAGCTCACCGTTGCCCACTGCGATCACGTCGTTGTGGAATACCCCTTGATCGATAACCGCCGGGTTTTGCTGGGCGAAGACCACACCGTCTTCGCTCAGACCGTGCAAGCGCGCAACAGCCTGCGAAGCTTCCAGGGTTTGCCGCGCCGGGTACTTCTGCGGCGCCGGGTAACGGGTGTCGAATGCACTGCGCCCAAACACAAAAAACTCAACGCCCGCTTGGCCATAGTCGTGGCAAAAACGAGTGTGGTTGGCGGCGCCTTCATCGCCAAATTGCGCCACAGCAGGTAACGCCGCGTGGTGGGCAAAGTGCTGCTGATCAGCGAACATCGCCGTTAATACGCGGGTGGTAGTCGGGTGTTCGATGCTGCGGTGGTACTTGCAATTGAGGTTGGCCGCAGTGAAATGCACCCGACCATCAGCCGTGTCGGCGCTCGGGCTGACCGTGGCAGCGTTAGCCACCCACATACTTGATGCCGAGCAACTGGCGACCAACAACGGCATGGCGTCTTTGGCGGCTTGCTGGATCACTTGCGCGTCGCTGCCACTGAAACCCAAAGAGCGCAGTGCAGCCACATCCGGGCGCTCCTGCGGGGCCAGCACGCCTTGGGTGAAGCCCATTTCCATCAGGGCCTTCATCTTCGCCAGACCTTGCAACGCCGCTTCCCTTGGATTGGAAAACTGCTGACTGTTGCTCTGGGACGCGACGTTGCCGTAGGACAAACCGCCATAGTTATGGGTCGGACCCACTAAACCGTCAAAGTTGACTTCATATGATTTCATCGGCGAGGCTCCATGGATCTGTTGTTATTGGCGTAAGTTCCGGGATTTCTGTAGGAGATTTGCTCCATCTCCGACGCCGCGCTGTCGCGCAGCAAGCTCGATCAACTGCAGGAGCTGACTTGTCTGCGATAAGGTCGGAACGACCTTCCAGCGATAGTGCATTCACTATTTTTGCTAGCGTTCCGCACTAGATCGCAGCGGGACGCGTAGTTACGAGTCAGCTCCTACGGTTATGAGAGACGTATCCCCGGTGTCAACGCTGCCGGCAAACTGATACGAGGCGCTTCCAGCGAAGCCACCGGGTACGCGCAATAGTCGGCCGCGTAATACGCACTGGCGCGATGGTTACCCGAAGCCCCCACGCCACCGAACGGCGCACTGCTGGCAGCGCCGGTCAATTGCTTGTTCCAGTTGACGATACCGGCACGGCTCTCCAGCCAGAACTGCTCATAACGCGCTTCAGAGTCCGACAACAAACCCGCAGCCAACCCGTATTGGGTGGCATTGGCTTGCGCAATGGCCGCATCAAAATCAGCATAGCGGATCACTTGCAGCAGCGGCCCGAACAGCTCCTCATCGGGGCGATCAGCGACATCGCTGACATCCAGAATCCCTGGCGTCAGCAAGGCTGACTGCGCCTGTGGCTGGGTCATTTCCAACAACGCCACGGCGCCATTGGCCAGCAGATGTTCCTGAGCGTCGAGCAAAGCACGCGCAGCCCCCAAAGAAATCACCGAACCCATGAAGGGTGCTGGTTGCTGATCGAACGCGCCGACTTCAATCGTGGCGGTGACGGCTACCAGACGCGCAAGCAAGGCATCGCCCCACTCGCCTTCAGGCACCAGCAAACGGCGGGCACAGGTACAACGCTGTCCGGCGGAGATGAACGCCGACTGAATCACGGTGTAGACCGCCGCATCGAGGTCTTCGACCTGATCGACAATCAGCGGGTTATTACCGCCCATTTCCAGGGCCAGTATCTTGTCCGGGCGCCCGGCGAATTGTTGGTGCAACAGGTTACCGGTACGGCTGGACCCGGTGAAAAACAAACCGTCGATCCCAGGATTGGCCGCCAACGCAACGCCCGTTTCCCGCGCACCTTGCAAAAGGTTCAATACACCCGCTGGCAACCCGGCCTCAATCCAGCACTTGACCGTCAACTCAGCGACTTTGGGTGTCAGCTCGCTGGGTTTGAACAGTACGGCGTTGCCCGCCAGCAGCGCCGGAACGATATGCCCGTTCGGCAAATGCCCCGGAAAGTTGTAGGGACCAAAGACTGCTACCACGCCGTGAGGCTTATGGCGCAGCACAGCGGTGGCGTCGCCCAACGGGCTGCTCTTCTCGCCGGTGCGCTCACGGTAGCTCTGCACCGAAATAGCGATTTTATTGATCATGCTGGTAACTTCGGTGGCCGACTCCCAGAGCGGCTTACCGGTTTCTTCACCGATGCAATGGGACAGTTCGTCCGCATGGGTTTTCAGGCTCGCGGCAAACGCTTCCAGCACCGCGATTCGCTCGTCCAGTGAGCGCTTGGCCCAGGCTGGAAATGCCTGACGCGCAGCCCGCACAGCCTCATCGACTTGAGCGGCCGTTGCGCCCTGCCCGGTCCACACCACGTGCTGAGTGACGGGATTCAACGACTCAAAACGCTCGCCCTGCCCGGCTTGCCAGGCACCCGCGATATAAAGCGTACTCATCAGATAGCCTCCCTTGCAGCGGATAAAGGCACCGCACGAACTTGATCGCCTGCGCTCAATTGCAGGCGCTTTGCGGTCAGAGGGTCGACGACCAATGTGCCAGCAGCTAACCGTGCAGGCGCGGCGGTGATGCGACAGTCTTCGCGCTTGCGGTTGTGAATCAGGAATGGCGTGGCGTCATCGCCCGGCGTACCGACAGACAGCACCAACGCCTGGCTATCGTGCACGGCACGGATCTTCGAGGTTTCGCATTCCACAGCAGGGCCGGCGTCGAAAATATCGACATAGCCCTGATAGCTGAAGCCTTCGCTTTTCAGCATTGCCAGCGCAGGCTCGGTGTCGGGATGTACACGACCAATGATGTTGCGTGCCTCTTCGGAGAGGAAGCAGGTGTACAGCGGGAACTTGGGCATCAGCTCGGCGATGAACGCCTTATTACCCACGCCCGTCAGGTAATCAGCCTGGCTAAATTCCATCTTGAAGAAGTGCCGACCCAGGCTTTCCCAGAACGGTGAATGTCCCGCTGCGTCGGACATGCCACGCATTTCAGCGATGATCTTGTTGCCGAATAATTTCGGGAATTCGGCAATGAACAGCAATCGCGCCTTGGCCAACAAGCGACCGTTAAGGCCGGTGCGGGCGTCGCTGCGCAAGAACAGTGAGCACAGCTCGGAGTTTCCGGTCAGGTCGTTGGCCAGAAACAGCGTCGGAATTTCACGATAGATCTTCAATTCCTGAGACGCGCTGACCGTCAGGCCAACACGGTAGTTGTACCAGGGCTCACGCAGACCCACAGCACCTGCGATGGCAGAAATCCCCACCACCTGACCGTCATCGTCTTCGAGGACGAACAGATAGTCCGCGTCGGCACGCTCGGCCTCGCCGCGAAAGGTTTTCTCGGCCCAGCCGACCCGATGCGCCAGGCGCTCTTCATTGGCTGGCAGCGTCGTCAGGCCTGGACCTGTGGTGCGCGCCAGCTCGATCAGCTTCGGTAAGTCGCTGCTGCGTACGGGACGAACGATCATGCTATCTCCTCAACCGGACGCCCTTGGGAGCCCGCGAATCTCGCTAAACCTGCAAACCAGACACTGAATGGCCGGATCTGTTAAACCGCAACAATGCGTACGCTGGCACCTTCGCCGACGCCCAGGGCCTCGGCAGCTTCCAGACTCAAGTTCACCGGTTTTCCCGGCGCCCAATCGAGTTCCAGGAGCACGGCGCGGTAGTCCTGCAACTGGCCATTGGCAACCAGATACAGTCGTCCACCCTTGCCCATTTCACCCATTTTCACGGGCACCACTCGGCTCTGGGCAATCGAACGAATGCCGGATACTCGCGCATGCAAAGTCGGGCCACCGTCGAAGATGTCGATGTAGTGATCGGTCTCGAAACCTTCGCGCATCAGGATGTCGAAAGTAATCTGTGCGCGCGGGTGAACCTGGCCCATGGCCTCTTGCGCGGCATCGGGTAGCAGCGGTACGTAGATGGGGTAATGCGGCATCAGTTCGGCGAGGAATGTCCGGCTTTTCAGGCCGCACAGGCGCTCGGCCTCGGCATAGTTCAGGTCAAAGAAGTTGCGCCCGATGGCATCCCAGAATGGCGAGTCGCCATGTTCATCGCTGTAGCCAACGATTTCCGTCACCACCGAATCGGCAAAACGCTCCGGGTGGCTGGCGACAAACAGCAGTCGTCCACGAGAGTTGAGTTCCGACCAGTTTGTACCGACCAACTCAGGCACCACATAGAAACTGGTCAGCAGGCTGTTGCCGGTCAGGTCGTGACACTGCGACAGCACATGAATCTTGTTATGGATCTTCAGTTCACGCGACGCATGAACGAAGGTCTCATTTCGGAAACTGTAGAAAGGCTCGGAATACCCCGCCGAAGCGACGATCCCCGAACAGCCGACCAGCCGCCCGGTTTCGCTGTCTTCTAGGACAAAGAAATAGCTCTCTTCGCCGTTGAAGCTGACTTCAGCAGCAAACGATGCTTCCGAAGCCGCGATTTTGTCAGTCAAACGACCGGCATCATCCGGCAGGGAAGTGACACCAATCGGGCTGTCTGCAGCCAGACGCTGTACTTCGCCCAGATCAGCCATTTGCGCGGGGCGCATCACCAGCATGGTGTCACTCCTTACCAGAAAAACAGGCCGACATCAGTCAGCGCAGAAAAAATTACCGCGTGGCCTACAAAAGCCCACCCAGTACGAGAAAGAAGCCCGGTGCCGGCCTTTATGGCCAACGCCGGGGTACAGCATTGTGTATCAACCGTTCATCAAGCCTGAGTCAAGGTGGCGATGGCACGCTCGAAACGGTCCAGCCCTTCGTCGATATCGGCTTCGGTCACCACCAGACTCGGTGCGAAACGGACAACATCGGGGCCGGCTTGCAGGACCATCACGCCTTCTTTTTCAGCGGCGTTGAAGAAGTCTTTGGCCTTGCCTTTCCAGGCATCGCTGAGGACGCAACCGAGCAGCAGACCCAGGCCACGCACCTGAGTGAATACGCCGTATTGCTCACCGATGGCTTCAAGACGGGTCTTGAACAGTTCGCGCTTGGCTTTCACGCCCGCCAGGGTTTCCGGGGTGTTGACGATATCGATCACCGCTTCGGCCACCGCACACGCCAGCGGGTTGCCGCCATAGGTGGTGCCGTGGGTGCCGACGGTCAAGTGCTTAGCCAGCGCTTCGGTGGTGAGCATCGCGGCAATCGGGAAACCGCCGCCCAGGCTCTTGGCGCTGGTGAGGATGTCCGGGGTCACGTCGTAGTGCATGTAGGCGAACAGTTCACCTGTGCGGCCCATGCCGGTCTGCACTTCATCGAACACCAGCAGTGCATTGTGTTCGTCACACAGCTGGCGAGCGCCTTGCAGGTACGCCAATTCGGCAGGAATTACGCCACTTTCGCCCTGAACCGGCTCCAGTACCACGGCACAGGTCTTGTCGGAAATGGCTGCTTTCAATGCATCCAGATCGTTGTACGGAACGTGGGTAATCCCCGTAATTTTCGGACCGAAGCCATCGGAATACTTGGACTGGCCGCCCACGTTCACGGTGAACAACGTGCGACCGTGGAAGCTGTTGATCGCGGCAATGATTTCGTATTTTTCCGTGCCGTACAGGTCAAATGCTACTCGGCGCGCCAGCTTGAAAGCCGCTTCGTTGGCTTCGGCACCCGAGTTACAGAAGAACGCACGATCAGCGAACGTGGCATCAACCAGCTTCTTCGCCATACGCAAAGCGGGTTCGTTGGTGAATACGTTAGAGACATGCCACAGCTTATTGGCTTGCTCGGTCAAGGCGCTGACCAACGCCGGGTGGGCATGGCCAAGCACATTCACGGCGATCCCGCCGGTAAAATCGACCAGTTCGCGGCCCGATTGATCCCATACTCGGGAACCCGCACCGCGCACAGGGATAAAACCCGCAGGCGCGTAGTTAGGGACCATCACTTGGTCGAAATCGGTGCGTTGCACCTGAGCATGCTCAACGGACATCGGAGTCTCCTGAAGAGGAACGCCTGCCTGAAACTGGCAAGCGATGGGAGGATTGTAAGGACTGATTTCGGTCTGGCCTTGCCGCCAAGCGACAACTTGTTACAACGCCAAACCGTGTTTTTCCGTGGCTTTCGGCAATGCGACATATAGCGTCGG
Source organism: Pseudomonas sp. 5C2 (assembly GCF_034314155.1). NCBI lineage: Bacteria > Pseudomonadati > Pseudomonadota > Gammaproteobacteria > Pseudomonadales > Pseudomonadaceae > Pseudomonas > Pseudomonas sp. 5C2. Next base: position 344,387 of record NZ_JAVIWH010000002.1, on the reverse strand, counting down.
AAAAAAGCAGTTTAAACGTTTTAGTGGTGTGTCTGACATGCCGCCTTCGCGAATGAATCCCCGCAGGATATCTACGCAACGTGTGGGAGCTAATTCATTCGCGAAGGGGCCATCAGCAACAAATCACCCGCGCTCGGAAGGCACCGATGACAACTCGAACGGGCTACTGCTGCGGCGCTGGTTGCGGTCTTCGCGCGGGGTGGCGCCGAAGAAGTTGCGGTAGGCGCTGGAAAAATGCGGTCCTGATGAAAAACCGCAGGACAAGCCGATCTGGATGATCGACTTACTGGTCTGCATCAGCATCTGTCGTGCCTTGTTCAGGCGCAGCTCCAGGTAATACTGGCTTGGGACACGATTGAGGTACTGCTTGAAGATCCGCTCCAATTGCCGACGTGAAACACACACGTGTTGGGCTATCTCGTCAGTGGTCAACGGCTCTTCTATATTGGCTTCCATCAGCAGCACAGCCTGAGTCAGCTTCGGATGGCTGGAGCCCAAACGGTTTTGCAGCGGAATACGCTGACGCTCGCCACCCTCACGGATGCGCTCTACCACCAGTTCTTCCGACACAGCGCCCGCCAGCTCGGCGCCATGATCACGCGCCAGCACCGCCAACAGCAGATCAAGCACCGAAAGACCGCCACACGCGGTCAGACGATCACGGTCCCAGTCGAACAGATGACTGGTGGCGATCACTTTCGGAAAACGCTCGGCAAAATCATCCTGCCAACGCCAGTGCACCGCAGCACGATAACCGTCGAGCAGACCGAGCTGGGCCAGTGGATAAACACCGGCGGATAAACCACCGATCACACACCCGGCACGCACCAATTGTTTGAGCGCACTGCTCAACACCGACGTCATTTGCGCCGGCGGCTCATCGGCCAGCAGAAACAGCTTCTGACAACCTTCCAGACGCCCGGCCCAAGGCTCGCCGGGCAATTGCCAGGCGCCTTCGACCGGCGGCTCAGCTTGCAAGAACAATAATTCGTAAAGCACTTCTGGATGGACGCGCTGTGCAACACGCAAGGCTTCCTCGGCCAGCGCCAGCGTCATGGCTTTAGTGCTGGGCCAAATCAGGAAACCAATTCGATGGGCAATCATGGCGTACAGTCCGAAACGTTTCGCGGTTGTGGGTCGAGCATCAGTGCGCTCGATCTTTATTAAGGTGAAACCAGGTCATGAATCAAGAGGGCCGAATCATGACCTGTTTTGGTGCGTAAGGCATCGTTAAAACGTTTAGATTATTTCAGACTGCCGGACAAGAATTGCTGAAGCCGTTCAGACTGCGGGTTGACCAATACTTCACGAGGATCGCCCTGCTCTTCCACCACACCCTGGTGCAAAAAGATCAACTGGTTCGACACTTCACGAGCAAAGCCCATTTCATGGGTAACCACCACCATGGTCCGGCCTTCCTGTGCCAGCGCCTGCATCACCTTGAGTACATCGCCTACCAGTTCCGGGTCAAGCGCAGAAGTCGGCTCATCGAACAGCATGACCTCCGGCTCCATCGCCAATGCACGGGCAATCGCAACACGCTGCTGCTCCCCGCCGGACATATGCCCTGGGTAAGCGTTCTTGCGGTGCGAGACACCCACCTTGGCCAGGTAGTGCTCAGCCTTTTCCAGCGCGTCCTTTTTCGACATGCCGAGCACATGGATCGGTGCTTCGATGATGTTTTCCAGGGCCGTCATGTGTGACCAGAGATTGAAGTGCTGGAACACCATCGACAGGCGCGAACGCATGCGCTGCAGCTGCTTGGGGTCAGCGGCCTTCAGGGCGCCATCCTTGCTTGCCACCAGCTTCAGCTCTTCGTTGTTCAGCAGGATTTTGCCTGCATGGGGCTGTTCGAGCAGATTGATGCAGCGCAGAAAGGTGCTTTTACCCGAGCCACTGGAGCCGATGATGCTGATCACGTCCCCAGCCTTGGCCGTCAGGGAAACACCCTTGAGCACTTCATGACTGCCATAGCGTTTATGCAGGTCTTGGACTTCCAGTTTGTTCATGCTTTCGGTTCTCACAAAACAGTCAGTCAGTCGCTGAGCAGGCGCCCGTGGCGGAGCGGTGTACGCCCTGCCACTTTGGCCAGCCAGAAACCAGGTTGGGCGTAACGTAGCCGTTCAGTTGCATACAGCACGCCGGACGTGCCGGCACACACCGTACTGACCCGATCGGACAAGGGATCGATGACTTCGAACAACGGTTCGCCGACGTCAACCCATACGCCTGCGCGGCGCAAATAAGTCACTACGCCGGGATGGGGCGCAAAGTGCAGGTACGTGCCTTCGAACGGCATCCCTTCGCACGCCTCGTATGCAGGTTGCGACCAGTCACCGCCGATAAAACCCTGCTCGGCAAGGAACGCCAGAATGCCTTCGGCGTGTGCCTGAGCCTCATCCCTGCCGGTGTCGGCTTGCCCGCCCAATTCAAGGGTCGTGGCCAGACACGCCAACAATATCTGCGCCTCAGGAAAAATCTGTGACAGACGCAACCATGGCAGCGAACACGCTTCATCAAAGGAGCTGCCGCCAGACTCCTCCGCCAGCAAGGCGACGCTCACGTTCAAGTGCGCCGACAGCGACCGCCACTGCGGCCAGTGCTGCGGCAAGGCATACATATGCAGCGCCGCTTCGGCGTCGCAATGCAGGTCCAGCACCACATCGGCGGTACAGGCATGGCTCAGGAGTAAACGCTGCAGCCCCTGCAACTCGCTGCCCGGCGCCGGTAACGCGTCCAGAACGAAGGTCATTGCCTGACGGATCAGGCGGGTATTGGCATGCGGATCATCGCCCAACTGGCCTTTCAGCAGCTCGGCCACCGACGCGCCCAGTTCGGGAAAATCACGGTTGAAATTCTTGCCGCTGCCAAACTCGAAACGTCCTTGATGAGCACCTTGTAGCAACTGCCCCAGGCCAATGGGATTGGCCACTGGCACCAACTCGATGACACCCTTGAGCATCCCTTGCTCTTCGAGTTGCATCAGGCGTTTTTTCAGCTCCCAGGCTGTGCGCATGCCCGGCAATTCATCGGCGTGCAGGCTGGCCTGAATATAGGCCTTGCGCTCGCCGCTACCGAATCGGAACACGCTCAACTGACGCTCGGTGCCGAGGCTGCTCCACGGCAATGAATGATCGATACGTTGCATGGTTCAGGCCCTGCGTGGGGCTAGGTAGCCCAGCCAGCGACGTTCGGCCATCTTGAACAGTCGCACGAGAATAAAGGTCAGACACAGGTAGAACGCGCCGGCGGTGATGTAAGCCTCGAACGGCAAGTAGTATTGAGCGTTGACCGTACGCGCCGCGCCAGTGATGTCAATCAAGGTCACGATGGACGCCAGACTGGTGGTCTGCAGCATCATGATCACTTCATTGCTGTACTGCGGCAGCGCCCGGCGCAAAGCTGAGGGCAGCAGAATCCGCCGGTACATTTTCGAGCGCGACATGCCCATGGCCTTGGCCGCTTCGATCTCGCCAGCCGGTGTCGACCTTAAGCTGCCGGCAATGATTTCGGCGGTGTAGGCGCTGGTATTGATCGCGAAAGCCAGGCAGGCGCAAAACGTCGCACTGGACAGCCATGGCCAGAAGACACTGTCGCGCACGGCCTGAAACTGAGCCAGCCCGTAGTAGATCAAAAACAGTTGTACCAGCATCGGCGTGCCGCGAATCACGTAGGTGTACAGCCAGGCAGGCATGTTGACCCACTGCTGTTTCGACACGCGCATCAGGCCCAACGGCAAAGCGACGAGCAGACCGAATACCAGGGAAATGGCCAGTAACTTGAGGGTGATCAGCAGACCACCGAAGTACAGCGGCAAGCTTTCCCAAATGACGTTGTAGTCGAAGATCATAGATCAGCCGCCCTTACGCCTACCGAGTAGCGCTTCTCAAGATAACGCAGGGCGAGTAACGAAACGCTGGTGATCACCAGGTACATCGCCGCCACTGCCAGGAAGAAAGTAAAGGGTTCGCGGGTAGCATCTGCTGCCTGCTTGGCCTTGAACATCATGTCTTGCAGACCGACCACGGAAATCAGCGCAGTGGCCTTGGTCAGTACCAGCCAGTTATTGGTAAACCCGGGGATCGCCAGGCGAATCATCTGTGGCACCAGAATCCGGAAGAACACTTTGAAGCTGCTCATGCCGTACGCCATGCCCGCCTCAGCCTGGCCCTTGGATATAGCCATGAACGCACCCCGAAAGGTCTCCGACAGGTACGCACCGAAGATGAAACCCAGCGTACCGATACCGGCCAGCAGCGGGTTCAGGTCAATGTAGTCGTCATGACCGAGTAACGGTGCAATACGGTTGAGCAGAGCCTGGCCGCCATAGAAAATCAGCAGGATCAAGACCAGGTCCGGAATCCCGCGAATTACCGTGGAGTACAGGTCACCCAACCAGGCCAGCCAGCGCACCGGCGACAAACGCAATGCCACGCCAATCAAACCGAGGACGATCGCCAGGGCCATAGACGACAAGGCGAGCTGCAGCGTCAGCCATGCGCCATCGAGGATGACAGCCCCGTAGCCTTTCAACATGATTCAGGTCCTCAAGCATGAGAATGAAAAATGGCGCCAACCAGACAAGTGCAGAGCCACTGCTGCTAGCGCCATTGCGAGTGTTACGCGATGTACTTACTCGCCGTAGATATCAAAATTGAAGTATTTGTCCTGAATCTGCTTGTACTTGCCGTTGGCACGAATCGCAGCGATGGCCGCGTTGATCTTGTCCAGATCAGCCTTGTCGCCCTTACGCACAGCGATACCGATGCCGTCGCCGAAGTATTTGGTGTCGGTGAACGCAGGGCCCGCAAAGGCATACCCCTTGCCTGCGTCGGTATTGAGGAAACCGTCTTGCAGCAAGGTCGCGTCAGCCAGGGTGCCATCAAGGCGGCCAGCGGCGACGTCCAGGTAGATTTCATTCTGCGAGCCGTACGGCTTGATCTCGGCGCCCAGAGGCTCGAGTACTTCCTTGGCGAAACGGTCATGAATCGAACCGCGTTGTACGCCGATTTTCTTGCCTTTCAACTCAGCGAGATTTGCGCTGATGACGGTGCCGTCTTTCATGACCAGACGTGCAGGCGTGTTGTAGTACTTATTGGTGAAATCAACCGACTTCTTGCGATCTTCAGTGATGGACATCGAGGACAGGATGGCGTCGATCTTGCGCACTTTAAGCGCCGGGATCAGACCATCGAACTCCTGCTCGACCCACGTGCACTTGACCTTCATTTCTTCACACAGGGCATTGCCGATGTCGTAATCGAAACCAACGATGCTGCCGTCCGGGGCTTTGGAGGCAAAGGGAGGGTACGCAGCCTCGATACCGATTTTGAATGGTTTTTCATCAGCGAACGTCGGCTGTGCCAACACGGACAGCGCCAAGGCGCCGAGAAGCATGAGTTTCTTCATTATTAGGACTCCGTCGGTTTAGGGCGACAAATGGCAGAGTGAGCGATGGCCCAATATGCGAAGGGTCAGCATGGATAGCGACGCCGAGCCGGTCGTGTCGGACCTTTCACACGAAAAGTCACACGAAAAGCCTTTAGCGATTGATTGGCATTTTAACGACAGGCCCGAAGTCGATATTTCTTCAATGCGACAACTAGTTATAGAAGCACCGAGAAAGCAGACCCGAAATATTGACAGGCCTTGCAGATTATGCAAAGCCAAAAGACATAGAACCGATCTATATTGCAAATTGCGGGCCTATTATTGGCAAAGGCTTCTATTCCGGCAAGTCTGGCGTATCGACTTGTTTTCAGGGTGCTGGAAATTGCACCCGAATCCTGCGGGGCGTTCCTCTCGGCCCCGAAAGAGAGCAGGCGGTTACACATTTGGTTACCTGGCTGCGCGCCGGTAACAAAGAAGAGGTACCGGTGGTGAAGCCGATATATATCTCTTTCCGAGTTTGGATTTGTGGGAACAAATGTATTCTCGAATGGCTTTGCGCAACGCGCTCGGGCACCCAATAGCGCACACAAAAACGCCCCGCCAGGTTTACACCGGGCGGGGCGTTTCTCAGCCTGGGATCAGGCGGCATTCATAGTCTTGTGCTCATTGATCAACTGCTGCACGACACTCGGATCAGCCAGGGTAGAGATATCACCCAAGCCGTCGTATTCCCCAGTGGCAATCTTGCGCAAGATACGGCGCATGATTTTGCCAGAACGAGTCTTGGGCAACCCTGGCGCAAACTGGATGAAATCCGGCGAAGCGATCGGACCGATTTCCTTGCGCACCCAGTTTCTCAACTCCAGGCGCAGTGCTTCGCTTGGCTCTTCGCCGCCATTGAGGGTGACGTAGACATAAATACCCTGCCCCTTAAGGTCATGCGGTACGCCGACCACAGCGGCTTCGGCGACTTTCGAGTGGGCAACCATCGCACTTTCGATTTCAGCGGTACCCATGCGGTGCCCGGAAACATTGAGCACATCATCCACGCGCCCAGTGATCCAGTAGTAGCCGTCTTCGTCACGACGTGCGCCGTCACCCGTAAAGTACATGCCACGAAAAGTCTTGAAGTACGTATCGACGAAACGATCATGATCACCGTACAACGTGCGCGCCTGACCCGGCCAGGAGTCTAAGATGACCAGGTTACCTTCAGCCGCACCTTCGATCAGGTTACCCAGATTATCCACAAGCCCCGGCACAACGCCGAAGAATGGTCGTGCCGCCGAACCCGGCTTGAGCGCGTGCGCGCCTGGCAGCGGGCTCATCAACGTGCCACCGGTTTCGGTCTGCCACCACGTGTCGACAATCGGGCAGCGGCCCTTGCCGACGGTGTTGTAGTACCACGTCCAGGCTTCCGGGTTAATCGGCTCACCGACCGAACCGAGCAGGCGCAGGCTTGAACCGTCCGCGTCTTTCACTGCCGCCTGACCTTCGGCCATCATGGCGCGAATGGCAGTCGGTGCGGTGTAGAGGATATTGACCTTGTGCTTGTCGATGATCTTCGACACACGCGTAATGTCCGGGTAGTTCGGCACCCCTTCGAACAACAACGTGGTCGCGCCATTGGCCAGTGGGCCGTAGACAATATAAGTGTGCCCAGTGACCCAGCCCACGTCGGCGGTGCACCAATAAACTTCACCTGGCCTGTAGTCGAATACACGCTCATGGGTCAGCGCGGCATACAACAGATATCCCCCCGTAGTGTGCTGAACGCCTTTGGGTTTGCCGGTGGAGCCCGAGGTATAAAGAATGAACAGCGCCTCTTCGGCACCCATTTCTTTGGGCGCGCAATGGCTGGACGCAACCTTCATCAGGTCTTCGTACCAAATGTCGCGATGCTGGTGCCAAGCGATGTCGCCGCCCGTGCGCTTGCAGACAATAATCTTCTGCACGCTGGCGGTTTCCGGATTGGTCAGCGCCAGGTCGACGTTAGCTTTCAACGCCGTGCGTTTGCCGCCACGCAGACCTTCGTCTGCGGTAATGACGACTTTCGATTTGCAATCAATGATCCGCCCGGCCAGCGCTTCGGGCGAGAAGCCACCGAACACGACTGAGTGGATTGCGCCGATCCGGGTACAGGCCAACATGGCGACCACAGCTTCGGGGATCATCGGCATATAAATAGTGACTACATCGCCGCGGTGCACATCCTGGCCGCGCAATGCGTTGGCGAACTTGCAGACTTCTTCGTGCAGCTCGCGATAGGTAATGTTGCGGTGTTCGGAAGGATCGTCGCCTTCCCAGATGATTGCGATCTGATCGCCGCGCTCGGCCAAATGGCGGTCCAGACAGTTATAGGAAACGTTCAACGTACCATCGGCGAACCATTTAATATCGACATGATGGTCATCGAAGGAGGTCTGTTTGACCGTGGTGAAAGGCTGAATCCAATCCAGGCGCTGGGCCTGCTCCCGCCAGAAGCCATCAGGATTGACCACCGACTGCTGATACATGGCCTTGTAGGTTGCCTCATCGGTCAGCGTTGTAGCCGCAACCTCTGGACGCACAGGATAGACGGAAGCCGCACTCATCGTTGTTACCTCGGTGGATAGTTGTTGTTTTATGATCCCGTTGTATCTTCCCTGCCCCATTCAGGCCATTCGACGATGGTCTTACCGGTCGCAAGCAAGCCTACTACTATAGACCCCTACTCTCCTGCGATGATATGCCACGCCTCTCCGCGACGATCTGTCGCGCCACCGATGATGGATGCCGTCATTTTTCGTGCCTCGATTGTTACAGGTTTCATCAATAGTCTTTATCAAAACACTTCATATATGAACCCACCCGACAGGCCTATAATTTATCTCGCCAACCGGCAAACGATTAACACGTAACAGCCCCCACAACGGCATGTTAATCAACGTGTAAACTTAGTGACACGCCTGGCTCCATAAGAGCCAGGCACTCCCTCACGACAGCAATAAGGACATTAGAAATGAAAGTTGCATTGATGGTCATGGCCCTGAGTAGTTTTAGCGTTGCTGTGATGGCGGCCGAAACAACCGCCGTGGCAGTCAACTCGACGTCTCCCGTGGAGGAATACACGTACGCCACTCATCTGGACATCGCCAAAGTCGTTTCGATGAGCGACATCCCGAACGTCTGCGAGGTCGTTCCCGCGCGTATGACGTACGAAGACTCGAAAGGTGTAGAGCACGTGCTTGAGTATCGCGTCATGGGTAACGGTTGTATTGATGGTTGATTCATCTGCACACTGCCCTCAGCTACCACGTCAACGCCTCTTGGAGCAATCCAATGTGGCGTTGACTGCATTTAGAATGCCCGTTTATTCAATCGACGTCTGATAGACATTTTTTGAGGCGTACCATTAACGTTTCCCACCGACATGCACGGTAAGTTTATTCGTACAGTGACTAATGCTCTTATTACTAAATAGGCACCAGGTTTTATAGCGTTTCACGCTTGCCCTGTTCATGTTTATTTATCCACGTGATATTCACGCAACTTGTTGGCGATGGTCGTGTGCGATACACCTAAACGCTTACCCAGCTGCCGGCTACTTGGGTATTCCGAATGGAGGCGTTCCAACACCGCTTTTTCGAAACGCCCGACGATTTCATCCAGCCCCCCTTCCAACGAAAAATCCCCCAATGGCTGGCGCATACCGTAGTCCGGAAGTCGTATATGTTCGGCGCGGACGATACCGTCTTCGCACAGAGAAACTGCCTGAAACAGGACGTTTTCCAGCTGCCGCACATTACCGGGCCAACGGTAATGGCTCAAACGCTCCATGGCGGCGGGCGCCAGTTTGGGCAAAGGACAGCCAATCTGCCGGCTTGCCTGATCAAGAAAGTAGTCAACCAGCAGGGGTAAACCGTCCAGACATTCGCGAAGCGGCGGGATGTGCAGCGATAGCACGTTGAGCCGATGGTAAAGATCTTGGCGAAACTCACCTCTGGCGCACAATTCAGACAGATCAACCTGCGTCGCACACATCACCCGCACATCCAAGTAAACCTCTTCATCGCTGCCGACCCGGCGGAAGCAGCCATTTTGCAGGAAGCGCAGCAGCTTGACCTGCAGGCGTGAACTCATCTCGCCGACACCATCAAGGAACAGCGTGCCGCCTGCGGTCAGCTCCAGCAACCCCAGCTTGCCTTCGGCCCGCGCACCTTCAAATGCGCCGGGGCCATAACCAAACAGCTCGGTTTCGGCCATGGATTCCGGGAGTCCAGCGCAATTGAGCGCCATCAACGGCGATTGCCCACGCGGACTGGCGAGGTGGCAGGCCCGCGCCAACAACTCTTTACCCGTCCCCGTTTCGCCTTCAATCAGCAACGGAGCGTCCAGGGGGGCCATGCGTCGAGCCTCGCGGACAACAGCGGCCATGACCCTGGAACTCTGAAAAATACTGTCGAAGCCGCGCAGTTCTTGTTTGCGCACCTGGTAAATCCGCTCGCCGACCCGATCTGCGCGGTGCAGGGTCAACACTGCACCGGCCATGGCTTCGCTGTCATCGTGCTCCGATTGCAACGGCGCGATATCGGCAAGAAACACATCACCCTTGACCTTGACCCGCAGCCCGTTGATTCGTGATTTGTTGGTGCGAACCAGTGCCGGCAAATCGAAATCTTCGGCGTAGCGCGACAATGCAATACCCGGCACTTCATCGACCCGCACACCCAGCAGCTGCGCCGCCGCGCGGTTAGCCGCGACGATGGAGCCGCGCATGTCGATAGACAACACGGGGAACTCCAGCGCGCCCAGCAGTGCATTAAGCTCCATGTGCCGACGTTCGCTGGGCATCAACCCGACGCGCTTCACTCCAAACACACCGCCAATTGCCTCGAACTTGGGACGCATCGCCTGAAATTGCAGATTGATCAGGTTTGGGCAATGCAGATAAATCGCGTTGCCATGCTCGCCGCCCACTTCACCACGCGCCACGTTGACCCCGTACTCGACCAACAGATTAAGGATGTCGCGAAGGATGCCGATGCGGTTTTGACAGTGCACTTTGATACGCATGAACGGTTCAATCCTGTCTGTCGGGCTGATATTTTTCAGTGTGCCTAAATTATCCGTAACGATTATCTGACAGCAAGCGTGCAAATCACATCATTCCGACGCAAGGATTACGGCGCAGCTGCGATTTCGTAAACTTATCGTTACGAAAAGCAGTCTATTCTTTAAGGCATACCCTATTCCACCTGCTGTCAGGACGAATCGTTTGCGTTATCTCTAGAGCCATAACAGCTCCTTATAACAACAACGAATTGCCCTCAGGAGAGCAACATGACGCAAACGCATTACGTCGCTCGCGAGCCCGACGCGAAAGGCTTTATCGACTACCCACCTGCCGAGCATATGGTGTGGAATACCCTGATCACTCGACAACTGAAGGTGATCGAAGGCCGCGCCTGTCAGGAGTACCTTGAAGGGATCGAACAACTCGGACTGCCCCTTGATCGCATCCCGCAATTGGGTGAAATCAATAAAGTCCTCGGCACGGCCACGGGCTGGCAAGTCACTCGCGTCCCGGCCCTGATTCCGTTCCAGACCTTCTTCGAATTGTTGGCCAATAGACAGTTCCCGGTGGCAACGTTCATTCGCAGCGAAGCGGAACTGGACTATCTGCAAGAGCCGGACATTTTTCACGAGATTTTCGGTCACTGTCCGCTGCTGACCAACCCGTGGTTCGCCGAGTTCACCCACACCTATGGCAAGCTCGGCCTGAGTGCTACCAAAGAACAGCGCGTCTACCTTGCGCGCCTGTACTGGATGACCATCGAGTTCGGCCTGGTCGACACGCCGCAAGGCCGTCGAATCTATGGTGGCGGCATTCTGTCTTCACCCAAAGAAACGGTTTACAGCCTGTCGTCCGCGCCGGAACATCAGGCGTTCGATCCACTGGATGCAATGCGCACCCCGTATCGGATCGATATCCTTCAGCCCTTGTATTTTGTCCTGCCAAACCTGAAACGACTGTTCGACCTGGCCCACGAAGACATCATGGGCATGGTCCAGCAAGGCATGCAGCTAGGTCTGCACGCACCGAAGTTCCCACCCAAACCCAAAGCTGCCTGATCAGGAACCCATTTATGAGCACTCTTAACCAAGCCCATTGCGTAGCCTGCCGCGCCGATGCCCCACACGTCAGCGATGAAGAATTGCCGATTCTGATCAAGCAGATCCCGGACTGGAACATCGAAGTACGCGACAGCGTGATGCAGCTGGAAAAAGTCTTCCTGTTCAAGAATTTCAAGTTCGCGCTTGCGTTCACCAACGCTGTCGGCGAAATTGCCGAAGCCGAGGGTCATCACCCTGGCTTGCTCACCGAATGGGGCAAAGTGACCGTGACCTGGTGGAGCCACTCGATCAAAGGGCTGCACCGTAACGATTTTATTATGGCCGCGCGTACTGACGAAGTGGCCAAAAGCGCCGAGGGCCGCAAGTAATGCATTTCAACGACATCCAGCGAGTGCCCGGTGACCCGATTCTCGGATTGATCGACGCTTACGCGGCTGATCCGAACCCGAACAAATTCGACCTTGGCGTCGGCGTCTATAAAGATGCATTGGGCCTGACCCCGATCCTGCGCTCGGTCAAGCTGGCCGAGCAGCGCTTGCTGGACACCCAAACCACCAAAACCTACATCGGCGGTCATGGCGAGCCTCGCTTTGGCGCGCTGATCAGCGAGTTGGTGCTGGGCAAGGATTCGCCGTTACTGGAAAGCAAGCGCGTCGGCGCGACCCAGACGCCAGGCGGTACCGGCGCCCTGCGTCTGTGTGCTGACTTTATCGCTGACTGCTTGCCCGGGCGCGGTATCTGGCTGAGCGACCCGACCTGGCCAATCCATGAAACCATCTTCGCCAAAGCCGGGCTTATGGTCAGTCATTACCCGTACGTGGGCAGCGATAATCGCCTTAACGTCGAGGGGATGCTCGCCACCTTGAATCAGGTGCCACGTGGTGACGTCGTGCTGCTGCATGCCTGCTGCCACAACCCCACCGGCTTCGATCTGTCCCACGACGATTGGCGGCAGGTGCTGGACATCGTGCGCAGTCGCGATCTGCTGCCATTGATAGATTTCGCGTACCAGGGTTTTGGCGACAGTCTGGAGCAAGATGCCTGGGCAGTGCGTCTGTTCGCGGAGGCTTTGCCCGAGTTACTGATCACCAGCTCCTGCTCGAAAAACTTCGGCCTGTACCGCGAACGTACTGGCGCCCTGCTGGTGTGTGCCAGTACTGCGGACAAACTGCTGGATGTACGCAGTCAGCTTTCTTCAATTGCGCGAAACCTGTGGTCGAACCCGCCAGATCATGGCGCAGCCATCGTTGCCGAAATCCTCGGCGATCCCGAGCTGAAGAGCCTGTGGGCCGATGAAGTGGAAGAGATGCGCGGACGTATTGCGCAACTGCGCGCAGGCTTGGTCGAAGCGTTGACCCCACTGGGCCTGGGAGAGCGTTTCGCCCATATCGGCGTGCAACGCGGCATGTTCTCCTACACCGGCCTGAATGATGATCAGGTTGCGCGATTACGCCATGAACACAGCGTCTATCTGGTCAGTGCCGGGCGCGCCAATATCGCGGGGATTGATGCCTCGCGCCTGGATCTACTGGCCCAAGCCATCGCTGCCGTTTGCTAAAACCGATCACTTGCCGCGTCAAACATCGCGCCCTATAGGGGCGCGACTGCGTTGTGCCGTTATGGTTCGCCACTCATCGTGCCGTGTGTCTTTAAGTGACAAAAGGTGGTCATAAAAAACCTGTTTGTCATTTCCAGTGCTGTATCCTGCCCAAGCTTTTTAAAAGCACTGATCTTTCCAGCAACCTTCAATCAGATCTTGCGCGGAGCGACGACGATGCATGAAATCCCGAACTTTCCTTTCCCAAGCCTGCCAAAACCTGAGCAGATCCCCTCAGCGCACCAAGAGCCAAACAAAAAAACCGAGTTGAAGGCCAGCCCTGCCAAAACTGAAGACAGCCGCAACGTCAAACACAGACACTGACGGCGACTTTTCCAGGCCGTATACCAAACCCGTGTTCTTTACCTGGTTTCATACGGCCTGTTATACCTGCCACACCCGCTGCAGATAGCGTCCCCAAACAAGACCACGCCCAAGCAAAACAGCCTTAAACAACAGTGGAACCTGCCATGACCGACCTCACCGACACCCACGCCAGCGTCGTAATGGGCACCACTGAGAAGATGATCGACATCTGGAGTCGCCTCAACGCCGAAAAAAAGGCGGCGCTGCTCAAGCGTTTCGGCACCCAGGAAAATGCGCTGGCAGCCTTGGTCGCTTCGCAATTGCTCGCACCCGCCAGTGACACCGCGTTATAAGCACGTTATTTCAACATTTTCCCTTCTCCCTCCCCTGCATCGCCTCAACCGCCGCTATCATAAGCAGCCTTCAGCGCGCCTCAAGCTGAAACGATTTTTCCGCTACACCTTGAGCATTTTCAACGCTGTCGCAACCGTGGATTTTACCCATGCAAGACACCCCGTCTGCTGCCTCACAACGACCTATGGCCGTTACGCTGCAGGTCGTTTCTATCGTCCTGTTCACGTTTATCGGTTATCTGAATATCGGCATTCCCCTCGCTGTCCTCCCCGGCTACGTGCACAGTGATTTAGGGTTTGGCGCCGTGGCCGCGGGCCTGGTGATCAGCGTGCAATACCTGGCCACGCTGCTTAGTCGCCCCTATGCAAGCCGCATCATCGACAACCTTGGCAGCAAAAAAGCCGTGCTTTACGGCTTGGCGGGATGTGGTTTCAGCGGCGTGTTCATGCTGCTCTCGGCCTGGCTGCAAAGCATGCCGATACTCAGCCTGATCAGCCTGCTGATCGGTCGACTGGTGTTAGGCAGCGCGGAAAGTCTGGTGGGCTCAGGCTCGATTGGCTGGGGCATCGGCCGGGTCGGTGCGCAAAACACCGCCAAAGTCATTTCCTGGAACGGCATCGCCAGTTATGGCGCGCTTGCGATAGGCGCCCCCATGGGCGTGCTGCTGGTCCAGCAGCTCGGCTTATGGAGCATGGGCGTGAGTATCATCCTGCTCGCCGGTATCGGTTTCGCGCTGGCGTGGCCCAAGCAAGCCGCACCCATTGTTCATGGCGAGCGCATGCCCTTTCTGCATGTACTGGGCCGAGTGCTGCCTCACGGCACGGGGCTGGCGCTCGGTTCGATTGGTTTTGGCACCATCGCCACCTTCATCACCCTCTATTACGCAAGCCATAGCTGGCCGAACGCAGTGCTATGCCTGAGCCTGTTCGGCGCTTGCTTCATCGGCGCACGGTTACTGTTCGGTAACTTGATCAACCGCCTGGGTGGCTTTCGGGTGGCAATTGCCTGCCTGTCGGTGGAAAGCATTGGCCTGCTGTTGCTGTGGCTCGCGCCCACACCAACATTGGCGCTGGCCGGGGCCGCACTCACCGGTTTTGGCTTCTCGCTGGTGTTCCCGGCGCTGGGTGTCGAGGCTGTGAATCTGGTACCGGCCTCTAGCCGAGGGGCGGCGGTGGGCGCGTACTCACTGTTCATCGACCTCTCACTGGGTATTACCGGCCCCGTTGCTGGAGCGATTGCCGCTGGCTTTGGCTTTGCTTCGATCTTTCTGTTTGCCGCGCTGGCGGCCATGACCGGCCTGCTGCTCAGTGTCTACCTGTACCGACAGGCGAAGCCGATGCGGGATTACACGGTTTAGATTTTTGCTGCTGAGGAGATCGCCTTCGCGAAGGGCGTGATGCGGTCCTGCCTAGAAATCCACCTTGCCGCGCCCGGCCTTGATGCCGCCACGCTGGCTTTTGCTTTCAAGACGACGCTTTTTCGAGCCCAGGGTGGGCTTGGTTGGACGCCGTTTTTTTCGACCTTGGCCGCATTGATGATCAACTCGCTCAGGCGTTCCAGTGCGTCGGCACGGTTCTGCTCCTGAGTGCGGTATTGCTGGGCCTTGATGACGATCACGCCGTCGCCGGTGATACGGCTGTCGCGCAACGCCAGCAACCGCTCCTTATAAAACGGCGGCAACGACGATGCATTGATATCGAAACGCAAGTGCACTGCGCTCGACACCTTGTTGACGTTCTGCCCACCCGCGCCTTGAGCGCGGATAGCAGTCAACTCGATTTCGGCATCAGGCAGATGCACCGCGTTGGAAATCACCAGCATAGAAGCACTACGTCAACACCTTCAGGCTAGCCGCATCACTGCGCTTGTTTTTGACGTTGTAACAAACCCACATCACCAGCAACCAGACCGGTATTGCGTAAACCGACACCTGAATGCCTGGAATCAACAACATGATGCCGAGGATGAACACCACGAAAGCCAGGCACAGGTAATTGCCGTACGGATACCACAACGCCTTGAACAGCGGCGTCTGGTGCGTACTTATCATGTGTTGGCGGAACTTCAGGTGAGAGTAACTGATCATCGCCCAGTTGATCACAAGCGTGGCCACCACCAGCGACATCAGCAGTTCCAGCGCATTTTGCGGGACCAGATAGTTGAGCACCACTGCAACGAAGGTCACCAACGCCGACACCGCAATCGCCCGAACCGGCACACCACGCTTATCGACCTGCGCCAACGCTTTAGGTGCGTCGCCCTGCTCCGCCATGCCTAACAACATCCGGCTGTTGCAATAGGTGCCACTGTTATAGACCGACAAGGCGGCGGTCAACACCACGAAGTTGAGGATGTGAGCCGCCGTGTTGCTGCCCAGCATCGAGAACACTTGCACGAACGGGCTGCCGCTGTAGGCATCGCCGGATGCATTGAGGCTCGCAAGCAGGCTGTCCCACGGGGTCAACGAAAGCAGTACGACCAAAGCGCCGATGTAGAAAATCAGGATCCGGTAGATTACTTGATTGATTGCCTTGGGGATCACGGTTTTCGGTTGGTCGGCTTCTGCTGCGGTGAAACCGAGCATTTCCAGACCACCAAAAGAAAACATGATGATCGCCAATGCCATCACCAGACCTTTGACCCCATTGGGGAAGAAGCCACCGTGTTCCCACAGGTTACTCACTGCTGCTTGCGGGCCGCCGTTGCCGCTGACCAACAGGTAGCTGCCGAGGGCGATCATGCCGACAATGGCCACGACCTTGATGATGGCGAACCAGAACTCGGCTTCCCCGAACACCTTGACGTTGGCCAGGTTGACCGCGTTGATCATCACAAAGAACACGGCGGCCGAGGCCCAGGTCGGAATCTCTGGCCACCAGTAATGCACGTACTTGCCGACCGCCGTCAGCTCCGACATGCCGACCAAAATATAAAGCACCCAGCAGTTCCAGCCGGAGAGGAAGCCCGCAAAGCCACCCCAGTACTTGTGAGCAAAATGGCTGAAGGAACCGGCCACTGGCTCTTCGACGATCATTTCGCCAAGCTGGCGCATGATCATAAAGGCGATGAAACCGCAGATTGCGTAACCGAGAATCATCGACGGACCGGCCGATTTGAGTACGCCTGCCGAGCCGAGGAACAAGCCTGTGCCGATAGCGCCGCCCAGCGCGATCAACTGGATATGGCGGTTTTTAAGGCCGCGCTTCAGCTCGCCCGAATGTGAGTTTTGTTCACTCATTGATAGTCACCTGATTGTTATTGTCTGTGACGGAACCGAATCCACCGCGCTCATGACGCAGCGGAGTGCAACAAGGCGGATAGCCCTGAATGTGTTGGATGCGCAGTTACGCCGTTGAATCACAGAAAAAACGCGAGGTAGTGTACACCGCCGAAGTGACCCAGGCTTACTGGAAAGCTACTCGGTCGGTCAGCTATCGAGGGTAAGCGACAATCATCAAACAAAAAAAAGCCAATCTTTCGATTGGCTTTTTTTATTCACCGCACGCGATTACTGCGGCTTGCGACGACCAAAGCCAGGACGCTGACCAGAGCCTGCCGGCGGACCATTGCGCTTGCCCGAAGGCTTGCCATTGTCCACCAGAACAATGCCAGGGCGTTGCTGTTTAGGCTTGCCCGGACGCTTGCTCACATCACTAGGACGCTCGGCCACTGGCGTGCCACGGCTGTCGGAACGACCGGCAGCAGGGCGCGGAGTGCGTGGCGAATCGCCACGCGGTGCACGAGGAGAACGCTCGACAGAATCGCTGCGCGGAGTACGCGGAGCACTGTCACCGTCTTCACGCGGCTTGCGCGCTGGGCGATCAGCACCTTCGCTACGGCCACGCAACGGACGGTTAGCAGAGTCGGTACGCCCGGTAGCAGGACGTGGACCACGGCTCGACGAATCCGAACGCGGCCCTGCAGGACGCTGATCGCGACCCGTAGAATCCGCACGCGGACGATCACGTTCGCTGCCAGTCACCTGTGGTTGACGGGCTGGACGCTCGCCTGCCGGAGCCGGGTTGGCCGGACGCAACGTACGTACGCGCTCGCCTTTGCCCAGTGGGCGGGACGATTGACGCTGCAAACGTTCCATTTTGTCTTTGACCTTGGCGTTCATCTGCGGCTGAGCCACAGGCGTCAGGCCGACTTCGGCGCTGAGAACGTCGACTTCGTACTGGCTCATTTCGCGCCAGCGGCCCATCGGCAGGTCGGAGTTGAGGAACACTGGTCCGTAACGCACGCGCTTCAAGCGGCTGACCACCAGCCCTTGGGATTCCCACAGGCGACGCACTTCGCGGTTACGACCTTCCATCACCACGCAGTGATACCAGTGGTTGAAACCTTCACCGCCTGGCGCTTGCTTGATATCGGTGAAGCGTGCGGGACCGTCTTCCAGCACCACGCCGGTTTTCAGACGCAGCAGCATGTCGTCATCGACTTCGCCACGCACACGAACAGCGTATTCGCGGTCCATTTCAAACGACGGGTGCATCAAGCGGTTGGCCAACTCACCATCAGTGGTGAACATCAGCAAGCCGGTGGTATTGATGTCCAGACGACCAATGTTGACCCAGCGGCCTTCTTTAGGGCGCGGCAGGCGATCAAACACGGTCGGACGACCTTCTGGGTCGTCACGGGTGCAGATTTCACCGTCTGGTTTGTTGTAGAGAATGACGCGGCGTACCGATTCGGCGGTTTCTTCGCGCTTGATCACGCGACCGTCGATGGCGATGGCATCGTGCAAATCTACGCGCTGACCAAGGGTCGCGTCTTTGCCATTGACCTTGATTCGGCCTTGGCTGATCCAGGCTTCTACGTCACGGCGAGAACCTACGCCAATGCGCGCCAGAACCTTTTGCAGTTTTTCGCCTGCAGGACCGATTTCCTGGCTGTCTTGCTTGTCTTGTACACTCATCTGGGCACCTCCCGGTGTGTCGATAACAGATCGTACTGAGAAATGGCGCGACCTGGTTGCTAAAATCTGATGACTTGAAGCCGTGCCTGATGACGAGGATAAATCGCCAAAAGGGCGCGAATCATACGCTCAAGGCGCGCGCTACGCATCAGAGACTCGTACAAATGCAGCGCCTTACTTCTTTTTCCGCCGACCGGTGGCGTTTAACCGGATCAATCGCAACACCGACTCTGCCAACACCGAGCGTTTATCGACCTTGCAGACGCTGATGCAAGACAGCCACGAGGATAATTATTTATCTTCAGGCACATCACGCTCATCTGCCTCAGGCTCAATCTCCTCACGCAACAAATCATCAAAGTCGGTCTTGAGACCCAGCTCCATCGAGTCGAGCTCGACCAGCAAGCTGCGGAAGCTGGTTTCATCACGCGGCGGCTCTGGCTCGGCGTCGGGGTCAAGGCTGGCATCGGCCAGGGCTTGCAGGCTGGCCGGAACCGGGGCGTCATCGAAATCGAGAATCGGCTCAGGCTCCAGTTCCCGCAGATCGGCCAGTGGCGGCAGGTCGTCGAGGTTTTTAAGGTTGAAGTGATCAAGAAACGCTTTGGTGGTGGCGAACATTGCCGGTTTTCCGGGCACATCACGGTAGCCGACGATTCTGATCCACTCGCGCTCCAGCAGGGTTTTGACGATATGGCTGTTGACCGCCACCCCACGCACATCTTCGATCTCGCCCCGCGTGATAGGTTGGCGATAGGCAATCAGCGCCATGGTTTCCAGCATCGCCCGGGAATAACGCTGCGGCCGCTCTTCCCAGAGCCGTCCGACCCATGGCGAAAACCGCTCACGGATCTGCAAGCGATACCCAGAAGCCACTTCCTTGAGCTCGAAAGCCCGGCCTTCGCAAGATTTTCCCAGCAATTGCAGGGCTTTCTTGAATACCGGAGGCTCGGGACGCTCGCCCTCCTCGAACAGCTCGAACAGGCGTTCCAGCGACACAGGTTTACCGGAGGCCAGCAGAAAAGCTTCGAGCAGGGGGGCCAGCTCGCGCGGGTCGTTCAAATTCATCGTTTGGCTCTTTATCAGGCTCGCCGCGCTTCAGTCGTGCGCGTCTTTTATTTATTCAGCTATTCAGCTAAACCGCTATTCGACTCTCGCCCGGACATGGATCGCCGCAAAGGGTTCGTTCTGCACCAACTCGACCAAGGACTCCTTGACCAGTTCCAGAACCGCCATAAAAGTCACCACAACGCCCAAGCGCCCCTCTTCGGCCGTAAACAGCTCGGAGAACGGTACAAACCCGCCGCCCTTGAGGCGTTCAAGCACATCGCTCATGCGCTCCCGGGTCGACAGCATTTCGCGACTGACTTGGTGGCTTTCAAACATGTCGCCCCGGTGCAGGACTTCAGCCATGGACATCAACAGTTCTTCCAGACTGACATCCGGCAGCAACCGGCGCGCACGCGCTTCGGGAGCATCCAGCCTGGGCACTACCACATCACGCCCTACCCGGCTCAAGCCATCGATACCTTCGGCGGCGGCTTTGAAACGCTCGTACTCTTGCAGACGACGGATCAACTCAGCGCGTGGGTCGTCTTCTTCCTGTTCAATCTCAGCCGAGCGCGGTAACAGCATCCGCGATTTGATTTCGGCGAGCATGGCGGCCATCACCAGATACTCGGCCGCCAGCTCCAGGCGCACGGTTTTCATCAATTCGACATAACCCATGTACTGACGAGTGATTTCCGCCACGGGAATATCGAGGATATTAATGTTCTGTTTACGAATCAGGTACAGCAACAAGTCCAGCGGACCTTCGAACGCGTCGAGAAAGACTTCCAGCGCATCCGGCGGGATGTACAGGTCCAGCGGCATGTGCATGACCGCTTGACCATAGACCATGGCGAACGGCAGCTCCTGCTGGGCATCCGCCTGGCTATCAACCGCCTCGGCCACTGCCATCTAAGGCTGACCCCCAAACGGTCGCGGATCGCCACAGCCCACCCGTATCACTTGCGGCTCGCCATCAGCCAGATTGATCACAGTGGAAGCCGAAATACCGCCGATGCCGCCATCAATGATCAGATCGACCTGATGCTCTAATACCTGACGCATCTCATACGGATCACTCAAGGGCACGGTTTCGCCCGGCATGATCAGGCTCACGCTCATCAGCGGCTCGCCCAGTTCCTCAAGCAGCGCCTGAGCAATGGGGTGGTTTGGCACGCGCAGGCCGATGGTCCGGCGCTTGGGGTGCAGGATCAACCGCGGGACTTCACGCGTGGCGTTGAGAATAAAGGTGTAAGGCCCGGGCGTATGGTTCCGGAGCGCGCGGAACGCCGCAGTGTCGACCTTGGCGTAGGTCCCCAGTTGAGACAGATCGCAACACAACAGGGTGAAGTTGTGTTTGTCGTCCAGTTGACGCAAGCGGCGGATGCGCTCAATGGCGTTTTTGTCACCGATCTGGCAACCCAAGGCGTAGGACGAATCCGTCGGATACACCACCAGGCCACCGGCCTTGATAATCTCCACAGCCTGTTTTATCAGACGTGCCTGCGGGTTTTCCGGATGGACCTGGAAAAATTGACTCACGGTATCTTCCTGTTCAGACGGCAGTAGGCTGGTCATGTTTGAATCGACACCAAAGTGGCGGAAGATCCTCCGGTAACGGGCGATAAACGCCAATTTCGGACCAAGCGCCAGGAGCATGAAAATCACTGCCGGCAGTTACCAGCAGACCGAACTCACGAGCCAGAATGGCCAGACTACCCACCTGCTCCGCAGGTTGCAGACCATTAACCACCTCGATAGCGTGGCCGCCAGCCTCAATGTAGGCGGCGATCAGCTTACGACGTTTACTGCGGGTGAAATCATAATGCCAAGGGTGCGCCAGACTGACCCAGGCCCCGGACTCGCGTAAGGTCGCGACGGTTTCTTCCAGGGTTGGCCAATGCTGTTTGACGTCGCCCAGCTTGCCAGCGCCCAACCATTTGCGAAATGCCTCAGCGCGATCTTTGACAAAACCGGCACTCACCATGAAGTCAGCGAAGTGTGGTCGAGCCGGAGCATTACCGCTGTCACCCAGCGCTTGCTGGATCGCACGAGCACCTTCCAGGGCCCCTGGCATACCTTTGATCGCTAATTTTCGGCTTATTTCTTCGGCACGCAACCAGCGTCCATGGTGTAAACGGTCAATGGCATCGACCAATGCAGGGGCTTTCATATCAAAACCGTAGCCCAGAATGTGGACAGTTGCCCCACCCCAGGTACAAGATAATTCCACCCCGTTGACCAGCTGCATATCCAACGCAAGCGCCGCAGCACGGGCCTCTTCGAGGCCTTCAAGGGTATCGTGATCAGTAAGGGCCAGGACCCGCACTCCGTTTTCATAAGCACGCGCAACCAGGACCGCGGGCGCGAGGGCGCCATCGGAAGCGGTGCTGTGGCAGTGCAGGTCAACATTCATAGGAGGCGCTTTCGCTGTCATTGATGTTTGTTATTATGCCGCCACATCCTGCTTCTGGCTGCCATTGTGAAACAATTCATCGACTTCATCCCGCTGCTCCTGTTTTTCATCGTCTACAAGATCGAACCCCGCGCCGTCGACATTCTGGACCACAGCTTCATGGTAGGCGGAATTTTCAGCGCTACCGCGATGCTGATCATCAGCTCGCTCGTGGTCTACGGTATTTTGTTCATCACCCAGCGCAAACTGGAAAAAAGCCAATGGCTGACCCTGATCGCCTGCCTGGTGTTCGGCAGCCTGACCTTGGCTTTCCATAGCGAAGCCGTTCTTAAATGGAAGGCGCCAGTGGTCAACTGGCTGTTCGCCCTGGCATTCGCAGGCAGTCACTTCATCGGTGACCGCCCATTGATCCAGCGCATCATGGGCCATGCATTGACTCTGCCCCAGCCGATCTGGACCCGACTGAACATCGCCTGGGTCTTCTTCTTCCTGTTCTGCGGTGCGGCCAATCTGTATGTGGCCTTCACCTATCAGGAGTTCTGGGTAGATTTCAAAGTCTTCGGCAGCCTGGGCATGACCTTGCTGTTTCTGGTTGGCCAAGGGATATTCCTGGCCCGCCACATGCACGACGCGGACCCTTCCACTCCTAAAACCAAGGACTGACCATGCTTTACGCCATCATTGCTACAGACGTCGCCAATTCGCTCGAAAAACGCCTGGCTGCGCGGCCTGATCACCTGGCGCGGCTCGTCGCGCTCAAGGATGAAGGTCGAATGGTGTTGGCAGGTCCGAACCCGGCCATCGACAGCAACGACCCCGGCGCTGCGGGTTTCACCGGCAGCCTGATCGTCGCCGAGTTTGAATCCCTGAGCGCCGCACAGGCCTGGGCCGACGCCGATCCGTTCGTTGCAGCCGGTGTATACGCCAACGTACTGGTCAAGCCGTTCAGACAAACCCTGCCGTAACAGGCTTGCGCAGGCGCCGCGCGCAATCATCGCGGCGCTTGCCGGTTACCCTTTTCGCCTGTTCACTATTCTCGATAACCTGCCGACAACCTGCTGAACACTCAACAAAAATATAGGAGTTCAGATGCGTTCAGGTCCGTTGTGTCTGCTGTTGACCGTGCTAACCCTTGGAGTTACGGCCCAGGCTGACGAGTTATCCGGTACCAACAACAGTGCCAAGCTTCTATTGCCGAGCGCCAGCAGCCAGGTTACCGAGTTGCAACAGCGTCTAAAAGAAAGCGAGCACCAGCGCGAAGAGTTGAGTAAGCAAATACAGAGTGTCGACACCGAACGCGAAAGCCTGCAATTCAGTCGCTTGCGCGTGGAGAACCAACGCCTCAAGTTGCAACTCAAAGAAGCACAGTCCGTCTTGCCTCCACGCATGTTTACGGATGAGCAACAATGGTTCGTCGCCGGGGGTGGAGTTGCGATGATTGCCCTACTCTGCGGTATCTTTGCCAGTGGCTGGCGTAGACAGCGTCGCCAGTGGCTGAATTGAGTGAATCATGAGCGAACTGTTATTAATTGATGATGATCAGGAGCTCTGCGAGCTTCTGAGCAGTTGGCTGAGTCAGGAAGGCTTTCAGGTGCAGGCTTGCCACGACGGCCATAGCGCCAGACGCGCATTGGCTCAATCGCAACCCGCAGCCGTCGTGCTGGATGTGATGTTGCCCGATGGCAGCGGCCTGGAACTGCTCAAGCAACTGCGTAACGATCACCCCGACTTGCCCGTGCTGATGCTGTCGGCCCGGGGTGAACCGCTGGACCGGATCCTCGGCCTGGAACTGGGCGCCGACGATTACCTGGCCAAACCCTGCGATCCTCGGGAGTTGACGGCACGCCTGCGCGCTGTTTTGCGCCGTAGCCATCCACCGGCAGTGTCCAGCCAGCTCGAACTCGGCGACTTATGCTTCAGCCCCGTGCGCGGCGTAGTGATTATCGATGAGCATGAGTTCACGCTGACCGTCTCCGAAAGCCGTCTGCTCGAGGCCCTCCTGCGCCAACCCGGCGAACCGCTGGACAAGCAAGAGCTGGCGCAACTGGCACTGGGTCGCAAATTGACGCTTTATGATCGAAGCCTGGACATGCACATCAGCAACCTGCGCAAAAAGATCGGGCCTCATGCCGACGGCCGTCCACGGATCGTTGCGCTGCGCAGTCGCGGTTATTACTACAGCGTCTAGGGCCTGCTTCTGTCAGTTTCAGGCCAGAAGCTCTTTACTCAAGCTTTACCGAGTATTGACCGCCGCTGACCTTGATCTCCCTACACTGGCCTCAACCGGCAACGAGCCGGATTAGAGACAAGGAGATACACCATGCGCAAGACTTTAATCGCCCTGCTGTTCGCCGCTTCATTGCCTGCTATCGCGATGGCCGCGCCGCCAGAAGGCGGCATGGGTCATGGCGGCCCTGGCATGCATGGTCACAGCCCGTACAGCGAGCTGAACCTGACCCCGGACCAGCGCCAACAGATCGGCCGAATCATGTTTGAGCAAAAACGTAGCCGTGATGAAATCACCCAGCGTTATCTGCAAATGCTGCCGCCAGCACAGCAGAAAAGCATGCAGGATGAGATAGACGCCAAGCATACAAAGGCCCAAAGCGACGTCCGCGCACTGCTGAAACCTGATCAGCAAAAACAATTCGACGTGATACAGCAAAAAGAAGCTCAACGTCGTGCCGAGCATGCCGAGTTCCAGACCTGGAAAGCCCAGAAAGCTCAGCAAGCCCAATAACGGCGAACCGACTCCTTACCCGCCCGATACGCTCACGCGTGTCGGGCTTTTATCGTTTGAGGTATTCACGTGCGTTCATTGTTCTGGCGAATCCTGGCCAGTTTCTGGTTAGCCATCGCCTTGGTTGCAGGCCTGTCTATTTTGCTCGGGCATATGCTCAATCAAGATGCATGGATCCTCAGTCGCCATCCGGGCCTCGCCAACCTGGCGCAGAACTGGACCGAACTCTACGAAAACCAGGGTGAAGACGCCGCACAGGACTACCTGCAACAGAGTAAACGGCGCTATCACATTGACGTTCAGGTCCTCAACGAAAGCGGTGAGCCCCTGGTACGCGGGACGTTTCCACCCCGTGCGGCGGCATTTGAAGCGCGCCAACACAACGATCCCCGCCAATTACCGTGGCGTCGCCTGACCACCGAATACACCAGCCCGAAAACGGCTGAAACGTATTTGCTGATCTACCGGATTCCGCACCCGGAACTTGACGCCTGGCACCGCGAAAGCCTGCTTTGGCCTCTCAGCGCCCTGGGCATTGCTTTGGTGGTGCTGACGTTGTTCAGCCTGCTGGTGACGCTGTCCATCACCCGCCCACTCAGCCGTCTGCGCAGTGCCGTGGATGACTTGGGGCAAACCACCTATCAACAGAACAGCCTGGCGCAGTTGGCCAATCGCCGTGACGAGTTCGGCGTGCTGGCCACCGACTTCAACCGCATGGGCGCGCGCCTGCAGAGCCTGATCAGCAGCCAGCGTCAGTTACTGCGCGATGTGTCCCACGAACTGCGCTCACCGCTCGCACGGCTGCGCATCGCATTGGCGCTGGCCGAACGTGCCGAACCGGCTGAGCGCGAGAAGCTCTGGCCGCGTCTGGCCCGCGAATGTGATCGGCTGGAAGCATTGATCGGCGAGATTCTCGTGCTGGCACGCCTGGACGCGGATTTTGGCACCGCCGAGCCCGTCGATCTGGACGCGATGCTGCACCACTTACAAAGCGATACCCGGCTCAACGCCCCCGAACAGGAGGTGCGGGTTTGGGTACAAGACGGTGTTGAGTTGCAAGGCTGGCCCGACATGCTCGAACGGGCGCTGGATAATCTGTTGCGCAATGCCCTGCGCTTCAACCCGGCAGGCCAAGCCATTGACTTGAAAGCCCAGTGCGAGGGAGGGCGATTGCTGATCAGCGTACGTGACCATGGCCCCGGAGTGGCATCGGAACACCTGTCTCAGCTAGGTGAACCGTTCTTCCGCGCACCCGGCCAAACTGCGCCGGGCCACGGCCTGGGGCTGGCTATCGCCAAGCGTGCAGCCGAACGGCACGGTGGCTACCTGACCCTGACCAATCATCCCCAAGGCGGGTTCGTTGCCACTTTGGACCTACCGTTGGAGCCCGTTATCCCTGGTGCCTGAGCGCATGCCTTCGAGTAAGTTCGCAGGTCTTGGGCTGAATACCGATTCACTGTAGGTGCTGCCGAAGGCTGCGACAAGCCAGGGTCGATATCGGATGCCAGGGCACATTGTATTGTTTCCATTTCATTCACACTAAGGCCCCGCTCCCCCCAAAACCGCCGTTCTCACGAACGGCGGTTTTTTTATGAGTCAACATTTCAGACCTTTCCCGCAACACGACGCGGATTTGGCCTACAGACGCTAAAAAACCTTTCGCCGAACATACCTTGGACAACTCTCCTTACAAAAGGCAGGACGTCGGAATGCCAGCGTTAGCTCATCAGCCAAGCTTTAGCCTGACCACCGCCAGGCTTGGACGGAATCCTTTTCATCTAATGCTTGGCGAGAGCGGATGAAAGAGCACCGCACTAAATACACCCGCCATCGAGCTGTTGTGAAGGTGGCGCCGTATGAAGAACTCGGCGTCATCGATGTTCATTTCTTACCCTGCAACAAAGTTGCCGTTTCGGCTGTCGCCGTTACTCCCGGTCAAGCCGGTTATCCCTTCAACTACCCCTCCAAAATGGAAGAGCCTGCCGTATGTCCCGCACCTTAAAAGCTGGCGCCCCACGCCGAAGGCCAGCGCTTTGGGCGGCTGCGCTCGCCTGCCTTGCGCTGCAAGCCTGCAGCAAATCACTGCCCGACCGACTGGGCGCGCCTATCGAGGGCTACAGCCATACCTCGGCGGCGATCAACTACTTCATGGTCAACGGCAATGGCGGGCCGAACATCGGCCCTTACGGCGGGGGCGGCAAGCAGAACTGCTGCGTGAGCCTGCCCCGCAAGTGGCACCCCGGCCTGACCGTGGTGGTCGAGTGGGAGAAGGATCCGACGCCGCACGCCTACGGCAAATGGCCTGAACCCATGTTTTCTGATGCATGGCACGCCCGAATGAAGAAAGAGAAGCTCAACAACACCCGCCATCGCGCCGTCGTGGAGGTGGCGCCGTATGAAGAACTCGGCGTCATCGATGTTCATTTCTTGCCCTGCAACCAGGTTGCCGTTTCGGCTGTCGCGGTTACGCCCGGCCAAGCCGGTTATCCCTTCAACTACCCGTCCAGAATGGAAGAGCCCTCGGTATGTCCAACACTTTGAATTCAGGCTCTCAACGCCCGGCCCCGGCGCCTTTAACGCCGACCCCGCCGTTCCCCAAAGAGGGGCTGCTGCCGCGCACGTCCGAGGATGTGGGGCTTAACTACCGCACACAATTTCGGCCCGAGCTTCTGGCCGGCTATGCGGCTGAACGCGCCGCCGAGGCGGCGGGTGAAACCTATACCGGCCCGCCGTGCATGAATGTGCTGAACATCTCCCTGTGTTTCGACGGCACCAACAACCACGAACCTTCAGACAAACTCGGTCAGCCCCCGAGCACCAGCAACGTGGCACGGCTTTACCACGCCAGCGTCGGTGCCGACTCAGACGCAGAGCAGAGCCGGGCGAATACCAACGGGTTTTACGCCTATTACATGCAAGGGGTCGGCACCGAGTTCAAGGAAATCGGCGAGTTCGAACCACGAGATTTGGGGCTGATCGGCGCGGTCGGCGGCGAGAACCGGATCAATTGGGGTATTACGCGCCTGCTGGATGCGGTGGGCCGGGCTTGCGGTGAACCACGTCTCAAGCCTTCAGACGCCTTCGAACTGGTGCAAAAAATGGGCACCTCGTTCACTGAAGAGATGCTCGGCGCGACGTTGCTCAAGAGCGGTGACAGCCTTCGGCGCGAGGCCTTACAGGCGCCGTTGCTGGCCCTGCAAAAAAAGGTCGACTTCGTGCATGTGCGCAAGACCCAACCCAGAATCATCGGCCTGCGCCTGTACGTGTATGGGTTTTCCCGGGGCGCCGCCGAAGCCCGGGCCTTTGCCACCTGGCTGGAGAGCCTGACCCAGGTCGAAATCGAGGGTGAAACCTGTTACCTGTTTGCTGGCCTACCGATCTGCATTGCCTTCCTGGGCCTGTTCGACACCGTGGCCTCCACCGGCATGGCCTACGCGATGCCGTTCGCCGAGGGCCATATGGGGTGGGCCGATGACTCCATGCGCCTGTCGGACTCGGAGAAGTTTTTGGAGCGCTGCGTGCATCTGGTCGCCGCCCATGAGCAACGCACCTGTTTCCCGGTGGACTCGATCCGGCGCAAGAACGACCCCGATGACCCGAGTGGCCCTTCAACCTACCGCGCCAATACGGTCGAATACCTGTACCCCGGCATGCACTCCGATGTCGGTGGTGGATATCCGCCGGGCGATCAGGGCAAGTCGCTGGGCGGTCCTCAGGACGTGATGTCACAACTTCCGTTGCACCATATGTACGCCGAGGCCTATGCCGTGGGTGCTCCGTTACAGGCGTCTTCGATTGCACTCAGTGAAGAGCAAAAAGAAAAGTGGCCTTGGCTGGAAATGGACAGAGGAACCGCTGAAGCCTTCGCCGTCTCCAAAACCCTCACCCTCCGCTTCAACACCTGGCTCGCCCACCACAAAACCGGCCCGCTGGAAGGCGCCTTGGCCGGTGAGCAGGCGCTGCTGACGGGGTGGCGGATCAATCGTTATGGCAGCTATCACTTCAGGACAACCTCCGCCTACCAGCATGTCAACGGCAAGGACATGACCCAGGAGGAATGGGATGCCCTTAAAGCGCTGCATGAGCGACAACTGGCCGAGAACAAGGCCAACCATGAGGGCCAACCGCTCAAGGAGTTGTCAGGCAGCACGCTGGCAACGCATCAGGAGTATCGGGCGCTCAAACAGGGTTATGAACAACGCGTCGGCGCGGCACAACCCATCGACTTTAATACCCATAAAGCCTTTGAACCCACGCTCGATCAGCGCCAGATGGACAGGGCCATGACCGAGTTCGGTCGCGACTATGACCCGAGCAACTGGTCGCTGGCGTTGGCCGGTGACGCCATCAGTTGGGCGACCATTCCTCATCTGCTGTTCGGGGGGTTGATATACCTGACCAACGAGCAGGATGAAGCCCAGGAATACCGTGACCTGCGCACCTCTGGTAACCAGGCTTACCTGGCGCTCTATGACTTAAAAACCGCCGAGCCCCTGACCGACACCGCTCGCACGCTCACCGACTTTTTCGACGAGCAGGTCCACGATTCACGCGCCTGGTTCATGAACTCAACGGCCTTGGGCGAGCGCGAAGTGTTCAGTGATTACTTCCGCTACCGCTGCATCTTTTTCGACACCGAATCCAACAAGTCCCTGTCGCCGGTGGCGAGGGCCGGGCAAGTGATTGGGGTGGGTATTGCGGTGGCCAGTGTCGGTTTGAGCATCAAGCGCCACGACCCGCGTTATCTGGTGGGTCTGCTGATTCCATCGCTGGGCATCCCCGTGTTTCGCGGCAAGGTGGGCTTTCCGCAAGTCAGCGCGTTTGATTCTGTCACGGGCATCGCCCTGCCGATGCTGGACAATCTCGACAACATTCGGGCGTTCAGCAAAGACCCTGGCGATATGCTGAAAATGGTGAAGGCCTTGCCCACACCGCCGCCCCTCAGCGCAGAAACCGCGACCACGCCTGAGTTGCAAAAACTGCTCAAGGCCACGGAAGCGGCGAAGGCGTTGGCGAAGGTTAAGGACCTGCTCGACACGTTGCCTGACGAGTCGAAGATGGGGTTGCTGGATCAAGTGAAAGGGGCGTTGGGCAGTGCAGGCGGCTGAGCCGCCTCTGGCTTCGATCTACTGCAAAAGCAACTGTCTTCACCCTGCCGAGTTTTAGGCCGGCTCAGCCCTGCCACTCACTGACAAAGTCAGCCGTGTCCAGCTTCGGTGCGGTGCGGGGGGGATGTTGTGGGGTGCCCAGGTAAAGGAACGCAACAACCTCCTCGTCCGCCTCCAACCCCAAACCCTTGGCGACCTGGGCCGAATACGACAACTCCCCTGTACGCCACACGGCACCGACGCCCAGCGCAAATGCCGCAAGCAATACCGCGTGGGCGGCGCAACCAGCGGTGATCCGTTGTTCTTGCTTGGGCACTTTGAGGTGATCCTGCAGTTTGGCAATCACCACCACCACCAACGGCGCACGCATAGGCCCCTGACGCACCTTGTCCAATGCTTGCGGTGTCGCCTCGGCATCGCTCTGTTGCAACGCTTGCACCAGCAACTCGCCCATCTGCTCGCGCGCTTTACCTTCGACCGTCAGGAAGCGGAATGGCCGCAGCTGACCGTGATCAGGTGCACGCAGGGCAGCGCTGAACAATATCTCCCGTTGTGCCGCGTCCGGTGCCGGGTCGATCAACCGGGGTACCGATACACGATTGAGCAAAGCGTCGAGCGCCTCCATTGAGCTGTCTCCTTTTAAAAATGATGGGCCATTCTAGGATGTGTTCACCCTCAATAACGAGCGCGCCGACCCTTTAATTACAATCAGCACTTACAACTGGTAACAAAAGCGTATCGACTTATAAAGCCTCGACCGCAGGTAGAATGGCGCCTTTCCACTCCCAAGTCAGAACCACTGCATGGCGTTGCCGACCCTTCGTATTATCGGTTTCATTATCGGCATTTTCCTGATCACCCTGGCTATCGCCATGCTGACACTGGTGATTTTCGACCACACCAGCGATATCCGCTCCTTTCTCTGGGCGAGTCTGATTACGTTCGTTGTAGGCCTGGCATTGGTCATCCCTGGGCGTCCCGAGCACATTCATCTGCGCCCACGGGACATGTACCTGCTGACGGTGTCCAGCTGGGTTGTCGTCTGCATTTTCGCGGCGCTGCCGTTTTTGCTGTCCCAGCACATGAGCTATACCGATTCGTTTTTCGAAAGCATGTCCGGGATTACCGCCACCGGGTCCACCGTAATGAGCGGGCTGGACAGCATGTCGCCAGGGATTCTGATCTGGCGCTCGCTACTGCACTGGCTCGGCGGTATCGGTTTTATCGGCATGGCGGTGGCGATCCTGCCACTGTTGCGCATCGGGGGCATGCGCCTGTTCCAGACGGAATCCTCCGACCGCTCGGAGAAGGTCATGCCGCGCTCTCATATGGTGGCCAAGTACATTCTGCTGACCTATGTCGGCATCACTAGCCTGGGCAGCCTAGCCTTCTGGGCGGCAGGCATGAGCCTGTTCGATGCGATCAACCATGCCATGTCAGCGATCTCCACCGGCGGCTTCTCCACCTCCGATCAATCACTGGCGAAATGGCAACAACCCGCCGTGCATTGGGTCGCGATTGTAGTGATGATCCTCGGCAGCTTGCCCTTTGCCCTGTACGTGGCGACCTTGCGCGGCAATCGACGGGCATTGTTCAAGGACGAACAAGTGCGCGGGCTGCTCGGTTTTCTGCTGGTGACCTGGCTGGTGCTCGGCACCTGGTATTGGGCAACCACCAGCATGCATTGGCTGGATGCCCTGCGTCATGTGGCGTTGAACGTGACATCGGTCATGACCACCACTGGGTTCGCCCTGGGCGATTACAGCCTGTGGGGCAACTTCGCATTGATGCTGTTTTTCTATCTGGGTTTCGTGGGGGGTTGTTCAGGGTCGACGGCGGGCGGGATCAAGATTTTCCGTTTTCAGGTCGCTTATATCCTGCTCAGAGCCAACCTCAATCAATTGATCCACCCCCGTGCGGTGATCAAGCAGAAGTACAACGGCCACCGCCTGGACGAAGAAATTGTCCGCTCGATCCTGACCTTTTCGTTCTTCTTCGCAATCACCATTTGCGTGATTGCGCTGCTCCTGTCGCTGTTGGGCGTGGACTGGATGACCGCCCTGACCGGTGCGGCCAGTACGGTCTCCGGCGTTGGTCCGGGGCTGGGCGAAATCATTGGCCCGGCGGGTAACTTCGCCGGGCTGCCGGATGCGGCCAAATGGATTCTATCGCTGGGCATGCTGCTCGGCCGACTGGAAATCATCACCGTGCTGGTCCTCTGCGTTCCAGCGTTCTGGCGGCACTGAGATCACATCCGCGCGCGATATTCCCCCGGAGTCTCATCAAACCAACGACGGAAGGCGCGGAAGAAATTGCTGGGGTCGGCAAACCCCAACAGGTAGGCGATTTCCAGCAAGGTCATGTTCGGCTGCGTCAGGTATTGCTCGGCCAACTCACGGCGGGTGACGTCGAGCAAAACCTGAAAACTGGTGCCCTCTTCCTGCAAGCGACGCTGCAACGTGCGCTGGGACAGGTGCAGGGTTTGCGCGACCGTCTCACGCTTTGGCTCGCCCTGAGGCAATAACCGGCACAGCACCTGACGGGCCTGATGGGTGACGCGGCTTTCCGAGAAGCGCGCCAGGTATTCCCCGGCAAAACGATCATGCAACTGCGCCATGGCTTCATTGGCGGTCGGCAGCGGCGCTTCCATATCCGCGCGCTCGAACACCAGGGCGTCATAGGGCGCGTTGAACGTCATCGGCGCATGAAAGGCTTTTTTATAGGGCTCCAGGTCCTTGGGCTGATCGCCCTGAATCAACACCTCGCGCGGCTGCAACGTCCTGCCGGTCAACCAACCACAGAAGGTCAAGGCCGAGGCCAGTGATGCTTCGGCGCTTTGCCGGGTCGGTGGCAGATGATCGCCATGCACGGTCAGGATCAGTGCGTAACCTTCGGGCAGCAGACGAAAGCTCAAGTCGGCACTTTCAGCGATAATCCGCTGATAACGCACCAACCGCATAAAGCCCTCCTTGAGGGTCTGGCTGGACATCAACGCATAGCCGGCAACGTTGAAGGACGCCGGACGCACGACTTTGGCCATGTTCAAACCAATCGCCGGGTTGCCTGAAAGCTCCACTGCTCGCTGCCACAGCCGTGTCATGGAGTCCTGAGGGAAGCGCGCATCGGGATTGTCCAGATCGGCATAATCAAGCCCCAGTTCCTTAAAGAGCAAACGACAATCGAGACCATCCAGTTCCAATGACTTGACGATACCCATCGCCCAACTTGCAGAAGTCGTTCTTTCGCTCATGGCAGTTTCTTTCAAGATAAGCCACGTCCTGCGGCTACTGGCACAAGGATACTATTCTGGTGCTTAATGTCACTGGCCGGATGAATCAGCCACTTTACACTCAGCCCCTAAAACAAGAACCGAAGGTACACGTCGTGACAACCACCCAGTCGTTCACACGTTTCGCTGATTTCTACCCCTACTACTTGTCGGAGCACAGCAACAGCACCTGTCGCCGACTGCACTTCATCGGCACCACGCTGGTGATTTTTATCGCGGCCTTCGCGATGGGCAGCGCCCGCTGGCAGTTGTTATGGGCAGTACCCATTGCGGGTTACAGCTTTGCCTGGGTCGGGCATTTCTTTTTCGAAAAGAATCGCCCCGCCACGTTCAAGCATCCGTTTTATAGCCTGTTGGGCGACTTCGTCATGTACCGCGATATGGTGATGGGCAAAGTGCCTTTCTAGAAAACTTCACCCTGAATGGCACTCGGCGCGCAGGGCCAGCAATGCGTCTTTCACGGTCACTGCCGAAATCCCCACGCAGCATAGACTGGGTCTTTGTTTACCCATAACAAAGACAGGACCGTCGATGAACACTCAGGCCCGCTTTACCCATATGAAGGAAGGTACTCAGGAGGATTGGGCGATCATTGCCCAGGACTTCAGCGCCTATGCCAAGCAGTTGCCGGGGCGAATTCTGACCCATCTTCGGCTGCTCGACGGTGACTTCGGTGGCTTTCCCGTTGATCGCCTGACCCACTCCCTGCAAACCGCCACACGTGCCTGTCACGACGGTCGCGACGAGGAGTACATCGTCTGCGCCCTGCTCCACGATATCGGCGACACACTGGGGTCCTATAACCACGCGGACATCGCAGCGGCCATTCTCAAGCCTTTCGTCAGCGAGGAAAACCTGTGGATGGTGGAAAAACACGGGATATTCCAGGGCTACTACTTTTTTCATCACCTGGGCATGGACCGCATGCTGCGCGAGCAATTCCGGGCGCATCCGCAGTATCAGCAAACCATCGAATTCTGCGCAAAATACGATGCCGCAGCGTTCGACCCTGCATACAACACGTTGCCATTGAGCTTCTTCGAGCCCATGTTGGAACGGGTTTTTACCCACCCGAAACGCTCGATCTATCAATCGGCCATAGAACAAGATCTTTCATCGTCCTGATGGCCAGGCTGGCTTTAAACAACCGGTTCGCTGACCCGTCCCTCGTCTTCCTCGACCCGCTTCTGCCGGACTGGAACCCGCGCCTCGCGCAGATGAGCGTCGGCCAGCCGGAACAATTCGATAGAGCCGTCTAAATGCTCAATCAGCGCAGTGCAGGATTCGACCCAATCGCCACAATTGAGGTACTCCACCTCGCCGACGTTGCGGATTTCAGCGTGATGAATATGCCCGCAGACCACCCCGTCAAAGCCACGCTTTACGCACTCGTGAGCGATGGCTTCTTCGAAGTCACTGATGAAACTGACCGCCGTTTTGACCTTGTGCTTGAGGTACGCCGACAGCGACCAATAGCCGTAGCCATAACGCGCACGCCAGTGGTTCAGCCAGCGATTAAGGGTCAAGGTCAATTCATAGGCCGAATCACCGAGAAAGGCCAACCAGCGGTGGTAGCGCGTAATCACGTCGAACTGATCGCCATGCACCACCAGCAGACGACGACCATCAGCCGTGACGTGCTCGGCCTCGTCCACCAATCGGATATTGCCCAGGATCAGCGTCGAGTAACGCCGCAGGAATTCGTCGTGGTTGCCGGTGACATAAATCACTTCGGTGCCGCGCTTGCTCATGGTCAATAGACGGCGAATCACATTGGTGTGCGCCTGAGGCCAATACATGCCACCGCGCAGCTTCCAGCCATCGATGATGTCGCCGACCAGGTACACCTTGTCAGCGTGATACTGCTTGAGAAAGTTCGACAGATGCTCAGCCTGGCAATCACGTGTGCCGAGGTGTACATCTGAGATCCACAAGGTTCTCACCCGTTGCTTGCGACTGGGTTTAGCGAGCTGAGCACTGCTCATGGACAACCTCCGGCAGGGTTTTAGCGAGCTTGCCCGGCGCTGGTTAATCGGAGATGACATTGGCGTGGCGATTGGATGACAAATGACCCAAAAACGGCAACAGACAACGGTCAGGCATGCGCTCTACACTTAGCGGTCATCCCCGCACCGTAAAAGCTGACTGATAAGGACTGCAATGAATCACCGTTCTGCGCTTGGCGCCCTGCATATTGGCGCCCTGATGTTCGGCCTGACCGGGGTATTCGGCAAACTGGCCGCCGCCTCGCCCTCGATCATCGTGTTCGGCCGCGCAGCTTTTGCAGTGATCGCCCTGGGCTTTTTCGCCCGTTTCGCCAGCAATACCGCCTGGCAATCACTGCGCGGCAGTGATTGGCGTCGACTGGTTCTGGGTGGGTTACTGCTGGCCGGGCATTGGGTGAGCTTTTTCATCTCCGTGAAAGTTGCCGGCGTGGCCATCGCGACACTGGGCTTTGCCAGCTTCCCGGCCTTTACCGTGATCCTCGAAGGGCTGATTTTCCGCGAGCGGATTCGCAGCAATGAAATCATCCTGGTACTACTGGTCAGCATCGGGCTGGTGTTGGTCACCCCGGATTTCGACCTCGCCAGTCAGGCCACTCTCGGCCTGCTGTGGTCCGTATTGTCCGGTTTACTGTTCTCACTGTTGTCTCTGACCAACCGCGCCAGCTCCGGGCGAATTCCGGCCGTACAGGCGGCGCTGTGTCAAAATCTGGTGGTCGCGGCGTGCCTGTTGCCTGCCGCGGCACCGGGGCTGAGCAGCGTCACGCCCCTCGACTGGCTGTGGATAAGTCTGCTTGGGGTGTTCTGTACAGGTGTGGCGCATAGTTTGTTCGTCGCCAGCCTGGCGGTAATAAAAGCGCGCACCGCCGCGATGGTCTTTGCCCTTGAGCCGGTATACGGCATCACCTTCGCCTGGTTGCTGTTCGCCGAGCAGCCCACGGTGCGAATGTTGTTGGGTGGCGCACTGATCATCGTCGCGATCGTGGTCTCGAGCCGGCTGGGATCTAAAACAATCGAGCACAAAGCCGACGCCGCTTCAGCCCACTGAATGCTTACGCCTGCGGATGATCGTTATGCCCCAGGTCGCGCTGCGGGTCGATCTGGTCACGCACTCGCTGCTTGAGTACCTTGGCTTCAGGGAACCCGCCATCAGCCTTGCGCTCCCAGATCTGCACACCATTGCACGTGATTCGAAACGCCCCACCGGTCGCAGGCTCCAGCGAGACCTTGCCCAGATCGTCGGAAAACGTGCTGAGCAACTCTTGAGCGAGCCACGCGGCCCGCAGAAGCCATTGGCATTGGGTGCAATAGGTGATGACGATTTCGGGTTTGACGGCAGACATATCCTGACTCTCATTCCTCAAGGGTTGGCGTTAAAAGGCGCTTTATCTGAGTATGGGACCAATCTGCCCGCAACCACCCCCTCAATCAGCTTATTCCCGCCAACAAATCCCGAGCAGTCTGCTGCTGGTTATCGTCGGTTTCGTTGATCACTTCCAGCAGCAGCTCACGTGCACTCTGCAGATCACCGTCATCAATCAACACTTGAGCCTGGTTGATTTTACTCAGAGGCTCCTCGGTCAGGTCGAGCATATCGAAGCCCGCCGAATCATCCATGAAGCCTTCAAGAAACGCATCATCCAGACTGTCGCTGTTGGCCTGAAGAATAGGCTCCGGCTCTGAGAAGTCGCTGAGGAACTGCTCATCAGGCATTTCGAAGACTTCCGGCAACTCTGTGAGGTTGGACGCGAAATCCAGGTCCGCCGTCAGCGGTTGTTCCGGCTGGCCTTTGCTGCGTGCGGCTGGCGTAGTTTCGAAGGGGTCGACCAAATCCCAATCGGCGTCCATTGACAGATCTTCCAGGTTCAATTGGAATTCATCGGCAGGCTGCGTGCTCAAGGAAGAGGCAACAGGTTCATTGACGACAACTTCAGGCAGCACCGGCTCTGACGAAGGCAGCGGGATGGTCACCAACGCGGGTGACGGTGTCGCGAACAACTGGGGATGCTGCGCGCGTATTTCCTGCAATTTGTCCGCACTAAGCCCCTGCTCGAGCGCCGCTTGCTCCTCGCGGGCAAAACCGTCGGCGTCGCCCTGCTGGGCCAGTAACTCAAGAATTCTCAGGCGCAGATCCGTGCGCTGCGGCTGTGTCTGCAGTGCGTCACGCAAAATACCCAGCGCCTCACTGATCCGGCCGTAAGCGATATAAATGCTCGCACCGTCCATGGCATCGGTGGCAGTACCAGCCAACCGTTGGGTACCAGGCGCCGGAACCGCAACCACCGGAGCTGTAGGTGGAACGACCACAGAAGACTTTTCAACCATGGGCACAGCGGCCGTCATCGTGGGTCTCGGCGCAGGCGTGTCGACGATATTCTGCACCGGCAGGGCGTTTATCAACCGTTTGCGCCGTACGGAATAAGCCAGTACCAGCAATAACAGCAGCACCAACACTGCACCCGACAACAGCAGCATGTTGCCGGATGATTCCTCCGCTGGCGCCTCGGTTACTGGCGGGGCGGGCACCGCCGTTGGCGTCACGGCAACAGCTGGCACAACGGGGGTGACCGTTTTGGTTGTGGATAACTTTAGTTCAGCCAGGGCGGCATTCAGTTCGGTGAGTTGCTTGTCTTTACCCGAAATCTGCCCCTCAAGCGCTTGCATCTGTCCTTTCAGGTCGCCCACGGTTTTGGTCAGTTGCTGGTTCTCGATAACGGTGCTGGCCAGTTGCTCAGCGTTTTGCTGCAACCCATTCGCAGAAGCTGCTGCTTCACTTGCCGCCGAAGGGGGTGGCGTAGTTTGAGTGGCCGCCGCGACCGAAGGCGCCACCGTCGAACGCGGCAGGACCGCACTGTCTGGCAGCAGCAGGCTCTGTCCGACGTTCAACCGAGTGCTGTTACCGTTGGGAAACGCCTGGGGATTGAGCGCCGCGATACCTCGGGCCAGCTCACTGGCGGAAGTTTTGCTGCCCGGCCCTTGCAGACGCCTGGCAATCGTTCCGAGGTTATCGCCGCTGGCAACTGTGTAGCGATTACCCTGCACCGCTTGCGGCGGCGCGACAGGCATACGTGATTCACCACCGCTCTGTAAAGAAGGATCGGCCCGCCTGGAGCGCGACGCGGCTGCACCTATCGCCGAGTCAGGCGGATCGAGCAACACCGTATAAGCATGCAGCACGTCGCCATTAGGGCGAACCAGACGCACCAGAAAGTTAAGGTAAGGCTCAGTGACTGCCCTTCTCGACT
Source organism: Pseudomonas sp. 5C2 (assembly GCF_034314155.1). Classification (NCBI taxonomy): domain Bacteria; kingdom Pseudomonadati; phylum Pseudomonadota; class Gammaproteobacteria; order Pseudomonadales; family Pseudomonadaceae; genus Pseudomonas; species Pseudomonas sp. 5C2. The sequence continues at coordinate 305,856 of NZ_JAVIWH010000002.1, read as the reverse complement.
CCACATGCACCACGCCATGATTGCCATGGACGATGGGGGTAAAGTGCAGATCGTTAAAAAAGAACAGACGTTCGATGCCAGCCCGGCTGAAGGCTTCCGGCGAAGCAAGACTCGCCACAATGTCATCCGCGCTCAGGCCTGCGGTTTCTACCAATTCGATATCGGCATTGAACGGCTGATTCAACGCCGAATGCAGGGTGATCTCTCCAAGCCCCAACGCTGGGGCCAGTGCCGAATAAAACAGTGATGTTGCGGCCGCAGCCACACACCATTGACGAACGACCTGCCGCAACGGGCGATCGACGCGCGTTAACGCGGCCTGAGAACTCTTCAGCATGAAAATCCTTATAAAAACCAAAGCAGGCTTCTCAGCACATTCGCTGTCACACGCAGATAGCGCAAGTATGGGGGCAAATCGGGCCTGATGCTCGCACGCTTTCACCAATGCTTAAAGGGGTAAAAGCGCTTGAGCCACTGAATACCGGGTGTTCAGGATTTTTCCAGGTTCGCCAGGATCCGTGCGTGTACCCGCATGCAGATTCTCAGCTCGTCCTCGTCGATGCCGACGAAAAGTTCATGACGCAGCGCGGTGGCGATTGTCTCGATTTTGTCGATCAGCGGCCGCGCCGTTGCACATAGAACGATTTTTTTAGCCCGCCGATCTTCAACCACCGCCTGACGCAGAACCAGCCCCTGAGCTTCCAGACTGTCGAGCAAACGCGCAAGGGTCGGCCCTTCGACGCCAACACTCTGCGCCAACTCACGTTGCGTCGGTGCTTCTTCGAAGCGCGCAAGGTGCAACAGCACCAGCCAGCGCGCCTGCGACAGGCCCAGGTCAGCGAGGCGCCGGTCCAACTCGGCTCGCCAGCCACGTGACATCTGCGCCAATTGCATGCCGAAGCGGTGTTGATCAGTTAAAGGCATAGGAAACTCATGATTAAAGGCTTGTACTAATTATTAGTCAGCTAACCATGATGCCCGCACCGAGGCAAGTGTCACCCACTGTAACCAATCGTCGCAGGGGGGTATAAAACCTCAGGAAAATCAGACCTCGAACTCGGACTGCAGCGCCGCGCGCACGCAATACAGCACGCCGTCTGGCACGCGACCGGCGAATTGTGCGGCAACGGCTGCAACCGCGGGCAACTCTCCTTCGCCATCAAGGAACGCATCCTGAATTTCACTGAGCACGTCTTCAGGCAAATCCAGCGCTTGCTCCAGTGATAATTGCTGCTTGCCGATGGCCTCCGCGAGCATCGTGTAGACATTCTTTTCGGTGCACTGCAACTGACCGGCGATCTGCGCCGGCGTCATCCCGGCGCGGGCCAGGCTGATCAATTCGTGACGCACGTCAGCCACAACCCTTGGCGCCTCGGCTGTACCGCCGAGAACCTCGAGGAACGCCTCACCATAACGCTCCAGCTTGCGCGCACCGACGCCACTGACCTGGGCCATTTCCGGCAACGATCCGGGCTTGCTGCGCAACATCTCGAGCAGGGTCGAGTCGGGAAAAATGACATAAGGCGGCACCCCATGCTCTTCGGCCAATTTGCGCCGCAGGGCGCGCAAGGCCTCCCACTGTTCGCGCTCTTCGCCACGGACCAATTGACTGGCCGGGCTGCCCGAACCGCTTTTCGGGGTCGTTTGCGGTTTCAAATCACGACGTAGCTCAAGCGTGACTTCGCCGCGCAAGAGGGGCCGGCAGGTATCACTCAACCGCAGGCCGCCGTAGCCTTCCAAGTCGATATCAGCCAGGCCGCGCGCCACCAACTGGCGGAACAGCGAGCGCCACTCGCCTTCGGTACGCGCCTTGCCGACGCCGAAAACCGCCAGATGTTGGTGGCCAAAGCTCTTCACTTTATCGTTGTCGCGACCCAGCAGCACATCCACCAGATGGCCGACGCCATAACGCTGGCCGGTGCGATAAATCGCCGACAGTGCCTGACGCGCAGGCTCGGTGGCGTCCCAGGTCTGCACGCCGTCGACACAGTTGTCGCAATGACCGCACGGGTTAGGCATGTCTTCGTCGAAGTAGGCCAGCAGCGTCTGTCGACGGCAGCGGGTCTCTTCACAAAGCGACAACATGGCGTCGAGTTTGTGTTGCTCAAGGCGCTTGTGTCGCTCGTCGCCTTCGGAGTTTTGCAGCATCTGCTTGAGCATCAATACGTCTTGCAGCCCGTAGGCCATCCAGGCATCGGCGGGCAGGCCATCACGGCCGGAGCGCCCCGTCTCCTGGTAGTACGCCTCCAACGACTTGGGCAAGTCCATATGGGCGACGAACCGCACGTTGGGTTTGTCGATGCCCATACCGAAAGCGATGGTCGCGACCATGATCAGGCCTTCCTCATTGAGGAAGCGCTTCTGGTTGAAGGCACGTGTCTCGTTAGGCAGCCCGGCGTGGTATGGCAAAGCCGGATAGCCGTTGTCACACAGAAAAGCGGCGACTTCATCGACCTTTTTGCGGGACAGACAATAAACAATGCCTGCATCGCTGCGCCGCTCGGAAAGGAATGCCAGCAGCTGTTTGCGCGGCTGCTCCTTGGGCACGATGCGATAAAAGATGTTGGGGCGGTCGAAACTGGAGAGGAAGCGCTCGGCGTTCTGTAGATGCAGGCGCTCGACGATCTCTTCACGGGTGCGTTTATCGGCCGTGGCGGTCAGGGCGATACGCGGCACATCGGGGAACAACTCGGCAAGTTGCCCCAGTTTCAAGTATTCAGGACGGAAATCATGCCCCCACTGTGACACGCAGTGCGCTTCGTCGATGGCAAACAGGGCGATTTTCAGGTTCTGCAGGAAGGCCAGCATCCGTGGCTGAACCAGGCGCTCGGGCGCCAGATAGAGCATCTTGATCTCGCCCAACCGAATTCGGTTTGCCAGATCCCGCTGTTGCTCTGCGCTCAGTGTGGAGTTCAACGCGGCCGCCGACACACCCAGTTCTTCCAGGGTCGCAACCTGATCGTCCATCAAGGCAATCAGCGGTGAAACTACCACTGCCAAGCCTTCGCGCAGCAGGCCCGGGACCTGGAAGCACAAGGACTTGCCGCCACCGGTGGGCATCAACACCAAGGCATCGCCGCCATTGGCAACACGCTCAATAATGGCACCTTGGCGACCACGAAAGCTGTCGTAACCAAAGATGTCTTTAAGTACGCGTTGAGCCTGTTCGAGCATAAAAACCCCAAAATATTGCAGAAGCGACCCTGCTACAGCCTGTCGCAATCGCTATTGGCATCGCAAAGCGCGGCATTATACCCGAGGGGTTCCAGGCAAAGCACAAAGGCGATACCGGCGGTCGATATAAAAGACATAACAGCTTCTAAGCGCCTCTGTACTGGCGCGCAGGCCTTACACAGCCTAGAATTCAGCATTGTTTATTCCCAAGGTAGCCCGTCAATGTCCTTCGCTGAGCAACTACACCGCCTGCAAGCCTTCCTCGATGCCGATGAGCTGCATGACGAAGCGCTGGACTATGTGGCCGCCCACGGCTACCTGACCGCGCTGTCGATCTGTGCCGAAACGGTCCCTGAGCGTGAGTGGATCGATACGCTGTTCTCTGAGCCGCCGCATTACACCAGTGATGCCCAGCGCGAAGAAATCGAAGCCACGCTGATCCAGCTGCAGGCGCACATCGCCCGCCAACTGGCATCCGACGAAGAGTTCGAATTGCCGTGTGATCTGGACCTCGGTGACGAGCCGGATGACTCCGACCTCCGCGGCTGGTGCATCGGCTTCATGGAAGGCGTGTTCCTGCGCGAAAACGCATGGTTCGAAAGCGCCGAAGACGAAGTCAGCGAAATGCTCCTGCCGATCATGGTCGGTTCGGGTCTGTTCGACGAACAACCAGAATTTGCCGACATCGCTCAGGACGCCAATCTGATGGATGACATGATTGTGCAGATCCCGGAAGCACTGACCGCGCTGTACCTGCTCCTGCAGGCGCCAGACGAGAAGCCAGCGATTCTCAAGCCTCGCCACCACTGAGTCCACGCCTACGGCACAAGGCCCGAGACGCACAAGCAAACACTGCTTGTGCGTCGCGCACTTCAAGACTCTGGCTGGCTAGTGTGGCGCTGATGACGGCCCATGTCCTGCGGCACAGGCTTTAGGCGTTCCATCAGAGATGATGCACCCACAAAGGTCGCAAATACCCTGTGGGTGCACATTCACTCGCGAAGACGATCTATCCGCCAGCGCTCTATTTGAACGTTTCAAACAACCCAGTCGCCCCCATCCCACCTCCGACACACATGGTCACGATGCCGTAGCGCAGATTGCGCCGTTGCAGTTCACGGACCAAATGGCCGACCTGGCGCGAGCCGGTCATGCCGAACGGGTGGCCGATGGAGATCGAACCGCCGCTGAGGTTGTATTTGGCGTTGTCGATTCCCAGACGATCACGCGCATACAGACACTGCGACGCAAAGGCTTCATTGAGTTCCCAAAGGTCGATGTCGGCCACTTGCAAGCCTTTAGCCTTGAGCAATTTGGGCACCGAGAACACCGGGCCAATCCCCATCTCGTCCGGCTCGCAACCCGCCACCGTGAAACCACGGAAAAACGCACGCGGTTTGAGGCCCAGTTCCAGGGCTTTTTCCAGGCTCATCACCAACGTCATCGAAGCCCCGTCGGACAACTGCGACGAGTTGCCAGCGGTTACCGAACCGTCTTCTGCGAACACCGGCTTCAGGCCCGCCAGGCTTTCCCGCGTGGTGTCCGGACGATTGCAGTCGTCACGATCAACGATGCCTTCAACCAGGCTAATCGCACCGGTATTTTTGTCCTCGACGCGGTAGGTCACGGCCATCGGCACGATTTCATCGTCGAACAGCCCAGCAGCTTGGGCGGCTGCGGTGCGGTGCTGACTTTGCAAGGCGTAGATATCTTGCTGCTCGCGGCTGACATGGTAGCGGCGCGCGACGATTTCGGCAGTCTGACCCATGGGAAAGTAAATCCCCGGCACCTGTTCCTTAAGCAATGGATTGATCAGGTTGTCGGTGTTGATGCTTTTCATCGTCAGGCTGATCGATTCGACACCACCGGCAACAATGATCTCGCTGCAACCGGAGGCGATCTGGTTGGCTGCGATTGCAATGGCCTGCAAGCCCGATGAGCAGTAGCGGTTGAGGGTCATGCCAGGGACTTGGATACCCAGCTTGGACAGCACCGCCACATTGCGCCCGATGTTGTAGCCCTGCGCACCTTCGTTGGAGCCGGCACCGACGATACAGTCCTCGACCAACGCCGGGTCCAGGCCATTGCGCGTCAACAGTGCGTTGACGCAATGGGCTGCCATGTCATCGGGACGGGTCTGGTTGAACTTGCCGCGAAACGACTTGGCCAATCCCGTCCGCACGCTATCGACAATCACCACTTCACGCATGACACACCTCCACTCTTATTGTTGATGAGAAGGCATTGAGCATAGGGCCAGATAATCCTTGTCCGCGATGATCATTCACTGGCTGTATGGAAAATCATGGTGGTTACTTAGACTTTGTGTCCTTTTCAAAAGCGGCTTCCAGCGCGTTATTGATCGTGCGTAACACCTTCACCCGCGCCCAGCGTTTGTCATTGGCCTCAACCAGGGTCCACGGCGCGATTTCAGTGCTGGTACGATCAACCATGTCGCCCACAGCCGCGCGATAGTCCGGCCATCTCTGACGGTTGCGCCAGTCGTCCTCGGTGATTTTGAAGCGTTTGAACGGAATCTGTTCCCGCGCCTCAAAACGCTCCAGTTGAGTCAGCTCATCAATGGCCAGCCAGAACTTGACTACCACAGTGCCGGCATCGGTCAGCTGTTCTTCGAAATCGTTGATCTCGCTGTACGCCCGGAGCCAATCTGCCGAGCTGCAAAAACCCTCAACGCGCTCTACCAGCACCCGGCCATACCATGACCTGTCGAACACGGTAAATTTGCCACGTGGCGGCATGTGCCGCCAGAAGCGCCAGAGATAAGGCTGTGCACGCTCGTCCTCGGTGGGCGCGGCAATCGGCACAATATTGTACTGACGCGGGTCCAGCGCCGCCGCGACCCGCCGGATGGCGCCGCCTTTGCCTGCGGCATCATTGCCTTCGAATACCGCTACCAGCGAGTGCCGCTTCATACGTTTATCACGCACGTTGCCCGCCAGGCGCGCCTGCTCGGTAATCAATTGTTCTTCGTAATCTTCTTTTTCCAGATGCTGAGTCATGTCGAGACTGTTCAGCAGGCTGAGGTCATCAATATTGGTCGGCAGTGGGCCAATGGTCAGCGGACCTTGAGCGGGTCTTTTATTGGCCAAGGCGGCCTGTAGCCCTTCGAGCAACAGGCGCCCGACGGTCAGGCTGCGATAATGCGGATCCACGCCTTCGATGACATGCCAAGGGGCATAATCATGGCTGGTACGACGCAGCACACGCTCACCGTAGCGAACAAATTTGTCGTAGGTTTTCGATTGTTGCCAGTCCAGCGGACTAATGCGCCAGCTGTGCAAAGGGTCATCCACAAGCAACTTGAGCCGAGCCTTCATCTGCTTCTTGGACAGGTGAAACCAGAACTTGAAAATCAGTGCGCCCTCATCACAGAGCATTCTCTCCAGACGTTCAGCCCCATTGATTGCCTGATCGAGCACGGCATCCTTGAAGTGGCCATGCACCCGCCCCTGAATCATCTGGCTGTACCAATTGCCAAAGAAAATCCCCATACGCCCCTTCGCCGGCAAATGCCGCCAATAGCGCCACGCGGGTGGTCGAGCCAGTTCTTCGTCAGTCTGCTGATCGAACGTACGCACCTCGATCAGCCGTGGGTCCATCCATTCATTGAGCAGCTTAATCGTCTCGCCCTTGCCCGCGCCTTCGACGCCGTTGATCAATACAATCACCGGAAAACGCGCCTGCTGCTTGAGTTCGAATTGCGCGTCGAGCAACGCCTCACGCAGCGCCGGCACCTCGGCGTCGTAAGTTTCTTTGTCAATGGCGTGACCGATTTCGGCGGATTCGAACATGCACAGCTCCCCTTCAAGATCGTCAAGACTAACGGATCGCATCAATCAATGCTGGGTAAGACAGCCATTCGTTGCGATGGGTCAATTGAACAGGCTTCAGGGACCCGCTTCTACCCCTTTGCGCCCTCACCGGTTCGCTGATTGCGTTAATATACCGCGCTCCTGCTGCCGCCGAGCCGACCATGACCTTCACATCCCACGCCCAGATCGACTGGGACGAACAGGGAAATCCTCATTCGCGGGAATTTTCGGATGTCTATTTCTCCACCCAATCCGGTCTAGACGAAACACGCCATGTCTTTCTGAAACAGAACGATCTGACAAACCGGTTTGCGGCGCTGGCGGCAGGCGAGCGCCTGGTTATCGGGGAAACCGGCTTCGGCACCGGTTTGAATTTTCTTTGCGCCTGGCAGCTGTTTGCCGAGCATGCTGTTGCCGGCGCTCGCCTGCATTTCGTTAGCGTCGAGAAGTTTCCACTGAGCCGCTGCGACCTGCAACGTGCCCTCGCCTTGTGGCCGGAGCTGGCCACCTGTGCCGGGCAACTGCTCGATCAGTACATCGCCGTGCATGACGGTTTTCAGCGCTTGGTGTTCGACGGCGGTCGCGTGACCTTGACCCTGTTGATCGGCGACGCTTTAGACATGTTGCCGCAGCTGGATGGGCAGATTGATGCGTGGTTCCTCGACGGTTTTGCTCCAGCAAAAAATCCGGAAATGTGGACGCCCGAACTGTTCGCCGAACTGGCACGGCTAGCGGCGCCGGGTTCGACCATCAGCACCTTCACCAGTACCGGATGGGTACGTCGCGCGCTGAACGCCGCAGGCTTCAAAATGCGCCGCACGCCGGGTATCGGGCATAAATGGGAGGTGCTGCGCGGGGCGTTTGTCGGTTGGCCGGAAGACGTGCCCAGGCCTGCAGTCGTCAAGCCCTGGTTTGCCCGCCCGGCACCGATCACCACTCAGCGCAAAGCGTTGGTAATCGGCGCTGGCCTGGCCGGTTGCGCAACAGCTGCCAGCCTCGCTGCGCGGGGTTGGCAGGTCAGCCTGATGGAACGCCACGGCGATCTGGCGCAGGAAGCTTCGGGCAACCCGCAAGGGGTGCTGTACTTGAAGCTTTCTGCCCACGGCACGGCGTTGTCGCAGCTGATTTTGAGCGGCTTTGGTTACACCCGCCGCCACCTGGAATACCTGCAACGGGGCACCGACTGGGACGGCTGCGGCGTGTTGCAACTGGCCTTCAATGACAAGGAAGCCGAGCGCCAGACGCAGTTGGCGCACGCGTTCCCCCCCGAACTCTTACACGTACTGGATCAGCCAACCGCCGAAGCCCGAGCCGGTACTGCACTGTCTTGCGGTGGTTTATTTTTCCCCGAGGGAGGCTGGGTACATCCGCCCGCGCTGTGCCAGTTTCAGGCCACGCACCCCAATATTCAGCTGTTGGCACATCACGACGTACTGGAACTGCGTCGTAGCGGCGAACAGTGGCAGGCCTGGGATGGAGAGCGATTGCTCGACGAGGCTCCGGTGGTGATATTGGCCGGCGCTGCAGAGGTCAAGCGCTTCCCGGCCAGCGCTGAATTACCCCTCAAGCGTATTCGTGGGCAGATCACCCGGCTTGCCCAGACCCCGGCAAGCGAAGCCTTGAGCACCGTGGTCTGCGCCGAAGGTTATGTGGCGCCCGCCCGGCTGGGCGAACACACGTTAGGGGCGAGCTTCGACTTCAAAAGCGATGACCTGACGCCGACCACTGCCGAGCACCAGAGCAATCTCGAACTCTTGCAAGAAATCTCCGAAGACTTGCTCAAGCGGCTGGGCGCAGACGCGTTGGAACCTGAGTACCTGCAAGGGCGAGCCGCATTCCGTTGCACCAGCCCGGACTACCTGCCCATCGTCGGCCCGCTGGCGGATAAGCAGCGTTTTCTGGAAGCTTACGCGGCGCTGGGCAAAGACGCCCGACAAGTGCCGGATACCGTTTGCCCTTGGCTCGACGGCCTGTACATCAACAGTGGTCACGGCTCTCGTGGGCTGATCACCGCGCCACTGTCAGGCGAATTGCTCGCGGCCTGGCTGGACAACGAACCCCTGCCGTTGCCCCGTAGCATTGCCGAAGCCTGCCATCCCAACCGTTTCGCGTTGAGGGCGTTGATTCGGGGAAAGATATAAACACGGGATGACTGGCGTCAGTGCCCTGCTGACTAGCCATCAATCTTCATGCGACGGGCGCTGACGGCTCATGTCGACGCAGTCAGCGCACTGCCGCGCTGAAAACTCAGGCCAGCGTCTCATCCATGCGCCCTTTGCGCCGGTAGGGAAAGACATCAATGACCTTGCCCGCCCGAATCGCGTCTTGCAGGCTTTTCCAGTAATCAGCGTCATACAACTCACCGTGGAGCTCATTGAACAGCCGACGCTGGCCCATGTCGGCAAACAGAAACGGTGGAAACTCCTCAGGGAAAATATCCAGCGGAGCAATGGAATACCAAGGCTCCGAGGACATTTCATCTTCGGGCGTACGGGGCGCCGGGATGTGGCGGAAATTGGCTTCGGTGAGGTAACAAATTTCGTCGTAATCGTAGAACACCACCCGGCCGTGACGGGTCACGCCAAAGTTCTTCAGCAGCATATCGCCGGGGAAAATATTCGACGCAGCCAACTGCTTGATCGCCAACCCATAATCGTCCAGTGCTTCGCGCACCTGGGCTTCGTTGGCGTTTTCCAGATAGAGGTTCAACGGCGTCATACGCCGCTCGGTCCAGCAGTGATGGATCAGGACGGTGTCGCCTTCGACTTCAACGGTCGACGCCGCCACATCCAGCAGTTCGGCGAGGCACTCAGGATCAAACTTGCTCAACGGAAAACGGAAATCGGCGAACTCCTGGGTATCGGCCATGCGCCCTACCCGGTCGACGCTTTTTACCAGACGGTATTTTTCGATTACCGTGGCACGGTCGACGTTTTTCGACGGCGCGAAGCGGTCCTTGATGATCTTGAACACCGTATTGAAACCCGGCAGGGTAAACACGCTCATGACCATGCCGCGCACACCGGGCGCCATGATAAAGCGGTCGTCGGTAGTGGCCAGATGGTTGATCAGGGCGCGGTAGAACTCGGACTTGCCATGTTTGTAAAACCCGATCGAGGTGTACAGCTCGGCGATGTGCTTGCCAGGCAAAATACGCTTGAGAAAGCCGATAAACTCTGCGGGCACCGGCACGTCGACCATGAAGTACGAGCGTGTGAACGAGAAGATGATCGACACATCAGCTTCATCGGTAATCAGCGCATCAATCTGGATACCTCGGCCTTCACGGTGCAGCAGGGGTATTACCAGCGGCCATTGCTCGTCTTGGGTAAAAATGCGCCCGACCAGATACGCCCCTTTGTTGCGGTACAGAATCGACGAGAACAGCTCCACGCTGAGCGCCGGGTCCTTGCACACCCAATCGGGCAGGTTTTCCCGCAATTGCCCTTCAAGCCGTTGCAGATCACCCGGCAAATCGGCAAACGGCACATCGAACTTATACTCGGCAAAAATCTGTTTGAGCATGCTCGACAGCTCGCCCTGGGGCCGATAAACGCGGGTTTGAGCCGCCTTGTCGTGGCGGCGCAAAGACGGACGCGTGGTGTGGACGAACATGCAGCCGTCGCTGATCAGGTCATGACTGAACAGGCCACAGAAAATCGAGTTGAACCAGGTTTCCGCCAGCTCATCGTCAAACCGTACATCGATCAGGTTGATATACGCGTTTTTGACCAGCGGCCAGCAGCTCACATCCAACAGGCCCTGGGCGTCGAACGTACCGTGCAAACGCTCGGTCACTTCGCTGACTTTCTCTTCGTATAGGTTGATCCGCGCTGCCGATGCTCGCTGAGCTTCCTGCCATAACGCTTGTTCGAAGCGCGCCTGAGCACCATCGGCAATCTGCCGAAAATGCTCTCGATAATCATCAAAACCGTCAAGAATCATTTGGGCGATATCGGCGGCTGGCCATTGCTGCGGCATAAACAGATCTCGTCAGGAATTCGGAAGCCCGAGCTTAGCCAGTGGACAGGCATAGGAGAAGCGTATTTTTCCGCTCTCGGTTGCGCTCAGCCCGCCGCCCCAGCGACACTCTCGCCCCGACCACCGGCCTGGAGCTGGATTTGAGACCCGCCGACACCCTGCGTTTATTAGCACTCGCCGCCATCTGGGGCGCCAGCTTCCTGTTCATGCGGATCATCGCACCCGTGCTCGGCACCGTACCGACGGCGTTTTTTCGCGTATCCATTGCCGCTGGCGGCTTGCTGGTGATCCTCTGGCTGATGCGGATTGATTGGGATTTTCGCGGCAAATTCAAAATCTGCCTACTGCTGGGGATGATCAACTCCGGGCTGCCCGCGACCTTGTATTCATTAGCCGCTCAAGTATTACCCGCCGGTTATTCATCGATTTTCAACGCAACGACGCCGCTGATGGGCGTATTGATTGGTGGGTTGTTCTTCAGCCAAAAACTGTCCCCGGTGAAAATCGCGGGGGTGTTTCTCGGCTTGTTCGGTGTCGGCATCCTGACCCGTGCGGGGCCCGTGGCTTTCAATCGGGAGCTGCTGACCGGCGCTCTGGCCTGTTTGCTGGCAACGACAAGCTACGGCTTCGCCGGCTTCCTCGCTCACCGCTGGCTCGATCAGCAAGGTGGGCTCGACCCAAGGCTCGCCACCGTCGGCAGCATGCTCGGCGCCACGCTGTTATTGCTGCCGCTATTCGGCTACAGCGTCATCAGCCATCCACCCGCCAGTTGGGGCGGGAGCAGCGTGTGGCTGTCGTTACTCGGACTGGGACTGGTGTGCACCGCGTTCGCCTACATCCTGTTCTTTCGGCTGCTTAGCGACATTGGCCCGCTCAGTTCGATGACCGTGACCTTAATGATCCCGCCCTTCGGCGTACTGTGGGGCGCACTGTTTCTCGATGAACCGCTGTCGTGGGCTCATCTGTATGGCGGCGTATTGATTGCGGTAGCGCTGTGGCTGGTGCTGAAGCCTGTCGCAATGGCGAAGGCTTCAGCAGGTGAGCATTAACCTGCGTCAGGCGTGCGAAACACAAACACCCGTCCGACGTTGTATCAGCCGAACAGCCAATAGCCGAGCAAGGTCAGAACGATCACCGCCAATACCGGACGCATGACACGGTAGGCCTTGGGGTGACGACGCTTGAACTGTTTGACGCTGGAGCTCATGCCATTGCTAAAACGCTTGCTGTAGGCATACGCCTGGTTAATCCCGCCGACACGTTCATCATCTGTGTTCTGCGGCGCCGTGGCATGCCCCAAGACTCTGCTGACCCAACGATTGATGCGGGTCATGAGCCGAGAGCGCAGAGGGCGTTCGACATCACAGAACAGAATCACACGGGTGGTTTCGGTCTGGTTCTTGACCCAATGCACGTAGGTTTCATCGAACATCACATCTTCGCCATCGCGCCAGGCATACGCCTGTCCATCGACGTAAATGCGGCAATCATCCGAGTTTGGCGTCGACAGCCCCAAGTGATAACGCAGCGAGCCGGCAAACGGGTCGCGATGGGGATTGAGGTGGCTATCACCTGGCAAGAGCGCGAACATCGCGCCCTTCACGTTGGGAATGCTATTCACCAGTTCGACGGTCTTGGGGCACAACAGCACAGCCGACGGCAAAGCGGTGTCGTACCACTTGAGGTAGAAGCGCTTCCAGCCTTTTTTGAAGAACGAACCGAAACCGGCGTCGTTGTCCTTCTCGGCAGCGCGGATATATCCCTCGTCGAACAAGTGCATGGCTTCTTCGCGAATGACTTGCCAGTTGTCCTTGAGCACGTCCATCTCAGGAAATTTGGTGCGGTCCAGATAAGGCTTCGAAGGCACGCCGGAGAACAGATACATCAAGGCGTTATAGGGGGCAAACAACGCGGAATGGTTGACGAACTGGCGGAGCAATGGCAGTTGCGCTTTACCCCGCAGATGCACATACAACGTGCTTCCTACGAAAAGCATCAAAATCGAGGCTTTGGCGGCGAAAGAAAAGGTCATGAAACTCTCCTTGAAAATGGACAACTAATTGCACGCCGCGGCACTGTTTTAATTATCTGATACTGAAAGCGGCTGTTCGGGGAACAACCGCTCACGCATTCCGTCTTTGCAAAATGCGCGCACAGCGGGTTGGAAGCCGGCCATCATAAGCCTTCACGGGCCGGGTACAAAGCGACCTAAGACCAAAATGGGCTACTGCTGATTTTCCTGATCAGTAAACAGATCACTGAACAACATGCTCGACAGGTAACGCTCACCGGAGTCGGGCAGGATCACGACAATGGTTTTACCCTGCATTTCCGGGGTTTCGGCCATGCGTACCGCTGCGGCCATCGCTGCACCGCATGAAATACCACACAAAATCCCCTCTTCGCGCATCAGGCGCAACGCCATGGCCTTGGACTCTTCATCGCTGACCAGTTCGACCCGATCAATGATCGACAAGTCGAGATTCCTGGGTATGAAACCGGCACCGATCCCCTGAATCTTGTGCGGAGCAGGTTTGATTTCTTCACCAGCCAGCGTCTGGGTGATGATCGGCGAACCTATGGGCTCGACCGCCACCGACAGAATCGGCTTGCCCGCCGTGTGTTTGATATAACGCGAAATCCCGGTAATCGTGCCACCGGTACCCACACCCGCCACTAGCACATCAATGGCACCGTCGGTATCGTTCCAGATCTCCGGACCCGTGGTCTTCTCATGGATCGCCGGGTTGGCCGGGTTATCGAACTGTGAGGGCATGAAATGGAGGGCCGGATTGCTGGCGACCAGTTCTTCGGCTTTTTCGATGGCGCCTTTCATACCCTTGGCAGGTTCGGTCAGCACCAACTCGGCGCCCAATGCCTTAAGCACCTTGCGCCGTTCGATGCTCATCGACGCAGGCATGGTCAACACCAGCTTGTAACCCCGGGCCGCCGCCACAAAAGCCAAACCGATCCCGGTATTGCCTGAAGTCGGCTCGACGATGGTCATGCCCGGCTTGAGCTTACCGCTGCTTTCAGCGTCCCAGATCATGCTGGCGCCGATTCGGCATTTCACCGAATATCCGGGGTTGCGCCCTTCAATCTTGGCCAGGATAGTGACCCCGCGCGGTGCGATACGGTTGATCTGCACCAATGGCGTGTTACCGATGGAATGGGCATTGTCAGCGTAGATGCGGCTCATGGCGGTATCCTTTGCACGTGCTTGAAAAAATCAAAGCGTATGCCGCCAGCAGGGGTGCGTCCAGTCGTAGCGAACGGATGCCGTGCCAGACAGTCAACAGCTCTACTGAACAGGACACCCTCAACATGAAACGTCGCTATAGCTGGCCACTTTGGACCGTTGCGGGAATCGTGGTCGTGCTGATTGCCGCAGACATCGCCCTGCCCTATCTGGTGCGTCACTATTTGAACGACAAGCTCGCCAATATGGGCGACTACCGTGGCCAGGTCACCGACGTCGATCTGGCCCTGTGGCGTGGAGCGTATCGAATCAATGGGCTGAGTATCGTCAAGGTGCAAGGCAAGGTGCCCGTGCCATTCGTCAATGCGCCGGTCATCGACCTGGCGGTGAGCTGGCATTCGTTATGGTATGACCGTGCCGTGGTGGCCCAGGTGGTCTTCATCAAACCCGAGCTGAACTTCGTCGACGGCGGCACCAACAAACAGGCTTCGCAGACCGGTCAAGGCACCGACTGGCGCGCCCAATTGAACAAGCTGTTGCCTATCACTCTCAACGAAGTACGTATAGATGACGGGCGCATCACCTTCAATAATTTCAACTCGACGCCGAACGTGAAGATCGAAGCCGATCACGTGAACGCCAGCCTGTTCAACCTGACCAATATCGCCGACGAAAAAGGCATGCACGAAGCCCGATTTGAGGGCAAAGCCCTGTTACCCGGGAACGCACCGCTGGAAACCTCGGCCACATTCGATCCATTCAGTAACTTTGAAGACTTCGACTTCCGCCTCCGTTCGATCGGGATAGAACTTAAAAGCCTCAACGACTTCGCTTCGGCCTACGGCAAATTCGACTTCAATGCCGGCAGCGGTGACGTGGTGATCGAAGCCCAGGCCAACAAGGGCAAGCTCAGCGGTTATATCAAACCGCTGCTGCGCGATGTCGAGGTGTTCAACTGGCAGCAGGATGTCGAGAACCAGAACAAAAGCTTCTTCCGCTCGATCTGGGAGGCAGTGGTCGGCACCAGCGAAACCGTCTTGAAGAACCAAAGCAAAAACCAATTCGCCACCCGCGTAGAACTCAGTGGCAGCGTGCACCAACAAGACATCAGCGGCTTTCAGGCATTCCTGCAGATCCTGCGCAACGCCTTCATTCAGGCGTTCAACACCCGCTATGACAACAGCAAAACACAGTAGCCAAGGTGGATTGGTGCTTTTTTCAACGGGGACAGGACTTAAACAATGGCTGATCTAATCTTGACCCAGTCAAATCGTGACGCGCCATTCAGAGACTGAATGGCGCCTCTGCGTTCACAGTCGCCCGGCCTGCGCGGTATAGTCGGCACATTAAGTACCTTTTTTTGCGCCGTTTCAGGCGATACCGTTCGAGGATTTTTAGATGAAGTTCGAAGGCACCAGCGCATACGTCGCCACTGACGACCTGAAGCTCGCGGTCAACGCTGCTATCACTCTGGAGCGGCCACTGCTGGTCAAAGGCGAGCCTGGCACCGGCAAAACCATGTTGGCCGAACAACTGGCCGAATCCTTCGGCGCCCGGTTGATTACCTGGCACATCAAATCCACCACCAAAGCGCATCAGGGCCTGTACGAGTACGACGCCGTCAGCCGTTTGCGTGATTCGCAGTTGGGTGTGGATAAAGTCCACGACGTACGTAACTACCTGAAGAAGGGCAAGCTATGGGAAGCCTTCGAGGCCGAAGAGCGGGTCATCCTGCTGATCGATGAGATCGACAAGGCCGACATCGAGTTCCCTAACGACCTGTTGCAAGAACTCGACAAGATGGAGTTCTATGTTTACGAGATAGATGAAACGATCAAAGCGAAAGTACGCCCGATCATCATCATTACATCGAACAACGAAAAAGAACTGCCTGACGCCTTCCTGCGTCGTTGCTTCTTTCACTACATCGCCTTCCCGGACCGCGTCACCCTGCAAAAGATTGTCGATGTGCATTACCCGAACATCAAAAAGGATCTGGTCAGCGAAGCCCTCGATGTGTTCTTCGACGTGCGTAAAGTCCCCGGACTGAAGAAAAAACCGTCCACATCGGAACTGGTCGACTGGCTGAAACTGCTGATGGCCGACAACATCGGCGAAGCGGTGCTGCGCGAACGCGATCCCACCAAGGCCATCCCGCCGCTGGCCGGAGCCCTGGTCAAGAACGAGCAGGACGTGCAATTGCTTGAGCGCTTGGCGTTCATGAGCCGTCGCGGCAACCGCTAAGCACGAATAAGGGCGATCACCATGCTGCTCAACCTGTTCAATGAAATGCGTGCAGCCAAGGTGCCGGTGTCTGTGCGCGAGCTGCTCGATCTGATCAATGCGCTGAAACAGCGGGTGACCTTCGCTGACATGGACGAGTTCTACTTTCTCGCCCGCACTATTCTGGTCAAGGATGAACGCCACTTCGACAAGTTCGACCGGGCGTTCGGCGCCTACTTCAACGGCTTGGAAAAGCTCGATGATCATCTCCAGGCACTGATCCCTGAAGACTGGCTGCGCAAGGAGTTCGAACGCTCCTTGACCGACGAAGAACGCGCGCAGATCCAGACCCTGGGTGGCTTGGACAAGCTGATCGAAGAATTCAAGAAACGCCTCGAAGAGCAAAAAGAACGCCACGCGGGCGGCAACAAGTGGATTGGCACTGGCGGCACCAGCCCATTTGGCTCAGGCGGTTTCAACCCGGAAGGTATCCGCGTAGGTGATGCCGGCAAGCGTCAAGGCAAAGCGGTCAAGGTCTGGGACCAGCGCGAGTACCGGAACCTCGACGATCAGGTCGAGTTGGGCACGCGCAACATCAAGATTGCGCTGCGCCGTTTGCGTAAATTCGCCCGTCAAGGCGCCGCTGAAGAGCTCGACATCGACGGCACAATCGACCACACCGCCCGTGATGCGGGCCTGCTGAACATTCAGATGCGCCCGGAACGGCGCAACACCATCAAGTTGTTGCTGCTGTTCGACATCGGTGGCTCGATGGATGCTCACGTCAAAACCTGCGAAGAGTTGTTCTCGGCGTGCAAGACCGAGTTCAAACACCTGGAGTATTTCTACTTCCACAACTTCATTTATGAATCGGTGTGGAAGAACAACCTGCGCCGTAGCGCGGAGCGCACTGCCACCCAGGACTTGCTGAACAAATACGGTGCCGATTACAAAGTGATCTTTATCGGCGACGCGGCCATGGCGCCCTACGAAATCACCCAGGCGGGTGGCAGCGTAGAGCACTGGAACGAAGAGCCGGGTTATCGGTGGATGCAGCGCTTCAAGGAAAAATACAAGAAGCTCATCTGGATCAACCCCTACCCCAAAGACACCTGGAACTACACCGCCTCGACCAACATCGTGCGCGATCTGATTGACGATCAGATGTTTCCGCTAACCTTGCGTGGGCTGGAAGAAGGGATGCGGTTTTTGGCGAAATAGCTGCCTGATCCATGGCCTCTTCGCGAAGAGGCCATTAGTTTCACCCTCAACCCTGAAAACGCTGCACATACTCCATATGCTGCTGATGCGCTGCTGTCTGCACAATCGGCTTGAGACTGACAGGTGCGCCCGGCAGGCATTGGGCCAGTCGGGCCAATGCCAACGGGGTCAACGCCCCAAGTCTTGGGTACCCGCCAATGGTTTGCCGGTCATTGAGCAGCACAATCGGTTGCCCGTCCGGCGGCACCTGAATCGCGCCCAGCGGGATGCCTTCGGAGATCAGCGGCGCGCCCTGATAAACCAGTTCCGGTCCCAATAAACGAATGCCCATCCTGTCGGCACGGCTGTCGAGGATCCACTCGCTGTTGAAGGCATCGAACAGGCTCAAGCCGCTGAACTGGCCA
This sequence comes from Pseudomonas sp. 5C2, assembly GCF_034314155.1. NCBI lineage: Bacteria > Pseudomonadati > Pseudomonadota > Gammaproteobacteria > Pseudomonadales > Pseudomonadaceae > Pseudomonas > Pseudomonas sp. 5C2. The sequence goes on along the minus strand of NZ_JAVIWH010000002.1, from coordinate 287,821 downwards.
ATTTGTGCGCCGAGCACAACGTCCAATGAACTGTTCAGGTTGAGATCGGGGGTCAAATGATCCGGCAGAGCATTCAGGACGAACGCCGAACCGGCGTAAGACAGGTGATCCCCTTTGGCCAGTGCTTTGCCCATTCCATCCAGCCCGCCCAGTTCTTCACGCACGACCGTAGCGCAACTGCCGAGCACCGATGGCGCATCGAAGCCTCCGGGAGCCGCGAGATAAGCCCGCGCACCCAGGATCGGTTGGGTAAAGCGTAAACGCTCACCCTTGCGCATGAAAAAACTGCGCCAGGGTGCCAGCGGCCGACTGCCCAGCAACGCGCCGAGATCGGCACCCGCCAGCGCCAGGCAGCAATCCTGTTCGGCGAGCAGGGTCAAGCCGCCCAGCGTCACCTCGATCACCGCCGCGTCCAGCTGATTGCCCAGCAGGTTGTTCGCCCAGGACATCGAGACCCAATCCGCCGCCCCGCCTTGGGTCACGCCCAAATGACGAACACCAAAGCGTCCGGCATCCTGCAGCAGGCACAACGGGGTGCTGGCTTCGATCAATAAGGCGCTCATGCCTGCACCTCCAACGGCGTGTCATCGCCGCCCAGGCGCACGAATTCGGCATGATCGACGGGGGTAAAGCACACGCGGTCACCCGGTTGCATCAAGCTGTAACCCTCGCGTTGGCGGTCGAACAATTTGCTGGGAGTACGGCCGATCAGGTTCCAGCCACCCGGCGACACCACGGGGTAAGCGGCGGTCTGACGCTCGGCGATGCCCACGCTACCGGCAGCCACACGCTTACGCGGTGTGTTCAGGCGTGGCGCGGCAAGGATTTCTTCGACCAGCCCCATAAACGCGAACCCAGGCGCGAACCCCAGGGCAAACACCTGATAGTCGCGCTCACTGTGATGCGCAATGACCTCGCTGATGCTCAAACCGCTGCGCCTGGCCAGCAACGTCAGTTCCGGGCCGACGCTCAGGTCATACCAGACCGGTAACACATGGCGTTTGCCGATGGCCTGCGGATCAGGCGCCAGATCGGCCAGCGCCTGATGAATCAATTCCCGAGCCTGATCCGGACTCAACCGGGTCAGGTCGTAATGGACCATCAAGGTGGTGTAGGACGGCACCAGATCAATCAAGTGGCTGGCGAAGCGTTCACGCAAACGCGCACTGGCAGCCAGCATCCACGGCATATTCGCTTCGTCGATGGCATCGAACAGACGCACCATCAAACAATCGATGGCCACCACTTCTATGCGCAACGTCATGACGCTGATTGCTCACCCAACGCCCGGCGGATGCGCTGTACGGCACTCACCGAACTGGCGTTATCGCCATGCACACACAGGGTATCGGCCTTCAAGTGCAGTTCGCTGCCATCGCTGGCACGCAAGGGGTCACCACGGGACAGCGTGAGGGCCTGGCCGATGATGACTTCAGGGTCATGGTGCACGGCGCCCGGTAGTTGCCGTGACACCAGGCGCCCGGCGCTGTCGTAGGCGCGGTCGGCAAAGGCTTCGAACCACAACTGCACGCCGAATTCATCACCCAGCGCTTGCGCAGCACTGTTGTCGCGAGTGGCCATCAGCATCAGCGGTAATTGCGCGTCGTAGCGGGCGATGGCCTGGATCACGGCACGCAACTGCTCGGGGCTGGCCATCATGTCGTTGTATATCGCACCATGAGGTTTGACGTAGCGAACGCGGCCACCTTGTACCCGGCAAATGCCGTCCAGCGCACCGATCTGATAGTGCAGCAAGTCCTGGATTTCAGCCGGGGTACAGACCATTGAGCGCCGACCAAAGCCCACCAGATCCGGGTACGCCGGGTGGGCACCGATCATGACGTCATGGGCCAAGGCCAGGCTCACCGTTTTTCGCATGATCCCAGGGTCTCCGGCATGGAAGCCGCAGGCGATATTGGCGCAATCAATAAACGGCATCACTTCAGCGTCGAGACCCATGGTCCACGCGCCGTAGCTCTCACCCATATCGCAATTCAATAACAGGCGGCCCATAGGGAATGTCCTGTGTGCGTTGAAGTTTTGAGGAACTGGCCTCTGTAGAGCACATTTTTGAGTGTAATCGGACAGGGCGTCCAACGAATAAAACCAAGGTGTAGGGATAAGAAAAAGTGATGGAGCTTGTCAGGCAGGCCTTCGCTGCCTGACAAGCCGATGACGCAGAAGGGTTTAGCGCAGATCCCGATTCAGTAACGGCTTGCGTCGTCCGCCATTGATCACCCAGCCGATCAGCAGGAAGAAGCTCTCCACCACCAGCGCCAGCAGCAAGGCGCAGACGATGCCCCAGGCGATGACCTCCGGGACCAGCAGGACTTGGTACGTGTAGGCATTGAAGGTTTCCCGACGAATGTCCGGATTGGCGGCAGAGACCACATGCCAGGCCTTGGCATACCAAGGGCCCTGCAAGGCCTGCCACTCGCGGTCGAGCAACTGATTGCGGGTCAGCAATAGGTTGAGGCTGTCGGCATCACTGCGAAACACCGGGTCTTCACTGCTACGGTAATGCGCGACCAACGCCTGTAAATCGCCCTTGAAGAAGCGTTCGGCAGTGTCGGAGTAGCCTTTGAGGCTTTGCTGCGCCTCGATCAAGTGCGCTTCCACGCGCTTGCTGTAATCGCTGATGAATCCCGGAATTTGCACACCGAGCAACAGACCCACCGTGAACAATACCAATCGCAGATAGCTTCGCAGCATAGGTCCCTCTCTTTCAGGTTCGGCCCTGGATTACGCACTCGCCGCGGCGCCAAAGGCTCCATTCCCCTGGCTCGTAACGCGTCCAGGTCTCGTTTTCGGTCAACGGCTCGGTGGCAATCACCGTCACCACGTCATTGGGGGTGGTTTCTGCCTGAAAATCGACGATCACATCGACATCTTTCAGGCGAGCCGGGCCGAACGGCGCACGCCGAGTGATGTGCGCCAGCTTGCTCGAACAGAAACAGAACAGCCAGTCGCCATCACTCAGCAGGCAATTGAATACGCCTTTACTGCGATACTCGGCACACGCTTCGACCAACGAAGGCAGCAGCTGCTCGATCTCGACCGGCTCGGGAAAGGCTTCACGGACCCGGTTGAGCAGATCACAGAAGGCCGACTCGCTGTCGGTATCACCTACCGGCCGGTAGAACGTTGCGCGTGGATTGAGTTGCGCCAACTGACCGTTATGGGCGAAGCACCAGTTACGGCCCCACAATTCACGGACGAAGGGATGGGTGTTGGATAAGCAGACCTTGCCGACATTGGCCTGACGGATATGACCAATGACCACTTCGCTTTTGATGGGGTAGCGCTGCACCAACAGCGCGACTTCCGACTCACTGCTCGCGGCCGGGTCCTGGAACAGGCGCAGGCCACGGCCTTCGTAAAAGGCGATGCCCCAGCCATCCCGATGCGGACCTGTACGTCCACCCCGTTGTATCAGCCCGGTGAAGCTGAACACGATATCGGTCGGTACGTTGGCGCTCATGCCCAGTAATTCACACATGCTTAAACTCTCGCTTCAATACGTTCAGCAATACAGGTCGCGCCGGCCTCAAGGCGAGGCGCATTTGCCAACGAAGCGGAAGTTCTACAGGCGCGGTTCAACCCGTATACGGCTGCTGACGCTGCTGCCGGGAGCCGCTGCGGGTTTACGTCCATAACGATCACCGTCAACCGGAGCAAAGGGTTCGTCATCGTCGCTCTGCGCAGGCGTTGACGGCTCGGTCCCGGCCTGAGGCTGACGGGCTGTGCGGCGCTTTTCCAGCGGCCAGCGCACCAGCACAAAAAGAAGGTAAAGGCCAAAGGCGATCATGGCGTACATGGCCAGATCCGACACCGCTCGCCAGACGTTGTTGCCAACCTTGAAGGCCAGATCCAGCGCGGTGATTGCGACTGCCGGGGCGAATTTTTCCTTCACCGGGTCGATGATGGTCGGACTGAACAGCAAAACCGCACCCAGGACCCGCAGCGGCTCGCGCAGCCAGCGCCACATCCACCCAGTCAGCTTGAACCACACCCACAGGCAGCCCAGCGCAGCAAAAGCGTAAAGGCCCCAAGCAGTTAGATAATCGTTCTCGGTCATGACGTTCGTGGTAAGCCAGGCAAAGAGGCGCTTATGATAACGGCTTTTCGCTGACCCGGCCTCCCTGGTGTCAGTAATCGGTTGCCACCCAGCGGCAATCCTCGGCTGAATCAAGGTCTTTCACGGCCCGATTATTTTTATAGAGAGCCCCGCATGCCTTCATCCGCCACCCGCCCCACCGCGCCGATCGCTCGTAAAGACACGGGTTCCGACCCTTATGCGTGGTTGCACAACCGCGACGCCGAAGAGGTTCTGGACTACCTCAAAGCCGAGAACGATTACCTGCACGCGCAATTGGCCGACCAGGATGCCCTGCGCGAAACCCTGTTCCAGGAGATCAAGAGCCGCATTCTCGAAACCGATCTGTCGCTGCCCTCTCCATGGGGACCGTTTTTGTATTACACGCGCACCACCGAGGGCGACGAATACGCACGGCACTACCGCTGCCCGCGTCCGACGGACGACTCTCTGTTTATTGATGAACAGCAACAACAATTGTTACTTGACCCCAACGTGCTGGCCGCTGGCGGTTTTTTCTCGATGGGCGCGTTCAGCATCAGCCCCGACCATCAGCGCCTGGCCTACAGCCTCGACACCAACGGCGAAGAGGTCTATCAGCTCTACGTCAAAGAACTGAGCAGCGGCCAGGTCACCCATCTTCCCTTCGAGGATTGCGATGGCAGCATGACCTGGGCCAACGACAGCCAGACACTGTTCTTTGGCGAACTGGATGATACCCATCGCCCGCACAAACTCTATCGCCATCACCTGGGCAAGGACTCGGCGGACCTGGTTTTCAACGAACCGGACGGGCGCTTTTTCCTCAATTGCTACCGCACCAGTTCCGAGCGGCAGTTGGTACTGTTACTCAGCAGCAAAACCACCAGCGAGGCCTGGGTGCTGGACGCGGAAAAGCCCGATCAGGCGTTTATCTGCCTGGCGCCGCGCGTCGAAGGTCATGAGTACTTCCCGGACCACGGCCAAATCGATGGTGCATGGAGCTGGCTGATCCGCAGCAACCAAAGCGGTATCAACTTCGCCCTGTATCAGGCGGCTGAAAAAGCCAGCGGCGCACCCTCCCGTGAAGACTGGCAAACCCTGATCGCTCATCGCGACACGGTGATGCTTGAAGGGTTGAGCCTCAATGCCAAAGGCATGAGCCTGAGTTTGCGCGAAGGCGGTCTGCCGATCATTGAAGTGCATCCCCAAGGTCTTCCGTCTTATCGCGTGCAATTGCCCGATGCCGCGTACAGCCTGTATGTGCAGGACACGCTGGAGTTCAAGAGCGAAACGATTCGCCTGCGTTATCAATCGCTCAATCGCCCGTCGCAGGTGCGCCAATTGACGCTGGCCACGGGTGAGCAGGTGGTGCTCAAGGAAACCCCGGTGTTAGGCCCGTTCGACCCCGACGCCTACGTCAGCCAACGCCTGTGGGCAACTGCGGCCGATGGCACGCAGGTGCCGATCAGCCTGGTGGTCAAGCGAGAACTTCAGGGCAGCTCGACGCCCCTGTACCTCTATGGATACGGCGCTTATGGCGAAAGCCTGGATCCGTGGTTCTCCCATGCGCGCTTGAGCCTGCTTGATCGCGGCATCGCGTTCGCCATTGCCCACGTGCGCGGTGGCGGCGAATTGGGCGAAGCCTGGTATCGCGACGGCAAGCAAGAACACAAGCAAAACACCTTCGGCGACTTCATTGCCTGCGCCGAACATTTGATCGACAACGGCCTGACCACAGCCGGGCAATTAATCATCAGTGGCGGCAGCGCGGGTGGTTTGTTGATCGGCGCGGTGCTTAATCAGCGCCCGGAGTTGTTCAAGGTGGCGATTGCCGAAGTACCGTTTGTCGATGTGCTGAACACCATGCTCGATCCAGACTTGCCGCTGACCGTCACAGAATACGACGAATGGGGTAACCCGGAGCAAGCAGACGTGTATGAGCGCATCAAGGGTTACGCGCCGTATGAAAATGTCAGCGCCCAACCTTACCCGGCGACCCTGGTGATTGCCGGTTACAACGACACCCGCGTGCAATATTGGGAAGCGGCCAAGTGGGTGGCAAAATTGCGCGCCAACAAGACCGACGACAACCTGTTGCTGCTCAGGACCGAACTGGGTGCAGGACACGGAGGTATGAGCGGTCGTTATCAAGGGCTGCGCGACGTGGCGCTGGAATACGCGTTTGTTTTAAAAGTACTGCACTTGACCGAGGGAACTCCCAGCGTTTGATGGGTCTTAGAAGTGGGTCTGCGTCGCAGGCCCTTTCCATCGCCCCCCTTCTCCAACCAAAAAAAAGACTGTCGAGCCATGTCAGAACCCACCTCCCTGAACAATGAAATCCGCGACATGCTGATGGACTGCGGTCTGTTCAATACCTTGCTACCTGCCGACTTTCAGGCGGCAGCGGGCTATTTCAGTATCAGCACCATCGAGCAAGGTCAGGATATATTTAAGGAAGGCGATGCTGGCAGTTTCATGTGCATCATCCATTCCGGCAGGGTCTCGGTGCGCAAACTCAACAGTGATGGGCAATCGATCGAGATCGCCAACCTGCGTAAAGGTCGCGCGTTCGGCGAAATGGCGGTGCTTGACGGTGAGCGCCGCTCAGCCAGTTGCTTCGCGGCCACCCCTTGCTGCTTGCTGAATATGGGCAAGGACTCGCTGGATAAAATGCTCAACGACGCACCCAAAATTGCCGCAAAAATCATTCGCGCGATTGCCGTCGCATTGTCCAAACGCCTGCGCATGGTCGACGGACAACTGCTTGCGCAGCAGGTCTGATCGCTACAAACTTTTTTGCGTGCTGTCTTTTTGCGACGAGTCTTCCGGGTGCTTGCCGTTTTGCTCAAGACCCGGCAGCGGCTGGTCCTTGGGCGGGCGCGGCATTTCTATTTTTGGCAGCAACGGCGCATTGCCGTCGTTCCCACCTGCTCGGGGGATGCTGGGCGGCATCACCTGCGGATAGGGCGTCGGCGTTGCTGTACCCGGCGAACCGGGGGCCGGTGTCGTGGGAACAGGTTGCAGATTGTCTGCACAAACGGCAGTTACCGAGAGCGTCGCCAGGACAATCGCCGTTAGAATAGAGCGCTTCATCAATGGCCTCCGATGCCAAGCAATTTTCGTCAGGCTCAGGCTACTCCTTGCGCGACAAAGTTGCCCTCTCAAAAAGCTGTCTTTCAATGAGTTCTCAATGAAACGTTTCGTTCTGCTCGACACCACTCCGATTCCCGATAACGGCGGTGCCCTGTGCCTGTTCGAGTACGGTGAAGATTTCGTGATAAAAATTCAGGGCGGCGATGGCGGCCAGTTGATGAACACGCGCATGCACGGCTCCGAAGACGCGCTCGCCGAAATCCCCTGTAAAAAAGTCACCCATCGTGTGCTTCCACGGGTATTGATTGGCGGATTGGGCATGGGTTTCACCTTGGCCTCTGCGCTCAAGCACCTGGGCAAAAACGCTGAAGTCGTGGTCGCCGAGCTGGTGCCTGGCGTGGTCGAGTGGAATCGTGGGCCGCTGGGCGAAAAGTCGGGCAATCCATTGCTCGATCCACGGGCCAAAATTGTCGTTCAGGATGTCGCTCAGGTACTCAAAAGCGAGCCCCAGGGCTTCGACGCAATCATGCTCGACGTTGATAACGGCCCTGAAGGGCTGACGCAGAAGTCCAACAGCTGGCTCTATTCGTCTGGCGGCCTTAGCGCCTGCGCCCAGGCGCTAAGGCCTAAAGGCATCCTGGCGGTCTGGTCGGCCAGCGCCGACCAGAAGTTTTCCGACAAGCTGCGTAAAGCCGGTTTCAAGGCTGAAGAGGTGCAGGTGTTCGCCCACGGTAACAAGGGCACCCGGCACACTATCTGGATCGCGGAAAAACTCAAAGGCTGATCACGCAGCAAAGCGCTAGACTTGCATCCATTACCGATCAGTAAAACAGGTGAAACCCATGAGTTCGGCCAACCCACCCTCCCACACCGCCAAGCTGGACCGCATTCTGGCCGATAACCAGCGCGACCGTGAGATGGGTTATCGCGACAAAGCGTTAAAGATGTACCCCCATGTTTGCGGACGTTGTGCTCGTGAATTCGCAGGCAAGCGCCTGAGCGAATTGACCGTGCACCACCGCGATCACAACCACGACAACAACCCCCAGGATGGCTCCAACTGGGAGCTGCTGTGCCTGTACTGCCACGACAATGAACACTCGCGGTACACCGATCAGCAGTATTTCTCCGAAGGCTCGACCAGCAGTCCGAAGATTGCCAAAGCCACCCACAACCCCTTCGCCGCCTTGGCGGGGTTGATGAAGAAAGACGAGTAGCCTGTAAACGATGATCGTGCCCTACCCTCTGCGTGGGAACGATCATCTATGCCGTATAATCGCCAGCTTTCCTTCAAGAGCACCGGCACGTGGCGAATAAACGGTACAGCTGCATTGGTTTGTATAACCCAAAATCCCCGGAAAACGTCGGTTCGGTGATGCGTGCGGCTGGTTGCTACGGCGTGGCTTCGGTGTTCTACACCGGCAAACGCTATGAGCGTGCCCGTGATTTCATCACCGACACCAAAAAAGTCCATCAAGACATTCCGCTGATCGGCATCGACGATCTGAAGAAAATCCTGCCTCTAGGCTGCGTGCCGGTCGCCGTGGAACTGGTCGAGGGTGCCCGCTCGCTGCCTGAATACACGCACCCGGATCGCGCTATCTACATCTTCGGCCCTGAAGACGGGACGCTGGATAAAAGCATCCGTGACTGGTGCGAAGACGTCGTGTACATCCCCACCACAGGCTGCATGAACCTGGCTGCCACCGTCAATGTCGTGCTGTATGACCGCATGGCCAAAGGCAACAACACCCGGTCCGGCCCCAAGTTCTGAATCCACCCGGCGACCGATGACGCCCCTCCCGATTGAACAGTTGTGTCCGGGGGCAGTCAGCTTTAATGAACTCACCTCATCTCATCATGGAGAACGATCATGAGCGATATCCCAGGCAGCGAACGCATTGACTCCGCTCCTTTCGAGACTCAGCCCCAGCAAAACGTGCAAGGCTGGGAGCGCGCGGCCTCTTTGGCGGGTGGCGTACTGATGATGGGTAAAGGTCTGCGCCGTGGCGGCTTTTTGGGTCTGGTCCAGTTGGCCGTTGGCGGCGCGGTGCTGGCGCGCGGGATCACCGGGCACTGCGCGGCAAAAAGCCTGATCGAACAGAGCCGCAGCGACATGAACAAGGCCCGTTCACGTATCGAACGCGTCGGCGCAAAGCTGAGCCAGCTGAAAACCAATGCTGAGGTTGCGACTGAAGCGGCGGCGGTGACCGGCAATGATTCGTTGAAGCGTTCGAAAGCCGGGGTCTGATTCAACCCTTGCTGCGCCGGACTTGCCGCTTTCGCGAATGAATTCGCTCCCTCGGAGCGCCTGCTCTGGTGGAGCGAGTTTATGTGCGAAGAGCGCGCAACGCGTCTACTGCAACAACCCGCTCGCCAACACCGTGGATGGCCCACCGATCACGCTTTCACTGAGCTGGATGAATTCTTTGGTACTCACGGTATCGAGGCGCATCAAGCCCTGACTGACGTTATCCAGCGACTTCTCGTTGCGGGTCTGCTGGCGAATTTCGCGGTCCAGTTCCTGCAATAGCAACACGGCCCGAGCAACAGCCGCCGCGCTGATCCGCTCACCGCGCAGGGTCGTCACCTTGCGGCTGACCTTGGTCATATTCGCTTGTACGGTTTGATACCGCTCTTCGCTCATGCCCCCGGCTCGGCGCATCAACTCAATGGCGTAATACTCGGCCAAGCCATCGCCGATCCATTCGCTGCGCGGGTTGCCATTGATTCGGCTAAACACATGAACCAATTCGCGCACCAACGGGCTGGTCCCGCTTTCGCTGACCACCGGCCGGGCGCTGTTGAGGTAAATGGAGTTATTACCCGCCGTCGCCCCGCGCCACATCGGGTCAGCAGCTCCCACCACTAACAGCTTGAGCGGATTACGCGGAAACACCGCTTGCAGCTGCGGCCACACGAATGTCAGCATCGTCAATACGTCCATTCGGCGCATGCCTTGGCCCTGCGGGGCGGTCACCGTGACATCGGTTTCGCCCAAGCGGGTGCGACGGCTGCCAAGGGTACCGGCCAACATCCATCCTGTGGGGCGATCAAACAGCCGCGAAATATTGTCGATCCGAAAGCGATTTTTGCCAATGCGTGGCCAAGCGGTTTCCACACTGACCCAGCCGCTAGGCAGTTCGAACTCAAGGCGTGAGACCAGCTGGGTACCGTCCTGCTGATCAAGTCGGGCCGGAGGCACCAGATCCTCGCCGCGCATCAACGCCCAGGCTGGGGTCATCCGTGTGTCGAAACTCACGACCTTGCTTGAAGCCAGGCTTGCAGGCGTGTGTGCATGGCTGATGCGCACGCGATAAGTCAGGCTTGCCTTGCCACTGGCCGGCCGCCAAACCCCGCGTTGACTACCCACCGTTTGCCCGGCATTGGGCCGCCACTCGCCGTCAGCCTTGAAAGCACTGTAGTCACCCTTGTTACCCAAATCGAAATCAAGACTGCGCACCGCCTCTCCCTTCGACAGGGTCAGGCGCACTTCAGCCTGATCGCTCTGGGGCAGTAGTTTGACGTAGTAATCCAGATCAACATTCTTCGCCGCCAGCAACGGCGTGCTCATCAGCAAAGTCAGCAACAACAGCAAGGACAACGGCAGTGGATAACGCACAGGCTTACGACTCCTTGTTGAACATGACGACGTCAGCCTGCACGGAAAATCAGGTGTTCTTCCCAATCGTCTTCGGACACGCTGTTCTCGCTGAGCATGCGCCCGGACTGAGAGATACGCTCATGGTGGACCGCGTCGCGATCACCGCACACCAAATGGTGCCAGAGCGGCAGATCCTTGCCTTCACTGACCAAGCGGTAGCCGCAGGTCGGTGGTAGCCATTTGAATTCATCGGCCTGGCCTGGCGTCAATTGAATGCAGTCCGGCACTGACGCACGACGGTTGCTGTAATCGGTGCATTGGCAGGTTTTCAGGTCCAGCAACTTGCAGGCGATGCGCGTGTAATAGACGCTGTTGTCCTCTTCATCTTCGAGTTTTTGCAGACAGCACAGACCGCAGCCATCACACAGCGACTCCCACTCGTCTTGATCGAGTTGCTCGAGGGTTTTGCGTATCCAGAAAGGTTCGACTTTAGCGGCCATGGGTTTGGGCAATCAGCATCAAAGAATGAAAGGCCGCCAGTCTAGTGGCACAAGAGACGCGGGCCAAGCGTTGGCGACTGTCGGTAAGGCCGGACTTGTCAGATGTCGACCGGCAAAGTACTTTTATCAGCCTGATTTCGACGATGCCTGCCGTCCACGGCCCATCTCGCCACGCCCGGCAAGGCCTGATGAACGCTCTGCTGAGTTGTCTATTCCTTTGTCATTTAGCCAGGATATTCATGAGCATTAATCCCCGCATCGCCGATTATCCGATCGACCCACAATTTACCGATCGTTGGTCGCCACGCGCCTTTACCGGCGAGGCCATTCCCGAGGAAACCCTGCTGAGCTTTTTTGAAGCCGCACGCTGGGCGCCGTCGGCCTATAACTCGCAGCCGTGGCGCTTCTTATATGCTCGCCGTGACACACCTAACTGGGAGCGCTTCCTCGGCTTGCTCAATGAATTCAACCGCGGTTGGGCACAGCATGCATCGGCACTGGTGATTGTGATCTCGAAAACCACCTTTACTGCGCCCGGCGCCACGGAAGAAACCCCAGCCCTGTGGCACACCTTCGACACCGGTTCAGCCTGGGGCCACCTCGCCCTGCAAGCCAGCCTGAGCGGCTGGCACACGCATGGCATGGCCGGCTTCGATCAGGAACTGACCCGCAAAGAATTGAAAATCCCTGAGGGTTATGCCCTGCACGCAGCGGTTGCGATTGGCAAACTCGGCGACAAATCGACCCTGGCGGAATACCTGCAAGCCCGGGAAACACCAAGCCCGCGTCGTCCGCTGTCGGAACTGACAGCCGAAGGCGATTTCAGCCTGTAAACCGATTGCACATATGCGTGCAGGCTGTGTGAGAGCGAATAGATTCGCTCTCACACAATTGCGCAGCGCCCTAATAACCTCTGGAAAAGTCCACTTCTCCGCGCAACGCTTCTCCCGCCTGAAATGCCCGCACGTTATCGACAAACAGCTGGACCATCGCCGCAGGCGAAGTAGGCGCCGAGCTATGTCCTGTCAATAACAGGCCCCAGGCCGTCCAGAATGGATGACGTTGCGGCAATGGCTCCTGACGACAGACATCGATCACCGCGCCCGCCAAGTGTCCTTCCTTCAACGCTTCGACCAAGTCCGCATCAACCACCGCCACACCCCGCCCGACGTTGATAAACACGCCCGTCGGCTTGAATTTTGCGAACAGTTTCGCGTCGAACAGGTCGTGGGTTTCCGGGGTGTTTGGCAGCAGGTTGATGACGTAATCCACTTCGCCGACCAGGCGATCCAGATCCGTCAGAGCGCCCACTTCAACGAACGGTGCCTGGGTACGCGGTGCAGAGGCAATGCCATACAGCTCTACGCCGAACGGCAGCAGGAACTGCGCCACGCTCTGGCCGATATCGCCAGCACCGACAATCAACGCCTTGCGCCCGGCCAGGCTCTGGCTCAATCGGTTATCCCATTTGCGCTCGACCTGGCTAACCAGCCGCGCCAGCACTTCACGCTCATGGCCCAGCATGTAAGTCAGCACAAACTCGGCCATGACCTGGCCGAAGACGCCCACGGCACGGGTCAACCGGTATTCCCGGGGCAGACCTTCAGCCAGTAATGGGGTGATCCCGGCCCACGTCGATTGCAGCCACTGCGGGGTATGCCCCTGGCGCAACAGGGTGGCCAGCAGGTCCGGTTGCCCCAGCCAGACCGGGCAGTCTGCGGCCATTCGAGACAGCTCGGCCGAATCGCCGGTGCTCATGACTTCCAGGTCGGGTGCAATCTGGCCCAGCAATTGGGTGTAAAGGGGGTAATCGTGTTCAGCAATCAGAACGCGCATGGCTCAAAACCTTTAAAAACAAAACATGCGTCTATCGACGGGGGCAGCCCCCATCGATATCAGTCGCACTCAAGAAGCAGTCCACTGCGCCGACGTGTCGGACGAGGGCTCTTTACAGAGGATCGTTACGGCGCAGCAGCTCTTCGGGAAGGTGCTCGATGTACTCGTCTTCTGCTGGCGGCATTTGCAGGTGATAGCCCTGCTTGTCGAGATTCTCAAGCACTTGATTGATGTCCTCGCGGGACAGCTTGCGCTCGGGGCTAAGCACCAGATCGAACGTATGGGTCGGCGGCCCGAAAGCGATCAGCAAGTCTGCGGGCACCTTTTTGAGCGCATCGCTTTTGAGCACGTACAGGTACATCTCGTTTTTACGCGGGCTTCTATAAATGGAGCAAATACGTTTCAAGGCTGTTCTCCAGCAGAGGCAAGGCTGTCGAGCAGCGCTTGGCCCATCAGTTCGCGGCGCCAGCCACGCAGCGAATCAGGCAATTGATAGGGACCATTGGGATAGCCACTTTTCAGCAACGCTTCCAGGGTCTTTTTGCGCAGCATCAGTTCAGGGGCCATGTTCAGCCTCTCAGCTTGTTGCTGGCCGATAACACGCAACGTCTTCAGAACCGCTGCAGCTTCGATAGGCAATGGCTCAGGCAACGCTTGAGGCCACTGATCAGGAGGCAGGCTGGCGGATTTCTTGATCAGGTCGATCAGAAACTCACCGTCCTGTCGCACGGTTTTGGGATGCATATCTTCAATTTTTGCCAGCGCAGAAAGGTTGTCCGGCTGCGTTTTGGCCAAGGGCCACAGTGAGTGCTCGCGGATAACCCGATTGCGCGGCAAGTTGCGGGCCCGCGCCTCACGTTCGCGCCAGGCACACAACTCGCGCAACACCGCCAGCTGCGAGCGGGACAACTTCCACGCCAGCTTGGCTTCGCGGTAAAGCTCGTCGGGATCGGTTTCGCGGCGCAGATTGGCGACCAACTCCGCACCGTCATCAAGCAACCAGGCGTGTTTCTCTTCGGACAGCTTGGGCTGCAGGATGCTGTAGACCTCAGCCAGATGCACTGCATCTTCCGCAGCGTAGCTGATCTGAGTCTCGGACAACGGACGCTGCAACCAGTCGGAACGGGTTTCGCCCTTGGGCAAGTCGATCCCCAGCACTTCCTGAACCAGACGTGAATACCCCATGGAAAACCCGAGATTCAAGTACGCAGCAGCCAACTGCGTGTCGAACAGCGGCGCAGGCAGACTGCCGGTCAGACGCAGGAGTACTTCCAGGTCTTCACTGCAGGCGTGGACCACTTTTATCACGGAGGGGTTTTCGAGCAGCGCGCACATTGGCCGCCAGTCGTTGATCAGCAACGGATCGATCAGGTAGGCGCGAGCACCATCACCGATCTGCAGCAACGCGGCAATCGGGTAAAAAGTATCGACCCGCATGAATTCGGTATCGAGGGCGACAAAGGGCAGTGACTGCCATTCGCGGCAATGTTGGGCGAGGCTGGCGTCGTCGCGAATCCAGTGAATATCAATGGCCACACGGCTCTCCCTTGAAGAATGGCGCGCAGTATATATCGCCCTCACCGGTTACCGCGCATCTGCACTGCAAGTCTTGAATAACTTCCTGCAATCCTGCGATGAAAACCCGACCGATGACCGGGTTGAAACTTATGATTTACGCAACACATAAACCCGCCACATCGCATAGCCGGGCAGAACATCATGATGGCCGAGGATCTGGAAACCAGCCTGTTCGAATTCAGCTTCTATAGCGGCCCGGCTTACGACAAAGCGATTCATCTTCGAGGCTATCGGTTCAGCGCTCGCGCGACCGCGCTCTAAACGCTTGCGCCGCCAGGCCTTGATGTTGCCATCCACCCACAAGGACACAATGACGGTGTCACGGGTCACCCTGTGGAATTCACGCAGGATTGCC
Organism: Pseudomonas sp. 5C2; assembly: GCF_034314155.1. Classification (NCBI taxonomy): domain Bacteria; kingdom Pseudomonadati; phylum Pseudomonadota; class Gammaproteobacteria; order Pseudomonadales; family Pseudomonadaceae; genus Pseudomonas; species Pseudomonas sp. 5C2. Next base: position 272,777 of record NZ_JAVIWH010000002.1, on the reverse strand, counting down.
GAGCGCTGATCACTATCAGCGACATGATGAAACAGACGCATACAGAAAATGCAGTCCACCGCATTGGCTGACAGGTCGATAGAGAGCGGCGATGTCTGAAAGGTCTTGATCCGTTTAAGCTTTTCAGCTGGAAAACTGGCCTCGGCAACGGCAAGCATTTCCAAGGAGGGGTCCGCTGCCAGGACCACCCGATTGGTATGTTCGGTCAGTACCGGCCAGAAACGGCCTGCACCCGTGGGCAGAGCCAGAACCAACCCAGGGTCGCCAGCCACCTTCAAGGCGTGCCTGGCCAATTGCTCATCACGCCAATGGCCAAGTTGTCCTGAAAACCCAAGAGGATGTTTTTTCAGAGAGTGCCGAGCGAGTTCATGCTCGCGCCGCCTGGAAAATTCACGATCAATGGGTGGGGGTGGTTGCGCAGACATGGCCAGCAGACTCTTTATAAATGATCAGCAGATAAACGGCCAAAAGCCAAAACCAAAGGTATCCATTACAACGCTACTGACTGGCCAGCACACCGTCTGTCATCACCCCACGACAGCCCGCGAACATATCGAGGCTGGGGTCGTAGACGGTGCTGTCGACCTGCAACAAGCCGAGCATGGAGTGAAACAGGTTGTCTTGACTCAAGGGCGCATTTCGCTGTTGCTGCACACAGTTCGCATTGAGCGAAAACGCGTGTTGATACGCCTCAGAAAACCAGGCCACCATCGGCACATGTTTCTGTTGGTCCGGCGCCAGCAGATAGGGCGTGCCGTGCAGGTACAAGTTGTACTCGCCCAATGACTCGCCGTGATCGGACATATACAGCATGGCGGTATCCACCTTGCCCTGATTGCTGCGCAGGGTATCGATCAAGCTGGCCAAGACATGGTCGGTGTACAACAAGGTGTTGTCGTAACCGTTAACGATGCTTTCACGACTGCAATTATTCAGGGCGTTGCTTTCGCATACCGGCGTGAATTTTTCAAACGCCTTAGGGTAGCGTTTGAAATACTCGGGACCGTGACTGCCCATTTGATGGAGCACCAGGACCGTGTCCTGATCCAGGTTATCAATAAAATGCTGCAGCCCCTGCAGAAGGATTTCGTCGCGGCATTCGTTATTGGCACACAGCACCGGGTCCTGGAGCTTGCTCACGTCCTGGACGGTGACTCGATCACAGGTACCTTTGCAGCCTGACTGGTTGTCGCGCCAGACAACGTTCAGCCCTGCATGCTTGAGCACATCAAGAACGCCCTCTTGATTCTTGGCCTTGCTGGCGCTGTAGTCCTTGCGCGCCATGTTGGAAAACATGCAGGGCACCGACACAGCTGTCTCGGTCCCGCAAGAATGTACGTCGCTGAAAGCGATCACACCCTTCTCTTTCTGAAGCTGCGGTGTTGTATCGCGGTTGTAGCCAAGGATCCCGAAATTCTCGGCTCGCGCACTCTCCCCCACCACCAGTACTGTCAATGATTTTCGGGTGTGCAGGTCCCAGCCGGTTGACCGTTTGGCATCTTCGCCAATTTTCACGAACGGGCGTTGTGCCGAAACGACCTGCTCACGCAAGTACCCCACCGATGCACCGATATAATTGCTCGGCACCACCATCAAGCGCAGTTCGTGATGATTGCGAAACAAGGAAGACAAGCCCTGATAGTTCGCCATCGCGACCACACCGATCAGCCCGGTGCAGGCCACGGTGACCAAGGCTTTACTGATCAGATCATGGTGCCAGCGACGGTAGTTGATCGTGGTTTTCCAGAGTATCAAAGAAGGCACGATACCCAACAATACGATATACACAGCCATCTTCACCGAGAGCAAGTCACGCACTTCAGTGGCATTGGTTTCAGCAAAATTCCGCAACATCCCAGTGTCGATCATGACGCCGTACTGGCTCATGAAATAAGCCACGCTGGAACTGACCAAAAACAAGAATATCAAGACGGGCTTTAATACACGTTTGAACGCCAAAAACGTCAATACAATATTAAAAATGCAGAGCACCATGACGCCGAAGGCAACGCGCATGGCGATGCCTTCCCAGTCCGCAGCCGTGATTGCAAAAAGGTGCAGCCACAGGGTTACGTTGAACCCGAACAGCAAAAAACAGCTGGCAATCAGGGTGACAAGCTCAGGGCGTACAGCTTTGACGTTCAGAATGAGGCCTGCTTGATCAAAATAAAAAATACGCCGAAACAAACCTGATCACTGGCCACCTCCGACGTGAAAAATATTAATCAATCAAGCATCAATTTTTTGTGAAAAGGATGCGAGCGAAGGGTTCAGGATGGTTTCTTTTCCTGTAGGAAAACAAACCATGGCAGGCCAGAACCTTCCTTCACCATGCCTGTTGGCTACATTGCCTGCCTAAGCCTGATGTAAATACCAGCGCCAATCCTGTTCACCTACTTCACCCATGAACTGCCGATACTCGGCGTGTTTGACGGCAAGATAGACCTGCAGAAACTTGCTGCCAAATACATCTCGTGCCCAGCCAGAGGCTTCCAGCGCACGTAAAGTCGTCAGCCAGTCTGTCGGCAATAATTGCGCGGCCTGCGAATAACCATTGCCTTCGACCGGTGCGCCGGGGTCCAGTTGCTGGCGGATACCCAAATGAATACCCGCCAGAATCGCGGCCGCTGCCAGATAGGGATTGGCATCGGCACCGCAGATACGGTGCTCGATATGGCGGGTGTATGCTGGACCGCCCGGTACGCGCAGGCTGACCGTGCGATTGTCTACCCCCCAGGTCGCCGACAACGGTGCGTAGCTGTTGGTCTGGAATCGACGATAAGAGTTGGCGTTCGGACAGAACAGCAATAACGAATCAAGCAGCGTCGTGAGCATCCCGCCCACGGCGTGGCGCAACAGTGGCGTGCCGTCAGCGGCCTCGCTGGCGAACAGATTGTTACCCTGTTCGTCCGCGAGACTGACATGCATGTGCATGCCGGTGCCGGCCAGGTCATCGAACGGCTTGGCCATGAAGCAGGCAATCATTCCGTGCTTGTGCGCGATGCCTTTGACCAATCGCTTGTAGCGGACTGCTTCGTCCATTGCCTGCAACGCATCGGCACGGTGCTCAAGGGTGATCTCTACTTGTCCCGGCGCATATTCGGAGATCGCTGTGCGCGCCGGAATCCCTTGCAACTTGCAGGCACTATAAAGATCGGCGAGAAACGGCTCAATCTGTTCCAGTTCACGCAAGCCGTACACCTGAGTCGCCACAGGCCGGCCGCCATCCACATCCCGGTGCGGCTGCGGACGGCCATTGCTGTCGCGTTGGCGATCAAGCAGATAAAACTCAAGCTCCGCCGCCATCACCGGGTAATACCCGTCAGCCTTGAGCCCATCGATAACCTTGACCAACAGGCGGCGCGGGTCCGCTACCGATGCCGGCATACCTTGTTCCGGGTGCATGCTGACCTGCACCGCCGCCGTGGGAATCTGCCTCCAGGGCATGCGCTGCAGACTGCCGGACACCGGATAAGCGCGGCAATCGATATCGCCCACATCCCAGACCAGCCCGGAGTTTTCAACGTCTTCACCATTGATGGTCAGGCCAAGAGTCGTGCTTGGCAACGGCCGGCCGCTTTCATACACCGCGAGTAATTCATCACGGTGCAGCAACTTGCCGCGAGGTACGCCGTTGTTGTCGAGGATGAACAGTTCGAACATCTCGATATCGGGATTCAGCTCAAGAAAACTCAGGGCTTCTTGCAGGGGAGCAAAACTCATGGCGATTCACTTTTTCTTCCAGGCACGCGCTCGGGCGCTTGCCGGTTGGTAAACACACACGTTGCCGCACGCTAAAAAACGTCAGGCAAATGCGAATGAAGGTTTAACCAGAAAAAGAGCCATCCGGTGGACGCGCATGGCGACAATGCCACAACGCCCAAAAGTCCAACTCGGAAGGGAGCGCGCAGGTACCTTGCACCGACATTGGCCGGGGGTGTTGAGACGGAACGCAGGTCACGGCTGTACCAGCCAAAAGTCCGTGCCTGATCCCTCCGTTCAACCCATCCATAAAAAATGCCGCCGACAATAGATGTGTTGCAGCGTCACACAGCGCTATAGGTCATTCAATCCAGTTTTAACAATGCTTGGTTACCTGAGGACTAAACATTCACCCTCTCCACCCTCATCAAATGCCCTACAGGACAAGTTCACTTTGATGGGGCAACGTCGTGGGCTACGATCACGCTTCCTGAACAGACGTTGATAGCGTTTCAGCGTTTGTCGAATGAACGAGAGTACGTGATGAGCAGCGAATTACAGGTCGTGGACATTCAACCCGGTGACGGCAAGGCAGTGGTCAAAGGTGCCCTGATCACCACCCAATACAACGGTTTTCTGGAGGACGGAACCACGTTCGACTCCTCCTATGATCGCGGCAAGCCTTTCCAGTGCGTCATCGGAACCGGACGCGTGATCAAAGGCTGGGATCAAGGACTAATGGGCATGAAAGTCGGCGGTAAGCGCAAACTCTTTGTGCCGGCCCACCTCGCCTACGGCGAAAGGCAGGTCGGCGCCCACATCAAGCCGAACTCAAACCTGATTTTCGACATTGAGTTGCTGGAAGTGCTGACGCGGGATGATTAATGACGCGACGTTCAGATCATTGCCAGCCGCTCGACGCAGGGTTGCACCTCTTATGGATTTGCAGACGGAAACCACCCAGTCCGTAAAGCAAATGATCGCCACTCTGCGCGGGACGTTGCTGTGGGTGAGCGCCTGACCCGCTTTGCTGAGCAGATCAGCGGCGACTCCCGCAATATCTGCAGATCACGATTGATCGAGTGAACCGCGACACCAATGTGTTCAGCCGCATCAAAACCCGAAAATGCGGAACGCCGCCTGGGCGTAATTGCGACTCTCGTCTATATCACCAACGGCTCTAGATCAAGCCTTTTCGGTCAAAAGCTGTGTCACCTATCTGCTATAACCCTGCCACTTCTCTGTAATGATCTCCGGTAATACTGGCGCCAGTTTTTTGAACAAGGGGTTACCGCCCCACATGGCGCGAGCGGAAAGCGCCAGCTTTTCCTGAGGAGACGTATGTCACCTCATCATAAATTTGGAGATCATTATGCGTTTTGTTTCTACACGAATTGCAGCGGGACTTTGTGGTGGCATGGTGTTGGCCATGAGCGTTCCAGCCAGTGCCGCAGTCGATGCAAAACTGCTCGAAATGCTCAAGGCCAATGGTTCCATCTCGCCCGCACAGTATGCTGAGCTGCAAGCCGAGCTGAGTAAAGATCAACAAGCCCAGCAACAGGCTGTCTCCCAACAGGTCAAGAAAGAAGACCTGAGCGCGTTCGAGAAAAAAGTGGCTTGGGCTTCCAAGACCCAGTTCAAGGGCGATGTCCGTGTGCGCCAAGAGACCGTCAAGATCGACGGCGAATCCAACAACGGCGCCGACAAAAACCGCCAACGCATCCGGGCCCGCTTGGGTGCTTACAGTGAAATCAACCCGCAGGTTGACACCGGCATCCGTATTGCCACTGGTGGCGGAGATGATGCTCGCTCCACCAACCAAGACCTGAATGGCTACTTCGACAAGAAACAAATCTGGTTGGACCAGGCCTATATCGACTTCCACCCCAAGGCTGTGGAAAACCTTCACCTGATCGGCGGCAAAATGGTCCAACCATGGGTGAGCATGGGCGATGTCATCTGGGATAGCGACATCAACCCAGAAGGTTTGGCGGCCACTTATAAATACCCGCTTGGCGGCAAAACTGAGCTGTTCGGCAGTGCTGGTTACTACACGCTCAAAGACAACGTCGATGGCGAGGGCGTACAGTTCAGTCACGACCTGCGCCTGTACGCAGGCCAACTCGGTGCACGCTTTGCACCGACCGACAACCTCAAGGTCACCTTGGGCGGTAGCCTCTATACCTATGACAACGGCAGCGACAGTCGCTGCCCGACCACCGGCGCGGTAACCACGCCTTGCGCACTGGCAGTCAACGGCAACTCCACCAGCGACTTCCGACTGTACGAAGGCTTCGGTCAGATCGACATCAGCGGCCTGCCAGTACCGCTCACCCTTTATGGACAATATGTTCTCAACAACGGGACCAGCAGTGACCAGGACACCGCCTGGCTGACAGGCTTCAAGACACGCCTGTATGTCTTCAACCTCGATTACAACTACCGCGATGTTCAGCGCAACGCCGTGGTCGGAGCCTTCACCGACTCCGACTTCGCCAACGGCACCACCGGTTCGCGTGGGCACAAGTTCAAGGTGGGTTACGACATCGACAAGAACTTCGCAGTCGGCGCCACTTACTACATGGCTGACGCAGATTACGCCAGCCGCACCCAGACCGACGCCAAAACCAACACCCTGCAGTTGGATGTGGAAGCTAAGTTCTAAAGCCTGATCTCTCGTTGTGATTGGAACGCTGAAGTCATTCAGCGTTTTCCCTACAGGCTGGCGCTGGCGCGTTGATCCCCTCTCATCCGTCGGTTGCGCCATTCGCGCCAGCCTGCCTTTCAATCTCCCTTTTTGTTCGGCCTGGCGCGGGCGTTGCACCTTTACCCTGCTCTGATCGCGGCCCCATCAGCAAGAATCATCTCGGCAGCCTTCTCGGCGATCATCAGGGTCGGCGAACAGGTATTGCCTGACACAATCGTCGGCATGATCGACGCATCTACCACGCGCAAGCCACTGATACCCCGTACCCGCAGACGCTCATCGACAACAGCATCACTGCCCTGCCCCATCTTGCAGGTGCCGACAGGATGAAAAATCGTCGTGCCAATGCTACTGGCGGCCTGACGCAGTTGTTCTTCGCTTTGCAGATTCGCGCCAGGCAGATACTCCACCGGCTGAAAACTCGCCAATGCGGGCGCAGCGACAATCCGCCGGGTCAGGCGTATCGCATCGGCCGCCACATGGAGGTCGGCTTCATGGCTTAAGTAGTTCGGGCAAATCGAAGGCGGCTCATCCACAAGAGCAGAACGAATTTCGACCGTCCCGCGACTCAGGGGTCGCAGATTGCAGACTGAAGCAGTGAACGCGGCAAAACTGTGCAACGGCTCACCGAAGCGCTCCAGCGATAACGGTTGCACATGATATTCAAGGTTGGCCGAGCGCTGCTCAGGGTCCGAGCGGGCGAAGGCGCCCAATTGGCTTGGCGCCATGGCCAACGGACCGCTGCGATTGATCGCGTAACGCAGGCCCATGTTGATCTTGCCCCAAAGGCTGCCAACCATCTGATTGAGGGTCTTACCGTTACTGATCTGATAGATCAACCGCAGTTGAAGATGGTCCTGCAGATTGCTCCCTACGCCTGGCAGCTCATGACGCACACCGATACCGAGCTTCTCAAGCAAGGGTCTCGGGCCGATGCCGGATCGCTGCAACAACGTCGGCGAACCAATGGCCCCGCAGCACAGAATGATCTCTCGGCGAGCGCGCAAGTGTTGCTCGCACTGCTGAACATGCGCAACAACGGCACTCGCGCGGCCATTTTCGAATTCGATACGTGACGCTTCCACGCCTGTGAGGACTGTCAGATTCTTGCGCTGCGCAATAGGCCGCAAAAATGCCTTGGACGCATTCCAGCGTACGCCGCGCCGCTGATTGACCTGAAAGTAACTGCAACCTTCATTGTCGCCGCCGTTAAAGTCGTCGATAGACTCGATGCCAGTCTGCGCTGCGGCCTGGCGAAAGGCATCAAGAATGCCCCATGACAGCCGTTGCGGCTCCACCCGCCATTCACCCCCCGCGCCATGCATGGCAGAGTCGCCGGCGTAGTGATTTTCTGAGCGTTTGAATAACGGCAATACCTCTTTCCAACCCCAGCCCACATTGCCTTGAGCCGCCCAGTCATCATAGTCATGGGCCTGGCCGCGCATATAGATCATGCCGTTGATGGATGAACTGCCGCCCAGCACTTTGCCCCGGGGGTAGTTGAGCGAACGACCATTAAGCCCGGGCTCGGCTTCAGTTTTGAAGCACCAGTCCGTACGTGGGTTGCCGATGCAGTAGAGATAGCCGACCGGGATATGAATCCAGGGGTAATTGTCCAGCCCGCCGGCTTCGAGCAACAGCACGCGGTGTGCAGGGTTTTGCGAAAGCCGATTGGCCAGCAAGCAGCCCGCAGGTCCGGCGCCCACAATCACATAGTCATACGGCTCACTCGTCGCTTGCATGCAGCCCTCGCTGGTCTTCTTATTGTTTTGTTGTCCGAGGCCATCCTATGCTTTCTTCAAGAAAACGAAAGGCCGCTGCAAGTTGCCTTGCAGCGGCCTTTATCAACGGTTTTTAAGCCGGGTGACGATCAAACCGACTTGCGGCGATAGTCCCGGTAGTTAGGCATCCAGAAGTTGCGCTCGATAGCCGCAAGCAACATGTCTTCTGAGGTTTCCAGCGCCACGCCATCAGCTTGAGCTTGCTTGGCAACTGCCAAGGCAATTTTCCTGCTGACTGCCTGGATATCCTTGATCGGTGGCAGTACTGCATCACCCAGCCCCGTCACCATTGGCGAGCACTCCGCCAAAGCGTTGGACGCGGCCATCAACATCTTATCGGTGATTCTCGAGGCCTTGCTTGCGATGACGCCCAAGCCAATCCCCGGAAAAATGTAAGAGTTGTTGCATTGAGCAATATGGACCGTGCGGCCATTGATCGATACCGGAGCAAACGGGCTGCCGGTGGCGACCAAGGCATTACCATCGGTCCAGCGCAGGATTTCCTCCGGTGTGGCCTCGACTTTGGAGGTTGGGTTGGACATCGGCATCACCAACGGCTTGGCGCAATGCTTGTGCATTTCGCGGATTACCTGCTCGGTAAACAAGCCCCGCTGGCCCGACACACCAATCATGACGGTGGCATTGGCGTGGCTGACAACATCGAGCAATTGCGGGAATGCCTCGTCGCCTGCCCAGCCTGCTACATCCTCGGTTTTCTGTGCCAGGCGCTGTTGAAATTCCAGCAGGCCAGTCATGTTCTCGGTCAGCAAGCCATAACGGTCGACCATGAAAATGCGCTTGCGTGCTTCGCTCTCACTCAGCCCTTGTATCTGCATCGCTGCAATGATGTGTTCGGCAATGCCACAGCCTGCCGAACCGGCACCGACAAACACCACCACCTGCTCTCCAAGGGTCTCGCCTTTGGCTTTACAGGCCGCGAGTAACGTACCCACCGCGACCGAAGCGGTGCCTTGAATGTCATCGTTGAAGCAGCACAATTGGTCCCTGTACTTATTCAGCAATGGCATCGCATTCGATTGGGCAAAGTCTTCGAACTGCAGTAGCACGTCAGGCCAGCGACGCTGCACCGCCTCAATGAACATCGCGACGAACTCTTCGTACTCCTGACCGGTTACACGCTCATGGCGCCAGCCCATGTACATCGGGTCGTCCAGCAACTCGCGGTTGTTGGTGCCAACGTCGAGCACAATCGGCAACGTGTAGGCCGGGCTGATCCCACCGCACGCGGTGTAGAGCGACAACTTACCAATCGGGATGCCCATACCGCCAATGCCCTGGTCGCCCAGGCCGAGAATTCGCTCACTGTCGGTGACGACGATGATCTTGATCTGATCCTTGGTCGCGCTGCGCAGAATGTCGTCAATACGGTCGCGCTCCGGGTACGAGACAAACAGCCCCCGATGGGTGCGATAGATTTTCGAGAACTCCTGACACGCTTGACCAACCGTCGGTGTGTAGATGATCGGCAGCATTTCATCCAGGTGCGAGTCGAGCAGACGGAAGAACAACGTCTCGTTGTTGTCCTGAATCGAGCGCAGGTAAATGTGCTTGTCGAGGTCGCTGGCGCATTGGTTGTATTGGCTGAAAACCCGAGCCACTTGCTCTTCTATCGTCTCCACGTTCTGCGGCAGCAGCCCGATCAAGTTGAACTCGACCCTCTCCTGCGGCGTGAAAGCACTGCCCTTGTTCAGCAGCGGCATCTCCAGCAGGGAAGGTCCAGCGTAGGAAATATATAAAGGACGCGAGGTTTTGCTCATTTTCAGTGATCGCCTTTTTCTGTTTACTCTGAAATTTCGATACGGAACCAAGACGGACAGCCGGAGCCTGACGGCTCTCTATTCAACCCGCCTCAGCAATCTCAAGGGACGAGATTGCGCTGCCTATCTTACTCGCGGTCGAGCCATTGCAGCAGGGTGATCATCGTACAACTTGATGACATTGGAGATGGCACCCGCAACGGCAAGGTCGCCGATGCTCGAATCGACTACGGTGGTCCATCAAACAGTAGTCTTTTATACGCGGCACTGTCAGCCAGGCAGCGCGAAAAGTGCGCGCTAGAGCGGCAAAAACCGCCTATCGCAGAGAGGGTAATAACCGTTCAATTTTGTTTAATTCAGTGTAAAAATAGTGACTCATCGGGCGTCGCTTAGGAGCGAGTTGTCGTCTTTTACCAGGAAGATTCAACGGGTGGAATTTTTCGCCCAACGAAGGGTTTAACCCAAGTTAGAACGCCCTTCGAGATTGAAAAAAGGAGCTCAGAATGATTCACGATAAATTCAAGAAAGTCACCGGTGTCAGCTGGGAAGAAGCAGCAACAAGGAGCAACCAACTTTTCTTTGAAGCGGATCAACTTGATAATCATGCGTATTCGCTTCTAAAGAAAGAAACGCTGAATCCAGACGTCTGGAACGAATTTTCAACTGCAAAAAGAAGGGCCGAAAAAAAATACGTCGAAGCTCGCGTAGAGTGGCAACGCATTAAAAGCATTCTCGGTTCTATCAATAAGCCCGCTGGGAAATCTGCCAGGCAATCGGTGCATTAAAGGCATTCAGAGTGGAAAGGTTTAACGGGGCTGCACGCCGCACGTCACCTTTCCGCTAAAGACATTTTCAGGCCGGCACGGGGATGTGTCGGCCTCGCTTGATTATCCAACGCCAACGCCCCTCTCTCAGGTCAGGCTGCACGGGTTGCAGGTGTTCTCTACTGTCGCCAGAGCAGGCAACGACATTTTCGACGCAAACAGCCGTCGTCAATCTCAATGGAGAAGCCAGCATGTCCAGCAATCTGCCCAACGACCCCACCCTCGCCCTGCTCAACCAACTCAATCAAAACATCACCGCCCTCGGTTCTGCCGTGAATGAGATCCGCGCATGGATTGATCAGCATGGATCGACAGAGGTGTCGGCAGCCATCATGACGCAGCTCGCCGTGATTGAGGGAAACGCTGGCTTCATCGCCGCCGCCATGGCCGATCTGCAAGCCAGGCGCGAACCGGAAGACGAAATCGACCCGGAAGACTGAAGCTTGTCACGCGATGCCGCATCAGTGCCGACTAAACGTAGTGACGGGTCGACAGACCTAAAGCCGGTCTGCCTGATCAATCATATTGGTCGCCAATTTGATGCCTTGTTTTTTTGCGTCTTCAAAGCTCTTGTAAAGCGCTTTTTCATGAAGATTATGAATATTGTCCTCGGCGTATTTCACAGTAATACGAAGCCCTTTCGGGACTGGATCGCCTGGGTCGCCCCACTCGAAATCAATCATCGCGTCCCTGCCGTTTGGATGGACGTAATTAATCGAGTGCGGCCTGTCTACGAATGCCATTTCGCTCTCCCTGATCGTCGGTGATGTGCTCAACCTTAATCATTAGCCCACAAACTCGAATCACGCCAACCGGCAAGTGACATCCTCACCGGGCGCAATCGTGCGGCGTTGCCAGGAGGAAGGGAAGGAAGGAGTAAAAGAGATCAATGAGTCCAATGCCCGCGTACTGGAACAGCAGTTGGCCAAATGCGCAGCAATTTACCCTCGGGTCGGCATTCGGGCCCATTGATCATCACCCAACTCAATGTTGGATTGTTTCCATTTAGATAAATGGAGGTTGCTCGCCCGCCTACCACCCTGTTTCCTACCAGCTAGTTCAAGATGGGGCCGGGCAGGTATATTTTTAACAAAACACGTTTTAAGGGTCTAGTAACCTTTCGTCCTACCTTTATGAACGTAGGTCATATACAGCCTTAGGGCTGTCAGTGGGTGACTGCGCCCGCTCCCGTGCGAGAAAAACTCATTATTTTTTACCGGAGAGTCGCGTAAAATCTCAGCTAGACTCCGCCTGCTGGAGGAAGTCGTCGCCCTCTAAAACGCGCTTTCGCTGGCGCTCCGGGCTAACAATAATCATCTCAGCTGCAGGTAGAGAACCCTTTAAAAAAAACCTATCATTCCAGCTCACAGTCACCATAAACGACCGCCGTACATAGCGGCTCAGCTCAGGATCCTTTGTCCACTACCGAGATTTTCCGAGCGTCGCTTGGTGTTTTCCGGAGAGTGGAGAAACCTTACTCTTTAGGAAAAAACTTTGACAAACGTCTGCTCCAGCGGCCTTGATATCGGCTTTGCTTCTCTGGATTACATGCAAATTGGCATCCTGGGCATCATTCAAGGCATCACCGAGTTATTACCCGTTTCATCCACTGCTCACATGCGAATCGTACCGGCCCTTCTCGGCTGGCCGGATCCCGGTTCGGCGTTTTCCGCCGCCATGCAATTGGCCGCACTGGCTGCGGTAGTCAGCTATTTCTGGCGTGACGTACGGGAAGTCGTCACTGGAAGCATCGGTGCCGTGCAACGACGTGACTTCAGCAACCAGTCATTCAAGCTGGCAGTTGCCATTGTGCTTGCGACCATCCCTATTGGCATCGCAGGCCTTGCCTTGTCCTCGACACTCAATGCGTGCGACTCACCATTAAGAGGCTTGATGGTGATTGGTATCTCATGCGTTGTGATGGCCGTTTTGCTGGCTGCGGCCGAACTCAGCTGCCGTCATCGCCGCACAGTGGGAGAGATGCGCCTGCGGGACGCATTAATCGTTGGCATTGCACAGGTTGGCGCGCTGATACCCGGTGTTTCCCGCTCAGGTTCAACACTCACCGCTGCGCTTTTCCTTAATTTCAAACGCGAAGAAGCCGCGCGCTTCTCATTCCTGCTTGGGCTGCCCGCTATCGCGCTGGCCGGGCTGAAAGAGCTGTGGGTGCTGTTTCATGCGCATATTCCGGCCGAAGCGTGGTCTCACCTGATTTTCGGCCTGGTGATCGCCAGCGTGTCGGCATTTTGCGCCATCTGGGGCCTGATGAAGTTTCTGGAAAAATTCTCTACTTGGCCCTTCGTTATTTACCGGGCAGCACTGGGTATCTTCCTGATTGTCGCGGTCAGCACCGGCTTTCTGAGCTAAATAACCTTTAAACGCCAATAGAGCCCAGCCCTGAGCTGCATCTCGAAAACCAGGGCGGGCGTCCAACTAAATGGGGTTACCCCATGAGTTCGACAGAAACGAAAAAGCCCCTGTAATCTTTACGATTACAGGGGCTTTGTCTTATTCAATAATGGCGGAGAGATAGGGATTCGAACCCTAGGTACTGTCGCCAGTACAACGGATTTCGAATCCGTCCCATTCGGCCACTCTGGCATCTCTCCAACGGCGCGCATCATAACAGCTCAGGTGCAGAAGGCGAACCCCCTGCGAGGGAAATTTTCGCGTGCTATCAGGCGCTTGCGTAACTTTTTACGTTAAAGCGGTACGCCGAGGCGTTTTGCGACTTCTTCGTAGGCTTCGATAACGTCACCGAGGCCCTGGCGGAAGCGGTCTTTGTCCATTTTCTTGCGGGTTTCTTTGTCCCACAGACGGCAACCGTCCGGGCTGAATTCATCGCCGAGGACGATCTGGCCGTGGAATACGCCGAATTCGAGTTTGAAGTCGACCAGCAGCAGGCCAGCGTCGTCGAACAGCTTGCTCAGGACTTCATTGACCTTCAGGGACAGCTCTTTCATCCGAACCAGTTGTTCGGCGGTGCCCCAACCGAAAGCCACTACGTGGGATTCGTTGATGAACGGATCGCCCTTCGCGTCGTCCTTGAGGAACAGTTCGAAGGTGTAAGGGTTGAGCTTGGTACCCTCTTCGATGCCCAGGCGTTTGACCAGGCTACCGGCGGCGTAGTTACGCACGACGCATTCGACCGGGATCATCTCGAGTTTTTTGACCAGGCATTCGTTATCGCCCAGCAGCTTGTCGAATTGGGTTGGGATACCCGCCTCTTCGAGCTTTTGCATGATGAAGGCGTTGAACTTGTTGTTCACCATGCCTTTGCGATCGAGCTGTTCAATACGCTTGCCGTCGAACGCCGAGGTGTCGTTGCGAAACAGCAGGATCAAGCGGTCTGCGTCGTCGGTGGTGTACACCGATTTGGCTTTGCCGCGGTAGAGTTCTTCACGTTTTTCCATGATGGGCTCCGCTTGCTAAAGTAGTTGGGCCAGGCGCCCGTTTGGGACACTAGGCGATATATCGCCAGTCGAGCCCTGAATCTTGATCGGCCACTTGCAGCCAGTCCGGATCGCACCCAAGGGTGTCGACAAAACATTGCCGGGCCAGCTGCGGCAGGTTGTTCTTGCTGCTGAGATGGGCCAGCACCAGGTGCTGTAAATCCTGCCATCCCAATTCGCTCACCAGGTTGGCGGCCTGATGATTGTTCAAATGTCCCAGTTCGCCGCCGACCCGTTCTTTCAAAAAATACGGGTAACGACCTCTGGCCAGCATATCGCGGCAGTGGTTGGCTTCGATCATCAAAGCGTCCAGGCCGTGATAACTCTGTAGCACCGAGGCGCAGTAAGAGCCAAGGTCGGTCAGCAGACCAAATCGACGCTGACCGTTACTGAACACAAACTGCGTCGGCTCAAGTGCGTCGTGGGCAACCGACACCACATTGATGTGCAACGCCCCCAGCTGCAAGCCCTGACCGCCTGACAGAAACCCTGCGGCTTCTACAGGTTTACGCATCCCGCGAAGGGTGCCAGTGCTGAGGTACACCGGTAAATTGTAGCGCCGCGACAGCAAACCCACGCCATGCACATGATCGGCATGTTCGTGGGTCACCAGAATGGCACTCAACTGATGGGGACTAACACCCAGACGAGCCAGACGTCGCTCGGTTTCTCGCAAGGAGAAGCCGCAATCCACCAGCACATATGTGTCGTTACTCGCTACCAGCGTGCCGTTCCCTCGGCTGCCGCTGCCTAGAACAGCAAAGCGCACTTAACCGAGGTTATCTTGAATGACACCCAATATGCGGCGCGCTACATCGGCAGGCGCTACGGTACTGATGTTCTTCTCGACAGTAACCTGCACGTTGTCACCCACTTTGCTCAAGCGGACCTGATAACGCTCGGCACGGGCTTCGATTTCTTCCTTCGCCGGTTTGCTACCTAACAGGCGACCAAAGAAACCAGGCTCGTTTTCAGGCTTCTGTGCCTTCTCTGCCAGGTTGATGTAGTAAAGACCCAGACTACGGTTGATGTCTTCCACACGCCACTCGCCATGATCCAGCGCACGGCCGACACTCGACCATGCACGGTCCAGATCGGCACCGAGGTTGAGTACCGGGTTACCGCTGCCGTCTACGCTCAACGCCACGCGGTTCGGCGTATCAAAGTCACGTGCGGCCAGCAGGGAAATAGAGCCACCCTTCGCGGCGCTACGGCTCATGCTGGCAAGCATGTCATCGGTCAGAGCAGAATCGAGGCCCAGATTGGTGGTACGCGCCGGAAAATCTGTATTGGCAGTGCTGCCGGCAGGACGATCAACGCTTACGACGTAGATTTCACTGGTATTGCGCTGCACGCCTGGCTCGATACGAACACGTACACGCGTTTCCGAATCGGTGGACGCACCGCCGGCAGTCAGGCGCTTGGCCATCGTGGCGGAAAGTTCGTCGATACGCTGCCAGGTGGTGTTGAATTCACCCGTCTGCGGACGATCTTCGGCAATGCGGAAACCGTTGTCTTCGAAATACTGATGCGCTACCGGCCAGACTTCGGCAGGCGCACGCTGAGCCAGAATCCAGCGAGAGTCACCGCTTTTTTGCAGGCTGAAATCGCTGGAATCGGCAGCAACAGACAATGCCTGCGGACGAGGGACTACATATTCGCCCTTGGCAGTGTCGTCAGCCACGTTACGCGGAATCGGCAGCAGTGGGTCCAGACGCTTGGCGGCGGCGAGATCAGGTGGCAATTGCATGGGCGCCGTTTGGGACGCCTCCAGATAATCACTGCCGCGATCACGGAAGTAACCATCTTGACCCCACAGCCAACCGCAACCGCTGGTGCTGGAGATAATCAAGGCAAGTGCAGAAAGTCCGGCCATTCGCTTCATTGCGTAATACTTCCTCATTAAACCAATACGCCGGACTGGCGCAGGGCCTGACGCAGCGGTTCGTGGCAAGGCTCGCTGAGCCAGGTGAGCGGCAGACGAATACCGTCTGGTATCAAGCCCATCTCATGCAGCGCCCATTTCACGGGAATAGGGTTGGACTCAATAAACAGGGTTTTATTGAGCGGCATCAGTTTTTCGTGAATCGCCCGCGCCGTGACTGCATCGCCACGCATGGCCGCCGCACACAGATCACTCATGGCACGCGGAGCCACGTTAGCGGTCACCGAGATATTGCCTTTACCGCCCAACAACATCAGTTCGACCGCCGTGGCGTCATCACCGGAGTACACCAGAAAGTCGCTGCTGACGCGTGCAAGGATGTCTTTGGCGCGCTGCAGATCGCCTGTGGCTTCCTTGATGCCGATGATGTTCGGCACTGTGGACAAGCGCACGGCGGTGTCCGCCAGCATGTCGCACGCCGTACGGCCTGGGACGTTGTAAAGGATCTGCGGGATGTCGACCGCTTCGGCGATGAACTTGAAGTGCTGATACAGCCCTTCTTGCGTCGGTTTATTGTAATAAGGCGTTACCAGCAGGCACGCGTCGGCGCCAGCGTTTTTCGCATTATTGGTCAGCTCGACCGCTTCGCGAGTGGAGTTCGCGCCTGTACCCGCTATGACCGGGATACGCCCTGCAACCTGGGCTACCACGCGACGAATCACTTCGATGTGCTCGCTGACGTCGAGTGTGGCCGACTCACCAGTGGTGCCGACCGCCACAATGGCGTTGGTGCCCTCTTGCAGGTGGAAGTCCACCAGTTTGCTCAGGCTGTCCCAGTCGAGACGACCATTTGCATCCATGGGTGTGACCAGTGCCACCATACTGCCCGCAATCATGCAACCGCTCCTGCCGGAAAAAGAGAGCGGTAATGGTACTGGCGCTATCAGCCTTGTACAAGCGAAGTACCATGCTACGAGCATTCCCCTGAGCGATGCTTTTCGCTACCCTTCTGTCTTTGGTCGGTACTGGTCACCTGCGAAGCGCATTCAATCAGTCGATTTTGCCGCCAGAACCCATGCTCCAGCGTGGTCGCAACCCCCCATGGCTTAGCCATGAGGGCAAGCAGCGTCGGGGCTCGGGTCGAGGTTAGGGGCGAAGAGGCTGTCGAATCGGCCGTGCAAGCCAACGTATGTACTGACCGCTCATCGCTTAGGAATGTTGCATGTCGTCCATCCCCACAGTTCGCGAACAATTCCTTGTCATCAGTGCCCTTGGCGCAAACCCAATGGAGCTGACCAACGTGCTGTGCCGCGCCAGTCATGAAAACCGCTGCTCAGTGGTGAGTTCACGTCTGACTCGTCACGGCGAATGCAGCGCGCTGATTCTTCAGGTTTCAGGCAACTGGGATGCATTGGCTCGCCTGGAAACGACCCTGTCCAGCCTGTCGAAGAAACACGCCTTCACCGTCAGCGTCGTGCGTAGCGCCAGCCTCGAAACCCGTCCTGAGGCCCTGCCTTATGTGGCTTACGTCAGCTCGGTCTATCGCCCGGATATCATTAATGAGCTTTGCCAGTTTTTCATCGACCATAACGTCGAACTGGAAAATCTCATCTGCGATACGTATCAGGCGCCTCAGACAGGCGGCACCATGCTCAATGCGACCTTCACCGTCACATTGCCTGCCGGTATCCAGATCAGCTGGTTGCGTGATCAGTTCCTCGATTTCGCCGATGCATTGAATCTCGATGCGCTGATCGAACCTTGGCGCCCACAAGCTCCCATGTAAGGAAACACTAATGGCCGTCGCCCTAGACCAACCTGTCGCCGACTTTCAGGCGCAGGCCACCAGCGGACAGACCATCAGTCTGGCCGGGCTCAAGGGCCAGCAGGTGGTGATTTATTTTTACCCCAAAGACAGTACGCCGGGCTGCACCACAGAGGGTCAGGGGTTTCGTGATCAGCACGCCGCGTTCGAAGCGGCCAACACCGTGGTGTTCGGCGTCTCACGCGACAGCTTGAAATCTCATGAGAACTTCAAGCTCAAGCAGGCGTTCTCGTTCGAATT
The DNA here is from genome assembly GCF_034314155.1 of Pseudomonas sp. 5C2. NCBI lineage: Bacteria > Pseudomonadati > Pseudomonadota > Gammaproteobacteria > Pseudomonadales > Pseudomonadaceae > Pseudomonas > Pseudomonas sp. 5C2. Next base: position 254,583 of record NZ_JAVIWH010000002.1, on the reverse strand, counting down.
GATTTCGGACAAGGACGAAACCCTGTGCCGACTGTTCGATGTGATCAAACTGAAAAAACTCTACGGCAAAGAATACCTTGGTGTAGATCGCAGTACGTTTTTGATCGACAAAGACGGCGTACTACGCCAAGAGTGGCGCGGCGTGAAAGTACCTGGCCATGTAGCTGCGGTGCTTGAACAAGCCCAACGGTTGAATAACAGCTGATTGCCGCAGAAGACATTCGCTGCCAGCACACATTGAAGTAGCTTGCAGCGAAAGCGTCACCGCCCCCTTACAACAGCGGCGACACAGTAGGCTCTTTGCGCGGCCAGGCATCGATCACAGCCTTGAACAGGGTAGCCAGCGGAATCGCAAAGAACACGCCCCAGAAGCCCCACAGCCCGCCAAACAGCAACACGGCGCAGATGATCGCGACCGGGTGCAGATTGACCGCCTCGGAAAACAGCAGCGGCACCAGCACATTGCCATCAAGCGTCTGGATCACGCCGTAGGCCGTCATCAGGTAAATGAACTGATCACTCCAACCCCATTGGAACAAGGCGATTAACGCGACCGGTACTGTAACCACCACCGCACCGACATAGGGCACCACCACCGACACACCCACCAACATCGCCAACAAGGCCGCATAATTGAGCCCCAGCGCGACGAACGCTATGTACGTGACACCTCCGCAGACGAATATCTCGATCACCTTGCCGCGAATGTAATTGGCGATCTGCCTGTTCATTTCCTGAGCCACTCGGGTAATGAGGGCCCGTTCACGCGGCAGATAACCACGAAACCAGCTTCCGATCATGTTGCGATCTTTGAGGAAGAAGAACACCAGGATCGGCACCAATACCAGGTAGATCATGATGTTGACCAACAAAGGCAGGCTAGAAAGCGAGAATGTCAGCGCCCACTGACCGAACTTGCCGATTTCACCGCGCGCAACCTCGATAGCCTGGAGCACCTGTTCATCCGAGACCAGATAAGGATAACGCTCTGGCAGCAACAGCAGCAGCGATTGCCACTTGGCGAGCATGCCCGGCAACTCATTGAACAGGGTGATCAATTGATGCCAGAGCAACGGCACCAACACCAACAAAAACACCAGCAGCACGCCCATGAACAACGCGAATACCAGCCCGACAGCGAACAGTTCCGGCACGCGCAGACGCACCAGAAAGTTGACCACGCCCTGCATCAGAAATGCCAGCACCATCCCCGCCAACACCGGCGCAAGCATGCCGCCGAGCGTCAGAACGGCCGTGAACGCCACAAATAACAATACCGCCAACACCACAGCCTCCTCATCGGAGAAGTAGCGCTGCATCCAGTCGCGTAGCACTTTGAACATCAAGAATCCTTCAGGCAGTCATCATGGGTAACAATCAATCGCACAACGATTTGACTGCGGGAATCATCAGGCTTTACGTAACCAGTAGCGATAAACCCCGACTTCAACCTCCTCGCGGAGCAAGGTATGGCCTGCAAGCCGGGCAAAAGTTCGGAAATCGCGCTGAGAACCGGCATCAGTCGCGGTGACTTTAAGGATCGCGCCACTGGCCAGGCGATTAAGCTCCAGCTTGGCCTTGAGCAGCGGCAGCGGACAATTCAGCCCACTGGCGTCGAGTTCAGCGTCACAGGCCTCGGGCCGCTCTACAGCGTCAGACATTGTTTCTCTCCAGACAGGCACATCGGATCGCGTTATGGCCGTCAAATAACGACGACGGATGTTTCGTACACAATTGCAAGAATACCCCACTCTGGTCAGCAAGCCATTGAGCCAGCTACAGTAAGGGTTCTTTGATTGCCTAGAGCTCTGTGCATGAAATTTTTGCGCCCTACCTTGTTGACGCTCGCGTGCCTGCTCGCCTCGCCGAGTTTCGCCGACGACCTGCCGTCACTCGGCGACGCCAGCTCTGCCATCGTCTCTCCACAACAAGAACATCAACTGGGCCGCGCATGGCTGAGCCTGCTGCGCGGCCAGGTCCCGCAACTGTCCGACCCACAGCTTAAGGATTTCGTCGAGACAACGGTCTATCGACTCGCCGAAACCAGTCAACTGCAGGATCGACGCCTGGAATTCATCCTGATCAATAGTCGGGAGCTGAACGCATTTGCCGCGCCAGGCGGAATTGTCGGGGTCAACGGCGGATTATTCCTCAATGCCCAGTCCGAAGCCGAGTATGCTGCGGTACTGGCCCACGAACTGGCTCACTTGTCTCAACGGCACTTCGCTCGCGGCATCGAAGCACAACAACACATGCAGGTTCCTGTCCTTGCCGCCATGCTCGCAGGGATTGTTATCGCAGCCGCAGGCGCGGGTGACGCAGGCATCGCAACGATCATGGGCTCGCAGGCGGCAGCAATCCAGGAGCAGCAGCGCTTCTCGCGGCAAAACGAGCAAGAGGCCGACCGCATCGGCATCATCAATCTGCAAAAGGCCGGTTATGACCCTCGCGCGATGCCGAGCATGTTCGAACGACTGATGCGACAGTACCGCTTCGATGCCAAACCGCCCGAATTTCTGCTGACTCACCCGGTCACAGAATCGCGTATTGCCGACACCCGCAACCGTGCCGAACAGGAAAAAACCGGCGGCAAAGAAGACAGCCTTCGCTATCAACTGATGCGAGCGCGCGTTGCGCTTTTCTATGAAGAGACGCCAGGGATCGCTGCAAAACGTTTCCGCGCCCAGCTCGACGAAAATCCAAAATCCGAGGCCGCACGCTACGGCCTGGCGATTGCCCAGATCAAAGCAGGCCAACTCAACGAGGCGCGGGAAAATCTCAAGCCGCTATTGGCTAAAGACCCGAACGACATTACCTACAACCTGGCGCAGATTGATCTGGACGTCACAAATAATCGAATGGCCGACGCCAAACAGCGGGCTGACCGGATGCTGGCGCTGTACCAGGACAATTATCCGCTGAATCAGGTTCACGTTGATTTGCTGCTCAAGCAAAACCACCCTGCCGATGCCGGAAAAGCGCTTGAAGTGTTATTGAAGGCGCGCCCTGCTGACCCTGACATCTGGAACCTCGTTGCAGACACACGCGGCCTGTCCGGCGACATGGTTGGCTCGAGCCAGGCACGCGCAGAATTTTTCGCACTGACTGGCGATTACAAGCAGGCCCTGCAGCAACTGGAGTTCGCCAAGCGTCGCTCGAACAACAACTTCCAGCTAGCGTCGCGCATCGACGCCCGGCAGAAGGAGTTGATCGAACAGGAGCGGATGCTCAAGGAAATGATGAACTAGGTACGATTTTCTGCCCGATTCAAAAAGCCCGACTCAATGGTCGGGCTTTTTTTTGCACTCTGACTTGTCCTGACTCAGGATCAGGCATTACCAGACAGCTTCAAGCGTGCTGCATGCGTGAAGTCCAGCATGCGCTGCAGAGGCTTCAAGGCACGCGGAATCAATGCGGGGTCGACGAAAACCTCGTTAGAGCCTTCGCGGAGACACTGCAAGGTGCGCTCAAGGGTGTTCATCGCCATCCAGGGGCAATGCGCGCAACTGCGGCACGCAGCACCCTCACCGGCCGTTGGCGCTTCGACAAAAACTTTGTCGGGGCACAACTGCTGCATCTTGTAGAAAATGCCGCGATCAGTCGCAACGATAAACATTTTGTTCGGCAACGTTTGCGCGGCTTTGATCAACTGGCTTGTCGAACCGACGGCATCAGCCAAATCGATCACGGCCTCCGGCGATTCGGGGTGGACCAAAATCGCGGCCTCCGGATACAGCGCTTTCATGTCGGCCAGCTGCTTGGATTTGAACTCTTCGTGAACGATGCAAGCACCGTCCCATAGCAGCATGTCGGCACCGGTTTCCCGTTGAATATAACGCCCCAGATGCTTGTCTGGCGCCCAAATGATCTTTTCGCCGTTATCCATCAGGCTTTCGACAACTTCCAACGCACAACTCGAGGTCACTACCCAGTCTGCACGGGCTTTGACCGCAGCCGACGTATTGGCATACACCACCACAGTGCGCTCGGGGTGCTGATCGCAGAACGCCGAGAACTCATCGACCGGGCAACCCAGGTCCAGGGAGCACGTAGCTTCCAGCGTCGGCATCAGCACACGCTTTTCCGGATTGAGGATTTTTGCCGTCTCGCCCATGAAGCGCACACCTGCGACCAGCACGGTTTTCGCCGAATGCTGGTTACTGAAACGCGCCATCTCCAGCGAGTCGGACACGCAGCCGCCGGTCTCTTCAGCCAGAGCCTGGATAACGGGGTCACAGTAGTAGTGGGCAACCAGCACCGCGTCTTGCGCTTTCAACTCGGCAGCAATCGCGGCACGGTAAAAAGCCTCTTCTTCAACGCTCAGTACTTTCGGCTGCTTGGCATCTAGATGGGCCTGGACCAGAAGCCGTTCTGAAATCTGCGTCATGTTCGCTGGACCTCAATGCGCTTGTGCGCGGATATCGAGTGTACACCTGAAAAAGACGCAAAAAAAAAGCCGGAAATCCTCATTTTCATGGGCCTTCCAGCTTTATAAATACGTCGACATAAAAAATGGTGGGTCGTGTGGGATTCGAACCTACGACCAATTGGTTAAAAGCCAACTGCTCTACCAACTGAGCTAACGACCCGACGTGGTGCGTATATTACTGATTTCTATGATTAATTCAACACCTATCTGAATTTAAATCAAAAATAACGCGTTGGGTCGGTTACACCAGCCGCTACAAAGCCCTCTGCGCGCAGGCGGCAGCTGTCACATTTGCCGCATGCACGGCCCTGATCATCGGCCTGATAGCAGGAAACAGTGAGCCCGTAATCGACGCCCAGACGCATGCCAGCCTTGACGATGTCGGCCTTGCTCAAGTTTTGCAGTGGCGCTCGAATAGTGAAGCCCTGCCCTTCCACGCCCGCCTTGGTTGCTAAATTGGCCAGGCGCTCAAATGCTTCGATAAACTCGGGACGGCAGTCTGGATAACCGGAATAATCCACTGCGTTGACGCCGATAAAGATATCCCGCGCGCCCAACACTTCAGCCCAACCGAGTGCCAGCGAAAGAAAAACCGTATTACGTGCTGGCACGTAAGTCACCGGGATACCTTCGCCAGGGGATTCAGGCACGGCGATGGAGCTGTCCGTCAACGCGGACCCCCCGATACCGTTCAGATCAAGACCGACAACCTTGTGCTCAACCACACCCAGATCGCGAGCGACGCGCGCTGCTGCATCCAGCTCGGCACGGTGACGCTGACCGTAGTCGAAACTCATGGTGTAGCAGGTGTAGCCATCAGCAAGCGCCACCGCTACCACGGTGGCCGAGTCCAGGCCACCGGACAATAGAATTACTGCTCTTTTCTCAGTCATCTGTAATTCACTCATATCAGCGTCCCGGCTCATCGTCCCAGAGGAGTTTATGCAGCTGCATTTGCAAGCGTACCGGCAGGTTGTCCGCCACGATCCAGTCAGCCAGGTCCCGCGCTTTCAACTCATGATGGCTCGGAGAGAACAATACCTCGCCGGCTCGCCGGTCCAGGCCGTACTGAATCAGCTTGGACACCGCCCAGTCGTAGTCTTCTCGGGAACAGAGCACAAACTTGACCTGATCGTTGGGCGTCAACAGCTCGATGTTCTCATAACGATTGCGCCCGACCTCTTTGGAGCCCGGTGTTTTCAGATCGACAACACGACTGACACGCGGATCGACCGCCGAGATATCCAGAGCGCCACTGGTTTCCAGTGACACTTCATAGCCGGCGTCACACAGACGCTTGAGCAGAGGGATTGCATTGGGCTGGGCCAAGGGTTCACCACCCGTCACGCATACATAGCGCGGACGGTAAGCGGCTACTTGTTCGAGGATCGCATCGAGGGTCTGAATGCTGCCGCCACTGAACGCGTAGGCGCTGTCGCAATACTGACAACGCAACGGGCAGCCAGTAAGACGCACAAAAACAGTGGGCAAGCCCGCAGTGCGCGTTTCACCCTGCAGCGAGTAAAAAACTTCGGTGATTCGTAATGTGTCTTGCATATGAGCCACGGGCGTAACAGCTAAACAGGCCGTCCGCCTCCGTTAGGCACTTCAAGGAACCTGCATGCGCATGATTCAGGGAAGCGAATGTATTGCCGGAATTTCGGGTGCGGAATTCTAACAAGAAAGCCGCGACAAGCGCGGCTTTCTTTAACAGAACAGGTGTCAGTGACCTCTGACGATACGCATATCACATGCGTTGCAGATCCCGCTGAGCCAACTGTGCAGCCGACGTACCCGGATATTGGGAGACAACCTGCTGCAAAATGCCTTTTACCTTATCGGTATGACCGAGACGACGCTCAACATCTGCAAGCTTATAGAGCGAGTCCGGGACTTTGGCATGCTTGGGGTACAGCTGACTGACCTTGGCGAAGGCTTGACCGGCACCTTGCAGATCACCTTTGGCCAAGTTCACTTCGCCCAACCAGTACTGGGCGTTGCCCGCATATTGGCTGTTCGGGTATTTGCGCAGGAAAGCCGCGAACGCCTGACTGGCTTTGTCGAAATCCTTGGCCTTGATCAGATCGAAGGCAGCGTCGTAATAGACCTTTTCCTTCGCCGGATCACCCGGTTCCGCATTTGCCGCAGGAGCCTGACTTGCAGGCGCCGCAGGCGTACCACCGGCATTTATATCGCCGCTGGCTTGAGAATTATTGGTAGCTGCTGCGGGCGCACCGCCAGCTCCAGCTCCAGCGCTAATGCGCTGATCGAGTTCCTGATAACGCTCCAGTGCTTCCTGCTTCATGCGCTGGATATCGTTTTGCTGAACCTCGACAGTACCGCGCAACCGCGCGATTTCGTCCTGCATTTGTTGCAACTGCATGAACAGCTGACCCTGTGCCGAGGCAGGGGCCGTAACCCCTCCCCCGGCATAGGCGCCGGACGTGCCATAACCCGCTGGCGGATAACTGCTGCTACCAGAGCCAGAATTGTCATCTACCACAGGAACCGCACCCCACGCAAAAAGCGGAAGGGTGAGAGTCAAAACGGCTAAAGCACGACGGCACGTTCGCATGTCAAATTACTTACGCAGTTCGACGCGACGGTTTTGAGCCCAGGACTGCTCGTCGTTGCCGGTAGCAACTGGACGCTCTTCGCCATAGGAAACCAATTCCAGCTGAGCTGGGGAAACACCTTGCAGTACCAGGTAACGCTGAACGGCTTTCGCACGACGCTCGCCCAGTGCCATGTTGTACTCACGAGTACCACGTTCGTCGGTGTTGCCTTCCAGAACGACGCGAGCGCCATTGGCTTTCAGGTCTTTAGCGTGAACATCCAGAGCGCGCATGGCTTCTGGCTTCAGGTCCGAGCTATCGTATTCGAAGTAGAAGGTGGTGATTGCGCGCAGAGCAGCTTCTTCGCTCAGGCTGCCATCAACAGCGCCAGTGTTAGCGCCGTAACCAGCGTTTGGATCTACAGCAGCGCCTGTACCGGCATTATCGCCGCCTTTGGACGAGCAACCTACAGCTACAGCCATGGCCAGAGCCAGCGCAGCAAATTTACCAAACTTCAGCATTTCCATCTTGAAACTCCTAATGAACCCCAGTGTGTTAAGTAAAACGTGTAGCGCCGCGTCAGTTCAGGTAAGGGGACCAGGAAGGTTCTCTGACTTCGCCTTGAGCGGTAGGAAGCGGGAGCCTTACGCGTCCATTAATGGACACGAGCATCAAGACTCCCCGGCCCTGCTGGCGGGTGGCGTAGATTACCATGGTGCCGTTGGGTGCGACAGTAGGCGACTCATCAAGGTTGCTATCTGTGAGGATTTTTACTGTACCGCGCTGCAAATCCTGCACTGCTACCTTGAAGTTTGTGAAGCCATCCTGACGATGAATCATTACCAACGTCTTTTCATCGGCCGACAGTTTAGGGTTGGCGTTGTAGTTACCTATAAAGGTCACACGCTCGGCACCGCCGCCGTTGATGCTGGTTTTGTATACCTGTGGCTTGCCACCACGGTCGGACGTGAAGTAGATCGTCGAACCATCCTTGCCGAAGAACGGTTCGGTGTCGATCGCCCCGTCATTGGTCACGCGACTCAATTGACGCGAGGCCAGGTTCATCACGTAAATTTCCGGGTTGCCGTCTTTGGAAAGCACGAACGCCAACTTGCTACCGTCCGGAGACCACGCAGGCGCGCCATTGAGGCCTTCGAAGTTGGTGATTTGTTCACGGCGACCCGTATCGATATGCTGGACGAAAATACGCGGACGCTTCTGTTCGAACGACACATAGGCGATACGCTTGCCATCTGGAGCGAAACGCGGCGACAGAATCGGTTCACGCGACTGCAACAGAGTCACTGCCCGCGCACCGTCATAATCCGAACGCTGCAGAGTGAAGCGCGTATTGTTTTCGGAGAAACGCTCGGCGGTGACGTACAGCATGCGCGTCGAGAAAGCACCCTTGATACCGGTGAGTTTCTCGAACGACTGGTCGGCGATGAAGTGCGCCATGTCGCGCAACTGATCGGTCGTGCCAGAGACGTTACCCGTCAACACTTGCTGCTCGGTCGCGACATTGAACAGTGCGTACTGGATCTGCAGACGACCGCCCGCAGGAACGATGCTGCCTACCATCAAGTACTGCGCACCGAGCGCCTTCCAATCGCGATAGATGACCTCGCTGGCCGAGGTCGGCAAGCTGATCATGTTCTGCTTTGGAATCGGTGAGTAATAGCCCGAGTTACGCAGGTCATTGCTGATGATTTCCGACATGTCCTCGGGCAAGACGTTACCGCCCTGCCAGCCAAAAGGCACAACGGCAATCGGAGTGGCACGGTCACTACCACTGGTGACCATGATGTTCTTTTCTTCTGCAGCGACCATTCCCGCTGCACAGCAAAGAACGACAAGCAGTCCTCGAAGGATGTTAATCACGGAGCTAGATCCTCTGGTGTGAATGTCATCTTGAATGAGCGATAGGGTTGGAAATCGGCTGGCTTCATACCCTGCATTTCGGTCAAACGACCAATGTTTTTAACAGCAGCCACGGCCGAACTGTCGTAAGACGCATCGCCACTGGACTTGGAAACACTGACCGATGTCACCGTACCATCCGGCAACATATTGATCTGCAGCACCACTTTCATGCCCTTGCGCGCCGACGGTGGGCGAGCCCAGCTTTCAGCAGCACGCGCACGAATCAGATCATCAAAGCTGCCCGCAGTTTCATCGCCCTGTTCATCTGCCAACGCCTGCTGCCGTTCCGTTTTATCGGAGAGCAATTCAGCCAAGGCTTGCGCCTTCTTGTCTTCAGCAGATTTACGCGCGGCTTCTGTTGCCTTTTTGGCAGCATCGGCAGTCGCTTTTTTCTTGGCGTCGTCGGTGGCTTTTTTCTTCGCGTCGTCAGCGGCTTTTTTCTTAGCGTCTTCCGCGACTTTCTTCTTCGCGTCATCGGCAGCCTGCTTCTTGGCTTCTTCAGCCGCGGCTTTCTTCGCGTCTTCTTCGGCCTTTTTCTTCGCGTCTTCTTCGGCTTTCTTCTTGGCTATATCAGCCAATTTTTTTTCTTCGACCTTTTTAGCATCAGCGGTCTTTTTGGCTTCGTCAGCTTTCTTGGCATCATCGGCTTTCTTGGCCTCATCAGCCTTCTGCTCTGCTTTCTGCGCGTCCTCAGCCTTTTTCTCTTCGGCTTTTTGAGCCGCCTCTTCTTTCTTTTGTTCCGCAGCTTTTACAGCTTCCTGTTTTAGCTGCTCGATTTTTTTCGTTTCCAGTTGCTCGACTTCAGTTTGCCGGGCAGCCGTTTTCTTCGCCTCACCGGCAATTTTCTGATTGGTCTGGGTCGTTGCCTGGCTTTTAGACTTCAACTGATACAGGGTCGCCTGAACGATAGGCCTGGCTTCCGGCAGATCCGGGGTCATGGCAAAGCTGACAAAGAGCATGCCAAATATCAGGATGTGCAGGGCCACAGCCCAGACGCTGGGCCAGAAGTAGCTTTCCGAGGCGGACGGCTCTCGCTGTTGGTGCATCAGGGCGCCTCGGTAATCAAGCCAACATTACCGACCCCTGCTTTCTGCAGCCCGCCCATTGCGCCCATTACAGAGCCATAATCAACGGTTTTGTCACCACGGATAAAGACCTGGGTCTGCTTGCCGCTTTCACGACCGGCGCTGATGATTTTGGTCACCGCGCTGGTCATCTGGGGCAACGTCATGGCTTTGTCCATCTGTTTATCGGTATCGACTTCACTGCCAAGGTTCCAGTAATAGGTCTTGTCAGCCTTGATCGAAATAGTCAGAACCTGAGTGTTGTTGTCCTGCGGCAAGGCCTCACTGGAGACTTTGGGCAGGTCGACTTTCACGCCCTGATTGAGCATCGGCGCGGTGACCATGAAAATGACCAGCAACACCAACATCACGTCGATGTAAGGCACCACGTTCATTTCGGCAACCGGCTTGCGGCGTTTGCGGCGAACTCGAGCGATTAAAGCCATTGGGAATTACCTGCTCACTCTTCGCTGGTGTGCACTTTACGGTGCAGGATCGCCTGGAACTCATCGGCGAACGTGTAGTAACGGCTGATCAACAGTTCACCGCGAGCGGCAAAACGGTTGTAGGCGATTACTGCCGGGATAGCGGCGAATAGACCAATAGCGGTTGCGACCAGGGCTTCGGAAATACCCGGTGCAACAGTCGCCAGGGTGGCTTGCTGGACGGTCGCCAGACCACGGAAGGAGTTCATGATCCCCCATACTGTACCGAACAAACCGATGTAGGGGCTGGTGGAGCCGACAGTCGCAAGAAAGGGCAGGCCCTGCTCCAGCTTCTCTTCCTCACGGGAAATGGCCACGCGCATGGCTCGAGCCACGCCTTCCATGACCGCATCAGGATCGACACCTGGCTGCTGACGCAGACGGGAGAACTCCTTGAAACCGGCGCGAAAGATTTGCTCAACGCCTGAGTCAGGGTCTGGATTGCTCCCGGCCTGACGGTAGAGTTTGGACAGATCAATACCCGACCAGAAACGCTCTTCAAAGCTCTCCAGTGCACGACGAGCTGCGCGCAGCATATTGCCGCGCTGAAAAATCACGACCCACGAGGTGATTGAGGCACCCACCAGGATCAGCATGACCAACTGAACAACGATGCTGGCATTGCTGACCATACTCCACATGGAGGAATGGTCGACGACGTTAGCTTCCACGCTTTATCTCCTGCTCTAAATGTGTACCCGCGCCGCTCTGGCCGGCAAAGGCCGCACGCAAAGCTTCGGGAATGGCCCGGGGTTTCAAACTATCGGCGCGTACACACGCCACCAGAAACTGCCCCTCGCAGAGCAGTGTTTCATCCGCAGCCCGCCTGACCTGCTGCCGAAATCGCAGGCTGGCGCGGTTCAATTCAATGACGTCAGCGCTTATCAATAGCTCGTCGTCCAATCGCGCCGGCTTGTGATAGCGCGCCTCGCTGGAATGCACGACGAACAACAAGTTCTCCCCTGCAAGCTCCGACTGAGCAAAGCCCAACTCCCGCAGTCGCTCGGTTCGAGCCCGCTCCATGAACTTCAAATAGTTGACGTAGTAAACGATGCCGCCAGCATCGGTGTCCTCGTAATAAACGCGACAGCGATGTGCGAACGACTGAACCCCGTTTTGCGCGCGCATACTCTAGTGCTTACTCCTCAGGTTGCCAATCCGCCAGGCGACTGTTTTTCATTGTTTTTCAGCTAATTGCCGACCAGAACCGCACATCAGCCTGTCAGACCACCAAAACCCCGAATAAATCGGTGCCTTCATAGTTTTAATTATTCGCCCCCTTCGTCGACAAAATCGCTGGCGACTGGCATGTCCCCCATCCGTGACGGGATGTTCAAACCAAAGTGCAGGTAGGCGTGCCGGGTAACGACACGTCCACGAGGGGTACGCATGATATAGCCTTGCTGGATCAAATAGGGCTCGAGTACGTCTTCAATTGTGTGCCGTTCTTCACTGATCGCTGCAGCGAGGCTGTCGACACCCACCGGGCCGCCATCGAACTTCTCGATCATCGTCAGCAATAGACGTCGATCCTGGTGGTCGAAACCACGCTCATCGATATCCAGCAGGTTCAGCGCCAGATCGGCAATCGGCTTGGTGATATGACCGGTGGCACGCACTTCTGCGAAGTCACGCACACGACGCAGCAAGCGGTTGGCGATACGCGGCGTACCCCGAGCACGACGGGCAATCTCAAAGGCACCCTCGGGCTCGATAGGCAGCCCCAAAATACCGGCAGAGCGCATGACGATGGTCGCCAGATCAGCAGTGTTATAGAACTCCAGACGCTGAACAATGCCGAAGCGATCACGCAGCGGGTTGGTCAACATGCCCGCACGCGTGGTGGCCCCCACCAGCGTAAACGGTGGCAAATCGAGCTTGATCGAACGCGCAGCAGGACCTTCGCCGATCATGATGTCGAGCTGAAAATCTTCCATCGCCGGGTACAACACTTCTTCGACAATGGGCGAGAGCCGATGAATCTCGTCGATGAACAGCACATCGTTGGGCTCGAGATTGGTCAATATCGCCGCCAAATCACCGGGACGCTCAAGCACCGGCCCCGAGGTACTCTTGATGGAGACCGACATCTCCTGGGCAATAATATGCGCCAGAGTGGTCTTGCCCAGACCCGGCGGGCCGAAAATCAAGGTGTGATCCAACGCTTCGCTACGTCCACGCGCAGCCTGGATGAACAACTCCATTTGCTCGCGCACGGTGGGCTGGCCAATGTAATCGGCCAGGCTTAATGGACGGATTGCACGATCCAGCTGCTCATCACGATCACGGCCTGTGGAGGTTATCAAACGGTCAGCGTCGAGCACTTAAGCCATTCCTTTCAAAGCACGTCGAATCAGATCTTCACTGCTCAAATCTTTTTCCTTGATCGCAGATACCGCCTTGCTGGCTTCCTGAGGTTTGTAACCCAGGGAAATCAGCGCACTGACCGCATCGGCTTCGGCCGTCGCCACCAGTGGCTCGGCGTTAGGCCCGTTTGAAACCAGGGTAAAGGTGCCCGGCAAGGATTCCCACGCTTTGAAACGATCCTTGAGCTCGACCAGCAAACGCTCGGCGGTTTTCTTGCCGACGCCCGGAATCCGGGTCAAGGCCGAGGTGTCCTGAGCCTGAACGCAGCGAACCAGCTCATCCACTTCCAAGCCGGACATCAGCGCCAATGCCAGTTTCGGACCGACACCATTGAGGCGAATCAGCTCACGAAACAGTTCACGCTCGCGCTTTTCGAAGAAACCGTAAAGCAGGTGCGCGTCCTCACGAACCACCAGATGGGTGTGCAAGGTCACCGGTTCGCCAACATGGGGCAGCCGATACAGAGTCGTCATGGGCACTTCCAGCTCATAGCCGACGCCGTTGACATCCAGTACCAGGTGCGGCGGATGTTTTTCAGCCAAAAAGCCGCGTAACCGTCCAATCACGTATCAGATCCTTTCTCGTGGCCCGTCATAAGCATGACGTTGGCACAAATAATGGTCGCAATCATTACAGGAGTGAGAAGACCTGCAAGCTAAAAAGTTTGAGCCGATGATGCTATCAGAGACGCAGCCGCCCGCCGCGACTGCGTGCGGTATTCAAGCCGTGCGGTATCAGGCTCGAACGCGTATGTGCATGACACAGTGCGATAGCCAGGGCGTCGGAGGCGTCGATCTGAGGTTTCGTCGTCAGTTTGAGCAAATGCATGACCATCATCATTACCTGCTCTTTATTGGCGCCACCGGTCCCGGCCACCGCCTGCTTGACCTGGGTCGCGGTGTACTCGGCGATCTCCAGACTCTCTTCAGCACCGGCAACAATGGCCGCGCCACGCGCCTGACCCAGCTTGAGCGCGGAATCGGCGTTACGCGCCATAAACACTTTCTCGATACCCATGGTCACGGGACCGTACGTCTGAATGACCTCACGTACACCGCGATACACAATCTGCAAACGCTCGTGCAGCAGACCGCTGCCGGTGCGAATACAGCCCGAGGCCACGTACACACAGCCGCGACCGGTGTCCCGCACCACGCCATAGCCGGTGATTCGCGAACCGGGGTCGATACCAAGAATAAGAGTCATAACGCCTGCAGCTTAATAAGTGACGCACACAATTGAACGCAGCATAAAGGCAGAAGCCGGAGGCCGATAGCGCGTGAGTATCACGGCTTCGTACCTCCGGCCTCAAATCCAGAACTGACAGGCACCTATCAGCCGAGCTGTTCCATGACCTCGTCCGGAATTTCCGCATTGGAATAGACGTTTTGCACGTCATCCAGGTCCTCGAGCATGTCGATCAGCTTGAGTACCTTTTCAGCCGTTTCCAGATCGAGTACAGCGCTGGTCGTCGGCAACATGACGATTTCCGCGTCGAGTGCCTTGAAACCGGCAGCCTCCAGCGCATTCCGCACGGCATAGAACCCCGAGAAGGAAGTGAACACATCAATGGAGCCATCCTCATGGGTGACCACATCATCGGCATCCGCTTCCATCGCGGCTTCCATAAGCGCGTCTTCATCAACGCCAGGCGCGAATGAAATCTGCCCTTTACGATCAAACAGATAAGCCACCGAACCATCAGTGCCCAGGTTGCCGCCGCATTTTGTGAACGCGTGGCGAACAGCTGCGGCAGTGCGGTTGCGATTGTCAGTCATGGTTTCGACCATGACGGCCACACCACCCGGACCATAGCCTTCGTAACCGAGCTCTTCGACATCATCACCTTCGGCAGCGCCAGCACCTCGCGCCACGGCACGATCGATCGTGTCGCGCGTCATGTTCGCACCAAGCGCCTTGTCCAATGCCAGACGCAGACGCGGGTTCGACCCCGGATCACCCCCACCTTGACGGGCAGCGACAGTCAGTTCGCGAATCCACTTGGTGAAAATCTTGCCTTTCTTGGCATCCTGACGCTCTTTGCGGTGCTTGATGTTCGCCCACTTAGAATGACCTGCCATAACTCGCTCCGAATTCTTTTTGAAACACACTCACCTTTCGCCCAATGAACACGAGCAAAAAGCTTCAACAAAATCAGGACCCGACCCAGGGCGCATCATCAAGATGATGCGCCCTGCTCAGCGTCATTCAGCCTTGGGCTGCTCGCGCAAACGGATGTGCAGCTCGCGCAATGCCTTGGCATCAACCACGCCTGGGGCCTGGGTCATGACATCGGCAGCGCTCTGGGTTTTCGGGAACGCGATCACTTCACGGATCGATTGAGCGCCGGTCATCAACATCACCAGACGGTCCAGACCGAAAGCCAAACCACCGTGCGGTGGCGCGCCGAACTTCAGAGCGTCGAGCAGGAAGCCGAACTTCTCTTGCTGTTCGTCTGCTTCGATACCCAGCAGACGGAAGACCGCTTGCTGCATCTCCTTGCGGTGGATACGGATTGACCCCCCGCCCAACTCGGTACCGTTAAGGACCATGTCGTAAGCACGGGACAATGCCGTAGCCGGGTTGGCCTCAAGCTCTTCAGGGCTGCATTTGGGTGCAGTGAACGGGTGATGCAGCGCGCTGAAGCTGCCGTCATCGTTCTCTTCGAACATCGGGAAGTCGACAACCCACATCGGTGCCCACTCGCACGTGTGCAGCTTCAGGTCGTTACCGACCTTGATCCGCAATGCGCCCAAGGCTTCACTGACGATCTTGGATTTGTCTGCGCCGAAGAACACGATGTCGCCATCGACGGCACCCACACGGTCCAGAATCACCTTGAGGTTTTCCTCAGGGATGAACTTGACGATTGGAGACTGCAGGCCTTCGGCGCCCTTGGCGCGCTCGTTGACCTTGATGTAAGCCAGGCCTTTAGCGCCGTAGATGCTGACGAACTTGGTGTATTCGTCGATCTGACTGCGCGGCATGCTCGCGGCACCCGGTACACGCAGGGCTGCGACACGACCTTTAGGATCGTTGGCTGGACCGCTGAACACCTTGAACTCTACGGCGTTGAGCTGATCGGCAACATCGACCAGTTCCAGCGGGTTACGCAGGTCCGGCTTGTCGGAGCCATAACGACGCATGGCTTCTGCGAACGTCATGTGCGGAAAGTCGCCGAACTCCAGGTCCAGCACTTCCTTGAACAGCTGACGAATCATCTTCTCGGTGATACCGATGATGTCTGCTTCATTCAGGAAGCTGGTCTCGATGTCGATCTGGGTGAATTCCGGCTGGCGGTCAGCACGCAGGTCTTCATCGCGGAAGCACTTGGCGATCTGGTAGTAACGATCGAAGCCAGCGACCATCAGCAACTGCTTGAATAGCTGCGGGGATTGCGGCAAGGCAAAGAAACTGCCTGGGTGGGTACGACTCGGTACCAGATAGTCGCGAGCGCCTTCCGGTGTAGCACGGGTAAGGATCGGCGTCTCGACATCGAGAAAGCCGTTTTCATCCAGATAGCGACGGATGCTGGTGGTGATGCGCGAACGCAAGCGCAGCTTTTCCGCCATTTCCGGACGACGCAGATCGATGA
Organism: Pseudomonas sp. 5C2; assembly: GCF_034314155.1. Classification (NCBI taxonomy): domain Bacteria; kingdom Pseudomonadati; phylum Pseudomonadota; class Gammaproteobacteria; order Pseudomonadales; family Pseudomonadaceae; genus Pseudomonas; species Pseudomonas sp. 5C2. The sequence continues at coordinate 238,165 of NZ_JAVIWH010000002.1, read as the reverse complement.
AGCGATAACGCAGGCGCGTTTCTTCACCAACGTCGGAGAACTCGTTCAGCGGGAACGGCGGTGTTTCCGACTCGTTCAGCACTTCGAGCTCATAGCCCAGCACTTCGATACCGCCGGACGCCATGTTCGCATTAACTGCGCCAGCAGGACGTGCGCGCACCTTACCGGTGATCTTGACCACGTATTCGCTGCGCACGCGGTCGGCGGCAGCAAAGGTGTCAGCGCGATCAGGGTCGAACACCACCTGAGCCAAGCCTTCACGATCACGGATATCGAGGAAAATGACCCCGCCATGATCACGACGACGGTGGACCCATCCGCAAAGGGTAATTTCCTGACCTTCCAGGCTCTCGTTCAGTTGGCCGCAATAATGGCTGCGCATCATGATGGTGTTTTCACTTCTCGTAATTCGAAATTCGGTGGAGCTCTCGCCCTTCGCTTGCGCTCAATAGTGCAAGAACCTTGGCGTGCAGTTCAACCCGTCCGGCCTGCGCCACGTAGTAAGGCGGGGGATTATATAGGGTTAATGGACACTGTGCAGCCGCCCGACCTGATCACGTCAACATATGTGCCTTCCACCTGACGAGAGCCCTGCCTGCAGCCCATGATCGCCCGGACAAGGTCACGCCAGGACCGAGGAAAGCGCTGTCGCATCGTTTTTTTGCAAATGAGCGACGCACACCACGCGAATCAGCCCGCTGAAATTTTTCACACCGCCATGGCGTAGATGCACTTCTCGATCAACATAAGACAGGACTGCATTGACCGAGCAACTGTTGGAGCGGGCAATATCAGCCAAAATACCCCAGTACACTTCCTCCAGGCGCAAACATGTCGCCAACCCATTTAAGCGAACCGACCTCGAATGAGGACGCGCAAGGTTCATATTAAAATCCTCAACAAAGGGATCGTCTTGTATTTTTCCATAGCGGCCAGGATCTTGTAGCATACGCCCACTGCGTCGAATCATTACAGCCTCCTTCACGTGCCGTCCATCTAATGCACATAAGCTGGACATCAATAAATATAAGAACCACCTTTATGTAAAGCCAATTAAATATTTCTGACCAGCAGAACAAACACACCAAGCCTGTAGGACATTGCTGCATTTCAGTGAGGATTATCGAGCGCAGCTAACTCGCCAATCGCCCCCCTGTACGACGGCCCCCTTAACTATTCCATTCGTTGACTGCCCCCCGGAAAACAGGATAAGCAGCTATTTTTATGCACTCGATCATATAGAATATAACTCATTGAAAACAAAGGAATAATTTCGAAAAAAGCTGTCGTATCCAGATGATTTACTGGAAGAGAACGCAGACGAGCAACAAAGAAATGACGAGCAAACCACGCCAGTAACGCAAGCAGCGCAATTTGCAAACCACCATTATTTAATGTCAAGTAGCGAGCCAAGCATTCCTGCGACGCGCTCATGGGCTAACGAGCACTAAGCCACTACGTAAACGGCCAACTCACTATTCACTTTATCGACCCGCTGAAAGGTGCTCAACACTATTGACTGCACCGCCCTTTCAAATACCATGCACAGGAGACTTAACACCGAAACTCCGATACACCAATAAACGTTACGGGCTTTAAAATGAATCACATACGCTTCTGACAGTGAACAAGAAAGACTGTCCATAATCGACTGACGATCTTCTTCGCCGCTATCGATATCGACGACCATGCCCCCTTTTTTTTACAGAAGGGTTCTACCAACCCGATGCAGGACTGCGCTACAAAGAGAATCCGCAAACCCCGACAAATTGTTGCAGAAAGGGTGGCGTCACAGGCAAACCGACGAACAGCAGTCTCGCTTTCTGGAGCGAACCGGCTGCCATCCAGCACGATCCTGATGGCGACCGCTCTAAACCAGGTATCGGCACGCAAACCACCGCCCCACATCAAACCACCTGAGCATCAGGACCCAAGCAGCGCTAAGCGGTTGATTTGAGTAGCCCTCGGCTTTGCTGTTAAATAGACGCGTGTCGCTACTGACGTGCCGCTTGGCTGTAGCACATAGGCTGACTCGCCGTTCGTGCATTACGCCTCCTATTATTCAGAAGCGTACCGGGCGCAATCAGCTATTTCCTCGTGATCCGTCTTAATGTGAGTTTATTAAAATGTTGAAAATCGTCCACTTGCTAACAGGCGCAGCAGCCCTGCTCCTTTCCTTCATCCCTAGCCTGCGTAGTGAAGCCCTGTCTTCTTACCTCCTGCAACCCGATGCGCTTTACCTGGCGCTTTTCGGCTTGCTCAACCTGTTACTTGCCCCCGTAATCCCTTACTGGAACAGAGGCCCTCGTCATCAACTGCAAAATCTGGTCAGCGGTCTTCTCGTGCTTGCCGTCATCCTTCAAACCTTGACCCTGCTTGTTCCACTGCAAACCATTGCTGGCCAACCGGCGATCATTGTCAGCCTGATCAGTGTCCTTATTGCAGTGCTGCTGCATTTGGCCGTCAGCTTCTATCAATCGTCACCTTCGCCTGCGGCACAAAGCCACGACATGACCAACCGCGATACCGGGACCGTCAAGTGGTTCAACACCTCCAAAGGGTTTGGCTTCATTTCCCGCGACTCCGGCGATGATATTTTCGTCCACTTCCGCGCTATTCGGGGCGAAGGCCATCGCGTACTGGTCGAAGGCCAGCGCGTCGAGTTCTCAGTGATGAATCGCGATAAAGGCCTGCAAGCCGAAGACGTAATTGCGGCACTACCACGCCGCTAAAATCTCTCCCGCCCCAAAAAAAGAAAACCCGCCTCTCTTTACGAGATCGCGGGTTTTTTATCGACCAGAAAAAATCAGTAATGCGGAGGGGGCGCCTCCTCCTCGAACGTATCGAACTGATTGCCGGCTTCTTCCTGACGCTTAAGCAGTGCAGCCATCTGCAACTGCAAGCGCTCGACCACACGCTGCTGAGTGACCAGGACATCATTGAGCGACTGAATCGTGTCGTCCTGGAAGGCCAATCGACTTTCCAACTCGTTAATACGCTGCTCAAGGCTCATGCGTGTTCCTCCTCGAAATGGAAATTGTCTGTCAATACCGACTGTAGACGATCGCGGAGGTCGGACAGTTGTTGGCTAGTATAAGGCTGTGCCGGATGCTTACCCCAAATAGGCGCGGGCCACGCTGCATCTTTCTGATAACGAACGATAACGTGCATATGTAGCTGGCTAACGATATTCCCCAATGCCGCGACATTCAGCTTGTCTGCATTGAATGCATCACTGAGTGCTTGCGAGAGCGCAGTAGTCTCCTGCCACAGTTGCAACTGATCCGCCGCGTTCAGCTGGAACAATTCACTGATGCCCGCACGACGCGGCACAAGAATGAACCATGGGTAATTCGAATCATTGGATAGCAGCAAACGACACAAGGGGAAATCGCCAAGGGGCACAGTATCTTGCGCAAGACGCGGATCTAAAACGAACACCGCAAAACTCCTGATCAACTGGTTGGTTTTTAACTCGACGCCCCGAACCGCGGAGTCATCCAGCAATACCTCGCAGGATACGCGGGAATGTGTAGTCATTCACTGTCCACCCTCAACCTGGACACACTGAGCCACCGACCAAAAACCCTGACAGACATCCGCAGGGCATGCGCAGCTGCCATCTGCACTGATTTGGCACACCGCGTCCCTCGCGGCAACGCCTGATACCGCTCCTTGAATGTAGATCAGTTTCCAACCAGGCAGCCCAAAAAATGCTGCCTGGTCATTTTTCGGCAACAAAAGGACAGCGAAACTGCCGTGCCTAATACCTTATAGTCGACCTCAAGGACCTGACATCAAGCACACTCGTAACACAGTGCACCAAAAAGACTCACTTTTCCTTTCAACCAGTACCAGCCATCCTGAATCTACCCAGCCCGCCAGACTGACCGGTAACGCTTCTTAGGTCCTCAGCGGATTCTCAAGCAATTCTCAGGTTTTTTTCCTGAAAAAAAATAGATTAAAAACCATATAAATCAATTACTTAGAAAAATATAGCGCTAAAAAATGATGTTTTGTGAAAAAAATGTCATCGTTTTTGATCTTTGTGCACGGTTGTTGCTTTGTTACACACCAGAGTCCGCCGATGTGCTTACTACCCAGCAGACACATCCGGAGATGAATAAAACGGCAGCGCATTATCCAGGGAGTGTTTGAGCGGCTGTGCATAGACTGTTTTCACCTATGCTTAAGCCCTCAAAAATAACGCCGTAGTTGTGGGGTTTGATAACAGGAGCTACACAATTGCGACATGGACAACCTACATTTGCGACACCACCGTAAAGATGCCGAAAGGATAGGTTTGTAACTATCGCCAACATGGTCAGCGTGATATAAATTTGCGCCGACACAAAAAGAAAGAGCCTCCCAGATAAAAAAACAGGTGGGATGGCGGCAACTTTTCTTAAAAAACCAAAGGAGCAAATCACGATGAGAGTGATGAAGTGGAGCGCAATCGCACTGGCCGTAACTGCGGGCAGCACCCAATTGGCAACGGCTGCAGCCTTCGTCAGTGATCAGGCCGATACCAAGGGCTTTGTACAAGACAGCACGCTGAATCTGCTGCTTCGTAACTACTACTACAATCGTAACAAGACCGATGGTGGGGTAGACGACAAAGACTGGACCCAAGGTTTACACGGTGTTTTCAACTCGGGCTTCACTCAGGGTACTGTCGGCTTCGGTGTTGATGCCTTTGGCTACCTCGGCCTGAAGCTTGACGGCTCAGACAAGTATGCCGGTTCGGGCAACCTGCAACTCGAGCATAATGCCGATGGTTCTATTAAAGGCAACGAAAGCAGCTACGGCAAATCCGGTGCGGCGCTTAAAGTCCGTATTTCCAAGACAGAGCTGAAAGTCGGTGACATGCAGCCGACCACTAGCCCGGTCTTCGCGGTGGGTGGCTCTCGCCTCCTGCCACAAACTGCTACCGGCTTCCTATTGCAGAGCAGCGAAATCAAAGGTCTTGACGTTGAAGCGGGCCATTTCACCTCCGCGACCAGCCAGGACACGACCAAGCATGATGGCGATCTTTATGCCACTTATGCTGGTGTCACAGCAAAATCGGCAGATTTCGTCGGCGGCAAATACGCCATCACCGACAGCCTGAGCGCTTCGCTTTATGCAGCTAAACTGCAAGACATCTGGAACCAGTACTACGCTAACGTGAACTACGTTATGCCTATCGCTGACACGCAATCCTTGGCGTGGGATTTCAACATCTACCGCACCACTGATGCAGGCGCCAAGAAAGCAGGCGACATTAGCAACACCGCTTTCTCCCTGGCAGCAGCGTATTCGTTCCTGACCGCACATACCCTGACCCTCAGCTTCCAGAAGGTCAACGGCGACACCCCATTCGACTACATCGGTGTGGGTGACAACAACCGCGGTGGCGACTCGATATTCCTCGCCAACTCTGTTCAATACTCCGACTTTAACGCACCTGGCGAAAGATCGTGGCAAGCTCGCTACGACCTGAACATGGCGTCCTACGGCGTACCGGGCCTGAGCTTCATGACCCGTTACGTTGCCGGCAGCCACATTGACGGGACGAACACTCCATCGAACAGCACCTATACCGACCTGTACGGTAAAGACGGTAGCCACCACGAGACCAACCTGGAAGCCAAGTACGTAGTACAAACTGGCCCAGCCAAAGACCTGTCCTTCCGTCTTCGTCAAGCTTGGCACACTGCCAACGCTGCAGAAGGCGAAGGCGATGTCCAAGAGTTCCGCCTGATCGTCGACTACCCGATTTCGGTTCTGTAACCGCAGTCAGCGTTTCGTAATCGAAAAAACCCGGCCCAGGCCGGGTTTTTTTACGTCGTTTTTTCAGGCAACCTTTTTTAACCAGGCAGAACACCTTCCGTTGTGCCGGCCTTACCCTGTACGCAACGAGATCCCCCCCGTACAATGCGAGGTCATTTCTAGCCTCAGCAACCGACAACGGCCTACCATGCGTACCAGTCAATATTTGCTCGCCACACAGAAAGAAACCCCTTCCGATGCAGTGGTCGTCAGCCACCAGCTGATGCTGCGTGCCGGCATGATCCGCAAACTCGCTTCCGGCCTTTATACCTGGCTCCCCATGGGCTTGCGGGTTTTGCGCAAGGTCGAAGCTGTCGTTCGTGAAGAGATGAACGCTGCTGGTGCGCTCGAAGTATTGATGCCGGGCATCCAGCCTGCAGAGTTGTGGCAGGAATCAGGGCGCTGGGAACAGTACGGCCCAGAATTGCTGCGCATGAAAGATCGACATAACCGTGAATTCTGTGCGGGCCCGACCCACGAAGAAGTCATCACCGATCTGGCACGCAACGAGCTCAACAGCTATAAGCAGCTGCCGATCAACCTGTACCAGATCCAGACCAAATTCCGCGATGAGACCCGCCCACGCTTTGGCGTGATGCGTGGCCGTGAATTCATCATGAAAGACGCGTACTCCTTCCATGTCGACCAGGTTTCGCTTCAGGCTACCTACGACCGGATGCATCAGGCGTACTGCAACGTATTCACCCGCCTGGGCCTGAACTTCCGCCCGGTCGAAGCCGATAACGGCTCCATCGGCGGCGCGGGCTCTCATGAGTTTCACGTGCTGGCCGAGTCTGGCGAAGACGACATCGCATTCAGCGACAGCTCCGATTACGCTGCAAACATTGAAAAAGCCGAGGCCGTTCCACGCGAACAGTCACGCCAGGCACCCACTGAAGAACTGCGCCTGATCGACACACCACACGCCAAGACCATCGCGCAACTGGTAGAAGGCTTCAACCTGCCGATTGAAAAGACCATCAAAACTCTGGTGGTCCACGCAGCTGAAGAAGGCAAATTGATCGCGCTGATCATTCGTGGCGATCACGAACTCAACGAAATCAAGGCCGCCAACCTGCCTCAGGTCGCCAGCCCGCTAGTCATGGCATCCGAATCCGAACTGCGTGACGCCATTGGCGCTGGCGCAGGCTCGCTTGGCCCGTTGAATCTACCGCTGCCTTGCATCATCGACCGCTCCGTCGAACTGATGAGCGACTTTGGCATCGGCGCCAACATCGACGACAAGCACTACTTTGGCGTCAACTGGGAGCGCGATCTACCGGTTCCCGCCGTGGCCGACCTGCGCAACGTGGTGGCTGGCGACCCAAGCCCGGACGGCAAGGGCACGCTGGAAATCAAACGCGGTATTGAAGTCGGGCATATTTTCCAGCTGGGCACCAAGTACAGCGAAGCCTTGAAGTGCCAGGTGCTTGGCGAAAACGGCAAACCTGTAACCCTGACCATGGGCTGTTATGGCATTGGTGTTTCTCGCGTGGTGGCAGCTGCCATTGAGCAGAACAACGATGAAAACGGGATCATCTGGAACGATGCCCTGGCACCTTTTCAGATTGCCCTGGTGCCATTGCGCTATGAAACCGAGGCAGTGCGCGAAGCAACCGACACGCTGTACGCCGAACTGACCGCAGCTGGCTTTGAGGTGCTGCTGGATGATCGCGACAAAAAAACCAGTCCCGGCAACAAGTTCGCAGACATGGAGCTGATCGGTATTCCGCACCGCATCGTGGTCAGCGACCGCGGCCTGGCAGAAGGTAACCTTGAGTACAAGAGCCGTACTGAAGCCCAGGCGCAAGCCTTGCCTGTGGCCGACGCCCTGTCCTTTCTTCAAGCCCGCATCCGCCGCTGAGTCCGGGACGCGCACGTGAAAGCGTGCGCGCCCTCGCCATCGACGCATGACAAGGCAAGACCCGCACTTTCCGTATCAAGAGATCACATGCTCAAGCGAAATACCTTAAGCCTCGGTAGTGCCGCACTGTGCGGCACCCTGCTTGTCAGCGGTTGTGCCAACCACCTGTCACCACACAGCGAGCACGAAGAGCGCGTCGAGCGCAAATTGCTCAATCACAGCCTGCAAGTCGATATCGGTGAGCCCAAGATGCTTGAGCTTCCGCAACGTCGCGTGCGGATTCATGATCAGAAGACGTTCGAAGTCACCGAATTCGAAGTCACCCGCAACTATGATCGCTACACCCCTTACCAACCTTGGCGCGAGACCTATGAAATCCCGCTGGGTGCAGTTGCAGTGGTGGGCGGTATAGGCGCCAATATTCTCAACGTGGTCATGCTTGGGCGCTTACCGGACAGCATGACCAAAGACTGGATCAGTTACGGCTTTGCCGGACTCAATCCATTCATGAACATGCCGTCCCTTGGCAGGGCGCAGCAGAACCTTTCCAGTATTGATGAGGCTCAGCACGACAAGCGGATTGAGTATTCCAGCTTGCCCTGGAGCGAACGCCCGGTCGAGGTCAAGGCAGGCGCGCAAACTTACGATCTGACAACTGATCACAACGGGGTACTGCGCCTGAACCTGCTCGACAGCCCTTTTGCCGAACAGGAAATCAATCACATCACCCGCTTGCAGATCAGTGTCGCGGATGATCAAGACAATGTACGCGTCAGTGCTACCCTGCCGATCAGCAATTCATTGCGCGGCAAATTGCGCGAAGCTCACGCATTGATCTACGACGACCTGGAAGATGACGAAGTCAGCCAATGGGTACACCGGGTCAAACGTCTCTCAGAACTGGGACTCGAAGAAGAAGCCAGCGAGCTGGAACAAAGCCTGATCGAACTGACGCGCAATGACCCCGAACTGCAACAGCAATTTCTTAAATCGCTGACCAAAGACGCCGGGCGCCTGGTGGCCGATCCAGGGCCGAACAGCTAGCGCGTAAACAGCTCCAACTGCTCATGACCACCACGTAGATCCTGCAGACGCACGCCGATACCCAATAAGCGCACCGGCTTATCACCTCGAGCGAATGCCTGGGTCAGCAGCTGTTCAAAACCATCCAGATCACGCCCCGCGCCTGATTGCTCGAGGGTAGTTTGAGTGAAGTCATGAAACTTCACTTTGACGAAAGGCTTACCCGCTCTGTAGCTGTCGTCCACGCGCGCCATTCGCCCAGCGAGCGTCGCGAGTAACTCCGGCAGTTTTTCCAGACAGCTGGCCAGATCGGGCAAATCCGTATCGTAGGTGTTTTCGACACTTACCGACTGACGCCGACTGTCGTTCTGCACCGGCCGATCATCAATCCCGCGCGCCAGACTCCACAGCCGCTCACCAAACGTACCGAATTCTCGCACCAAGGCCAATTTGTTCCAATCGCGCAGATCCGTGCAGGTGGTGATACCAAGTCGGCCCAGCTTGCCCGCAGTTACCTTGCCGACGCCATGCAACTTGCTCACCGGCAATGTGGCGACGAACGCTTCTACTTGATCCGGGGTAATCACAAACAAACCGTTGGGTTTTTTCCAGTCACTGGCAATTTTTGCGAGGAATTTGTTTGGGGCCACCCCGGCTGACACGGTGATATGCAGTTGATTGGAGACACGACGACGGATGTCCTGAGCAATTCGGGTCGCACTTCCCGAGAAATAGTTGCTATCCGAAACATCCAGAAAAGCCTCATCCAACGACAGAGGCTCGATCAGATCGGTGTAATCGCGAAAAATGGTCTGGATTTCACGGGAAGCCTCTTTATAAGCTTCCATGCGCGGCTTGACGATGGTCAGGTCGGGGCACAGCGTCAAAGCATGCCTGGACGACATGGCCGAGCGCACGCCATAGGCCCGCGCCTCATAGTTGCAGGTGGCTATCACTCCGCGCCGGTCCGCCGAGCCGCCTACCGCCAGCGGCTTGGCAGCAAGACGCGGATCGTCGCGCATTTCGATGGCGGCGTAGAAGCAGTCACAGTCGACGTGGATGATTTTGCGCTGCGTCATGAGGTGCGGTTATGAATGCTGTGGGCTGCGCAGTATCTCACCCACGCTGAAATGTGGCACTCACGATACCGAAAGCAATGTACGAAAGGCCTGAGAAAATGACCAAAATAGCCCTATCAGGTCCGCGCTACGCGCCCTCAAGCCGATTCGTGCACTCAATTAGCATCGCTAAGCGATTGAAGGAAAAGAATTTTTCTGAAATTAACAATTGACAGCCCGGCGTTCCACTGTAGAATGCCGACACACAGACGCGGGATGGAGCAGTCTGGTAGCTCGTCGGGCTCATAACCCGAAGGTCGTCGGTTCAAATCCGGCTCCCGCAACCAAACATCAAAAAAGGCTACTCGGAAGAGTGGCCTTTTTTGTGCCTGCGATTTCATCACATCCAACCTTGCCCCTCCCCCTTCGCTGTGGAGCAGTCAGGAATAGACGGATGAGACATGAAGGACGCCCCATCAGGAAAACCCTTTGCGCACCGAACACTTAACCGATCCGACAAGCTATTTACGCTTATTTGTCGCTCATACCGCATTAACGGTTGACACCCCACCGTTCCACTGTAGAATGCCGCCACACAGACGCGGGATGGAGCAGTCTGGTAGCTCGTCGGGCTCATAACCCGAAGGTCGTCGGTTCAAATCCGGCTCCCGCAACCAAATATCAAAAAAGGCTGCTCGAAAGAGTGGCCTTTTTTGTGTCTGACCGAAAAGCATCGGAACAGTGGTCAGAAATGCTTGTCAGAATTGTCGATCCAGAGGATAGGTGTCTATCGGCTAAACAGCCGGCTGAAACGAATCCGCTACATTCGCCCTGTAGACTGTGACACGCTAATATCTCGAAATATTTTCTGCGTAGGGATTGGTAACTTGTCTGTATACCTCCATCCTGTCGCGCACGATCCAAGGAGTGATTGATGCGCGCCAATTCGTCCGATTCCAATGAACCTGTCACCGCCACTCAACCGATTGCGCCGACTCGTTTGCACTGGTTGGAACTGCTGAGCAAATATCGCCAACCCTTGGGCCTTGCGGTAACGTTGCTCCTGTTCTCTATTGCACTGATCGCCTGTCGTCATCTGTTGAGTGAGCTGGACCTCTACGCCCTGCACGATTCGCTGCTGAGCGTTCCGCTGCCCGCATTAGCCGGCGCCTTGGTCGCGACTGTCGTTGGCTTTGTGGTACTACTGGGCTATGAGTGGTCGGCCAGTCGTTACGCCAATGTTCAACTCCCTGCTCGTACGCTGGTCCTCGGCGGCTTTACCGCGTTTGCGATTGGTAACGCAGTAGGGCTGTCGCTGCTGTCTGGCGGGTCGGTTCGTTACCGGCTTTACGCTCGCCATGGTCTGGGCGCTGTAGAAGTCGCGCGCATGACCTTATTTGCCAGCCTTTCATTGGGCTGCGCCCTGCCCCCGCTTGCCGCCTTGGCGACCTTGAGCAATCTGCCGGCTGCTTCCGTTGCCCTGCATTTGCACACGTCAGTGCTTGCGTCGGTGGCCGTGACAATTCTCGCACTCAGTGCATTGTTAGCGGTGGGCATCTACCGCCGCCGTCTGCCCGAACAACCGATCCCGCATAACCTGCTGGTCCGTGCGGGGCGTCGCACTCTTCGTCTGCCCGGCCTGAACCTGACGTTGATGCAATTGGTTATCACTGCGCTGGACGTAGGCGCTGCAGCCATCGTGCTCTATTTGCTATTGCCCGACGCCCCCCCTTTGGTGCCTTCTTGCTGGTTTACCTGCTTGCTCTGGCTGCAGGCGTGCTCAGCCATGTGCCAGGTGGTGTAGGCGTGTTCGAGGCGATTTTACTCGCCGCCTTTGCCGACCAACTGGGCGCTGCACCCTTGGCAGCCGCCTTGCTGCTTTATCGCCTGATTTATGTGGTCCTGCCGTTATTGCTGGCGTGCGTGGCATTGCTGGTCACCGAAGCCCAACGCGTTTTGCCGACCCGCAAAGCTATACGCGTTGCTTCGGGTCTGGCTGCGCCGATCCTGGCGTTGCTGGTGTTTCTGTCGGGTGTGGTCCTGTTGTTTTCCGGTGCCACGCCTGAAATCGATACGCGCTTGAAACACGTTGGCTTTTTAATCCCACATCGCCTGATTGATGCCTCGCACTTCGGCGCCAGTTTGATTGGCGTATTGTGCTTGTTGCTGGCCCAAGGTCTGCGCCGGCGTCTATCGGCGGCGTGGATGCTGACGACGGTGTTACTCGTGGTCGGCGCAGTGCTGTCTCTGCTCAAGGGCTTCGACTGGGAAGAGGCCAGTCTGCTGACCCTGACCGCCGGGCTGCTGGGGATCTTCCGGCATTCGTTCTATCGGCCCAGCCGCTTGCTTGAGTTGCCATTCTCGCCGCTGTATCTGGTGGCCAGCACGTGCGTGCTGGGAGCGTCGATCTGGTTGCTCTTGTTCGCCTATCAGGACGTACCGTACAACCATCAGCTCTGGTGGCAATTCACCCTCAACTCCGATGCCCCGCGGGCCTTGCGTTCAGCCTTGGGCAGCGCGGTATTGCTGGTGATCGTTTCACTGACCTGGCTATTGCGTACCGCACGTCCGGTCATTACCTTGCCCAATGCCGAAGAACTGGGCAAAGCCGCCGAGATCGTGAATGCTTCCGATCAGCCCGATGGCGGCCTTGTACTGACCGGTGACAAAGCAATACTGCTACACCCTAGTGGCAAGGCCTTCTTGATGTACGCACGTCGTGGCCGAAGCCTGGTGGCCTTGTATGACCCGATTGGCCCAACACAGCAACGCGCAGAGCTGATCTGGCAATTCCGCGACCTGTGTGACATCCATCATGCTCGCCCGGTGTTCTACCAGGTGCGCGCGGAGAATCTGCCGTTCTACATGGACATCGGCTTGACTGCGATCAAACTGGGCGAAGAAGCACGGGTCGACCTGAAGCGCTTTGACATCGACGCCAAAGGCAAGGAAATGAAAGACCTGCGCTATACCTGGAACCGCGGTGGGCGGGATGGCCTGTCGCTGGAGATCTATGAGGTTGGTCAGGCGCCGCTGGACGAACTGAAGGTGATTTCAGATGCTTGGCTTACCGGTAAAAATGTCCGAGAGAAAGGCTTCTCCCTGGGCCGCTTCAGCCCGCAATACTTGCAACATTTCCGCATAGCGATCATCCATTTCGAAGGCAAGCCTGTAGCGTTCGCCAACCTGCTGGAAACATCTCGACATGAACTGGCCAGCCTGGATTTGATGCGCTCTCACCCCGACGCACCCAAACTGACCATGGAATTCATGATGATCGGCTTGATTCTGCACTATAAAGAGCACGGTTATGGACGCTTCAGCCTGGGCATGGTGCCACTTTCCGGCCTGCAGCCGCGACGCGGCGCACCCTTGACTCAGCGTCTCGGTTCTATGGTATTCCGCCGTGGCGAGCAACTGTATAACTTCCAAGGCTTGCGCCGCTTCAAAGACAAGTTCCAGCCTGACTGGGAACCCCGTTATATGGCCGTGCCCGCCGGACTTGATCCGCTCGTGGCGCTGGCTGACACTGCCGCCCTGATTGCAGGCGGCCTGACCGGATTGGTGAAACGCTGATGATTCAACGCTACTGGCGATTTTTGCTCGCAGCCCTGATTGTTCTAGCACTGGTACTTGGCTTTTGGTTGTGGAATCGCCCTGAGCCTGAAGCAAGTCTCGAACACCTGACACTCGAGAATGGGGCAGCCCTGACCCGGGTCTTGCCCGGCACTAGCGCTAACGCTTACGTTGCCTTGGCCGTCCTGGCGGATGAAGGCCTGACGGACAAGCAACTGCTGGCACTGAGTCAGGACGCCGACGCCGAAATCGTGCAGGTAACCCTGCCCAAGGACAACTGCGCCCTACAGCAGCAAACCCTCAACGCAGGCATAGAAAAGCTCAACGACGCACCCACACTGGTCGCGGGTATCGGCCCAGGCGCAACCCTGGCCTGGCGCTGGCTGGCGGGACAAACCAACGACAAGGCTCAAGCGATCTCGGTAGGCTTCTCTCTTGAGCCACCTGGCTGCAATGACGCGCTGCCAAAAACCGCCGCACATGGACACTGGCTGGTTGCCTGGAACGACGGCCCGGATGATGCCGCTGCAACCTTCGTTCGTGATCAACCTAATGCCGAGAACAGCATCAGCGACTACGACATCCACCTGCCACAGGTACTCAACAGTCAACTTCGCCACCAATTGGTCGCCGATGACAATGACGGCGGCCTGAACATTCCCGTGGTGGAGGTGCCCGCCGGACAGACGACTGACACCGTGACATTGTTCCTTTCTGGGGACGGTGGCTGGCGCGACCTGGACCGTGACGTGGCAGGTGAAATGGCCAAAATCGGCTACCCGGTAGTCGGTATCGACACCTTGCGTTACTACTGGCAGCACAAGTCTCCCGAGCAAAGTGCTCTGGACCTCGCCGAATTGATGGCGCACTACCGGCAGAAATGGGGCACCAAGCGCTTCGTGCTGACCGGCTATTCGTTCGGTGCCGATGTGCTGCCGGCGATCTATAACCGCTTGGCCCCTGATGAGCAAAAGCGCGTCGACGCTATCATCTTGCTGGCATTCGCGCGCAGCGGCAGCTTCGAGATCATGGTCGAGGGTTGGCTGGGGACCGCAGGCAAAGAGGCACCCACGGGGCCCGAGATGGCTAAGCTACCCGCTGATAAAGTGCTGTGCGTTTATGGTGCTGAAGAGGATGCCGAGAGCGGTTGCACCGAAACTACCGCCGTTGGCGAAAAGCTCAAGTTGCCGGGCGGGCACCACTTCGATGAAAACTACCCGGCCTTGGCCAGGCGCATGATCGATGCCATTGAGAAGCGCCAAGGGAAAACCTCAGCCAAACAAGGCTGACCCACACTGCCTTCGCGCCACACCAACAAAAAGTCCCCGCAGCTTTGCAGCTCGGGGACTTTTTTTGTTTCTGCACCTTACATGTCTACCCTTACATCTCTACCTGGGTGCCCAACTCAATCACCCTGTTGAACGGTAGATTGAAGAAGCGCAGATTACTGTTGGCATTCTTGAGCATGAAAGAGAACAGCCCTTCGCGCCAACGCGCCATACCTTCCAGCTTGGAAGCGATGACTGTTTCACGGCTGAGGAAGTACGTGGTGCGCATCGGGCTGAAGTCCAGCTCATCCAGATGGCACAGCTTCAGCGCAGCTGGCACATCCGGTTCGTCGATGAAACCAAAATGCAGGATCACCCGGAAGAACCCCTCTCCGTAAGCTTCGACCTCAAAGCGCCGGCTCGCGGGAACGCGTGGTGAGTCCTCGTAAACTACCGTCAGCAACACCACTTGCTCGTGCAACACCTGGTTGTGCAGCAGGTTATGCAACAGAGCATGCGGCACCGCATCGGCGCGCGCAGTGAGAAATACTGCCGTACCCTGCACGCGATGCGGCGGTTGTACACGAATACTGCTGATAAAGATCGGCAGCGGCAGCCCCCCCTCATCGATCCGATCCACCAGCAACTGTTTACCGCGCTTCCAGGTGGTCATCATGATGAACAAAGCAATCCCCGCCAAAACCGGGAATGCACCGCCCTGCACTATCTTCGGCACGTTAGCCGCAAAGAACAGCCCGTCGACCAGCAAGAAGCAAAGCAGTACCGGTACGGCCAACAACGGCGGCCATTTCCACAGTAGCAACACCACCGCAGCCACCAGTATCGTGGTAATCAGCATCGTCCCGGTCACGGCAACCCCGTAAGCGGAGGCCAGCGCACTGGAAGATTCGAAACCCAGCACTAGCAAGATCACACCCACCATCAGCGACCAGTTCACCGCGCCGATATAAATCTGCCCCTGGGCAGAGCTGGAGGTGTGCTGAATGTGCATGCGCGGGATGTAACCCAACTGGATCGCCTGCAACGTCATGGAGAAAGCCCCGGAAATTACCGCTTGCGAAGCGATCACCGTGGCCAGGGTTGACAGAACGACCAGCGGAATCAGCGCCCAACTGGGTGCCAGCAGATAGAACGGGTTACGCGCGGCTTCAGGATTGTCGAGCAGTAGCGCGCCTTGACCAAAATAGTTCAGCACCAGCGCCGGCAGCACCAGAATGAACCAGGCGCGGGCGATTGGCTTGCGACCGAAATGGCCCATATCGGCATAAAGCGCTTCGGCACCAGTCAGTGACAACACCACAGCACCGAGAATTGTCACGCCGATGCCCGGATGGACGACAAAGAAGCGCACGCCCCACGCAGGGTTCAGTGCGTTGAGCACCTCGGGATGCTGCATGATCCCGTTGATCCCCAACGCAGCCAGTACCAGAAACCAGATGACCATCACCGGACCGAACAGAATGCCAATCCGCGCGGTACCGTGCCGCTGAATCAGAAACAGCCCTACCAGCACGATCAGCGACAGGGGCACGACCCAATGTTCGACACCCTTGAACGCCAGCTCCAGGCCTTCCACCGCCGAGAGCACGGAGATGGCCGGGGTGATCATGCTGTCGCCATAAAATAGCGCCGCACCAAACAGACCGAAGACCACCAACGCACCGCGCAATCTGGGGTACGGCGAGGAGGCCCGCCGCGCCAGCGCGGTCAATGCCATGATCCCACCCTCGCCCTGATTGTCGGCCCGCAAGATGAACAGCACGTATTTAAGCGAAACAACCCAAATCAGCGACCAGAAGATCAGCGCCAGAATGCCGAGCACCCCGTCGTGGTCGACCTTTACCCCATACCCCCCAGAGAACACAGTTTGGAGGGTATACAGCGGACTGGTGCCAATATCGCCGTAAACCACACCGACAGCTGCGATCAGCAGGCCCAAAGGCTTTGCCGGATGGCGCTCTGCATCTGCCTGACTAATTGCCTGACCCATTAACCACTCCCACAACCATGACCTGGACTCCAAAAGCACGACACTGCGCCAGAGTGAGCCCCGTTTTAACAGATACCGATTAACACCATTGATGCGATTGAGCGTAACGCCGCGAAGCATAGCGCAGCACTCGTCGTAATTCTCTGCATAAAGCTGGTCAATCTACGGTCCCGCCGCTAGAATTGCGCACTTTTTGATCAGCGGCGTACCAAACGCCCAGTCGGCACCCCAGCCATTTGCCCGGGCGCCACCCAATACCGAGGTTCGCTATGTCCACCGTCACCACGCCGTCTGCCCCAAAGGTTGGCTTCGTTTCCCTGGGTTGCCCCAAAGCTCTGGTCGATTCTGAGCGCATCCTCACCCAACTGCGCATGGAAGGCTATGAAATCGTGGCTACTTACCAGGACGCCGACGTCGTGGTGGTCAACACCTGCGGCTTTATCGACACTGCCAAGGCCGAATCCCTGGAAGTGATCGGTGAAGCCCTCGCTGAAAACGGCAAGGTTATCGTTACCGGCTGCATGGGCGTAGAAGAAAGCGCGATCCGCCTGGTTCACCCTAGCGTGCTGGCCGTTACCGGCCCGCAACAGTATGAACAAGTGGTCAACGCCGTTCATGACGCCGTGCCGCCAAACCTCGATCACAACCCGCTGATCGATCTGGTGCCACCTCAAGGCATCAAGCTGACGCCTCGCCACTATGCCTACCTGAAGATTTCCGAAGGCTGCAACCACAGCTGCAGCTTCTGCATCATCCCGTCGATGCGCGGCAAGTTGGTCAGCCGTCCGGTCGGCGATGTGCTCGACGAAGCTCAGCGTCTGGTCAAGGCCGGGGTCAAAGAACTGTTGGTGATCTCCCAGGACACCAGCGCTTATGGCGTCGACATCAAATACCGCACCGGTTTCTGGAACGGACAGCCGGTCAAGACACGCATGACCGAGTTGTGCGAAGCCCTCAGCACCCTCGGGGTCTGGGTCCGCCTGCACTACGTCTACCCGTACCCGCACGTTGATGAATTGATTCCGCTGATGGCCGCCGGGAAAATCCTGCCGTACCTGGATATCCCCTTCCAGCACGCCAGCCCGAAAATCCTCAAGGCGATGAAACGCCCAGCCTTCGAAGACAAGACCCTGGCGCGAATCAAGAACTGGCGCGAAATCTGCCCGGATCTGATCATTCGTTCGACCTTCATCGTCGGCTTCCCTGGTGAAACCGAAGAAGACTTCCAATACCTGCTCGAATGGCTGACCGAAGCCCAACTCGACCGAGTGGGTTGCTTCCAGTACTCCCCGGTCGAAGGCGCACCGGCCAACGCCCTGGGCGATCACGTCCCGGACGAGATCAAACAGGACCGTTGGGACCGCTTCATGGCTCACCAGCAAGCCATCAGCGCAGCCCGCTTGCAATTGAAAGTCGGCAAAGAGATTGAAGTGCTGATTGATGAAATCGACGAAAACGGTGGCGCCGTAGGTCGTTGCTTCTTCGACGCCCCTGAAATCGACGGCAACGTCTTTATCGACAGTGACCAGGACCTCAAGCCGGGTGACAAGGTCTTGTGCCGAGTAACAGACGCTGACGAATACGACCTGTGGGCTGAAACGGTTTAAATCAGCCTGTCGCTCGAAAAAAGCCCTGCCCTTCAACTGGCAGGGCTTTTTTGCAACTTAGGGAAAAGTCTTACCTCCTCCCACGCCCTCCGCCGACATAACCCGCGCTCTATTCCCGTCATAGTCGTCGCTTTCGAGAAACGCGAAGGATTGTGCGAATGGGATCGGCCACTGCTAAACGGATCGCACTGCCAGAAGATTTCCCCTGGCAACAAAGCGTCGGCCTGCTGCTTGATGCGGTACAGGTCGAGAAGCTTTTGCCGCGTCTATTCGAGTGGGCCGAGACTCCAAGGGTAGACGTACTTTATCTCACCACTCGGCTTGCCGAGTTTAGAGACCTATCCCCTTGTCTTGTCCGCCTGAAAGGTGCGGGCGACCCTGCACTGGCGCAGTTCCTGGAAAATGTCGATCAGCTGTGGGGCTTCCTGCTCGTCAGCGATGAGCCTTGGGAGCAAGTGGTTGCGCATCTGCGCTGGTTGACCGTCATTGAGCATCCGTCCGGGCAAGAAATGCTGCTGCGCATGGCCTACCCGCCGGTGGCAGATGCCCTGTTTGGAACGGAATATCCAGACTCCATGCTGTTCGGTCCCTGCCAGCATATCTTCACCGCAGACCTTGCGCGTAGCGGCTGGCATCGCTACATCCGCCCCGGCGAAATGCCGCCCCCGAAACACGATGCGCCCTACCGGTTTAACGAAAAGCAATGGGACAGTCTCGACGACGCCAGCTTTCGCAAACGGGTGACCGAACTCTCCCGGCACATGAAGCACTACTTCCCTGACTACCAGGCTGAGTTAACGGATCAGCAGTATCGGGAGCATCTGCAGGCGTTGGCGCGCCGTGCTGTCGAGCACGGTTTTGACTGTGAAAAAGAACTGTACCTGTACGCCAATGCCCATGGCTTTGTGGACGAACAAGGGCTACGGAAAGACCCCGACATCGTCAGCCTTTTAGACCCTAAATCCAGTTTACCCAAGGCCCAGCGCATCGAACGCATTGCTGATCTGGCCCAGAAAAGGTGCCTGCCATGACCGATTTCATGACCCCTCGCGGTCATCTGGCCAATCTGGTCGCCCAAGCCAAAAGCGCCACGCCCTTCGGCGAAGTCGGGGTTTGCCCACTCATGCAAACAACCATTCACCTGCTGCCGGTACGTTACGGCCTGGTTGAAGACGGTCTCGATCCGAGCGCTGATCTGGCGATGCCTTACACGCTGCAAAGCC
Source organism: Pseudomonas sp. 5C2 (assembly GCF_034314155.1). NCBI lineage: Bacteria > Pseudomonadati > Pseudomonadota > Gammaproteobacteria > Pseudomonadales > Pseudomonadaceae > Pseudomonas > Pseudomonas sp. 5C2. The sequence goes on along the minus strand of NZ_JAVIWH010000002.1, from coordinate 218,724 downwards.
GCCCCTTGGGTCTACGCATGTTGCGTGACGGTTATCTGTACGTGATCGACAGCGCCACCGGCCTGAACGAGTACAGCATCAAGCAGGGGTCATTGGAACACTGGCTGTTCGACGGCAAGGAGGTCAAAGAGGATCACCGGACCCTCGCCCTGGGCGATCCTCCCGAAATGATCTTCTCCAAGAGCAGCGTCCTGCATGTCGCCTACTCGGAGGTGCAGTGGACCGTCGCCAAGTGCCGGCAGGTGCTCGATAGCGCCACCGAGCGCGAGCACTTCATGCAGTGCATCGACCTTGCGCCGGTCAACAGCGAACACATCGTCGCGCCGCTGCTGCATGAGCGGCACGCGAAGAAATGGCTGGCCGAGGTGGTGCAGGATCACGATGCCCCTCATCAAGGCCTTACCCCGGAAGAAAACATTCCGTATCTGTGGGAACACCCACCGCTGTTTCGTCAGACCTTGATCGAGGAGCTGACCAGCCAGGTCAGCGATGATCACAAAAGCGACTTCCTGTTCCTCGCCGTGCGCGACGATATCGGCGTGATGCGCGACCTGGCGAACTATCAGGACAAGGTGGTGGGCTGGATCGATGACTGGGCCCGCAGCGGTCAGGAAGCGGGCCACACGGAGCGTGATTACTTGCTGGGCTGCTACATCGAATCGCTGAGCCAGATCAGTGCCGCCCACCTCAGCAAGATGGCCGAGAGCACCGATGACCCTGCGCTCAAGGCGTTATTGCTTGATCTGGAAAAGCTGCCCGAACCCCAGCGTGGGGAGACACGGCAGGCATTGCTAGAGGTGCTGAGTCTTGATCCTGTTGCCAATCCGCTGCCAGACGCTTCCGATTCGGATCTGCCAGCCGACCTCAAGGCACAGCTAAAAAACATCCAGGCCAGACCTGCGCGAACTTATGGCTACATGGTCAACGAACTGAAAAAAACCGTCGAGCTGTATTACCTCAAGCAAAATCTCGCCACCGCCGACCCCGACTTTGTCGCCACCCACTGGCAAACCCTGGTCAAACTGCACCGAGAACAAGATAAGCGGCTAAGAGACCTGCTGTACGGCGCCCGCTGGGGCCAGCGCGGAATCAACGACCTGATCGACCGTCCGCGCATGGACGCTTTTCTTAAGGCGCAACGCCCCAAGCTCGCGCATTGGAACACCCTGCTTGATCGCATCACCCACGACCGACTGGAGATGCTCACCCTCAACCGTTTCCACCGCGCCGCCTGGTATTACGACACCAACGATCTGGAGCAGATCGATCACGCCTTGCTCACCCAATACGACTGCTTGAAAGACCTGTGCCGCAGTGACACTGCCTACGACACCATTGTTGCCTGGCTGAACCGCAACCCGCAGCAGAGCCGCGCACTGTTTTTTACCTTGCCGCTGAGCGTACAGACCGAACTGGCCGCGCAATTCGCCTTGTTCACCAATGCGGGCTGGGGACTGCTTAAAAGCGCGCCGGAGTGGATCGAGAAGCTGAAAACGCTGTTTGCCGGCCACCTGCCGGACATCGAGACCCTGCCCCACCCCACGCAAGTCAATGCCACCGCCGCCTGGGGCACCCTCGCCCCCGCCGTGCAGTGGGGCGTGCAACAAGGGCTGCACGACTTCATGCAGGCCTTGGACAAAGGCCAGATGCCGGACATCGAGGCACTGTTTCGGTACCTGCCCAAGACCTTCGGGGTTTCGTTGCTCGACGCGGCCCGGCGCGAGAAGGTCAGCTTTCAAATAGCAGATGCCGACGACCTGAAAGCCCTGGGTGAGACGGTCAAGGAGGTGCAGGCGAAACGTAGATACCTGCGTTCCCTGAACAACAATGCCCGTCGCTATCGTGCGGAAAAAGATCACTGGCTGGCTCAAGAGCTGGAAAACCAGCGGCCTGAGACTCAACAGAAACTTAACGTTCTGGAAGAGCGACTGGCCCGGATGTTGAGCCCGATTCGTGAACTACCAGAGGGCACGGTTCATCTGCAAACAGCGACGGCCGGCACGCCGGGGTTAGCGTTGGTGTTTCCTCCAGAGCAGCAGGCGCAGGTACGGTCGCTGCTGGATAACTATCGGCAGGGGGTGAGGGTTGCGCCTACAGCAGGACTATTAGGGGATGGGGCTGGGCTGTTGGTGTTTGCGGTGCAGTTGGTGAATTTTGTGCAGGTGTGGAAAGAGGTAATGGCTGAACCCGAACAAAAAAGGGACACCGGGCTATTATGGGGTCCATTTTTCACTACCGCCGCAGCAGGGTTTGGGGCCGCCCAAGGGATTGCCGATACAGCACTTAGCGCGCAGGTGGCGGTGTTGAGTAAGAACATAAAAGTAGCCGAGTTGAAAGGCGTGCACGTCCAATTGGGAAAGTTGCATCTTGGCTTGGGCCTTGCTGGCTACTTCGTCGGAACGCTAGCCGCAGCAATGAGCCTGAAGAGCACTACTAGCAATTGGCTAAATGCTGCACGCGAAGGCAACGGTGCAGCACAAGCGGGTGCCACTCTAAGCATGGCGGGCAATAGCGGCTTTTTACTAAGCAACGCTTATGGTTTTGGTGAAACATTGATGGCGGGTAAAAACGTCCTATCCGTTGCATCTCAAACCGAAGCCCGTCTGGCAGCTTGGGCCGTAGCGGGCACACGTCTGTCCACAGTGTTTTTCCGCGTCAATATGGCCGGGATTTTGTTCACCGCTCTGGAACTGTCGGGCACTTGGTTTTACAACCGCTATAACCTCAGTCGCCATGATCAATGGTTGCAGACTACTCCCTGGAGCCGAAGCGCGGATCGACGTTTGTCGCTGGCGTTAAGCGAGTACCAAAAGAGTCTGCACGTTCAGGTCAAAGCCCCAAAAATCGAAGTGCGGCCCGAGCAACCCGATAATCAGGGCACCCTGTCTGCGACGCGAATAGTGCTGCACCTGTCCACCACCTCCAGTGCCGATTTGATAAGACCTTTTGGCAACAGCAAAGCCAAAACCGTGCTCCGGATAGGCGGCTATGAAGTACGGACCCACACCACGCGCGTCAAACCCGTCGAGCGCTGGACTGTCGCGACTGACGCATTGATCCAAAAACTGCAGATCAAACAAGCAACACCTCTGGTTCTGGAGTTTGAGGCGCCCAGTCGCGAGTATCGCCCAACCGCCACCGAGCGCGACGAGTTGGTGGTCACCGTTGAACTCGGAGACTTTAGCCCCGAAGATGGCGTTTACTTGCTCAACGTTTATCAATTCCGCGTACCTCTCGACGGCCACGGCGGTGAAATCTTCGACAAAAATCTCGAACCTCAAGGGGATAAATGCACTTTTTACCTGATTGATCCCCTCCTCCTGCAGCAGGAGGACGACTGATATGGCTGCGCTCCTTAACGCGCAGCCACCGATCAGCCGTGAACCATATGCAGGGATGATCGAAAACTTCCCCAGCGGCCAGGTTATTTATCTGGCCCCCGTTCCATTGCCTACCGATATGCCGGCTCAGGACTATGGAAATGCAGTGAGTTCGATAAGTGACACCTATATGGATTTTGGGCTGGGATTACCGACTACATTTAGTTGGCAACTAATTGTGGGGGGACCATTTTCATGCTTTGTTATGGTCGCCTTCTTGGCTCCAATGATCTTTGGTCTAATGGGATTATTCCTAGGAGAGAATCTAAAAAGTTCTGTTGATTTTGCATTGGGTATGATCCCATCTGGCTTGCAAATCGGCGCGTGGGGCGGCGGCCTCGCTCTAGCCCTCGGCATAATCATCTCCCTCAACCACCTCGCCAAATACGAAACCCTGGTCCCCACCCGCTTCAACCGCCAGCGCCGTGAAGTCTGCTTCGTCCCGGCCGGTCAAACCGAACCGATCTTCGTTCCTTGGGAATCACTCTCCGCGCGGGTCGTCCAGGCCAGAGGTGTCACCCAATACGGCCTGAACATCCAGTACGCCATGGGCCTCGGCTTTTACCACCCGCCTCACGATCAGCAATACACCCTGGAGTTTCACTGCGCCGGTTTTGAGTTGGCCATCTGCAACTGGGAGGCGATTCGCGCGTACATGGAGTATGAGGTCCACACGCTCAAGGACATTCAGGACCCTCTCGACCTGCAAGGCCCCGACGATCCGCCACATGAAGGGCTGCACACGTTCTACAACGCCCGCGAACGCATGCGCCGTCGGCGTAAAGCAGGGGAAGTGGGCTGGGGTTATCCGTTCTGGTGGTACCTGTACCACGTCATGACCCTCTGGACCTTGCCCAATCACCTCACCGAATGGGAAATCCGCCGCATCAAAAGCATGGGTCGCGCCGCCGTGCCCGAGGCGATGCAGGCATGGTCCGCTCCACTGCCGGAAGCTGAGTGGGTCAAGCCCAGCGAGAAGTTGCAACGCATGAGCAAAATGGTCATGGACCTGCGCCAGCAAGAGCCGCAAGTCTCGTTGATTCAACACTTCGTTGAAGTGCAGATTGCTGAAGCGAAACGAGAGAGTCAAGAAGAGGACGGCGATGACGCCCTGATCGATCCTCTCCAACTGCCGCAGCAGGACGACTGATATGGCTAAGCCGCCCCTTAACGCGCCGCCACCGATTAGCCGTGAACCGTATGCCGGGATGATAGAAAACTTCCCCAGTGGTCAGGTTATTTATCTGGCCCCCGTTCCTTTACCTACCAACAGGCCGGCTCAGGACTATGGACATGCGGTAGGTGAAGTCAATAACAGCCATATGGACTTTGGGTCAGGAATGCCGGCGGTATTTGGCTGGCACATAACATTAGGTGTTCCTTTGGGCATTTTTTTTATGACGGCTTTCTTGGCGCCAATGATCTTTGGCCTGATGGGATTATTCTTAGATGAGGACCTAAAAAGTTCTGTCGATTTTGCATTGGGTATGATTCCATCTGGCTTGCAAATTGGCGCGTGGGGCGGTGGCGCCATCCTCGCCCTCGGCATCATCATCTCCCTCAACCACCTCGCCAAATACGAAACCCTCGTCCCCACCCGCTTCAACCGCCAACGCCGTGAAGTCTGTTTCGTCCCCGCAGGCCAAACTGAACCGATCTTCGTCCCTTGGGAATCACTCTCGGCGTGGGTCGTCCAGGCCAGAGGTGTCACCCAATATGGCCTGAACATCCAGTACGCCATGGGCCTCGGTTTTTACCATCCGCCTCACGATCAGCAGTACACCCTGGAGTTTCACTGTGCCGGTTTTGAGTTGGCCATCTGCAACTGGGAGGCGATTCGCGCGTACATGGAGTACGAAGTCCACACGCTCAAGGAAATTCAGGACCCGCTCGATCTGCAAGGCCCCAACGATCCGCCGCATGAGGGGCTGCACACGTTCTACAACGCTCGCGAACGCATGCGCCGTCGGCGCAAGGCGGGCGAAGTCGGCTGGGGTTATCCGTTCTGGTGGTACCTGTACCACGTCATGACCCTCTGGACCCTGCCCAACCATCTCACCGAATGGGAAATCCGCCGCATCAAAAGCATGGGCCGCGCCGCCGTGCCCGAGGCGATGCAGGCATGGTCCGCTCCGTTGCCAGAGGCTGAATGGGCCAAACCCAGCGAGAAGCTGCAGCGCATGAGCAAAATGGTCATGGACCTGCGCCAACAAGAGCCGCAGGTCTCGTTGATTCAGCATTTCGTTGAAGTGCAGATCGCTGAAGCAAAACAGAAGTAAGGGCTAAAAATCAGCGGTGAAACGCCGCTTGTCACCTTAAACGCTCTTCGGGACCGGCGTGTTCATCTCGCACAACGGGCACGTCAGCTGTCCACTGAGGATTTTTTCGACTTGCCCCTGCGATGCAGCAACGCTGCCGGCAACCAGGGGCTGAACCTGCCCCGGCATCAATGGTATCGCCGCTATTCCCGGCACTGGCACCCCGCCCAACACGATCGGCACGCTGCTGAAAATCCCGGCAGGGCTGATGAGGATGTGTTGACCACCCGCTTTCAACGTAAGGCTGACGCCAGCATCAATGACGAGGTTAACGCCGGATTTGAGGTGCACCTCGAATCCGGCTTCTTTCACCAACACCTGACCCACACGGGTGTGGCTGCTGCCTGCCACCTGCAGGTGATCGCCCGCCAGCAACTGAACCTTGCGCTCGCCGGTGAGGGTCCGGTGTTCCTCACTTTTGAGTACCGAGGTACTGTTGCCCTTGATGGTTTCCAGACGCTGACCGCCAATTTCAGTCCGGCTGTCGTTCTGGATCAACTGTTCCAAGTCGCGCTGGGCACGCAGGTAGACCCGTTCCGCCCCGCTCTTGTCGTCAAAATGAACTTCGTTGAAACCGGTACTTGCACTGGAACTCCGGCTGCGAAAGATGCTTTTGGTCTTGTTCTCAGGCAGTCCATACGCAACGGGGTTCAGGTTATTGGGCAAACAGCCGACGATAACCGGCCTGTCGGCGTCCCCTTCCAAGTAGGAAACCAGCACCTCCATGCCCACTCGGGGAATGGTGACGGCGCCATACCCATCGCCTGCCCAACTGGACGCAACCCGCACCCAGCAACTGGTTGTTTCATCGTCCTGTTCGCTGCGGTCCCAGTGGAATTTGACTTTGACCCGACCGAATGTGTCGCAGTAGATTTCTTCATTCACAGGACCGGTGACCCTGGCGGTCTGGGTGCTGTGGATTCGCGGTTTCGGGTGCTCCAGCGCCGGACGGAACTGGACCGCTTCCGCAATGGCGGTGAAGGTGTTGCGGTACCCCTGAACGATGCGCCCGTCTTCAACCGGGCTGCTGTCGGCCAGTTCTTCGAGCACCTGCGGCTGTCTTGCTTCATGCTGTACAAAAACCAGCACCCAGTGGGTTTCGGGGTCGTAATCCGGCACCAGGTGCACGCGCGATCCACTGCGTAAAAGCGGCGCATCACTCTCACCATCCGCCAGGCGAAACCCGGTTTGATGGCGCTCAAGCGCACGCTTGGATAAAACGTCACCGCGCCGCCGCTCTTCGAAATTCCCGGGGTAGACGTAATCCTCCAGGTAGGGACCGTATTTGGGGACTTCGCCGCTCTCCCATTGCGCCTGGGTTCGCAGGGGATTTTGCAGGCTCTGCAGCGGGATATGGGTCTGTTTGAAGTCATGGTCGCGCAGGGCGACATGATTGGTTTGGGCGGTAAGACGTACGCCAAAGGCCTTGACCACCGGACCTTCGGCCACCAGGCCGCTGGCCGGTTTGAACGGCAACACCTGCGGAGATTGCTGCGGGAATCGGGTTTCATCGTCGGCAAAGATCAGGCAATGACTGTCTGGCGTGTGCTCAAACCGATAGAAAATCCCCTCTTCTTCGCATAACCGGCTGAGAAAGTGCAGGTCCGACTCGTCGTACTGCACGCAGTAGTCGCGCGGCGCCACGCTCCCCGTGATGCGGTCGAACGATGCATCGGTGCCCTTCAGCATGCGATGCCCTTTCAGCACCTCAAGAATGATCTCCGGCACGGTCATTTTCTGGAACGAACGGCGATGGCTCGAATGTTCCAGAAAAGCCAGATAAGGCGCCAGCACCAGATGGTAATGGGTGAACGCCCCGCCTGTTTTGCCTTTGCGGATCGCATAAATATGACCGTGCAACCCCTGCCCTTGCGCCCCGAATCTCAGGTAGGCCGCTTTATGCAGCAAGCCGTCCAACGCGTGGGATGAGCGCCTGCTCACCAGTTCGATGTTGATTTCATAGGATCGGCTCAGCGCCTCGGTCCCGTGAAAACTCAACACCTGCAAGTCAGTTTGCTGCTGCCCGTTGATGTCCAGAGAGAGCTTCGGGGTAAGGCCGGGATGAGACATGCGCGCATCTTCGTGTTGGAAGGGGCACGCAGTGTCATTGAAAACAGACTCAGCGAATGCCAGTCACACTGCAAGGAACACGTAAGACTCTTCCCGATATCGAGTGGGCTTGATCCGACACCGTCGAAACCTGTCAGGAAAACGTGGCAGACTCGACAATCAGAGCCCCTACAAAAAATCACCAACAAGCTGTTTTTTTTCTATTAGATTTAATCAACACAAGATCACACTTCAAAAAAATCGACATTAAAAAGCTGCCGAGTCACGGACCGACACTTTTGCCTAAGGAGACAGGTTGTATGCGCAGTCATTCGGTCATTCATACGCCACGACAGAGTGATTACCCGGAGCTCGCCCGCATCTGGGAAGACTCGGTGCGGGCCACCCATGATTTCTTGCCCAGCTCCTATATCTCTATGCTCAAGAGCATGGTGCTCAATCAGTATCTGGATGCGGTGATGCTGATTTGCAGCAAAGACACTCGGCAACGAATCACCGGTTTCGCCGGAATTGCCGCGGGCAAGGTCGAAATGCTGTTCATCGATCCTGAGCACCGCGGCCAAGGACTGGGCAAGTTGCTGCTCGCTCATGCTATTGAGCACTTCCACGCCGATCAACTGGACGTCAACGAGCAAAACCTTCAAGCGCTGGGGTTCTACCTCAAGCAGGGGTTTGAGGTAATCGGTCGTTCGGAGGTGGATGGCATGGGTCATGCCTTACCCGTTACTGCACATGCGACTGAGCAGGCCCCATTGAATGAAGCCTGCGCTGCATGCCATCACGATCAGTCAAGCAAACTGTCAATCAGGGCCTTGTTGAAGTGCTCTGGGTCCTGGATTTGTGGCGCATGCCCCAGCGTGTCGAACTCAAACAGCGTTGCATGAGGAATGCGCTTGGCCACGGCCTTGCCTAGTTCGGGATAGTTACCCAATGTCTTGCGCAATGCTTCGGAGGCCAGGTCTTTGGCGATGGCGGTGTTGTCCTTTTGCCCGATCATTAACAGGGTGGGCATTTTCAGGCGTTCGAACGCGTAGAACACCGGCTGATTGAAAATCATCTCGTAGGTCTGTGCCGAGGCGCGGACCACCTCGTCACGCCCCTTGCCGTTGTACATGCCCGCTTGCATATCGACCCAATGATCGAACTCCGGGCGCCATTGGTTGGCGTAATAAGTCGCCTGCTGGTATTTGCGGATGCTGTCGGCATTGGTTTTCAAGTCGCGCGCATACCATTGCTCGAACGTGAGAGCAGGCACGCCTTTGGCTTTCCAGTCCTCAAGACCGATGGGGTTGACCAAGACCAGTTGGTCGACCTGTTGCGGGTACATCAATGCAAAACGGGTAGCCAACATACCGCCCATGGAATGCCCGAGCACAATGACGTGGTCTATGCCCAGATGGGTGAGCAGCGCGTTGGTGTTCTGCGCCAATTGCTCGAACGTATAGCGGTAATGTTCAGGTTTACTCGACCGACAGAAACCGATCTGATCAGGCGCAACTACCCGGTACCCCGCGTCGCTCAACGGTTTGATTGTCCCTCCCCAGGTCGCGCCACAAAAATTCTTGCCGTGCAGCAGCACAACGGTGCGCCCATTGGACGTATGGGACGGTTTGATGTCCATGTAGCCCATCTGTATCTGTTCACCCTGAGACTCAAAAGCAAAATTCTGTGCTGGATAGGGATACTCGAAACCTTGCAATTGCGGGCCGTAGGACGGCGTTTCAGCAGCGAACAACGGCAAGCTGACGCTCATTATCAATGCGGCAAGCCATTTGGACATAAACCAGACTCCAGGGAACACGCTTTAGCCAATCAGGACCAGGCGTCACCCGCGATGGGTTCCTGGATGGCCTTTCGCTAACGAAAAAGCACAGAACGACCACCTATCTTGAAGGCATTTTCAATGTGGCCGCGATTAACACTGCGTGCGCGGGTACAATAGCCGTCTTTCCCCTTAAGTAACGGCTCTTTGTCATGACAGACCCCATTCGCCTTTCCAAACGCCTTGTCGAGCTGGTCGGCTGCTCCCGCCGGGAGGCTGAACTGTTTATCGAAGGCGGTTGGGTCACGGTTGACGGTGAAGTCATTGAAGAACCGCAGTTCAAAGTCGATAACCAGAAAATCGAGCTCGACCCCGAGGCAAAAGCAACAGCTCCGGAATCAGTGACCATTCTCTTGCATCAACCGGCGAACATCGACGCCGAAAGCGCGCTGCAACTGATCACCCCCGGCACCTTGTCCGAAGAGCATCGGTACGGTAAGCGCCCCCTAAAAGGGCACTTCATGCGCCTGTCGCCCATTTCGACCCTGCAAGCCAACGCCAGCGGGTTGATGGTCTTCAGTCAAGACTGGAAAATACTGCGCAAGTTGACCGACGATCGCAGCAAGATCGAACAGGAATACGTGGTCGAGATCGAAGGAACCATGGCAGCCCATGGCCTCAATCGCCTCAACCACGGCCTGACTTACAAGGGCAAGGAACTACCGGCAGTAAAAGCCAGCTGGCAGAACGAAAACCGCCTGCGCTTCGCCATGAAGAACCCCCAGCCCGGCGTCATTGCCCAACTGTGTGAAAGCGTCGGCCTCAAGGTCGTGTCCCTTCGACGCATCCGCATCGGCGGTGTGTCCATGGGCAAGCTGCCAGAAGGCCAATGGCGCTACCTGTCCGGCAAGGAAAAATTCTAAGCCGGCTTGCACCCTCACATTTCAGCGTCGCACAGGCTTCCCGTGCGACGTTCACATCAGACTTATCAGGACCGTAAACCATGATGAACAACGACGTACTGCGTAGCGTTCGCTACATGCTCGATATCAGCGATGGCAAAGTCGTGGAGATCATCAAGCTGGGTGGCCTGGACGTGTCCAAGGACGACGTGATCGCCTTCATGAAAAAGGACGAGGAAGAAGAAGGCTATCTGAATTGCAGCGATGAAGTCATGGCGCATTTTCTCGATGGCCTGGTGATCTTCAAGCGCGGCAAGGACGACAGCCGCGCCCCGCAAAAAATCGAAGTGCCGGTGACCAACAACACCGTGCTGAAAAAACTGCGGGTTGCTTTCGAACTCAAGGAAGACGACATGCACGCCATTCTCAAGGCGGCCGAGTTTCCGGTGTCCAAGCCTGAGCTGAGCGCGCTGTTCCGCAAGTTCGGCCACAGCAACTACCGGACCTGCGGCGACCAGCTGCTGCGCAACTTCCTCAAGGGCCTGACGCTACGCATTCGCGCCTGAGTCCCCTGCTTCAAAACGGATGACCCGACGGACCTCGACCCAAGATCATGACCATGACTTACAACGTCTCCCCCGTCGGCTTCATGCGCTCCTGCTTCAAGGAAAAATTCGCCATCCCCCGGCAGCCTCAACTGGCTCCCGCTGCGCGTGGCGTCCTGGAGTTGGTGGCACCCTTCGACCATGCCGACGCCGTGCAAGGGCTTGAGCAGGTCAGCCATATCTGGCTACTTTTTCTTTTCCATCAGACTCTGGAAGAAAAGCCGCGCCTGAAGGTTCGCCCGCCGCGCCTCGGAGGCAACCAGACCATGGGCGTGTTCGCGACGCGTGCGACTCATCGCCCTAACGGCATTGGTCAGTCGGTGGTGAAGCTGGAGAAGGTAGAGCCTGGGCGCCTTTGGGTCTCGGGCATCGACTTGCTGGACGGCACTCCGGTGCTGGACATCAAACCGTATGTGCCCTACGCCGATAGCGTCGAGGGCGCCACAAACACCATTGCCAGTGCCGCGCCGAAGTTGATTCCAGTGCAATGGGAAGGCAGCGCGTTGCTTCAGGCCCGTGAACACGCGCAACGTCTGAATGAGCCATTGGTCGAGCTGATTGAGCAATGTCTGGCGCAGGATCCACGCCCGGCTTACCAGGTACCGACACCAGAGCGCCGCTACGGCACACAGCTCTGGGATCTTGATGTGCGCTGGCATTACCCGCAAAACGGGCTGATACGCGTGCTTGAGGTCGTGCCTGCGACACAGTGAAGCAACATGCCGCAAAAGAAAAAACCCGCTCGGCCATTGACTGCCGAAGCGGGTTTTTTCTGAATCGGCTGACCTTACTTCTCGACGAAGGCGCGCTCGATCAGGTAATCGCCAGGCTCACGCATGCGCGGGGACACCTTCAAGCCAAAGCTGTTGAGAACTTCACTGGTCTCATCGAGCATGCTCGGGCTGCCACACAGCATTGCACGATCATCCTCAGGGTTGATCGGCGGCAGACCGATGTCCCTGAACAGCTTGCCGCTGCGCATCAGGTCGGTCAGGCGGCCCTGATTCTCGAACGGCTCACGCGTCACGGTTGGGTAATAAATCAGCTTTTCACGCAATGCTTCACCAAAAAACTCATTCTGCGGCAAGTGCTCAGTGATGAACTCGTGGTAGGCAACCTCGTTCACGTAACGTACGCCGTGGCAGAGAATGACCTTCTCGAAGCGCTCATACGTTTCCGGGTCCTGAATGACGCTCATGAACGGCGCCAGCCCCGTTCCTGTGCTGAGCAGATACAGGTGCTTGCCCGGCTTGAGATCGTCCAGCACCAGAGTGCCGGTCGGTTTCTTGCTGATGATGATCTCGTCGCCTTCCTTCAAATGCTGCAACTGCGACGTCAGGGGACCATCAGGCACCTTGATGCTGAAGAATTCCAGATGCTCTTCCCAGTTCGGGCTGGCGATCGAGTAAGCGCGCATGAGCGGGCGCCCGTTCGGCTGCTGAAGACCGATCATGACGAACTGACCGTTCTCGAAGCGCAAACCTGGATCACGGGTGCACTTGAAACTAAAGAGGGTGTCGTTCCAGTGATGGACGCTCAGGACACGCTCGTGATTCATGTTGCTCATGTACGGGGGCTCCGGAAAATTTCGCTCGCGCTGACTCTGAGCGCTATTGCGCGTCATTCTAGTGGCAAGCACAATATCTGTTAAATGAATTATTAAGATATGGATTATCGGTTATATAGATATGCGATTTACTCTGCGTCAACTTCAAGTCTTCGTCGCCGTCGCTCAGCAGGAAAGCGTCTCGCGCGCTGCCGGGCTTTTGTCACTCTCGCAATCAGCGGCCAGCACCTCTATCACTGAGCTGGAGCGTCAATCCAGCTGCCAATTATTTGATCGCGCCGGCAAACGCTTGAGCCTGAACGCAACGGGCCGCCAGCTACTGCCACAAGCGGTAGCGCTGCTGGATCAGGCCAAGGAGATCGAGGACCTGTTCAATGGCAAATCCGGCTTCGGTTCATTGGCAGTCGGCGCCACGCTCACCATTGGCAATTATTTGGCCACGCTCTTGATCGGCAGTTTCATGCAGCGCCATCCCGAGAGCCAAGTGAAGCTGAGCGTGCAAAACACAGCGAATATTGTGCAGCAGGTTGCCCATTACGAAATTGATCTAGGTCTGATCGAGGGTGATTGTACCCATCCCGACATCGAAGTTCAGACGTGGGTCGAAGACGAACTGGTGGTTTTCTGCGCCCCGCAGCACCCTCTGGCTAAACGCGGACACGCCACCCTGGAGGAACTGACCCAGGAAGCCTGGATCCTCAGGGAGCAAGGTTCAGGCACCCGCCTGACTTTCGATCAAGCCATGCGCCACCACCGCAACGCCCTGAATGTGCGTTTAGAGCTGGAACACACCGAAGCTATCAAGCGAGCAGTCGAGTCTGGTTTGGGTATTGGCTGTATTTCTCGTCTGGCACTGCGCGATGCCATCCGCCGCGGTAGCCTAGTGGCGGTGGAAACCCCGGAGCTGGACCTGTCGCGGCAGTTCTATTTCATCTGGCACAAGCAGAAGTACCAGACCTCTGCCATGCGCGAATTTCTCGACCTGTGTCGCGCATTCACCGCAGGGGTTCAGCGTAGCGACGAAATAGTGCTGCCGAGTATTGCCTGAGCCATCCAGCTATCCGCGAACCATCAACCCAGCAGAATCACACCCCACACCAGGCCGATCATACCCAACGCAATGAATTGCGCCGCGCTGCCCATGTCCTTGGCGTTTTTCGACAATGGGTGCAAATCCAGCGAAATCCGGTCAATGGCCGCCTCAACAGCGGAGTTGAGCAACTCAACAATCAGCGCCAGCAGGCATACGGCAATCAGAACCGCACGCTCACCCCGACTGACATTGAACATGAAGGCCAGAGGTATCAGGATCACGTTGAGGAGCACCAACTGACGAAATGCAGCTTCACCTGTGTAGGCGGCACGCAAACCATCAAACGAATAGCCGGTAGCGTTGAAGATACGTTTCAGGCCTGTTTGGCCTTTAAAGGGCGACATAGATGGGTAACTGCGTAAAAAAGACAAGGAAGGCTAATTTAACAAAAGTCAAAAAAGCGTGAGCATCCGGGCCGAATACAGCATTTAGTTGGCCGGAATTGATTCCATTTGCTGCAAGAGCAAAGCAGCCTGTGTGCGAGTGCGAACATTGAGTTTGCGAAAAATCGCCGTGACATGAGCCTTGATCGTGGCTTCCGAAACACTGAGTTCGTAGGCGATCTGCTTGTTCAGCAACCCCTCGCAGACCATGGTCAATACCCGGAACTGCTGGGGAGTGAGACTCGCCAGACCTGCACTGGCAGCCTTGGCTTCAGCCGAAACGCTGATGGCTTCATTGACTTGCGGCGGCCACCAGACATCGCCATCAAGCACCGTACGTACGGCCTGCTGAATGGTCTCAAGAGAACTGGACTTGGGAATAAAGCCACTGGCGCCAAACTCGCGCGAGCGAACCACGATGGATGCCTCTTCTTGCGCCGACACCATCACCACCGGGATTTGCGGGTACTGTCCGCGCAACAGGACCAGGCCAGAAAATCCGTAAGCGCCAGGCATGTTCAAGTCCAGCAACACCAAGTCCCAATCTGCCTTATCGGTCAGACAGCTTTCAAGCTCGGCAATGCTTTCGGCTTCAACTAACTTAGCCTCAGGACCCAACCCCAGACTCAAGGCCTGACGCAGTGCACTGCGAAACAAAGGGTGGTCATCAGCAATCAGGATTTCGTATGTCATTTATCAATGATCCTGTTTAGGTGAGCACTAATGGATTCAGCGCTCACGAAGGCATCCATCGATGCCAGCAAACTCACGGTACCAACACGGTACGTTCAACGCCAAGACTTACAAAAACCAGCGTTCAAGCGTTATTTCGGTGACAAGGATGACGAGCGAAGTCGGGGTGGTCAAGTTCAACGCTTTACGGCAAAGTCTGCACCCTCCCAACTAGAGCGTCATCATGCGAAAACAAGCCCTGCGGGCCGACCTGTTAATGCTGATCACCGCAATGATCTGGGGCTCCGGCTTTGTCGCGCAAACTTCAGGCATGGACCATATTGGGCCATATCTCTATACAGGCCTGCGCTTCGCCCTTGGCTCGTTATGCTTGTTGCCCCTGCTGCTCCTCCGTCGCTCCGGCGCTGCAAAGCCCGAGCCTCTAATGACGCGCGGCCTACTGCTCGGTGGCATTGTGATGGGGCTGGCATTGTGCACAGGCATCAACCTGCAACAAGTCGGCCTACTGTTTACCAGCGTGACCAACGCCGGATTCATCACCGGTCTTTATGTCATTGTAGTTCCGCTCCTGGGCCTGCTGCTGGGCCACAAGACCGGAACAGGCACCTGGCTTGGCGCAGGGCTGGCAGTGGCGGGCATGTTCCTGCTCAGTGTCGGGGACAATTTCCACGTCGCCTCAGGTGATTGGTTGCAATTGATCGGGGCCTTTGTCTGGGGCGGACATGTAATCCTGGTCGGCGTTTTTGCCAGCCGCCACGACGCGATCCGCCTCGCGTTCCTGCAATTTCTGACCTGCTCGGTCATCAGCCTGATCCTGGCGCTGATTTTCGAAGACATACAGTTGCAGTCGATCATCGCCGCCGGCCCTGCCCTGCTGTACGGCGGCGTGGTTGCCGTGGGGATCGGTTATACCCTGCAAGTCGTTGCACAAAAAGATGCTATCGCCTCCCATGCGGCGATTATTCTTTCCCTCGAAGCCGTCTTTGCCGCCATTGCTGGTGCGCTACTGCTGGGAGAGTCGCTGCACCCGAAGGGCTACCTCGGTTGCGCGCTGATGCTTGCGGGTATGCTGCTAGCACAGTTGTGGCCAAAAAAACCTGAGCCGGTAATGGCCCTATAAAAAAGCCTTGAGATGAGTATGCGACGCATCGTCGAGGTCGACCGGAAGCTGATGTTTGGCTGCCAGATAGTGTGCGGTGAAGACATCCAGATACGCGTCCAGCACGCCACCGGCGGTGTTGTCCTCGGCCAGTTCAAGGCACAGCGCCGCCACTTCAGCGGTGCAAAAATGATCATCACGCTTTGAGCGACGCAGTCGATAGCGGGAAATCTGTTCCGGCTCCAGGCTGAGCACAGGAAAATGATCCAGATACGGGCTCTTGCGAAACATCTTGCGTGCCTCGCTCCAGGTTGCGTCCAGCAGAATAAAAAGCGGGCGCTTGCCTTCTTCTAGCTTCACCTCGGTGACCACACGTTCGCTGGCGACAAACTCGCCGGGGAACACGATATAGGGTTGCCACTGTGGATCATTGAGCAATGCCGGTAATTCGGCATCGACTTCAGTCCGCGACCAACCGTACGCATGAGTTTCTTCGATGACATCGGCAATCAACCAGCCCGTATTGGTCGGTTTCAGCGGCTCGACGTCATACATCAACAGACACATGGCTGATTTGGCCGCCACCTTCGGACGCCAGGCGCACAGGCAATAGCTGAAAATCACCCGGCACCCCGGGCAACGCTCAGCCCTTGAGCCTCGAGCAGTAAAAGGCTTGATACTACGCGCCAGGCGTTGGGCTCGCAGCCGGGAAACGGCATGACTCATTGCGGATGACGCCGACAAATACAAAGTATCGACACAGCAGGATCTCGGCAGATAGAAAGTCGAAGCAGTTTATCAGAGGCCGATGTCGCGCCCTTTGTTTCCTTGCCCTTTGTTTACTTTATACTGCACGACCATTCGAGCCTGCCCAGGCAAACACGCTCTGCGTGTGATCGGTTTTGTCGTTACCGACCCCGGCAGTGAACGCACTTTCAAGTCGCTGGTCCAACGGCCAGTCACTGAATCAGGAGAGTTTCATGCTGCGCCTTATCGTCCCCTCCCTCTCGCTTTTGCTGGCAGTACCGTTCTGCGCCGAAGCGGCCTCCAAGCAGGATTTCGAACTGAGCAAAATGCTGGAAAAAGTTGCTATGGAAAGCAGCGTCGGCACACCGCGGGCGATCAATGAAGACATTCTGGATCAGGGTTACACGGTTGAAGGAAAGGTCTTGATCAATCACCTTAGCGTGCGCGAAAGCCACGCCATGAAGATGCGCAGCAACCCGGACGCAGTTCGCAGCCAATTGGGCGACAGCGTTTGCCACAACACCGGTTACCGTCAACTCATGGCCAAGGGCGCACTGCTCAAGTATGAGTTCACCGAATACAAAACCAACCGCCCGGTTGCGACCCAGGCTTTCAAAGCCGCTGATTGCGCGGTGAAGAAATAGTATCGGTAAAAAATTTCATACGGCGACAAGCAGGGTCTATACATTTAAAAGGCTTTTAAATTTTCAGGGCAAAAAGGGGGTTGCCCGTACTGTTACGTAGTACCCATGTTTTTCTTTTAACCCAAGGACATAAGCAGAATCAGTATGGATCACTCGGTAACGATATCCGTGCGAAACTGGCGCTCCAAAGCCAGCTGTAATGCTCGGGCAAATGTCTGGGCAGCCAGCGACACACGATGTGTCGCGGTCGTGTCGATCATGTCGGCACGATCAGTGGTTCTGCAGAAGGAGAAAGTCTGAATGCCTTATGAACCGAATGATTTTTTGTCTCGACACTTCCAGAGCAATGGTTTCGACCTCACCAGCAAGGTTGAAGAACATATCGGCCTGGTTGCTCCCAACAGCCCCAATCTACCGCTCTACCGCGACATGATGTTGACTGTTCTGCGCATGGCGCAGGACGACCGCAATCGCTGGAACGCCAAGATAACCCTGCAAGCATTGCGTGAACTTGAGCACGCCTTCCGGATACTGGAACAATTCAAGAGCCGTCGTAAAGTCACCGTGTTCGGCTCGGCTCGTACACCTGTAGAACATCCGCTGTATGCCTTGGCACGGGAAGTAGGCGCCGCCTTGGCGCGCTCCGACCTGATGGTGATTACTGGTGCCGGTGGCGGCATTATGGCCGCAGCACACGAAGGAGCGGGGCTCGACCATAGCCTGGGCTTCAATATCACCCTGCCTTTCGAGCAGCATGCAAATCCCACCGTTGAAGGCACTGACAACCTGCTGCCTTTCCACTTCTTCTTTATCCGCAAATTGTTCTTCGTTAAAGAAGCGAATGGACTGGTGCTATGCCCTGGCGGTTTCGGCACGCTGGATGAAGCGCTGGAAGTCTTGACGCTGATTCAGACTGGCAAAAGCCCACTTGTGCCTGTCGTTTTACTCGACACACCCGGTGGCAGCTTCTGGCAAGAGGCGCTTAATTTCATCAGCCATCAACTGGAGGCCAATCATTACATTTTGCCAAGCGACATGAAGTTGCTGCGACTGGTTTACAGCGCGGAAGAAGCGGTCGATGAAATCAACCAGTTCTACAACAACTTCCATTCCACCCGGTGGCTGAAAAGTCTGTTTGTGATTCGGATGAATCACCCGCTCAACCAGCAGTCACTCGACTACATACAAGAGGCGTTTGCCGACTTGCGGCTGAGTGACACCTTCCATCAGCATATGTACATGGGTGAAGAGCACGACGAACCGCAGTTCAGCCACCTTGTGCGACTGGTGTTTAACTTTAATGGAAGAAACCAGGGTCGCCTGCGCGAACTGGTCGATTACATCAACAAACCGGAAAGCTGGGCCAAAACCCCTCCTCAGCAACAAACCCGTGTACGTGAACCGCTAAAGGTCACGTAAGGGGTCCTGCCCCGGGCAAGCTCAGCGGCTTGTCCACTTCGCTCAGTCATCCGCACCCCGGCCGCTCAACAAGCGGCCGATCATGTCCAGCGGATAACCCCGATAGCTAAGGAAACGTCCCTGCTTCGCACGCTCGCGAGCGTCCACCGGTAGCTTCCCGGCAAACTTGCGTCGCCAGGTTTCTTCCAGCTGAGCCTGCCAGTCGAAGCCACTCTCGCGTAATGCCTGCTCTATATCTGCTCGTGGCAAGCCACGCTGCCCAAGCTCTTCACGGATGCGCAAAGGCCCTTGACCCGAGCGAGCACGGTAAGAAACGAAGCTTTCGAGGTATCTCGACTCGGACAACAACCCTTCTTCCGTAAGCCGGTCAAGGGCAGGTTCGATCAATTCAGGAGGGGCGCCGCGCTGACGCAACTTGCGCGCCAGCTCGACTCGACCGTGCTCGCGACGTGCGAGCAGGTCCATTGCAGTACGCCTTACGGCGACAGGCGTATCAAGCACCGCTGTCATAGGCTGTATCAGATATCGACGTCGGTTTCGGCCAGATCAGCAGCAGCCATTTTGGCACCTTTAACAGGTAATGCCTTGGTGTCGGCGGCAGGCGATGCCTTGGTATCGGCAGTCGGAGTCAGCAGCTTTTCACGAATCAGCTTCTCGAGGTTCGCACCAATTTCCGGATTATCCGCCAGGAACTTGGCCGAGTTGGCTTTGCCCTGACCAATCTTGCTGCCCTGATAGCTGTACCAGGCACCGGATTTCTCTACAAAACCGTGAAGTACAGCCAGATCAATGATCTCGCCGTTCAGGTAAATACCCTTGCCGTAGAGAATCTGGAACTCAGCCTGACGAAACGGCGGAGCTACTTTGTTCTTGACGACTTTGACGCGGGTTTCGCTGCCTACAACTTCATCACCTTCTTTCACCGCGCCAGTACGGCGGATGTCCAGACGGACCGAAGCATAGAACTTGAGCGCATTACCGCCCGTGGTGGTTTCCGGGCTACCGAACATCACACCAATCTTCATACGGATCTGGTTGATGAAGATGACCAGGCAGTTGGCGTTCTTGATGTTACCGGTGATTTTACGCAACGCCTGTGACATCAGACGGGCCTGAAGGCCTACGTGCATGTCACCCATTTCGCCTTCGATTTCAGCTTTCGGAACCAGGGCTGCTACGGAGTCGATCACAATAACGTCGACGGCGTTGGAGCGCACCAGCATGTCGGTGATTTCCAGCGCTTGCTCACCGGTATCGGGTTGCGACACCAGCAGGTCGTCAACATTGACGCCAAGCTTGCCTGCGTATTCTGGATCGAGCGCGTGCTCAGCATCGACGAATGCACAGGTAGCACCCAGCTTTTGGGCTTGAGCGATAACCGAAAGCGTCAGCGTGGTTTTACCCGAGGACTCCGGACCGTAGATTTCAACGATTCGGCCTCGTGGCAAGCCACCGATACCGAGGGCGATATCCAACCCGAGTGAGCCGGTAGAAATAGAAGGAATCGCCTGGCGGTCATGATCCCCCATGCGCATAACGGCACCTTTGCCGAATTGACGCTCGATCTGACCCAAGGCCGCAGCCAAGGCTTTCTTCTTGTTCTCGTCCATTGAAGTCCTCACGTAATCAATAAGGCCTGACGGCCACAACACCTGTATAAGTAGACAGTATTATTCCACAGGGTGGAGCGCTCGCCTACCCCCGTTTTAGTATTTCTCCAGCCGCGAGCTGTATCAGCCCCTCTAGCGCGGCCTTTACCGTTTGTCGGCGGACCTGATCACGGTCACCGTCAAACTGTCTGCGCTCGGAAACGAGCTGCTGTCCCGCGCCCCATGCAAGCCATACCGTCCCTACCGGCTTGTCCGCCGAGCCACCATCAGGCCCGGCAACGCCACTGACCGCGACAGCAAACTGTGCCCCGCTTTTTTCCTGTGCGCCCGACACCATGGCCTCGACCACTTCGCGGCTGACCGCTCCCACCGAACCGAACAGTTCGGCTGGCACGTTCAACTGACGGGTCTTTTGCGCGTTCGAATAGGTGACATAACCGGCCTCGAACCAGGTAGAGCTGCCGGGTATACGGGTAATCGCCTCGGCAATCCCTCCCCCCGTGCAGGATTCAGCGGTGGTTACTTGCGCCTTCAACGATTGCAGATGCTTGCCGAGTACAGCCGCAAGCTGGGTAATATCATCCACGACCTTCTCCGATTTTCAGCACGTCAGACGAGACACCGTACACGAGCTTTTTATACGTGCAAGGACAGAAGCATTCGACCACTCCGCCCCTTGGATCACGCGCGATTGAATGGCTACCGACCTCTCTTGACCGGTTTTTTAACGGTTTCAATCATTGTTTCTCTGGGGCGCTTTTTTGCCTCGTCGACAGAGATGAAGCGACCATTGACTGCATCTCGACCACGTTTATTCGACATAAGAACATCCTTGTTCCTGCTGTTCTCTGGAATGAAACAGCTTGAATGCAAGCGTAGCCATCTCTGCGCAATAGCCCATCGCAAAGTCGTAACCAGGCTTTTCGCCAGGCTCCACTCTGCGAGGCAAGATCGTGCGTGTTAACCTTGCGCCCATTGTAAAAACAGACGGGCACAGGACTTCATCCACGTCGATGAGCTCCGCAAGGCGCCCGACATCTGGCCCACACTTTTGACGAATTCGCCTAAAAAACCGATGAATAAAGCATTGACTGACCTGTCTTCCCACACCCCGATGATGCAGCAATATTGGCGGTTGAAAAATCAACACCCTGATCAGTTGATGTTCTATCGCATGGGCGACTTTTACGAAATTTTCTACGAAGACGCCAAAAAAGCCTCCAAGCTGCTGGATATCACGTTGACTGCGCGCGGCCAGTCGGCGGGACAGGCGATCCCTATGTGTGGGATTCCTTACCATGCGGCCGAAGGCTATCTCGCGAAGCTGGTGAAGCTCGGCGAGTCGGTAGTGATCTGCGAACAGGTCGGCGATCCCGCGACCAGTAAAGGCCCGGTGGACCGTCAGGTCGTGCGAATCATTACACCCGGCACGGTCAGCGACGAAGCGCTACTCGACGAACGCAGGGACAACCTGATTGCTGCGGTATTGGGCGATGAACGCCTGTTTGGCCTCGCTGTTCTGGACATCACCAGTGGCAATTTCAGTGTTCTTGAAATCAAGGGCTGGGAAAACCTGCTGGCGGAGCTGGAGCGCATCAATCCAGTCGAGCTGATGATCCCCGATGATTGGCCACAGGGCTTGCCCGCCGAGAAGCGACGAGGGACCCGGCGTCGTGCGCCGTGGGACTTCGAGCGCGATTCGGCGTTTAAAAGCCTGTGCCAGCAATTTTCTACCCAGGACCTCAAAGGCTTTGGTTGCGAGAACCTGACACTGGCTATCGGAGCCGCAGGTTGTCTGCTCGGTTATGCCAAAGAAACCCAGCGCACCGCTCTCCCGCATTTGCGCAGCCTGCGCCATGAACGTCTGGATGATACGGTCGTACTCGATGGCGCCAGTCGACGCAACCTGGAGCTGGACACCAATCTGGCAGGCGGACGCGAAAACACTCTGCAATCGGTCATGGACCGCTGCCAGACCGCCATGGGCAGTCGCCTGCTGACACGCTGGCTGAATCGCCCGTTACGTGACTTGAGCGTGCTGCAAGCCCGACAAAGCTCGATCACATGCCTGCTCGAACGTTACCGCTTTGAACACCTGCAGCCGCAGTTGAAGGAAATTGGCGATATCGAGCGGATTCTCGCCCGGATTGGCCTGCGCAACGCACGCCCGCGTGATCTGGCCCGCCTGCGCGACGCCCTGGCGGCATTGCCCGAGCTACAACGAGCAATGACTGATTTGGAAGCACCGCACCTCCAGCAACTGGCGCTGACGACCAGCACCTACCCGGAATTAGCGGACCTGCTGCAAAGAGCTGTCATCGACAACCCGCCTGCAGTCATTCGTGATGGCGGCGTGTTGAAAACCGGCTACGACGCCGAGCTCGACGACCTGCAATCGCTCAGCGAAAACGCCGGACAGTTTCTGATTGATCTGGAAGCCCGAGAAAAAGCCCGCACGGGGCTGGCCAACCTCAAGGTCGGCTACAACCGGATTCACGGCTACTTTATCGAGCTGCCAAGCAAGCAAGCCGAGCAGGCGCCCGCCGACTATATCCGACGCCAGACGCTCAAAGGCGCCGAGCGCTTCATCACCCCTGAGTTGAAGGCGTTCGAAGACAAGGCGCTGTCAGCCAAGAGCCGCGCACTGGCTCGCGAAAAGATGCTCTACGAAGCGTTGCTCGAAGACCTGATCGGTCATTTGGCGCCCTTGCAAGACACGGCTGCGGCATTGGCTGAACTGGACGTACTGAGCAACCTGGCTGAGCGCGCGCTGAACCTTGACCTGAACTGCCCACGCTTCGTCGATGAGCCGTGCATGCGCATCGAACAAGGCCGGCACCCGGTTGTCGAGCAAGTGTTGACCAGTCCATTCGTCGCCAACGATCTGGCGCTTGATGACAACACTCGAATGCTGGTGATCACCGGACCGAACATGGGCGGTAAGTCGACATACATGCGCCAGACCGCCCTGATCGTTTTGCTGGCTCACATCGGCAGCTTCGTACCTGCAGCCAGTTGCGAGCTGTCGTTGGTGGATCGGATCTTTACCCGGATCGGTTCCAGCGACGACCTGGCAGGCGGCCGTTCTACCTTTATGGTGGAAATGAGCGAAACCGCGAACATTCTGCATAACGCGACCGACCGCAGCCTGGTATTGATGGATGAAGTCGGCCGTGGCACCAGCACATTCGACGGATTATCACTGGCGTGGGCTGCGGCAGAATGTCTCGCCCAGTTACGCGCCTATACGCTGTTCGCCACCCACTATTTCGAGCTGACTGTACTCCCGGAAAGCGAGCCGCTGGTTGCAAACGTGCATCTGAACGCCACGGAGCACAATGAACGAATCGTCTTCCTGCATCGTGTCTTGCCCGGACCTGCCAGCCAAAGCTATGGCCTGGCAGTCGCCCAGCTGGCGGGGGTTCCAGCCAAGGTCATACTGCGCGCAAAGGAACACTTGCAGCGTCTGGAAACAACGAGCCTGCCCCATGAGGCGCCCCGATCAGTCCCTGGCAAACCATCGACCCCACAGCAAAGCGATATGTTCGCCAGCCTTCCGCACCCGGTACTCGAAGAGTTGTCAAAAACCAAAGTAGACGACCTGACACCGCGCCAAGCGCTAGAGTTATTGTATGTCTTGCAGACGCGCATCTAACGGCAATCGCTGCAAGCTGTTAGAATCCCGCGCGGCTTGGGATGCTGCGGGTTTTTAGCCTGACTCCGCAGATTATCCGAGCCGCGTGAAAGCGAACGAACCACGGTAGGGCAAGGCGCGATGCCGTATAAGCGCCTTGCCACTGAATGTATTGGTTTCACACGGCCTGGGAAGTTCCCGAACTTAGCAGCCCTGCTGGAAGGGCTCAGCTACCGCCGCCTGAGGAGATAATTAGAAATGACCTTCGTCGTCACCGACAACTGCATCAAGTGCAAGTACACCGACTGCGTAGAAGTGTGTCCGGTGGACTGCTTCTACGAAGGCCCGAATTTCCTGGTGATTCACCCGGATGAGTGCATCGATTGTGCGCTTTGCGAGCCTGAGTGCCCGGCACAGGCAATCTTCTCGGAAGATGAAGTGCCTGAGGATATGCAGGTATTTATCCAGTTGAACGTAGAGTTAGCGGAAATCTGGCCGAATATCACCGAGAAGAAAGAAGGCCTGCCCGATGCTGAAGAGTGGGATGGCGTCAAAGACAAGCTCAAAGATCTAGAGCGCTAAGTCGTATTCCTCTTACAAAAGGCCCCTCCGGGGCCTTTTGTATTTTAAGTCTTTAAACAGGGTCCGCCCAACGGGCCCTGCTGCGCCGGCAGTTTTCCGCAGGCAAAAAAAAGGGCGGTATGACCCGCCCATATTGTCCTTAATCCCTGTAATCCCTTTCATCATCCTGATGAATCGCATCCTGCGATGTCCTTGACTGTCATCCTTAACGGCCTGTGTCTATCCCTGGACACAGTTCTTATCTTAGTGATTTCACCGCCAGGAGCAACCGTTAAAAGTTTTCAAAAAGAGTCCTGGCCGACCAGTCATTAAAATTAAATATCATTTAAAATCAACAAACTACACAAATAATAATAAAACAAAGACAATATCGCCCCCTTAAACTTACGATCACTTACACCACGCGTAAGCAAAGGCTTACATAAAAAACGCCCTATTGCTCGTCGCGCTAAACGTATGAAAGGCATCATCTAATAAATCATGGAACACCCGCAGCCACTTATCCACCTCGCGAATATAAAAACACCCCGACCCAGTCGAGGTGTTTTTATAAATCGGTCGCACAACGTCGCACACACTTGAGTCCATGCACTGCTATTGAAACAGAGACTCGCTCGACAGACCGTTCTTTTCAAGAATTTCACGTAAGCGCTTGAGGCCCTCGACCTGAATTTGCCTGACCCTTTCGCGGGTCAAACCAATTTCCAGACCTACGTCTTCCAAGGTACTGCTTTCGTGCCCTCGCAAGCCGAAACGCCTTATTACCACCTCTCGCTGCTTATCGGTAAGCTCGGAAAGCCACTGATCGATACTCTGGGAAAGATCATCGTCCTGCAGCAATTCACACGGGTCTGTAGGGCGATCATCGGTCAGCGTATCGAGCAAAGTCTTGTCAGAATCTGGACCGAGGGAAACGTCTACGGAGGACACCCGTTCATTGAGCCCAAGCATGCGTTTGACCTCGCCAACCGGCTTTTCGAGCAGGTTGGCGATTTCTTCAGGAGAGGGTTCGTGATCAAGTTTCTGGGTCAATTCACGAGCAGCACGCAAGTAAACGTTAAGCTCTTTGACCACATGAATGGGCAACCTGATCGTACGGGTCTGATTCATGATGGCACGCTCAATGGTCTGGCGAATCCACCATGTCGCGTAAGTTGAGAAGCGGAAACCGCGTTCAGGATCGAATTTCTCGACCGCCCGGATCAGGCCCAGGTTGCCCTCTTCGATCAGGTCAAGCAATGAGAGTCCACGATTGACGTAGCGTCGGGCAATTTTTACCACCAGCCGCAGATTGCTTTCGATCATGCGTTTGCGCCCTGCCGGATCACCGCTCTGCGACAAACGCGCAAAGTGGACTTCTTCTTCCGGCGAAAGCAGAGGAGAGAAACCAATTTCATTCAGATACAACTGAGTGGCGTCGAGCGCCCGGGTGTAGTCGATGTACTTGTGTTGCTTGAGCGTTGTGGAGTGTTTGGCTTTGGCGCGGGCAGGAGTTACAGCAGTTTCCTTGCTCGAAACCTTGTCCAGAACGATGCCGGGTTCCATAAGGAGCACCTCATCGTCGATGTCAAACTCCGGCGCTTCTTTGCTGAGAGCCATTATTATAGTCCTTTGGTGAGTTCGACCTCAAGCCCTAGCGGCGCCTAACTTCCATGGCAACGCTTGAGCCTGTCCCCTCTACGCCAGGAAACAGGCTGGTAACCGATCAACGACGTGGCAGGAATTCCAGAGGATCTACAGGTTTACCTTGACGGCGAATCTCAAAATGCAGTTTCACCCGGTCAGTCCCCGTTGACCCCATTTCAGCAATTGTCTGTCCGACCTTGACCTGCTGCCCCTCCCGAACCAACAGCCTACGGTTATGTCCGTAAGCACTGACGTAGGTGTCGCTGTGTTTGATGATTACTAACTCGCCGTAGCCCCGCAAGCCACTCCCGGCGTACACCACCGAACCATCAGACGCAGCCAAAACAGGCTGTCCCAAATCCCCAGCGATATCAATTCCTTTATTCAAACTACCGTTTGAAGAAAATTTACCTATCAAAATGCCATTAGATGGCCACGCCCAACCCGCGGGTGAACGTCCTACAGCCTGTATCGGCGTTGTCGCAGGAGTCCCGGCAGGAGCAGGAACGATTACCGGGACAACCCCGATAGGGCGAGAGATCACTGTCGTTTTGATCGAACCGGAAGGGGCTACATCGGATGTGGAAGCGACTGACGTCGGCGCGGAACTTGACCGGCCATCAAAGCGAATTGTCTGCCCCGGGTGGATGGTATAGGGAGCAGGAATCTGATTGCGTTCGGCCAGCGCTTTCCAGTCCCAACCGTAACGAAATGCAATAGAGAACAGGGTATCGCTACGCCGCACCACGTACTGCCCGGTCGTAACCGCCTGCCGTTGGGGCGCCGTCTTGTTACGATCGACAACCCTCACCCCTCCAGAAGGCGTGCTGGAGCAGCCGGCCAGAAATATACCGAGGGCAATGCCAATCACCAGGCGCTGAAAGCTTGCTATGGACATACACTGTCGAATGACTGTGAGACTCACCCGCCACTCCCTTTACTGGTGACTGAATTTAAGTTGCCTATTGTGCCGTAATAACGGCTGGCAGCTAATACTTAACTGGTTACAAAACCGTGCGTTACAGCACTTATTCAAGATACTGCGTTAACCTGCTCGTCGGCTATAGGACCTTGATGACCGGACAGAATTCATTACGGGCCGTAACAAGCCTCACGCCAGTGGCCCATTGAGCAAGGGCACGAATCGCACCGCGCCCAGCACATGACGGGAAAAACCATTCTCCTCGCGGATGATCAACATCAATTGCTGGACCTCGCCTGAGCCGACCGGAATGACCAGGCGTCCACCCGGCGCCAATTGATCAAGCAAGGCCTGCGGAACATCGGTCGCCACTGCAGTCACTATGATGCCGTTGTAAGGCGCCAGAGCAGGCCAGCCTTCCCAGCCATCGCCCCAGCGAAAGACCACATTGCGCAGATTCAGCTCGACCAGTCGCTCCTTGGCGCGGTCCTGCAAAACCTTGATGCGCTCCACCGAAAAAACCCGCTCCACCAGTTGCGCCAGGACTGCGGTCTGATAACCCGAGCCGGTGCCTATCTCCAGCACCTTGTCCAGAGGACCGGCTTCCAGTAGCAGCTCGCTCATTCGCGCAACCATGTATGGCTGGGAAATGGTCTGGTTATGGCCAATCGGTAATGCGGTGTCTTCGTAGGCACGGTGTGCCAGCGCCTCATCAACGAACAAATGCCGTGGCGTTCGCCGGATCACTTCCAGCACCTGAGCGTTGGACAGGCCTTCTTCGTACAAACGTTGAATCAAACGCTCGCGGGTGCGTTGGGAGGTCATCCCGATCCCGCGTCGTAACAGATCATCTTGCTCGCGCGACATCAACCGAGCCCCTCTAGCCAGCCGTTGAGGCTGCTGAAACCGTCCTGATAGGTTCGGTCCAGCTGCAGCGGGGTGATCGACACGTATCCTTGCATGACCGCGTGAAAATCGGTCCCTGGTCCGCCGTCTTCAACATCGCCTGCCGCTGCAATCCAATAGCCGACCTTGCCACGCGGATCGACAACCTTGACCGGAGCAGCCGCGCGGGCGCGATGCCCCAGGCGGGTCAGTTGAATACCGCGGATATGCTCAAGCGGAAGGTTCGGGATGTTGACGTTTAGCACCGTGCGCGGCGGCAGGTCGAGCTGTTCATGGGCTTCGACCAGCATGCGGGCAAAGTGCGCGGCCGTCGGCAGGTTGTCTACCAGACGCGATAACAATGAGAACGCAAACGACGGGCGCTTGAGAAATCGCCCCTCCAGCGCGGCGGCCACCGTGCCGGAATACAGCACATCATCGCCGAGGTTGGCCCCCAGATTGATGCCCGAGACAACCATGTCCGGCTGCAGATCAAGAAGCCCGTTGAGCCCAAGATGCACGCAATCGGTTGGCGTACCGTTCAGGCTGATGAAGCCGTTGGCCAACGTGTGGGCGTGAAGCGGGCGATCAAGCGTCAGAGAGCTGCTTGCACCGCTTTTGTCTTGATCAGGGGCAATGACCACGCACTCCCCATAGCCCGCCAACGCTGCATGAAGCGCAGCCAAACCCGGTGTCGTAACCCCATCATCGTTAGAAATCAGAATGCGCATGAGCTGTCCGTCTGCCCCACCGCCACCAGATCGACGAGTTCACGCACCAATACGGTGGCGAAGCATCCGGCCGGAAGGACGAATTCTAATTGCAGAATGTCAGGCTCGGGATAATGCCACGTCAATCCACCAATGGGCAGCCGCAGGATACGACGTTCATGTTCCATGCCTGCTTTGATCAGCCAATCGCGCAACGCGGGTTCGCGATCAGCGACGGCTTGTTCAAGCATGCCCGTGACGCCGGTCGCAGGCGAATCACCCTCGCCCCACTGCGGCCCGGTCGGGTGCAGGTCAAGAATAGCCAGACGAGGATCGCTGCATTCAGCCTCGCCAGCAGGGAAAAAGCTGCGACTATCAGTGAACGCCAGCAGATCGCCCACTTGCGCCCGCTGCCAACTGCCATCCGCCACTCGCGCCGCCAACACCTGATTGAACAGATAGCTGCGAGCCGTCGACAACAGCCGCGAACGCACATTGCGTTGTTCCGGCAATGCCTGGCGCGATGCGTACTCACGGGCTTCGCCCAGATTACCGCCCTGCCAACCGAAGCGCTGGGCACCAAAATAATTGGGGATGCCGTGGCTGGCGATCAATTCGAGGCGCGCCTGCAAGGCCACGTGATCCGCCTGCAACTGGGTCAGGCGCAAGGTAAAGCCATTGGCCGCGTGAGCGCCGCGATTCAGTTTGCGTTTATGACGGCCAATCTTCAGGATTTTCAGGGTATCGTCCTGAGCCGCTGACAGATCAGGGTCAGCCTTGCCCGGCAAGTGCAAGCTGAACCACTGTCGCGTCAACGCCTGACGATCCTTCAAGCCCGCATAACTGACGGTTCGCAACGGCACACCGGCAGCACGCGCCAGGCGGCGGGCCGCTTCTTCAGTGTTCAGGCCTCGCTTCTCGACCCATAGCCACAGATGCTCACCGTCGCCGGACAACGGAATATCCAGGACTTCATCGACCTGGAAATCTTCGGCCGTGGCTTTGAGTACCGCAGTACCCAAGGCGTCACCGTAGGCGCGCGGGCCAAGCAATTCGAGTTCCGTCATGCCGAGAGCAACAAGGCGACAGCATGAACCGCGATGCCTTCTTCACGGCCAACGAAGCCAAGTTTTTCAGTGGTGGTAGCTTTTACGTTCACTTGATCCAACTCGACGTGAAGATCCGCGGCAATCAGCGCGCGCATCGATTCGATATGCGGGGCCATTTTCGGTGCCTGGGCAACAATGGTGGCGTCGATGTTGCCGACTTTCCAGCCTTTGTTATTGACCAATGTGACCACGTGACGCAACAAGGCGCGACTGTCTGCGCCCTTGAATTGCGGGTCCGTGTCCGGGAAATGCCTGCCGATATCCCCCAACGCGGCCGCGCCGAGCAAGGCATCGCTGAGTGCATGCAGCAGCACGTCGCCATCGGAATGGGCGAGCAGCCCGAAGCCGTGCGCGATCCGCACGCCACCCAAGGTGATGAAATCGCCTTCAGCGAAACGGTGCACATCGTAGCCGTGGCCAATACGCATAAAAAAACGCCCCGAAAAAGTCAGGGCGTGATTCTACCTACTTTGTCGAACATTAGCCGCTTAGAGCGACCCCATGATGACGTAAGTGATCTTCGATAAAGCTCGCGATGAAGAAATAGCTGTGGTCGTAACCGGGCTGCATACGCAAGGTGAGTGGATGCCGAGCAGATTTTGCCGCCTGCACCAGCGCCTCAGGCATAAGCTGATTGGCGAGGAAATCATCACGATCACCCTGATCGACGAGGATCGGCAATTTTTCCGAAGCCTCGGCGATCAACACACTCGCATCCCATTCGCGCCAGCGCGAACGCTCATCCCCAAGGTAACGGGAAAAAGCCTTCTGGCCCCATGGGCAGTCCATCGGATTGCTGATCGGCGAAAAAGCTGACACTGATTGATAGCGCCCCGGATTACGCAAAGCGCACACCAATGCCCCGTGTCCACCCATGGAGTGACCACTGATTCCACGCCGGTCCGAGGCCGGAAAATGCGCCTCGACCAGTACCGGCAGCTCGTTCACCACATAGTCATGCATGCGGTAGTTCTTCGCCCATGGTTGCTGGGTGGCGTTCAGATAAAAGCCGGCACCCAGCCCAAAATCCCATGCACCATCCGGATCACCCGGTACATCCGGCCCGCGCGGGCTGGTGTCGGGGGCGACGATAATCAAACCCAGCTCGGCCGCGATCCTTTGTGCCCCTGCCTTATGCATGAAATTTTCATCGGTACAGGTCAATCCAGACAGCCAGTACACCACCGGCAATTTACCGCCCTGCTCCGCTTGCGGTGGCAGGTAAACGGCAAACACCATGTCGCAGCCGAGCACATCGGAGTGATGCTTGTAACGCTTGTGCCAGCCACCGAAGCTTTTCTGGCAGGACAGGTTTTCCAGGCTCATGACAGACCTCAGAAATGGATGACGGTGCGAATGCTCTTGCCTTCATGCATCAGCTCGAAAGCCTTATTGATGTCTTCCAGGCCCATGGTGTGGGTGATGAAAGTATCCAACGGGATTTCGCCCTTCTGTGCCATGTCGACATAGCTCGGCAATTCAGTGCGACCCCGTACACCGCCAAACGCCGAGCCGCGCCAGACGCGCCCGGTGACCAGTTGGAAAGGTCGGGTTGAAATTTCCTGACCGGCGCCAGCCACGCCAATGATCACCGACTCACCCCAACCTTTGTGGCAGCACTCAAGCGCCGCACGCATGAGTTGCACGTTGCCGATGCACTCGAAGGAGAAATCCACACCGCCGTCAGTGAGATCAACGATCACGTCCTGAATCGGGCGATCGTAATCCTTAGGGTTGATGCAGTCGGTAGCGCCCAGTTGTTTGGCGATTTCAAACTTGGAGGGATTGATGTCGATGGCGATGATGCGCCCGGCCTTGGCCTTGACCGCGCCAATCACCGCTGACAAACCGATCCCACCCAGACCAAAGATCGCCACGGTGTCGCCCGGTTTGACTTTCGCGGTGTTCAGTACCGCACCAATCCCGGTAGTGACGCCGCAACCGAGCAGGCAGACTTTTTCCAGCGGCGCGTCTTTGGATATTTTCGCGACCGATATTTCCGGTAATACGGTGTATTCGGAGAAGGTCGAGGTGCCCATGTAATGGAAAATCGTCTGGCCTTTATAAGAGAAGCGCGACGTACCATCCGGCATCAAACCTTTGCCCTGAGTGGCGCGAATGGCTTGGCACAGGTTGGTCTTGCCCGACAGGCAGAATTTGCATTTACGGCATTCCGGGGTGTACAGCGGGATCACATGATCACCGACTGCAACTGAGGTCACGCCTTCGCCGACTGCTTCGACGATTGCACCACCTTCATGACCGAGGATCGAAGGGAAGATGCCTTCCGGGTCAGCGCCAGACAAGGTGTAGGCATCGGTGTGACACACACCGGAAGCGACGACCCGCAGCAGCACTTCACCGGCCTTGGGCATCGCGACATCGACTTCAACGATTTCGAGCGGTTTCTTGGCTTCAAAGGCAACGGCAGCACGTGACTTGATCATCAATCTTCTCCGACGAAGTAAAAACAAGCCTGAGAGTGTAAAGCAGTGCTGATTAAGGAATAATCGGGCTAAAAGCAAAACATTATTGCTGTACAGGGACAATCGATGTACGCCAATCGCTGGGAAGGGCTGGATGAGTTTGTGGCGGTGGCTGAATGCGGGCAGTTCACCGCTGCGGCAGAACGCTTGGGCGTTTCGTCATCACACATCAGCCGACAGATCGCCAGGCTCGAAGAGCGCCTGCAAACCCGGCTGCTGTATCGCAGCACCCGACGCGTAGCCTTGACCGAAGCCGGGCAGACATTTCTTCAGCACTGTCAGCGCCTGCAAGATGGGCGCGAAGAAGCACTGCGCGCGATAGGCGACCTCACCAGCGAACC
The DNA here is from genome assembly GCF_034314155.1 of Pseudomonas sp. 5C2. Lineage (NCBI taxonomy): Bacteria > Pseudomonadati > Pseudomonadota > Gammaproteobacteria > Pseudomonadales > Pseudomonadaceae > Pseudomonas > Pseudomonas sp. 5C2. Next base: position 186,137 of record NZ_JAVIWH010000002.1, on the reverse strand, counting down.
TAAAGGCCTGCTGCGCATGACCTGCGCCGTGGCGTATGGAGAACGCTTCATTACACCGCTAGTGACCGGCTTCATGATGCTGTATCCACAATTGCGCGTGGATATCGAGCTGAGCAACCGCACGCTGGACCTGGTGCATGAAGGCCTCGATCTGGCGATTCGCCTGGGTCGTCTGCAAGACTCAAGACTGATTGCTACCCGCTTGGCGCCTCGGCGCATGTACCTGTGCGCATCGCCCTCTTACCTTGAGCGTTATGGGCGACCGCACAGCCTGTCGGAATTGAACCGTCACAACTGCTTGATCGGTAGTAGCGACACGTGGCAACTGCAGCAAAATGGTCGGGAATTCTCGCAACGGGTTCAAGGCAACTGGCGCTGCAACAGCGGGCAGGCCGTGCTTGACGCGGCGCTGCAGGGGATCGGATTGTGTCAGTTGCCGGACTACTACGTGCTTGAACACCTGAACAGTGGCGCGTTGATTTCGCTGCTGGACGCTCATCAACCCCCCAACACGGCGGTCTGGGCACTTTATCCACAGCAACGGCATCTGTCGCCCAAGGTGCGCAAGTTGGTCGAGCATTTGAAAGCCGGGTTGGCGCTGTGTAAAGAGTATCGCGATTAAAGCGACTTCGCCGGGCTCAACCTTTGAAGTCTCGACGCTGACGCAGCCATTCTAGGTCTTCGGGGCGCGTCACCTTGATGTTGTCTGAACGCCCCTCGATCAGCCTGGGAGACTGACCTGCCCATTCGATGGCGGAGGCTTCATCGGTGATACTGACATCCGATACCAGACTGTCAGCCAAGGCACGGTGCAGTGCGCCGAGGCGGAACATCTGCGGCGTATAGGCCTGCCAGATCAAGCTGCGATCAACAGTTTCAGTGACGCGCCCATTACTGTCCGCACGCTTGAGTGTGTCGCGAGCCGGAACGGCCAACAGACCACCGACAGGATCGTCAGCCAATTCGTACAGCAGCGTGTCCAAGTCTCCGCGCGATAGATTCGGACGAGCCGCATCGTGAACCAGCACCCAGTCATCGTCATGAGCGCCTTGCGCGTGGAGATGCAACAGCGCATTGAGCACTGAGTCTGCCCGCTCCCGCCCGCCCGCCACGCGCTGGATCCGCGAGTCAGCAGAGCATGCCAGGGTCGGCCAATAGGGATCATCCACAGCCAGGCTGATCACCAGTCCCTTGAGTTGGGGGTGATCGAGAAAACAATTAAGGCTGTGTTCGAGAATAGTGAGTCCGCCCAGTTGCAGGTACTGCTTGGGCCGGTCAGCCGCCATGCGAGCGCCAACGCCCGCGGCAGGAATCACTGCCCAGAAGGCAGGTAGAACAGATGTCATTGGGCCAACTGATAAAGGGTTTCGCCGTCCTTGACCATGCCCAATTCGTGACGCGCCCGCTCTTCAACGGTCTCCAGGCCTTTTTTCAGCTCAAGCACTTCCGCATCAAGAACCCGGTTGCGTTCCAGTAGCGTATCGTTTTCAGCATGCTGATCAGCGATTTGCTGGGTCAGACTGGCCACTTGCGCCAGGCTTCCGTTGCCCACCCAAAGGCGATACTGCAGGCCGGCCAGCAGCAGAAGCAAGATGAGGAACAACCAGTTAGGACTGCGCATTGAATATTCAGGTACTCAGTGGAAAAGACAGCGATGCCGACACGTTGGAAATCGAGCGAGGGCATTGAGCCCGGCAAAACCAGGCTCAATCACTCATGCGCTGGCAGAATCGTCAGCTATGCCGACTTTTCTTACAGCGCCCGTTGTCTTTTTACCATCTCCAGCTCAGCCGCGAAACTCACCACGACCGTTGTATACAGCCTTGGCGCCCAATTGCTCTTCGATACGCAGCAGTTGGTTGTACTTGGCGATGCGATCAGAACGGCTCAGAGAACCGGTTTTGATCTGACCTGCGGCCGTACCGACAGCCAGATCGGCAATGGTCGAGTCCTCGGTTTCGCCGGAGCGGTGCGAGATGACAGCCGTATAACCCGCTGCCTTGGCCATCTGAATGGCTTCCAGGGTTTCGGTCAGGGTGCCGATCTGGTTGAACTTGATCAAGATCGAGTTGCCGATCTTTTTATCGATGCCTTCTTTGAGAATCTTGGTGTTGGTCACAAACAGGTCGTCGCCAACCAATTGCACTTTCTCACCCAGTTTGTCGGTCAGAACTTTCCAGCCAGCCCAATCGGACTCGTCCATGCCATCTTCGATGGAGATGATCGGATAACGGCTGACAAGACCGGCCAGGTAATCAGCGAAACCCGCCGAGTCGAACTTCTGACCTTCGCCAGCCAGATCGTATTTGCCGTCTTCGTAGAATTCGCTGGCCGCGCAGTCCAGCGCCAGGGTCACGTCGGTGCCTAGCGCGTAACCGGCGTTGGCCACCGCTTCAGCGATAGCACCCAAGGCGTCTTCGTTCGAAGCCAGGTTCGGTGCGAAACCGCCTTCATCGCCGACAGCAGTGTTCAAGCCACGGGCTTTGAGCACAGCTTTCAGATGATGGAAAATTTCGGTGCCCATGCGCAGCGCTTCGGAGAAGGTCTTGGCGCCAACCGGCTGCACCATGAACTCCTGGATATCGATGTTGTTATCGGCATGCTCGCCACCGTTGATGATGTTCATCATCGGCACCGGCATTGAGTACACACCCGGCGTGCCGTTGAGGTTGGCGATGTGCGCGTACAGCGGCAGATCCTGATCCTGAGCGGCAGCTTTGGCTGCGGCCAGCGACACAGCCAGGATCGCATTAGCGCCCAGGCTGGCTTTGTTTTCGGTCCCGTCCAGGGCGATCATGGCACGGTCCAGCGCTTGCTGGTCCAGCGGATCCTTGCCCAGCAACAGGCTGCGGATCGGGCCATTGATGTTAGCTACAGCCTTGAGAACACCTTTGCCAAGGTAACGACCCTTGTCGCCATCACGCAGCTCGAGCGCCTCACGCGAGCCAGTGGAAGCACCGGACGGCGCGCAGGCACTGCCGATGATACCGTTATCGAGGAGCACATCTGCTTCCACGGTGGGATTGCCACGGGAGTCGAGAACTTCACGACCTTTGATGTCGACGATTTTTGCCATTGTTGTAAACACTCCAAGATTGACGAAAGCGACACAGCTGAGGGAATCAATTATCGCCGTCAGGCGTTGTGCAGCGGGCAGGTCTGACGAGGATAAGCCTCTGGCCCGTGGGCCAGAGAAATACCGAGCGGCACTTTACCGGAGAAACCGGTTTTACGCGGTCTCTACCGTCGGAAAACTTTTCACAAGTTCATCCAGTGCCTTGAGCTGAGCCAGGAATGGCTCGAGCTTGTCCAGACGCAAGGCGCAAGGACCATCGCATTTTGCGTTATCCGGATCCGGATGCGCTTCGAGGAACAACCCGGCCAGACTCTGGCTGAGACCGGCCTTGGCCAGATCGAGGACCTGAGCCCGACGACCACCAGCAGAATCGGAGCGACCACCTGGCATTTGCAAGGCATGAGTCACGTCGAAGAATACCGGATACTCGAACTGCTTCATGATGCCGAAGCCGAGCATGTCCACGACCAGGTTGTTGTAACCGAAGCTGGAACCACGCTCGCACAGAATCAATTGATCATTCCCGGCTTCTTCGCACTTGGCCAGGATATGTTTCATTTCCTGAGGGGCGAGAAACTGGGCTTTCTTGATGTTGATCACCGCACCGGTCTTGGCCATTGCCACGACCAGATCGGTCTGCCGCGATAAAAACGCCGGCAATTGGATGATGTCGCAAACCTCAGCCACTACCGCAGCTTGCTCAGGTTCGTGCACATCCGTGATCAGCGGTACACCAAAGGTCTTTTTGATCTCTTCAAAAATCCGCATGCCCTCTTCCAGGCCTGGGCCACGGTAAGAGGTCACGGACGAACGATTGGCCTTGTCGAAACTGGCCTTGAACACGTAAGGGATACCGAGCTTTTCGGTGACCCTTACGTACTCTTCGCAGACCTGCATGGCCATGTCCCGCGATTCCAGCACGTTCATGCCACCAAACAAGACAAACGGCTTGTCGTTGGCAATCTCGATCGCGCCTACACGGATGATCTTTTGCGCCATAAAAGTCAGGCCTTCTTCTGATGTTGCGTCAAAGCCGCCTTGACGAAACCGCTGAACAACGGGTGACCGTCGCGCGGTGTCGAGGTGAACTCAGGGTGGAACTGACAGGCGACGAACCAAGGATGATCCGGCGCTTCGATCACTTCGACCAAAGCACCGTCACCGGACCGACCGGTCACTTTCAGGCCCGCTTCGACCAGGCTTGGCAGCAGCTTGTTGTTCACTTCATAACGATGGCGATGACGCTCGACGATCACGTCTTTAGCATAGCAATCGCGCACCAGCGAACCAGGCTCCAACTGGCAATCCTGCGCGCCAAGACGCATGGTGCCGCCGAGGTCGGATGTTTCAGTGCGGGTTTCAACGGCACCGGTGGCATCTTCCCACTCGGTGATCAGACCCACGACCGGATGGCCACTGGCGCGATCGAACTCGGTAGAGTTGGCGTCTTTCCAGCCCAACACGTTGCGCGCGAACTCGATAACCGCTACTTGCATGCCCAAACAGATACCCAAATAAGGGATCTTGTTCTCGCGAGCGAATTTTACAGCAGTGATCTTGCCTTCAACGCCACGCAAACCAAACCCGCCCGGAACCAGAATCGCGTCGACACCTTCGAGCAAGGCAGTGCCCTGATTCTCGATGTCTTCGGAGTCGATGTAGCGCAGGTTGACCTTGGTGCGATTGGAAATACCGGCATGGCTCATCGCTTCAATCAACGATTTGTAGGCGTCGAGCAGCTCCATGTACTTGCCGACCATGGCGATGGTGACTTCATGCTCAGGGTTGAGCTTGGCGTCGACCACTTGTTCCCACTCGGACAAATCAGCACTGCCGCATTGCAGACCGAAACGCTCAACGACGAAATCATCAAGCCCTTGAGCGTGGAGCATGCCCGGAATCTTGTAGATGGTGTCGGCGTCTTCCAGCGAGATGACTGCGCGCTCTTCAACGTTGGTGAACAACGCAATCTTGCGCCGCGAGGCAATATCCACGTGATGATCCGAGCGGCAGATCAATACGTCTGGCTGCAAACCGATGGAGCGCAGTTCTTTGACCGAATGCTGAGTCGGCTTGGTCTTGGTTTCGCCAGCAGTGGCGATATAAGGCACCAGCGTCAGGTGCATCAACATCGCACGCTTGGCGCCGACCTCGATGCGTAACTGGCGGATAGCCTCAAGGAACGGTTGCGATTCGATGTCACCGACGGTGCCACCGATCTCGACCATGGCGACGTCAGCATCGCCAGCGCCCTTGATGATCCGGCGTTTGATTTCGTCGGTGATGTGCGGAATCACCTGGATGGTCGCGCCCAGATAATCACCACGGCGCTCTTTGCGCAGGACGTGTTCGTACACACGCCCCGTGGTGAAGTTGTTGTTCTGGGTCATGGTGGTGCGGATGAACCGCTCGTAGTGGCCCAGGTCCAGGTCGGTTTCGGCGCCGTCATGAGTGACGAACACTTCACCGTGCTGGAATGGGCTCATGGTGCCCGGGTCCACGTTTATATAGGGGTCAAGCTTGAGCATGGTGACCTTAAGTCCCCGCGCCTCCAGGATGGCCGCCAGTGAAGCAGAGGCAATGCCTTTCCCCAATGAAGAAACAACACCGCCCGTGACGAAGATGTAGCGCGTCATGAAAAACCCTAGAAGTCTGCGTTAAAGCGGTCAGAGCCGCCGGGGAGAGCGAAGGAAGGCCGAAGCCCCCAATTACCAATTAATTTCACAGTGCACTCCTGAAAATTGCTGCGTTGGGACCGGCAGACTGAAAAAGCTCGCCTGTTGCTCGCTACATTTTTGAGAATCGCCCAGCAAAAACTGCCTGGTAATCGGCAACTTCCGTCGATTCAGAAGAATCCACAGAAGCTGTATCAAGAAGGGAGCGTAGTCTACCGGAAACGGCCTTTCAGCTCAAACTTTGGTCGTTCGTCGGCGCATGCCAGCGCAATCGCCAGTCGCCATGGGCTGTTCCGTCCAATTCTGGCAGGTTGGCAACCGCCAATAACTGCTCACCGCGATACACCAGCGGCAATCGGCCACGGGCAAACACCGGCAAACCACTCTCGTTGAGCAAGCGCTTGAGGTCTCGATGCCCTCGCCCCGGCAGATGCATGAGCTCACCGCCTTGGCGATAACGCACCTGCAACTCGCCGCCCAAAACCCCATTGTCAAACTCAAGCCAGCCATTGCCCGGCAAACTCAATGCCTCCCGAGGATCTGCCCAGACGATCGAGGCGTCTGGCTGCTGCAACCATGCACCCGACAGCCACCAGATACGCCCCTCGGCGCGGTGTAGCTCACCGTCGGCAAGACGCCAGATCGGTCGAGCCTCGCGGCCGGCGTCACGCAAACTGTCCCAACCGACCCAATGTTCGCTGTCCGGCAGGCGCGTCAAAGGCGCTAGCCAATGGCGCAATGCGTTGCGTTGGCGTGCCGGAGAAAGGGCTTTTAGAGGGTCGAGCGCCAACGACGACAAACCCAGCCAAGGGAAGGGTGCATCGGTACCCGCCCGCACCAGGTCCTGGTCGGCCAATTCGTCGAGCAGCCCTTGCGCCTCCGCCAGATGCGCAGCGGTTCGCGCCATGTTCGCGGCAGCTTGAGGCCAGCGCTCGGTCAGTGAGGGCAGAATGAGCTGACGCAGGTAATTTCGGGAAAACCTACTGTCTTTATTGCTGGGGTCTTCGACCCAGCTCAATCCCCGTTCGCGGGCATACATCTCCAGCATTGCGCGCGAGACGTCGAGCAAAGGCCGCAACAACTGCCCTCTTCCCAGCGCGCGCTGTTCAGACATCGCAGCAAGACCCCGCACACCCGCCCCGCGCAGCAGACGAAACAGCAGGGTTTCGGCCTGATCATCGCGATGCTGGGCGGTCAACAGCACCTCGCCTGGCGCCAGCGCCTGACTGAACGCCGTATAACGCGCCTCACGAGCCGCACGCTCGATACTGGCGCCAGGCTCAACCTGCACAGCCATCACCTGCAGCTGCACACCCAAGGCCCGACACACCTGAGCACAATGCTCGGGCCACACATCTGCCGCAGCCTGAAGGCCGTGATGGATATAAATCGCAGATAAGGGCGGCAATGCTTCGCGGGTAGCGAGATCAGCCAGAAGGTGCAGCAGAACGGAGGAGTCCAGACCGCCGGAAAACGCGATGCGCCAAGCCGAAGCATTGCGCCAAGGCTCGAGAGTGCGAAGCAACCTGGAGCGCAGATCGTTATTGCAGTGCTTGAACGTAGTCATGGACGACAGCCGCTGTGCGCCTGATTGCGGATAAGCCCTTTCCTGCAAAGGAGCGGGCTTATCCGCGAATGCAATCTTGACTCAGAGACCGTAGCTCATCAGGCGCTCATAACGGCGCGCCAGCAACGCTTCGGTATCGAACTTCTTGAGCATCGCCAATTGGCTGCTTAATTCCTGACGGATCGAAGCCGCAGCCATCGCCGGGTCGCGATGGGCGCCGCCCAACGGTTCGCCGATGACTTTATCAACGATACCCAAACCTTTGAGACGGTCAGCGGTAATGCCCATTGCGTCAGCAGCATCAGGGGCTTTTTCGGCAGTTTTCCACAGAATCGATGCGCAACCTTCCGGCGAAATAACCGCGTAGGTCGAATACTGGAGCATGTTCAATTGATCGCAAACGCCGATGGCCAGCGCACCGCCAGAACCACCCTCGCCGATAACCGTGGCAATGATCGGAGTTTTCAAGCGAGACATGACGCGCAGGTTCCAGGCAATCGCTTCGCTCTGGTTACGCTCTTCGGCATCGATACCCGGGTAGGCGCCCGGTGTGTCGATGAAGGTCAGAATCGGCATTTTGAAGCGCTCGGCCATTTCCATCAGACGACAGGCTTTACGATAGCCTTCAGGACGTGGCATGCCGAAGTTGCGGCGAACTTTCTCGCGCACTTCACGGCCTTTCTGGTGACCGATCACCATCACTGGCTGGTCTTCCAGACGCGCAATGCCGCCGACGATGGCCGCATCGTCGGAAAAGTGCCGATCACCGTGCAGTTCGTCGAATTCGGTGAAGATGTGCGAGATGTAGTCCAGGGTATAAGGACGACGCGGGTGACGCGCCATCCGCGCAATCTGCCAGCTGGTCAGGTTGCCAAAAATGTTTTCGGTGAGCGTGTTGCTCTTTTCTTGCAGACGAGAGATTTCGTCGCCGATATTCAGCGAGTTGTCATTACCGACCAAGCGCAGCTCTTCGATCTTGGCTTGCAGGTCAGCGATCGGCTGTTCGAAATCAAGAAAATTCGGGTTCATAGGCATCCGTCTTGGGTCGACGGCCAAGAGGCCGGCCGGTTGATCCGTTAACGCCTTACCTTACGGGAACAGGCGTATTCAGGTCGAGATTAAAAATTATGGTTGAACGCAGGCTGGATTAACAGGCCCCGTGCTATCAACGGTATTGCAGGAAGACGTTCTCACGCCCGAACTGGTCACGCAGTGCTTGAATCAAGCTGTCCGCCGGATCGATTCGCCACCCCTCGCCAAACTGCAGCAAAGCCTTGGCATCCACCCCGGTGTAGTCCACGGTAATAGGACACGCACCGCGATGCCGCTTGCACAAATCGCCCAACCACCGCAGCCGATCGCCCTTGAGCGCATCGGCATGCACCTTCAAGCGCAGGCTTTCAGCGAGATTGGTTCGCGCATCTTCCAGGCTCATTACCCGTTTAGCACGCAAACGCAGGCCGCCGGAGAAGTCATCATTGCTGACCTCGCCTTCGACCACCACCATCGCATCGGTCTGCAACAGCGACTGTGCCGAATGAAAAGCCTCGGCAAACAGTGAGGCCTCAATTCGTCCAGAGCGGTCATCGAGGGTGATAAAGCCCATCTTATCGCCCTTTTTGTTCTTCATGACGCGCAACGCAATGATCATACCGGCTACCGTCTGCGTGTCTCGCGCCGGCTTCAGATCGATGATGCGCTGACGAGCGAAACGGCGAATTTCGCCTTCATATTCGTCGATAGGGTGCCCGGTGAGGTACAAACCCAGGGTTTCTTTCTCACCACGTAAACGCTCTTTAAGGCTCAGCTCTTTGGCCTTGCGATGGTTCGCGTAGACGTCGGCGTCTTCTTCGACGAACAAGCCGCCAAAAAGATCGGAGTGACCGCTGTCATGACTGCGAGCGGTCTGCTCTGCGGCCTGAATCGCCTCTTCCAGCGCAGCAAGCAGTACCGAGCGATTGCGGTCGATGTTGGCTTGATAGGCTTTCGGCTCGATTTCAAAATAGGGGCCCAGGCGATCCAGCGCACCGCTGCGGATCAAGCCATCGAGGGTCCGTTTGTTGATGCGTTTGAGGTCGACACGCGCGCAAAAGTCGAACAAATCCTTGAACGGCCCGGCCAAGCGCGACTCGGTAATGGCTTCTACCGGTCCTTCGCCGACACCCTTGATGGCGCCGAGGCCATAAAGAATCCGACCGTCCTCACTCACGGTGAACTTGTATTCGGAGGTGTTCACGTCCGGCGCATCAAGGCGCAACTTCATGTTGCGCACTTCTTCGATCAAGGTCACGACCTTGTCGGTGTTGTGCATGTCCGCCGACAGTACCGCCGCCATGAAAGGTGCCGGGTAGTGAGTTTTCAGCCAGGCGGTCTGATACGACACCAGACCATAAGCCGCAGAGTGGGATTTATTGAAACCATAACCAGCGAATTTTTCCACCAGGTCGAAAATGTTACCGGACAGGTCCGGGTCAATATTGTTGTTGGTACAGCCTTCAATGAAACCGCCACGCTGCTTGGCCATTTCTTCGGGTTTTTTCTTACCCATGGCCCGACGCAGCATGTCCGCACCACCGAGGGTGTAACCGGCCATGACCTGAGCGATCTGCATCACCTGTTCTTGATACAGGATGATGCCGTAGGTCGGTGCCAATACCGGCTTAAGGCCTTCGTACTGATAATCGATGTGCGGATAGGACAGTTCGGCGCGACCGTGCTTCCGGTTGATAAAGTCGTCCACCATGCCCGATTGCAGCGGGCCCGGACGGAACAATGCCACCAACGCGATCAAGTCCTCCAGACAGTCGGGCTTGAGCTTTTTGATCAGCTCTTTCATGCCGCGCGACTCAAGCTGGAACACGGCGGTGGTTTCGGCTTTTTGCAGCAGGCTGTAGGTCGCCTTGTCGTCCAGCGGGATAAAGGCGATATCCAGCGGCGCTTCGTCAACCTTGGCGCGCTCACGATTGATGGTCTTGAGCGCCCAATCAATGATGGTCAGGGTCCGCAGGCCGAGGAAGTCGAACTTCACCAGCCCCGCCGCCTCGACGTCATCTTTATCGAACTGGGTCACCAGGCCATCGCCCGCTTCATCGCAGTAGATGGGCGAGAAGTCGGTCAGTTTGGTCGGAGCGATCACCACGCCGCCGGCATGCTTGCCGACGTTACGCACGATACCCTCGAGCTTGCGGGCCATCTCCCAGATTTCCGCCGCCTCTTCATCGACCTTGAGGAAGTCGCGCAGGATTTCTTCCTGCTCGTAGGCTTTCTCCAACGTCATGCCGACTTCGAACGGAATCATTTTCGACAGTCGATCAGCCAGGCCGTAGGACTTGCCTTGAACCCTGGCAACGTCCCGCACCACGGCCTTGGCCGCCATTGAACCGAAGGTAATGATCTGGCTGACCGCGTTACGACCATATTTCTCGGCCACGTACTCGATAACGCGGTCGCGGCCGTCCATGCAGAAGTCAACGTCGAAGTCGGGCATGGAGACCCGTTCCGGATTAAGGAACCGTTCGAACAGCAGGTCGTATTCCAGCGGGTCGAGATCGGTGATCTTCTGCACGTAAGCCACTAGCGAACCAGCACCCGACCCACGGCCAGGACCCACCGGCACGCCATTGGCTTTGGCCCACTGGATGAAGTCCATCACGATCAGGAAGTAACCGGGGAAGCCCATCTGGATGATGATATCCAGCTCGAAATTCAACCGATCGACATAGACCTGACGCTTGGCCTCGTAATCCTCGGTCGTGTCCTTGGGCATCAGGACCGACAGGCGCTCCTCCAGACCATCGAAAGATACTTTGCGAAAGTATTCATCGATGGTCATGCCGTCAGGAATCGGAAAGTTGGGCAAGAAGTGAGTACCCAGCTTCACATCAATGTTGCAGCGTTTGGCGATTTCGACCGTGTTTTCCAGCGCCTCGGGCAGGTCGCTGAACAGTTCGGCCATTTGCGCCGCGCTTTTCAGGTACTGCTGATCGCTGTAGTTATGCGAGCGACGCGGATCATCCAGCGCCCGGCCTTCACCGATGCAAACCCGCGTTTCGTGGGCCTCGAAATCTTCCTGCTTGATAAAGCGAACATCGTTGGTCGCCACCAGCGGTGCGCCAAGACGATCAGCCAGGGCAACGGCAGCGTGCAGGTGCTCTTCGTCATTAGGGCGGTTGGTGCGCTGCACTTCCAGATAGAAACGGTCAGGAAAAACCGCCATCCATTCACGCAGTAACTGATCCGCCTCATCCGGATTACCGCCGAGCAGGGCCATGCCGATTTCGCCCTCTTTAGCCGCCGACAGTGCGATCAAGCCTTCGTTGGCCTCAGCAACCCATTCCCGCTCGACAATCACCTGGCCATTGCGCTGGCCTTCGATGAAGCCACGAGAAATCAGCTCAGTCAGATTGCGGTAGCCCTTGGCATTCATCACCAACAGGCTGATCCGGCTCAGCGCAGCATCTTCGTCCTTGTTCGACAGCCACAGGTCGGCACCACAAATAGGCTTGATACCCCCGCCCATGGCGGCCTTGTAGAACTTGACCAGCGAACACATGTTGTTCTGATCGGTCACGGCAACAGCCGGCATACCCATGCTGGCCAAGGTCTTGATCAACGGTTTGACCCGGACCAGACCATCGACCAGAGAATATTCAGTGTGCAGGCGTAGATGAACGAAAGAAGCCGGCATGTTGATCCTATAGCGCGAAATACAAAAAAACCAAGGCCCGGAGTGTACCGGGCCTTGGTCAAAACATCAGCCCAGTGAGACTGTCGTGAGCGGAATTTGCTACAGCAGCTCGCGGGCTTCGTACGCGGCCCGCACCGGGGCAAACGAACGCCTGTGAATAGGTGTCGGGCCGAGACGCGCCAGCGCTTCCAGATGAACGGGGGTTGGATAACCCTTGTGGCCGCCGATGCCATAACCCGGATAAATCAGCTCGAACGCCGCCATTTCGCGGTCCCGACTGACTTTCGCCAGAATCGACGCCGCGGCGATTGCCGGAACTTTGGCATCACCTTGAATCACCGGCGCGCTGGGCACGGACAATTGCGGGCAGCGATTACCATCGATCAGCGCCAGTTTTGGGGTAATGGTCAGCCCCTCGACCGCGCGTTTCATGGCCAACATGGTTGCGTGAAGAATATTCAACTCGTCGATTTCTTCCACTTCAGCCCGGGCGATGTACCAGCACAGAGCCTTTTCGCAGATCTCGTCGTAGAGTTTCTCGCGGCGAGCCGGGGTGAGCTTTTTTGAATCGTTGAGGCCGAGGATCGGGCGGCGTGGATCGAGGATGACGGCAGCCGTCACCACAGCGCCACAAAGAGGGCCGCGACCGACTTCGTCGACGCCGGCAACCAGGTCTTCCACCAGATTGAAGTCCAAACCCATTTGCATTTATTGCGAACTCACTGTGAAGGCGACTGACCCAACAGGCCAAGCACTGCATCGGCGGCCTGATTGGAGGCGTCGCGGCGCAAGATCCGGTGAATGGCATCGAAACCTGCAGTCTGCGCTTCGCCGCCATCGAGCAGCGGCAACAGCGTTTGCGCAAGGGTCTCGGCGGTTGCTGCGTCCTGCAACAATTCCGGGACCAGCAAACGCTGGGCGAGCAGATTAGGCAAAGAAACGTAAGGGCTTTTCACCAGACGCTTGAGTATCCAGAAGGTAATCGGTGCCAAGCGGTAGGCAACGACCATGGGACGTTTGTACAGCAGCGCTTCAAGTGTCGCCGTGCCGGATGCGATCAACACCGCATCGCACGCCGCCAGTGCCAGGTGAGAGCCGCCGTCGAGCAGCAGCACCGGCACGTCGCGCCCTTGCAACAGTTGCTCGATCTGCGCACGCCGCTCCGGGCTGGCGCAGGGCAGCACGAAGCGAATACCAGGACGCAAGGCCATCAGACGTTCCGCGGCATCGAAGAACAGGCCTCCGAGGCGCCCTACTTCGCCACCTCGACTTCCGGGCATTAGCGCAACCAGCGGGCCGGCAGCCAAACCCAGTTGAGCTCGCGCCGCAGCGCGATCAGCTTCAAGAGGGATGGTGTCAGCCAAGGGATGACCGACAAACCGCACCGGTACGCCCTTCTCTTCGTAGAACCGAGCTTCAAAGGGCAGCAGCGTCAGCATCAGGTCGCAGCCTTCGCGAATTTTCAGCACGCGCTTTTGCCGCCAGGCCCATACCGACGGACTGACGTAATGCACCGTCTTGATTCCAGCGCGCCGTAGCTTGAGTTCGATATTGAGCGTGAAGTCCGGGGCATCGATACCGATGAAGACGTCAGGCTTTTCGCCGAGAAACGTTTGAACAAGCTGCTTGCGCTTGGCTAACAACTCTTTGAGCCGACCCAGCACCTCGACCAGCCCCATGACCGCCAGACGCTCCATCGGGAAGTAGGAAACCATGCCTTCGGCCTGCATCAGCGGACCGCCGACACCGATAAACTCGACAGAGGGATGACGAATCTTGAGCGCTCGCATCAAACCCGCACCCAGGATATCGCCTGACGCTTCGCCTGCTACAAGCGCGATTCGCAGTGGCCTGATCATTAACGCGTGATGCCGCGGGTCGAAGCCTGAATCGACTCGAGGAACACGGCGACTTCAGGGAACAACGCAGCTGGTTCGGCGAGCTCGGCAATGGCTTGATCGACGGTCAGTCCCTGCCGATAGACGACTTTGTACGCACGACGTAGCGCGTGAATGGTCTCTTCGCTGAACCCACGACGGCGCATGCCCTCGAAGTTCATGCTACGAGCTTCAGCCGGGTTACCAAAAACGGTGACGAACGCTGGCACATCCTTGCCAATTGCAGTGCCCATGCCTGAAAAGCTGTGAGCGCCAATATGGCAAAACTGATGCACCAGTGTGAAGCCGGAGAGGATCGCCCAATCATTGACGTGCACATGTCCGGCCAACGCGGTGTTGTTGACCAGAATGCAATGATTGCCGATCACGCTGTCGTGACCGATGTGGGCGTAGGCCATGATCAGGTTATGGTCACCCAGGGTCGTTTCCGCACGATCCTGAATCGTCCCGCGATGGATGGTCACACCCTCACGAATAACGTTGTGATCACCGATCACCAGACGCGTCTCTTCGCCTTTGTACTTGAGATCGGGCGTGTCCTCGCCTACCGATGAAAACTGGTAAATGCGGTTGTGCTTACCGATCTTCGTTGGGCCCCTGAGAATTACATGCGGCCCAACGACTGTACCCTCGCCAATTTCCACACCAGGTCCGACGATCGACCAAGGGCCGACCTCTACATTGTCGGCCAGGATGGCCGTCGGATCGATGATTGCGCGAGGGTCAATCAAACTCATAGTTTACGTTCCGCGCAGATAATTTCTGCGGAACACACTGGCTTGCCGTCGACCGAAGCCTGGCACTCGAATTTCCAGATCTGACGCTTGCAGCTGATGAATTTAGCTTCAAGTATCAACTGATCACCCGGCAGCACCGGCTGACGAAAGCGCAGTTTGTCTGAACCTACAAAGTAGTAAAGCGTGCCTTCGGATGGCTTCACGTCCAGTATTTTAAAACCGAGGATACCAGCGGCCTGGGCCATCGCTTCAATGATCAGAACGCCCGGCATGATTGGGTGCTGAGGAAAGTGACCGTTGAAGAAAGGCTCATTAATGCTGACATTCTTGTACGCACGAATGCTTTTGCTCTCGACATTCAGCTCCATCACACGATCCACCAACAAGAATGGGTAGCGGTGAGGCAGGTATTCGCGAATCTCGTTGATGTCCATCATTTCGGGGGGGAAGCCTGTAGTAAAGAGTGGGAGTACGCGACTGAGGCGCAGCACTCCTGTTGCAAATCAAGGAGGCAGTCTATTGGCTGTGCACGCTTGATATCAAAAGAGCATCAGCCATCAGATGACTCATTACCGCCTGAGGTCACGGCTTCAACAACCTTTTCCAACTGTTGCAGGCGCCGCGCCATGTCATCCAACTGACGAATACGCGCCGCGCTTTTGCGCCATTCCGCAGCGGGCTGCATCGCAGTCCCCGAAGAATAGGCACCGCGCTCGGTAATCGAGCGGGTCACCATGGTCATACCTGTGACAAAAACTCCATCACACACTTCTATATGACCAACCATGCCGACACCGCCAGCGATGGTGCAATGCTTGCCAATCTTGGTACTGCCCGAGATACCGACACACGCCGCCATCGCGGTGTGATCGCCGACCTGCACGTTGTGCGCGATCTGAATCTGGTTATCCAGTTTGACGCCGTTGCCGATCAACGTGTCGGCTAACGCACCGCGGTCGACGGCCGTATTGACGCCGATTTCCACGTCGTCACCGATCAGAACACCCCCAATCTGCGCGATTTTCTGCCAAATCCCTTTTTCATTGGCGAAACCGAAACCTTCACCGCCGAGCACGGCTCCCGACTGAATCACAACGCGCTTACCAATGCGTACATCGTGATAAAGCGTGACCCGCGGGGCCAGCCAGCCACCTTCGCCAATTTCACAACGAGCGCCGATAAAGCAATGGGCCCCCACTGTGACCCCGGCCGCGATGCAGGCACCGCTTTCGATAACGGCAAAAGCGCCCACGCTGGCAGTGGCATCAACCTGGGCGTCCGCCGCAACCACTGCAGACGGATGCACCCCAGGCAGAGCCTTGGGCTTGGGGTCGAAAAAATGGGAAATCTTCGCGTACGCCAGATAAGGATCAGCCACTAATAACGCATCACCGGCAAAACTCTCCGCATCCGCTGGCTTCAGCAGCACGGCTGCAGCATGACTATCGGCGAGGAACCTGCGGTACTGCGGATTGGCCAGAAAACTCAACTGAGCAGGGCCGGCCTCTTGCAAAGTGGCCAGCCCGGTAATCTCTTTATCCGCGGCGCCACGTAACGTGGCGCCGAGGAACTCAGCCAGTTGGCCGAGTTTAATGGTCGCAGTCATGATTACTTCAGCTGATTCATGCGCTCAATCACTTGGCGAGTGACGTCGTACTGAGGTTTGACATCAATGACAGCGCCGCGCTCGAATACCAGGTCATACGCGCCTTTCTTGATCACTTCTTCTACAGCCTGATCAAGTTTTGGCTTCAACTGCTTGAGCATTTCACGGTCGGCAACCGCTTTGGCTTCATTCAGCTCCTTGGACTGGAACTGGAAGTCACGAGCCTTTTGCTTGAATTCAAGCTCAAGACGCTCACGCTCAGGTTGCGCCATCTTGTCGCCACCGCTGACCAGACGATCCTGAATACCCTTGGCACTGCTTTCAAGAGTTTTGAGCTTGGTCAATTGTGGGCCGAATTTTTTCTCGGCATCCACGGCATATTTCTTTGCCGCGTCTGATTCGAGCAGTGCCATTTGATAGTTCAGCACTGCAATTTTCATTTCAGCAAATGCTGGAGTCGCTATCAAGGCCGTGGCCAAGATAACCAGCTGAGTCAACTTACGCACGATGCACTCCTACAAAATCCGTTGTCGTTATCGGTGATCAGACGATTAGAAGGTCTGACCGAGAGAGAATTGGAATATTTGGGTTTCCGCATTGTCCGGTTTTTTGACCGGCATAGCCACGGCAAAACTCAACGGGCCCAGTGCCGTAACCCACGTCACGCCGACGCCCACAGAACTCGCCAATCCAGAAAGGTCGATATTACTGCACGTGACCTTGTTGCCACTTAACGTGAGTTTGCTGGAGTCACAATTGCTGTCGAATACGTTGCCGACGTCCCAGAACACAGAGGTCCGCAGTGAGCGTTGATCTTTGATGAATGGCAGTGGGAACATCAGTTCTACACCACCCTGGATCAGTACGTTACCACCGAACGGCAGCGGATTCTGATCCGGATCTGCCAATGTGCCTGGGTTAACACCCGTACTCGGGGTGCTACGCGGGCCCAAGGTGCTGTCCTTGAAACCACGAACCGAGTTGAAACCGCCAGCATAGTAGTTCTCGTAGAACGGCAGGCCCGAGGTTGACCCATAACCATCGCCATAACCCAACTCTGTGTGCAGACGCAGGGTGTAATTATCGGTTAGCGGGTGGAAATACTGACCACGGTAATCAAGCTTGAAGAACGACAGGTCGCTGCCCGGCGTAGTGGTTTCCAATACCAGGCTCTGGGAATGCCCACGCGTGGCGAGCACACCTTTGTTCAACGTTGACTCGGACCAACCCGCCGAAGCCTTGAAGTTGAGGTACTTATCGCCCTGCGCATTAACGAAGTTGAAAATCTCGTCGACTGTGTAAACGCCGGTCTTGATTTGGTCCTCCTGCACGGTAAGGCCGAAGGTCAAACGTGAGGTTTCATTGATCGGGTAACCGACGCTCACGCCCGCACCCAAGCTGTCTACGGCATAACTGGCTACAGAAACGTTAAGGTTTTTGTAGTCAGTGGTACGGTAGAACGCGTTGTAACCTAGGCTCACGCCATCCGCAGTCCAGTAGGGGTCGACAAAGCCAAAGTTGTATCGGCTCTGGTATTGGCTGCGAGTCAGACCAATGCTGACCTTGTTACCGGTACCCAGGAAGTTGTTCTGGCTGATCGAGCCGCCGAGAATAAGGCCCGCGCTCTGGGCGAAACCAACGCTGGCAGTGATCGAACCGGACGCTTGTTCTTCAACGGCGTAATTGACGTCAACCTGATCGTCGGTGCCCGGAACCGCAGGCGTTTCGACGTTCACTTCTTTGAAGAAGCCGAGACGTTCAAGACGGGTTTTCGATTGATCGATCAGATAAGTCGAAGCCCATCCGCCTTCCATCTGACGCATTTCACGACGCAGCACTTCATCGGCAGACTTGGTGTTGCCACGGAAGTTGATGCGGTTGACGTAAGCACGCTTGCCCGGATCGACCACAAAGGTGATGTCGACTGTGTGATCTTCATTGTTCGGGGTCGGAACGCCGTTGACGTTGGCGAAGGTATAGCCTTCGTTACCCAGGCGACGAGTGATCAGCTCTGACGTAGTGGTCATGACTTTGCGCGAGAACACTTGACCCGGCTTGACCAGCAACAGGGCCTTGACCTGGTCTTCGGGTACTTTCAAATCGCCGCTCAGCTTGACCGACTTGACGCTGTACTTCTCGCCTTCATTCACGTTGACCGTGATGTAGACGTTTTTCTTGTCAGGCGTGATCGATACCTGAGTCGAGGCTATATCCATGTTGATATAGCCGCGATCGAGGTAGTAAGAACGCAGACGTTCAAGGTCGCCGGAGAGTTTTTCCCGGGCGTACTTGTCGTCGTTCTTGAAGAATGACAGCCAGTTGGTGGTCTTGAGCTCGAACAGACCGATCAGGTCTTCATCAGGAAAGACGCTGTTACCCACCACGTTGATGTGCTGGATAGCGGCAACCGTGCCTTCATTGATGTTGATCTTCAGACCGACGCGGTTCCGCGGCTGCGGCACAACCTCGGTGGCGACCTCAGCCGAATAACGACCTTGGGCAACGTATTGACGTTGCAGCTCGTTACGCACGCCTTCAAGGGTCGCACGCTGAAAGATCTCACCTTCAGCCAGACCTGACTGCTTGAGCCCCTTCATCAGGTCTTCGGTACTGATCGCCTTGTTGCCTTCAATGTCGATACTGGCAACAGAAGGCCGTTCGACTACAGTAATGACCAGGACATTGCCATCGCGGCCGAGCTGGATATCTTGAAAGAACCCGGTTTTGAACAGCGCACGAGTGGCATCCACCAGGCGACGATCATCCGCAGACTCGCCGACATTCAACGGCAAGGCACCAAAGACGCTGCCTGCGGATACCCGCTGGAGGCCATTGACACGGATATCGGAGATAGTGAAGGACTCAGCGTGAACTTCGGCGATCATCAGTACGGCAAGAACCGCAGTTAGCAGCAGACGTTTCATGAAGTCCTTTCTTATTCCAACTGGCAATAAACAAATTGCCGCAAAATGCGACAAATTCGCAATTCAGCGAAGCTTTACAGTCGACCCAGATCGTTGATCAAGGCAAGCAACATCACCCCAACCACTAAGCTAATACCGATCTGAATCCCCCAACCTTGCACCCGATCCGATAGCGGACGACCCCGCGCCCACTCAATCAGGTAGAACAACAGATGCCCCCCATCCAATACTGGAATGGGCAACAAATTGAGAACACCCAGGCTAATACTCAGATAAGCGAGGAAATTCAGGAAGTCACCTACCCCTGACTGTGCAGAAGCGCCCGCCACTTTAGCAATGGTTATCGGTCCGCTCAAGTTTTTTACAGAGAGCTCGCCGAACAACATTTTCTTGAGCGAATCAAAGGTCAGCACACTCATGGTCCAAGTGCGCCTCGCGCCCTCTCCCACAGCGGCCAGAGGCCCGAAGCTAACCTCTCGTAACATCTCAGGTGGCCAATCGACACCTTTGACTCCGGCCCCCAGATAACCGGTCGCCGTTTTTCCCTCACCTCGCACCGCCAGCGTCAACGGCACATCAAGCTGAGCACCCTCACGTTCGATACGCAAAGAAATTTTTGCATCGGGTCGAAGGCGGACAGCGTCAACAACCTGCTGCCAATCACTCAACGCTTGACCGTCGAGCGCCACAAGCCGATCGCCGGCCTTCAGGCCTGCAGCTTGCGCCGGGCCTTTCGGATCAAGCTCCGCCAGCACCGGCGACAAGGCCGGACGCCATGGGCGAATCCCCAGCGAGCGTATCGGATCGGGCTCGTCAGCACCTTTGAGCCACTTATCCAGCGCCAGCTCACGAGGAGAATCGACGGCCGAGCCCTGATCACGCACGCTGAGAGCGACGGTACCGCTCTCGCCCAGACGCCGCACCAGTTGCAAATTCACTGCCGCCCAGCCCGATGTAGGCTCGCCGTCGACAGCGACAATCTCTTGCCCTGCGCTCAATCCACCCTTGTCGGCGATGCTGCCTGGCTCAACCGTGCCAATTACAGGACGCACCTGCTGACTGCCGAGCATTGCCAGGAACCAGAAAAAAACGATAGCCAGCAAGAAATTGGCAACCGGACCGGCAATCACGATTGCAATACGTTGATACACGGTCTTACGGTTAAAGGCCTGATCCAGCTGATCGGCTGGCACCTCGCCTTCCCGCTCGTCGAGCATCTTAACGTAACCACCCAATGGAATGGCTGCGATAACGTACTCAGTGCCTTTTCGATCATGCCAGCGAAGCAGCGGCATACCGAAACCCACCGAGAAACGCAAAACCTTGACGCCACAACGCCGAGCCACCCAAAAGTGGCCAAATTCGTGAAAGGTCACCAGCACACCCAATGCCACCAAGGTGCCGACAATCATATAGAGCGCGCTCATCAACTTTCTCCGGGTACCTGCCTTGTACAGTGTGAAAGCCGTGTATGGGTTTCACACCACCACAATCGCCTGCGCCGTCTAATCTACCGCCGTTACCGCCCGTTGCGACCGAGCCATTGCTCAGCCAAACCGCGCGCTTTTGAATCTATCTCGAATACCGCATCGAGCTCCTCTACCGCAACGACGGGCTCAAGATTCAAAACCTCATCAATGATACTCGCGATCTCCGGATAGCGGATGCGCCGCTCAAGAAACGCTGCAACGGCAACCTCATTGGCAGCGTTGAGCATCGCTGGCGCGCTGTTACCCGCCTCCGCTGCCTGCCGTGCCAGACGCAGGCATGGAAACCGCTGCTCATCCGGGGCCTGGAAATCCAGGCGCGCAATACTGAACAGGTCCAGCGGCGCAACACCCGAATCAATCCGATTCGGCCAGGCCAGCGCATGAGCAATCGGCGTACGCATATCCGGGTTACCAAGCTGAGCCAACACCGAACCATCCACATAGTCAACCATGGAGTGGATCACACTCTGCGGATGAATAACCACTTCAACCTGATCGGGCCGCGCATCGAACAGCCAGCAGGCTTCGATCAATTCGAGCCCTTTGTTCATCATGCTGGCGGAGTCTACAGAAATCTTGCGCCCCATTGACCAATTAGGATGGGCGCACGCCTGTTCTGGAGAGACATACATCAATTCAGACAAGGGCGTTTCACGAAACGGACCGCCTGAAGCGGTCAACAGAATACGGCGCACGCCGACCGAACCCAAGCCACCGGCATAGTCATTGGGCAAGCACTGGAAGATCGCGTTGTGCTCGCTGTCGATCGGCAGCAGTACGGCACCGCTACGCTGCACAGCCTGCATGAACAACGCACCGGACATCACCAGCGCTTCTTTGTTGGCCAGCAGCACCTTCTTGCCCGCCTCGACAGCTGCCAGGGTAGGACGAAGCCCTGCTCCACCGACGATCGCCGCCAATACGGTATCGACCTGAGGATGAGCCGAGACCTCGCACAAACCGCGCTCACCTACCAGAACCCGTGTATCAAGGCCGGCAGCCGCCAGATCATCTTGCAGACCGCGAGCGAGATCAATGTCGGGCACCACGGCAAACCGGGGTGAGTGGCGCACACACAGCGCCAACAACTCTTTCAAGCGACTGAATCCGGTGAGCGCAAAAACCTGATACCGCTCAGGGTGACGAGCGATGACGTCAAGCGTGCTCAGTCCAACGGAGCCAGTAGCGCCCAGGACCGTTATTTGTTGAGGCTTACTCACAGCGTCCCCCAACTGGCAGCCCAGAGCAGTACCGCAAAAACGGGGATGGCAGCAGTCAAACTGTCTATGCGATCCAGCACGCCACCATGACCCGGCAGTAGACTACTGCTGTCCTTGATGCCGGCCTGACGCTTGAACATGCTTTCAGTCAAATCACCGACGACCGAGATCAATACTACGCTTGCGGCGCCCAGCAAGCCCATAAGGAGTTGCGAGCCAGACCAGCCGCGAACCATTCCGACAATCGCGGTGATCAGCAGACTGGCGATCAAACCACCGAACACACCCTCCCAGCTCTTGCCTGGACTGACCCTGGGCGCAAGCTTGCGCTTGCCAAAAGCCTTCCCGGAGAAATAAGCGCCGATATCGGCACCCCAAACCAACACCATGACCGCAAGGATCAACCCATTACCCAGAGGCCATTGCTTGATCAGAACCAATCCCTGCCATGCGGGTAATAGAACCAACAGACCGATGATCAACTTGCAGGCAGCGCCAGACCAGTAAGCACTGGTATCCGGGTAGGTCAGCACCAGGATGGTTGCCACCAGCCACCACAGCACTGCAGCACCTAAAACCCAAAGCGCCAGACCTGGCAGCAAGTGCAGCAACAGCAGCAAGACGGCGATTAGCGCAGCATAGGCAACCCGTGCAGGCCGGGCAGCAAAACCCGCCAGACGTGCCCACTCCCAACCCCCCAAAGTCACCACTACGCCAATAAACAGGGCAAAACTTGCACCTTCGAGCAGAAAAAAACCGCATAAGGCAATCGGCAGCAGGATCAGTGCGGTGATGATTCGTTGTTTCAGCATTAAGCCCGGGCTCCAGCTTCTACCTGTTCGCTCGTTTTACCGAAGCGGCGTTGGCGGGAAGCGAAATCTGCCAGCGCAGTGCGCATGGCGTCGTGTTTGAAGTCCGGCCAGAAAAGGTCGGAAAAGTACAGCTCGGCGTAGGCGAGCTGCCAGAGCAAGAAGTTACTGACACGATGTTCGCCGCCGGTACGAATACACAAGTCCGGTAATGGCTGATCACCCGTTGCC
This sequence comes from Pseudomonas sp. 5C2, assembly GCF_034314155.1. Lineage (NCBI taxonomy): Bacteria > Pseudomonadati > Pseudomonadota > Gammaproteobacteria > Pseudomonadales > Pseudomonadaceae > Pseudomonas > Pseudomonas sp. 5C2. Next base: position 163,217 of record NZ_JAVIWH010000002.1, on the reverse strand, counting down.
AGACACGTCTGCAACAACTCAGGAGTGATTTCCTCCGGACGCAGACGCCCGGCCTGAACCTCGCGAGCCAGATGCTGGGCAGCCTGGGCAATATCCCATTGTCCGCCGTAGTTAGCCGCAATCTGCAGCACAAAACGACCGGGGCCGGCAGTCCGCTCTTCAGCTTCACGCATGGCAGCCTGCAGCTCAGGATGAAACCGTGAACGGTCACCAATGATCCGCAAGCTGATCGCGTTATCGTTCAAACGCCGGGTCTCACGGCGCAGAGCCGTGAAAAACAACTCCATCAAAGCACCGACTTCCTCAGCCGGGCGCTGCCAGTTCTCACTGGAGAAAGCGAACAGGGTCAACACCTCGACCTTCGCTTCAGCGCACACCTCAATGACCGCACGAACAGCATCCACGCCTGCTTTATGCCCGGCGACACCGGGCAAAAGACGCTTTTTCGCCCAGCGATTATTACCATCCATGATGATTGCGACATGGCGCGGCACCGATGACGGTGCCGCCTGCTTGGTCTTATCCATAAACGCCCAGGCCCTTTATACAGCCATCAGATCCGCTTCTTTTTGCTTCACTGCCGTTTCGATATCCGCCACGAACTTATCCGTCAGCTTCTGAATATCATCGGCAGCGCGACGCTCTTCGTCTTCGCTGATTTCTTTCTCTTTGATCAGATCCTTGAACTGGCTCAACGCATCGCGACGGATGTTACGAACAGCCACCCGAGCATCTTCCGCAGCATCACGAGCTTGTTTTGTGAAGCCCTTACGGGTCTCTTCAGTCAAAGCCGGCATCGAGATCAGAAGCAGCTCGCCCAGGTTCGTCGGGTTGAAGCCCAGCCCGGCACTCTGAATAGCCTTGTCGACGGCTCCGAGCATATTGCGCTCGAATGCCACGACCTGCAGGGTGCGCGAGTCCTTGACGGTCACGTTCGCAACCTGATTCAGAGGGGTATCGGAGCCATAATAAGGCACCATCACACCGCCCAGAATGCTGGGATGAGCCTGACCAGTACGAATTCGGCTGAATGCGTGAGCCAGGGACTCCAGGGTTTTCTGCATACGCGTTTGAGCGTCTTTCTTGATTTCGTTGATCATTGCTCGCCTTCCTCGATCAGGGTTCCTTCAGCGCCACCATGTACGATATTCAGCAGGGCGCCGGGCTTGTTCATGTTAAATACGCGCAGCGGCATTTTATGATCGCGGCACAGACAGATAGCGGTCAGATCCATCACACCCAACTTGCGATCCAGAACTTCATCGTACGTCAGATGATCGAACTTCTCGGCATTTGGGTCTTTGAATGGATCTGCGGTGTACACACCATCGACCTTGGTCGCTTTGAGCACTACGTCGGCATCGATTTCGATCCCTCGCAGACAAGCGGCCGAATCGGTGGTGAAGAACGGGTTGCCAGTGCCTGCGGCGAAAATCACCACATCCTTGGCGTTGAGATGACGCATGGCTTTGCGACGATCGTAATGATCGGTCACGCCCACCATGGAAATGGCCGACATCACGATAGCCGAAATGTTAGCTCGTTCCAGCGCATCACGCATGGCCAGAGCGTTCATCACAGTGGCCAGCATGCCCATATGATCGCCTGTCACCCGATCCATACCGGCAGCACTCAAGGCCGCCCCACGGAATAGATTGCCACCACCAATAACCAGCCCGACCTGAACCCCGATACCGACCAACTGACCAACTTCAAGGGCCATGCGATCCAGGACTTTCGGGTCAATGCCGAACTCTTCGGAGCCCATCAGGGCCTCGCCGCTAAGCTTGAGTAGAATGCGTTTATAGCGAGCCTGATAACCACTGCCCTGCTGAGCCATTGCGAATCTCTCCTGCGGCGTTTAAAAAAATTCTGTGCGAGCTGTTTTCAGCCTGCGATTACTCTAGCTGACGGTACGACACCGTCAGGGGATGCAGCCTTGTAAGCCACTTCCCCAAGGAAAACAAATTCCTTTTACCTATTTGACGAAGAGGCCGCTCGCGTGAGCGGGCAGCCTCTTCGGGGCGACAGTGTGAAACCGTCTTATTGCTTGCTTGCAGCCACTTGTGCGGCAACTTCTTCAGCGAAGTTGTCGACTGGTTTCTCGATGCCTTCGCCTACTTGGAAGCGAGTGAAGGAAACGATTTCAGCGCCGGCTTTCTTGGCCAGTTCACCGACCTTGATTTCCGGGTTTTTGACGAACGCTTGTTCGACCAGACTTGCTTCAGCCAGGAACTTCTGAATGCGACCGCCAACCATTTTCTCAACGATTTCGGCTGGCTTGCCTTTGATCTTGTCTTCGTTGAGGCTCATGAACACGGCTTTTTCGCGTTCTACAGCTTCTGCGGAAACTTCCGAAGGCAGCAGGAACTCAGGGTTGCTGGCAGCAACGTGCATAGCGATGTCTTTGGCCAGGTCAGCGTCACCGCCTTTCAGGACAACAACAACACCGATCTTGTTACCGTGCAGGTAAGCATTGACCACGTCGCCTTCAACCCGAGCCAGACGGCGGATGTTGACGTTTTCGCCAACTTTCGCGATCAGAGCTTCACGGGCCAATTCCTGAGCGACGATCAGCGGAGCTGCGTCAGTCAGTTTTTCAGCAAATGCTTTTTCAAGGCTGTTGTTCACGAATTCTTTGAAGTCGTCCTGCAGGGCCAGGAAGTCGGTCTGCGAGTTGACTTCGAGGATCACTGCACTTTTGCCATCTTCGGCAACTTTGACAGCAATGGCGCCTTCAGCAGCAACGTTGCCTGCTTTCTTGGCGGCTTTGATGGCACCAGAGGCGCGCATATCGTCGATTGCTTTTTCGATGTCGCCGTCAGCCTTGGTCAAGGCCTTTTTGCAATCCATCATGCCTTCGCCAGTGCGCTCACGCAGTTCTTTGACCAACGCTGCAGTAATTTCTGCCATTTCAAATTCCTCTTGGATAGGTCTTAAAACCATTCCACCCGACCGAACGGGCGTTCAAATTCTTGAAAACCGCTGCTGGCTGCGGCACATGACTGCAAGGCGGCGCCAACATATGGTTTCCGAGGGGGCAAAAAGGGGGCCAGGCCCCCTTTTTGCGTACCGAGTAAACGCTAGGCGTTTGCTACTCAGCCTTCAACGACTGCGGCAGCTGGAGCTTCTTCGACGAACACGTCGGTGCCGCCGTTAGCGTTGTTGCGGCCACGGATAACAGCGTCAGCCATCGAACCCATGTACAACTGGATGGCGCGAATGGCGTCATCGTTGCCTGGGATGATGTAATCAACGCCTTCCGGGCTGCTGTTGGTATCGACTACGCCGATAACCGGGATACCCAGCTTGTTAGCTTCGGTGATCGCGATGCGCTCGTGATCAACGTCTATAACGAACAGTGCGTCAGGAAGACCGCCCATGTCCTTGATACCACCCAGGCTACGATCCAGCTTTTCCAGATCGCGAGTGCGCATCAGCGCCTCTTTCTTGGTCAGCTTGGTGAATGTGCCGTCTTCTGCCTGAATTTCAAGCTCGCGCAGACGCTTGATGGAGGCACGGATGGTTTTGAAGTTGGTCAGCATGCCGCCCAACCAGCGGTGATCGACGTAAGGCGAGCCGCAACGTGCAGCTTCTTCAGCGACGATTTTGCCAGCGGAACGCTTGGTGCCAACAAACAGAATCTTGTTTTTGCCCGAAGCCAGTTTTTCAACGAAAGCCAGAGCTTCGTTGAACATAGGCAAGGTTTTTTCAAGGTTGATGATGTGAATCTTGTTACGTGCGCCGAAAATGTATTTACCCATTTTCGGGTTCCAGTAACGGGTTTGGTGACCGAAGTGGACACCGGCTTTCAGCATATCGCGCATGTTGACTTGGGACATGATAGTTCCTAGATAAGTCGGGTTAGGCCTCCACGTATCCCAATGACCAACCAACAGCTTCAAGCTGAGGGCACCCAGGTCATCGTGTCGACACGTGTGTGGGTTTAAGCTTCTGGGACATACCCAGGAAAGCGGCGCATTTTATACCATAAAAGGCCGGATAACGGAACACGAAATAAGCACCGCCGCAAACGTCCTTTTGCGCCGTACACGCGGGGCCACCTCGCGCATATATAAAGCGATGATCACCCGCAGCCTGACGGTCTGTTAGAATCGCGTTTTACGTGTTTAGCCGCGCCACACCGCGCCGAGAGAATTTTATGACTGTCACCATCAAAACCCCCGAGGATATCGAGAAAATGCGCATCGCCGGCCGTCTGGCTGCCGACGTGCTCGAAATGATCGGCGCTTACGTCAAGCCTGGCGTGACCACGGACGAGCTGGACCGTATATGCCATGACTTCATCGTCAATGAGCAGAAGGCGATTCCGGCCCCGCTGAACTACAAGGGCTTCCCCAAGTCGATCTGCACCTCGATCAACCACGTGGTGTGCCACGGCATTCCAAACGAGAAGCCGCTCAAGGATGGCGACGTCCTGAACATCGACGTCACGGTAATCAAGGATGGCTACCACGGCGATACCAGCAAAATGTTCCATGTTGGCAAAGTGCCAGAGTGGGCTGAGCGTCTGTCGAAAATCACGCAAGAGTGCATGTATAAAGGCATTGAGCTGGTTCGCCCAGGCGCTCGCCTTGGCGATATCGGCGAAGTGATCCAGAAACACGCCGAAAAGAATGGTTTTTCCGTGGTGCGCGAATACTGCGGTCACGGCATTGGCAAGGTCTTCCATGAAGAGCCGCAAGTACTGCACTATGGCCGTGCTGGCACAGGCATGGAGCTCAAGGAAGGCATGACCTTCACCATTGAGCCCATGATCAACCAAGGCCGTGCCGAAACCCGCTTGCTGGGCGATGGCTGGACCGCGATCACCAAGGATCGCAAGCTGTCTGCCCAGTGGGAACACACGATCCTGGTCACGGCAGACGGGTATGAAATTTTCACCCTGCGGAGCGACGACACTATTGCCCGCACATCGACAGTAAGCGCGTCGGTATAAACCACGTCGTTAAAGTCAGGCCTGATAGATAGAAGGAAAGCCGTTCAATGCCGCAGGTGGATCCAGAATTATTCGACCGCGGCCAGTTCCAGGCCGAACTGGCCTTGAAAGCGAGCCCCATTGCCGCTTTCAAGAAAGCCATTCGCCAGGCCCGCGAAGTGCTCGACGGACGTTTCCGCTCGGGTCGCGACATCCGGCGCCTGATCGAAGATCGTGCCTGGTTTGTCGATCACATCCTGCAGCAGGTGTGGGAACAGTTCGACTGGAGCGACGAGGCGGATATCGCCCTGCTGGCGGTTGGCGGCTATGGTCGCGGCGAGCTGCATCCTTATTCAGACATCGACCTGCTGATCCTGCTGGACAGCGCCGACCACGAGGTTTTTCGCGAGCCCATTGAGCGCTTTTTGACGTTGCTATGGGATATCGGCCTGGAAGTCGGCCAGAGTGTGCGCTCGGTCGATGAATGCGCACAGGAAGCCATCGCCGACCTGACAATCATCACCAACTTGATGGAAAGTCGTACGATTGCCGGCCCCGAACGCCTGCGCCAGCGCATGCTTGATGTCACTAGCCCCGCCAGGATGTGGCCGAGCAAAGAGTTTTTCCTGGCCAAGCGTGCAGAGCAGAAAGCCCGCCATCACAAGTACAACGACACCGAATACAACCTGGAACCCAACGTCAAAGGCTCTCCTGGTGGCTTGCGCGATATCCAGACCATTCTCTGGGTCGCCCGTCGCCAGTACGGCACCTTGAATCTGCACGCGCTGGCGGGCGAAGGTTTTCTGCTGGAAAGCGAAAACACTCTGCTCGCCTCATCCCAAGAGTTTTTGTGGAAGGTGCGCTACGCCTTGCACATGCTTGCCGGCCGATCGGAAGACCGCCTGCTGTTCGACCATCAAAGCAGCATCGCCCGCCTGCTCGGCTACGAAGACGGCGATGCGAAGCTAGCAATCGAACGCTTCATGCAAAAGTATTACCGCGTGGTCATGAGCATTGCCGAACTGAGTGATCTGATCATTCAGCACTTTGAAGAAGTCATTCTTTCAGAGGAAGGGAGCGGCACGACTCAGCCGATCAATTCGCGCTTCCAGCTGCATGATGGCTACATCGAAGCCTCCCACCCCAATGTTTTCAAGCGCACCCCCTTCGCGATACTGGAAGTTTTCGTGCTGATGGCTCAGCACCCGGAAATCAAGGGCGTTCGCGCCGACACGATTCGCTTGCTGCGCGAACATCGGCACCTGATCAACGACGAGTTCCGTAACGACATTCGCAACACCAGTCTCTTTATCGAGCTGTTCAAGTGCGAGTTCGGCATCCATCGCAATCTGCGCCGGATGAACCGTTACGGGATTCTGGGTCTGTACCTGCCGGAATTCGGCCATATCATCGGCCAGATGCAGCACGACCTGTTCCATATCTATACCGTCGACGCGCACACCCTGAACCTGATCAAGCACCTGCGTAAGCTGCAATACACTCAGACCTCAGACAAGTTTCCGCTGGCTAGCAAGATTATGGTCAAGCTGCCCAAGCCCGAACTGATCTACCTGGCAGGGCTGTATCACGATATTGGCAAAGGCCGCGGTGGCGACCACTCGGAACTGGGCGCTATCGATGCCGAAGTCTTTTGCCAACGCCATCAACTGCCGATCTGGGACACCCGCCTGATCGTATGGCTGGTGCAAAACCATTTGGTGATGTCGACCACCGCCCAGCGCAAGGACTTGTCCGACCCGCAGGTCATCCATGATTTCGCCCAGTTCGTTGGCGATGAAACCCACTTGGATTACCTCTACGTCCTGACCGTGGCCGATATCAACGCAACCAATCCAACGCTGTGGAACTCGTGGCGCGCCAGCTTGTTGCGCCAGCTGTACACCGAGACCAAACGCGCACTGCGTCGCGGCCTGGAGAACCCTGTCGACCGTGAAGAGCAGATTCGTCGTACGCAAAGTGCCGCGCTGGACATTCTCGTTCGCAGCGGTATCGACCCGGATGACGTCGAGCAACTATGGGCGCAGCTTGGGGATGATTATTTCCTGCGGCACACCGCTGGCGATGTGGCCTGGCACAGCGATGCAATCCTGCAGCAGCCTGCCGATGGCGGCCCGCTGGTGCTGATCAAGGAAACCACTCAGCGCGAGTTCGAGGGCGGCACTCAAATCTTCATCTACGCTCCCGACCAGCATGACTTCTTTGCCGTGACCGTGGCCGCCATGGATCAGCTCAACCTGAACATTCATGACGCCCGCGTCATCACCTCCAGCAGCCAGTTCACCCTCGACACCTACATCGTGCTCGATAACGATGGCGGCTCAATTGGCGACAACCCTGTACGGATCAAGCAAATCCGCGAAGGGCTGACCGAGGCCCTGCGCAACCCCGATGACTACCCGACCATCATCCAGCGCCGGGTACCCCGCCAGCTCAAGCATTTTGCCTTCGCGCCACAGGTCACGATCCACACCGACGCACAACGCCCGGTCACGATCCTGGAACTGAGCGCACCTGATCGCCCTGGCCTGCTGGCGCGAATCGGCAAAATCTTCCTGGAGTTCGACCTGTCATTGCAAAACGCGAAAATCGCCACGCTCGGCGAGCGGGTGGAGGACGTTTTTTTCATCACTGACGCGAACAATCAGCCGCTGTCCGATCCACAACTGTGCAGCCGACTTCAGGACGCTATCGTCGAGCAATTGAGCGTCAATCATGAGCCTCACGCAGAGATGCGCCTCAGTATCTGAATGACGCCATTGCAGGCCCACCTTTACGTTTCGACTCAACGGCGCCCGGCCCACTCCCGGGCGCCACGCTCACTGAGACCTACACCCCATGAATAACGCCTTGCAGCAGCTCCAGCCCTACCCTTTCGAAAAACTCCGCGCCTTACTTGGCAGCGTGACGCCCAATGCCGATAAACGCCCTGTCGCGCTGTCCATCGGCGAACCCAAGCACCGCTCGCCTGCGTTCGTCGCTGAAACGCTGGCCGCCAACCTCGATCAGATGGCGGTTTACCCGACTACGCTCGGCATCCCGGCGCTACGCGAAGCCATCACCGCCTGGTGTGAGCGCCGTTTTGACGTGCCCACCGGCTGGCTCGACCCGGCGCGTCATGTGTTACCGGTCAACGGGACTCGCGAAGCCTTGTTCGCCTTCACCCAGACCGTGGTCAACCGCAGCGACGACGCACTGGTAGTCAGCCCAAATCCGTTCTATCAAATCTATGAAGGCGCAGCCTTGCTGGCCGGCGCACAGCCCCATTACCTGCCCTGCCTGGCGGAAAATGGTTTTAACCCGGATTTCGATGCAGTGTCCGCAGACGTCTGGAAGCGCTGCCAGATCCTGTTCCTGTGCTCGCCCGGCAACCCAACTGGCGCACTGGTGCCACTGGAAACCCTGAAAAAGCTGATCGCCCTGGCTGATGAACATGATTTTGTGATCGCCGCCGACGAGTGCTACAGCGAGCTGTACTTTGACGAACAGACTCCGCCACCAGGCCTGCTGAGTGCATGCGTGGCGCTGGGGCGCAAAGACTTCAAACGTTGCGTGGTATTCCACAGCCTGTCCAAACGCTCGAACCTGCCCGGCTTGCGCTCAGGTTTTGTGGCCGGCGATGCCGACATCCTTAAAGCTTTTTTGCTCTATCGCACCTATCACGGTTGCGCCATGCCGGTTCAAACCCAGCTGGCGAGTATTGCCGCATGGAATGACGAAGAGCACGTACGCGCCAACCGAACGCTGTATCGGGAGAAGTTCGACGCCGTGCTGGAGATCCTCGCCCCGGTGCTCGACGTACAGCGTCCCGACGGTGGTTTTTATCTGTGGCCGAATGTCGGGACCGACGACACTGAGTTCTGCCGCGACCTGTATATAGCCGAGCATGTCACCGTGGTGCCGGGCTCCTACCTGTCCCGCGAAGTCGACGGTTTCAACCCCGGCGCCGGACGTGTACGCATGGCGCTGGTTGCACCTCTGGCCGAATGCGTCGAAGCGGCCACGCGTATTCGGGATTTCATCAAAGGCTGATCACGAAATCTGTAGCGGCCAACACACTGGCCGCTACAGCGAACCGCGATAACTATGTACAGCCTCGGTCAGCTCGCCACAGAGAACAATGAGACTCCGCCTACCCTGGAGTTTCACCATGAACGAACTACGACTCTGCAACGCCCGCCGCTTGAGGGACCAACAGGTTTCCTATGAGACCGCCATCGAAGAGAACCCTGACAATGCCGGGGTATCTGTTCCCGGCAGTCGCCGCAAGCGGGCCGTCGGGCATTTTTCCAGGTTCTGGGCCAATGGCCGCACCCTGAAAATCGGTTTTACCGATGAGGACCTGCCCGAACCCCACAAACAAGCCATTATTGCCGCTATCAACCAGTGGCAAGCCTCTGTAAACCTGACGTTCGAGTTTATTGATGGCCGGGAAAACACGCCGGGCTATGGTAAAGGTGACATCCGAATCACGACTGCCTCCAGCGCGAACTACACCCTGATCGGGACCGATGCCAAGGCCAACGACCCGTGGACTCCTACGATGGTGCTGGGTGTAAAACCATCGGACCCGAAGTTCCGATACACCATCATGCACGAGTTTGGCCATGCGCTGGGGGCCGAGCATGAACATCAGCACCCGGAAGCCGATATTCCTTGGGACGTGTCGAAGGTGTACGAACACTACGCGAAAGCCGGTCATTCCGCCGAAGAAGTCGATGAATCGGTGCTTCGCAAATTCGAATCAGACAAAACGACCTACACCGCTTACGACAAGCAGTCGATCATGCATTATCCGGTGCCTAACACCATTACGATCGGCGATTGGGAAGTGGGCCTCAATGCGATGATCAGCGATAAAGACAAAGCCTTCATGCGCAAGGCTTATCCAAAAAGATAAGTTGATGGCTATTTAACCGGCCCCAGATTCGCCTCACTCAGGTCCAACTCACCCAATATCTGACGCAGCGCGTCGTCGCCGATCCGGTGATGACGGCGCAGGCTATAGAGTTCCAGGCGCTGCGCGCGCAACGCGTGCAAACGCAGGCGTCGTTCCAGCTGGTCCATTTGCCAAGCCAGCGCCTGCGCTTCGGAGGTGTCGTTGAACACCTCGAGGTGATGGCGGTATTCGGACATGATCCGCGCTTTGACTTCCATCGCCAAAGCGGCTTGCGCAGCGTCGGGGATGACGCCGGTGTCGGCCAGGTCCTCAGCTTCCAGGGCGTGAATCGCCGCTTCAGCGGTATGCTTCCATGCCTCTCGAACCTCGCGTTTCATCGCGTGGTCCGGGCTTTTAGCGACACCGCGCAGCAACAATGGCAAAGCGATGCAGGCTGCAATCAATGACAGCAGGATGACGCCTGCGGCGATAAAGATCAGCAGATCACGCTCAGGAAAGTCTGCCCCGGCACTGATCAACAGCGGCACGGACATCACACCCGCCAGCGTCACGGCCCCTCGCACGCCACCCACGGTCAGCAGCCAGCCAGAGCGCGCCGTCAGCTCAAGCGATGATTCGCCGCGATCACCCCAGCGCCGCAAGCCGACCATCAGCCGCCAGACGCTCTGCACCCACACATAACGTAACGCCAACAACACCATAAAAATCGCCAATACATCTAGGCAACGCCACAACAGGGTTGGCCAGAGCGACACTTCATGACTGGCGACGGCCTTGATGATGTCCGGAAACTGCAGGCCCAGCAGCAGGAAAATCAAGCCATTGAAAGCAAACTCCAGCAGTGCCCAGACGCTACGATTAAGCAGCCGCGTACTGGTCTGTCGCGGCAGCAGATCCAGCCAGCTTTGCATCATACCGGCGGCCACGGCTGACAGAATCCCCGAAGCGCCCAAGCGTTCAGCCAATACATAGGCAGCGAAGGGCAGGAGCAACATGAACACTACATGGGTCGCAGGGTCATCCCAGCCCCGGGCAATCATCCAGCCACGCAAACGCCCCACCAGCCAGCTCAGCGCTACGCCGATGGCCAAGCCGCCACAGGCGACCAGGACAAATGTCAGGCTGGCGCTGGCCAGCGAGAACACGCCCGTCACCGCCGCCGCCAAAGCAAACTTGAAGGTCACCAGGCCGGAGGCATCATTCATCAAAGCCTCGCCTTGGAGCATATGCATAATTGGCGCGGGCAGCCGATCCTGAGCAATCGCCGACACCGCCACGGCATCGGTCGGCGACAGCACGGCCGCCAAGGCGAAGGCCACCGGCAAGGGGATGGTTGGTATCAGCCAATGGATAAAGAAACCGGCGCCCACCACCGTGAACAATACCAGCCCCACTGCCAAGGTAAGAATCGGCCCGCGAAAACGCCACAACTCGCGCTTGGGCATACGCCAACCATCCGAGAACAGCAGCGGTGGCAGAAACAAGAACAAAAACAGTTCAGGGTCGAGCGCGACATGCAAACCCAGCGTCGGCCAAGCCAGCAACGCCCCGGCAGCGATCTGCAACAGTGGCAACGGCAACGGAATCAACCGGGCCACCAACCGCGACACACCGACCAACATCAGCAAAATAAGGACGGTATAGGCTGTTTGCATAAAGCGGTTTTCCTCGTCGTCCACTAACAGTCAAATGCATGCACCCAGGCAATTGCATACCTTCAAACTGACACATTGACGCTCGACCCTTCCACACTGCCGCACTTAGAGAACGGTCAATTCAATGCTCTTGATTGCAAGAACAGGGTAATCGCTCTGTTTCGCATTCGCCGACCAAGGTAACGTAACGAGAACGATTATTCATTCGACCTAGAGCAGGCTTATTAACTGATTCGCACAGGATCGTAACAGGCCACCCCCGAAAATACTTTTTTGCCCACGTTAATGAACGACCTTAAGCAGACCGGCTGTATTCAACACATCCTAGGGCACGATGCAAAAATATTTGCCGCTGGATGGACAGTATTTGTTCAGGTTAGCTCCGCTATTGTAGGAAAGGTCTGACGGTACAGTCTGCGCGCGGACTCAGTACTCTACTGAACTAGCTTGACGCGCATACTGCTGTTGCACCTTTTCGCGTTAAGTTAAACTGTCTCGTGCGAATCGCCCTGCGCTCGCAGCTCCGCAAAACGGTCATGTAATAGAGTTCGCGCCATCCCGCTGAAGGTAAACGTAATTTTCACGATTCCTGAACTATGCTTTGCGCGAACAATTGTGTCGCGGCGCCGTTACCGACCCTGTCAGAGCGGCCCCGTATTTTCAAAGTAAACAGTATCTGTGGATATTGCAGACGGCTCGCTTCTTAAGCCGCAATGCTTTCCTGCGCTAGAGGATCCTATGAATCAAAGTTTCCTGCCCTTTTCCCGCCCGAGTATCGGTGACGAAGAAATTGCCGCCGTCGAGCAGGTTTTACGCTCCGGCTGGATTACCACAGGCCCGAAAAACCAGGAGCTTGAACAGCAATTTGCCGAACGCGTGGGCTGTCGTCACGCCGTCGCACTCTCGTCCGCCACCGGCGCGATGCATGTCACGTTGCTCGCCCTGGGCATTGGCCCTGGCGATGAGGTGATTACCCCGTCGCAAACCTGGGTGTCCACCGCCAACATGATCTGCCTGCTCGGCGCGACCCCGGTTTTCGTGGACGTCGACCGCGATACCCTGATGACTGACCTCGCCGCCATCGAAGCCGCCATCACCCCGCGTACCAAAGCCATCATCCCGGTGCATTACGCCGGGGCCGCCTTTGATCTGGACCCCCTCTACGCACTGGCCGAGCGTCACGGCATCATGGTGATCGAAGATGCCGCTCACGCAGCGGGCACCCTTTACCGGGGACGTGCGGTCGGCGCGCAAGGCACTGCCATTTTCTCGTTCCACGCGATCAAAAACATGACCTGCGCCGAAGGTGCGATGTTCGTCAGCGATGACGAGAACCTCGCCAACCGGGTCCGCATGCTCAAGTTTCACGGGCTCGGCGTGGACGCCTACGACCGCATGACCCATGGCCGCAAACCGCAGGCGATGGTCATTGAGCCAGGGTTCAAGTACAACCTGGCCGACATGAACGCCGCCATTGCCCTGGTGCAGCTCAAGCGCCTCGACGAGATCAATGCCAAGCGCGAGGTCCTGGCCCAGGCCTACCTCAAGCGCCTGGCAGACTTGCCGGTCCAGCCGCTTCTGCTGCCAAGCTATCCGCAGCAGCACGCCTGGCACCTGTTCATTCTGCGCATCGATGCCGAGCGCTGTGGCTTGGACCGCGAGGCGTTCATGAAAGGCTTGCAGGAGCAGAACATTGGCACCGGCATTCATTTTATCGCCACCCACCTGCACACCTATTACCGCAAGCAGTTCCCGTCGGTCCAGTTGCCCAACACCGAATGGAACTCGGCACGCCTGTGCTCGATCCCGCTGTTTCCCGACATGACCCTCGACGACGTCGAGCGCGTTGCGTGTGCTATTGAAACCACTCTGGAACGAAGCCTGTGAAACCTTATCCGATTCAGTGCGTTTCGATCGTCATCCCGGTCTACAACGAAGAGCAGAGCCTGCCTGAGTTGTTGCGCCGCACCGAAGCGGCCTGTGCACAGTTGCACCATGAATTCGAAATCGTTTTGGTCGACGACGGCAGCCGCGACAACTCTGCGCAAATCCTTCAGGACGCCTCGGAGCGTGAAGGCAGCTCCATTGTCGCGGTGATCCTCAATCGCAACTATGGCCAGCACGCGGCCATCATGGCCGGCTTCGAGCAATGCAAAGGCGATGTCGTCATCACTCTGGACGCCGACCTGCAAAACCCGCCGGAAGAAATTCCGCGCCTGGTTGCCCAGGCCGAGCTCGGCTACGACGTGGTGGGCACCGTGCGCAACAACCGTCAGGATTCAGCCTGGCGTCGTTGGCCGTCGCGCTTGATCAATCTGGCCGTGCAACGCTCCACCGGCGTGGCCATGAGCGACTATGGCTGCATGCTGCGGGCGTATCGACGCACGATCGTCGACGCCATGCTGGCCTGCCGCGAGCGCAGTACGTTCATCCCGATTCTGGCCAACAGCTTCGCCCGCCACACCACCGAGGTGCTCGTCCCGCACGCCGAGCGCGAACATGGTGATTCGAAATACAGCCCGATGCGCCTGATCAACCTGATGTTCGACTTGATCACCTGCATGACCACCACGCCCTTGCGCCTGCTGAGCATCCTCGGCTTCAGCATGGCCTTTCTCGGCGTGCTGTTCGCCGTGTTGCTCATCGGTTTGCGCCTGATTTTCGGCGCCACCTGGGCTGGCCACGGCACCTTTGTTTTGTTTGCTGTGCTGTTCGTGTTCACCGGCGGCCAGTTCATCGGCATGGGACTGTTGGGCGAATACCTGGGCCGCATGTACAGCGATGTCCGGGCCCGCCCGCGTTTTTTCATCGAAAAAGTGCTGCGCAGCCCGTCCGCGACGTCCGCTGTAAATGCTAACAGCTCACACCCGTCTTCATCTTCCACTCAGGTCACGTTATGAATCCTAAAGCTGTCGTCTTTGCCTATCACGATATTGGTTGTGCTGGCATCGAAGCCTTGCTCAACGCAGGCTATGAAATCGCTGCCGTGTTTACCCATGCCGACGACCCGAAGGAAAACACCTTCTACGGTTCCGTCGCGCAATTGTGTGCACGCAAAGGCATTCCGGTGCACGCCCCGGAAGATGCCAACCATCCTCTGTGGATTGAGCGGATCAGCAAACTCAACGTCGACTACCTGTTCTCCTTTTATTACCGCCATCTGCTGGGCGAGCAATTGCTGGCCTGCGCGAGCAAAGGCGCCTTCAACCTGCACGGCTCCCTGCTCCCGCATTATCGCGGCCGCGCCCCAGCCAACTGGGTCCTGGTGAATGGCGAAACCGAAACCGGCGTGACCCTGCACCGCATGGTCAAGCGCGCCGATGCCGGCGCTATCCTGGCTCAACAGCGTGTGGCCATCGAACGCTCCGACACCGCCCTGACCCTGCACACTAAGTTGCGCGACGCCGCTGCCAACTTGTTGCGCGACGCATTGCCGCTGCTGGCCCAGGGCAAGTTGACTGAAACCGCCCAGGACGACACCCAAGCGTCCTACTTCGGACGCCGCACCCCGGCCGATGGCCTGCTGGACTGGAAGCGCCCGGCCGAACAGCTGTTCAACCTGGTGCGCGCCGTGACCCAGCCTTACCCTGGTGCTTTCTGCCCGGTTGGCGAACACAAACTGATCGTCTGGAGCGCCGACGTCGTTGCCGGCAATGAAGGCATCGCCCCAGGCCGAGTGATCAGTTCCGATCCCCTGCGCATCGCCTGTGGCGAAGACTCCCTGGTGATCACCGCCGGTCAGCGTGGCGACGCCGGGCTGTACCTCAGCGGCCCGCAACTGGCCCGCGAACTGGGTCTGGTCGAAGGCTCGCGCATGGTCGGCAGCGAGTCGGCACGTGCCGTGCGTCGCACCCGTGTTCTGATCCTCGGCGTCAACGGCTTTATCGGTAACCACCTGTCCGAGCGCCTGCTGCAAGACGACCGCTACGAAATCTATGGCATGGACATCGGTTCCGACGCCATCGACCGCCTGCGCAGCCACCCGAACTTCCACTTCGTCGAAGGCGACATCAGCATCCACTCCGAGTGGATCGAATATCACATCAAAAAATGTGATGTCGTGCTGCCGCTGGTGGCCATCGCCACCCCGATCGAATACACCCGCAACCCGCTGCGCGTGTTCGAACTCGACTTCGAAGAAAACCTGAAGACCGTGCGTTACTGCGTGAAATACAACAAGCGCGTGATCTTCCCGTCAACCTCCGAAGTGTACGGGATGTGTACCGACCCGAATTTCGACGAAGACACCTCGAACCTCATCGTCGGCCCGATCAACAAGCAGCGCTGGATCTACTCGGTCTCCAAGCAATTGCTCGACCGGGTAATCTGGGCTTATGGTCAGAAAGGCCTGCGCTTCACCCTGTTCCGTCCGTTCAACTGGATGGGCCCACGCCTGGACCGTCTGGACTCGGCGCGGATCGGCAGCTCGCGTGCCATCACCCAACTGATCCTGCACCTGGTGGAAGGCACCCCGATTCGTCTGGTCGACGGCGGCGCACAAAAACGCTGCTTCACCGACGTGGCTGACGGCATCGAAGCCCTGGCACGCATCATCGAAGACCGCGATGACAAGTGCAACGGCCAGATCATCAACATCGGCAACCCGGACAACGAAGCCAGCATCCGCCAGCTGGGCGAAGAACTGCTGCGTCAGTTCGAAGCTCACCCACTGCGCTCGAACTTCCCTCCTTTCGCCGGTTTCCGTGACGTCGAAAGCCAGTCGTTCTATGGCACCGGCTACCAGGACGTGACCCACCGCAAGCCAAGCATCGATAACGCTCGCCGCCTGATCGACTGGACCCCAACCATCGAACTGAGCGAAACCATCGGCAAGACCCTCGACTTCTTCCTGCGTGAAGCAATGCTCGAAATCGCGGATAAACGCTAATGCAGGCAGGACTACGCATCGATGTAGACACCTATCGTGGCACCCGGGAGGGGGTGCCTCGGCTACTGGAAATGCTCGATGAGGCGCAGGTAAAAGCGACCTTTTTTTTCAGTGTGGGTCCGGACAACATGGGGCGCCATTTATGGCGTCTCTTCCGCCCCCAGTTCCTCTGGAAAATGCTGCGCTCACGTGCAGCCAGTCTTTATGGCTGGGACATTCTGGTGGCCGGGACCGCATGGCCGGGTAAACCCATCGGGCGTGATCTTGGCCATTTGATGCGGCAAACCCTGGATGCGGGTCATGAAGTCGGCCTGCACGCCTGGGATCACCATGGCTGGCAAGCCAATGCCGGACGATGGAGCGAAGCGGAGTTGATCGAGCAGATTCGCCGGGGCGTGGACTGTCTCAGCGATATCACCGGCCAGGCCGTTGAGTGTTCTGCTTCCGCCGGTTGGCGGGCCGATGAACGCATCGTTCAAGCTAAGGAATCATTCGGTTTTCGCTACAACAGTGACTGCCGAGGGCACAGTCTGTTTCGGCCAAGGTTGGGGGACGGCAGTCTGGGCACACCACAAATCCCGGTGGATTTACCCACTTTCGACGAGGTCGTCGGCCCGGATTTAAGTGCCAGCGATTTCAACGCATTCATTCTTGATCGATTCAACCCGACCGGACTAAATGTCTACACCATTCACGCAGAAGTAGAAGGGATTCTGATGGCTAACGACTTCCGTCAATTGCTGGCGCAGGCGCGTTTGCGAAATATTTTGTTCCAACCCCTTGGCGACTTGCTGCCAGCCGAGGCCAGCAGCCTGCCTGCTGGACAATTGGTGCGTGGCACACTGAGCGGCCGCGAGGGTTGGCTGGGAGTACAGCACGCATGATCCGGCGCTGGGCACTGCCCTTGCTGCTGCTTGCTTTTTGTCTGGCTTTTCTGCTCCCACTGGCCTCGCACGGCCTGTGGATTCCGGACGAAAGCCGCTACGCACAAATCAGCCAGGAAATACTCCTCAGCGGCAATTGGATTTCACCTCATTTCATGGGGTTGCGTTACTTTGAAAAGCCCATCGCCGGCTACTGGCTGATTGCAATCGGTCAGGCAGTATTCGGTGAGAATTTATTCGGTGTACGCATTGCCTCGGTGCTGAGCACTGGGCTCAGCGTTGTGCTGACCTATCTGATTGCAAAGCGCTTGTGGAACGATCCACGCAAAAGCTTTGCCTGCGCCCTGCTCTACATGAGTTTCGGTTTGATTGCTGGTCAGGCTGGCTATGCCAATCTCGACCCGCAATTCACCCTATGGGTGAACCTGAGCATGGTTGCGCTCTGGTTCGCCATCCACAGCACTGGCCGGGAACGACTGACCAGCTGGGTTTTACTCGGCTTGGCGTGCGGCATGGGGTTCATGACCAAAGGCTTCCTCGCCTGGCTGCTGCCCGCACTGATCGCACTGCCCTACATGCTCTGGCAAAAGCGCGTGCGTGAGTTGCTGAAATACGGGCCGCTGGCCATCGTCGTAGCGATTGTGGTGTGCTTGCCCTGGGCACTGGCAGTACAAACCCACGAACCCGACTTCTGGAGCTTTTTCTTCTGGCACGAGCACATCCGCCGCTTCGCCAGTGATGACGCTCAGCACTCTCAGCCTTGGTGGTTCTACCTGCCGATGCTGGTCGCTTCCAGCCTGCCTTGGGTTGCACTGCTGCCGACAACGTTCCTACAGGCGTGGCGAACCAAGCATCAGGCAAATACCGGCTTTCTGCTGCTCTGGATGCTGCTGCCACTGGCCTTTTTAAGCATGAGCAGAGGCAAACTGCCTACCTACCTCATGCCGTGCCTGATGCCGCTGGCATTGCTCATGGGTTACACGCTGATAGCTCAGATAGAGAAAGCCAAAAGCAGGACGATGCGTATCAATGGGCTGCTCAATCTGACGCTCGGCGTGATCGCCTTGCTCGCGTTGGTGTATGTGCAACTCAAACAACCGGTCTATGAAAACGAACCGCTGCACGTGTTATTGGTGGCCACCGCTCTGATCGGCTGGATAATTGCCAACGCCCTGCAAGCGATCAAACCCCTGCTCTACTGGGCCGCACCTGCGCTCGGCATTTGGCTGGTGGTCGCTCTGCTGCCAGCGGCCCTGCCCAACAGCCTGGTTTTCAACAAAACCCCCGACCTGTTCATCGCCCGCCACGCGCAGGAACTGGGTCAGGCACGGCATTTACTCAGCAACGATCTCGGCGCTGCCTCTGCCCTGGCGTGGCGTGTACAACGCCCCGATGTGGCGCTGTACAACACAATCGGCGAGCTCAAATATGGCCTGACCTACCCAGACGCCTCCGGTCGCACGGTCGGCCTTGAAGATGTCCAGCAATGGATAACTCTGGCTCGACGCGAAGGATCGGTAGGGGTCGTGATGCGGGTGAAAAGCGAAGACGAAGTGCATGAGGTCGACTTACTCCCCAAAGACGCCAAGCGTTATGAGGAAGGAAATATCGTGATACTGATCTTTTCGCAGTCACAACCATGACCCTACTTCTCTTGTTCGCGGCTAGCCTACTGAGCTGTTTCGGCCAGATTGCGCAAAAGTTTGCCGTGGAGAGCTGGCGCGGGCAAAGCCCCGGCATTCTTCTCGCTGCACGCTCTCTATGGCTATGGCTGGCGCTCGCCTGTCTCGGTTCTGGATTGTTGTTGTGGTTACTGGTTCTGCAACGGCTGGAAGTAGGTATTGCCTACCCGATGCTAAGCTTGAACTTCGTGCTTATCACCTTAGTGGCTCGATTCTTGTTCCACGAGCCCGTCGATAGCCGGCACTGGCTAGGTGTCGCATTGGTGATTGCGGGCGTGGTCCTGCTAGGACGGCAAACATGAGTCTGAAACGCGGTATCGCCTTGGCCATGGGCAGTGTTCTATTGGTTAGCACTGCACAACTCGGGATGCGCTGGAGCATGACACGCCTCCCATCCCCCACTCAGTGGCTCGAGGCGCTGGGCAGCGGCACTATTGACCCACTTGCCGCGGGTATTGTTATCGCCGCGATCCTTGCCTATGCCCTTTCCATGCTTTGCTGGCTTCTGGCTTTGCGAGACGTGCCACTAGCCCGAGCCTATTCACTGCTAAGTATCAGTTACGCGTTAGTCTATCTGCTCGCGGCCAGCCTACCGTTCTTCAACGAGCATTTCAGCGTATCAAAAACACTGGGGGTGACCTTGGTCATCCTGGGCGTCATTACGATCAATTCGCAACGAAATTCAGTAGTAAATTCTAGGAACTCCGTATGAAAATCAGCGTATTCGGTAGTGGTTATGTGGGCCTTGTACAAGCGACAGTTCTGGCTGAAGTCGGACATGATGTCATCTGCATGGACATCGACGAGAACAAGGTCAAGCAACTTCAACAGGGCCACGTCAGCATTTTCGAGCCTGGCCTTGCAGCCCTTGTAAGGGAAAACCTGGAAAGCAAGCGCCTGCATTTCACCAGTGATGAAAAGCTGGCCATCGAGCACGGTCAGGTGCTGTTCATCGCTGTCGGCACGCCTTCCAGCGATGACGGCTCAGCAGATCTCAGCGCTGTTTTCGCCGTAGGTGAGGCGGTTGCACGCCATCGCGTCGAACCGCTGATCCTCGTCGAAAAGTCCACAGTACCCGTGGGCACCGGCGACGCCCTGCGCATTCATACGGAAAAAGCATTGGCCGGACGCCCATTGGAGTTCGATATCGTCTCCAACCCCGAATTCCTTAAAGAGGGTTCGGCGGTCACCGACTGCCGTAAACCAGACCGCATTGTGATCGGTTGCGAACGTGAAGAAGTACGCGAGGTCATGCGCGATCTCTATGCACCGTTCAACCGCAACCACGACCGCATCATTTTCATGGATCTGCGTAGCGCCGAGCTGACCAAATACGCCGCCAACTGCATGCTGGCGACCAAGATCAGCTTTATCAACCAGATCGCCGAACTGGCCGAGCACCTCGGCGCCGATATCGAAGCCGTGCGTCTGGGGATCGGTGCAGACTCACGCATTGGTTATCACTTCATCTACCCTGGCGCCGGCTACGGCGGGTCGTGCTTCCCCAAAGACATGCGCGCCTTGATCCACAGCGCTCAAGAGGCGCATTGCTCAAGCGATCTGTTAGAGGCCGTGGAAGCCATCAACCAACGGCAGAAAACCAAGCTGTTCGAGCGTGTAAACGCCTTCTTTAAAGGTGACCTGAAGGGCAAAACCTTCGCGATCTGGGGCCTGGCATTCAAACCCAATACCGACGACATGCGCGATGCCCCTAGTCGCGTATTGATGGAAGCATTGTGGGAAGCTGGCGCGGATGTACGTGCCTATGACCCAGAAGCCATGCAGGAAACACAACGCATCTATGGCGATCACCCTCGTCTGGCCCTGATGGGTACACCAGAGTCAGCACTGAGCGGCGCCGATGCCTTGATCATCTGCACTGAATGGCAACAGTTCAAGGCTCCAGACTTCAAACTCATCCAGGAGCGTCTCAAAACACCGGTCATTTTTGACGGACGCAACCTCTACGACACCGAGAGAATGGCACGCAAGGGTTTCCACTACTTCCCAATGGGACGTGGCGATTCTCGCAACCTGCCGATCCCCCAGCAACAATGGAACGCCGACAGCAACACGCCCGAGTAACCTAGCGATCGGAGCCTGCCTTTAGCGGGCTCTGATCTCATGAATGACGAGTGTCTGTGAGCGCTCCTTTCGGGGGGATGCTCTGATGGTCTTATCTTTGTTTGGAGATTCACATTGGCATCCCTACCCTTGATAAGGCCCTCAACGGCGTCTTTGATGATCCTGCGCCAGCAATCTATCGGCCTGGGAGTTCTGGCACTGCTGCTGTTCATTGCAGGAGACTACCAGCAGGCCGCGATCGGTTTCGATTCACGCTTCATATTGTTTGCTGAAGAAATGTTGCGCCATGGCCCAGGTTTTTTCCCTACAACCTATGGCCAGCCTTATGCAGACTACTCTGCAACCTCTACATTTTTCATCTATCTGTTTTCCCTGCCTTTAGGGCGAGTGGTCAGCCTGACGGCCTGGTTGCCTACCGCCATCGCGTCAGCGGTGATGGTGTCGCTGATCTACCGCCTGATCGCTCCGTATTCGCGTCAGTGGGCTTTGCTTAGTATTGCCCTGCTCTTGCTGAGCAATAACTTCATTACTGAAACGCGTGCTGTGTCACTGGATCAGATGCTCGCGACAGTCGCCTTCGCCATCTTCTATCTGGGCTACGCAGCAGACCATTTCGAGGCGCCCAGGCGCATGGCTTTGATCCTGGCGTTACTGGTGCTGGGGTTCGCCATTCGCGGCCCGATAGGGTTAGTAGTACCGACGGGCATGCTGTGTAGCTATTACCTGTTGAATGGTCAGTGGCGGCGTTTTTTCACGTTTGGGTTAATGGCCCTCGCGATATTGGTAACGTGTATCGGAGTGCTGTTGCTGCTTGCCGACATCAGTGGTGGCTCGGCATTTATGCATGAAGTCGTGCGCATGCAATTCAGTTCACGCATGGATGGCTCGGAAGGATCGAGCAGCCCGCTGTACTATTTCACCAGCTCGGTTGGCAACTACGCGCTGGCATACCCGCTGGCCATTCTGGTGTTGGCCGTCACATTGATTGCAGGGCGCCAGCACAAGACTTCAGCGCTTCGACTGTTGCAGTTTTGCACCGCCGCCGGGCTGATCGTAATGATCGGACTGTCCATACCTCAGGCTAAAAAAGCACGCTACATGCTGCCGATGATACCGATGGCAGCGATTATCGCGGCTTATCCTTTTCAGGCAGTCGAAGGGCGTTTATTTGCCTGGTTGCGTGGCTTGACGCTGGGGATTTTGTTGCTGCTGCCGGGCTTGTTGATCGCTGGATTACTGGTGGCACGTCAGCGCTTTCCCGAACAGCTGGTGTCAATAAACGTGGTATTGACTGTACTGGTAGTGCTGCAGATCGCTGCATTGGCCCTGCTGTTCAAGCAGCAATGGCGAACTGTCGGCCTGGCAATCTGTGCAGTACTGGCGATGTGGTCGTGCTACATACTGGTCTTCGAACCCGTAGAACGTGAGCTTTACGACACCCGCAGTTTTACCTTGGCCGCACGTGATTTGATCCAGCGTGACCCGGCGCCTGTGGTTCTACATAGCATGGGTAAAGACGCGAAGGCCATCAAGTTCATGGTCAACATTCCCGAGGACCTGAAGCCGATATTCACTGATACACCTGAAGGCATCGAAGCGGTGCAGGGACCTGCCTGGCTGGTCATGGACAAGACCGATTACCAGGCACTGCAAAGCACTCGATTCGCGGCGCTCCAGCCCCTGCTGAGTGATCGATTCGACAAGAATGACTACGTGCTGTTGCACCTGCCGTAAGCTTTATCGAATGCGCCGTAGCGCATTCGATAAACCTGCTTATTGCCCGACGAAATAATAGTCGCGCTGGCCGATAGTGATTTTCTCCACCACCTTCAAGGGTGCAACAGGCTCGCTACGGCTTTCCATGATTGCGACATTGCCGGGCGTTGCGCTGAGAAACTGAGTCAACTCAGCCTCGGACTGCAATGCCTCAAGCCGGCTCTGGCTATAGAACACAGTGGCGCCAGCCAGCCGTTCGCTAGGTTTGAACAATACGACATGCTGCCCATTGGCTTGCAGAGCCTTGACCTGTGCAGTCAACGGCACAAAGGACTCGTTGCGGTCCGCACGTGGTGCCAGCCACAAAGCCGCTGCCAAGTAGCCCAAAATCACCGCGCCGAGGACCCCGAGCACCAACACGCGCCGATGGCGTAACAACCTGTCCGCAAAGGCCGAAGACGGAGCACGCTCCTGCAACCCCTTAAGCAACACCGCAGCATATTCAGCGGCAAGCACGGCCGCTGCGGGAGTGAGCGACATCAAATAGACCATGCGTTTGCTGGAGGCCAGGGTCAGCAAGATGAACTGTGCCACCAGCCACAGGCTGAAGAACAATAGGTAGCGATTACTCACCAAGGCTTTGCGAAAGTGCCAAAGGCCGAAATAGACCAGCAGGTTCCATGGCAGAAACGCTTGCGGCAGCTTGACCAGATAGTAATAAAACGGCTCAAAGTGCCCGGCGCCTTCGAATGAGCCACTGAAACGGCCTACGCTGTTGGCCCAGAGCACATCACCCAACATCTGCATGCCGCCACGCTGATACAACAGACCCAGCCATATCAGCAGCGGTATCAGACCCACCACAGTAAACAGCGCTGGACGCAACCAGCGCGAAACAGTGAGCCGTTTTTCAAGCACGCTCTCGGCGACCAGATAGGTAAAGATCACCACACCCGGCAACGCAAGACCCAGCACCCCCTTACTCAACGTAGCGATCATGATCCCGGATGCAAATAGCAGCCAGGAGCCAAGCGCAAAATGCCTTTGCTCGGCCTGTTGGCGGCTGGCATAAAAAAACGCCAGCAGCGCCAATGTGACACCAAGGCTAAGCAGTGCATCCTCACCGACCTGCCTGGAGTTACTCAAGTAGCTGGCCGTGGTGGCCATCAAGATCGCGGCGGCCCAAGCGATTGTCGCTGGCCGTCCGAGCTTGCGCAGCATGGCGTAAAGCAACATCAGACTGAACAGGCCAGCGAATGCCGATGCAAGTCGCACAGCCAACGGTGTCCCACCGAATAGTTTTATGGCGCTGGAGTCTAGCCACAGACTCAGAGGCGGTTTTTCCAGAAAGGGTTGTCCGTTGAGCTTGGGCACTATCCAGTCGTTATCGAGGTACATTTCCATAGCGATGCCCGCGACGCGAGGTTCAGCCGAGCCTTGCAATTGGTGATTACCCAATGCAAAGAAAAACAACAGACAACCCAGCACAAATAAAATAAAGGTGGGTAAAGGAGTACGCATTCAGTCACCAAAGGGGAAAGTAAATCCCAAAAAAAGCGGAGTCGTGTGCCAGAGTCGAAATACCTGCGAGTGGGTATCTCGCAGGTCCGAGGCGAAGGACGGAGAGCTTACCCGATCAAATATCGAAATTTCGTTAAGATCGCCAACTGATCCCGAAAGAGACAGCCGAAGCGCCAAATAGACGGACGTGGCATAATCACCCGTTGATTTTTTTGGACGGCGCGGGGAGTTTCGGGGATGGAAAATTCCTCCAATGAAAACAAGGGCTTACGCCTTTTCGGGATCAAGGCCTGCGACACCATGAAAAAAGCTCGCACCTGGCTCGATGAAAAAAACCTGAGCTACGATTTTCATGATTACAAAGCGGTAGGTATCGACCGTGAGCACCTGACTCAGTGGTGCAACGAACATGGTTGGCAGGTCGTTTTAAACCGGGCAGGGACTACCTTTCGCAAACTCGACGACGGACAAAAAGCCGATCTCGACCAAGCCAAGGCAATAGAACTGATGCTCGTGCAACCTTCGATGATCAAGCGTCCAGTGCTTGATCTCGGTGACAGAACCCTGATTGGCTTCAAGCCCGATCTGTATGCGGCGGCCTTCAAGTAAGCCAGAGCGCTACTGAAGCCCCCTTTTAATCAGTTAGAGAATTCAGTAAGAGGTATTTGCATGTCCACTACCCTGTTCAGCCTGGCGTTTGGTATCGGCACTCAGAACCGTCAAGGCGCGTGGCTGGAAGTCTTCTACGCACAGCCGTTGATCAATCCGTCGGCAGAAATCATTACAGCCATCGCACCCTTACTGGGTTACACCGGCGGTAATCAGGCCATCGCGTTCAATACCGATCAGGCTTCAAAACTGGCTGACGCGCTGAAATCCGTCGATGCTGGCCAAGCCGCCTTGCTGACCCGTCTGGCCGAAAGCCACAAGCCGCTGGTAGCAACCTTGCTGGCCGAAGACGCGGCACTGACCTCAACACCTGAGGCCTACCTGAAGTTGCATTTGCTGTCGCATCGACTGGTCAAACCTCACGGCCTGAGCCTGGCCGGGATTTTCCCTCTGCTGCCTAATGTCGCCTGGACCAGCCAAGGCGCTGTGGACCTGAGCGAACTGGCTGAGCATCAGCTGGAATCGCGTCTGAAAGGCGAGTTTCTGGAAGTGTTCTCCGTCGACAAATTCCCTAAAATGACCGACTACGTAGTGCCGAGCGGTGTGCGCATCGCTGACAGTGCACGCGTGCGTCTGGGCGCTTACATCGGCGAAGGCACCACGGTCATGCACGAAGGTTTCGTCAACTTCAACGGCGGCACCGAAGGCCCGGGCATGATCGAAGGTCGTGTCTCGGCGGGCGTATTCGTCGGCAAGGGTTCCGACCTGGGCGGCGGTTGCTCGACCATGGGCACGCTGTCGGGTGGCGGCAACATCGTCATCAAGGTCGGCGAAGGCTGCCTGATCGGTGCCAACGCAGGTATTGGCATTCCATTGGGTGATCGCAATACGGTGGAATCCGGACTGTACGTTACTGCCGGGACCAAAGTCGCGCTGCTCGACGAGAAAAACGCATTGGTGAAAGTGGTCAAGGCCCGCGACCTGGCAGGCCTTCCAGACTTGCTGTTCCGTCGTAACTCGCAGACCGGCGCCGTGGAATGCAAAACCCACAAGTCGGCCGTTGAACTGAACGCAACGCTGCACGCTCACAACTGATTGATCCCGCGTCGGCTTTTAGCGCTGCATACGTAGCGTTAAAAGCCGGCTATTGAGCTGAATAACATGCCCCTGCCCTCCCCCTGGCGCGCTGATTTTCCAGCCATCGCCGCACTGCAACGGCAAGGCCAGACCTATCTGGACAATGCCGCAACGACCCAAAAACCCCAGGCATTGATCGACGCGCTTAATCATTACTACGTCAATGGCGCGGCTAATGTGCACCGGGCACAGCATCTGCCGGGCGCCAACGCCACCCAGGCGTTCGAGAGCAGCCGCAGCAAGATTGCCCACTGGCTGAATGCGGGTGAGTCTGCACAGATCGTCTTCACCCACGGGGCAACATCAGCCCTGAATCTGTTGGCATATGGTCTGGAGCACGAGTGTGTTGCCGGTGATGAGATTGTCATCAGCGCGCTGGAGCATCACGCCAATCTGTTGCCTTGGCAGCAATTGGCGCACCGCTGCGATCTGAAGTTGATCATCTTGCCGCTCGACACCAACGGCCTGATTGATCTTGTGGCCGCCGCCGTACTGATCGGCCCCCGCACCCGTTTGCTGGCAGTCAGCCAGTTATCCAACGTGCTGGGCGCCTGGCAGCCACTGCCCGCGTTGCTGAGCATGGCCAAGTCCCATGGCGCATTGACGGTGGTGGACGGTGCCCAAGGCGTGGTCCATGGCCGGCATGACGTGCAAGCATTGGGCTGCGACTTCTATGTATTTTCCAGTCATAAACTGTATGGCCCCGAGGGTCTTGGCGTGCTGTATGGCCGCAATGAAGCGCTCGCGCGCCTGCATCATTGGCAGTTTGGTGGCGAGATGGTGCTGACCGCCGATTATCACACCGCCAGATTTCGCCCTGCGCCCTTGGGATTCGAAGCTGGTACACCGCCGATTGCCAGCGTGATAGGCCTCGGCGCGACCCTCGACTATCTGGCAAGCCTCGACCACATGGCCGTGGTTGCGCATGAAGCGGCTCTGCATCAATTGCTGCTGGACGGTTTGAACAGACGTGAAGGCATTTGCGTTCTGGGTGCTCCGCAATTGGCGCTGGTGAGTTTCGTCGTCGAAGGCGTGCACAACGCCGACCTGGCGCACTTGCTGACCGAACAGGGGATCGCTGTCCGCGCAGGGCATCATTGCGCCATGCCGTTACTCAAAAGCCTCGGCCTGCCAGGCGCAATCCGGGTGTCCTTGGCGCTGTACAACGACTCCGACGATCTCGAGCGCTTTTTCAGCGCGCTGGATCAAGCCTTGGAACTGCTGCGATGAGCCTGCCTGTCGACGCACAAACAGCCCTTGAAACCTTCAACCAATCCCACAGCTGGGAACAACGCGCACGTCTGCTGATGCAATGGGGCGAACGCCTGCCAGCCCTGAGTGACAACGAAAAAACCGAAGAACATCGCGTGCATGGCTGTGAAAGCCAGGTCTGGTTGCTCGGCAGCGTGACGGACGGCCACTGGCAGTTTCGCGCAGCCAGTGACGCACGCTTGATTCGGGGGCTGGTGGCCTTGCTGTTGGCGCGAGTCAACGGCCTCTCGGCTGAAGACTTGCAACAGGTGGATCTGCCGAACTGGTTCAATCAGTTGGGCCTGAGCCGACACCTCTCGCCCTCACGCAGCAACGGCTTGAACGCGGTGCTGCAGCGGATGCGTCAACTGGCCTCTGGCAGCGCCTGAACAGGCTTGGCGCGATCCGCCGGACGTCTCACGCCCGCGACAATCTTGTCCACCGCCTTGGTCGCCGCGACCATACCGAAGGTCGCGGTCACCATCATTACTGCACCAAACCCACCCGCGCAGTCCAGCTTGACCCCATCGCCAACGAAGCTTTTTTGCAGGCAAATGCTCCCGTCTGGCTTGGGATACCGCAACTGTTCGGTGGAAAACACACACGGCACGCTGTAGTGGCGAGTCACGGTGCGCGAGAACCCATAGTCACGGCGCAAGGTCGAGCGAACTTTGGAGGCCAGCGGATCGTTGAAGGTACGGTTGAGGTCGCAGACCTGAATCAGCGTCGGGTCAATCTGTCCGCCTGCGCCACCGGTGGTGATAATCTGGATTTTGCGCCGCTTGCACCAGGAGATCAGGGCGGCCTTGGCGTTGACACTGTCGATGCAGTCGAGCACGCAGTCGATATCAGGCGTGATGTATTGGGCCATGGTCTCGCGGGTCACGAAGTCAGCCACGGCATGCACCGTGCAATCGGGATTGATGGCGCGCAGGCGCTCGGCCATGACCTCGACCTTGGCCCGACCGATGGTGCCCTCCAATGCGTGCAACTGACGGTTGCTGTTGCTGACGCAGACGTCATCCAGATCGAACAGGGAGATTTCGCCGACACCGCAGCGGGCAATCGCTTCCGCCGCCCACGAGCCGACACCGCCGATCCCGACGACCGCCACATGGGCTGCGCGCAACCGCTCCAGGCCCTCGATGCCGTACAAACGGGCGACGCCAGCAAACCGCGGATCTTCTGTGTTCATGACCATTACCCCAAAAACCGGCGCGCATTATAGGTCGCTATGGGGCTCAGAGCATCTTTATCCTGATGAGCCGCCGTCGCGATCAACGTAACCCTGTATGCCTGACACTCTGTTGTATATTGCCTGCAAGACCCAGTATTTTGGACGACAAGACGACCTGCCAGCGAACTTAGTCGCGTGGCCGTTGACCAATAGCCAATCGGCTGGCTGTACAGCCCTATAAAGCCCAGAGTAGGATGCGCGCCGACCGGCGCTCGTCGGCTAATCCCTCGTTCCACCCTTTGGAACCAAAAGCATTTATGTCATCGCGTAGATTTGGACTCAATTTGGTGGTGGTCGTGGCAATTGCCGCGCTATTCACCGGTTTCTGGGCGCTGATCAATCGTCCGGTTACCGCTCCCGACTGGCCCGAGCAGATCTCCGGCTTTTCTTACTCACCTTTCCGTTCGGGACAAAACCCACAGGAAGGCATCTACCCGTCCGACGATGAAATGCGTCAGGACCTGGAGTTGATCAGTAAGCAGACCGACAGTATTCGGACTTACTCTGTCGACGGCTCGCTGGGGGACATCCCAAAGCTCGCTGAAGAGTTCGGTCTGCGAGTGACTCTGGGGATCTGGATCAGCCCCGACGAAGCGCGCAACGAGCGCGAGATTGTCCGAGCAATCGAGCTGGCCAACTCATCGCGCAGTGTGGTTCGCGTGGTGGTGGGCAACGAAGCCCTGTTCCGTCGCGAAATCACGGTCAAACAACTGAGCGTCCTGCTGGACCGGGTGCGTGCCGCCGTCAAAGTACCGGTGACCACCTCCGAGCAATGGCACATCTGGGAAAAATACCCGGAGTTGGGCAAGCACGTTGATTTGGTCGCTGCGCACATCCTCCCTTATTGGGAATTCATTCCAGTCGACAAAGCCGGTCAATTCGTACTTGATCGCGCCCGTGAACTGAAAAAAATATTCCCGAAAAAGCCGCTGCTGCTGTCGGAGGTTGGCTGGCCGAGCAATGGCCGTATGCGTGGCGGTGCCGAGGCAACTCAGGCGGATCAAGCCATTTACCTGCGTACGCTGGTCAATAAACTCAACCGCCAGGGCTACAACTACTTCGTGATCGAGGCCTTCGATCAGCCGTGGAAAGCCAGTGATGAAGGCTCGGTGGGCGCCTACTGGGGCGTGTATAACGCTGCGCGCCAGCAGAAATTTAACTTTGAAGGGCCGGTTGTCGCGATTCCGCAGTGGCGGGTTCTGGCGATTGGCTCCGTGGTGCTGGCGCTGCTGTCCCTGGCATTGCTCCTGATCGACGGTTCGGCGCTACGCCAGCGGGGTCGCACGTTCCTGACCTTTACCGCGTTCCTGTGTGGTTCGGTGCTGGTCTGGATCGGTTACGACTACAGTCAGCAATACAGCACCTGGTTCAGTCTGACCGTAGGCTTCTTGCTGGCACTTGGCGCCATGGGCGTGTTCATCGTCCTGTTGACCGAGGCCCACGAACTGGCTGAAGCGGTCTGGACCCACAAGCGACGCCGCGAATTCCTGCCCGTGGACACCGACAATGCGTATCGACCGAAAGTCTCGATACACGTGCCCTGCTACAACGAGCCACCGGAGATGGTCAAACAGACCCTGAATGCTCTGGCCGCTCTCGACTATCCGGACTTCGAAGTTCTGATCATCGACAACAACACCAAAGACCCGGCGGTCTGGGAACCGGTCAAGGCCCATTGTGAAATGCTCGGCCCGCGCTTCAAGTTCTTCCATGTCGCGCCACTGGCCGGTTTCAAAGGTGGTGCACTGAACTACCTAATCCCGCACACGGCGCCGGACGCTGAAGTGATTGCAGTGATCGACTCGGATTACTGCGTCGACCGCAACTGGCTCAAACACATGGTCCCGCACTTCGCCGACCCGAAAATCGCCGTGGTGCAGTCGCCGCAGGATTACCGCGACCAGAACGAAAGCACCTTCAAGAAGCTCTGCTACTCGGAATACAAAGGCTTCTTCTATATCGGCATGGTCACCCGTAACGACCGTGACGCGATCATTCAGCACGGCACCATGACCATGACCCGACGTTCGGTGCTTGAAGAACTGGGCTGGGCGGACTGGTGCATCTGTGAAGACGCCGAGCTGGGGCTGCGCATATTCGAGAAAGGGTATTCGGCCGCCTATTCGCACAACAGCTACGGCAAGGGTTTGATGCCGGACACCTTCATCGACTTCAAAAAGCAGCGTTTCCGTTGGGCGTATGGCGCGATTCAAATCATCAAGCGCCACACGTCGAGCCTGCTGCGCGGTAAAGATACCGAGCTGACCCGTGGGCAGCGCTATCACTTCCTCGCGGGCTGGTTGCCGTGGGTCGCCGATGGCATGAATATCTTCTTCACCGTCGGCGCGTTGCTGTGGTCGGCGGCGATGATCATCGTGCCTAACCGTGTCGATCCGCCGTTGTTGATTTTCGCGATCCCGCCATTGGCCCTGTTCGTGTTCAAGGTCGGTAAGATCATCTTCTTGTACCGCCGTGCAGTGGGGGTCAACCTCACGGACGCATTCTTTGCGGCGCTGGCGGGGCTCGCCTTGTCGCACACCATCGCCAAAGCGGTGCTCTACGGCTTCTTCACCACCAGCATCCCATTCTTCCGTACACCGAAGAACGCAGCCAGTCATGGTTTTCTGGTCGCCCTCTCGGAAGCTCGAGAAGAAGTTTTCATCATGCTGCTGCTGTGGGGCGCGGCCGCCGGTATCTGCCTGGTACAGGGCCTGCCGAGCGCCGACATGCGCTTCTGGGTGACCATGCTTCTGGTGCAATCGCTGCCGTACCTGGCGGCGCTGATCATGGCCTTCCTGTCTTCGCTGCCCAAGCCGGTAGCCGTGGCGGAACCCGCAACTGTTTGACCTGTTACTGCGTAACGTTAAACGGCGGCCTTTGGGTCGCCGTTTTGCTTTAAGATAAGCGCCTTTTCCGCGCCTAGAACCTTGTTACCGGAGTCCTTTCATGACGGCCCCAGCCGACCTTTCGCCCACTCTCCAACTCGCCTGCGACCTGATCCGTCGTCCATCGGTCACGCCGATCGACGCCGACTGCCAAGCGATGATGATGCAACGCCTGGGCGATGCCGGTTTCAAACTGGAACCCATGCGTATCGAGGATGTGGATAACTTCTGGGCCACCCATGGCAACCACGAAGGCCCGGTGCTGTGCTTCGCCGGGCACACTGACGTGGTGCCGACCGGCCCGCTTCAGGCCTGGCAGAACGATCCGTTCGACGCATTGATCGATGAGCATGGCATGCTGTGCGGACGTGGCGCGGCTGACATGAAAGGCAGCCTGGCGGCAATGCTGGTGGCGGCTGAACGCTTTGTCGGCGATCACCCGAACCATAAAGGCTCGGTGGCGTTCCTGATCACCAGCGACGAAGAAGGCCCTGCACACCACGGCACCAAGGCGGTGATCGAGCGACTGGCGGCACGTAAAGAGCGCCTGGACTGGTGCATCGTCGGCGAACCGTCGAGCACCACACTGGTGGGCGATATGGTCAAAAACGGCCGTCGCGGTTCATTGGGTGCAAAACTCACCGTGCGCGGGATCCAGGGCCATGTGGCCTACCCGCATCTGGCGAAGAACCCGATCCATCTGGCAGCACCGGCGTTGGCCGAACTGGCCGCCGAGCACTGGGATAACGGCAACGCCTTCTTCCCGCCGACCAGTTTTCAGATCTCCAACCTCAACTCAGGCACCGGCACGACCAACGTCATCCCCGGCGAGTTGTCGGCGATGTTCAACTTCCGCTTCTCCACCGAATCCACCGTCGAGGCCCTGCAGCAGCGGGTCGCCACCATCCTCGACAAGCATGGGCTGGACTGGCATGTGGAATGGGCCTTGTCCGGCCTGCCGTTCCTCACCGAACCCGGCGCGCTACTCGACGCAGTGTCCGCAAGCATCAAGGCCGTCACCGGGCGCGACACCCAGGCATCGACCAGCGGCGGCACCTCGGACGGGCGGTTTATCGCCACGATGGGCACGCAAGTCGTCGAACTGGGCCCGGTCAACGCCACGATCCATCAGGTCAATGAGCGCGTTCTGGCCAGCGATCTCGATGTCCTGACCGAAATTTACTACCAGACTCTGGTCGAATTGCTCGCATGATGCTGACTTGCCCGATTTGCGCAGCAGCGCTCAGCGCAGTTGATAACGGCGTGGTGTGCCCCCTTGGTCACCGCTTCGACCGTGCGCGCCAAGGCTATTTGAACCTGCTGCCGGTTCAACACAAAAACAGCCGCGACCCTGGCGACAATCAGGCCATGGTCGAGGCACGGCGCGACTTTCTCAATGCAGGCCATTATGCGCCGGTCGCCAAGCGCCTGGCGGAACTGGCCGCCGAACGCGCACCCGCTCGTTGGCTGGACATCGGTTGTGGCGAGGGTTATTACACCGCGCAAATCGCTGCGGCCCTGCCGGATGCGGATGGCTATGCGCTGGATATTTCCCGCGAAGCGGTCAAGCGTGCATGCCGGCGCGATCCAAAAATCACTTGGTTGATCGCCAGCATGGCCCGCGTGCCACTGCCCGACGACAGCTGCCAGTTCCTTGCCAGCGTGTTCAGCCCGCTGGACTGGCACGAAGCCAAACGCCTGCTGAGCACCGGCGGCGGCTTGATGCGCGTCGGCCCGACCAGCGAACACCTGATGGAGCTGCGTGAGCGGCTCTACGACGAAGTGCGTGAGTACGTCGATGACAAACACCTGATGCAAGTGCCCGCTGATATGCAGTTGCAGCACAGCGAGACCTTGCGCTTTACCCTGAGCCTGGTCGATGCTCAAGCCCGTGCCAACTTGCTGGCCATGACGCCCCACGGTTGGCGCGCCAGCGCCGAACGCCGGGCCAATGTCATTGAGCAGCCGGAGCCGTTCGAAGTGACGGTTTCGATGCGTTACGATTATTTCGTGCTTCAATAATCTGCGAATCCACACACACCGAATCGATGCTGCCTTGCCTGTGCGGGGCAGCCGAATGAATCCGCGAATGGATTTTCAATCAATTACGAGGCATCCATGCGCCAACCCGATATCGAGATTTACCTGAAAGACGCTGACGTCGACTACATGGCCATCGCTGCCTGGCTCAGCGCTGCGCTGGGCCCCTGCACCGCCTGGGTCAAGAAAGGTCAGACGTACAAATGCACAGCCGGTGACGTGACCGTGACCTGGTTGCCCAAGGCTGTCGGCAAATGGAACAGCTTGTTCCTGGAAAGCGACAAGACCCCATGGGACGACGACATCGCCTGCGCCCGCGCTGCCTTCACCGCACTGAACGTTGAAGTTCGCTGCGCACCGGGCACATGGATCGAGGAAGAGAGCGACGAAGCCGCCGACCGCTGGATTCGCATCAGTAGCGACGGCGAAGAAGAAATCGTCTGGCACACGAACTGAGCCTGACATCGCACAGTGCAGGAACTGGGGGGACGCCTGATTCTTGCCCGCGAAGGTCGCAACTCGGTGTGCCTGACAGACCGAGTTGCCTGGTTCGCAGACAAGTCAGCTCCTACAAGTCTGTGTGCAGACTGCTCACTTTATAGCCCCACGACATCCTCTGCCTGCCAGCCTTTCTGGCCTTCGACCAATCCGTATTCGACCTGCTGGCCCTCAGCCAGTGAACGATGCCCTTCCCCGCGGATGGCGCGGTAATGCACGAATACGTCCACGCCATCTCCGCGCTGGATGAAGCCATAACCCTTGGCATCGTTGAACCACTTCACACTGCCTGTTTCACGTGCTGACATTGGATCGTTACTCCTGTTTTTTATTATTTGACGGCCGAGTATAAGCCAGCATTAAAAACGGCGAAATCCACATAAACGGCGTCGTTTTTTGCCGATCTTCAGCAGATGCGGCACACTGTCGCCCCCGAGCAGCTGCTCGTTTCCCCCTTATTCAGCAGAAGCCGTATGACCCGCTCCCCGTTCCGCCGTCTTGTGTTTGGCACCCTGCGCCGACTGTTGTACCTCTGGGTTCGCTCGGAAACCATCAACCAGTCGTCCTTTACCCTCAACCTCGACCGCAGCCGCCCGGTGT
The DNA here is from genome assembly GCF_034314155.1 of Pseudomonas sp. 5C2. Taxonomy (NCBI): domain Bacteria; kingdom Pseudomonadati; phylum Pseudomonadota; class Gammaproteobacteria; order Pseudomonadales; family Pseudomonadaceae; genus Pseudomonas; species Pseudomonas sp. 5C2. Next base: position 128,672 of record NZ_JAVIWH010000002.1, on the reverse strand, counting down.
TCTACGTCCTGCAATCACCCTCATTAAGCGACCTCGCGGTGGTCGATACCGAGTGCCGCAAAGCCGGGCTGCCGCGACCGATTCTGCCGGTAGCCGTGGGAAACCTGCTGGAGCCCGCGGCATTCTTCTACCTGACACCCGAGCCCGACTGGCTGGGCCGCCAGGACAAACGCGGCGCACCGCCCACCCTGGAGCGGCTGGTCAGTGCCATCAGCCAGAACGCCTCCGAAGATGCACAGATCATCCCGGTCAGTGTGTTCTGGGGTCAGTCGCCTGACAGTGAGTCGAGCCCCTGGAAGCTATTGTTCGCAGACAGCTGGGCGGTGACTGGGCGCTTGCGCCGGTTGGTCAGCATTCTGATTCTTGGCCGCAAGACCCGTGTGCAATTTTCCGCACCGATCCATCTGCGCGAACTGGTCCAAGAGAACAAGGGCCACGAACGCACCCTGCGAATGACCCAGCGCATTCTGCGGGTGCACTTTCGCAATCTGAAAACCGCCGTCATCGGCCCCGACCTGTCGCACCGCCGCAATCTGGTCAAGGGGCTGCTGGACGAGCCGCTGGTCAAGCAGGCCATCCTCGAAGAGGCCAAGCGCGAGAACATCCCCGAGAGCAAAGCCCAGGCAAATGCCCTGCGCTATGGCAACGAAATCGCTTCGGACTACACCTACTCGGCGATCCGCTTTCTCGAAGTGGTGCTGAGCTGGTTCTGGAACAAGATTTACGACGGCATCAAGGTCAGTCACATCGAAGGCGTGCAGGATGTCGCCCAGGGTCACGAAGTGATCTATGTCCCGTGCCACCGCAGCCATATCGATTATCTGCTGCTGTCCTACCTGCTGTTTCGAAATGGCCTGACACCGCCCCACGTCGCCGCGGGCATTAACCTGAACATGCCAGTGATCGGCGGCCTGCTGCGTCGCGGCGGCGCCTTTTTCATGCGCCGTACGTTCAAGGGCAACCCGCTGTACAGCGCCGTCTTCAATGAATACCTGCATACGCTGTTCACCAAGGGCTTCCCGGTCGAGTACTTCGTCGAAGGTGGCCGCTCGCGTACCGGGCGCATGCTGCAACCCAAAACCGGCATGCTGGCGATCACCTTGCGCAGCTTTTTGCGCAACTCACGGATGCCGATCGTTTTCGTTCCGGTGTACATCGGTTACGAGCGCGTGCTCGAAGGCCGCACCTACCTGGGCGAGCTGCGCGGTGCGGCTAAAAAGAAAGAGTCGATCTTCGATATTTTCAAAGTGATTGGCGCACTCAAGCAGCGCTTCGGCCAGGTGTCGGTCAACTTCGGCGAGCCAATCAAACTGGCTGAGTTCCTCGATCACGAACAACCGAATTGGCGCGAGCAAGCGCTGGGGCCGCAGTACCGCCCCGGCTGGCTGAACGAGACTACTCAGCGCCTCGGCGAGCGCGTGGCTCAAGGGCTGAACGAAGCGGCCGCGATCAACCCGGTCAATCTGGTGGCGCTGGCCTTGCTGTCCACCAATAAGCTGGCGCTGGACGATCAAGCCATGGCGCGGATTCTCGACCTGTACCTGACCCTGCTGCGTCGGGTGCCTTACTCGCCACACACCACGCTGCCCGAAGGTGACGGCAAGGCCTTGATCGAGTACGTAAAGGGCATGAACCTGTTGTCCGAGCAAAAGGATGCGTTAGGCAAAATCCTCTACTTGGATGAGCAGAACGCGGTCTTGATGACCTACTACCGCAACAACGTCTTGCACATCGTGGCCCTGCCCTCGCTGCTGGCGAGTTTCTTCCAGAGTTCGTCGCGGATGAGCCGTGAACAGATCCTGCGCTATGCCCGGGCACTGTACCCGTACCTGCAATCAGAGCTGTTCATTCGCTGGCCGCTGGAGGAGGTGGATGCGGTGATCGACCAGTGGCTCGAAGCCTTCGTCGAGCAAGGCCTGTTGCGCTTTGAAAATAACGTCTACCTGCGCCCGGCCCCGAGTTCGCGTCACTTCGTCCTGCTGACCCTGCTGTCACGGGTCATTGCCCAGACGCTGCAACGCTTCTATATGGCGATTTCATTGCTGCTCAACAGTGGCCAGAACAGTATCAGCGCCGAAGAACTGGAAGACTTGTGCACGGTCATGGCTCAGCGGCTGTCGATTTTGCATGGCCTCAACGCACCGGAGTTCTTCGACAAAAGCCTGTTCCGCCACTTCATCCAGACCTTGCTCGACCTCGGCGTCCTGCACAAAGACCCTGCGGGCAAGCTAAGCTACCACGAGCTTCTGGGCGAGTTGGCGGAAGGCGCGGCCAAGCGGGTTTTGCCCGCCGAGATCCGTTTGTCGATCCGCCAAGTGGCCCTGCATCGCAGCGAAGATGTAACAGAGGCTGACCCTGCCAGCTAAATCCTTTAAATTCCTGTCGATGGCGTGGGGCTTCTTCTGACGCCATCGATAAGGAGATTCCAATGAAAAACCTGGCACTTATCCTTCTGACCAGCCTGCTCGGCGCGTGCAGTATCTCGCAGCCATCCTCTCAAGCCAGCCTCGACGGGGAAGTTTTTTACCTGCAACGCATCGCCCTGCCGCCCACGGCGATCTTGAATGTCAGCCTACACGACGTGTCCAAGGCCGATGCTCCGGTGGTCGTGCTGGCCAGACAAAGTGGCCCGATCAAAGGCCAGGTGCCTTTGCCTTTCAGCCTGGAATACGATCCGAAACACGTACAGCAGGGCCACCGTTATTCGGTCAGCGCGCGCATTGAACTGGAGGGTAAACTCTTGTTTATCACTACCGCGCAGTATGTCGTACAGTTGGATGGCCAGGATCAGAAGCCGCTGCGCATTCGCCTGGATTCTGTTCAGTGATCCCTTGGCGCGGGCCTGTAAACCCGCGCCACCCTTTTATCAATCCGATCCCTTTGAAAAGGATGCTGCCATGCTCCGCCCTTCCGTCACCTTCGCTGGCCTGTGCGCAGGCCTGCTGCTGTCGACCAGCGTGTTTGCCCTGTCCCTGAGCGACCTGTCCCAGTCGGACGCCACTGGCGGTCTCAAGGATGCGTTGACCCAAGGCGCGCAGATTGCCGTCAAGCAGCTGGGCACGCCAGGCGGTTTCAGCAATAACAAGGATGTGCGCATTGAGTTGCCGGGCAGTCTCGGCAAGGTTGCGAAGAAGATGAAGCAGTTCGGCATGGGCGCGCAGGTCGATGAATTGGAGACCGCCATGAACCAGGCCGCCGAAGCCGCTGTACCGCAAGCCCAGGCGCTGCTGGTCGATGCCGTGAAGAAGATGAGCGTGGAGGATGCCAAGAGCATCCTCAGTGGCGGCAACGATTCAGCCACCCAATACCTGAGCAAGACCAGCCGCGAACAGATCCGCGTCAAATTCCTGCCCATCGTCAAACACGCCACCGATAAAGTGGGTGTCGCACAAAAATACAACGCGTTCGCCGCCCAGGCCGCCAGCCTGGGCGTCGTCGACACCAAAGACGCCAACATCGAAGGTTACGTGACCGAAAAGGCCCTCAATGGCCTGTTCGAAATGATCGGCAAACAAGAAGCCGCCCTCCGCCAAAACCCGGCAGGCGCCGCGACCAGTCTGGCGAAAAAGGTGTTTGGCGCGCTGTAATCAACGCGCCTGCAGCTCCACTTTCTTCACCCTGAACCACGCTGCATACAGCGCAGGCAGGAATAACAGGGTCAGTGCGGTCGCAACGATCAGACCGCCCATGATCGCCACGGCCATCGGGCCGAAAAACACGCTACGTGACAGCGGGATCATCGCCAGCACGGCCGCCAGTGCCGTGAGGACGATGGGCCGGAAACGCCGTACGGTGGCTTCGATGATCGCTTGCCATTGATCCAGCCCGGCGGCGATGTCCTGTTCGATCTGGTCCACCAGAATCACCGAGTTACGCATGATCATCCCCGACAAGGCGATGGTGCCGAGCATTGCGACGAAACCGAACGGCTGGTGAAAGACGATCAGAAACAAGGTCACGCCAATCAAACCCAGCGGTGCGGTGAGAAAGACCATGGCGGTGCGCGAGAAACTGCGCAATTGCAGCATCAGCAAGGTCAGGACCACCACGATAAACAACGGCACACCGGCCTTGACCGAGTTCTGTCCCCGCGCCGAGTCTTCGACCGTGCCCCCAACTTCCAGCAAATAGCCGTCTGGTAACTCGGCACGCACGCCGTCCAGTGTCGGCAGGATCTGCTGGACCAGGGTCGCAGGTTGTTCCTTGCCATAGATATCGGCGCGGATGGTCACGTTCGGCAGGCGATTGCGGTGCCAAATGATGCCCTCTTCGAAGCCGTACTCCAGGGTCGCGATCTGCGACAAGGCGACGCTGGTGCCGTTGCTGGTGGGGATCGCCAGGCTCGGCAGCGAGGCGAGATCCTTGCGCTCATGAGGGGTGCCCCGCAACAGAATCTCGATGAGCTCGTCCTCTTCGCGGTATTGGCTGACGCTGGAACCGGTCAACGAACTTTGCAGAAATCTCGACAGATCGGCAGTGCTCACCCCTAGCGCCCGCGCCCGATCCTGATCCACGTTGAGGTTCACAACCTTGCTCGGCTCCTCCCAGTCCAGATGGACGTTCGCCACGTGTGGATTCTCGCCAACCTTGACCGCGACTTTACGCGCCAGAGCGCGGACTTCCTCGATGTGTTCACCGGTCACGCGGAACTGCACCGGGTATCCCACCGGCGGCCCGTTCTCCAGGCGAGTCACCCGAGAGCGCAGGGTCGGAAATTGCTCGTTGAGGTTTTTGATCAGCCAGGTGCGCAGAACTTCCCGGTCTTCGATGGTTTTTGCCAGCACCACAAACTGCGCGAAACTGGCGGCGGGCAACTGTTGATCCAGCGGCAGGTAGAACCGTGGCGAACCAGTGCCGACGTAGGCCACGTAGTTATCAATGCCCGGATGATCCTTGAGCATCTGCTCCAGCCGGTTGACCTGCTCAGCCGTGTTGCTCAACGACGCGCCTTCGGCCAGCTTCAAATCGACCATCAGCTCCAGTCGCCCCGACGCCGGAAAAAACTGCTGCGGCACGAAACGGAACATCACCACCGAGAGCACGAACAGGCCAATGGTGAGTACCAGCACCGTTTTACGCCGCCGTACACACCAACCCACCATGCGCCGCACGCGTTGATAGAAGGGCGTACCGTAAGGGTCGGGTGCCCCCGCGCCATGTTTGGCAGCGTGGATCTTCGCCAGGTCCGGCAACAGCCGCTCGCCCAGATAGGGCACAAATACCACTGCTGCAACCCAGGACGCCAACAAGGCGATGGTCACCACCTGGAAGATCGAACGGGTGTATTCCCCGGTGCCTGATTGCGCCGTGGCAATCGGCAAGAAGCCCGCCGCCGTAATCAGCGTGCCGGTGAGCATCGGAAAAGCGGTGCTGGTCCAAGCGAAACTGGCAGCCTTGAGCCGGTCGTAACCCTGCTCCATCTTGATCGCCATCATCTCCACCGCGATGATCGCGTCGTCCACCAACAAGCCCAACGCCAGCACCAGCGCGCCGAGGGAAATCTTGTGCAAGCCAATCCCCAGGTAGTACATGCAGGCGAAGGTCATCGCCAGCACCAACGGAATCGCCAGGGCGACAACCATCCCGGTGCGCATGCCCAGGGAGAAAAAGCTCACCAGCAGCACGATGCCCAACGCCTCAGCCAGCACCTGCACAAACTCGCCGACCCCGGTTTTCACCGCTGCTGGCTGGTCCGACACTTTGCTCAGCTGCATGCCCGCAGGGAGGTTTTTCTGCACCCGGGCAAATTCGGTCTCAAGGGCACGCCCCAGTACCAGAATGTCGCCACCGTCTTTCATCGCCACGGCCAGGCCGATGGCGTCTTCACCCATATAACGCATGCGCGGCGCAGGCGGGTCGTTGAAGCCGCGAAAAACCTCTGCCACGTCGCTGATGCGGAACGTACGATCGCCCACTCGAATCGGGAAATTCTTGATCTCGTCCACCGACTGGAAGCGACCGGTTACCCGTAACTGAATGCGCTCACTGGGGGTCTCGAAAAAACCCGCTGCCGACACCGCGTTCTGCTCTTCAAGAACTTGCTGCACCGTCTGCAAGCGCAGCCCAAGGGTCGCCAGCTTCACGTTCGACAGCTCGATCCAGATTTTTTCGTCCTGCAACCCCAACAGTTCGATCTTGCCCACGTCTTTGACCCGCTGCAGCTGTATCTGCACGCGGTCGGCGTAGTCCTTGAGCACCGCGTAGTCAAAACCTTTGCCCGTCAGCGCATAGATATTGCCGAACGTAGTGCCGAACTCATCGTTGAAAAATGGCCCCTGTATGCCCTGTGGCAAGGTATGACGGATGTCGCTGATTTTTTTGCGGACCTGATACCAGAGATCGGGAATCTGCGCCGAGTGCATGGAGTCACGCGCCATGAACGTCACTTGGGACTCACCGGACCGTGAGAACGAGACAATGCGCTCGTACTCGCCGGTCTCCATCAGCTTCTTCTCAATGCGGTCGGTCACCTGCAGCGCAACTTCCTCGGCACTCGCGCCGGGCCAGTTGGTGCGGATGACCATCGCTTTGAAGGTAAATGGCGGATCTTCACTCTGACCAAGCTTGGTGTAGGAAACCGCGCCAACAATCGCCAGCAGTAACATCAGAAACAGGACAATCTGGCGGTTGCGCAGTGCCCACTCGGAAAGATTGAAACGCATCCGTGCCTACTCCTTCGCCGCCAGTTTCACTTCTCGATTACCGCGATCCACCGGCCGTACCTGCTCGCCCTCGTGCAGCACATGGACACCGGCTGCCACCACCCAATCCGTAGCTTTGAGGCCTTCGAGAACGGGCACGCTGTCCTGACCGTAGGCAGCGATTCGCACCGGAACGCGCTTGAGTGTGTTATCGGCATCGACCCGCCACACGTAGTTGACGCCGTTCTCGGCAGTCAGCGCTGACAACGGTACCGACAGGGCGACAGTGTGTTCGGTCTGGATAAATACGCGGGCGCTCTGTCCCAACTCGGCGGGCACTTTGCCCTCGGCAAAAGCGATGCGGGTGGCGAAGGTACGGGAACGCGGATCGGCAGAAGGCGACAACTCACGGATGCGGCCAGGAAAACGTTGACCGGGTTGCGTCCACAACTCGACAGTGACTGCCTGACCGGTTTTGAAACGCCCGAAATTTTGCTCTGGCAGACTGATCAGGACTTCGCGTTCGCCGTCGGCCGCCAGGGTAAACATGGTCTGCCCCGCCGCCACGACTTGCCCGACTTCGACCAGACGCCGAGCGATCACACCGTCTTGTGGCGCGCGCAGCACCGCGTAGCCGGCCTGATTATCAGCGACATTGAATTCGGCCTTGATCTGCTTGAGCCGAGCCTCACCGGCGCGAAACAGGTTCTCGGCATTGTCGAACTGAGACCGACTGACCAGTTGCCGATCCATCAACGTTTTGTAGCGATCACGCTCAGAGCGGACCAATTGCAAATTGGCTTCAGCGGCAGTCACCTGAGCGCGGGTCGCTTCCAGCTGCAGGCGCACATCCTGCGGGTCCAGCTCGGCCAGCGGCTGATTGGCCTTGACCCTCGCGCCCTCTTCTACCAGACGCCTGGTCACCTTGCCGGCGATACGAAACGCCAATTCCGGCTCGAACCGGGCGCGGACTTCACCGGGATAGCTGTCCATCGACTGCGATGAAGGCTGCGGCTGAACGACCATGGCCGGGCGCACGGTGGGCAGAACAGGTTCTTCATGACCACAGGCAGCCAGTAAAAACACCAGGCTGATCGGCAGGGTAAAGGACAAGGCATCGCGAAACATGGTGATGGACCTTTGGCAAAGGATGCTTTAATTATTGTACTGAAGCGTATAGTAAGAAATACCAAACTCACCAGTCCACTATTAAAACGACGATGCCTGACAATTCATTACTCCGTCCCCCATTAAGCGCTTCGGGCCCCGGCCGCCCAAAGGACTTGGCAAAGCGCCAAGCCATTCTTAACGCCGCGAAAAACCTGTTCGTGCGCAACGGTTACGCCAGTACCAGTATGGATGCCGTGGCCGCAGAAGCCGGGGTTTCCAAGCTGACGGTTTACAACCATTTCACCGATAAAGAGACGTTATTTTCCGCTGCGGTGGTGGCGCGCTGCGAGGAGCAACTGCCCGAGCTGTTTTTCGAAATACCCCATGGCATGCCTGTAGAGGCACTGCTGTTGAAGATTGGTCGGGGCTTTTACGCGTTGATCAACAGTCCTGACTCGTTGGCGCTGCATCGATTGATGGTCGCACCGGGCAGCCAGGACCCGAAGCTGTCGCAGATTTTTTTCGAGGCCGGCCCCCAGCGAATTCTGCTGGAGATGGAGCGCTTTCTGACCCAGATCGACAAAGCCGGGAGCCTGAGCATCGACAAACCAAACCTCGCTGCCGAGCACTTTCTGTGCCTGCTCAAGGGCGCATGCAATTTTCGCCTGCTGATCGGCTGCGGCGACCTGCCGGACGAGCACGACGCTGAAGCGCATGTTCAGGAAGTCGTGAGCTTGTTTATGCGGGCTTATCGGCCCTGACGATCATTTGTAGCCTTCAGCAGCTCCTGCGGACTACCGAAGGCAGCTAAGGCGATATCAGCCTTTTAGCGCCTTCTTCGGGTAGATGTCGTAGCGGCTGGACTTTCCATCCAGCGCATAACTCGGCTTTGGCCCGTCGATGCACGGCGCCTTGCGTGGGCGTTTGACCACGACCCGGTGAGTGGCGAGCGCCAGTGCAGCTTCCAGCAGCGCTGGCGCATCCATGTCATCGCCCACCAACGGCCGGAACAGGCGCATTTCCTTTTTCACCAACGCGGTTTTTTCCCGATGAGGAAACATCGGGTCAAGGTAGATCACTTGCGGTGGTTCGCCCTCCCAGGCGCGGATCAAGTCGATGGAGTTGCCGGTCAACAGACGCATCTGGGCGATGATCTGCCCCACTTCACGATCCCGCAGGCCACGGGCCAGGCCATCTTCAAGCAAGGCGGCGATGATCGGCTGACGCTCGATCAGGCTCACGTTGCACCCTAGGCTTGCCAGCACGAACGCGTCCTTGCCTAACCCCGCTGTCGCATCCAGCACTCGAGGGCGAACGCCGGGCTGGATGCCGACCGCTTTGGCGATCATTTGCCCACTGCCACCACCGAACAAGCGTCGATGAGCCACAGCCCCTTCGACAAAGTCCACTCGCACCGGGCCCGAAGAGTCGGCGCCTAGTTGCTGTAGCTGCAAACCATCGTCCGTCACTTGCAGGGCGAATTCTGCTTCGACGTCCTCTAACGGCAGGCCGAGACGTTGTGCCCAGTCCAGCGCCTGCGCGTGTCCGTTGCTTGTCAGGGTTTCAACCCGGATGCGGCTGCCCGTGTGTTGCTCACTCATGTGCCCATACGCTCAACTAATTTGTTAATGATCGGCAACATTGGCCGATAACAGGAGTATCCGGCATTTTGCCAGAGCCGGACGGTCAACTGAGCGCTATGTCTGATATTCAACCCTCACCGATAGGCTATTTGTCGCACGCAGGCGACTACAGCCTCCGCAATTCCCGAGCCTTGGGCGGCGTTACCCAGCTCTGGCAGGATGCGTTTGCCCGTGCGATGGCCGAGCAAATCGGCGATAACACCGAGGTTTCGACTGAGTTCAGCACCCTTGCAGCAAACGCCAGCGGCGAACCGCTGAGTGGCACTAACACCCTTGGGCAGATCGTCGATCAGCGCGACTGCGCGGTTGCCGACGTACAGCGTACCCCCCCAGAACATCTGCACCTGCCCATTGCCGAGTTTGAACTCGACCTGTTGGACAAGCCGGCCGAACCGTTCACTGTCGCAGACATGATCGCGCAGCAGCGGCAGCTGAATTTCGAAAGTGGCTGGGTCCGCCCACTGGTGCTCAACCCTCCTCAGGCGGATACACACCCTGGCCTCGGCCCCCAACCGCGTCCGTTGCACTTGCCCATCGCCGAACTCGAATGGGACCTGGCAGACAAGCCCGCCCTGCCCCTCGATCCAGAGACCATCACTGCTCAGCAACGTCATCTGGATTACGAGAACGGCTGGGCTCGGCCTATTATTCTGCAAAACCTGCGCATGGCTGCGTAACCACCGCGTCGAACACTACGCGCTGAACAGTGTATTCAATTGAGCGAACGGCAACGCCTGTTGGCCATAAGTGAAGGTGCCTTGCTGACTGATTTCTTGAGCCGCGCGATAAAAGCCGCCCAAGGCAGCCCTTGCCAAAGATGAGCCCACGCTGATCCGCTTGACCCCGCAAGCGCTCAAATCAGCAACCGAGAGCGTCACACCGCTCAGCCCCATTATTACGTTAACCGGCCTTGGCGCTACGGCGCGTACTACAGCGATGACTTCGTCGCGCGTACGCAGCCCCGGCGCGAATAGTACGTCCGCACCCGCCTCGGCGTAGGCTTCAATACGGCGTAAGGTATCCGCGAAGTTCAGACGGCCGTGCAGCAGGTTCTCGGCACGGGCGGTTAGCATGAAGGGGAAAGGTAAGCTGCGCGCTGCGGCAACGGCAGCTTTGACCCGTTCCACTGACAATTCGAAGGCGTAGATCGGGTTGTCGGCATGACCACTGGCATCTTCAATCGAGCCGCCAACGATACCTAATGCAGCGGCTTTCAGAATCGTATCAGCGCAGCCTTCGGGGCTGTCAGAGAAGCAGTTTTCCAAGTCCGCGGCCACTGGCAATGCCGTGGCGTTGACGATTGCGGCGACATTATCCATGGTCTCCTGCCGGCTGACCGCACCTTCTGCGTCGGCACGCCCCAGTGTGAATGCAAGACCCGCACTGGTCGTGGCTAACGCCTCGAAACCCAGCGAAGCGAGCAACTTGGCCGAGCCAGCATCCCAGGGATTGGGGATGACAAAAGCCCCCTCTCGTTCATGCAAGGACTTGAAACGTTGGGCGCGAAGTAACTGCGAATCCATTTGCACACTCCTTGGAGACTGACGGTTTATAGTCGAAACTGTCGACCTTACAGCAAGCCAAGTTGCTGCGCGACGGGCTCTCTTTGCAACGTCGCCAGTGGCGGTAATCCCGGCAGACGAGCCATCAATTGCTGGTGAAAACGCCGAGCAAGGTCTGGCGCCTGGAGGTTGTCGGGGGTGTGCAGGAACACATATGGCGTGCGCCCTTCTTCAATCCAGCCCGCTACTTTCTCCACCCACGGCACAAGAAACGGGTCGTTGGCCTGGAGCAATGGATGGCCGATAAAGCGCACCTGAGGGAATTGTGTCAGGGCAGCAGGGCGTGGAGGGACTTTGGGCTTTTTCGATTGCGCATGCAGCACGGCGGGATCGGTCGATACACAGCTGAATAGCGCACGGGGATCGAGGCAAATACGCTCCACACCCCGGTCCAGCAGTAATCGATTGAGCATCCGCTCTTCATCGCCCTTGGCAAAAAATGCCAAGTGACGGACCTCGACCGCGAGCGGTCGCTCAATAGCATCGATAAAGCTGACCAACTCAGCCAGACGCGCTGGCCCGAAGCTGGCGGGCAACTGCAGCCACAGGGGCGCGACCCTTTGGCCCAGCGGTGCGAGCAGCTGGATGAAGTCCTCAGCGGCATGCAGCTGTTGACGCAGGTCGCCGCCGTGGCTGATGTCGCGATGAAATTTGGCGGTGAAGCGAAAGGTTTCAGGCAGGCTTTGCGCCCAGCGTTGAACAATGACCGGCGAGGGCCGCGCATAAAACGTGGTATTGCCTTCAACGGCGTTGAACACCTGCGCGTACAGAGCCAGAAAATCGTTGGGCCGGGCACTTTCGGGGTACAGCGACTCACGCCAGGCGTTTTCACTCCAGGACGGGCAACCGAGGTAATACGGAAGTGGGTGAGAATTCAAACGTGAAGATCGAGGCCCAACACTTCCAGATCCCAATCGACAAAGCTGGCCGTGGTGAGATAACTGGCCAGCGCATAGGCGACGCGATTGCTGACGGAACGGGGGAATATCATGTCTTGCTGGCGAGCCGGGACGTTGCTCGTGGCTGAAGCTTGTGCGCGGGACGACTTGGCAGGCACTTTGGACGGAACTTCGATCTCGCTGTCCACTTCTTCGAAGGAACCCTCAACCGTCGCAGTGCCTTTGCGAGGCTTGCGCTTTATGGGGTAGGAGCGTGATGAGGGTCCGTCTATGCGCATTGATGCGTACTCGGCTTTTGATAATGGCAATCTAGCTGCACGGACGATACTTGGCAAATATCCGAACGATTACTAGACCACATATTGCTCAAAAGGTTCTAAAACGCCGATAAAGTGTCGCATTTGCATCAGTTACAGGTGACATAGGAACTCAGAGTGGTCGAGCTTTGGGTGTCGCCACTTTGTCACGCAGGTAAATCGGTTGCGCGTCATCGGCCACAATAGCTTCACCGCGCTGCCAGGCGAAGGTGGCCAGCGTCAGCAAATCCTGCGCATGGGGCAGCATTCCAGCATCCTGCCCTGCCTGCTTGACCGCGATCCGATCAGCGTAGCCCCAGCCAGTCCCTGCGCCAAACCAGTCGCCCGTCGAATCGACAGGTAAACCGGCGTGTTCCGGCGGCAACACTGCTTCGGCACCGACCAGACGCATTTCACCCGCTGTTTCACGGTAGCAGCCCCAATACACTTCATCCATGCGCGCATCGATGGCGGCAGCGACCTGTCGGGCACCGTGTTCACGGAAAGCGCGTTGCGCCAGTACCGCCAGGTTCGACACCGGTAACACTGGGCGCTCCAGGGCGAAAGCCAACCCCTGAACGACACCAATCGCGATCCGCACACCGGTAAACGCGCCGGGACCACGGCCGAAGGCAATGGCGTCGATGGCGGACAGGGCAATTCCCGCCTCGGCCAGCAGATCCTTGATCATCGGCAACAGGCGCTGGGCGTGCAGGCGCGGAATCACCTCGTAGTGACTCCACACCTTGCCATCGTGCAGCAAGGCGACAGAGCAGGCTTCAGTGGCGGTATCCAGGGCCAGCAAGGTGGTCATCGGTGTTTCCGTCATGATCAAAAAAGTGCAACAGTATAAACAACTACGGCCCGCAAGCGGGCCGTAGTTCATTCCCAAAAGCGCTATCAGCTCAAAGCAGCCAGCACCTTGGCGGTAATGCCTTCAACTGAACCAACGCCCTCGATATGGCTGCACTTGGGCTTGCCATTCGCAGCGCTGAGCTTCTGGTAGAAGGCCACCAGCGGTTTGGTTTGAGCGTGGTAGACCTCCAGACGATGACGCACGGTCGCTTCGACGTCGTCCTTGCGCTGAATCAGAGGTTCGCCGGTAACGTCGTCCATGCCTTCAACCTTTGGCGGGTTGTAGATCAGGTGATAAACGCGCCCGGAGCCTTCGTGAACACGACGACCGGAAATACGCTTGACGATTTCTTCGTCATCGACTGCGATTTCGACCACGTTGTCGATCTCCACGCCAGCTTCTACCAAGGCTTCTGCCTGGGGAATGGTGCGTGGAAAGCCATCAAACAGGACGCCATTGACGCAGTCAGGCTGAGCAATACGGTCCTTGATCAGGCCGATGATCAGGTCATCGGAGACCAGACCGCCGCTGTCCATGACGCTCTTGGCTTTCAAGCCTAATTCGGTACCGGCCTTGACTGCCGCGCGCAGCATGTCGCCAGTGGAAATTTGCGGGATACCAAATTTTTCGGTGATGAATTGTGCCTGAGTACCTTTACCGGCCCCGGGAGCTCCCAGCAGAATCACGCGCATCGATGTGCTCCTCAATTTTTATATGGATATTGTCAGACTCGCCTCATGGGGCCAATCTCAAAAAAGGGATTCAGCCGAAGATTGGCTAAAGGCTGATCAAGATACACAGCAGACTATCCCCACACAAGCTACCAAAAGTCGCAGCAACTCGTGGCGTACCGGCACACAAAAGTACCCCCGCCAAAAGTTGCGACGGGGTGCAACCTTATAAGGATGCGTCGCCAAAGGTCACTATCTTGCCACTTTATGACAGGCGCCGCCCACCCCGGGTAGCGCCCGACACCCTCAACCTGTGTTGCGCAATCCGGCAGCGATGCCCGCCACAGACACCAGTAACGCCTGTTCCAAAGGACTGTCCAAAGTCGCCTCTCGCTTGCGCGAACGGGCCAGAAGCTCGGCCTGAAGCAAATGCAGCGGGTCCAGATACGTGTTGCGCAGACTAATGAACTCCAGCGTTTCAGGGCTATGTGCAAGTAGGCGAGATTGGCCCGTGAGTCCCAGGACCGTGGTGCACGCCTGCGACAATAGGTCGCGCAAGTGCGCGCCTAAATGTTGCAGACGGGGCTCCACCAACCGTTCGTCATACATTCGGGCAATATCGCTGTCGGCTTTGGCCAGGACCATCTCCAACATATCGATTCGGGTACGAAAAAAAGGCCACTGCTCACGCATCTGAGCCAACAGGTCGCTCTCGCCACGCTCCAGCGCCTTACTCAGCGCCGCTTCCCAGCCGAGCCAGGCGGGCAGCATCAGGCGGGTCTGGGTCCAGGCGAAGATCCATGGGATCGCACGCAGACTCTCCACCCCACCTTCGCGGCGCTTGGCCGGGCGACTGCCCAACGGTAAGCGGCCTAATTCCTGCTCAGGGGTTGCCTGGCGGAAATACTCAACGAACTCAGGGTTCTCGCGCACCACCGCGCGGTATGCGCTGACGCCGTCAGCCGACAAGTGATCCATCATCTGCCGCCACGCAGGCTCTGGCATGGGCGGTGGCTGCAAGGTCGCTTCGAGCACCGCCGCCAGGTACAGGTTGAGGTTTTGCTCGGCAATGTCCGGCAAGCCGAACTTGAAGCGAATCATCTCGCCCTGCTCAGTGGTGCGGAAACGCCCGGCCACCGACCCCGGCGGTTGCGACAGAATCGCCGCATGCGCAGGACCCCCCCCACGCCCGACGGTACCGCCGCGACCATGGAACAAGAGCAATTCGACCTGTTGCTCGCGGCAGATCTCCACCAGGTTTTCCTGCGCCCGGTATTGCGCCCAGGCAGCCGCCGTAGTGCCGGCATCCTTGGCCGAGTCGGAATACCCGATCATCACTTCCTGCGGGCCATGCAGGCGCGAGCGATAGCCCGGCAGGCTGAGCAGGTGCTGGATCGCCGGACCCGCGTTATCCAGGTCGGCCAGGGTTTCGAACAACGGCGCCACACGCATCGGCCGTTGCAGCCCGGCCTCTTTGAGCAGCAGTTGGACCGCCAACACATCGGAGGCCGAGCCCGCCATCGAGATCACGTAGGAGCCCAATGAGGCTGCCGGTGCCGCCGCCACTTCCCGGCACGTGGCTAGGACCTCGGCGGTATCGGCAGCCGGTTTGAAGTGACTCGGCAACAGCGGCCGCCGGTTGTTCAGTTCGCGCAGGAGGAAGGCGATGCGGGTTTCTTCATCCCATTCCTCGTAACGACCGAGGCCCAGATAGTCGGTGATTTCAGTCATTGCCGCGCTGTGGCGACTGGCGTCCTGGCGCACATCCAGACGCACCAGAAACAGACCGAACGTGACGGCGCGCCGCAGGCAGTCCAGTAATGGACCGTCGGCAATCACGCCCATGCCGCACGCGTGCAGCGACTGAAAACACAGTTGCAGCGGCTCTAGCAGATCACGGTTGTTCTGCAGAATGTTATCGGGCGCCGGCTGCGTGACGGCCAGGGAAGATTGCGCCCAGTTACGGGTCGCTCGCAGGCGATCACGCAGTTGCTTGAGCACGGTTCGGTAGGGTTCGGCGCTATCACCCGCCGCCGCGCGTAACTCGGCGCTGGCCTGCTGCATAGAGAGTTCAGAGGCCAGTTGTTCGATGTCACGCAGGTAAAGGTCCGCAGCCATCCAGCGCGCCAGCAGCAAGACTTCGCGGGTGACCGCTGCGGTGACATTCGGGTTGCCGTCGCGATCACCGCCCATCCACGAGGCAAAACGGATCGGTGCGGCCTCCAGCGGCAAGTGCAGCCCGGTCGCGGCATGCAAAGCACGATCTGCCTTGCGCAAGTAATGGGGGATGGCATGCCACAGCGAGCGCTCAATCACCGCAAAGCCCCACTTCGCCTCATCGATGGGGGTCGGGCGTGTGCGGCGAATTTCTTCGGTGTACCAGCCTTCGGCGATCAATCGCTGCAAGCGCACTGTGATTTGTTCGCGCTCAGCGGCATTCAGGTCGCGATGATCAAGCGCCGCCAGCTGCTCGGCGATGGCGTCGTACTTTTGAATCAGCGTCCGTCGTGCGACTTCGGTCGGGTGAGCGGTCAACACCAGCTCGATTTCCAGCTTGCCCAACTGTCGAGCCAAGGCCTCGGGGCTATGCCCGGCTTTTTTCAGACGCTCAAGCAATTCAGGCAGTACGCGGGATTCAAAGGGCTGAGGCTGGGAATCATCGCGCCTGTGGATAAGTTGATATTGCTCGGCAATATTGGCCAGGTTCAAAAACTGGTTGAACGCCCTTGCCACCGGCAAAAGTTCATCCTCACTCAGCTCGTCCAGGCTTGAACTCAGCTGCTCGGTGCCCGCCGCCGAATCACGGCGCCCGGCTTTGGCCGCCTTGCGGATACGCTCGATCTTGTCGAGAAATTCAGCCCCGTGTTGCTCACGAATGGTGTTGCCCAACAGCTCACCCAACAGGTGAACATCCTCACGCAAACGTACATCGATATCAGCCATAAGCCCTTCTCTCCAGCGTTTCTGGACCGGTACTGCTCAGTCGTGACAGAAATCAGACTGAACAAGCGCGCAAAAATCTGATCTAGCAAGAGTGCACAGAGCAGCAAGCTCTGACAAGCGCGCAACCGTATGCTGTTGTTCTGTGGCTAACATTCTACGCAGATGGAGCTAATCTCAAGAATGAGCCACACAACGGCTTACTGCCCCGATTGCACCCGCCACAAGTGGGTTAATAACCCTGAGGTCCATATGAAAATCCGTGAACTCGCACAACACTGGGAACAGAATGCAAAGGGACGCCTGACCAATACCGGCTATGCGATTCATTTGGACGTCGAATCAGCCGCTCGCCTGGCTGCTATTTCCGAGATGTACCCCAAACGCCTTCCCGAAGAGTTGCTCGGCGAACTGATTGGTGCTGCACTCGAAGAGCTCGAAACCAGCTTCCCCTACGTGAAAGGCAACCATGTCGTGGCCACCGATGAAGAGGGTGATCCACTCTACGAAGACATTGGTCCTACCCCGCGCTTTCTCGCGCTGTCGCGACGTTATCTGCATGATCTGACCGAACAGGCCGACACGCAAAACCACTGATCGAAACATAGCTCCCATCCCTTCCTGACCCTCACATACCGGCTGCCTTTTGCGGCCGGCGTGCCTGCGCGCGCCCCCATGAGTCTCACGCTAGAGCCTCCGCAGAATGGATCCAAAAACATCATCCATTTAAAAACCTGACTGAACTATTCAAAAAACGAATAGGTCACAGCCAATAGCCATCACAGGAAAAGCCCTGGTAGCAGTTGGCATGGACACTGTTATTGCACACGCGTCAGGCACATGACTGTCATGGAAAATCAAGCGTTCTCAGGAGTTACCCAATGGAGTTGAACACCATGAAGATCAGCACTGCCTACACCTCGTTTAGCAACCTGCGCGGGTTGAAACTTGCTGCGCTGGCCCTCGGCAGCAGCTTGGTACTGGCCGGTTGTGCTGGCAATCCACCGACCGAGCAGTACGCCGTGACTCAATCGGCCGTGAACAGCGCCGTAAGTGCTGGCGGACCCGAGTTTGCCGCCGTGGAAATGAAATCGGCGCAGGACAAGCTCAAGCAAGCAGAAATGGCCATGCACGACAAAAAATACGACGAAGCCAAACGTTTGGCCGAACAGGCTGAATGGGACGCCCGCGTAGCTGAACGCAAGGCTCAAGCGGCTAAAGCCGAGAGAGCGGTCAAGGATGCCCATCAAGGCGTTGATGAATTACGTGAGGAAGGCATGCGTACCTCGCAATAAGCGCGGCCTCGCCCACTCCCTCGTGCATTCGTAATCACGTGCTTCGCAATTGATTTAAAGGACGAAAAAAATGACGCATAAACAACTGATGATCCCTGCCCTTCTGGCGCTCAGCGTTGGCCTGGCAGCCTGCTCTTCACAGCCAAACGTGAATCTTGAGCAAGCACGGACCAACTTCTCGGCCCTGCAAGCCAACCCGCAAGCCAGCAAAGTGGCTGCGCTGGAAACCAAGGACGCCAGCGATTGGCTGGATAAGGCTGACAAGGCCTACCAGAGCAAAGAAGACCAGAAGAGGGTCGATCAACTGGCTTACCTGACCAATCAGCGGGTCGAAGTCGCCAAGCAAACCATTAACCTGCGCACCGCCGAAGGCGATCTGAAAAACGCTGCCGGACAACGTGCCCAAGCGCGTCTGGATGCGCGCGATGCCCAGATCAAGCAACTGCAAGCCAGCCTGAACGCGAAGCAAACCGAGCGCGGGACCGTGGTGACATTCGGCGATGTGCTGTTCGACTTCAACAAGGCTGATTTGAAATCCAGCGGTCTGGTCGACATCAACAAGCTTGCCCAATTCCTTCAGGAAAATCCGGACCGCAAAGTGATTGTCGAAGGCTACACCGACAGCAGCGGTTCGGCGGCGTATAACCAGTCTTTGTCCGAGCGCCGTGCCAATTCGGTAAGAATGGCTCTGGTGAAAATGGGTGTCAGCCCTGAGCGCATCGTGGCCCAGGGTTATGGCAAGGAATACCCGGTTGCCGATAACACCAGCAACTCGGGTCGCGCACAGAACCGGCGTGTGGAAGTCACCATTTCCAACGATAACCAGCCTGTAGCTCCGCGTTCTTCGATGCATTAATCGACTGACGTAACCTAAAAAGCCCTGCCTGCGTTCATTCCGCAGGCGGGGCTTTTTAGTGCCTTACCCGATTCAGCGGTAAAGCTCGATCTGTACGTGTCGGTCGGGCGACGGCGTTACGGCTGCAACTGCTGCGGTGTTTCTTCGCCAGCGCAGCGCACAGCTTGTTTCTTACTGTTGATCAGCACGCCGCTGAGGCCTTTCTGCTCGGTGTTGAACAGCACCAGAACGCCGTCAATGCACTGCGCCACTTCGGCAGCAGGCTCCAGAGCAATTTTGTAATCCTCCCCGGGGATGGTCTTGAGCATGGTGAACTCGCTGAGCAACAG
Source organism: Pseudomonas sp. 5C2 (assembly GCF_034314155.1). NCBI lineage: Bacteria > Pseudomonadati > Pseudomonadota > Gammaproteobacteria > Pseudomonadales > Pseudomonadaceae > Pseudomonas > Pseudomonas sp. 5C2. Next base: position 109,574 of record NZ_JAVIWH010000002.1, on the reverse strand, counting down.
CGCGTCCTCAGGCTTGGCGAAATGCAGGTAGCCGTAGTACCAGAGGACACCGACAGTGCCCAGAATGGTGCAGATACCGGTGATGACCATGGGAATTGCGTTACGTTCTTCGCTCATTGCGGACTCTCTGAATGTTCAATTTCTGAATTCTGTTGTGCACGCAGCGCACCCGAGTGGCTGGGGTAATTCGGAACTTCGGCTAAACGCCGCAGGCCATTGAAGTGCTGCGGATCCTCCAGGTAGCGCACCATCACCTGACGCCACGTAGGGTCAGAGAATGTCTGCACATGCCCGCCACGCGTCAACTGCAGGACTCGTGGAGGGGGCGCAGCTTGATACAGACTGATGCCGTTGGAAAGGGGCACCATCGAATCATCCAGGCTCTGGAAAATCAGCAGCGGCGTTCCGCTCAGCAGTGGCAGGCCCCTGATCGCGCTGTCCGCGTCAGGAATCAGCCACGACAGCGGTGTTTGCAACGGCCAGGTCAACCATGAGGTGCTGAGGGTATACCGGGCAACATCGCGGTAGCTGGCCGGTGTTCCGTCAAGTATCAGCGCCTTGACCCGAGCGCGCTGTTGCGGATGTTCAGCCAGATAGTGCACCGCTATCGCACCACCGAGACTTTGCCCGAGCACCACCAGAGGCTTGCCTTGCACCTCGGGCGCGCGGTTCAACCAGGAAAACGCGGCGTCGACATCCTGATAGATCCCCTGCAGGCTCGGCTCGCCTTGCGACATGCCGTAACCGCGGTAGTCCAGCAGCAGCACCTGATAGCCCTCCTCCGGCAGCCACCAACTGCCACCCAGGTGCCAAGCCAGATTGCCGCCATTGCCATGCAAGTGCAGCACCGTGCCCTTGACCGGAACCCCGGCCTTGGCCGGCAGCCACCAGCCATGCAACCGGGTACCGTCAGCCGCCGTCAGGGTCACGTCGCGATAGGCCAGGTGGGCTCTATCAGGAGTAAACGGCTGGCCCGGCTCAGGGTAGAACAGTAAGGAACTGCAGCCGGTGAGGGTCAGGAGCAATGTGAGGATGCCCAATAACTTCACGCTTCAATTCCCTTTTGATGTGGTTGACTTGCTCGCCATGAGGCCTACAGGATGTTCGAGTAGTCAGCCTCAATCCGGTCCAGGCTCAAATGGTTGAGGAAGTTGGAGAAGCACATCCATGCGGACAAGGCGTTCATGTCCCGGAACTGTTCAGGCAGGTATTTCGGCGGCGTCACCAACCCTTCATCGACCAACTGGCGCAAGGCGCGCATGTCTTCCAGGGTGGTTTTGCCACAGAATAACAACGGTATCTGCTCAAGCTTGCCTTTGCGCACGGCCAACTGAATGTAGTTGTAAACCATGATGAAGCCCTTGAGGTAGGACAAGTCTTTCGTAAATGGCAGACCATCGGGCACCGAACCACGGAATACGCGACTAGCGTTGCCGTAGCTTTCGGACATGCCAAAGCCTTGCTCACGATAGAACTCGAAAACCTGCAAGAAATCAGCGCCCTCCTCGGCCATGTGGATGGCGCGAGTGCGGTTAGTCAGCTTACGCAAGCGGCTTGGGTATGAGGCGAAAGCAATCACTTCCATCAGAATCGCCAGGCCTTCCTGGGTCACCGTGGACGACGGCGGCCCCTTGGACAGGAACGTGCAGATCGGCTGATTCTGGCCATTGAGGGTCGTGCCGACATGCACCAGCCCTTCGTGCACTTCCAGCGCCCGCACGTCTCGCTCGTTAAACATCGCATCGGAGCGGATCTTGATGTAATCGGCACCGGCCGCCGCGTCGGCGACGATGCCATCGGATTCGAACACACGAATGGTCTCCTCCGCTTCACCAAACACCTTGTTCAAACGGGTTTGCAGCATACTCACCGCATCTTTGGCGGTGAGCGTTTTCGGCTCGTCCTTAAGGTCCCCGCGCCCGGCGATATTATTCAGGTAATCGGAGAGCATCAGGCCCAGATCCGCGAGCGTCGGGTCGCCCGCATGGAAGGCATCCGACGCAGCGCCATAAAGCTCTTGGGAAATCAGGCCGAAATCCGCTGTGCCACGCGCTTCAAGCATACGGATGACCATCCGGTACTCCTTGCACATGCGCCGCATGATCTGCCCGACCGGGTTGAACTGACCCAACTGGCGGGTGATGTCACGCTCGATGTTCTGGAATTCCAGCTTCACCGCGTTGGAGTCGAACGCCAGTGGCCGGTTGTCATAATAAGCGCGATCCACGGCGGGCATTTTCTTGCCCTTGGCCTCGAGAAAACCTTTGCGAATACTGTCGTCCCACTTCACCGCGTCAAGGACACGAATCGGTGTCTGAGCCACGACAATGCGGTCTGACAAGGCACGAATAATCTGCTGGTAATCGTCCACCCTGAACTCCTTGTTTGGTTAGGCGTGTCGCCCTACTTGGGCAAGCGCTGATACCGCGCCACTTCGAGAAAAACATCGGAGTTGGCCGGATCGTCGAGATAGGCAAATACCTGATCGAGAGGGCTGGTGATCAGCACGCCATCGCCCTTCTCGGTTTCCAGCGTTTCGCCAGCCAGGGTTTTCTGTTCGATCAGCTGATTGACCCGATCGACATCGAGGTTGTAGACCACCAGTTCATGGTTTTCGGTCAACTCGAAACCTGCAATGACGAAATTAGCACCGTATTTCTGCGGCAAACCCGCCGACAGGTACCAGCGACTGCCATGCCGAGACACGGTGAATGCGTATTCATCGCGGTGTTTGCGATCACCCGTGCGGTAGCTGACGGCCTGGTACTGATGGACGCCCGTGCGCGTGACTTCAAGTTCGAGCGCTTCACCCCAGGCGTTTTTGCTGGCCCATTTGCCAAGCATGGCTTTGGGTGCCGCATCGTTGGCGGGTATCGGGTCCTTGAAGGTCACCAGGCAGCCGCTCAATAACACGAACGACAAGGCAATGGCCACGCGCCAAGCTTTCATCGGGTTTTCCTGAACATACGCATATTCACTCGCAAACAGGTGTCGTGGTCCCCAACACCAGATGCAGGTGGCGGGTGAGGATGCCGAGCATTTCTTCGTCTGCGTGAGGCTGCGGGCCGTGGAGCAGGCCCTGATATTCCATCCGGCTGATTATCCCCGTCAACACTTGTGCATCCTGATGCGGTTGCGAAGACCCCATCACCTGGAGGAATTGACCTGTACCTTGCAGCAAAATCTCCTGATGTGCACTGACCAGCAGGGCCAGTCTCGGGTTGAGCAAGGCCTCATGGTGGAAGGCGTGCTCGGCGATCAGATGCTCGCGGCGCGTCATCAATTGGCGACGCACGTACTCCATGGTCATCAGGGCGATTTCATCGGCCAGGCGGGCTCGAGCGCCAGGGCTGCCATCGCTTCGGGCAACCATTTCACGCAGGATCACTTCGGTGTTTTCCCACAGCTTGGCCATGTAGGCCGCGCTGCGCTCGACGTATTGGGCAAAAGCATCGGTGAGCAGGTCATCGATGTCTTTGAAGTAATAGGTCGTGGCTGACAGGGGCACGCTGGCTTCGGCGGCCACCGCACGATGACGCACGGCTCGCACGCCATCGCGAACGACAATGCGCATGACCGCGTCGAGGATCTCCTGTCGGCGCTGCTCACTGCCCTGTCGAATGGCCTTGCGACCTTGATACTGAACACTCTGCGCTACGGCTGTGGCAACGCCAGCAGCCCCCTTTTGAGCGATCGCACGGTTCACAACAGGTTTTCCTTTTTGGTTGTAGCCTGGACGGACGCCTTCGCGGACACGTCCGCTCCTACAGAGATACTGCGGTCTACTGTGGGAGCAAGCTTGCCATTACGCGTCCCGCTGCGAATGGCTTCACGCGGGTTGTCTGACGAATACAAAAAAGCCGCCCTTGCGAGGCGGCTTCTTCACATTTTTACGCTTGTGGGCGCATGTGCGGGAACAGAATCACGTCACGAATCGACGGTGCATCGGTGAGTAGCATCACCAGCCGGTCGATGCCGATACCTTCACCGGCCGTTGGCGGCATGCCGTACTCCAGCGCACGCACGAAGTCAGCATCGTAATGCATGGCCTCATCGTCCCCTGAATCCTTGTCGCGAACCTGAGCCTGGAACCGCTCGGCCTGGTCTTCCGCGTCATTCAACTCGGAGTAGGCGTTGGCGATTTCGCGGCCACCGATGAACAGCTCAAAGCGGTCGGTGACGTTCGGGTTGTTATTGTTGCGACGTGCCAGCGGCGACACTTCGAACGGGTATTCGGTGATGAAGGTCGGTTGTTCCAGTTGGTGCTCGACCAGCTCTTCGAAAATCATGGTCTGCAACTTGCCCAGACCTTCGAAGCCTTTAACGGCAGCACCGGCTTTCTTGGCGATAGCACGCGCCTTGTCGATGTCTTCAAGGTCGGCCGCAGTGATGTCCGGGTTGTACTTGAGGATCGACGCGAACACCGAAATACGCTGGAACGGTTCGCCGAAATGGAACACTTTGCCCTGATAAGGCACGTCGGTACTGTTCAGAACCAGCTGTGCCAGCTCGCGGAACAACTCCTCGGTGAGGTCCATGTTGTCTTCGTAATCAGCGTATGCCTGATAGAACTCAAGCATGGTGAATTCGGGGTTGTGCCGAGTCGAAACGCCTTCGTTACGGAAGTTGCGGTTGATCTCGAATACACGCTCGAACCCGCCCACCACCAGACGTTTGAGGAACAGCTCTGGCGCGATACGCAGGAACATGTCCAGGTCGAGTGCATTGTGATGCGTTTCGAAAGGCTTGGCCGCAGCACCACCCGGGATGGTCTGCAACATCGGCGTTTCCACTTCAAGGAAATCGCGCTGCATAAAGAAGCTGCGAATGTGCGCAATGACTTGCGAACGAACGCGGAAGGTGTGGCGTACTTCTTCGTTGACGATCAAGTCAACGTAGCGCTGACGATAGCGGGTTTCGGTATCGGTCAGGCCATGGTGCTTGTCCGGCAGCGGGCGCAGGGACTTGGTCAGCAGCCGCACGTTGGTCATTTCGACATACAGGTCGCCCTTGCCGGAACGCGCCAGGGTGCCTTCGGCGGCGATGATGTCACCAAGGTCCCAGGTTTTGACCGCCGCCAGGGTTTCTTCTGGCAACGTCTTGCGGTTGACATAGACCTGGATGCGACCCGTCATGTCCTGAATCACCATGAACGAGCCACGGTTGAGCATGAGGCGACCCGCGACCTTGACCGGAATCGCTGCAGCCAACAGCTCTTCCTTGGTCTTGTCGACATACTGCTTCTGCAAATCATTGCAGTAGCTGTCGCGGCGGAAGTCGTTGGGGAAGGCCTGGCCCTTGGCGCGCTCGGCAGCAAGCTTTTCCTTGCGCAGGGCGATCAGGCTGTTTTCTTCCTGTTGCAGGTCTTGCGGGTCGAGTTGTTGGTCGCTCATGTCTTAAATTTTCCATCGCAGGTTCGTTGCCCTCGCCATCAGGACGAGGGACTTGAATCGGGGCTGCTGTATCAGGGCTTGGGATTACAGCCCTTGCTTGAGGCTGGCCACAAGGTACTCATCGATATCGCCGTCGAGCACGTTGACGCAGTCGCTTCTTTCGATACCGGTACGCAGATCCTTGATCCGCGACTGGTCGAGCACATACGAGCGAATCTGATGACCCCAGCCGATATCCGACTTGGTGTCTTCCAGGGCCTGCGAAGCGGCATTGCGCTTCTGCACTTCCTGCTCATACAAGCGTGCCCGCAACATTTTCATCGCGGTGTCTTTGTTCGCGTGCTGGGAACGTTCGTTCTGGCAGCAGACCACCGTGTTGGACGGTATGTGCGTAATCCGTACCGCCGAGTCGGTGGTGTTAACGTGCTGACCACCGGCACCGGAGGAACGGTAGGTGTCGATTCGCAAGTCCGACGGGTTGATGTCGATTTCGATGTTGTCATCGATTTCCGGCGACACGAACACGGCCGAGAACGAGGTGTGGCGACGGTTGCCCGAGTCGAACGGGCTCTTGCGCACCAGGCGGTGCACACCGATCTCGGTGCGCAACCAACCAAAGGCGTATTCACCCTTGATGTGCAGAGTCGCGCCTTTGATCCCGGCGACTTCACCCGCGGACAATTCCATGATGGTGGCGTCGAAACCGCGTTTATCCGCCCAGCGCAGGTACATGCGCAGCAGGATGTTGGCCCAGTCCTGAGCCTCTGTACCGCCAGAGCCGGCCTGAATATCCAGATAAGCGTTGTTGGCGTCCATCTCGCCGCTGAACATCCGACGGAATTCCAGCTTCTCCAGCGACTCGCGCAAGCGCTCGACTTCAGCAGCCACGTCGTCCACGGCAGCCTGATCTTCTTCTTCGGCGGACATCAACAGCAGGTCTTTGGCGTCGACCAGGCCAGAGGACATTTCGTCCAGGGTGTCGACGATCTGCGCCAGCAAGGAACGCTCGCGGCCCAGGTTCTGTGCGTACTCGGGGTTGTTCCAGACAGCAGGATCTTCAAGCTCGCGATTGACTTCAGTCAGACGCTCATGCTTTTGATCGTAGTCAAAGATACCCCCGAATGGTTTCAGAACGCTCGGACAGGTCCTTGATGCTGTTTAGGATCGGGTTGATTTCCATGGTGGGCAGCACTCGTAGGCGAACTTTTGAAAGCCGACGAGTATAACTCACCACCGACCGCTAAGGCAGTCCATTGGGCAGGCCTTACGGGAGTTTCTGCGCTGCACGATTCCACCGCCGATGCCGCAACGGATCAGCTAACCCCCACCACCACCACCTGATTGCGTCCATTGTTCTTCGCGGAATATAAACCCTTGTCGGCGTCCATGATCAGTTGGCGACTGTTGGAGCCCGGTTGCGGGATCATGGTGGCTAAGCCGATGCTGATAGTCAGGATCGAGCCCGGCAAAGGGAAAATGTGCGGGATATTGAGGCCCTCCACGGTCTGGCGCAGCTTTTCGGCCAGCAGCCGCGCACCGCCTGGTGAGGTGGTTGGCAGCACCAGGGCAAACTCTTCCCCACCGTAACGCGCTGGCAGATCGGAAGATCGACCGCAACTCTCGCGAATCGCACTGGAGACCTGACGCAGTGCTTCGTCACCTTCGAGATGGCCAAAGTTGTCATTGAAGGCCTTGAAGTAGTCCACATCAATCATCAACAACGAGATCTGGCTTTGCTCACGCAGTGCCCGGCGCCACTCCAGCTCCAGGTACTCGTCGAAGTGCCGACGATTGGACAGGCCAGTCAAGCCGTCCGAGTTCATCAAGCGCTGTAACACCAGATTGGTATCGAGCAACTGCTGCTGACTGACGCGCAAGGCTCTATAGGCTTCATCACGCTGCAACAGAGTCATGTACGAGCGAGAGTGGTAACGAATGCGCGCCACCAACTCGATGGTGTCCGGCAGCTTGACCAGATAATCATTGGCACCGGCCGCGAAGGCCGCGCTTTTGATCAGCGGGTCTTCCTTGGTCGAGAGTACGATGATCGGAATATCGCGGGTCAGCGGGTTGTTGCGGTACTCACGCACCAGGGTCAGACCATCGAGGCCCGGCATGACCAGATCCTGCAAAATCACCGTCGGCCTGATCAAAATAGCCTGGGCAATCGCCTGATGCGGGTCGGCACAGAAGTGGAAATCGATGTTATCTTCGTTGGCCAGCCCACGGCGCACCGCTTCACCAATCATTGCCTGATCGTCGACCAACAGCACCATCGCCGAGTTCTCGTCGGTCTTCTTGAAACCATCTATTTGCAAATCATGCATGCCGGGGCTCCTGCTCTCTGACTGGTCGTGAACACGCCTGAAAAGTCATTAGCCGAACACCTCGATCAATCTGGGCGCAATTTTTTCCAGTGGCCGAATTTCGACAGCTGCATCGATCGCGGCAGCCGCCTTGGGCATGCCATACACAGCACAGCTGTGTTGATCCTGAGCGATGGTCAAAAACCCCTGCTGTCGCATCAACTTAAGCCCTTGAGCACCATCGCGCCCCATCCCCGTTAGCAACACACCCACCGCATCTCCACTCCAATAGCTGGCCACACTCTCGAAAAAAACGTCGATCGAGGGCCGATAAATTTCGTTTACGGGCTCGGCGGTGTACGCCAGACTACCGTTTTTCAATAAGCGAATATGGTGATTGGTGCCCGCCAGCAAGACTGTTCCCCGCTCTGGCGGCTCGCCGTCACGGGCCAGACGCACGGGCAAACCAGACGCACTGGCCAGCCACTCAGCCATCCCGGCGGCAAAAACCTGATCCACATGCTGAACCAGCACAACAGCCGCAGGAAATGACGCGGGCAGGCCCTTCAGGAGAACTTCCAGCGCTGCCGGGCCGCCCGCGGAAGAGCCGATGGCCACCAGACCCTGGCGCTGTACGCTCGCACGCAAAGGCGTGGCGACCGTGCGCACGCGACTGTCGCGCTGACCGATCAACCAGTCAATATTGAGGATCTTGCGCAATAGCGGGGCCGCTGCGTCCTTGGGATTCCCTGCGCCCAGGGCGGGCGTATCGACCACATCCAGCGCGCCGTACCCCATGGCTTCAAACACCCGATGGACATTCTGCTGTCGGTCCACGGTAACAATGACGATGGCACACGGTGTAGCGGCCATGATCTGTCGGGTCGCTTCGACGCCATCCATGACCGGCATGATCAGGTCCATCAGGATAAGGTCCGGCGTCAGCTGCGCACAGCGCTCGACGGCTTCGGCGCCATTGGCCGCGACCCAGACCACCTGATGCGCGGGCTCGAAAGCGATGGCCCGGCGCAGGGCCTCCACGGCCATGGGCATATCGTTGACGATAGCGATCTTCATCCCTGTGCACCTCCGATCAACTCCATCACGGCATCGAGCAAAGCGTCGTCATGAAAGCTGGCTTTAGCCAAGTAATAATCCGCACCGGCATCCAGACCTCGACGGCGATCTTCTTCTCGGTCCTTGTATGACACCACCATCACCGGCAGGGACTGCAAACGACTGTCCCGACGCAACAGGGTAACCAGCTCGATACCGTCCATGCGCGGCATGTCTATATCGGTGATCAGCAAGTCAAAGTCTTCGGCACGCAAGGCATTCCAGCCGTCCATGCCATCCACCGCCACCACCACTTCATACCCACGATTGAGCAGCAACTTGCGCTCCAGCTCACGCACCGTCAGCGAGTCATCGACCACCAACACCCGCTTGCGCGCTACGGCATCGGCTTGCTGGCCGCCCCGGCCGATGCGCTCCAGACGTCCGGTGTTGAGCAGTTTCTCCACCGAACGCAGCATATCGTCCACATCAATGATCAATACCGCCGAGCCATCGTCGAGCAAGGCCCCGGCTGAAATATCCTGGACCTTGCCCAGTCGCGGATCGAGGGGCAGCACCACCAGCGTGCGCTCACCGATAAAACGCTCGACCGCCACGCCATATACGGCATCCCGCTCACGAATGATCACGACCTTGAGCACGTCACCGACAGGCTGGCTTTGCGGGCGCTGAAGCAACTGGCTGGCGGCCACCAGTCCTACGGGACGGTCGTCGTACCAGAAATGCTGACGCCCCTCCAACTGCACGACTTCGCTGACCTGCACATCACGCATGCGTTCGATGTGCGCCAAGGGGAATGCATACGCCTCCCCACCGACGTCGACCACCAGACTGCGGACCACCGACAGGGTCAGTGGCACTGTCAGTTGGAAGCGGCTGCCCTGCCCTGCGCCCTGTTCGACTTCGATCGCCCCACGAAGTTGGCGGACCATATGCTGCACCGCGTCCAGGCCAACGCCACGCCCGGACACTTCGGTGACTTTGTCGCGCAGACTGAAGCCGGGCAGGAACAAAAAACTCAGCAGCTCATCTTCACTCAGTTGCTCAGCGGTTTCAGCGGGCGACAACTGGCGCTTGATGATGCTGCGACGCAGTTGATCGAGATCGACACCCGCGCCGTCGTCACTGACTTCCACCACCAACAGGCCGGCCTGATGGGACGCCCTGAGCCGGATGACGCCTTCTGCAGGCTTACCTGCCAGCAGCCGCTGCTCGGGCAATTCGATGCCATGATCCACCGCGTTGCGCAGCAAATGGGTCAAGGGCGCTTCAAGCTTTTCCAGCACGTCACGGTCAACCTGGGTCTTTTCGCCTTCGATTTCCAGGCGCACAGGCTTACCCAACTCGCGGCCCAGGTCGCGGACCATGCGCGCCTGACCGACCAGCACATCGGCAAAGGGGCGCATCCGACAGGCCAGTGCAGTGTCGTACATCAACTGCGCACGCTGGCTGGCCTGCCAACCGAACTCATCCAACTGAGAGGTCTGCTGGATCAGCATCGCCTGGGCTTCGGACAGCAAACGCCGGGCTTCTTCGAGTATTTCCAGGGCCTCGACGCTTGCGCCGGACTCTTTGAGGCTCACATCCAGACTGTCGAGGGTCCTCGCGCTTTTATTTTGCAGACGCTTGACCCGCTGCATTGTCGCCAGATACGGCTTGATCCGCTGAGTTTCGACCAGCGACTTACTCGACAAGTCGAGCAAGCTGTTCAGGCGATCGGCCGTCACCCGCAAGACGCGCTCACCGCCTTCAGCGATCCGTTGGTTTTGACGGGGCGCCTCAGCCACGACAGAAGCAAGGACAGAAACCGGGTCCGGCTCGGTGTACGGCGCAGGAGTATCAAGGCGCAGTGCAGCGGCCAATAAATCGACAGTGGTCATCTCGGGCATGGACAGAAGCGATTCAAGCGACGGCTGTGCAGACGTTGCCGACGCTGAATCGCCGGTGGCGGCACCTGGCGCCAGCAACGCGTTCATTTGCAGCACATACGCGTCGATATCCGCAGGGCTAACGCCCGTACTGCCTGGCGTGGCGATGCGCATCAGCAAGTCGGTACCCAGCAGCAAAGCATCGATATGCTCGGGCCGCAGGCGCAACCTGAATTCTTGGGCGCTGACCAGGCAATCTTCCATTACATGGGCCACGCTGACCCCGGCATCGACCCCGACAATCCGCGCCGCGCCCTTGAGCGAATGGGCGGCGCGCATGCAGGCTTCCAGGTGCTCTGCCTGCGCGGGATTGCGTTCCAGCGCCAGCAAGCCGGCACTGAGGACCTGGGTTTGTGCTTCGGCTTCCAGCGTGAACAACTCAAACAGCGAGGCATCGCGCATTTGTTCTGGGGTCATGTGAGGCTCCGGTTCACCGCCGACAGCAGTTGATCTTCATCGAGCAGGCGCAAACTGCGCGCTTTCCACTGCAGAACGCCCTGGGTAAATCTGGCATGGGTCTGATGACCCGCGTCGGATGCCGAGTCCAGTTCACGCTCATCCATGGCATGGATGCCATCGACCTCGTCCACCGGCACCACGACCGGGCCACCCTGAGCGGCGACGATCAGCATACGCGGCATGATCCGCGCCGAGGGCGTCACCACTGGCGAGTTGTCCAGGCCCAGCAACTCAACCAGCGACAGGCAGGCCACCAGCGCGCCCCGTACATTGGCGACGCCAAGCAACGCCCGCGAGCGTTGATGCGGCAGAGAATGAATGGCCTGCAACGGCGCCACTTCGACCAGACAGCGGGTGGGCAACCCGAGCCATTCTTCGCCCAGACGAAACACCAGGATCGAGCGGGTCTTGATCTCGCTGTGAGCCTCAAGGGTATGGCCCTGCACCCGATGTTCCTGGGCCAGGGAGTAGCGATCCAGCAGGCGCGTGGCGGCAGCTGAATACACCGAACAGTTACGGCAATGAATATGCTCGGCCAGCAATGGGCAAGAACGCTCGCCATGTATACCAATACGGTTCCAGCAATCGTCGATTACCTGAAGGTCTTGCTGGGTCAGGCTTGGTTCGCTCAGCTGGCCGCTCATCGATTACGTCCTTCCTTGCTCAGGCCACGGGCAGCCCGGTCCTGCAAACGGCGGGCACCTTCGGTATCGCCTTGAGAGGCCAGCAGAGTCGCCAACTGCGCCAATGCCTCGGAATGTTGTGGCTGCAGGTACAACGCTTTGCGATACAAACCCTGCGCCTCCGCCGTCTGGCCGCCGAGATCGCTGAGCAGTCCCAGCCAATAAAACACTTGGGCTACCGGCTCATATAGTTTCAGGTAGCGCTCGCAGGCCGCGCGCGCCTCGGCACTTTTACCCTCGTTGGCCAGGCTTGCGATGTTTGCCAGCAAGCTGGCGGCTTCATTGTCGAGGCCCCCTGCCGGAGTGGGTACAGCTCTGGCGCTTGCAAGGACCGGCGGGCTTGACGCAAACGATCGGGGGCTCGCCCGCAACGGCAGACTGGCCCGCGAACGAGTAAAGGTCGCTGGCACCGGGGTTGGAAGCGACAGGGGCACAACAGCAGCAGGCGGCACTTCGGCTTTTTCCGCGCAGCGGCTAAAAGCAAACGACTGCGCAATACCGATTGAACGCATGCCCAAACGCGCCAGCAGACTGCCCTCGGCCGGACCGATAAACAACACGCCTTCTTCGCGGGTCATGCGCTTGAGCACCTCGAAAACGCGTTGTTGGGTCGCCAGATCGAAATAGATCAACAGATTGCGGCAGAACACGAAGTCATAAGCGGGTCTCGCCGCCAACAACGTCGGATCAAGCACGTTACCCGTCTGAAAGTTGACCTGGTTACACACCCGTTCATTGAGTAAAAAACCATCGACCTCAGCACTGAAATACTGGTCACGAAAGGTTATTTGCTCACCGCGAAACGAGTTTCTGCCATAAATCGCCCGCGTTGCCCGCTCAATGGACAAGGGACTGATATCGATGCCATCGACCTGAAACTGTTGCGGGCAAATCCCGGCATCGAACAGGGCCATGGCAATCGAATAGGGTTCTTCGCCCGTGGAACAGGGCAGGCTGAGGATACGCAGCGGTCGCGAGCCCATCAGTTCCGCCAGTCGCGTCTGCGCCAGCTTGCCCAGGGTCGAAAACGATTCCGGGTAACGAAAGAACCAGGTCTCGGGGACAATCACCGCTTCGATCAGCGCTTGCTGCTCGCTGGCCGACGTCTGCAACAACTGCCAATAGCCGTCACTGTCCTGCGCGCTCGATGCGGCGCAACGCTGGCGCACGGCGCGCTCGATGATCGCTTCACCGACCGAGGCAACGTCCAGACCGATGCGGTCCTTGAGGAAGGAGAAGAAACGCGCGTCATTGCTCATGGCGCCTCCTCGAACAGCTCGATACTCAAGGGTTGGGCAGGATAAAGCAGCTCGCGCACCGAATCACTGAGCAGGTCCTGGACCCGAATCCATTGCAGCAACCCTTGTTTGTCCTCGCGGACAGGACCGAGGTAGGGTGACAGTCGATTATCCAGACCGTATTCCTTGAACTCGCGAGGCGGGCAACGCAGGGTATCGGTGGCCTGTTCCAGAATCAGGCCGAGCAACTGGCCGGATCGGTCAGCGTCCGGGCGATAGTGAACCAGGACCAGACGGGTACTGGTTCGAGTCTGTGCCGGGCGGCCAAAGGTGAGCGCACTGAGATCAATCACCGGCACCACCATGCCCCGGTACGCAAACACCCCAGCAACCCAATGCGGCGCCTGGGGGATGGGCCTGAGATGCAAACGCGGGAGTACTTCGGCGATTTCGACCGCCTCCAGGGCGTAACGCTCGTCACCTATGTGAAACAACAAAAACAGCTTGTTCTGCGGTAAAGCTGGGGCGCCACGCTTGGTTGAGTGCTCGATCATCGTCCGGTCTCAGACTTTGAAACGCGAGACGCCGCTGCGCAGCCCCACCGCCACCTGGCTCAGTTCATCAATGGCGAAACTGGCCTGACGCAACGACTCCACCGTCTGGCTGCTGGCATCACCCAGTTGCACCAGCGCCTGATTGATCTGTTCAGCACCGGTGGCTTGCGCCTGCATGCCTTCGTTAACCATCAGGACTCGCGGCGCCAAGGCCTGCACCTGATAGATGATCTGCGAAAGCTGCTCGCCGACCTGAGTCACTTCGAACATGCCACGACGGACTTCTTCGGAGAACTTGTCCATGCCCATCACGCCTGCGGACACGGCCGACTGAATCTCACGAACCATCTGCTCGATGTCGTACGTCGCCACGGCAGTCTGATCGGCCAAGCGACGTACTTCAGTCGCAACCACGGCAAAACCGCGCCCATACTCACCCGCTTTTTCCGCTTCGATGGCCGCGTTGAGCGACAAGAGGTTGGTCTGGTCGGCCACTTTGACGATGGTCACTACCACCTGATTGATGTTGCCGGCCTTCTCATTGAGGATCGCCAACTTGGCGTTGACCAGATCGGCAGCCCCCATGACCTGATGCATGGTCTCTTCCATACGCGCCAGGCCTTGCTGGCCGGAGCCTGCAAGGATCGAAGCCTGATCCGCGGCGGAGGTGACCTCGGTCATGGTGCGCACCAGATCACGGGACGTGGCGGCGATTTCTCTGGAGGTCGCACCGATTTCCGTGGTGGTGGCAGCCGTTTCGGTGGCCGTGGCCTGTTGCTGTCTGGAGGTCGCGGCGATCTCGGTCACCGAGGTGGTGACCTGTACCGACGAACGCTGGGCCTGTGAAACCAGGCCCGTCAACTCGGTCATCATGTCGTTGAAGCCAGTTTCGACTGCACCGAACTCATCTTTGCGGTCCAGGTCCAGGCGCTTGCTCAAGTCACCGGTGCGCATGACCTCGAGAATCTGCACGATGCGCTGCATCGGCGCCATGATTGCGCGCATTAACAGCAAGCCACAGCTCGCGGCAGCAGCCAGGGCGATCAGCAGGGAAATACCCATGCTGATTTTCGCGTCAGTCACCGAGACGCTAATTGATTCGGCCGCATGGTCAGCCAGTTTCTTGTTTTCGGTGATCAACGTATTGATAAGATCGCGACCCAGATTCCAGACAGGGGACAGCTGCGTGTTGAGCGCACTGCGGGCCTTGATAAAATCATTGGATTGATAAAGCGCGAGAACGTCATCGAGGGCTTTCCGATAAACCTCATGTTGCCTCTCAAATGCATCGAAGCGGACCTGGTCATCTGAGCTGAAAATGGTTTTCTTATAGTTGCTCACTTCGTTTTCTAGGATGGCTTCGTTAGCCTTGAACTGCTCAAGTTCAGCCGTCGTAAGCGGCCGACCTTCGTCTTCGCCGAGCAGCTTCAAGGTGACAACGTAACTAGTGCCCCATGCATTGCGGATGGTGGTGCTGTAATAAAGGCCCGGCAGAGCATCAGTGCGGACCTGCTCCTCGCTGGACTGAATAGAAAGCAGTCGGGAGTACGACACGACAACCATCAACAACATGATGGCGATGATCACAGCGAAACTCGCCAGAATCCGTTGGCGCAACGTCCAGTTCTTCACAGTCAGCCCTCAAGAGTTCAACACCGGCAGCATCCGCCGAGTTCAAGAAGTGGACCAACAGACGGCCCAAAGCAGGCTGAGTATAGCCCAGCCCCCTTAAGGCTAATACGGGTGTTTCCGACATACTTTCAGCTGGTTGCTCACCCTTTATCAGAAGCCTGCCGCACGTGCGCCTCAAGCTCTACCTTGAGTGCAGGGTCCAACCTGAGTTGGCGAGCAAGTTCGTCAAGATAGGCGCGCTCCATAAAGTGCTCCTCATCCACCAACATCACGCTGGCAATGTACATTTCGGCGGCCATTTCCGGCGTGTTCGCCGCTCGAGCGACTTCTGCCGGATCGAGAGGTTTGTTGAGTTCGGCCTGCAACCAATGCCGCAGCTCCTGATCGTTGGTCAGTTTGGTGAATTCACCCTCTATCAACTGACGCTCACGGTCATCAACATGGCCGTCCGCCTTGGCCGCAGCCACCAGTGCCCTGAGAATCGCCTGACTGTGCTCTTCGACCTGCGGCGCTGGCAGCCGGTCAATAGTTTGTGGCTCGGAGTGTGGGGCTGTGCCTTGATTGGCTTGCCAATTGCCATAGGCTTTGTAGGCCAAAACCCCCAGCGCCGCGAGACCACCGTAGGTCAGCGCCTTGCCGCCCACCTTGCGTGCGGTTTTATTACCCATCAGCAAACCCATCGCACCAGCCGCCAATGCTCCGCCGCCCGCACCGGACAGGAACCCACCCAACCCTCCGCCCGCCCCACCGAGCAAACCGCCTAACCCCCCTGAACCGCCCGCAGCGGGGGCGCTGTTATCGGAATGATTGCCCGTTCGTACGCCAGTTTTGTTCTGTAGCAGGTCCTGCCCGGACTTAAGCAGTTGATCGAGTAAGCCACGCGTATTCATGGGAAAGCCTCCAGAACTTGTCAGTCGTTTCGTGGCCAGCAGAGTAGAACGAAGTGTGTCCTGGCAGGTTTGAGGAGTGCTTCGAAATGTTGCATGGCCCTCCAGGCAGCGTCACTCGCTCAACTATCGTTTAAAAAGATATACACTCTGAAACATCTAAAAAACCAATCAACAACCTCGCCAGAGCTGCCCTCTCATGATGACGTTGCGCCAGATCCGTCACTTCATCGCGGTCGCGGAAACCGGTTCGATCTCGGCCGCCGCACAGGCGGTGTACATTTCCCAGTCCACGCTGACGTTGGCGATCCAGCAACTGGAACAGGAAATCGGCGTCACGCTGTTCAACCGCCATGCCAAAGGCATGAGCCTGACCCATCAGGGCCACCAGTTCCTGCGCCAGGCGCACTTGATCCTGGCCACGGTGGACAACGCCAAGCGCAGCCTGCAACAAAGCACCGACCAGGTAGCAGGCCAGTTGATTGTCGGCGTGACCAGCCTGGTGGCGGGCTATTACCTGGCGGACTTGTTGACTCGTTTTCAGCGTGCTTACCCCAACGTCGACATCCGCGTAATGGAAGACGAGCGCCCGTATATCGAGCATTTGCTGGTCAGCGGCGAGATTGATGTCGGGGTGTTGATCCTGTCCAACCTCGAAGACCGCTACGCCCTGCAAACCGAAGTACTCACCCACTCACCGCACCGGGTCTGGCTGCCTGCGCAGCACCCCCTGCTGGAACACGACAGCATTAACCTGGCAGACGTCGCTCGCGAGCCGTTAATTCAGCTCAATGTCGATGAAATGGACATGAATGCCCAGCGCATGTGGTCGCGAGCCGGCCTGCAACCGCACATCACACTGCGCACAGCTTCGACCGAAGCCGTCCGGAGCCTGGTGGCAGCCGGACTCGGGGTTTCCATCCAGCCAGACATGACCTATCGGCCCTGGTCGCTGGAGGGCGACATCATCGAAGCGCGCCCCTTGGCGGACCTCAGCCAGACCCTGGACGTAGGCCTAGCATGGCGCCGAGGCACGGCACGACCCGCGTTGGTCGACCCCTTTTTGAGCGTCGCCCGCGAGCAACCTCATACCGGGCGCAGGCTATCTATTTAATCGAACGCAGCTTTCAGTATTTAGCATTTGTCGACCTCTCGCCCGCGCACTAGTCTCTGTGGCTATAGATGGCCGGGCGCGCCAAGGAGCAAGCCCATGGACCCCACGGCCACAAAAAAAAAGAGAGCACCCAACATGCCCGGCGCGCACCCGACCCCATTGTTCACGGCACTGTTAATCGACGGTGAACTGGTCGCAGGCCAAGGTTTCGTCGAACCGATCCTCAATCCAGCCACCGGCGAAGTACTGACTCATATTGCCGAAGCCAGCATTGAACAAGTCGAATCCGCAATCCTCGCCGCCCACCGCGCCTTTGCCAGCTGGTCTCGAACCACACCGCAACAACGCTCGAACATCCTGCTGTCCATTGCCAACGTCATTGAAAAACAAGCCGATCAGCTCGCCCGCCTGGAATCGCTGAACTGCGGCAAGCCCCTGCACCTGGCGCGCCAGGATGACTTAAGCGCGACGGTCGACGTGTTCCGTTTTTTCGCTGGCGCCGTGCGCTGCCAGACAGGACAACTCTCCGGCGAATACCTGCCAGGCTACACCAGCATGGTTCGGCGTGACCCGATTGGCGTGGTGGCGTCCATCGCGCCGTGGAATTACCCGATCATGATGGCCGCCTGGAAAATCGCCCCGGCACTGGCGGCGGGCAACACGTTGGTGTTCAAACCGTCCGAACACACACCACTGTCGATCCTGGCGCTGGCCCCGGCGCTGGCTGAGCTGTTGCCGCGCGGGGTCATCAATATCATCTGCGGCGGCGGTGAAGGTGTCGGTAGCCATTTAGTCAGCCACCCGAAAGTACGCATGGTATCGCTGACCGGTGACATCGTTACCGGACAAAAAATCCTTCAGGCAGCCGCCAAAACCCTCAAACGCACGCACCTGGAACTGGGCGGCAAAGCCCCGGTCATCGTCTGCAACGACGCTGACATTCAGGCGGTGGTTGAGGGCGTGCGCACCTACGGCTACTACAACGCGGGGCAGGATTGCACGGCCGCGTGCCGAATCTACGCACAGACAGGCATTCATGATCGCTTGGTGGCCGAACTCGGCGCGGCGGTCAGCAGCCTGCGCTTTGCCGGCAAACGTGACGCCGACAATGAAATCGGTCCGCTGATCAGCACCCGCCAGCGTGATCGGGTCGCCAGCTTCGTCGAGCGTGCATTGGGCCAGCCACACATCGAGCGCATTACGGGCGCAGCGGTGCATTCCGGGGCAGGCTTCTACTATCAGCCGACCCTGCTCGCCGGCTGCAAACAAACCGACGAGATCGTCCAGCGCGAGGTGTTCGGTCCGGTCGTCACCGTGACCCGCTTCGATCAGCTTGAGCAAGCGGTGGACTGGGCCAACGACTCGGAATACGGCCTGGCGTCGTCGATCTGGACCCAGAATCTGGACAAGGCCATGCAAGTGGCCGCGCGCTTGCAGTACGGATGCACCTGGATCAATAGCCATTTCATGCTGGTCAGCGAAATGCCCCACGGCGGCCTCAAGCGCTCGGGTTATGGCAAGGATTTATCCAGCGACTCGTTGCAGGATTACAGCGTGGTGCGCCACATCATGGCGCGTCACGGGCAAGACTTGAGCTGAACAACGCTCAAGACGAATGACTGCACTACGCTTTACAGCACTCTAATAATCAGCCCGAAAAGGGCATGTCGTACCCGTTCAAAACTGCCCCGACCATAATTAAAGAAGAGGGAATCCCATGTCAGTGCTCAAGACCGCAGTACTCAGCGCTGTAGTCACCGGTATGTTCACCAGCTGCGGTGTCTCCGCGGCAGAGATGCTCAAAACCGTAGGCGACGGCGAGGGCCAGCTCGATATTGTCGCGTGGCCGGGCTACATCGAACGGGGTGAAAGCGACAAGGCATACGATTGGGTAACCGGCTTCGAGCAAGAGACCGGCTGCAAGGTCAGCGTCAAAACTGCCGCCACCTCCGATGAGATGGTCAGCTTGATGGCCAAGGGCGGTTATGACCTGGTGACGGCATCAGGCGATGCGTCGCTGCGACTGATCGTCGGCAAGCGGGTCCAGCCCATCAACACCGCGCTGATTCCGAACTGGAAGAACATCGACCCGCGCCTGGCGAACGGTCCTTGGTACGTGGTCAACAAACAAACCTACGGCACGCCTTATCAGTGGGGCCCGAACGTGCTGATGTACAACACCACTGTGTTCAAGGTCGCGCCCGTCAGCTGGAGCGTGGTATTCGAAGCGCAAAACCTGCCAGACGGCAAACCCAACAAAGGCCGTGTGCAGGCTTATGACGGCCCGATCTATATCGCAGATGCCGCGCTGTACCTGAAGTCGACCCAGCCTGAACTGGGGATTAAAAACCCGTATGAACTCAACGAAACCCAGTACAAGGCGGTCCTCGACCTACTGCGCAAACAACAGCCGTTGATCCACCGTTATTGGCACGACGCCACCGTCCAGATGAGTGACGTCAAGAACGAAGGCGTCGCGGCCTCCAGCTCATGGGGCTACATGGTCAACGGCCTCAAGGCTGACAAACAGCCTGTGGCCTCGACCATTCCAAAAGAAGGCGCTACCGGCTGGGCTGACACCACCATGCTCCACGCCGACGCTAAGCACCCGAACTGTGCCTACAAGTGGATGGACTGGTCGCTGCAACCTAAAGTCCAGGGCGACGTTGCCGCCTGGTTCGGTTCATTGCCAGCAGTACCCGCAGCGTGCAAGGCCAGCGAACTGCTGGGTGCCGAAGGGTGCGCGACCAATGGTTTCGACCAGTTCGACAAGATCGCTTTCTGGAAAACCCCGCAAGCTGAAGGCGGCAAGTTCGTGCCGTACAGCCGCTGGACCCAGGATTACATCGCGATCATGGGCGGTCGCTGAGTCCGTCTGAAGGTCCTGCGGACCTTACCGCAGGCAAACCATGCTCCTACAAAATCTGCGCTGTCCCTGTAGGAGCGGGCTTGCCCGCGAGCGACTGCAAAGCAGTCGCAAATGATTCACCCGCATTTTCGGAGCTACACACCATGACGCTTGCAGTCCAGTTCACCCACGTTTCCCGTCAGTTCGGCGAAGTGAAAGCCGTTGACCGGGTTTCCATTGATATTCAGGACGGTGAGTTCTTTTCCATGCTGGGCCCGTCGGGCTCGGGCAAAACTACCTGTCTGCGCTTGATTGCCGGTTTCGAGCAGCCGAGCGCAGGCTCAATCCGCATTCATGGCGAAGAGGCGGCAGGCCTGCCGCCCTATCAGCGTGATGTGAACACCGTGTTCCAGGACTATGCGTTGTTCCCGCACATGAACGTGCGGGACAACGTTGCCTATGGCTTGAAGGTCAAGGGCGTCGGTAAAGCCGAACGTCTCAAGCGTGCCGAGGAAGCCTTGGCCATGGTCGCGCTCAATGGCTACGGCGACCGCAAACCGGTGCAACTCTCCGGCGGCCAGCGTCAACGTGTTGCACTGGCACGCGCCTTGGTCAATCGGCCCCGCGTGCTGCTGCTCGATGAGCCGCTGGGCGCCCTCGATTTGAAGCTGCGCGAACAGATGCAAGGCGAGCTGAAGAAGCTCCAGCGCCAACTCGGCATCACCTTTATTTTCGTCACTCACGATCAGACCGAAGCCCTGTCCATGTCCGACCGCGTGGCGGTGTTCAACAAAGGGCGCATCGAGCAGGTCGATACCCCACGCAATCTGTACATGAAGCCGGCCACCACCTTTGTCGCCGAGTTCGTTGGCACCTCCAACGTATTGCACGGCGAGCTGGCCCTGCAATTGAGCGGCATCGCTCAACCGTTTTCGATTCGCCCGGAACACATCCGCTTTGCCGAAGGCCAGGTTGGCAGTCACGAGATCCAGGTCAGCGGCCTGCTGCACGATATTCAATATCAAGGCAGCGCCACCCGCTACGAACTCACCCTCGACAACGGCCAGACCCTGAATATCAGCCAGGCCAACAACCAGTGGCTGGACACCAGCACGCACTACCAGACCGGTCAGCGAATCACCGCACGCTGGGCCCGTGAGGCGATGATCACGCTGCACGAACCGGCCGCGGGCGAGGGTCTGTGACCATGAGCCAGGCCATCTCCCACCCGGCGACGCAGCCCGGACAATCGCCCTTGCGGCGCTTCTCCAACCTGCTCTATCGCCGCCCCAATCTCTACCTTGCGCTGCTACTGATCCCTCCACTGCTCTGGTTCGGCGCGGTCTATCTCGGTTCGCTGCTGACCCTGTTGTGGCAGGGCTTCTATACCTTCGACGACTTCACCATGGCAGTCACTCCTGAACTGACCCTGGCCAACTTCGCGGCCCTGTTCAGTCCGGCGAATTTCGACATCATCAAGCGCACCTTGGGCATGGCGGTGGCGGTGTCTATTGCCAGCGGCATCGTCGCGTTCCCTATCGCCTATTACATGGCGCGCTACACCACGGGCAAGACCAAGGCATTTTTCTACATCGCCGTGATGATGCCAATGTGGGCCAGCTACATCGTCAAGGCCTATGCCTGGACCCTGCTGTTGGCCAAAGGCGGCGTGGCGCAGTGGTTCGTTCAGCACATGGGGCTGGAACCGGTGTTGCAGTTCATCCTGGGTATTCCCGGCGTGGGCGGTAGCACCTTGTCGACCTCGCACCTGGGGCGCTTCATGGTCTTCGTCTACATCTGGCTGCCGTTCATGATCCTGCCAATCCAGGCGTCACTGGAGCGCTTGCCCCCGTCGTTGTTGCAAGCCTCCGCCGACCTTGGCGCCACGCCACGCCAGACCTTCATGAACGTGACGTTGCCGCTGTCGGTGCCAGGAATCGCTGCCGGTTCAATTTTCACCTTTTCCCTGACCTTGGGCGACTTCATCGTGCCGCAGCTGATCGGTCCACCCGGCTACTTCATCGGCAGCATGGTCTACGCCCAACAAGGCGCTATCGGCAACATGCCCATGGCCGCAGCCTTCACTCTGGTGCCCATCGTGCTGATCGCTGTTTATCTGTCCATTGTCAAACGACTGGGGGCCTTCGATGCGCTCTAAACCTTCGTTGCAGGGGGAAAAAGCCTCCCTTGGCCTGAAGCTGGCCGCATGGGGTGGGCTGGTGTTCCTGCACTTCCCGATTTTCATCATCTTCATGTACGCCTTCAACACCGAAGATGCCGCCTTCAGCTTCCCACCCCAGGGTTTCACCCTGAAGTGGTTCAGCGTGGCGTTCTCGCGCCCCGATGTGCTGGAGTCCATCAAGCTCTCGCTGGAGATCGCCTGCATCGCCACGTTGATCGCCATGGTCCTCGGCACGCTGGCATCCGCTGCGCTGTACCGACGGGATTTTTTCGGCAAGGACGGCATTTCGCTGATGCTGATTCTGCCCATCGCCCTGCCGGGGATCATCACCGGTATCGCCCTGCTCTCGGCCTTCAAGACCCTGGGAATCGAACCGGGGATGTTCACTATCATCGTCGGCCACGCGACCTTCTGCGTGGTGATTGTCTACAACAACGTCATCGCCCGCTTGCGCCGCACGTCCCACAGCCTGATCGAAGCGTCGATGGACCTGGGTGCAGACGGCTGGCAGACCTTCCGCTACATCATCATGCCCAACCTCGGTTCGGCATTGCTGGCCGGAGGGATGCTGGCGTTCGCCCTGTCGTTCGACGAAATCATCGTGACCACCTTTACCGCCGGCCATGAACGCACGTTGCCGATCTGGCTGCTCAACCAACTCAGTCGCCCACGCGACGTACCGGTGACCAACGTGGTCGCCATGCTGGTGATGCTGGTGACCATGCTGCCGATCCTCGGCGCCTATTACCTGACACGCGGCGGCGAGAGCGTGGCCGGCAGTGGCGGTAAATAAAGAACACCAACAATCCCCTGTAGGAGCTGCCGAAGGCTGCGATAAGGCCGGAACGGCCTTCGGCGGCTTCTACCGTTTTTTTGCTCGACGACAATAATTGCCTGAAGAGGAATCAACCATGCAAACAAAACTGTTGATCAATGGCCATCTCGTCGCTGGCGAAGGTCCCAGCCAGTCTGTCTTCAACCCAGCCTTGGGTCGGGTGTTGGTCGAAATCAACGAAGCCAGTGAAGCCCAGGTCGACGCCGCCGTGCGGTCTGCCGATGCGGCCTTTGAAAGCTGGTCACAGACCTCGCCCAAAGATCGCTCGCTGCTGTTGCTCAAACTGGCCGACGCCATTGAAGCCCATGGCGAAGAGCTGGCCAAACTGGAGTCGGACAACTGCGGCAAGCCTTACAGCGCCGCACTGAACGATGAAATCCCGGCGATTGCCGACGTATTTCGCTTCTTCGCGGGCGCCAGTCGCTGCATGAGTGGTTCAGCAGCCGGTGAATACCTGCCGGGCCACACCTCTATGATCCGTCGTGATCCTATCGGTGTCGTGGCGTCGATTGCGCCCTGGAACTACCCGCTGATGATGGTCGCCTGGAAAATCGCCCCGGCGCTGGCCGCTGGCAATACCGTGGTGCTCAAACCGTCCGAGCAAACACCACTGACCGCGTTGCGTCTGGTGGAGCTGGCGGCCGATATCTTCCCGGCCGGTGTACTCAATCTGGTGTTCGGTCGAGGGCAAACCGTCGGCAATCCGCTGGTGACCCATCCAAAAGTGCGCATGGTCTCGTTGACCGGCTCTATCGCCACGGGCTCGCACATCATTTCCAGCACCGCCGACAGCGTCAAACGCATGCACATGGAGCTGGGCGGCAAGGCACCGGTAATCATTTTCGATGATGCTGATATCGACGCTGCGGTCGAGGGCATTCGCACGTTCGGCTTCTACAACGCCGGCCAGGATTGCACCGCCGCGTGCCGGATCTATGCACAAAAAGGCATCTACGAAAAATTCGTTACCCGGCTGGGCGAAGCTGTCAGCACCATCAAGTACGGTTTGCAAGACGACCCGGAAACCGAGCTCGGTCCACTGATCACTGCACAGCATCGCGACCGCGTGGTGGGCTTCGTCGAACGCGCACTCGCTAAATCGCACATGCGCCTGATCACTGGCGGCAAGGTGGTTGAGGGCAACGGCTTCTTCTTCGAACCCACCGTGATTGCCGGTGCGAAACAGGATGATGAAATCGTCCGCCGCGAAGTGTTCGGCCCGGTGGTCTCGGTCACCCAGTTCGACGATGAGGCGCAAGTATTGGGTTGGGCCAACGACTCGGACTACGGTTTAGCCTCATCGGTCTGGACCCAAGACGTCGGACGCGCCCACAGGATGGCGGCGCGCTTGCAGTATGGCTGCACCTGGGTCAACACCCACTTCATGCTGGTCAGCGAAATGCCCCATGGCGGGCAGAAGCTCTCCGGGTATGGCAAAGACATGTCCATGTACGGGCTGGAGGATTACACCACCGTGCGCCATGTGATGTTCAAACACTGAGGGCGTTTCACGCGCTATCGCAGCCTTCGACGATTTCCGTTTCACCCGCAATCCAGATCAAAACAATAACGACCGAATCGGGTTGTGCAGTGAGTGCACAACCACGGTTTCGGACACACCAAATCTGCCGATTTTCTGGAGAAACATATGAGCGCAACCCCGCTAGCCGCCGCGCTGGACAGCGATGCAGAACAACTCCTCAAGTTGGGGTACACCTCCAACTTCAACCGCACCATGAGCCTGTGGGAGAACTTCGCCCTCGGCTTCACTTACCTGTCGCCCGTGGTGGGCGTCTACACCTTGTTTGGCCTGTGCCTGGCAGCAGGCGGTCCACCGATGTTCTGGGCTTACCTGTTAGTGGGCATGGGTCAGTTGTTGGTGTGCCTGATTTTCGGTGAAGTGGTTTCGCAGTTCCCGATTTCCGGCGGTGTGTACCCATGGGCTCGTCGCTTGGTGGGCAAGCGCTGGGCATGGATGGTTGGCTGGATCTATGCAATCGCCCTGTGCGTGACCATCGCCGCCGTTGCTGTGGGTGCCGGACCGTATCTGGCCGCCATGCTCGGTTTCGAGCCTAGCGCCAACACCAACATTGTCATCGCGCTGGTGCTGACCCTGTTTGCCACGCTGGTCAATCTCAGCGGCACCAAAGTGCTCGCGCGCATCGCCATGTTTGGTTTTCTCTGCGAACTGATCGGTGCGGTAATCGTCGGTCTGTATCTGCTGATCTTCGAGCGTCACCAACCGTTGAGTGTGCTGTTCAATACCTTCGACATCCGCATTGATGGCTCTTACATGCCGGCGTTCCTGACCGCGTCGCTGGCGGGGATGTTCCTGTACTACGGCTTCGAGGCCTGCGGTGATGTTGCCGAAGAAACGCCTAACCCGAGCAAGATGATCCCGCGCGCCATGCGCATGACCATCTATATCGGTGGCGCAGCAGCGATGTTCGCCTGCCTGGCGCTGATCCTCTCCGTACCGGACATGGCCGCAGTGATCAACGGCACCGACAAGGATCCGGTGACCACCATCCTCAGCAACGCCTTTGGCGTCAATGGCTCGAAAGTGGTGATGGCCGTGGTGATGGTGTCCTTCGTCTCCTGCGTCATCAGCTTGCAAGCCGCCGCCAGCCGCCTGCTTTATGCCTACGCACGGGATGAAATGATCATCGGCAGCACTGTGCTGAAACGCCTGTCACCCAACACTCAGGTGCCAGTTGCAGCGTTGTTCGTTGCTGGCGTACTGCCCGCTTTGATCATCTGCCTGGGCTTTGTGTTGCAGGATGCGGTCGCCACCATCGTCAGCTTCGCCGCCATCGGTATCTACCTGGCGTTCCAGATGATTGTCATGGCCGCCCTCTTCGCCCGCGCACGCGGCTGGAAGCCAAGCGGTCAATTCAGCCTCGGTAAATGGGGCCTGCCCATTAACCTTGGCGCGTTGATCTACGGGGTGTTGGCCATCATCAACATGGCCTGGCCTCGTACCCCGGATGCCGCCTGGTACATCAACTACGCCATGGTCCTGACCACCGCCATTGTCATTGGCCTGGGCTTGATCTACATGTGGCTGGGTAAACCGTACGACCACGGTACGGCGCCCGCTGGGGATGCCTGGAAAGTCAGGAAGTAAAAGCCTTTGATCTGAGAATGCCCACGCTCTGCGTGGGCATTTCGTCTGGGCGTCTTCGCGAATAGGTTCGCCCCCGGTGGGCGGAGTGCTCGACCTCACTCGCGCAAATCGGACTCATGGATCGGTTGATCACGATGAGTCGCGCGTTGATATTGCGCGGGCCAGGTGGCTTTGCGTCCGCCCAAGTCATCGTCAGCGTGCAGGGGCCAGTACGGATCACGCAGCAGTTCGCGGGCGAGCAGGATCAAGTCAGCTTGCCCGGTACGCAGGATGTGCTCGGCCTGGGCCGGTTCTGTGATCATGCCGACGGTGCCGGTAGCAATCCCCGACTCCTTGCGCACCCGCTCGGCGAACCGAGTCTGGTAACCGGGGCCGACTGGAATTTCTGCATTGGCAGACGTGCCGCCCGACGACACGTCGATCAAGTCCACGCCTATGTTTTTCAAGCGTCGCGCCAGCTCAACGGTTTCGTCCGGATTCCAGCCGTCTTCGACCCAGTCAGTGGCAGAGACACGTACGAACAATGGCAGTTCTTCGGGCCAAATGGCGCGTACCGCCTCGGTGACTTGCAGGGTTAGGCGAATGCGATTTTCAAACGTGCCGCCATATTGATCGCGACGCTGATTGCTCAACGGCGACAGGAACTGATGCAACAGATAGCCGTGAGCGGCGTGAATCTCGACCACTTTGAAACCCGCCGTCAGCGCGCGCTGCGCCGCGTCGACGAACGCCTGAATCACCTCCTGGATCTGGTGCTCATCCAGTTGTACTGGCGCCGTGTGTTTGGGGTCGAATGCGATAGGCGAAGGCCCGACTGGTGTCCAGCCACCCTCACTTAATGGCACGCTGCCCTGCTTGCCCAACCAGGGTCGCCAAGTGCTGGCCTTCCGACCGGCATGCGCCAGCTGGATACCGGCAACCGCACCTTGAGCCGTGATGAAACGGGTGATGCGTTGCAAAGGCTCGATCTGTTCGTCGTTCCACAACCCCAAATCTTCGGGAGTGATGCGCCCGTCTTTGGTGACGGCGGTGGCCTCGGTGAATACCAGCCCGGCACCGCCGACGGCGCGGCTACCGAGATGAACCAGATGCCAGTCGTTGGCCAGGCCATCGACACAGGAGTACTGACACATCGGCGACACCGCGATGCGATTGAGCAGGGTCAGTTGACGCAGGGTAAAGGGTTCAAGCAGCAGGCTCATGGGGACCTCTCAAATTGACAATCGGGTTCCAGATTCTGTGTGGCATGTTTCTGTACAACAATGCCTAGAGCCTAGTCGACAACTCAAGAGAGATCAGGGTTCCTGCAGCAAATCAACGCGCAGCGATATGCGCCACCATCAACTGTACGGTTTCGTTGCCACGAAATTCGTTGAGGTCCAGTTTGTACGCCAGTTCGACCCAGCGAATGGTCGGGTTCGGCCAGATCTCGCGGTCGACGCTGAAGGCGATGCCATCGAGTTTCAGCGAGCCGCATTCGCTTTTCAGTACCATCTTCAGATGACGCTCGCCAACGATGCGTTGTTCTACCAACTGAAACACGCCATGGAACAACGGTTCAGGGAAATGTTGCCCCCAGGGACCCGCGTTGCGCAGCGCCCGGGCCAGTTCCAGATGAAACTCTTCCACGGCCAGCGTGCCATCCGACAGCAGGCGCCCGGTCAGGTCGTCTTCACACAGTTGGCGACGCACTTCCGCGTCAAAGGCTTCGGCAAACGCCGGGAAGTTCGCTTCAGGCAACGACAGGCCAGCGGCCATCGCATGCCCTCCAAACTTGCTGATCAGTTCCGGATGTTTGGCCGCCACGGCATCCAGCGCATCGCGGATATGAAACCCCGGCACTGAACGCGCCGAACCTTTGAGTACGCCCTCCCCGGCGCTGGCGAAGGCGATGGTCGGACGGTGATAACGCTCTTTCAGGCGTGAAGCGAGAATCCCGATCACCCCTTGGTGCCAATCCGCCTCGAACAGGCACAAGCCGAACGGCATCGATTCCAGTGGCAAGTCCTTGAGCTGGGCCAGTGCTTCACGCTGCATGCCCTGCTCGATGGATTTGCGGTCCTGGTTCAACTCGTCGAGTTGCACCGCCATTTCACGGGCCAGGGTTTCGTCTTCACACAGCAGGCATTCGATGCCAAGGCTCATGTCATCCAGACGACCGGCAGCATTCAAACGTGGCCCAATGATAAACCCGAGGTCGGTCGAGGTAATGCGCGCAGGTTCACGGCGCGCGACATCGAGAATCGCCTTGAGCCCCGGTCGCGCCCGACCTGCACGGATGCGCAGCAGGCCTTGATGGACCAGGATGCGATTGTTGGCGTCCAGCGGCACCACATCGGCGACGCTGCCCAGTGCAACCAGATCGAGCAGCTCACCGAGGTTCGGTTGCACCCGCTGGTTGGCCTCGAACCAACCGGTATCACGCAACCGTGCGCGCAATGCCATCAACACGTAGAAAATCACCCCGACGCCGGCCAGGGCCTTGCTGGGGAATTCGCAACCGGGCTGATTCGGGTTGACGATGGCATCGGCTGCCGGCAGTTCATGGCCGGGCAAGTGGTGGTCAGTGACCAGTACCTGCAAGCCCGCAGCCTTGGCCGCCGCCACACCGTCGACGCTGGAAATACCGTTATCCACAGTGATCAGCAATTGCGGCTCTCGCTGCAAGGCGACGGCGACAATTTCCGGGGTCAGGCCATAACCATATTCGAAACGGTTCGGCACCAGATAATCGACATGCGCGGCACCGAGCAGTCGCAACCCCAGCACGCCCACAGTGCTGGCGGTCGCACCGTCCGCATCGAAGTCGCCGACGATCAGGATGCGCTGACGCTCGTTCAACGCCGTGACCAACAGGTCCACCGCCGCATCGATCCCTTTGAGCTGCTGATAAGGAATCAGGCGGGTCAGACTTTTGTCCAGCTCGACCTCGGACAGCACGCCGCGCGCGGCATACAGACGCGTCAGCAAAGGCGGCAGGTCGCCGAGAAACGGCAAAGTGTCAGGCAACAGGCGAGGTTCGATGCGCATTCGGTTTCCGCTGGATTTCTTTGATTGGCGAGCTGGCAGAGCAATCAGTGGCGAGGCGTATCAGCCGCGCTCGCCGGTGAGCCATTGCAGCTGAACTTCGTGCTGACCACGGTCGTCGGTTACGAAAATCGTTCCTTCGCTGATCATCACGTCCCACTTGATAACGCGTGGCATGTCCTTGGCCAGGACTTCCAGAATGTCTTGCGGCACGGTGGCGATGTTAACGTTTTTCAGGTTTTTCGCGACCGGGATGACCTTGGTTTCCCAGACACGCAAGCTGCCGTAGGCCAACAGACTGGTGCGCTCGGTACGACGCGAGCACCATGTGATGCGATCAGCGTCGGGCTGGCCCACTTCGATCCAGTGCAACACGCGACCATCCAGGCTCTTTTCCCAGAGCGCGGGCTCGTCCACGTCCGACAAGCCACGGCCAAACGCCAGGTGCTCGCTATACCAGAAGGCATAAGCCAGCAAACGCACGGTCATGCGCTCTTCAGTTTCAGAGGGGTGGCGGGCGATCGTCTGTTTGACACTTTCATAGACGCTACGGTCGAGGTCGGTGAGATTGAGTTCGAATTTGTAGGTCGTGGACGGCTGGGCCATGAACGGGCTTCTAGATGCGGAGAAAGGCGCCAAGTCTAACCGATGCTGACCCATTGAACGACCGAACCGGCCTGATCTGCCCGGCGGTCGGGACAAATAAGCGCCTGATGCCAGACCAAGGTGCCGCCGGGGCAGAATCTGTCGCCAGAATCGAATAGGCTAAGGCCATTCGCTGCCCACAGGATGCCCCATGCCACTCACTGCCAAACCCCTTGCCGGTCTAAAAGTCATTGAACTGGGAACGTTGATTGCTGGCCCTTTCGCCTCGCGCATCTGCGCCGAGTTCGGTGCCGAGGTGATCAAAATCGAATCGCCGGACGGCGGCGATCCCCTGCGCAAGTGGCGCAAGCTGTACGAGGGGACTTCGCTGTGGTGGTTTGTTCAGTCGCGCAATAAAAAGTCGCTGACGCTCAACCTCAAGCATCCCGAGGGTTTGGCCATCCTCAAGCAGTTGCTGGGCGAGGCCGACATCCTCATCGAAAACTTTCGACCCGGCGTCCTGGAAAAGCTGGGCCTGGGGTGGGAAACCTTGCACGCACTGAACCCGAAACTGGTGATGGTGCGCCTGTCCGGTTTCGGCCAGACCGGACCGATGAAAGATCAGCCAGGGTTCGGCGCAGTCGGGGAATCCATGGGCGGGTTGCGCTATATCACCGGTTTCGAGGATCGGCCACCGGTACGCACCGGGATTTCAATCGGTGACTCGATTGCCGCGCTGTGGGGTGTGATCGGAGCGCTGATGGCGTTGCGTCACCGCGAAGTCAACGGCGGCCAGGGCCAAGTGGTAGATGTGGCGCTGTACGAAGCAATTTTCGCGATGATGGAAAGCATGGTCCCGGAGTTCGATGTGTTCGGGTTCATCCGTGAGCGCACCGGCAACATCATGCCCGGCATTACGCCCTCTTCGATTCACACCAGCGCCGACGGCAAGCACATACAGATTGGCGCCAATGGCGATGCGATCTTCAAACGGTTCATGCAGGTCATCGGGCGTGAGGACCTGGCCAATGATCCCGCGCTGGCCAGCAATGACGGGCGGGACAGCCGCCGTGATGAACTGTACGGCGTGATTGATCGCTGGGTCGGTTCGCTACCGTTGGAAACACTGTTGAGTGCACTGACCGAAGCTCAGGTGCCTGCCAGTCGTATTTACTCAGCTGAAGACATGTTCAGTGACCCGCAATTTCTCGCCCGGGAAATGTTTCTCCAGGCCAAATTACCCGATGGAAAATTGTTCAAAATGCCCGGCATCGTCCCCAAACTCTCGGAAACACCGGGGTCTGCAGACTGGGTCGGACCCGAGCTGGGGGCCCATAATGCCGAGCTACTGAAAGCTCTGGGTTATGACGCTGAACAGATTGTTCGTTTGCGCGAACAAGGCGTCATCTAAATGACGCTATAATTCAGGCACTTCCCGAGGATTCATCAGCGAATGTTCTATCGCTCCTTGCGGGCCGCCAAGCCCTGTTTAAAGCTCATGCTAGTCTTGGTATCGCTCATTGGCGTGCCGCGCACCAGCATGGCAAAAGACACATTGATCTGGTTACTGCGCGATCTACCGCCCTTGACGATTGCCTCAGGCCCGCAGCAGGGCCAAGGTTCGATTGATCGGCTGATGCCCCTATTGATCGCCCGCATGCCCGAGTTCGAACACCAGCTGTTGCGGGTCAATCGCGCCCGAGGCATGCAAATGCTTCATGAGCCTTCCCTCACTTGCGACCCGACGCTGCTCTGGACTCCAGAGCGAGCGAAAACCATCATTTTCTCGATCCCTACGTATGCAGTGGCCAGCAACGGCATCGTCATTCGTCGTGAAGACGCGAGTCGCTTCAGCCCCTTCATCGAAAACGGCCAGATCGACCTGGTGGCGTTACTGGCGAGCCAGACGATAAAGCTCGGGGTAGTGGCCGAACGCAGTTACGGCCCGGTGATCGATCAAATTGTTCATAGCGCGTCAGGCGCTGACGTCAGCGAGCATTACGGCAACGATGCGGTCGGCAGCCTGTTACAGATGGAGCGCCTGGGCCGCTTGCAAGCCTTTATCAGTTACTGGCCAGAAGCCCGTTACCAGGCACAGCACCAAAGCATCGACCCTGAAGAACTGGCGTTTTACCCGGTCAAAGGCACCGCCAAATATCAGTTCGCCCATGTCGGTTGTTCGAATACCGAGCGAGGCCGGGAGGCCATGGAGATCATCAACCGCGAAATGCGCGTGTTGCGCGAGAGCACACTTGTCGATCTCTACGCCGAGTGGCTCGACCCGTCGTCCCGCGTGGAATATCTGAAGGATGCCAAGGCGTTTTTCGATAAGCCCTGAGCCCACGGAAATACTGACGCGTGCCAAACTATAGACAAAAGAAACCCCGAGCAGCGGGGTAACTAACTCGGGGTCAAACCGTGGTCCCTCGGGACCAGTACGACAGGCAACAATCACCGGAGCACAATGCCTGAACCTGCCGTACTTAATATGAGGCCTGAATACGACTAAGGTTCCCCGATCAGTCAAATAAAATCCAGAACCGGTCTAAATGCCTGCGTTTGAACGTGGCGCATGGCCGCAATCACGCAGGGCTCGATGCGCCCCTCGGCCACCAACAGGTCCCGGTGAAAACCGTCGACCACATCTGTCAGTTGGCGCTTGTCGCAAAACTGCGCTACACACAGCGTGCGCTCGATCACAATCGCACCCGCCGGATTTTTCAGGGTCACCAGACGCTCACCCCGAGCACCTGCAGGGCCCAGCGTTGCCTGGTACGGCGTCAGGGCTTCACTTAGCAGTAAGCTGATATTTTCCATCTAGATCACCACTCAACAGTTTGAATGCAAAGGTGCTTATCAATGACCCCCGGCTTGAGGAAAAAGTTCGTGCGCCGTGAGCTGGGGATTGCCTGCAATCAGGAACCTTGAGCATGCCTGCTGAACATGACAGATAAAAAACAAACGGCTACCCCCCTCGCGACGGAGAGGTCAACCTGCAATACCCTATCAATACGCACAAAGAGCTGCCGATAACCTTCAAGGCAGGTCAATCCCATCTTGCCCATGCAAACGGAGCCTGACCGTGAGTAAGCCCTCTGATCGAACACTGCGCATCATCCTGGCGGACGATCACCCTATTTTCCTGATAGGGCTGCGGGTTGTGCTCGAACAGGGCGGCGACGCTCAGGTAGTGGCCGAGGCTGGCAGCCCGGTAGAACTCAATGAAGCGCTGAAAAGCCACGCGTGTGATGTGCTGGTGACCGATTTCATGATGCCTGTCGATCAACAGAACGATGGGCTGCGGTTACTGGAACGGATTCGACGTGATCATCCACAGTTGCCCATTGTGGTGGTCACCATGCTCAATAATGCAGGACTGTTTAGCTCGATCCTTGCATTGGGGGTCAATGCGCTGTTGAGCAAAGCCAGCCTGGCGGGCGAGTTGCCTGCCGCAATCCTGAGTATCCGGCAGAACAAACACTACATTGCGGACTCGGTAAAACAGGCTCTGCTCGAAGCCGGTGATTACGGTTCTGACGCCCTGGTATCCCACGGGCAGCTCTCACCCAAGGAACAGGAAGTCCTGCGTTTACTGGCGGCCGGGCGCTCGGTTGGGGAAATCGCTGCGCAAATTAACCGAAGCAAAAAAACGGTCAGCACTCAAAAAGTCAGCGCCATGCGCAAGCTGGGCCTGGCCAACGACGCGTCGTTATTCATTTATCTGCAAGAGCATGGGCTGACCTGAAGTCGGACCCGTACGCTCCGCCATCCAGCTCAGTAGAGCGGCCTCGCTCATGGGACGTGCAATGAAATAACCCTGCACTGCGGGCTTGCCCAACGCCTGCAGGGCTCGATAGTCATCGGCGGTTTCAACACCTTCGACCACCACGTTCATCGCCATCTGTCTCGCCATAGTCAAAGCACCGGCGACCACCGCCGACTTGCGTGCGTCTTCGGCCATGCCCCGTACGAATTCGGAAGGGATCTTCAGTTCAGAGAAGGGCAATTGCAGCAAACGCTCAATATTTGAAGCGCCCGTACCAAAGTCGTCGATGGATAATTTGCACCCTTGCAGGCGCAAACGCATCAAGCTTTCCAGTTGCCAGGACGGCGTATTCAGTACCGAGCTCTCGACGACTTCCAGAGTCAGCACCTCTGGTGGCAGGCCGAAACGCGCCAGCAGCGCCAGGATTTCCTGGGCAAAATCGACGTGTTCGAGCATCACCGGCGCGATATTCACGGCCACGGGCAAGGCTTCCCCACGCGCCTGTAATACCTCGGAGGACAATTTCAACGCCAGCTCCAGCATGCGCCAGGTCAGCGGCGCAATCAGGCCCGCATGTTCCAGTGCGGCCATGAACTGGCCGGGCACCAACAGGCCGTACTGCGGGTGCTGCCAACGGACCAGCGCCTCAACGCCCAGCAACTTCCCCTCCAGGCTGACCTTGGGCTGGTAGTGGGCGATCCACTGTTCGGATACTCGGGTATCGCCGATGTGTTGACCCGGGGCTATCGGATACAGCGCTTCCAGTGACAATGACTCCGACACCTGCAACAACGGTAAGGGCGCGGTATCGTGCTCGATGCCCTCGCTGTAAACCTCCAGCAATTTGCATAGCGCCGTTGCCGACGCGGGCTTTGGCAGGCTACCCAGCACCCAGAGCCCCTGCTGTCGTGCCAGATATGCTGCGCCGTCACGCACGCTGGTGTCGGTGCTGCTGAGAATGATCACCGCTCGGGCCTGCCGGGTTTCGGCCAGATACCGGATCATTTCGAGCCCGTCCGGGCCGTCCATCTGCAAGTCGCAGATGGCGATATCGACGCTGCCCCGATTGGCCAACGATTGTTGCGCCGCTGCGACGCCGTCAGCCGCCAGGACGTTGAAGACTTGATTGGCATTGAGCATCTGGTGCAGCGCCATCAGTTGAAACGGATTGTCTTCAAGGATCAGAACGTTAAGAGAGTTCACAGTCATGCCTCGCGGGCCGGAGCGGTTTTAGCCAAAAGTGATCTGTACTTTAAAGGCCCCCGCATCTGTACCCCATAGGACAAGTCCTAAACAGGCGGTACCGGCAAGTGCTGCTGAATGTCGACGCGAAGCTGCCCGATAGCGTCGTCCAGCTTCTGCCACTCCTCGACCAGCGTTACGCTGGATTGCACGCGCACGCTAGCGTCGAGGCTGGCACAGGCCTTCGCCAGCGGCACCGCGTCGATCAGACACGCGGCGCCCTTCAAACGGTGCAGTGAAGCGCTCAGGGCCTTCCAGTCCTGTGCGCTCACCGCTGGCTGCAAAACACCCCATTCCTGTTCCAGGTTTTTCCACAGTTCCAAAAGCAACAGCTGCATCTGCTCATCGTTGGCCCGGGTCATTTGCCGCAAGGACTGGATATCAAACGATTGTGCGGGCGCAATATCGGCGAGCAATTGTGCCAGTTGCTCCAGAGGCACTGGCTTGATCAGAAGCCGGTCCATGCCTGCCTGCTCACAGCGCTGGCGTTCATCACTCATGGCATTGGCGGTGCAACCGATGACCGGACAAGGCCGCAGTTGCTCCAGAGCTTCGATCCGTCGAATGTTTTCGGTCAGGGTATAACCGCTCATGCCTGGCATATTGCAGTCAGTGATAACCCCGTCGAAGTCACCCTCACGCCAGAGCGCCAAGGCCGACTCCGCGCTGTGGGTGGACACCACTTCATGCCCGAGAAACTCAAGCTGTTGAGTCAGTACTAGACGGTTGGCCGACAGATCATCGACGATCAGCAACTGCAACGAACGGCTGACAGCTCGCTGCTGAAGGGGCTCTGGGCCTTTGCTCGACGCTTGGGCGCGGGCCAGCTCCAGCTCAACGGTGACCAGTGTTCCGGCCCCCGGCTCGCTCTCAAGGCCGATCTGCCCGCCCATCAATTCCACCAGTTGCCTGCAAATACTCAACCCCAGGCCGGTGCCGCCATATTCGGCTGCAGTATCGCCGCTGGCCTGAGAAAACGGCTGGAACAACAGGCTCTGCTGCTGCGCACTGATGCCGACACCGCTGTCCTTGACGCTGATCTGCAAGCAGGGCCGGTGCTGATCCGCCCCGGTCACGCTGACGCGCATAAGCACCGCGCCTTCGCGGGTGAATTTCAAGGCGTTGCCGAGCAGGTTGTGCAATACCTGACGCAGGCGCAACGGATCAAGCCAGTAGTCACCCTCGGCCTGTTCGGCGAACTCCAGCCGCAGGTCTAGGCCCTTCTCCGACGCCTTGGCCTCGAACAGTTTGCAAATACCTTCAAAGAACGGTCGCAACGGGGTTGTGACCAGCGTCAATTGCATACTCCCGAATTCGATCTTGGCCAGGTCCAGGCTGTCGCCGATCAGGGCGATCAATTCCTGTGCGGACTGGTACGCAACGTTTAGCCCCTCGGACGGCAGCGTGCCCTGACGTAAAGCCTGTTCGCGCTCAAGTTCAAGCAGACCGATGATGGCGCCCATCGGCGTGCGGATTTCATGGCTCATGGTTGCCAGGAAAGCGCTTTTGGCGACATTGGCCAGCTCGGCCTCCTGCCGCGCCTGGTCGAGCTGGGCTTCCAGTTGCTTGCGTTCGGTGATGTCTATCCAGCCACCCAGCAAGCCCTGCAACTGGCCATCGGCCCGGTAAAAGGGCACGGTCCACTGATAGGCCTCAATCAACCGGCCAAAGAGCTCCATCTGCCGGTCAGCGAACACCGGCTGCCGGGTTTCCAGGAGTTTCAGGTAATCGGCATGCATCTGTTCGGCGCTCGGACGAGGGATCAAATCCACATCGATCAAGCGCCGGCCACTCATCTGTTCAAAACTGATCCCGAAGCTTTCCTCATAACTGCGGTTGCACGAAATCAACCGGCCATTGAGGTCCCGCACATAAATCGGGTTGGGGATACCGTCGAGCAAGGCATGCTTGAACGCCAACTGATCACTGAGCTGTTCCTCTGCCCTGAGCCGCTGGCGAATCTGCACCTTCAGGCGACTGCTCCAGACCAGCGAGACCAGGCCCAGCATCAGTGCGACTGCAAGTGTCCAATAAACCCACGGCGGGATGCGTTGCCAGAGCGTGGGTTGAGGGATGACCGCACCCAGCCACTTCAGGCGGATAGCCCGTAACTCGCCCACGGGAAATTCTTCCAGGGCCTTGTTCAGGATGCTCAACAGCTCCGGTTGAGTCTCGACCACTGAAAAACGATCAGGTGACCATTGCCCCTCAACACTACGACCGACTTTCAGCACCCCCGGCGGGAACAGATAGGCCCCTGCCTCATTCTGGATGGTTGCATCGGCCTGACCGTCTTCGACCAACTGACGGGCTTGCTCGTAGGTCTTGACCGATCGAAGCTTGATGTCTGGATGACTGCGCCGGATAAAGTCTTCCAGCGCATGTTTGGCGGGCAGCGCCAGAACCCGTCCCGACAGATCATTCAGGGTCAGCGGCGACGGGTCCTTGCTGCGCACGACGAAAACCCAGGCATTACCACCATACGAGTAGGTGAAGCCGAGGAACTTCTTGCGTTCAGCGTTCTCCCCCAAGGTCGTATTCATGTCGGCCTGACCGGTGCGCAGCAAGTGCATGGTTTCTTCCGTCGAAGACGATTCCTTGTGCACGAACTGCAGGCCGGTCATGCGCGAAATACGCGCCAGCACGTCCACATTCAGGCCAACCCACTGGCCGTTCTTGTCTTGGTACAAGTACGGCGGATGTTGGCCAGAAGCCACCGTGACACGCGGATGTTTGCGGACCCAGCCTTGCTCGGCGGTCGTCAACTTGATGCGTTGCCGGGCGATGTCCGAGCCAAGGCCCGTGGTCCAGCGCACGACTACCTCGCGCCTGACCGACGGGTCGATACGCTTGAGCGCACGGTCAATCATCGAAAGCAGGGTCCCGTCTTCTTTGCGAGTGGCGAACGAGAACCCAACCGGCGGCAGTGCGCTTTCGGATTTGATCTGTAACCCCAGATAGGGGCGCAAGGCACTGTAGGAGCGCACGATGACCTCGTTGCCGATAAATGCATCGACTTCACCTTGGCTCAAGGCCTCAAGAGCACTGTAGAGATTAGGCGCGAGGATAATTTCGCTGTCGGGATAAACCGCATGGACCACCCGCGCATCGGCGTAGCCATCGAGCAATACCACTTTTTTACCCTTCAGCCCGGACGGCAGGGTCACGTCACTCCCGCGTCCGACGATCACCGAGCGGTCGGGCATGTAGTCGGCGGAAAACGCCAATTCCTTCACGCCTCGCTCGAAGCCATTGGCACTGGTAAGAATATCGATGGTGTCGTTACGCAGGGCGAGAATGGCCTCTTCGCGTCGGGCGAAACCTACTACTTGCATGGGCACCGACAGCGTGCTGCCAATTAGGCTCAGGTAGTCGGCGCTAATGCCCTGATAGCGATTGCGATCACTGGTGATGTCGATCGGCTCGTAATCGGCAATCGAGATGCCCACGCGAAGGGGGCGATGCTGATCGAGCCATTGTTGATCCTGAGGTTCCAGGAGCATGGGCGGCAGGCTTACAAAGGGTGCCACCAGACTGAAAGGCAAACTTTGCGCAGCGGGCGCGGCCTGACTCAGGAATAACAGCATCCACAGCAAGGCTGTGTGCAAAACGCTTTTGTTTGTGGCACTCATACCGTGCCTGCTGACTTTCTTCACCGCAGTCTTCCCGTCCGTAGGGATCCAAAACCCCCGGAGTGTGGCACGCAAAAACAAAAAAGCCCGCCAAATGGCGGGCCTGATCTTGTTACACAACGATACCGTCAGAGCGGTTTGCCGCGATTACCGTGCAGGCTGACGAAGGCCTGTATGGCTTTAAGGTCATTTGGCAGAACGGTGCACTTCTCGTTTCGCTCAAACAAATCAGCCAAATGTGCAGGCAGCTCAAGGGCTTTTCCTACACCGGCTTTCTCCACTGCATCCGGGAACTTGACCGGATGCGCGGTCCCCAGAATCACCATCGGCGTATCCAGGCTGCGACGGCAATCGCGGGCGGCCTTGACCCCAATGGCGGTGTGCGGATCGAGCACTTCGCCCGTCTGCGCGAAGACTTCGGCGATGGTCTCGCAGGTCTGCTCATCGCTGACTGCCAGAGAATCGAACAGCTTGCGGGTTTCGGTCCAGCGATCTTCATCGACGCTAAACGTACCGGTCTGCTTGAAGGTGTCCATCAAGCCAGCGATGGCGGCGCCATTGCGCCCATGCATATCGAACAGCAAACGCTCGAAGTTCGACGACACCATGATGTCCATGGACGGCGACAGGGTCGCGTGCAGGGTTTCCTTGGAGTACTGATTGCCGCTCATGAAGCGGTGCAGAATGTCATTGCGGTTGGTGGCGACAATCAGCTGGCTGATCGGCAAGCCCATGTTGCGCGCCAGGTAACCGGCGAAAATATCGCCGAAGTTACCGGTTGGAACCGAGAACGCAACCGAACGCGCCGGCCCGCCGAGCTGCAGGGCCGCATGAAAGTAGTACACGATCTGAGCCATGATCCGCGCCCAGTTGATCGAGTTGACCGCAACCAGACGCGTGCCCTTGAGAAAGTCCTGATCGGCGAAGCTGTCTTTGACCATCTCCTGGCAGTCATCGAAGTTGCCTTCGACGGCAATGTTGTGGATGTTCTCACCGAAGATGGTAGTCATCTGCCGACGCTGAACTTCCGAGACACGATTGTTCGGATGCAGGATGAAGATGTCGACGTTGTCGCAACGACGGCAGCCTTCGATGGCGGCCGAGCCCGTATCACCGGAGGTCGCGCCCAGAATCACTACGCGTTCGCCACGCTTGGCCAACACATAATCGAGCAGACGCCCAAGCAGTTGCAGGGCGAAGTCCTTGAAGGCCAGGGTGGGACCATGGAACAACTCAAGCACCCACTCATTGCCATTCAACGGGCGCAGCGGCGCAATGCCACTGTGGGCGAATACGCCCCCCTCTCCCGACGAATAGGTTTCTTCCAGAATCTTTTTGAAGTCGGCATCCGGGATGCTGCCGGTGACGAAGGGGCGCATGACCCGGAACGCCAACTCGTGATACGGCAGACCCGCCCAGGAGGCGATTTCTTCCAGGGTAAAGCGCGGCAGGTTTTCCGGCACATACAGGCCGCCATCACTGGCAAGACCCGCGAGCAGCACGTCTTCGAAGTTCAGGGCTGGCGCTTGGCCGCGGGTACTGATGTAACGCATGATTGTTCCTCTCTAAAACAAGAGCTGCTTGATTCGATAGCCGCGGTTAGTTCAGCTGTTCAACACGAATACGCACCACGCTGCCGACCACATCCTGCAAGGCTTCAAGGGCTGTGATCGCGTCGTTCATACGTTGTTCGAGGACGCTGTGAGTCAGCAGAATCATCGGTACCAGACCGTCCTGTTCTTCGACTTCTTTCTGCATGATCGATTCGATATTGATCCCGCGCTCGGACAGAATGCTCGCCACTTGCGCCAGAACACCCGGGTGATCCTTGGCCTGAATCCGCAAGTAGTAAGCGCTTTCGCAGGCTTCGATCGGCAGAATCGGGTGGTCGGACAACGAGTCTGGCTGGAAGGCCAGGTGCGGAACACGGTTCTCTGGATCCGAGGTCATGGCACGAACCACGTCGATCAGATCGGCGACCACTGAGGACGCTGTAGGCTCCATGCCGGCACCCGCACCGTAGAACAGGGTCGAACCCGCGGCATCACCATTGACCATCACTGCGTTCATCACGCCATTGACGTTGGCGATCAGGCGATCGGACGGGATCAAGGTCGGGTGAACCCGCAGCTCGATGCCCGCAGCCGTGCGACGTGCCACGCCCAGGTGCTTGATACGGTAGCCCAACGCTTCGGCGTAGTTCACGTCAGCAGTGGTCAGCTTGGTGATGCCTTCGGTGTAGGCCTTGTCGAACTGCAGCGGGATGCCAAAGGCAATCGACGCAAGAATGGTCAGTTTGTGCGCAGCATCGATACCTTCGACGTCGAAAGTCGGATCGGCTTCGGCGTAACCCAGAGCCTGGGCTTCGGCCAGCACGTCAGCAAAGGTACGGCCCTTTTCGCGCATCTCGGTGAGGATGAAGTTGCCGGTGCCGTTGATAATCCCGGCGACCCAGTTGATGCGGTTGGCCGACAGGCCTTCACGGATCGCCTTGATCACTGGAATGCCACCGGCGACAGCGGCTTCGAACGCAACGATCACCCCCTTCTCACGGGCTTTGGCGAAGATTTCGTTACCGTGCACGGCGATCAGTGCCTTGTTGGCAGTGACAACATGCTTGCCGTTCTCGATGGCCAGCAGGACCAGATCGCGGGCAACGGTGTAGCCACCGATCAGCTCGATGACGATATCGATTTCAGGGTTGGTCGCGACGGCAAAAACGTCGTGGGTAATGGGGGTACCGGTAATCTGGCAGAGGGGATTTGGCGTACGCATGGCAATTTGCGCTACTTCGATTTCACGGCCGGCGCGGCGGGAAATCTCCTCGGCGTTACGCTGAAGTACGTTGAAGGTACCGCCACCGACAGTACCCAGCCCACAGATGCCTACTTTGACCGGTTTCACTATGAAGTCCCCATAAAACGGCCGACGCGAGGCCGGCCGTGGAAAACAGCCACCTGCTGTGAGGTGGCTCGCTGTTTAATAAAGCGACGGTAAACCCGCGGCTCCATGATCGTCAAAAGCTAACCCTGGCGAAACAGGATTATTGGGCGCTCAATGCCAGCTTGGCCACTTGTTTGGCCGGCTGATAGCCCGGAATCACCTGACCGTCCGCCAGCACGATGGCTGGCGTGCCATTGACACCAATCGATTGCCCTATGGCAAATTGCCCGGACACTGGGTTGGCGCATTTCGGTGCTTCGATATTCTTGCCGGTGACCATGCGGTCCATGGCGCCTTTGCGGTCCTTGGAGCACCAGACCGCCTGCAGTTGCTCATCGCCCGGCGAACCCAGGCCCTGACGCGGGAAGGCAACGTAGCGCACTTCAATCCCCATACGGTTCAGCTCGGGGACTTCAGCGTGCAGCTTGTGGCAATACGGGCAGGTGGTATCCGTAAACACGGTGATGTGCGATTTGGTTTCGCCGATGGCCGGATAGACCACCATGTCACCGGTAGGAATGCCGTTGATGGTTTTCGAAATGGCCAAGCGTTCGGTCTTCTCGGTCAGGTTGACCGGTTTACCGTCCTTGATCTGAAACAGATACCCCTGCATCACGAACTGGCCGTCAGCGCTGGCATACAGCACGCGACCGCCTTTGAGTTTGACTTCATACAGACCGCTCAGCGGGCTACTGGCGATGCTGTCGACTGGCAGCTCGAGCTGCAGCGTTTCAAGGGCCTTGCGGATGGCTTTATCGGCGGCATCATCCGCCTGAGCGAACATACTGAGCGTACTGGC
This sequence comes from Pseudomonas sp. 5C2, assembly GCF_034314155.1. NCBI lineage: Bacteria > Pseudomonadati > Pseudomonadota > Gammaproteobacteria > Pseudomonadales > Pseudomonadaceae > Pseudomonas > Pseudomonas sp. 5C2. The sequence continues at coordinate 67,317 of NZ_JAVIWH010000002.1, read as the reverse complement.
CAACGCAATAACTGCGGCGGCGAAAATCCGGGTCACGCGCATGGGGACTCCTTGAACGGTGGACAGATGGGCGCTGCTGAAAACGGCGGTCATGGGGGACCGCAGGCGTTTTAGTGCTGCCCAATTTTCGAAACCGGCAAAGCCTATCACATAAGGGCTGTCAGGCCGACTGAGAGTGACGCAGGACACCTCCCGGCAGGCCTGGAAATCAGCCACGAGGGTGATGCTTTGCATGTATTTCCTGCAATCTTGCGCGGGCTACATGAGTGTATATCTGCGTCGTGGACAAATCACTGTGCCCCAACAACATCTGCACCACTCGCAGGTCAGCGCCGTGATTGAGCAGGTGGGTAGCGAAGGCATGGCGCAAGGTATGCGGCGAAAGGGACTTGCCGATTCCGGCGACCTTGGCCTGGTGCTTGATACGATGCCAGAACGTCTGGCGGGTCATCTGCTCACCGCGCTGACTTGGGAACAGCACGTCACTGGGCCGTCCGTTCAGCAGCTCCCACCGCGCATCACGCATGTAGCGTTCGATCCAGACAATCGCCTCCTCCCCCATCGGCACCAGTCGTTCCTTGCTGCCCTTGCCCATGACCCGCACGACGCCTTGGCGCAAGTTGACTTGCTCAAGGGTCAAGCTGATCAGTTCAGTGACGCGCAAGCCGCAGGCGTACAGCACCTCAAGCATCGCCCGATCACGCTGACCGATGGCCTCGCCAAGATCCGGCGCGGCCAACAGCGCCTCAACGTCGGCCTCGGACAATGACTTAGGTAAGGGTCTGCCCAGTTGCGGCATGTCCACTTGAAGGGTCGGATCGACCAGGATCAACTTTTCCCGCAGCAAAAACCGATAAAACCCGCGCAGGCCGGACAGAAAGCGCGCTGTCGAACGAGGCTTGTACGCTTTGTCCAGGCGCCAGGCCAGGTGATCGAGAATCAGCTCCCGACCCGCGCTACTCAATTCAACATCTTGCTCCTGCAACCAGCCATTGAACAAAGCCAGATCGCTGCGATAAGCCTCGCGGGTGTTATCCGACAGGCCTTTCTCCAGCCATAACGCGTCGAGAAAACGGTCAATCAGCGGGTGATCAATAGCAGGCATGATATTCGGGGCTTCTGTAATAAAGTCGGTGGCAGTGTTCCACACCGGGTCATGGCGCGGCGAGCGTTGCCCGATGGAGATTAAAAACCGGGCAACAAAAAAGCAGCCCTTAGGCTGCTTTTTTTTGCATCGGAAAGACTGAACTTAAGACAGTTTTTCTTTGATGCGAGCTGCTTTACCGGACAGGTCACGCAGGTAGTACAGTTTGGCTTTGCGAACGTCACCGCGACGTTTCACAGCCATGCTGTCGATTTGCGGGCTGTAAGTCTGGAAAGTACGCTCTACGCCAACACCGTTGGAGATTTTACGAACAGTGAAAGCACTGTTCACACCACGGTTACGCTTGGCAATCACAACGCCTTCGAACGCTTGCAGACGCGAACGGTCGCCTTCCTTCACTTTCACCTGAACGACAACAGTGTCGCCCGGGGCAAAGGGAGGGATCTCTTTAGTCATCTGCTCAGCTTCGAGTTGCAGAATGATTTTGTTAGTCATGCTGTGCTCCTAAGGTAGATCATCAGGATCTACCATCGATACGTTAACTATCGTCCCGCTCGCGGAGATACTCCGCCAGCAGCTTCTTCTCTTCTCCAGAAAGCGAGCGGCTTTCCAGAAGATCGGCGCGTCGTTCATAGGTCCGCCCAAGGGACTGCTGTAAACGCCAACGCCGGATGTGCGCGTGATTGCCACTTAGCAACACGTCGGGAACACGCTGATCCGCATACACCTCCGGTCGGGTGTAATGCGGGCAATCCAGCAGACCATCCGTGAAGGAATCTTCCTCCGCGGAGTCCGCATGCCCTAAAGCTCCAGGCAGCAGCCGCGTAACCGCGTCTATCAGGACCATCGCCGGCAGCTCGCCACCGGAAAGTACATAGTCACCAATCGACCACTCTTCATCGACATGAGCTTCAATGAAACGCTCGTCAATGCCTTCATAACGACCCGCGATGAGGATAAATGCTTCCCCTAGCGCCAGTTCGCGTACCGCCGACTGAGTCAGTTGGCGGCCTTGTGGCGACAGGTAAATAACCTTCGCCGCATCCCCTGCTGCCTGCCTGGCCTGAACCAGAGCGTCTTCAAGAGGCTTGATCTTCATCACCATGCCCGGACCACCGCCAAATGGGCGATCATCCACAGTGTGATGTCGATCTGTGGTGTAGTCCCGCGGATTCCAACAAGTCAGCTGTAAAAGCCCTTGTTTCACCGCACGGCTGGTAATGCCGTAGTCGCTGATGGCGGAAAACATCTCGGGGAACAGACTGATCACTTCTACGCGTAGGCTAGCCATGTCGCTTAGAAGTCCGCATCCCAATCCACCTTCATCTCGCCAGCACCCAGGTCGACTGCCAACACGCATTGCTCTGTATAGGGCAACAAGCGTTCGCGATCATCCAGACTGCCTGCACAAGGCTTGACCACCATTACATCGTTCGAGCCAGTTTCCAGAAGGTGATCGATTTTCCCGAGCAATTGCCCTAGGTGGTCGATGACCTTAAGACCCTCCAGCTGGTACCAGTAGTACTCGCCGTCGGTCAGATCAGGGAACAGGTTGCGCGGCACGCAGACCTCAAAACCGGACAGAAGACGAGCTTCCTCACGGTCATCGAGACCTTTGAGCTTTACGACCAGGAACTTGTTTTGCAAGCGTCCGCTGACCAGCTCTACCTGTCGCACATCGCCTTCGCGCCGAAGCGTCCAGGTCTTGTAATCCAACAGGTTTCCAATCGGATCAGTAAAGGAATAAACCTTCACTTCGCCGCGAACGCCATGAATAGAATAAATCTTGCCGATAACGATCAAATCTTCGGCTACTGCAGGCGTCGCGTTCATATTGCTCAGGCCGCAGCCTTAGCATTTTCCTTCAACAACTGAGCAACACGCTCAGAAGGTTGTGCACCAACGCTCAACCAGTAAGTCACGCGTTCTTCGTTCACGGACAAACGGACTTCTTGACCACGGGCAACCGGGTTGAAGAAACCAACTTGTTCTTTGTGTGAACCATCGCGCGGGTTGCGGCTGTCGGTCACGGTGAGGTGGTAAAACGGGCGCTTTTTGGAGCCGCCAAGGGCGAGACGGATGGTTAGCATGTGGACATCGTTCCTGTAGTCGGTGCTGCAAATCTTAAGATGCACAGCGGGCATAGGTGCCCGAAAGGCCGCATATTCTAAGGAATATCCGGACATTTGCAAATGTCTTTTTCCGGCGCCTATCGGCATGCCATCCAGATCTGCTATGGAGCCGCTGCGAACAGCGGCTTATCAACCCTGCAAAAAGCAAGGTTACTGGAGGTCACCCTCCGTGTAGGGATGCGCGAAAAGAGTCTCCCGCGCTATGCAATCACATCTTCGGCATGCCGCCGCCGGGCAACATTCCGCCCATGCCGCGCATCATTTTTGCCATACCGCCTTTGGCGGAGAATTTTTTCATCATCTTCTGCATCTGCTTGTGCTGCTTGATCAGACGCCCGATATCCTGCACCTGAGTGCCTGAACCCATGGAGATCCGGCGCTTGCGCGAACCGCTGATCAGGTCCGGGTCACGGCGTTCGGCCGGGGTCATCGAGTTGATGATGGCTTCCATCTGCTTGAATTGCTTTTCAGCGGCGTTCTGAGCATTGCCCATCTGCGCCAGATTCACCCCGCCCATGTTCGGCAGCTTGTCCATGAGCCCGCCAAGGCCGCCCATGTTTTTCATTTGTTGCAACTGATCGCGGAAGTCTTCGAGGTCGAAGCCTTTGCCCTTCTTCAGTTTTTTCGCCAGTTTATCGGCTTTGTCTTTGTCGAGAGTCTGTTCGGCCTGTTCGATCAGGCTCAGCACATCGCCCATACCGAGGATGCGCGAGGCGATCCGGTCCGGGTGGAACGGTTCGAGGGCGTCGCTTTTCTCGCCCATACCGATGAACTTGATCGGTTTGCCGGTGATCGCACGCACCGACAGCGCCGCGCCGCCACGAGCATCACCATCGACTTTGGTGAGGATCACACCGGTCAACGGCAACGCATCGCCAAAGGCCTTGGCGGTATTGGCCGCATCCTGACCGGTCATGGCGTCAACCACGAACAGCGTTTCAGCTGGCTTGGTTGCCGCGTGCAACGCCTGGATCTCGCCCATCATCTCGACATCGATGTGCAAGCGACCGGCGGTATCGACGATCACCACGTCGATGAATTTGAGCGTGGCCTCTTTGATGGCCGCCAGCGCGATCTCTACCGGCTTCTGGCTGATATCGGACGGAAAGAACGTCACGCCGATGTCGTTGGCCAGGGTTTCCAACTGCTTGATGGCCGCAGGACGATAAACGTCCACCGAGACCACCATCACGCTTTTCTTTCTGCGCTCTTTGAGAAAGCGCGCCAGCTTGCCGGCGGTGGTGGTTTTACCCGCGCCCTGCAAGCCCGCCATCAAGACCACGGCCGGTGGTGTGACGTTGAGGACCAGATCTTCGTTGGCCGCCCCCATCAACTCTTCGAGTTCGGCCTGGACGATCTTCACGAACGCCTGGCCCGGCGTCAGGCTGCGCGACACCTCGGTACCGACAGCGCGGTCCTTGACCTTATTGACGAAGTCTTTAACCACCGGCAAGGCAACGTCGGCTTCAAGCAAAGCCATGCGCACTTCACGCAGGGTGTCTTTGATATTGTCCTCGGTCAGCTTCGCCTTGCCGGTAACATGGCGAAGCGTCTGCGAGAGGCGGTCTGTAAGGTTTTCAAACATGCGCGATCCTTTCAGGCTCTAGTTGAACCCCGGTTGGTGCGGTCCGGCTCGTGGTGGCCCGTTGTTGAAAACAACGGCTAAAAACAGTGTTCGACGAGCCTGCGACTTGAGCAGGTGACGGATTATAGCGAAGACTCTGCTGGACGGACACCATCGAGTCTGCTTCTGTAGTCTTTCGTGAAATGTCGGTTCTATGCCAAACTCAGCGTCTTTCGGGCTTGCCTAACAGGATTTATGCTTCCCTTGTCACCCAGCTTGCTTCCCAGTCTCGCCGCCGCCTGCTTATATGCCGCTGCGACCCTTTATCAAAGCATCCGCCTGCGCCAAGGTGCAAAGGTGGATAAACGTCTACTTTGCCTGCTCGGCGGCTTCGCTGTAATCGCTCACGGGCTCAGTCTTTACACCCAGCTGATTACACCCGTCGGCCTGGGCCTGGACTTTTTCAGTGCCGCGAGCCTGATCGCGGTCGCTGTTATTGCCCTGACCATGCTCGCCTGTGCGCGAATACCCGTGGAGAACCTGCTGGTGCTGCTGTTCCCGCTCGGGCTGGCGACGGTGCTGCTAGCACAGTTCGCGCCCACCGGTACGGTCCAGCCCATCGATGAAGCACCGGGCATTCTGGCCCACATTCTGCTGTCGATCCTGGCATACGGCATGTTCACCATCGCGGTGTTTCAGGCCTTGCTGGTACTGGTGCAAGATCACCAACTCAAACACAAACGTCCGTCCGGACTGATCAAGAACTTCCCGCCACTGCAAACCATGGAAAGTCTGCTGTTTGGTTTCCTCTGGGCAGGATGGGGCCTGCTCTCGCTGTCACTGATCTCGGGCTGGCTGTTTGTCGAAAATCTGTTCGCCCAGCACTTGGTGCACAAAACACTCCTCGCCTGCCTGGCCTGGGTGGTTTTCAGCGTGCTGCTGTGGGGACGCAACCGTCTCGGCTGGCGCGGACACAAGGCAATTCGCTGGACCCTAGGCGGTTTCTGCCTGCTGATGCTGGCGTATTTCGGCAGCAAGCTGGTACGCGAATTCATTCTGCACATCTGACGGGCGTTGATCATGAATAACCTGCCCATCGGCCCGATGTTTGGTGTATTGACCCTGCTGATTCTTTGGTCCGGCCTGCTCACTGCGGTAGACGCCGCACACCAGTACCTCAAGGCTGTGCGTCCGAACGGTCGCGCTACTGACACCTCCATGCCCAAACTGGCGTTTGAGCTGGGCAGCCTGATCCTGAGCAATACCCTGATCAAAGTACTGATCACCATCATCAGCATGCTGTTGGCGCTGCACTTCTGGTACAACAACGGGCCTACGCTGGCGTGGATCGGCGTCAGCAGTGTGCTGTTGATCTTTGCCGAATTCATACCGCGCACCCTGGCGGCACGTTACCCGGAAGCGATATTGATGCTGGGTAACAGCACTCTGCGCTTGCCCATGAAGCTACTCTCTCCCTTGGCCTGGCTGTTCTCCGCCATCGCCTGCACGCTACTGCGACCCTTCGGTATCCGCGACAAACCGAACGCCCGCAAAAAGGACAATGAAGTACCGCTGACGGTCTTGCTCCATGACGGCCAGCAGGATAACCAGCCCAGCCGCTCACATGTACTATCGGGCATTCACGCGCTGGACAGCATTACCGTGAACGACATTCTGGTACCGCGTAGCGAAGTCGACGGCATCAATCTGGATGACCCGATCCAGCGCATCATCGAACAACTGATCATCTCCCGCCATACGCGGCTGCCGGTGTACCACAACGATATCAACCAAGTGGAAGGTGTACTCAATACACGCCAGATCAGCCATTTGCTGCCGCATGCCGACCTGACCAAAGAAGACCTGATCGAGGCTTGCTACGATCCTTATTTCGTCCCGGAAAGCACCCCGCTGCAACTGCAACTGCTGAATTTTCACAAGCAACAGCGCCGCCTGGGCGTGGTCGTCGACGAGTACGGCGAAGTGCTTGGCATTGTCAGCCTGGAAGACATCCTTGAAGAAATCGTCGGTGAGTTTGAAAACGAACAGAGCTTCGACAATCCGCATATCCACCCGCAAACCGACGGTCGCCTGGTGATTGATGGCGCTGCGTCGATTCGCGAATTGAACAAAAGTCTCGGCTGGCACTTGCCTTCCGATGGCCCAAAAACCCTCAATGGCCTGGTCACCGAAGCACTGGAAACCATTCCAGACAGCTCGGTATGCGTGAAAATCGGGCCATACCGTCTGGAAATTCTCGAAACCGAAGACAATCGGGTCACCCGAGTCCTGATGTGGCAGAACAGCAGCACTCGCGCCGCCGTTTAAGCGCTTCCCGATCACGCCGACTGTTCACCGCCGCACCCGAAAAAGCGCCACTCGCTGAACCTTGGCGACATCATAAAAACAAAAATCCAACAGGGACATTCGGATGACCAATAGCACCACTTTCGAGCACGATGCCGCAGCGACCAAACCGGCCAACTCGGTCCGGCGCGTGGCCGTTGCCAGCTTCATTGGCACCGCCATCGAGTTCTACGATTTTTACGTGTACGCCACAGCTGCCGCGCTGGTCATCGGCCCGGTATTCTTCCCGCAGACGTCGGGCACCGCACAAATGATGTCGGCGTTTCTGACCTTCGGCATCGCCTTTCTTGCGCGGCCGCTGGGCTCGGCCTTATTCGGCCATTTTGGCGACCGTGTCGGCCGCAAATCGACATTGGTGGCCTCGCTCTTGCTGATGGGCATCTGCACCACCCTGATTGGCGTGCTGCCGGGCTATGCCACGATTGGCGCCTGGGCCCCGATTCTGTTGTGCGTATTGCGTTTCGGCCAAGGGCTGGGGCTGGGCGGCGAATGGGGCGGCGCGGCATTGCTCGCTACCGAAAACGCCCCCAAGGGCAAGCGCGCCTGGTTTGGCATGTTCCCGCAACTGGGTCCATCGATTGGGTTCCTGGCGGCTAACGGGTTGTTCCTGACCCTGGCCATGACGCTGAATGACGAACAGTTCCGCTCCTGGGGCTGGCGCGTTCCGTTTTTGCTCAGCGCGTTACTGGTGATGGTCGGCCTGTACGTAAGGCTCAAGCTTGAGGAAACGCCGATCTTCGCCAACGCCATCGCCCGACACGAGCGGGTCAAGATGCCCTTGGCGGAACTCCTTAGCCAATACTGGCGCCCTATGCTGCTGGGCGCGGCATCAATGGTGGTGTGCTACGCGCTGTTCTATATCTCGACTGTGTTCTCCCTGAGCTACGGCGTATCGACCCTCGGTTACAGTCGCGAGACGTTCCTTGGCCTGCTGTGCTTTGCCGTACTGTTCATGGCCGCAGCCACACCCCTGGCGGCCTGGGCCAGCGACCGTTTCGGGCGCAAACCGGTGCTGATCATTGGCGGTGTGCTGGCGATCCTGTCTGGCTTCACCATGGAACCCTTGCTGACTTACGGCACTACATGGGCCGTTGCGCTGTTCCTTTGCATCGAACTGTTCCTGATGGGCGTGACCTTCGCCCCAATGGGCGCGATGCTGCCTGAACTGTTTCCGACGCGTGTGCGTTATACCGGCGCATCTGCGGCGTACAACCTGGGCGGTATCGTGGGGGCGTCAGTGGCGCCCTTCTTCGCCCAGAAACTGGTGGCGATGGGCGGCTTGAGCTGGGTTGGCGGGTATGTGTCGGCAGCAGCTTTGCTCAGCTTGATCGCTGTGCTATGCCTGAAAGAGACGCGGGAAAACGATCTGGACCGAATTGCCTGACGCACAGCGTCAGGCAATTCGCAGTTGCAGTTGCAGTTGCAGTTGCAGTTATAGCTGAACCTTCACCGCTTTGGACGCACGCGTCGCTTTGGCGCGGGCGGCTTCGATGGTCTCGTCGCGAGCCAGGGCCACACCCATGCGCCGCTGACCATTGACTTCCGGTTTGCCGAACAGGCGTAACGCGGTGTCGGGCTCGCTCAAGGCAGCACCCAGGTTGGCGAAACTGGTTTGCGTGGATTTGCCTTCCACCAGAATCACTGCCGAAGCCGAGGGTCCGAACTGACGGATCAAGGGGATAGGCAGGCCGAGGATCGCCCGCGCATGCAGCGCGAACTGCGACAGGTCCTGAGAGATCAGGGTCACCAGACCGGTGTCATGTGGACGCGGAGAGACTTCGCTGAACCAGACCTGATCACCCTTGATGAACAACTCGACGCCAAACAGACCACGGCCACCCAAGGCCTCGGTCACGGCGCGTGCAACCCGCTCGGACTCAGCCAAAGCAACCGGGCTCATGACCTGCGGCTGCCAGGATTCCTGATAGTCGCCCTTCTCCTGACGATGCCCGACCGGCGCACAGAAGGTAGTGCCGCCAATATGGCGCACGGTCAGCAGGGTGATTTCGTAATCGAAATCGATGAACCCCTCGATGATTACACGACCCTTACCGGCACGGCCGCCTTCCTGCGCGTAATCCCAGGCACCTTGCACGTCGTCAGTGCTTTTGAGCAGGCTTTGGCCTTTACCCGATGAACTCATCACCGGCTTGACCACACACGGGAAACCGAGGTTCTCAACCGCCTGACGGTAGTCTTCAAAGGTGTCGGCGAAATGATACGGCGAAGTAGGCAGATCCAGTTCTTCAGCGGCCAGACGACGAATGCCTTCGCGGTTCATCGTCAACAGAGCTGCCCGGGCAGTGGGGATCACGGTAAAACCTTCGGACTCCAGCTCGACCAGGGTCGCGGTCGCAATGGCTTCGATTTCCGGGACGATATAATGCGGCTTCTCGGCCTCGATCACTGCGCGCAAGGCGGCACCGTCGAGCATGTTGATTACATGACTACGATGCGCGACCTGCATGGCTGGCGCGTTGGCATAACGGTCAACAGCGATCACTTCGACGCCCAGGCGTTGCAGTTCGATCACCACCTCCTTGCCAAGCTCGCCGCAACCGCAGAGCAATACGCGCGTCGCGGTAGGCGACAGTGGCGTTCCGATTTGAGTCATCTCAGGTCCTCGTGGAGCAGATCATCGAGCCAGCCCGCCATTGGTGGGCGACTCATGGGGAGAAGAAAGGCGCGCAATTTACCACGAAGCCGATCACTTGGGCCTCGTCCCGAAAAAGTGAGGCGCCAGAATCAAGGAGTGGTTTTCACACCCACCGTCCACAGCATGCCACTGTCCCGCGCTCGCTCATGACAGCGTCCAAGCACCACGCGGCGCTCAGTATTGTCCATGCGACTCCAGCGGGTAATTTCCTCAACGGTGCGCTGGCAGCCCAGACAGATGTCCGCCTCGTCCAGCGCGCAAATATTCACACACGGCGAAGCAACCGGTCGCTCGACACTCATCAGTCTTCCTGCGGGGCCAGATCACGCGCATAGCGCTGGGCGTTGTGCACGTAATGCGCAGCACTGGCTTCAAGCATTTTTTTCTGCGCGTCCGTCAGTTCACGCACCACTTTGCCGGGCGAGCCCATGACCAGTGAGCCGTCGGGGATCTCCTTGCCCTCGCCAATCAGCGAGTTGGCGCCGATGATGCAATAGTTGCCGATCTTGGCACCGTTAAGGATGACCGAATTGATGCCGATCAAGCTGCAATCGCCCACGGTGCAGCCATGCAGCATGACGTTATGGCCGATGGTGACATTTTTGCCGATGATCAGCGGCGACCCCATGTCGGTGTGCATCACCGTGCCATCTTGTACGTTGCTGTTCTCACCGATATGGATCAGCTCGTTGTCGCCACGCAATACGGCGCCAAACCAAACGCTGGCACCGGCTTCGAGCTTGACCTTGCCAATCAGGGTGGCAGTAGGCGCAACCCAGCTTTGCGGATGAGTGTCGACATGGGAATCTCCCAAGCGATATTTCATAGTGGTTTCCTCATGGCCCGCAGGCCGTGGGTAAGTATCAAATATTGATAAAACGCTCAGGCGGCGTGTGCAGGCTGATGTCGGCGTCGTACAGCACATTGACCAGTTCGACGATCATGATCGCTGTCAGACCCCATATTTTGAATTCACCGAAACGATAGCTGGGCACATACCAACTACGACCCTGGTAATCGATACGGTGAGTATGCTCACGCGGGTCCTCGCGAAAGAACGCCAGAGGCACGCTGAAGACAGCCGCAATCTCGGCATCGTTGGCCTGGTATTCGACAAAGTCAGGGATGATGCCTACGTAAGGCGTGACCCTGATTCCGTGCAAAGAGATCAACGGACTGAGCGGGCCGATCACCTCGACCAGACCAGGCGGCAGACCGATTTCTTCCTCGGCCTCACGCAAGGCCGTAAAAATCAGGTCCGGGTCTTCGGGATCACGCCGCCCACCAGGGAAGGCGACTTCGCCGCCATGGGTCGAAAGCCCGCTGGCGCGCAGGGTCAGGATCAACTCCGGCTCATCACTCCGAGTGATGGGCACTAGGACAGCGGCCTCGGGGAAACGTCGATCCGTTTCCAGAGTACGCGGCGTATGACTGCTTACACGGCGAAGTAGCTCGTCCAGCATGGGAAATCTCGATCTGTTGCCTAACTGGCATAATGCACCAAAGCGGCGATACGCCCAACCCCTTGTAGGACAACCCGGCAACTGATTGGACCTGCTTGTGTAAGCTCAGCTTGCCGACCCCGGTGCGGCACGCCAAGATAGCGACTGATTTCAGGAATCGACGTTCAGCATGAAATTCTGCAGCCAGTGCGGCAACCCGGTCATTCAGCGCATCCCCGAAGGCGATAGCCGCTTACGTTACGTCTGCGAGCATTGCCAGACCGTCCATTATCAGAACCCTAATATCGTCGCCGGGAGCCTGCCAATCTGGGGCTCGCAGGTGCTTCTATGCCGTCGCGCCATCGAGCCGCGCATGGGGTACTGGACCTTACCAGCCGGTTTCATGGAAAACGGGGAAACGGTCGAACAGGCCGCCCGCCGCGAAACGGCGGAAGAAGCCTGCGCCACGCTGCGCAACCTGAGCCTGTACATGCTGGTCGATGTACCGCACATCAGTCAGGTACACGTGTTTTATCGCGCCGAGCTGGTAGATCTGGAGTTTGCCGCCGGGGTAGAGAGCCTGGAGGTGCGGCTTTTCGACGAGGCTGACATTCCATGGTCCGAGCTGGCTTTCATGACGGTAAAACGTACCTTAGAATGCTTCTTTGCCGACCGGATCCAGCAGGTCTACCCAGTGCGAACTGAGTCTCTGGCACCGTTGCAGCAGATAAAAAAGACCTAATTACTCCGCGGGCAGCGCGTGTAGCGCTGCCCATACATTGCTCAGGGATACCGTTTCGATGCGTTGGTTGCTTGCCCTTTTATGTAGTTGCGTCGTTCCGCTGTCTCAAGCTGCATTCACCGAAACCAGACTGCCCAAGGGCAGTGAACAGAGGTTCATTGGTGGAGCAGTCATCAACACGCACAGCATCGCTGCTCAAAACATCGATAAAATACTGATTCTGAAATCGGCACATCAACTGCAGTTGATCAGCGACGGCGCGGCGCTCAAGACCTACCGCATTTCGCTGGGTAAAGTGCCCAAGGGGCAAAAGCTTCGAGAAGGCGACAAGCGCACCCCGGAAGGTCTTTACTGGCTGGACTGGCGCAAGGTCAGCGACAGTTACAACCTGTCGATGCATATCTCCTACCCGAACATCAGCGACTCGGCGCGCGCCCGACGCGATGGCGTCAGCCCGGGCAGCATGATCATGATCCACGGCACGCCGGTCAACGATGATTACCCGGAGTGGTATTTCCAGACCCTGGACTGGACCGACGGCTGCATCGCCATGAAAAATACCGACATGCGCGAGCTCTGGGATCTGGTCAAAGACGGCACCATGGTCGAGATCCGCCCCTGACTATTCTGATTGACGCGGCGTCCTCCCTGATACCTCCCGGCTCAGTACTCCGCCATTCTGTAGGCACTGCAGGACCGCTTTGTACTCCATCGCAGCCCGGTCAGCGCCTACTGTCTGCCGGCCAGAGGCAACATGAATCTGGTCCGGCTGATTCAGAAATCCGCCAGCTTCCATACTTCGTAAGCTGGCGTTTCATAGGGATGGCTCTGCTTTAGAGCCATCACTGCCTGAGCGATCAACTCGTCAGCCACTACCAACTCGACCTTCCATTCCTCCACCTGCTCGATCTCGCCTGCCTGCCCAATAAACGGCTGACTGCCGTCCAGCGGGCGAAACTGGCCTTGACCCAGCACCTGCCATGAGCAGTTGTCGTAAGCCCCGATTCGCCCGGCACCTGCGGCGAATACGGCACTCTTGACCACCTCTACATGGCTCGGTGGAACGAAGAAGCTGAGCTTGTACATGGCTCGACCGTTGTCTGTCAGTTCACCCATACCCGCGCATTACGGAACATGCGCATCCAGGCGCCGTCTTCATCCCACTCTTCCGGACACCAGGAGTTCTGTACGGCACGGAACACACGCTCAGGGTGCGGCATCATGATGGTGACGCGACCGTCACGGCTGGTGAGACCCGTAATCCCGCGCGGCGAACCGTTCGGGTTGGCAGGGTAGGTTTCGGTGACCTTGCCATGGTTGTCGACAAACCGCATGGCTACACATCCGGACACATCAGCTTCGAGCAACGCGTTTTCGTTGCGGAACTCAGCCAGACCCTCACCGTGAGCAATGGCGATCGGCATGCGCGAACCGGCCATACCCTGTAGGAAGATCGACGCTGATTCCTGAACCTGAACCATCGCTACCCGTGCTTCGAACTGCTCAGAGCGGTTGCGCACGAAGTGAGGCCAGAACTCGCTGCCTGGAACCAGTTCGCGAAGGTTGGACAACATCTGGCAACCGTTACACACGCCAAGGGTGAAGCTGTCCTGACGCTCGAAGAAGTTCTGGAAAGCATCCCGCGCGCGACTGTTGAACAGGGCCGACTTGGCCCAGCCTTCGCCCGCGCCGAGCACGTCGCCGTAGGAGAAACCACCGCAGGCCACCAGACCTTTGAACTCATTCAGATCAACGCTACCGGCAAGAATATCGCTCATGTGTACGTCGATGGCGTTGAAGCCGGCGCGATCGAACGCCGCCGCCATCTCGACCTGACCGTTGACGCCCTGCTCACGCAGAACCGCCACTTGCGGACGAATGCCTTTCTTGATGTACGGCGCGCTGATGTTTTCGTTCACATCGAAGCCCAGCTTGATACTCAGGCCAGGGTTGTCTTCTTCAAGCAGTACGTCGAACTCTTGCTCGGCGCATTCGACGTTGTCACGCAGACGCTGGATTTGATAACTGGTCTCGGCCCACTGACGTTGCAGCGAACGACGTTGACCGGCAAACACCGGATCACCGTTGAAGCTGACCGCCACTTCATCGTTGTTCACCGGCTGACCGATGACCGCGACGCAATCCTGAAGCCCGGCCGCGCTGAACTGCGCAAGCACCACCGGCGTATCATCCTGGTGAACCTGAATCACTGCGCCCAGCTCTTCGTTGAACAGGATGGCTGCCAGTTCGGCGGAGGTTTCTGCCAGGCTGTCCAGGTACAGGTTCAAACCGCAGTGGCCGGCGAAGGCCATTTCCAGAGTGGTAACCAACAGACCACCGTCGGAACGGTCGTGATAAGCCAGCAAGTGGCCGTCAGCATTCAGACCCTGGATCACAGCGAAGAACGCCTTGAGGTCTTCAGCATCATCCACGTCGGGTGCGACACGACCCAACTTGCCGTGAACCTGGGCGAGAATCGAGGCGCCCATGCGGTTCTGACCACGACCCAGATCAATCAGGATCAGATCGGTTTCGCCCTTGTCCATGCGCAGCTCTGGCGTCAGGGTCTGGCGGATGTCGACCACCGGGGCAAAGCCGGTCACGATCAACGACAGCGGCGACGTCACGCTCTTCTCGGTGCCGTCATCGCGCCACTGGGTTTTCATGGACATTGAGTCCTTGCCCACCGGGATGGTGATGCCCAGTTCAGGGCACAACTCCATGCCAACCGCTTTCACTGTGTCATACAAACGGGCGTCTTCACCGGGGTGACCGGCAGCGGACATCCAGTTGGCCGACAGTTTGATGTCGGAAATTTTCGCAATGCGTGAAGCGACGATGTTGGTCAGGGTCTCGCCAATCGCCATACGCCCGGACGCCGGAGCGTCCAGCAGCGCCAGCGGCGTACGCTCGCCCATGGCCATGGCTTCACCGGTGTTCACATCGAAACTGGTAGCAGTCACGGCACAGTCGGCCACGGGCACTTGCCACGGACCTACCATTTGATCGCGAGCAACCAGACCGGTGATGGTCCGGTCGCCGATGGTGATCAGGAAGCTTTTGCTGGCGACGGCCGGGTGATGCAAAACGCGCTGCACACACTCGTCGATATCCAGGGTGCTCGGGTCGAAATCATCGCCCAGTTCGCTTTCGCGAGTCGCCGAACGGTGCATGCGCGGCGCCTTGCCCAGCAGCACTTCCAGCGGCATGTCCACCGGGCTGTTGCCGAAGTGGCTGTCGGTCACCGTCAGTTGCGGCTCGGCAGTGGCTTCACCGACGACGGCAAACGGGCAACGCTCACGTTCGCAAATGGCTTTGAAGCGCTCGAAATCCGCAGCGCCAACCGCCATCACATAACGTTCTTGTGATTCGTTGCTCCAGATTTCCAGCGGGGCCATGCCCGGCTCGTCATTTGGAATGTTGCGCAGCTCGAAACGACCGCCTCGTCCGCCATCGTTGACCAGTTCAGGGAAGGCATTGGACAGACCGCCCGCGCCGACGTCATGGATAAAGCTGATCGGGTTTTGATCGCCCAACTGCCAGCAACGGTCGATCACTTCCTGACAGCGACGCTCCATTTCAGGGTTTTCACGCTGAACCGAAGCAAAATCCAGATCCGCCGAGCTGGTGCCGGTCGCCATCGATGACGCTGCACCGCCACCCAGACCAATCAACATGGCCGGACCACCGAGCACGATCAGCTTGGAGCCGACAGTGATCTCGGCTTTCTGTACGTGTTCATCACGGATGTTGCCCATACCGCCAGCCAGCATGATCGGCTTGTGGTAACCACGGACTTCATCGCCGTGCGGGGTGCTGATCGATTGTTCGAAGGTGCGGAAGTAACCGGTCAGGGCCGGACGCCCAAATTCGTTGTTGAACGCCGCGCCGCCCAGCGGGCCTTCAAGCATGATGTCCAGCGCCGTCACGATGCGCTCGGGTTTGCCGTAAGGCACTTCCCACGGCTGTTCAAAACCGGGAATCAGCAGGTTCGACACGGTAAAACCGGTCAGGCCGGCTTTTGGCTTGGCGCCGCGACCGGTCGCACCCTCGTCACGAATCTCGCCGCCGGAGCCGGTAGAGGCACCCGGGAACGGAGCAATCGCGGTTGGGTGGTTGTGGGTCTCGACCTTCATCAAGATGTGCACCGGCTCCTGCACCGCGCCGTACTGACGGGTTTCAGGGTTCGGGAAGAAACGACCCGCCACAGGGCCTTCGATGACCGCAGCGTTGTCCTTATAGGCAGAGAGGACACCTTCGCCATGCATCTGGAAAGTGTTCTTGATCATGCCGAACAGGCTTTTTTCCTGGTTCTGGCCGTCGATATCCCAGCTGGCATTGAAGATTTTGTGGCGGCAATGCTCAGAGTTGGCCTGGGCGAACATCATCAATTCGATGTCATGGGGATTGCGCCCCAATGTCTCGAAGCTGGTCACCAAATAATCGATTTCATCATCGGCCAGGGCCAGGCCCAGCTCGATGTTGGCTTTTTCCAGCGCCACGCGACCGCCACCCAGAACATCGATGGCCGTCAGCGGCTTGGGTTCGGCATGGCGGAACAGACTGGCGGCCTGTTCCAGCGTGCCCAACACCAGCTGCGTCATGCGGTCATGCAGAGCGCCAGCAATCAGCTCGGCCTCGACGTCGCTGAACTGGCCTTCTACATAGAAAGCGATACCGCGCTCAAGGCGCTGAATTTTTGCCAGACCGCAGTTGCGGGCAATATCGCTGGCCTTGCTCGACCAGGGTGAGATAGTGCCAAAACGCGGCAACACCAGAAACAGCCGGCCGCTCGGCTCTTGAACCGGCACACTCGGGCCGTATTTCAGAAGGCGGGCAAGGACCTGCTGTTCTTCATCGGTCAGAACGCCAGTGACCTCAGCGAAGTGGGCGAATTCAGCGTACAAGCCACTGACAGCTGAAACTTTTTGTTTCAGCTGCTCAAGTAATTTGCTGTGGCGGAAGGCAGAAAGGGCAGGAGCACCGCGCAGGATCAACATCTTCGGGACAGCCTCGGGAAGGGGTGTGCTTTGAGGCCATACATTCTAGCCTAAACCGCCCCTTTCAGCACCCAGAACGGTGGTTTCCAGCATCGCCTGATGTCGGTGACCCGAGAACGACTCCGCTCTATCAGACAAGGCCCTCACTGTCGAGATATGGCGGTCGGGGTCCTTTGAGTATACTGCACCTATGTTTTCCCAATCCGCTTTCCGCCCGCGCTGTGCCAAATGGCTCATCGCAACCGGACTCTTCCTAATGCTCGGCGCCTGTGTTGATAAACCCAACA
Organism: Pseudomonas sp. 5C2; assembly: GCF_034314155.1. Lineage (NCBI taxonomy): Bacteria > Pseudomonadati > Pseudomonadota > Gammaproteobacteria > Pseudomonadales > Pseudomonadaceae > Pseudomonas > Pseudomonas sp. 5C2. The sequence continues at coordinate 50,022 of NZ_JAVIWH010000002.1, read as the reverse complement.
CACTGGAGCGAGTCAAGGAGGACGGCATTCTGCGCGTGGTCACTCGTAACAGCCCGGCCACTTATTTCCAGGATCGCAACGGTGAAACCGGTTTCGAATACGAGCTGGTCAAGCGCTTCGCCAAGGATCTTGGGGTCGAACTGAAGATCGAAACCGCCGACAATCTTGATGATTTATTCGATCAGTTGCAGAAGCCCGGAGGCCCAGTGCTGGCTGCTGCGGGCCTGGTCGCTACCGACACACGCAAGCTGCAAGCCCGTTTTTCCCATCCGTACCTGCAAGTCACCCCCCAGATCATCTACCGCAACGGCCAGTCGCGCCCGACCGACGCTGGCGATTTGATCGGAAAGAAGATCATGGTGCTCAAGGGCAGCAGCCATGCCGAACAGCTGGCCGCACTGAAACTGAAAATGCCGACACTGGAGTACGAAGAGTCCGACGCAGTGGAAGTGGTCGATCTGCTGCGCATGGTGGATGAGGGCCAAATTGACCTGACCCTGGTCGACTCCAATGAATTGGCAATGAATCAGGTGTACTTCCCGAACGTGCGCGTTGCCTTCGACCTGGGCGATAGCCGTGATCAGCGCTGGGCCGTCGCGCTGGGCGAAGACAACAGCCTGCTGAACGAGATCAACAACTTCCTCGACAAAGTCGAGAAGAACGGCACGCTACAGCGCTTGAAAGATCGCTATTACGGGCATGTCGACGTCCTTGGATACATGGGGGCCTACACCTTCGCCCAACACCTTCAGCAGCGTTTGCCGCACTATGAAAAACATTTCCGGTCGGCAGGCAAGGAAGAGCAGGTGGATTGGCGATTGCTGGCTGCCATCGGTTATCAGGAATCGTTATGGCAGCCCAGCGTCACGTCAAAAACCGGCGTACGGGGTTTGATGATGCTGACCCAAAACACGGCGCAGGCCATGGGTGTGTCCAACCGGTTGGATGCCAAGCAAAGCATCGACGGCGGCTCAAAGTACTTTGCCTACATGAAGGATCAGTTGGACGACAAGATTCAGGAACCTGACCGTACATGGTTAGCACTTGCGGCCTATAACGTCGGTAGCGGTCATCTGGACGATGCGCGCAAATTGGCCGAGAACGAAGGCCTGAATCCAAATAAATGGCTGGACGTAAAAAAAATGTTACCGCGTCTAGCGCAAAAAAAATGGTTCAGCAAAACCCGTTACGGTTATGCCCGAGGCGGCGAACCCGTGCACTTTGTCGCCAACATCCGTCGCTATTACGACATCCTCACATGGGTCACCCAGCCGCAGCTTGAAGGCAGTCAGGTCGCCGACGGCAACCTGCATGTGCCGGGCGTGGACAAGACCAAACCGACTGAAGAAAACCCGACGCTTTAAGCGTCGGCTCAGGCCTATCGCGCCAGCGAACTCAACTCTTCGCCCGGCGCATCTTGAAGAACTCACTCAGCATCCTCCCGCATTCCTCCGCCAGCACCCCCCCTTCGAACAACACCCGATGGTTGAGAAAGGCCTGACTGAAAAACTGCCCCTGACTCTGAACAATACCGGCCTTGGGTTCGAGCGCACCGTACACCACACGAGCGATGCGTGAATGCACAATCAGGCCCGCGCACATGCTGCACGGTTCGAGGGTGACGTAGAGGGTGCTGCCCGGTAGCCGATAATTACTGAGCGCCTGAGCTGCGGAGCGAATGGCGACCATCTCGGCGTGGGCGCTGGGGTCGCTGCCGCTGATAGGGCAATTGAACCCGCGTCCGAAAATTTCGCCGTTCTGCACCACTATTGCGCCCACGGGCACTTCACCCAAGGCTGCGCCCTGCGAGGCCAGCGCCATTGCCTCACGCATGAAATGTTGATCCTGACTGCGATCAATAATCTGCGACTGCCTCATCAGGACACCTCTATTGCGGCCATTAGCCCGGTTTCCATGTGGTCGATCACATGGCAGTGGAACATCCACACGCCCGGATTATCGGCTACCAGCGCGACACGTGCCCGCTCGTTTTTACCGAGCAGGTAGGTGTCGGTGAAGTACGGAATGATCGTCCTGCGGTTCGACCCGATGACCTTGAAACTCATGCCGTGCAAGTGGATCGGGTGCTGATACTGGGTCATGTTCTTCAACTCGAAGATGTAGCTTCTACCCTTTTGCAGCTTGGCGATGGGCCGGTCGGCGCAGGTCTTGTCGGTGATATCCCATGCCTTGCCATTGATCTGCCACAAGCTCGGTGGTGCACCATTGTCGACATTCACCGACACGGAGCCCACCCATTCGAAATTGAAGTTGAGCTTCTCGGCGCTAGCCATGTCAGGTTCGGAAACCGGATTGACCGGCAACGCCGGAGGCCATTCGCCAGCTGCGTCGCTGTTGGCAACCGAACGAAAGGTTCCCAGACGTACCGGACCATTGCGCAGCGAAATCTCTTCACCCGCCGCTGGCGCCTTGATCGCCAGACAAATGCGCATGCCCGGCCCCAGCCAATATTCCTTACCCAACGGCCGTGGCTTGACCGGATTACCGTCCAGCGCGTAGATCTGCGCCTCGACACCGGGCATGTTCAGGCGATAAGTCAGGGTATTGTCGAGATTGAGTAGCCTGACCCGGACAATCTGCCCGGCAGGCAAGTCAATGACGGCCTGCGGCACGCCATTAATAGTCGATAATCGCCCCGCCGTACCGCCGCGCGCGGCTTCACGAGGCACACTGAAAGCGGTGAACGCCCCCTCTTCGTCAACATGCCAGCTTTTCAGGCTCAGGGTCCGCTCATGCAGGAAACCGGTCGGCTCACGCTCTTCGACGATCAACGGCCCGACCAGCCCGCGACCCAACTCTTCACTGCTATTCACATGTGGGTGATACCAGTAGCTGCCAGCGTCCGGCACGCGAAACCTGTAATCGAAATACTCCCCCGGCAACACAGGCAGCTGCGAAACGTACGGCACGCCGTCCATTTCCAGCGGCAAACGGATCCCGTGCCAGTGAATCGTGGTCGGCACCAGCAGCTTGTTGATGAACCGTACTCGCAGCCACTCGCCCTGACGCACCCGCAACTCAGTGCCCGGCGCAGAGCCACCGAATGCCCAGGCCGGCGTCTGATGGCCAGACACCAGCTCCAGATCCAATGGCGCGGCAATCAGCTCGTAGTCGTGGCCCGCCTCGGAATTCCTGCGCCCCAGCCAATAGCGCGAAGCGCCACCTGCGCCCAAACCAACCACGGCAAGACCGGCCAGACCTCCGAGTATTTGTCGACGGGTAAAGGACATAAGCGCAAGCACCTCAAGAATAAAACAGAGCGGAGCCGGATGGCCCGCACACACCTGAGAACAGATGCCAAGGGCGAATACGATACACCTGCATTTGAAAAAAAATAAGGGCAGCCTAGGCTGCCCTTATAGATTGAATCATTTCAGCGCTGCAAAGCTGCCGCCGCGATCAGATCATTCCCACTCAATAGTCGCTGGCGGCTTGCTCGACACGTCGTACGTGACGCGGGAGATGCCTTCGATTTCATTGATGATGCGGCCGCTGACGGTTTCCAGCAGCTCGTAAGGCAGGTGCGCCCAACGTGCGGTCATGAAGTCGACGGTTTCCACTGCACGCAGGGCGACAACCCAAGCGTAACGACGGGCATCGCCCACCACACCGACCGATTTAACCGGCTGGAACACCACGAATGCCTGGCTGACCTTGTGATACCAGTCAGCCTTGCGCAGCTCTTCGATGAAAATGTGGTCAGCGCGACGCAACAGGTCGGCGTATTCCCTTTTCACTTCACCGAGAATCCGTACACCGAGACCCGGGCCCGGGAATGGGTGACGGTAAACCATGTCGTACGGCAGGCCGAGTTCGAGACCCAGGCGGCGGACTTCATCCTTGAACAGTTCGCGCAACGGCTCGACCAGTTTCAGGTTCATCTCGTCCGGCAAGCCACCCACGTTGTGGTGCGACTTGATCACATGAGCCTTGCCGCTTTTCGCGCCAGCCGACTCGATCACGTCCGGGTAGATGGTGCCCTGAGCCAGGTACTTGATGTTGTCCAGCTTGCAGGATTCGGCATCGAACACATCGATGAAGGTACGACCGATGATTTTGCGCTTCTTCTCTGGATCGCTTTCGCCCGCCAGATTATCGAGGAACTGATCGGCAGCGTTGGCGCGGATCACTTTGACACCCATGTTCTCGGCGAACATGGCCATCACTTGCTCGCCTTCGTGCAGACGCAGCAGGCCGTTGTCGACGAATACGCAGGTCAGTTGATCGCCGATGGCTTTGTGCAGCAATGCCGCAACCACCGAAGAATCGACACCGCCGGACAGACCGAGCAGCACGTTATCGGTGCCAACCAGGGCACGGACATGCGCGATGGCGTCTTCAGCGATGTGCGACGGCGTCCACAACGCTTCGCAGCCGCAGATGTCGAGAATGAAGCGCGACAGGATGCGACCGCCCTGCTTGGTATGGGTTACTTCCGGGTGGAACTGCACACCGTAGTAGCCGCGCGAGTCGTCGGCCATGCCGGCAATCGAGCAACTCGGGGTGCTTGCCAGCACGTGAAAGCCTTCAGGGATTTCAGTCACTTTGTCGCCGTGGCTCATCCACACGTCAAGGCCGTAAAGACCGTCTGGATCAACGTGATCTTCAATACCATCGAGGAGGCGGCTCTTGCCAACCACATCGACTCGGGCGTAACCGAATTCGCGCAGCTCGGAACCTTCCACCCGACCGCCCAGCTGTTCAGCCATGGTCTGCATGCCGTAGCAAATTCCGAAAACTGGCACGTTCAGGTCAAACACGGCCTTTGGCGCACGCGGGCTATCAGCTTCGTGTACGGACTCAGGGCCACCGGCGAGAATGATCCCGCGTGGGTTGAATGCGCGAATCGCTTCGTCGTCCATGTCGAACGGATGCAGCTCGCAATACACGCCGATCTCACGCACGCGGCGGGCAATCAGTTGGGTGTACTGGGAACCGAAGTCGAGGATCAGGATGCGGTGGGCGTGAATGTCGAGGGCCATGACTCATTCTCTCGGTGGAATTCGGAAACAACACGGGGCTGCTAGCAGCCCCGATTATTTAGATGACACTGGATAGCGCTTTTAACCTACGCGGTAGTTCGGCGCTTCTTTGGTGATCTGCACGTCGTGGACGTGGGACTCAGCCATGCCGGCACCGGTGATACGCACGAATTCTGGCTTGGTGCGCATCTCTTCGATCGTGGCGCTGCCGGTGTAACCCATGGATGAACGCAGGCCGCCCATCAATTGGTGAACGATAGCGCTCAGCGAGCCTTTGTAAGCGACCCGGCCTTCGATGCCTTCCGGCACCAGCTTCTCGGCACCCTCGGAAGAGTCCTGGAAGTAACGGTCAGATGAGCCCTGCGCCTGAGACATCGCACCCAACGAACCCATACCGCGGTAAGCCTTGTAGGAGCGACCCTGGAACAGTTCGATTTCACCTGGCGCCTCTTCGGTACCGGCAAACATCGAGCCCATCATCACGCAGGAAGCACCGGCCACGATGGCTTTGGACAGGTCACCCGAATAACGGATGCCGCCATCGGCGATCAACGGAACGCCCGTGCCTTCAAGGGCCGCGGCGACGTTGGCGATGGCGCTGATTTGCGGCACGCCGACACCGGCAACGATGCGCGTGGTGCAGATGGAGCCAGGACCGATACCGACCTTGACCGCATCGGCACCCGCTTCAGCCAACGCCTTGGCAGCAGCGCCGGTAGCGATGTTGCCGCCGATGACCTGCACTTCAGGGAAATTCTGTTTGACCCAACGGACGCGATCGATCACGCCCTTGGAGTGGCCGTGAGCGGTGTCGACCACCACCACGTCAACGCCGGCGGAAACCAGGGCTGCAACGCGTTCGGCAGTGTCCTTGCCGGTACCAACCGCAGCGCCGACACGCAGACGACCTTGATCGTCCTTGCTCGCCAATGGGTAGGCCTTGGCTTTTTCGATGTCCTTGACGGTCATCATGCCCTTGAGCGCGAACTTGTCGTCGACGATCAGGACTTTTTCCAGACGATGCCTGTGCAGCAGCTCACGCACTTCGTTCTTGTCGGCGCCTTCACGAACAGTGACGAGACGCTCTTTAGGCGTCATCACTTCCCGAACAGGAACATCCAGACGGTTTTCGAAGCGCACATCCCGAGACGTCACGATGCCGACCAGGTCGCCATTGTGCATCACCGGTACGCCGGAAATATTGTGCAGATGCGTCAGTTCGAACAGATCACGTACCGTGGCATCTGCCTCGATGGTAATGGGGTCCTTGACTACACCGGCTTCGAACTTCTTGACCTTACGCACTTCGGCAGCTTGCTGCTCGATGGTCATGTTCTTGTGGATAATACCGATACCACCTTCCTGAGCCATGGCAATTGCCAGACGGGCTTCAGTCACGGTATCCATCGCGGCAGAGACCAGCGGAATATTAAGCTCGATGCCACGTGTCAAACGTGTCTTCAAACTAACTTCGTTAGGAAGCACCTCGGAATAACCGGGCACTAGGAGAATGTCGTCGAAGGTTAGAGCTTCTTGGCTGATACGCAGCATCGCGGGGGCTCCCGAGCGGGAAATTGGAAGCGCGCCATTATACCCATACGGACCTGCCTGCTCAATGTAAACCTCAGCCTATTATCAATCAGCGTCCAAATGCACGTTGACTAACGAAACCGGACGATCCAGACGCTCGGCGAATTCATCGAGAAAGCTCTGCTTGAACGAGGCGTCCAGCCAGTTATTGAAGATAAAACCCAGGTTGGAAAAACCGCAGGCTTGCAGGAACAGAAAGCCATTGATGTCGTCTTCATGCCCGCATTCCGGGCAGATGAAGTTATCGGTGTGCCCCGGCATCCACTCTTCCAGACTGTCGAACAGTGCTTCACCCACTTCTTTTCTGCATTCAGGGCAGCCAGCCTCTTCAGCGAAATCGGTCAGCGGAGTAAAGATACAACGCTTGGTGACGATCTCCAGACCGTTGATCGCTTGCCCGAATGGCAGGGCATCAGGATTCTCGACGACATCACGGGCACCGGGCGCAACGGCATAGGCCATCTTGCTGAAACTGCGGCCGCAGGTGGTCAATTCTTGCTCGATGATGTTCTTGTTCATCAGCCAGCGCAGGATCAGCCGGGCTCGGGCCTCGTGAGCCGGAAAGTCGGAAATCTGCGGGACGATGATGCTCTGGGTATTCATGGATGACGCCTATTGCTGCTACTTAATAAGGCAGCTTAATCCCCCCCCCTTTCAGGTCAAGTGCTGGCTCATGTGGAGAGGTAGCGACCGATCAATGCAATACCACTGGCCAGCACCAGCCACGTGACCAGACGCACAAAGGCCTCACGCGACAATTTCATGATCAGTGAGCGGCCAATCCACGAACCCACGACCATCGCCGGAAACAAACACGCGGCCAGCATCAGCAACGGCATTTCGGCGTACACCCCCGCCAGCATAAACAGGCTCAACCGGACGATGGTGCTGCAACTGATCAACACGGCCTGGGTCGCCCGCGCCTGCACCTTGGAAGGCAAACGGCTGTTAAGGTAAATCGCGTAAAGAAAGCCACCACTGCCAAATAGCGCACCGAACAGGCCGCCAATGGTGCCCATCGGTATCGCCCAGCCCGCCGCGAGCTGTGTCGGACGAACTTTTACCCCTAGGCTATAAAGCGCGTAAGCGGTAATGAACAATCCCATCAGCAACAGCAAGACATCGGATTTAAGGTTGAGCAGAAACACCACGCCCAAGGTGCAGCCCACCGCCATGCAGGGCAGCAGGCGCAGGAGCTCAGCCTTGACCACCGATCGGCGCGAAGGCAGCAGATTGCCGAACGCAGCGATGAAATCCAGCAATACCAACAACGGAATGATCCGCGACAACGCCATGAAATTGATCAGCACCGGTCCAGCAACCAACGCCGTACCAAACCCGGCGATACCAAATACGATGTACGCGCCTATCACGCCCAGCTCGATCAGCACCCAGTCGAGGGGCGTGAACGCCAATTGATTGAACAACCCGGTTAAATCGGCAAAGGTCATCGAGATTCATCCATGAAGTTATCCGTGCCGACTGTAACCAGCGAGCGGTATGCTCGACTAGATAAAACCACCACTACCTATCCTATATAAAGGCATGCCTTTATCATGCTCGCCATGATCAAAGACCCCTTCGCAAGACTCGGCCTCGACCGGGAAGTCCTCACCGTCAGCCAGCTCAACGGCCGCGCACGCGTGCTGCTGGAGGATGTGTTCAGTAATATCTGGGTTGAAGGCGAAATCTCCAATCTGTCCCGCCCGGCGTCCGGCCATGTGTATTTCACCCTCAAGGACAGTGGCGCCCAAGTGCGTTGCGCACTGTTCCGGCAAAGCGCCGCACGGGTTCGTCAGGTGTTGAAAGACGGTCTGGCGGTGAAAGTGCGCGGCAAAGTTTCGCTGTTCGAAGGCCGTGGCGACTATCAGCTGATCCTCGACACCGTCGAACCCGCAGGTGAAGGTGCCCTGCGTCTGGCCTTCGATGCACTGAAAGACAAACTCAGCGTCGAAGGCCTGTTCAGCGCCGAACGCAAAGTGCCGTTGCCTTTGCATCCGCGTCGCATCGGCATCATCAGCTCGCCTACCGGCGCAGTGATTCGCGACATCATCAGCGTGTTCCGCCGTCGTGCACCGCAGGTGCAACTAACGTTGATCCCTACCGCAGTACAAGGTCGTGATGCTATCGCGCAAATTGTCCGCGCCTTGAAACTGGCCGACTCTCGAGGTTTTGATGCCTTGATCCTGGCCCGTGGCGGCGGCTCGCTGGAAGACTTGTGGTGCTTCAACGAAGAAGCGGTGGCCCGGGCAATCGATGCCTGTGTGACGCCGATTGTCAGCGCGGTCGGGCATGAGACCGACGTCTCGATCAGCGATTTCGTGGCCGACGTGCGGGCACCGACGCCATCGGCTGCGGCAGAGCTGCTCGCACCGGACGCCAGTGACCTGCATCGACGGGTCGATAACCTGAAGCGGCGGTTAGTCACCCGCATCCAGGATCGCTTGATGCGCGAGCGCCTGCGCCTGGAAGGCATTTCCCGACGCTTGCGTCATCCTGGCGAGCGCCTGCGCCAGCAAGCACAACGCCTGGACGATCTGGACATGCGCCTGCGTCGCGCCTTCGAACAGCACACGCAAAAACGCGCTGCGCGTCTGGCCCATCTGCAGGCCCGCCTCGCCGCCCAGCATCCAGGTCGTACCCTTGCGCTGTTGAAACAACGGCTGGACAGCTTGTCCCAACGCTTGCCTCGAGCGATTCGCGAGATCCTCAAGACCCGACGTCTGCAGCTGCAAAGCCACATGCAGACGCTGCACGTGGTCAGCCCGCTGGCAACGCTGAGCCGTGGCTACAGCATCCTGCTCGATGAACGTGGTCATGCGATTCGTAGCGCGGAACAAACCCATAACGGCCAGCGTTTGAAAGCCCGGCTTGGCGAAGGTGAATTGCAGGTGCGCGTCGAAGACAACCATCTGGCGCCTGTCACCCTCTCTCTTCTGGATTGATCTATTGATGCTGCGTTTTATTGCGCCACTATTTGCACTGTGTCTTGCCCTGCCCGCCCATGCCAGCAACGACAGTTACATCGCCCGCCTGCTGAACAAGCCGGTACCGGGCGGTGTTGCGGTCGTCGATCTGGGTACCAGCGCTCAGGCGCCGCAAGCCAGTTATCAAGGCAGGCCGGTGTTGGTGGTCAAAGAACAGGATGCGCGCTGGCTGGCGATTGTGGGTGTGCCGTTGACGATCAAGCCCGGCAGCCAACAGATCACCGCCAAAACCGCGAATGGCACACGCACCCTGAACTTCACCGTCGGCAACAAGCAATACCCAGAACAACGCATCACCCTGAAAAACCAGCGCCAGGTCAATCCCAACCCCGCCGACCTGAAACGTATCGATGGCGAACTGGCCGAGCAGATTCGCGCTTACCGCAGCTTCACGCCGGGGACGCCGAGCAACCTGCTGCTGGACAAGCCGGTGAGTGGTCCCCTTTCGAGCAAGTTCGGCGTTCGCCGTTTCTTTAATGGCGAGGAACGCAATCCCCACGCAGGTCTGGATTTCGCTGTACCGGCGGGCACCCCGATCAAATCGCCAGCCGCTGGCAAGGTGATCCTGATCGGCAATTACTTCTTTAACGGCAATACCGTGTTCGTCGACCACGGCCAGGGTTTCATCAGCATGTTCTGCCACATGTCGAAAATCGACGTGAAGGTTGGTCAGGCAGTAAGCCGTGGTGGCGTGGTAGGCAGAGTCGGCTCAACCGGCCGCGCCACCGGGCCGCATATGCATTGGAACGTCAGCCTGAACGATGCACGGGTTGATCCAGCAATTTTTATTGGTGCATTTCAACCCTGAGTTGCGCCCCCGTGGAAGACCGCGCAATTTGCGCGGTCTTTTACTTAAGATTCAGCCATAAAAACCTGTCAAAACGCTAAATCAGATGATTTATATCAATTTTTATCGAGTGCTTGCCAACTTTCACCCCAATGGTTACGGTTGACGGCATGAAAACCTCACACACCCTCATTCTATTGCGCCAACATCGCTGCCTTTGCCTGGTCAGTGCACGACTGCCAAGCTAGATCGCGGTGCCTCGCCCCTTTCTTTCGTTTCAACGGTAGGCCGCCTCTATCCGGCCAGCACAATAAGGATTTTTCCCATGGCAATGCTCAACGATCCCTCGACCAAGTACCGCGCGTTTCCAACCATTGACCTGCCTGACCGTACCTGGCCTTCAAAGACCATCACAACAGCGCCGATCTGGTGCAGCTCTGACCTTCGCGACGGCAACCAATCGCTGATCGAGCCGATGGATGCGGTCAAGAAACTGCGTTTCTGGAAGACCCTGGTCAGCGTCGGCGTCAAAGAAATCGAAGCGTCGTTCCCGGCCGCCTCGCAAACCGACTTTGACTTCGTCCGTACTCTGATTGAAGGCAACCACATCCCGGATGACACCACCATTCAGGTGCTGACCCAGGGTCGTGAAGACTTGATCGCGCGCACGTTCGAATCCCTGCGCGGGGCAAAGAAAGCCATTGTTCACCTGTATAACGCGACCTCGCCTTCGTTCCGCCGCATCGTCTTCAACCAAGACAAAGCCGGCGTGAAAGAGATCGCGGTCAGCGCAGCCAAGCTGTTCGTCAAGTTCGCAGCCCAGCAGCCTGAAACCCAGTGGACGTTCGAATATTCGCCGGAGACTTTCAGCGCGACCGAACTCGAGTTCGCCAAGGAAGTGTGCGACGCGGTCATCGAGGTCTGGAACCCGACACCTGAGCACAAAGTCATCCTCAACCTGCCAGCAACCGTTGAAGTGGCTACGCCAAACATATACGCCGACCAGATCGAGTGGTTTGGCCGCAATATCAATCGCCGTGACAGCGTGCTGATCAGCCTGCATACCCACAACGACCGTGGTACCGGGGTTGCGGCCACTGAGCTGGGCTTGATGGCTGGCGCCGATCGCGTTGAAGGTTGCCTGTTCGGTAACGGCGAGCGCACCGGTAACGTCGATCTGGTCACCGTGGCACTCAACCTCTATACCCAGGGCATCAACCCTCAGTTGGACTTCTCTGACATCGACGGCGTGCGCAAAGTCGTTGAGGAGTGCAACCAGATTCCGGTTCACCCACGCCATCCGTATGTGGGCGATCTGGTGCACACCGCGTTCTCCGGCTCGCACCAGGACGCCATCCGCAAAGGTTTCAGCCAGCAAAAGCCTGATGCGTTGTGGGAAGTGCCTTACCTGCCAATCGACCCGGCCGATATCGGTCGCAGTTACGAGGCGGTGATTCGGGTCAACAGCCAATCCGGCAAAGGCGGCATCGCTTACCTGCTGGAACAGGAATATGGCATCTGCCTGCCACGCCGGATGCAGATCGAGTTCAGCCAGGTAGTTCAGGGTGAAACCGATCGTCTGGGCCTGGAAATGAGCGCGCAGCAGATTTACAGCTTGCTGCACCGCGAATACCTGCAAGCCAACGTGCCGTACGCCCTGCTCAGCCATAAGCTGCAGGAAGAAAACGGCAACAGCTCAGTGGATGCCGAAGTCCATTGCGATGGCGAGACCCAGCACTGGCGTGGCAAGGGCAAAGGCGCTCTGGAAGCACTGGTCGCCAGCCTGCCGGACTCCGTGGAAATCATGGACTACAGCGAACACGCCATTGGCGCCGGGACCACGGCCAAGGCAGCGGCTTACATCGAACTGCGAGTGAACGGTGATCGTGCGGTCCACGGTGTTGGCATTGATGAGAACATCACCACTGCCAGCTTCCGCGCACTGTTCAGTGCACTGAATCGCTCATTGAGCCAGGCCCAAGCCAAAGCGGCTTGATCTGAACGCCTGAAACAAAAAACGGCCCCGAAGCGAACGCTTCGGGGCCGTTTTTGTGTCTGCTTCCCGCATTTCCTGTGAGAGATGTCGCCCCGCCTGCAACGCCGCGCTATCGCGCAGTTCAAACTGTAAGAGCAACTGTCTGCGAAGACCATTCAACGAGGCCTGTCAGACACACCGCGTTGCGACTTTCACAGACAAGTCAGCTCCTGCGGGGATCAGCGTTTGGCTGGAAACCGCATCAAATAAAAACATTATTATTCAATGCAGCTCGAAAGTGTCCGCATCCAGATTCGCCGGAAAGCGTTTGCGGTAGGCGGCCAGGTCGGCAGCGCTCAGGCAGACCTGAAACACCCCATCGGCCTCACCGGCGCTAAACAGGCTTTCACCCTGAAAGTCGAAAACGTGGCTATCACCCGTGTAAGTAAAGCCCTTACCGTCGGTGCCGACTCGATTGACTGCGGCGACGTAGCAGAGATTTTCGATGGCGCGGGCCGGTAGCAGGCGATTCCAGTGCAGACGTCGTGCGCCGGGCCAGTTGGCGACATACAGCAGCAGATCAGTGTCTTGCGCATCACGGCTCCAGACCGGGAAACGCAGGTCGTAGCAAATCAGTGGCCGAATCCGCCAGCCTTTCAATTCAAACTGAACCTGACGCTCACCCGGAGTGAAGTGGTTGTGCTCGCCCGCCATGCGAAACAGATGGCGCTTGTCGTAATGCAACAGCTCACCGTCTGGGCGCGCCCATAGCAGGCGATTGCGATGGCTGCCGTCAGCAGCCTGAACGATCAGGCTGCCCGTCACGACCGCATCCAGTCGCTTGGCCTGGGCCAGCATCCACTTGGCGGTGGAGCCATTTTCCGGCTCGGACAGGGTTTCGGACTGCATCGAGAAGCCGGTGGTGAACATCTCTGGCAGGATAATCAGGTCCGCGCCCCGAGCCTGATCCAGCAACAGCTCGAAATGCTCATGGTTGGCCTCGCGGTCATGCCACACCAGAGTGGTCTGGACCAACGCTATATTGAGATTGGGCAGTTCGCTTAAATCGCGCATAGTTTTTCCGCTGCCTGACGCAACGTCTCCTCGCGTTTGGCAAAGCACAAGCGAATCAGGCGTTGCCCTGATGGTGGGCTTTGGTAGAAGACCGAGATAGGAATAGAAGCCACACCATGCTCGCGGGTCATCCACAGCGACATATCGACGTCATTCAAGTCCGGACGAATGTTCGAGTAATCCACCAGCTGAAAATAGGTGCCCGCTACGCGGCTGAAGTTAAAGCGTGAGGGTTCAAGCTGGTCGCAGAACAGATCGCGCTTGGCCTGATAGAACGCGGGCAGCTCCTCGACATGCTCAGGATGCTCGGCCATGAAGTCAGCCAAGGCGTATTGCAGCGGCGTTACGCCACAGAAGCTCACGTACTGGTGGATCTTGCGCAACTCGGCAGTCAAGGCCGGAGGCGCGACCACATAACCGGTTTTCCAACCGGTAACGTGATAGGTCTTGCCGAACGAACTGACCACGAACGCCCGCTGGTACAGTTCTTCATGGGCCAGCACGCTGGCGTGCGGCACGCCGTCAAACACCAGGTGCTCGTACACTTCATCGCTGACCAGATAAATATCGCGATTGGCGATCAACGCCGCCAACCGATCGAGCTCATCGCGGGTGATCAACGCGCCGCTCGGGTTGTGCGGGCTGTTGAGGATGATCATCCGCGTGCGCGGGGTCAGGGCTTCACCGAGCTTCTGCCAATCAATGGCGAAATCGTCCAAACCGAGCTGCACATGCACGCAGCGACCGCCAGCCAGCTCGACCGAAGGTTCATAGCTGTCGTAGCACGGGTCGAACACGATCACTTCGTCGCCGGGCTGAATCACCGTCTGGATCGCGCAAAAAATGGCCTGGGTCGCGCCGGGGGTGATGGTGACTTCAGTGTCGGCATCCACCTGACGGCCATAGCTACGGGCAATTTTGGCCGCCACTTGCTGGCGCAGGGCAGGCAAGCCGGTCATCGGCGCGTATTGGTTGTGGCCATCAGCGATGTGCCGGCTCACAGCATCTCGAAGCGCTTGCGGGCCGTCGAAATCCGGAAAACCTTGGGACAGGTTAATTGCACCGGTCTGCGCGGCAAGCTGGGACATCACGGTAAAAATGGTCGTGCCGACATTCGGCAGCTTACTGATGATCATGGGCCATTCCCTTGCTTACACCCGGCTCTACGGCGGCACGGGAAACAAACAGGATAGCCCATACCACGCGCATAAAAAAAGGCGCCATTGGCGCCCTTTTCAAGAATATCCGTTACCGGATCAACGCTTATCTTTGCGTTTTTTGTCAGCTTTCTTGTGGTGAGACATCATTCGACGCTTCTTGTTGACCTGACGGTCTGTCAGCGTGTTCTTGTTGCCTTCGTATGGGTTCTCCCCGCCTTTGAACTCGATCCGGATTGGCGTACCGACCAGCTTCAACACGCGGCGGTAGGTGTTTTCCAGATAACGGACATAGGACTTGGGTACTTTCTCGACTTGGTTGCCGTGAATCACGATCAACGGCGGGTTAGCACCGCCCAAGTGAGCATAGCGAAGCTTGATGCGGCGGCTGCCAACCATCGGCGGTGCATGTTCACTGACCGCGTCTTCAAGAATCTGAGTCAGGCGGTTAGTCGGCCAGCGGGTGACTGCGGACTTGAACGAGTTCTGAACCGATTGGTAGAGGTTACCCACACCCGTGCCATGCAAGGCCGAGATGAAGTGGATATCGGCGAAGTCGACGAAGAACAAGCGACGTTGCAGCTCGATCTTCACGAACTCGCGCTCGCTCGGATCCATGCCATCCCACTTGTTCAATGCGATAACCAGCGCACGACCGGATTCCAGGACAAAGCCCAGCAGGTTGAGGTCGTGATCGACCACGCCTTCGCGGGCGTCCATCACGAAGATCACCACGTTGGCGTCTTTGATCGCCTGCAGGGTTTTCACCACCGAGAACTTTTCGACTTCCTCGTGGACCTTGCCGCGCTTGCGCACACCCGCGGTGTCGATCAGCGTGTACTTCTCGTCGTTACGCTCGAAGGGAATGTAGATGCTGTCACGGGTGGTGCCAGGCTCGTCATAGACGATAACCCGGTCTTCACCGAGCATGCGGTTGACCAACGTCGATTTGCCAACGTTCGGACGGCCGATGATCGCGATCTTGATCCCGTCTTTTTCACTAGGACCTGGAATGCGCTTGGCTTCCTGGCCTTCGGCGACATCTTCGGCCTCAATCTCTTCTTCAGGGTCTTTCGGGAATTCGCTGAGGGCGATTTCCAGCATCTGAGTGATGCCACGACCGTGAGCACCAGCAACCGGGATCGCATCACCCATACCCAACGGGCTGAATTCAGCGCGGGCCATTTCAGGATCGATGTTGTCGACCTTGTTGGCTACCACGTAGGAACGCTTGCCACGCTTGCGCAAGTGCTCGCCGATCATTTGGTCAGCAGCCGTGAAACCGGCACGGGCATCTACCAGGAACAACACAACATCGGCTTCTTCGATGGCCAGCAGCGACTGCTCGGCCATCTTTTCGTCCATGCCGTGTTCATCACCAGAGATACCGCCGGTGTCGATCAGAATGTAGGAACGCCCTTGCCACTTTGCCTCACCGTACTGGCGATCACGGGTCAGACCGGACAAATCGCCGACAATAGCGTCGCGAGTCCTGGTCAGGCGGTTGAATAAGGTGGACTTGCCGACGTTCGGTCGACCCACCAGGGCGATTACGGGAACCATGCGGCTCTCCACTTCGTTATTTCAGAAAATACAAAAGCCGCTGCATGGCAGCGGCCGGAGTTCGGAGCGGCACCAGAAGTGCCGCAGGCCTTGCCGGGGCAAGGCTGCAAGAGGCCCTATGTTTCAAACATAGAGAGCGGCCTCACGCGTAGACAACCATTACTTGATCTTCAGGGCTTCCAGCTTGCCGCTGTTGCCAAACACATAAATCGTGTCGCCAACAACCAACGGACGGGCACGCAGGCCATCGCCGTCAATTTTCTCACGACCAACGAAACGGCCATCGACCTGGCTCAGCAGGTGCAGATAGCCTTCCATATCGCCGACCGCTACGTAGCTGGAAAACACTTCCGGCGCACCCAGCTGGCGACGAGCCAATGCATCGTTGCTCCAAAGCGCTGTCGAGGAGCGCTCATCGACGCCTTCGACAGTGCCACTGGCCAGACTCACGTAGACGCTGCCAAAACCTTGGGCGACACCGGCATAGCTTGACGCATCACGCTGCCAAAGCACACGACCGCTCTCTACATCCAGACCGGCGACACGACCCTGATAGGTGGCGACATACAACGTACTGCCAGACAACAGCAGACCACCGTCGATATCGACAACACGATCCAGTTCCGAGCGACCTTGTGGAATAGCAACGCGTTGCTCCCAGATCGGCACGCCGTTCGAGGTATTCAATGCAATGACTTTACCCGTCGACAGACCGGCCAAGGCAAGGTGGCTGGTCACGATCGGCGCGCCAGTACCGCGCAATGTCAGGACCGCAGGGGTGCTTTCGTAGATCCAGCGCTGGTTGCCGGTGGCAGCATCGAAGCCGAACACACGGTCATCCTGCGTCTGAACCACGACCACGTCACCGTTGGTCGCAGGCGGTGCCAGCACTTCACTGGTCACGCGAGCGCGCCACTTTTCTTCGCCGGTGGCAGCGTCAAGAACGATGACTGCGCCTTTGAGCGTACCGACCATCACCAGACCGGAGCCTACGCCAACGGCACCGGAAACAGGCAGTTCAAGGTCCTTCTTCCAGATCACGTCGCCCGTCGTGCGATCCAGAGACATCACAATACCGGTGACGTCCGCAGCGAAGATATTCTCACCTTCGACAGCTGGAACCAACATGCTGTAGTTCTTGCCCTGGCCATCACCGATGGAGCGACTCCATTGCTTTTGCAGAACCACTTCTTCTTTGAAGTCGGTCAGCTCGGCCGGTGGTAATTCCTTTTTGCTGTTGCTACTGCAACCCGCGGCCAATATGGCCAGGGCCAGCAATGCTGCATGTTTCCAACGCATCACGTCACGCATCCCCTTTCGCCAAGTCGTCGAGTTTCATTTGTAAGCCACCCACTGCCGCTTCTTCAGACAGCGCGGATTTGGCTTTTTGATAGGCCGCATGCGCCTCGTCGGCACGGCCCAGCTGTACCAGCAGGTCGCCCTTGAGTTCTTCACGGCTGGCCAGGAATGCTTTGTCGGCATCACCGTCGAGCAGTTTCAGTGCTTCGTCAGTCTTGTTCTGAGCAGCCAACACCCGAGCCAGACGCTGACGCGCAATTTCACCCAGCGTGTCGTTGAACGGCTTGGCGGTAATGGCGTTGAGTTCAGCGGCAGCATCATCGAGCTTGCCGGTATCAACCGCCACTTTAGCCACGAACAGGCTGCCGTATTGAGCGTAAGCCGAGCCACCGAATTCGCTTTTCAATTTGCCCGCGATATCCGCGACCCGTGCCGTGTCAGGCTGACCGCTCGGGGTCAAGGCCGTTTCCAGCAATTGCTGATAGAGCATCGAGGCGCCTTGCGACTGGTTACCCTGATATCTGTGCCAGGCTTGCCAGCCAAATACCACGATCAACGCCAGCAAACCGCCAGTAACCAGGGGTTTGCCGTTGCGTTGCCACCAGTCCTTCATCACGGCCAGTTCTTCATCTTCGGTACGCGACACCCCAATACTCCTATTCGCTAAAACGGCTGTTTATCAGCTTCAACCCTGCACAACGCAGGCGGCCAGGTGCTCAGACAGAGCATCCCAGGCAATATTTTGTTGTTCGCCCTGGCCACGCAGGGGTTTGAAACCTACCACTTGCTGGGCCAGTTCATCGTCGCCCAGGATCAGCGCGTACAGTGCACCGCTCTTGTCGGCTTTTTTGAACTGGCTTTTAAAACTGCCAGCGCCGGCATTGACCTGCAGACGCAGGTTCGGCAACTGGTCACGCAAACGTTCGGTCAGGGTCAATGCAGCCAGTTCGGCAGCTTCACCGAAGGCACACAGATAGACGTCGACCTGACGCGAGATCTCTTCCGGGATTTGCTCCAGGGTTTCCAGCAGCAGGACCAAACGCTCGATGCCCATGGCAAAACCGACGCCGCTCGTAGGCTTGCCGCCCATTTGCTCGACCAGGCCATCATAACGACCACCGGCACACACAGTGCCTTGGGAGCCCAACTGATCGGTGACCCATTCGAAAACGGTTTTGCTGTAGTAATCGAGCCCGCGCACCAGCTTGGGATTGATCACATACGGAATACCGGCTGCGTCCAGACGTGCCTTGAGCCCGTCGAAGTGGATGCGCGATTCGTCGTCGAGGTAATCCGCCAGCTTCGGCGCGTCCACCAGAACGGCCTGGGTTTCAGGGCTCTTGGTGTCGAGAACGCGAAGTGGGTTGGTTTTCAGACGACGCTGGCTGTCTTCGTCAAGTTCGCTCAGGCGTGCCGACAGAAACTCGACCAGCGCCTCGCGATAACGCCCGCGCGCTTCGCTGGTGCCCAGGCTGTTGAGCTCAAGTTTGACCGCGCCGCGAATGCCCAGAAGGCCCCATAGACGCCAGGTCAGAACAATCAGCTCGGCATCGATGTCCGGACCATCAAGATTGAAGACTTCCACACCGATCTGATGAAACTGACGATAACGGCCTTTCTGTGGCCGCTCGTGGCGGAACATAGGGCCGATGTACCAAAGCTTCTGAACCTGGCCGCCACCGGTAATACCGTGTTCAAGCACTGCACGCACACATGCCGCGGTGCCTTCAGGGCGCAGGGTCAGAGAGTCGCCGTTGCGATCGGCAAAGGTGTACATCTCTTTTTCGACGATGTCAGTCACTTCACCGATAGAGCGCTTGAACAGCTCGGTGAACTCAACGATTGGCATACGAATCTGGCGATAACCGTAGTTATCCAGCAGACGCGACACCGTGCCCTCGAAATAGCGCCACAGGGGCGTCTGGTCGGGCAGGATGTCGTTCATGCCACGAATGGCTTGCAGAGACTTACTCACGAAAAATCCTTAGCGAAATCTGTATTGGCCTATCAACCGCGCGCGATGAGCGCTGCGTCGGCTTCGACCTTTTCGGCCGCTCTCTGACGGATCAAGCGTTCAAGCTCATCCACCAGATTGTCATTGGTCAGCTTCTGCGCTGGCTTGCCGTCGATGTAAATCAGGTTAGGCGTTCCCCCAGTGAGGCCGATATGCGCCTCCTTGGCTTCGCCAGGACCGTTGACCACACAACCGATCACCGCGACATCCAGCGGTACCAACAAGTCTTCAAGGCGCACTTCCAGTTCGTTCATGGTCTTGACCACATCGAAGTTCTGCCGGGAACAGCTCGGGCAGGCAATGAAGTTAATGCCACGGGAACGAAGGTGCAGCGATTTGAGAATGTCGTATCCGACTTTCACCTCTTCGACCGGGTCAGCAGCCAACGAGATGCGGATAGTATCGCCAATCCCCTCGGCAAGCAGCATACCGAGGCCAACAGCTGATTTTACCGTGCCTGAACGCAGGCCACCGGCTTCGGTAATGCCCAGGTGCAACGGCTGAATGATTTGCTTGGCGAGCAAGCGATAGGCTTCCACCGCCATGAACACGTCGCTGGCTTTGACACTTACCTTGAAATCCTGGAAATCCAGACGATCCAGATGCTCGACATGCCGCAACGCGGACTCGACCAGCGCGGCCGGTGTCGGCTCGCCATATTTTTTCTGCAGGTCTTTTTCCAGCGACCCCGCGTTGACCCCGATACGGATCGAAATCCCACGGTCACGGGCGGCACTCACCACCGCGCGCACACGGTCTTCGCGGCCGATGTTGCCCGGGTTGATCCGCAGGCAGTCAACGCCCAGCTCGGCGACGCGCAATGCAATTTTGTAGTCGAAGTGGATGTCGGCAACCAAGGGGACCTTGACCAATTGCTTGATCCGGCCAAACGCCTCGGCAGCATCCATGTCCGGAACCGAAATCCGCACGATATCGACGCCAGCAGCTTCCAGACGATTGATCTGCGCAACCGTGGCCGCGACATCGTTGGTGTCGCTGTTGGTCATGCTCTGCACCGCGATGGGCGCATCACCGCCCACCGGGACGGAGCCGACCCAAATTTTACGAGATTCGCGACGTTTGATCGGTGATTCGCCGTGCATGACTTATTGCCCTAGCTTCAGGCGAGCGGTTTCGCCACTGGTAAAAGGTGCCATGTCCACAGGCTGGCCGTTATAGCTCACTTGAACACCGCGAGCAAAGCCCAGGCGTAACGTAAGCGGCGGCTTGCCGGTGACATCCAGATTCTCGCCCTTGCGCTTCACACCGCTGAGTAACACTTTGCCGTTGGCATCGGTCACTTGCGTCCAGCAATCGGAGACGTATTGCAGCTTGATGTGACCAGAACCCGCTACCACAGCTGCAGGGTCCGCTTGTGTCGTAACAGGCGTTACTGCAACGGTCGATGGCGCCACTGGTGTCATCGGAGTTGTGCGCACCGGCACCGCAGGCGGTGTAACCGGGACGTTGGCCGAAGGCGTGCCAACGGCCGGAGCGGACGGAGCAGCAGGCGTCGTCGCTGCGGTTTCAGCCGCGGGCTCACCTGCGGCGAGAGGTAACGACGTCCCTTGAGACTCGGTCACGGCTTGATCTTCAGGTTCATCCAGAGGATGAATCTGGGTCGTGCCATCAGCACTTTCGACTTCGACGTGCTCAAGGCTGATCCCTGTCGACTCTTTGCCGCGCATCGACGTCTGATCCTGCCACCAGAAGAAACCGGCACCGACCAGAACCACGAGCAACAGCAAGCTGACAATGCGCAAAATATTGTGCGACAGCCGCACCGGCTCTTCAATGCGACCCAGGCTGTGCACACTACTGCCATGGGCATCGGTGCCGGTGTATTGATCGAACTGCTGAACCAACGCACTTTGATCGAGCCCAAGAAGTTTCGCGTAGGCACGGATATAGCCCCGGGCGAAGGTATGCCCAGGCAACTTTTCAAAATCGCCAGTTTCAAGGTTGCCCAAGGACGCGACGGTGAGGTTCAGCCTCGAGGCCACATCAGGCAGCGACCAGTTTTTGCTCTCTCGGCCCTGACGCAAGGTCTCGCCAGGGTTCACGCGAGTGGCTGCTACAACTTCGGGATGCGCCGCTTTCATCATTGCTCCGACAGGTATTGCTGATATTCCGGGCTACCGGGATAGAGTCTTTTTAGTTGCAGCCCAAAACTGGCTGCTTTATCGCGATCATCGTAGATTTTTGCCAACCGCGTACCGAGTAATAGACTACGTGCATTTTGATCGCTCAGTTGGCTAAAACGGTCGTAATACTCACGCGAGGGCACATAATGCCTGTCTTCGAACGACAACTCAGCCATTTCCAGCAATGCGCGTGGCTGTTGGCGATCCAGACGCAGGGCTTTGGTGAAGTAGCCGGTGGCTTCGTCACGCTGATTGAGCCTCAGTGCGGTCATCCCCAAACTCTCGAAAACCCGTGAACGTTCCGGGTAGAGGGTATCAGCGGCGGCCTGTTGAAAACGCTCGTAAGCTTCTTTGTAACGCTTTTGCTCGTACAGGAAACTGCCGTAATTATTCAGGATTCGCGCATCGTTGGAACGCGCCGAAAGTGCCTT
Source organism: Pseudomonas sp. 5C2 (assembly GCF_034314155.1). Lineage (NCBI taxonomy): Bacteria > Pseudomonadati > Pseudomonadota > Gammaproteobacteria > Pseudomonadales > Pseudomonadaceae > Pseudomonas > Pseudomonas sp. 5C2. The sequence goes on along the minus strand of NZ_JAVIWH010000002.1, from coordinate 27,998 downwards.
GAGGTATTGCTTGTCCGCCAGCTCCGGCTCCATTTCAGCCTGAAAGATCAATGCCAGCGCAGCATTCGCGTCAGGATCGGAGCTGTCCAGGTCGAGGGCTTTTTTCAAAGGAACCTTGGCGCGCTCGGTGGAACCCTGCTGCAGATAACCAAGCCCCAGCTGCACGTACGCGGCGCGCGCCTGGTCACGACCCTTGCTGGTGCTCATCGGATCGACACTGCCCGACGAAACGCAGCCAGCCAGCACGTTGACGAAACACAGCAATAGCGCGGCGCGCAGGGTCATAGAGGTCCTCTCAGTCAGGTTCGAGTCGTAGCGCTTTGGGCCTGGTCGGCCTCGGCACTCAACTCGCGCACAGCAATATAACGCTCACTGCGTCGAGTGCGATCCAGAACCTGGCCAACCAACTGACCGCATGCTGCATCGATATCTTCGCCGCGCGTGGTGCGCACAGTGACGTTGTAACCGGCCTGATGCAACTGATCCTGAAAACGACGGATCGCGTTATTGCTTGGGCGCTCGTAACCCGAGTGAGGAAACGGGTTGAACGGGATCAGGTTGATCTTGCAAGGCGTGTCCTTGAGCAGCTCAGCCATTTCGACCGCGTGCTCGACCTTGTCGTTGATGTCTTTGAGCAACGTGTACTCAACGGTCAGTACGCGTTTTTCGCCCAGGGTCGACATATAACGCTGGCAGGATTCGAGCAGGACCTTGAGCGGGTACTTCTTGTTGATCGGTACCAATTGGTTGCGCAGTGCATCGTTGGGTGCATGCAGCGACAATGCCAGTGAGACGTCGATGTGCTTGGACAGCTCGTCGATCATCGGTACCACGCCCGAGGTGGACAGCGTCACCCGGCGCTTGGAAATGCCATAGCCCAGGTCATCCATCATCAGATGCATGGCGGCTACTACGTTATCGAAGTTCAGCAGCGGCTCACCCATGCCCATCATCACCACGTTGGTGATGGCACGGTCGACGGTTGCCGGGACGCTGCCAAAGGATTTGTTGGCAATCCACACCTGACCGATCACTTCGGCGGCGGTGAGGTTGCTATTGAAACCTTGTTTGCCGGTGGAGCAAAAACTGCAATCCAGGGCACAACCCGCCTGGGACGAAACGCACAACGTGCCGCGTTTGCCTTGAGGGATGTAAACGGTCTCGACACAGCTGCCGGACGCCACACGCACCACCCATTTACGGGTGCCATCGGTGGAGATGTCCTCGCTGACCACTTCAGGACCGCGAATTTCAGCGCAGACCTTGAGCTTTTCGCGCAAGGCCTTGCTGACATTCGTCATGGCGTCGAAATCATCGACGCCAAGGTGGTGAATCCACTTCATCACCTGACCGGCACGGAAACGCTTCTCCCCGATCGAGTCGAAGAACTTCTCCATTTCCGGTTGAGTCAGACCCAACAGGTTTGTTTTGCCAGTCGATGTTGTCATGTTTTCACCCTCACTCAATGGCCTTAGGCCTTACGAGCGGTTACTTCGGTAGCGGCGAAGAAGTAAGCGATTTCACGTGCAGCAGCAGCTTCGGAATCGGAACCGTGTACAGCGTTGGCGTCGATGGAATCAGCGAAATCAGCACGGATGGTGCCAGCAGCTGCTTCTTTAGGGTTGGTAGCGCCCATCAGTTCGCGGTTTTTAGCGATGGCGTTTTCGCCTTCCAGAACCTGAACCACAACCGGGCCAGAGATCATGAACGCAACCAGGTCGCCGAAGAAACCACGAGCGCTGTGCTCAGCGTAGAAACCTTCAGCTTCAGCCTTGGACAGCTGCTTCATTTTCGAAGCAACGACTTGCAGGCCGGCTTTTTCAAAACGAGTGACGATCTCGCCGATTACGTTTTTTGCAACGGCGTCAGGCTTGATGATGGAGAAAGTACGTTGAACAGCCATGGTGTAACTCCAGAAACGGTAATTTTCGAAAAATTAAACCCGCGAATTATACGCGGGTTCTTTGGTATTGCCTAACCTGCAGCGCGGCTCAGTCGAGCTCTTCGATCCAGAGAGCCTGAATGGCCTCCAGAACCTTTTCGCCACTGCGATCCGGCGCATCGTCGAACTCGGGCAATTCCATCACCCATTTACGCAGATCGACGAAGTTAAGCGATCTTGGATCAACATCCGGCTTGCTTTCAGCCAGCTGGATTGCGATTTCCTGCACATCAACCCATTTCAGACTCATAAGAACCCCTTGAATCAGTGCGGCGCTTCAGCCGCATGGTTGATCGTGTATTTAGGTATTTCGATGGTCAGGTCTTCATTGCCGACAATCGCCTGGCAGGACAAGCGCGATTGCGCCTCCAGCCCCCAGGCCTTGTCGAGCAAATCCTCCTCCAGTTCGTCAGCCTCATTCAGCGAGTCAAAGCCCTCACGAATGATGCAATGACACGTGGTGCAGGCGCAGACGCCGCCACAGGCGCTCTCGATCTCGATATGGTTATCATGGGCCACGTCGAGAATGGAGGTACCGGGCGCGACCTCGACAACCAGACCTTCCGGGCACAGCACGGCATGTGGCAGAAAAATGATCTGCGGCATCAGTTATCCCTCAATTTCATTCAGGTTGCGTCCCGCCAGCGCGGCTTTCACCGTCGAATCCAGGCGTCGGGCAGCAAATGCATCGGTCACCTGCGACAGACGCTTGGTCTGCAGCTCGATGGCAGGACCATCAGTGCCCTGCATCAATTCACTCAATTCTTTCATCTGCAACTCGATCACCATCCGCTCTTCAGCGTCGAGCAAGCGCTCACCGTCCACATCCAGCGCACCCTGCACCGCTTCGAGCAGACGCTGGGCGTCGACTTGCTGTTCGCGCAGTACACGAGCGACTTTGTCATCACTGGCGTGCTGGAACGAGTCCTTGAGCATGCGGGAAATTTCGCCGTCGGTCAGGCCATAGGATGGCTTGACTTGGATACTCGACTCGATACCCGAACCCAGCTCACGGGCCGCAACGTTGAGCAAGCCATCCGCATCGACTTGGAACGTGACGCGAATTTTCGCGGCGCCAGCAACCATCGGTGGTATGCCTCGCAGCTCGAACCTAGCCAGGGAGCGGCAATCGCTGATCAGTTCCCGCTCGCCCTGCAGCACATGAATCATCATGGCTGACTGGCCGTCTTTATAGGTGGTGAAATCCTGAGCGCGAGCGACGGGAATGGTGGTGTTTCGTGGAATCACCTTCTCCATCAACCCACCCATGGTTTCCAAACCCAGAGACAGCGGAATCACATCAAGCAGCAACAGCTCTTCACCGTCACGCTTGTTGCCTGCCAGCGTATCAGCCTGGATCGCAGCGCCAATGGCCACCACTTGATCCGGATCGATCTTGGTCAGTGGTTGACGACCGAACAGTTCGGCGACAGCTTCTCGCACTCGCGGCACACGGGTCGAACCGCCGACCATGACCACGGCCTCAACTTCTTCAATCTCGATGCCGGCATCGCGTACCGCGCGCCGACAGGCTTTAAGGCTGCGCGCTAGCATGGGCTCAAGCAGAGCATCGAAAGCTTGCCGGGTCAGCACAGAATGCCAATCGCCATGCACGACTTCGACCGAATCGACTTCAGTCAACGCTTCTTTGGCCGCGCAAGCGGTTTGCAGCAGGCTGCGCTGCGCAGACGGATCGAGGTCGGCAGAAAGACCGGCTTCGCTCACGATCCAACTGGCGATCGCATGATCGAAGTCATCACCACCCAGTGCCGTATCGCCACCGGTTGCCAAAACTTCAAAAACGCCGCCTGTCAGACGCAATATGGAAATATCGAACGTACCGCCGCCCAGGTCATAAATAGCAACCACGCCTTCAGCGTGTTGATCCAGACCATAAGCCACCGCCGCAGCGGTAGGCTCATTGAGCAAACGCAGAACGTTAAGACCCGCCAACCGAGCCGCATCTTTGGTGGCCTGACGCTGGGCGTCGTCGAAATAGGCCGGAACGGTAATCACCGCCCCCACCAACTCGCCGCCCAAGGACTCTTCAGCACGCTGACGCAGAACCTTGAGAATTTCAGCCGACACCTGCACCGGACTTTTCGGCCCTTGAATGGTGTCGATGAACGGCATGTGAGACTCGCCGTCAACAAATCGGTAAGGCAGTTGCTCACCGAGCTGTTTGACGTCGGACAGGCCACGCCCCATCAGTCGTTTGACTGACAATACGGTGTTGAACGGATCAATAGCGGCGGCGCTTTTGGCGCTCTGCCCTACTTCGACCCGATCAGCGTGGTAGCGAACGACGGACGGCAAGATGACCTGCCCTTCGCCATCGGCCAGCGGCTCGGAAAGTCCACTGCGCAATGCAGCGACCAGCGAATTGGTAGTGCCCAAGTCGATCCCAACCGCCAGACGGCGCTGATGTGGTTGGGGACTTTGGCCGGGTTCGGCGATCTGCAGTAGGGCCATACTTATCGAAATTCACAGGCGTGCGGCCAGGGCAGCACGGGGTTAATCGTCGAGGCGCTCTTCAAGCTGGCGCACTTCGTAGGTGAGCTTGTCGAGGAACTGCATACGTCGCATCAGCCGTTCGGCCAATTCACGTTGCGCAGCATCATCCCAACAGGCAGCGAAGCTTTCGTTCAGTTCATCCTGAGCGACTTTGAGCCGGCGCTTGAATACCGCAACACCCGCCAGGTCGGCATCCTCCTGCAAATCCTCAAGCTCTTCACGCCATTGCATCTGCTGCATGAGGAACTCGGGGTCTTGCACGGTAACTTCCAACGGCAACTCGTTACCCCCCAGCGTCAACAAATAACGCGCCCGTTTGGGAGCGTTCTTGAGCGTCTGGTAGGCCTCGTTGAGACTGGCAGTGTGTTCTAGCGCCAGCCGCTGCTCACGCTCGGAAGCATCAGCAAAACGGTCTGGATGTACGCCGCGCGCCAACTCACGGTAGCGCGTCGCCAACTGATCGAGATCCAAACGGAAACTTGGCTTGAGCTCGAATAAGGCGAAATGACAAGGAATACCCACGATCAGCCTCAGATATTGAAGCTTTCGCCGCAGCCACATTCACCGCGCGCGTTCGGGTTGTTGAACTTGAAGCCTTCGTTCAACCCTTCCTTGACGAAATCGAGCTCTGTACCGTCGAGGTAGACCATGCTTTTCGGATCGATGATCACTTTGACGCCGTGCAACTCGAACACCGTGTCTTCGCTGCCCGCCTCATCGACGAACTCCAGCACGTAGGCCAGACCGGAACAGCCCGTGGTGCGAACACCTAGGCGAACACCGTCACCTTTGCCGCGACCTTCGAGGGAGCGACGTACGTGTTGAGCAGCAGCTTCTGTCATGCTGATAGCCATCGAAACTCCTTACTTGAATCAAGCTTCGTTAAAAAAGGCTCTGTTCAGAGCAAGCCTTTCTTTTGCTTGTAATCGCGAACAGCCGCCTTGATAGCGTCTTCTGCGAGTACCGAGCAGTGGATCTTCACTGGAGGCAACGCCAGCTCTTCAGCCAGTTGAGTGTTCTTGATGGTCTCTGCTTCATCCAGAGTCTTGCCTTTCATCCACTCGGTCGCCAGGGAGCTGGAGGCGATAGCCGAACCGCAACCGTAGGTCTTGAACTTGGCGTCTTCGATGATGCCGTGTTCGTTGACCTTGATTTGCAGGCGCATTACGTCGCCGCATGCCGGCGCGCCGACCATACCGGTGCCAACATCAGGATCTTCCGCGTCCATCTTGCCGACGTTACGCGGGTTTTCGTAGTGGTCAATGACCTTTTCGCTGTATGCCATGGTGCTAATCCTCTCTCATCAGGTAGCCGCTCTTGCAGGCGACTTAATTAGTGCGCAGCCCACTCGATCTTGGAGATATCGATACCGTCTTTGTACATATCCCACAGCGGCGACAAAGCGCGCAGCTTGGTAACGGCCTCGCAGACTTTCTGCGCGGCGTAATCGATTTCTTCTTCGGTGGTGAAACGGCCGAAGGTGAAGCGAATCGAGCTGTGCGCCAATTCATCGTTGCGGCCCAGGGCGCGCAGGACGTAGGACGGCTCCAGCGAAGCCGAGGTACAAGCGGAACCGGACGAAACCGCCAGATCCTTGAGCGCCATGATCAACGACTCGCCTTCGACGTAGTTGAAGCTCAGGTTCAGGTTGTGCGGTACACGGAAAATCATGCTGCCGTTGATGTACAGCTCTTCCAGACCTTCAACCTGCTTGAGGAAGCGAGCGCTCAGGGCCTTGATGCGTACGTTTTCAGACGCCATGTCTTCTTTGGCAACACGGAACGCTTCGCCCATACCAACGATCTGGTGAGTCGCCAATGTCCCCGAACGCATGCCACGCTCATGTCCGCCACCGTGCATGGTCGCTTCAATGCGAACGCGCGGTTTGCGGCTCACGTAGAGCGCACCAATACCTTTAGGACCATAGGTTTTGTGGGCCGAGAAAGACATCAGGTCAACCTTGAGGTTGGCCAGGTCGATCTCGACTTTACCTGTGGACTGGGCCGCATCGACGTGGAACAACACACCACGCGAACGGGTCAGTTCACCGATGGCTGCGATGTCGTTGATAGTGCCGATTTCGTTGTTGACATGCATGATCGAGACCAGAATGGTGTCTTCGCGCAAAGCCGCTTCAACCATTGCAGGCGTGATCAGACCGTCTTCACCAGGCTCGATATACGTCACTTCGAAACCTTCACGCTCCAATTGGCGCATGGTGTCCAGGACCGCTTTGTGTTCGATCTTGTTGGTGATCAGGTGCTTACCCTTGCTGGCGTAAAAATGCGCAGCGCCTTTGATCGCAAGGTTGTCGGACTCGGTAGCACCAGAGGTCCAGACGATTTCACGCGGATCAGCGTTCACCAGATCAGCGACCTGACGGCGAGCGTTCTCCACTGCCTCTTCAGCTTTCCAGCCAAAGACGTGGGAACGCGATGCCGGGTTACCGAAGTTTCCGTCAACCAGCAGGCATTCACTCATTTTCTGCGCGACGCGCGGATCGACCGGGGTAGTCGCGGAGTAATCGAGGTAAATCGGCAATTTCATTGAATATCTCCTATCAGGCAGGCGCGCCGCGCATTCATCTGCGTTCATTCGACGGCGGACGTTTCAATCTTATCCAGCTGGGGCGTTCTGCATGTATTTCGACGCAAATCCTGGCGCTGAGCGACCTCTTGTACCTCACGGCGAGTTACAAGGTCAGCCAGGCTTATACCGCTAAGAAAATCGTGAATCTGCGAACTCAGGTCACACCACAAGTGGTGAGTCAGGCAGGTATCGCCCGCATGGCAATCACCCAGACCCTGGCAACGTGTTGCATCGACCGACTCGTTGACCGCGTCGATCACCTGCGCGACCTGAATGCCCTGCATGTCACGGGCCAGTTGGTAACCACCACCAGGCCCCCGCACGCTCGACACCAGATTACTGCGACGCAGCTTGGCGAACAGTTGCTCGAGATAAGACAGGGAGATGCCTTGCCGCTCGGAGATATCGGCCAGAGACACTGGCCCGTGCTGCGCATGTAATGCCAGGTCAAGCATGGCGGTTACAGCGTATCGGCCTTTTGTAGTCAGTCGCATGGCATGTACCACGGAGGTTCGGAATGAGTGCGAGTATGCTATTCCCGAGTATTTAAGTCAACTATAAGACCGAGTAAATCAGTCGGGATTACCCGCAAACAACGGCGACATCATAACAAACGCCGGGGTGCATTGGCACACCCCTTAGGTCTAGTACCGGCGAGTCCGGCCCACCCGTCAGCCGGCCTTGGTTTCGCCGCCGTCTTTCACGCAATCAAACACCTCGTCGCGCAACGCTGGCAGCTCTTTGGCGCAGTAATCACTGCCCAACGCGTTAAGCGCGCCACACATACCTTCCAGCCTGGCATCGACCGCTTGCAGATGGTCGAGCAGCTGACCGATCGCCCGCGCCACCGGATCAGGCATATCTTCGCTGACCCCATAGGCATCGAAACCGAGCTTTTCGGCGATGGCTTTACGTTTGGCTTCCACGTCGTCGTCGGACTTTATGATGATCCGCCCTGGAATACCCACGACAGTGGCACCGGCCGGCACCGCCTTGGTGACCACCGCATTGGAGCCAACCTTGGCACCCGCACCGACCGTGAACGGCCCCAACACCTTGGCACCCGCCCCGACAACCACGCCCGACTCGAGTGTCGGATGGCGCTTGCCTTTATTCCAGCTGGTTCCACCCAGGGTGACACCCTGATAGAGCGTCACGTCGTCGCCGATTTCCGCGGTTTCGCCGATCACGATGCCCATTCCGTGATCGATGAAGAAGCGCCGCCCAATCGTTGCTCCCGGATGAATCTCAATGCCGGTCAACCAGCGACCGAAATTGGACACCACGCGCGCCAGCCACTTCCAGTCAAGGGTCCACAGGTAATGCGACACACGATGCAGCCAGATTGCGTGCATGCCGGGATAGCAGGTCAGCACCTCAAAGGCGTTGCGCGCAGCCGGATCGCGATGGAACACACTTTGAATATCTTCTCGCAAACGCTCGAACATCATTGATCCTTCAGTTTATGAGGCTCGCCGCGCGCCACTTTCTGCGTCTCGGTAAGAATGCCCCGCAAAATATTCATCTCTGACCGGTACACCGCGCGACGACCGAACAGGCGACGCAAGCGTGCCATCAGGTGACGCGGGTTTTCCGTGTCGAGAAAACCGATATCGACCAGCGTGGACTGGAGATGGCCGTAAAACAGCTCCATCTCATCCATGGTGACTTCTTCCACACTGCGCGCAGAGGCCACTTCGACCTTTTCGACCTTGGTCGGCTGCCCTTGCGCTGCGAGCCAGGACATCCGTACCTCATAGGCCAGCACCTGCACCGCTGCCGCCAGATTGAGCGAACTGAACTCAGGGTCCGAGGGGATGTGGATGTGATAGTGACATCGCTGCAGCTCTTCGTTGGTCAGGCCGGCATATTCACGACCGAACACCAGCGCCACTTCCGCGCCCTGCGCCGCCTGCTCGGACGCCATCACCCCACACTCACGCGGATCAAGCAGCGGCCAGGGGATTCGCCGATCACGCGCACTGGTGCCCAGCACCAGATTGCAGCCGACCAGCGCGTCTTCCAGGGTCGCGACGACCTGCGCGTTTTCCAGGATATCGCTTGCGCCAGAGGCCCGCGCATCAGCCTCATGGTTAGGGAAAACCAGTGGATCGACCAGCACCAGGCGTGAAAGCCCCATGTTTTTCATGGCACGAGCAGCTCCACCGATATTACCGGGGTGACTGGTACCGACCAGGACAACACGAATATTTTGCAGCAATGCAAGTTCTCACAGACGGGAGAAAGGGGAGCAAATCTTACAGAACCACCCCCATTAACGCTATGGACGCTATGCAGGCTGGAAATAATTGATGCTACGCCCTACAATGTTCGGCTTTCTTTAACGACCTAGGTGAAACGTCCATGCAGCCCATGCTGAATATCGCGCTGCGCGCCGCCCGCAGCGCCAGTGAATTGATTTTCCGCTCCATCGAGCGCTTGGATACCATCAAGGTCGACGAAAAAGACGCGAAGGATTACGTCACTGAAATCGATCGGGCTGCCGAGCACAACATCATTGCCGCCCTGCGCAAAGCTTATCCGACCCACGGCATCCTTGGCGAAGAAAGCGGCATGCACGAAGGCAGCGGCGAAGGCACAGAATACCTGTGGATCATCGACCCGCTTGATGGCACCACCAACTTCGTACGCGGTGTTCCACACTTCGCTGTCAGCATCGCCTGCAAATACCGCGGCCGTCTTGAACATGCCGTGGTTCTCGACCCGGTCCGTCAGGAAGAATTCACCGCCAGCCGTGGCCGTGGTGCCGCGCTTAACGGTCGCCGTCTGCGCGTAAGCCAGCGTAAAAGCCTCGAAGGCGCCCTGCTGGGTACCGGCTTTCCGTTCCGCGAAGGGCAAATGGACAACCTGGAAAACTACCTGGGCATGTTCCGCAGCCTGGTCGGTCAGACCGCCGGCATTCGCCGTGCAGGCGCCGCCAGCCTCGACCTCGCCTATGTAGCTGCCGGTCGTTTCGATGCGTACTGGGAGTCGGGCCTGTCCGAGTGGGACATGGCCGCGGGCGCACTACTGATTCAAGAAGCTGGCGGCCTGGTGAGCGATTTCACCGGCGGTCACGAGTTCCTTGAAAAAGGTCATATCGTTGCAGGCAACACCAAGTGCTTCAAAGCGGTACTGACCTCGATCGCACCGCACCTGCCGGCCTCGCTGAAGCGCTAAGCCTCAGGGTCGACAATAAAAACCGGCGTTCGCCGGTTTTTTTATGCCCCGCACAAACAAAAAAAGCACCCGAAGGTGCTTTTCTTTGATGCCGATTCTGACGCGTCTTACTGAGCGCCTTGACCCAATACCAGCTGACCTTCTTTGTTGACCGGAATCTGGTTACCCGGATCACGGTCCATACGCACCTGACCGACCTTGTCGTTCAGTTTGTATTTCACGTCATAACCCACGACCTTGTCGCTGATGTCATTGACCGTATTGCAGCGGGTCTGAGTCGTGGTGTATGTATCTCTGTTCTGCATACCTTCCTGAACTTTGTTGCCCGCGTAACCACCGCCCACCGCACCGGCGACCGTCGCGATTTTTTTGCCGTTACCGCCACCCACCTGATTGCCAAGCAAGCCACCGGCCACGGCACCCAGCACGCTACCCATGATCTGATGCTGATCCTTGACGGGCGCCTGACGGGTGACCGCTACGTCTTTGCACACTTCACGCGGGGTCTTGACCTGCTCCTTGATGGGTTGCACACCCAACACCTCTGCATACTCAGGGCCGCTTTTCACCAAGTTATACGTGGCGACAGCACCGCCAGCGGTCACGCCGACAGCCCCCAACACCGCACCAATTAGCAACGACTTGTTCACTTGAACCTCCTGGTAACCTCGCGCGAAATTTCCCACGCTACTCCCAGCCTTGGAGTACGAAAAAGGGCGTGAGTTCAACACTCACGCCCTTCTGGGTCCAAACCGGTAAAGCATTCAGGCTTTACGGACGCTCATCAACCTTGTCAGCCACAACAGGAGGAATCAGATCCTCAGTGCTCAGGTTCAGCCAGATCAACACCACGTTAGCGATGTAGATGGAGGAGTAAGTACCCGCCAGTACACCAATGAACAATGCGACGGAGAACCCGTGCAGGCTGTCGCCACCGAAAACCCACAACGCCACGATTGCCAGCAAGGTGGAAATCGAGGTCGCCATGGTCCGCAACAGGGTTTGCGTAGTGGAGATGTTGATGTTTTCAATCAACGACGCCTTGCGCAGTATCCGGAAGTTTTCCCGGACCCGGTCGAAGACCACAATCGTATCGTTCAACGAGTAACCGATGATCGCCAACACAGCCGCAAGCACCGTGAGGTCAAAGGTCACCTGGAAGAACGACAGGATCCCGATGGTGACGATCACGTCGTGAATCAGGGAGACGATTGCACCGACCGCGAATTTCCACTGGAAGCGAAAGGCCAGGTAAATCAATACCCCGCCCAGCGCCATCAGCATGCCGAGGCCGCCCTGATCGCGCAGTTCTTCACCGACTTGCGGGCCAACGAACTCGACGCGCTTGACGGTGACCGGGTTATCCGCGCCGCCTTTGCGCAAGGCTTCCGCAACCTGAGTACCCAACTGCGGATCTTCGCCCGGCATACGCACCAGCAAATCGGTGGTAGCACCGAAGCTCTGCACAACGGCATCGTGGTAACCGGCAGTAACCAGTTCCTCACGCACCTTACCAAGATCAGCCGGATGCTCGTAAGTCAGCTCGATGAGCGTACCGCCGGTGAAGTCCAGACCGTAGTTAAGCCCTTTGTGGAAGCAGCTAAACAACGCCAGCGCGGTAAGGAACATGGTAAAGGCGAACGCAACATTGCGAACGCCCATAAAGTTAATCGTACGTAACATGGCAGCCCCTTAAATCCACAACTTCTTGAAGTCACGTCCGCCGAAGATCAGGTTGACCATTGCGCGGGTCACCATGATGGCCGTGAACATCGAGGTAAAGATCCCGAGCGACATGGTCACCGCAAAGCCTTTGACAGGGCCTGTGCCCATCGCAAAGAGAATGCCGCCGACCAACAGTGTTGTCAGGTTGGCGTCGAGGATCGCGGTGAATGCCCGGCCGAAGCCTTCATTGATTGCCCGCTGCACCGTCATGCCCGCAGCGATCTCTTCACGTATCCGCGAGAAGATCAGTACGTTGGCGTCGACCGCCATACCCATCGTCAGAACGATACCGGCGATACCCGGCAGGGTCAGCGTTGCACCCAGCAAGGACATCAGTGCCAGCAGCATGACCATGTTCACGGCCAGTGCGACGGTGGCGATGACGCCGAAGAAACGGTAGATCGCCATGATGAACAGCGACACAAACAACATGCCCCACAGCGATGCATCGATACCCTTGGTGATGTTGTCAGCACCCAGGCTCGGACCGATGGTACGTTCTTCAGCGAAGTACATCGGCGCAGCCAGACCACCGGCACGCAACAGCAGCGCAAGCTCGGACGCCTCACCCTGACCGTTCAGGCCAGTGATACGGAACTGGCTACCCAGCGGCGACTGGATGGTCGCCAGGCTGATGATCTTCTTCTCTTCCTTGAAGGTCTGGACCGGCACGTCTTTCTCGACACCGTTGACCATCTGCTTGACGTAGGTCGTCGTCGGCTTCTGCTCGATGAAGATCACCGCCATGCTGCGACCCACGTTACTGCGAGTCGAACGACTCATCAGCTCGCCACCATGACCATCCAGACGGATGTTCACTTGCGGACGACCGTGTTCGTCGAAGCCGGCCTTGGCATCGGTCACCTGGTCACCCGTGATGATCAGCCCACGCTCGACCGGTGCCGCAGGACGACCGCCCTCACGAAACTCGAACATCTCGGTAGTGGCTTTCGAATCTTCAGGACCTGCGCCTAGACGGAACTCCAGGTTGGCAGTCTTGCCCAGAATACGCTTGGCTTCAGCGGTGTCCTGCACGCCCGGCAGCTCAACCACGATACGGTTGGCGCCCTGACGCTGAACCAAAGGCTCGGCGACACCCAGTTCGTTGACTCGGTTACGTACCGTGGTCAAGTTCTGCTTGATTGAGTATTCACGAATCTCGGCCAGCTTGGCCGGAGTCATCGCCAGACGCAGCACGGACAAACCGCCGCGCTCGCTGGTGGTCACGTCAAAATCGTTGAAGCTCTTGCGGATCAGGGTACGCGCTTGTTCGCGAGAGTCTGCATCGCTGAAACCAAGCTGGATACCACCGTCGAGTTGCGGCAGGCTGCGATAACGCACACGCTCTTTACGCAACAGGGATTTGACTTCGCCTTCATACACCTTAAGGCGCGCATCCAGAGCCTTATCCATGTCCACTTCCAGCAGGAAGTGCACACCACCGGACAAGTCCAGACCCATCTTCATCGGGCTTGCACCAATGCTGCGCAACCACTTCGGCGTGGTCGGAGCCAGGTTCAACGCAACGACATAGTCGTCACCCAAAGCCTTGCGCACGACGTCCTTCGCTGGCAACTGGTCTTCTTGCTTGGTCAGACGCAACAAACCGCCCTTGCCCTTCTCGGCCAGGGTGGAGCCTTTGACCGTAATGCCCGCATCGGTAAGCGCTCGGCTCACACGATCCAGGTCAGCCTGGTTCACCTGCAACGCAGTGCTTGCGCCACTGATTTGAATGGCCGGATCGTCAGGGTAGAGATTGGGTGCGGAATAAATAAAACCGACCACCAGCACCGCCAGGATCAGTACGTATTTCCACAGAGGGTATTTGTTCAGCATCACGCCGCCCGCTTATAACGCGGGGCGCCTTGCGCGCCCCGTCGATTGGTAAAAGACTGAAACTTAGATCGCTTTCAAGGTGCCCTTAGGCAGCGTGGCAGCGATAGCGGCCTTTTGGATTTTCAGTTCAACGGTGTCAGACACTTCGATGACCACGAAGTCGTCGGTCACTTTGTTGATCTTGCCCGCAATACCACCGGAAGTGACAACTTCGTCACCTTTTTGCAGGTTGCCCAGCAGGTTTTTCTGTTCTTTCGCGCGCTTGGCCTGTGGACGCCAGATCATCAGATAGAAGATGACCAGGAAGCCGACCAGGAAAATCCATTCAAAGCCCGAACCAGCAGGACCGGCGGCAGGTGCAGCAGCGTCCGCGAAAGCGGTAGGGATAAAAAAGCTCATTTAGCACTCCAATTGCAAAATTTTGTTAAGAGGGTAGAAAACTCAGTACTCAATCAATCCAAAGGCGGCGTTGGAAGCCCGCGTTTGGCATAGAAGGCATCGACAAAGGCGGCCAATGTACCTTGTTGAATAGACTCGCGCAAACCAGCCATAAGCACTTGGTAATGCCGCAAATTGTGAATGGTATTGAGCATGCTCCCCAGCATTTCCCCGCACTTATCCAGATGATGCAGATACGCACGCGAGAAGTTCTTGCAGGTATAGCAATCGCAGGTCGGATCCAGTGACGAATCGTCATGACGATGGAACGCGTTACGGATTTTCAACACACCCGTATCAATGAACAAATGGCCGTTGCGCGCGTTGCGGGTTGGCATCACGCAATCGAACATATCGATACCGCGGCGCACACCTTCAACCAGATCTTCTGGCTTGCCCACGCCCATCAAGTAACGAGGTTTGTCAGCCGGCATCATGCCCGGCAAGTAGTCCAGCACCTTGATCATCTCGTGCTTGGGCTCACCGACCGACAGACCGCCGATAGCCAGACCGTCGAAACCGATCTGATCCAGGCCTTCCAGCGAGCGCATGCGCAAATCCTGGTGCATGCCGCCCTGAACGATACCAAACAGCGCCGCCGTGTTTTCGCCGTGGGCGATTTTCGAGCGTTTGGCCCAACGTAACGACAGCTCCATGGAGACCCGCGCAACGTCTTCATCAGCCGGGTATGGCGTGCACTCGTCGAAAATCATCACGATGTCAGAGCCCAGATCACGCTGAACCTGCATCGACTCTTCCGGCCCCATGAACACCTTGGCGCCATCGACCGGAGAGGCGAAGGTCACTCCCTCCTCCTTGATTTTGCGCATGGCGCCCAGGCTGAACACCTGAAAACCACCGGAGTCAGTGAGAATCGGCCCGCTCCACTGCATGAAATCGTGCAGGTCGCCGTGACGCTTGATCACTTCAGTCCCGGGACGCAGCCACAAGTGGAACGTATTACCGAGGATGATCTGCGCGCCAGTCGCTTCGATATCCCGAGGTAGCATGCCTTTGACCGTGCCGTAAGTACCGACCGGCATGAAAGCAGGGGTTTCGACCACACCCCGAGGAAAGGTCAAACGACCGCGACGTGCTTTGCCGTCAGTGGCCAGCAACTCGAAAGACATACGACTGGTGTTGCTCATGCGTGATCCTCTGGGGCCGATTCCTTGGGAGCTGTCGGCGCGGGATTGCGGGTGATGAACATTGCATCACCGTAACTGAAGAAGCGGTACCCATGCTCCACTGCCGCCGCATAGGCAGCCATGGTTTCGGGGTAACCGGCGAACGCCGAAACCAGCATCAACAGCGTGGATTCAGGCAAATGAAAGTTGGTCACCAGGGCATCGACCACATGGAACGGACGCCCGGGAAAAATAAAGATATCGGTGTCACCACTGAACGCCTTGAGCTGACCGTCGCGCGCCGCACTCTCCAGCGAGCGCACGCTGGTGGTGCCCACGGCAATCACTCGACCGCCCCGCGCACGGCACGCCGCCACGGCATCGACAACGTCCTGACTGACTTCCAGCCACTCATTGTGCATATGGTGATCTTCGAGCAGCTCAACGCGTACCGGCTGGAACGTACCCGCACCGACATGCAGGGTCACGAAAGCCGTTGAAACGCCCTTCTGCGCAATCGCATCGAGCAGCGCCTGATCGAAATGCAGCCCCGCAGTCGGCGCGGCAACCGCCCCGGCGCGCTCGGCATATACCGTCTGATAACGCTCACGGTCGGCGCTGTCATCGGGACGGTCTATATAAGGAGGCAACGGCATATGGCCGACCCGCTCCAGCAACGGCAACACCTCTTCGGCAAAACGCAGCTCGAACAGGGTGTCATGACGGACCACCATCTCCGCCTCACCGCCGCCATCGATCAGGATCATCGTGCCCGGCTTGGGGGACTTGCTCGAACGCACATGGGCCAATACCCGATGGCTGTCGAGCACACGCTCAACCAGAATCTCCAGCTTGCCGCCGGAAGCCTTCTGCCCGAACAGGCGCGCCGGGATCACCCGGGTATTGTTGAACACCATCAAGTCGCCGGGGCGCAAATGCTCCAGCAAATCGGTGAATTGACGGTGCGCCAGTGCGCCGCTAACCCCATCCAGGGTCAACAAGCGGCTGCCACAACGCTCGGCCAAAGGATGGCGAGCAATCAAAGAATCAGGGAGCTCGAAGGTAAAGTCAGCAACACGCATGATGGGGTTCGTCTAGCAGGGCCGGAAAGTTTAGCGGAAATAATGAACATTCACCACGAAACATGATTGACCAACGGTAATCTCATCTCTATACTCCGCGCCCATCAAGCCCTGATGGCGGAATCGGTAGACGCGGCGGATTCAAAATCCGTTTTCGAAAGGAGTGGGAGTTCGAGTCTCCCTCGGGGCACCATATAGCAGTATCTGAAAGTCTCTACCAGGCTTTCAGACCCAGAGAAACCGGCCACTTGGCCGGTTTTTTTGTGCCTGTCTATCTACCCCTGTCTCTCCCTATACGTTGTATCCCTGTATCCCTGCTTGTATCCTGAGAAAAATACCGAACTTTGGGATACAAGGATGAAGCGTTCCGATATCAAGCGCCGCCCCCTGGCTGACACAACGCTGGCGGGGCTGGAACCTGAGACAAAGGAATATCGGGAGCTGGATGGAAGCGGCCTCTATTTCCGGGTCAAGCCTGACGGTGGCAAATCCTGGCAGCTCCGATACAAACGTCCGGCGGGCAATTGGGCTTGGATGGGGCTCGGGGGTTATCCAGAGGTCAGTGGCGCACTGGCACGGGATAAAGCTGCCGATCTACGCAAAGTAGTCAGCAGCGGTGCCGACCCCCTAGAACAAAAGCGATCCGCAAAAGCTGCTATCGATGCGGCCAAAACCCGAACCTTCCGCGCGGCTGCTGACGCCTGGCTCAAGGCGAAAGAAGAAAAAGGCCTCGCCCCTTCCACCCTCAACAAAATCCGCACCTACCTCGACAAGGACATTCTCCCGGCACTAGGAGATAAGCCTCTCGACGAAATCACCCGTACCGATTGCGCAGAACTCCAGGCATCCATCGAAGCCCGAGACGCACACAACGTGGCGGAAAAGTGCCGCACCTGGATAAACCAGATCTTCGGGCGAGCCATCGGCTTAGGTCTCACTGAAAACGATCCGGGCAGCCGCCTTCGCGATATTGCAGCCCAAGCCCCTAAAACTCAGCAGCATCCACATTTGCTGGAGCCTGAACTGGGTGAATTCCTTCACGCACTCAAAAACACCCCGAGCAGGCTGACAGCCCGCACGGCTGCATGGCTATGTGTATGGACGGCATCACGACCTGGCATGGTCCGCTTGGCTGAATGGAAGGAATTCGACCTTGAAAAAGCCGTTTGGACCTCGCCAGCCGCCAAGATGAAGATGCGCCGGGATTTTGCATGCCCCCTTCCCCACCAAGCGGTTACAGCACTGAAGGAACTGCACTGTTTAACCGGGCGCAGTCGCTGGCTCTTCCCAGGGGTCGGAGCCAAAAATCCGACCATCAGCGAAAACACGATCAACAAGGTCTTCGCTACCATCGGCTACAAAGGCCGACTAGTTGGACACGGGACTCGGCACACCGCGAGCACATTGCTTCGAGAACACGGCTGGCCGAAAGAACACGTCGAAGCGCAGCTTGCTCACAAAGAGGAAGGTATTTCAGGGGTGTACAACAAGGCTCAATACTTTGAGCAACGAGTGACAATGATGCAGTGGTATGCCGACCGTCTTGACGGGCTGGCAATTGGCAATGTAGTGCAAGGCCAGTTTGGAAAAGTGGTATGAGATCGCTTATCCATCCCCCCTCCAAAAACAGTGTTACGCGTGTTACTGGTGTAAAACGCAGCACCAACCCCTTGAATACATTGAGCTTTACGCCTGTAACACGTTTGAGAGCGGTGGCATACACGCCGTGTAACGCTACACATCCGTGTAACGCCAAAAGCGCATCACTACCACTGCTGGCTAACCATTTCCGTCGTGTGCGAAAACGCTCGGAACGCTGGCTGTGCCGCAGAAACACAGGGCGCGGGATGGCTCGAGGCAAATTGGCACAGAGATCGTTCACGTGACAGTGATCCATATTCAAGAATCCTGCGAATACCCTAAACTCTCAGCAGGCCTGATCGAATTTCTCGCTGCCCAACCGCTCTACGCGCTCTGTCGCGAGCAGATTATGAGTGCCTGCCACCTGATTGATCAGTGTTGCCTACGCATTAAAACGGACGATATCAATAGCGACCTAAACACCCTGTGCATCCAGACAACCAGGCACGAAGAGGTTATTTTTCAGTACGCCTCGACTGATGTTTCTGCACGTCTGGCTGATTGGGTTCGGCAATACGGCGCCTGCCCATCCGTCACAGACGATCAGGCACATGCGGCCTACATCATGGCCTGTGCGGTGAAAGCACTGGAGGTTCTCAGCGACTGGATGCGCATTGCGGAGCAAGACGCTTGGTCGCACACGACAGAGAAACCGGATTGGCCTTGGGATCTTTACTGCGAGTTTGTGGAAATTCAGGTCAAGCCGGATGAGCGTATCGAGGCGCTTGAACAGTACGTGATGTATCTGGAACCGATCGCCTCCCTGCCATCGTTACAGGACGACGAGTTGCGACCCATTGCCGTAAAAACGATCAAGAACGCGGTTAGGCGAAAAGGTGGCGTGCTCAGCGGCAAGGATCGAAACGAGGAAATCAGTGATCGTGACGCCGCTATCGTCAACCAAGCACGGAGTTTGCTGAAGAAAGGCATGTCGCATCGGAATGTCACAACGTCGGTGCATTGCTGGCTTGAAAGAGAAATAGCGAAGCCCACAAAACAACGCCCCGAATGGATTCCCCTCGAAACGGAAAAAGCACTAACCCGCAAACAGGTGAACTCCATACTGAAACGCTACTGGGTGGTGTAAACCAGAAATTTCAAATGGAAGTGAACTGCTCACCGCATTTCAACACCTAGATCATTGCTCTCGTCAGTCCAAACCAATCGAGAGCAATACCTATGAACACCAATGTCACCGAACTCTCCCGCAAACCTGCCACGCCCATCCCTTCGCTTTTCGACGCTGCCTCAACCCTGATTCGCATGCGCGAAGTCGAGGGTATCGTCGGCATGAAACGCTCCACCATCTACAAACTCATGCAGCGCCCCGAGTGCGGCTTCCCACAGCCGGTCAAGTTGAGCACGAGTACCGCACGAGGCGCGCCGGTCGCGTGGGTGCTGGCCGAAGTTCAAGCTTGGGCAAGGGGCCGCATTGAAGCCCGTGACCAGGTGGCCGCATGAGACGCAGCCACTGCTCGTTCAAAGGGCCTTTTCTCGATTCCTACAGCGTCGGATTCCGTCTCTATCGACCTGATGCAATCAACTGGCGGCACCGCACCATCGCGGGAGTGAGCTGGAATGGGGAAGAACAAGAAGCCTTCTTTTTCAACCCTGATGGCCTGGCCCTTCCGCTTAAGCCCAATTCTTGGGAATTGCCTGAACTTCTCCGCAAAAACGCAGTACGCCGGGAGCTTTCCAGCATCCACGGTATGGGTCATTTCGCAATGAAAGAAGGCCGCCGCGCCGCGCTGAAATCGCTTGGTTTGACCGACTGGGTGACTTACTGGCTGGTCGATCAATCGGCTGGTTACGCGAACGATCCGACGGTGTGGCGACACATCACTGAGCAGGATCTTGCGGAGGAAAAGACCGCTAGCGAACGCCTGCACCGTGAAATGCGCATGACCTCCGATCTGACCAGCTATGTGGATGACTGCCTGGCACAGCGGCGCGATTTGCTCGCGGTAGAACACCGCCGACGGTGCGTCGAGGACAGCAAAATCCTGGCTTGGCTCAAAGGCGAAACGCCGCCACTGTTTGCCAACGTGCAGGAGGCGGCATGACCCCAACCTTCCTTCCCCACCAAGCATTGGATCTCGTCGGTGCACTTGAAGCGTCTCTGCCTTCTACCGCTGAGATCAAAGGTCACCAGCGCTTGCTTGCCCTCCGCGATCAGGCGATCTCGGCCGGTGCTCAGGTGCTGATTGTGCTGTGGCAAAACCTGGAGTGGACGCTGTTAGCGGTTCAGCCGCCATCAGACGTGGTGATTAGCGACGCTCGCGAGCTGATTCCAAACCTGCTGCGCAATCCCGGAGCGCTACAGCAGATGCGGCAAAGGGCTCGCCAAGGGAACCACTTGCAATGGCTCACTCTCGCCCGCCCCGTCACGACCCAGCACTAACGAAAACGCCCCCGGGAGCGATCCGGAGGCGTTGAGGTAAATCTACATGCCCACACAATTTATGCTGCATCGGAAAATTGCACAAGCTTTCTGCACGGTTGCGCTTTCCAAAATGGG
The DNA here is from genome assembly GCF_034314155.1 of Pseudomonas sp. 5C2. NCBI lineage: Bacteria > Pseudomonadati > Pseudomonadota > Gammaproteobacteria > Pseudomonadales > Pseudomonadaceae > Pseudomonas > Pseudomonas sp. 5C2. The sequence continues at coordinate 7,406 of NZ_JAVIWH010000002.1, read as the reverse complement.
ACGTTACTCTTTGGTCGTCGCTGCAAATTCAGTGACCGGGTTTGGCGACCCGAGCTTAAGAAGGCGCACAGGCGCCACCATCTCGATTGCAGGCGCTTTTTTTGTGCCCGCATTCCTGCTTTATGGCGGCTGTGCGCGGGAGACCTTCGGGTCTGCCGGGTTCCTTCTTACCCGGTTCGCCAACCTGCGCACAGCTGCCACCCCAATTCGTTTGGCGACGATTAGTGGCAGCTTCTACTTAAGAAGGAGCTCCACCCATGCACGCCCTCAATCCGTCCAAAATTCGCGCTGCTGCACACCGTGCAATGGCTCTCGCCGCTTTACACGCCAACTCCAGCCTCGCTACACGCCTTGCCCGCTACAACTCTCATATGAGCAGGGCCCGCAACTTAGAGTCAGCGGGAAGCGCCAAATGAAACAGACCCTGCAATGCTCAACCCCCGAAGACATTTTCACGCTGGTCGACGTCGAAGCTGGTGTGCCAATCGACGCCATTACCTGTGCCATCAGTCGAGCGGACGCCGTCCTGTTGCTGCTCGAAGAGCTTTTTGAGGACGACAAGCCCAGCCTTTCGAGCCACGTCATCGCCTCTGTGCTTTGGGACGTACGAGGCACTTTAGGCCTGATTCAGAAGTTGGCGGTTCACGCAGACCGCACCTCTACCCCCATCAACGCGGTGAGGGGGATGCAATGAAAAACAATCCTCAAATTTCCACTGTCGGCAAAACATCGTTCGGGTCTTACAACGCTGAAAATGCGTCGCTGTTTTCAATCAAGGCGGGGGTATCGATTGAGGACGCACTTGAACAAGCGTCCTGCTTACTTGGCTGCGTGAGAGACCTGACTGTCATCGACACGATAGACAGTGACGCCAGCGTTCGAGTCTGGTCGGCCCATTACCTAGGTGAAATGGCAAAGGCAATCATTGATGACGTGGCGACGAGCCTGAACCATTTGAGGGCTCGCCCATGACACGCAAGGCAAACGAAACAGCCAAGCGTCCGAGCTTTGCCGAAGTAAAACGCGCCTCCATGCATGCCATTGATCAAGTACTCGCTCGGTGGCTTCCGGGGGGGAAGCGCGTCGATGGCGGCAAGGAGTACACCGCACCAAATCCAACCCGTACCGACAAGCGTGCAGGCTCGCTCAAGGTCAATTTGGCTAAAGGCACCTGGGCGGATTTTGCCACTAGTGACAAAGGCGGCGATCTGATCGATCTGGTGCGTTATCTAGAAGGCGGCACCGACGTTGAGGCCTGCAATTTGCTGGCGGATCTGCTGCAGGTTTCCGCCGGTGCGGCTCAATCAAAACCGGCGTCGAGCGCAAGCCAAACGCCGGAATGGATCGCCGTTCAGCCGATCCCGGCCGAGGCCATGAACAAGTGCCCGACCAAGCACCGGCAACACGGAGTGCCGTCCAAGGTCTGGATTTATCGCGACTCTCAAGGCCAACCGGTCATGGCGCTTTATCGCTTCGACTTGGGGCCGGATGAAGACGGCAAGCCGAAAAAGGTATTCGCACCGTTGACCTGGTGCAAACGCGCCGACGGTCAAACGCCGCAATGGCGCTGGCAAGGTCTGCCTGAGCCGCGCCCTCTCCTTCGCCTGAATGAGTTGTCACAACGGCCAGATGCCCCGGTCGTACTCTGCGAAGGTGAAAAGGCGGCGGACGCCGCAGCTGAGCTGATGCCCGAATACGTGGCCACCTGCTGGCCGAACGGCTCAAACTCTTGGCACAAGGCAGATCTGACACCGCTCAAAGGTCGGTCGGTAATCCTGTGGCCAGACAACGATGTCAGCGGCAAGAACTGCATGGAAGCCGTCGCAGAGAAACTGGAGGACATCGGCGCCGCTTCGGTGCGGGTGATCGCGCTGGATGTCTTCAAACGCAAGCCCACATTCAAGAATGACAAACAGGCCTTCGCCAAAGGGGGTCAATGGGACGACGGAGACGACGCGGCCGATGCACAAGCCAAAGGCTGGTCAGCAGCGCACTTCGCAGAGCTGGAACGTAACGGCAAATTGTTCGGTGTTGCACCGGAGACGGCACCGGTCGAACAACCCAAGGCGAAGCCAACGGCCAAGCGTGCGACGAAATCGAAAAGCGATTTGCTGCACGGTGGTTTTCGCCTGACGCCAGAAGGCGTGTTTTATTCCGGCGATGATGGTGAAGCACGTCCGGTGTGCTCCCCTTTAGAGATCCTGGCGCGCACCCGAGATGCGCAGGGTCATAACTGGGGTTTGCTGGTCGAGTTCGACGATCCGGACGGGGCCAAAAAGCGCTGGAACATACCGGCGCGGACCATGACCGGCGACTTCGGTAAGGACGTACTCGGCCCACTAGTGGACATGGGCTTGCGTCTGGCCGGTAGTCGCTCCGGACGCAATGCGCGCAATGACTTGCAGAGTTACCTTGGCGGCTTCGACAGCGCCCAACGCGCACGACTGGTCACCCGTTTGGGCTGGCACGGCAACGCCTTCCTGTTGCCTGAGCAGCAAGTCGGCTCGCATGGGGAACACCTGCACTTCTATGAGGCCGGCGCACAGCTTCCCCCCATCAGCGAAGCCGGCACCCTGGAGCAATGGCAAGAACAAATCGGCGCGCTGTGCATTGGTAACCACCGCTTAGCCTTTGTGGCCAGCGTCGCGTTTGCCGGTCCGCTGTTGCACATGCTTGGCCATGAGTCGGGCGGCTTTCACCTCTACGGTGACAGCTCGGGCGGCAAGACTACCCACCTACAAGTCGCTGCCTCGATCTATGGCGGGCCGCGTTTGGTGCGTTCATGGCGCTCGACGGATAACGCCCTGGAGTCCATAGCCGCCGCGCATTCGGACGGGCTGCTGGTACTGGATGAAATCGGCATGTGTGACCCACGCATTATTGGCGAGACGGTGTACATGCTCGGCAACGGTACAGGAAAGGCGCGCGCCAATGATCGAGGACAAGCGGGCCGACAGGTTCAGGAGTGGCGCTTGCTGTTTCTGTCGACCGGCGAGAAGACCTTGGCGCAGCACATGGCCGAGGCCAACAAGGAGCTGAAAGCCGGCATGGAGGTACGCATGCTGGCGGTGCCGGCGGACGCCAGCAAAGGCCTAGGCATGTTCGACGTGTTGAGCGGGTTTGATGATGCGGCCGCCCTCTCCGATGCGCTCAAGGCACGGGTGGCCAAGTACTACGGCACACCACTCACCGCGTTCCTGTCGGCCCTCTGTGAGCCGGGCAAGATACGCGGCTGGTCAGCCATCCTGCGTCATACCTTGGACGGATTTATCGCCAAGTCATTACCCGCCTCGGCGAGTGGTCAAGCGCACCGCGCAGCTGCCCGATTCGGTCTGGCCGCTGCGGCCGGGGAGCTGGCCACCGCGCTGGGAATTACCGGTTGGCCAGACGGAACAGCTACTACCGCAGCCCGGGTATGCCTGAGCGCCTGGATGGCTGAGCGCGGCGGCGCCGGTAACTTGGAAGGTGACGCCATCCTTGCTCGGCTTCGACAGGTCATTGAGCGTTTTGGCGAAAGCCGCTTCACCCGCTGGGAGTCGGCTGCAGCAAAGATTGATGAGCACGGCCCGCGCACCATCGACCGGTTGGGCTTTCGCAAGACGATGGAGCACGGCCTGGGTGACGCGTTGCACACCACCAACACCTACTACGTGCTGCCTGAGGCGTGGCGCTCCGAAGTGTTCAAGGGCATGAACATCAATGCCGTGAACAAGGAGCTGATACGCCGTGGCGTCCTTGAGCCCGGGCCGGATGGCAAAGCCTCCTGCGCCGTTCGTTTGCCCGGTCTAGGTACTCAGCGTTGCTACGTGGTGAAGACCGTACCGGGAACGGATGAAAGCGAGGCACAGGCCGCCTGACGCTGAGCCTACTGACCGAGGTAAAGCCGGCTCAAGCGGGCCTCGCCAGCCACTCCGAACCCCAACCCAATAATCAGGACACAACTCATGAACCGAATTGAACAACTGAAAGACGCACGCGCGAAATTGGCTATTGAAATGGAAGCCATCAAAAGGGAACTACCACCTTTTGAGGCTGCGCTTCAAAGCGAGGACGCCATCAACCAAGGCCGCGAGAGCGACGTCAGACATGAAATCAGCAGTCGAAAAATAAAGATCGACTCGATCGGTCACCAGATTTTCAGACTGGATCAAAAGCTGGACCTCCTGGAGACGCTGGCCAACCAAGAAAGCTTAATGGAGGGCTACATTGCCGACATGGCGAACTGGATGGCGGATGAGCTGGAGCTCAACGCTAAACGGCACAGCCTGACCACTCGCCTGGAGGAAATTCGCCAGCAAACGCAGGAAGAGATGGCCAGCGCACGGCAGGCTGAGACCCTGGCGGCCTCCGCTTATGCACGGGCCGTGGCCTGGGGTGACGTCGAAGGCGAAAAAGCAGCCAGCATAGACGCTCAGAAAGCGGCGAAAAACCTCACTACCGCGACCGAACATCATCGCCGCCAGCTACTGATCATCACCGCCTTGGAGCAAGAGCTGGCCACCGTTGACCGACACATTAGCGAGGCTCAGGTAGAACACCAAAAAATTGAGGACACCGCCTTGCGACTGGCCCACAACGCCCTGGAGGAAAGGTGGAATGAAGCCGCCCAAGCGCTGCTTGATGTGGGAGGTAAGCTTTACGCTGCAGCCAACCTGATTGGCCGCGACCCAGTGTCCTTGTTCAAGCTCGACATCCCTGAGCAGGGTGAAAACTCGGGCAGTTGGAGGTGGCGCGACCTGGTAGACCGTGGCAGCCAGCATCGCACGCGCGATCTGCTCGCGATGTAACAGCCGTTTACCCTGAAACAGCCTGCTTTCGCGGGCTGTTTAAATCACTCCAAGGATCGAAGCCATGAACGCTGCGACACAAAACAGCTCACCCATATCCGAAACGCTTAGAGCGAGAAAAGCCCACCTGACCGCCCTACTCAAGATCGTGGATACCAAATTCGGAAAAAGCACAGCGATGCAGAAGCTCACCATTACTGCAATCAAGGCAGAAATGGGGCTAATCGAAGATCAGCTAAAAAAACGGTGATGTAGATAAGCGGAAGCTAGCGAAGGCTTCCGTTGCACTCAAACTCGACATACAGAATCCGGCCAGAAGCAGCCAGTGACATATATCTAGGAAACAGGCACGCCTAAGGTTGTTCATTGCAGCACATCCGCATTGTTCTCTGACTATTTGGGTGACGCCTCGCATTCACGAATCAAACAAAAGTGTTCGAGTTCTGGCACTGGTCACCCAGCGAGCTTTTTTTCTCTTACATTTGGTTTAGACGAAGATTTTTCAGTAATCGTCTCCCCGAGGTGCCATATTACCTCGCCGGCCTGCTTCCAGAGCTGGTGCCCCCCCGTAAATGATCGAGCAGGGTTGGAGCCAGTGCTATTGAGACAAGAAAAGTTACCACTCAAAGCTATTCCTGAGCTACAACGTCTAAACTCGGCGACCCAGACTTACAAATAGAACCCGCCATCAAAATCGAAAGAGCGTACTGCAAAAGTTCGACCTTGGCTTTCCGCATCTCAAGATCTGAGACGTCATCCGCGTTATCAAAATCAGCTCCATGTGCAACCGAATGGCGCCTTTGATTGATCTGTTCGATAAACTCCTCCCAAAGTGTCCTCCCTTTAGGACTACGCTTGTCAAAGTCTAGTTCCTCAAAACTTACAACGTAAGGATAATTTTCCGCCGCCAGGACAACAGAGGCTTTCAGTTCTACATTTTTCTCTTTTATCTCTGAGATCGACATCGCAAAAACATCATCAACCTTGGAGTCATGTAGATAACCAAAAACATTTGAAACCCCAAAGTTTTCAAATACAGTATCCAACATACTTGCTGAAGGATTTTTGTTCCTAGGAAACAAAAAAGGTTCAGGTGATATTTTGCAATCAAATTCATCAAGCTTCAGTATCAACGCATCCAATTTCTTATAGTATGCCTTAGGATCCTTATCTGAGGCAGTCCCAAGGTATTTACTACAATATGTCCTTTTAATAGCAACTGGAAAATTAATAAATGAACCACTCCTATTTAAGTCACTCACCACGCACTTCGCCAAATCTTTAACAAAGCCTTCTAAGTGGGCAACTATGAGTATGCTTGCCGAGCGACAAATCGCGTTGTAGAATGTGAAATCATCATCCTTAATAGCTTTTGCCTTATCGATGATAACATCAACTTCTTTCCATCGACCCTCCAAGCTAAAGATATACTCCTGTAAGAAAGTAGACATTATACAATGAGCTCCTGAGCTTTTCGTATTCTATTGTTAAGCTTTGATACATCATTAACACTACCTTCAACGGCCTCAAAAAAAACAGGGTCGGCGAACAACTTAATTAAATCATTATAACTTGGAATATTTTTTATTTCAGGTTTGGAAAAAGCACAGGCTATCGCGTCAAACACTGCCGCATTGAAGGAAGACATTAGAACAAAATCTTGCCCGTCCGGTTTTTTATATTTGGCGAATGGCTTACTTCCAAAGTGCTCCTTTACTAATCTCATTGTCCTAACAAAGTTTTCCTTCATTTCCTTCAACATAACAGCGTCATACTTATTAAACTCTACCATCTTATTAGTTAAGAACTTCTTAAATTGCCCCTTGTATTCTAAATACCCGTTACTATGGCTTATTGCAAAAAACCTGAGAACCAGCTCTTCATCTTCCATTTTTTTAATGCGAGTAGAATCCGGATCTAAATTTGCCACTTCAGCAAATATTGGATTTTTCGCAAGCTCTTTAATAAGATCTTTAAATGGACCTCTGCATGTCGCATTTCTTAGCTCTTGCGCTTCAAGCTTTACCGATCCGCTATTCAATCTTTCAAAAATATCAAATTTAACTTGAGTATCTACAGTGGAGTCAATTCCTGCTTAGCATGGTAACCACCCACTCAGCCTCCCTTCTGCCTCAAAGTAGGGCAAATCACATGTTGGAGGGAATATGGGCCGTCTGGACGGAACTTCAGGCTGAGTGCATGCTAACTACTAAAAAAAATTCCTGCTAAGCATGATCCGGCCTTTGCATACTACGACAGAATTTTGCCACTAAACTCCATCTTTCAAACTGTCATCAGTCATCCTCCATTGAATGCCACTAAACATTCTACTGATTCGTTTCTTGCTGCTCAATATCAGACTTCAGTAAACTTGAGAGAGGGGAGGCAGAAAGTGAGCGCGCGCACACACACTCACCCACCCTCTGTTATTGAAAAAGAAGGGGGGGGGGGGGGGGGGGGGGGGGGGGGGGGGGGGGGGGGGGGGGGGGGGGGGGGCGGGGGGGGGGGGGGGGGGGGGGGGGGGGGGGGGGGGGGGGGGGGGGGGGGGGGGGGGGGGGGGGGGGGGGGGGGGGGGGGGGGGGGGGGCGCGCGCGCGCGCGCGCACACGCACGCGCGCGC
>NZ_JAVIWH010000001.1:0-124438 GCF_034314155.1 Pseudomonas sp. 5C2 | reverse complement strand
CCCCCCCCCCCCCCCCCCCCCCCCCCCCCCCCCCCCCCCCCCCCCCCCCCCCCCCCCCCCCCCCCCCCCCCCCCCCCCCCCCCCCCCCCCCCCCCCCCCCCCCCCCCCCCCCCCCCCCCCCCCCCCCCCCCCCCCCCCCCCCCCCCCCCCCCCCCCCCCCCCCCCCCCCCCCCCCCCCCCCCCCCCCCCCCCCCCCCCCCCCCCCCCCCCCCCCCCCCCCCCCCCCCCCCCCCCCCCCCCCCCCCCCCCCCCCCCCCCCCCCCCCCCCCCCCCCCCCCCCCCCCCCCCCCCCCCCCCCCCCCCCCCCCCCCCCCCCCCCCCCCCCCCCCCCCCCCCCCCCCCCCCCCCCCCCCCCCCCCCCCCCCCCCCCCCCCCCCCCCCCCCCCCCCCCCCCCCCCCCCCCCCCCCCCCCCCCCCCCCCCCCCCCCCCCCCCCCCCCCCCCCCCCCCCCCCCCCCCCCCCCCCCCCCCCCCCCCCCCCCCCCCCCCCCCCCCCCCCCCCCCCCCCCCCCCCCCCCCCCCCCCCCCCCCCCCCCCCCCCCCCCCCCCCCCCCCCCCCCCCCCCCCCCCCCCCCCCCCCCTCTCTCACACAGCAGTTATATCTTTTACAAAATGAAGAAAAAAGAAAAGAGAAAGGATGGATTCTGCATTGATTTGGTGACAGGCAGCATAAAGAAACCCGGGCTTTGGTCCGGGTTTTTTATGGCTGTTGCATTTCCCCAAGGAGCGTGTCGATTACAGAATCCCAAGGTCCCTCATGCCCATGAGAGTAATGACACTGAAACCCCACAAGCAAAGCCCCAGCAGCATCCACGCGTAGTTAAGCAGCGTAAATCTGGCATTGCTCTCACCCCGTGAATCATCCTCCAGATAATTGATGGCCCGTTGCGCGCCGATCAGCAGGTAGGTCTCGGCACATAGCAAGACCAGGGACACCGCCGCGCTCAGCCCGAAGCCGGCAAGCAGACCCTGGCCCATCCCAATCAAGGTCAACCCTATCAGAGCAATAGCACGAAATTTGGGAAACTAGGCCAAATGACGACCGGAACGTTCAATACCTTGATTGATTCGTTGAAAAAGCACATACACAAAAAATATATTAAATAATCCTCTGGCACCTGGCCAAATACTGGCACCCGTCGAGTCCTTATAAATCTTCCAGTTTTTATATGACCAGTAAACATAATAAAGCCCGGACGTCATGATGAACATTATGGCTAGCTTTGTTATCGATACGACGAAAAAAGCCGACTCGTCCTCTTGAGTGACTTCCAGTGCGGACTGCGGCGTAGCATAGGGATTGGCAGACATCGAACCTCCTTGATATTTTTTGACTAGCGCGATAATTAGCGCCCACGCTTAATACCACCCGGCCAAATCCCTGAAAGCCGGCCTGTTCCTTTATTTATGTAAGAAATTTCCGAGTAGGCCGGACCCAAACCATCGTAGGAGACAGACTTGTCTGCGAAGGCCATTCAGCGCGGGATACCAGACGGAACTCGGCGCCTGATTTTCTCAGGTGTACATCGAATCCTATCCCGGAGGAATATCGACGCGCATCGGCGGGCGTACTCTTCGTAAGAACCATTTTCTTCTTACATCAGGGACAGGAAATGAAGCGGCATGGGCATACTTCATGAAAAATGATAGCCGGCCGACAATAGAATTATCTAGCTTTCCTACGAACGGCAGAACTCCCGTTGTTGAGAAGGGAAGGTGGATATATACAAAAATAAAAATGTAAAAAACAACCAGAATGAGTTTTTCTTTGGAAAATTTCATATCGGAAAAGGCGTACACCGCCCGCAGCGTGGGTAGGTAGAAAATGAAGGTAAGCAAGGGGAATAGAACGTAGGTGATCATGGTATTCATTTTGGCTTTGTGTGGTCGCCGTTCTTGCCAGACGCAAGTTTATTGTTGAGAATCTTACGTATATTTTTTCTCGGAACTGGAGGTTCCCATATATTCATGGGGTCGCGCTTTTTATAGTCTGCTCGTGCCGCATAAACAGTAATCGATAGAATAATACTGAATACAGTAGCATAAATCACTCGCCGATAAACAGGTGTAAGGAAGAAGAGCTCTGGCAAGGAAGTTACAACTATTACGGAGAAGAACGCGGCGCACGCGGGAATAATCAAGCATGAACCGACTATATAGATATGCCTGTGACGGCGCGCGGTCGTTATTTTTATGGTCGCGATGTCCTGCTTCACATCAATATCATTGACCGACCGAATTGCGTTGGCCCTTATAGGCAATAACCCATTTTTTATCCAGGGAACTGGGGTAGCGTAAGCGTACGCAATCAACATGAAAACTGAAAGCCACCCAATAATTGAGTTGTCCTTTGTCCCCAAAAACGGAATGTATCCGTCTTGAGCGAAGCGCCAGTGGGCACTCGCAAAAAATAAATTATATATGACGATGATAAAATACTTGATGAGAGAGCAACTTTTTTTACCCAGTGCAGACTTGGCCCACAATGATGTAAGGTAAAAAAGAATGGTACAAAATGCGAAGCTTACGTAGAAAGTTAAGTTATGCAACCGACCTTCCCCTCCGAATATTTCCAATTTGCATACGGAATCCCACTCAATATTAGTGACAAGCGACAAGGGCTAACTCTCTGAAAACCGCCATCTGAGCTTTGACTTATTGGGAAGCGCCAATGCATGAACACATACACCGACCAATGCGACAGCCCCAATGAAAGGAAACTCTTGAAGTATGTCCGGCCGTTTCCCTAGGAATACAAAATAATCAGCCTTGATTATATCTAGGTAAGGCACAGCAAATACCCCATTAAAAACAATGCAGAAAAATAATTTTGTAGCGTTCAGGTTATTCCCGGAAAGGCATATTTTTAAATGGATGGCCCCGATGATACCGCCGATGACTATTAGCGGGAAAATCCACGCAATCATTTTCCCGCCTCTTCATGTATTTGGCGCATTGTTTGTAAGTCTAAGTACGCCTCGAACGTAAGCGCAGTACCGCTCATCCGCTTATATGCCCTAACGTAGTCTGTTGGGATAGGTCTAAATAGCTTCCACGTACCTGGCTTTAAAAGCAGTCGACCAGCACCAACTAGAGACAAACCTACATCAGACACGTAATAAGCGATATTATCTTCGCGAGGTCCGTAGTTTAAGCTTTTCGCAGCTACCTGGTACGCTTTCCTGGTCAGGCCTTCTGTATCGTTACGATCCTCAATAATATTCATCGTATTTTCATACATATTGTTTGCTCCATGTACCATCAAGAGCGCACCGACGGTGAGGCACATTGTGCCTACGGACACATAGCAGATTCCGGCGCCGGCTATGATCTGTGCGCCCCCACCGATAATGCCAGCGCTTTTTTGACCGAGTTCTAGTGATTGCCCCCACAGACTCTTCTGTTCTCCTCCAATCTCCTTTAATCCTTGTTCGGCACTCTTCCTCCCCTCCACAACATCCCTGACAATCCCCCGCGCGTAATACGCAACCTCACGGTTGAATTGAATTCGAAGCATTCCATCTTTAATGTGTAATGCCGACACCGAGCACGCTTGGCTCGCCAGTACACCCGCCGCATGGGTGACTCTTGAGTAATCATCGCTGCTTGGTTTTTGCTTCTTGTTTATTTGCTCCATGCCGAGTCATCCCAAGAGCTGTAACCGCTGGTATTTGCCAAATGATGCGTCCAGGTAATATCACGGTAGCGAATGGCAATTTGTTCTTCAGGTTCTGCGTCATTTTCCGAGATGGCATGGGGCATGCTCATAATCTGATTGGCGATCAGGCAGCCTTTTAATTTTACGGTAAAGAATTTTTCTTGTGTGCCAAACTTCGAGACTCGGTAGAAGGTCAGTTCACAGTCTACAACTTCCCTATTGGCTAGCGCTTGAGCCAATAGCGGGGTTGCCTTGTCAATGTTTTTGGTAATAACTATCGGTTGGTGTGTGGCGTGTCCGGAGTTTTAAATATTATGCATTCCGTGAACGAACGACAGCACCATAATTTTATCAATATGCGCAGTCTGACACTTGTTGCCAATGGACTCTTGGCTTGAGCAGCCCGCTGAAATGAGGCCTTGCTGTTTTCCTGAGACAGTCATGTAACCATGGTTTGCCATTGAATGAACCTCCATTTAAATTGCCGACAATTATATTCCGAAGGTTTTGGGGGGGATGTAGGACGTTTCTGAGTTTCATATATTTATGCGCGATGGCGGTATATCTGACACGCCGCGTTAAGGGATTCGAAGGCAAGCCCACAGATTGACCAACCTTGTGTTCTCTGTCGTTCTCCAACAGGATGCCCGGTCTGATCCAGAACCTGACCAGAGAATCAAATGACGACTAAGGCGCCTCAGGCGAGCACAGGCCCCCGTGACATCAATGAACTGCTGATCGATGCCGAAGCTGACGATGAGCAGGTGCAGCAACATCATCCGGTACTAATACGTCCCTGGCTGTTGTTACTGGGGCTGGTATTGGTCGCCTTGAACCTGCGTCCGGCGTTGTCGAGCATGGCGCCGATGCTCAGCGACGTCTCGAAAAGCCTGGGCCTGTCGGCGGCTAAAGCCGGATTACTGACTACGTTGCCCGTGCTGTGTCTGGGATTGTTCGCGCCGCTGGCGCCGATTCTGGCGCGGCGTTTTGGCAGCGAGCGGGTGGTATTGGGCATTTTGCTGACGCTGGCGGGCGGGATCATTCTGCGCAGTTCATTCGGTGAAACGGGGCTGTTTGCAGGCAGTATTCTGGCCGGGGCGAGCATCGGCATCATCGGTGTGTTGCTGCCGGGGATCGTTAAACGGGATTTCGCCAAACAGGCCGGGACCATGACGGGCGTCTACACCATGGCCTTGTGTCTGGGCGCAGCGATGGCTGCCGGCTCGACCGTTCCGTTAAGCCAGTATTTCGACAACAGTTGGGCGACGGGCCTTGGTTTCTGGATCATTCCAGCAATGCTCGCGGCTGTGTTCTGGTTACCCCAGACACGTCAGGAGCATGGTCTGCACCGAGTCGCCTACCGTGTGCGTGGATTGCTGCGTGATCGACTGGCATGGCAAGTCACCCTTTATATGGGCCTGCAATCATCGCTGGCATACATCGTGTTTGGTTGGTTGCCATCGATTCTGATCAGCCGTGGTCTGTCCCCGACCCAAGCGGGTCTGGTGTTGTCCGGTTCGATCATGGTGCAACTGATCAGTGCCCTGACTGCGCCTTGGCTGGCGACACGCGGGAAGGACCAGCGGCTGGCGATTTTGGTGGTGATGCTGCTGACGCTCGGCGGTTTGTTCGGTTGCCTCTATGGGCCGCTCGACGGTCTGTGGGGTTGGGCAATTGTTTTGGGCCTGGGGCAGGGCGGGACCTTCAGCCTTGCGCTGACCCTGATCGTGTTGCGCTCGCGGGATTCACATGTCGCGGCCAACCTGTCGAGCATGGCTCAAGGCTTCGGTTATACCCTCGCTTCCCTGGGGCCGTTCGCGGTGGGTATCGTTCATGACTTGACCGGTGGCTGGAATGCCGTTGGCTGGATTTTCGCTGTTGTCGGTCTGGCCGCGATCGTTTTCGGGCTGGGCGCCGGGCGTGCGTTGTACGTACAGGTCCACAGCGAGAAAGTCTGAGCGACGGTATTCTCGTCGCGAATGCAGATAGTCAGGGCATGGGTTGCAGGCTATCGTGCAGGCATCTTTCGTGAGCCATGGAACCGGACTGTATGAGCGAAGCAACACGCCTGAGTGATGCCAACAACGCAGTGATCACGGAGTTTTACCAAGCGTTCAACCGGCTGGACGCGGATGCTATGAGCGCCTGCTACACCGAGGACGTTCTGTTCAGTGATCCGGTGTTTGGCGAGCTGCGCGGACGGCAAGCCGGTGACATGTGGCGCATGTTGACCTCACGGGCCAAAGAGTTTTCCGTGGTCTTCGATAACCTCCGTGCGGACGAGCGTACCGGCGGCGCACATTGGGTCGCGACTTACCTGTTCAGTCAGACGGGCAATACGGTGGTCAATGATATCCAGGCGCGCTTTGTGTTTCGCGACGGCAAGATCTGCGAACACCACGACCATTTCGACCTGTGGCGCTGGTCGCGTCAGGCCTTGGGCACCAAAGGCTTGTTATTGGGCTGGACGCCGTTTGTGCAGAATGCGATTCGGGCTCAGGCGCAGAAAGGCCTGAAAGCTTTCCAGGCCGGGCGCTGACGCTCTGCTAAGATCGTTCACTCGCTCTAACTGCCTGCGTTCATGACCACCATGCAAGAAGCTTCCCTGACACCGGCCGACGATGCGCTGGTGACGATCAATGCCAGCAAGCCCTGGTTCGTCTATCTGGTGCGTGCAGCCAACGGTTCGTTGTACTGCGGCATCAGTGATGATCCCCAGCGCCGTTTTGCCGCCCATCAAAGTGGCAAGGGTGCGCGGTTCTTCTATTCCAGCCCGGCGGTCGCGCTGGTCTACACCGAAGCCTGCTGTGATAAGCGTGAAGCCTTGCGTCAGGAACGCTTGATCAAGCAACTGAAAAAAAGCGCGAAGGAAGCCTTGGTGTTGAGTGCAGTTGTTAATCCATCGGCGTGATGAGCGGTTATCAAACTGACCGGGTAGGCTCGCAGGACTCAGGCAGGTAAGCTGCTGACTTTCCATCTGAAGGGCGACCGAACATGACAGAGCTGATCCTGCACCATTACCCAGCCTCGCCGTTTTCCGAAAAGGCCCGTTTGATCCTGGGCTTCAAAGGGCTGTCGTGGCGCTCGGTGATGATTTCACCCGTCATGCCCAAGCCTGACCTGACCGCATTGACCGGGGGGTATCGCAAGACGCCGGTGCTGCAAGTGGGGGCCGATATCTATTGCGACACGGCCTTGATGGCTCGCCGTCTGGAACAGCAGAAAGCCTCACCCACGTTTTTCCCCGAAGGCCAGGAATTCACCGTGGCAAGTTTCGCTGCCTGGTCCGATTCGATCATGTTCCAGCATGCCGTGAGCCTGGTGTTCCAGCCAGAATCTATCGCCCTGCGTTTTGCCAAAGCACCGCCCGAGGCGGTCAAAGCCTTCATCGCCGACCGTACCGAGTTGTTCAGTGGCGGCACCGCATCACGCCTGACGCTGGAGCAGGCAAAGCATCAATGGCCGACCCTGATATCCCGGCTGGAGCTGCAACTGGAGCGCAATGGTGACTTCCTGTTCGGTGAGGCCTCCATTGCCGACTTCTCCCTGGCCCACACCCTGTGGTTTCTCAAGCAGACCCCCGTCACCGCACCGTTTGTCGATGCCTACCCGGCGGTGTCGATGTGGTTGAATCGAGTGTTGGGTTTCGGTCACGGTGCGTTCAGCGACATGAGTGCCACAGACGCTTTGGAGATCGCTCGCAACGCTACGCCTGCAGCGCTGCCGGACGAGGTCTTTGAGGACCCGAACGGCTTCACCCCTGGCCAGAAAGTGGCCATCTCCGCCGTCGACTACGGCGTCGATCCGGTGGAAGGCGAGTTAGTCTTTGCGGGTCGTGAAGAGCTGATTCTGCGTCGCGAGGACGAGCGCGCGGGTGTGGTGCATGTGCACTTTCCGCGCTTTGGATTTCGGATCGAGGCGCGCTGAGCTGAGGGGCCTGCGCCTGCTTTCGGGCGCGGCTGACATCATTTCAGCGCTGCCAGGATCGCTTCCGGGCTGAATCCCCTGATCAACGTACCGTTCACGTCGATCAGCGGGATGCCGCGTCCACCCAGGGCTTCATAGGCCTTGCGCCCTTCGGCTGACTTCTCGATATCAAACTCTTTGTACGGGATGCCTTTGCTGTCGAGAAAACGTCGGGTCTTTTTGCAGTAGCCGCACCAGTCGGTGGCGTACAGCACGACGTTGGCCTGCGCTTGACGTTGGGTCGCGACTGTCGAGGACGGCGAGAACAGGTGCTCGATCTTGCCCCAGTTCTGGTAAGCCACAACCACCAGCATGATCAGCAGAAACTTTTTCAGCGTGCGCGTCAGCATCTGCCAGATCCCTGTTTAACCATCACCGGCGCTTCAACTGGTCAGTGAGTTGGGTGGGCAGACCTTTGATGATCAAGGTGCCAGCCTCTTCGTCGTACTCGATCTTGTCGCCCAGCAAATGGGCTTCGAAACTGATCGATAGGCCCTCTGCGCGGCCGGTGAAGCGACGGAACTGATTCAGGGTGCGCTTATCCGCCGGGATCTCCGGAGACAGGCCGTAGTCCTTGTTGCGGATGTGCTCATAGAATGCGCGTGGACGCTCTTCGTCGATCAGCCCTGAAAGCACTTCCAGGCCCATCGGCTCGCCGATCTTGCTTTGGCTGCTGGCGTAGTCGACCAGCGTCTTGGTTTTCTCGCGGGCGGACTCTTCCGGCAGATCTTCGCTCTCCACGAAGTCGCTGAAGGCCTTGAGCAGGGTGCGGGTTTCGCCGGGGCCATCGACACCTTCCTGGCAGCCGATGAAGTCACGGAAGTATTCCGAAACCTTTTTCCCGTTCTTACCCTTGATGAAGGAAATGTACTGCTTGGACTGCTTGTTGTTCTGCCACTCGGAAATATTCACCCGTGCGGCCAGGTGCAATTGGCCCAGGTCCAGATGGCGCGACGGCGTCACGTCCAGTTCGGCATTCACCGCCACGCCTTCACTGTGGTGCAACAGGGCGATGGCCAGGTAGTCGGTCATGCCTTGTTGGTAGTGGGCGAACAAAACGTGACCACCGACCGAGAGGTTGGATTCTTCCATCAGCTTCTGCAGGTGCTCGACGGCAACCCGACTGAATGCGGTGAAATCCTTGCCGCCTTCCAGATATTCCTTCAACCAGCCGCTGAAAGGGTGCGCGCCGGATTCGGCATGGAAAAAGCCCCAGGCTTTGCCTTGTTTCGCGTTATAGCTCTCGTTGAGGTCGGCGAGCATGTGCTCGATGGCCTGGGACTCAGCGAGTTCGGAGTCGCGCGCATGCAGGACTGCTGGCGTACCGTCGGGTTTTTTGTCGATCAGGTGGACGATGCAATGACGGATCGGCATGGGCTTCTCGGCTGGGGTAAACGGATGATGAAGAGCTGCGTTGGAGCCCGCGCTCAATTCAAGGTCGGGCAGTGTAACGCACCTTGGGCACTGCCAGAACGCCTCGCAAGACACGGGTTTTGGCCTGAATCAGACGTTTGCCCTGTATTTTTCATGCTCTAACGCTCTAAAGCTGACCAAATGGGTAGGTAGGTGCGGATATTTGAGCGTCTCTGTGCTAGTTTTGCCCGGTCTTGCGCACTTGAAGGGCGCTAAGCATGCAGTTTGTAAGCGTCAGGTCGAACCAAAGCCCGGTTTCAGTATCTACATTTCGCGATTAATCGTGGCTGCTACTGGAGGGCCGGATTCATTGTCTGGCCCCGGGCCGATGCCGCATTCTGCAATCCACATGAATTTGATAGGGAAGGAACACCACCATGGCTCTGACTAAAGACCAATTGATCGCCGATATCGCTGAAGCTATCGACGCGCCAAAAACCACCGCGCGTAATGCTCTTGAGCAATTGGGCCAAATTGTTGCTGACCAACTGGAAAATGGCGCTGAAATCACTTTGCCTGGCATTGGTAAATTGAAAGTGACCGAGCGTCCAGCTCGCACTGGCCGTAACCCGTCGACGGGCGCTGCCATTGAAATCGCTGCCAAAAAAGTGATCAAGTTCGTACCTGCTAAAGGGTTGACCGATTCGGTTAACAAGTAAGCTGACGCGGCCTTAAGGGCCGTTTTACTTGCTGTAAAAAAGCCGTGCTCCGGATCACTCCGGGCACGGCTTTTTCAGGCCTGCGGTAAACCCATCCAGCATGAACTCAGCTTTTGGCCGATGCCCAGCGCTCTAGGCGCCATGCTTGCTGCTGTGCTTTATCGAGGAAAGTCCAGGCAACGAAGCGGCTCTGCTTCTGGCCTTGGGACATTTCCACCACGTGGCTTTCCACAACTCCGGCTTTTTTCAGCGTGCTTTGAATCGAGGCCAGATTGGAGGCTTTCGACACCAGCGTACTGAACCAGAATACTTGCCGCGGTACTTGCTTGCTCTCATTGATCAGTTGCGTCACGAAGCCAATTTCGCCGCCTTCGCACCACAATTCCTGCGACTGCCCACCAAAGTTCAAGACCGGCAATTTGCGCTTGGGGTCAGCCTTGCCGAGGGCGCGCCATTTGCGTTGACTGCCGCGTTGCGCTTCGTCGATTGAGGCGTGGAACGGCGGGTTGCACACGCTCAGGTCGAAACGTTCGTCGCTGCGCAGCAGATCCAGAAGGATATGCGAGCGATTGCTTTGCAGGCGCAGGCTGATGGCTTTGCTCAGGCCATTGGACTTGACGATGGCAGTAGCGGCCGCAACAGCAGTCGGATCGATTTCCGAGCCGAGGAACTGCCAGCCATAGTCGCTGTGACCGATCAACGGATAGACGCAGTTGGCGCCCATGCCGATATCCAGTGCACGAATCGACGCCCCGCGCGGGATAACGCCATCGTTGCTGCTGGCCAACAGGTCAGCGATGAAGTGCAAGTAATCGGCACGCCCTGGAATCGGCGGGCAAAGATAGTCCGCCGGGATATCCCAGTGGGCAACGCCATAATAGGACTTGAGCAAGGCCCGGTTGAACACCCGCACGGCAGTCGGGTTGGCGAAGTCGATGCTTTCCTTGCCATAGGGATTGATGACCACGAATTCGGCCAGTTCCGGGCTGCTTTTGATCAACTGCGCAAAGTCGTAACGGCCTTGATGGCGGTTACGGGGATGCAGGGTCGCTTTTTCACGGGGCTCGGCGGGTTTGCTGGGTGCTTTAGGTGTGCGTGGAGCTGTCATGAGGAGTCAATTCTGTGGAGTGTAGGCGTAGCCCTGTAGGAGCTGCCGAAGGCTGCGATAAGGTTGAAACAACCTTCGCTTATTTAAGGTCACGACCGCTTCGCAGTCGATCGCAGCCTTCGGCAGCTCCTACAGGGTGCCACTGGCTCGCTTGCGAGCCAGTCTTACTTGTCGCCCTTACAAACTGGCGATCCGTGCGTGTTGCTCAGCCAGCTTGCCCAAAGCCTGTTCGGCTTCGGCCATTTTGGCGCGTTCTTTGGCGATGACTTCAGGTGGAGCCTTGTCGACGAAGGCGGCGTTGGACAGCTTGCCTCCGACGCGTTGCACTTCACCTTGCAGGCGCAGGATTTCCTTGTCCAGGCGCGCCAGCTCGGCGGCTTTGTCGATCAAGCCGGCCATCGGCACCAGCACTTCCATCTCGCCCACCAGCGCTGTGGCAGACAGCGGCGCTTCAACGCCCTCAGCCAACACGGTGATGGATTCGAGCTTGGCCAGTTTTTTCAACAGGTAGTCGTTTTCGGTCAGGCGACGCTGATCTTCGGCGCTGACGTTCTTGAGGAACAATTGCAGCGGCTTGCCTGGGCCGATGTTCATTTCCCCGCGAATGTTGCGGGTGCCGAGCATCAGGCCCTTGAGCCACTCGATATCGTCTTCGGCGGCCTGATCGATGCGTGCTTCGTTGGCCACTGGCCACGGTTGCAGCATGATCGTCTTGCCGCTCACGCCAGCCAGTGGCGCCAGGCGCTGCCAGATCTCTTCGGTGATGAAGGGCATGAACGGGTGAGCCAGACGCAAAGCGACTTCCAGTACCCGTACCAGCGTACGGCGGGTGCCGCGCTGACGCTCGACCGGTGCGGTTTCGTCCCACAATACCGGCTTGGACAGTTCCAGGTACCAGTCGCAATACTGGTTCCAGATGAACTCATACAATGCCTGTGCCGCGAGGTCGAAGCGGAACTGGTCGAGGTGTCGGGTCACTTCGCTTTCAGTGCGTTGCAGCTGGGAGATGATCCAGCGATCCGCCAGCGACAGCTCTACCGCTTCGCCGTTCTGGCCGCAGTCTTCACCCTTGTCCAGAACGTAGCGTGCGGCGTTCCAGATCTTGTTGCAGAAGTTGCGATAGCCTTCGACGCGGCCCATGTCGAACTTGATGTCGCGGCCGGTGGAGGCCAGCGAGCAGAACGTAAAGCGCAGGGCGTCGGTGCCATAGCTGGCGATACCGTCGGCGAACTCCTCACGGGTCTGCTTTTCGATTTTCTTCAGCAGTTTCGGCTGCATCAGCCCGGTGGTGCGCTTGGCGACCAGGTCTTCGAGTTCGATGCCGTCGATGATGTCCAGTGGGTCAAGGACGTTGCCCTTGGACTTGGACATCTTTTGACCCTGGCCGTCGCGTACCAGACCATGCACGTACACGGTCTTGAACGGAACCTGCGGCGTGCCGTCTTCGTTCTTCACCAAATGCATGGTCAGCATGATCATCCGGGCGACCCAGAAGAAAATGATGTCGAAGCCGGTAACCAGCACGTCGGTGGAGTGGAAGGTCTTGAGTGCTTCGGTTTTTTCCGGCCAACCCAAGGTCGAAAAGGTCCAAAGCCCGGAGCTGAACCATGTGTCGAGAACGTCGTTGTCCTGTTGCAGGGCGATGTCCGGGCCCAGGTTGTGCTTGGCGCGCACTTCGGCTTCGTCGCGGCCGACATAGACTTTGCCGGACTCGTCGTACCAGGCCGGGATGCGGTGGCCCCACCAGAGTTGACGGCTGATGCACCAGTCCTGGATGTCACGCATCCACGAGAAGTACATGTTTTCGTACTGCTTGGGCACGAAGGCGATGCGGCCATCTTCCACGGCGGCGATGGCCGGTTCGGCCAACGGCTTGGTGGAGACGTACCACTGATCGGTCAGCCACGGTTCGATAATGGTCCCGGAGCGGTCGCCCTTGGGCACTTTCAGCGCGTGGTCATCGACACTGACCAGCAAACCCATTTCATCGAGGGCGGCGACGATCTGCTTGCGCGCTTCGAAACGGTCGAGACCGGCGTAGGCTGCGGGCAGAGTGCCATCCACTTGATCGTTGAGTGTGCCGTCGATGTTGAACACCTGCGCGACAGGTAGCACGGCGGCGTTCTTGTCGAAGATGTTCAGCAGCGGCAGATTATGGCGCTTGCCGACTTCATAGTCGTTGAAGTCGTGGGCTGGCGTGATCTTCACGCAGCCGGTGCCGAATTCAGGATCGCAGTAATCATCAGCGATGATCGGGATACGACGGCCCACTAGTGGCAGTTCGACGAATTTGCCGATCAGGGCTCTATAGCGCTCGTCTTCCGGGTTAACCGCTACAGCGGCGTCGCCCAGCATGGTTTCCGGACGCGTGGTGGCTACGACCAGATAATCCAGGCCGTCAGCGGTTTGAGCGCCGTCAGCCAGTGGATAACGCAGGTTCCACAGGTGACCTTTCTCGTCGTGGTTTTCCACTTCCAGATCGGAGATCGCCGTGTGCAGCTTGGTGTCCCAGTTGACCAGACGCTTGCCGCGATAGATCAAGCCGTCTTCATGCAGGCGCACGAAGGCTTCTTTGACGGCATCGGACAGGCCGTCGTCCATGGTGAAACGCTCGCGGTTCCAGTCCACGGATGAACCCAGACGGCGGATCTGCCGGCTGATGTTGCCACCTGACTGATCCTTCCATTCCCAGATTTTTTCGAGGAATTTTTCACGGCCGAGGTCGTGACGGCTCAGACCTTGAGCTTCGATCTGGCGCTCTACCAGCATCTGCGTGGCGATACCGGCGTGGTCGGTACCCGGCTGCCACAGGGTGTTGCGACCCTGCATGCGGCGGAAACGGATCAGGGCGTCCATGATCGCGTTATTGAAGCCGTGACCCATGTGCAGGCTGCCGGTGACGTTCGGCGGCGGGATCATGATGGTGTATGCGTCACCCGTGCCTTGCGGAGCGAAATAGTTCTCGGACTCCCAGGTTTGGTACCAGGAAGTTTCAATAGCGTGCGGCTGGTAGGTCTTATCCATGCGCGGCGGGACCCTAATAGGCATTAATTCAGGAAAGCCGACAAGTATAACGGGGATGAACAGCGGGGCGTAGAGCGAGGCGATCACCAGCGGGATAAAAATGCCGGATCATGGAATGTGCAGGCGCGGGCAAGCCCGCTCCTGCAGGGGTAAGCCGTTGCTCAACCCTGATATTGACTCAACAACCGTTCCATCCGCGCATCAAGGCGGCGTTTGATTTCGGTTTCTATGTGCGGGGCGAAGTCGTCGATAACATCTTGCATGATCAATTGCGCAGCGGCGCGCAATTCGCTTTCCAGGTGCAGCAGGCGATCTGGATTGGCGCTGACGGGTTCGGGTTGTGTCGCCGGAGGTTCTGGCGTCAGGGTTGGAATGTCCGCCTCGTCGGCATCGGAGTCGGTGTCATCCGTGTCGGTGTGTGCAGTCGCCTGAGCGCCCACCACGTTGAACAGTAACGGAATCTGTACGTCGCTGGCGACCGAGTCGGTCAGCAACGGCGGTTGCAAGGAGTCATCGCCGAGTAATTGGCGGATCGACTCAAGGTCATCCAGTAGATGTGCGGAGTCTTTCAGGGGTTTTTGAGTATCCATCGTGTGCTCAGAGACGCTGTAATCGGTGATCTTGCAGAGGATAGCCCTGTTCACGATAGAAGCGGAAGCTCTCTCGTGCGGCCTGACGAATCGCAGGGTCTTCTACCACGACTTCCGCCACGCGGGCAAAACGCTTGAAAAAATCGGGGATGCGCAGGTCCAGATTGACCAGCAGATCCTGATGGTGCCCAGAGTCATCGCCCAGGCCTAAAACGACGGGTGCGTCCTGATCGTCTTCCGCAGCGCCATGGGGCACGAAGCTTTCGCCCTTGAAGCGCCACAGCCGGGCGTCGAGGTCGTCGCGCTGGGCGGCATCGCTGCAATGGATGTACACCCGGTGGCCCAGACGCCAGGCTTTTTCGCTGAGTTTGCAGGCGAAGTCCAGGCGTGCCAGCGGGTCAGCGCTGGGCAGGATATAAAAGTCGACTTGAGTCATGTCAGCTCCAGAGCGCAGGGCGTATCAGCCAAACGGCCGATACGCCCTTAAGCGTTTTATACGCCAGCGCGGTCGAGCAGGTATTGAGTCAGCAGCGGAACCGGGCGGCCAGTGGCGCCTTTTTCTTTACCGCCGCTCAGCCATGCAGTGCCCGCGATGTCCAAGTGGGCCCAGTTATAGGCTTTGGCAAAGCGTGACAGGAAACAGCCTGCGGTGATCGAGCCGCCTTTAGGGCCGCCAATGTTAGCAATGTCGGCGAACGGGCTGTCAAGTTGCTCTTGGTACTCCTCGAACAATGGCAATTGCCATGCGCGGTCGTCGGCCTTCTTGCCAGCGTCGAGCAGTTGTCCGATCAGCGCATCGTTGTTGCCCATCAGCCCGGAGGTGTGGCCGCCCAATGCGACGATGCAGGCGCCGGTCAGGGTGGCGATATCGATCACAGCTTGTGGGTTGAAGCGTTCGGCGTAGGTCAGGGTGTCGCACAGCACCAGACGGCCTTCGGCGTCGGTGTTGAGGATCTCGACGGTCTGACCGCTCATGGTGCTGACAATATCGCCCGGACGAGTGGCGTTGCCGCCTGGCATGTTCTCGGCGCAAGCCAGCAGGCACACCAGATTGATTGGCAGTTTCAGCTCAAGCACGGCGCGCAGGGTGCCGAACACACTGGCGGCACCGCACATGTCGTACTTCATTTCGTCCATGCCTGCGGCAGGCTTGATGCTGATGCCGCCGGTGTCGAAGGTGACGCCCTTGCCGACCAGAACATGCGGCTGGTCGCTCTTCTTGCCGCCCTGATAATTCATCACGATCAGGCGGGGCGGTTGTTCGCTGCCCTGAGCCACGGCCAGGAAAGCGCCCATGCCCAGTTCCTTGAGCTTCTTCTCGTCGAGGATGTCGACTTTGAGATGCTTGTGTTCCTTGCCCAACGCTTTCGCTTCTTCGGCCAGGTAGCTTGGGTGGCAGACGTTGGGCGGCAGATTGCCCAGGTCGCGGGTAAAGGCCATGCCTGTGGCGATGGCGGCGGCGTGAGTTGCGGCACGCTCGGTGTCAGCCAGTGCTGCCTTGCTGGTCAGCAAGGTGATTTTTTTCAGGGCGCGGGGCTCGGCTTTCTGGCTTTTGAAACGGTCGAACACATATTCGCCATCAGCCAGGGTCTCTACCAGCAGGCGCACTTTGCCGTAGGTGTCGCGACTCTTGACCGCAAGATCGCCGAGGGCAATGACCGCATCGCTGCCGCCCAGGCCTTTAAGCACGTTTAGCGCGCCGGTGACGACTTTGCGGAACTGACGATCAGACAATTCAGTTTCTTTGCCCACGCCGACCAACAGCACGCGTTCGGCTTTGAGGTTGGGCAGAGTGTGCAGCAACAGGCTTTGGCCGACTTTACCAGGCAGGTCGCCACGTTTGAGCGCCGCAGTAATCGCGCCGCCGCTGAGGGTATCGAGCTTTGTTGCTGCGTCGCTGAGGGTGCGGTCTTCAGTGACGGCGACCACCAGCGTAGCGGTTTTCAAAGTTTCTGGACTAACGCTCTTTACAACAAATTCCATGTCGGGGTCCCCGAATAAACTGTGAGTTTTCGTAGAATAAGTGACATGCGCGGCCACAGAGAGGTATCTCGAATCTGTGGCGCCTGCTACAAGGCCCGCAGTTTGACCCTGACGCACGGACCCTGACAACCCTTCGCGCGATACGTTTACATGCAGTCCTGACGTTGTCGTATCGAGCGTATCAACCTTCTATAGAGAAGGCGCAGTGACAGGGACCCTCAATCACAGGATAATGCCGCATATTTTTTAGGCGGGTCGCTTCTGCGAGCCGGTTACCACTGTGGCTGATTCGCTTTCTTTGTTTGGCCGCCTGCGCCTGACAACCCTGGAGTGTCTGGTTTGATTGTCTTTCGTTATCTGTCCCGAGAAGTGCTGGTTACCTTGAGCGCGGTCAGCGCCGTGTTGTTGGTAATCATCATGAGCGGACGCTTCATCAAATACCTGGCTCAAGCCGCATCGGGAGCCCTTGACCCCGGTGTGCTGTTCTTGATCATCGGCTTTCGTCTGCCTGGCTTCTTGCAACTGATCCTGCCGCTGGCCTTGTTTCTGGGCATTCTGCTGGCATACGGTCGGCTTTATCTGGAAAGCGAGATGACTGTCCTGGCCGCCACCGGCATGAGCCAGCAGCGTTTGCTGTGGATCACCATGGCGCCAGCGACCGTGGTTGCGCTGCTGGTCACCTGGCTGAGCCTGGGGTTGGCGCCGCAAGGCGCAGCGCAGGTTTCTATGATCGTCAATCAACAAGACGCATTGACTGAGTTCGATACGCTGGTACCTGGCCGCTTCCAGGAGCTGCGCGACGGTTCGCGGATTACTTACACAGAAACGCTTTCAGACGACCGCGCTCGTCTGGGTGGGGTATTCATCTCCGAGAAACGCCCGACCCAGAATGGGGCCAAGGATCAAGGGATCTCCGTTCTGGTCGCCGAGAAGGGGCATCAGGAGGTCAGGGCTGATGGTAGTCGCTACCTGATTCTGGAGAATGGTTACCGTTATGACGGCAACCCCGGTGAGGCCAACTACCGCGCCATCAAATACGATACCTATGGCGCCCTGTTGCCAAAACCCGCGATCAGCGAGGAAATTACCGACCGCGAGTCGATTCCGACCCGTGATTTGTTCGGCAGCGACAACCCTCGCTACAAGGCTGAGTTGCAGTGGCGGCTCGCCCTGCCGGTCCTTGTGTTTATCGTGACATTGATGGCGGTGCCGCTGGCCAAGGCCAACCCGCGTCAAGGGCGTTTCCTCAAGCTGCTTCCGGCGATCCTTCTGTACATGGCGTACCTGACCATTTTGATTGCCGCTCGCGGTGCGCTGGAGCGGGGCAAAATCCCAATGGTTCTGGGCCTGTGGTGGGTGCATGCGCTGTTTCTGGGCATTGGCCTGTTATTGCTGTACTGGGAACCTCTGCGGTTGAAGATGGCGAGCCGCCGCACGGCGCAGGAGGTGGCCCGTGGTTAAAATCGACCGCTATATTGGCAAGAGTGTTCTAGTCGCGATCCTTGGCGTGCTCGGGGTCATTTTGGGGCTGGCTTCGCTGTTTGCTTTCATTGATGAAATAAAAGACATCAGCAACACCTACACCTTGGCCGATATTACTTCCTTCGTATTGCTGACTGCGCCGCGACGTGTCTACGACATGTTGCCGATGGCTGCACTGATCGGTTGTCTGGTTGGCCTTGGCAGTCTGGCCAGCAGCAGTGAACTGACCATCATGCGCGCAGCGGGTGTGTCCATCGGGCGTATCGTCTGGGCGGTAATGAAGCCGATGCTGGTACTGATGGTCGCTGGCTTGCTGGTGGGCGAATATGTCGCACCGCCCGCTGAGGACCTGGCTCAGTCCAACCGAGCCCTGGCCCAAGGCAGCGACGAATCGCAAAGCGGCAGGTACGGGGTGTGGCACCGTCAGGGCGAAGAGTTCATTCATATCAATACCGTACAACCCGATGGGGTGCTGTACGGCGTGACTCGCTATCGTTTCGACGATCAACGGCACATGCAGTCCGCAAGCTTCTCGAAGAAGGCGAAGTTCGAGAATGATTCATGGATGCTGGAAGACGTGACCACGACGCTTTTCCATGCTGACAGCACCGAAGTCGTCAAAAGCCCGAATGATCGTTGGGACGCGTCCCTCAGCCCACTATTGCTCAGCACGCTGGTCTTGCCGCCGGACTCGCTGTCGATCACTGGCTTGTGGAGTTACGCACATTATCTTGCGGATCAGGGCTTGAACAATGGCCGTTACTGGTTGGCGTTCTGGACCAAAGTCCTGCAGCCGCTGGTCACAATGGCGCTGG
Organism: Pseudomonas sp. 5C2; assembly: GCF_034314155.1. Classification (NCBI taxonomy): domain Bacteria; kingdom Pseudomonadati; phylum Pseudomonadota; class Gammaproteobacteria; order Pseudomonadales; family Pseudomonadaceae; genus Pseudomonas; species Pseudomonas sp. 5C2. Next base: position 105,741 of record NZ_JAVIWH010000001.1, on the reverse strand, counting down.
TGTTGATGGCTATCTCGTTCATCTTCGGCCCGTTGCGCTCGGTGACCCTGGGTCAACGGGTGTTCACCGGGGTGCTGGTCGGCTTCACCTTCCGCATTGCCCAGGACCTGCTTGGGCCGTCTAGTCTGGTGTTCGGATTTTCGCCGCTGTTCGCGGTGCTGGTGCCTTCCGGGATCTGTGCCGTGGCTGGGGTCTGGCTGCTACGCCGGGCGGGCTAGAAAAAAGACAGACAAAAAAGCCGACGTCGAGTCGGCTTTTTTACAGGGTGCGCCAGGCATGCGCGTTGCGCGTAAGCAGTTCATCCAGAGCCACTATTTTTTCTGCTTGGGTACCTGCACCAGCTGGCTGTCGGAATATATGTCATGCCAGCTGCGTTTCTGCTTATCGAACAATACCCAGAAAAAGCCCAGTCCCACGCATAGCCACGAACCGATAGCGACCACGAAACGCAACAGTGCCTGCCACAGGCTGATGGCAGTGCCGTCGGCGTTCTGCACACGAATGCCCCACACCTGCATCCCGAGGGTCTGGCCTGAATGGGTCCAGAACTTGGCGAAGAAACCGAACAGCACAAACACCAGAATCGTTGAAAGCAGCGGGTCGCTGTCCAGCGCCCCGGACTCGGACATCGCGCGTAATTGAGCCTCACCGATAAAGGCCATCAGGATCAGCTTATAAACGAAGGTGGTGACCATCAGCAGTGCGATGCACAGCAGGGCGTCATAGAACATCGCCGCAAGGCGGCGGCCCAAGCCTGCAACGGGAAAGTCGCCTTGTGGGTGGAGCAGGTGTTTCGACATGGCGGGCTCTCGTTTGCAAAAAGAACCCATTTTACGGAATCCCAGCCATAAAAAAGCCCCTGATGTCAGCATCAGAGGCTTTTTTACTGATCGCTATTTAAGCTTCGGCTTGAACTTCATCCGCCTGCAAGCCTTTTTGGCCCTGCACCGCAATGAAGGTCACCTTCTGACCTTCTTTCAGGCTCTTGAAGCCGCTGCCCTGAATAGCGCGGAAATGGACGAACAGATCCGGACCGCTCTCTGGCGTGATAAAACCAAAACCCTTTTCGTCGTTAAACCACTTGACGGTACCGCTCTGACGATTCGACATTTTCTTATTTCCCTGGAACTTGAATTGATGACAGTCTCTTTCGCCTGAAAGAGTACTGGACTGGCTGCAGGTAGTAAGAAACGTCGAGCGGGATGTAGCAATACTTAGAGCTACTGCCCAGGTCACGGTTCAAGCGACCCATGCAAACACAGTTAAGAAACTCTACGCCAACCATGGCAGAAAAAACAAGCCCTGCTCAGGCGCAGGTTTCCGGCACTCTCCAGCTTTTTTGAACGGTGTGCCCGTCAGGCAAGATCGATGGTTTTTTACCCGTGTGCCTGGCTATATGCAAAGTGCGCCGTGGACTAACAGCGCACTTTACAGCGGTATACATTGCGATTGCATGACGGCCAGTTGCCCTGTTTTTGGGTGTCCAGTTTACGGGCGGCCGCCTTTAACCTCGCCTGTTAACCACGGTAGTAACGCTGCGCCACGAATGGCATTTTGCTGACCCGCATCAGCACTTTCTTACCCCGCACGATGGCCCAGACTTCACTGTCCAGCGCGGTGTAAGCGCTGTCGAGGTAAGCCATGACCAGCGGTCCACCCAGAGTTGGACCGAACCCACCGCTGCTGACTGTACCAATGGGTTTGTCGTTGGCATCGACGATTTCTGCGCCTTCACGGACCGGCGTACGTTCCTGCGGCAGCAAGCCGACACGTTTGCGGCTCACACCGGCTTGCTGCTGAGCAAAGATCTGCTCCGCGCCGGGGAAGCCACCGGCACGTGCGCCGTCGGCGCGTCGAACCTTGGAGATCGCCCATAACAGGTTGGCCTCAACCGGTGTGGTCTCGGTGTTCATGTCGTGGCCATACAGGCACAGGCCTGCTTCGAGACGCAGAGAGTCGCGGGCACCGAGCCCGATGGGGGCGACCTCTGGTTCGGCCAACAAACGGCGGGCCAATGCGTCGGCTTGATCGGCGGGGACCGAGATTTCAAAACCGTCTTCACCGGTGTAGCCGGAGCGGCTGACGTAGCAGTCGGCGCCGAGCAACGTCACCTTGGCAAACTGCATGAACGTCATGTTCGCCACTTCCGGAGCCAGACGTGCAAGGACGGTCACTGCTTCCGGACCTTGCAGGGCCAGCAGGGCGCGTTCTTCGAACAGGGGCTGGATGTCGCACTGACCGGTCAGGTGCTGTTGCAAGTGCGCAAGGTCCTGGTTTTTACAGGCGGCGTTGACCACCAGAATCAGCTCGTCGTTGCCGATGTTGGCGACCATCAGGTCATCGAGAATGCCACCGCTTTCATTGGTGAACATCGCGTAGCGCTGCATGCCCACGGGCAGGTCGATGATGTCGACCGGCACCAGGGTTTCCAGCGCTTTGGCGGCGTTGGCGCCGGTCAGGCGAATCTGGCCCATGTGCGATACATCGAACAAGCCGGCATGCGCGCGGGTGTGCTGGTGTTCCTTAAGCACGCCAGCGGGGTATTGAACGGGCATGTCGTAGCCGGCAAACGGCACCATTCTGGCCCCCAGTTCGCGGTGTAAAGCGTGCAGCGGGGTAGTTAACAGCTGTTCGGTGGACATTCATGGCTCCTTGGAGTTTTCCGGCTTTCGCTTTGTAGGGAGGGCGAAAGCAGTCGATTTCATGAGGCTGTTTCAGCACTCGATAATGTTCACGGCCAACCCGCCTCGGGCGGTTTCCTTGTATTTACTTTTCATGTCGGCACCGGTCTGGCGCATGGTGCGGATCACTTTGTCGAGGGAGACGAAGTGCTGACCATCGCCGCGCAACGCCATGCGCACGGCATTGATCGCTTTCACCGAACCCATCGCGTTGCGCTCGATGCAGGGCACCTGCACCAAGCCGCCAATCGGGTCGCACGTCAGGCCCAGGTTGTGTTCCATGCCGATTTCGGCGGCATTTTCTACCTGCTGAACATTGCCGCCCAACACTTCGCACAACGCTCCGGCCGCCATTGAGCAGGCCACGCCGACTTCGCCCTGACAGCCCACTTCGGCGCCAGAGATCGAGGCGTTTTCTTTGTAAAGAATGCCAATCGCCGCCGCCGTGAGCAGAAAGCGCACAACCCCGTCTTCATTGGCGCCGGAGATAAAGCGCATGTAGTAATGCAGCACCGCCGGGACAATCCCCGCTGCACCGTTAGTGGGGGCGGTGACGACCCGGCCACCGTTGGCGTTCTCTTCGTTGACCGCCAGGGCGTACAGGTTGACCCAATCGAGCACTGACAGTGCATCACGCAGCGCCGCCTCCGGGTTGTTGCACAGCTGACGGTGTAGCGCTGCAGCCCGGCGTTTGACCTTCAACCCGCCCGGCAAAATCCCTTCATTGCGGCACCCCGCTTTCACGCAATCCTGCATGACCTGCCAGATGTTCAGCAGGCCTTTGCGGGTTTCCGCTTCCGGGCGCCAGGCGGCTTCGTTGGCCAACATCACCTGGCTGATAGACAGGCCATGCGCCGTGCAATGGCCCAGCAAATCCTTGGCGCTTTTGAACGGATAGGTCAGAGGAGTGCTGTCTTCTACGATCCTGTCAGCGCCGGCGGCGTCTTCATCGACAACAAAGCCGCCACCGACGGAATAATATTCGCGGCTACGAGTCTGCAAACCGGCGGCATCAAACGCACGGAAAATCATGCCGTTTGGATGGAACGCCAAGGGTTTTCGGATCATCGCCAAGTGTTGTTTTTCGACGAACTCGATGCTGTGTTCACCGAGCAGGTTCAGGCGCTGACTGCTGCGAATCTGTTGCAGACGCGCAGAGATGGTTTCGGTATCGACGGTGTCAGGGTGTTCGCCTTCCAGGCCCAGCAGCACGGCCTTGTCGCTGCCATGGCCCTTGCCGGTAGCGCCCAGTGAGCCATACAGCTCGACCTTCACGCAGGCCGTTGTCGTCAGCAAATCGTCGCGGCGCAGACCTTCGGCGAACCGGGCAGCCGCCCGCATCGGGCCCACGGTATGCGAACTGGAGGGGCCGATACCAATCTTGAACAGGTCGAACACGCTCAGCGACATGGTTGCACTCCGGTTTTTTATTATAGACAGGGAGGTCGCGTTTAATTGTAGGAGCGAGCTTGCTCGCGATCGGACTGGCGTGGTGTCTCCGATACGCCGTAATCGCGGGCAAGCCCGCACCTACAGGGTCATGCGTCGTATCAAGGGTGGGGCTACTTTGCACAGTAGCCCCATCTCGATCAGGCGTCTTGATAGCTCTCGATGGACGGGCATGCGCAGACCAGATTACGGTCACCAAACACGTTGTCGACGCGACCCACAGGTGGCCAGTATTTGTTCTCGATCAACGAGGCTACCGGGTACACCGCTTGTTCTCGGCTGTACGGATGGCTCCATTCACCGACGATTTCAGCGGCGGTGTGCGGCGCGTTCTTCAACGGGTTGTCGTCCTTGTCCAGTGCACCGCTTTCCACTGCGCGGATTTCTTCGCGGATGCGGATCATGGCTTCGCAGAAGCGGTCCAGTTCTTCCCTGGATTCGCTTTCAGTCGGCTCAATCATCAGGGTGCCAGCAACCGGGAACGACATGGTCGGCGCGTGGAAGCCGAAATCGATCAACCGCTTGGCAACGTCATCGACGCTGATACCGCTGCTGTCTTTAAGCGGACGCAGATCGAGGATGCATTCGTGGGCGACAAGACCGTTGCTGCCGGTGTACAGCACGGGGTAGTGCTCTTCCAGACGACGGGAAATGTAGTTGGCATTGAGGATCGCTAGTTGCGAGGCGCGTTTAAGGCCTTCGCCACCCATCATGCGGATGTACATCCAAGTGATCGGCAGAATGCTCGCGCTGCCAAACGGCGCTGCGCTGACAGCGCCTGTTTTGCGCTCCATCGTCCCGTGGCCCGGCAAGAACGGGGTCAGGTGCGATTTGACGCCGATCGGGCCAACGCCTGGGCCGCCACCGCCGTGGGGAATGCAGAAGGTTTTGTGCAGGTTCAGGTGCGAGACATCGCCGCCGAACTTGCCCGGTGCACAGAGGCCGACCATGGCGTTCATGTTGGCGCCGTCGATGTACACCTGGCCGCCGTTATCATGGACGATCCCGCAGATCTCGCGGATGCCTTCTTCGAACACACCATGCGTCGATGGGTAGGTAATCATCAGTGCGGCGAGGTGTTCGCGGTGCTCAATGGCCTTGGCGCGCAGGTCTTCGATGTCGACGTTGCCGCGTGCATCACAGGCAGTCACGATCACGCGCATACCGGCCATGTTGGCGGTCGCGGGGTTGGTGCCGTGGGCCGACGACGGGATCAGGCAGATGTCGCGACGATCATCGCCGCGGCTCTGGTGGTAAGCACGGATCGCCAGCAGGCCAGCGTATTCGCCCTGGGAACCGGCGTTAGGTTGCAGCGAGATGGCATCGTAACCGGTCGCGGCGCAGAGCATCGCTTCCAGTTCGTCGGTCAGTTGCTGGTAGCCCAGGCTTTGCTCGGCGGGTGCGAAGGGGTGCAGATTGCCAAACTCGGCCCAGGTGATCGGGATCATTTCGCTGGCGGCATTGAGCTTCATGGTGCATGAGCCCAGCGGAATCATGGTGCGGTCCAGTGCCAGGTCCTTGTCGGCCAAACGACGCAGGTAACGCATCAGCTCGGTTTCGGAGTGGTAACGGTTAAACACTGGATGGCTGAGGATCGCTGACTGGCGTAGCAACGCGGCAGGCAGGCGTGATTCTACGCTGCTGGCCAACGCATTGAAGTCCGGCAGGCTTTGCCCGTTAGTGGCGAACAGCTGCCACAGGGTTTCGACGTCGGCCTGTTGGATAGTTTCGTCGAACGACAGACCAAGGCGCTGAGCATCGATTTCACGCAGGTTAATCTGTTGGGCGCGGGCTTTGACGTGCAGCGCAGCGGTGTCGGCCCCGGTGTTCAGGGTCAGGCTGTCAAAAAAGAACGCCTGATCAACGTTCAAGCCCAACTGCTTCAAGCCCTCGGCGAAGATCGCGGTCAGCTGGTGCGTACGCTTGGCGATTTGTGTCAGGCCGCGTGGCCCGTGATAGACCGCATACATGCTGGCAATGTTGGCCAACAGAACCTGCGCGGTGCAGATGTTGCTGGTGGCCTTTTCGCGACGGATATGTTGTTCGCGGGTCTGCATCGCCAAGCGGTAGGCTGGCTTGCCATGACGGTCGATGGAAACACCGACCAGACGGCCTGGCATATCGCGTTTGAACGCATCGCGTGTCGAGAAGTAGGCCGCGTGTGGCCCACCAAAGCCCAATGGCACGCCAAAGCGTTGCGCACTGCCGATGGCCACGTCTGCGCCGAACTCACCCGGAGGGGTCAGCAAGGTCAGGGCCAGCAAGTCGGCAGCCACGGCGACCAGGGCATGAACGGCGTGGAAACGTTCGACCAGTTCGCGGTAATCGAACAGGTCACCGTTGCTCGCCGGGTACTGCAGCAGGGCACCGAAATACTCGCTGACATCGCTCAGCTCGTTTTCGTCTGCAACGACGACAGTGATGCCCAGCGGTTCGGCACGGGTGCGCAGTACATCAAGGGTCTGCGGGTGGCAATGGCTGGAGGCGAAGAACAGGTGGCTGCTTTTGTTCTTGCTCAAGCGTTTGCAGAACGTCATGGCCTCGGCGGCGGCGGTGGCTTCATCGAGCAACGAGGCGTTGGCGATGGGCAGGCCGGTAAGGTCGCTGATCAAAGTCTGGAAATTCAGCAGCGATTCCAGTCGACCTTGGGAAATCTCCGGCTGATAGGGGGTGTAAGCGGTGTACCAAGCCGGGTTTTCCAACAGGTTGCGCAAAATCGGTGCCGGGGTGTGGCAGTTGTAATAGCCCTGGCCGATGTAGGTTTTGAACAGTTGGTTTTTGCTGGCGATGGCTTTGATCGACGCCAGGGCATCAGCTTCGCTTTGCCCGGCGGACAGGTCCAGAACACTGGTGTTCTTGATGCTGTCCGGGATGACGCTGGCGCTCAGCGCTTCCAGGGAGTCGAAACCCAGGGTCGCGAGCATGGCTTTTTCATCCGCCTGACGTGGGCCGATGTGGCGCGCAATAAACTCGTTGGCGGTGCTCAATTCGATACGGTCAGTCATGTTGGCTCCTCAGGCTTCAGCGCTGGCTTTGATCAGGCGGTCGTAAGCGTCCTGATCGAGCAAACTGTCGATGGCGCTGGCGTCTTCAGGGATGAAGCGGAAGAACCAGCCGGCGCCCAGTGCGTCTTCGTTGACCAGTTCAGGCGTCGCTTCGAGCGCTGCGTTGACTTCGACCACTTCGCCGGTGAGCGGCATGTTGATACTGCTGGCAGCCTTCACAGACTCAACCACCGAGGCTTCAGCGTGTTGTGTGTAAGTCTGCAATTCAGGAAGTTGCACGTACACCACATCACCCAGCGACTCTTGCGCGTAGGGCGTAATGCCGACGGTGACGCTGCCATCCGCTTCGGTACGCAGCCATTCGTGGTCGACGGTGAATCGCAACTCGCTCATAAAAACTCCTCAAGGGGCAAAAGCTCACGGCGCGCATGAGCGTAATGAGGAAAGACCATAGCAAGTTTGCGGCCAATATTATTTAGTCGATATATATCAATGACTTATATATATATTTTGATGGCGAGGGGATAGGTGCTGTAGCGAAATCGTTACGGTTGGAGCGCGATAAAAAAGGCTTACAGGATCAAAGCCTTGCACACGGGGGGTGTCCGGAAGCTGTAGCGAAACCGTTCCGTTGTAGCGTTTTCGGTACAGGTTGATGGCCGTTCGCAGCTCAAGGAACTGACTTGTCTGCGAAGGTGGCCTGTCTGGTACGCCGTGTACCCGATAGGTTACACAAGACCAAATTCGACTACTGCAACCATTCCAAACAATACCAATAGAGGCACGCAGCCGCCCCAGTGCAATACAATCAATTTACGTTTAAGGTCGGCAGGGAAGCTCTTTAAATCCTCAGCGCTAGCCCCTCCATCGCGGAGATAGAGACGAGGGACGGTCATTAGTCCCATTATTGCACCCAGTACAAACAACCTTCCCGCAGGGCCGCCATTCTTAAATGGGGCTCTGATCATAACGGCGGGACAGTTCTTCAAGTGGTCCAGCATCATATCCATTTTGGTGTAGGCGAGATGTAGCGCAATACCAAGGAAAACGAACACACCTGCAAAGCCACTTAAGCTGACACAGAGGAAAACTTTGTCAGCGGTACTCACGCTCATTGAGTGACCTCGTAAATAATTTCACCTGTCTTTTCACCAATCTTGCCGAGGGCAAGCCCAGCTGCCAAAGAACCACCTCCGACTACCACAATGCCGCATACAAGCGTTCCTACCCAAGCAGTGGGCACCCCGAGAGCAACACAGATAGCGCCAGTCCCAGCAGCGCCTAAATACGCACCAACGGCAGCACCCCCTGTAACCCCGCCGATAAAACCTCCGCCTTCGGTGTATTTCACTTTTTCGCAAGCCTCGGCATTGCCAGCTGTGCACACGTCTTGAACTTTCATGTACGAGGCGCCACCGCCGACGGCGGTGCCGATCCAGCCACCGTTTTGACGTACTGGGAAGCCTTGGCCACGGCGCCTATGCGGGTGGCGTAGCCGGGATTCTGGCCGAATCCGCCCGCTCGCCCCGCACGATGCACCAGGCTGCGACTGGAGATACCCAAGGCGCTTTTCAGCTTCGGGTGGTCGGGTAAGCCGATGCTTTTTTTGGTCAGCGAGGTAAGTTGGGTATCGAGTTGGGTAAACAGGCGCTTGCGGTCGGCAAAGAACTCCGCTGAGCGCAGGTGTCCATGTTGCTCAAAGGTGCGCGTATGCAAGGCCTCTATCTCCTGCAGCAGAAATTTCACATCGGCCAGGTGCTTGGCGAAAATCGACTCGCCAATGCCGATCGCGGTGGCGCCGTGCGTGAGGAAGGATTCGATTTCGTCACGGTGGCGGGCCATGAAATCGGCCTCTTCCGGGCTAAGGTCCGCCAACGCCTGATTCACCCTGCGTGCCGTTTCCATCAGCAGCGCTTCTTCGCGGGTGCATCGTGGATTTTCGGGATCGCTTAGCACGATCATCTGCCCCGCTTTTACCTGATCCAACCCAGGGTTAAGGGCCCTGAATTTGGCAATCACGGCCGGGTTGCGTGAGGTGAACAGCTGCGCTTCCAGCTGTTCCGCCGTTGTGCTCTTGGGGACGATGTAGAACCCTGGGTCGTGTAGCTCGATGGGCTCTGGCCATTGTTCTCGGGGGAAAAACTTATACGTTTCGACGGGAGGTGGCGGGGCTGCCGCTTGTGTTGTGCGCTGAGCCTTCTCATCAGGCGTGTTGAGGTGTTGAGGTGTTGAGCATGGACAAAGCGCAATAAGCGCTCGGGGTCAGGTTGTAATACGGGTTGGGTGAGTCGATATACCGGGATGCGCTTGACCGCATCGCTTATTGCAACCTGGCCGTTGCGCGCCACGGCCTGCGCCTGGTTTGACAGGTCGTTCCGTTCTTGCAGCAGTGCCTGTATGCCTTGTTCGGGGGTTTTATGGCCGAGCTCGACATCATCGACAATGCGCTTTGCGTAATAGGCCACTTCTCTATTGAAGTGCACACGCGGCATGCCGTGGCTAAGGTGGCGAGCGCTGAGGCTATGGGCTTGCGCCAGCACTTGGCCCGCAGCTTGATGGACATCCCAGAGGTCATAACGGTTGGGGTTCATCCCTCTTCACCCCAAAAGCTATAACCGCTGGTCCCGGCCAAGTGGTGCCTCCAGGTGATTTCACGGTAGCGAATAGCGACGTGTTCTTGAGGTTCTGCGTCCGATTGTAAAATGACATGCGGCATATCAAGCGTCAGGTCAGCGATAATCCCGCCACTGATCGACACTGAATAGAATTTTTCCTGGGTGCCAACGGGAGATACGCGGTAGAAACTGATCGTACCGTTTATTTCTTCTCTGTTTGAGAGCGCTTGAGCGAGTAACGGTGACGATTTATCAACGTTTTTGGTGATGATGATTGGGTGGTGGGTTGGCCTGTCGATATTTCCAATATTGGCCATGGTGTGGTTGTAAGACAGCACCATTATTTCGTCGGTATGGTCTGGCTGATATTTGTTGCCCATGGAATCCTGAGTTGAGCAGCTCGCTGAAATCAGTCCTTGAGTCTTACCTGTCAGGGGCATGTAACCGTGATTAGCCATACGTGCCAGTCCTTTTTTTCGTCGACTGGACAGTCTATTGCCAAGGGGGATAGGCCGGCTGTAGGACGCTTCCGAATATAGCGAAGGGGGCTGCGGAAACGCCCCTTGACCACACGCGTCGGGGCTTAGCCCTTTCCCGGAATCCCGTACTTGCGCAACCGATGGGCGATGGCGGTGTGGGAGGTTTGCAGGCGGGCGGCGAGTTGGCGGGTGGAGGGGTAGCTGATGTAGAGCTTTTCCAGCAAGGTTTTCTCGAAGTCCTCGACCGCCTGTTCGAGGCTGTCGATTTCGCCGTCGCTTTGTCGGGCGACGGACGTGCCGGCAATGTCCAGATCGCCGATATCCACCAGCGTGCTTTCGCAAATAGCTGCTGCGCGGAAGATCACGTTCTGCAACTGGCGCACGTTACCCGGCCAGCGGTTACCCAGCAGTGCGGGGTAAGTGCCCGGCGTCAGGCGGCAAATCGGTCGTTGGATCTGAGCGCAGGCCTGCTCCATGAAATAGCGCGCCAGCAGCAGGATATCCTGCCCGCGATCGCGCAGCGGCGGCACTTCCAGGTTGAGTACGTTCAGGCGATAGAACAGGTCTTCGCGGAAGGTGCCTTCGTTGACCATTTTTTCCAAGTCGCGATGGGTCGCGCTGAGAATCCGCACGTTGACCTTCACTTCACGATCCCCTCCGACGCGGCGGAAACTGCCGTCATTCAGGAAGCGCAGCAGCTTGGCCTGCAGGTACGGTGACATTTCGCCGATTTCGTCGAGAAACACCGTGCCGTGGTTGGCCAGTTCCATCAGCCCTGGTTTGCCGCCACGTTGTGCCCCGGTGAAGGCACCTGGGGCGTAACCGAAGAGTTCGCTTTCGGCGAGGTTTTCCGGCAGCGCCGCGCAGTTGAGCGCAAGGAAAGGGGCGCTATTGCGGGTACTGATGGCATGGCAGGCACGCGCGACCAACTCCTTGCCGGTTCCTGTTTCGCCTTGAATCAGCAGCGGCGCATCGAGGGCTGCCACGCGCAGGGCGCGGGCCTTGAGGGTACGAATCGGTGGTGACTCGCCCAGTAATGCATCGAAACCTTCGGCATGGTCATGGTGCAGCGCCGCCAAGCGTTCGCCAATCCGGCTCGGTTGGTACAGCGTCAACAGCGCGCCTGCGTCGGTGATCGGGGTGGCGTCGAGCAGTAAAACTTCGCCGTTGAGCGTGACTTCGCGCAACGGTAAACGAAAGCCGTTTTCCAGTAATGCGGTTTGCAGGCCGGGGTCGGCGAACAGCTCGGCGACGGATTCACCTTCAGGTTCGCGTCCGCACAGCGCAATCAGCGCCGGATTGGCCAGCAGCACATGACCAGCGCTGTCCAGGGCCAGGACCGGGTCGGTCATGGCGGCGAGCAAGGCATCAAGTTGCAGGTGGCGACGCTGGCCGGGAAGGATGTCCACCACGGTGATCGCTTCGACACCGCGCACCCGGAACAACGCATCCTTCAGCTCTTCGAGCACTTGCGGGCTGAGTGTCGGGGCATCGATGTAAACGTTCGGCGGCACCATCTCCACGGCGTCCAGGTTCAGATTTCGCCCGCCCAGAATAGCCAGCACTTCCTGGGTGATACCAACGCGGTCGATAAAACAGACGTGAATACGCATGGGCTACTAAAGGTTCTGGACCGCGGGGGCCGCAATTATGCCAGCAAATGGGTCAGCGGCGTGTCAGGTCGTCCGTGTCACTGGCATTGCCAGGCATATTCGCGAGAGGCGTTCCTGGCCATGGAGGTCATTCCAGATGTTCTGGCATCACCGGATCACCAGGCTTGGCGTCGAGCAGTTGCCGAATGTGTTCGAACATGGCGTCGTATTGTCCATGCATCGAGCGCAGGTCCGCAGCCTTGGGCATGCCGTGTTTGACCGCGATATGAAAGGCTTCGCTGGCAAAGTTGTAGGCCATGTCCTTTGGCAGTTCGAATTCGTCCTTGAACGCAGCGCCATTGATCTCGCCCTCCATGAAGAAATGCATGGCCGTGCCTTGCGTGGGGGCCTGTCGCACTTCGTAGCGGATGTGGATGTCATAGCTGAAATCGGTGGGTTGCAGTGCAACGCGAGTGATGTGCAGATGACCGGGTTCGAACATGTGCATTGCTCCTTCGCTGGACGAAACGATAAGTGTCGGGATAGACCTCGCGGCCTATCCCAAGGTTCATTTATAGATAATGCCAGGTGTGGCACTGCTGATTCGCGTGCCGGCGTTACCGTTGACGATGTCTTCGATATCTTCCAGTGATCCAATCACCGCGACCTTGCCGGTATTGCGGGCGAAGGTGCAGGCTGCCTGCACTTTAGGGCCCATCGAGCCTGCGGCAAAGCCCAGTTTTTCCATCTCGTCAGGGTGGGCCTGGGCGATAGCCTTCTGGGTGGGCTTGCCCCAGTCGATAAACGCGGCGTTCACGTCGGTGGCAATCACCAACAGATCACTCTCCAGTTGTTCCGCGAGCAAGGCCGAGCACAGGTCTTTGTCGATCACGGCTTCGACACCTTGTAGCTGACCGTCCTTGTCATACATCGTCGGGATGCCGCCGCCACCGGCACAGATCACGATGCTGCCTTTTTCCAGCAGCCACTTGATCGGGCGGATCTCGAAGATACGTTTGGGTTTCGGGCTTGCGACCACTCGGCGAAACTTATCGCCATCCGGGGCGATGCTCCAGCCCTTTTCCTTGGCCAGGCGTTCTGCTTCTTCTTTCGAATAGACCGGGCCGATGGGCTTGGTCGGATGCTGGAAGGCGGGGTCGTTGCCGTCTACCTCGACTTGGGTCAGCAGGGTGGCGAAAGGGACCTCGATGGGCAGAAGATTGCCCAACTCCTGTTCGATGATATAGCCGATCATGCCTTCGGTTTCAGCGCCGAGGACGTCCAGCGGATAAGGCGCCACGGCGGTGTAGGCCGATGCCTGCAAGGACAGCAGGCCCACTTGCGGGCCATTGCCGTGGGCCACCACCAGCTCATTGCCGGGGACGATTTTGGCGATCTGTTGGGTGGCGACGCGGATATTCATCCGCTGATTCTCCGCGGTCAACGGTTCGCCACGGCGGAGCAGGGCGTTACCACCCAATGCAACGACGATACGCATGGTGTTTTTCCCCAAAGTCAGATGTCAGCCAGCGCCGATACCAGGATTGCCTTGATGGTGTGCATGCGGTTTTCTGCCTGCTCAAAAGCGATGTTGGCCGGCGACTCGAAGACCTCTTCGGTGACTTCCACGCCATTGGCCAGATTCGGGTAACGGCTGGCGATGTCTTTGCCGACCTTGGTCTCACTGTTGTGAAACGCTGGCAGGCAATGCATGAACTTCACCCGTGGGTTGCCCGACGCTTTCATCATTGTGGCGTTGACCTGATACGGCAGCAGTTGTTCGATGCGCTCGTCCCACGCTTCAACCGGTTCGCCCATGGAGACCCAGATATCGGTATGGATGAAGTCCACGCCCTTGACTGCTTCCAGCGGGTCTTCAGTGATGGTGATGCGGCCACCACTTTCCTCGGCGAACGTTTTGCACTGGGCAATGAAGTCAGCGTGCGGCCACAGGGCCTTGGGTGCGCCGATGCGTACGTCCATGCCCAGTTTGGCGCCGATCATCAGCAGTGAATTACCCATGTTGTAGCGCGCGTCACCCAAGTAGGCGTAGCTGATGTCATGCAGCGGCTTGTCGCTGTGTTCGCGCATGGTCAGGGTGTCGGCAATCATTTGCGTTGGGTGGAACTCGGCGGTCAGGCCGTTGAAGACCGGCACACCGGCGAATTTGGCCAGCTCCTCGACGATTTCCTGTTCAAAGCCACGGTATTCGATGGCGTCGAACATCCGGCCGAGTACGCGGGCGGTGTCCTTCATGCTTTCTTTGTGGCCGATTTGCGACGATACCGGGTCAATGTAGGTGACGTGGGCACCTTGATCGTGGGCTGCAACTTCGAAGGCGCAGCGGGTGCGGGTCGAGGTTTTTTCGAAGATCAACGCGATGTTTTTGCCTTTGAGATGCTGCTGTTCGGTGCCTGTGTACTTGGCGCGCTTGAGGTCGCGGGACAGGTCGAGCAGGAAATGCAACTCGCGATTTGTGTGGTGCATCAAGCTCAGCAGGCTGCGGTTACGCATGTTAAAGGCCATGTTTCAGATCTCCTTGGGTTTCGGTTATCTCCCTGGCTGGCACGGGATAGGGCCAAGCCAGGGCACATGTGGGTGATCGATGTATCAGTAATCGATCGGGTCGCGCAGGATCGGGCAGGTCATGCAGTGACCACCGCCGCGACCCCGGCCGAGTTCGCTGGCGCTGATGGTAATGACTTCGACCCCGGCCTTGCGCAGCAGAGTATTGGTGTACGTATTACGGTCGTAGCCGATGACCACGCCCGGTTCCAGCGCGACCACGTTGTTGCCGTCATCCCATTGCTCGCGTTCGGCGGCGAAGCTGTTACCACCGGTTTCGACCACGCGCAGGGTTTTGAGATTGAGCGCAGCGGCCACGGTATCAAGGAAGTTGGTTTTTTCGCGACGCACGTCAATGCCGCCCGGCTTGCTGTCATCGGGGCGCAGGCTGAACGCGACGATCTGGCTGACCACTTCCGGGAAAATCGTCACCAGATCGCGGTCGCAGAAACTGAACACGGTATCCAGGTGCATCGCAGAGCGGGACTTTGGCAGACCCGCGACAATGACCCGTTCGACCGCATTGTTTTTGAACAAGTTCTGCGCCAGTTGACCAATGGCCTGATGCGAGGTGCGCTCGCCCATGCCGATCAGTACCACACCGTTGCCGATAGGCATGACATCGCCGCCTTCAAGGGTGGCGTTGCCATGATCCAGATCGGGGTCGCCGTACCAGACTTGGAAGTCGGCGTTGGTGAACTCCGGGTGGAATTTATAGATGGCGCTGGCCAGCAGGGTTTCCTGACGACGGGCAGGCCAATACATCGGATTCAGGGTCACACCGCCATAAATCCAGCAGGTGGTGTCGCGGGTGAATATAGCGTTGGGCAGTGGAGGCAGGATGAAGCTGGAGTGACCGAGGAAATCGCGGAACATTTCGATGGTCTTGCCGCCGAAGCTGGTCGGCAGATCATCGGCCGATACCCCGCCAATCAGGAATTCGGCGATCTGGCGTGGCTCCAGGCTGCGCACCCAGGCGTCGACTTCATCGACCAGGGCAACACCCACCAGGTTGGGGGAAATCTTGCGTTCGAGAATCCAGTCCAGTGCGTCTGGAAACGCGACGATGTCGGTCAGCAGGTTGTGCATTTCCAGCACTTCAGTGCCGCGCTCACGCATTTTAGTGACGAAGTCGAAGTGATCGCGCTTGGCCTGACCGACCCACAGCACGTCATCGAACAGCAACTCGTCGCAGTTAGTCGGAGTCAGGCGTTGATGCGCCAAGCCTGGTGAGCACACCATGACTTTTCGAAGTTTGCCAACTTCAGAGTGAACGCCAAGTTTGACTTTATCGGTGGACATATCTGTATTCCTCCAATGATGTACGCATGGGTGTTACAGGGTCAGGAAGCCGTCGTAGAGACCATAGGCGGCAACCAGCGCGCCGATGACCACTGCGACAAAGATCAGCTTCTCAACGTTGGTGAAAACGGGTTGGCCTGCTTCATGTTTCGCCTTGGCAAACAGGATCACCCCCGGGGCATAAAGCAGCGCCGACAGCAGCAGGTACTTCATGCCGCCGGCGTAGATCAACCAGATCGCGTAGGTCAGCGCGACGGCGCTGATAGCGAGGTCCTTCTTGCGTTCGGTCAAGGCTTGCTCATAGGTCTCGCCGCGCACCGCCAGCAACAGGGCATACGCCGCCGACCACAGGTATGGAATCAAAATCATCGAGGTGGCGAGGTAGATCAGTGACAGGTAGGTGCTGGCCGAGAACAGGGTGATGATCAGGAAAACCTGAACCAGACCGTTGGTCAGCCACAAGGCATTGGCCGGCACGTGGTTGGCATTTTCCTTTTTGAGGAACGCTGGCATGGTGCTGTCTTTGGCTGCGGCGAACATTATCTCTGCGCACAGCAGCACCCACGACAACAGCGCACCGAGCAGGGAAATAACCAGACCAACGCTGATCAGCACTGCACCCCAATGCCCTACGACGTGTTCAAGCACGGCAGCCATGGAAGGGTTTTGCAGTTTGGCCAACTCGGGCTGGGTCATGATGCCCAGCGACAATACGTTCACCAGTACCAGAAACAGCAGCACGGTGATGAAACCGATGATGGTGGCCTTGCCCACGTCCGAACGTTTCTCGGCGCGGGCGGAGAAGATGCTTGCGCCTTCGATGCCGATGAACACCCAAACGGTGACCAACATCATGTTGCGGACCTGATTCAGCACACTGCCCAGATCCGGGTTTTTAAAGCCCCAAATGTCAGCAGTGAAGATGTCCAGCTTGAACGCGAAGAGGGCGATCAACACGAACAGCAGCAACGGTACGACTTTGGCGACGGTGGTCACCAGATTGATGAACGCCGCCTCCTTGATCCCGCGCAACACCAGAAAGTGCACCGCCCACAGCAGCACTGAAGCGCCGATGATCGACGCTAGCGTGTTGCCCTGGCCAAAAATCGGGAAGAAGTAACCGAGGGTGCTGAACAGCAGAACGAAGTAGCCAATGTTGCCCAACCACGCACTGATCCAGTAACCCCACGCGGACGAGAACCCCATGTAGTCGCCGAAACCTGCCTTGGCGTAGGCGTAGACCCCACCATCAAGATCGGGCTTGCGGTTGGCCAGGGTCTGGAACACGAAACCCAAGGTCAACATACCCACCGCTGAAATGGCCCAACCGATTAAAATCGCGCCTACGTCGGCACTGACTGCCATGTTCTGCGGGAGCGAAAAGATGCCTCCCCCGATCATTGATCCTACGACAAGCGCGACAAGTGCGCCGAGCCTAAGTTTGCCGGTAGCTTGAGACATTGCGCAGCTCCATCCAGGAGAAGTAGTGCCTCAGGGTAGGTGCCATGACTGCCGCTAAATATGACGTAGGTCAACAGAGCCTCTTATGCAACGTGATTGCTAATGATGCCGTAGGCATTCCGATTGAAAATGTCGCATTGCAGCAACAGCCCATGGCAGGCGTTTAGGAGGGTTATGCATTCACGGGCTCGGGTCGCGACCAGATCCACAGGTTTCCCAGGCTCATGCCCGCGATGGCGAGGTACACCGGCCAGTGGTGTTCAAGCAGGATTAGCATGATGCTGGCACACAGCACCATGCTCAGGGTGGCGCTGATTTTCGCGCGACGGGTGATCAAACGCCCGTTGCGCCAGTTATTCAGGATGGGTCCAAACAGGCGATGGTTTTCCAGCCACGCGCTCAGGCGTGGCGAACTTTTGGTCGCAGCCCACGCGGCCAGCAGGACAAATTCGGTGGTGGGCAAGCCGGGCACGACGATGCCGATCAGCCCGATCCCTACACTGACGTAAGCAAGGATGGCAAACAAACGGCGTGAAAGGATTGACCGGTGCGGTGTTCCGGTCTTGGTCTCGAGGGGCATGAGGCGTCTGTCCATTTGACAACCCGGCCAGCTTAACAGGGCTGGCCGTGCTTGAAGCCCTCATGCAAGATGGTTTTACTGGGCGTTATGTAGCGCCAGGCAGTTGTCCAGCATGCGGTTGGAGAATGCCCATTCGTTGTCATACCAGGCCAGCACTTTCATCAGCTTGCCGTTAGCCTTGGTGTGGTTGGCATCGAAGATCGACGACAGCGGGTTGTGGTTGAAGTCGTGGGACACCAGCGGCAGGGTATTGTAGCCGAGGATTTTCGAGTGCTGACTGGCTTCTTTGAAGATCGCGTTGACTTCTTCAGCCGTGGCTTCGCGCTTGAGCTGCACGGTCAGGTCCACTAGCGATACGTTGATCACCGGGACGCGAACCGCCATGCCGTTGAGTTTGCCTGCCAGTTCCGGTAGCACCAGGCCGACGGCTTCTGCTGCACCCGTCTTGGTCGGGATCATCGACTGGGTGGCCGAACGCGCACGGTACAGGTCGGTGTGGTACACGTCGGTCAGATTCTGGTCATTGGTGTAGGCGTGGATGGTGGTCATCAAACCGCTTTCAATCCCCCATTCACGGTGCAGAATCTGTGCGATGGGCGCCAGGCAGTTGGTGGTGCAGGATGCGTTGGAAATAATCTGATGCGATTGACGCAGGATGTCGTGGTTGACGCCGTAAACCACGGTGGCGTCCGCGCCTTTGGACGGGGCCGAGACGATTACTTTGCGCGCGCCGGCAGTAATATGCGCAGCGGCTTTGTTGCGGTCGGTGAACAGGCCGGTGCATTCGAACACCACATCAATGTTTTCTGCCTTCCACGGCAGCTCTGCCGGATTGCGGATGGCGCTGACCGCGATTCGGTCACCGTTGACGGTCAGGCTTTCATGGTCGAATTTTACTGTGCCGCCAAAATGGCCATGGGTGGTGTCGAATTGCAGCAGGTGCGCGTTGATCGCGCTGTCACCTAGGTCGTTAATGGCGACGACCTGCAGGTCCTCTCGATAGCCTTGGGTATAGAGTGCGCGTAGGACATTGCGGCCAATGCGGCCAAAGCCATTGATAGCGATACGAAGCGTCATGCAGCCGTCCTCTTTTAAATTTGTTGTTGGAATTACAAGATTATTCGCATAAAAATAGAAAACAAGCCTTTTTAATGGCAATATTTTGTTTTATCTACAACGAGTAGCCCGTAAGTCCGGTTCAGATGTTCGACATCAAGCCTTTGCTCAGCCTAGGCCGCACAGTCGATAATTGGAATCACCTGAACGGGTCACCTATCCGTAAGCCTGGAGTTCATCACATGCATCCCCGCGTTCTTGAGGTAACTGAGCGGCTAATCGCCCGTAGTCGTGCGACGCGCGAGCGCTATCTGCAAATGATCCACGGCGCCGCCAGTGACGGCCCTATGCGCGGCAAGCTGCAATGCGCCAACTTTGCTCATGGTGTCGCGGGCTGCGGCACCGAAGACAAGCAAAGCCTGAAAATGATGAACGCCGCCAACGTGGCCATTGTTTCGTCTTATAACGACATGCTGTCGGCGCATCAGCCATACGAGCATTTCCCGGACCAGCTCAAACAGGCCTTGCGCGATATCGGCTCGGTCGGCCAGTTCGCCGGTGGTGTGCCGGCAATGTGTGACGGCGTGACCCAAGGCGAGCCGGGCATGGAGCTGGGCATCGCCAGCCGTGAAGTGATCGCCATGGCCACCGCCATCGCGCTGTCGCACAACATGTTCGACGCTACGTTGTGCTTGGGTATCTGCGACAAGATCGTGCCGGGCCTGCTGATGGGTGCATTGCGTTTTGGTCACTTGCCAACGCTGTTCGTGCCGGGCGGGCCGATGCCATCGGGTATCTCGAACAAGGAAAAAGCCGACGTCCGTCAACGCTACGCCGAAGGCAAGGCCAGCCGGGAAGAACTGCTGGAATCGGAGATGAAGTCCTACCACAGCCCCGGCACCTGTACGTTCTATGGCACTGCCAACACCAATCAGTTACTGATGGAAGTCATGGGTCTGCACTTGCCGGGTGCCTCGTTCGTCAACCCGTACACGCCGTTGCGCGATGCCCTGACCCGCGAAGCGGCGCACCAGGTCACGCGTCTGACCAAGCAAAGTGGCGACTTCATGCCACTGGGCGAGATCGTCGACGAGCGTTCGCTGGTCAACTCCATCGTTGCCCTGCACGCCACTGGCGGCTCGACCAACCACACGTTGCACATGCCAGCGATTGCCATGGCTGCCGGTATCAAGCTGACCTGGCAGGACATGGCGGATCTGTCGGAAGTGGTGCCGACCCTGACCCACGTTTATCCAAACGGCAAGGCCGACATCAACCACTTCCAGGCGGCGGGCGGCATGTCGTTCCTGATCCGTGAACTGCTGGAAGCCGGGCTGCTGCACGAAAACGTCAACACCATCGCCGGTTTCGGCCTGAGCCGTTACACCCGCGAACCGTTCCTCGAAGACGGCAAGCTGGTCTGGCGCGAAGGGCCTATCGAAAGCCTGGATGAAGACATCCTGCGCCCTGTTGCGCGGCCATTTTCGCCTGAAGGCGGTTTGCGCGTGATGGAAGGCAACCTCGGTCGCGGGGTGATGAAAGTCTCCGCTGTGGCGCCTGAACATCAAGTGATACAAGCCCCGGCGCTGGTGTTCCAGGATCAGCAGGACCTGGCCGACGCATTCAAGGCTGGCAAACTGGAGCGCGACTTCGTTGCGGTGATGCGCTTCCAGGGGCCGCGTTCCAATGGCATGCCCGAGCTGCACAAGATGACGCCGTTCCTTGGCGTGCTGCAGGACCGTGGTTTTAAAGTCGCGCTAGTCACCGATGGGCGCATGTCCGGTGCGTCCGGGAAGATTCCGGCAGCGATCCATGTCTGCCCTGAAGCCTTCGACGGCGGACCTTTAGCGCTGGTTCGTGACGGAGATATCATTCGCGTCGACGGCGTTAAAGGTACATTGCAGGTTCTGGTCGAGCCCGCAGAATTGGCCGCCAGAGAGCCAGCGATTGGTCTGCTCGACAACGGTGTCGGTTGTGGACGCGAGCTGTTTGGCTTCATGCGTATGGCCTTCAGCTCGGCAGAGCAGGGCGCGAGTGCCTTTACTTCGGGTCTGGAGACGCTTAAGTGAAATTGGCTTTGGTCGGTGATATTGGCGGCACCAATGCGCGTTTTGCCATCTGGGAAGACGGTCAGTTGCATTCGATCCGGGTCTTCCCGACCATCGATTACGCCAGCCCGGAAAAAGCCCTTGAGGTCTATCTCGAAGACCTGGACCTGCATCCGGGCGAAGTCGGCTCCATCTGTCTGGCGGTTGCCGGGCCGGTGGGCGGCGACGAATTTCACTTCACCAACAGCCACTGGCGCATTAGCCGCGCGGCGTTCTGTGCGCGCCTGAAGCTGGATAACCTGCTGCTGATCAATGACTTCTCTGCGATGGCGCTGGGCATGACGCGTCTGCGTGATGATGAGTACCTGACGGTCTGCCACGGCATCCCCGAGGAAGCTCGTCCACGGGTGGTGATCGGTCCGGGGACCGGGCTTGGCGTGGGCACCTTGTTGCCTCTCGCCGACAACCACTGGATGGCGTTGCCGGGGGAGGGCGGGCATGTGGATCTGCCGCTCGGCACTCCACGTGAAGCGCAGATATGGGCGCGCCTGATGACCGAGCACGAGCATGTCAGTGCCGAAACCGTGCTCAGCGGCAGTGGGTTGTTGCTCTTGTACAAGGTTAGCTGTTCGCTGGATAACATTGAGCCCACGCTTAAATCACCGGCCGCCATCACCTCGGCGGCGCTGGCAGGCGATCCGGTGGCTGCGGCGGTGCTGGAGCAGTTCTGTTGCTGGCTGGGACGGGTGGCGGGTAATAACGTGCTGACCGTCGGCGGTCGTGGCGGTGTCTATATCGTGGGCGGGGTCGTGCCGCGCTTCACCGACTTTTTCATCGCCAGCGGTTTTGCCCGGTCCTTTGCCGAAAAAGGCTTGATGAAAGATTATTTCAAGGGCATTCCAGTATGGCTGGTGACCGCCGAATACCCCGGTTTGATGGGGGCGGGTGTGGCGTTGCAGCAGGCATTTGGCTGAGGGCTGTATTGAACCTGTTGCGCTCGGCGCAGTCTGGGACCGTGTAACCTGTGCCAGGCCTCGTTCATGAGGCGCATGTTTTATTCAGAACAAGGACGATGGATGTGAGTTCAGTCAGTAAGTCGATTTTGCTGGTCGATGATGATCAGGAAATTCGTGAATTGCTGCAAACCTACCTGAGTCGTTGTGGCTTCGTCGTGCGCACGGTGGGCGATGGTGCCGGTTTTCGCCAGGCGCTCAACGAAGAACCCAGCGATCTGGTGATCCTCGATGTCATGCTGCCCGACGAAGATGGTTTCAGTCTGTGCCGCTGGGTGCGTCAGCATCCGCGTCAGTCCCAGGTCCCGATCATCATGCTCACGGCCAGTTCCGACGAAGCCGATCGGGTGATTGGCCTGGAATTGGGCGCTGATGATTATCTGGGCAAGCCTTTCAGTCCCCGCGAACTGCAGGCTCGAATCAAGGCCCTGTTGCGACGTGCGCAATTCGGCCATGAGCGTGGCGCCGGTGAGGTACTGATGTTCGATGAATGGCGGCTGGACATGGTCAGTCACCGACTCTTTCACAATGATGGCGAGGAAGTGATCCTCTCCGGTGCCGATTTTGCCTTGCTCAAATTGTTTCTGGATCGCCCGCAGCAAATCCTCGATCGCGACACTATTGGCAATGCCACTCGGGGTCGTGAACTGATGCCTCTGGAGCGCATTGTCGACATGGCTGTCAGCCGTCTGCGTCAACGATTGCGAGATACCGGCAAGGCGCCGCGGCTGATTCGTACCGTGCGTGGCAGTGGCTACCTGTTGGCTGCGAATGTCACGTCGTTGGTCAACCATGGCTACTGAAAAAGGTTGGCGTCTGCTGGTGCCGCACTCGTTGCTGGGTCGCATGCTGTTGCTGACGTTGTTGGTCGTGCTGCTGGCGCAGGGATTGTCCAGCGCGATCTGGTTGTCGCAATTGCGCGCCACGAAAATGGAAGGCTTGGTCACCAGCGCCCGCAGCCTCGCGCACTCCATGGCCGCCAGCGTCAGTTACTTCCGATCACTGCCGGTGGCTTATCGTCCGCTGGTGCTCGATCAATTGCGCAGCATGGGCGGTACACGCTTCGTCGTGACCCTGAATGACAAACCGTTGGAAATGGAAGTGCTGGGGCCGACTCCGCGCAAGACCGCAGTGCTGAACGCGGTCGATGAAGTGCTGCGTCAGCGTCTCGGCAGTGAGCCGAATATTTCGGTGAGTTTCGTGCGACCTGAAGACCTGCGGATTTTTAACGGTGGCATCAAGCTGGATGAGCTGCCGCGCTCCTGGGCGCATTACGCCTTGAGTCTGGAACCGATCAATCCGCCCGTTCTGGTCACCCAGATCGAACTGGCGGCCGGCGAATGGTTGTACATCGCTTCGTTGCTGCCCGAACCCTACACCACGCTCGAAGAGCAGGATCTGCCGGCGCAGCAGGTCTGGTTCATCGTGCTGACCAGCAGCTTTCTGTTGTTGTTTATCGGCCTGTTGGTGCATTGGCAAAGTCGCCCGCTCAAGCGTCTGGCCCGCGCGGCGCGGGAAATGTCGCTGGGTACGGTGGTCGAACCGGTCGTCGAAGGTGGGGGCAGCGAGGTGGTGGAAGTCAGCCGGGCGTTCAACGCCATGCGCGAGCGTATCAGTCGCTACCTCTCGGAACGCAGCCAGCTGTTCAGCGCGATTTCCCACGATTTGCGTACGCCCATCACGCGTCTGCGGCTGAGGGTCGAGCTGTTGGACGATGAGGCGGTGCAAGCAAAATTCAGTCGCGACCTCGACGAGTTGGAGTTATTGGTCAAAGGCGCGCTGCAATGCGTGAAAGATACGGATATCCACGAAAACATTGAACCGGTGGACCTCAATCAGGTGCTGCATTGTCTGGTCGAACCCTACCTTTCGCCAACCGGCAATGGCCGTGTCACTCAGCAGGGGAAGGCCGCCGCGTTTTATCCGGGCAAGCCACTGGCGCTCAAACGCTGCATCGGCAACCTGATCGACAACGCGCTCAAATACGGGCAGAAGGCCCACCTGCATGTCGATGACGACGCCGAAGCGTTCGTCCTGCACGTCGATGACGAGGGTCCCGGTGTGCCCGAGCAGCGCCAGGAACAAGTATTCGAGCCGCATTTTCGCCTGGCAGGCAAGCAACAACAGGGTTACGGCCTGGGCTTGGGTATTGCGCGCAATATTGCCCACAGCCATGGCGGAGAAGTGAGCCTGCAAAACCTCCGCGAAGGCGGATTGCGTGTGACCTTGCGCCTGCCGCGAACCCACGACTGACAGGCCTTTCTACGACTGTTTCCTTTATGTAACCAGGCTGTGACCTTTGCGCGTCCCTTCGTTACCATGGCGCCGAAACCCTTGGTTAAAATCTATGCAGCGCAAGCACCAGACTTGCTCATGCATAACAACAAGAAAAGGTAATCAGATGAATTCGATCTCCCGCCTCGCTGCTGTCATTTCCCTCGCCTCGTTGTTCCCTCTGAGCGTTCTTGCTGCGGATGCGCCTGCCGGTTCAAAAGGCACCGTGGAAGTGGTCCACTGGTGGACGTCGGGCGGCGAAGCAAAGGCTGTCGATGTCCTGAAAAAGCTGGTCGAAAAAGACGGCTATAGCTGGCAGGACAGCGCCGTCGCCGGTGGCGGTGGTGCAGCGGCCATGACCGTACTGAAGACCCGTGCGGTGTCTGGCAATCCACCTTCTGCTGCACAGATCAAAGGTCCGGACCTGCAAGAGTGGGGCGCCTTGGGCCTGCTGACCAACCTCGACGACGTTTCGAAAGCCAATAACTGGGACAAGCTGCTGTCCAAAACCGTCTCCGACACCATGAAGTACGAAGGTCACTACGTGGCGGTGCCGGTGAACATTCACCGGGTGAACTGGTTGTGGATCAACCCGGAAGTGTTCAAGAAAGCCGGTATCGACAAAGCGCCTGTCACCCTTGATGAGTTCTTCGCGGCAGGTGACAAGCTCAAGGCAGCCGGCTTCATCCCCTTGGCCCATGGTGGCCAACCTTGGCAGGACAGCACGGTATTCGAAGACCTGGTGCTGAGCATCATGGGGCCGGATGGCTACAAAAAAGCCTTCCTTGATCTCGACGAGAAAACCCTGACGGGCGACAAGATGGTCGAGGTGTTCGCCACGCTGAAAAAACTCATTGGCTACATGGACAACAACCGTGCCGGGCGTGACTGGAACCTTGCAGCGGCTGACGTCATTCAGGGCAAGGCCGGTATGCAGATGATGGGCGACTGGGCCAAGAGCGAGTGGAGTGCAGCCGGTAAGGTTGCCGGTAAAGACTACCAATGCGTTCCTTTCCCTGGCACCCAAGGCAGCTACACCTACAACATCGATTCGCTGGCGATGTTCAAGTTGTCTGCCAAAAACAATACTCCTGGCAACCTCGCGGCTCAGAACGATGTGGCAAAAATCGCCCTCGAGCCTGAGTTCCAATACGTGTTCAACCAGAACAAAGGCTCGATCCCGGTTCGTAACGATCTGGACATGAGCAAGTTCGACAGTTGTGGTCAGGCCTCGGCAAAGGACTTCAAGGACGCCGACAAGAACGGCAAACTTGAGCCAAGCATGGCGCACAACATGGCCACCTCGCTCGCTGTGCAGGGCGCGATCTTCGACACGGTCACTAATTTCATGAGCGACCCGAAAGCCGACCCGCAAGCCGTCGTCAAAAAGCTGTACTCGGGCATCCAGTCAGCCAAGTAATCGACTATTGAATCACCGCTGGTTCGCCAGCGGTACACCCCAGCCGTAGCGCATGCTGCTGAAACCTTAACGGGTTTCACGCTGGCGTTCGGCCTGGATTCCTTGTTCTCGAACTGGATTTTTCAGATGAGCTCTGTCGCTGTGTTCAGCAAGGCCTCACCGTTCGATGTGCTGCAACGCTGGCTGCCCAAGTTGGTGTTGGCGCCAAGCATGCTGATCGTGCTGGTCGGTTTCTATGGTTATATCCTGTGGACGTTTGTACTTTCGTTCACCAATTCAACGTTTATGCCCAGCTACAAGTGGGCGGGTTTGCAGCAATACACACGTCTGCTCGACAACGATCGTTGGTGGGTGGCGAGCAAGAACCTGGCGGTATTCGGCGGCATGTTCATAGGCATCAGTCTGGTGCTGGGTGTCGTGCTCGCGGTCCTGCTGGACCAGCGCATCCGTCGTGAAGGTTTTATCCGCACGGTCTATTTGTACCCGATGGCGCTGTCGATGATCGTCACCGGTACGGCCTGGAAATGGCTGCTCAACCCCGGTCTTGGTCTGGACAAAATGCTCCGTGACTGGGGCTGGGAAGGCTTCCGCCTGGATTGGCTGGTCGACCCGAGCCGCGTCGTGTACTGCCTGGTGATCGCAGCGGTCTGGCAGTCTTCCGGGTTCGTTATGGCGCTGTTTCTCGCCGGGTTGCGCGGGGTCGATCAGTCGATCATTCGTGCCGCGCAGATCGACGGCGCGAGCCTGCCAACCATCTATCTGCGCGTCGTGCTGCCAAGCCTGCGCCCGGTGTTTTTCAGCGCGGTGATGATTCTGGCGCACATCGCCATCAAGAGCTTCGACTTGGTGGCGTCGATGACCGCAGGTGGCCCCGGCTACTCCTCGGACTTGCCCGCGATGTTCATGTACTCGTTCACCTTCAGCCGTGGCCAGATGGGCATGGGCTCGGCGAGTGCAATCCTGATGCTCGGCGCGATTCTCGCCATCCTCGTGCCATATCTGTACTCCGAGCTGAGGACCAAACGCCATGAATAGTCAGGTGGGTAAACCTTCCATCAGCATCAGCCGGGTCGCGATCTATGCGGTCTTGCTGTTGGCGGTCGTGGTGTATCTGGTGCCGCTGATCGTGATGCTGCTGACCAGCTTCAAATCTCCGGAAGACATCAGCACTGGTAACTTGTTGAGCTGGCCGACAGTGGTCACCGGCATGGGGTGGGTCAAGGCCTGGGCCACGGTCGATGGCTACTTCTGGAACTCGGTGAAAATCACCGTGCCAGCGGTTCTGATCTCCACCGCCATCGGCGCCATCAACGGTTACGTGCTGGCGATGTGGCGCTTTCGGGGTTCGCAATTGTTTTTCGGTCTGTTGTTGTTCGGCTGTTTCCTGCCGTTCCAGACCGTGCTGCTGCCGGCGTCGTTCACGGTCGGCAAGATGGGGCTGGCAGCCTCCACCACCGGCCTGGTGTTCGTGCATGTGGTCTACGGCCTGGCATTCACCACGCTGTTCTTCCGCAACTACTACGTGAGCATTCCGGATGCGTTGGTCAAGGCTGCGCGGCTGGACGGTGCCGGATTTTTCACCATCTTCGGCCGGATCATTCTGCCGATGTCGACGCCGATCATCATGGTCTGCCTGATCTGGCAGTTTACCCAGATCTGGAACGACTTCCTGTTCGGTGTGGTCTTCTCCAGTGGCGACTCGCAGCCCATCACCGTGGCACTGAACAACCTGGTCAACACCAGCACCGGTGCCAAGGAATACAACGTTGATATGGCAGCGGCGATGATCGCCGGGCTGCCGACACTGCTGGTCTATGTGCTGGCTGGTAAGTATTTCCTGCGTGGGCTGACGGCCGGCGCGGTCAAGGGGTAATCATGGCAACTCTCGAATTGCGCAACGTCAACAAGACCTACGGCAGCGGTTTGCCGGACACCTTGAAAAACATCGAACTGAAGATCGATGACGGCGAGTTTCTGATTCTGGTCGGTCCTTCGGGCTGCGGTAAATCGACGTTGATGAACTGCATTGCCGGGCTGGAAAACATCAGCGGCGGCTCGATCCTGATCGATGACGCGGACATCAGTGGCATGAGCCCCAAGGATCGTGACATCGCCATGGTGTTCCAGTCTTACGCGTTGTACCCAACCATGAGCGTGCGCGAAAACATCTCGTTTGGTTTGAAAATCCGCAAGATGGCGCCCGCCGCCATCGAAGAGGAGGTCGCGCGGGTCGCCAAGCTGTTGCAGATCGAACACCTGCTCAATCGGAAGCCCGGCCAGCTTTCCGGTGGGCAGCAACAGCGTGTGGCCATGGGTCGTGCGTTGGCGCGGCGGCCGAAAATCTACCTGTTCGATGAGCCGCTTTCCAACCTCGACGCCAAGCTGCGGGTCGAGATGCGGACTGAAATGAAACTGATGCACCAGCGCCTGAAAACCACCACGGTTTACGTGACCCACGACCAGATCGAAGCCATGACTCTGGGCGACAAAGTGGCGGTGATGAAGGACGGGATCATTCAGCAGTTCGGCACGCCGAAGCAGATTTACAACGATCCGGCCAACCTGTTCGTCGCCAGCTTCATCGGTTCGCCGCCGATGAACTTCATCCCCTTGCGCCTGCAACGTAAGGACGGGCGGCTGCTGGCCCTGCTCGACAGTGGTCAGGCGCGTTGCGAGCTGCCGCTGGGCATGCTTGATGCGGGCCTGGAAGACCGTGAAGTGATTCTCGGCATGCGTCCTGAACAGATCGTTCTGGCACCCGTCGAACCCAACGGCTTGCCGACTATTCGCGCCGAAGTTCAAGTCACCGAGCCGACCGGGCCGGACACCTTGGTGTTCGTCACGCTTAACCAGAGCAAGGTCTGCTGCCGCCTGGCGCCGGACGTTGCGCCGCAGGTAGGGGAATCACTGAACCTGCAGTTCGATCCTTCAAAAGTGTTGCTGTTCGACGCCAAGAGCGGTGAGCGGCTCGGGGTTTTGGGAAAGTCCCAGCCCGCTGAACGTGTGGGCAATGTCACGCAAATTAGTCGCAACCAATGACGGGGTGCGCCGAGCATCGCGGGTTTGATCGATCAGGCCTTAACAGTCGGTCAGCCAGCGACACGATGTTAGTCAATGCAAGTCACCTACTAGCGCTAATAACAATAAGAGGATTTAAGGGATGAATCATAAAGAAGCCAAATCGCTTACCCAATTCAAGCTGATTAGCACGCTGTCTGTTTTGGGTGCATTAAGCTTGGCTGGAAGCGTGCACGCGGCTGATGCTTTTGATCCGAACTCGCAGTGGATGTCGGGTGACTGGGGCGGCACGCGTACCGAACTGCTGAACAAGGGATATGACTTTTCACTTGAGTACGTAGGGGAAGTCGGCAGCAACTTGCACGGCGGCTACAACAACGACAAGACTGCGCGCTATGCGGATCAGTTCGCTCTGGGCGTGGACCTGGATCTGCAAAAAATCCTCGGCTGGCATGACGCTGAATTCAAACTGGCGATCACTGAGCGCAGTGGCCGCAACATCTCCAATGACCGCATAGGCGATCCGCGTGCTGGCACCTTTAGTTCGTCACAGGAAGTCTGGGGCCGTGGTCAGACCTGGCGCCTGACGCAAATGTGGGCCAAGCAGAAATATTTTGACGGCGCACTGGATGTTAAAGCTGGTCGTTTTGGGCCAGGCGAAGACTTCAACAGCTTCCCGTGCGACTTCCAGAACCTTGCGTTCTGCGGCTCGCAAGTGGGTAACTGGGTCGGCAGCATCTGGTACAACTGGCCGGTCAGCCAGTGGGCGTTACGTGTTAAATACAACATCACCCCCGAGTTCTATGCACAGGTCGGCGCGTTCGAGCAGAACCCATCCAACCTGGAAACCGGTAACGGCTTCAAGCTCAGTGGCAGCGGTACCAAAGGCATGATCATCCCCACCGAGTTGGTCTGGTCGCCGAAGGTCAACGACCTGCCGGGCGAATACCGTCTCGGTTACTACTACAGCACCGCCAAAGCCGACGACGTTTACAAAGGCGCCGACGGTCAGGCGCAGCCACTCACCCCGGGCGGGGAATACCAGTCGCACAGCAGCAAGCATGGCTGGTGGGTCGTGGCACAGCAGCAACTCACCACCCACAACGGCGATGCTGCCCGTGGCTTGAGTGCGTTCGCCAACGCAACCGTGCATGACAAGGCTACCAACTACATCGATAACTACCAGCAGATCGGCCTGACCTACAAAGGTCCGTTCAATGCGCGTCCAAAAGATGACATGGGCGTGGGTATCGCTCGGATTCACGTCAATGATGATGCGCAAGACCGTGCACGTCTGGTCAACCAAATCAGCGGGATCGACGATTACGACAACCCTAACTATCTGCCGGTGCAGAGTACTGAATACAACGCCGAGATTTACTACGGTTTCCACGTCACCAATTGGCTGACCGTGCGTCCCAACCTGCAATTCATCAAACAGCCAGGTGGCGTCGATCAGGTTGACGATGCGCTGGTTGCAGGTTTGAAGATTCAGTCGAAGTTCTAAGCGGGTTTTAGCGCTAATCAAGGTTTGAAGACGCGCTGTCAGTGATCAAGGTATGTGTGTGCTTTGCGGGCAGCCTGGCTGCCCGTTTTTTTTGAGTCGTTTGGCGCAGAAGCGCTGGCTCGATGCGGTGTGTCCGATGGTGACCGGGCCTTAAATCAACTCATCGTCAATCGGATACCGGCTGGCGTTGAGGCTTTCCTTGATTTTGCGCAAATGCGGCTGGAAATCCACGCCCCGGCGCAGGGTCATGCCGGTGGCCAATACGTCGAGCACGGTGAGCTGGATGATCCGTGAGGTCATCGGCATATAGATGTCGGTGTCTTC
This sequence comes from Pseudomonas sp. 5C2, assembly GCF_034314155.1. Classification (NCBI taxonomy): domain Bacteria; kingdom Pseudomonadati; phylum Pseudomonadota; class Gammaproteobacteria; order Pseudomonadales; family Pseudomonadaceae; genus Pseudomonas; species Pseudomonas sp. 5C2. The sequence continues at coordinate 75,352 of NZ_JAVIWH010000001.1, read as the reverse complement.
TGGGAGCGGGATATTCAAGCTCAGGGTGCTGGCCTTGGCCAGTGGCGACCCCTCGGCGGTCAGGCCCAGAACCGAGGCGCCGTTTTCGCGGGCAATGCGGGCCACTTCCACCAGTTCGCGGGTGCGGCCGGTGTAGGAAATGATCACAAATAACTCGCCGGTATGTGCGACGGAAGCGATCATGCGCTGCATCAGCACATCAACGTGCGCGGTCACCGCAAGGTTGAAACGAAAGAATTTATGCTGCGCATCCATCGCCACCGGGGCCGAAGCGCCGAGGCCAAAAAAATGGATCTGCCGCGCCTGAATCAATAGATCCACGGCTTTGCTGATCAGGTTCGAATCGAGTTGCTGAAGGGCGCTGTCCAGCGAGGCAATGGCGCTGCCGAAAATTTTCCGGGTGTAGTCCTCGGGGTTGTCGTCGGCCTCCACTGCGCGGCTTACATACGCCGCGCCACTGGCCAGACTTTGCGCCAGCTGCAACTTGAGCTCGGGATAACCGCTGACACCGAACGAGCGGCAAAAGCGGTTGACCGTGGGCTCGCTGACCTTGGCGGCCTGAGCGAGCGCGGCGATACTCAAGCGCGTCGCTTGCTGTGGGTTGAGCAGGATCACCTCGGCGACCTTGCGCTCAGCCTTGTTCAATTCATCGAGACGGCCCTGGATATGCTCCAGGAGGTTGCGCATGCGGTCCATTTTATATCCTTGTCGAGCAGGCAACAGACTGATTTGTACACACCCTGGCAATGCCTGTCATCGAGAGTCTTACAGACGCTGGTAAAGGTGGCCTATCGTACTGATGGCCCTCGTCGATCACCATCGGAATCTGGTTTTAGACGAAATGTTGTGGTTATTACTACATTTGATCTTGAATACTGCCTTTAAAAAAGGTATTTGTAGCCTAACTTGATAAAAGAACAAACATTATGCCCCTGATAACGGTTGAATCGTGCACCTTTGCCTTGTTTGGCGCGTTAGGCGACCTGGCAGTGCGCAAGCTGTTTCCGGCCTTGTACCAGCTTGACCGCGCTGGGTTGTTGCATGCCGATACCCGTATTTTTGCCTTGGCGCGTGAGTCCGGCAGTGAACAGCAGCATTTGGCTTACATAGACAGCAGTTTGCGCCGATTCGTACCCGAGGCCGAGCTTGAAGATGAACATGTGCAGCGTTTTCAGGCGCGCCTGAGTTACCTGCATGTGGACTTTCTCAAGGCCGAGGATTATGTCGCACTGGCTGATCGGGTGGGCGACGCCGAGCGTTTGATCGCCTATTTTGCTACCCCGGCTTCGGTGTATGGCGCGATCTGCGAGAACCTCGCGTCGGTCAATCTGACCGAGCGCACCCGTGCCGTACTGGAAAAACCCATCGGCCACGACCTGGCCTCCTCGCGTCGGGTCAACGATGCGGTCGCGCAGTTCTTTCCGGAAAACCGCGTCTATCGAATCGACCACTATCTGGGCAAGGAAACCGTACAGAACTTGATCGCCCTGCGGTTTGCCAACAGCCTGTTCGAGACCCAGTGGAATCAGAACCACATTTCCCACGTTGAAATCACGGTCGCCGAACAGGTCGGCATCGAAGGCCGTTGGGGTTACTTCGATCAGGCCGGGCAACTGCGCGACATGATCCAGAATCACTTGCTGCAACTGCTTTGCCTGATCGCCATGGACCCGCCGAGCGACCTGTCCGCCGACAGCATTCGCGACGAGAAGGTCAAGGTGCTTAAAGCCCTGGCGCCGTTCACCCCTGAACGCCTTGCCACTCAGGTGGTGCGGGGCCAGTACATTGCCGGTTACAGCGAAGGCAAACCGGTGCCGGGCTATCTGGAGGAAGAAAACTCCAATACTCAGAGCGATACCGAAACCTTTGTTGCGTTGCGTGCTGACATTCGCAACTGGCGCTGGTCGGGCGTGCCGTTCTACCTGCGTACCGGCAAGCGCATGCCGCAAAAACTGTCGCAGATCGTGATCCATTTCAAAGAGCCGCCGCACTACATTTTCGCCCCCGAGCAGCGCTTGCAGATCAGCAACCGGTTGATCATTCGCCTGCAGCCCGATGAAGGCATTTCCTTGCAGGTGATGACCAAGGATCAAGGCCTGGATAAAGGCATGCAGCTGCGCAGCGGCCCTTTGCAGTTGAATTTTTCAGACACCTATCAAAGCGCGCGGATCCCCGATGCCTACGAGCGGTTGTTGCTGGAAGTCATGCGTGGCAATCAGAACCTGTTTGTCCGTAAAGATGAAATTGAGTACGCATGGCAATGGTGCGACCAACTGATCGCGGGCTGGAAGAAGGCCGGCGATGCACCCAAGCCTTACGCGGCTGGGTCGTGGGGGCCGATGAGCTCCATTGCACTGATTACTCGTGACGGGAGGTCCTGGTATGGGGATATCTAAAGTTGAACTGCCTGCGGGCATAGTCGCTCACACGTTTGCCAATCCGGCGCTGTTGGCCAGTGAGCTGGCGACGGCGGTGGCTGAGCAACTGCGCAGCGCAATCAGTGCGCATGGCGTGGCGACTCTGGTGGTGTCCGGCGGGCGCAGTCCGGTGGCATTTTTCCAAAGCCTGGCGCAGCAGTCGCTGGACTGGTCCAGGGTGGTGGTCAGCCTGGCGGACGAACGCTGGGTGCCGGTGGAACATGCCGACAGCAATGCCGGCCTGTTGAAGCGCTACTTGCTTCAGGGACCAGCGGCTAAAGCCCGTTTCATTGGGCTGTACCGCGCAACGCCAACCCTGGATGAGGCGGCACAAGAGGCCGATCAAGCCTTGGCTGAATTGCCACCAATCGATGTATTGGTGCTGGGCATGGGGGATGACGGCCACACTGCGTCGCTGTTTCCCAAGAGTCCGAACCTCAGCGAAGCATTGCGCCTCGATGGACCGCGTCGTTGCTTGCCTATGCTGGCGCCGACGGTGCCACGCCAGCGCTTGACCCTGACGCGTCAGTTGCTCGCGTCTGCACGTCTGCAGATCCTGTCCATTTCCGGGCAGGCCAAACTCGATACATTACGCACGGCAGTGGCGGGTGATGATCTCGCCCAAATGCCCATCCGTGCCTTTCTGAACTCCTCCTTAGAGATTTACTGGTGCCCATGAGCAAAGGATCAGCCGCCATGAAAACAATCGAAAAAAACCTGCCGCTGAACAGCATGGCGAACAAGATTGTCCAAATCGACGAACTCTGCGCCAAGGCGAAGATTTTGCCGGTGATAACCATTGCCCGCGAACAAGACATTCTGCCACTGGCCGATGCGCTGGCCGCTGGCGGATTGACCACGCTGGAAGTGACCCTGCGCTCGGCATTCGGCCTGACCGCGATTCGGGTCTTGCGTGAGCAACGCCCCGAACTGTGCGTCGGTGCCGGCACCATCCTTGACCGACAGATGCTGGCGGACGCTGAAGCGGCTGGGGCGCAATTCATCGTTACCCCCGGTTGCACGCCCGAGCTGCTTCAAGCTGGCGTCGACAGTCCGCTGCCGATGCTGCCGGGGATCAGTAGCGCCTCGGAGATCATGATGGGCTACGCCTTGGGTTACCGTCGTTTCAAATTGTTCCCGGCTGAGATCAGCGGCGGCGTTGCGGCAATCAAAGCCCTTGGCGGCCCGTTCGGCGAAGTTCGTTTCTGTCCTACCGGTGGCGTTAATCCAGACAACCTGAAGAGCTACATGGCGCAGCCGAACGTGATGTGTGTGGGCGGCTCGTGGATGCTCGACAACGCCTGGATCAAGAATGGCGAGTGGGCACGGATTGAAGCTGCCAGCGTTGAAGCGCTGGCGTTGTTTGACTAACGGATAGGTTGTTGGTTGTTGTTGCTTGGCTTTTCACGGTGCGCCTTGGTCGGGTGCACCGTGTTTTTTAGGGCGGTTACCGGCTCAGTTCACGCAGTGCTCGTACCAGTGTTTCGATCTCCGCCACCGACGTGGTAAAGCCCGGAGTGATACGGATGCACGGCCCGCACGCAGCGCCGTCGCGCGCCACCGTGAACAGGTTGTACTCCTCCAGTAAACGCTCGACCATCCGCTGCTGATCCACTTGGCGGGTAAAGCGCAATGCCGTGATCCCGCAATACAGGCGCGCGTCGTCCGGGGTCAAAATCTCAATTCCCGACAATTCCCTTGCAGGCTTGACCCACAGGTCGCGCAGGTAGTTCAGGCGTGCGCCCTTCACGGCGGCACCGCCCATCGCCAGATGCTCTTCGAACACTCGCGGCAGGGTCATCAGGGCCGGGATATTGGGCGTGCCATAGGGCGCGCGCGACCGGATATCGTCGATTGCAAATCGACTGTCGCCCATGTCCGGGTCGATGTCTGTCAGGCGCTCCTGGGCAATGTAGATAAAGCCCAGGCTCAGCGGCGCTCCGATCCATTTCTGCAGATTGAATCCGGCAAACGCCACGCCCAACTCGTCCAGTTTGAAGTCGAGTTGGCCAAGGGCGTGCGCGCCGTCGAGGATCACGTCAATGCGATGGGTCTTGGCCCACGCGGCAATCGCTTGCACCGGCATCACCAGACCGGTGCGGTGGGTGACGTGGGTCAACGCCATCAACTTCAAACGGGGGTGGCTCTCGAAGGCTGAGCGGTAACTGTCCAGCAGGCTCTCATAGGTGGCAGGGTGCGGGTGCTGGATTTCGATCACCTCCACATCACGGCTCTTTGCCAGCCAGCGCATGGCGCTTTGCACGCTGATGTAATCCAGATCGCTGATCAACACCTGATCGCCGGGTTGCAGGGCGTTGTAGTTGCGAATCAATGATTGCAGGGATTCGGAGGCACAGCGCGTGATGGCGATCTCGTGGGCTGGCACTTGGACCATTGCCGCCAGTTGATCGCGAATCAGCACGCTGTCGACCTGATCGAACTGATGGCGCACATACACTGAGTTGCTGCGGTTGATGGCGGCGATCTGGTGTTGATAGTCCTCGACCACCGTCCGGGTCATGCGGCCAAAATAACCGTTTTCCAGGTTGATCGGGCCTGGCTCGACCTCATAGCGTGAAGCGATGCGCTGCCAGAAGGCTTCGTCTCGGGCGCAGTCCAGGGCGGTGGCGGCATGTTGATCAATCGGCATCACGAACTCGCTTGGCGTATGAATCGTTAGGGGCGGAACGGGCGTTGGCGCTTGCGTAGCGGGTCAAGCAGTTCGGACAAACCGTTATGGTCGATCTCGTGCATTAACGCCAACAGGCTGCCCAACTCACCCGAGGGGAAACCTTCCCGAGCGAACCAGTTCAGGTACTGCCCCGGTAAATCGGCGATGAGCCGGCCCTTGTATTTGCCATACGGCATTTCGCGTGTGACCAGCAGTTCAAGTTTTTCGGGATTCATGTCCAGGCCATTCAATGGGGTGCGCACGTCGGATGTGCACGAAACTACAGCCCTCAAGATACGTGCATTCTGCATGCAGGCCAAACGACAGTTCTTGCAGAAAGAACGATTGATCTGTCTCTTGTGTAAATCAACTTATTGAAATGTAAGGTATTTAAAGAAAATAGAACGTGGCATGAAGGCTGCTTTTTCAACTGTCATCCACTAACCGATAAGGAGTTTGAAAATGACAGATATCAATAAAGAAGCCATTTCATTGCTCAATGATTTGATTGAAACCAGTAAGGATGGCGAAAAAGGCTTTCATACCAGCGCTGAAGACATCAAAAATCCGACGGTAAAGAGCTTTTTTATCAGCCGGTCGCAAGAGTGCGCCACAGCCGTTCGGGAGCTCCAGGCTGAAGTTCGTGTTCTGGGCGGGGATCCTGAAACGTCTTCAAGCATCGTTGGTTCGCTGCACCGTGCCTGGATCGATCTGAAGTCGGTGGTTACTGGTAAAAGCGATGAGGCGATTCTGAGTGAGGTAGAGCGAGGTGAAGACACTGCACTCAAGGCCTACAGAAAAGCACTTGAAAAAGCCCGTGAAGAGAATCTGCCAACGAACGTTATCGCATTGATTCAGAAGCAGCTTGACGGAGCGCAACGTAACCATGATCAGGTCAAAGCCATGCGTGATACCGCTCACGTACAAAAAAACTGATTGAACGCTTTAGAGAAAACGCCAGCTCGTCTGGCGTTTTCTCTGCATGCGCAACCTGCAACTCAAGTGATAAGAGGGTCGCGGTGGGAGGTCCATGATCCGCACTCCACACGATTGCGACCTTTGCGTTTGGCTTGATACAGCGCCTGATCGGCAATGCGGGTCAAGGTGCTCAGCGTGTCGCCGGGGCGCATCACATGAGAGACGACCCCGATGCTGACGGTGATGGCGTGTTCGTCATTGGCAAAGCGCGGCAGGGCCTCGATTGCAGCCCTGATGGCTTCGGCGATGACCTGAGCGCCTTCGAGCGGTGTGTCGGCCAGCACCACGGAAAACTCTTCGCCGCCATAACGCGCCGCAAGGTCTCCAGGGCGGCGAATACGGCTAAGAATAGTCGCCGCCACAGTGCGCAGGGCCTCGTCTCCACCATGATGACCATGGCGGTCGTTGAACGTCTTGAAGTTGTCGACATCAATCATCAGCAGCGACAGTGGCTGCCCTGAACGTAACCCTCGCGCCCATTCGGTTTTCAGTACCTGATCGAGCCTGCGACGATTGGCCAGGCCGGTCAAGCCGTCGGTCGCAGCCAGGTGGGCCAAGCCATTTTCGGCACGCTGGCGCAGACGCAGTTCGCGGCGCAACAGAAACGTCAGCCACAAAATGCCGAAACATAAGATGCTGGTAGCGCTGCCCACCAATAAGGTAGTGCGCCTCCAGACGGCATACACCTCTTCCACTGATTGGCCAACGACCACGATCAGCGGCAAATCGCCGACTCGCGAAAAGGTGTAAAGACGCTCTTTGTTGTCCAGCGAGGACACACTGGTGAAGTGACCACTGCCTTCTTTCAGGAAGCGTTGGAAGTTAGCTTTCTGGCTGAAGTCCGCGCCCGTCATATCGTTGCCATCCAGCACTGGCTGTCGAGCGAGCAGAATGCCGTGGGTATTGATCAGGTTCACGTTGCTGTCCTTGCCGATACTCAGGTCTTTGAACAGCTCATTGAAATACAGCAGCCGCATCGCCCCCGAGGCGATGCCAAGAAATTCGCCTTCAGGTGAAGACACGCGGCGACTGAAGCTGATGCACCAGTCCGGGTCACCCAGGCGCATCTTGAACGGATCGCTGACCAGCAGGCCCAGCGATGGGTTATCCCGGTGCGCCGTGAAATGAGTGCGGTCAGCAAAGTTGCCGGCTCTGGGGACGAGCGAAGTAGAGTCAGCAAGAATGCTTCCATTCTTGTCCAATAGCAGCAAATCACCTTTATAGGGCGCAGCGGTGGAACGGTCGAACAGCATCAAATGACGCATCTGTGACGGGATGGCCATGATCCCCGGAAGCTGCCATGCGGCAATCATGCCCTGGATAGATGTGTCGTACAGCTCGGCATTGCGCTGCACGTCGGCATCGATCAACTGCACGATGTTGGACGCCGTGCGGGCGGCAAATTCTGTCGCGCTGTCGCGCTCGCGAAACAGCAGTGACGTGACGATCACAAGAATAGCGACCACCGCAAAGCTGCTGCCGAAAATCAGGATGACTTCGGGTCTGGACCACTTTCCTGGCGTTGCGTGCAATGTAAAGGTTGGGTTCATGACCGGAATTCTATGGAAATAAAATACGGAGAATAATTTAACGTACTGATTTAAAAGACAATAACTAGTTAGGTAAGGATTTTTTAACACCTGAGTAGAACGTATTTAACACCTTATATCTTAGCGGCGGTATCAGCGTGCTCTCTAATAATTGTTACACGTCTGACATGTCTTGATAGCGGGTACGATCAGACTTCAAGCTGAACGCACATCTTGTGCAGGGGGCGGGTCGGGATTCAGGTGGGTTAGCGAACGGGGGAAAAGCAATCGGTGGGCCCTAAGGTGCCCGACGTACAGCCGCTACGGCGCAAAATTGTACGCAAAAAAAAAGCCACTGAGTAGCAGTGGCTTTTAAAGAACGGTCGATCAAATGGGGCATTTGATCGACTGTCGAGGGAAACGTTATTACAGTCGATTAGCCCTTTTGAGCGTTATCGGAAGTACCGCTATCTACCGACTTTTCCAGAGATTGCTCGTTGTTCGGTGTCTTTGCGGTTATTTCTGCTCGGGTTTGGGCTTGTTCGACAGACGCCTGACGTGCGGCTTTCTGTGCAACAAAGGACTGCGATTCTTCTGCAGACGCCTGACCGGATAACAGGAACGAAGACAATACGAAAACGCTGGCAATACCCATACTGGTGGACATTTTTGAGACCTTCTTGCTAGGCAAGTGCTAATTAAGTGCGACAAAAATATAGGTCGGACCAAGTTCGAAAAAGAGGCATGTACTCAAAGGACTTTTGTCATTCTGGTAACAAAGTGCGGCACGAATTTTAACGTCTCAGCGGGGATAGCACGTTTGCGGGGGCAGGCACGCCTGCAATGAAGAGGGGAATGGTTCAGCGCGGAAGGTTGATGCCGAAAGTGTTGACGCCTTGCTGGCTGTGGACGAAAACGGTCCCGCCATGCATCAGGGCGATGGCTTTGACGATGGCCAGACCCAGCCCGTGGTTGGCGCCGCTGTTGCTGCGTGAGGCGTCGACGCGATAGAAGCGCTCAAAGAGCATGGGCAAGTGTTCGCTGGCTATTTCGGCGCCGGGATTGGCCACTCCGATGCTGACATGCTCGTCTTGGGCCCGGATCTCGACCCGGATCACTTGCCCTGGCTCGGTATGCTGCACAGCGTTGTGCAACAGGTTAATCAGCGCCCGTCGCAGGTGGGCTTTTTCGATACGAACGCTGGCGTCACCCTGAACCTCGACCCGCACGTGAGCGTCTTCGAGGATGAAGTCCAGGTAATCCAGGGCTGTGGCGACTTCTTTGGCCAGCGAGGTGGACGTCAATTCGGTGGCCTTGCTGCCTTGGTCGGCGCTGGCCAGAAACAGCATGTCGTTGATGATCGACCTCAATCGCTCAAGCTCTTCCAGGTTGGATTGCAACACTTCGAAGTAATGCTCGGCTGAGCGTCCACGGGTCAGCGCCACTTGAGTTTGACCGATCAGGTTGGTCAGCGGCGAGCGCAGTTCATGGGCGACATCGGCGTTGAATGATTCGAGCCTTGAGTAGGCTTGCTCGACTCGCTCCAGCGTCGAGTTGAATGAGCTGACGAATTGGTCCAGTTCAGGCGGTAGGGAGGACAGTTGCAGGCGGCCAGACAAACGTGGGGGCGCCAGTTTCCGGGCTTCCAGCGATAGGCTGACCAAGGGTTTCAAACCGATGCGTGCGACCCAGTAACCCAGCACTGACGCGAGCACGATGCCGGCGGCCGCGAGACCGATCAAGGCGATCAGCAGCGAGTGCTGGGTCTGCCAGAAGGTTTCGGTATCGATTGCAATCAAAAACCGTAGCGGTGGGCGTTGATCCTGTGCCGGGAACTGGCTGACCAGTACTTTGAACGGGAACTCATGGCCGGCCAGTGCCATGTCGCGCATGCCCGGCGGGCCCTTGGCGAACTGGCGTATCGCCGCATCCGGGCTACCAAACTCGTAGGCCGGGTTGTCGCTGACGACCCAGAATCGGATGCGCTTGTCTTCTTCGCTGAGTAGTTTGAGTTTGGCGCTGATCTTCGCCCAATGCTCGGGTGTGCCAAATCGGGTAACGGCGGATTCGAGCACGCTGTAGCGCGCTTCCACCTCGGCGGCGGGCAACTGGCCGAGGCCTTTTTCGACTTGCAGGTAAAGGGCCCAGCCGATCAGTAGAAACACCAGCATCGCGACCAGCGCAAACAAGCTGCTCAGGCGCAGGGCGATGGAATTAGTTGCCACTGCGGTTCTCCAGCACATAACCCATGCCGCGAATGGTATGCAGCAGCTTCTGCTCGAACGGCCCATCCAGTTTGGCGCGCAGGCGTTTGATCGCGACTTCGACGACGTTCGTATCGCTGTCGAAATTGATATCCCAGACCATCTCGGCAATCGAGGTTTTCGAGAGGATCTGACCCTGGCGGCGAGCCAGTACGCTGAGCAGGGAAAACTCCTTGGCGGTCAGGTCCAGGCGCATCCCGGCGCGTGTGGCCTTGCGGCTGATGAGGTCGATCCAGAGGTCGGCGATGCTGATCTGCACCGGCTCATGGCCGCTACTGCGTCGGGTCAAGGCTTGCAGGCGCGCGACCAGTTCGAGAAAAGAGAAGGGTTTGCCCAGGTAATCGTCCGCGCCTTCGCGTAAGCCGCGAATGCGGTCGTCGACGTTTTCGCGAGCGGTGAGCATGATCACCGGTGTCTGCTTTCTGGCACGCAGGGCGCGTAATACCCCGAAGCCGTCCAGGCCCGGCAGCATGACGTCGAGAATGATTACCGCGTAGTCACTTTCCAACCCCAGGTGCAGGCCTTCGATACCATCGCGGGCCAGGTCCACGGTGTAGCCCTGTTCGGTCAAGCCCCGGTGCAGGTAGTCGGCGGTTTTCTCTTCATCTTCGATAATCAGCACGCGCATGGGGCGACACTCACTTGTCTATGACCAGAACTGCTGCGGGGTCAGGCGCAGAGTGTGGCGGGCGCCGATGGAACAGCCGTTCTAGCTGCAGGTAGATCACCGGCGTGGTGAACAGGGTCAACGCTTGGCTGACGACTAACCCACCGACCACCGCAATCCCCAAAGGCTGGCGCAACTCCGCGCCGACCCCGTAACCGAGCATCAGCGGCAAAGCGCCGAGCAGGGCCGCGATCGTGGTCATGATAATCGGTCGGAAGCGCGTCAGGCAGGCTTCATAAATAGCATCTTGTGGGCTGAGCCCTCGATTGCGCTGGGCATCCAGGGCGAAATCGACCAACAGGATACCGTTTTTCTTGACGATACCGATCAGCAGCACGATGCCGATCAGCGCCATGATCGAGAAGTCCTGGCCCAGCAGCCAGAGCAGCAGCAGTGCGCCGATCCCCGCAGATGGCAGGGTCGAGATGATGGTCAGGGGATGGACGAAGCTTTCATACAGCACACCAAGGATGATGTACACCGCCACCAGCGCTGCCAGGACTAGCCACGGCTGGTTGGCCAACGAACTCTGAAACGCCTGCGCCGCCCCCTGGAACGAGCCGACGATTGCTGCCGGCATGGCGATGTCGCTCTTGGCCTTGTCGAGCATCAGCACTGCATCGCCCAACGCCACGCCGGGCGCGAGGTTGAAGGACAGGTTGGCGGCCGGGAACATGCCGTCATGGCTGATAGACAGGGGGCCAACGCTCGGTGGATCGACTTTGGCCAGGGCCGACAGCGGGACCATTTCGCCACTGAGCGGTGAGCGCAGATAGAAATAATTCAGGCTCTCGGCCTTGCCGCGTTGCTCGGTGTCGAGTTCCAGGATGACCTTGTACTGGTTGATGTCGGTCTGGTATTCGCTGATCTGCCGTTGGCCGAATGCATCGTAAAGTGCCTGATCGACGTCACTGGTGGTCAGGCCAAAGCGCGCCGCAGCGCTGCGGTCGATGCTGATGTGGGTGATGCTGCCACCCAGTTGCAGGTCGTTGGACAGGTCGCGGAAGGCTGGGTTTTCCCGGAGCTTTTCGGTCAGGCGCTGGGTCCAGGTATTGAGGAGTTGGCCGTCATTGCTCTTGAGCACGTACTGGTATTGGCTTCGACTCGGGCCGGAGCTGAGGTTGATGTCTTGCCCGGCGCGCAGGTACAAGACGATGCCCGGCACTGTTGCCAGTTTTGGTCGTATGCGGTCGATGAATTCGCTGACCGATACATCGCGATCACTGCGGTCTTTGAGGGCAATCCAGAAACGTCCGTTGGCGATGGTCTGGTTGCTGCCGGTCACCCCCACTGAATGGGAAAACGCCTGGACCGCCGGGTCTTCACTGACGATTTTGGCCATCGCCAAGTGTTTCTCGACCATGTCAGGGTAGGAAATGTCGGCGGCGGCTTCGCTGGTACCCAGCACGAAAGCGGTGTCCTGCACCGGGAAAAAGCCTTTGGGGATGACGATATAACCGGCGACTGCCAGAACCAGGGTCATGCCGAAAATCCCCATCATCACGCGCTGGTGAGCCAGTGCCTTGCGCAGGCCTCGTTCGTACAACGCCAATAAGCGCTCGCCGAAGCCCGGCTTGGCGTCGGGATCATGCTTGGGTGCGCGCATGAACAGGGCGGCGAGGGTGGGTGCCAGGGTCAGGGAGACCACTACCGAAATCAGAATGGTCGCGGTGGCGGTGAGGGCGAACTCCTTGAACAGCCGCCCGACCACGCCGCCCATGAACAGCAGCGGGATGAACGCGGCCACCAGCGAGAAACTGATCGAAACCACGGTGAAGCCGATTTCCCCGGCGCCCTTGATCGCGGCTTCGCGCATGCCGTCGCCTGCTTCGAGGTGGCGGTGAATATTCTCGACCACCACAATCGCATCGTCGACCACGAACCCCACGGCCACGACAATCGCCACCAGTGTCAGGTTGTTCAGGCTGAAACCGAACAGGTACATCATCGCGAAATTGGCGACCAACGACACGCCCAGCACACTGCTGACGATCAGGGTTGCCGATAACTGGCGCAGGAACAGGGCCATGACCGCGACGACCAACAGCACGGCGATCAGTAGAGTCATTTCCACTTCATGTAATGACGCACGAATGGTTTTGGTCCGGTCGTTGAGCACTGACACCTCCACCGACGCCGGCAGCATTTCCTGCAGGCGAGGTAACTCGCGCTGGATGCGATCCACGGTCTCGACGATGTTCGCCCCCGGCTGACGGAAGACCACCAGGTTGACCCCTTGTTGATCGCCGGACCAGGCTTTGACGTAAGCGTTCTCCGCACCGTTGATCACCGTTGCGACATCTTTGAGATGAACCGGCGCGCCGTCTTTGTAGGACACAATGAGCTGCGCGTAATCCTCGGGTTGGAACAGTTGATCGTTAGCGGAGAGTGTCGAGACATTGTTCTTGCCATACAGCGCGCCTTTGGCCAGGTTCAAGCTGGTTTGTTGCAGTGCCACGCGCACGTCGGCCAGGGTCAGCTTCAAGGCCGCGAGTTTCTCCGGTGCGGCCTGAACCCGGATTGCTGGGCGTTGTTGCCCGGTGATGTTGACCAGACCGACACCGTCGATCTGGCTGAGCTGGCGCGCGAGCAGGGATTCGGTGATGTCACTGAGTTCGGTGCCGGGCATCAGGTTTGAGCTGACGCTGAGGATCAGCACCGGGCTGTCAGCCGGGTTGACCTTGCGCCAGGTCGGCAAGTTGGGCATGTCAGCGGGCAGCCTGCCCGCAGCGGTGTTGATGGCCGCCTGGACTTCCTGAGCGGCGGTGTCGATGCTTTTGCTGAGAGTGAATTGCAGCGTCAGATTGGTCGAACCCAATGCGCTGCTGGAGGTCATTTGTGTCATGCCGGGGATTGCGCTGAACTGCACCTCCAGCGGGGTCGCGACCGAGGAGGCCATGGTTTCCGGGCTGGCGCCTGGCAGGGAGGCGGTGACTTGGATAGTCGGGAACTCAGCCTCTGGCAACGGCGCGACAGGCAGGCGTGGGAAGGCGATCAGGCCCAGCAACACCGCTGCAAACGTCAGCAGCAAGGTGGCGACCGGATGATCAATGCACCACGCCGATACCGACCCCCGGCCTTTCATCGTGCGGTCTCCATCGCAGTGTCCTGTCCGACGATGGACGGTGCGGTGATTACGTCGACGTGCGCCCCGGGTTTAAGCCGGGACTGGCCGTCGCTGACCAGTACATCACCGACGTCAGGGCCTTTGATCAGGGTCAGATCGCTGTCTTGATACACCACTTGCACCGGCACCACTTCCACCTTATTGCCCTTGACGCGGTAGGCGAAGTGCTGATCGACGCCGCGTTGGACCACTTGTGGCGGCACTTTCAAGGCATCCCGGTCAATGGCCGTCTGGATTTTTATGGTCACCAGCTGGCCGGGCCAGAGTTTCTCCGTGGGGTTGCTGAATTCGGCTTTGGCGCGAATGGTGCCGGTGTTGGCGGCCACCTGATTATCGATCAGGGTCAATTTACCCTCGCCCAACAACGTGCCGTTATCGGTATTGCCGATGTAGGCTTGAACGGCTGCTGGCGTGCTCCCGTGGACCAGCGCCTGCAAGGTTGAGAGCATCTGTTGCGGCAAAGAAAACTCGACGGCAATCGGGTCGATCTGGGTCACGGAGAACAGACCTTGAGCGTCGCTGACGCGCAGGAAGTTGCCTTCATCGACGTTGCGGATACCGACGCGGCCGGTCACCGGTGAGCGTATCTGCGTGTAGGACAACTGCACTTGGGCGGCCTCGATAGACGCCTGATTGCCCAACGCAGTGGCCTGAAGCTGATGGACCAGTGCTTGTTGCTGGTCGAACGTCTGCTTGGAAATACCGTTGTCCGTCGTCAGCAAGCGATAGCGTTTCAGATCGATTTGGGCGACGTCCAGTTGCGCCTGGCTTTGTCCCAGCTGAGCCTGGGCCTGAGCCAGCGTCGCACGAATCGAACGGTCATCGATGGTCGCCAGCAGGTCGCCGGCTTTGACTTGCTGGCCTTCCTTGACCAGCAGCCTGGTCAGGATGCCATCGACTTGGGGACGAACGATGACACTGTGCAGCGAAAGCACGGAACCGATGCCGGTGACATAGCGCGGTACATCCTCCTTGATCACGCTGATGACCCGGACTGGAATCGCAGTCGGCGCCGACACTTTTGCGGGGGCAGGACGGGTCAGGCTCCAACTGGTGAGCGCGATGAGCACAACGATGGCGCTGGCGGCGATTGCGGTTCGGGTCTGTTTACGCATGCAGGGAAGGCGCCGGGCAAGTCAAAGGGAAGGACAGGGATGAGAGGAGGTACCTCGTGAGGGCTTTCGTCATCTTCAGTGTCAGCCCCTTCTTTATAGCCTGCCAACCCGGTCAGCAAAATGACGGCTAACTGACAGAATGGACAGCTAGCGCCGTAGGCCGGCTTAGCCTCTCAGTTCGGCGCGTGCGGGCGGTCTATTAAAGAAAAAACGAAGGTTGACGATAATAAAGAAAAGGCATCAGGTGCATGTTTGATATGATCGGCTGAAAGGTTGGTGAAAGATAGCCAGGGAAAGTTCTTACTTGTCGTTTTGAATTTTCGGGTGAACCCCTTTTTTCAGCGTTGTTTGTTGAGGTGAGACGCCGCACGGAGTACTGCAATGAACGGCAACTCGGTCAGTGGTGTATTGTTTTCGATCGTGGTGTTCACCTTCAGCGTCGTGGCATCAGCCAACGGTGGCGTTATTCATTTCAACGGGCAGGTGGTCAATACGGGATGTGCCGTTCAGACACGGTCTGACAGCTCCTATTTTAAAGCCTCGCAGCAGATTCAGGTCTCATCGGAAATCACCCTTGCCGTGGACACGTATCGGAATGCCTGCAGCGCTGATGTCATTCCTTTCAGTGCCGTGTTTACGGTACTTTCTTCCTCGGAAGCGGCGAGTGGTACAGGAGGGGCTCCGGACAAGAAGTCCAGGGCGGGGGTGGTTACGTTGACCTATCAGTAGTGTCAATACAGTCACTGTATCGATACTGTGTAAACCCTAACTGTGCTGACACTTTGCTTTTGCTGTTTTCGATGAAAGCCCCTGTTTCCGGGTGCCGATCACTAATAAGGAATATTCCCGCAGAAAGTACCTACTTGTCCTGTTGCCAAATCCATATGCGTAATATGTTTATCCTGACATTCAACAATGCTTCGTATCGTTATAGTTCTTTTCGTCCAATGATGGGCATATACGAACGAACGCAAGGAATGTCGTTAGCATGAAAAAAATCTCTCTCACATTGGCTGTACTGGGTGCAATGGGTTTAGGTGCGGTCGGTACCGCCAATGCTGCAAATAACGGGAAGTTGGTGTTCAACGGCACGCTGACCAACATTTCTTGTAACGTCGGGCCGGGCGCCGGGGTCGGTGCCGGCCCTAATGGAGATATCAACGTCGATTTGGGCAACGTTTCATTCTCTGATATAGGCTCATCGAGCGCGAGCAAGCTGGAAACCGCTACACCTGTCCAGCTGCTGGTCAATTGCAGCGCTGGCGTCGATCAATACAACACCGTGAAAATGCGCTTCGTCGCACGCTCCGGCAGCGGCCTGGATAACAATGACCCCAAGCTGTTGCGTACTACGGGTGCCGCAGACGGTGTCGGTATCGGCCTGCTCAACGCCCAATCCCAGATCATGGACTTGAGTGGCACCGAGACGATCGACAAACCGCTGATCAAGGATGGCGCGGGTGGCGCGACAGCCGAGTTGAATTTTGGCGCGGTCTACGTGCTTAACGGCACGCCGACCAACCCGGGCAACGCCGATGGATTCATGCCTTTCGTGCTGGACTACGAGTAAAACCGCTGACGGGGTGAGCTGCAGTCGCCCCGTCGCACCTCAGCTCAAGGTGAATGCCATCATGTTTTCTATCGCCATTCGTTATGCCTGCCTTTCGCTGGTAATGATCCTGAGCGCAGGTGCCCAGGCAGGCATCGTGCTCAATACCACTCGTGTTATTTATCCGGCAAAAGACAAAGAGGTCAGTTTCGGCGTACACAACAGCGGCGGCGGAGAAATTCTCCTGCAGTCCTGGCTTGAGTCTGACGCCGGGGGCACTGTCGATTTGCCGTTTGTGATTATCCCGGCCCTGGCTCGCATGCCGGGCGACGGCAAGCAACTGCTGCGCATCATGTATGCCGGCGTGGACATGCCGATGGACCGCGAGTCGGTGTTTTGGCTCAACGTGCAGGAAATTCCTCAGGCCGCGGCAAAGAATGCTTTGCAGATCGCGATCCGCCAGCGCATCAAGGTGTTTTTTCGGCCTCAGGGGTTGGAGGTGGAGCCAGCCCAGGCGCCGGAAAAACTTCAATGGCGTCTGCTGGAGGATGACGTGTTGCAGGTGAGCAATCCTGGACCCTATTACGTGTCCATGGTCAGGATTGAGGTTCGGGACGGTACAACTCACGTGATGAAAAAGGACAGCCAGATGCTGGCGCCGAATCAATCCTTGAACGTGCCGCTTGTCAGGCGGGCAAGCGGTCGTCCCTTGAGCCTGAGTTTTATCAGCATCAATGACTTCGGTGGGCAGGTGCCCTATAGGGCCACGCTGACCGCGCGCGAGTCGATCAACGCGGTCAAGGTCGCCAAGACCGATACCGGCGTCAGGTAACGACTCCTCCAGAATTTTTTATTCATCGAGCAATCCGAGTGACGGCCTCTGCGTTGACTCGGCAGTTTTGCGCCTGCGCGAAAGGATTCTCCGGTGCGACTGTACTCCAAGGATTGAGTGATAACAGCAAATGGAACGGCTCAACCGAAGTACCCAGGGATTTTTTTCAGGTGATCTCCTGCGCACCAATAAAAGCCTCCCGAGGTTTTATGTGCGCGCATCGTTCAGGCTCAGTACGCTCGCCATGGGTGTTGGTATGGCGTTGTCGATGCAGGCCATGGCGGCGCCAGATCAATCCGGCGACGCCGCAAAGGGTTCCCCAGTGGAATTCAATACGGCCTTTATCCAGGGCACCGATGAACCCGCCGACCTCAAGGAATTTTTGCGGGGCAACAGTGTTTTGCCAGGCGTCTACCGGGTGGATGTGTACGTCAACCGGGTCCTGAGTGGACGCAATGATGTCAGGTTTACCCAAAATACGGCCTCAGGCTTGATCGAACCCTGCCTGACGTTGGAGATGCTCCGGGCATTTGGACTGGACATGGAGCGCTTGCACAACGACGCAAGCCTGGCGGTTGATTTGCAACCGAGTGCTTGTTTTGACCTGGCGGCACAGGTCGAATTTGCTCGGGTCGACTACCAGCCCAATAGCCTGCGCCTGAATGTCAGCGTGCCGCAGACCGCCATGGCCCGTAGTGCTCGAGGTTACGTGTCACCCGAACTCTGGACTGAAGGCGAGACCGCCGCCTTCATCAATTACAGCTTCAACGGCGCCCGTCGGCACAATCAGCAAGAACGCACGGATCAGTATTACCTGGGCCTGCGAAATGGCCTGAACCTGGGCGCCTGGCGCCTGCGCAACGAGTCGTCGCTGACCTACGGCGGCAATCAGCCTTATCGCTTCAGCAGCAACCGCACGTTCGCCCAACGTGACCTGACGCGGCTCAAGGGGCAACTGACACTCGGTGAGATCTACTCAAACTCGCTGATTTTTGACAGTGTGCGGTTCAGCGGCGCCGAAATCGCCTCCGATGACGGCATGCTGCCTGACAGCGAGCGGGTCTACGCTCCGACGATTCGCGGTATTGCCGAGACCAATGCCACGGTTGAAGTTCGCCAGAACGGCTTTCTGCTGTACAGCAGCAACGTTTCTCCGGGGCCGTTCGAGATTACCGATATCTACCCCAGTGGCTCCAATGGCGATCTGTTGGTCACGGTGGTGGAGGCGGATGGGCGCACGCGCACCTTTACGCAGGCATTTACCTCGTTGCCGATCATGGTGCCCAACGGTGCGTTCCGCTACAGCCTCGCCGCCGGTCGATACGACAGCAATGCCGATCAACAGTCCTCGCCGACATTCACCAGTGGCACCCTGGTTTATGGTCTATCCGAACGGTTGACCGGGTTCGGTGGACTGCAATGGGCCGAGGATTATCAGGCGGCGAATGTCGGGGCGGGGGTCAACACCGGCTTGGGGGCTTTTTCGGCCGACGTGACGCAGTCGATCAGCCAGGCGCGTGTGAGCAAGACTAGCCAGGGCCAAAGCGTGCGGTTGCGCTATGCCAACACCCTCGATGTGACGAACACCACCTTAGCCGTCGCGGGTTATCGCTATTCCACCGAGCAATACCGCACGCTGCAGGAGCACGTAGAGGAACTCGATGGGCGCATCGCTCGAACGGTCACCGGCCGGGCAAAGGATCGGGTAGAGCTCAATGTCACGCAGTCGCTGCCGGAGCAATCCGGTTCGTTGAGCCTGACCGCCAGCGATCAGCGTTACTGGAACCTGCCGGGTAAAACTCGTCAGTTGTACCTGTCCTACAACAGCGCATGGAAAACTGTCAGTTACAGTCTGTCGATCGAGCGTAACCAGCAATTGGACGGTGACGGGCAGGCCAACACCGATCATCGGCTTTCCCTGAGCCTGACAGTACCGTTGGGCTCAAGCTCAAGCGCGTCCCGGACATCGTTCAATCTGGTGCGCGACAGCCAAGGAGACTACAACGCCCAGGCCGGTCTCAGCGGCCAGGTGCTGGACAATCGAAATGCTTTTTATTCGCTACAGAGCGGGCGCGACAGCAGCTCCGGCACTTTCGGATCCGGCAAACTTAACACCACCACGCCCTACGGTCGCTTTGAGGCCGGGTACAGCCAGGGTCGCGATTACGATGCTTTTAGCGTGGGTGCATCAGGGTCGCTGGTTGCTCACGGCGGCGGGGTGAACTTCGGACAGCCTTTGGGTGAAACCTTCGCCCTGGTCGAGGTGCCAAACGTCAGCGGTGCAAAACTGACCAACTACAGCAACGTCGAGACTTCGGACAACGGTTACGCGGTGTTGCCTTACGCCCAGCCTTACCGAACCAATTGGGTCAGTCTGGACACTCGCCAGTTGGGGGCGGACGTCGAGGTGGATAACGCAATCGTCCAGGTGGTGCCACGTCGCGGCGCCGTGAGTGTCGTGCACTTTGCCGCGTCGATCGGTCGCCGTGTGCAATTCGAACTGGTGCGCGCTGATGGCAGTAAGGTGCCGTTGGGCGCTAGCGTAGAGGACGAGCACGGCAAGTCTTTGGCGGTGGTCGACCCCACCAGTCGCGCGTTGGTGTTGACCGGTCAAGATCAAGGCGTACTGCGAGTGAAGTGGTCCGATCAAGGCTGCCGGGTGCCCTATAGCCTGCCGCCAAAGGACCCGTTACGTGCCTATGAACGACTGAAGGTGACCTGCCAATGAGTCTGTCGAAACGACTCGGTCAGAGGCTGATCAGCCTTATGTTGCTACTGATGGGGGTCGCCAGTGCAAGCGTGCAGGCTGCGGTGTCCCTTACCGGAACGCGGTTGATCTTTGACGGGGCTTTTCGCGAAGTCAGTATCGAAGTGATCAACCGGAGCCCTCGCGAGGTGCTGCTCCAGGCGTGGTTGAGCAGCGCCGCGAATGAGGGCGATGGCGTGCCTGATGATCTGCCGTTTGCCCTGACGCCTCACCTGTCACAACTGCCTGTTAACGGCAAACAGGCGCTACGCATCTTGTATGAAGGCGTCGGTATGCCGCAGGGGCGGGAGTCGCTGTTGCACCTGTACGTGATGGAAATCCCTCGGCGCGCAGAAGGTGAGAACCCACTGAGCATTGCCATTCGCCAGCGCATCAACGTGTTTTATCGCCCGCCAGGTTTGCCCGGTGATCCGGCTGATAGCACCCAGGAATTGCTCTGGCAGCTGACCCGCGATGCGAACGGCAGGATGTCGTTGCAGGTCAGCAATCGGTCTGCTTTCCACGCCTCACTGCAGGACCTGCAGCTCGAGGGCCGCGCTGGAAAACATGACGTCAGCGACTACCTGTTGCTGCTGCCGGGGACCACCCGAATCTTACCCCTGAGCGCCGCCGAGCCCGCTGACAGCCAATGGCAATACATGTCCTTCAAGGCCCTTACTGATTATGGCGGCCAGCGTAGTTACCGCGCCGAAATTGACGGACGTTTACCGTTCAAGGCCAGGTTGCTGCCAGGCATTGCCCACTTAAAAGGCTTACAACCATGATCGATATTCGCTGGATTCGATGTCTACTGCTGGTGCTGCTACTGGCCCCGGCGACGTGTTTTGCCTTGGTCTGCAAGGAGCAGGGTGCAGGCGCTGCGGTGATCAATGGCGATCTGGGCAGCACTGTTGCCATTCCTGCCGCGTCGCCCGAGGGAACAATCGTCTGGCGCTCGGATCGGTTCAATGCTCAGGTCGAATGCTTCAAGGACGGTCTGCAAGAGCAGCAGGAGGAAGTGTTCATTTATCTGAACCCGGATAACGTGCCGATTGGCCAAGGTATTCGCGCGGGTTTGACCGTCGACGGTATCGATTATCTGCAGAACAGCGGCCGGATAGGCACAGGCCAGAGTCTGCCTGTTTGTCATGAAAGTGACGCGAATATGGCTGCATGTCCGCGCATCACCTTCAATCTGGTGTTCTCGGTGTTCGTGCAAAAGTTCGGTCCGACGCCACCGTCGGGGGTGGCCAGTCATCTGCTGGACTATCGGATATTCCAACTCGACAGTGCGGCAGGCTTGAACCCGTTGCCCGGCTACAGCCTGAGCTACGTCATCAATAACCTGACCGGCCTGCGTTTCATTGCCTGCGATGCCGAGCTGCAGGTCACCCCGGAGACCGTCGAGTTTGGCTCGATAGGGATTCAGGAGGTAGCGGTGGGGCGGGTCATTGATCGACGTCCGTTTTCACTGGTGACCAGCCGCACCTGTGACACTCCGTTCAGCCTCGATGCGCGATTCAAGCCGGTGTCAGGTGTGCTGTCTGGCGATTTACTGATTCCCACGGCCAACGACGGCGTCGGTATCCGCATCATCAATGGCCGCGATGGCGCGACGTTGCCTTACAACCAGTCCTTCCATCTGGCGGATCTGCTCGGGACGAGTCAGTCGGCGAAGGCCGATTTCGAGGCCGAACTGGTCTGGCAAAGCCAAACACCCAAAGCAGGCGCCTTCGAGGCCGAAGTCATCATTGATCTGTTTTACAAATAGCAGGCGATAGGAGGTGAGTGGTGATGGCGGCAGGCCGCCTGTGATTCAGGTATGCTGCCGGGCCTTGGGCGACTGCCCATTTTCGCCAGATGACTGACTCGATACTTTTGGAGCTTCCATGACTACCCCCGAACACACGCCAGCTCCTGAAGCCGTCGTCACCGAAGAGGTGACAGTCGTCGAGCCGGGTGCTGAAACCACCGATAAAAAAGCCGCCATTCCTGCGTTCAGCTTTCCATTCAAACCGGGCGAGTTGTTGCAGGCCAAGACCCAAGACTCGCTGTATTACAAGAAGTCGGGCAAAGCCAGTCATAACAAAGTCCCCGGTGTCGCGCCTCACGGCACACGCAAGACCATGGGCAAACGCTGATTTTCAGGCCTGCCCAGCCTCGCCGGGCGTTATGCAAAAGAAATGAAGGCATAGTCCAGCGGATCGGCGCTCACCACCTGAGCGCCGGCCTGTTGCAGCGTATTGGCAATCTCCGCGCCCGATACGTGAAAACCCCAACCCGGTTCGACGGACAGCGCAGGTAACGTGCCGCTGTCGGCGATCTGTTGCGTGGCGGCCGCAAAGGCCTGCATGTCCGGCAGGTACGCGGTAAAACCGTCACCTTTGAGGGCGGTGGTGCGGATCCCCAGCAGTTTACAGATAGCATCTTTGGCGGCGACCTCATCGCGATCCGCCTGGCGCGATTGTTCGATCAGTGCCGTCAGTTGGGTATCGACCAGGTTGCCACCGACGATCAAGTCCGGCCCGTGCTCCCATGCATTCGGCGGACAACCTTTTGCTTCAGGTCGCAGGGGGATGTGCGGGTTGATCTCCATCGGGTAAATCCGACAGACCAAGGGACGTCGTTCATAGATACGGCACAGGTTTTCTGCGTCAAGATTCCGACAAGGCCCGACGTTATAAGCCGCGAAGGTAATGGCGACATACACCTGCGCTGTGCCGCTGGGCACCCGGCATGAACGACGTTGGGCATGCGTGCGTTGCAACTCAGGCACGCCATAACCGTCTTCGAGGAAACCCTCTACGAGGATGATCACCGCGCCGCCGTCAGCCGCCCATTGGCTCGCCTCGGACAGCGTCAGGGGAACGTGATGATCGGTGCAACACTTGCCACAACCTACGCATGAAAACGGTGTGTTCATTGACGTAAAAGACCAGAAAAGACGCGCGTTGACGGTGACAATTTGCAGGCGCGGTCACCGCCGGGGACAAGTGTCGAAGCAAATTGTGCGCCACTGCCAAGCGTCTATTTTTTCGGCAACGTGGTCATTTCATCCCACTCGGTCACGGTGGCTTTTTGGGTTTGACGTTGGTACAGGCACAGCTCGGTGCCGGTTTTGTTCTTCATGTGCGCCTGCGGGTAGCGGCCTTTGAGCAGGAGTGCGCTGTACCCGACGCTGTCATCGAACAAGGCTGCGGTGCCGGCCGGTTTTACCTCTTTAAGCTGACTGGCGTTTATGCAACTGGCGATGACGGCTTTGTCCAGGTCGCTCCAGGCCTGGCTGCTGGACGCATTGGCATGGGTTGCAGCAACCGCAAGGGCAATGCACAGCGCAGTGGATGCTTTCATATCAGGCTTCTTCCGAGTGGTGCTTCCAAAGGTCGGATTATGGCAGACGCCGTTGCGAGGCGGCCTTAGTCGACAGTAAAGCGCTGGACGTAACGCATACCTGATGTTTCATACAGGCGCCGAGCGTCATGGTTATTGTCCATCACCTTGAGGTCGACGCACGCTTCACCCCGCACGCGGAAAGCCTCGAATGCATGGTTCAGCAGGGCACGTGCGAAGCCTTGGCGGCGGGCGCGTGGATCCACCACCAGATCCTTGATAAAGGCACTGGTCCAGCACAGTACAACGCCTACCACACCGTATTCATCAGCAGCGATAAAACACAGTGACGGGTCGAACTCGGGGTCGGTGGCGAACGCTTTGTGCCAGTCCTCATAGTCCGGCACGCTGCCTTCGCCTTGCTGGTAACCGAGTACCAATAATGCGTGCACTTGTGGCGCGAGTTCAGGGCTGAACTCGAGAAGGCTAAGTGCGGCAGGCCATGCTGTGGGGGCGATGGTCTGAAGCAGATCGCGGCGCATCAGCCAGCACCAAGCCGTCGAATCCTCTGGCTGGGGGGGCTGTATTAAATGCCCTGGGCCTCGACCGTACGGGCTGCCTGAATCAAACATTTGGTCAACTCGGGTGAAGAGAATTTAGTCAGCACGGCATTTGCTCCTGCAGCCTTGGCTTTTTCGCTGTTCATCTTGCTGTCCAGAGAGGTGTGCAGCAGGACGTACAGGTCCTTGAAGTCAGGTGTTTCACGCAGGGTACGGGTAAAGGCATAGCCGTCCATTTCCGACATTTCAATGTCGGATACCACTACGTTGATCTGCTCCTCCGTGCCTTGCAGTTCGAGCAGGCGGTCGATGGCTTCTTTGGCGCTACGGGCGGTGTGGCAATGAATGCCAAGATTGCGCAGGGTGATCAGCGATTGCTGCAAGGCGACCTGGCTGTCATCGACCACGAGGATCTTGGCTTTGGCCAGTACCTGGGTGTCTTCTTCGCTCAGGTGCGCAGGCTCGTCGGCGATGATCCTCGCCGGGGCGATGCCGTGGATGACTTTTTCGATATCCAGCACCTGTACCAGCACGCCGTCGACCTGAGTCACACCCGTGATAAATGACCTGTTACCAGAGGCGAAGGGTGGAGGTCGGATGTCCGTGGTCAGGCAATGCACGATCTTACTCACTGCCTGCACGTGCAGGCCCTGTTTGGAACGGCTGACATCCGTGACGATCAAGCAGCCACCCGAAGGGTCGAGCAGCGGTTGTTCACCAATGGCCCGACTCAGGTCGATCACCGACAACGATGCGCCGCGCAGGACGGCGATACCTTTGACGTGAGGATGGGATTCGGGCAAGCGGGTCAGGGCAGGGCAGGGGATGATCTCGCTGACCTTGAGCAAGTTGATGGCCATCAGCTTGCCGCTGCGCAACGTAAACAGCAGGAGTGACAGGGAGTCAGCGCGGGCATTATTTGAGGACATATCAACCTTCTGAAAATTAAAGGCGTCGCTACAAGAGTGGCAAACAGCTTTCGATGCCGGGTTATCGACTTGCAAAGGTTTCGCTTTAGGGTATTTGTGCCTCAGGGCAGTAAACAGTCAAGCCGATCAATGATGCTGTCGGCAAAATCAGCGCAAGGCAGCGTTGTGTTTTGGTAGTCATAAGGACGCAAAGGAGTCTTATTGACTATTATTTATCATGTGTCATTTTGACTTAATATTTTCAAGCTATTGATTTTTATTATAAAAATAGCTGGCACGAATCCTGATGTGTAAGCGGCAATTAGCTAGAAGCCTTGCGGCTCAGGAGTCCAATCGTGTTGAACGCTCAAGATCGTGCCATCGTCAAATCCACCGTGCCCCTGCTTGAAAGCGGTGGAGAAGCGCTGACCACTCATTTCTACAAAATGATGCTCGAGGAATACCCAGAGGTGCGCCCGCTGTTTAACCAGGCGCATCAGGCCAGCGGTGATCAGCCCCGCGCGCTGGCCAACGGTGTACTGATGTACGCACGGCACATCGACGAACTGGAGCAGTTGGGCGATCTGGTGGCGAAAATCATCAACAAGCACGTCGCTCTGCAAATCCTGCCTGAGCATTACCCTATCGTCGGCTCCTGCCTGATCCGCGCCATCGCCGAAGTGCTGGGACGCGACATTGCCACTGACGAAGTATTGCAAGCCTGGACCCATGCGTATCAGCAACTGGCCGATATTCTGATTGGTGCCGAGGGCGCGATCTACGACGAAAAAGCCGAAGCCGTTGGCGGCTGGCGCGGTGCGCGTGAGTTCAAGCTGGTAAACCGGGTGGATGAAAGTGCCGAGATCACTTCTTTCTATCTGCAACCTGCGGATGATGGGCCGATTCTCGGGTTTACCGCGGGTCAATACATTGGTTTGCAGTTGTTCATCGGTGGCGAAGAAATGCGCCGCAACTATTCGCTCTCGGCAGTGGCCGGCGGCAACCAATACCGCATCAGCGTCAAGCGCGAACCCAATGGCGTGGTGTCCAACTACCTGCATGACCAACTGCAGATTGGCGATAGCCTCCAGTTGTTCACGCCGTCGGGCGAATTCACCCTGACTGAGAGCCAAAAGCCGTTAGTGTTGATCAGCGGCGGTGTTGGCATCACGCCGACACTGGCCATGCTTGAGACCGCGCTGGAAACCTCACGCCCCGTGCACTTTATCCACTGCGCGCGCAATGGCGCGGTGCATGCGTTTCGCGATTGGGTCGATGGTCTGGCGGGGCGTCACCCGCAACTCAAGCACTTCTATTGCTACGCCGAAGACGACGGCGTGAGCCCCGCGGCGGATGCGGTTGGCCTGCTTGATCAGCAGCAGCTGGAACAGTGGTTGCCCGAAGATCGGGATCTGGATGCCTACTTCCTGGGTCCGAAAGGGTTCATGGCCGTGGTCAAACGCCAGTTGAAAGCAGCCGGCGTACCAGAGAAACAAAGTCGCTACGAGTTCTTTGGCCCGGCTTCCGTGCTCGAATAAACTCGGCGGAATAAAAAATGCCGTCAGCCTCTGTCAGGGGCTGGCGGCATTTTTGTGTCCGCAGGAAATACTCGAAACCTACAAGATGTGTTCTGGCCTCAAGGCCTTCCGGCCACCCAATTGTTCCGTACAGCGGTTCTTCACTTGAGTTGGTAACCTCTGCCCACGATTATCGCGGGCGATCAGACCGTTGTGCATTTACACTCCGGGTCACACCATTTCAAAAGGTAAGGGAATGAGCGACAGCACGATGTACCTAAGACGCGAAAAGCGCTTTCTGGTCTTGCTCGGGGTGATCTGCCTCACGTTGATCGGAGGCGCGCTTTACATGCAAGTGGTATTGGACGAGGCGCCATGCCCGCTGTGCATTCTTCAGCGTTATGCCTTGCTGTTTATCGCCATCTTCGCCTTCATTGGTGCCGCGATGCCGGGCAGACGCAGTACTACGGTGTTCGAGGGGCTGACCGTGCTCAGTGCGATTGGCGGCATCGTCGCTGCCGGCCGTCATGTCTACATCCTGGCGAATCCGAACGAGAGCTGCGGTCTGGATGTATTGCAGCCTATCGTCGACGGTCTGCCGCTGGCGTCCTGGTTCCCGTTGGGCTTCCAGGTCGATGGCTTCTGCACCACGCCGTACCCACCTATCCTCGGTTTGTCGCTGGCGCAGTGGGCTTTGGCTGCCTTCGTTCTGACAGTGATATTGGTACCGCTGGGGATCATGCGTAATCGTCGCACCGCCCGCTGAATTCAGTTGGACACCGCAAAAGCCCTGTTTTCCTACGGAAAGTAGGGCTTTTTTTCAGCCCCGATAATGTCCTTGCTGGCTGATCATTGCTGAATATGAGAATAACTGTTGCAGAATAAGTCATAGTCAACAAATGGTTACATATCTACAATCGCTAACACTTATCAGTCAGCACCGCTTTGCAATTGACAAGAAACGAGGTCGAAAGCGTCTCTACGCACTCTATGTAGATCACGCCGATACGATTTCAGGGACTGACACCCTTTCAAAAAATCCGCACCAAATGGAATTGGTCTGCTAACCAGGCCGTTGCCACACCAGTTCAATAAGAAACCACAGACAATTCTGGATTTGCCGCCCAGCTCTCGAGCTTTTCTGGCAGGCCCTTATTCAATCAAAAAAACATGCCAACACCTGGCAGGGTGAAGTGTTGGCGGTCGAAACCTATGTGCATTGCGTGCGCAGCTTTAGAGGTCGTGAGATGAGTAGAAAAAGGTACCCCAGATTGTTTGGCTCGTTGGCCCTTTTGAGCATGCTTGCGCTGGGTGGTTGCAACATGGCCCTGCTCGATCCAAAAGGGCAGATAGGCATCGACGAGAAAAATCTGATCATCACCGCGACGCTGCTGATGCTGCTGGTGGTTGTTCCGGTGATCATCATGACGTTCGCCTTCGCCTGGAAATACCGCGCTTCGAACACCAAGGCGACCTACGCGCCGAACTGGGCTCACTCCGGCAAGATTGAAGCCGTGGTGTGGGGCGTTCCAACCTTGATCGTGATCGCGCTGGGTATCCTGATCTGGAAATCGAGTCACGAACTTGACCCCTACAAACCGTTGGACTCCAACGTCAAACCGGTGGTCATTGAAGTCGTCGCAATGGACTGGAAGTGGTTGTTCATCTACCCGGAACTGGGTATCGCCACGGTCAATGAGATCAAGTTCCCGGCCAATGTCCCGGTTAACTTCAGGATCACATCCGACTCCACCATGAACTCGTTCTTCATCCCGGGCCTTGGCGGTCAGATCTATGCCATGGCCGGTATGGAAACCAAGCTGCACTTGATCTCCAACGAAGAGCATGTGTACGACGGCATGGCGGCCAACTTGAGCGGCGAAGGCTTCTCGGACCAGAAATTCAAGGCCTATGCCACGTCGCAAGCGGACTTCGATGCTTGGGTCGCAGCAGCCAAAAAAGCACCACACCCGCTTGAAATCGCTGAATTCAATCAGTTGGCCAAGCCTAGCGTGAAAAACCCTGTTGAGTACTTCGCCAGCGTTCAGCCCAACCTGTTCCAGACCATCATTGATAAATATGAAGGGATGAACAAGGCCAAGGGGATGCACCACAAGGCGGACGATGCACCAGAAATGAGGGGCATGGACATGAAAATGCATTCGGCTGCCGGCGCAGAGGAGTAAGAGATGTTCGGTAAATTAACGCTGGAAGCCATTCCCTTCCATGTACCGATCGTAATGGTGACGCTGGTTATCATCATGCTGGTGGGTGCGGGATTGGTTGCTGCAATCTCCTATCACCGCAAGTGGTCCTACCTGTGGACTGAATGGCTGACCTCGGTCGACCACAAGAAAATCGGTGTGATGTACATCATCGTTGCGCTGGTCATGCTCCTGCGCGGCTTCGCCGATGCGATCATGATGCGCTCGCAGCTGGCCCTCGCCAGCGCGGGTTCCGAAGGCTACTTGCCTCCGGAACATTACGACCAGATATTCACCGCTCACGGCGTGATCATGATCTTCTTCATGGCGATGCCTTTTGTGGTCGGCCTGATGAACATCGTCGTACCGCTGCAGATCGGCGCTCGCGACGTTGCCTTCCCGTTCCTCAACTCGTTGAGCTTCTGGTTGTTCGTGGTCGGCGCGGTACTGGTCAACCTGTCCTTGGGGCTCGGCGAGTTTGCCCGTACCGGTTGGGTTGCTTATCCGCCGCTCTCCGGCCTGGCGTATAGCCCAGGTGTCGGGGTCGATTACTACATTTGGGCATTGCAGTTGTCAGGATTGGGTACGTTGCTGACGGGGGTGAACTTCGTTGTCACCATCCTGAAAATGCGCACCCCTGGCATGACGTTGATGAAAATGCCGGTGTTTACCTGGAACTGCCTGTGCACCGCGATCTTGATCGTGGCGTCGTTCCCGATCCTCACCGCGACCTTGATTCTGCTGACGCTGGACCGTTACCTGGGCATGCACTTCTTCACCAACGAGCTTGGTGGCAACCCGATGATGTACGTCAACCTCATCTGGGCCTGGGGCCATCCCGAGGTGTACATCCTGATCCTGCCGGCCTTCGGCATATTCTCGGAAGTGACCTCGACGTTCTCCAAAAAGCGCCTGTTCGGTTACACCTCGCTGGTCTACGCGACCATCGCCATTACCGTGTTGTCCTTCGTTGTCTGGCTGCACCACTTCTTCACCATGGGCTCGGGGGCCAACGTCAACGCCTTCTTTGGCATCATGACGATCATTATCTCCGTGCCCACGGGAGTGAAGATTTTTACCTGGCTGTTCACCATGTTCCGCGGGCGAATTCAATTCACCACGCCGATCCTCTGGACCCTGGGCTTTATCGTGACCTTCAGCATCGGCGGCATGACCGGCGTACTGCTGGCGGTTCCGGGTGCTGACTTCGTGCTGCACAACAGCCTGTTCCTGATCGCGCACTTCCATAACGTGATCATCGGCGGTGCGGTGTTCGGTTACCTGGCGGGCTTCGCCTACTGGTTCCCGAAAGCGTTCGGCTTCACGTTGAACGAGCGTCTGGGCAAGTATGCGTTCTGGTGCTGGATCGTCGGTTTCTACCTGGCATTCATGCCGCTGTACGTGCTCGGCTTCATGGGCATGACCCGTCGTCTGAACCACTACGACAACCCGGCATGGACACCGTGGCTGATCGCTGCGTTCTGTGGTGCGCTGGTCATCATGGTCGGCATCATCTTCCAGATCGCGCAACTGGTGGTCAGCATCCGTGATCGCGAGAAAAACCGTGACCTCACAGGTGACCCGTGGGATGCCCGCACGCTGGAATGGTCGACCTCTTCGCCGCCGCCGTTCTACAACTTCGCCGAGCAACCGCACGTCAATGACCTGGACGCCCACTGGGAGACCAAGGAACGCGGTGTACAGAGCAAAAAAGCAGCCGATTACAAGAAGATCCACATGCCGCGCAACACCGGTGTTGGCGTGTATATCAGCTTTGGCAGTCTGGTCTTTGGCTTCGCGTTGATCTGGCACATCTGGTGGCTGGCCGCCGTCGGTCTGGTCGGCATGGTAGCCACCTTCATCATGCGCAGTAACGACGATGACATCGACTACTACGTTCCCGCCGAAGAAGTGGCGCGAATCGAAAATGCACGCCTTCAAACTTTGGCTAAGCAGGCTTAAACCATGTCGAACTTAGTATTAGAAACTCAGATTGCCCATGCTGAGGAGCATGGGCACGAGGATGCCGGGTCCATGACCGTGTTCGGTTTCTGGATCTACCTGATGACTGACTGCATCCTGTTCGCGACGATCTTCGCCGCATACTCGGTGCTCAGTAACAACGTCGCAGGTGGCCCGTCGGGCAAAGACATCTTCGAACTGCCTTACGTGCTGGTAGAAACCTTCTGCCTGCTGTTCAGCAGTATCACCTACGGCTTCGCCATGCTGGCGATGCACAAGGGCAACAAGAACGGGGTTATCGCCTGGTTGGCGGTAACGTTCTTGCTGGGCCTCGCGTTCATCGGCATGGAAATCAATGAATTCCATCACCTGATCGCCGAGGGCTTTGGCCCTGATCGCAGCGCCTTCCTGTCAGGCTTCTTCACGCTGGTCGGTACTCACGGCCTGCACGTGACATCCGGTCTGATCTGGATGGCGGTGCTGATGTTCCAGATCAAGAAGAAAGGTCTGACCGCAACCAACAACACGCGTCTGAGCTGCCTGAGTCTGTTCTGGCACTTCCTGGACGTGGTCTGGATCTGCGTGTTCACCGTTGTCTATCTGATGGGAGCGCTGTAAATGGCTAACGCACATATCAGCCATGGCGGTGCCGACCATGGCAGCCTGAAGTCCTACGCCGTCGGGTTTTTCCTCTCCGTGATTCTGACGGTGATCCCTTTCGGTCTTTTGATGCACCCGGTGTTCCCCAAGACGATGACCCTGGCCATTGTCGTGGCCTTCGCTGTGGTGCAGATATTCGTGCACCTGGTGTTCTTCCTGCACATGAACAGGTCGTCCGAACAGCGCTGGAACATCATCGCCTTCGCCTTTACCGCCCTGATCATTGCGATCGTGGTCGGCCTGTCGTTGTGGATTATGTACAACGTCCACACGAACATGATGGCGCACTGAGGATCTCCCGATGTCGCTGAAGCACTTTATCCAAATCACCAAGCCGGGGATCATTTTCGGTAATGTGCTTTCGGTGGCAGGTGGCTTTTTCCTGGCGTCCAAAGGGCATGTCGACTTTGGCCTGTTCCTGGCTGCTGTCATCGGCACTTCGTTAGTGGTGGCATCCGGGTGCGTGTTCAACAACTGCATCGACCGCGACATCGACGTGAAGATGGAGCGCACCAGGAATCGGGTACTGGTGCAGGGTCTGGTTTCATTGAGACTGGCCCTGATCTTCGCCAGCGTGCTTGGCATCGCCGGGGTGGGCTTGCTGTATACCAAGGCCAACCCGCTGGCGGCGTTGTTCGCGGTGATCGGTTTTGTGATTTACGTCGGCTTCTATAGCCTGTACCTGAAACGCAAATCGGTGCACGGCACACTGGTCGGCAGCTTGTCCGGGGCAATGCCGCCCGTGATCGGTTACGTCGCGGTGAGTAACAGCTTCGACTTGGCGGCACTGACCCTGTTGGTGATGTTCAGTTTGTGGCAGATGCCGCACTCGTACGCCATCGCGATCTTTCGCTTCAACGATTACCTCGCTGCGTCGATTCCGGTCTTGCCGGTGAAGCGTGGCATCGTCGTCGCCAAGCGTCATATCCTGATCTACACCCTGGCATTCCTGCTGGCCACCTTGATGTTGACCGTGGGGGGTTACGCCGGTCTTAGTTACCTGGCCGTCGCGGCCATCATGGGCATGTACTGGTTGTACATGGCCTGGAGCGGTTACAAGGCAGTGGATGACCGGGTCTGGGCGCGCAAGCTGTTCGTCTTCTCGATCTTCACCATTACCGCGCTGAGCGTGATGATGTCGCTGGATTTTCAGGCGCCCAGTGAGCTGCTGCTGACTTACGCACCTTGAGTTGAGCCAGCCGTTGCACCAGAAACGCCCCGTTCTTTGGATGAAGAACGGGGCGTTTTTTTGTGAGCCCATTGCCCCGGACAAACACGCACGTGCTGCTATCGTTTACACAGATATTTCTAGTGGCCGCAGAGCAAATTCTGGTTTTATGCATGTCTATGTGAAACACGTCTATAAAGGTTGCACGCGATATGAGGTTGGCAGACATCACTCAGTACGGCGGAATCACGGTCATGCTTCCGGCGGCAGTGGTCATCGGTGCCTGGCTTTGGTTTTCCAGGTCCAGACAGTCGGCGCTGTTATGGGGCGCATTACTGCTGTTTGTGTACGCGATTGTCGGGGCGAGCAAAATCCTCTTCAAAGGATGGGGCATAGGCCTTGAAAGCCTGAACATTGCGGTCATCAGCGGTCATGCCACGAATACTAGCCTGGTGCTACCCGTGGCGATGAGCCTGCTTGCGCGACAGATCAATCCTCGTCTTCGCTGGCCAGGAGCTGGTTTAGGGTTATTGATCGCGTGGTGGTTCAGTATCAACTGCGTGGCACCCTATATCCATCCGCTGCAGGAGGCGATTGCCGGGGCTCTCCTGGGGTCTGTCGCTGCCTGTGGGTTTTTGTATTACCTGGAAAACACAGAGATCAAAAAAATCCCTCATGCGGTGCTGGTGATTGGCCTTGTCCTCATCGCCCTCAACACGACCACCAAGAAATACACCGCCGAGCACGTGCTGAATCGTATCGCTGTCTCCATCTCCGGAGCGGAGACAGCGTTCAAGCGGCCTGAGTGGCGAGCACCAGTCGATACAACAAAGCTTTAAGCGCTTTGTCGATGTGAGTCGCCAGCGCCCGTGAGTAGCAGGTCGCTAGCGATACACTTCGCGGCGAAAAATCATTGGCGATGAGCCTCGATAGATGCCGAATCTGGCCAGCCCCGTTGCAGCTTCACGGCCCTTGCCATTCCAGTCGTAGAAAAGCCAGGACGGTGTTGCCGGTAATCCACCGAGTACCGATCCGTTGATCCCGGGAGGCTGCAAGCGCAACAGCCCCAATCCTGCGCTGGGTGCGATCAACGTAACCTTGTCATTGCCATAGACCTGTTGGCTGAGTTGCCCGGTGTAGCTACTCAGCGCGGGCGTTTGCAAAACGGCTGCCGTGGTGCAGGTATCCAGGCCTTCGACCCGAAAGCTGCCGCCCGCAAGGTTCTGCCACGTCTCGATGCGCAAGGGCAGATCCAATGCCTGCAACTCAGAGCCATGGGCATTGTCCAGACGCAAGCGTCCCAGACGAACTTCGCTGCCGGGGCTGTCGCTAAAGTCATAGCCGTACGCTGAACAACTGTTGCCATCGCCAAAACAGGCACCATCGGTATCGGTCAGTGTTGCAGCGCTGAAACCTTGACGAATGGCCGCGATAAACGGGTAATCATCGGCCAGCGGCAAGAGTGCCGTGTTGCGCGACGGACAGGCGTGCCATGGCGATCACCACCAGGGCGACCACGATGAGTAGGAACATCGCTGCAACCAGGCCAAAACCCTGGGCGCGATGGGGCCAGCGGGGATCAGGGCGCATTGTCGATGTGGACCTGTTGCAAGAGTTGAAAGCTTTCGCCGTCGAGGGTGGTATGCAGCATCAGGGACAGCAAACCGGCGCGCGCGGTGCTGCCGGCCTGGTAGGTAAAGCGTGTTTGCCCACAATCGACATTCATAGCCAACGGCTCAGGGTTGGAACCGGGCGGCGGGGCGGCGGGCAGTGTAGAAAGCAGTTGGTTATAGGTATATCGAAGCAGTTGGCCATTTTGGCAGCGAAAGCCCACGACCGTCTGGGCCAGATACACACGCTGCTGCGGCGACGCATAGGCAAAGCGAAAACCGGTGGCGGGCAGGTTGCCCACCGCGATAATGCTTTCTCCAGCCGGTGCGCCTGGAAGCAGTACTGAAAGTACTGCCTGTTGGGGTTATCACACCTGGATTGGCCGGTGCCCAGAGATTACTCCCGACAACCGGGTTGCCACCGGACTCGGCACCGATGTTGTACATCACCATCCAGCGGGCCCCGGTCGGATCGAATGCCCCGTCCAGCACCTGCACCGCGAGGCAGCCCAGTAGCTGGAGTTTCTGCGGTCCGTGGTGCGCGTTTTTTTGTACCTGATAAAGGTTGAGGTTCTGCATCAGGAAGCCGTCTGGCGCAGAGCTGCGCCGACGGCTGCCATGCAGAGAGCCTGCATCTGTTCGTCCAGTTCAGCGGCGGGTTGCCCGCTGAACAATTCGCGCAGGTCGAGGGCCTGCAGTTTGACGGTCAGTCCATTACCCAGCGCTTGCAGTGCGGCTTCGCCATCGCGCTTCATGGGCAGTAACAGCAGGCGATTGATGTGCCCCTTGCCTAACTGGCTCTCGAAATAGTCAAGGGAACGCTGGATCTCCAGGGTGGCTGAAGAAAAATCCTGGCCAGCCTGTTCCAGTCCATGCTCAATGACGCGCGCCATGTACAGATCCGCGCCATGCTGCACGCAGATCAAGCCCTCGCTGGAACGCAAGCGCAGCAGTGCGATGTTCAGATTGTCGGCACCGGCCCAGACCAAGATTGCGAAATGCCATTTCGGTAACGTCGATGCTGACCAGATGGAGACCGGCGTGCTTGATCAGCTTGGCCCAGTCCTGCATGCGCGCTTTATTGAGCACTGCGCAGTAGGCCATGCGCGAGCGGCCACGGTAGGCATCTTCGGGAAGAGCAAATGCGTCAACGACGACATCTTCAAGGGGCTCACTGATAAGGTCCTTGATGCGCCAGCGCATGGCGGCGCCCAAGTCTTCAGCGGGGACATAGGGGCTGTCGAGAAGCAGCATCTGGTAGGCAGCGGGGTGCAACACAAGGTTGACCGGCAAGCCGCCAAGGCCTGATTCGTCGACCATATTTTTCAATACGGTGGGGTGTTGTTCGGGCGTGGCTGCGCGGAAGTTGCAGTGGAGCAGGCGTGGAGCTTCGCCTTGGCTTCTCTGTACGTGGGCTAGAGCTATTCCATTTGGACCTGTTTCAACACCCACCAAACCGCGCGCTGTGGTTTTACTTCTTGGAAACCACATTAACTTCTTATCTCTTTACCTGGCGCACCTCGCCAGGATCACCGATCCCGCATACAGCGTGATGTCAAAACAATATCACGCATTGTAGGTCGATCATAATACTTAGATGGGCGGTCCAAAAACTGTGGTTTTGGGCAGCATTTCCGGCGATCCGCTTCATGCTGGCTGGCATAAAGAAAAGGGCATTTAAGTGGCGGAAAGGAATCATTTAAGGGCAGGGTCTTCAGGGTTGATGTGCGTCCATGCGTCTATCAACTTTCGCGCCTTTGGCTCATGACCGTTCTTCAGATCGTACTGGATCAGCAACAGCCTGGCATCGCGGTTGGCTGGCTGGTGTTCGAGCATCTGTTCCAGTTGTGAGCAGGCTTCATCGACCTGGCCGTTTTCGTACAAGGCCACTGCCAGCACGTAGCCATACTGAGCGTTTTGCGGTTCGAGTCGGGCAGCCCTGCGTAACGCGGGGATGGCCTGCACCCGCTGTCCCGCGCGAATCATTGCCAGGCCTTGGGCCTGGTGTAGCAAGGCGACGTCAGGGTGTTCGCGCAGGCCGTCGTCCAGCAACTGCCGAGCTTCTTTGCCGCGAGCATTTGATTCCAGCCACTCGACCAGCGTGACCAGCGCCGGAAAGAAATCCGGGTCACGTTGCAAGGCTGCACGCAGGCGGGGTTCGACATCTGCATTGCGGCCACTGGCCTGGTAGAGCATCGCCAGGTTGAGGTTGGCTTCGGCGCGTTCCACCAGGCTCAACTGCACAGCCTCGTACTCGCCGATGGCTGTATTCCAGCTTGGCTGCGATGCCCCCAATCCGCCATTCGCAGCGCCTGGCAGAGCACGGGCGGCGGCGATTCGTACGGCGCGGACCGGGTCATCGAGCCGCGGTGATAGCAACGCCAGACGTTGCGCCTCGGGCATAAGGGCGCTGACCGCGCGAATGGCACTTTCGCGCACATGCGGTGCCGGATTGTTCAGATCCTTGGTGACCAGCCTCAGCGCTTGTGCGCTGGGGTAGGCGGGCAGCTCGGCGAGTAGTGTTGCACGTTGGATGGCGGGCAGATTGCTACGTTGCAGCTGCTCGTACAACGCCTGTGCTGCACCGACCTGACCACCGCGAATCAGCGAGAGGCTTTCGTCGTAGCGCGATGCCTGGTCAGGCCGGTCGCCGGTCCAGAGCTTGAATTGCTCAATAATTTTGTTGCCCGCCACGCTTTGGTGGCAGCTCAAACAGGCATCCGGCGTACCGAGCGTCTGTGCGCGCAGGGGGTTGGGGATACTGAAACTGTGGTCGTGGCGAAAGTCATTGCCCATGTACAGCTTGCCAGGCATGTGGCAATCGACACATTGCGAGCCTGGCTTTCCAACCTGATGCCGATGGTGCTCGGGAGAGTCGTAGTTCTTCGCTTGCAGGCCCTTGCCATTGACACGCTCGACGGAGGTTTTGCCTGCTGTGTTGTGGCATTGCACGCACACACCGTTGCCTGGGGCCTTGAGTGCGGTGCTATGAGGGTTGTGGCAACTACTGCAGCGCACGCCCTTGTCGAACATTTTGCTTTGCAGGAAAGAACCGTATTCGAACACTTCATCCTTGATCTTGCCGTCCACCGTATAGAGTTCGGGCGTCAGCAGGCTGGGCAGGTAATCATCCATCAACCGTTTGCCGACCTGATAACCGTCGTCCAGCGGTGCGCGACGAGCATGGCACCGGGCGCAGGTCTCGATCTCGGTGGTGGCGTCTTTGTCTTTGAGGTCGACGACAAAGCCGGCATGCGTCAGGTCATTGGGCTTTGTCGCCCACGCTAAATGATTGGAGGCCGGACCATGGCAGGCCTGACAGCCGACTCCCAGACTGTTCCACTGGCTGGCAAAACTATCGCTCACGGCGTCGAAATTGCGTTTGAAGCCAGTGGTATGGCATTCGACACACATGAAGTTGGCGTTCTGGCTCGGCTTGCTCCAGTGCAAGGGATTCTTGAAGTTCACACCTTGGCCTGGATAGAGATGAAACCAGCGATGTTTCTCGGTATCCCAGGCCACCCCCAACGCTTGCAACCGCCCGCCGGGTGTCTCTATCAAATACTGCTGCAAGGGGGCGACGCCGAAGGTGTAAGCGACTTTGAAATCAGCGGGTTTACCGTCTGCGCCAGGAGTATTGACCCAGAAGCCGTCATTTTTATGAGAGAAGCGGGTGGTCTCTCTCTTGTTTTTGAACGTGACGTCACTGAAATTGGCGAGGACCGTTTCAGCGTTAGCCGGTTGCATGGCCAACTGGTGATGGGAGCCTTGCCAATCTTTTACCTGCGCACTGTGGCAACTCTGGCATTGCTGCTCGTCGACCATTTTTGCTGCTGGCGCGGGGGGGGTTCAGAGACGGCGGTGCTGATGTGATGGCGGGTGAATAGATCAAAGGTGCGGGCTTACTGTGTTGGAAGAACAGCCAACTACTAAAAATTGCCAGGGGTAACAGGATCGCTAAAACGATACGCAGAGAGGGCGTCATGAAAGTGCGTCGTAAACCCGATGTGGAGTGCGCTGATTTATTTTTATGTTTCGGCATTCCGTTGTCCTGATAGAACATTGTCCAATGCTGTTGCAGCTTTGACGCAGGATAGAGGTCTGTCAAATATTCATTCTGTGTTTTCTCACAGTATTTACACTAACGTGTTCGGCGGTTTTCGATATTCATTCCTGTTTATCTGCGGGCGCGGGGGTTCGTGTTCATAGTGAAACTGAATAATTATTATGTCTAAACGTTATGAATCTCTGTGAGGGCCGACGAAAGAGTGTCGGTAACGAACCTGCGCGATAGAGGGTTTTGCGGGCATATTGCAGGCCTGGAAGTTGGCAGCCGTTCCAGGGCGAGCGATAAAAAAGAAAGTGGCTATCTGAGTATTCTCGCCTAGGATTAAATTCAGCTACTGTGTGTATCCCGAATTTTCACGTTGTAGGCTAGTCCTGAGACTTTCATAAGAGTACTGAGGAACTGACCGTGACAAAAATAATCGATTTTTTGGCGCTGACAGTAACAACACTTCTGCTTACTGCCATGCCCCTGCACGTGCAGGCCGCGTCCGATAAACCCAACATTGTTGTCATCATGGCCGATGATGTCGGCTGGTTTAATATTGGCGCCTATGATCAAGGCATGATGGCGGGTAAAACACCGAACCTCGACAGTCTGGCGGCCCAGGGCATGCGGTTTACCGATTATTACGCCGAGGCGAGTTGCACCGCTGGCCGGGCCAACTTCATCACCGGTGAGTTACCCATCCGCACGGGCATGACCACCGTAGGCCAGGCCGGTTCACCGATTGGTATTCCCGATCAGGCATTGACCCTTGCGACAACGCTTAAGTCGATGGGCTATTCCACGGGGCAGTTTGGCAAAAACCATTTGGGTGACTTGAACGAGTTCCTGCCAACGGTTCACGGCTTTGACGAGTTCTTTGGCTACCTCTATCACCTTGACGCGATGGAAGATCCGGCCCACCCAAACTATCCACAGGCGCTTAAAGATACGGTCGGCCCGCGTAACATGGTGCACAGCTGGGCAACCGACACTGATGACCCTACGGTGATGCCGCGTTGGGGCAAAGTGGGCAAGCAGAAAGTCGAAGATGCCGGCACACTCTATCCGGAGAGAATGAGAACGGTCGACGAGGAGATTCGCGACGTTGCCTTGAGCTTCATTGATAAGGCCAAGAAGGATGACAAGCCGTTCTTCCTCTGGCTCAACCCTACACGTATGCACGTCACCACTCACCTGTCGCCCAAATATGAAGGGATGCGTAACGCGGACAACGACTGGACTATCCAAGAGGCCGGGATGGCCCAGCTGGATGACATCGTTGGCGATGTCCTGAAGAAGCTCAAGGACATGGGCCTCGACGATAACACCATCGTTGTATTCACCACCGATAACGGTGCCGAGAACTTTACGTGGCCGGACGGTGGTCAGACGCCATTCGCTGGCGGGAAGGGGACGGCGCTGGAAGGTGGCTTCCGTGTCCCGGCCATTCTGCGCTGGCCAGGGAAAGTTCCGGCCGGTAAGGTCGAGAACGGGATCATGTCAGGGATGGACTGGTTCCCGACGTTTGTCGCTGCGGCGGGTAATCCGAACATAGTCGAAGAGTTACTGAAGGGTAAACAAGTCGGCAGTCAAAGCTACAAGGTGCACCTTGATGGCTACAATCAGACCGACATGATCATGGGCAAGGGACCGTCGACGCGCCACGAAGTCTTCTATTTCACCGAAGGCACGCTCTCCGCCGTGCGTATCGACGATTTCAAATACCGCTTCACTGATCAACCCGATGGCTGGATCGGCAGTACCGTGAAGTTGGACATGCCGGTTCTCACCAACCTGCGCCTTGATCCCTTCGAGCGCACGGGCTTTACCAAAGGCGCTCAAGGCTCATACCAGTACATGAACTGGTTCCTCTACGAATTTTGGCGCTTTCAGTTCGTGCAAAAAGAAGTCGCCAAGGTGGCGGCGACTGCGATTGAGTTTCCTCCAATGCAAAAGGGTGCCAGCTTTAACCTGGATGCAGTGAAGGAGCAAATCCAGCACGCGATGTTGAGCCAGTCAGGTAAGTAACTCACTCAGAAATCGATCGGGTAGGCGGTGTGCGCCTACTTGATCCTGGAGTTCTTATGCCGTCAAAAACAGGTACGCTGCCGGTCTCCGCGTTTACTCTGCTGACGCTCTGTTACAGCCAACAGGCGCTGGCAGGAGGCATCATGCTTTATGAGATCGGTAGCGATAATACCGGTCTGGTCAATGCGGGTGCCGCGGCGCGTGCGCAAGGGCCGTCTACCATTGCGAGTAACCCGGCAGGCCTCAGTTATCTGGAGGGCACCCAGATCGCGGCCGGTGCTCAACTTATTTACGGCAATGTGAAGTTTGATGCTGACGGGGACACTAACGTGGCTGGCAGTGGCAGCGGCGATGTTATTGAACCGACACCGGGTGCCAGCTTCTTTATAAGCCATAAACTGGATGAACACTGGAGTGTCGGCTTTGGCACGTATGGCGACTTCGGTCTGGCGCTCAGTTATAAGAATGACTGGTACGGTCGCTACTTCAGTCAATATGGAAGTATTGGTGGTTTGTCATTTGTACCCAGCGGCGTTTTGCAAGGTAGTTGTCGCGTCAGCTGTGTTTTATGCGGCTATTTTCAGTGTCGGTAACTCCCTTTCCGGATTGAGTGTGACCGCGCCGATGGGCTGCCAATTGCGTGTCGCACCTGACCAGCGATGTGGATGTTGATTACGAGCTTGCTGATACAGGGCATGACGCTTGGCCAAGATCTCTTGATCATCTCCTCGATGACGCTGCGCCGGGGTCACGAAGCGGATGCGGCTGTGGCGGTGTTGGTGGTTGTACCAGCGGATAAAATCGCGCACCCAGCTGCGTGCCGCGTCCAAATCTGCAAAACCACCAGGAGGCCATTGCGGGCAATATTTCAGGGTTCTAAACAGCGATTCTGAGTAGGGATTATCGTTACTCACCCGTGGTCGTCCGCGTGACGGGGTGATGCCGAGTTCGTACAGTTTGCTCAGCAACGTCACCGATTTCATCGGTGCACCGTTGTCCGAGTGCAGCACTAGGGGCCGTCCGGCGCAGCGTTCGGTGAGCACG
This sequence comes from Pseudomonas sp. 5C2, assembly GCF_034314155.1. Lineage (NCBI taxonomy): Bacteria > Pseudomonadati > Pseudomonadota > Gammaproteobacteria > Pseudomonadales > Pseudomonadaceae > Pseudomonas > Pseudomonas sp. 5C2. The sequence continues at coordinate 34,412 of NZ_JAVIWH010000001.1, read as the reverse complement.
GTGCGCTGCATCAGTTCGGCCGCCAGCTCGCCACTTTCTTGCTCGTAAACTTCCCAGCCCACGGCCTTTCGGCTGTAGATGTCCTCGATCAAATACAGATAGTAGTACTTCCCACGCACTGGCGATGGCAAGTAGGTGATGTCCCAAGACCAGACCTTATTGGCTGTGGTTGCGCTGTGAGTTGTCGGCGCAGCATGCTTGTGCGGTGCATGGCTGCGGCCACGTCGGTGCTGCTGATCAGCTTCCTTCAGGACGCGGTAAAAGGTTGCCTCTGAGGCCAGATAACGACCTTGATCGGCCAGTATCGGGACGATCTGGCTGGGCGGCAGGCTGACGAATGGCGGACTGTTGCAGACCTCTAAAATAGCGCAACGCTCCTGTTCACTCAGGGCATTAAGTGGTCGCGGACGTGACGTGGTGGTGCGCACGTCGGCCTGCATCACAGGCGTCAGCGCCCAGCGTTGCAGGCTGCGCAGCGACAGCCCGATCTCCGCGCTGGCAATAGTTTTGCGTGCACCAGAAGCAACGGCTTGGTTAAAACGTTCAACGAGTTGTTGCCGTTCTGGCAGCGAGGTCAGACGTCCTCGCTGTCGTTTCCCCAGAAGGCATTCATCTTTTTTCGCAGCACCAGAATCGCGGCGGTTTCTGCGAGCGCCTTGTCCTTGCGCCGCAGTTCACGCTCCAACTCGGCGATGCGTTTTTTGTCGGCGCGCGCCTGTTCTCGCTCGGCCTGGCGCTGTGCCTGGGCTGTTAGCTGGCCACTGATGCAGGCCTGTCGCCAAGCGCCGATTTGCTCGGGGTACAAACCCTTGCTGCGACAGTATTCGCTAAGCTCGATCTCGCTCAACGTGGCCGTGTGCAACACCGCTGCGAACTTGGCTTCAGCCGACCAGTTATCGGCACTGCTTTTATCTCCGGGCACCACTGCGCCTCCTGCTTTGAGCTTGGTTCGCCAAGCATACAGGGTGGCTTGAGAGATGCCTTCTTGACGCGACAACTCGGCCACGGACATGTTTTGAGGCGGCAGCAATTTGTTGATAAGGGCCGCTTTACGCTCAGGTGAATAGCTCGACATTACAGCTCTCTTTGGCGCCCCCGATCTATCGTTTTGATAAATCAGCTCAGGCGACAACTAGCCTGACACCGGGGGCCAGTGTGGCCTATCGGTTCAATGACGAGTGGTCAGTGGGCGTTGGCATAAAGGCCATGTACGGCATGTTGCAAGCTCAGGCGGCGATCAATCGGTCTCCTTTTGGATTAACGGATCGTGCTGACGGGCAGTACAAATATGAGGACAGTACATGGGGGTACGGCGCTAACCTGGGGGTTATTTATGCACCCAAGCCGGGCACCCGGATTGGTTTGGCTTATACCAGTAAGATCAATCTTGATTTCAAGGACCGTATAGACGTTCAAGGGAATGGCCTGTTACTGGACCGCGTGAATGGTACGGACACCACGCTCGGTGTGCAGGTCCCACAAACGGTCACGCTCAGCCTCTATCAGCAACTCGACGCGCAATGGGCCGTGCTGGCGACCGTCAACTGGCAGGACTGGTCACAGTTCGGCGAGATCTATATCGATGTCGATACGTCCAGGGCGGGTGGGCAGTCAACCACCGTTAATGCGTCTTATAAGGACACCTATCAATTAGCGCTGGGCACACAGTACCGAGCCACACCGAAACTGCTTTGGAGTGGCGGTGTCGCCTACGATACCTCGGCGGTATCGAACAGTGATCGAACCTTGAATGTCCCTATGAGTGCTCAATGGCATGTGGGGGCCGGGGTCACTTATGCAGTGGATCATGATACCGACCTTAACCTCGGCTGGGATTTTGTGTGGATGGGCGATATGCCTGTCGACCAGAGCAAACGTCTGTCAGGTGACCGCGTTTCCGGCCAGTTCAGTAGCGCCTGGATTCAGTCTGTTACCGGCAATATGACGTGGCGTTTCTAACGCCTGACAACAATAAATACCCTATTAATCCCATGAGTACAAAGCACATGAAAGCATCACGTAAATTGCTTGTCGGCATTGCGCTGAGCAGCTTGTTGCTGGGTGGTTGTGTCTCGAAAGTGACTGAAAAGGAGCAGTTCTCAGGCTTTTTGCCGAATTACGATGGACTCCAGGAAACGACGTCGTCGAGCGGGAAGGAAGTGCTGCGCTGGGTGGCTCCCGACTTTAAACCCGGGGCGTACTCTACGGTGGTGTTCAACGAACTTGAGTTGTACCCCGCACCCAAGCCGACGGATCGGGTTGACATGAAAACGCTGAAGCAAATACAGGCGTATGCCAGCAGCAGTGCCAAGGGCGTTCTTTCACAAAGGTACCGGGTGGTGAACAGCCTGCAGGCTGTACCACCCGGTTCGCGAACCTTGATCATGCACGCGGCAATTACGGGTGTAACGGCCTCTAACGAAGGTATGCACTGGTACGAAGTGGTTCCGGTCGCGGCGGTTGTGGGGGCGGCCAGCGCTGCTTCCGGCCATCGCGATCAGAACAGTGAACTTTACATTGAGGCGAGTTTTGTCGACGCCGCCACGGGTTCGCCAGTGGTGAAAGTCGTGCGTAAAGTTTTCGGTAAAACCCTGAAAAATGAAAGCCAGGCGATTACCGTGGGTGACTTCAAGGCCGCGATCGACGGGCTGGCAGGTGATATGAGAGCGTTCATCAAGTAGCGATAGAGTCACTCCGGAGCAACAAGGCCGCTTAAAGCGGCCTTGTATAACGGTGTCTATATGCTACTGAACAACACTTTTATTACCCTGCGCTCCTCAACGTCGACCACCGTGCCGGAATCGACCCGGAGCTGCCAGCCGTTAGTAGTCGAGAGCGAGCTATGGATGGCGTTTTTCAGGGCCATTCGGCGTCTTATCGTCACTTTTATGATTTTACCTGTTCGGTGGACACGATCAGGCCTTGACCCAGCGCTGGCGGCTCCAGCCGCTCAGGGCATCGACGGCGAATACCAGCAACAGCATGGCCAGGATCACCGTGCTGGCTTGGGCTTCCTGGAACAGACTGAGGCTGACATAGAGCATCTGCCCCAAACCGCCAGCGCCGACGAAGCCGAGCACGCTGGCCATGCGGATATTGTTTTCCCAGCGGTACAAACAGTAGGCCAGCAGTTGTGGCAACAGGTTGGGCAGTGTGCCGTAACAGAAGGCCCACACCGGATTACCGCCCTGCAGGCGGATAGCCTCGGCGGGTTCTGGCGGAGTGTTTTCCAGGGCTTCAGCGAACAGCCTGCCGAGTACACCGGTGGTGTGCAGGGCCAGGGCCAGGGTGCCGGCATTCGGGCCGAGGCCAGCGGCCAGTACCATCAGCGTCGCCCACACCATTTCCGGGATCGCGCGCAGGGCGTTGAGCACAAGGCGCGATGCGCTCTGCAGCGGCCAGCCAAAGCGGCCGGCGGCGGGCAGTGCCAACAGCAGACCGAACACGGCGGCGAGCAGGGTGCCGAGGGCGGACATGGCCAGGGTTTCCAGGGCGCCATAACCGATGGCCTGCAGATGGCCAGTGCTCAGGTCCGGGCTGAGAAAACGCTGCACATAGGCGCCCATCTGGTTCAGGCTGCGGGTGCTGCCCAGCTCACCGAAGTCGATGCCCAGATAGGCGAACGAGGCGATGACTGCTGCGCCGATGCCGAGGACCAGCAGCAGGTTGAACAGGCGATTCATGCCAGCCTCCAGCGCAGCAGGCGGCTGAGTTGGTCGGCGAGCATGACCAGGACGAAGAAGGTCAGCAGCATGCTGGCCACTTCGCCCCCGGCGAACATGCGCATCGACAGGTCGATCTGCTGGCCCAGGCCGCCGGCGCCGACGAAGCCCATTACCACCGAGGCGCGGATCGCGCATTCCCAGCGGTACACCGTGTACGACAGCAGCTCTGCAGCGACATTGGGCAGGATGCCGTAGCAGAAGGCCGCCAGCCGACCACTGCCAGCCTGCATCAGGGCGTGGGCCGGGCGCTGGTCGACCGACTCGAATATTTCCGCGTAGACCTTGCCGAGCATGCCGCTGTAGGTGATGGCAATGGCCAGTACCCCAGCAGCCGGGCCGAGGCCGACGGCACGGACGAACAGCAGGGCCCAAACGATTTCCGGCACGCTACGCAGGAAGATCAGCAGCCCGCGTACTGGCCAGCGCAGCAGTTGTGCCCAGCGGCTCGGGTGCCCGCCACGAGAGGCGGCGGACAGTGACAGCGCGCGACTGGCCAGCAGGCTGGCGGGTACTGCCAGTAGCAGGGCCAGGGCCATGCCGGCCGTGGCGATGGCCAGGGTCTGCAGGGTGGCTTGCAGCAGCAACTGGATGAACTCCTCGCCATGGGCGGGAGGCCAGAACGCGGAGACGAAGCGGCCTATCTCGCTCTGACTGTCGGTCGCCAGCAGAACGCTCAGGTCCAACTCGCTGAGCCGGATACCCGGCCACAGCAGGGCGATGGCCAGCAGGCTGAGCAGCAGACGAGGCCCGGCGGCCGGGTCGCGGTTGTCGCGCGTCAGCATCGGGGAATCTGCACGCTCAAGGGTGTATCTGGAACCGGTGCAGGCTGCAGAGATTCGTTGGCATAGAGCGTGTCGAGTAGGTCGCGGCTGACGTCGCTGGCTGGACGGTCAAACAGGATTTGCCCGTCGCGCACGCCAATGATGCGTGGGAAGTGCGACAGGGCCAGGTCCACTGCATGCAGACTGGCGACCAGGGTGACGTCGTGCTCCTGCGCATGCTGGCAGAGGACTGCCAGGGTGTGCGCCGCCAACACCGGGTCCATGGCCGACACGGGCTCATCGGCCAGTAACACCTCGGGAGCTTGGTACAGCACACGGGCAATGCCTACGCGCTGTAGTTGGCCGCCGGACAGTTGCTGGCACTGGGCGAATAGCTTGTCGCTAAGGTCCAGCCTGGCCAATGCCGCGCGCGCACCGGGAATATCCAGCGGATGCAGCAGGTTAAGCAAGCTCTTGCCCAGACCCCACTGGCCAAGCTTTCCGGCCAGTACCGCAGTGATTACGCGCTGGCGTGGTGGCAGTGGTGGCGACTGATGCACCAGACCGATGCGCGCGCGCAGGCGCTGACGCTGGTGCGCAGAAAGCTGCCAAGGCCGCTCGCCGAGCACCTGGACCTCGCCGCTGCTGGGCCGCAGGGCGGTGGCCAGCAGGTTGAGCAGGCTCGACTTGCCCGCGCCGGACGGGCCAATAATGGCGACCTGTTCGCGGGCACCGATGTGCAGGTCCACGCTGCGTAACGCGTGGACTCCATTGGCGTGGCTGAGGCTGGCCTGGATAAGGCGCAGGGTCATTTCAGCAGGTCGGCGGCGCGTGCGGCTTCCTCGATACCCTTGTAGTTCTCAGCCTTGGTTTCGATGAAACGGCTGGCGGCCTGCAGATCGAGGATCGCCTTTTGCTCCGGGTTCGCGGGATCGAGGGCGAGGAAGGCGGCCTTGATTTTGGCAGTCAGTACCGGGTCGAGGGTGCCGCGCACGGTCCAGTTGTAGTCGTAGTAGGTCGGGGTGGTGGCGAATACTCTGACCTTGCTGGTGTCGACCTTGCCGGCGGCGACCAGTTTGTCCCAGACGCTGGCGTTGAGTACCCCGGCGTCGACCTTGCCGGCCTGGACCCAGGCGACGGTGGCGTCATGGGCGCCGGAGTAGCCTACGCGGCTAAAGAAGGTTTCCGGCTTGATACCGTCCTTGAGCATGAAGTAGCGCGGCATAAGGCTGCCGGAGGTGGACGACACCGAACCGAAGGCGAAGGTCTTGCCCTTGAGATCCGCGAGGGATTTGACCGCAGGGTCGGCGGTGATGAACTTGCTGGTGAACTGGGCATCCTGCTCGCGCTGTACCAGCGGAATGGCGTTACCGGTTTTCAGGCGTGCCTGAACGAAGGTAAAGCCGCCCAGCCAGGCCAGGTCGATACGGTCGGTGGCCAGCGCCTCAACCACGGCCGGGTAGTCGGCAACCGGAATGAACTCGACCTTCATGCCCAACTGTTGTTCCAGATAGGCGCCCAGCGGCTTGAACTTGCGCAGCAGTTCGGTCGGGGCTTCATCAGGGATGGCGCTGACTTTCAGAGTGTCGGCGGCCTGTGCGAACAGGGTTGAAAGGGACAGGGCAAAGCCTGCGGCCAGCACCAGCGTACGCTTGAGCATGGAAGTTCTCCGGTTAAATAGCGGAAAAATGTCGAGGCGCCTGGCGCGAGCTGTTTGCTGCACGGCGCTTCGTGAGGGTAGACGAAACGGCGCGATTATATGACCCCCTGCGCGAAAGACCAGCTTTGCAAACCAGGGGGAGATTCAAATCATGTTCTATTCACAAAACCGAATCGTGTTTCGTCCATGCTCTTTGGCCTGATACATCGCTGAGTCAGCCGAATCTATGACGTGTTCTTCACTTGCTTCGCGTCCCTTGAAGAGGGTTACACCGATGCTGGCCGTGCAGCGATGCTCAATGGTGAGACTCAGCAAATAGGGCGTCGACAAACTGATGCGTATCTTTTCGGCAATGCGTCTTGCCTGAGCAATGGCTTCGCGCTTGTCGCAGCTCAGGTCACATAGCAGTACGACGAATTCGTCACCGCCAAAGCGGGCGACGGTGTCCGCTTCGCGTACGCAGGCTTTCAGGCGGTTGGCGACCTCGATCAGCAGCAGGTCGCCGACGCTGTGGCCGTGCGTGTCATTGAGTGGCTTGAAGTTATCCATGTCGAGGAATAACAGGGCGCCGTAGCAGTTACTGCGGTGACTGGACGACATTGCCTGGGTGAGGCGATCTTCCAGCAGGCGGCGATTGGGCAAGTGGGTCAGCGTGTCACGGAACGCCAACTGGTTGACCTGCTCTTCCAACAGCTTGCGCCGGGTGACCTCTCGCGTAATACCGTGGTAGCCGATAATCTCACCCTGTTCGTCAAGGTCCGGCTTCGACAGCACCTCCCCCCAGAGCAGGCTGCCGTCTTTACAGCGATGCTGTACCTCAAAGGTCACAAAGTCATCCGACGAAGGTCGCCGTTCAGATCGCCGTCTTTCCTCCATCAGGTGCTTGACCGTGGCCACACCCTCGTCGGTAAACAGTTCAAAGACGTGATGCCCGACTACCTCGTCGGCCTTGAAGCCACGCAGGCGTTCGTCGGCGGGGTTGATGTAGGTGATGAACAGGTCACGGTCTGTTTTCCAGTGGACATCGCGAGTGTCCTCGGTGAGCTGGCGATAGAGAGCTTCGCTTGCATGCAGTGCCTGGGTGCGTTCCTCGACCAGTGCCTCCAGAGTGCGGTTGCGCTCCTGCAGGCTCTTGAGGGGATACACCTCGCCATCCTCCGCCCGGTGATAGGGAATGGAGATACCGCTGTGAACGATTTTCCACTCTTCACCTTCGAGGCGGAAAATCAGCACCAGGCGTGCCGCTTCCTTTGCAAGCATATCGCCGTCAACGGGCAAGTGAATGCGGAATAAAGCGGTGGCAACCACCACCTCTTCACCCAGGTCCTGCAGAGAGAGATCGAGCATCTCAATGCGGATACGTTCAGGCACTTGAGAGAAGTCCTGGCGAGTGATCGTCTGCCAGTCGGCGAGATCCTTGACCAGAAAATCGCCGCTCCCCGTATACCCACTGAAGTTTTTACTGAAGCGGGTCGTCAGGCGCTGATCCCGAGAGGCGTACATCTCGATGTACTCTTCAAACAGGGCGCGAATCAGGCGCTGTCGATCTGGAGACTGGGTGCTGATGGTCATGGCTGGTGTGTACTCTGTTCTGCACCCATGGCGAAAAAACTGTTCGAGGCGCTTTTTGGGGGGGTACTTTACACGTTGCCCTCACGCAATAAACCGCTTCTGCTTTTACCATTCGTTTAGTTGATAGTTACCATCGACGAATGCGAGTTTTGTTTTTCCAGCGAAGGAGGAAGATAGCGCCATACCGAATATGCTTCTAAGGGAAATAACGCGATGAGAATTTCCACCCTGCTGGCTCTTGTCGCCGTATTGACCGGTGGCGCTGCCGCCACTGTGCCTTCTTACGCTGCAGACGCGCCGTCCTGCCATTTGTTATCGGTGGCCGATAGTATCGCTGGCCTGCAGCATGCACAATCAGTCGGTGTGCTCTACAGCGAAAACACCCTCAACACCCTTGAGTACCTTGAGCATTACCATTCTGTCGCGCTGAACGGCGTGAAGAATGGTGCGATTGACTCTCGCATTAGCGACGCGTTCGTCAACAGCTCCGATCCGAAACTCGCGATCAATTGGCTCATGGGTTCGCTGCAGAAAGAATTCTCCTCAGTGACCGTCTACGACAACCTTGATGCGCTGGTGCAAGCCCACCCAGACGTAGTGGTCATGCTGGACACCTACAACCGTCTGGTGACACAGCGCAATACCCAGGTCGAAGCGCGCTTCGTCGCCAAATTTTACGATTCGAACCTGCAATACATTGGCAAGGCCGAAGGTTTGGGTGAAAAGCAAATGTCCGCTGTCTGGGTGCATGGCAAAGCCGCTCCAGAGATTGCCGCGCAAATCGACCAACAACGTGAGCTGCAATTAAACGCCCTGAAACAGTTCGATGCATCGTTGAAGGCGCTCGTGACATCCGGCGGGATGGCTCAAGTCGCAAGCAACTGACGGTGTGGTTCCATTGACGGCCTGTCCGTAAAAGTCCACAGCCCGTCCACGATCATCAGGGCGCGCCGAACAGCATCGTCCAATAGATACCCAAGTCGCTACGCGAGGCCGTGGCATAAGCAGCACCCACTTGGGTAAACATCGGGTTCATCAGGTTGGCGCAATGCCCAGGGCTGGCCAGCCACCCCTGCATCGCCTGGCTCGGGGAACCCTGCCCTGCAGCGATGTTCTCGCCGATCTGCCGACCACGGTAGCCAACGGCCCGAGCCCGGGCCGCTGGCGAGTCACCGTTTGGATCTTGGTGAGCGAAGTAATTGCCAAGGCCATCGCCCGGCTATGCCCCTGCGCTGCCGCCCCCAAGGCATTGTTCCACGTCAGTGGTCGTGCGGCGGCGAAGCGCTGATACCCACACAGACGCGGCTTCGCCCGTGCCGCATTGACCTCTGTCAGCAACGCTTTATCCGCTGTCCGCCGATCAGTCAGGTGATCATCGACCAAGGGGCGCGCCAGTACCATCTGCCACCGATTACCGACGTGAGTGACACCAATATCGGTCGCTTGGGTATTGAGTAGTTTGTCGCAGTAGTTGTTCTTGATCACGGCAAAGGCCGTCTCGGCATCGCGCGCACCTGCCACTTGGATGGCTTGCACTTTCCCTGCTTGATAACCGGCGGCCTTCAACCCGTCCCGTAAATCGCCGCCATAACCGACGGGCAAGGCCACGCTGGACTTCAGCGCCAACGGTGTCATTGCAGGGGTCATGCGTCCCTCGCAGCGCTGGGGGTGGGCGCGGTAGCCGTTGATGGCTTGCACCAGTTGCTGCTCCCCTTCGGCATAAGCGGGATTGGCGAGCAGGGGGAGCAAAGGTACGAGGCAGAGCGAAATAGAGCGGGAGGAACGAACGGTTAGGCGCATGAGTCGAACAGCTCAGATGGAATGACAGGGGGCTTGGCAGCAAAGGGGCTGCGGTAGTGACCGGCAAAGCCCGAATAGGACTGCGGGCTTCCACACAAGTTTCACTGGCAATAGATACAAACTCGCAGTTGAGGCCATGCGTTTGCTGAGCACTGTTGGTTTTATTCCTTTGCGTCTCAAGGTGCTGCACATCGATACTGGCAAAAGAGGCACGCAGCAGCGAGCCGCGCGATATTAGACCGAGCGCCCTCGGCAAGCCTTCGACACTGATTCAAGGATCAAACAATGCTGTTAAGCAAACGCGATCAGGCGCAGATCGAGCGTCGTCTGGTGGTGGCCCTGACCGACGCCTGTGAGACGGCCAAAGCCGAAATAGCAGGGTTCTGCTGGCTGACCCACGAGGTTGATTACACCGTATTCCCGTCCAGCCTGATGGTCGTCTGGGTCTTTGACACGCAGGCCAACAAGAACCAGGCCCTTGCGAGTGGGCAGGGTGAACGCATGGTCGAACTGACGGCCGTGGCGTTAAGCGAAGCGGATATCCACGTCAGTCCGGTGTCGGCCCATGTGCACGTCGATACTGAAGAGCAATGTCAGCATGCCAATGCCGGAAACTGGCAGCAACGCTTGGCGCGCAAGCGCTCGACTCGGGGTTGAGTCGTGGCCAAGGACATCGAAAATCCCTGTATTTCCGTTTGCCAGTTGAGCGGTGATTTATGTGTAAGTTGTGGTCGCACCAAGGAGGACATCAGAAAATGGAAACGCATGAAGCGACCCGAAAAAATGGCCGCTGTGCAACGGGCGGGCCTGCGCCTGAAGAGCCTGCAGAAAAAGGACGCTTGAAATGCGGGTCTCAGTGCGGCTTCAGGTTCTGATCGACGCACCCTTGGGTAAAGCCTGATCCGCCTGAAAAAACGCATTCCCACAACTACACTGCGTGAACACCTCGGGAGCAAACATGAGCAACGCGAAAGAAGCGACTGCAATAAAATGGCTTCCAGATGTGGAAGAGCAGGACTACCCAGCCGCACAGTCCTACCTTCTTCTGCTATTCAGCGAAACCCGGGTGCAGAAAATAATTTCCGCCCTGCGTGCTGCAGACCTTACCCAATTCAAGGCAAAGGACATTTTCCGCGCGTCAGAACTTTCCCTGCTTGGCATCAGCAACTCCCATGTAGAGAAAGACCGCAGCAAAATCAAGAACGGAACGCCGCTGTCACCGTTGCTGCTGGTCAGGGGAGAGAAGAACGACAAGCTGGTCATCGCGGACGGCTATCACCGCCTCTGCGCCATCTATGGCGTTGCCGAAGATGCCTGGATCAAGTGCAAGATTGTTTAGGCCGGGCCGCGTGAGATATCTGATTAGCGCCTTGTTTCATAGACTTGTCTTATGAGCGCTGCTGGCGGTGTTCGGCATAACCTCCGCGGAATCTCTTGCGGGTGCGCATAATGTGGCGTTGATGTGTGTAGACCAATGCCTAGAGTCCAATAGCTTCGCCGGTGGTGGAGTCAGTAGATCAATGGAGAGCCATGCATCAGCAAAAGACTAAGCACCGAATGTGGCCACTCAAACCGATCCTGCTGATGTGCTCACTCTACCTGCTGGCAGCAAGTGCCGTCGCCGCGCAGATGCCGCACGAGACGCTGACGATCATGGTCGAGGATGCTGCCGATCCCTGGTCGAAGAGCGACGGTACAGGTTACGCCAATGACGTAGTTGTCGCCGCGTTCAAGGAGGTGGAGGTTGAGGTGCGCCTGAAAGTCGTGCCTTATTCACGTTGCAAATACATGGTGCTCAATGGTGAGGTCGCGGCCTGCTTCAACATGAGTTGGCTGCCCGAGTTCGATGGCAAGATCAAGCTGGCGGCGCTACCGATCTACGCGGCGAATGACGACATCTTCGAACATATCGAAGCCCCCTTGCCGAGGCCTCCAGACGGCATATGCACGTTGCCGCCCGGGACTGTACTGGGCATCACCAACGACTACGAATATTCGCCCCAGGTCATGGCGCTACAGAAGTCCGGAGTGCTGTTCGAGAACGTTCACTCGGACTTACTGAATCTGAAGAAGCTGGCCGCCCGGCGCTTCCAGGCGGCATTGATCATTACCACCGACCTTGAGGCGGAGGCTTATAAGGCCAGGCAGTCGGGCACAGAAAATTCGGTGCGCTTCGCCTTCAATTGCGGTGTGGTAAGCGCAACGATAGGCTTTAGCCTGGCCCACCCGGATGGATTGCGTGCACTGAAGACGTATGAAGAGGGATACCAACGTATCGGGGCCAAAGGCGTACTCAAGCAGATTCATGCACGCTGGTTTCCTTAGTTGCACCGCTGCCCGACAGGCAGCAGGTGCTCCGTAAGGGATCGTGTGAGCCTTAAGCCTCCCAGCCCGCCCCACTGACCGCAGCCTGCGCCAGTGGGTGCAAGTCGGCCCCATGATGCGTCGTCTGCCAGCCCAGCAACTCCTTGCGCATGCCGGGCGTCCAGAACATCTGCAGATGATTGCGCACGCCAAGCACGGCCTGTTGCTGGTCCGGTTCGCTGGCGAAGTACTGGGCGATCTGGTTGGCCATTTTGATCAGGTTGGCAGTGCTCATCGGCGTACCTCGGCCTTTGTTCCTGCGGTGCGTGCCCGGCGACGTTCGTCGAGTAGGCGTTGTTGTTCGTCGCTGAATGCCTGGTAACGTTTTTGCCACTCGGAAGGGTGGTAGACGCGGCTGACTTCCACGGCGGTGACCTTGTACTCCGGACAGTTGGTGGCCCAGTCGGAGTTGTCGGTGGTGATGACGTTGGCCCCCGATTCGGGGAAGTGGAAGGTGGTGTACACCACGCCTGGAGCGACCCGTTCGGTGACCCGCGCACGCAGTACGGTCTGTCCGGCGCGGCTGCCGATGCCGACCCAGTCACCTTCATTGATGCCACGGCTCTCGGCGTCGGTCGGGTGGATTTCCAGGCGGTCTTCGTCGTGCCAAGCGATGTTTTCGGTACGCCGGGTCTGGGCGCCGACGTTGTACTGGCTGAGGATGCGTCCGGTGGTCAGCAGCAGGGGATAGCGGTTGTTGACCTTTTCCTCGGTGGGCACGTAGCCGGTGAGCATGAAGCGCCCCTTGCCGCGCACGAATTCCTCGATGTGCATGGTCGGCGTGCCGTCCGGCGCTGCGGCGTTGCACGGCCATTGCAGGCTGCCGTGGCTATCCAGTGCGGCGTAGCTGACGTTGCTGAAGGTCGGCGTCAGGCTGGCGATTTCATCCATGATTTCCGACGGGTGCTGGTAGTTCATCGGGTAACCCAGGGCGTTGGCCAGGGCCACGGTGCCCTCCCAGTCGGCCTTGCCGCCCAGCGGTTCCATGACCTTGCGCACGCGCGAAATGCGTCGCTCGGCGTTAGTGAAGGTGCCGTCTTTTTCCAGGAACGAACTGCCCGGCAGGAATACGTGGGCGAACTTGGCGGTTTCGTTGAGGAAAATGTCCTGCACCACGATGCATTCCATCGCCGACAGAGCCGAGGTGACGTGCTGGGTATTGGGGTCGCTTTGGGCGATGTCTTCGCCCTGGCAATACAAGCCCTTAAAGCTGCCGTCCAGGGCTGCCTCGAACATATTGGGAATACGCAGGCCCGGGTCGGGTTGCAAGGTGACGTTCCAGGCCTGCTCGAACTGCGCCCGAACCACCTCGTTGGAGATGTGTCGGTAGCCAGGCAACTCGTGGGGGAAGGAGCCCATGTCGCAGGAGCCCTGAACGTTGTTCTGCCCACGCAGCGGGTTCACGCCCACGCCTTCGCGGCCGATGTTGCCAGTGACCATGGCCAGGTTGGCGATGCCCATGACGGCGGTGCTGCCCTGGCTGTGTTCGGTGACGCCCAGGCCGTAATAGATCGCCGCGTTGCCGCCGGTTGCGTACAGACGCGCGGCGGCACGGATGTCGGCAGCGGCGACACCGCAGATGGCGCCAAGGACTTCCGGCGAGTTTTCCGCGCGGCTGACGAACTCGCGCCAGTGGGCGAAATCGCTGCCTTCGCAACGGGCGTCGATAAAGGCCTGGTTGAGTAGGCCTTCGGTGACGATGACGTGGGCCAGGGCGTTGAGCATGGCGACGTTGGTGCCCGGGCGCAGGGCCAGGTGCAGTTCAGCGCGGGCATGCACCGAGTCCACCAGATCAATGCGACGTGGGTCGATGACGATCAGCCGTGCGCCTTCACGCAAGCGGCGCTTGAGCTGGGAGGCGAACACCGGGTGGGCGTCGCTGGGGTTGGCGCCCATCACCAGAATCACGTCGGCTTGCATTACCGAGTCGAAACTCTGAGTGCCAGCGGACTCGCCAAGGGTTTGTTTCAGGCCATAGCCGGTCGGCGAGTGGCAGACCCGTGCACAGGTGTCGACGTTATTGTTGCCGAACGCGGCACGCACCAGTTTTTGCACCAGATAGGTTTCTTCGTTGGTGCAGCGGCTGGAGGTGATGCCGCCAATGGAGTCGCGGCCGTATTTTTGCTGCAGACGGCGGAATTCGCTGGCGGCGTAGGTCACCGCCTCATCCCAGCTGACTTCCTGCCAAGGGTCGTTGATGTGCTTGCGGATCATCGGCGTGGTGATGCGATCCGGGTGGGTGGCGTAGCCCCAGGCAAAGCGCCCTTTGACACAGGAGTGGCCGTGGTTGGCCTGGCCGTTCTTGTCTGGAACCATGCGCACCAGCTGGTCGCCTTTCATCTCGGCGCGGAACGAGCAGCCCACGCCGCAATAGGCACAGGTGGTGATCACGGCGCGTTCGGGCTGGCCCAGTTCGACCACGCTTTTTTCCATCAGGGTCGCGGTGGGGCAGGCTTGCACACAGGCGCCGCAGGACACGCATTCCGAGTCGAGGAAGTTCTCGCCACCGGCGGCCGCGACCCGGGATTCAAAACCGCGCCCGGTAATCGTCAGGGCAAACGTGCCCTGGGTTTCTTCGCAGGCGCGCACGCAGCGGTTGCAGACGATGCACTTGCTCGGGTCGTAGTCGAAGTAGGGGTTGGAGGTGTCTTTCTTGTCGGCCAGATGGTTGTCGCCTTCATAGCCGTAACGCACCTCCCGCAGGCCGACCTGGCCGGCGACGGTTTGCAGCTCGCAGTTGCCGTTGGCCGAGCAGGTCAGGCAGTCCAGCGGGTGATCTGAGATGTACAGCTCCATGACATTGCGGCGCAGGGTGGCAAGCTTCGGCGTCTGGGTGTGCACGCTCATGCCTTCGCTGACCGGCGTGGTGCAGGACGCCGGGTAGCCGCGCATGCCGTCGATCTCGACCAGGCACATGCGGCAGGAGCCGAAGGCTTCCAGGCTGTCGGTGGCACATAGTTTGGGAATGGTGGTGCCCAGCAGCGCGGCGGCGCGCATCACCGAGGTCCCTTCGGGCACGCTGATGCTGCGGCCGTCGATGTTCAGGGTGACTTGCACCTGGCTGTCGCGGGCCGGGGTGCCCAGATCGATATCGGTTTTCGGGTCAAAGAGAGTAATCATTGCTCGGCCTCCGAGGCCAGCAGACCGAAGTCGGCGGGGAAGTGCTTGAGGGCGCTGGCGACCGGATAGGAGGTCATGCCGCCCAACGCGCACAGCGAACCGTAAAGCATGGTGTCGCACAGGTCCTTGAGGATGATCGCCTGCTCATCACGACCGCTCTGGTCAGGTGCGGCCAGCAGGCGGTCGATCACCTCCACGCCCCGGGTCGAGCCGATGCGGCATGGGGTGCATTTGCCACAGGATTCCTCGGCACAGAACTGCAGGGCGAAGCGCGCCATACGGGCCATGTCCAGGCTGTCGTCAGCCACCACCACACCACCGTGACCGAGCATGGCGCCGATGGAGGCGAAGGCTTCGTAATCCAGCGGCGTGTCGAATTGCCCTGGCGGCACCCAGGCGCCGAGGGGGCCGCCAACTTGCGCGGCCTTCAGCGGCCGGCCACTGGCAGTACCACCGCCGTAGTCTTCCACCAGTTCCCGCAGGGTCAGGCCAAACGCCCGTTCCACCAGACCGCCGTGACGAATATTGCCCGCCAATTGGAAGGGCATGGTGCCCAACGAGCGGCCCATGCCGTAATCGCGATAGAACTGCGCGCCCTTGGCCAGAATCAGTGGCACCGAAGCCAGGGTCAGCACGTTGTGCACCAGGGTAGGCAGGCCGAACAGGCCCTTCAACGCAGGAATCGGTGGCTTGGCGCGGACGATCCCGCGCTTGCCTTCGAGAGAGTCCAGCAGCGCGGTTTCCTCACCGCAGATGTAAGCGCCGGCACCGACGCGTACTTCCATATCGAAGGCCTGGCCGCTGCCGCCGACATTGGCGCCGAGGTAACCGGCGGACCGGGCGATGTCCAGCGCCTCGCGCAATGTGGCCACGGCCTGTGGATATTCCGAGCGCACATAGATGTAACCGTAGCTGGCCCCGACGGTGAGACCGGCAATGGCCATGCCTTCGATCAGCAGGAAGGGGTCGCCTTCCATCAACATGCGGTCGGCGAAGGTGCCGGAGTCGCCTTCGTCGGCGTTGCACACAATGTACTTCTGCGCAGCCTGGGTGGCGCGCACCGTGCGCCATTTGATCCCGGCCGGGAAGGCTGCGCCGCCACGGCCACGCAGGCCCGAATCGAAAACCGCAGTCGCGGTCTGCTCGCCGCCCAGGGCGATGGCCTGGGTCAAGCCCTCGAAACCGCCGTGGGCCCGGTAATCCTCCAGGGACAGCGGCCGGGTAATGCCAGCGCGGGCAAACAGCAGGCGTTGTTGAGTCTTTAGATAAGGCAGTTCTTCCACCAGACCCAAGGCCAGTGGATGGGCGGACGACTCGCCTTGCAGCGCATCGAGCAGGGACGGCACATCGGCAGCGGTCAGCGGGCCGAAGCCGATACGGCCTTGCGGAGTGTCCATTTCCAGCAACGGCTCCAGCCAGTACAGGCCGCGCGAGCTGGTGCGCTGCAGGTCCAGGGACAGTTGGCGTTCCTGGGCCTGAGTGGCAAGGGCCACAGCTACATCATCGGCACCTACGGCACGGGCAAGAGAATCAATCGGCAAATAGAGGCGCGGCATCATGCGTCCTCCTGGCAAGCGTCGAGCAATGCATCAAGACGCTCGGCACTGAGCCGCGCATGCACCTGGCCATCCAGCTCCAGGGCGGGCGAGCAGGCGCAGGCGCCGAGGCAATACACCGGGCGCAGACTGATGCTGCCGTCGGCGCTGCTGCCGTGGTCGTCCAGTTGCAGGCGTTCGCGCAACTGCGCTGCGAGCTGCTCGGCGCCGCGGCTCTGGCAGGACTCGGCGCGGCACAGACGCAGAATATGCCGGGCCGGGGGCGCGGAGCGGAAGTCATGGTAGAAGCTGATCACCCCGCGAACCTCGGCCTGACTCTGGTTGAGGGCGTGGGCAATCTCGGGGATGGCGGCATCCGGGATGTAACCGATGCCCTCCTGAATCTCATGAAGAATCGGCAACAGTGCACCGGGGCAGCCCTTGTGGCGCTCCAGCACGCTGTTGACCACAGGCAATTGCAACATCTCATCAGGCATACAGCATTCCTCACGATCACGGGCAAACCAGGCAGTCGCCGGTTGTCCGAAAGTGTCGGCTGCGGCACTCACACCACGTCACGGTATCGTGGCATGTTCAGGCCGTTGACCAGGGCACCCTTGGCGGGCATCTTGTTGGACCCGGTGCGGTCTTTGCCGCACCTCTTCAGGGCATAAAAGGCAGCTTGCCACGCCGCCTTTGATTCAACGGCACCAAAGCGACGTGTTCGGTTCTTTCTACGACCATGCGTTGAGTCTAGAAGAGGGTGGGCCGAGGTGTTGTCCTGAATGCTGTCGAACGAGCTGCGACAGGTACAGGAGATGAGCCGAGACACTTTGACAAACGCGCGGCATGTCAACCACGTGGCGCGGTGCTGGCCGGGCTCGTCGCGGCGACTCTGCTGGTGGCGCTCTGGATTTGGTTTCACGGGTAACGCTGGAACTCAGGGTGCTGAGTTGCTAAATCCATGCGAAAGGCAGAAGTATCGAGCAAAGGCACGGGCAACGTTCAGCTTTCAATTCATAGGGCATGTACCGTAGCCTTTGGACGCAAAAACATGCTCAGGGAAGATCAAATGGCAGATAAAGTTCACCGCTACGATGTCCAGGTTGTCTGGACGGGGAATGAGGGTACAGGTACCTCCTCTTACCGTGGTTACAGTCGCTCGCATGTTATTCAGGCCAAGGGCAAACCCCCGATTAATGGCTCATCCGACCCCAGTTTTCGAGGTGATCCGACTCGCTGGAACCCGGAGGAACTTCTTCTCGCCTCCTTATCTGCGTGCCATAAACTGTGGTATCTGGGCCTTTGTGCCGAGGCCGGGATGGTGATCGTGACCTATGTGGATAATCCGCAGGGCACAATGGTCGAGCAAAGCGATGGCGCTGGCCAGTTCACCTCAGTGGTGTTGAGGCCCAAGGTGACCCTGGCTCCCGGAGCCGATATCGAGAAAGCCCTAGCTCTGCATCATGCCGCCCATGAAAAATGCTTCATTGCGCGCTCTGTTAACTTTCCGATCAGCCTCGCTCCCGAAATATCGATAGGCTTGAGTACCTAGTCGTTACCAGCCTGTAACGATACGTCTTCTTGTGATTAGGTTGATTTTCACCCATGCCGCAGTTCTATCGTTCGAGTTGCCTGCTGCACAGGTCTTCCTCTCAACCTTGATCGGCCCCGCATGGGTAGACGCTTTCGAGTGTTTGCTAGAGGCGCTTTCCGCCGGTCGCAACAGACAGGAGTCGACCAAAAGCCGCCCATGACCAGGGTTTGCTTTGGGCCGATACGCGAGCGGTAGGACGGGGCGAGCCATGGCCCTGGTCGCAGGCGTTTGAAATGCACGGCGTTACTCGACAGAATCTCGTCCCGATCCGGCCAAAGGTGCTGGACGTTCGTGGTGAAAAGGGGCTGCAGTTGAACGAACAAACATTGTCTATGCGCCTGGAGCGCGTGGCGGCGCATGTGCCAGCCGATGCGCGCCTGGCCGATATCGGCTCGGATCACGGCTACCTGCCGGTGGTGTTGATGCGCCGTGGAGCCATCGCAGCAGCGGTGGCCGGCGAGGTGGCGTCGACGCCGTTCCGCTCGGCCGAACGCACCGTGCGCGAGAACGGCCTGGACCAGCGGATCACCGTGCGCCTGGCCAATGGCCTGGCGGCGATCGAGCCGGGAGACGGGATCACGGCGATCAGCATTTGTGGCATGGGCGGCGAGACGATCCGTGACATCCTCGACAGCGGCAAGGCGCGCCTGAGCGGCCAGGAGCGCTTGATCCTGCAGCCCAACGGCGGCGAGCAGCCACTGCGCCAATGGCTGATGGAAAATGGCTACCGCATCCTCTGCGAGGAAGTGCTGCGGGAAAACCGTTTCGACTACGAAATCATCGTCGCCGAGCGCGCCGGGCCGGTGATATACACCGCCGAGGAGTTGTACTTCGGCCCGCTGCAGATGCAGGCACGCAGCCCGGCGTTCCTGGCCAAGTGGCGGCGCATGCTGCGCCATAAGCAGCAAACCCTGAACAACTTCGCCCAGGCGCGGCAGGCTGTGCCCGTGGAGAAGTCGCAGGACATCTCCCGGCAGGCCCGGTGGATCACCGAACTGCTGGCTTGAGCCCGGTCTAGGGTTTGTACGAAAAGTCGTCGAGCGGCAATCAGGCAAGGCGATTTTTCGTACAAAACATAAGGCAAAGCGAGGGCCAATATGAATCGCCCTCTAATTCGTAGACACCGCTGAATAACAGCTTTTGGCCGACTCTGTTGAAAAGCCGGCCTTAGTTTCCATGCCAAAAAAGTAATCGCCTGAGATTTAAATCCAGAGTTTTCGCAGAGGCATTCGGACTGCGATTTCACCTGGCGGCGTGTCAAAAGGCGCTTTCACCGATCAATTTTGCGGCAGTTTGAGAAAATCGACTTTCTCAACACAATCGGCCGTTTTCTGCCTGTCGCGAAGGACGGCAATCGACCCGTTTCTGCCTGTCGTAACCGGCAGAAGTCGGCCAAGGCTGTGTGAAAACGCATGCGCCGTTTTCAAGTCTGCATTGCTACGTAAAATCTGCCAGCGTCTAGTTGGTCAGCAGATCTGAAATTTGCGTAGGAACGCGATTTTCGTTGCGGTTCTGACTGTCAAACTCGCTCTAAAACGTTTTCACACAGCCTCGGCCGATAGCTGCCTGTCGCGAAACGCTGCAGTCTCAAGCCACCGATCAAGAGTGCCAACGGTCGCCCAATAAGCCGGTGCGTCGCCATAAGATGAAAAAGCGTTCCGTCGCGCTAACGCGTTATCCAGATTGTGCGCAAGCTTCGGTTCATTCCTGCGTTGTGGCCGGAGGAGGGATCGGCGTGGTAGACGATTCCTCCTCCTGGAGTCCTTGGCGATGATCAGGCTTGCGCCGCGCTCATCCCGCCAGTGGCCATGGATTTTTTGCGCACCGCTTGATAGAGCAGGCTGGACACCATGAAGCCCGCAACGGCCAGTATGCTCATCAGGCTGAAGACATAGTTGTAACCCTGTTGACCGGGGAAGTGATCGAGGATCGCGCCATAGATGACGTAGGCAAACATGCCGGGTGCATAGCCGATCAGGCAACCGATGCCGAAGGCCGAGCCGGTGATGTGTTGGGGAATGCCGACTTCACCCATGGGGGCCCAGAACACGCCGCGCATGGAGAACACGATCAGGGCGAAGGACAGGGTGGCGGCCATGCCCGCATAGATGAAGCCCGGGCTTTTCGGAATCAGCATGATCACGCCCATCAGCGGCAACAGCGCCAGGAATGCCCATTTCAGGTAGCGGCTGGTGCTCTTGAACTGCTTGTCGGCAATGAAACCGCCGGCAGGCCCGCCGAGGATCTTCAGGAAGTACTGGTTGATGATGCCGTAGGCGCCCACCAATGCCACGGGCAACCCGTACATTTCCTTGAGGTAGGGAATGAAATAGGTCAGGCCGCAGTAGACGATGTAGACCATGAACACGTTGAGGCTGACCAGCCAGATTCCCGGTACCTTGATCGCTTCCATCAGGTTCGCCAGACCATTCTTTGGCTTGGCCACCGACTGCGCGTTGCCGCCCTTGAGCAGGAACCAGGTCAGGGTGCCGGCCAGAATGTCGATGACCGAGTAGAACAGGATCGCCGACTTCAGGCCGGTTTCGCCCGAACCCATGGCGACGAAGACGCCCAGGGCGGAAAAGGCCACCAGTGTATCAACCACGCCACGCCCGCCTTCGAGCAGGCCGAACAACCGGCCTTGCTCCTGATCGTCACCCAGGTTGCGGATGGCTTTGAGCAGCGATGGCCAGAACAGGCAGTCGGCACAGACGGCCAACAGACAGAACACGATCAGCAAATTGCTGAAGGGCGGAAAGGTCGCCAGGTACAACCCCAGGCTACCGGTCCCGATCAGGCCGAGGGGGATTAGTTTGCGCGTGTCGTAGCGATCGGCGAGCAGGCCGCCAATCACAAACAGTGCAGTAGCGATGATCGCGTTGGCGCTCAGCAGCATACCGATTTCAGTGTGGCTCAAGCCCATCAATTCCTGCATGGGTACATAGAAGGCGTCCTTGAGGTTCGCCAGCTTGTAGATGGTGCCGCCACCGAGGATGAGGATCAGGAATCTGAGCCATTTGGCCTTGTTTTGAGTTGTCATTATTGTTCTCCGGGCGTAATCGGGTCGTCAGGTTCAGGCGTTGGAAGGGGTGGCAAGGGTCAGTTCGGCCAATGTGCGCAATTCGGCCAGCAGGCTACGGACATAGGCGACCTGGTTGTTCGCCCAGCGGTGTTCATCGGCCAGCATTCGCTCAAGCGAGTAGCCGTTCGGGAGCGGCGTTTCGCTCATCTCCCGGTAAGTAATGAAGGGATCGGCCGCCTCAAGGCTCTGGCGGAAAGCCGGGGCCACATAGTGGTTTTCCTGCTCGAGAATGAATGCGATCACCTGCGGGGTTGCTTCGCCCAGCATCAACAGCTCGAACAGCATGCGGGCGCTGGGCAGATCGTCCTCGTCGCTGCCCTGCAATACGCCGTAATGGCCGAAGCCGTTTTGTTCGGGGACGATGCGCACACCCTTGAGGTGAGTCTGGCGGATGTGTGGCGCCAGGTTACGCAGGGCCTGCAGGGGCGGTTCGCAGGCATTGATCATGTTGCCGAAGTCGAACAGAGCATGCAGGCGAGGGTGGTTGAGGCGGTTGAGCAGTTGCGCGATTTCGCCGCTCTTGAGTTCTTCATGCTGCTCGAAGTCAAAGTACAGATCGTGTGCGTCGGCCTGTTGTGCGAGGTAGTGCAGGTCAGTCTCGATCACGTCCATGACCCGCGACAGCGTGCCCTCGTAACGTGAGTAAACACGGATGTTGCGCACCCCCAGGGCCCTGGCGATGGCGATCACCTGGTCGACATCCTTTTTCAGCGTGCTGCTGATTTCCAGGTGCACATCCAGCCCCAGCGCTTTGGCCTTGGCGGCAAACGCCTGGAGCTGCGCGGGTGACATTTGGCTCAGGCTGTTTTTCTCGCCGTCGAGCAAGTGCAGGCTCAGGCCTTGCAGCTCGTGGCGATAGGCGAAGTCCAGCAGGTCGGCAGGGGTGACACGACCGTGGGTGAGGTTGGTCAGTAGCGGGTAGGCGTGGGCAAACAGGCGCAATTGCCCGAGACGCTCAAGCAACCGCTGGGCCAGTGCGTCCGTCAGCACGGGAGCAGCCCCGTGTTCGACCACCTTATGGCTCAGCAAGGCGTTGAATCGTTCCTGGATCTTATTGTTCATTAGAGTCGTTCCTGGTTCAGACACCGGGTCTACCGGCGCAGCCTTTATCGCGCCAGTCAGGAACTCTCGATAGATCCATTATCAGTTAATTGATAAGACCACTTGCCTCGCATCAAGTGGTCGGCGGCAGATAACCTAATGTGCGCAAGGCCCGGGCCAGCGCCTCGACACGCTCCCGGGCCTGGTTTTCAGGCGTGCCGGCAAAGCCGATCAACAGGGCCGGCGACAGGGCATGCTTGATGCGGTAGTCGCTCAAGGCGTAGGTGTGGATGTTGTGCTGGGCCAGTTGCCGGGCGATGTCAGTGTCACTGAGTTCGGGGGACAGCCAGGCGATCAGGTGCATGCCAGCATCCGTCGGAGTGATCCTGAAGAAGCTGCCAATCTGCTTTTCAAGCTGTTCGATCAATGCCTGCTGGCGCGCCTTGTACAGCGCACGCATGCGGCGGATGTGCCCCAGAAAATGGCCTTCGCACATGAAGTCCGTCGTTGTCGCCTGAAGCAGTGTGGGCGGACTGCGATCCATGACCGCGCGCAAGGTGCAAAAGGGTTCGACCAGGGCCTGCGGCAGAATCACGTAACCCAGTCTCAGTGACGGAAAGAGAACTTTGCTGAACGTTCCGACGTAGATCACCCGGGCCATCTGGTCCATGGCATACAACGCCGGGAGGAGGCGGCCACTGTAGCGAAACTCACTGTCGCAATCGTCCTCGATGATCCAGCTCTGATGTTGCGCAGCCCAGTCGATGAGTGCCTGGCGCCGCGCATAACTCAGCGTGACACCCAAAGGATGCTGGCGCGAAGGCGTACAAAACACCAAACGGGCATCAGGGCACTCGGTCAGGCCTTGCTGGACATCGATCCCCTGTTCATCGATACGCAACGGAATCACCTGAGCCCCCTGGGCTTGCAGCGCAATGCGCGCGGCGATGTGCCCCGGGTCCTCCATCCAGACACTGTCCTGCGGATTGAGCAGCAGCATGCCCAGCAGGTTGAACGCTTGCTGCGCGCCGGAAACGATCACCACTTGCCCGGCACTGCAGTCGATGCCACGCGCATCGAAGACGTATTCGGCAATCGCTGTGCGAAACGCGTGCAAGCCTTGTAACTCGCCATAACCCAGAATGGCCTTGGTTGGCTTGAGCAGATGACGGTTCATCAGGCGCCGCCAGATCGCCTGCGGGAATGCATCATAGGTGCTGTGGCTGGGCAGGAAGGAGGTCGGGGTCGCGGGGTCCCAGTCGGCATAGGACACCCCACGAAAATGATCGCTGCGCAGCGACAGCATCGACTGGCTCAGGTCGGACAGGCGTGGTGGCTGGCGCTGTTGCTCGTCCTCGATACCCCGGCTTTCCCACTCAGTGCCGACATACGTACCGGCGCCAGTGCGCGAGGCCAGGAAACCTTCGGCAATCAGTTGATCGAAAGCATTGAGAATGGTGATCCGCGACAACCCCAACTCGTTGCTTAAGGTCCGGGTCGACGGCAGGCGCACGCCCCCCTGGATTCTGCCGTTGAGTATCTGTTTGCGAATCTGCAGATACAGTTGGCGGTACAGGGGAATGGCACTGGCACGGTCCAGCTTGATAGCCGACAGCAGCAAACCTGCGGGGAATTTCATGACATGCTCGTCTGGGTGAAATGGGATTTGATCTGGAAACCGTCAGGCGACGGGGAGGTAAGGGTATCGAGCGATATCCGATAAGTCATCCGTCTGGCGTTGATGTCCGGCGCAATCCGGTCCCTAGATACCACTGAACAGGCCGATGATCACGGCATTGACCAGGTCGATGAAAAAGCCAGTGTTGTAATGCGTCTTGAAAACGGCGCAGTTCTCACCTCAAAGAAACGATAAAGCCCTGTAAAATCATGGGTCTGTCGTATAAGGATGGCGGAGGCGATGTCTGACTGACAGGTTCTTTCAAAGTCCCAAAAAGGGCAGATTCACGTCACCTCATAAGCGTCCGCTTCTGGCCCTGAGTGTGTAAAAACGCAGCCACTGTTTTGAAGTCTGCGTCGCTACGTAAAATCTGCCAGTGATTGGTTGATCAGTGGATCTGAAATTTGCGTAGGAACGCGATTTCGGCTCCGATTCGGACATTCAAACCGGCTCTAAAACGTTTTTACACAGCCTCGGCCGATTGCTGCCGGTCATGAATGACCGGAATCAACCCATTTCTGCCTTGATCGTAGTGATTGTGAGCTTCTGCATCGCTGTGCTTTTTCCGATGTTGGTATCCACGATCTTGAGTAGGGCGGTCAGGTGGGCTTTTCTCGCTCTAAGCGTTTCGGATATGGATGAGCTGTTTTGTGTCGCAGCGTTCATGGCTTCGATCCTTGGAGTGATTTAAACAGCCCGCGAAAGCAGGCTGTTTCAGGGTAAACGGCTGTTACATCGCGAGCAGATCGCGCGTGCGATGCTGGCTGCCACGGTCTGCCAGGTCGCGCCACCTCCAACTGCCCGAGTTTTCACCCTGCTCAGGGATGTCGAGCTTGAACAAGGACACTGGGTCGCGGCCAATCAGGTTGGCTGCAGCGTAAAGCTTACCTCCCACATCAAGCAGCGCTTGGGCGGCTTCATTCCACGTTTCCTCCAGGGCGTCGTGGGCCAGTCGCAAGGCGGTGATGATCAGTAGCTGGCGGCGATGTTGTTCGGTCGCGGTAGTGAGGTTTTTCGCCGCTTTCTGAGCGTCTGTGCTGGCTGCTTTTTCGCCTTCGACGTCGCCCCAGGCCACGGCCCGTGCGTAAGCGGTAGCCGCCTGGGTCTCAGCCTGCCGTGCGCTGGCCATATCTTCCTGCGTTTGCTGGCGAATTTCCTCCAGGCGAGTGCTCAGGCTGTACCGTTTAGCGTTGAGTTCCAATTCATCCGCCATCCAGTTAGCCATGTCGGCAATGTAGACCAGCCATGCAGCTTGCCGGGCTTACAGAAGGGAGATAGGAACGTGGTGATGCCGGTCGTCACTACGAAATTTGCTGGTCGATGGCGACGCAGCAGGCCACATGCGATGTGATTACGAATCACGATAAGAGATTTCACTCCGTCTTCGGCTCGGCGATGTTGTCCGGTGAACTCGGTGTGGTGGTAGAGCCGGATTGCCCAGGACGGGTCGGCACGACCTTACAGCGGTGTTGAATTCATTCTTTTGTCAGCGCTTCGGTCGGACGCGACCCCGGCTAGATCGCAGACAAGTCAGCTCCTACGCCCTCCGGGCAGAATCGGCTCCCAGTTTGCTGCGCGACAGCGCGGCGACGAAGGTGGGGCGGGATCTCCTACCGCCTGGCGGCCAGAAGCGGATTTGTAGTGCGACACATACTGCTCTGTGGGGAATGGTTGCGGCGCGTTGTGTCTGGCAGACCTCATTGCCTGATTCGCAGGCACGTCTGCGCCCGCAGATTTGCGAAAATTCGCTTTCTATATTTCAGATAAAAGAAGAGTTTCAGGCACAAAAAAACCGGCTCAAATGGCCGGTTTCTTTGGATCTGTGAGTCGGTAGAAACTCACAATGTGTAGCTATTTGGTGCCCGAGGGAGACTGTAGTCTTCCAGTAAAATCAAGGCCTCCAGAGAGGTTTGCTATTTCGGGATACATGTAGGGATACATGATCTCTTTTGCTGGGCCTAGTATGAATAGTCCATAGGGTGCCGTGCAAACCCTTCGCTAGACCAGACGTCGTTTGAACTGAGCTCTACAGCCCTTGTTTTATAAGGGGTTTGCTGGTGGTGTTTCGGTTAGGCATGCACGTGGGCATACAAGCCTGGTCGTCCTGTACTGCCGGAGGCCACCGTTAGCCACCAGCCTCGGGTGATGTTTTGCTATCTTTTTTGGGTTTTGGTTTCAACACCGTCTGTCGCATCACGCGGTTTGAGGCGTTGTCGACTTTGTAGACAGTGTCGTTAACAAGAATGAATGTGGATTTTGTATCTGCGACGATCAAGTGACCGGTAAGGGTTTCTTTATGGTCCGTCACAATGCTGTGTTCCTTTGACAATCCGTAGCTGGCCTTCGTACCTGTGTACTCTTCAAAATTTCGGTTTGCCCTGTCGATGGCATTTCCCACAGCAAGCGTTGGTGCGATGAAGATCAGAAGAAGAGCCATTCCGACCCACACACTTCTCTGAATGATATCTCCAACCTTCCTTGCTCCATGCATTGCAAAGAACAGAAATGTGGCAACTGCTCCAATGGCTACGAATACCACCGCCGGGATAAAAGCACCGAGCACAGGCACTCGATCAACGGTGCTCATTAGTTCGGAAAAAGTGTAGCTGTACCCGTAGACCAAAAGCGTCGGTGTGCCCAGGTCCAGCTCGCTCGTTTGTATACCGAATTGCTCGTAATACGCTGCAAGCTCTAGGTAGCCCCAGATGATCAATGCCGCTTGCAGGGCTAAGGCGAAGAAGGTCGCGAATTTGAAGGTTAGGTCTGTATCTATTGTCTTTGCTTGGCTCCCTGCATCGCTGACCTGGTTCTGTGCCTTCGGGTCGGATATCGGCGAGCTGATGGTGAGCGGGGTGATGATCTCGACGCGAACCGTTTTGTCTCGTTTCCAAAACATGTCTCTTCCTTGATGCCTAGAGGGAGAGCGGAAGATATCGAAGGTATGAGCCATAAAGCCAGATCGGTCGCCGGGGACCCTGAGGATGTAGCTTCGACACGGGGTCGGAAACCCGCGACATCTTGGTAGCGGCAGCCGTACCAGCTTACTGAAATTTCAACGTTGAAATTGAAAGGATCTTGAAGCGAAAGGGGCATCGTTACCGGAACGGTAACGGTCCCCGATGGTGTTGATGATAGTGAACGGTTGACCCAGTCAACTCGGTCAACGAGTCAACTAACTTTGAAAACCAACCACTAACGAGATCCTGCGGGTTCTCTGCCCCGTAGCCCTCCGCAATGCCCAGGGTCCCCAGCGGACTACCAAGCCATAGGGCAAATGCACAGGTGAACAAGCAGTTCACCCGGTTCACCTGTTCACTAAGCTGCTCACCTTTCCGCTACCAAGATCCGGCGGGTTTCCGACCCCGTACCAGCAGAATATCCCCAGGGTCCCACGCGATGTCGGCGCCCTGTCGCTGTCTGTCCCCCTGTTCGTTATTGGCAAACAACACCTCCCAAGCGTCCTAGCGTTTGACGCTCCAGCGTTCGAACTCTGCATTAGTCGATACCAACCCAGAGAAGCTTTCGCTGGCGGCGCTATCGTCAATGGGGGGCGGGGGCCTGAAAAGACGTGTTACAGGTGTTTCAGGTGTTGCGCATGATCATAACTATATGAATTTATTGTATTTTATTGGTGTTACACACCGTTTGTCTTTCGCGTCCATTGGGTGTTACATCCCAAATAGGTGTTACAGCAGCGTATACAAAAATTGGTATTCCACAGGTCGAAATCGGCCAATACGGACTGTCGTCCCCGCTAAAAAGCCCGTTCTTTTTGAAGCCTTTTTTTGGTAGTTGTCCGGCTTTTTCAGCAACTCGGGTTGCTTGAGAGCGCGGTTGCTAGTCATCTATAGTTAGTAGGTTTTCTTACCTATGCGCCCCATCCGCCACTTCAACCTTCAGTTCGAGCTCATGGGCCTCGGCAACGCCAACACCGACTAACCGCCCGAGCGCGCGGTCGATACGGGCGCGCAAAGGATGCGCGGGTGCGAGCAACTCCGGCTCCTGGATGATCGCCGCCTCCAGCCATTGGACTACCTTCCGTCCGATGCCCATGTCGATCCACAGTCCGGGCGCGCGTGTGCGACCAAACCAAGCCTCGGTCGCTTCGAGCAGGAAGTCGAGGTGACGCGCGCGCGTCGCAACCAGGAGCAGGTTCATCGTGCACAGCGCCACGAAGGCCGTCGGGCCGCCTGGCAGCAGCGGTCTCATCGCTGGAAGGAGCGGGTCGAGGCGGTCGAACAATACGGGTGGCAGATAGCTCTGCGTCCCGTTGAACGAGTTGTAAGTGTTCAACATTATCTTTGCGACGATCCCACCGCTCTGCATGTCGATGCGTGAACTGGCCGGATCATCGGCATATCGCCACCTGTGCAGTGCCATTACGCGTTGCGTCAAGCGGGCACGCAAATCGGCAGGCCGTGCGGCCGGACGCTGCGGATCATTGAAATAAAGCGCGTCGGCCGAGTGGATGACAGTCTGCGCGACCTCGCCGAATGGCTCGTCCGGCAGATCTGTCACGAGTTTCAGATCAGCTTCGAACGACGCATCGGTGGCGTCGAGCAGCCGCTCAGCGAACAGCGCGTAGTAGTGTGTATTCCAGTCGTCTGGATCGTGATCGATCTCGATATCTACGGGCAGACCTAGCCCGTTCATCCGCGCGGTCCAGTCGACATAAGCCTCGACCACCTCCTGCCTCCAATCGGTTGATCCCTTGGGCGCAGCTTGGACCATCGCCAGCCATAGCGCTGCCGCCTTGCTGTTGGCGTGGATTATCGACGATGGCTCGGCGATCACTGACTTGATCGTCTCTTCTTTCCCGAGCTCTGCCGACGTGACGAGTCCAGGAACTTGGAGGCGCGAACCGCGGCTCAGAAGCGGGCGTTCATCGGGCCAAGCCGGCCATGCAGGTTCGGCCTCGCCATTCAGCCAGGCAATCTCGGCCGCGACTGCGGTAGCGACCGCCGCGGTCCGCTTAGCGCCGAAGCGCGCATGCTCTGCCTCGTCCTCCTCATCGTAGCTCTTCCAGCGCCAAATCATGCTTGCGAACGCAGCGCGCATTGCTGCCTTGAAGAGCTTGGGCTCGATTTTTTGGATCCGCGCGAGTCCGGCTGAGAATGCCGGAGCCGCGCTTTGATCCCCGCGCGTCGCGAGCCGGATCAGCTCGTTCCGGTCCGTCTCACTCCCATTCCGGGCCCAGAGATGGATCAGAGTAAGGATGGCAATCGCCGGCCGATTGAAGCGCAGCGTAGCCTCTGATCCGATACCGCGATCGGAATGTTCCTCGAGCGCGATGGCGACGACCTGACGGACCCACGCCTCCTCGGTGGCAAGCAGGCCGTCGTCACCGTCGCGAGCCACCAGCAAGGCCGTCGTGATCAAGCGGGTTGAGCGCGACTTGAGGGCATCGGTATCGCTATCGTCGGGAAGGCCGCCGCCCGCATAAGCGACCGCATCGCGCGCCGTCGCGGCGGTGGCGTATTCGCCTCCGCCAGAGATCGCCAAATCGATGCACGATTCAATCTCGGTCGAACGCATGAATGCGACCCGCTGCTTCTCCATTGCTTCGAGATGCGCAGCCTCGTCCGCTGGCGGTCGATATCCTAGTTTTTTGCCCCCGATGTCGATCCAGTTCGATCGCTGGAGCATATTGTTGGCAACCCGTGCGACGAACCGCGCGTCACTCCAGTTCGAATAGGATTGAACGGGCTCGAGGCTCGCGACCGCGGCACCTAGCTGCTCGCGCAGGCGATTCGCCACGGGATCGTCTCCCAGATAAAAGTGCACCACGTCGAATAAGGTCACGCGTCGAGACTGGCGGTCCTTCAAGTCGGCGAGCCTGACCTTGTTGTTTGGCTCCTTCCCGATAGCGAACTGATCAATCCCCGATCCAAGCTGGTCATGATCCCGACGCATGCGGTCGGTTGCCAGCAGCTCGGGATCCGCGATCAACGGCGCCAGCGCATCGCGCGCTACGTCGAAATGCGAAAGCAGCGCATCGGCCGCAACTAGGAGGTACGCCGCACAGCTGCCCTCGGGGCCGAGGATATCGGCTAGAACTTCATCGGCCGGGGCGCCATCATCGAGCCTTTGCTGGCTCCAGGCTTCCAGCGCCTTGAGCCCGGAGGCCGCCGAATAATCGCGGCATTGATCCCGCGACCAGAGATAGCTGTCGGTCCGGGGAAAAAAGCGTGGACCATCGCCGAAATCGACGGTGAAGCCTGGATCTACCGACGCGCGCGCGTCGGTGCTGAATGCAATCGCTTCCGCGACCAGTGTCCGGATCAGCTTTAACCCTTCGGCGGGCGCGGCGTCCAACAGATCGAGGAATGGGGGCTGCGCTGGCGAGGCCGGCAAGTAATTGCTGTCGGCGAAAGTGAAGGCCTGCTCCATTATGCGGTCACGGCGGCCGCGCCGATCCCGTGTCTGGAGGAGGCTCGCTAACACGAGTTCCGCCAGTTCGGCGGGCGCAACCGGCGCAATCACTCTCGAAAACTGCCGGATCGCATCGACCTTGTAGCTGTCCCGCTCGCTGCCGACCTCCCTGAGATAGGCCTTCAGCTCATCAGGCGCGAATTTGCCGAGCAACAGAGCCATCAGGCGAAGTTGCTCGATCATGCTGCTTCGCCCGTCGCTCGTTGTCCGCCCAAGGTACCGCTCCTCCGGGATCGTCACCGCGGCGTCGCGGACATCGATTTGTCGTAGCCAGCCAAACAGCATGACAGCAGTTTGGTGGGCGAACAGCTGAAGATGGTTGAGGAGATAGAGCTGTATTTTGACCAGTTCGACCACCGCGCCGATCGCCGATATCGAGATCTCGGCCACATGTGCCAGTACCCAGCGCAGCACCACGATGGCGGAGCCGGTGACATCAGTCCGATAGGAACGCGGCATATCGATCCTGGTACCGTCCGGCATCCTCATCAGGTCGGAAGTCGCCACGGTCTCGACCGCGGCAATCGTCGTGCACAATTCGACGAGGAGGGCCGCCCCGTCCGCAAGCAATCCGGCGCTGCACTTTTCGAGCAGTTCGTATCCGGCCTCCGAACGCGACAAGGCAAGGATCGCCTGACGCCGCCAGGACCCATGTGCCTCGGGGACCGAGAGCTGCCCGAGCAGCTGGATCCACCCGCTGTAATCTGCACCCGACTCGAGCGCGAGGCGGGCGGCGAACTCGATACCGCGGGCAACGCGCGGTGAGACCGGCACGGTCATGTCCAGAGCAGCCAAATGCTGGGGGTGCTCGGCGATACAACTGCCTATTGCCCAGTCGCGCAACACGTCGTGATAGAAGTCGAGCCGGTCGCGTCGCACCTCCCTGAGCGTCATCGCCCCGATCAAATGCGAACGCGCCGCCGAATCTTCGGCAATTTCAAGCCCTCCTTCGCCCCTCAGGGCGCTTGCGGCGAGCGCGGCCATCAACCGCTGCGCGGCGCGAACGTCGTTTGCAGGCGCGCCGTCCGCACTCTTCCACCAGAAACCGGCCATCGCAGCTTCGGTCCGGATCCCGGTAGCGCGAGGCACCTTCAGCAGCCGGGACAGCCGGTATAGATTTCGGGCAAGTCCGGCGGCGGGATGCTTCGGGTCCAGCAGCGATCGGAGATCCGGCTCTTGATCGACCAGGGTCGCGACTTCATCCTCCGACAGGGGCCCGACCTGTATCGGGTACGCGCCACCCATTGCGGCAACGATCTGATCGTCGAGCCAGAGTTCGACATCGACATTGCCGGCCGTGCGCGTGGTGGCGATCACCTTGAAGTCCGGGATCGCGCTCGCTGCCCTCATGAGCTCGGCGATAGTGCGCTGGCGCCCAACATCGTCGAACATGTCCATGCCGTCGATGAAGAGCATCGCGCCGCCGCTTGCGGCCAGATCGGTCAGGAATTCGACCGCCGACCCCGGGATGCCGAGAGCGTTTGAAAACGGCAGCCAACCGCCCGGAGGCGTTGCATCCCGGTCGAGGACGATGATCGGTGCCTGGCGCGCAACACGCTCGGCTAGATGGCGAAGGACCCAGGATTTGCCGACGCCGGGATCGCCGCGGACCTCGACGAAACGATGCGCTTCGGACGCATCGTCGACCGCAGCGACAGCTTCCAGCCGCGGCAAGGTTACGCCTGCCACGCTCGTGCCGATATGGGCAAGCGTATTCTGCGCGAGCTCGGCAAGTCTTACGCGTGCCGGACCATATTCGCGGCCGCCAGCAAGCCGGAACCCCGCCTCGGCGAGATTCGCCCCGAGAGCCGTCCGGTCGATTTCACCGCCGGTAGTCCCAGTCTTTATTGACAAGTCGACCAGCCGGCTCCATAGCGCCCCGGCACGGCCGACGTCCTCGTCGGCTAGCGCCGTCCGTGCGAGCGCATGCCCATAGGTTCGGGTGATCGGTGACGTCGCTTCGAAGTCGAATTCGAGGATGAGCATCCGCCGCAACAGCCGCCAGATCGCATCGTCGTCATCGGCGACACCGCCCGCGACGAGGTGCATTCGCGTCGTCGCGACGAAATCGCGCATATCCTTGCTTGCGATGCCCCTGGCGTCCAGCCGAGTGAAGAACGCCGCGGCGCTCTCCATTGTCCGCGCCCATTTGAGCACATCCTGATAAGCGCCGGAAATCTTGCGGCTGGTCCGCTGCGTCGCGATGCCGAGAAGGTGTCGATCCGCCGGAACGGAACCCACTATGCTCCGCGCGATCTGGGAGGCGACGTCCTGATAGACGCTGTCCCCCGGCGAGAATGTGATATCCCGCTTCGACTGAATTTCGAGGATGGCGTCGCCGGCCGGCCCCGCGCCAGAAGCGATCAGGTCATCCAGCTTAAACCCGTGCTCGGTGCCTTGAAATCGGACGCTGACGACCCGGGCGTCTGGCATACCCGGCGCTCGATTGCCCGTCAGCAGGGCGAGCAGATAGAGAGCACCAAGTTCGCCTTCGATATAAGCGCCGGCCGGCCCTCGCGAGGCCGGGCTTGAACCGCACTCCATTTCTGGTCTGAGCTCCACTTCCATCATCGATACGTCGGGCGAATGGTCGCCTTCGTTATCTGGCAAGCATACCCTATGTTCAAACTCACCTGAATGGACGTCAGCTTCTGGGATTATCAAGAACGTCTGCGAACGGCTGGAGTGGGCGCGAAGCCGAATGTTGGCTTTCAGGCGACTACCCAATGACGGCTCCCCACTCAAAGCATCATTCATGAAGGGCTGACATCGGCCGACTTTATTGAAAAAGTCAGCCACGGTTTCCGCTGCAGAAAAGTTCGCGTCTGAGATTGATATCCTGAATCCTCGCAGAGGTTTTCGGACTGAGATTTCACGTAGCTGCGTGCTAAATAGGCGCTTTCACCGATCAATTTTTCGGCAGTTTGAGACAACCGACTTTTTCAACACAATCGGCCAAAAACGGACTGTCAGCGCGTGAGACTCGACAAAAAATTAGATTCCGCATCTCCAAAGCATCATCCAAGCCAAGGCAATAACCTGATTAAACAACCAGCATGGACGGATAATCAGTACTCTCTTAGGCAACTGCGTAGTAGCGTTGCCCCTCCATTAGCATAGGTTGAGCGGCTTGCATTGGAGCAGAGGAAAGAAATTTTTATAGCGGTTGGCCACTACACGCTTAGTGTAATATGTTCGTAGGGGTTCAGCTTTGATAGATAAAGCCTATATATGCTAGCGGAAGCGATATTTATGTTAAAAGACCAGTTAGAAGCCATACAGCAAAAAGCTAAAGAGCGGACTGTTAAAACGCAGACTGTAGAGTACGATTTGGAAACGCTTGTCAAAAAAATAAAAAGAGAGGTGATTAGGCTTAATCCGGATTATCAACGAAATCATCGGTGGCCTGACTCTTTCTCTTCAAAGCTTATTGAAAGTCTGATATTGAATATACCAATTCCTATAGTTTATATATCAATGGATATTGACGTTGATGATGAAGCTGAAGATGAGTTGGCAAGGTACTCGGTCATAGATGGGCAGCAAAGGTTGACTGCCATATATAATTTTTTTAGTGGAAGTTACGCACTTCAGTCGTTAGAAGTTCTGTCTGAACTAAATGGTTCTTACTACAAAGATTTGCCCCCATTTCTGATAAGGAGGCTGGAGGAAAGAACAATACGTTGCTTGCGAATTGACTCCACTGTAGATACTCAAGTTAAATTTGATATTTTTGAAAGATTGAATAGCGGATCGGTAAAGCTTGAAGCGCAAGAGCTAAGAAATGCGACATGCAGAGGTCCATTTAAAGATCTTATTAAAGAGCTTGCGAAAAATCCAATATTTGCTGAAGTGGCAAATTTAGATCCGGATTCTACTCGCATTAAAAAAATGGAAGATGAAGAGCTGGTTCTCAGGTTTTTTGCAATAAGCCATAGTAACGGGTATTTAGAATACAAGGGGCAATTTAAGAAGTTCTTAACTAATAAGATGGTAGAGTTTAATAAGTATGACGCTGTTATGTTGAAGGAAATGAAGGAAAACT